>NZ_JAPFRD010000015.1 GCF_026183695.1 Alteromonas aquimaris | reverse complement strand
GGTGAGTCTCACCACTAAGGCACTTAGTGATGGGGCTCCCACTGCTTGTACGTATACGGTTTCAGGTTCTATTTCACTCCCCTCACAGGGGTTCTTTTCGCCTTTCCCTCACGGTACTGGTTCACTATCGGTCAGTTAGGAGTATTTAGCCTTGGAGGATGGTCCCCCCATATTCAGTCAAGATAACACGTGTCCCGACCTACTCGATTTCACTACATAAGACTCTTCATGTACGGGGCTATCACCCTGTATCGCGCCACTTCCCAGAGGCTTCCACTACTTCTTATGCAGCTTAAGGGCTGCTCCCCGTTCGCTCGCCGCTACTAGGGGAATCTCGGTTGATTTCTTTTCCTAAGGGTACTTAGATGTTTCAGTTCCCCTCGTTCGCCTCGTTACACTATGTATTCATGTAACGATACCTGTAAACAGGTGGGTTTCCCCATTCGGACATCTGTGGCTCAAATGCGTTTTGTCAGCTCACCACAGCTTTTCGCAGACTTACACGTCCTTCATCGCCTCTAACTGCCAAGGCATCCACCGTATACGCTTAGTCACTTAACCATACAACCCTAAATAGCTTCGTGCTGGCTTCCTATACTCCGCGGCGCTTCCTCGTTCACTCAGTTACATACTATTCGTATGCGCCTCCGCTCACTCGTCGTTTCGCTCGTCTAGAAACCCATCACTCGCTATTTCCTCTTATTGACATGACTCATAAGATTCCATAGCTGTTTAGTTGATATTCCAAAGGTTTGCGACAACCTAAAAGGATGGATATCAACCGCCTACCCCGCCTTTTTGTCCAGGGTTAGGTGAGATTGCTCTCTGCTGTATGATGACTAGCTAATCGTGAAATTGCCTTGTCATCTCATTATCAATCGGACTTGCCGATTGACACGCTTTTCAGCGCTTTTCGATAACAAGCAATTCAAGTCAAGTAGAGTATCAGCGTGAAAGAACATCTTTCGATATTCAATCTCAGTTACTCTTTTGATTGATTACTATTAATATCAGCTTTCCAAATTGTTAAAGAACGTTTAAGGTTAAAACCTTAATCAATAAGCCTTCTTATTCATTAAGACTCTAAACATCAACCAATTCGTTTGGTGCAGGCAGTTTCAACGCGAGAAACGCAGTGTGCGAGTAGCACATGAGTATCACAGCGCTTGAAAATGACAAAACCAAGTAGAATTGGTAGGCTTGGGCAGACTTGAACTGCCGACCTCACCCTTATCAGGGGTGCGCTCTAACCAGCTGAGCTACAAGCCTCCAGCTTGCTGCGCAATTAAGCGTTTTGCTGCGGCTTGGTTCGGCGCTCACTCAGTCACATACTGATGTATGCTCCTTCACTCGCTTCTCAGTCGCCTTGCCTAACACTTAACTGCTTGCAATCTGACTCTAAGCAGACTGCGCAAAGTGGTGGAGCTAAGCAGGATCGAACTGCTGACCTCCTGCGTGCAAGGCAGGCGCTCTCCCAGCTGAGCTATAGCCCCGTTTCTTGCTTCACCTTTGCTTCGTACTGTGGCGCTTGATTTCATCGCTTGTCAGTCACATACATAAGTATGCTCCTTCCGCACTCTTCAAGCCGCACCCCATTACAAAACAAATGCTTGCAATAAAACTTTGGTCGTTCTTTCTTTTAATAACAAAACAATCTGTGTGAGCACTACGTCAAAAGGTAACTCGATTCTTTAAGGTAAGGAGGTGATCCAACCGCAGGTTCCCCTACGGTTACCTTGTTACGACTTCACCCCA
>NZ_JAPFRD010000014.1 GCF_026183695.1 Alteromonas aquimaris | reverse complement strand
CCGCTTCCGATAAGGCTTTCGCCTTTTCCTGCAAGTTGTCGTTTTGACTTTCCTGCCGAAGCGGATGCGCATTGTAGAGATAAATAACTTTACGTCAATACCTATACTCAATAAATTTGCTTTATTTTGTTTAACCGGTTATTTTTCATTCTAAGTTGTTAATATTTTGAAAACTGAACTTTCAAGGAAGACTCACGTTCTTACATATATGGATTAAATAATATTAATAAGTGGTTGTTGTTTCCTTGAGGGTTTGAAGTAATGGTGCGCAAAATTTGGTTTATCAATGCAATTGCTTGTGCAGTGGTCTGTACTGGTCTTCAGGCTGTGACGCCAACAGAGCCTGATCCTTCTAATCTGGAATTTCAAAAGAAATTTCTTAAACGACAAGTTTCACAAACAATGTCAGTGGGGAGAGCCATCCGCTCTATCGCCAGTCATTACCCGCAAGATATTGTCTCCATCGTTGATGTAGCATTAACTACCTATCCTGATCACTATCAGGAAATTATTCATGCGGCTATTTCGGCGCAACCGGCAGCGACAGAGGAAATTGTCCAGCTAGCAATACGACGAAACGTAAGCTCATGCCCAAATATTGTAGAGTTGGCAATAAATGCTGAACCCACTTATGTAGATTTTGTTGTGCAAGCTGCAGCGAATGCCACACCTGAAGAACTGGATGATATTGTAAGGGTTGCAGTGCTTACCGAGCCAGATTCTGCAGATAGCATAGTTCAAACACTATCCTTGAAACATCCCAATAAAATCGTTGAGATTATGACGACTGCGTTAAATGCCGTTCCCTATGTAGGCGAGTACGTTGTAGAAGCTTTACTAGCGGTATTTCCTGCGCAAAAAGACGAACTCATTCGTACGGCCATCAATAACACCTTGAGTGAAAAGGAGCAGCAACTTCGTATTCTGCATGCTGCTCAGAACGCAGGGGTTGAAGAGAGTGTGATAAGGCAATACGCTTCTAACGCTGGTATTTCCGTCGAAGAAGTGAATGTTGCCCTCGCCGAATAAACGATTCTCCGCTCTATCCCTCCCTAATGGAGAAATTTTCTCTTCGTAAGGTTAAGTTAGGGTTATATGCGGGGTCATATTCGATATACCCTGCCCAGTTTTGTTGCAGGAAATCCAGCTCTCGCTTAAATCGCTGCGCTTTTTCAGGTGAAATATCTAATCCTCTGGAAATGCTTTCATAATGAAACATTTCAGCTTCGGCGCAATACAAGTTATGTACACCGGTTTCTCGCACCCTTAAACAAAAATCAACATCATTGAAGGCTACTTTGAGATTGGATTCGTCCAGGCCACCGACTTCATTAAAAAGTGTCTTTTTGACCAACAGGCACGCGGCCGTGACCGCAGAATAGTTTTGCGTAGCGACTAACCTTTTCAAGTAGCCAGGATGATAACGCGGGAAATACTTATGTGCGTGGCCAGCCCCGCCACCGTACCCAAGCACAACACCGGCATGTAGACTGATATTATATAATTTATCTTTTCCGGATTCTTACGTAGAAATTATGGGTGCGTTGGATTACAATATTTTTTTGATATTATATTCGTTAAATAATGAAAAATTTTGTTTTTGTCTCCCTTGGCGGGGCCTGTAGAACAGCAACTCAGATTAAGAAAAACTGTCCCGGTAGTAAGTCTTTTCCTTTTGATTGGACAGTAACTCCTTTCATCTCGTTAGAAAGAGTGTTTTCCGCAGACTTCGATCCTAACAAAGTGTTATCAAGAGAAAATGTTGAGATTAAGAAAAACGGTGGTATTAAATGCAGCTATTCTCAAATTGACTTTCACCATGACTTGAATCCAAAGGACTGCGTAAAGTGGTTTCATTCCTCAATAGCGTCATCATCTCATACAATGCCGCCTGAATTTTATGATAGTAAAGAGCTTGAGCAAGCCAAGGAAAGATTTCAATACACCTTTAGACGCCTCGATTCTCTAAAAAACCACAAAGGTACTCTTATATTTATAAGATGGCTGGGTTATGGGCGAGATAATTCTCCGCATCAAAGAAACTTTCCTCATGCAGGACTCCCGGATGGGTATTTTGATAATGAAAATTTTTTTAAAGTATATAATCTGCTGAAAAAGAAGTATCCCTCCGTAGACATTAAGCTTTACGAAATATTTAGTAGGTATACCAATCAACCAAGTGCGGATAGGATCTTAGATTTTTTATCATTTAACGAAATGGGGGGAATTTACTCCTTAAAAGAAGAAATTCCGAAATCTTTTTCAGGAGATGACGAAAGCTGGAGGCAATTATTTGAATATATCCTACAGGAACTTGCGACTAGGAATGTCCCAATAGATTCAAAGAAGAAATTAAATATTGATTTTCTCAAAAAGCTTAAATTAGTAAAATGAATTAGTTGAAGTATAAAGCATTTATACAAGATGAATCGCGCCGGTAAATTCGGAGGCGGATTTGTTTGAGTCATGCTGCCGTATCTTCGGCTAATTGTCGATAAT
>NZ_JAPFRD010000013.1 GCF_026183695.1 Alteromonas aquimaris | reverse complement strand
AGCATCCATGCTGCCGGTTCTTCACTCTCGGCGTGCCACAGGCACCCCTCGCTCGCTGCGCTCACCGCTCATCACCCCCATGTGAGAGTAGTACACCCGCACGGCAGTGTGTCCCTTGCCGGCTACGGGGCTCCCAATTAAACAAAAAGCCCACTCATTTGAGTGGGCTTTTTGCGTTTAAGCGCAGCCATGCTGCGCGGACATTCATGGGGAGCCAAAACCATTAGGTAACAGTTCAAACTTGTGATTCTGCTTATGGGGCAGGGCAACCAGCCTTCCCTGCTGGATTGTCCAGCCACGCCATGTAAGAGACTTATACCTCCACGGCAGTGTGTCCCTTGCCGGATACCTGTTTTCCATTTTAAGAATAAAGGACCTTGAGTAAGCTAGTTCTCTTGGTTTTTGTGTAGCAGCCCAGTGTCATTCCCTCGTAGGAATCATCAAAATAAGTAGTTTGACTGCTGTAAAAAAATATACGACCAGGATAGATCTTTTACACAACTGACAAAGAGATGTTAACGAAAGCACCATTGAGGTGAATCCGTGCGGATTAGCCTATTCTTAGTTCAACAACGGAGTTTACTATCCAAGAATAAACTTATTCTTATGAGTGTTTCGACTTTTTAATTATACTGTTACTTTACATGTATAACATGAAGACGTGTGATGAAAGTCAGTTCATTCTTGCTTGCTGTCTCAGTGATTACTTCGGCCCCAATTCTTGCCAACAGCTCGAATCCTGCCTGGTCATTTGGGGCAAACGTTTCGAAGGTCTTACTTGATAGTGATGCTGCCTCCCAGGCGGGTGTTGAGAGTAGGGCACTACAAACGGGATTTCATCTAGATTATATAGTATCGAATTGGGTTTCGACCGCAGGTTTCACTTTTATTACGTACGACGATAATAACGCCTTCCTGCAGACAGTCATTGGCGAGGGCCCACTTAATAGAAGATACATTATCGTAGAATCTTCCGATGCGAATGCTATCTTACTGCAGGGGGCGACAGGTTATCGATGGATGCTCAATAAATCTTATAATATAGATTTTATCGCTCAAGCCGGGTTCAGTCTTCCTGTAATTTCAGAACGCTCTATTGGCAGTTGTACCCGTTGCTATTCAGAGGATATTGACTTGGACGGTGGTGCTTTCGTAATGGGTCGGCTAGGTCATAACGGGAGATCTGTACGATTTGGGCTTAGCATACAACAATTTATCAGTGGTGATCTTGGAACAGTAATGGGCTTAGAAATAGGCTCTTCATTTTAAATTATAGCGCCAATGAAAAAGCCTCCTAATGGAGGCTTTTTTGTCTATTCAAAGGCTATATTACTCTTCATCTTCATCATAATCGTTTAAGCGATTTTGACGATATTCTGCATATTCCATGCGAGTAATAAGTTGGTCGTTGTCTTCATCAATATCTTCAAAAGACTCATTTACGCCACTTTGAGCTGCTTCCGCTTTGGATAACTGGCCATCGTGGTCTGTATCCATCATGTCGAACTCGTTGTTAGCGACCATGTCTTCAGAATTCATTTCAGACTCAGTCTTAACTTCAGAATCCTGCTGAACCATAGGATCTTGTTCCTGTAGATCTACGTCACTTTCGGTGCGGGCAGTCATTTCTGAGTTAGTCTCTAACTCTTCATTATTTTGTGCTTCAGCATCTACTTCAACTTCACTTTTCGCAGTAAGGTCACTGTCCTGCCCTTGTTCAGTAATTACTACTTCAGCATCATCACGTTCAGTCTGGGCTACGACGGTAGTATCTGTGTCATACTCTCTTTCAATATCGTCGCTTTCTAAGTCAGCTTCAGCATCTGTTTGCACAGTGGTGGTTGAGTCACCATCGTAATCACGTTCGATGTCGTCACTTTCAAGATCCGCATCAACATAGGTTTCCGTGGAAACGGTATCTTCTTGATCAATATCACCTATTGCACCCGATTGTGCGGTGGCAGTGATATCGTCTTCATAATGCTGAGGCATACTTTGCAAGTGAGTATCAAACTCCGCTTGGCTAAGCTGATCGTCCGAGTCGGTATCAATTTTTGCGAAATGTTCCCAGATGTCGTCATCATCAGCTTCTTCTTTGCTGATGAAACCATTTTCATCATTATCTAATTCCGCGAAAGTGCTTTCGATCTGATCTTTATCGGCACTTTCCATCTTATCTTTCTTCCAATCACCAGCAACTGCGCCAGCTGATAATGCACTACTAATTAAAACTGCTAATGTAAGCTTTTTCATTACAAACTCCTTCTTGGATTAACCCCCGATTTACTGCTGGCGGGGCAAGTTGTCACTGATAAGAGATACATCATCCATGCCACTTAAAAAAATATCTTAAAAACAGTAGGATAGAAAATTGAAAAGGAATTGACGTGTAAAAAGTGTGTCACTTATATAGACAGAGTGAAAAAAATACGTGTTTATATTCGATTAGTTGTAATTAATGGAAATCTCGTGAGGGTACATTGATTGCAGACAGCCAGTCAGAGCGATCTGTTAATTTACCAGCAATAACGTGAATTACGCCTTCTGGAGAGCGTTCTAAAATTCCATCTACCTGTAAAAGGCTTGCCTTCAGATACGGCTGCTGCTGGTGACGCGCAGTTGCTTGCCAAACTACTACATTAATATTGCCGAAATGATCTTCCAAAGTTAAAAACGTCACTCCTGAAGCTGTGCCGGGCGCCTGGCGGCCCGTAACGCAGCCTATAATACGCACCAGTGATTTATTTTTTTTATTGCTTAAATCTTTTGACCAGCAATATTTATTCAGCGACCTTTGATTTGCCAGAAGCGCTATAGGATGGTGTTCAATAGATAAACCGGTTGCAGCATAGTCTTCTATCAGGTTATCCAATGATGAAGGGGTAAACGCAAAACTCTGTTGCGAATCTTGATTGGCAAACAGGGGCAAATTTTTTTCTTGATTCATCATCTCCCAGCGAGTTTGATACCGATTATCAGCTAATTGGTGAAATGCATTAGCGCTAGCCAGCGCTGTGAGATCAGCACGGGAGAGAGATAATTGTTGAATTTGTCTTAAGGATTGATAGCCCTCACAGGGACGATGGCTGACGATGCTATCTTTCGCTTTATCCGATAAGCCCTTTATCAGGGTAAAACCCAACCTTATCGCTTTTTCGGACTGCACAAAAACGACCTCATGTTCAATTGAGGAGGCATTAATGCAAACCGGTAGCACTTTGATATTGTGCTGCTGGGCATCACGCACCAGCTGACTAGGTGTATAAAACCCCATTGGCCAGCTGTTTAACAATCCAACGTAAAATTCAACTGGAAAATAATGCTTTAACCAGCAAGAAACATAAGCCAACACAGCAAACGAAGCGGAATGAGCTTCAGGAAAGCCGTAGCCGCCAAATCCTTTAATCTGTTCAAAGATCTGATTGGCATAGTGTTTATCGTAACCACGTTGGGTCATGCCTGATACTACTTTTTCCTGAAATTCATACAGTCTGCCGTTCTTCTTCCAGCTTGCCATGGCGCGCCTGAGCTGATCGGCTTCGCCTCCAGAAAATCCTGCAGCTACCATGGCTAATTGAATTACCTGTTCTTGGAAAATGGGCACTCCCATCGTTCGACCTAAAACACTTTCCACCTCTTTGGAAGGGTATACGACTGGGTCCAGTTGATGGCGGCGGCGCAGGTATGGGTGCACCATTTCACCCTGAATAGGGCCAGGCCTCACTATGGCTATTTGAACGACTAGGTCGTAGTAACAACGGGGCTTCAATCGAGGCAGCATTGTCATCTGTGCCCGCGATTCAATTTGAAAAACTCCCACTGTGTCAGCTTTACACACCATGTCATACACTTGCCTGTCATCCCCTAAACGCGTAATAAAAGGGATTGAAACAGGCTGTGGAAATTGCTTATTGAGCAAATGAAAACTTTTTTGAATTGCCGTTAACATGCCCAGCGCTAGAATATCAACTTTCAATAACGCCAGACTTTCTAAATCATCCTTATCCCACTGAATGACCGTGCGGTCAGGCATAGCAGTATTTTCTGTTGGGACCAACTCGTGCAGAGGCCCATCTGATATAACGAAACCGCCGACATGTTGAGACAGATGGCGCGGAAGACCTATAATTTGCTCCACTAAGGCAATCAATTGTTTCACTTTTACCTGGGCTGGATCCATACCACAAGCGGAGAGCTGGCTTTGCCAGGGTAATGCTTTATCGCGACGATTAATGTTTTTTAGTACATAGCCTAATTGGCTTTCTGCAAAACCTAAGGCTTTACCTACTTCACGAAAGGCACTACGAAAACGAAAGGTGATCACAGTGGCGGCCAACGCAGTGCGTTGGCGACCATATTTACGATAAATGTATTGGATAATTTGTTCGCGTTTTTCGTGCTCAAAATCTACATCAATGTCGGGGGGCTCATCCCGCTCTTTTGAAATAAAACGTTCAAATAAGACATTGATTTGTCTTGGGTCGACGGCAGTAATCTCCAAGCAATAACACACCACTGAATTAGCTGCTGAGCCTCTCCCTTGATATAAAATTCCTTGTTGCTGGGCAAATTGAACAATGTCATAGATAGTTAAAAAAAAGTATTCATAGGCTTGTTCTTTAATCAGCAGCAGCTCTTTTTCAATAACCTGCCGCACTTCATGGGTTATACCCTCAGGAAAACGTTTCTTAATACCTTTTTCTACACATTCTCTTAAGTAAGAGGTAGCGGTGTAACCGGTTGGAACCAGCTCTTTGGGGTATTGATATTTTAGTTCTTCAAGGGAGAACTGGCAGAGCTCGGAAATCTTTTGCGTCTCATATAACCATTGGGCAGGGTAAAGTTTTCTAAGCTTGTTTAGTGGGCGCAGAGCACGTTCCGCATTACTCAGCGCAGCTATTCCTATTTTATCTACAGTGGAACCCGTTCTCATCGCATGCAGAATGTGCTGCAAGGGTAACTGTTTAGGATGATGCATTAGTACACCTGTGCAAGCGCAAAGAGGAATTGAAAAAGATTCGGTTAAGTCGCTGCAAATAGTAAAGCGGTGATGATCTTGGCCATCCAAGAGTCGTTGAACCCCTATCCAACAGCGCTGGGAATGATACCTTTGTAACCACTTACCCCAATGTAAATTGACGTCTCTATTCAGAGAAGGAAGCCAAATTATCAAGCAGTGTTTTACTGATTTGATATCCCACTCGGCCAAGTGGTACTCACCTTTCGGCGAACGACTGCGGGCATTGGTAATGATCCTGCAAAGCTCTGAATAGGCTTGTTTGTAGGGACACAATAGAAGGAAAGAAAATTCCTCTGCAAGTGTAAACGAGGCACCTATAATTAATTTTAAGGGAAGCCGATTTCGCTTAATCTCAGCATGAGCGCGAACTACTCCTGCTACGGAACATTCGTCAGTGATAGCAAGTGCCTGATAATTCAGAAAAGCAGCAGTATTTACCAGCTCCTCTGGATCGGACGCCCCACATAAAAAACTGAAATTGCTCTGACAGAAAAGCTCACTATAAAGCATGTTAACCATACCAGCCCTGAATAAACCATTGCTGCTCTGGAGAGCTTTTATACACTAGTAATAATTCCCCTTTGGAAGTTTGGGCGATAAAATAATCACGCTTAACGTCCTGGTCATCCCACCAGCCTGTTTGTATACGCACAGGTCCAAACTGAATCTGACTTGATTCAGAAAGGGGAAGTGGTGTTGTAGCAATAAAGAGCGGGTGCCAGTGCGGGATAAACGCAGGAAAGTTTGCTGCAGGGCTAGCCTCCTCCAAGCGGTGATCATTATTAAAAGTTGGTGTACAGACGTTATCAGAACCTAATTTAGCTTGGAGTTTGCCGAGCAACTGCATCTTGGCAAAATAGTGAAAACGGTGGTAAAAAAAATCACTGTTGTGACCATTCATTTGCTCGGTCTGGTTGGCGGTTAAGCCAAGAGCTGTAACGGGTTCGGTTAAAGTTAATTTTTCTATATGCAGTTCAAATAAAGGTAACCAGTTTGCTGCCAAAGACAGGGGATAAGCAGAGCCGATTTGGAGGCTTTCTTTTTCTTTTTCTCGAAAAAACAAGGTCAATGTGAGGGATGCGGTTACTTGATTTCGTAGGCGAAGAAATACAGCAAGCTGATTCAGTAATCGGTTGACCCAGGGAAGTAGATGCTGGGTTTGCGAAATCTCATAGGCTGGTTCAATCGTTTCTGCGAACTTTTCTTCTGGGTGGAAATATACACAGGTAGGAAATACTTCGCCCCTTAAGGCGGTTAAATAGGATATTAGCTTATTGTCAAACCGTTTTCCTATCTCAGTAGTGGGAAGCGACAGCAGGCTTTGTAGGGTGTGAATGCCCACACGAGCCAATGAGTCGACCTGTTGTGTGGTCAGGTCAGTCTGGTTTAAATGACATTGTAATAACGCATTATGAATAGCGGCTTGATCAGAAAGTATCCTATCCATTTTCGCCTTCGCCAACACTTTAGCAGATTCAATACTCCAACCAGTGGCAAAATGAAAGTTGACCTTTTGTTGGTTTAATTCATTCATAATGGTCTGGCAAAGTGGGCGTAATCCATCGTAAAACCTTATAGAAGGATCAAGTCTTAAGGCTAAGCTAGCAGGGGGAATTAATACGATATCGCCTATAAGCTGATATAAGGAATTTGCCAATATTTTTAAGTGGCTGGTTTCTCTATCAACCTTGTAGTCAATAATGCTTAAGTCACTACATAAAGAGGCGGCCTGAGCCATCCCCATTCCCACCTCAATTCCCGCTTCGGTTGCATATGAATTACATTGCACAATCTGATTAACTTCAGCTTCGTATATCACACAAGGGCGTGGCTCTTCTTTATCTAAAATGGGTGCTAAAGCGTCGAGACTTAATTGATGAAAATCCAGGAATAGCCACAACATAATTTATCAACTCTCTCAACTAACCTGTTCGTGTTTTGAGTACGTTTGCGCATAGCGGGTAAAGGCCGATAGAATTGAGTTATTACTGGGAATGGGAGAATAGGTTAGCTGTAAACCAACACGCGGCCATCCACCTAATTGTTTTTCAATGTTAAGTGTGACTGCTGCTTGTTCCCGGATAAGAGATAAGTCCAGTTCAAGAGGTAATGATTGCCGGAGCACATGCTGATATTCGAAAAGAATACAAACGGACTGGTGCTGTTTAGCGTTCACCTGTAATCGACGGGCTTGAGTTAGACTAAGAGGTTGACCAGACCAGACCAATACAATTTGGCAAGCGTCATTTTTTAAACATTGTTCTGCCGCCCATAGATTCTGTTCATGAGTGCCTGTCAGGAAAACGACATCGTCTGGCTCAATTTTATATTTTATCAGCCAGGATGCTTGAATACGTCCAGGTGGGTTTATGAACACTAGCAAGTGTGGGTGACACATGTGTTGTAATAACGTCAGGAACAGCTCAACTTCGCCGATTCCCTGCAGGGTTCTAAGACGAATTAAACCTGCTTGTGGCCACCCACCCCCTAACGCACTGTCTAATAATGTAAAGCCAGAGGGGATGCGCGCTTTATTTTCCGAGGATGTTTTATAACTGGCCCGCCAAAGGTGGGGATGCACAGTTAAATGAGTTAAGCGGTCAGACATAATAAAATAATACTGTTCATATATACAGTATTATAAGCAAAATATGTCCCCCTTCAAGTTAAGGGACACAAAAAAGCACGCATATATTTAGCGTGCTTTGATTTAGAAAGGATTATATTTTGATTAACTAGCTTCTAATTTTTGATCGGTTTTATTCACATTTAATGAAGATTGGCTAAATAGGTTACACGCAGTGATAAACCCCTCAGGGGTATTTTTAGACCATGACACGCGCACATCATTCGGCCTTCCTTTGATATAGTTTTTGACATCCTTTAAAGAAACATTGTTGTTCTTCAACCTGTGAGTTAATACTTCTTCAACTGTACGGCCTTTCTCACAGCAATCCATTACCACATCAGATAGCAACTTGATCACTGTTTTTGCCGCATTGAAGTCATCACCTACGATTAATCCCTTGCTGTTTGCTACCTCTAAACGCTGTGAAAACACATTTTGCAGTTCGCTGCTTAGCGTTACCAAATTGGTAAACGCGATATGTGCCTTTTTTGCATTGGATTTAGCTGTGCTGCGAACAAGCATCAATTCGCGTTGGTGAGTTTGTGCTTTTAACACAAAATATATGAGTGCAATGACCAGTATGCCAATAACACTGAATACCACAAGAAACATGCTTTTACTTTACCTTTGATAACTCTGACTGAATAAAATTATTAATATTCTTTTCAAGAATGAATAATGGAACTGATCCATGCTCCAGCACCGCCCGATGAAATTTTCGCACATCAAAATGACTGCCTAGCTTGTCTTCAGCTTGCTGACGTAACATTTTAATTTTTATTTCGCCTATTTTGTACGACAGTGCTTGTGCAGGCCAGGAAATATAGCGATCGACCTCTGTTTTAACATTATGCTCAGAAAGCGCTGTGTTGGTCAGCATAAAGTCTAAGGCCTGCTGGCGCGACCAGCCAAACATATGCATACCCGTATCGACCACCAAACGGCATGCTCGCCACATCTCGTAGCTTAACCTACCGAAGTCATTATAGGGATCTTTATACATATCTGTTTCTATACCTAAGTATTCAGAATATAAGCCCCAACCTTCTCCAAAAGCTGAAATATAAGTATTTTGCCTTACCTTGGGTAAATCCTTCATTTCAGCTGCTAACGAAATTTGTAAATGATGACCAGGCACTGCCTCATGCAGCGTTAACGCCGTTAACGCATACAGAGGACGCTTATCCAAAGCGTAGGTATTCACCCAGTAATAACCGGGCTGGTCGTCACGGGAAGGCGATATATACCGACCGGTAGTGTATTTAGGCGCAATACTCTCTGGTACTGCTTCCACGCCATAGGGAGTGCGGGGCAAGTACTCAAATAACTGAGGGAGCTTGGCATCCATTTTCTTTGCTATAAATGAGGCTTCTTTAAGTAACTCTTCTGCTGAGGTAGCATAGAATTGCGGGTCGGTGCGCAAGAAATGAATAAACTCATCAATGGAACCATTAAACTCCAACTTATCAACAATTGCCTGCATTTCGCCACGAATACGCCTAACTTCACTTAAACCAAGCTCATGGATGTCCTTTGCTGACATATCAGTGGTGGTGTAGTGCTTAATCCGATTTTGGTAAAAAGCTTCGCCATCAGGCCAGTTTTTAGCCGCGATGTCATCACGGGCATGGGGAATATATTCGTTAACCAGAAAATCATAAACAGCTTGGTAGGCTGGAATAACCGATTGCGCAAGCACGTTTTTGGCGCGGTCTTGTAACTGTTTTTGTGTGGTAGCACTGATATGTTGCGGCATGGATTTAAACGGCGCGTAAAAATCGCTGTCGCTGGGATCATCTACTAAATAAGGCGTTACGCTTTCTTCAAATCCCGCCAATACAGCTTTGGGCTGCATCAATCCTATGCGCATTCCCTCACGCATATAAGCGATATGTTGAGCGAAATTAGTTTCTATCGCAGCCAGTCTGGCCAGGTAATTGTCAAAATCAACAACCTCCTTGAAATGCATTGAACGTGGCAATGACGCCATAGCGCTATGAAAACCGTATTCAGACGTAATAGGGACTAAGTGAGCTTTAAAGCGAAATTCATCTATATAGTTATCCAGACGATACTGCTGCATCAATAAGGATATTTGCTCTGAGTTATTCAGTGCATCGGCGTTTATCTTGTTTAACCTGGAAGAAAACTCCTGCCACTGTTGATGTTGCCTCTTTAATGCTGCTGGAGAGATATCGGCAAGTTTATCTTGATTAATCGCTTCCCCTTCACGACTGGCCATTAACGGGGAAACCTGTAACTCATATTGCCAGATTTCATCCAGTAGTGACGACAGTTTTTCGCTCTCGTTTTGGGCTGCATTGACTTGTAAACCGACAACAAGTAACAGGACAGAGAAGCCTATATAACGGAAGCTATACTTATTTTTCATATTCTCTCCAGACGTGAAAGAGGGGCAGGCCCATCTTAATCTTTTTTTGGCGTATAGATCGGACTCGGAAAAGCGGTTACCTTATCAGATAGTTGCGAAATTTTGGCGGTTCCTTGTCTCTTAACTTCATCAATTCGCAGCACATTATGCATAGGAATATAAGTACGATTAACCTCTTTAAACTCTGTTTTTAGTTTTTCATGGCTGGGGTCCACCACCAGGCTGGTATGGCTGTCCCAAACAAAACCACCGATCTCAACAAACCCAAACATGGCGCCCTGGCTAACTTCTTTTACAAAAAGATCATACTTTTCGCCTGAACTAATAAACTGAATTCTATAAAGAGGGGAGTGACCACTCATGAATTAACTTCCTGCATGTGTAAACGTGATAGTGAAGACGTAGGCTATTTTATCATGATTGCAAACCCTGCAAAGGGGCAAGTAATGCGGCGGTTGCAATTCGCATCTCTTCTTCACTTTCTGCTACCACCGCATTGGCGGCAAATCCCTGCACGCAGCTGGTGAGTTGTAAGGCGGCAGATTCGACATTGACGTGTGCGGGGAGCTCTCCCAGCCGTTGGGCTTTTTCCAAACAGCCGATAAAATCAAATTGAAGCCGGTCCAAATAATGTCTGCCCATTTCACGAATCTTAGGATCCTGGCGACCGAGCTCACATACACAATTTACCAACAAACAGCCGCGCTTATGAATGAGAGAAATGTACAAAGCAAAAAAGGTATGGACGGCACTGAGTCCGTGATGCCCTTCGAGTTCTTTCACCACAGGCATCAATTGCGTTTCCATATAATGCTCCAGTACACGATATAGAAACGCCTGCTTACTACCAAATTCCAGGTAGAAACCCCGACGATTAAATTCAGTCCGCGCGATAATTTCATCCATGATGGCGCCATGGAAACTATGTTCTAAAAAAATTTCTATCGCTTGATTGAGTATATTTTCGACATTGTAGAGAGCAGTACGCGGCATGAAACTAGGTATTCTTGTTTAAACTTCGTTTGAGATTAGTCAAAAATAAAGAATAATCAACTGCTTTCGGATAATTCGGGAGTCTTTACACTTCTTAAAAAGGATAGTTAGCCAACCAATTGTACTTCACTCCAAATCCTTTTATGCTGCTAACGTATTAATCATCCGAATAGAAGTAGTTATGTTAAAAAAACTTATACTGGCAGCACTGGTTAGCTCAACGAGTCTAGCGCTAAATGCAGAGAGCCAAAATGATTATCCATTCAACCCCAATGTAAGCCACATCCAATCCCATTTGTTCTTTCTTGCTAACGATCTTCTTGAAGGACGCGATACCGGCTCTAAAGGGCATGATATCGCATCGCTGTATATCGCCACCGAATTTGCCAAATTTGGGATGAAGCCTGCTGGCACCGACGGTTATATGCAAAATGTTCAATTCAGAAAGGCATTACTTGAACAGAAATCGCCAGAAGTTTCCTTCGTCGTAAATGACGAAAAAACCACTCTGGAGTACCCAAAAGAATACCTTACCGGACCTGATTTATTGCGCACAGCCACGTCTATGCAGGGGGAAATGGTGTTTGTCGGTTATGGTATTGTAGCGAATGAGCTTCAGCACGATGATTATCAAGACCTGGATGTGGAAGGCAAAATCGTCGTCATGTTATCCGGCAAACCCAAATCGTTTCCCTCCGAGGAAGGTGCCCATTTCGCTTCGGGTCATCAAAAGCAAAAGTACGCAGCAGAGCACGGCGCTATAGGAATAATTACACTATCCACGCCGCTAGCTGAAAAAGTGCGTCCTTATCAGTCAATGTTAAGTTATCTGCATACGCCAAGTATGGCCTGGTTAGATGAAAATGGTGAACCTGCTAACCGTTTTCCTCAGTTACAGGGCAGTGCGTATTTAAGTCAAAGTGCGGCGAAAAAGCTGTTTGCAAATGCGCCTGTTTCTCTAGATAAAATTTATGCGGATCTGGAAGAAGATAAGTCGCCCGCAGGCTTTACACTACCTGGGGAGTTTTCGCTGAAACGGGCAAGTACCCACACCACTATCAATAGCTATAATGTAGCCGGCATTATCGAGGGATCTGATCCCCAACTAAAAAATGAATATGTGGTTTTTTCTGCCCATTCTGATCACATCGGTATTGCAAAAACAGTTAAAAAAGACAACATAAACAATGGCGCGATGGACAATGCGTCGGGTACCGCCATTATGCTTGAAACTGCGCGGCTATTTAGTGAAATGCCCACCAAGCCAAAACGGTCGCTGCTGTTTGTTGCGGTTACCGGTGAAGAAAAAGGACTGTTAGGTGCAGATTATTTTGCTCACAACCCTACTGTTCCAGTTGAATCAATGGTAGCGAATGTGAATCTGGATATGCCTATCCTGACCTATGAGTTTGCTGACGTGATTGCCTTTGGCGCTGAGCATAGTGATATGAAAAAGTCGGTCTCAGAGGCCGCGCAAAATGCTGGTTTGAGTTTAAGTGCAGATCCCTGGCCAGAACAAGCGCTGTTTACCCGTTCTGACCACTATGCTTTTGTTAAACAAGGTATACCCGCAGTGTTTTTGGTACCAGGTTTAAAGTCTAAAGATCCGGACGTGGATGGTAGCAAAGTGTTTGGTGAATTCTTATCCTCGCACTATCACAAGCCTAGCGATGATATAAATCAGCCATTCAATTGGGAAGCGGCAAAAACTTTTACCCGTGTTAACGCGGAAATCGGTCACACGCTGGCGAATCAAGCGCAACGTACACAATGGAATGACGGGGACTTTTTTGGTACCACGTTTGGTAATGCTAAGTAATATGCACTCACATTAAGCAGTACAGTTCTCTTGTACTGCTTTATTTTGCGCGCAGATAATAGATGACGTATTAAAAGGCTAGGTGCACGGCCTACCATTACGCTCTTTATTCTTTCTGTTTTTCCGATTTCTGCTCAAGTTCAAACAATTTGGCTTCTTTCATAAACGCATAATAGGCATCCATAACCGATAATATGAAACCTCTGCGACCTGAAAAAATATACCGCTGTAGCACGAACTTTTTGATAAACGTGAGAGGGAAAATCAGGCCAAGTTTTAGCAATGAGCCTTTTTTACCCCGATTAAATTTTTGTTGGCTTTTTAACGTGGAATATTGATTATTCTTGCTTGAAAGTGACGCAATATCGTTGTAACCATAATGATCAAATGCCTCATTGATAACCATTATCTTACCGGTCACCGTAGCACTTTCATGAACGAGTGCGGACTCATCAAACTCTGCCTGAGATTTTCTGTACAGCCTGAGGTTGTTTGGTTGTTTCGTGAGTGAAGAGAGCTTTTTATAAATAAAAATATCGTTTCTGGCACACCTCACCCCACAGATATGGTCTAAGGTAATAATGTGCTCGATCTTTTTATACAACGCGGGACAAAGTACCTCGTCAGCATCTAAATTGAGTACCCACTCATTTTTACAAAGGGCCATGGCATATTGTTTTTGTTTCGCATAGCCTTCCCATGGGTGGTACACAATATTGACATTTTCATATTGGCTAGCAATGTGAACCGTACGATCAGTGCTGCCAGAATCGACCAGTATCACTTCATCAATGTTTCGTAAACTGCTTAACAGGCGTGCAATATTGTCCTCTTCGTCCTGCATTACGCAAAAGACGCTGATAGGAAGTGTTGTGCCGGAATATGCCATCACAGTAAAATGTCGTTGGTTAAATTACATTGCCCAGCGCGTGCGTTGCTGAGCACGTATCCAACGCCTACAAAAAATTTTGTTTTAAGAGTTGCCAATGTTCAGAAAATTGTTCGGTGGGTTTACGGGTAAAACCACTTCGGATGTATAAGTTTATCCGCCCATCAGTGAAACAAATCAGCATATTAGCAATTACGCCCTCATCGGCAGCTAAAGACTTGCCTTCACGTAGTTTGCGTTCACGCAACACTTGCTTGAGCTGCAGTTCCAAGCGTTCGTACAATTTAGCAATGCGAGCGCGGAGTCTCTCTTGCTCGCCCATTAATGCATCACCATTCAGAATACGGGTTATACCAGGATTTTTTTCGGCAAAACCCAAAATCAGATGCAAAATAAGCTGGCAGCGTGCTGCGGAATCTTTTTCTTCATTGATAATTTTAGTGATGCGAGAAAACAGGGTTTCTTCAATAAACTCTATAAGCCCTTCGAACATTCTCGCTTTGCTCGGGAAATGACGATATAGCGCAGCTTCAGAAACCCCTACTTTTTCTGCAAGCTTTGCAGTGGTGATGCGTTGTCCTGGGTTGGTTTCCAACATTCCTGCAAGTGACTGCAGAATTTGCGCACGACGATTTGTTTTTTTCACAGCTGGCATAACGTGAGTCATTCCTCCGCTATCGGGTGTACATACCCGCTTCCATGTTAAAAGGGGCATACGCCCGTTATTATTAAGTTTTACTTATTATTTTATCGACCTACATGAGACAATCATGACGGCGAATTATTCTTATTATATTGTTCGGCTATTAATTTTATCAGAGCTTCAGCTAACACTGTTTTACTGGCGGCGGGTAACTTTTTATCGCCACCATTCCAGATGACGTGTAATGCGTTACGATCACTGTTAAAACCTAAGCCTTGCGCTGATATATCGTTGGCCGCAATCATTGCTAGCTTCTTTGAGGCCAGCTTGTTTCGCGCATAAGTTTCCACATTTTCGCTTTCAGCAGCAAACCCCACAGTAAAAGGCGCGTTGGTCAAATTAGCTACATCTTTAAGGATATCAGGGTTTTTAACAAAAGTAAGTGTTAACTCATCATTATTTTTCTTGATTTTCTGCGCTGCCAGATGCTTGGGCCGATAGTCGGCAACAGCCGCGGTGGCGATAAAAATATCGGCATCGGCGATATTCTGCATAACCTGTTGATGCATTTGCGCGGCACTTACCGCCCGATGGATAGCGCAGCCGGCGGGCGGGGTCAATGCTACTGGACCCGATATCAATTCTACGTTAGCCCCTGCGGCCACAGCCGCTTCGGCGATAGCATAGCCCATCTTCCCTGAACTATGATTGGTAATATATCTGACTGGATCCAGGTCTTCACGGGTGGGGCCAGCAGTGATGACCACTTTTTTTCCTGCTAAAACGGGAGTGGATGCACGGCCGAGTTGGCTCACAATGTCGATAGGTTCTAGCATTCTGCCTACGCCCACATCCCCACATGCCTGTTCACCATCAGCAGGGCCAAGGGTTATTACGCCACGCTCTGCTAAAATTTCACGATTAGCTTGCGTAGCAGAGGCTTTCCACATCTGTTGATTCATCGCGGGTGCTAACACCACTTTTGCCGTGGTGGCGAGGTATAACGTGGTCAGCAAATCATCTGCAATACCATGGGCCAGTTTTGCCATACAATTAGCCGTGGCCGGTGCTATCAACAGAATATCCGCCCATTTCGCCAATTCAATATGGCCCATGGCAGCTTCAGCCGCTGGATCTAACAGGGTGTGGTGGACCGGATTGCCGGACACCGCCTGCAAAGACATCGCACTGACAAATTCTGCAGCAGCATTGGTGAGAACCACTCTGACGTGTGCGCCTTGTGCAGTAAGTTTGCGGACCAAATCGGGCGCTTTATAGGCAGCAATACCACCCGTGACACCGAGAAGAATATGTTTATTTGCCAGCAACATGGTTTACGTGCGCTCAATAAGAAATGGGCATAAGCCTACCACGACTTATCTAAGCTGGGTAGTCAGACACGCAACTGTATGCACGAGCAGGCTATATTGGCGCTCGTTTGAGATAAACTAGACTGTATTGCCACAGGGAGAATATATGAGCATACAAAGTTGGCCGCTGATGGAACGGCCCAGAGAAAAGCTAATAAGTTTAGGCGTCGAAGCGTTGTCTGATGCGGAGTTACTTGCCATCATTTTGGGTAATGGTATGCATGGGAAATGCGCGGTTACCCTGGCAAGAGACTTATTAACCCATTTTGGCAGTTTGCGAGGGGTGGTCACTGCATCGAAAAATCAATTGTGTTCCATTTCAGGTATCGGTCATGTCAAATTCTGTTTGTTAAAAGCGTCGGTGGAGCTCGCCACTCGCCACCTAGGTGAACCGTTAAAAGTACGCGAATCCTTCAGTCATGCTGAGCATGTCAAAGATTATTTACAAGCCAAGTTAAAAGATCAGAAATCGGAGCAGTTTGGCTTATTGTTATTGGATAGTCAGCATCAATTACTGGCCTACAAAACGATGTTCAAAGGCACCATCAACAGTGCGGCAGTATATCCCAGAGAAATTGTTAAGCAGGTAATTGAGGATAATGCGGCAGCGGTCATATTGGTTCACAATCACCCTTCGGGTGTGGCTGAACCGAGTGAGGCCGATGTTCGAATTACCCATCAAATTAAGTCAGCGCTTGAATTGATTGATGTGCCGGTGCTTGATCACATCATCGTGGCAGATATACACACTACCTCATTTGCCCAACGAGGATTGATTTGACCAAATTTTTCCGCTAAGACAAAGCAGAATGATATAATCGCGCCGAAACACATTATTGGAAAATATGTTGACGGCGACAGATAAATTGAATTTCGTACTGGTAGTAGATTCGCTGGCTGGCGGTGGCGCAGAAAAAGTGGTGATTGAACTGGCACGCGCCATTCATGAAATTGGTCACAACGCTATTCTGGTTAGCCTCACTAAGAGTACCACTTACGATATACCCCAGGATATTCCTGTCTATTTTGTGTTTGAACAGCCCAAAAAGGCTTTACACAGCCCGTGGCTGCGCCAGCGACATGCGACCGAGGTATTAGCTACCTTAAAAGAAATTGAAAATCGTTTTGGTAAACTCCAAACCATTTTTTCCAATCTGGATTACAGCCACTATATCCTCACTGCCTGCAATTTACCCAATGTTTATTACGTGATTCATAATGCGGTTCAGCAAACCTTGCAACGGGCGCGAAAAATGGGCCCATTAAAATGGCTAAGACAGAAACGACTCTTTTCCGTTTTAGAGGGGAAGAAGCTCATTACCGTCTCTGATGGCCTTAAAAAAGAAATGGAATCACTTAACTTATTCAAGCCTGCGCACGTGACGCGAATATATAACCCCTTCAATATTGATAAAATACGCCAACTTGCTAGGATGGAGAACGCTGAAATACCCCCTGAACCTTATATTATTCACATTGGACGATTCGCCAAGCAAAAGCGCCACGATGTGTTATTTACAGCGTTAAAACAACTACCCAAGGAAATTAAACTGGTTTGCCTGGGAGCTAACCAGAACGGTATTCAGCAACTTGCAGACAAAATGGAGGTCGGCAATCAAGTGATTGTTACAGGTTTTCAGCAAAACCCCTATCCGTGGATCGTGCATGCTAAATGTCTAGCGTTAAGTTCAGATTTTGAAGGGTTGTCGATGGTGCTGGCGGAAGCACTTATCTGTCAGACGCCGGTGGTATCAACGAATTGTCCTTTCGGGCCAAATGAACTGCTTACCGGGCCGCTTAGTGAATATCTTGTACCCGTCGGCGATCCTGAAGCACTTGCAATCGCGTTAGAAAAAGCCCTTAATCACCCCATTACTATTAAGAAAGACCTGTTAAACCATCTTGGTCATCTTAATATCGCTCAGCAGTACGTGAATCTTAGTTAACATGGAAAATAAACCAGTGTCATTTACTCCACCCTGTTTCGTGATCAATTTAGATCGCTCGCCAGAGCGGCTAACTGAAATGACGCAACAATTTTCGAAACAGGCTATTCAATTTCAACGCATTAGTGCGGTGGATGGAGGAACAATCTCTCACACACTGATTGATCAGTTTTATTCGAAAAGCAGCCCGCTGAAATATCATAAACAACTTAACAACGGAGAAATCTGTTGTTATTTGAGTCACCGCAAAGTATGGCAAAAAATGGTGGATGAAAACATTCCTGTGGCCATTATTTTAGAGGATGATGTTGAGATCGTCGGCGACTTGAATGCCGTAGGTAATACCTTGGTGGCCATGCCGAAGGACTGGGATTACATAAAACTGACTGAGCACACTCGTCGACGTAAAGTGATATATGAAGACGACAGAGGCCCTTTTACACGGGTCATTTACGATAAAATTCCAGCGCGAACCTGTGCACAAGCGGTGAGTTTAGCAGGAGCACAAAAACTACTTGCCGGCAGCAACACAATTAGTCGACCCATCGATATAGACCTACAATATTGGTGGGAAAAAGAGTTGAGAATATTTGGTTTACAACCTTATCCGGTGAGACCGAAGGCGGATGCAACAAGTGAAATTGACAAGTTGAAACAACGGCGAACTACACGCAAATACAACTGGCTTAAAGTGAGGCAACAAGTGGCGTTTTTAATAAAAAATACTAAATACGTAAGAGCCAGACTGGCTTCGCTTACAAACCATTAATCACATAAGAATAAAAAAGACCTATGATTTCAGTAATTTTTTCAACTTACAATTCACCAGATTGGATGGAGAAAACCCTGTGGGGGTTGCACTACCAAACCTTTCAGGACTTTGAGATCATTATTGCTGACGATGGTTCCACGCACGAAACACAGCAACGCATTGCAGAATTTGAGCAGGCAAGTCAACGCAACATCAAACATGTCTGGCAACCTGATGATGGCTTCCAAAAAACTCGCATCCTAAATAAGGCGCTGATGGAAGCGGAGGGAGATTACGTTGTGTTTACGGATGGTGATTGCATAATGCGTAATGATTTCTTAGCTGTACACGATCATTATCGGGAACCGGGTTATTTTCTGTCCGGGGGATACTTTAAATTGCCGATGTCGACAAGCAAAGCCATTACGCGCGACGATATAGCAAACGGTAGACCGTTTGATGTGAACTGGTTGGTGGCTAATGGCCTAAAGAAAACACATAAAACCATGAAGTTAACGGCCAATGGGTGGAAAGCCAAATTACTCAACACTCTTACACCGACTAACGCTAGCTGGAATGGGCATAATGCTTCGGGCTGGATAAAAGATATTTTTGCGGTCAACGGTTTCGACGAAAGAATGCAGTATGGTGGCGAAGATCGCGAGTTGGGCGAGCGACTCCTAAATCGCGGGTTAAAGTCGAAGCAAATCAGGTATTCAGCAATTTGCGTTCACTTAGACCATGCCCGCGGTTATGCCACGCAGGAAATGCGCGATAAAAACCAGGCAATCAGAAATAGTACCAAAAGTGAAAAAAAGATATGGACACCCTACGGCATTGAAAAAACAGAAATTGCGCAGGCTAGCGGATCCTGATTCCGATCCCGGATCGCTTTTTTTGCGAATTTTATTTGAATTAAGGTGCTATTTGCTGTATAAAATGCGCCCTCTTAATTATAGTTAAAACGTCAACTGACCCGGACACCAAGATTGAAGGGCTCGATTGGCGCGACAGTTATCGTTGTTCTGGAGACAAATACAATGTCAAGAGTATGTCAAGTAACAGGTAAGCGTCCGGCGGTAGGTAATAACCGCTCGCACGCAAGAAACGCGACCCGTCGTCGCTTTTTGCCTAACCTTCAATCTCACCGTTTTTGGGTTGAGAGTGAAAACCGTTTCGTAAAATTACGTTTGTCTGCTAAAGGTATGCGTATTATTGATAAGAAAGGTATCGATGCAGTATTAACTGACATCCGTGCCCGTGGTGAGAAAATCTAAGGAAGCGTAACCATGCGTGATAAAATTAAATTAGTGTCTTCTGCTGGTACGGGTTTTTTCTATACCACTGACAAAAACAAGCGTAACATGCCAGGTAAGATGGAAATTAAAAAATTCGATCCTGTTGTACGTAAGCACGTTATGTTTAAAGAGGCAAAAATCAAGTAATTACACTTGCTTTTGTCTCCACGAAAACCCGGTTAACGCCGGGTTTTTTGTGTTATTTTTTTCTTTCCTCTTGCTATACTGGCTGACCTAACTCTTCTAAGCGTCCTGTTACGGGTTTCAGTAAGGAATATTTTTGGCCAGACTATCTTCGAAAGCTATGAATAACATCGTGATCTTTTCGATGTTAATTATGATTGCTTTATTTAATCTGGATACGCTGCTACCAAAATCTACGCCAGCTAAAAACAGAAACCTGTTGCCGGTTGATGCCTATATTTTAAAAATTGAAACGGACGCGGGACGCATCGAAAGAAACGGTCAGCGATGGCGTCAGATAACCCCTAATGAGCACCCTCTCGTTAGCCCCGAAAAGCAAATAGAAGCCTGGCAATCTGCTGTTATTGAGCCCGTTGACACTACCACCGTTGATCTTTCAAACCGCGCCCCGATCATTGCTGTGGTGTGGCTGGCGGGAAAGCCCGATGGCCTTGTGTTTGCATTTTATCAACTAGAACAGGCTACGTTTGTTCGCTATGAGAATGAATGGTATCAATTAACACAATCAGCGCTCGAGACACTCATTCCCTGGTTGGCTGATCTTACTTATCAGGAAAGCTAATGCCCGAATTACCTGAAGTCGAAGTTAGTCGTTTAGGGATCTCTTCGCATTTAGTCGGACAAACTATTACTGCTGTCATTGTCAGACAGCCGAAATTGCGTTGGCCAATTTCTGATGAGCTCAAGCTGGCGCAAGGACAACAAATCAAAGCGGTAAAACGACGGGCTAAATATTTGCTCATCGACATAGGCATCGCCCACATTGTTTTACATCTGGGCATGTCCGGAAAGCTGAGGGTAGTGCCCGCCTCCGTACAGCCCATAAAACACGACCATCTAGACCTCGTTTTAGCAAGCGGAAAATGTTTACGATTCAATGATGCCCGCCGGTTTGGTGCCTGTTTATGGCAGCCAGCGGGAGAGCTGCTACCCCAGCTACGAAACCTTGGCCCAGAACCGCTCACTGAAGCCTTCACTTCCCAACACTTGTTTACCCTTTCCAGAGGACGCAAAACGCCGGTTAAGAGTTTCATCATGGACAATGAGGTTGTTGTGGGTGTGGGGAATATCTATGCCAATGAAGCACTTTTCATGGCCAATATCGATCCACGTCGCGCCGCAGGCAGAATTTCACTGCAACGCTATCAGAAGCTTACCAAAGATATAAAAGAGGTGTTGGCCAGTGCAATACAGCAAGGGGGGACAACCTTAAAAGACTTTACCCAAAGCGATGGCAGTCCAGGCTACTTCAGACAACATCTGCGTGTATATGGGCGGGCTGGAAAAGCTTGCGAACAGTGTGAGGGGACTATTTCCAGCGTTGTGATCGGCCAACGCAATACCTTTTTCTGTCCGCGCTGCCAGCGTTAAGCGTTATTTCTTAAATCGCTCCTGGAGGGCCTTTTCTACTTCGGGGTGACAAAACTCTGAGACTTTACCATGGTGTTGAGCCACTTCTTTAACCAGGGTAGAAGAAATAAAAGAATTTTCTTCAGCGGGGGTTAAAAACACGCTTTCCAGTTTCGGGTTTAAGCGCCGGTTCATATTGGCAAGCTGAAACTCGTATTCAAAGTCTGACACGGCACGTAGTCCACGGATCAGAATGGTGGCGTTTTGCTGTTCGGCGAAGTCCGCTAGCAACCCCGTGAAACCCTGCACTTCAACATTAGGCAACGAAGTGGTGACGGCCTGGATAAGTGCCACACGCTCTTTAAGCGAGAACAATGGTTTTTTATTGGGATTAGAAGCAATGCCTACGATAACATGGGAAAACATTTGCGATGCCCGCTCAATTAAATCTGCGTGGCCATTGGTGATGGGGTCAAATGTCCCAGGATATATCGCACGGGTATGCATAATCAGGTTCCGTTTAAAAATTTTGAGCACCTTAACCAGAATCCTGACTGGATGCAATCTTGTTTATACTTTGCCTGCTACCTGTCTTACGCTACCATACCCTACTACCGTTTAGTTAAAGGAATAGTCGTGCGCTTACATCGTATTTTGGGCCTGTTGTTATTGGCTGCGCCAGCAAGTATGGCATCACCATGGATTGGGACAAATGACGAATCACTCCATCAAGATTTAACAACGCTGGTAGAGTTTCAGGTTATCGACGCGGTGGCGATTAGTTACCCGGTACCCTGGCGAGGCATCGACCGTCAGCTGACTGCAATCGAAGTGCATTCTTTACCTGAACCAGCCAAGCGCGCCGCCAGACGGCTGTTGCATTATTTAAAGCACCGCCAAGCAGATGGCTTATATCAGATGACCTCCCTGAATATAGCGTCGGACCCAGTAAGATTCGAGTCTGTTGCCGGCTCGTATGGTCAAAAAGAGCAGTTATCCCATCAGGTTGAAGTCGTCTCGGGACGATGGTCAGCCAAACTCAGTGCCAACATGATTGATGAGGGGGAACTGAATCTGGATAATTCCTATGTCGCCATGCATGTAGGCGGCTGGGTACTAAAAGCGGGCGCCACCGACCAATTCTGGGGGCCGGCGAATGATTCGAGTTTAATGTTGTCCACCAATGCACGACCTATTCCTACTGTCGGCCTCTTTAGAGGCAGTGCGGTTGAATCTGAATCGCCTTGGTTAAGCTGGTTAGGCCCCTGGTATGCAAGTGCCGAGATCGGCCAGTTTCGTGATCCTCGTGATGTCGACGGGGCTAAATTATGGCGCGCTCGTTTTACCGCAAAACCTTTAAAAGGTTTGACCTTAGGGATGTCCTGGGCGGCTATGTGGGGGGGAGCAGGTCAACCCGACTCGTTAGGAGACTTACTCGATGTACTCACCTTTCAAACGCAGTGTATTGATGACTTACCCACCTGTGATGAGGAGTTGAATACCACTACAGGAAATCACCTGGCAGGCTTTGATCTATCGTATTCCTTCATGCTGTTGCAACGGCCGGTAACGCTTTATGCACAGCGCATAGGTGAAGATGCTAAAGATTATAAAGTGACCGACAATGCAAACTTATTCGGCATCAGTACCTACCTGGGCCCGCTTAAATTTTATATGGAAAGCAGTGACACCAATATCGCTTGTAATGGCGATGGTAATCCGGCTACTAATTGTTTTTATGAGCACAGTACTTATACCAGTGGTTATCGACATTATCGTCGAGCGGTGGGCAGCAGCTATGACTCAGATGCGGACCAAAC
Organism: Alteromonas aquimaris; assembly: GCF_026183695.1. Classification (GTDB taxonomy): domain Bacteria; phylum Pseudomonadota; class Gammaproteobacteria; order Enterobacterales; family Alteromonadaceae; genus Alteromonas; species Alteromonas aquimaris. The sequence goes on along the minus strand of NZ_JAPFRD010000013.1, from coordinate 265,848 downwards.
CACGGTAGGGGTGCAATGGCGCGGGGAATCTGGACAATCAGCGATGTTGAAACTAGCGCAAATAGAGTTAAACCCTGATGGGTTAAAACCATCTCCTGTGCTAACCGATGGGGTAAGCGAAGACATCAAACTGGTAAGCGGTTATTATCAACAACCGCTAGGCAACTTTCTGATAAAAGTGGGCGCTGAATACCAGGACAGAGAGCTTGGTGACAGACAGGAAAGTGATGTCGCTGTATTTGTAGATCTTCGCTACGTTTGGTTATAGCCGCGAAGCAAGCTCTGCCAGTTATCCTCGTTCCAATAAAAGTGTGTATGTTTGCCGCGCTCTTTCACTAAAGAGCGCTGTAAACGGGCTAAATTATCCTGTTTCCACTGCGAGCCCGAACGTTTTCCACAGCGATCAAAGTCGATCAGCCACGCCTGGTGTTTATCATCCAGCATAATATTACGAACATTTAAATCATGATGATAAATTTGTGCTACGTGAAAGCGAGCAATCGTTGCCCCTATATGTTCCCACTCCTGCGCCGACAGCGGTCGTTGGCATAAAACACTGTGTAAGTCCTCGCTATTGGGAATAAGCCTTGTCACTAGGTCGGCGCGATAGAAAATTCCGCATTTCGAAATGTATGCGGCAATGGGAGTGGGAACTGGAAGACCCATTGCTCTCATTGATTTTAATAGGCGCAACTCGGCAAATGCTCGGGTGCGCGATAGACCGGTAAAGAAATACTGATCCGCAAGCAATTTACCAATCATTCCGCCCCGTCGGAAATGACGTAAAACCCAAATATCATTTAGCGGTTTAATAAACACAGTCGTGCCCCGTCCTTGTGCACTACCGATCACTTTATTTTGTTGTTGCCAGTGACGAACGCTAAAAAACGCTTTTTCGGGACGTGGCATTATTTGATGATCAAATAACACATATTGTCGGTGACCGATTTGTTGGTGTTTAATCGTCATTTCGCTTAACTGATATGGTAAATTACTTATTGTACTCAATTGTTCATACATTTCAGCCTTATAAGGTAGTAGTAAGTGAAAAAAATTTGTTTAATGCGCCTTTCTGCAATTGGTGACGTTTGTCATGCGGCGGCGCTGGTAAATCGTATTCAGCGTCATTGGCCGGACATTGAAATTACCTGGGTGATTGGCAAACTTGAATATCAGCTGATGCGCTTAATGCCAAATATTCGCTTTGTGGTGTATGACAAAAAAGAAGGCAAAGAGGGTATCAAACGGCTACGAAAGACCCTCGCCGACACGACATTTGATGCCCTGTTAGTGATGCAAGTAGCGCTGCGTGCCAATCTCGTGTCGACCGCAATAAAAGCACGAAGACGCCTTGGCTTCGACTGGCAGCGGAGCAAAGAATTGCACTGGCTGTTTACTAATACCCGGATACAGCCAAACATTCATGCTCACGTGCTTGATGGTTTCATGGATTTTGCCGACGCGCTCGGTGTGCCAAAAGATCCCTCGCCGCAATGGGACATTCCATTGGAGGATAAGGCGACTGCCTGGGCAGCGCAGCAGGCTAATGAACTTGGTGAGTTTGCTATTATCAGCCCAGCAGCCAGTAAAGAAGAGCGTAATTGGTTGCCCGAACGATACGCAGGTATTATTAATCATATGCATTCAAAGTCCTTGCCGGTTGTATTATGCGGCGGCCCTGGAGAGCTGGACAAACGTACGGCTGATGCTATTCTTGCGCACACCGATTCGGTAGTGAAAAATTATGTGGGAAAAACAACCCTGCATCAACTTCAGGCGCTGATCAAGCATGCAAAATTTGTCATTGCCCCTGATACCGGTCCTGCCCATATGGCAACTACAGTTGGTACACCAGTAATTGGCTTGTATGCGCACTCTAATCCGCGTCGCACTGGTCCCTATAATGATTTGGACAAGGTGGTGTCAGTGTATGATGAATGCGTGCTTGACCAGTATGGAAAAAAATGGGAAGCGCTGCCGTGGGGCACGCGGGCGAAAGGAGAGCATTTAATGGAAAAGATAAGTTTGCAGGCTGTGATTGAACAGGTCGAACGACTATTGTAGCTTTAGAATAAGCTGTACTTTCATTAAATTGCCTAACTTTAGCGGCACTTTAACGCTTCCCATCTACAATTATAAAAGCATCGCCTGAAGTGCGAGTTACATTGATAGGGAGCGCACTTAGTGGCTCAAATGGATCGCCTCCAAATAGCTGACAATAAAATTAAGCCTTTTCTACTAAAACTAGTGATAGTTTGGTGTACGCTAGGTATGTCTGACTCATTTGCTCAGACCCTTACCATCGTTACCCATGCAAATGTGAGTCAGACTGCATTCTCGCAGTCAGAAATCAGGCAGATTTTTAGTGCTCGGAAGCAGTTCTGGGATGACGGCAGTAAAATTACGGTTTTCGTTCTTGACCCTAATACCGCGGTACATAAGCAGTTCTGCCAGCAGAATCTGAACATGTTTCCCTACCAGTTAGAAAGATTGTGGAATCAAATTACCTTTTCAGGACAGGGCGATCCACCGTTAATAAAACACTCCCAAGACGAAATAATTGAAGCGGTGCTATCTACCCCTGGCGCTATTGGCTATGCCGAAGAAAGCGTTCTCGAAAAGCTACGGGGCACACAACGGAATAATGCTGAATGAAGAAGTTGATAATTTTTGCCTTGATGGTGCTGTTTGCATCAGTTGCGGCCGCCCAGCAAACAAGTTGGCATGGGTACGTGTCACAGGGCGTTACCCAATCCTCTGGCAGTCATTTTGTTACCGATAACGAGGCTATCACCACAGAGCTAACCGAACTGGGCATCAATGGTCGCTACCAGTTTAATTCTTCTCTGGCGCTGGTGGGGCAGTTTGTCTATCTAGATGGTGGCAACCGTTACGAGCAAGGCAGTCGTCTGGACTACCTGTTCCTGGATTGGGCGGTATTAGAAAACGATGTGATGTCTTCCCATTTACATGTGGGCAGATATAAGAATCACCATTGGCTATATTCGGCTACCCGGGATGTGCCGCATACGCGGGAAACTGCAATATTGCCGCAGTCGGTGTATTTTGACAGTTTTCGTGATATCGCGCTGGGCAGTGACGGGGTGTTTTTGCAGTCAGAATACCGATCAGGCGTGGGTCAATGGCAGTTTAACTGGAGTTTGGGACGCTCAGATGTAAGTGAGGAGCAAACTAAGGCATTTCTGGGCCCATTAGCAAACGGGAGCTCCAAGCAGGATTATGTGCATCAGGTAAGCTTATACTGGCAGCCAGACTCACTGAACTGGCGGTTGGGTGTAAGCTACCTGGCATCAGATTTTTACTATGAAGCTGCACCTGTTGACAGTTTTATTGACGGCAGTACCCAGATAGAACGCCTGGTTTTATCATTGCAGTACTTTAGTGAAAAGTGGGAGTTGAGTGCAGAATTACTGCAGGAGAGGCGCGAGAACCGCGGTGGCATCTCTCCTACCTTCAGACAGGAGCGCGCTGGTGAAGGGGGGTATGTTCAGGGACGATACTTATTGTCATCTTCGCTAAGCTCATTGCTACGATTGGATTTTTACGATGTAGACAAGAACGATCCCGATGGTCATAAACTAAATCACGCCACTGGTGGACGGGTACCGGCCTATTTTGGCTATATGGACACCACTGCTGTAGGTTTAAGGTGGGATATCACGAGCAACTGGCGATTGCAAGGAGAACATCACTGGGTGGAAGGCGGTGGCAGGATACAAGGCGTCGTTGACCCTTCTACTATCAACTCCACCGAAAAGTATTGGCGGATGTGGTCAATTCAACTCATGCACTGGTTTTAAATGCGTTTCTCTTTATCTTTAACCACCAAAATGATGGTCATCATGTTGGTTATGATTTTTACCGTAACCCTGGCTATTAGTTCCCTATTGATTGTGCAGTCAAAATCCACGCTTGCGCAAAGGCAGTCTGAGCAACAGATAGTGAACACCCAACAATTTTCCTTGTATAAACGCCTGTTTGTACAAAACGTGTTGTTGTGGGTGGAGAGTGTGTCTGCGTTAGCTAACCACGAAGCAGCAGATATCGACGAGCTGATAGAGATGATCCATATCGCCCGCGACCCGCTCAATATGACTTTACATGTTAATGAGGTGTGGCTGTTTAGTTCTCCAAAATCGTTGTTGTACGGAGCGCAAGAAAAATTGCCTTCGGCCGTCTTGGCAGAGGTCTCTCGTGTCCAACAACAATTGGAACCCGCCCTGATAACCAATTGCGCTGACGCATGTCAGTACTTCATCCTGGTTCCCATTATGACCGTGAAGCAAGAGGTTGCGGTGTTTGTTTTATCGAGCAAGATGACCTGGTTACTGGCACTGTTAAATGATTCGGGTACTTTGGACGGCCACGGCATTATCAAACAAACTAATTCCCCGGCTGACTCGTCACCCTTGCAGCTGGTGGGACCTACATCGTCCAAAAACAGGCAGTTGCTAACACGGGTGCTCGAATTATTACCCCCTCAGATAAATATGTATACACTTATCTCCAAGGGGGAAAGGGTAACCCTGAACGACAGGGACTATATGGTGAATGTGCTGCCACTTAGTGAATTTGCAGAAAACGGCCACTATGTACTGTTCGTAAAAGATGTATCCACGACCATGCAATCCAATCGCGCTTATCAGCGTCGGGTGGTGGGTAGTGCAGTCGCAATTTTTATTATTTTCTTCGCTTTAATGTATGTGTTCTTCAATAATTATCGGCGCAAGCTAATGGATTTAAGCCGCCGCTTGCCACTCTTGGCACAGCATCGCTATCAAGATTTCTATTTGCGAAGTGAGAAAGCACATACGTGGAAACATAGCCGCTTTCCAGACGAACTGGATGTATTAGAAAGTGTTACCCGTGATTTAGCAGAGCAACTTGAAGAAATTGACAGCAAGATGGCGTTGAACAATGCGCAGCTGGAACGGATGGCAATGTTTGATAGCTTGACGGGCCTGCCTAATCGAAACATGCTGACCTTTCAAATAGAGCAGCAGCTAGCCGCCTCAGCACGCAATGGCACCTGGGTGGCAATAATGTTTTTAGATCTTGATGACTTTAAAAAGGTTAATGACAGTTACGGGCATGATGTCGGCGACCGCCTTTTGAAAGCAGCCGCGCAACGTATCGTAAAACCCATCAGAAAAATTGATATCGCCTCGCGGTTTGGCGGCGATGAATTTGTCATCTTACTGGAAAATGTCACTGATCGTGAACAAGTAAACATAGTGGCTGAAAAGCTTCTGGACGTCTTCATTGCGCCAATACTGGTGGATGACTTGCAATTTTACATTACCGTCAGTATTGGTATTGCCATTACTAACGATGCGCAGACCTCTTCAGTTGAGCTGTTGCGGCATGCTGATATTGCGATGTATGAAGCTAAAAACACACAAGGGGCTTCGTTTAAACTTTATGACAGCAGTATGAATTTACGTGCGATGCAAAAAGTGCAAATGGAGTCTGAAGCCCGCATAGCGTTGCGCGAGGATCAGTTCAATCTGGCGTTGCAGCCGCTGATAGATTTAAAAACCCGTAAGCTGGTGGGATTTGAAGCGTTAATTAGATGGCATCACCCTACAAAAGGCCTGATCATGCCCGGTCAGTTTATTCCCATGCTGGAAAATACGACCTTTATGTTGGAACTGGATTATTGGGTGATTGCGCATGGCACGCGTTTGTTAAGTGATTTGAATGGAAATGGTTATCAGGACATCAAATTCGCTATTAATGTTTCATCCGCGCAATTTACTGATCCTTCCTTGCCCCATTTTCTTCAGCAACAGATTCAGTTAAACAAGGTCGACCCGGCGTGTATATGTCTTGAATTGACTGAGACCGCGTTGGTCAGTGATCTGGCGAGGGCCACCAAAATCATGAAATCTATTCGCGACCTGGGCTGTAAAATTGCCATTGATGATTTCGGTACTGGCTACTCGTCTCTCAGTTACCTTAAGGCTTTGCCGACAGATTATGTGAAAATTGACCGCTCATTTGTTGCGGGTATGCTCGAGCATAAAGATGATCAAAACATTATCGCGTCAATCATTTCCATGGTCAGCAATATGGGGATGGAGGTGATTGCAGAGGGCATCGAAGAAGCTGCTCAATATGACATGTTAAGTCAACTTAACTGCCATCAGGGGCAGGGTTACTTAATTGGCAGACCTATTCCAGAGGCAAATTTATGGAATCACTTGAAGGAATATGTCGATAATAAAATCTGGACCCGTCCCTTCTCCGTATTGAACGACAATTCTTAAAGCCCGGGTTGTGCGAAAAAATTTACATTAAATCAATCTTAATCGCGTGGTTGTGCACGTCAAACAGTGTACGCCTACGCTGGGTTTCTTTACACTATGCACTTTTAGCGAAACGGAGACTCCCATGTCCGAGGCATTTATTGCTCATCTACAGACGCAAATTGATACCGTCAAAGAAGAAGGGCTTTATAAAAAAGAACGCGTTATCACAAGCCAGCAACAGGCCGATATTGAAGTCGCCGAGGGTGATCACGTTATTAATTTTTGCGCAAACAACTACCTTGGTTTGGCGAATCATCCCGACTTGATCTCCGCAGCCAAAGCAGGTTTAGAAAGCCATGGTTTTGGCATGGCCTCGGTACGTTTTATCTGTGGTACCCAAGATATACATAAAGAATTAGAACATAAAATCAGTCAATTTTTGGACACAGAAGATACCATTTTGTACCCATCGTGTTTTGATGCTAACGGTGGACTGTTCGAAACCTTGTTGGGGCCAGAAGATGCCATCATTTCGGATGCGCTGAATCACGCCAGTATTATAGACGGCGTACGTTTATGCAAAGCAAAACGTTATCGCTATGCCAATAATGATATGGCCGCATTAGAAGACCAGCTTAAACAAGCCGACGCCGATGGTGCGCGCTTTAAAGTAATCGCCACCGATGGCGTTTTTTCTATGGATGGCGTTATAGCCGACCTGAAGAGCATCTGTGATTTAGCCGATAAGTACGATGCGCTGGTAATGGTGGATGATTGCCATGCGACCGGCTTTTTAGGTGACAACGGGCGTGGAAGCCACGAGTATTGTGAGGTATTGGGTAGAGTAGATATCATTACAGGGACATTAGGGAAAGCTCTGGGTGGGGCATCGGGTGGATACACCTCCGGCAAGAAAGAAATTGTTGAATGGTTGCGTCAGCGTTCCCGTCCTTATTTGTTTTCAAACTCTGTGGCACCACCTATTGTGGCAGCATCACTAAAAGTGTTTGATATGATGGCACAGGGCAACGAACTGCGCAGCCAACTGTGGAAAAATGCCGCACATTTCCGTAAGCGTATGGAGGAAGCAGGCTTCACATTGGCAGGAAAAGATCATGCTATTATCCCGGTTATGCTGGGTGACGCTAAGCTCGCCAGCGAGATGGCAGACAAAATGCTCGCCAAAGGGATATATGTGGTGGGGTTCTCCTATCCTGTAGTACCGAAGGGGCAGGCCCGTATTCGCACTCAAATGTCGGCAGGCCACACCCTTGCACATGTTGACAAAGCCGTAGATGCCTTTATCGAAGTGGGTAAAGAGCTGGGAGTAATCCAATGAAGTCGTTGGTGAAATTACATAAAGAGCCTGGTATTTGGTTAAAAGACTCGCCAAAACCGGAAGTGGGACATAATGACCTGCTGATAAAAATTCGTAAAACTGCGATATGCGGTACCGACATGCACATCTATAACTGGGATGAGTGGTCGCAAAAAACGATCCCCGTGCCTATGGTCGTGGGCCACGAATATGTGGGTGAGGTCGTGGCTATGGGGCAGGAAGTCACGGGTTTTAAAGTAGGAGACCGCGTTTCCGGGGAAGGCCACATCACCTGTGGGCATTGCCGAAACTGCCGCGCTGGTCGGCGTCACTTGTGCCGCAATACTGAAGGGGTGGGGGTAAATCGGCCAGGCGCTTTTGCTGAATACCTGAGCATCCCTGCGTTTAATGCGTTTAAAATTCCTGACAATATCAGTGATGATTTAGCGTCTATTTTTGACCCGTTTGGTAATGCGGTTCACACTGCATTATCGTTTGATTTAGTAGGCGAAGATGTATTAATTACGGGCGCTGGACCCATTGGTATTATGGCAGCTGCAGTGGCCAGACACGTTGGTGCGCGACATGTAGTGATTACCGACATTAACCCGTATCGGCTTGCCTTAGCGGAAAAAATGGGCGCAACTCGTGCGGTCAATGTCAGCCAAACCAAACTCGAAGACGTAATTCAAGAGCTGGGGATGACCGAAGGGTTCGATGTAGGACTTGAAATGTCCGGCGTGCCTTCAGCATTTCGTGACATGCTAGATAAAATAAATCACGGCGGCAAGATTGCTATGCTGGGTATTCCTCCTTCAGATATGGCAGTAGACTGGAATAAAGTCATCTTTAAAGGACTCGTCATAAAGGGCATTTATGGCAGAGAGATGTTCGAGACCTGGTATAAAATGGCCAGTTTGATACAAAGTGGCTTGGACCTGCAGCCCATTATCACTCATCAATTTGGAATTGATGATTTTCAAAAAGGATTCGACACCATGGGCTCGGGTGAGTCAGGTAAAGTCATCCTCAACTGGGATTAATGTGGAAACTTTTCATCACATATCTGTCGCGGACGTGGCGGCAAGAGCGGCGGATGTAACGGTCGTCGATATACGCGATCCGCAGTCGTTCGCCCTCAGTCATATGCCAGGTGCAACCCATTTGTCGAACGACAATTTTGCTGCATTTCTCTCGTCTACCGCGAAAGACACCCCGGTAGTGGTAGTATGTTATCACGGTATCAGCAGCCAACAGGCCGCGCGCGTAGTCGCCGCCCAGGGGTTTACTGAAGTATATAGTATGGACGGTGGATTTGAGGCGTGGCGTCAACAACAGCCGGTGATCTCAGAGTAGTTTGTGTCCATTCCTGTTATAGCGTTTAAACATGAGCCATACGCGCGTTTACTGGCAAATTATCTGACCTCTGAAGGGTTTGAGGTCAGTGTGCATCTGGAGCCAAATGGTGAATTTATGTTATCCGTTCCTGAGGGGACGGATCTCAAAACTTTTCGCCAGCACTGCCTGGATTTCGTGCGGGATCCCGAACATCCCTCGTATCAAGACATCGCCTGGCAGCAGGGAGCGGGTGTGGAACTGGACACAAAAAGTGGCTTCAGCTTCAGGCATGTTAAGCGCTATATTCAAGACGTGCCTTTCACGGCGATGATTCTAGCCACTTGTTTGCTTGTCTACCTGCTGTCTGTATTCGGCTTATTTGGCACGGTAGCGGACGTCCTTCTTTCTCAGTCAGTGAATGTACTTACTTATACTCAGGAATGGTGGCGGTTGATTACGCCTGCACTTATCCATTTTAGTGTGCTGCATATCATCTTTAATTTGCTATGGTGGAGCATGTTAGGCGCCCAAATTGAGCGTCAGTTAGGCACGTCCATGCTGGTTATTATCTTTTTAATCTCAGCCGCTATTTCCAATGGCGCGCAACTATTAATGAGCGGACCAAACTTTGGCGGTCTTTCAGGGGTGGTGTATGCGGTTCTTGGATTTGTCTGGTGGGCGGGCTGGCTTCGCCCAAGCTGGGGAATCATGCTACCTAAATCTATCGTGGGTTTTATGCTGGTATGGTTAGTGGTCGGCTATGCTGATGTATTATGGGTAGAAATGGCCAATACAGCGCACACTGTGGGACTTATCACAGGTTGCGTATTGGCGTGGCTGCTTAGTATGTTCTGGCAACCGAAAATTAGCTCTGATACAGATACTTAGTGAAAATCACATCTCTAACTACTTCGGTCCCCGTCTCCTTCTTCATATGATTCTGCATGGCTTTTAGCAATGTGCGACGAATATCTTCACGGCCGGTTAACGATTTGACTTTTTCTTCTGGCTGATTGCCGAATATTTCAATTGCTGTAGCCCGCAATAGAGGCATATGGTGCTCAGCGGTTTCCAATTGCTCGACATCGTGGATCATAAGTTCCACTGTGACCCGCACGTAACCCAAACGAACGGCGTTCTGACCGACATAATTGGTCACAATATCTGGCTCTAAACCTAAATAAGCATAATTTACCTTCTGTTGACCCTGGGCCCCACCTGCAGTAAACGATAGCAGCGTAATACAAGAAAAAACTAAGCAACGAAAAAAAGACATGGAATGCATTTACCAATAAAAAAGATCTAAACTAAGCGCTAACTTATAGTGTACCAAACTCCACATAGCGATCACTAGTATCAATTTTTCTTTTCCCGTTCACTTTGAAATACCTAGGTATGGTTTTAAAACAGACCCCAATGGTAAGATAGGGCGCACTTCATCAGGATGTAAATGGTTTTGATAGATAATCTTTCTTTTCCGATTGGCTTGGATGTCACGTGGGAACGTGCAGATAGAGTAAGTATTCCCAATTCTTATTTAAAAAATTGGTTACTTGATACCGGCTCGCTTACTGAACGATTACAATCCATGTGTCGGCAGTTCTCTTTGCAAAAACTAGGACAAGCGGAACAGATGCTGCATAGCGGTGAGCACGAATGGTTAGCATCACATAGTTCAACCCGTTGGTATGTCCGTGAAGTAGTCTTATTCGGCGATCATCAACCCTGGGTTTTTGCCCGCTCGGTACTTCCGCATGAATTGGTAGAAGGCGAGCTAGCAAGCGTAGGCTCACAACCCCTCGGGAAAATTATATTTAATGATCAGCGATTTAGCCGGAGTGAGTTTCAACTGTGCAACATAAGCAGTGACCACTTAGGACAACTTGGTTTAACAAAGGATGACGTAACGCTATGGGGCCGACGCTCCAAATTTACATTTAATGAAGTAGACATGCTGGTTGCTGAAGTGTTTCTTCCCCAAGCGCCCGCGTATCTAAAAGGTAACAGCGATGCATGTTGAGTTAACCGCAAAAAATCTGGATGCCTACTGGCAACTGATGCGCATGGACAAGCCGGTGGGTATTTATTTGCTGCTTTGGCCTACCTTATGGGCACTTATCATTGCCGCTCAGGGCCTACCCCCGTTAACCATCACGTTAATATTTATGGTTGGCGTAGTGGTAATGCGTTCGGCTGGTTGTGTTATTAATGATTTTGCAGATAGAAAAATAGATGGCAGAGTCGCACGCACCGCTCAGCGTCCTATTGTAAGTGGTCGCGTGACCGCGACAGAGGCGCTGCAATTGTTTGGGGTATTGATTGTATTGGCATTTGTGCTGGTACTGTTTTTAAACTGGCAAACCATCTTATTATCTGTTCCAGCGGTGCTGCTTGCAGCCAGCTACCCATTCATGAAGCGCTATACGCATATGCCACAAGCGGTGCTGGGTATGGCGTTTGGCTGGGCTATTCCAATGGCATGTGCTGCCGTGTTAGGGGAAGTGCCGCTTTGGGGGATCATCCTTTTTATTGCTAATGTATGTTGGACGATTGCCTACGACACCATATACGCAATGGTGGATCGCAATGACGACGTAAAAGTGGGGGTAAAATCCAGCGCTATTTTGTTTGGCCAATATGACCGACATATTATTGGTGGGCTGCAGTTAGGCACAGTCATACTATTAACGGTTATTGCAGAAATGCTGAAATTAACCTGGCCTGTTTATTTGAGTATTTTATGCTGTATTGGTTTGTTCATAATACAGCAAAGGCAAATTGCAAAGCGAGAAAGAATGGCCTGTTTCCAGGCCTTCTTAGATAACCATCAAGTGGGTATGGTTTTCACCGTGGGATTACTTATGCACTATCTACTGATGGTGTAAGCGAAAGCTTACTGGTCGTGATTACTTTTTATTTTGTTCTAATGCCGCTAAACGGGCTTCCATAAGTTCCAGTTTTTCGCGGGTTCTGATCAGTACCTGACTTTGTACATCAAATTCTTCACGGGTAACCAAATCTAGTTTAGATAGTTGTGATTGCAGAACCTGTTTGATTCGGCCTTCGGCTTCTTCAGCCATATTGCGCACACCCGGAGGGACAGCGCCGGCAATTTGTTTTGCAAGTTCTTCTAGTTTTTTCGGATCCAGCATAGTTTTCCCTTATAATGCGCTTCTTTATCGTTGCACCTATTCTAATACCAATTGCAACAAGTATCTATGTTATCAGTGAGAACCTATATTTTCGCCAATGACAAACCAGTGTGAAAGCAACGTAGAATTACATTGATAGCCTTAACGAAAACTAAAAACTCAGTACCAACCGGCTGAAAAGTAAAAGATAACAAGTGAAAAGTGAAAAGAACCTGGTGTATAAGACAACTTCATGAGATTAAATGACGCCCAGCAATCTGCTGTAACTTATGTGTCAGGACCCTGTCTGGTTCTTGCTGGCGCAGGCAGTGGTAAAACCCGAGTCATTACCAATAAAATCGCTTATCTCGTAAGAGAATGTGATATGCCCGCGCGCTACATCGCAGCCGTTACCTTTACCAATAAAGCCGCGCGTGAAATGAAAGAGCGTGTAGCGGGAACGTTAGGCAAGCCTGAAGCTCGGGGGTTAAAAGTCTCTACGTTCCACACCATGGGCCTGAATATTATCAAAGCCCATGTTAAAGAATTGGGGCTGAAACCCGGCTTTTCTTTATTCGATGACAAAGACTCCCTTGCGCTGCTGAACGATTTGACCATTGACACTATTGATGGAGACAAAGACCAGCTCAGTTTGCTGCAAAGCTGTATATCTAATTGGAAAAACGACCTATTGTTGCCAGACGCCCTTAATGCTTCCGCCAGCAGTAGTGGGGAAAAACTGTTTGCCCATGCCTATCAGCAATATCAAAATCATTTAAAAGCGTATAATGCGCTGGATTTCGATGATCTCATTCTGTTGCCCACGTTGTTATTACGGCAAAATGCGCAAGTACGCGAAAAGTGGCAACAAAAAATACGGTATTTGCTGGTGGATGAATATCAGGACACCAATACCAGCCAGTATGAATTAGTCAAATTGCTGGTGGGGGAGCGCGCCCGGTTTACCGTGGTGGGGGATGATGACCAATCTATTTATTCCTGGCGTGGAGCAAAGCCACAAAATTTGAATCTGTTGCAGCAGGATTTTCCGCGACTAAACGTGATTAAACTGCAGCAAAATTATCGTTCTTCAGGGCGTATCCTGCATTCTGCCAACATTCTTATTCAAAATAATCCTCACCTGTTCGATAAAACTTTATTTTCTGAATTAGATTATGGCGCTCCATTGCGTGTAATTACCGCCAAGAATGAGGAGCACGAAGCAGAGCGAGTGGTCGCCGAACTGCTGGCCCACAAGTTTATGCAACGTACGCGGTTTAAAGACTATGCAATCTTGTATCGGGGGAACCATCAAAGTCGATTGTTCGAAAAGCTGTTAATGAGTAACCGTATCCCCTATAAAATCAGTGGCGGCATGTCTTTCTTTGGGCGAGCAGAAGTCAAAGATATCATGGCTTACCTACGTCTATTGGTGAACCAGGATGATGACAATGCGTTACTGCGAATAATTAATACGCCCCATCGGGGCATTGGCCGTGCAACGTTGGAAAAGCTGGGGAATTTCGCTAACAGCTTAGGAGTGTCTATTTTTGCCGCAGCCACCCATAGTGGTTTAAGTGGGGTGTTGACTGGTAAAGCCTATCAATCCGTCTCCGGGTTTGCGCGCTGGCTGGTCGAACTATCTGATAATGCTGCGCGTGGAGATACCAAAGAAGCCTTGCGGTCCATGATCAAATCCATGGGTTACGAAGAATGGCTCTACGAACACAGCGCAAGCCCTAAAGCGGCAGAAATGGCCATGGCCAATATCAGTACCCTATTTGGCTGGATAACCGGCATGTTGGAGGGGAACGAACTTGAACCTCCCATGACGCTTCAGGAAGTGGTAAATCGGTTAATATTGCGTGACATGATGGAGCGCGGGGAAGAAGAAGGGGACGCCGACCAAGTGCAGCTAATGACCTTACATGCATCTAAAGGACTTGAGTTCCCGATCGTATTCTTGGTCGGCATGGAAGAGGGTTTGCTACCGCATCAAAGCAGTATAGATGAAGACAATGTAGAAGAGGAGCGCCGGTTGGCCTATGTGGGGATCACGCGCGCACAACGCGAACTGATCTTTTCGCTGGCCAAAGAGCGACGTCAATATGGGGAAGTAATTTTCCCCGAACCGAGCCGCTTCTTATATGAGTTACCGTCGGATGATTTGGAGTGGGAAAATCAAAAGAAAACAGTGAGTGCCGAGGAACGTCAGCAAAAAGGAGCAACCAGTATCGCGAACCTACGCGATATGCTGTCCAAAAAATAACATTTAGCCAGCCAGCTTCTTTATAGGCAGAGGTTTGGCTTCGCTGAGCACTTTGCCTTGCCCGTAATGACATTCGATGTCGGCCAGCGCATCAAGTTGCGAGGAGGAGTCAACGCCCTCTGCGATAACTTTAAATTTAAGGTGCTCAGAGATGAGCATCACGGATTGGATCAGTTTAAGATTACGCTGAGAACGGGGCAGAGACTTCACAAAGCGATGATCGATCTTAATGTAATCGAAAGGGTAGGCAAATAAGTAGCTCAATGAGGCCAGTCCGCTACCGAAATTATCCAGTACCAGCGTGATCCCCGCGCGTTTTAGCTTCTTAATTGATGGTAGGATAAACTGTGAGCGACGGTTTAAATCGTTTTCGTTAAACTCAAACACTAACTCACTTGGCGAAACCCCTGTACTTTCAATCATATGAATGATCTTATTCACCAGCGATGATTGCAATAAGTGATTAATAGAGATGTTTACCGCAATGCGTTTCGGGCTGTCGGAGTCGCCGCGCCAAGCATTTAGCAATTCACACGCCTTGTTTAACTGGAACATATCCAAATCCATGGTTAGTCCGCTTTGTTCAGCCACCTGACGAAACTGATCGCGGCTAACCGAACCTTGCACCGGATGCTTCCAGCGTACATACATCTCATGGTAAATAGGCTGATCATCACGGGTGTCGATTACCGGCTGCATAAAACATTCTAACGCGCCATCACGCAGGGCTTTACGAAACTCGTTCTCCAGCTCTAATTCTTCAAGCAGTCTCTCACGCATGCTTTTGTCAAACATGACAAAACGGCCGCGCCCAAGTGACTTGGCCTGATACATAGCCGCGTCTGCATCGCGCAGCACCTCATCCGCGGTGCGATAGTAACGCTCCAGATGAGCAATACCGATGCTGGCACCGGAATACATTTCCTTTCCTTCCAGTGTAAAGGGTTCAGATACTGCCTCAATGATTCTGGAAGCCACTTCCTCTACGTCAGATACATCATCAAAGTTATCCAATAGGATAACGAATTCATCACCACCCAAGCGGGCCAGCAAATCGTGCCCCCGAATGCACAGTGAAATACGGCGAGCCACTTCCATTAAAAATTCATCGCCGGCATGATGACCCAGCGTGTCATTAATTACCTTAAAACGATCCAGGTCGATAAATAGCACGGCGAATAAATTTTCTGAATATCGCTGTTTATTCGCAATCGCCAGTTCCAGGCGACTGGTGAACATGGCACGGTTGGGCAAATCGGTAAGAGAATCATGGTGAGCATCATGGATAAGCTTTAACTCAATTTCCTTTCGCTCTTCAATTTGCTGCTTAAGAATTTGGTTAGCCCTGTCTAACTCAACCGTGCGTGCTTGTACTCTGTCTTCAAGCAACTGATTGTACCGCTGGATCGCTTCGGTACTGCGTTTACGCTCCATGGCAACGGCAATATGATGGGAAACGAACCGCAACAGCTCTAAATCTTTGCTCGTATATTTTGCGTGTTTACCATAAGTTTGTACGGCAATAACACCGGATATCTCGCCTTCAACCACCAGCGGCGAGCCCAGCCAGGAATTGGCGCTTTGAAGCATCGACTGGGCCACTGATACATCAATTTCACCAGATTCCGCTAGTTCCAGGACACGAGGCGGGTTAATGAGTTCGGCCTGTCCTGTACGCAGAACAAATTCAGTTAAGCCCATCCCTAATGGGCGGCGATCGGCGGCTTCACTAAGAATGTCGCTAAAATAAGGGAAGTCGAGAAACGTCTTGGTTTCGTCCAAAATGGCGATAAAACAGTTGGGTGCGCTGATCAGGCGGGCCAGAATTTCATGCAAGCTGGCGTAAAAGATATCCATGTCACCTTCAAGGGTTGCCGCCAGTTCGGATATTTCAAAAAGAGCTTGTTGAAGCGATTCGACCTTCTGACGCTCCAGAATTTCTTCTTGCAAATCATCGTTAATTTTACGTAATTGCCTAGTGCGTTCGCGAATGGTGCGTTCAGTGAGTTCACGACTTTTAACCCGATCCACGGTGGTCACAATATGCTGCGAAACAAACAATAAAACTTCAAGATCTTCATCGTTGTAGGTCACCGACTTATCGTAAGTCTGAACTACCATGGCCCCAATAACTTGCGTACCGCGCTTTAACGGAACACCTAAGAATTGGTGGGGTAGTGCGCCCACTAATTTAACGCCAGTCGCATCTTCAAATGTCTGGGTATTCTTATCGTCCAGAAAAACGTGTTTACCGCTTCGAAGGATATACCCGGTGATTCCGTCCATCAGCTGGTCAGCAGGTACTTGCTGAATAGTTTGCTCGTCATACTCGTCAACAAAATAGGCAAAGTTGATGACGTTGGCATCACGCTCGTAAAAAGCAACGAAAAAATTGTCGGCGTTCATGAAGTCGCCGATGATTTCGTGAATTGCAGGGTATAAGCGGCTTAAATTGCTAACTGAACTAGCAAGTTCTGATATGTCAAACAGCGCTTTTTGAACTCGCTCTGCGCGTTTATATTTGTCGGTAAGTTGCTGGAGCTGAGGAATAAGTTCCCTCAATTCCTCTTCAGACAACTCGTACTTTGACTCAGATGACATCCTGCTAGCCAATTAAAATGAAGAGAGAGAGATTCTGAACGTAAAGTAACCGATTTCAGTTAAAAACGCCACTCTTGTCAGTGGCGTAAATAGTAAGAAAATCAATTAAATTCCTTCAACCATGTACTCAATCGCAGCTTTTATTTCATCATCGCTACAATTGCCGCACGCTCCACGAGGAGGCATGGCATTAATACCGTTTAATGCGTTCTGCCAAATACCATCCAGACCGCGGGCGTCGATCCGCGGTTGCCAATCGGCAGCCACTTGTAACTTAGGTGCGCCCAACACGCCGGCACCGTGACACGCCATACATGCTTGGTTATATACGTCTTCGCCAGATTTTGCTCCACCTGCACCTGCGCCGGCAGCAGCCTGGGCTTCAGCACCCGCAATATGCACAGTGCCTAAAGGTTTGATACGTTCTTTAATTGCTTCGTCGCTCATATCCTGAGCCTGAACGGTGAACACAGCAACGACTGCTGTTAAAATACCTAACCACGTTTTCAATTTCACATCTGTCTCCAGGCAATTGAATTTAATTCTTATCAACTGCCAAGTTTATAACGGTTAATCCTTCACCTACAACTGTTTAAAAGCAAATACTTATAAAAAGGAAGGAATTAGTCTATTTCATCCCCATATAACAGTGGCGAACAAAATTAGTTGAACCCAATGGTAACCATCAGTATCATTACGCCCGCTCTGACCTATGATGTTATTCCAGATAAGTCAGAAAAAGGTTTAATACAATACGCACCCGTAGCTCAGCTGGATAGAGCGTTGCCCTCCGGAGGCAAAGGTCATAGGTTCGAATCCTATCGGGTGCGCCATTTTTAAGGGCTGAAAGCCTGTTTTTCTTATTAAAATCCTCTTTACGCAATATGTTCCACAATTTCAATTTGATTATACATTTGTTAATTCTGGGACCGAGGCCTATCTAATTTTGCTAATTACGTTCAGCCGTTATAATCCGACCTCAAGTGAAAGTGTTAGTAGGCAAAGGCAAACGTCAGACCGAACTGGGTAAAGCGGCATTTTACACTATGCCAACCTACGTATTTTTATTTCATCCTTCGGTTATAAAAAATTTACATTCGGTCTACAAAATCTTACTATCTAGAAATAACAAAAGGGTCTCCACACGGCGCCAGACGGTTGAGAAGAAAAAAAATAAAAATAGCCTTTTTTGTTTTGATGGTAGTACATGGTTGGTCTCTTTTCTGTGCAAGTAGTGCGGCTTCCTATCAGTATTTATCAGATGCAGAACAAGATTATTTGTTAACTCTGTTTTTAGCGAACGAGCCGCAGTCAACGTTACTGCCGGCTTACCGTAAAGGTGATCATCTATACGTAGATTTTCGCGAATTTATCGCCATCGCTGACTTTTCTATTTACCGAACCCGGCGAGGCTGGGAAGGGTGGTCATTTAACCAATCTCATTTATTTTTCTGGGACGAAAATAATCAGCGTGTAACAAGTAACGAGTCAGTTTATTCAATCGCTCCCAGTGCTTACTTAACCTTGAATGATCAGCTCTATGTGGAAATGAGCCAGTTAGAGAAGTGGTTTAACTTAATGACCACTGCGCAACTACCCGACCAATTACTATATATTCATGCAGAAGTACCATTCCCGTATCAACAGAAACGGTTGCGTGAGGCTAGGGAACAATATTTAAAGAGTGATACTGCCGAATCATCGGTTCACATCCCCGACCAATATAAGCTATGGACTGAGCCGAGAAGTTTTATACAAACGCAACATCAATGGAATGATAATACGCTCACTGGTACTCACGCGACGAGTGCCTCGCTTACTTCTACTTTTGATTTGTTTCACCATCAGACTTTTTTTACGGGGAATTATTCGACCACATCTTTACACGATTCACAGCACTCAGGACGCCTGACGTTTTCCAAAAGAGCAAACACGCGCGACAGTTCTTTAGTCTTTGGGGCGACAGAATATCAATTTGGCGACATTTATCTAAACGAGCGCAGTCTGATAGGACTCAACGGGGCCGGTGTAGGAGTGGATATACAGCGGAATAGTCCGTTGAGCCATGGTAATAGGGAAATGCAAGAGATAGTGGGTAATGCGCCGCCTGACTGGGACGCGGAACTGTACAAAGATAATCAGCTGCTGGGATTGGTGAAAGTCGATAGTGATGGTCGCTATCAATTTGACCAATTACCATTATCCATGGGTTTAAACCGTTTTGAGGTGTTGTTGTATGGACCGCAAGGGCAACGAGAAACTCAATTGCACGAGATTTGGGGAGGCGGGTTAACCTTATCAGAAGGAAAATATAGCTATCGTTTAAGTTACCTAGATTACCAGAATGCGTTATTAGGTGACAGTGAGCCTTTCACGGGTAGAGCGCTTACCGACTCTGCCAACTTAGTAGAAGTGAAATATGGTGTGTCTAATAGTCTCGAGGTTGGCATTTCAGCTTACAACGTTAGAGGAAGATGGACGCAGCCATCCAACTCTGAGGAAACTACTTCAGTATTTGGCACGCTCGACCAGTTGCCAACCAGTAATGCTTATGTAGGGTTGTCAACTAAAGCTGATATATTCTCAGGTGTCGGATCTATAGAGCTGTTACGGCAATCGTCCGGCGAGAAGGCGTCTTCATTTGGCTATCATGGCGCATTCGGTCACCATCAATATAATTTTTTATTGGTTAGTTTTGAAAATGGGTTTGTAAGCCCGTTGACCGAGCAGGTGGGTAATATAAAACGGCGTAATCAGATGTTTGTAAACGGGCCGTTAGACAATTTCTTTGATAGCTATCAATTTAATTTCAATTACGATCGTCTATTTCAAGATCTTGATAAGGTCGATGCCAGACTACGCGTGACGAAAGTGTGGAACCGCTGGTTCTTTAACAATTTTATTGAGTACGAAAAGGTAAGTTTAAGCGAATCGCGCTTTAAGGGCCGCATCGAGGCGACCACGCGTCTTGCAGGTATGAGCTTCACTGGCGGCTTAGGTTATAAAGTAGAAGATGGCGCCCAGGCTGAACAACTTAATTTCACCGCTAGATGGCGTCCCGGAGTGAAGGTCTTCGCCACTACGCATTTAAGCCGGACTTTCCTTGAACAGCCTATTTCCCTTTTACAACAACAAATAAGCTGGGAAACTAAATGGGCGAATATTAATGCCTTTGCGTCTATAGATAATCACGGAAATAAATCTGTAGGGATTGGCTTTTCAAGCTATTTTGGTGAAGGCAGGCTCAGCAGGCGGAATTTAACCTACCATGCCAGAGCGACCTTCCACCCTTACATTGACCACAATGGCAATGGACTATTAGACTCCTCAGAAAGAGTGCATCCTCAAGGACCCAGTGGCTTAAATCCTTATGTAATCGATAATATTCCCGGAAATTATGCTACCGACATTTCATTAGATAACATGCCTTTGCCTGACGCGTATCTACAGCCTAGTTATCCAAACCTAAAGATATTTACCCACGCAGGAGCCTCCTTAGACATACCTGTCCCGGTCCAGTTTGTGGGCGATATTGAAGGCCACTTAACGCTACCGCAGGGTTTAGAGGTAAGTGGAATCGAAGTGCAATTAATCGATCTTCAAGGCAATGAAGTGGCATCCACCCATACCGAGTTTGATGGCTACTTCAGTTTTAGGTCCGTGAACACAGGGGATTATGTGCTACATTATCGCCCTCACCATTTTGGCTTGCAGCGAAAACAACTGAGACTGGATGCGGAAGAAGGCTACGCCTACCTAAAGTTAGAAGTGGGACCTTCTGCGCACCAAGAAAACTAATTATCTATTGATATGTAATTGAAATGTCAAAGTCTACTCCGGCATTATCCCCACCATAATGATATTGAGTAGATTCAACATCGATTCCCACCTTAAGGCTAATCGACATATTATTGGTCGTAATGCTGTAACCACTCAAATCGCAACGAGTCTGGGAACCGTTTCCATAGCGACACAAAATCTGATTTACCTGGAACCCGTTATAGCTAGTGATATTTAATGCTTGTATTTGCACCATCGCGGGCGCCGAGGTATCAGTCACTACTATTTCCCCAGCGGCTGCCCCTGAAACATAGTCTGCCTGACCGGTCCCCGTCAGGCTGCCATCTGTACCAACTATCCATTGTCGGCCTGCAGGGCCTGCTTTAAGTAGCCCGAGATTAATATCATTCATTTTTGTAATAGTGATGGCTGCTTCGCAAAAACAAGGGAGGACCAATAAAAAATGCAACCCTAACAGCTGAGTTCTTCTCATGGCTACAGTTCTATATCAATTAATGGTGAGGTTAATGCGCGGTTACGATGGGGACTCTCACTCAATACAACACGCAGGGGGCCTTCGCCCATTTCCTCAATTTTTAAGGGAATGCTGCGCGAGGTAATATTTGGATACATGATCACCGGGTGGGGAGTCAAATCGTCATTACGTTGGTTAAAAACATGCAGATAGGCGCGAAGAGAAGCTTCACCCCTTTTCTCGATCACTACTTCTGGATCAGGAGAAGTGTTTGAGATAACCGTTAATGAAACTTGAGCGGGCTCAACGTTGTGTCGCCAGATAACAGGAATACTAATGCCCATCCTCGCTTTGATATGCATACCGTTGGTTTCACTTATTTCGGCTTTTTGAGAAAGGGTAGCTTCAAGATCATCATTAATCGTTGTCACATTTAAGTGAGAATAATACTCTTTCGATGGTGCCGCATTTGCACTACGTTTTAAGGCAATTTTAATTCTTTGCGATTGCCCAGGTTTGAGGGTCATTCGGCGTGGAGAGAAGCGGACAAAAGGCACTAAGCTATGTTCTGGCTCACCAGTTGGTAACCTTTTAAGATGTCCATTTGATAGCATGGTGTGATCTAACCAGCGTACAGAAAAAACCCCCGTTCTACTTCCGCGATTTAAGACATTCACACTTACTACCCGACGTTCTGATGAAAGATATAAAACATCTTCGGTAAGAAACAGCGAAGCTTTCGCTTCTACCGGTTTACAAGTAAATAAATAACACAGGGAGAACGCGAGAACTAAAAAGCTAACGTATCTCCATTGAGGCACTGGTTCCATATTAATTATAGGTTACATTAACCTCAAAAGAGCCGTTATCTACTCCAGGTGTCATGGCTACACTATTGCGAGTTAAGGTCATGCCTATTAATAGTGCGCCCGACGCTACGGAGGTTGTGCTGTACGAAGTACATGCCACCGACGTATTGACATCATATTTGCAGGTAGGACTGCCTAAATTATAGTGTACGCCCCCCACAATATTATCCACAGAAATGGTAATCGCTTGTCCTGCACTGGCACTAACAGTAACCTCTGCGGCTTCAGCAATTCCACCTAAACGCCGGTTATTGGTATCGGTTACCGTATCATCAGGTGAAATCATAATTGTTTCTGAAGCAGCCATCGCAGAGTCAACCAATCCGAAATTTAAATGATTGGCAGTTGACATTGTAATGGCGTCTACAAACGTGACATTAACTGTGACGGATTCGGGGTTGGCTGACCAAGCTGTATAAGGAAGTGAAAGTAAAACTAACGCACCTATGGCTTTTTTCATTTTATTTATCATTGCCATTTATCCTAGTTTTTTAATACTACGGCCCAACCATACGACAAAACTTCCATCATTGGCAGAAAAAAATACAAAATTTTGCAACTTATTTAATCTGGTCTAACCAGTCTGGTTGATATAAGGGGGGATGGTAGAATTTTGCATAGCCTTATTAACGCGCTGCGACCGCTGTCCTTGATGTAAATGAGCGGTCTTTATTGCTTATATCACCAAAGAGAAGGATTGCTGTGCGTTGCACACGAAACCTTCCTCCAAAATAAGTGACTGCCGATCGACTCTTGGCGTATAACTCAACCAGTGTTTTCGGCCCGCTGGAGGCATGAGAATGTAGAATGGGGGGCAAAGTACCCATTACCCCCGGTAGGCATGCACGGCTTGAGTCATCTCTTTCAGTGATACATGGTAACCCCGTAATTTAATTGGATCATCGCAACACTTTATAAGGCTTACATCGCCAGCAGCATTTTGGGTAACCATATCGCCTGTGCGGTAAATTAGACCTTCGGCGATACTGGGATCAACAAAGAAGTCATCGCTGGTGGTATTAAGATAACCCAACGCGACGCCAGGGCCCGATATGTAAAGCTCACCAGGGAAACCTGGCATTACAGGCCGTTTCTCGGAGTCCAGTATGTGCAGCTGAGTTTCACCTATTGGTTTGCCTATAGGGTAGGGAGCATTGACATCATTTTCTCTTGACAGTGAATAACAGCAGGTGAAAGCGGTATTCTCGGTCGGGCCATATCCGGTCACGAAGGTCAGCAACGGATATTCCTCTAATACGCTTTTCACTAACTCAGGCTGCATTTCACCCTCGACCACTAGCACACGGAGGGTTTTCAACATGTCGCTATGATATTTCGCCACCAGATTAAATAAGGTGGCGGTAAGCAAGCACACACTTACTCCATTGTCCGATATTACTTTGGCGAGTAGATTGCGGTTTATTCCACGACCTGGATAAAGCACAAGTTTGCCACCATTTAACCATGCTCCCCAAATTTCGAAGGTGGAGGCGTCATGCGAGAGGGGCGAAAACTGCAAAAGCGTGTCTTGCGAACTGAAATCTATGTATTTTGCGTTTTTTACTAAATGGGTCACTGCCCGATGGGGAACCATCACGGCTTTAGGCTTTCCCATACTATTGCGGGTATACATGACATAGGCCCGTCGTTCGGGAGAAGTTGGAATCGCGGGATTTTGTTCACAGCGGCCCATGAATAGCTCGCTGTCAGCGGTGTTAATATATTCTCTTTCCCTAAAGAAGTTATCCACAATATTGACAGGCCATTGTTGATCGACAATGGTGTATTTGATGTTGGCATGTTCTAGCCATTCGTGCGTCCGCGATTCCGACAATGTTGCATCAAGGGGTAGATATGCTGCACCGGCTTTCAACACCGCGAGGATAGCAACAACTTGTTCGAGTGAACGCGTCATGGCAACCGCCACCACGTCCCCTGGGCTGACCCCCCTTTCAATCATAAGATGGGCCAAAAAGTTTGCCCGACAGTTCAGCTCAAAATAGGTCAAGTTGCTATTGCCGAAGACACACGCAATTTTGTCCGGTGTAGTGCTGGCATAATGTTCGAACCATTCGTGAATGCCCATGAAACTAGCAGAATTATGCATTTTAAAATCTCCCACAAAACTTAGTGCACAGCGAGAACTCCGCATAAACACATTTATTCGGTCAAAGTTATCGCTTAACCTCAACAACAATATTGAAGAGTTTAGGCAAGAAGTTCTTTGATAAATCCTCGCTAATTCCTTGGTTAAATAAATGTAATGTATTCAATAGTCTATATGGTTTATGAGTCGATCGGGTAACAGTGTCAAAGTGTTTTGAAACTATTATTAGAACCATAAGAATTGTTCTGCTTTAAATGATTAGGTGTTTGTAAACCTACAAGGTAGAGCTGACCGCGCTATACGTAGTGGGTCAGCCATAGATTGCGGGCCAAGGAGGTGTCTCAAAGAATGGCAACATGTGCAGATAAAAAAAAGCCTAATTTAATAAAGGGAATTAGGCATCTAATGGGAGCACATCAGTAAAATGGTCAAGGAACGGGGATACTGTTTTGATTTAACGATAGCTTAACAAGCTATGCGTAATATGAATGGAGCATCAAAAGATGCTCCATTTGAAGTGAGTAAGTGCTTGATTTTATATTTATTTATTCATATTTGCTGGAGCAAAGAGGAAACTCTCTGCACGGACCAGACGAACCATTTGTTGTACCTGAGTGTGGAGGCTTATCCGCAGTGGTGCCAGACTCAGTTGCCACAGCGCTAGACGCCATCAACGATGTCACTAAGCAAAAAAGAACAACCGTTAACTTGTTAAATACGTTTTTCATAACTCATTTCCTTTAATTCATTGTTTGGGTCGTATTAAATCACTGACTAAACA
This sequence comes from Alteromonas aquimaris, assembly GCF_026183695.1. Lineage (GTDB taxonomy): Bacteria > Pseudomonadota > Gammaproteobacteria > Enterobacterales > Alteromonadaceae > Alteromonas > Alteromonas aquimaris. The sequence continues at coordinate 240,907 of NZ_JAPFRD010000013.1, read as the reverse complement.
ATGCATGAAATAAAAGTTAAAGTAACGTGGAAATAGCTTCAAAATTCCTTGGTTTTTTTAAGTTCAATGATTTCGGTGTTTCCAGAACTTGATTGTTCGAAAAAACATTGATTTTTTTCGTTGGAACATGACAAATTTTTAGATCGGTTATCCAAATTTATTCGCCAAACTTCGTTCATATCTGAGATGGACAAGTAATGAATGGTTCTATCGACAAGATAAATGAGGAAATTTTGAGAAATGTGCCAATATTGAGCAGCTTTAAAGTTCTTATTCTCGAGGACAAGTTCTTCCGTATTATTGGTTAAGTCGTATTTCCATAACCCAGTTTCTCGTAATTTGCTGAAATACAATTCATTCCCAACCGACTTAACTGAAAAGCCTCTAAACAAATATTGGTGCTTCCCAGTTCGGATATCAAATCGATAGATTGACCATATTTCATCTTGTTCCACAGCATAGAGGACAGAATAACCGTCGCTAGAAAGAGAAAAGTTCTTAATACTTTCTACATTTTTAGAAAGGAACGTGAATTTATTTGATTCTAAATTAATACTAAATAGTCGATGATTGAATAAGCCTAAAAGCTGATTAAGCTCTGATGCGTACACAATTTCCTCTATCAGACCTGACTCTTCGAATTTTGAGACTTGACTTAGACCTCGATTACTTTGCAACCAAATTTGATTCTTTCCCGTCCGGTTAGATATAAAATAAACACCATTCTCGGTCGCGACCGGAGCTTGGTCTTTGTAGGGGGTATCGATAAACGGTTCTGGTTTTATACCTAATTCATTGGAAAGTGGAAAACGCCAGATAGTGGAATCGAGGATCTCTCCCCGCGTAGCATATAATCGTCCTTCTCGCATAATGGGGAAGTGGAGATGCCTCTCATTGGTTATCGGAAAAGCCTCCTTCGAATCTTCGATATTGTACGCGACCATTCGCTTATCGAAATTCACATAAAGCAGTGTATTGTCGTCCATCCACCCTACGCCGAGTATCAAATAAGGGAGCGACTGGACATGATTGATCTCCTCTGAATCCAACTCCAAGACCATTATATTAGAACTCTTCCATAAATGGTTTCGGACAATGGCCAGTTTTTCTCCATCTGGCGAGAGTGAAAAGGAGTAATCACCACGTCCGGAGGTAGCTGGCGAGGTGATTTGACGCTCGAATCCGGTTTCTAAATTAAGTTTTATTATTTTCAGCGGGTCGGCCAATGACGTGGACCGACTAAAAAAGATATTTTTGCCGTCTGCTGTAAACGCAGTAGTGGTCCAGATGCGGGAAAGGCCACAACTACTTATATATGTATCGGTTTCCGGTAGAAAGCCATTTTCGTTTATTTCAATAGTTCTTACCTGGCATGCTTCTGCGGTACTCTTTATAAAAACAATTTTCTTTGCGTCAGGGGAGAAGCTGGGTGAATAGACGCTCTCATTATCGATAGAGTCATAATAATACGCTTTATTAGTAGTTAAGTTTTTTAAGATAATTGTTTTAGGTGTAGAGAGAGAAGTTTGATGGGCGTAGACCAGCCAATCCCCCGATTGACTTACATCAAATTCTAATTCCAATCCCGGCTCATAAGTATATATATGAAGGCTGTCGTACATACTTTCTTTGCTGGAGTTAGGCGGTTTTGTTTCGCTCATCCAATATACCGCAATGATGGAAAAAGTAAGCAAAACTAGACCAGCTGCCCACCAATTCCGTTTCCAACTAGAGGAGGAGGGGTAGCTATCTTCTTCACTACCAGTCGATTCTATATAGCCTTCTGCTGCTGGTTCACTAATAATTGTAGGAGAGACGGTTCGGGTCTCTCCAGGGTTGGGTAAAGAAAACGTTTCCTGGCTTGTTGTAGGTTTGTTTAAGTTCTTAAGTGCGGAGATTTCTTGTGGAGAAAGTTCGAGAATTTCTACACTGCCAACGAAACAGTAACCCTTCTTAGGGACTGTTTTAATATAGGTAGGGCCTTTTTTACGACAATTAATTAACTTTCTTAATTCTGCGATAACCGAAGAGATCGTACTGGAATCGCGATGCTCTGTTTTCCAGACCTTCAGTAACAGTTCATCATAGCTAATCGTTTCGCCTGCATTTAATATCAGTGCTTCAAGACAACGCGCCAAACGAGTCTGCAACACCACAACATTGCCATCAAGATATATAAGTTCCTGATTTTTTATACAGAAATACCAATCAGTGCTTCGCACTACCTGCATGCAACATCCTTAATACTTTACAAACATTTGGGTGAGAAAACACTTTAAGACTAACGGCAACACGCTTATCACTCGAATACTCTATCTAAACTACCTGGTATTTATATCATAAACCCTAAGCTATGTACCTACGAACCATTGAATGGCAACTTGTTTTCGGAAAAAAGCAAGGAACACAAGTTTAATGACATGGCCTATATGATATGGATGCTTTGTGGCTAATTCATTGAAGGGAGATGAAGAATAAAGTTGCCAAAACCGTACAGCCATTTGTGATCACGTTAACTAATTGAAATAAAGTAAAAAAATATACTGTTCGCACCGATGTGATAGATTGATCGAGACTCCACCGACGTGAAAAAGTAACTTATTCCTTCGTCCTGTATCCCCTTTTGAAATCCCACACGAAAGAGTATGAGAAATTTACTCACCGCTTTGCAAAATTTATATTTAGTTATGTAAGGCCGTGCCATATTTACTATAGTAAAACGCTATTCATAGCGTGATTTTATTCAAGCTGGCTCGTCTATCTCTTCTTTCTCCTGAGCCGCACGTGGCGGCCGCACGCCGGCGTGCGCTGGTTTGGCTACATTTTAGTGGGTGGTTTTTAAATTTTTGCATAGTCCCTCTTCACATTGTGATTTTGGCACACCAAATGCTAATAGCTACGCAGATCGAGAACACTTTGGGTTTTCGGAACACAAAAGGGATTCTTAAAGTATGAAAAAATTAAATATAATTGCTGTCGCAACAGCATTAACAGCCAGTACGTCAGCATTCGCTGATCCAATGGTTATCGAACAATGGTCATTCATTAACGAAGCGGGTTTTTCAAGCTTCACTGCTACTAAGCGACCAAGTAATGCTGTGAACCATCCAACTTTGTCTGGTGACAGTGCCAATGGTGGTACCTCTATTCTAGTTGGCGGCTCGCTTCCGGACAATTTATGTTGGGGTGATCCAGCTGGTGGTAGCGGTGGTCAACAAAGCTGTCTTACTATTAACTCCCCTGTGAGCAATAACACTACGCAAAGCTGGGATGAAAATGGTGTGATGCAAGATTTAAATGGCGGCGCTCCCCAAGGCAATGCTATGACTGTTGGAAAAGGTCTGGACTACACAAGCGCCTTTAAGCAAGGGACAGCATTACGTCATGACAACTTCCCAATTACGGGACAGTTTCTTGATACGGTCACCATCACAGACGGCTTGCAATTAACCGCAGTTACGCCTAGCGGCACGGTAGTTAATGCCCCTCAGTTAAGCTTTATGGTTGACTTCTGGGAAACGCCAAACGCGGGTCTTGATGCAGATGGTACCTGTCCATTTGGTCCTGCAGCATTCACTGCTAATTCAGTCAATGCGCGCGGTTGTTCTGATTTGTTTGAAATCATCGGTTTCAACAATGATATGGGCGGTAGCTTGAATATAATTGCTCAGGGACCAGACTACATCGATTTCTCCGTGAAGTTCAAAGTGGCTGGTGTGGATGCATCTATGTATCATCGGGATTACGAGCTAATCACTCGCTTGAGCGGATTGGACGTAGCATTTGATGATGGACGTGGTTTTGCAACCCGTGAAAACGGCGTAAATATTCTGAATGCGCAATTTGCAATTCGCGCAGTGGATGCTCCTGAACCTTCAACGTTAGCAGTTTTTGCAGCTAGCTTGCTAGGTCTTGCAGGCTTCTCTCGCAGAAAAATGAAAAAATAAGCTAATTATCGATTTACAAAAGCCGCCTTTTTGGCGGCTTTTTAACTTTTTCGAATTAGGATATGTTACAGCGATATAATGAAACAAAAAATACGCTAATTAAAACTTACGCTCATAAGACTACTCGCAACCTTTGTATTACGAACTGATGACTTAAGCCTCTTCTCGGCGGCATGTAATAACCCGCAAAATTTCTTACATAAAGCGTCAGCTTTTTTTACACATACAACTTTGCGCTTTGTTAGAAAAAATATATTCCATTAAGAATCAGTCGCTTAAAATAATGGCACGGTGATTGCTGAATTATTTTCAGTCAAGTAACATTTTCTTAATATTTCAGGTTAGTAGGTAGTAAGTAGTATGAAATCAATCAAAATTATTGCAGCCGCTATAGCTGTTTCCACAAGTTTTTCTTCGTTAGCAGACCCTATGCTTATTCAGCAGTGGTCATTTACTAACGAAGCCGGCTTTTTCAATCCTGAATTCACCAGGAAACCTGCTAACGCAGTCAACGATCCTACAGTAGACGGGGACAGCGCTGATGGTGGAACTTCAATTCTTTCCACTGGTGCTTTGCCAGACAACGTGTGTTGGGGCGACGCGGTAAGCACTCGGAAGGGGCAGAGCTGTCTTAAAATCAATTCTCCAGTGACTAACGAGTCGACAGAGACTTGGAACGAAAATGGTGAATGGGTCAACATTACTGATGGCAGCGCTCAGGGCAATGCAGTTACAGCAGCAATCGGCGAAGATTACACTCACTTTTTCAAGCAGGGTACCGCACTTCGTCACGATAACTTTCCTATCACAGGTCAATTTTTAGATGGTGTTACCATCGTGGATGGCATTCAGCTTCAAGCAGTAATGCCCACTGGAATTGAAGTTAACGCACCTGAGTTAATGTTCTTAGTCGATTTTTGGGAAACGCCAAATGGCGGCCTGGATGCTGATGGTACTTGCCCATTTGGTCCGGCTGCTCGTACCCCTGAATCGATTAATGAAAAAGGTTGTTCCGATATTTTCCAAATGCTTCCTGCTAGCGATGCATCTACAACGATTGCCATTATTAACAGAGGCGATGATTTTATCGATTTCTCGGTAAAATTTAAGGTTCAGGGCGTGGATGCAGCACTGTATCACAGAGATTATGAATTAATCACACGCTTAAGCGGTTTAAGCGTGGTAGGTGAAAGTATAGGTTTCGCGACACGAGAAAATGGTGTCAACGTACTTAACGCTCAATTCGCAATTCGTGCCATCGATGCGCCAGAGCCTTCAACGCTTGCTATCTTCGCGGCCAGCTTATTAGCCCTTTCTGGATTCACTCGCAGAAAAGCAAAGTAAGTCAAAAAAGTAATACTATTTAACTCGAAAGCCGCTTCTAAAGCGGCTTTTTTAGTTTAGAGGAACACTTCGTTGTCTGGTTCCGAAATACCTCTTTATAGCCTGACTCTACTCATGCATGTGGAGCTACCATCTACACTACGAACCTTCGCCTTTTTAAAGCGTTTGTTATCTTTCGCACACGTTGTGCCGGCGGCCGCTTGAAAATAGGCCCCGGGGCGATAGCCACAATTTTGATCGCCGCACCACTTTGAACGGTACAAAGTTTAGTATGGGAGCTAACAGCTCACATCATATTTAATAAAGTTAAGTTAACTTATCTTGTGCGAAGTGGCTGATTTCAATTCGTTAACTACACTTAAATATTACGCTTAATATAAGGAGTCATTATGATCGGTAAATCGTATCTTGTGGTTGCAAATCGAAGTGAAGCTAAGATATTTCAGGTTAGGAATAATGCGACTGAACTTGAGCCTGTCACCGTACTAAATAATCGTGACGGTCGAAAAATGGATAGTGATTTGGTAACGGATCGGTCCGGCTCATTTTCTGCGCCCAGCGCGCGCGTTCCCGGTGTCGATACGATGAGTCGCAAAGATGCAGCAGAGCATGAAGCGGATGAGTTTTCTGCGTCCGTAGTAGACTGGCTGGATAAAAAGCGCTGCTCTGAAAAGGTTTATCACATAGACTTTATCGCTGAACCCGCATTTTTAGGCAAGATTAGAAAAAAAATGAATGATCAGCTTGAGAAAATTGTTGGTACAACAGTGACCAAAGATGTGGTAAATGCTGACGAATCTACGTGGCTCAATTATTTGAAAGAAGCCAATAATCCGATGGCCACTTCAAAACCTCATTAATCAAATTGATGTGGAAAATCGGCTCCACGGACCCGATTTTCCTCTTACCAGTTAGTATAGAGTTTAATTAAAAAAATACACCGGACTTTATCAGCTACCACTTTTCTGTATGACGAAAACAGTGCTGTTTAATTCTGTCACGAAGCACGATATACTCAGTTAGCATTTTGATTACTCAGGCATTACCCGTGACCCGTAGCATTGGCATTGTTTTATTACTCTTTGCTGTCAGCGTTCAGGCGTTGGCGCAGCAATATGCTGTGCATAGTAATAGCCATAGTCACCCCAATGAGCTGTCGGGTTCAATGCATCAAATGCAGCTTGTTACAGAGTCTAATAGTCACAGTAATCATTGTGGCAAAAATCTCAACGATGAAGCCATACAAAGCGAAACATGCTGTGAAGAAGAGTGTTACTGTCCGCCTCAATTGTGTGTGAATCTCCCACTATTTTTAGTGAGCGGTACGCCAATCTTACCCAATGTTCAAAGTCCTGAATTTTACCTCTTCGCCGGCCAGGCGACTCGTAATATTCCCTCCGGTCATTTTCGTCCCCCGATTAGCTAATTTCTTCTGGTTAGCAGTTCAAACAGTGTAACTCGCGCCTTTGTTGGCTGGCGTTTTACCGATGTAAATTATTATATAGTGGATAATCCCATGATAAATCCTCTTAAGATTGGCTTAAAAGGCGATCCTTACAGATTCTTAATCAGGCATTCGTTAGCCTTGGGCAAACAAATGCGTTCTACTTTCTTATCCCTTCAGACACTGTACGGCTTAGGGGGGTGCGCAGTGTTGGCGTTGCCAAGTTATGCAAGCCCATCTGAGCATCTGGTTGCGTTGCCGGTACTGATTGAACAGGCGATAGCGCATGATCCTAGCCTAAAAACAGCTCACTTTCGCGAGCAGGCAGTCGAAGAGAAAAGCATCGCTGCCGGCACCTTACCAGATCCCTCTATTTCAATAGGCATGATGAATTTACCCGTTGATTCATTTGATTTTTCACAAGAAGCCATGACGCAATTAAAAATTGGCATCAGTCAGATGTTTCCTCGCGGTGACGTACTTGCATTAAAGCAAGGACAGTTAAGTTTGCAAGCCAGCCGTTTTCCACTTTTACGAGCACAACGAAAAGCACAGCTGGCGGTCGCGGTAAGTCTTCGCTGGCTGGACTGGTATCAGGCGGCCAACACCATCAAGCTCATTAACAACGATACCATTTTGTTTGAACAACTGGTGGATGTGGCAAAGGCGAATTATTCTTCCGTGACCGGTTCTACCCGACAGCAGGACATGATCAGAGCCGAGCTTGAATTGGTGCAGCTCCATGATCGCCTGACCATACAGCAACAACGTAAAGACATTGCGATTGCTGCATTGAGCGAGTGGGTTGAGCTATCGCGTACTATGCAAAGCGCGCCCTTATCCACACCGACAATTACTCTTGCTCACGCTGGTCGCAGCCTGTTTGAGCTTTCACTTAATGAAATTGCCGATCTAATAATCGAACATCCCGCCTTGCGCGCTATTGAAGTGGACTACCAGGTAGCGAATAAGGAAGTCGCCGTCGCCAGGCAACAGTACAAACCTCAGTGGGGGGTGGAAGCCAGCTATGCCTGGCGAGATGACTCCGTTGACGCGATGAATCGAGCGGACTTTTTTTCAGTGGGAGTAACTTTCGATTTACCCCTGTTCACTGAAAACCGTCAGGACAAAGGTGTCTCTGCCGCGATAGCAGAGGCAGAAGCGGTGAAAACGGAGCGGCAGCTGCAACTGAGAAAAATGGTGGCGGATGTGAATACACTTCGTCAACTACTGCATCGCCTAATGCAGCGAAAAGACCTCTATTCCAATCAGCTGCTGAGCCAAATGCAACAGCAAACCGATGCCACATTAACGGCTTATACCAATGATGACGGAAGTTTTACCGAAGTAGTACGTTCTCGCATTGCCTTACTTAACAGCCAACTTTCGGCGCTCGAAATCGACGTAGAAATCTTAAAAACGATAGTTCAACTTAATTATTACCTGGCACCAAACATCTTTGGCTGGGAACAAAAAGACGGAGTACAGCCATGAAAATGAATCCAGTGCACTTTATTACAGCAGCCATTGGTGTACTGATTGGGCTTGCCAGTATTTTATTGTACCAAGCACTTATGCCGTCTGGGGAAACAACCTCTGCGACCGAGAAAAAGCCCCTTTATTGGGTCGCCCCTATGGACAGTAATTATCGACGGGATAAGCCGGGTAAATCCCCGATGGGAATGGATTTGGTGCCTGTGTATGAGGAAGAAACTAAGAGTGCCAGCGAAGGGCCGGGCGTCGTCAGTATTTCTCCCACAGTGGTTAATAACCTAGGGGTACGCACTGCACCTGTCTCTACAGGTGCGTTAGACAATGTCATTCATACCGTAGGCTATATTCGCTATGCCGAGGATTCATTGCTTCACATCCATCCGCGCGTTGAAGGCTGGGTTGAAAAATTACATATAAAAGCTGCGGGCGAAGAAGTGAAGGCAGGTGAACCTTTGTACACATTGTATGCTCCCCAACTGGTTAATGCACAGGAAGAATTTCTAATAGCCTTGAAACGGGCAGACAAAACCTTGCTTAACGCTGCCCGCGAACGCTTAGATGCCTTGCAATTACCAAAACAGTTCATTAAATCGCTGGAGCAATCGCGAAAAGTCAGCCAAACGGTAACGTTTTACGCACCCCAATCCGGGGTGCTGGATGAGCTCAATATACGCGAAGGTTTCTACATTCAGCCTGGGACCACCTTAATGAGTATCGGTCAGCTGGAAAAAATCTGGGTGGATGCCGAGGTGTTTGAAAGTGACACCGCCAGCATAAAACCAGGGCTGCCGGTGACGATGACGGTAGACTATTTTCCTGGCCAGCTGTGGAAGGGGCAGGTGGATTATGTTTATCCCTCATTAAATGCAAAAAACCGTACCTTGCGGGTGAGGTTGAAGTTTGAGAATCCACAACGTCGCCTCAAGCCAAATATGTTCGCGCAGGTCACTATTCACGTTGAACACGAAGTAGCGGTTACCTATGTACCAAAATCGGCTGTGATCCGCACCGGCCAGCAAGCGAGAGTCGTGGTGGCCCTGGGTGAGGGTCAGTTTAAGTCAGTTGCGGTCGAAACAGGTCGTTCGAACAAGCGTCACGTGGAAATTCTGTCCGGTTTGAAAGCGAACGACCGTGTAGTTACCTCAGCGCAGTTTCTGATTGACTCAGAATCCAGTAAAACTTCCGATTTTGCGCGCATGTCACAGGCTGCTCAAGCTACTTCAGTATGGGCAGAAGGACGGGTGAACAGTGTTATGCAAGGCCATCGCATGGTGAACATTACCCACCAACCGGTAAAAGAATGGGACTGGCCTGAAATGACTATGGACTTTACCGTAGCCGAGTCGGTGGATATGGATGCCCTGGCAAAAGCTGACTCGCTGCATTTTGAAATTACCAAAACGGATAGCAACGAGTATCAAATAACCAGTATTCATGTGATGTCTGAGAAAGACAGCAAGGCTAATCAGGCCACGGTTATCGGCACCATTAATCAGATGGATAGTGCTGCACGTGTGCTTAATATCAGCAGAGGGCCTATTGAAAAATGGAATCGTCCGGCAGCCACCATGGATTTTGAAGTAGCGGAACATGTGGACCTGAGCCCATTTGAGGAAGGCCAGACCATCACCTTTACTTTTGAAGTGGGCGAGAACTTCATCATCATTGATATGCAGCCTGCCGACGCTAAGCAGAGCGATCATAGTCAGCATAAGATGCGAGCCGATGGTGGAGAAAACTTATGATCAGCGCTGTCATTCGCTGGTCGGTAGCCAACCGCTTTTTTGTATTATTGGCTACGCTGTTTATTGTGCTTGGCGGTATCTATTCAATCAAAAATACCCCGGTGGATGCCATTCCTGACTTATCGGATGTGCAGGTAATTATTAAAACCAATTACCCGGGGCAGGCCCCGCAGGTGGTACAAGATCAGGTAACTTACCCCTTAACTACCGCAATGCTATCTGTTCCAGGTGCGAAAACCGTACGCGGGTTCTCCTTTTTTGGCGACAGCTTCGTATATGTGATTTTTGATGAAGATACCGACCTTTACTGGGCGCGCAGTCGGGTATTGGAATATTTAAGTCAGGTGGCACCTTCACTGCCCGAGAATGCGCGGCCGCAACTTGGACCAGATGCCACAGGTGTCGGTTGGGTCTATTTGTATGCGTTAGTGGATAAAAGCGGTCAACATGATATCAGTCAACTGCGCAGTATCCAGGACTGGTTCTTAAAATATGAATTGCAAACTGTCCCAGGGGTGTCAGAAGTAGCCCCGGTTGGCGGGATGGTTCGTCAGTATCAGGTACAGATATCCCCCGATAAACTGCGCGCGTACAATATTCCGTTGAGCCTGGTGCAAACCGCGCTCAAATTGGGTAACCAGGAAACCGGTGCCTCGGTGATTGAAATGGCTGAAGCCGAGTACATGGTAACGGCAAGTGGCTATATTCAAAGTATCGCCGATATTGAAGCCATACCGCTGGGGTTAAATGAACAAGGCACACCATTAACCATCGGCGATATTGCCAATGTGTCAATCGGTCCGCAAATGCGCCGTGGCGTCGCCGAATTAAACGGAGAAGGGGAGACGGTAGGCGGTATTGTAGTAATGCGCTTTGGCGAAAATGCGCAACACACTATAGATGGTGTGAAAGAGAAGCTACAGCAACTCAAGCAAGGTCTGCCTGATGGGGTAGAAATTGTCACTGTTTATGATCGTTCCGGGTTAATTGGCGAAGCAGTGGAGAATTTATGGTCTAAACTGGCCGAAGAGTTTCTTGTGGTGATTTTAGTGTGCGTGGTGTTTTTATTTCATGTGCGCTCGTCACTGGTGGCGGTGATCAGTTTACCGATTGGTATACTTGCAGCCTTTATCGTCATGCATTTGCAGGGTATTAACGCCAACATTATGTCGTTAGGCGGGATAGCCATTGCCATTGGAGCGATGATTGACGGCGCCATCGTCATGATCGAAAACATGCACAAGCATATGGAGAAAACCCCTCTGACACCTGAAAATCGTTGGCAGGTGGTGACACAAGCAGCCAGCGAAGTCGGCCCAGCACTGTTTTTCTCGTTATTGATCATCACGGTATCCTTCTTGCCTGTGTTTACGCTAGAAGCTCAGGAAGGGAGAATGTTTTCGCCGCTCGCCTTTACCAAAACCTATGCCATGGCAGCTGCGGCAGCTTTAGCCATCACGCTGGTGCCCGTGCTGATGGGGTATTTTGTCCGCGGCAAGGTAGTGCCTGAGCATAAAAACCCGGTTAATCGTCTACTTATTGCCCTTTATAGACCTGCATTGCGCACCGTCTTGCGATTCCCTAAGTTAACGATCCTGTGTGCGATCGCGGTAACGGCACTTAGCGCCTGGCCGTTAAGTAAAATTGGCAGTGAGTTTATTCCCGATCTGGATGAGGGTGATTTGATGTACATGCCCACCACGTATCCTGGCATTTCCATTGGTAAGGCACGCGAACTGTTGCAGCAAACCGATAAGCTGATTAAGACGGTACCTGAAGTGGTAACGGTGTTTGGTAAAGTGGGCAGGGCGGAAACGGCTACCGACCCTGCGCCCTTAACCATGATCGAAACCTTCATTCAGTTAAAGCCGCGTTCAGAATGGCGTGAAGGGGTGACTACGGAATCGCTGAAAAAGGAATTGGATACCCTGGTCAATTTTCCCGGTTTAACTAACGCCTGGGTAATGCCTATTAAAACCCGCATCGACATGTTGGCTACAGGCATCAAAACACCTGTTGGAATTAAGGTGGCCGGGCCCGAGTTAAGCGTCATTCAATCGATAGGTCGGCAATTAGAGCAAGTGATGAAAGATGTGCCAGGCACCGCCTCTGTTTATTCCGAGCGCGTGGCGGGCGGACGCTATTTGCGGGTGGATATCGATCGCCTGCGAGCGGCCCGATTTGGCTTGAACATCGCCGATGTTCAGCAAGTGGTGGCAACGGCAATTGGTGGAATGAATGTTACCCAAACCGTTGAAGGACTTGAACGATATCCCGTTAATTTGCGCTATCCGCAGGACTACCGAGATTCACCTGAAACCCTGGCGAGATTACCCATTGTCACGCCTAACGGTCCGCGCATAGCGTTAGGCGATGTGGCTCGCATTTACATTGAAGATGGCCCACCTGGAATTAAAAGTGAAAATGCGCGCATTAACGGCTGGGTGTTTATCGACATCGAAAATGTGGACGTAGGTAGCTATGTGGAGAATGCAAAGGCCGCTGTCACGCGACATATCGACCTGCCTCCCGGCTATTCTATTAATTGGTCAGGTCAGTATGAATACATGGAGCGCGCCAAAGCAAAATTACAATACGTAGTGCCATTGACATTAGCGATTATTATCGTGCTGCTTTATCTGAACTTCCGTAGTTTCAGTGAAGTGGCCATCATTATGGGAACCTTGCCACTCGCCCTGGTTGGCAGTATCTGGTTGATGTATTTCGAACAGTTCAACTTTTCGGTGGCAGTAGGGGTGGGGTTTATTGCCTTAGCTGGGGTGGCCGTGGAGATCGGGGTATTGATGCTGGTGTATCTGAACCAGAGTTTCACTGAACTCACCACACGCAACAGCACGCCAGCAAACGAGGAAATAAAACAGGCCATTGAAAATGGCGCTGGCTTGCGCGTGCGGCCAGTAATGATGACCTCATTATCCATCATCATTGGCTTATTGCCTGTGATGTATGGGGGCGGTGCTGGCTCAGAAGTAATGAGTCGCATCGCAGCGCCTATGGTGGGAGGCACGTTAAGTGCACTGATCCTCACCTTGCTAGTGTTACCAGCGGTGTATTATCTGTGGAAGAAACACACTCATGCACCTAAGCCAAGATTCCGTCAACCTTTAGTAAGCAAGGCTCGCAGCCTGCATAAATGGCTTATGGCATTTATCGGTATACAGTTTGTGTTATGGGCGGTGAGTGGTGCTTATATGGTGATAATGGACATTGATTATATTCATGGCGATACCTTGACCTATCATCAACCCAAAAATCTCGATACCTCGATGGTGGCGTACACCATCAATGATGTTAAAACAGCTTTTCCCCGCGCCCAAACTATCCGCCTGGGCTATATGGGAAACCAGCTTGTCTGGCGCTTCACTGCAGAACATCAGAAGGTAGCGATATCGGCCATTGACGGTACCGTGGTCTCGCCTCTCTCCCAATCTGAGGCTGTGCGTCTTGCCCGCGATGCCTACACGGGCGAGGGGAATGTTAAAAACACCACCCTGATCACTGAAAACGCGCCAGCTGAACTGTCGCCCCGTCACCTTCCGGTATGGCAAGTGGAGTTTGATAACTTCGCCAGCCCTACGCTTTATATTAGCCAGGGCTACGGAGAAGTGGTGACGCGCCGGCATACCTTCTGGCGGGGGTTCGACTGGATGTGGCGGCTGCATATAATGGATTATGATGACGGTGAAAACATAGGTAACGGCTTTCTCACTGTTATAGCGATGTTGGGCATATTTGCCTTTATCGCAGGCACCATTCTGCTGGTTTACCGCGTTTTCCTCGACAATAAGGGGGGCGCTAATGAAGTTTATTAAACTGTCCCACAAATGGGTTTCGTTACTGGTCATGGTGCAGATGTTTATCTGGCTTGGCAGCGGTCTGTACTTTAACTTAATGGATCACCACAAGGCGGGCGGTCACACCTATCGCGCGCATCATCCGGTGATGACCAGCGACAGATCTTTTATCCCTCTCGCACAATTGCCCCACTCTGACCCCATAAAAGGGGTCGGAGTCATTTATTTGCTAAACGAACCTTACTACCGCATTTCCTCGGTGGAACCGTTATACCCCCACTGGGAAGGGCAATACCAGTTGTTTCATGCAGTCACGGGTGAGCCTGTGTCGATTGACCAGGATTTCGCTGCGCGGCTCGCCATGGCCTCATACAGTGGTCCGGGAGCGGTGAGTAGTGCGAGTAAATTGTCGCCACCCATCAGTGATCTGCCTAAAGAGCGTAATCCCGTTTGGCAAGTGAACTTTAGTGATGACGTCAATACATCTGTATATTTGCGGCAACAGTCTGGTCAAATCGTTGCTCATGTAGACGATCACCGGCGCTTACGGGATTTACTGTTTATGTTGCACTTTATGGATTACGCCAACGAAGGAAGTTTTAATAACATTCAAATTATTATCTTAGCAATGTTAACGTTGTGGCTCGCATTGACGGGATTTATCTGGACGGTGAATCTTTTCAGGGAAGGGCAATTGTCTCTGCGACTATCCAAGGGCGCACATCAGGTTACCGTTGACATAGTGGACGGGCAACAGCAGCAAAATTTAATATTGTCCACTGATGCCACGCTATATGACAGTCTCTGGCAGCAGGATGTATTACTACCGTCCTCGTGTGGCGGGGGGGGGACATGCGGGCAATGTCGCATCAAAGCACATAACGGTGTGCAAATTACCTCCGCAGACAAAGAGCAGCTCACCCCTGAACAATTGCGCCAGGGCTGGAGATTGGCCTGTCAGCATAAAGCAAAGCACTTTACCCGCATTATGGTACCTCAGCTACAGCAACCGCTACCCAGACACACCTTGAAATTACGTTCTGAACGTTTTCTCAGCCCGGTAATTAAAGAGCTTACCTTTGAACCGGTTGGCGATACCGTGCCCCCTTATCAAGCGGGGGCCCATCTGCGCTTTGAAATTCCTCAGCCAAATGGCGGGCAGGGTAAAACATATCGGCACTATTCGTTAGCCACGTATAGTGAAGATCCGAAGCTAGTATTTAACGTGCGCCATCACCCTTCACCCAACGAGACTGTTCCTCCGGGGATCGGGTCAGATTATCTGTGTCAGCTTAAGCCCGGAGACAAGGTACACACTCTCGGGCCGATTGAGGGCTTTGCTATCGACCCAAATCATTCCGGCACGAAGGTATTGCTTGGGGCAGGCTCTGGCATGGCCCCACTGAAAGCGATGATCCAATCACTGTTAGCAGACGCTGACTGTCCGCCGGTCTACTTTTACTATGGCGCTCGCAGCGAGGAGGACCTGCTGTATTGGGAGGAGTTCATCGCATTACAAACGAAGCACGCACATTTTCATTATTATCCCGTGTTGTCACAACCCTCTTCGGACTGGACTGGAGAGGTGGGTTATGTTCAAGAGGCGATGTTTACATCCCGGCATAAAATTGAACGGTTTAATGAAGCTCAATTCTATCTGTGCGGACCACAAAGTATGATGCAGCAAACCATTAAACGCCTAACGGCACATGGTATAAGCTCCCAGGCTATCTTTTTTGACAATTTCGGCGAGCCCCTAAAATAGTCCGGCATCATCTGGTCATACCTCTGGCAAAATGGTATCGTAAATGCCCTTTTGCCAGTAATCGACAGCATGAAACTGCATACCCTTTCCGGCTATATTCAATTTATATATCTCATCGAAGACGAGCAGGGCTTGCTTTTGTTAGATGGATGCAGCCGCGCAGATGTTAAAAGAGTATGCAGTTTTATTAAGTATGAGCTAAAGCGTTCAATAACTGATTTAAAGCTTATCGTCGTTACCCATATGCATCCCGATCATGCCGGGGGAGCGCATAAGCTACGCGCCACTACCGGCGCGAAAATTGCCGCTCATCCCAATACCCGTAACTGGTATGCAGGAATGAGTGGACGTACCGCTCATGTCATTGATGTTATGTTAACCTGGTGGGTAGCAGGGCGTCTGGGTAAACCTAAACGCAAAGTATGGTACCCCCCGCTCTTACAACCGGATATTTTGCTCAACGACCGTGATGCGTTGCCGGACTATCCTGCATTTCAGGTGGTATATACGCCAGGACATACCAACCACGATATTTCTATTTTACATATGCCTACACAACAAATGTACGTGGCAGATCTGGTGGTAAGGGTAAAAGGTGAATTGATGCCGCCTTATCCACTTTGTCACCCTAACCAGTATAAACAATCGTTGGCGAAGGTTGCGGCATTGAATGTGACGACCCTTTACTGCGCGCACGTGCCACCGCTCGCTAACCCCTCTGCGGTATTAACTACCATGCTAAAAAAAGCCCCAACCTTTCCTAAAAATCACTGGTATTCGTTTAAGGGGCGGGTGCTGGGAAAATTACGCTCTAAACGCTAACCCTCATTCTCACTATTTTAGCTCACTGCCATGAGCAATTGATTCGCCACAAAATGCCCTTATGCCAGACATTTCCCAATCGTGATGTAAGTTATTAATGTACTGCGGTTTCTTTTTTTAAGTGACGCAGACAGCTAATAGCCCATTCCCCTAGACCTTCGCGGTGAAAGTAAACGCCAAAGCGTAAACAATTTGCCTTCATAGATAAAACTGATTGCCACACTAAATTTGCATTTTTTTGTAAATAGGCTATTGCTTTAATTGTAGTTTTTCGTAGTGCAATTAAAGGATAGATGATGAATAAATTGAGTAAATTAGGTTTGACCGCCGGCGTAACAATGCTTTTTTCAAGTGTTACTTTCGCTCACAACCACGCAGAAATTGACTGGGATACCACCGAGTTTTCAACGGAAACATACTGCTTGTTAAAGAGTGAGAACGTGGAACCACGATACTTAAAAGCCTATGCCAAACGGTTGGAAAAGAAGCCCAGTCGAAAAACATGTAAGGCATTTAATGAATTTGCCGCGTCAGTGACACCCGATGATTGGGATTATCCTCAAAACAGACCATACCCCGGCAGTATCATCAAACTATCTCCACAACAGATTGAAAAGCTAAGAATGGCTAAAAAAGAAAGATCGAATTAGCCTTTCTTCGATGCTTGAAAAGCCTGATGATACCTCAGGCTTTTCATTTCATAATTTTATTTCCTAGCCCTGCTGCGCTTTTTTAAATCTGGGGGCAGACTGACTTAATTTACCGAAAAACTCTGTTTATACAGCGACAATGCCTGCACCTTGTCATCTCTTCGCTCACTTATTTTTGCCAGCATTAGTAAGTCTTCTTTGTTTTCTGATAGCTTCACTGACTTCATCAGCGCTTTTTCAGCTAATACGTCATCGCCTGCATTATAAGCGATATGTCCTAATGTGGAATAATAACTGGCGTTAGTGTCATCCTGCTTGATCCATTCTTCAAGCAACTTCACCGAAGCAGAAGGATTGGGCAGGTAAAGCTCTTTCATCAAAGGGAATAAAAACTTGTTCGGGCCTTTTTGTTGCCATTCAACCAGGCGTGCTTGTGCATCTTGATGCATGCCCTGCTCTAGCAATTGACGTACATAGGCACAGCGATAGGCGTCGTCGTTACGCAGTTTGCGAGGCAGAGTTTCCCAGTGGGATTTAAGCTCTGTGGCGCCGTGCTTGCTGGCAATTTCAGCGAACTTGCCTTTCGCTATTTGCTGAGCCCACACCACATAGTCATCTTTCAGAACAGGTTTCCAGTGCGGTAACTGGGTCTGAAGTTCCTGCCAGTGGCCTAAGCGAGCTAATGCCTCGGTTTTAAGCTTTATTACTTGCGGATGTTTGGCGTGTTTTGGTTCAAGCCCTTCCAGTCGCTTCAGCGCACTTTCATCCTTCCCTTCTTCCAAATCCAAACGGGTAAGCACTAACTCCGCGGCCAATCTGGCGTGTCGGTATTCGCTCGCCTGTTCCAGCAACCCGCGCATGCGCTCTTTTTCGTCTAAATGGCGAGCTACCTGGGCAGCGGCTAGATAATTGACGCCATCAAAGTCTCCCTCAGTAGTGTTATTAAAAGACGCTTTGGCTTCTTTTAATTCCCCTTCTGCCAACGCATGGAATCCCCGATAAAATGCTCGTTGACGTTTACGTCTACCCCAAGAGCCAAACCAGTGATGCGAACCTCGCAATACACTCCAGATACGGTTAAAGAGGTAACGTAGAATATAAAGTAGTACTGCCGCTACGATCAGGCTGATGCATAAACTTATCACGGTCATTTCAACCGTTAGCGTGCCCATCGCGATAAGGACGTAGCCCTTATCTCCTATGACTTCCGGCGCCACAATCATGGCTGCGAGCAATAAACAAATAGATACGCCAGCGATGATTAGCCATTTCATATCGCATTATCTCCCTGACTGAACGCATTTTTCACGCGCTGTTCGAGCAAGCTTTCTAATGGGGCCTGCGCAGCAAGTTTACTAGGAAGTTCCTTGCTCACATTAGTATCTTGCAGGTTTTCAATGCCGCTGACCATGCCAACGACTTTACTATCCTGGGTATCGAACTTCTGTTTGAGTAGCGTCATTGCATTGCTGAGAGATTGCTCGTACAGGGTTTGTTCTGAACCCATCGCAGCCGACTGGGCCTGCATCAGAGCCAGTTTTAATTGTTCCCGGTTCAACCATTGTTGCTGCTCGCTCATCATGGGTTCTACCGGTTTATCAGTGCGCTTAACGCTAACGAAGTCATCAACTAGCGAGCGCCATACCCGCCTGATGTTCGCTTTCCAGTCATCGACTGAATCCGATACCTGCTCTTGAGTCGGGTCAATGGGACGGTCAAAAGTATCCAGCGGTAATTTATCTATTTGCGGAAGTAAGCCAGAAATCGCCAGGGCTACCGATGTGCTCGACACCGGATTCACTTGCTGTAATGTTTGAATATCTTCTGCAATAAGAGCGCGCACAGGCAAAACTGAAGGGTCTGACAGCGATTGTAAGCGTTTGTCAGCATTGACTAGCAGCATAACAGCCGTGCGAATGTCTCGCTCCAGCCAGACTTTTCGCCCGGCCATGCGTACCAAGTAATCCGCTTCTGCAATCAACCAGTCTGAAGGGCGTTTGCCTTCAAGATCACGTAACTGGCGCAATGCAGATTCAGTTTGTTGCTGCATAGTGCGAGTGGTATCACTGAGGTCGTTAACCGCCTTGCCCAATTGCTGACGACCTTGCTCTAATTCTCGCAGCTGTTGCTGCAGAGCAGCGTTTGCCTGGTTGAGTTGTTCCAGCCGCGCGCGTTGGCTGTCTTGCTCTTGTAATAATTTGGCCTGTGTGTTGACTAACTCTTCATTATTATTTTGTTTATTATAGATAAACCAATAACCCGCTGCGCCCATCCCAACAATGCCCAGCAAGCAAATAAATATCATTACCCAAAGTAGAGCACGCGAGCGTGGTTTGGGTGTGCTAGCTGAATCTACTTTTTTGTTGGGAGTAACAGAAGAATGGGTTTCGCGTGTATCGGTAACCTCGCCTTCGATAGCCGGTAATGCCGACGCTTCCTTGTTATTGTCTTTGTTATCTGCCATCAGGACTCCCAGTTTTCTTGTACCCATTTAATAAGCGCTGTATCGTTTGCGCCTTCGGCAATACCAACTGACTTAACGCCATAAGCACGCAAAGTGTCAGCTATTCGTTGGCTTACGGTTAACCAGGGAACACTGGTTAACTTATCTGAAGCATAATGTGTAAATAATGGAGTTGCCATTTCTACACTCGTAGTAATAATGCCTTTTACGTCAGTCCATTGCCATTGGTTTGATTCTTCAGGGGGGGAAAGCGGAATTCTTCGATAAACCGCCATTTCATGCGTGTCGACACCAATTTTAGCCAGTCTATCAGCAAGATACCCTCTGCCACCTTCACCCTTAATAATAACCGCATGACAATTTTTTGCATTATTCATTGTGAGCATGCTCATTATTCCTTCTGAAGTCGCTTCAGTTGGAGTAATGACATCGAATCCGTGTTCGAGAAGTAAGCTCGCGGTAGTTGAACCAATCGCTGCGCAGCGCGCATTGACTGTTTGCTTAGAGAACGATTCAGTCAGCACTTTGGCAGCAAAGACGCTGGTGACTATCAACCAGTCGTTGCTGTTAAGTGCAGAAATAATGTGCTTGTGCGCACTCGAAAGTGCCAATACTTCAATGTCGACGGTGGCGATACCCGTCACCCTAATCCCATGGGATTTAAATTGCTCGCAACTCGCGGATAGCTTGGGGCGCGGACGGGTGAGCAAATACATTGTTAACTTAAGGAGGCGAGAATTTTAGCTGCGCCCTGCTCAAGCAAAGCATCGGCTACTTCCGTACCCAGTTCTTCAGCGCGGGATGTACTGCCCGTAGCACTGGCGAAGAGAAGTTCTGTGCCATCTGGCTTGCCTACCATTCCTGTAATGGTAAGTGAGTCCTCATCGATAGTGGCATAGCTACCGATAGGAACTTGGCAGCCTCCTTCCAGCCGTGTATTCATTGCGCGTTCAGCGCGAACACGCGTTGCGGTAATGGGGTGATTTAATCTACTCAACAGTTGAATGAGCTCATCATCATCATTACGGCATTCAATGCCTACCGCCCCTTGCCCCACTGCCGGCAGCGAGATGTCGGCGGGGAGCGGTTGGGTGATGCGGTGTTCCATATCAAGCCTAATTAATCCAGCGCAGGCGAGGATAATAGCATCGTACTGGCCATCATCCAGTTTCGCCAAGCGGGTATTAACATTGCCACGTAAATCACGAATAACAAGATCGGGGCGGTAGCGGCGAATTTGACATTGGCGTCGTAAACTGGACGTACCCACCATGGCACCCTGTGGAAGCGCGTCGATGTTTTCATATTGATTCGAAACGAACGCGTCAAACGGGTTTTCACGTTCACAAATAGCATATAGTCCGAATTCTTCAGGGAAGGCAACAGGCACGTCTTTCATAGAATGAACGGCAATATCCGCACGCCCTTCTAACATGGCAATTTCGAGCTCTTTTATAAACAAGCCTTTTCCACCAATTTTTGCCAGCGGGGTATCCAGAATTTTATCCCCTTGTGTACTCATCGGTACCAGCTCAACGGGAAGGTTCGGATAATGATGTGCAAGCTGGCTTTTGACAAAGTTTGCCTGCCATAACGCCAATGCACTTTTACGTGTAGCAATGCGGATGGGACGGGAACAAGCGGTAGTGGACATGAAATTCTCTGATTCAGTTTTTAAGGTTCAAATGGTGAACTATTGAAGCGGTAACACGCGGCTAATAAATGCAGAAATATCATTTATCTCTGCCAGACACACATTATGTTGCATCGTATAGGTATGCCACGTGCAATTATAGCCATTCTCTTTGAGTACTTTATACGCAGCGTTCCCTAAGAAAGCCGGAACGACTTCATCCTGCTCACCATGTGCAACAAAAATGGGCGTAGATGTGTTGGCAGTATGGGCTTGGGCCGCTAATTTCTCTGGCTCACACATATATGTTGATAGCGCCATAATACCCGCCAGACGCTGGTCAAAGCGAAGGCCTTCATGTAAAGCGATAACCCCCCCTTGAGAAAAGCCAGCCAACAAAATGCGTTGCGCGGGAATACCGTTCGCAATCTCATCCTGTATTAACTGCCGTACTTGCGACGCAGATTCGAAAACGCCACTGACATCGGCACGACTATTAAAGTCCATTGACTTTATGTCGTACCAGGCACGCATGCGCATACCTCCATTGATGGTAACCGGACGTTCTGGAGCGTGCGGAAAAATAAAGCGAATACGGTGGTTTTGCGGTAAAGCTAATTGGGAGACGATGGGGGCAAAGCCGTGCCCTGAATCCCCTAAGCCATGCATCCAGATCACGCAGGCATCGGCTTCCTGTGCAGGATTAACCTCAACATAAGGGAGTAAAGAGTCAGGCATATCATCATTCCTATTCGGTAAAATTTAAATGCTCGGATGTAAGCAAAAAGCGTTAAACAGTAAAAAGTAAATAATTACGGCTTTATAGCAGGTTATGCTACCATTGCTTTTGAAAATCACCACTACTAGATAACACTGTTGTACTGAATATGGCATCATTACTTGGCAATTTGTTTATTCTTGCAGCGCCTTCTGGCGCCGGAAAATCCAGCCTTATCAAAGCGCTATTAGAAAAACATGATGATTGTCCAGACTACCCATTGCAAGTTTCGGTTTCTCATACCACCAGGAAGCCTCGCCCTGGGGAAGTCGACGGGGTTCATTATCATTTTGTTAGCCGTGACCAGTTCGAAACGTTAATAGAGCAAGGGGTATTTTTTGAGTATGCCGAAGTATTTGGTAACTACTACGGTACCTCAAGAGTAACGATAGAGCAGACCTTACATCGAGGGGTAGATGTATTTCTTGATATTGACTGGCAGGGGGCCCGTCAGGTTAAGAAAATTTTGCCTGATACCTGCAGTATATTTATTTTACCGCCTTCTATTGAAACCTTACGCGAGCGTTTAAGTAAACGTGGTCAGGATGCTGATGACGTGATCGACAGCCGCATGAATGAAGCTGTGGCAGAAATGTCCCACTTTGGTGAATTCGATTACGTATTAATTAACGATGACTTTTCCACCGCTTTAGCTGAACTGGAAGCATTGGTTTGCGCGCAACGTTTGCGCACTCCCAAACAGGCTTTACGTAATGTGAATTTGCTTAGCCAATTAGTGGGCAGCCAGCAATCTTAAAGGGTCAATCGTTGTACAAAAATAGGGCTACACCTTGGCACGTAACCCGTGTATACTGTGCGGCCGTTTTTTATATTCGCACTAATCAATTTCGGAGATATACATGGCTCGCGTAACCGTAGAAGATGCCGTAGACAAAATTGGCAACCGTTTTGACCTGGTTTTGGTCGCTGCACGCCGTGCTCGTCAATTAGCGACAGAGGGTAAAGATCCAATGGTAGAAGTGGCAAACGACAAGCCTACCGTTACTGCTTTACGCGAAATTGAAGCGGGCTACGTCACTACCAAAACATTGGAAGAAGACGAAATGCGTGATCAGGAACAGCAGGAAAGAGCCGAATTTGCATCGGTGGCAAATATTCTTTCTGAGCAGTAAGCACCGTAGTTAACGGTCAATCGTGTACGCCAGTGAAATGTTATTCACTGGCGTTTTAGCATTGGCAGAACCACTTTTTACTCGTATCCTTTAATTAGTTGCATTCAATAACGGAAATCTCAGTTCTGTGTACTTATTTGAAGGGCTAAAACAAAAGCTTTCGGAATACCTTTCACCAGAGCGCGTATTACTGGTGCAGAAAGCTTTTGCTTTGGCAAAAGATGCCCACGACGGTCAAATGCGCTCCAGCGGCGATCCTTATATCACCCACCCGGTCGCTGTAGCCGGTATTCTCGCTGATATGCATCTTGACCATGAAACCTTAATGGCGGCATTACTGCATGATGTCATCGAGGATACACATTACAGTTTTGAGGACTTATCCAGCAATTTTGGACAGACCGTTGCTGAACTGGTGGAAGGGGTAAGTAAACTCGATAAAATCGAGTTCAGTACCAAACAGGAAGCGCAGGCTGAAAATTTTCGCAAGATGATGATGGCGATGGTACAGGATATTCGGGTCATCCTGATTAAACTTGCCGATCGTACTCACAATATGCGCACGCTGGGCTCCTTACGGCCTGTCAAACGTCGCCGCATCGCGCTGGAAACGTTAGAAATATACGCCCCAATCGCCCATCGCCTGGGTATTCATGACATTAAAAATGAGCTTGAAGACTTAGGTTTTCAAGCCATGTACCCGATGCGGCATCGCGCCCTTAAATCGGCGGTTAAGCAGGCTCGGGGCAATCGTAAAGAAATCATCGATAATATTCGCCAGGAACTATCTACACGCTTGCGTGAACACCAGATCGAAGGCGAAGTGATTGGCCGCGAAAAACATCTGTATTCGATTTATCGCAAGATGAAGAATAAAGAACTGATGTTTAATGAGGTGATGGACATCTATGCCTTCAGGATTTTGGTGGAGTCGGTAGATAACTGTTACCGCTCACTGGGTGCTATGCATAGCCTTTACAAGCCAATTGAAAACCGCTTCAAAGATTATATCGCTATACCCAGAACCAATGGCTACCAGTCTTTGCATACTTCACTTGTGGGTCCACATGGGATCCCGGTGGAAGTGCAAATTCGTACTCGGGCCATGGATCAGATGGCGGATAAAGGGGTGGCGGCACATTGGCTTTATAAATCACCAGGCGAGAGTGATACCACGGCACAGTTGCGGGCCAGAAAGTGGATGCAAACCTTGCTGGAATTACAGCAAAGTGCCAGTACCTCATTCGAATTTATTGAATCGGTGAAAACAGACCTGTTTCCCGAAGAAATTTACGTGTTTACTCCTGATGGCCGCATCATCGAACTACCGATGGGAGCTACCGCAGTCGACTTTGCTTATGCGGTGCACTCGGATATTGGTAATACCTGTGTAGGGGTGAGAGTCGAACGACGTAATTATAGCCTGAGCAAACCGCTAGAAAACGGCCAAACCGTGGAGATCATTACCTCTCCCAAAGCCAAACCGAATGCAAACTGGCTGAACTTTGTAGTGAGTGCACGGGCGCGTACCCGTATTAGGCAATATTTGCGTAAGCAGCATTCACAGGAAGCGGTGAACATGGGAAACCGCTTGTTACGTCATGCTTTAGGTTCGGTGAAATTAGAGGATATCGCGCCAGAAGATATCGATCGAGTGGTGGCCGAGACCAAACATCGCACGTTTGACGATTTACTGGTGGATATTGGACTAGGGAATGAACTAAGTGCCATTGTGGCTCGTCGCCTGATTGGCGACAGTGCGGAAATCCCCGATCGCAAAGGTAATGTGGCAATCAAAGGAACCGAAGGACTGTTAGTGCATTACTCGCGCTGCTGTCATCCTATTCCCGATGATGAAATAATTGCCGTGCTCAGTCCTGGCCGCGGGATGACAATCCATCAGACAGGGTGTAAAAACATTCGTAAGCTGACTCGCGAAGAGCCGCAACGCGTGCTGCCAATGCAATGGGACGATAAGCCTCAAGGCGAGTTTAAAGCCGCTTGTCGTATAGAGCTTTATAACCATCAAGGCACACTGGCTACATTGACCAACATGATTTCAAGTTGCGATTCCAATGTGATTGGCCTACAAACAGAAGAAAAAGAAAGTAACATCTATTTTGTCGATATCGAGCTGACCACCCATAACCGTGTGCATCTTGCACGCATTATGCGAAAGATCAGAACCATGCCTGAAGTGCAAAAAGTTTCACGCCACAGTCAGTCTCGTTACTAACACTACAACAGGAAACATTATGGCTAAATCAATTATTCAAACGGACAGCGCTCCGGCAGCAATTGGTACGTACAGTCAAGCTGTGAAAGCAGGCACTACAGTGTATCTTTCTGGGCAAATTCCACTTAACCCTGACACCATGGAATTAGTATCAGATGATTTTGAAGCCCAAGCTAAACAGGTATTCGAGAATCTTAAGGCGGTGTGTACCGCGGCTAGAGGTTCAATGGATGATTTGGTGAAAGTGAATATTTACTTACTTGATTTGGGGCACTTCGCAAAGGTGAACGAAATCATGAGCCAGTATTTTAACAAACCTTATCCTGCTCGCGCCGCCATAGGTGTTGCCCAGCTACCCAAGTCAGCGCAAATCGAAATCGACGGCATAATGGAATTGCCTGAGTAAGTATAGGGTTCAACCTCTGCTGTATTCCTGAGGATATTATGTCACCAGAACGCTATCAGCGTATTCGGACCATGTTAGCCAAACGGCAGACCGACCTGACCGTTTGTCTGGAAAATGTTCATAAGCCCCACAATGTGTCTGCCGTAGTGCGTACGTGTGACGCTGTGGGGATTCACCGGGTACATACCGTTTGGGAACAGAAATACAAATTGCCGGGTGGCACGGCAATGGGTAGTCAACAATGGGTCAGACAATCAAATCACGATACGATTGGTGATGCGCTCTCACACCTTAAAAGTAAGGGTATGCAAGTATTGGTTACCCACCTTTCCGACACGGCTGTGGATTTTAGATCCATCGATTATACCAAACCTACCGCTATCCTATTTGGACAGGAAAAATATGGGGCGACGGATGAAGCTATCGCCATGGCCGATCAAGATATCGTCATCCCGATGTTGGGGATGGTACAGTCATTAAACGTATCGGTGGCAGCTGCGTTAGTGCTTTATGAAGCGCAGCGACAACGTGATATCGTGGGCATGTATGATCAACAACAGCTTAGCGAACAAGCCTGCCAGGAATTTCTATTTGAGGGGGGGTATCCTCGCCTGTCGCGAATGTGCAAACAAAAAGGCATCGCTTATCCTCCTATAGATGATAGCGGGCAAATCGCTGCTGATGAAAGCTGGTGGCAACAGATGCAATTGTCACCTAAAGCGATGGCAGCATTAAAAGCCGACGAATCGTCATAATAATGAAATAATACGTGATGTGATCAGGTCATATAGTCATCTTCATTAACTGAGACATTATGTATGATTAAGACCTACGCACTGGCGCTTCTAGCAGCGTTACTGATGATTACGCACCCAGTAAGTGCCAATACCTCCCCGTTCGCCTCAAATTCGCTGGATGTCAGGCCGTTGTTAAATGGAATGTCGGTGCCAGACATTATGGTGAAAGACGCGCAAGGCTCGCCGTTTAGCTTAAAGGCGCTTTTTATGCAAAAGCCGAGCGTTGTATTGTTTTACCGAGGGGGTTGGTGCCCCTATTGCAACCGACAGTTGGCTGAACTTAAAGATATCGAAGCGGACTTAGTTCAGCTTGGTTATCAGATCCTGGCGATTTCCCCGCAATCACCTGCCCAGCTTCAAGAACAAAAATTTGACGCCAATCAGGCAGTTACATTGTTGACTGATGAAAACTTAGCCGCTATCTCTGGCTTTGGTATCGGGTTTACCGTTGATGAGGAAACGCGAGATAAATACAAAGGGTACAATATTTCGTTGACCGAGAATGCGCAGGGAAAGGCGGTATTACCCGCACCCAGCCTGTTTTTTGTCGACACCAAAGGTGTAGTGCAACTAAGTTACGTAAATCCCGATTATAAAGTGCGTCCCTCTGCTGAGTTAGTGCTGGCCATGGCGAGAGCATTAGCTATACCCGAGACAACCGCAAACAAAGAGTAATCGACTTCACGCTGGAGACTTTTTACGGTTATACTGCGGCTACTTAGGAATAGCCGAGGGAACTGGCTGCGATGCAGTCTCTAGCGCACATGCCTCTTACCCAGTTAAAGGGAGTGGGAGCAAAAGTAGCCGAAAAGCTTGAAAAAATTGGTGTCTACACGGTCCAGGATTTGCTCTTCCACTTACCTGCCCGTTACGAAGATCGCACCCGGATTTATAGTGTGGCTGAATGTCGCCCGTTTACTCATGTCAGTGTGATGGGCGAAGTAATGCAAGCTGATATTCAGTATGGCCGTAAGCGTATGCTGGTGGTAAAGCTTTCAGATGGATCAGGTACCCTAACCCTGCGCTTTTTTCACTTTGGTGCGGCCCAACGCACTATGCTTTCACCGGGTAATCGGCTGCGCTGCTTTGGTGAGATCCGCACAGGCAAAGTCGGACTGGAAATGATGCATCCGGAGTTTGCCTTACAAAGCGAAGATGCAAGTGCCAATGAGGAAACCTTGACGCCAGTTTATCCCACCACAGAGGGCGTGAAGCAACTTACACTTCGTAAGTTAACCGAGCAGGCGCTGGCACTGCTCAGCGATAAAAACCTTACCGATCTCATGCCTGGTGGTTTATACCAGCAGCAGATGCCACTGCATAAGGCGTTGCATACGGTCCATCGGCCTACGCCAGATGTGCCTATCGAGACATTTGAAAGTGGCGCACATCCTGCGCAAAAAAGGCTGATTATCGAGGAGCTTTTAGCTCATCATTTAAGTGTGTTGAAGGTGCGCCAACAGTCAGATGCGCAACCGGGCATACCGCTGAACGCAGCACCGGATCTGACAGGTCAGTTACTTGCCTCGCTCCCATTTTCCCCAACCGGAGCGCAGCGAAGGGTGGTAGAAGACATTCAGACCGACCTTAGAAAATCACGCCCGATGATGCGGTTGGTACAAGGTGATGTAGGCTCAGGTAAAACACTCGTGGCGGCCTTAGCAGCACTTACCGCGATTGGCAACGGTTACCAGGTGGCCTTGATGGCTCCTACTGAGTTGCTGGCTGAACAGCACGCCATTAATTTTAAAAATTGGCTGGCACCCTTAGGGATAGAAGTAGGCTGGTTAGCGGGTAAGTTAAAGGGTAAGAAACGCGATGAGATACTTGCTCGGCTGGCAAACGGCGAGCTTCAAATGTTGGTCGGCACCCATGCGATTTTTCAGGAGGCGGTAGCATATCATCAGCTAGCTTTGGTTATAGTCGACGAGCAACATCGTTTTGGTGTGCATCAGCGACTCGCGTTAAGAGAAAAAGGTCGTGTACAGGGGCGATTTCCACACCAGTTGATCATGACTGCGACACCTATTCCCCGCACCTTAGCCATGACAGCGTACGCAGATTTAGATACGTCTGTTATCGATGAACTCCCGCCGGGCAGAACCCCTGTCACCACCGTGGTGCTGCCAGACTCCCGGCGTGCAGATGTGATCCAGCGTGTGTATGAGGCCTGTAAAACGAATGGACGCCAAGCTTACTGGGTGTGCACTTTAATTGAAGAATCTGACGTACTGCAATGTCAGGCTGCAGAAGATGCCGCTATTACTTTGCGCACCGCTTTGCCTGAACTGCGTATTGGGCTGGTGCATGGCCGCTTAAAAGCCGACGAAAAGCAGCAAGTTATGGCTGATTTTAAGGCGGGCGAACTGGACTTGCTGGTGGCCACCACTGTGATTGAGGTTGGAGTGGATGTACCGAACGCCAGTATCATGATCATTGAAAACCCAGAACGACTAGGGTTGGCGCAACTTCATCAATTACGCGGTCGGGTAGGACGAGGGGCAGTGGAAAGCCAGTGCGTATTGATGTATCAAAGCCCATTGTCAAAAACCGCGACCCAGCGGCTGGCTGTGCTAAGAGAGTCAAGTGACGGTTTTTACATTGCCCAGCGGGACCTGGAAATCAGGGGGCCTGGTGAGCTTATGGGCACCAAACAAACTGGTATTGCTGACTTGAAAATTGCGGATTTAGTGCGTGATGCGCAACTTATTCCCCAGGTACAACAAATCGCCCAACGCCTGTGGAATGAGCATCCCTCTAATGCCCAAGCTATAATCAACCGCTGGATTGGCGTAAAGGAGCAGTATGGCCATGCTTAATACTGTGCAATTGTATGTGGATAGCACCGATCCTCTCGCGTCTGCAAAAGCCCAGAGTCTCAGTAAACGCTGGAAATTTGAGGTCGTAAAGCAGCCACCCTCTGGATTAGCACTTTGTATTGAACAAGAACAATTAGTGCTTAAGGATTTTAATGAACCCAAACAGCATGGTATCACGGTAGATTTCCTGTCTGCACAAACTCAATATCGCAAACAACATGGTGGTGCTTTTAAAGAGCCCCTAGCCAAAGCATTCGGCGTGAAATCTACGCGCCCGCTTACCCTTATCGACGCTACGCCAGGTCTGGGACGCGATGCCTTCGTGCTGGCAAGTAGCGGCTGTAAGGTAGTCTTGATAGAGCGCTCGCCCGTGGTGGCGGCGTTATTAGCAGATGGTATCGAGCGCTTACAAGCGCAGCAACCTGAGGTGGCGGCGCAATTATCACTTATCCATGGCGATAGTATATTAGTTATGCAAAACTGGGCATTAGACGAAGTGGACGGTATTTATTTGGACCCGATGTTTCCACATCGGAAAAAATCTGCTTTAGTTAAAAAAGAAATGCGCGTGTTTCAACAATTGCTTGGGCCGGATGCTGATGCCAATGAGTTATTAGCGCCAGCGATGAAACTGGCGAAATCACGCGTCGTGGTGAAGCGACCTAATAGCGCACCACTGTTAAATGATTGCAAACCAACAATGGCAATCACCAGTAAAAAACATCGATTTGATGTTTATCTGACCAATACTTGATAGGAGAATTAGATGATACAAGTAGGAAGCTCATTACCTGAAGTTACCCTGAGCGTATTAAAAAATGGAAAAATGACCAATCCTCATGTGGAGGAGTTGTTTGGTGGTAAAAAGGTGGTGTTGTTTGCCGTTCCCGGTGCATTTACTCCTACTTGTAGCCAAACACACCTGCCAGGATATGTAGCGCTGGCCGATAAGATTAAGGCAAAGGGTGTCGACTCGATAATTTGTATTTCAGTAAACGACGCATTCGTTATGGATGCGTGGGGCAAAGCCACCAATGCTGAAGAAATCATTATGGCCGGTGATGGCAATGCTTTTTTCACAGAATCCATCGGCATGGATGTGGATACGGGTGAGTTCGGTGGAGTACGCTCTGTTCGTTATTCCATGTTGGTAGAAGATGGGATTGTGCGAAAACTCAATATTGAAGACCCGGGTAACTTCGAAGTGAGTGACGCACAAACTATGCTGGATAGCTTGTAACTCTCCTGTAGGATTTTTCCTCCATCGGGTCGATAACCTGTATAATCGCCGCGGGGTAATTTATTCAGGTTAATCGCTAATGGTAAAACAGCGAGATGTGATCATTATTGGCGCAGGGGCAGCTGGGCTTTTTTGTGCTGCCCAAGCGGCTAAACGCGGTCGCAAAGTCGAAGTACTTGATCATGCAAAAAAAGTGGGTCGCAAAATCCTAATGTCGGGTGGCGGCCGCTGTAATTTTACTAACATGTATGCCTCCCCCGAAAATTATTTATCGCAAAACCCCCATTTCTGTAAGTCAGCGTTAAGCCGCTATACGCAATGGGATTTTATTTCGTTGGTAGGGGAATACGGCATCCCTTATCATGAAAAAACCTTAGGTCAGCTTTTTTGTGATGATTCCGCTGCTGATATTGTTAACCTGCTTTTAAATGAATGCTCCAAGTATGGGGCCCTGGTCACCACCCGCTGTGAAGTGTTGAGCGTCGAGAAAATCGCCGATAAATTTACTGTGAACACCTCATTGGGTGAATATCAGGCAGAGTCGGTGGTTATCGCCACCGGAGGGTTGAGTTTACCTAAACTGGGTGCCACGCCATTCGGCTATAAAATTGCAGAACAGTTTGATTTGGCAGTGCTACCCACTCGGGCGGGCCTGGTCCCGTTTACGCTGCACGATCAAGATAAACACGTGTTTGCTGATTTAAGTGGGATTGCGGTAGATGTGTGTGCGGGAAATACGCGTAATTCCTTTACCGAAGCGATGCTATTTACTCATCGTGGTTTAAGCGGCCCATCTATGTTGCAGATCTCCTCTTATTGGGAACCAGGTGAAGCTATAGAAATAAATCTACTGGCCGCTGCACAGGGTGATATATTGCTGGAGGCCAGGAAGGTATCGCCGGAGGCTCAGCTGTCGACAGTGTTAGCGAAACACTTCCCAAAACGATTGGCCCAGGTACTTATAGAAGTCAACAACTGGAAAAATCTGCCCATAAAGCAATTTTCTGATAACCAGCTTTTGCTCATGCAAGAGGCCCTATGCGAATGGAACATAAAACCAAATGGTACTGAAGGGTATCGTACTGCGGAAGTAACGTTAGGGGGCGTAGACACTAACGAGATATCGTCTAAGACCATGATGGCCAAGAAAGTAGAAGGGTTGTTCTTTATCGGCGAGGTGATGGACGTTACAGGCTGGTTGGGTGGCTACAATTTTCAGTGGGCATGGAGTAGCGGTTGGGCCGCAGGCCAGGAGGTTTAATGTTTGTCTGTTGTTGTCCGTCAATTAGGGAAAACTTCAAACAAAACGCTAACTCCGATAAACAGTTTTAATCAAATGAAAACCAAATTTAGTTTTTACTGGGCCATGCACTTCAAAAAGCGCTTTTTTGAAAACAACTTCGTCAAAAGCCTTGACCATATCTCCACGATTGAACTCTCCTAAATCCCCTCCGCGTTTGCGGGAGGGACAGATAGAATGCTTTTTAGCTAACTGCTGAAAGTTAGCGCCTCTGGCCAATTGTTGCTTAAGCTTTTCAGCTTCTTCTTTTGTCTTTACCAGAATATGGTAGGCACTGGCTCGTGGCATGAGATTCTCTTCTAACTACAGTTTTGTAAAGTATAAATGAAGCGCCTTTCATTCCAAAACAATACAGCTGTAATAATGGCGTCGGTGTCAGTTAAGTGGAATGCTACGACGGCTGCCTTTGGGAATGATACTTTTTGAATGTCCAAATTTTGTCTGGCACAGACCCTCAACTATACCCGCTAACCTGACTGCCATATACAAGTTTCCTACGAAACGGGAGGCAACTTATGGCTATTCAAATTCATACACTTTGTAACAAAGACCGCATAGTCAGACAGAAAAAAACCCTTCAATTATCCTACCTATTGCGTATACGAATTCGTTTAGAGCTTGAGGAAAGGGCTCGTGCCAACGGAATGGAATATAGTACAGTTTGGCGCTTAGAATTAATGAGAAGTCTTAATTGCACATCAATTTCAGTACATAAAAATGCCAATTTATTGATTTACTTAAACTACATTAAGTTTTCGCCCCGTTACTACTTAGAGGGCTCAGAAATACGTATATAAAGCAGTGTTTTTGGTTTTTTTAATGCTATAAAGTGCTGATATTAAATAAGAATGCGGGGTTCGTGTGTGAAAGCATCCTCGAGTTATAAGGTGTTAGGCGCCTAAAAGGATTTTTTATATGAAGGTATTGTTTTTCTCACTTTTGCTAGTCTTTATGGCAAATGCTGAAGAAGCCCCTCCTAGCAACGTTGCCGTCAAGGGCAAAATTGAGTTTTCAATCAGAAAATCAAATGGTGAATTTGAGATCAGTCAGTTGATTGATGTTCCAAAAGATCTAATTGGAGTGCAAGAGTGTCACATTCAATTAATAGCTGAGGATGATTTTTATAATACTTACCCCGGTTATATTGAGTTGAGAACTCTTCCAAACGGTATTGTGGCTCCCATATTCATTATTTCATCCAAGTATATTGATGAAAATAGTCGCTATTGGAAAAAACACATTAACAGTGCAACTATCTCAGTTGGCGGATTCTCGACGAATTCAGATTGGATACCCGAAATAATTAATGGCGAATATGTATTATTTTCTACAAATATTGATTCAGGGCTTAATATCTTTCATCAGATTACACTAGGTCAACCATTGACGGTTGAGTTACAAAGATCAGAGAATCCAACTTTGGTCACTATTAGCTACACACCTGTTGACGCTTCTTTATCAAATATGATCAGATTATGCATGCAGAGAATAATGGGAGACACCGGTGCCTAAGAAATGCATCAAACCTCCCTGCGTTCGTGGGGACACCTACTTGCTGGCTGGCGCTGCGCCCCAGTATAATCAACAAGTAGTTACCCTTTATGCAAAGCGTTATGCGTCTTTAACGATATTTTCGGGAGTACCATGATGAATCTAGTTGCACGAGCGCAATCAATCGTTCGTTCGAGCCCTGACAAAGTATTCGAAGCATTCGTCAACCCAGAACGAATGAAGAAATTTTGGTTTCACCGAACAGATTCAGGCCTCAAGATGGGTGAATCGGTGACCTGGTTCATCGGTGATGATGATGACGCCTTTGGGTTTACTGTCCAAGTCTTAGAGTTGAAAAAAGACTCTTTGATTCATATCAAGTGGGGAAACGAAGACACATGGACTGAAGTTCGGTGGATTCTAGAAGAAACAAATACTGGCGACACCAAACTGACAATCGAAGAAACCGGATTTACCGGGAGTAACGATGACATCATAGTTCGTGCACTCGATTCCACAGGCGGCTTCAACCAAGTCATCGTTGCAGCGAAGGCTTTACTGGAACACAACACTGTCATTAATATTGTTACTGATCATGCGTAGCACGACGCATAAGAGAACTCTATAACGCGGTTGGCGCGCCCGGACAGTAACACGGTGGCGACTTCGATATTCGTGCCATCGTGTGACGGCTCGTTACTGCGACGTTATGCGCAAAGCTATGCAGTTGACAATTTAGTTTTCTTTAGTGGTTGTAGTCCTTTAGTTTGTTAAACTGCTTTAGCTAATTTAACTTCCAAGGTATCTGATGAATCAGGAACAGATCAATAATCCTTTGCATGGGCTTACGTTGGAAACGATTCTAACTCGGCTACATGAGTACTATGGTTGGAAAGGTTTATATCAACGGGTAAGGGTAAATTGCTTTAGTAATGATCCTTCAATTAAATCATCTTTAAAATTTTTACGTAAAACTCAATGGGCTAGGGATAAAGTAGAGTCGTTGTACATAGATACATTTACGTAATGGAGTGACGTTGCGCATAACAACCCAAGCAAGCGGGACAATTACACGCCGACTTCCGTCGCTTCGTTCAGTATTATAGCTTGGGTGCAATTGCTCCTTTTCGGGGCCTTGACCGTCCGCTTAAAGTCTTGAGCCACTGCATCTAAACGCTCCCTACACTATTTTGCAGCCCCTCTTTTCATACAGGTACATTTAAAGGACAGCCTTTAAGTGATTACAACAAAACGGTCTTTTCCCTCGCTTTTCGCTTGATACAGTGCTTTATCCGCATCGCGTAGGGTCTCTTCAAAATCTGTAATTTCTTTAGCGTCAACCGCTGTCATACCGATGCTAACCGTAATGGTCACATCTTTCGATTCAGTGTGAACTTTCAGCTGCCTGGCCGCATTAAGCAAGCGTTCCCCGAGTACTGACGCATCCTGTTCCTGACTGGCCGAGGCTGCAAACGCGAACTCTTCACCACCATAGCGGCAAAATGTATCTTCGGTACGAAAAATAGCCTGTATTGCTTGCGCGAGTTCAACCAATACGGCATCGCCAATGTCATGACCGAACTTATCATTAACTAACTTAAAATCATCAATATCCAATAAGCCTAAAATTACTGCTGAATTACTGCGCTGACTTGCGCTGATAAGTTTAATAATCTGATCCCTGAATAAACGACGATTGGGTGCATGGGTGAGAGGATCGAAAAACGCAATTTTCTCTAGCTTCGCTTTCGCTCTTTCTAATTCCTGCGTGCGATTCTCTACAATTTCCTCAAGCTTTAGTTTTAGCACGCGCAAATCTTCATTGCGTTTTTTTAGTTGCTCCTGCCTGAATATGATTTCCGATACGTCCCGTTCAATGGCAGCAAAATGCGTCGTTTCACCATATTTATTCACCAAGGGTATAATATTGAATTCAATCCAATAGGGGCGGCCGTTTTTGTCATAATTGAGTAGCGTTTCAGTCACCGCTGCTCCTTTCTCCAGGGCGGTATGAATACGCTTGGTCGCAGCTTTATCAGTTAGCGCCCCCTGTAAGATTCGTGGTGTTTCACCTACCACTTCAGAGCTTGAGTAACCGGTGAGCAGTTCAAATGCTTTATTGACATATACAATGCGAGGGCCAGTAGGATAGTCAATATCCCCTGCTTCCGTCACAATAACGATGTCCTGAGTATTTTGCACAATGTCTTCAAATGAAAACATTTTTTTCGCATCTGAAATATCAGTAAACGTGACGATAACAAAGCCGCCTTTGCCTACTTCCCCCTCCACATAGGCATTAACCTGAAACCAGCTAATATCTTTGGCGGAGCCATCTATTACGCCCACTATTTCATTGTTTAATTTATTGCGGGAATTTATGACCTTATTAACCGGATACTGGTCGAACGGTAATTTTCTCCCTCTGTCGTCGATAAACTGCCATTGGGGATCATAGGCGCTCTTGCCTATTATTTGGTCATAGCTTAAACGAAGTAATTCAAGCGCTTTGGGGTTAACGTAGGCAATGGTCGTATCCCAGCGGTGAATGACAATGCCTATGTGCGCCTGTTCAAGAATATTCTTTAGGTTCAGTTGATTAATATCATTCACAACAATTTATAATTAGTTAAGTGAGCAAGCTCTTAACAGCTTAGTCAGCATTGCAGGTCTGTGCAAATAATCACCACTGGTATACTTAAAGAGAAAATATGGGGTGAAACAGGTGACGCGCTCTTTTTTTTGCCGACAACGGGTGAAGTAGGAAGTGTGGTGTTGCAATTACACGAAAGCGGGATACGAACTTGGGTAATCTGCTAGAGGAAGTAACAAGTTTTACGTAGCAGGAAATTCACCGCCACAGGGTGATGAAGTTTTTCTTTGCCTTCCCTTCATGGTTGGTTTGATGACTTAACCCATTAAGCTGCCTTCACATGAGAATTTCTGTACAGAGTAAGGCTTTTAAACAGAATAAAAGAAAGCTTGCAGTGGTCTATAAGTGGGGCAACACTGCTTTAACCGAAAGTATCAGTTCCCCGTAACTTCTCCATACCCCTTCCCAGCAAACCCGCCAGTGGATTGTATTCTTCCCTCCCAATAGGAGATTGAGAGTTGATTGCGGGAGTCATGCGTTATCGTTTCAATAATTGTTGGTTCACGGTTCGGCAGGTCGACTCGCCATTTACGGGGATAGGTTTTGTTTCCCAATGAAATGGTTTGTTGCACCGTTAGGCTGATATCTTGGTGTTGGAGTGACACGGCCACACCCTCAGCATCAATAAGCGAGCCAGCGCAGTTTTCATAATTATCATTCTTGTCGCGAATACAAAATAGCATTAAACCGTTTTTTAGCTCTTCATCGACTAGGCTAAACCAATCCCAGCCCACCTGATCGGTGTCCAGCAAACTGGCAGACCATTCTCGATCATACCAGGCGTGGCCGGACACGGTATAGTCTTTACCTGCAAAGGTGAGTGAACCTGTCACCCTTAGAAAGGGATAACTAAAATAAAAAGAGGCGTGCCCGCTCTGCGTTTTCTGGCTGTAGCCGTTGTCACCATGCAGCGTAACAGGGCTGTTATCTAGCGTAAGGGAAACCGCGTAATTGGTCTCTTTCGCAGTTAACTGCAGAGGGAGAAAGTCACCCCCTAAGCTGCGTAATTGCCAATCATCCAGTACAGCTTCAAAAGGCGTACTGCTAACCTTGGCTTGACCAGCACGCGCAAAACGTTCAAATGCCATATGGGTTTGTTCGTGTTGTAAAGCGAAGTGGGCAAAATACAAATTGTCGTCCCACCATTTTGACTCTACTGAACCTGGTAGGAGGGTGCGAAATAATGTCCACTGTACACCAAATGTATCACCTGAATTACTTGTTAAGTTAGCGGTTAAGTACCACCATTCAATACCTTGTTGAGAATGAATGCCATGATCTGCAGGGAAGTCCACCACCCTTCCAGGCTTCACCGGTGTCCCCCGCGCCACGGCCCTG
This sequence comes from Alteromonas aquimaris, assembly GCF_026183695.1. Lineage (GTDB taxonomy): Bacteria > Pseudomonadota > Gammaproteobacteria > Enterobacterales > Alteromonadaceae > Alteromonas > Alteromonas aquimaris. The sequence continues at coordinate 203,593 of NZ_JAPFRD010000013.1, read as the reverse complement.
CCACTATGAGCGTGGTCTTGTTTAACTGGTTCACACGCTAGCAGTACCAAAACGAGGGGCAATAACCAAAAATTCAGCGGGCATACCTTCACCGTGCTCTCACCTCGAATTTAGTCAGTTTACGAATTGGAAAATAAGCACATATTGCTGACACCCCTATCAGGGTAAAACAGGTTGTGAATAAGGCATTCATGTCTGGGTGAAAATGAATGGTCCACCCGAATGCGATAGGCATCACAAATTTTAACAAAACGTAGCCCAGCGCAAACCCTAAAGGGAGAGTGAGTAAGGTAGCAATTGAAACGATTAGCGTGGTTTGCATAAGTTTAATAACACATAGTTGTGTACGGGTGACGCCTAATTCGTGCAATATTGATAGCTGCTTTAACTGATTTTCACTCAAGCTTAGCAAGCTTGTACACAAGCTGAGAAGGGCGATGGCAAAGATAAAGCCATTCAGGATCTTGGTCACAAAAAAAGTGTCATTGAATAATTCGGAAGCATACCGCTTAAAGCGCTGGTTGGGGTAAATTTGCGTGCTATCCTGGGCAAACTCATTCACTAATCTTTCGCTAAAGAGTTCACCTGAATAGGCAGGGTTCAGCCAAAGGGAATAGCCGAAAAAGACCGTGTTCAAATCACTTTGCTCATGCGTAGATTCAAGGATTAACACCCTGATGCCCGGATTACCATAATCATAAAAAAATTCGCTAATCCGACAGGTGAAGAGGGCAGTGTTTTGAGTAAAATTAATGGTTTGCCCCAGTGTTAATCCGTACTTGATTGCGCTTTGCTCATTGGCCAGACAGCCGCCCTGGTGAAACTGGCTGGCGCCAACTGTCGAGCCTGATGTCACGCTAATATGTCGATAATGCTGTGGAGTTTCACCATAACTTTCCAGCGTAGCGGGAATGTTGTCCACGTGCCCTGAGCTTTGCTGGTAAATATTGAGACGGGCAATTTCAGGCTGCTGGCTCAAGGTATAACGTAAATCGCGATCCCGTTGGGAGGTACGTAAATAGATATCCGCACTGAGTTGTTTTTCCAGGTGGTTGTCCAGCGTGATAGCAAAGCTATTTACCATGATCTGCATACTGATGGCAGAGCCCAACGCGACGACGATAGCCACAATAGCAATATGTAAATCAGTTAAGTGATAACGAGAGTCGGCATATAACCACCCGTAAAGTGGGCGGGAAAACGAAACCGGATAGCTCACCAATGCCTGCAATATTTTGGGCACCAGCATAACGAAAATGATTAAAACACAAAAACATAACAGTAAAGCCTGATAACTGGTGGCCGCTGTGAGGAATAGCCCAATTCCGCCGACCACACTCGCTAGCAGACATACGTAATAGGCTGGTTTCCTGAATCGAACGAAGCGCGGTATTTGCGCCAGCATGATAACCATCAATGCAATCAGGTTGAGTATAAATCCGAGTACCACATTAGACCATCGCCAGTGAATGACCAGGGTGTGGTCGAACTGGTACAGGCCTACCAGGGTGCGGTTAATATCGACAATAAGAGCATTGGAAATAACGTATCCGCAAAGGGTGCCAAGCGTGGCAGTGAGCAAACTTAGTGTGAATAATTCAATTACCAAACCTGCAGTGATGCCGCGTTTACTGCAACCGAGTAGAAACAGTTGCTTTAGCAGCGATTTGCGTGAACTTAAGCTTAACTTAATGGCATTAAAGCTTAAAAAAGCGGCGACTATATAGCCTAGCAGCGCTAGCGCTGTCAGGTTGAAAAAGAAGGCCTCGGAGAGAATGGTGAAATCCTGGTTTTCCGCCTCAACTAATTGCGCTTTGCCCGCGACTGCCTGCTCAATCAGGCGCGCTTGTTTTTCGGTTAAGTGGCTTAATTCAATAAAACTGAGCTGACCGTCGGCCTGAAGCAAGTAGTCAGCGGTAGCCAGATCGGTGATTGCCCAAAGGCCAATATTGTCCATCAGGCGAATGTCTGGTTGGGCCCGCTTTTTTCCAAGAACCAATGGAATGGGGTGACCTTCGGGGGTAAACAGCCGGGAGGTAAATTGTTTATCTACCATCGCACTGTAGAGTGGTGCTTCCTTAGATAACGGTATTCTGGCTTGCGCCGAGGCTGATTTGGGGTCACGGTTTAACCAGTGCAGCGTATTAACACCCTGAATTGCCAGTGAACGACCAGCTCGCGTTTGTAAGCTGCCGCGCAAAACGGGTTGGGCTTGGGTAAAACCCAGCCGACGTAAGTGAACCCATAACTCGCCATCGATATAGGTTTTACCTGTTAGTGGTTTGATAAAATGGCTAATGGGGTTACCAATCAGAGCAGATGATTCCTGAAAACGGTTGTGCGCTTCATGATTCAGCCCCGCAATAGCAGTTAACAAGGCGCTGCCAAGACTGAGCCCTAAAATAAATAGCGCGATAAGCCAGGGATGACGATAATAAAACGCTAAATGACTGGCTAACACCAGCCTGATGTCATTGATCAAGGGTGCCATTTTTTAATGTTTTAACGTGTTCGAAGTATCTTGCCAGCTGGTGACTGTGCGTGACCATGATCAAATTAATATTTCTGTCGCGGCACAAGGTAGTCAGTAATTCCACCACCTGATAAGAGCGTTTCAGGTCTAAGTTTCCTGTGGGCTCATCCGCAAGGACTAACCGAGGTTGGTGCAGAAGGGCCCTTGCTATGCTTACACGCTGCTGCTCTCCACCAGAAAGTTGGTGTGGCAAAGCGTTGAGCCTATGGGAAAGTCCGAGCACGTCCACGAGCTGGTTGAATTCATCGGCAGGTTGATGGGGGAAATTCAGCTTATGCTGAAACAGGATATTTTGCTTTACGGTTAAACATTCAAGCAGCTCGTAATGTTGGAAAACCAGCCCGACTCTTCGTCGATAGAGGGCCAGTTCATGGTCATTAAGGTGGGTAAGTATCTGATCATTCACCGTAATTGTGCCACTTTTTGTCCGCAGCAAGCCTGCTAATAGATGCAGAAAGGTGGTTTTTCCTGAACCACTGTCACCAAGTAGTGCTAAATGCTGTGCGGTCGCTACGGACAGGTTAAGCTGATCCAATATGACGTGTTCCTGGCTTCCATCCTTGCGGCTGAAGCACAAATTTTTGACTTCAATCATACTTATCCTCTGTGTGAGAAGGCCGCTTAGCATGAGGTGCATGACTCATGGAAAGTACAAGCGGTTGAGGGAAGGGGGTTGACCCCCTTCGTCGCCAGTAAGATAACCGCATCAAACTATATTTTAGTAGGTAATCTGGCTGGTCAGAGAGAAATGTCCGATTTTTGCCCAGCTGGCCCTCAACCATGCGTTTCAGGCCATGGTAACAATAAGAGAATGCAGAGCATCCAGTTTACGGGGGAGACAGGGCAGTATCAGGTCCGTTAGGAGTGAAAGGGTGAGCGAAAATTAAATAAGAATACCTAATCTAAAAATCGCTCCAGATATCATTAATGTTTATCGCCGCGGCCTTGAAACTTACGTTCTTCGGTGTTGATCTTTATCCATTCACCGGTACTGATATATTCAGGAACCTGAACCACTAATCCGGTCGATAAAGTAGCCGGCTTGGTGCGTGAAGTGGCCGAAGCCCCCTTAATTGAAGGGTCTGTTTCGACAATTTCTAATTCAACACTCATAGGTAAGTCGATTGCCACTGGCGCATCGCTCACAATCACCACCTGAATGCCATCGGTTTCTTCATTAAAAAACAGTGCTTCATCGGCGATACTGTCTTTGTGCAGGTGGTAAGGGGTGTAGTCTTCTTTATCCAGAAACACATACTCATCACCATCCATATAGGAGAACATCGCAGGACGGCGCACTAGATCTGCCATCTCCAGCATGTCAGAATCTTTAAATGTTTCATCAAATTTCGCCCCTGTTACCACATCATACATACGCATGCGGTAGATACTGCCCCCTGCACGCCCCTGGGGAACAGAACGCTCAATATCGCGCACAATACATGTTTTCCCATCGTACACGATGGTGTTATTTTTCTTTATTTCACTTGCCTTTGGCATGTTGGGAACCCTGTTATTTAAAACGCCAGTTACGCAGGCGTAGTGTATTAAAAGTATTATTCTCGGTGATTTTTTGAAGAATCGAAAGCTTAATTTTTAAGATATAGAAGGTGGGATCAGATACATTGCCTATAGCGAAATAAATTCATCATTTACTTCTGCGGCAGTTTCCACTTCAGCGCACAAATATCTGACAGTAAATTATATATTGCTGTACTCACTTCAAAGATGTGTTGAATGAGGGCTAAGGAATCTCTATTAATTAACGTCAATCCCGGTTTGTTCTTGTTAACCGCAACACACGAAGGCAGTAATTCTGCGGGCAAAGCTGAACGCTTCAACATCCGGTTATGGTTTTTGTTATATTAACTTCTCACCCTTTAGTTTGGCAGGAACATTAGTAATCTCATGGTTTGGTTATGACAGAAAGTAGGAATAGCACGCTGATTAAAACCTTACAGCATTTTGAGGATATTTTTAGTGAAGGAATAAGCGAATATCGTCTTATCGAAATGTTAAAACATGAGCCATTCACTTTATTTAAACAGCATGCACTCAGCGATTCGCTGTCTTTATTCCAAACGCACTTCGTTTTATTCAACGCTTTGTATCAGCTTCAGCAGCAATGGCGACAGAATAGAACGGGAATGCTAACCATTCATACACTTAACATTAAACTTTTACCCTATGCTCCGCAGGGGGCGGGGATAAACCTGCACGATCCATTAGCAGCTTACTATCTTGACTGGAATAATTTCAATGGAACTAAGGTTGGTGACATCGACAAGATGCTAGAGGATTTCTGGAAGCGAATGACATGTAGGTGTGCGTATAGTGAGATGGAAATTCAGAATGCCAGAGACACCATGGAAATCCCTGAAAGCGTGACGTTGAAAAAGGCCTATCTAAAACAACAATTTAAACGCTTACAACATCAACATCATCCCGATAAGGGGGGGGATGCTGAAAAATCTAAGCACATCGTGGCGGCGTATGACCTGCTAATAAAATTAGTGAGTGACTGATTAACCAAAATGCTTAAAGGTATTGGATACAAAAAAACGCGATCAAAATTTGTGCAATAACCGGTTTTTTTTTAATCATTAAACATTTCACTTGTATTAAATCTCATTTACTATACGACAGTTTTCTCATTTGAATGGAACTCTGTTGTATGAGCACGTATCGTTTTGCCCCAATTTTTTTCGCTTTTTTTCTTTTCGCTTGTGGCGGGGGCGGTGACGGCAGTTCATCTAGCTCTACACCAACACCAACACCAACACCAACACCGACGCCCACTCCTACGCCAACCCCAACACCAACACCCGCACCAGATCCAGCGCCATCACCTGATCCTGCGCCTCAATTATTTACCGGAGTATTTCTCGACTCTCCGGTAGCAGGGTTAGGTTATACGACAACATCAGGCCATGAAGGTACTACAAATGTTGATGGCGAGTATGCCTATGAAGAAAATGATTTCGTGACTTTCAAAATTGGCGAAATAACCCTGCCAGAACTTGCGGCTTCAAAAGTTGTTACGCCACTGGATGTGATGCAAACGAAAAATAACCGTTTGCCTTCAGTCATCAACCTACTCCGCTTAATACAGTCTCTTGATGAAGATGGTGACAGCAGTAACGGCATTCTAATAAGTGAAACATTACTGACCAAGCTTAATGCATCAGGATTGAACAAAGATGACTTAGCGAAAAGTGTCAGTGAATTTGAGCAAGCGGTTAACAATGCCGATATTTTCGATGCTGAAAATGGTACACCTTTTATTAGTGTGTCTGAAGCTATTAAACACTTTGAAGAATCATTAAATTCATCAGGTACACTGGATTCAGATAAAGACGGAATCCCAAATTCAGAGGACGCTGACGATGACAATGACGGTGTCCCTGATGCTGACGATATGTTCCCCTGGGATGAAACAGAAACGCTTGATTTTGACTTAGACGGTATCGGCGACAATGCTGACAATGATGATGACAACGATGGTATTGAGGATATTGTCGATGCGGAAATGCAACTTGTTTTGAATATAAGTGAAATGAGCGGAGAGGTGACGGATTATTTGGTGGACAAAGAAAATCAACATCTCTTCATAATTAGTGAAACTGCTCAAACATTAAATGTTATTGATATTAAAACGGCAGAGATTCTGCATACATTTACTTATGAATACTATCCGATAAAGATGAGGTTCAGTTTAGATGGGAAGTCACTATTTGTCGCGGCTAACTCCCTGCCTGAAGTAGATGCCAGGTTTGATTACAATGTAAATACAAAAATACATATTTACGATAAAGCATCGATGGAGATGACATCTGAACCGACATTTCGAAATGCGTCTATATTCGATTTCTTTGTAACAGAAAATAGTAAACTAATTACAAGTCCATCTAACAGTCAACACAGTGATGCCATTTATGACCTAAATTCGGCTGAACTCATAGCAGAACATAACTTGCATCATGCTATGAAATTCACTTATAACGCAGAGAAAAACATTCTTTATGCTGTCCTTCCTACTTCATATGGCCAACAGCTAAGGACATTGGATTTAGTAAGTTATGAAACACAATATGAATCGGACACGGTTATCCTAAACTATGTTTGGTTATCAGAAAATAACGATTTATTGTTCGAATCATATGGGTATTTCTATGCGGATAGTACCCTGGAGAGACTCGGTAGATTGCCTCTAACTTCCAGACCTATCAATGCATTATTTGATGACCAGTCAGAGATTGTCATTATTCAGCACGAAGATGGTGCGGTAAAGGTTTATAACAGTCAATATTTTCAATTGATCGAAACTATTCCCACATTGGGCGAAGTGAAAGGCCAACAGCTAATTGGCAACTATTTGTACTATGTGACCACTGTCGAGTCTGATTTAAAGTTAGTTAAGTTGTCGAAACCATGTCCGGCTTGCAATGACAACACTGCACCAACTGCTGAATTTTCCTTTTCATCTGTAAATGATATCAATAATGGTGAAACTATAATCTTTGATGCCAGTGAAAGTTCTGATGCGGAGAGCACTCTCCTGTACCGTTGGGATTTCGACGGTGACGATAGTTGGGACACTGATTTTATTTCTAGCAAAACCTTCAATTACGAATATTTTTACTCCGGCAATTTCCAGGTAGTTTTACAAGTCAAGGATTCATCTGGTGCTACTGCTACTAAATCTCTGCAAATTGATGTTGAGTTAGGGGTGAAAGATGGCGTACGAGTAGAAATACCTGAATCTGGTAATTATGCATTCAATACCAGATTCGCCGTAACTGTTACTAAGTACAATAAGTTGTTTGTCGCAGACTGGGAAAATCAACGGCTATGGATTCTGAATAGTGAAACGGGGGTAACAGAAAAATATTTTAATCTACCTACTGAGCCTTCTGGTTTATTCATTTCTGAAGATCAAGAACAGGTTTACCTGACGCTTTACGACAGGGATCAGAGTGTTGATCAAATAACACAGATAGCTGTTTACAATACGGCGGACCAAACAATGGTAAATATCTTTGATGGAGGAGGTGTTTACGTTGATATTATAGGTAAAGATAATCTTATTTACGTTGCCTCTACGAATAAACTTGAGATATTTGACGTAATCACTGGTGTTAAATACCAGTCTATTGAAAATGGAGCGTTTATAAATCAAATCTTGCTTTTCAGTCCTGATGGTAGCGAAGTCTGGTATACAGATTGGCTTGGGGATTTTGTTCGTTACGACATCGTCGAATTTGGACTATCAGAGAAAGAACGTATTTACTTTTCAGATGTGAACTTTGGGGAGGAGTCATGGATTACTCCTGATGGAAACTTCCTTATCACATCTGACCGAAGCATACTTAGACTACCGGATTTCGTTAAAGTAGGTGAACTCGATATCGATATCGAGTTGATTCGTGATGTTATATTTGATGAAAATGAAAACATTTTTTTCGTATCAGGGTCGAGTAACACTGAGATTGAGTTTTTCAATCTTCAGTCTTGGTTGAGCCTTGGTTCTCTTTCCACAGATAATGCGGCTGTACACATGTACATTAGTGCCGGACAAATCTATGCGCTAGCTTATGATGGTAGTGAGTCTAACCTTTCTGAGTTCAATCATCCCTGTGATATGTGTGGCGAAAATACTGCGCCAAATGCGGATTTGGATTATGCGGTTACCAACGACAGTTTCACTACTGCTGAAGTCTTTTCATTTGATGCATCATTAAGTTCAGATAACCAAGATGGGGACTCGTTGCAATATCGTTGGGACTTTGACGGTGACGGTGTTTGGGATCTGCCGTTCGATACCACTGCACAATCCGACCACCAGTTTGTGTTACCGGGTAATTACAATGTAACAGTGCAGGTGAAAGATTCGCTTGGCATGGTTGCCAGTACGTCTGTCAATATTGTAGTAGAGCCGGGAATTAATTATGGCGACCAAATAGTTGATGGTATTGCTTACGATCTGGCCTTTGTCGCCACCGATTTGGTGACAGATAGCATCAGACGGAGAGCCTATCTTACTGATAAGTTGAATAAACTGGTTTATGTGGTCGATACTCAGTCTGCAAACGTTGTCCGATCGTATTCTATGCCTCTGGAAGTTAAGCGCATGACCCTCTCGAGGGACGGAAATACATTATATATTGCAATGTTAACCACAGAACACGATTTCGATTGGGCGGATGCCGAGCAATTCGGCTATATTGCAGTATTTAATCTTAACACAAGCTCTGGCTGGCCCGAGCATACTCATTCTTACCAAATCCCCACTCATCCATATGATGTAGTTGAATATAGTTCAACTCTCATTATTTCATCTGGTTCGGGAGACTGGACCAATATAATCCTCGTGGATGCAAATGATGGAAGCTTAATTGATCAAGCTGGAATCTATTACAGATCGACATTATCGCTGCATCCACCAGGTAACTATGTATTCGCTGTAGATACGGCTTCTTATCCAACTAATTTCAAGCGATTCTCTATTACAAATTCGAGTATAGTAAGTGAAGGTGAAAGCCCTTATCTCGGTGAATATGAAATAGGTGAATACGTATGGGCCACACCGGATGGGAATTATTTAATATCTGCCGGTGGGGATGTATTTTCAACTAGCGATATGACCTTCGTTATGACGTTAAGCCACGATACTTCAATAGACGATGTGGCTTTCGATCTCGTAAATAACGTTGTTTATACAGTCAACGGTGGAAGAGTCTCAGAATATGATTTAGCTGATTTCTCTATAGTAAATTCTGAAACTTTTACTTTGGGTGACAAATTGATTTTTACGAATAGTGATGGGTTGATGAAACTCGATTCAAGCACAGGAATAATTGAACCCATCGTATTTTCTGGGCCATGATTTACTAATTAATTCGAAAATAACAAAGCCGGCGAAACTGCCGGCTTTCGTTTTCAGCTGATAAATAATTCTGATTTATCTATTAAATCGTATGCCACATTATTTTTATCGTAATATTTAACCACTCAACCTCAGCACAATTGACTAAGTACTTCTCAACGCGTATTTTTTAATGCTCCTGCCGCGTCGCCAATTTGGTAAACATTTAGGTTTTTTCAAATGTATCAGTTTTACAAGGTCGTTACTGTCATCCTTTCGTTATCGCTACTCGCGTGTGCTGAAGAGCCGGACGCTCAGCAGACAATGGGCCAAGATATGCCGCCACCGGCCGTGTCTGTGATGACATTATCGCGAGAAAATGTCACTCTTTCTACATCCTTGCCCGGGCGGATATCCCCTTCCAAACAAGCCCATGTAAGACCGCAGGTGGATGGTGTAGTGGTTAAACGATTTTTTGAAGAAGGCGCGAAAGTTAAAAAAGGTCAACAACTTTACCAAATCGATGATAGCCGCTACCGGGCGCAATATAATAGTGCCAAAGCCGATCTTCAAAGTGCACAAGCCAACGTCACTACCCTAGAAGCCAGAGCCAGCCGCGTCAAAAATTTGATCAGCAAAAACGCCATCAGCGAGCAGGAAAACGATGATGTTACAGCGCAACTCGCACAAGCGCGTGCTGCAAAAAGTGTAGCTGAAGCTACCACGCAATTGGCAAAAGTGAATCTGGATTACACCAAAGTGTATGCGCCTATTGAGGGTCATATTAGCCGCTCGCAAGTGACTGAAGGGGCACTGGTGACAGCTAACCAGACGCAGCCGATGGCAACGATTACTCAATTGGACCCGGTTTTTATTGATATTCAAAGTTCTGGCAAAGAAGTTCTTAAAATTCGTGAACTCATGCGGGAAAAAGGTGCCCTGCCGGTGGATATTGTGTTGAATAACTTAACCGGAGAGCGCTATCCACACCAAGCTGAGCTTAAGTTTTCGGAAGTGACTGTAGATGAGACTACAGGGGCGGTAACCTTACGCGCTGTGGCGCCCAATCCTGATGGCTTGCTAATGCCAGGCCTGTTCGTAAAGGCCAATATTCTCATGTCTACCGATAGTGCGCTGCTGCTACCTCAGCGTGCCACCACCCGCAACCCGGATGGCTCGCTGGTTGTATTTGTAGTGAATAAAAAAAATAAAGTAGAGGCACGTCCTGTTTCGGTGAAAAGCCTCTATCGCGATCAGTATGTGGTGGATCAAGGGGTAGCTGAAGGTGAAAGCATAATTGTTACCGGCTATCAAAAGGTACAGCCTGGAATGAAGGTATCCCCACAACCCTGGGGTGCAGCTCCCGCAAGCACGGCTGAGGAGTAAGGTTACCTTATGGCTAATTTCTTTATCGACCGTCCGGTATTTGCCTGGGTACTCGCTATTATCACTATGATGGCTGGTGTTCTGGCAATTCGTTCATTACCCATCGAACAGTACCCTAAAGTAGCGCCACCATCAGTTAGCATCAGCGCGTTTTATCCGGGCGCATCGGCAGAAACGGTGGAAAATTCAGTTACGCAGACTATTGAACAGAACTTATCAGGGCTCGATAACTTGCGTTATTTCTCGGCCACCAGTTCGAATAACGCAATGAACATTGCGCTGACGTTCGCGCCTGGTACCGATCCGGATATCGCACAGGTGCAAACGCAAAATAAAGTGCAGAGCGCGATCCCGCTACTCCCTCAGCCAGTGCAGCAACAAGGGGTGACCGTCACCAAAGCGAACAATTCATTTGCTTTGGTCGTAGGTGTGTATTCTGACGATGGTACGTTTTCACAACATGACTTGAGCGACATGTTAGTTACAGTGTTTCGTGATCCCATTTCGCGCGTGAACGGGGTGGGGAACGTACAGGTTTTCGGTGCCCAGCGTTCCATGCGTATTTGGCTCGATCCCGCCAAACTCTATAGTTTCAATTTGACCCCAGTGGATGTACAGAATGCAGTACGCACGCAAAATACTGATATTTCTGCCGGTCAGTTAGGGGGGATGCCCGCTCTTAAAGGACAGCAAATTACCGCCACTATTCAAGCACAATCCTTATTGCATAGCGTGCATGACTTCGAAAATATTGTACTGAGAGTCAATACGGATGGTTCGCAGGTACGCCTGCACGATGTGGCTAGAGTTGAGCTGGGCGCGCAGTCTTACGATGCAATCGTTCGCTACAAGCGACATCCTGCATCAGGTATGGCTGTTAGTATAGCGTCAGGCGCAAATGCCTTAGACACTATTGAGCGAGTAAAACAGCGCGTAAACGAACTTCAGTCCACACTACCTTCGGGGGTAACGGTGGTCTACCCGCTGGATTCCTCTCCTTTTATTGAACTATCCATTAAATCGGTGGTGCAAACGCTCATTGAAGCTGTGGTGCTGGTGTTTCTGGTGATGTTATTGTTTTTACAGAACTGGCGAGCCACCTTAATTCCCACTATTGCCGTACCTGTCGTATTGTTAGGTACGTTTGCCGTGCTTTATTCATTTGGTTTTAGTATTAACGTATTAACCATGTTTGCCATGGTCCTGGCCATCGGGTTACTGGTGGATGATGCTATTGTGGTAGTTGAAAACGTAGAGCGGATCATGGAAGAAGAGGGACTGGATCCTAAAGCAGCCACCAAGAAATCAATGGGTCAAATCAGCAGTGCCTTGGTTGGGATTGCCGCGGTACTTTCGACTGTATTTATTCCGATGGCGTTTTTCAGCGGCTCAGCCGGGGTGATTTATCGCCAGTTTTCGATAACGCTGGTTTCGGCGATGATATTTTCGGTGCTAGTGGCCATGATTTTATCACCCTCGCTGTGTGCAACGTTTCTTAAAAAGCATCCTCCTCACGATGAAAAGAACAAAGGTTTACTGGGAGCGTTTAACCGAATGTTTAATGGCGGGCGTAATCATTACCAACGCTCTGCTTCTTTTATGGCCGGTCGTTTTAAGCGCTTTTTCGTTGTCTATGGGTTACTGGTGGCCGGTATGATATTTATTTTCATGCGCTTGCCTGGCTCGTTCTTACCCAACGAAGACCAGGGTAGTGTCTTGATGATCCTGACCACTCCACCCGGCTCTACCGCGGAACGAACGCTGGAGTCTGTTAAAAAAGCGGAAGACTTTTTCTTAAACCAGCATAAAGATGTGGTGAAAGATATGTTTTCGGTGGTGGGATTTAGCTTCGCCGGCAGTGCGCAGAATGCAGCGATGGGGTTTGTGCACCTAGTAGACTGGGACGAGCGCGATGAATCGCAGAGCGCCTTTGCTATTACCAATCAGGCATACGGGGCGTTCTCTCAATTTCAGGATGCCATGGCCTTTCCTATCATGATGCCGCCCATCATGGAATTGGGTAGCGCCACAGGGTTCAGTATGCAACTGGTAGATCGTGGCGGCTTAGGACACGCCGCGCTGATGGATGCACGCAATCAGCTATTAGGCATGGCAGCGCAAAACCCAAAGTTGATGGGCGTCAGACCAAACGGATTAAGCGATGTGCCCCAGTTCAAAATTAATATTGATAATGAAAAGGCCTCAGCACTTGGTATCCCCCTTAATGAAATTAACACGACCTTACAAATTGCCTGGGGCTCCAGTTACGTGAATGATTTTATTGATCAAGGTCGAATAAAACGGGTTTATCTACAAGCCGATGCACCTTATCGAATGAACCCTGAGGACTTAGATAAATGGTATGTACGTAATTCCCAAGGCGAGATGGTCGCATTCAGTGCGTTTGCGACGTATGAATGGACCTACGGTTCGCCCCGGTTAGAGCGGTTTAACGGGATAGGCTCGCTGAATATTCAGGGAGGGCCAGCACCCGGTATTTCTACTGGCGAGGCGATGCAGGAAATGCAGAAAATTGTCGATCAACTCCCGCAAGGGTTCGGGCTCGAGTGGACAGGCTTGTCCTACGAAGAACAGGAAGCGGGCGATCAGGCCCCCATGCTTTACGTGATCTCGGTGCTGGTAGTATTCTTATGCCTGGCGGCCCTGTATGAAAGTTGGGCAGTGCCGGTGGCCGTTATTCTGGTTGTGCCGTTAGGTATATTAGGCGCGGTGACCGCGGCTTTTCTGTTTGGTTTACCTAACGACATATATCTTCAAGTTGCCTTCTTAACCACGGTAGGGCTGGCCGCTAAAAATGCTATTTTAATTGTAGAGTTTGCTCGCGAACAGGTTTCTCAGGGTGAGGATCTTATGGTGGCGGTGGCGAATGCAGCAAAGCAACGGTTCCGTCCTATTATCATGACCTCCATGGCCTTTATCTTGGGGGTATCCCCGCTGGCGTTAGCAAGCGGAGCAGGGGCCGCAGCGCAAAACGCCATCGGCCTCGCCGTTATTGGCGGTATGCTGGCAGCGACCTTCCTGGCCATCTTTTTTGTGCCCATGTTTTATGTGGCTGTTGAGAAAGTATTAAGACGGCGCTAGGTTAGCGCCGCGCAAATATTTATCTGCATTAGAACAAGATGCCAAGTGAAGGCGGATGGGCCCTACAGCTAGTAGGGCTGGGTGGGGTGTTTAGAGCACGCTAGCGAGCATCCACAGACCCGAACCCACCATAAACAGGTTTTCGCTTAGACTGATGAAACCCAGGGGCACATTGCTGTCCCCACCCACACAAGCACATTTCAGTTCGCGTTTATCAATGTAAACTGCCTTAATCACTGAAGCGGCACCAATACCGCCAATGAAAAGCGAGACCGGTGCTACCATTAATACAGGAAATTTTGCTAGCATTCCAAGGCCTGCGTAAGCTTCTGCGAAGGGGTAAAAATAGGCGTACCGTAAATGTTTCATCGCCAACAAGTCATAGGTGATAAACATGGTCGCAAATGATCTTACATCCTGCAGTTTCTGTAAGGCGAGCAGTACCATAGCAAAGGCAACAAAATGCAGAATGATGGGTTCCGGTGCTACTGGTAGTCGGGAAGAGAAAAGTAGCGCCACGACAAACAGCGCGGCAATAGCAAAAATTGCCAACACCGGCGTATAGGTCGTTCCTTGTTGCCCCTCTTTACCTTTACCAAAGTATTCACGCAACTCTTCGTAACCGCCAATGCGCTCATTTTCAATAAAGGTCTGCGGCGTAGTTTCTACATCATGTTTACTTTTAAATGCATCTATTTCTGCTCGCGAGGTAAGCTTCTGATCATCAACACTATAGCCTTCTCGCTCGAGTAAGTCTTTGGATTTTAGTCCATATGGGCACATATGTTCGTCAGTTACCATACGGTATAAGGTTGCTTTTTTCGCCATTTGTAATCCCCTAACTCAAATTGCTTATGTTATGGTAGGTAAGGCGTTTGATTAAATGAAGATCACATAGGAAAATGTATGGCCCGTTTCACTATCCTTGCTAGTTGCCTGCTGTCATGTTCGTTGTCTGCGGGCGAATTTTCTACTGGACCAGTTTTTGATGACTTCGGCAAGCACACTGCAACAGATGGTATCCATTTCGAAAAAGGGCAAACGTTCAAAGTGGTGTTCGATATTGCCAAGGATGCCGAGGTGGGAACACTAAATCGCTCGTTTAATTCCCTGGCTCGCTTCATAAATATGCATGTAGCCAATGGCATCGATATGTCAAACCTTCAGTTAGCCATGGTAGTGCATGGTGCTGCTACCCACGATTTACTAACTTCAAAGGCTTATGAGAAGCGACATAATTCACCAAGTGAAAATGTGGTACTGGTTAATTCACTCTTAGAAAAAGGAGTAAGCATACTGGTATGTGGACAGTCGGCCGCAGCCCATAAAATCGAAAAGAACGAGCTATTACCGGGGGTGAGGGTGGTGCTATCCGCCATGACAGCCAATGCGATGCTTCAACAACAAGGCTATACGCTCAATCCCTTTTAACGTTAACTGGTTTGAATAACAAGACGATGTTAATAATGAATCGCGATTATCTTTCGCTTAAATTCCAGTTTTGTCTTCACCATGCGCAGGAGCACTTTGTTTAATTGCCGTGGTGGGCTGGAACGACGTTTTACACTTCAGGGCACACTCTTTATCTCAATACTCGCGGCTACTTGTTTGAAATGGGTAGGCTATACCCATAAATCAACGAATAGCTATGTAAACCTTTTTAATCTTCCGGTTTCGCATAAATTTCCGTTGGCTGAGATAAAAATCTGACACCCTTGGATAAGCATGTGCAGGTAAATAAAAAAGGTCATCCGCAGGTGTCTTCCAGTTTTTCGATGACTCCACCAAAGGCCCGCACCACTCAGTCGACACCTTAATCGTTAAACGTCAAAATAGCTATAACCAACGTTTCCACAGCATTGCAATCAGCATGACTAGGGTTAACCCGCCCATGGCTGTTATCAAGATGGCAAATGCTTCTGGCGTGTCAGTTCCTGGCAAACCCCCGACGTTCATCCCAAAAACACCGGTCAGGAAGGAAAGTGGTAAAAATATCGCCGTTACCATAGACAACACATACATGCGCATACCCTGGCGATCAGCTATTGTGTTACGAAGTTCGTCCTGAAGCACGATAGCACGCTCACGCGCTAAATCGAGATCTTCAATATAGCGAGTTACACGTTCCGTTTGTTCTCGTAACTCGAACATTTGTTCGTTAGAGAGGTGGGGTAATCTGAACATCGCATCCAACGCATCGCGCTGGGGGGAAAGGTAGCGACGAATAGAGGCGGCGCGGCGGCGTAAATCCCCTAATGCTAAACGGGCCTTTTTATCCAAATGGTCGCTCAATTCGAACTCTATCAGCGTATCGTCAAACTGATCAACCACCTCATGAATTTTGTCTGCCAGATTTTCAATGATGTGAATGAGCATATAGGTGGGTGATGCCGGTGCCTGTCCCAGATCGACCTGGCTTCTGCTTTCATTAATGGACATTAACCCCCGATCGGCCCGGCGTGCGGTTACAATTAACTTTTCTTCAAGCCAGACGCGCAAAGAAACCATATCGTCCGGCGATGCGCCTGGATTTTTATTAATACCGCGAAGATACATAAGTGTACCATTGCCTACCATTATAGTGCGTGGCCGTGTGACCAGTGTGGTTAATTTATCAGCCACCGTTTCAGATAGCCCGATTGCCCGCATCAAACCATCTACCTCTTCAACATCTGAGCACAGATGTATCCATACATACTCATCTTCATTGCATGCGTAGGGCAAATCCTGAGGGGTGAGCGAGCGGCTCGCACCATTGGTGTTAATGGCATAAGCCCACAAAAAGGCCTCGGTGACGGTTTTGTTCATACCTCAACTTCCTTTTGTGAGCGTGTCAGTCTCAGCGTACCATCTACATGTACATCTCGTTGTGGGAAAGCAATTACAATACCCGCTTCATTGAATAATTCATCAATGGCGAACCTGACCGCACTGCGAATTTTCCTAAGATCCCGTTCAACTGTCGCGTTAACCCAAAAATACACTTCAAATACTAGCGCATTGTCACCAAAATCTTCAAAAATTACTACGGGTTTGGGTTCGGTTAAAATATCCTCTTGCAGGGTCACAGCGCGTTCAATTAGCTCGGCCACTTTTTTGCAGAGTGAGCCATACGCTACCCCTACCTTTACTGAAGTGCGCGTGAGACGATCGATTAACGTCCAGTTAATCACGGTGTTTTCCAGTAACTTGCTATTCGGGATCAGCATGTGAACACCATCTACTCTGCGGATACGTGTGGAACGGGTATTGATGGCTTCCACAGAGCCGCGCGCATTATCAACTTCTAAAAAATCCCCAATACGAATCGGCCTTTCCCACATTAGGATCCAGCCGCTGATGAAGTTGTTAATAATATTTTGCGCACCAAATCCTACCCCGATGGCAATAGCACCTGACAGAAATGCGAACGCCGTTAAAGGAACACTTAGCATTTCAAGCGTAGTGACAATTAACACAGCAAAAGCAATGATGTAGAAGATACGCTTGAACAAGTGCACGGTATCCGCACTGGCACCCGTTTTACGTAATCTATAGGTAGCTAAATGCGCTAGCTTTTTGATTATCCAGGAGCCAACAATTAAGACAAAAGGAATAAGTAATAGCTCTCCCACCGTAAAGGTATGCTTGAACAGGGTGAATAACTCAAAAGATAAATATTGTCTGATCTCATTCAGCAGTTCTTGCACACTCAATTCTCTCAGTAGCTAAATACGTTGATTTGTAATCTGTTTTGGCATGATAGACTGTTGGTCACTCGCTTGCCAAGTTAAACGCTTTTACTTTGAACCGAGAGGTAGCGAAGCGAAGTAATAATTAGGGCGCTAATCAAAGGACATAACAGATGACAAAAATTACCCTGAGTTCGATTTATACATTGGGCAAGCTACTTACCTTGTTGGGGTTATTCCTCACCTCGACGACAACTTCTGCCTTTATCTTCAAACTGTCTGAAAAAGATGTCGATATGATGGCAAAGGCCTCGTTTCCTCAATCTCAACTTTATGAGGGGATGATTTTAACCTTCTCTGATCCCGAAGTAGACCTCGGTATGGCTAATAATGACGTGAGTATGATTGTGACGATGAAGGCCGAAAAAACTGAAGGAACAATTGTTGCGCGAGGAAGAATTAGCGGCCAACTGGCGTGGCGCAGAGCGAAAAAAGAATTGCAGATTGAAAAGCCAATATTATCCGATCTTAAGATTCTCGAAGATAATATGACTAACTCCAAAGGCATGTTAGATGGGGTGAAAGCCATCCAGGGTAAAGTCTTGCCAGTGATTTTATTACTTGATTTGGATGAGATGGAACTGGGCATTTTTGCTAATCAGTTACCAAAGAAAATGGCAGTGCGTGATGAACAACTTATTATAGAGATATAAATGAAAAAACTCGCATTTTTATCGACCGACAATCTAGACGATTTTTTCGTTTACGACGAATTGCTGGTCGCCCCCTTTGCTAAAGCTGGATGGCAAGTGGATACCATTTCCTGGCACCGTCGCAACATCAATTGGAACGAGTATACCGCTGTCATCGTAAGAAGCACCTGGGACTATCAGCAACATCCAGAGGAATTTTTAAGTACTTTAAGTGAAATAGATCAGTCCTGTGCCCGGTTAGAAAATCCACTGCGCTTGCAACAATGGAATATGCACAAAACCTACTTGAAAGACTTGCAAGCGCAGGGGCTTACAATTGTGCCCACTTTGTGGTTGACGAAGTTTAATGAACATCAGGTGGCCGCTCAGTTTAATGAATATGACACTGATTGTTTGGTCCTAAAGCCTGTGTTAAGCGCCAACGCCGATGATACATTTAAACTTACCGTTGAAGAACTGATAGCTAAGTCTAACGAGTTGGCCGAAGTATTTGCTGATCGAAAGATCATGGTTCAGCCATACGTTAAAACCATTGTTGAGGAAGGTGAGTACTCGCTTTTTTATTTTAACGGGAGTTATAGTCACGCAATTTTAAAGCGTCCGGCATCCGGAGATTTCAGAGTACAAGAAGAGCATGGGGGCCAATTGTTACCCTATCAACCCGACGACTATATGTGTCAAGTGGCTGAGCAAGCACTGAACGCCATGCCAGATTCCTCTTTGTACGCACGAGTAGACTTGATACGTTATCAAGATAAATGGGCAGTAATGGAGTTAGAACTTATTGAGCCATCGCTATACTTCACCCTTGATACCCAGTCTCCGCAGCGTTTTGTTGAAGCATTTCTGCAAAGAATCGAGCGTTAAGTGTGATGACTAACTGCTGGTTGTACAGCCAGAGCCACGATCTAATCAACCCTTAATCGTAGCACCCACCACATAACGTCATCCAAACCAAGCTGGCACCCCCACGCCACGCCGTCACCCCTAAGCCAAGCCGTCACCCCCACGTAGGTAGGGGGTCTGTTCATTTCGCCCAATCTACGTTGTCACCCCCACGCCTCGGTGTCACCCCCCACGCCTCGGTGTCACCCCCACGCAGGTGGGGGTCTGTTCATTTCGCCCAATCCACGTTGTCACCCCCACGCCTCGGTGTCACCCCCACGCAGGTGGGGGGGGCTGTTCATTTCGCCCAATCCACGTTGTCACCCCCACGCCTCGGTGTCACCCCCACGCAGGTGGGGGTCTGTTCAATTCACCAAGGTTTTACATAACGAATATATGCGCTACGGAGACTACCGCCTTCGCGGCGGTGACGGATGTATCTGGGCGGCGGTGACGGATGTATCTGGGCGGTGATGATGGATGTATCTGGGCGGTGGTGACGGATGTATCTGCGCGGTGATGAAGGATGTATCTGGGCGGCGGTGACGGATGTATCTGGGCGGTGATGACGGATGTATCTGCGCGGTGGTGACGGATGTATCTGGGCGGTGATGACGGATGTATCTGGGCGGTGGTGACGAAGATATTTGCTCGGTGGGGATGGAGGTATCAGGGCGGTGGTGACGGATGTATCTGGTTGGTAGTGACGCAGGTGTGTATGCATAATAAACGATGGTTTTTACTTAAATGTTATCCCCCCGCTTCCATGCGGGGATGATAACGCGGTGGTAAAGTGTTTATCTATCGCGTTCAAGATCCCTCTTGCGATGCACGTCGCGGGGCTGTCTGGTAGGAGGCTCCTGGCGTCGGGGTAAATCGCGAACGGGTGCGACCTGACGTGAAATAGTATCTCGTGAGGTGTCCCGCGATACACCTTGCTGGCTTCTTTGTATTTCCTGACGTTGTAATTCACGACGCTCAATTTGTGGGCGAGGCGATACATGACGTTCTCGTTGCATATATTCTTTTTTATCTATAACCGGACGTTCCGGGTGGGTCAGTTCACCACGACGTACTGGCTTAATATCCCGTTTCTCCCGATTTAATTCTTTGGGGGAGGTGTTAACGCCATCTCGTTGCCGAATGGTTCTTTCTTGAGGAGCACTGCGGACATGACGTAACTGGTCTTTCAGCTCACGATGCTCTATTTTGCGTTGGTGATAGGTTGCTTTACTTTGAATGGGTCTACCTTCTCGTAACGAATGCACCTTGTTGATAACCCGCGGAGAATAACGGGAACGACGATGCTCAGCGTTATGGTCCCAGCGTTGGTACCCTTTGCTGTAAACACGGCGCGTGTAGCGAGGATGGTGGTAATAACGCACAGGTGACTGTGACACAACTACATAGCGGTCATGCCAGTGAATACCGCCAAAGTAAAAGTGTGTACTTAAACGAAAACTGGGACTCCAGTAAAAACTGGCGTGCGAAACCGCATGTACTGGATGGTGCCAATACACGGGCGCGATAGGGTGCCACCAACTACCATATACCACGCGAGTATCATAGTAAGGAATGTACACGACTTCGCGGCGTCGAGGCTCTATTACGATCACCTCTTCTTCTTTTTCGTAAGTTAAATAGTCAGAATTTTTAAGGTGACCAGTATTTAAGGCATGTTGTCGCAAAACCTGCACGCGGGCCAGCACGCGACTTTGATCGATTAATACGTTATCCCCCAGATCCTGCAACCAATCCAAATCGTCACTCATGGTTTCGAGTACTTGGGTCAACGGAGCAAGGGCGCGCACACTTGGGTCCCAATCGAACAGTTCTACCTCTTCGGCAACTTCTTCTGCGGACAGATGGGAATTATCTTTACGCCACCTATATGCATTCAGTACTTCCAATGGATAGGTCGAGGCAATCAGTATATGGGTCAGCACGGTATCAGGATAAAGGGCAATAGGTGCTAAAATACTGTCCAGCTGGGCATCACTGAATTCTTCATTGGCCATCTGCGGCTCTGGCGGTGGGGTAGCGCTCGCTGGTGTGCTAATCACTCCGCCAGAAAGCGATAGTGCAGTTAGCACAGCATAAAGTGTTTTTTTCATATTCACTCCTGATTCACATGCCTACATATCATGTGAATATATACGTGTTAATTGGAGTTATAGAGGGTTGAGGATTAACCGAAGCTGAATCGAAAATTGAACATGGCTTATTCTGAGCGGAAAAAACTACACTTTAATACAGTCGTGCATTGCTTGAGTCTGTATTAGGCTTAATATCGTTCACACAAGAACATTTAAATTTATATATTTACCGTACTAATTTTAAAGGAATAAAATGAAAGAACTACATCTTGACGAGATAGAAGCAGTATCAGGCGGCTTATATAATTTCTTCCTCGGCTATGCAGCGGGTAAAGCTATCGATGGCTATTGGAACTGGGTTGCAGGCGGAGCCGGTGGATGGAGAGAAGATTACAACGGACGAGGTTATAGCGATACGTTACTATAGGCAGGTGCTCGAAAGCCGCATTCACGCGGCTTTTTCGATTAGGAGAAAAAAGTGAAAAGTGTGACCACCATAATTTTAAGTCTGATCATATTATTTGGAATTGAACATTTTTCAGGCATAAATGTTGTTCACTCTTTAGATGAACTGAGCCGTCAGAATATTATTTTTGACCTGGTTTATTATGTGGGCGCGTACTTACTAGCCACGCTTATCGTGAGTGTGAGTGTATTGGTTATTGATAAAATCTATGCAAAAAAAAGATGCGTTAATCTTTAAACAAATGCGGGTCAAACGCGTGACCTAATTTCTCAGTCTTGGTTTTAATATAGTGCTTATTGTCTTTGGTGATACCATGGTCAATAGGTTTGCGTGCGACGACCTCAACGCCCAGTTTTTCCAATGCCGCCACTTTACGTGGATTGTTGGTCATCAATTCGACTTTGTTGACATTCAGTTTTTCGAGCATAAGTTTGCATATATCATAACTACGCAAATCTGCGTCAAAACCTAAATGTTCGTTAGCCTCTACCGTATCCATGCCCGCGTCTTGCAAGTTATAGGCACGAATTTTATTTAACAAGCCAATGCCACGGCCTTCCTGACGCAGATATAGCAGTACACCAAATCCCTTTTCCACCATATTTGCCATCGCTTTTTCGAGTTGATAGCCACAATCGCATCGAGTGCTGAAGAGTGCATCACCGGTTAAGCATTCAGAATGAATACGAATCGGCACCACATCGCTTTCTTTCCAATCACCATAAGACAGTGCAACATGCTCCTGACCACTGGCTTCAACAAACCCGTGAATACGAAAATTACCTAATCGGGTAGGTAGTTTTGCAGAGCTTACATATTCATATTTAGGTTGCTGGCTGGTCATGACACATCTTTATTGCTGTTTAAAAAAACCTAATGTTAGGGCGCTTTGTGGAAATACAATAAGGCTAAAACGAATTATATCAGTGTTACGCCTCATTCGCACCGCTATCAAGTGAGACGAACTCTTTTAGGCTTCTGGGTTTCGCGATACCGTATCCTTGCGCATAATTTACGCCCATTTTACCCAGGGCCACCATGGTAGCTTCATCTTCTACACATTCGCCCACCGTTTCCATGCCCATTGCCTTGGCGACATCTTTAATCGATGAGACCATCGCGTGATCCACAGGGTCATTGAGCATGTCTTTAATAAAACTGCCGTCAATTTTTACACAATTGACAGGCAAGTGTTTTAAGTAGGTATAGGATGAGAAGCCGCTGCCAAAATCATCTAAAGCGAATTGACAGCCCAACTGCTGAAACGTTTTCATAAACTGTAACGTATCTTCCATCTTTACAATGGCAACCGTTTCCGTGATTTCAAAGCAAATCTTTTCATAAGGCACGCCTGAGCGTTCGAACGCATTGAGAATAAGTAACTTAAGATCCTTATCCGCTAATGAGGGGCCGCTAAGATTAATACAGCATCGCTTTACGCGGCTTAATACAACAGGGTTATCGACGAACCATTTAAAGGTATTCTCCACCACCCAGCGATCAATTTTAGCGCTCAGGTCATACCTTTCTGCGGAAGGAAAAAATGCCGAAGGGGGGATAACCTCTCCTTTATCAGAAATCATGCGTAATAAGATCTCGAAATAATCACCCTGTTGTTGTGCATTCAATACGCGGTAATGCTGGTAATATAATTCGAAACTATTGTTCTCTAACGCCAGATTGATATCGGCTACCCAGGCTAATTCCTGTTCATAACGTTTGAGGCTTTCATCGTCGTTACTATAGCGATGAATCTGATTACGCCCTTGCTCTTTGGCAATATAGCAGGCCGCATCTGCCATGCTTAACAGTTGTTCGGGGTTGGCAGGGTGTTCAGTGCAGTTGAGCAAACCGATGCTCACACCAAGCGTAAATACACGGTTTTCCCAAATAAACCGATATGCCTGGATAGCATTTAAAATTTTAACGGCTTGTAAATAGGCCACCTCTTCACTGTGATGTTCAAACAGCACTGCAAACTCATCACCTCCCAGTCTGGCTACAATGCCTTTGCCTGCAAGCGTGCTTTGCAGTAAGCGTGCAATTTCTTTTATTAAGGTGTCACCCGCTTTGTGGCCACAGGTGTCATTAACCGTTTTAAAGCGGTCTAAGTCTAAATACAGTAAAACCACATTTGCCTTAGATTGTTCGACCAGATTGGCTGCGCTATGTAAACGCAGTTCGAACTCGCGGCGATTAAACACACCGGTCAGGCTATCGTGACTGGCCAGGTATTCAAGACTGATGTTGGATTGCTTTCTTTCGGTAATATCGAATATGGAACCGTATAAAAATCGTTCCTCATCTTCATCCTGCAATTGGCAGGAAATGCAAAACCAAAACTCATTTCCGTCGGCTTTGCGTCCTTTAATTTCTTTACCCATGACCGAGCCTTTTTCAAGCAATTCACCCACCAGTAACTCGCGATCTTCCGGATTGGCATAAAATTGCTTGGTATTTTTAACTGCTGCCAGCATGCTGTCCTCATCCTCGTACCCAAATACGGCACACATTGCAGGGTTTACGCTCTTTAGCGCGCCATCTACCGTGGAGGTATATAAGCCTTCGGCAGAATTTCGGAACAGTTTATAAAAGTAATTTAAACTGCTAATGGTCTGTTCCCTGGCGCTGATCTGTTGTTGGGTAAAACTCCGTTCTTTTAACTCCACACACACACCAAAACTCAAGCACGCCAGCGAAAGCATTAGCACGCTTAGCGCTGTGTGGTAGGAAGTTAGGCTATAACTGCTGGCTAAAATATCAATTTGAAGCGCAAATAACGCGACTAAAAAAAGCCAGCTTATTAGGTAGATTCGTGAAAGTGATTTATTACGTCGATCTCTAAAAATTAATGCAGAAAATACTTGGATGAGGCTTGCCACCGGAACCGTTAATAAAATGGTAATGGACAGGTAGTACGTGTTCTGTGTTGCCACGGCAACTAATAAATATAACGGGCCTGCATAATTTAAAAAATGAAATCCGCTAGGTAAGCGGACAAACAAATTATGCGTCACGTTCGCAAGTGAAAACAGGATCAATGCCAGGAGCACAGCGATAATAGGTTCAGCGTATGCGGCGACGGGAACAACTGAATTTAGCAAGCCCTGCATCGCCGCCACCAGCGTGAGGAAAAACAAATTGCTCATCGCGAGCCAGAACCGCGCAGGCGTTCGCTGATACAAGTAAGACAAGAAGAAGTAAATAAATAAAATCGCTAATTTACCTACCAGTACACCTACAAAAAGTAAATGAACTTTACTGTGAGCTTTCAGCGCATTTTGTTGCCATAAAAACACAGGTAAGCTCGTCAGGCCACTATCTTCAACGCTCAATAATATTGTAACGGTTTGATTCTTGGGTAATTTGAAATCATAAGTAATGGCGGGAAGCGTTTGCTCAAACCACGAAATGGGATTTTTTGTGGTGGCTTTATATGAATGCACAATGCGCTGGCGTTCGTCCACTATCCAAAATGTTACTTCATCTAATCCAAGTCTTTCCACAGTCAAAGCCATTTTGAGCTGTTTGTGGGAGATGTTTTGAACATGACTCATCATCCAGATTCGGGAGCCATCTTCAAGAGGATGAAGGAAATGTGGATTAACTTTGCCGGTGGTGGAGTTTATGATCTGCGCGAAGGAAACATGCTTGTCCGCTACGCGACTCAAACTATGCCGTTGTAGATTTGCCTTGGTGAACGCTTCATCGATTAACAAAGTTTCGGCCACAGCTTGGCCCATTTGACACATCATCAGCAGAGCAAGCATCCAGCCTGGTAACATGTGTCGAGTTATCATTAACCACTTCTGTGAGAATTGTGCCACTCAATCTATCCGCAGAGAAAATCCCTTCCTATCTTAACCAACATCTCGCTCAGTGGCGAATAAGTTAATATTGGGAGGGTATTTATTTTGACACCCCCTGATGCTTATTCGGACAGAGCTGGATTGTTAATCTTAAGTTTGCACCAAAACAACTGCAATTCAATCGGTTAGCGTATTGACAAGATTTTCAATATCGTCTGTGGAGTGCTCATATTCCAGCCACATAGCTTCACAAAGCCATTCAATATGAAGGTAGAAGCGTTGCGACTGTTGTTCCAACACGGCCTGAAAACGATCGGCCCCCCACTCAGAGCTAATCAAACGAGTCCCCGTACTTTGTAGAAACTGTTCGATAAACTGCGTGGTCGCATGTTTATCCGACGGTAGTGGTACAGTGAAAACGGCTTTATTGCCGGTTATTACAAGACGGTCGGCGAGCTTTCGCTTATCTAACGGCTTACACGGTGACCTCATAGTCTGACTGGATCCTATGACTCGCCCTATGGACGGTGGTTTGATAGAAAATAGTAACCTTTAGTAACTAAAAAATAAATGGGCTGTGGGGAGCGACAGACAGATCGACCACTCATGACCGATGGAAATTACAGGCGGGTGTTCGTTCTTACTATTACGCATTGTCATGTTAAATGCACTACGAGATAACGAAAGCAGTGTAAAGAGTTTGGCTGTTCAGCCGCCTAATACGCTCAAAATGCGGGTGGGCACCGCAACAACTTTAATTTGCAATTACATGCAAAGCAGTGTGTCATGGGGTCTTCGCCACCGGTATGCGAACCTGCCAGAAGAACCATGCCTTAAGCGGTAATGGAGGGAGCCCCTTCCCATGCTGGCGGGTTTTAATCAATTTAAAGAAACACTCTTGCTTGTTACTGGCGTTTTTGCTGAAGTAAATCAATGGAGTGGCACACTATGAGGGACCTATGCTTACGCTGCATCACCTGAACGATTCTCGCTCACAACGCATTCTTTGGTTACTGGAAGAGTTAAAGTTAACCTATAAATTAGAAATTTATCAGCGGGATCCGAAAACTGGGCTGGCGCCAGCCTCGCTAAAAGCGCTACACCCATTGGGCAGAGCCCCTATTTTAACTACCGAAAATGGCACACTGGCAGAGTCGGGAGCCATTATAGAATATTTGACCAAGCACTATGCCACGGACGCATTTCAGATACCGGTCGATGAGCAAGCCTATCAATCATATCTTTTTTGGATGCATTTTGCTGAGGGCTCGTTAATGCCACCTCTGGTGGCTATGAAGGTGTTGACGAAGGCTCGCGAGAAAAGCCCCTTTCTGTTTAAGCCCGTAGTTAACAAAATGGTCGACGCGATAATACGGGCTTACTACGGGCCTAATCTTGAGCAGAGTCTGAAATACATAGAGTCGTGGTTGTCTTCACATGAATGGTTTGCAGGCAGTCAACCATCGGGCGCCGACGTACAAATGAGTTTTCCTTTGGAGTCGCTGGTGGCGACGAATCGAACGCGTGCCTATCCAGTGATTACTCAGTATGTGCAGCGCATTCATGAGCGTCCTGCCTATCAGGCTGCGCTTAAGAAAGGGGGTAAGTATTCCTACGCTTAATGATCGTTGCCTCTGTTTTGATAGTCATTAATCAACTGTAAGAAGGCACTGCCATAACGTTCTAATTTCGTTTGTCCCACCCCACTAACATCGAGAAATTCACTCGGGCTAGTGGGTAACTTATTGGCCATATCCACTAACGTAGCGTCACTGAAAATAACGAAAGGCGGCACCTCGTGTTCGTCAGCCAAAGTTTTTCTAAGATGCTTAAAGCGTTTAAACAACCCTTTGTCGTACTCCACTGAAAGGGTCTTTTTCTCTTTTTCCGGTTTGAATTCCAGCCGCGGTGCAGCCAGCTTTAGTTCACACTCACCTTTTAATACTGGCCTGGCAGCTTCGGTAAGCCTTAGCGCAGCGTGTGCGGTGATATCGACTCTGATCAATCCTTGATGAATAAGCTGGTTAATAATATTGTGCCAGTAGCTATCTGACTTATCTTTGCCAATCCCGTACGTTGTAAGCTGATCATGACCCGCGTCCTGAATACGTTTTAGCGCTTTACCTCTAAGTATATCGATCACGTACTGGTTGGAAGCCTGCTGTTCAAGTCTCAAAATACATGACAACACCTTTTGCGCCAGGACGATGCCATCAATCAACTTCGGTGGATCCAGACAAATATCACAATTGCCACAGGATTGATCACTGTATTGGGAAAAGTAATTCAGCAGAATTTGCCGACGACAGGTTTGTGCTTCGGCAAACGATTCCATGGCTTCAAATTTCTGCACTTCAATTGGCGTTTGGGTAAGATTGTCGCCCTGCTCAATCCACTGGCGTACCCGGGCTGCGTCATTTTCGTTAAACAGCAACATGGCGTCTGCAGGTAATCCATCTCGGCCGGCACGGCCAGTTTCCTGGTAATAACTTTCAATACTGCGGGGCACATCGTGGTGAAGCACAAAACGTACGTTTGACTTGTTAATGCCCATACCAAAGGCTACCGTGGCAACCACAATATCGATTTTGTCGCGTAAAAACTGCTGCAACACCATCTCGCGCTCATCGGCATCCATACCTGCATGATATGCCGCGCATTTATATCCCTGACGATATAAGCGTGCATATAAGTCATCTACTTTCGCACGACTGTTGCAATAAATAATACCGCTACCTTCGGCAGCTTTTACATACTTAGAAACTTGTTCGAAGGCCTTGTATTTTGACATGACACGGTAGCGAATGTTGGGTCTGTCAAAGCTACCTTTAAAGATGTAGGGCGAAGTGAGTGCCAACTGACTTACAATGTCAGATTGGGTGGCGGTGTCTGCTGTGGCGGTCAGAGCAATAATGGGCGTAGAGGGGAACTGTTGTTTAAGCGTGCTTAAACCCCGGTAGTCTTGTCTGAAGTCGTGCCCCCAGTGCGAAACGCAATGTGCCTCATCGATGGCAAATAAGGCCAAAGACAATTGTTTAATGGTCTGTAAAAAAGAAAACTGCAGCATTCTTTCGGGCGAGACATACAGTAAATCAAGGTGCCCCGCCTTCAGTGACTCTATGATGGATTGTTGCGTTTCACTGGACAATGTTGAATTGAGAAACGCCGCTTTAACCCCTGACTCCTTCAGCTGCTGCACCTGATCCTGCATTAACGAAATCAGCGGAGATACCACTATCGCAGTGCCCTCTCTTATTAATGCAGGCACCTGATAACATAAAGATTTACCGCCGCCCGTAGGTAACAGTACTAACACATCTTTACCCTCGATCAGGTGGTCGATAACTTCCTGTTGGCCAGGACGAAACGTTGCATAACCAAATACCCGCTCCAAAATGGTAGCGGCAGGTGATTGGCTGGACGTGGTTAAGCTGGTAGTAGTGCAGGTATCATTCATGCTGCGTAGTTTACGTGTTTTTCCCGTGTGCTTCATCAGTTAAGCAGGGCAAATTTCAAAAACAGCCCATGTGGCCAGGTCATACATAGCCTGGGTGCAAGTAATCGCCGACAATGCGCTACAATTGATTAGCAACGTTAAAAGGAGTCGCCGTGACAGAGCTGCAACTTACCCAAACTGGCGTTATCGACCATGTGATCAAACTCTTTCAGGAAAATATGCCCTTTAATCAACTTCTTGGGGTTCGATTTGTCACTGAAGATGATAGTATCCGCCTCGAAATTCCGTGGGACGATAAGTTAACCGGTAATCCGTTACAGAAAATTTTGCACGGTGGGGTTACGGCCTCACTACTGGACACCATTGGTGGCCTAACGGCCATTTTAAGTGCGGTGAAGCAGACGCAGGATGGCCATCTAGCCGAACTGGTGACAAGGCTGCCAACGATGGGGACAGTGGATATGCGAGTAGATTACCTCCGTCCCGGCCGAGGCAAACGTTTTATCGCGACGGGGCAGGTTATTCGAAAAGGTAGCAGAGTTGCCGTGTGCCGAATGGAGTTACACAATGAACGAGGTGATCATATCGCCTTTGGTACAGGCACCTATATGTTAGGCTAAGCAGGATTATGCGGGAGAGTTAAATGGCAGAACCATTACCAGAATTAATTGAAGAATTTGTCTCGAACCCTCAGGCTGATGACCCCGCGGCAATCCTGACGACCCTGGCTGCTCAGGATGATATCTATATTGCGACCTTGCTGGAGTCATTACCGGTAGAGCCGCGACTCAGTGTATGGGAGGGCATTCCACGCGACCGCAAACTCAATATCCTGGTTGAGATGCGCAGTGATCCCCGTGAAATCTTAATAGATGCCACACCCGATGGTGAATGGGCGGCCATCTTTGCCGATATTGAAGCCGAAGACTTGCTCGAACTGCTCGACTCGCTCCCCAATAAACTCATCGAACTGGCCTTCACGGCGCTGGATGAGCAACAACAAAACCACTTTAAAGCTGCATCTCAATTTAAAGATGAAGAAATTGGGCACTGGATGAATTACGGGATGCTGGTATTGCCATTAAATGCGAAAGTACGCGATGGCTTACGCTTGATCCGCCGCAATGTGCCGTCTCACTGCGACACCATCTTTTTAATTAACCGCTCTGGTCAGTTTTCTGCGGCGGTGCGCTTAACCCGTATATTTGGTTCGCCAGAACACGTGCCATTGGTTGAATTGACGGAAGAATCCATCCCTGCACTGAAAGGGAAAGACGATAGCACGACTGCATCTTTGCAAGTGCAACGCTCTGGCTATGCCTCGTTGCCGGTGATTGATGAGAACAATCAGTTGTTGGGGCGTGTAGACATTACCGCTGCCAGCGAGCTGGTAAACGAATTTTACGAGCGCCAGGTGATGGCTTCGGCGGGTATGGATGAGGATGAGGATTTATTTGCCCCAGTGGCAAAAAGTGCGCGTAACCGGGCGCTATGGCTGGGAATTAACCTATTAACCGCCTTCCTTGCATCGTGGTTCATCGGCCTGTTCGAGGCCACATTGCAGGAAGTGGTAGCGTTAGCTGTGTTAATGCCGGTGGTGGCGAGTATGGGGGGAATAGCGGGCAGTCAGACCTTAACTCTGATTGTGCGCGGGCTTGCATTGGGTCAGGTAACGCCTGCTAACATTAAAGCCTTAATGGTCAAAGAACTTAAAGTGGGTGGTGTGAATGGTATCATCTGGGCAATCATTATTGGTATCGTTGCGTATTTTTGGTTTACCAATGCAGCACTGGGTTTTGTGATTTGTTTTGCCATTCTGTTTAACATCGTGGCGGCAGCCATTGCGGGAGTCCTGGTGCCGGTGATCCTGGATAAGTTAAGAATCGACCCAGCACTATCAGGCTCAGTCATTCTAACCACAGTAACTGACGTTGTCGGCTTCGTGGCGTTCTTAGGTTTAGGCACGCTTATTTTGTTATAAACTTTGTTATAGCGATAAAAAAGGAGGCTTCGTCGCCTTATCTCTTGAACGGGGGGGCATTTTGCAGACAATGCCCTCCTTAGCTTTCACTTTTAATTCATCTTATTCCTGGAATGACTTTTGACCCAGCCAATTGCTTCAACTGACGCTGATAAGCGTACTCGCGCCGGTGTGTTTTTTGCCATCGCTGCTTATAGCATGTGGGGCTTAGCGCCTATGTATTTCAAATTACTGCAAGCCATGCCCGCAATCGAAATTCTGATGCACCGGGTAATTTGGTCTGCGCTGATACTGGCAGGGTTGATTCTTGGTTTTAAACAAAAGGCAAAAGTCATCAAAGCTTTACGTTCGCGTAAAGTCATGACCATCTTACTCATCGCCGGGTTACTATTGGGCGCGAACTGGTTATTGTTTATCTGGGCTATAAACAGTAACCATATCTTGGATGCGAGTTTGGGATACTACATTAATCCGCTGATTAATATTTTGCTAGGTCGCTTATTTCTGGGGGAGAAACTTAGACCATTACAACAGGTTGCAGTGGTGCTGGCAGTCCTCGGGGTGTCCGTACTGGTCGTCTCATATGGGCAGTTACCGTGGATTGCGTTAGTGCTGGCTGGTACGTTCGGTGTGTATGGATTGTTGCGTAAACAAGTGGAGGTAGATTCACTGCCTGGTTTGTTTATCGAAACCATGATGATGCTGCCCTTTGCACTGGTATTTTGGCTATGGTTTGCTTCTCCACAAAGTGACATGACGACAAACTCGCTTGAATTCAACGCTATTTTATTTGCCGCCGGCATCGTAACCACCGCCCCTCTTTTGTGTTTTACTGCTGCAGCGAGACGCATAATGTATTCGACTTTAGGCTTTTTCCAATATATCGGGCCCACGATGATGTTTGTGCTGGCGGTATTCTTATATGGTGAACCTCTCGAAGAAGCCCGGTTGATTACATTTGGATTTGTGTGGACTGGGTTAATTTTGTTTAGTGCGGATTCGCTGAGGTTTTATCATCGGCAGAAGAAGTTGCGCCTCAATTTTAAAAAAAGCTAGTCCAACGAAAGGTAAGCAAGATTTTTTAGGTTCACAAAACATTGACTGTTAACAATGTTGGGCGAAATAAATACGTTTTTTGTTGAATTTAAGTACAAATTTTTTTAAATGTAAGCGCTTTAATTAGCAGACTCTAAAAATAATTAAGCTACTATGGACAGTTGTATGCAGTATCAAAAAGGGATTTTTGCAGTTTTATTTGCAATGTCGTTAATTTTTTCGACCCACGCCACCAGTTTTACCCTTAGCACTACCACCCCTGACTCTAATGGTAAAGGGGTTCTACCCCGTTTTCACGGATTTATCATCCAAAGCTAGGCCGATTCCTCCAAACTGACCCGGTGGGTTATGAAGAGCAGATGAATCTTTATGCTCATGTAAATAATGATCCCGCAAATATAGTGGAGTCAACTGGTATGACCTCAAATCCAATAAGCTCATTTGGAATGTGGTCGAAGTCACATAGCATTACTCAGCAAAAGATTAAGAAAGATTTAAAAAAAGCGAAAAAGCTAGCAGGTGTGTTTGTTGCATCTGGAGGTGTTCAAGGTGCTGGTAAAATTCTTGGCTATATCCCTGTTCCACAAGCGAAAGCTGCATCAAGAGCAATTAACTTGGCTAATATAGTTCTAAATGGGGATGCTTCTAGTGTAGCTGGAGAAGTTACATCCACATTTGTTGAAGCAATACAAGGAGGACCGTCCGGAGACTCAGATACATTGGAGATGCAACCTCCTCCCTGCTCAAGAATCCAATGGGATGGAACATGCATTTAAGGCAGAATTATGGACAAGATTAATAAAAATTTTGAAAATATAATTTTAACTATTTGTAGTATATTTTTCATCTGTTTAGTTATTAGCGGTGTTATGTCTGGTTGTGTTAGTCCAAAGGGCAGTCAAGAATATTGTTTAAGCTCATCACCAAATATGTATTTTATTATCCTGGCGATATATGTAATGTTTGTGACCGCAGGCTTCTACAAAGTGTATGTAAACTTAATGAGAAAGACATAATGTTTCAATTATCTATTTTCGTACTTTTGATGACTGTCAGTGAAAGAGCTTTTACCGAACCATCAATAGAAAATGCATGGCACTGCAAAACCACATATGACGTTGGAGAGTTTCAAAATGTAATAGACCATCACATCAATTTTGACTCAAACGGGAAGTATAGTTTTTCCACGAGCATTTCTTTTGTCGATACGAATAGTAAAAAATCTGAGTTATTGGCATTTGTAGATGGTGACTACAGTTTTCAAAATGATTTACTTGAATACAAAAACGTAAAAAATGTGGATATTCAGATTAAATCCGATGAACTCAATATATTAACTTCAGGTTCTATTGACGAACTAAAAGATATGTTGAAGCAGAATTCAGATTCTAAATATGCGACGCTGAAATTATCCAATGAAATTTGGATTTCGCAAGATTCTGTTTCAGGTGAAAAAATTACTTGTTTTAAGAAAAAGTAAGCTTTTTAAACAACGGCATTACTAGAAAGGGAATTAAAAAAAATTTCTAAGAAAATATGAAAAGTAGCGAAATTTAAATTTATAATCAGGCGTTGCATATGCTATGAAGTTGAGTGAATACGTCATAGTCGCTTGGTATATACTTCGTCTGCAATCCTGACTAATCACCCTAGTGCAGAAGCGTCGGTTTGTTCGTATTCGTACTGATTAATGAGAGAGCTCCCCATCAGGATAGTTTCATTGCCTGAAGGGTACTATTTTTCATATAAATTTTTAATATTAAGCAGCAAACTAATACCAAGGTTGAGCATTCATCGATTACAAATCAGCTGATGATTACTATGCTTCAAGTTGTTTAATAGGTGATTTAATAAACTGAATTGAGTCAGTTAATTATCCCTAACACCAATCTGATTGCGACCATTTGCCTTGGCTTCGTAAAGCAATTTATCGGCGTCAGAAAGCAACGCTTCGATATTGTGTGACGGTCGGGTACTTAACCCGATGCTGGTGGTCACGTTGATTTCTATATTGTCGAAAACGATGACAGAGCCTTCTACCAGCTTGCGGAATTTTTCCAGTCGTATAAACGCTTTTTCTGGCGAAAACTGGGGGAGATAGACACAAAATTCTTCTCCGCCAAAGCGCGCTACATAGACATCATCAAAAGCTTGGGCAATCAGCTGAGCAACATGCTTTAAGACGTGGTCGCCAGCATCATGTCCGTAGGTATCATTGATTGCTTTAAAATAATCTAAATCCAATAAGGCCAGCGCTTGTTTGGCGGGCAAATTTTTAAAACTGTGATTAACTGAATAGAAAAAATGTCGCCGATTGGGTAAACCGGTAAGAAAATCCTTATTGGCCGCTTCGCGGATGGTTTTAACGTTATCTATCAGCTCCAGATTCTGGGTGATGCGACACATAAATTCTTCGTAGCAATAGGGTTTTCGCAGTACATCATTCGCACCACTTTTAATGTAGTGTGCCGACAGCAATCCACTTTCATGTTCAGATACCCCAATAATCGCTAATTCTTCTTTACTATACTCTTTACGTAAATTAGCGATAAAGGCGGTGGAAGGCTGATCTTCAATACTGTCAGCGAGAATGACCAGTTGTATATGGGCATGTAAATCCAGTATGTCTATCGCTTCTTTTGCCCCCAGCGCTTCATAGATAATAAAGTGATGTCGTTTAAGCAAGGCAACCATCGTCTGGCGGCTGTGGCGGAACGCATCTATCACAAGCACGCCGACCTTTTTGTTTTTTTCCAGGCGCACCAGTAGCCGGCTTAAATAATCATAGATCTGGCCATTCTCTTTGGGTATGTAATCTACTACTTGGCGGGCCAGTACAGCATTACGCGTGCTGGCATCATTGCTGTCGGTAACCGCAATGGTGGGGAGGAAGGCGTTAATGGTAAAATCCAGCGCTTCACCGTGGCGTGCATCCGGTAAACGGTAATCAACGATGGCGCACAAATACTCCTCTGGAGTAGATTGCCTGAATTTAAATTCAGCTTCGGTAAGCGAATTGGCACCGACCGGATTTAAACCCGCGTTGCGCACCAATTTAGACATTAATGCTAAGCTGTGTGTGCTTTGCTCCACTACCAGCACTTTTTTTTGCATGAATCCTGTATCCTGCGTGAATGGTCAATTGCCTTTCCAGATACGATTGACATTTGCTAAAGTGTGCCGGTGGTCGACTGTCCCTGTTGACCAAATTTTATTCAATTATGCCTCTTCAAGCTTAGCATATGCAAGCACCAGCCATTTACTGCCGAATTCTGCAAAATTCACCTGTACCCGGGCATGTTCCCCCGAGCCTTCATAATTGAGTACCACGCCCTCACCAAATTTGCGGTGTCGTACCCGCTGGCCTAACGAGAAACCGCTATTTTCAAATGCCTCATGAGAAGTGGCGCGACTAAAGCGATTATGCACAGGGCGCGATATGGTTGAGCGCAGGCGCACTTCTTCGACGTATTCAGATGGGATTTCACGGATAAAACGTGAAGCCGTATGGAACTTATCCTGTCCATACAGGCGACGGCTTTCAGCATAGGTCATAAACAGTTTTTGCATGGCGCGAGTCATGCCCACATAGGCCAGACGGCGTTCTTCTTCCATCCGCCCTGGTTCATCGTTCGTCATTTGACTGGGGAACATGCCTTCTTCGACACCCGCTAAAAAGACTAAGGGGAACTCCAACCCTTTTGCAGTGTGAATAGTCATCATTTGTACCGCGTCCTGATCGCTGTCGGCCTGCGCTTCACCCGCTTCAAGCGAAGCGTGCGCCAAAAAGGCGGCTAATGGCGTCATTTCTTCGGCTTCTTCCGGTACGATAAACTGTTTACAGGCGGTAACCAGTTCTTCTAAGTTTTCCAGACGTGCCTGCGCTTTTTCTCCCTTTTCCGCCTGATACATGGCGTACAAACCGGATCGGTGAATGGCTTTATCAGCCTGTTCTTCTAAGGGAAGTTGGCTAAGCTCCTGTTCCAGATCTGTTATTAAGCCTATAAACGCCTGTAATGCCTTGGCCGCACGACCTTTCAGGGCACCTTCATTGATGAGCAAATGACTAGCCTGCCACATCGAGCAGTTTTGCGTACGCGCAGACTCTCTGATTTGTCCTAAGGTCTTCTCTCCCATACCGCGGCTGGGCGTGTTGACTACACGTTCAAACGCTGCGTCATCATGGGGATGACTAACCATGCGCAAATAGCCCAATGCATCTTTGATTTCTTGACGTTCGAAAAAGCGCAGCCCGCCGTAAATACGATAAGCTAAATTTTCATGCAATAACGCCTCTTCCAACACACGGGACTGAGCGTTATTGCGATATAAAATGGCACAGTCTTGTAATGGATTCCCTTTATCCAGCCAGTTTTTAATTTGTGAGACAATGAAACGGGCCTCATCTAACTCATTGAAACCCGCATATACAGATACCGGCTCACCTTCGCTACCTTGTGTCCACAACTCTTTGCCTAAGCGCCCCTGATTGTTTGCAATGACGGCATTGGCAGCTTTTAGGATGGTAGCGGTAGAGCGATAATTTTGCTCCAGGCGGATAGTGGAGGGAGAGCGAAAGTCCTTTAGAAAATGTTGAATATTATCAATATTAGCACCGCGCCATCCGTAAATGGACTGGTCATCATCTCCCACGATCATGATGGTGTTGTTATCGCCGCAAAGCATTCGCAACCAAGCGTATTGAATATTATTGGTATCCTGAAACTCATCAACCAGGATAGCCTGAAAACGCTGCTGGTAATGAGCTAAAACGGAAGGGTTGTTGGCCCACAGCTCATGTGCGCGCAACAGCAACTCCGCAAAGTCGACCAGCCCGGAACGATCACACGCATCCTGATAGGCTGCATAAATTTCCTGCATTTTTTTCTGCGTATGATCATGATGAGTTTCTATGTGATGGGGGCGTAATCCTTCATCCTTGTTGCCATTGATATACCATTGGATCTGCCGGGGCGCCCAGTGTTTTTCGTCCAAATTCATGGCTTTTAATACACGTCGAATAAGACGATACTGATCGTCCGAGTCAATAATTTGAAAATTCTCAGGTAATTTGGCCTCTGCATAATGACTGCGAAGTAAGCGGTGCGCCAGGCCATGAAAAGTACCTATCCACATGGTATGCATGCTGCGTTGCATTACTCTTTCTACCCGACCGCGCATCTCACGGGCGGCTTTATTGGTGAAGGTAACCGCCAGAATAGAGTAGGGGGCAATATTTTCTACTTCCATAAGCCAGGCCATACGATGCACTAACACACGGGTTTTTCCGCTACCGGCACCCGCCAGCACCAACATGTTAGAGAGAGGAGCGGCTACCGCTTCGCGTTGTTTATCATTTAAATCATCTAGTAGCCGTGACACATCCATAAATATACCCCTCTTAACGTATTTGAGATGCATTATGCCAGCAGGCTGGTAATTTATACAGTGAGAATTGACGGGCGGTGGCAAAGGCCGCTAAATTTATGCCGCTATGCTTGCTGATCGCTAGATTATTCTGTTCTTATTTAATCCAAAATACCATTAACACAGCTTTGGGCAATGAGCACCGCTTAGGTATGATGCCGAATATATAACGCCCCCCAAAGTATTTTTATGAGAGTTTGACGATGCAGGCACCCAACAATACCATCGACTTTTGGCGCGAGCTGAAGAACACCGCCACAGGTGTAGCCGAGAACGAGCCTTTGTTAGCCAGCTATATTCATGCGTGTATTCTTACTCATCATAATTTTGAATCGTCATTAAGCTTTATTCTGTCAAATAAAATGGCCGATGACGTAATGCCTGCACTCGCAATTCGCGAAGTATTTGACGAAGCCTATTTGTTACAACCCGCAATTGCTGAAGCCGCGATTGCGGATATCACTGCGGTATTTCAACGCGACGCAGCGACCTCTGACTATCTCACGCCACTGCTGTATTTTAAAGGTTTTCAGGCGGTGCAGGTGCATCGGCTAGCGCACTATTTATGGCAACAAGGTAGAAATCAACTTGCCTTATTTTTACAAAGTCGGAATTCACAAACCTTTGGGGTGGATATTCATCCTGCTGCAAGGCTTGGACACGGCGTCATGTTTGACCATGCTACCGGGATCGTGGTGGGTGAAACCGCCGTCATCGAAGACAATGTCTCCATTCTGCAAAACGTGACCCTAGGCGGCACCGGTAATGAATCGGGGGATCGTCATCCGAAAATACGCCAAAATGTATTGATAGGTGCAGGCGCGAAAATTCTAGGCAATATCGAAATAGGTGAAGGTTCAAAAGTAGGGGCGGGCAGTGTGGTGTTGTCTGACGTACCTGAACACGTCACCGTGGTGGGTGTACCCGCCAAAGTGGTTGGCCGTCCCTGTTGCCAGCGTCCTTGTGAATCAATGAATCAAAACGTGCTGGAAGATAATTACGCCAACCAGCAGTAAATTTCACGCCCGTTTATTCACGATTAGGGGCCGCACGCAGTGCCCCTGCACGGGGTTAATCACCAGTCATACACGTGATGATTATAGATAAAGCATTTCTTTTCTGGTGGGTGCCAGCTTTGCCAGTAGCTGATTCTGTAATCGATGGGATACGTTCGCCTTATTCATTGCATTAATTAACAAGTCGACGGTTCGGTTGAAATGCGCTTCGGTAATATTCATGCCGGTGTGAACCTGGGTCATTGAGTCACCGGTGTATTCACACGGGCCACCACTTAGAAAACAAATCTGTTCGGTAAGTTTTTGTTTAAATCGGTCAATATTGCTGCCTTCAAAATAAGGCAAAATTTGCGGGTCGTATTCGATTTCATAAACAAAATTTTCAACAATCTCAGCAATTTTATGCGCGCCACCGAGTTGCTGATACAGCGATGAATGGGTCGCGGTGCAGGCACTCAGGGTGAGCAGCAGTAACAGTACGAATGATTTCATGTTGGTTACCAGAGTTGTCCGTTTAATGATAAATAAAGGCCGGATTGGCGCTGTGCACCGGCAATAGTGCCTAACTCAGCCCACGCCAGGGTAAGGCTGAAATGCTTGCTGGGTATATAGGTGACGAAGTAATCTACCCAGTCATCTTCTTGCAGCCCGAGGTTATCCGGCTTCTGACGATACTCCATCCCAATCGCCAGGTGGCGTGATAACAAGATCCCTGCACTGGCTTCAAGCATGATTTCATAATCGTCATTATTAATACCCCCAAAACCCAGCAATCCCATTTCATTAGCTTTCGTTGCGCGTGCGGTTAAATTCCAGATGGCATTAAAACCACCGATTGCGCCTAAATGCACCTTTGTCGCGGCGATATAAAAATCGTTGCCGCTGGAGGCTGACGTTGCGCCTAAGGCATTAGCGATGGCTTTGTCCTCGAGTTGTTTGTGCTGCATGCCAACACTGATTTGTGGCCACTCAGAAAACACCACGTCACCATTTAGTCGATACTTGATGCCAAAAATTTTTTGTTTAATGTCGCCACCCAGGCTTTTTAAATCAAAGCGCTGATGTGCCACACTAAACTCCAACCGATCGTATACGGAAACACTGGCACTTAACATGGTCAGACGATAGTCATCTACATCGACCTGCGTTGCTGACGAGGTGGCCGAGATTTGGTCGCGACTATCATAACCTGCCAACGTGGCCCAGGGTACAATACCGCCGCCGCCACTGCCTTCTACCTGTATCAGACCGGCAGTACCTATTAACTTGCCTTCAGCGGCGAATGTGTTGCTGCTACTTATGCTGATAAGTGCTACCGCTGCCCACTTTAAAAACCTGATCATAATTTTTTACTTCATCCAGTCTGTTGCTAAATTATCGGTATACCAGTTTATTAGTTGTACCAATGGTGCAGGCTTACATATGTAATAGCCTTGTGCCCATTTGCACCCCCAGTCCCGCAGCAGGGTTAATGAAGCGTTATCTTCAACGCCTTCTGCCACTACTGACAGATTAAAGCTTTTAGCCAGTTGCAAAATAGTCTGTACGATTTGTTGATCGCTATTTTGCTCGTTCAATTTAAGCACAAAGCTCTTGTCAATTTTAAGCTCGGTCACAGGTAAACTTTTCAAGTAAGTTAATGATGAATAACCCGTCCCAAAGTCGTCTATAGCTAACGAAAACCCGGCATCTCTGAAGCGTTGCAATTCCACTATTGCCTTAGTGGGTTCAGAAACGATGTCACTTTCGGTGATTTCAAAGGATAAGCAATCCGCAGCCAAATTGAATTCTTTTAATTTATCAGTAACATAGGTAAGCAGGTGAGGGTCCACAATGTCTTTTGCTGATAAATTGATGGCCACGCTAAGCGGTATGTTTTGCTCGCGCATTATGGCTACATCATCGACCACCGCATTTATAACCCACTCTGTAACCTGATTTATCAATCCGGCTTGTTCAGCAATCGCGATAAATTCATCCGGCGGCACAAACCCGAGTCGTTCACTGTTCCAGCGAATAAGCGCCTCAGCGTGATCGACTTGATTGGTGTGTAAATTGAGCTTTGGTTGATAGCTGATGCTAAGTTCCGAGTGCTTGCTTGCCAATGCCTTTTTGAGTTCAGAGATTATGGCCAATCGTCTGATATAGTTCTTTTCGAATTCTTCTGCATAGGTGACGATAAGATCCGGTGTAACCCGAGCCTCGTCTAAACAGATATTTATCCGCTTAAACACGCTTTCGCTATTATCGCAGTCTTGCGGACAATGCAGTACGCCCAGCGCTATTTTTATGTTCATCACTACATCATCGACGATGATCGGCATTTCGATCTTACGCTGGATGACGCGAAGCATGTCGCCATTTAATTCTTTGTCAGGCAGCCACAAAAATTCACCACCGCTCAATCGGGCACATTTACCATCCAATTGCTCAAACCGGGCGGCAATTGCCTGTAAACAACGGTCACCACTTTGATAACCAAAAATGTCGTTAACACCCCTGAAACCGTGGATATTAGCGCCTATCACCATAAATTCAGTGTTTTCCTTAAATTTGGCATCAAGAATTTTGGCGATTTTATACCGATTGAAAATGCCGGTGAGCAAGTCATGCGTGGCCTGGAAAACGATTTCCGATTGCCGCTCTTTGATATTTGCCTGCATTGCAACGAAAGCGTTGGAAAGCGCATCTATTTCTTTTGTTTTCGAGTCAACCTCAATAAGCTGGTCGTAATCGCCAGCGGAAATTTTACGCGCATAGCGGGATAATCCATATAACGGCGTGGAAAGTTTTTTGGCGAGCATAGCCCCAAACATCAAAGTTAATATCAGTAGTAATCCGGCAATGACTGAAATTTTAAGTTGTAAACGATTAAACTCTCCGTAAAGACGGGTAACATTTTCTGACAGCGTGACCCAGATCTGGTTATTGTCATTATCAACGTAGAGAAAACGTTTAGAAATATACAATGCATCGCTAAACAGCAGCACATCGAGCCAGGATAAATCAGCGTTGGTCTGCTTTAATGCCTGCTCCTTGATAGCCGGTTGCAGCGTGCTGACGGAGTAAGAAATGTCATTTGACTGTTCAACGCTGATAGTGACATCCAACTGCGTGATACCCTTTAACCTTTCTAACAGGCGGTTATCAACATTAAAACCGATCAACGTAATACCGTGTGGGCGTGGCGTTTCCACCACAAGCAAAATTGCCTGATATAACTGATCGTTGAGCATCATGATAGTGCTGACACCACCACGTTGGTTGGTTTGTTCAATCAGATTTTGGTAGGGAAACGGTTCACCGACATTCAGGCTGGAGTTGGTTGTACTGATGACGCTACCCTGGAGTGATAATTGTGCCATCAAATCTGCTTCGACCCGCCGCCCATGATTGAGTAAAGCGCTTTCTATCGTGGCTTCATCGTCACTGGCCACTGCAGCTTTGAAGCCAAAATCTGAAGTAAGAATGTCCACAGAATTGTAAAGTTGCTCTTCACGATTGCGAAAAATCTGCTTAAAAACCGACTCAGCAATTTGAAGATTGGTTTCCAGTTGCTGTTCGGCATGCTCGACAGTAGAAAACCAGACATTGACCAGAATGGCGATGGTAGATAAAAGTACCAGCCCACCGGTGAGTCTGAATATTTGTTGATTAAGTGATTTAGCTGCCAACCTAAACCCTTACTGGCCAAATTTTCTGGATTTAAAGGTTTTTTTCTGGTTCCGCTCCGTGACTTTATTCAATTTCACCTGACCTACCATGGTCCCCTTTGTTGGTTTTAACTGCAGTCGTTGCTTCTGCGCTGAACCGACACCCAAATCGGGATGCCAGATCACGACTTCCGTAATATCGGACGCACTCACTTTCACACTGCCAGCACTATCAGTAACCTTGGCTAGTTCCTGATCAGCCACGTAGATGTAGCCCACCATGTTGTCGTGAATGTTACACCCCAATACGGCAAGACCGGACTTATCAAATAAAATCGGCTCTTCACTAGATCCTTTGTAGAGTCGGATCTCAAACGGTTTGATCGCAGAAAAGCTATACACGTGATGGCGGATGTTATCACTATTAGGGAAGCTCACCTTTTGACCTTTGTGCACCACCAATACGTTAGGAGAGAATTGTTTATCGACCTGATCCATTATCGCTATGTCATTCACGTCTGGGGTTACCGATTGGGCGGGTATGGAAACCACGGCATTGATTACTGGCTGGTTGTCCTGATCAATAATGATAATACGTGTATCAGGGGCGCTATATCCCTTGAAACAGATAAGCAAACTGATTATCAGCAAAACCGCAGTTCTCATTTATTTCTCGTTTTTTACAAAGCATGAGTTAGAGTCTAAGTGCGTACGGTAACAGATTATTTCCATAATACGTAATCCTCGAATAGATAAACTTGCGCTAACCAGAACAAACTACTCGGTAAATGGATAACATGTTGAGCCAGCGTGAGTATATTTTGTTCACTCGGTATATTTGGTTAGTAATGGTTACCAGCTAATCAATCAAGAATGAGAAAAATTAGCTTTATAGGTCAACGGGAACGAAGGACAGAAATTTACTGCTCCTAGGTAAA
The DNA here is from genome assembly GCF_026183695.1 of Alteromonas aquimaris. GTDB lineage: Bacteria > Pseudomonadota > Gammaproteobacteria > Enterobacterales > Alteromonadaceae > Alteromonas > Alteromonas aquimaris. Next base: position 160,539 of record NZ_JAPFRD010000013.1, on the reverse strand, counting down.
AGAGTGAGTGCTTGCCAACCTTTAAATCAACAACAACAGATCATCAAGCGATTGCAATTCTACATGCGGCAATAGGGTTGCTTTTTCCTTTCGCATTATCATGCCCCGGTCATGTGCATACCATGCTGTTTGCATGCCCGCATTAATGGCCCCCTGAACATCTTTAATCAAGTTGTCACCGACATGCAGAATTTGCTCTGGCTGACAGTCTAATTCATCAATGGCCGCTTTAAATAGGGCGGGTGCGGGTTTCATCGGTAAATCCGTGTTAGCATGAAAAAAGTGTTTAAAATAACCCGCAATACCAATTTTCTCTGGATTCACATTGCCATTGGTAATGGCTATTAGCGGAACTTTTTGCGACAGCTTTGCCAGACATGAATGAATTTGCTGCTCAATTTCGAAATCGCTTCTTTTGTCATAAAAATGATCAAAACAGGCTTTCGCTGCATCTTCTAAAGCATGTTCGGCAAGTTCATCGGATAATGCGGTTAATAAACTTTGCATGCGCAGTTGCCCCATATCAGATGCCAATGCCGGGTTTGCGCTAATGAGGTCGGCTTGTATTTTTTTCCAGTCGGAAGGGGCGAGGTTGGCAGCAGTCGGGTGATGTTTTTTCAGGTGTGAATTTAATGCTGCTTCTGCCGCACGAATGATGGGACCATTGTCATACAAGGTATCGTCCAAATCGAAGGTCAAAGCTCTAACCGGTTTTAGCGGGCGATAAAATTTCATTATTTTTCCTGCGAACGTCGTCTGGCGCGGGGATGAGCCTTATCGTAAACCTTGGCCAGATGCTGAAAATCCAGGTGCGTATAAACCTGTGTCGTAGAAAGGTTTGCGTGGCCCAGCAACTCCTGTACGGCGCGTAAGTCACCGCTTGATTCCAAAACATGAGTGGCGAATGAATGACGTAATTTATGCGGATTAACTGATTGGTTCATACCTTGCTGAGCCGCAAGCTCATTAAGACGGTTACCCACCTGTCGATTAGATATGCGGGTACCTCGCTTGCTCACAAATAACGCGCTTTCATACATGGATGCGTAATTCCCGCGTACTTTCAGCCACGCATGGAGCGCTTTCGCAGCCACTCGACCTAAGGGCAGCACGCGCTGTTTATTTCCTTTTCCCGTAACCCAGAGAGTACCGTCCGATTTGATATCAGCCAAATTGAGAGATGTGAGTTCATTTAGCCGCAAACCGCAACCGTACATGACTTCGAACATCGCCATATCGCGACAGGCGATGTCAGCCTCCTGTTCGCTTGCCAATAGTTGCTGCATTTCGTCAACATTAAGTTGCTTTGGGAGGGGCCTGCCGGTTTTAGGTGCCTGTACGCCTTCAACGGGATTCGAATCCAGATAATTTTGTTCGATTAAATACTGGCAAAACGAGCGCAGAGCGGATAGTCGTAAAGCGACACTTCGTGGTTGCTGCGCGGCGCGCTTGGAGGAGGCAAGCACCCGCTTCACATCCACCTGAGTAAGCGAGCGCCAGTCGGTAATAGCCAGGATATCTGCAATGACGATTAGCTGGCGGCGATAGTTGCTAACGGTATGAGCGGATAAGCCGCGAACAACCTGTATATGGAGTAAATATTTTTGCAGCCAAACCCGGCATTCATCGGTTAACGATTCAATAGACGGGGTGGCCATCAATATCCAAGGAGGTCTGGAATAACGATATTCAACACTTGTTGGAGTTGTTTAAGTAACAAAGTGTCCATATCCGGGGTGAAGTGCGTCGCATCGGCACTGCCTACGCCCACTAAGCCCAACTCATTCTTTTCACCTAACGCAATTAATGCCACCGATTCGGCGGCTAAGTCGCCAAATAACAGCTGCTTTTCGTGCTGGCTTAAGCGACCAAAGAAAAACGAATTTTGTTTGAAACGTTTCTCGGTAATGAGTTTTTTTTGTAGCTCTGGCAGCGTCAGGGGACCCTTAAACATTCTAATTACCACCGCCGACAGATTAAGCTGCTCCTGCAGCACTTCTTCCAGCTTGAATTGAATTTCTGCAAGCGACTTGCAGGACAGTAATTGAACGTTTAAGTCAGTATAAACGCGATATATCTTCTCGTTTTGTTTGGCTACACCAATTAACTGATTTAACTTGTAATTGAGTTGACGAAGTTTTTTGCGGTACTGCTCGCTTTGCAATTCAACTAAAGAAACACTGCCCTTTTGCTGATGTGGTATATGCAATCGTTCCAACAAGTCAGGATGGTGACTAAAAAATTCAGGGTGCTTCAGCAAATAACTGCGCACATCGTCGGCGTTCACCCCGTCGGCTTCTTCATACCTGGGCTCTAACGGTACGGTTGTCTTGGGCTGTCCTGTAAAATCATTCATACAGTAAAGTGTCCGTCATAGATATGCTCAGCGGGACCCGTCATTTTTAGCATACTGTCTCCGCCCTGCCAGCGAACTCTTAATGTTCCACCCGGCAGATCAACTTGCACATCTTTATCTAATTTCCCCTGAATCTGGCCTATAGCAACGGCAGCGCACGCGCCACTTCCACATGCCAGGGTTTCGCCACTTCCGCGTTCAAACACACGCAGACGAATATGTCTTGAAGATAATACCTGCATAAAGCCAACATTAACACCCTCTGGAAATCGTTCGCTGGTTTCCAAAAGAGGGCCAATAGTGGCAACATCCGCCTCGTCCACGTTCTCTACTTCTAATACGCAGTGGGGATTGCCCATCGACACTGCTCCGCAAAAGAAGGTTTGTTCGTTTTCCCGGATGATATAGGTTTTCTCTTCCTTATTGGCTTTAAACGGAATGCTGGCGGGTGCAAAATCAGGCTTACCCATGTTTACCGTCACCTGCCCATCTTTTTCAAGATAAAGCACCATTTTGCCATTAGTGGTGCTTACCACAATGCGGTTGCGGTTGATTAACCCCTTATGTTTGACAAACCGTGCGAAACACCGGGCACCATTGCCGCATTGGCCCACTTCACTGCCATCGGCATTAAAAATACGATAGTGGAAATCTTGTTCAGGATCATAGGGCGGCTCAACCATCAAAAGCTGATCAAAGCCAATGCCAAAATGCCGATCGGCGAGTTGCTGGATACGGTCTTTCGAAAAGAAAACGTTCTGCGTGACATTGTCGACCACAACAAAATCATTGCCAAGGCCGTGCATCTTTGAAAAATTCACCTGCATAGAGAACGGTTCTTATTCTTGTAAATACAAATAAAGGTGCTCCTAGTTTACGTAAGTTTATGCTCACCTTTCCAGAGATCTTTTTGTTTTTCTCTTTCCCGTACCACATGAACGCGTTGCTGATCGACCATTATTTCGGCTGGGCGGCAGCGGCTGTTATAGTTTGATGCCATGACAAAACCATAGGCACCGGCCCCGCGCACGGCCAAATAATCGCCTTCTGCCACCGCTAACTGGCGGTCTTTACCCAAAAAGTCACCGGTTTCGCAAACCGGGCCCACTACGTCATATGTGCGTGTAGGTGCACTGGTAACTTGTTCTACCCGAATAATATCCTGCCATGCCGCATACAGAGCGGGGCGAATTAAATCGTTCATTGCCGCATCCACAATGGCGAAATGCTTTTCATCGCCTTCTTTTACGAACTCGACTTGGGTAACCAGTATGCCTGCATTGGCCGCAATCGCTCTGCCGGGCTCAAGAATAAGTTTAAGATTTTCACGCCCTGTCATTCTTTCCGCCATGGCAGCAGCATATTCTTTGGGATGGGGAGGGCGCTCGTTAAGATACTTCACACCTAACCCGCCGCCCACATCAAGATGGGAGATGTGAATGCCATACTCGGCAAGTTCGTCAACTAACAGCAGTAATCTATCCAACGCATCGACAAAGGGCTGAACCTGCGTTAACTGTGAACCAATGTGACAATCCATACCCACAACATTCAAATGGGGAAGCGAGTGAGCAAGCTTGTAAGCGGCCACTGCACGCTCGCGAGGGATGCCAAATTTATTCGCCTTTAACCCGGTAGAAATATAGGGGTGGGTACCCGCATCAACGTCTGGATTAATGCGTAACGAAATAGATGCAGTTTGATTCATATCCTGTGCAACCTGATTGATGCGTTGCAGTTCAGGTTCAGATTCAACATTAAAGCACATAATACCTTGCTCTAATGCATATCGAATTTCTTCCGGTTTTTTGGCAACCCCTGAAAACACCACTTTGGCTGGATCGCCACCCGCTTCAATAACCCGAGCCAGCTCGCCGCCCGACACAATATCAAACCCTGAACCCAATTTAGCCAACACACTCAAAACCCCTAAATTCGAGTTGGCTTTCACGGCGTAACAAATCAGGTGGGGGTGAGTTCCTACCGCATCATTAAAGGCATGCCAATGACGTTCCAGCGTGGCGCGTGAATAAATATACAAAGGGGTCCCATGCTCCTGGGCAATGGACTGCACTGAAACATCTTCGGCAAATAGTTTGCCACCCTGGTATTGAAAATGGTCCATATTACTGGACCTCTTTATGGGGTGTTTCTACCTTCTGTGTCGGTTGGTTATCTTCCTCTTCAGGGAGATAAAGCGCTCCACGATATCCGCAGGCACTAATGAACGTAACACTTACAAGAACACTGACAAACGAGAACTTTTTCGACACGATGATTAAGCTAAGAAAAGTACAATTCCTGTATCATCTCATCGCAATATTAAATTGCAAGTGAAGAAAGCGCCTGAGGTGGTCGGTAATCGCTCTTTATTTAAAAGTTGAACTCAAGGTCTATAGCAGACCACCGCCGGCGTGGTTATGGCAGGTGAAATATCACTGAGTCCGGACGAACACGCTAAGCCCCCATTAACCAATAAGTGCCATATAAAAATAACAGAACTACTTAACGCGTAAATTAAGGGCCTTATCCGATTTATTTATCATTAACCACATAGAGATTGCTCAAAAACAAATCATTTATTTATGACAGCCAACGAGTCAGTTAAATGCAACCTGTGGACGGTGAGTCATTATCCGGCTGGTCATGTTTAAAAAGCGTGAATTACTGATAAATATCACCAATGTGTTTGATTTAACCTAAATGATGCTATGCTAGGCAAAGCAGTTATTAAGCGCCTGTAAGGAAAATCGATGGATTACAATACTTCCGAATTATGTGACTTGTTTGCCGACAGTGTTGATGTAGTTGACCCAATTTTTGTCAGTTACGGCGGACGGTATTCGTTCGGCGGTGAGATCACCACTATCAAATGTTATGAAGATCGTGGTTTGATTGATCGCGTTCTGGCACAAAATGGTGCTGGAAAAGTGTTACTCATCGATGGCGGGGGCTCCACACGACGCGCGTTAATCGACGCTAATTCCGCGCAGGTTGCCATCGATAATGAGTGGGAAGGCATTGTGTGTTACGGAAGTGTTCGGGAAGTCGATAGTCTGGCTGATTTAGACATTGGTGTACTCGCAGTTGCTTCCATCCCGGTAAATGCTGAGGTGGAAAGCATAGGTGACGTTGATGTTCCAGTGAACTTTGGTGGCGTGACATTTTTACCTGAAGACCACCTCTACGCAGACTCAACCGGCGTCATCCTCTCACCTGAGCCTTTAGATATCGAATAACAGGATCAGTTAAAAAAAGCGTTATTGCGTAAGTATTGAGAATTTGAAAAATAGTGTTCTAATTGTGAACCAGATGACGCGGATTCTCTTATTGCTATCATAGCGCTTCTTTTTTATTTTTCCCATTATACGCCAACTTATATGCGGTAATGGATTGACAGCGTCTTATTGTGGCAATCCACTGAATCTAATTAAGTTAATGCGTAGATGAAAGCTCAAATAGAAAATCAACACAAGCAGAGTCTGCTGACCGAGGTTGAAAGTCGCTTTGGCGTTGTGCCCAACTTTTTTAAACTCGCCTCTGAATCCCCCGATATCACCCAGAACCTTTGGGGGTTTGCGAAATTTGCGTATCTAAACAACCCGTTCCCTTCATTATTTAAAGAGCGTTTGTTTGTATACACTTCGCGTTTTTGCGAAGTAAGGTATTGCATAGCCCGACACATCGGCTTTTTAGCGGGGCTGGGCCACCCATCGGGTGACCCCTCAAGTAATTTATCTTCCATTGATTTAATTATTTCCCTTTTGGCCGAGCCATTGCCACGGAATGATGACCTGCTTCCCTACCTTGAAATGGTTAAGCGGCAAAAGTTATCTATGTCGCGAGCCCCTGAACAAGGCTCCGAGGACGAGTATGCCATTTTTGTCTGTGTGGCGCATATCTTACTCCAGACGGAAAGTACGCCTGACTGCCTGGATGCGTTGAAACTGGCATACTCACCTAACGACTTAGAGTATTTACTGGTCTTGCTGACCTTCATTCGGACCGCCCATTATTGGACAAAGGTTCACCCTGATTTAGAAATAGAAGACGATTTACGCCAATTATTTACCGTTCAGGAAAAGCTGGCTGAGAAAATCTTTAATGATCCGGAAGCCGGGGCGTGTGAACTGTCCTCTCAGTTACAGAAAGAGCTATACGCATTGCGACGCGAAACTCAGCTGATGGAGCAGATAAAAACCACTAACGAAGCGTTAAAAGAAGCAAATACTCGCAAGGATGATTTTTTAGCTACCCTGGCACATGAACTTAGAAATCCATTAGCGCCTATCACCAGTGGTCTTGAAGCAATGAAAATAGCTATAGAGAATAGAAACCTTGAGGCTATCGAATCGTTGCGCTCAACCATGGAAAAACAAAGCCAGCAATTAACCTCACTGGTTAATGACTTAATGGATGTTTCGCGCATAACCAGAAATGTCATGACGTTAAAAATTGATGAGGTGGAGCTGAACGATGTTATCTCAAGTGCAATTGAGTCAGTAGCGGTAAAAATGGAAACCGCCCAGCATCAATTTGTTTACGATAGAAATAAGTTCGAATCGATAGTAGTGAAGGGCGACAAGGTACGTCTTATTCAAATTTTCTCTAATTTATTAGATAACGCAACCAAATACACGCCACGCGAAGGCAGAATCGAAGTCGCTATGGATGTACATGATGAAAACGTTTTAGTTTCAATCCAGGATAACGGAATTGGCATTCCGCCAGAACACCATGAGCATATTTTCGAGCTCTTTTCGCAATCCGGTTATGAACTTGAATCGGGAGAGCAGGGGTTAGGCGTGGGGCTGTCACTGGTAAAAAGACTTATAGAATTACACGATGGGTCGGTAACGGTTAGCTCAAGTTATCCGGCAAGAGGGAGTAAGTTTGTGGTTCAGTTACCCGTCACTAATTTTAAATTAGCAGAAAACGATTCACTAAAATCAGGTGAAGAGCGCAAAGAGAAATCTTGTAAAGTGCTGCTTGTCGACGACAATAAGTCGGCGGCAGATATCCTGGGAATGCTTATTCTTATGCTCGGGTATTCAGTTGATACTGTGTATAGTGGCAAAGAAGCGTTAGAAGTAGCAGCTGAGTTATCGCCGGATATTATTTTTATGGACATTGGGATGCCAGAACTCAATGGGTATGAAACCGCGAAACTGATGCGTCAAGCTGAATGGAGAACGAATACCATCCTTATTGCATTAACAGGGTGGGGCCGGGAAGAGGATCTCCAGCGTACGAAAGAAGCAGGGTTTGATTACCACTTGGTTAAACCAATAGACGCTGAACAGTTGAAAAACATCCTTCGTTACGTCAGCAAACATGACGTTGCAGGACTTAAGCAGTATTTATCGTAGCGGTCGGTAACCCAGCATAGTGATCGTCTCAATGACCAGGTTCAGCGTGAGTAAGGAGAACTTAGGTGAAGCGTACTCTGGGATAAATCAATAATACTTTTAAGTTTCACCAGTTGCTGGTTACCAATAACGCCAATAATTCGAGTCTCTGCCTTTTCATTGATTGCGGTCATCAGCCCTGACAGATCGCTTGCCATAAGTTCACCTTCAATTATGGTATCGCCAATCGCGATGGATGTGTCATGTAGAACATCTATTGCCACCTTGGTACCATCGTTAAGCACCATTTTTGCAGTGTCGTGTTGTTCAGTTTTGAGCGCCATTCGTTCAAGCTCTGATTTATCTAACATAACCTGGGGAGCACCAGAGTCGATAATCAATCTTGCCGGTTGGTTATTCAGTGTCACCTCGACGAAGTGAAATCCCATTCGTGATTCGTGTAATTCTACCGAAGTAAAGTCTGTTGAAAGTGTTTCGGTTAAAAATGCGTGCGTATCGTGTTCAGTCTCAGGAATTACTAACTGCGCAGATGAGAGGTCAATCAGCGCATTAAGCGAGACGACGGCATCCTGACCGACGATGCCAGCTATAGCCTCTTGTGAAATGTGTTGTGCAAATACAGCATTAATCGGCACATCGATACCATTAAGCGCGAACGAGTCTACCCATATCTGCGTGGTTTTGATTTACTCTGTTGCTCATTGCCAACCGCAATACCATCAAAATTGGACGCACTGGGCTCGATACCAAAATAGTCCAGCTTACTGCTGTCAATGACAGTACCGGAGGCGTCGGCATCAAACATAAATGTTGATGAGCGCCCATTAATTGATACATTAAGTTTGAAATGCCCTTTACCGTAACGTTCAAGGGGGACAACGTTAATTTTGGCGTAACTGGTCGCAGAGGCAATTAAACATGTAGCGAGCAATAAACACTTTTTCAAACCACACATCCTTATCCAAACAACTGTGTAAGATTTATTATGTGATTGGTACCGGACTATTTCTTTTTAGTTCAATTAATTATGTTTTCTTATTTCGCTATGCAGTTTTAAAACACGGTCACCATCGTCCTGTTCAATCAAATAGGCCGGATCATCGATAGAACCATTGCGGGTGATTTCACTGCCTTTTAGGGTCCGAGTGACTTTTTCCCGAAAGACTTCTCTTACATAGCCAGTGCCTTTGCCATGACCCCACTCCCATTCTACCTTGGTGTTGGTCTGATACGATTTACTCATACTTTATCTCTCGCAGAGTGGATAGGAATAGATACTGAGGCTAGCCAAAGCTGGTGCAGTTAAATTTTAGTAATCAAGCTAATCAAAAAAGGAGCCTCAATGGGCTCCTTAAACTCAGCTTATTGTTGGTATATTTCATTGAGATAATCAGCGATTCTTACCCCTGCCTGTTGCAGACGTTTCTTCACCGTTGGGATGTGTTGGTAAAGATAGTCATAATTCATATTATTCGCATCTTTTGGGTAAATGGTTTTACGAATGGTTACGCTCTCCGCTATCCATGTTTGGGGATTAGTGTCACGCCAGTCACGACGCTCAGCCTGAGTAATTTTAGGTAGCAACCATTCACTCCACTCTGAATAAGACAATTCTCGCTGGGCTATGAGTTGAGAATCCCATACCCGGTGTAGATTTGAATCCTGCCAGAAAAAGCGCACTTTGACATCGTTTCCACCTCGATCCGTGCCATCACCTGCATGTAATGGTTGGTGCAGATCGCCGATAATATGCACAATAAAGCGCAGTGCTTTTTGCTTTTCCTCACGCGTACTCTGCGGGTTCTTCAACGTTGTTCTAAATTGCTCAAGCGCTGTATAGGCATCGCCCTGTGCGGGGGCCCCGGCTTGCTGATAATTCTTGTTACCGGGAATGGTCACGTAATGCCACGGCGAGGCGGTTTTCTGCCAAAAAGGATGTGGATTCGAGCGCATTTCATCCGCCCAGGTAGAAGCTTCTGCTAATGACTCGTTGGGTAACAGGTCGTTTAATGCCGCTTTAGCGTTGGGAGATAAGTAGTGCTCCGCAATGGCACCCGTTACTCGATGTCCCGTTTGACCCCACGCCATAGCGAGCGTTGAGGTAAACAAACCAACACACGTGATTGATGCGATGATGACAGCCCGAACTAAGTTTGACATACGTTTTCCTTTTAACGTTGATAGCCCCAGCGAGGCATAAGAGTTTGGTCAATTCCAATATGGTCTAAAATTCTGGCGACGACAAAGTCAACCAAGTCGTTTATTGATTGCGGTTGATGATAAAATCCCGGCGCAGCAGGCATAATGGTCGCACCTAGTTGAGACAATTTAAGCATATTTTCAAGATGAATGGATGATAGCGGCATTTCTCGGGGAACTAAAATTAATTGACCGCGTTCTTTTAACACCACATCTGCGGCGCGTTCAATCAGGTTATCACTGGCCCCGGTCGCGATAGAAGAGAGGGTGCCGGTAGAGCAGGGGCAAACTACCATCGTTTTAGGGGCGGCTGAGCCGGAAGCGACGGGGGAAAACCATTCTTCTTTTCCATATACGTGTAACTGGTCTTCGTTACAGCTGAACTTCTCAACAAAAAATGATTTTATTTGTGCAGGTCTGCTGGGAAGCTGAAGTTCCTCTTCGGTAGCCAGCACAACTTTAGCTGCCGATGAAATTAACAAGTGTACTGTGCAGTGGGTGGTCAGCAATGATTCAAGTAGCCTTAAGGCATAAGGTGCCCCGGAAGCGCCAGTTATGGCTAACGTGATAGAGGGATTAGTCATCGGTTTTTTCCATGGTTAACACTAATGCATCCAGTAAGCGTTGATGGATATTGTCGAATCCGCCATTACTCATAATAAGAATGTTATCGCCGCTGCGTACGTGTTGAATTAAATAGTCAATGATCTGACTAACTTCGCTAAAACACGTGGCCGGGCTGTTACTTGTCGATGCAAGTTTCGAAAGAGACCAACTCAGTCCTTTAGGTTCAAGCAGCAGGGTTTGATCTGCGGTTTGCCAGGACGCGACCAATTCTTCCTGATGATGGCCCATTTTCATCGTATTTGAGCGTGGTTCGAGCACTGCAAAGATGCGTTGCTTGCCCACTTTTTCTCGTAGACCCTGAATGGTCAATGCAATGGCAGTAGGATGGTGAGCGAAATCATCATAAACCGTGATATCGTTTACTTTGCCCCGAACTTCTAAGCGGCGCTTAACGTTTTTAAATTGTGCCAGTCCCTCTATTGCATCTGTAAGGGTAACACCCGCGTGATGTGCCGCGGCAATGGCCATTAGACCGTTTTGAACGTTATGCAAGCCCAGTAAATCCCAGTAAACTTCGCCGACAACCTTGCCAGCGTAGCGCACCTTAAAAGCACTGCCATCGGACTTAATTAACTCATACTGCCAATCCGTTCCTGCATACTGCTGCGCACTCCAGCAGCCCCTTCCCAGAGTCTCGTTAATAGCCTGGTTGCTTTTAGGCGATAAAATTAATCCATTCCCAGGGACAGTACGCACAAGATGGTGAAATTGAGTTTGGATAGCAGCTAAATCGGCGAAGATATCCGCGTGATCGAACTCCAAGTTATTGATGACAAGCGTTTGAGGATGATAGTGAACAAATTTCGAGCGTTTATCGAAAAAGGCACTGTCATATTCGTCAGCCTCTATCACAAAAAACGGGCTGTTACCCAAACGCGCAGAAATACCAAAATTTTGCGGTACACCGCCAATTAAAAAACCAGGCTGCAAACCCGCATATTCGAGTAACCAGGCTACCATACTGCTGGTAGTGGTTTTTCCGTGCGTACCGGAAACCCCTATCACCCAGCGCTCCTGGAGTACATTTTCAAGTAACCATTGTGGCCCACTGATATAAGGAATGTTACGGTTTAGCACGTATTCCACTGCGGCGTTGCCTCGCGACAGCGCGTTACCGATTATCACCACATCCGGTTGCGGGTGAAACTGAGCTTCGTCAAAGCCTTCGGTTAGGGTGATGCCTAAACTTTCTAACTGTGTGCTCATGGGGGGGTAAACGTTTTGGTCAGATCCTGTCACGATATGCCCTTGCGCTTTAGCGATAGCGGCGATGCCGCCCATGAAACTTCCACAAATGCCTAAAATATGTACATGCATAGGATATTCAGCTAATTTTTTCTTCAATATACTCTACCAGATACGCACCAATGTGTTGATAAGCAACTCAGATTTCCTTTCGAACTTTTTCGCGGGTACAATTAGTGTCCAATTAATCCGCGCCATTTCAAGCAGTTCGAAATTGCTCAGGACGACAGATTAATCGAATTTCAGTGCAATTACGTTAACTAACAACAATTATACTATTCAACGCGATCGCTGATTTACCCTACAAAAATTGATAAAGGCTGTAGCACACTATGAAACGACTTAATTCACAGTTACAAAAAGATGGTGCCCCTCTTGAACTGATCCTCCTTATTCGTACGCTTTTAGCCGGCTGTAAAGAAATTTCTTTTCGAGTGAGTCAAGGCGCCCTGGCAGGTGTCTTGGGCTCTACGTTGAGTGAAAATGTACAGGGTGAAACCCAGAAAAAACTCGATGTAATTTCAAATCAGATTTTAAAAGATACCTTACGCGAGTCGGGTTATGTTAAAGCGATCTCCTCTGAAGAAGAAGATGATGTCGTTCCTTGTAATCCTGAAGGTAAGTACCTGGTAAGTTTTGATCCGCTGGATGGCTCATCCAACACAGAGATAAACAGCCTTATCGGCACGATTTTTTCTATCACCCACGCACCACAGTGGATGGACGCTGACGATCCATCGGCATTTTTACAGCCGGGAACCCAGATGGTCGCTGCAGGATATGTGTTGTATGGGCCCTCAACGATGTTGGCAATGACTACGGGCCGTGGTACGCATCTGTATACTTTGGATAAAACCCATGGTGGTTTCCTGCTTACTCATCCCAATATTCAAGTTCCCGAGCAAACTAAAGAATTTGCCATTAACGCCTCTAATCAGCGTCATTGGGAAACCCCCATTCAGGAATACATCGGTGACTTGCTGGCCGGCACAGAAGGCCCGCGGGGGAAAAATTATAATATGCGTTGGGTGGCAGCAATGGTGGGTGATATTCATCGCGTGCTGTGTCGAGGCGGCATTTTTATGTATCCATTTGATAAGCGTAACCCCTCCATTCCTGGTAAGTTACGTTTACTTTACGAGGCAAACCCGATGGCATTTTTAATGGAACAAGCGGGTGGGCTGGCTAATACGGGGCATGGTCGCATTATGGAAGTGATGCCAAGTGAAATTCACCAGCGTGTACCGACCTTACTAGGGTCTAAAGAAGAAGTTGAGGCATGTTTGAGTTACTACGCTAAACATGAATCCTCCTAGTTCGAGCCGTCGGTTTGCAGCGTTTTACTGCATCTTGATAGCATAGATACTTAACGCAATTGGTATTATACTGTGCGGTTTATTGTCACGTCTAAATTAAAGGAAATTTGTAAATGAGCTTAAGCAACGTTCCAGCAGGTAAAAAGCTGCCTGATGAAGTGAATGTTATCATTGAAATCCCAGCTCAGGCTGACCCGGTAAAATACGAAGTCGACAAAGAAACGGGTGCCATGTATGTGGACCGTTTTATGGCTACTTGTATGCATTATCCCACTAATTACGGTTATGTTCCCAACACATTGTCGGAAGATGGTGACCCAGTAGACGTTCTGGTTGTAACCCCGTTCCCTTTACTGTCGGGCTCTGTAATTAAGTGTCGTCCTGTTGGCGTATTAAATATGACCGATGAATCAGGTAAAGACGCGAAAGTCATCGCTGTGCCGATTGATAAGCTATCAACTATCTACCGCGATGTTCACGATGTTAACGATCTGCCAGAATTGCTCCTGAAACAGATTGAACATTTCTTCTCTCATTATAAAGATCTTGAGCCTGGTAAGTGGGTTAAGATTGATGGTTGGGATAACGCTGAAGCAGCAAAAGCCGAAATTACCTCAAGTGTTGAGCGTGAAAAGCAAAACGGCTAATTATCTATTTTCTAGATAGGCCAGATTTTAAAGGGTTCGTCTTGCGCGAACCTTTTTTGTTTTTGGAGAAAGCATGAGATCAATTATTTATATTTTGCTAGTTATTAGCAGCTTCACTAGTGCAGTGACATCCGCTGATGAACCAGTCGAAGTGTATTGGGAAGATTTGGTGCCTGCGGGATTTAATCCAATGCAGGCTCCTTCGGTTTCTCATGAGGGCAGCATGGCACAACTTCAACCCAATGCACCCGTGGTGTCTAAGTATGATGGACAACGCGTCAAAATCCCTGGCTTCGTAGTGCCCCTCGAAGGAACAGCAGAACTTACCACCGAATTTTTACTAGTGCCCTATTTTGGCGCCTGCATTCATGTACCCCCACCCCCTTCAAATCAAATCGTTTATGTAAAGTTTGAGCAAGGTGTGCCGATAGATAATTTATCTGATGCCATATGGGTAACGGGCGTGCTCAGCACCGAAGGATGGGCTGGCGAAATTGCTTCTGTAGGGTATCGGTTGAGTGGCGAATCCGTTGCACCATTCTAAAGCAGTGAAATTTTTTTGATATTACACAGATATATAATAAATTTAGATATGTTGATTTGCAGTAATTAAAACTAACCCGACTGGAAGCTAATGAACTTTCTTAACCGACTATCCATCGCCCAAAAACTCTATCTTATTCCAATAATTAGTACGATAGCCTTTGTAATCTATCTGGCCATTACTTCTTATACCGCTTTGGATAACGTCCGCTTGTTGGATAATGCCAGAGGGGTTCAGTTCCCAGCGCTGAATCACTCCCGTGAAGCCCTTTTTGATATGAAGAATGTACGGGATACACTTAGCAGCGCTGTAACAACTGGTGACGAAGAAGCGTTGCAGCGAGCGAATGAGTTGGCTGAGAACACCCGAGAGCAGTTAAAAAGTATTGCTCAGGTCAATCCTGATCTAAGTTCAGAAGCAAATAGTATTTTATCGAACTTTAACGATTATTTTACATTAGCTTATTCGGTAAGCGAGTCGATGGTGAATGGTACCGCTGATTTCAGCCGTCTTGCCGAACAAAGCGCTAGCATGAATCAATTATTTGAGTCTACGACCAGCCGTTTAGATACTTTCAGTCAGGCGCGTAGCGCAGCGTTCGAAGATGCCATTGACGAATCAAATGATGCGGCACGCTCTCTCATTATGGTGGGCGTGGTAATGGGTATAATCACCACTATAATACTGTTTGCTACCGCAATACCGATTGTCCACAATCTTCGCAGTGGCGTGATTGACGTAGTTAATTCATTGCGTGACATTGCGCAAGAAGATGGTGATTTAACTGTACGTATTAAAACTTCCAGCAAAGATGAAATTGGCGAATTGGTGCATTGGTTTAATCAGTTCGTTGCAAAGTTACAGGGTGTGGTCAGAGATATAGGACAGTCGGCAAAGCCGCTGTCCGATTTGGCTCAAAATTTAAATCAGGTGTCAGGGCATACCCGTCAGACAATCAATGCCCAACAGCGCTCGGCTGAAGAAGCTAAGCATGCGGTGGAAAATCTCACCCTCAGTGTTAACGAAGTAGCGGGCAGTGCAGCGGATGCGGCAGAGGCAGCTTCAGATGCGTCCAGTGCCTCGGGAGAGGGTCAGCGAGTGGTAAACGCCACCGTTACCAGTATTCAGAATCTAGCCAATTCAGTGCAAGAAACCGCAGAAGTCATCCGTAAACTGGAGTCGGATTCAAATCAGGTGGGCGCTGTACTGGACGTGATCAAAGGGATTGCTGAACAAACCAACTTGTTGGCGTTGAACGCTGCGATTGAAGCAGCCAGAGCCGGTGAGCAAGGCAGAGGGTTTGCAGTGGTTGCAGATGAGGTGCGAACCCTTGCTTCGCGAACCCAGCAATCAACCGAAGAAATTCAACACACCATTGAACAATTGCAGAGTGCAGCTCGTTCAGCCGTGACGGTGATGGGGCGGGGAACAGAATTAGCCGGCTCAAGTGTCCAGGAGGCTAATAAAGCGGGAAGTAGCTTGACCGTCATTAACGACACTATTTCACGCATAACACAGATGAATGATCAGATTGCCAATGCGACGGGGGAACAACAGAGTGTCGCCAGACGCATCTCAGAGAATGTAGATGATATAAATCGTCGCACCGATGATACCGCTGAAAGCGCAGAAAAACTCGCCAGTGTCAGCCAGTCACTCGAACAACTGGCAAAAGACTTTGCCCGCATCATGCAGCAATTCAAATACTGATACTTTAAGTAAAAGAAATAGGGCCCAGTCAGGGATGGAGGAAGTGATTGACATCAGGGCCATTGGTAGCCAGTACCAGGTATAAAGTACGACGTGCTGGGACGGTGGCTGTCCCATCACGCCAATATCAGTCTTGATAAAGAGGTTTTATCAATTCATTCGGGCGGGGTTCTTTCGCCGTGTTGAAAGTAACAATCACATGTAGTGTACGCCCATCAGACCTGTCCCCAGCTAATCAATTCTGATACTGATTTGCGCCCTTCAATAAGCTGAGATTTTGTTATCGCTGTGGCGTATAAATGGCTTCCGCACGATTGAACAATAGCCAGGAAGTCAGAATATATTTATCCTGATCTTTAGGAGTTTGCCCGCGATGGGTATGAGTAAAACCTGCTGGCGCGATTACCATTCTCCCTGTTTTAGGCGTTACCGAACGATTCTGATAATAAAAATCCGTTTCGCCCCCATCATTGACATCGTTTAAATAAAACATAAATAAAAGAGTACGATGTAACGCCTCATTATGAGGTAGCTGTGGGTATACCTCTGAATGCCAGTACGGATAGCCACCCTCATTTGCGCGATAACGCTGGGCATTGATTTCACCTATCCGAAACAGATAATTTAACAAATTTGCTAAATTAGGTTTGCCGACTTCAGCAAAATTTTCACCTGTCAATTTTACTGGCTCACCCGAGGTGGGATGACGCACGGTAAGCCCTATTGGCCCCACTAACGCAAAATAATACTTTTCCATGTAACGCAGTAACTGTTCGCCAGTTTTCTGCATGACCTGAGGGAAAAATTCTTTAAACTCTGGCTTTTCACTAAAAGACACATCCGAGCTTTTCTTTTTATCGGTATCTACACCGCCACCGGTGCGTCCCGCTGTCAGATTTGGGCTTTGTTCAAAGGCAGAAATAATATTGCGGCATAAGTCCGCCGATAACACATCGTCGATGACTTCGATAAAATCGCCGTGTGGTTCGTTCATGATTTTGGCTCCAACAAGTGTACATCTAAGGCACTTCGAACTTCTTCGGGTATCGCACACGCCTGTTGATTTTTATAATCGAAATGCACCATGGTGGTCGTCCCCGACGCACACTTGTCCTCGTTTTGCCATAGCTCCTGGAATACATCAAACGAGCTATTGCCGATACGGCTGATATAGGTTTTGACCGTTACCGGCTGGCCATAAAAAATCTGTGCATGAAAGTCTACATGATAACTGGCCAGGATCAGGGGCCAGTTTTTTAAATCCAGACTGGGGGTAAACATACGAAACACAGGCTCACGGGCAGCTTCAAACCAGCCAACGATGACCGTATTGCTTACATGTGCCAGCGCATCCGTTTCATAAAAACGAACATCAAACGATGTTTCCATAGGATGATTTGTCATGGTTATACTCTTTTTTAACGCGTTAACAGCGGCTTTAGAAAGTGGCCTGTATGAGAAACCTTGGATTCTGCTACTTCTTCGGGCGTGCCTGTAGCAATAATATTGCCACCCCCCGAGCCACCTTCAGGGCCTAAATCCACGATCCAGTCAGCGGTTTTGATTACATCCAAATTGTGTTCGATAACCACTACGGTATTACCATGATCACGTAACCGATGTAACACTGCAAGTAATTGCTTGATATCGTGAAAGTGGAGGCCTGTAGTAGGTTCGTCTAAAATGTATAAGGTTTGTCCGGTATCCCGTTTAGATAGCTCCCGAGCAAGCTTGACCCGTTGTGCTTCCCCGCCGGACAGCGTAGTCGCCGCCTGGCCCAGTTTAATATAAGAAAGGCCCACATCAATGAGCGTTTGGAGCTTACGAGCAATGGAGGGGATAGCATCGAAGAAACTTCTGGCATCTTCCACTGTCATTTCTAAAACTTCATGGATGTTTTTGCCCTTGTACTGAATCTCCAGCGTCTCACGATTATAGCGTTTCCCTTTACACACATCACAAGGAACATAGACGTCAGGTAAAAAATGCATTTCAACTTTGATTACGCCATCGCCCTGACAGGCTTCGCACCGTCCCCCTTTCACGTTGAAACTAAAGCGGCCAACCTTATAACCGCGTGAGCGCGCTTCCTGCGTACCCGCAAATAACTCTCTAATGGGAGTGAAAATGCCCGCATAAGTAGCAGGGTTTGAACGGGGCGTACGACCAATTGGACTTTGGTCAATGTCGACGACTTTATCGAGCTGTTCCAGACCCTTTATTTCTTTATGGGGAGCTGGTTCAGATGTCGTCGCCTTATTCAATTCCCGATGGGCGATTTTGTAGAAAGTATCGTTAATCAGTGTGGATTTACCCGACCCGGAGACGCCTGTTACGCAGGTCATCAGTCCGACAGGGATAGTCAGTTCTACCTCGTTAAGGTTATTTCCCGTCGCCCCCGTCAGTGTAACAATGTGCTTCTTGTCAAACGGGGTTCTTTTAACAGGAACTTCAATTTTCTCTCTACCTGACAAATATTTTCCAGTAAGTGAGTGTTCACTGTTAAGTATGTCTTCCAGTTTGCCTTGTGCAATAATTTCACCACCATGCACTCCCGCGCCTGGCCCTATGTCTACAATGTGATCTGCTTCCCGAATGGCGTCTTCATCATGTTCCACCACCAACACCGTATTGCCCAGATCTCTAAGGTGAGTCAGGGTTTTCAGTAAACGTTCATTATCGCGCTGGTGTAAGCCAATGGAGGGCTCGTCCAGTACGTACATGACGCCCACCAATCCTGCACCAATTTGGCTGGCCAACCGAATACGCTGAGCCTCACCGCCGGAAAGAGTATCGGCACTACGGGACATGGAGAGATAATTTAATCCCACATTAATCAGGAACCGCAGTCGGTCTTGGATTTCTTTTAAAATCTTTTCTGCAATTTGCGCTTTCTGACCGGCCAAGGTGAGGTTTTCAAAAAATTCATACGCCCCTGCGATGGACATTTCAGTGATTTTTGGCAGATTGGTATCGTGTAGAAATACATGTCGCGCCTCCAGGCGAAGACGCGAGCCATCGCAGGCGCTACAGGGTTGCTGGCTTAAATATTTCGCAAGCTCTTCGCGCACCGCATTAGATTCGGTCTCACGATAGCGCCGTTCCATATTGGGGATCACCCCTTCAAAGGGATGCTTACGCTCCATCACATCGCCGCGGTCGTTGATATATTTAAATTTCAGGGACTTGCCTTTGGAGCCATATAAAACCACCTCACGTGCTTTGTCCGATAAAGAAGCGAAGGGCTTGGTCAAATCGAAACCGTATTGTTCGGCAACGGCCTGTAACATCTGATAGTAGTAATAGCTACGTTTATCCCAGCCACGAATCGCGCCACCGGTTAAACTTAATTCATCATTAGCTACCACACGCGCGGGATCGAAAAACTGTCGTGTGCCCAGACCATCACAGGTGGGGCAGGCACCCGCAGGATTGTTAAAGGAAAATAATCGTGGCTCTAATTCGCTAATACTGTAACCACATTGGGGACAGGCAAAATTAGCAGAGAAAACGATTTCCTCAGCTTGCGGATCGTCCATATTGGCAATTTTGGCGTTACCGTGAGCCAACTCCAGTGCGGTCTCAAAAGACTCAGCTAACCGCAGTTGCAAATCGTCGCGTACTTTAAAGCGGTCGACCACTACCTCAATAGTGTGCTTCTTATGTAAGTCCAGCGTCGGCGGATCGGATAAATCGCACACCTCCCCGTCGATACGTGCGCGTATATAGCCTTGTGCAGCGAGGTTCTGTAGCACCTTTACATGCTCACCTTTACGTTCTTGCACAACAGGCGCCAGTAGCATCAGCTTGGTGCCTTCTGGCATAGCCAGAACCTTATCTACCATTTGACTGATGGTTTGAGCATCAAGGGGAGTATCATGATCGGGACAGCGAGGCGTGCCGACCCTGGCAAACATCAAACGAAGATAATCGTAAATTTCCGTGATGGTTCCTACCGTTGAGCGGGGATTATGGGAAGTGGATTTTTGCTCAATAGATATGGCAGGCGATAAGCCCTCAATATGGTCCACATCCGGCTTTTCCATCATTGATAAAAATTGTCTGGCATAGGCTGAGAGGGATTCAACATATCGTCGTTGACCCTCAGCATACAGCGTGTCAAAGGCCAGTGAAGATTTCCCAGAACCCGACAAACCCGTTATCACCACCAGTTTGTCCCGCGGCAGGGTTAAATCGATATTTTTAAGATTGTGGGTACGAGCCCCGCGAACGTCGATTTTATCCATAGATGCGCTAATTTTGCCAAAAAGATCAGTATGCCATAGCCGGGCGTGAAAGATATACCGGCTGCTCAGAATACAATGTGAATTAAACAAGAAATGTTTACGCACAAGGGAAAAGGCAGATCAGTTAGCTCCACTGGAGGGATCTACCCGTTCAGCTGTGTGGAAGGGCGCACGTCGGTGCAGACTAGTATTCATTTTATGGTAAACTGCGCCGCATTAACGAAACATAAGCGAACACAGGTGAAGTTTGAACGCACTTGAAGTACGTGCGGCGATTGCGTTGGCACTGGTCTACGTATTGCGCATGCTCGGACTCTTTATGGTTATGCCAGTGCTGGCGGTGGCGGCCATGGATTACCCGGATTATTCACCAATGATGGTGGGTTTAGCCATTGGTGGCTATGGACTAACCCAGGCGGCTTTGCAAATACCGATGGGTATGATGTCTGATCGCTGGGGCCGCAAGCCTGTTATTTTGCTGGGCTTATTGGTCTTTGCGTTAGGGAGTTTTATAGCGGCCAGCGCCGATACTATGGCATGGATGATTGTGGGTAGGATTTTACAGGGTGCTGGCGCGATAGCCGGGGCCATTATGGCACTCGCTGCAGACGTTAGCAGAGAATCACAGCGCGCAAAGGTTATGGCGATTATCGGTATTGCCATAGGAATGTCCTTCTATATGGCCGTGCTGATTGGCCCAATCCTGGCTGAAAAATTTGGGCTGGCAGGCATTTTTTGGATCACCGGTTTTCTGGCAATGGCATGCCTGCCGTTGATTCAATGGGGTATCCCTAAAGTTTCGCTGCTTGCCAGTGGGGATACACTGCCACAAATAGGTCAGCTAAAACGCTTGTTTTTCTCTTCGCAACTATGGCGATTAAATATCAGCGTAATGTTTTTGCACATGCTTATAACGTTACTCTTTGTGCAACTCCCGGTGACTTTATTGCACTTTGATATGTCCCTGGAGAGTCACTGGACACTTTATGCTCCAGTGCTGCTGGCTTCTATCCTCGGCTTGATAGTGATGATGGGCGTCGCGCGAGGACGCATGCCAAAACGCTTGTTACAGGTGGCCCTCATATTAATGGGTACAGGGTTTAGCATGTTGGCATTGCAAGATAACAACCAATGGGTGGTGCTGGTGGCCGTGGTGTTTTTCTTCACCGGCTTTAACTATCTTGAAGCAAACTTTCCAGCCTTGGTTTCCAGTATTGCTCCTGCCGGTGAAAAAGGAACGGCTATGGGGATTTATGCCAGCTTTCAATTTTTTGGTGCCTTTCTGGGCGGCGTAATTTCAGGTTGGACAGTAAACCATTGGCCCGCCGAGACGGCCTATACTGTTGGTACAATTGCCGTTATTGTCTGGTTTGTGCTGCTGGTGGGACTGAAGGAAGTGTCCAGGGTAAAACGTATTCAATTAAAAGGATGGGCATCGAAACAAGCTGCAACAGAGCTTAAAGCGCTACCTGGTGTGGTTGAAGTGAGGCAGAATGCCAAATCCAATGCAATCTATTTGAAAGTTACCCGCGAATTTGATTTGCACCAGGCACAACTAATTGTCGCCAAAGAGTAATTGACCGCTTGTTCTTAAGTGCATCATCCGCTTTAATATAATCAGGTTTCACAAGGAAGTATCAATGCGCGTTATCAAACTTCTCATTCCGCTCTGTATCTTGGTGCTTGGATCAGGCTGTGCCATCGACGTCAGTCCAAAAGCATTTATCCATCAAGATGAGCAGCCGCTACAACTTGATACCTCCTCGCTGCAAAAAGCCATTCAGAAAGATGAAGCACAGGTTTCAATTACCACGGTGCAACTTACTAACGCACAAGGCCTTGAATTAGTTGGTGTGGCGGTCTCTTATCCGAAGGCCAAAGCAAATATTGTGTTTTTTGGCGGCGATGGACAAACCATTAATTCTGGTTCCGGGCTTATCCATAGGTTCGGGCAGATCCCGGCTAATATATTGTGGGTTGACTACCAGGGCATGGGCGCTAGCGGCAAAGCCGAAAAACTTAAAGTAGCAAATTTAAAGTCCGATGCGCTTCAGGTTTACGATTATGCCAAAGAGGTGTTTCCCAAACGCTTACCCACCCTGGTGCACGGTTTATCGATGGGTAGTCTGATGGCGACATATGTCGCCGCTGAACGTCCAGTAGACGCCATAGTGCTTGATGGTGCGTTAAATGATTTACCAAGCGTGGTGACCAATATGATGCCCAGCTGGTCCCGAATCTTCACCACACTGGATATCCATCCTGACTTAGCCAATATGAGCAATGTTGACGCTATTAAAGACTACCACGGGCCAGTACTCTTTTTAGTGGGTGAGAAAGACAGGATCACGCCCGTCGCATTTGTGGAGCAAGTGTATCGGGCAGCACCAAGTGAACATAAAGTGCTATACGTCATTCCTGGTCAAACACATTTTCATGGCATGAAACAGGAAGCAACCATTCAACGCTATCGCGAGTTTGTCGAAAGCCTAAAATAAGGGAGCAGTGAGCGCCCCCTTGTTGTGCCGATAAGTATTGCTACTTCCTGAAATCTATCCCGCTATTGGCAGCGTACCAGGCGAACGTTGTATAAATTGCGGTATTAATTTTTAACGCTTCTGTATCGACCTTATCCAAGGTGTCATTTTCGGTGTGATGATAATCAAAATAATCAGAGCCATCAGGATAAAAGTTAACCGCGGGCTGGCCCGCCTTACCAAGCTCACTCATATCTGACTGACCTTTAGCGTTATTGGTGGACGCCATCTCAACGCCAAGGGGCGCCAAATATTCGGCAAATTCTTTAATTTTGAGCAAAGCGTTCTCGCCCACGCCAGGTGCCAATTTATAAATAGTTCCGTTTCCGAAATCCCACTCGGCGCCAATAACATGGTTATCCATATTGCCGTTGCGTCTGGCTACATAATCTTTCGCGCCCAATAAACCAATTTCTTCAGCAGCGAATAGAATTACGCGGATTGTGCGTTTTGGTCGGTGCTTTAATCGGGCAATATGGTGGACTGCAGCTAACGTAATGCCCACGCCTATTCCATCATCAATAGCGCCCGTACCCACATCCCAGCTGTCCAGGTGTGCGCCCAAGGTCACCACTTCGTCTGGGTGTTCACTCCCTGTAAATTCTCCAATTACATTGGCGATGGTAACTGTATCGTTTAATGGACCACTCGCTGAGGAAGCAATCCCCATGGTGACGGGTTTATTCCGCTTGAGTGCATTTTCAAGCAAATCTGCATCAGGGTTGGAAAGTGCTAAAGCGGGAATTTGCTTACCTTCCTCTTTGTACCGCATAACCCCAGTATGGGCAAATCGGTGAGAATCTGTGCCCACTGAGCGCATAACATAGGCAACGGCCCCTTTTTCAGCCGCAATAGCAGCACCATTTACTCGCGCCCCCACCGCGTTGCCATACCCACTGCCATCCTTTTTGCGCTCCATCGAATAAGCGACGTAGGCAATTTTACCCGTTAAGCTATTAGGCTCGGCTGCTTTTAATGCATCTAAATTATTAAATTTGACCACCTCAGTCTCAATGGGTTTGGTATCTGTTCCAACACTGTTACCCAGAGACAAGGCCACCAATTTATGGAGAAAAGGAGAAGTGAGGGTGACTTCAAGCTCGCCCCGCTGCCAGTTGGGCGCCTGACTTTCTTCAATCCATACTTTATCAAACCCTAAGGCCTGCATTTTTGCGACCGCCCATTCCACTGATTTTCTCTCAGCAGGCGTGCCCACCATGCGCGCGCCGACTTCAGTCGTTAGAGATTCAATAATGTCATAAGATAAAGAAGAATTAATGGATGCGCTTTTTAGTTCGTCCAACTGGGCATGTAATTTTTCTTCTAAAGCCGAGACCGGGCCCGCAAAAGCCACAATTGTGACTATGCCCGCAAAAAAAATCGCATTGATAAATCGTTGCATCAAATTTCCTAGGTTAAGCATAAGTTGTCGAAGTAGGAGCATGCTAAAATTAATTTTAGAAGAGAATCTAAATCGTCAATTTACTTTTAAAACCGCTTCTTAGGGGCAGTGGTTAGCGACGTAATTAAAGGGTATGCTCATTGGCCTGAATAAATACATAAACAGGCCGGTGAATTGAGGTATACTACGCGTAATTCATCCGCTTGAAAACTCCTTATCCTTTTATTATTCATACGGATAAGCGCGGTAAGTTAAATTAAGTTGCAGGAGATAACGATGGCAAACAGAGGTGTTAACAAAGTCATCCTGGTAGGACATTTAGGAAATGATCCGGAAGTACGCTATATGCCCAACGGTAATGCGGTGGCTAATTTGAGTCTCGCGACCAGCGAAAGCTGGAAAGATCAGCAGGGACAGGTACAGGAAAAAACTGAATGGCACCGTTTGACCATGTATCGTCGATTAGCCGAAATTGCCGGTGAGTACTTGAAAAAAGGCGCGCAAATTTACGTAGAAGGCAAACTGCAGACACGTAAGTGGCAAGACCAGCAAGGGCAGGACCGTTACACCACTGAGATTATCGTTGACCAGATGCAAATGCTAGGCGGTCGCCAGGAAGGCGGTAATCCTGGAAATGCGGGTGGCGGTTATCAGCAGCGACCACAAAACAGCGGTAATCAAGGCTATAATCAACAGGGTGGCTACGCTCCTCAAGCAAATCAGGGCGGCGGTCGTCCCCCACAGCCAAGTAATCAAAGCAATGCCAAACCAGCAATGCCAGAGCCTGATTTTGACTTTGATGATGACATCCCGTTCTAGTTCCAGTTGGCGAACGGGAAAATATATAAATTGAAAGAGCCCTGCATTTGCAGGGTTTTTTGCTGATGATTAGATAACCTCTTTAGTTGATTTTTCTGATAAGGAAAACTTGATGAGCGTAGATTCGGGAAAGCGATTAAATAAGTTTATTAGTGACACTGGTTTATGTTCCAGGCGAGAAGCCGATAAGTTAATCGAACAAAATAGGGTCACGGTCAACGGTAAGGCGCCCGAGCTAGGTACAAAGATTTTTGCCAAGGATAAAGTGGTCGTCGATGGTAAAAGGATAGGTGCGGTTGCAGAGGATAAATCAGACCGAATATACCTTGTCTATAACAAACCTATAGGCATTACATGCACCACCGAACGTCATGTAAAAGGTAATATAATTGACGCCATCGGACACAAACAACGCATTTTTCCCATAGGCCGGCTGGATAAACCGTCTGAAGGATTGATTTTACTCACCAGTGATGGCGACATTGTGAATAAAATTTTACGTGCAGAAAATGCTCACGAAAAAGAATATGAAGTGACAGTCAATCAGCCAATAAGTGAACGTTTCTTACAAAAAATGGCAAAAGGGGTGCCTATCCTTGGTACCGTGACCAAACCATGCGTGGTTCGTCCCCGCGGAAAATTTTCGTTCACGATTATTTTAACGCAAGGACTCAATCGGCAAATCCGTCGTATGTGTGAATTTTTGGGTTATGAAGTGACCAAGCTGAAACGAACTCGCATTATGCACTTTGAACTGGGCAAGCTTCGTTCAGGGCAGTGGCGAAACGTTACAGAGCAAGAACTGAAAACGCTGAATGCCGCGTTGAAACATTCTATTAAGGCGGTAAAGACAAACTAGGTTATACACATTCCCCATGCAACGGCGTCCTCACCACCCAATATCACCCACGTGATCGTCCCACAACCTTTTCATCGTCATCGCTATCCAACTTCGTCATCGTCGCGCAACTTCACCCACGTCATCGCCACGCAGGTGGCGATCTCCCGTGCCAGCGCTAACAGTTGTGAGGTCCCCGTCTTCTCGGGGACGATGGGGGATGGGGCACGTCACCACTTCGTCATCGTCACGCTACTTCATCCGCGTCATCGCCACGCAGGTGGCGATCTCCCGTGCCAGCGCTAACAGTTGGGAGGTCCCCGTCTTCACGGGGACGACGGAAGGAGGGGGCACGCCACTTTGTCGTCGCCCAACTTCACCCACGTGATCGTCTCACAACCTTTTCATCGTCATCGCCACGCAGGTGGCGATCTCTCAGGCCAGCGCTAGCAGTTTGGAGGTCCCCGTCTGCACGGGGACAACGGGGGAGGAGGGCTCGTCACCGCTTCGTCAATCAGTTTAGATACCCTTGACAACCTCACCGGCACCCACCGATTCTTTAATAATGCAACCTGCGCCAATAATGGCGTGATCACCAATCTCGACACCTCCACATATGGTAACATTCGCGCCTATCCATACATGGTCACCAATTTTAATTGCCGCGCAGGTGACCTTGTTTGCAGCTTGGTGCAACACCGTATTTAAAAAACAATTTGGCCCGATAAGCACATTTTTACCAATAACTATCGGCGCACTATCGTTTATTGTTACATTATGGTTGATGAAGGTTTCCGCGCCGATATGAATATTGTCCCCATATTCACAATAAAAATCGGATTCGATAAAAATGGGTAGATCACCGTGTACCAGAGTGGACAGTAATTTTTTTCGTTCTTGGACAGCAAGGGGCGATAGTAAATTGAACTGTCGACATATTTGCGCAGCGCGATGCCGGTTCGCGCTGAATGGCTGTTGTGTAGGGTCAAAACTTTTCTTTTGCGGTGGATTGACAATTGGGAACAAGATGCACCTTTAGATTGAGAGAAATTCTGGGGATGCTCGCCGTTCTGGGAGCGTATTTGATTCTATCTGAGCATGACGAGGAAATAAATGATCCTCAACTGAGATGGTAGGCCAGCGAGCGTTGAGACAAAAAAAGTAAGAGCCCGAGGCTATGCCTTGTAGTAAGAAAACCGGGGATATCGAACACATGGATGTAGCGCCCCATCCTAAAAGGTAGAGCGAATTGAATACGGCATCATACAAGTAGTTTAAAGTGTACCTGGTTAGCTGCCGACAATATAATAGCCAGCAGGGTAGTGAAGTGGAACTATCAAAGCGCTAAATGAGATGAAACGTCATAAATTGGCATCTGAATACAACCCAGTGAGGTGTAAGCAGGTAACTCAAGCGTTAAGGGCTGACAATAAAAGTATAGGTAATGTAGGACCATCTTCCCTGGAAAACCGTGATGGAAAACAGCTTTGAGGAGTTTTTTAGTTATCAAGCCAAAGGCCTAATTGGCTTTTATTTCCCGCTGTAGAGTAGACTAATGGTATAGCAGCCAAAATACTTTTAGCACGTATGTAAATTTATTCGACAAAAGACAATGGGTAAAACAGTGTGAAAACAATAAAAAATATTGCACCCCAAAATACGTCTATAAACGTAGCAATTATTATAGGCTTTGCCGTAGTTCTAATGTCACTTATTTTGATACTAAATCGACCTGAACCCGATTTAAAGGCACAGTGGCTGGAACAATTGGCTGATAAATTTGAGCGTAGTGCAGTGAGTTCTTATTATCAATGGGAAGCTGAAGGCCGGCCGGAAATGATTATGTTTGTGCATTATAATGCGCAAGGCAGAGAAACCGACCGGCGTCCTGTTCGAATCGCACGGAATGGATGGCCTAAGGTGAAACCGAGCAGTGAAGGCTGTGCGGATTTGTGGCGTATGTTAATAAACGTGCCTATGATCATTGACGGCTTTAAGGTATTCGGGGAGTTCTTTCCGGGTAAACTTGATAACGATAAGTTAATTAGCGCACGATGCCGTTTTCGGTTAAGTAGTGGGCCATATTTTGATTATCACATTGATAATGGAACGGTGAACTTTGCAAGCCATTAGGTGGGCAGCTGCTGGTAAAGCGACATTTACCGAGAGCCGAAAAAAAATTACTACTTTTTATGCAGTTAAACCACCTGATTACTTGCCCAATAAGGCCCCCGTTGGTAAAGTGTGGGGATAACTATCTTCTATGCTAATTAGTGCCGTAGTTATCGCGATTAAGCTAATTGGCTCAGTTACAGGAAAGTGCATTTCATGTTTAAAAAGCTTCGGGGCATGTTTTCCAACGATTTATCAATCGATCTCGGGACAGCCAATACCCTAATTTATGTAAAAGATCAGGGGATTGTTCTGAACGAGCCATCGGTTGTGGCGATCAGGCAAGAGCGCGCTGCTGGCCCAAAAAGCGTTGCCGCCGTTGGTGCAGAAGCCAAGCGTATGTTAGGTCGAACGCCTGGCAATATTCGTGCGATCCGTCCTATGAAAGATGGGGTAATAGCCGACTTCTATGTGACTGAGAAAATGCTGCAGCATTTTATTAAGCAGGTTCACGACAATAACTTTTTACGCCCAAGCCCGCGGGTTTTGGTGTGTGTGCCGTGTGGATCCACCCAGGTTGAGCGCCGCGCGATAAAAGAATCGGCGCTGGGTGCTGGTGCGCGTGAAGTTTACCTGATTGACGAGCCCATGGCTGCGGCAATCGGTGCTGGATTGCCGGTTTCGGAAGCTACTGGTTCGATGGTGGTAGACATTGGTGGGGGTACCACTGAAGTTGCAATTATCTCATTAAATGGCGTTGTGTATTCATCGTCGGTGCGTATTGGTGGTGACAAGTTTGACGAAGCTATTATCAATTACATACGCCGAAACTTTGGCTCGCTAATTGGTGAAGCCACTGCTGAACGAATTAAACATGAAATTGGTGCCGCCTACCCAGGTGAAGAAGTGCGTGAAATTGAAGTACGTGGGCGCAACTTGGCGGAAGGTGTACCGCGCGGATTCACATTGAATTCCAATGAAATACTGGAAGCGTTGCAGGAGCCTCTTACTGGTATTGTATCCGCCGTAATGGTGGCGTTGGAGCAGTCCCCTCCTGAGTTGGCCTCAGATATTTCTGAGCGTGGCATGGTGCTTACCGGTGGTGGCGCATTGCTAAAAGATTTAGACCGATTGTTAATGGAAGAAACGGGCATTCCAGTGGTGGTGGCGGACGATCCGCTAACCTGTGTTGCACGCGGTGGAGGTAAAGCATTTGATATGATTGACCTGCATGGCGGTGATTTATTTAGCTACGAACAATAATCTGGGCAACCGCAAGGTTGCCTTCGTTGTTTAATGGATAGTATTTTTACTCGCGGTCCCTCAATAAATAGCCGACTAGCGCTTACCCTTGCGCTGTCAGTTATGTTAATTGTTATCGATCATAAATTTGATGGTTTCAGTTCCACTCGGGTTTACCTCAACTCGCTGATCAGTCCTATACAATACATTGCTAACTTGCCTGGCGTCATGCTAAGTGCAAGCGCTCAGCGCCTTACCTCCCATCAACAGCTGCTGTCCGAAAACGAACGCCTGACTAACAAGCTCCTTATGATGAGTGAGCGCTTACAACGTTTTGATATCCTGCAGTCTGAAAATAGCCAGCTGCGTAAATTACTCGACGCTCCGGTAAAACCGGAAATGCGCAAAATGGTAGCAGAACTGATGGCGGTAGATAACAATCCCTTTAGTCAGCAGATCCTCATCAACAAAGGGGCGATTGACGGCGTTTTTCCTTTGCAATCGGTGTTGGATGACCGCGGAATTGTCGGACAGGTAATGGAGGTAGGGACCACCAACAGTCGCGTATTATTAATTTCTGACGTGACTCATGCAATTCCGGTTCGCTCGGTGCGCAATAATATACGCTTTATTGCTAGCGGCAGTGGTTCGCTGGATGAACTTATTCTTGAACATGTACCCCATAGTGTGGATGTAAAAAAGGACGATTTACTGTTATCTTCTGGACTCGGACAGGTGTTTCCAGAAGGATACCCAGTGGCCCGGGTTAACAGTGTAGTACGGGATGAAAGTCGTCCGTTTGCAACCGTCACCGCCCAGCCCCTGGCTCGGCTGGATCGCCTTAAATATTTGTTACTGATTTGGCCTGAAGAGCAAAATGCAATTGAAACGCCAAGCGGTGAACAGCCTGCGCAGGAAGATATAAAACTTAAGCAGCCAGAGGATAATGATCAGTGAGAGTGCAATCACGTTTTTTTGTTATCCCGGTAAGTCTGCTTATTGCGCTGGTATTGCAGATCATGCCGCTACCTATAGAAGCCGACGTATATCGACCCGATTGGGTGCTGATAGTGTTGGCATACTGGGCGATGGCATTACCCAATCGAGTAAATGTGGGTATTGCTTTTATTACCGGTTTGGCGATGGACATTTTACTCGGTACGGCACTTGGCATTCATAGCTTCGCATTGAGTGTGTCTGTGTGGGTACTGGTGGCGAATTATCAGCGCTTGCGTAACTACTCGGTGTGGCAGCAAGCTATTGTGATTGGGTTACTCAGTGCGTTATATCACTTGCTGGTATTTTGGTTGCAGCATTTACTTACAGATATCTATTTTTTGTTCGATTATTTGTGGCCAACATTCACCTCAATGCTCCTATGGCCATGGATTTTCTGGTTACTTCGTAAATCACGCCGCCAGTTTCGCGTTACCTAAAAGGAGTGTGTCGTCATGCCGCCCGAACTTTTGTTGGCTTCCGCTTCTCCTCGTCGAACTGCTTTACTTACCCAAATAGGTATTCGCCACCAGATTAAAGCAGTGGATATAGATGAATCTCCGCTAGCAAGTGAATTACCAGCACAGCAAGTGGTCCGGCTGGCACAACAAAAAGCCTCTACGGCCTTTAACTTATTGTCAGAGGAAGATAAAACGAAAACGGTTGTACTTGCGTCAGACACGCTGATTGAGCTGGATAACGTAAGTCTTGGCAAGCCTGCCAATCAAGAAGAATGTATCGCTATGCTTACGGCCCTGTCCGGAAGAGAGCATCAGGTCTTAACGGCCATCTGCGTTTGTTCAGCTTCTGTTACAAAAAGTCAGTGTATTAATACGAAAGTACAATTCGCGCACTTGACCCTTACAGAAATGGTCACATACTGGCAGTCTGGTGAACCTGCTGATAAAGCGGGAAGTTATGCAATTCAAGGTATTGGTGGTCAGTTCGTAAAATCAGTGAATGGCAGCGTCAGCGCGGTTATCGGATTGCCTCTGTATGAAACCAAACAATTACTTAAAGAATTTGGAGTGACGCCGTGAGTGCGGAGCTATTAATAAATGTTACCCCTTCTGAGTCGCGTGTAGCGCTGATCGAGAATGGCATTTTGCAGGAAGTGCATGTCGAACGTCATACCAAACGCGGTTTAGTGGGCAATATTTATCGCGGGAAAGTCAGTCGGGTGTTGCCTGGTATGCAGGCTGCCTTCGTCGACATCGGCTTGGAAAAAGCGGCTTTTTTACACGCTTCCGATATCGTTATACATAGTGAAGTCGTGGGTGAAGTGAATACCAGCGATATTACCAAACAGGATATACGTGATTTAGTCAAAGACGGCCAGGATATCGTCGTCCAAGTAGTAAAAGATCCCATTGGTACGAAGGGGGCCAGACTCACTACCGATATCACCATTCCTTCACGCTATTTAGTGTTCATGCCCAGCGTCACCCATGTTGGGGTCTCTCAACGTATTGAAGATGAAAGTGAACGTGAACGATTGAAATTGTTGGTGCAGGAGTTTTGTGATGATCAGGGCGGCTTTATTTTGCGAACTGCCGCAGAAGGGGTCAATCATGAAGAATTGTCGCAGGATGCAGCATTTTTAAGACGTTTGTGGAATAAAATTCAGCAGCGTATGCAGCGCAAGAAGTCTAATGTATTGTACGAGGATTTACCGCTGGCGCGTCGCGTGCTAAGAGACTTTGTTGGCACAGAGTTAGATCGCATTCGCAATGACTCTAAACTATCTCATCAGGAGTTGGTTCACTTCACTAAAGAATATGTTCCTGAACTAAGCAGTAAGCTTGAGTATTATCCGGGCGAACGTCCTATCTTTGATTTATATGATGTGGAAAATGAAGTCCAACGCGCGCTGGAGCGTCGGGTCGATCTCAAATCAGGTGGTTACCTGATTATCGACCAGACCGAAGCAATGACCACGATAGATATTAATACGGGCGCATTTGTTGGACATAGAAATTTAGAAGAAACCATTTTCAATACGAATATTGAAGCTACACAGGCCATCGCCCGTCAGCTACGTTTACGTAATTTAGGTGGAATGATCTTAATTGATTTCATCGATATGGTCGATGAAGACCATAAACGCAGAGTGCTTCACAGTCTTGAAGTGGCCACCAGTAAAGATCGCGCCAAAATTAATATTCATGGGTTTACCGCACTTGGGCTTATCGAGATGACGCGCAAGCGCACTCGGGAAAGTCTTGAGCATGTGTTATGTGGTGAGTGCCCTGTTTGTAAAGGACGAGGCTCAGTCAAAACGATTGAAACAATATGTTTTGAAATTATGCGTGAAATTGTGCGCGTCAATCGCGCGTACGATGCTGATAAATTTGTGGTGTATGCGTCGCCAAAGGTCGCTGATGCATTGTTGGGAGAGGAATCTCATATGCTGGCTGAACTGGAAGTATTTGTTAGTAAACAGATCAAAGTTCAGACTGAGCCTTTGTATAATCAAGACAAATACGACGTCGTGATGATGTAGAGGCAGCTGTGAGTAAAGTTACGCAAATGGCTACGGTGATACTCAGAAAATTATGGGTGACGTTGGCCATTTTACTAGTTGTGTTTGCAGTCTTCCTGAGCGTTCTACGTTACGCTCTTCCCCATATTGAACATAAAAAATATATGTTGGAAGATTATGCTCGCAATATTTATGGCGTTGAGCTGTCTATTGACGAGGTGCACGCCGTCTGGGAAAGTGCGGGGCCCAGCATAGTGCTTACCAATGTGGCCTTGCAGCAAAACGAATCGTCTCCCGTCGCCTTAACTATTCAGAACGTGTTTGTTCAGCTCAATCTTTGGCAATCGCTGTTTTCGGGAAAAATCAGCTCTGAACAATTTCATTTGTCAGATCTCCAGCTAACGATTAACACGCAGCAAGTGCAACAGTCTGAGACGGACTTTCCCATCGTCAGTGCCTTGAAAAGTTTATTTTTAGAGCAACTTAAAAGTTTTTCATTACACGATGGCAAGATCACCCTGGCCGGGCCAGCCAGTAACAAAACCTTCAATATTAAGCATCTCACCTGGTTAAACGATGATGAGATTCACCGTGGTGAAGGGCAGGTGAGCGTTGAAGCCTTAACGCGTAATACCGCTACGTTCCTAATCGATTTACGGGGTAACAAAGATGACTTATCCGGAACGCTTTACGCAAAGGGCGTGGATCTGGATATTTCACCCTGGGTTGCACCTCGTCTCGCTGTTACCCGCCCCCTGGCGCAAAGTAAAGCCAATGTAGAAGCCTGGGTTGAAGTTCGCCAAAGTAAACTGGATCGCGTCGCGATTGATTTCCATGAGAGTTTACTGGAATGGGGCGGAGACGATGCGCAGCCGTTTTACTCCGGTATCATGGGTGGAAGCTTTCAGGCACTGCCCGATGATGCAGGCTGGAATTTTCGTATAGACCGGCTGATATTTAATGCCAACAACGAAAGCATAGTGACCGACTTAGTCGGTCACTATAGCCATAATGGCAATATTGTTATTAATACCATCAAGCCTGTAGCGGTAAATCCATTTTTGGATATGCTACCGTTATTAACTACCAATACGCAGGACGACAACTATTCTAATCTGCATCCCCAAGGCCAGCTTGCGACGTTGCAGTTTCAGTGGAAAGATAGGCAACCCTACGTCTCGGCGAAATTATTAGGGGTGAGTTGGAACCAGCAAGGCCAGTTGCCGGGAATTGATGCGCTGGATATAGATGTAAACTGGTACGGCAATAGCGGTGTAGTTTGGCTTGGGGCGAAAAACGCAACGTTAGTTGCTGATAACAATTTTGCGCACAACCTTCCTATCAACCACCTTCAGGGAAAATTATACGTTTACGAACAAGATAATAGCTGGTTTGCCACGAGTGAAAAATTTACCATAGCAAGTGAACCCCTCACGATCATTCAGTCGTTCAATCTGCAACTGGATAACTTGCACTTAGCCTATCAGGCAGATCTGAGTAGTGTGCCGTTAAATAAAGTCGGGTTATACCTGCCAGCGGCAACCATGGGAATAGAAACCGCTAATTATCTTACTAACGCATTGGCGGGGCCGGGACAAGTGCAGTCAGCGCAGGTCTTGTGGCACGGTCAGCTCAATCAGTTTCCTTACGCTGATAATAACGGTATTTTTCAGGCGGCAGTCGAAATTCAGAATAGCCACTTTCTATTTTCTGAAAGCTGGCCGACGCTGACCGATCTCAACCTTACCTTATTGTTTGAAAATGCTGGCCTTAGCATGTTTGCACCTGCTGCAAAACTACAAACGATTACGGTGAAAGAGTTAGTTGGCCATATACCTGATATGCTCGGCACACATCCTGTTTTAACTATTCATGCAGAAGGCCGGGGCACAGGGCAGGACCTGGCCTCTTTGATGCAAAACAGCGAAATGCAGCCTTCGTTAGGAGTGCTTTTCAATGATGAACTGTTAATTAATGGCGGACTAAATGCAGATTTAGATCTATCCATACCCCTAAGTCAATCAGGCGAGGTGATTGCCACCGGAAAGGTAAGGCTATCCGGCAACAATATTAAAGTGGATGCATTAGGATTAACCCTTGCGAATGCTTCAGGAGAAGTATCCTTTCACAACGACGTGGTTAGTGCCTCAGGGCTGCACGCGGCTATTTTTGACCAACCATTTCAATTTGATTTCAGCGGTAAGTTTGATGATGACCGTTATCTGGTTGATATTCGCGCAGAAGGGGAGGTGAACATTAATGAGATGCTTTCGGCAGTGAACTCACCACTGATTGACTACCTGGAAGGGGCGGCACCCGTTACCGCGCAAATCGACCTTACCTTACCAGACGAAGGCTTTTCCTACACCGCGAAGGTTGACGCAGACCTGCTAGCAGTAGCTTCAGCTTTGCCAGCTCCGCTGAACAAAAAACAGAATGTAGCGCAGTCTCTGCAACTGGTAAGCGAAGGTAACGCACAGTCATCAATAGTGACAGCCACGGCAGGTCCGACTATTCAGTTTGATGGTGTGCTTAGTCATCCAATCAGGCAATTCACACGAGCGCATGTTTCGCTTGGTGAGAATGATTTTGTTAGTCAAGGTGTCGGCCTCAGTATTTTCGCTAACGTAGATACGCTCAATGCCGATGATTGGTATGACTTGGTCAACGCCCTAAGTGGACAAGCTACTTCTTCCTCTGCGCCGCTATTCACTTTACCAGAACGGATTATCCTGGATGCTAAAACAGTGGAGGTAGCAGGACTGACCCTTACCAATGTTAAAGCTACGAGCAAACAAAAGAACAATGATTGGCTTATTGATTTGCACTCAAACCAGGCGCGAGCGCAAGTTAATCTGTTTAATGAATGGTTAATCAAGGGAGTCAATATTAATGCAGATTATATCAATATCGACAGCTGGCAAATGCCCGCTGCCGATGAAAAAGTAAAGTGGCATGCTGAGTCCCTGCCCCCGTTCTATTTTTACTGCCAACAATGCCGCTATGCGGATAAACAACTAGGGGAAGTTACCCTGGACATGGTGAAAACTCCGGATGGAATGTCTATTCGTACACTTCGAGCGCAAGGTAAACATGGGGTGATAACCGCCACAGGAAACTGGTTTGACGATAACCAACGTAGCGAAACCCAACTTAGCGGGCGTGTGACCAGTGACGAAATCGGGTTAATGTTAAGTAACTTTGGATTGGATACAGGCATCAAAGACTCGGAAGCAGACATGACATTTACGCTAAACTGGAGCGATTCGCCTATGGACTTTTCGGTCGCAAATTTAGGCGGGGAGATGAAATGGGAGTTGTCAGACGGATACTTAAGTGAACTAAGTGACAAAGGTTCAAGACTATTTACCCTATTTAGCTTTAATTCGCTGATAAGAAAATTAAGTTTGGATTTTAGAGATGTTTTTGCCAAAGGATTCTTTTATGATGAAATTAAAGGCAGTATGCAGATTGCAAATGGAAAAGCGGTTACAAAAGATACGGAAGTAGATGGTGGTGCAGGTGAAATAACCATCAAAGGTTACACCGATCTGGTTCAGGAAAAACTTAATTATCACGTTTCGTTCACACCCAACGTGACCGGTAATCTACCGTTTTTAGTGTACTTTCTCGCGACACCACCCACAGCCCTGGCTGCTTTGGCACTGGACCAAGTGCTTACATCAGCAAAAGTAATATCCAATGTTAATTACCGGGTTACAGGAACAATCAGTAATCCTGTGTTTGAAGAGGTCGGCCGCGATAGCAAAAACGTGCCATTACCAGCCATGAATGAACCGACTGGAGAAAATGACACTATCAAGCAAGATCTGGAGCCGGTCAAACTGGAGGTGAATAATGGTTAATCTTTGTGCAGTGCAAATGACGTCAAATCCTGATATTGAGGCGAATTTTGCGTGGTTGGAAGAACAATTCTCTGTAGCGTCAGGGATTGAAAACGCATTGGTGGTGTTGCCAGAGTGCTTTGCATATTTCGGTGCTAGCGATCGGGCTATGTTGGGTAAGGCAGAAGCATTCGGCGATGGCCCAATACAACAACGTCTGGCTGAGCTGGCGCGAAAATATCGCTGCTACCTTGTAGGTGGTACGATTCCGATTAAAACTGCTGACGACGAAAAATTTGCGGCGACATCATTGCTGTTCTCACCCACTGGAGAAAGGCTGGCTGATTATCAAAAAATACATTTATTTGATGTCGCCGTGGTTGATAACACCGGCAGTTATGAAGAATCAAAACACACCGCGCCAGGTGATCAAATCGTTACGGTCGACACAGAAATTGGGCGTATAGGGATGGCAGTATGTTATGATGTGCGCTTTCCCGGCCTGTTTTCTGCTATGGGCGATATCGATATTTTAGTATTACCAGCAGCGTTTACTCGCGCCACAGGTAAGGCCCATTGGCACACACTTTTACGCGCCAGAGCAATTGAGAGCCAATGTTTTGTGGTAGGTGCGAACCAGTGCGGTACGCATGCGAATGATCGTAAAACCTATGGTCATAGCCTGGTTTATTCACCCTGGGGCGACCTGCTGGTGGAGCGTACAGATGAACCCGGGCTGGCAATCGCGGAATGCGATCTGAGGGAGCGCGATACACTAAAACAGCGTATGCCCCTGGCCCAACATAACCGATTTAGGAGCCACATCGTCGAATGACGCTAGCAAATAACGTAAGACAACATTTACTGGACGACTCAGGCCTTGATCTGCAGGATTTAGAACGTGCCTTAGCCGCAATTTATCAACACGATAATGATTTTGCAGATCTTTATTTTCAATCGAGTCAACACGAAAGCTGGGTGCTGGAAGACGGTATCATCAAAGATGGCAGCTACAGCCTGGAAAGGGGTGTTGGCGTGCGCGCTGTCAGTGGTGAAAAAACGGGGTTTGCGTATTCAGACGAAATAAGTAGCGAAGCGTTAATGAAAGCGTGCGGCGCGGCTCGCACCATATCTGCGCAGGGCGGCAAGCATCAAGTCAGCGGTCTCCATGCTAAAGGGTATAGTGCGCGTTATTCCTCAGATAATCCAATTTTGGGCATGGAAGATGCGGAAAAAATAGCTCTTTTACGGGCGGTTGACGCCTATATCCGCAAACAGGAACCTGGTATAAATCAGGTGGTAGTCAGTTTAAGCGGGGTGTACGAAGAAGTATTAGTGGCGGCGACGGACGGTACGCTGGCAACAGATATTCGACCGCTGGTACGCCTGAACTGTTCAGTATTAATTGAGAATAATGATCGTCGGGAGCGTGGCAGCGCCGGTGCGGGTGGTCGGCACACATATGCCTTTTTCCAAGCTGATGAAGATGGTCAACCGCTATATGAAAGGCTAGCCGAAGAAGCTTTGCATATGGCCCGTATCAATATGCAGGCGGTGGCATCGCCAGCTGGCACAATGCCGGTGGTCTTGGGCAATGGCTGGCCAGGTGTGTTACTGCATGAAGCTGTCGGTCACGGCCTGGAAGGCGACTTCAATCGCAAAGGCGCATCCACTTTTAGCGGTCGTATTGGCGAACGCGTCGCTGCTAAAGGCGTTACGGTGGTTGACGACGGTACGCTGGCTGACCGTCGCGGCTCATTGTCCGTGGACGATGAAGGTACCCCCACACAACACAATGTACTGATTGAAGACGGTATCTTAAAAGGGTACATGCAGGATAAGTTAAATGCTCGTTTAATGAAGGTTAAGCCGACAGGTAACGGCCGTCGTGAATCGTTTGCTCACCTACCCATGCCACGAATGACAAATACTTATATGTTGGCAGGTCAATATAGTCAGGAAGAAATCATCGCATCCATTGATAAAGGCATTTTTGCACCTAATTTTGCGGGTGGGCAGGTGGACATCACCTCGGGCAAATTCGTGTTCTCAAGCGCCGAAGCTTAT
This sequence comes from Alteromonas aquimaris, assembly GCF_026183695.1. GTDB lineage: Bacteria > Pseudomonadota > Gammaproteobacteria > Enterobacterales > Alteromonadaceae > Alteromonas > Alteromonas aquimaris. Next base: position 121,939 of record NZ_JAPFRD010000013.1, on the reverse strand, counting down.
CTGATTGAAAATGGAAAAATCACTGCGCCAATAAAAGGGGCGACCTTAATTGGTAATGGCCCGGAGGTGATGCAGAAAATTTCCATGATAGGTAACGATGTGGCACTGGATCGCGGTGTCGGCGTGTGCGGAAAAGATGGTCAGAGCGTGCCAGTAGGGGTAGGTCAACCCACCCTCAAAATTGATGAACTCACAGTAGGAGGGACGGCTTAAACGCTGCCCCTTTTCATTTATTCCGCTTTGCCAATCAGCCTTACGCCCATGCGGTGAAACTTATTAGCTGCCTATCGTATTTTTTAAGTACTGAAATAATTCACGATAGGCTTTAGGCGGCGCAGACTTTTCTTTTTCTTTGTTAATTTGGCGGTAAAATTGCCTTAATTTCTGACGATCCAGCTCAGGGTGCTCTGCCAATATTTCTTGAATAGCCGCATCACCTTGATTTGCGATATCATCACGGGCTTTTTCTAATGCATGAAATTCCGCATTTTGCTGGACATGCTGCTGATTCAGCATCGCCATTGCCTGCTCTATCTCGTTGGTTTCTCGCTGCCTTAACAGTTTGCCAATAAATTGCAGCTGACGTCGATAGCCATCTTTTTTACGATTAATTTTTTGTGCTACAGCAATCGCATCAGCTAATTCATCATCGAGAGGAAAGGTGGCTAGCTGGGCAGGGGTTAAATTTACCATTTCTTGGCCCAGCTTCTGTAACGCAGCAGACTGCCGCTTAAGTTCAGATTTGCTTAACGGTTCCAATTCATCATCATGTGACGGAGATGGCTCATCATCCCAGTCAGAATATTCATTCTGGTGGCTCATTTGTCGCTCATAAGTGTTACACTTCCTAGCAATATTGTGACACATACCAATTGATAGCGAAACAAACTATGCAAATAGAACAGCAGATTGCTGAGATCCAGGAAGTGGTTGCTGATGTATTGAAAATGGCTCAGCAGAAAGGTGCCACCCAAGCCGAAGCCAGTATGTCTAAAGTGGAGGGAATTGCAGTTTCCACGCGCTTACGTGAAGTTGAAAATGTTGAATTTACTAATGACGGTGGCCTCGGGATCACCGTTTACGTTGGTAAGCACAAAGGCAGCGCATCCACAGCAGATTTAAGTAAAAGTGCGCTGGAGTTAACGGTGGAAAAAGCCGTTGATATTGCGCGTTACACCAATGAAGATCCGTGCGCGGGTTTGGCAGACAAAGAATTAATTGCCACTGAGTTTCCAGACTTGGACCTGTATCATCCGCAAGCACTTGATACAGAAAAAGCGATAGAGATTGCGTTAGCAACCGAAGCGGCAGCCCTAGATTACGATAAACGCATTGTTAACTCGGATGGCGCTTCGTATAACGCCAATATGGGTATGCGTGTGTACGGAAATACCCATGGCATTAATACGGGCTATCCCAGCAGTCGTTACAGTATCAGTTGCATGATGATTGCCGCCGAAGGTAATGAAATGCAGCGCGATTACGCCTACTCCGTGGACCGCCAAGCATCCCGTCTATATTCTCCAAAGCAAGTAGGAGAGGAAGCGGCCCAGGCAACCATTGAACGTTTGGGCGCGAGAAAAATTAAAACAGCGAACGTACCTGTTATTTTGCACCGTGATTTAGCGTCCAGCTTATTTGGTCATCTTGTCAGTGCCATTAGCGGCGGTAGCTTATATCGGCGTTCAAGCTTCCTTTTGGATAAACTGGGCCAGCAACTCTTTCCAGAATGGCTGACCATTGAAGAAAAGCCTCATCTAAAGTCTGCCCTGGCTAGTTCCAACTTCGATCATGAAGGCGTTGCCACCAAGGATATGACCATCATTGATAACGGGAAACTTGCAACCTATCTATATACCACCTATTCCGCCCGTAAACTCAATACCCAAAGTAACGGGCACGCCGGAGGCATTCATAACTGGATTGTAGGGGACTCAGGACACAGCGACGACGCGTTACTAAAAGAAATGGGGACGGGGCTATTGGTAACAGAATTGATGGGGCAGGGAGTGAATATTGTTACCGGCGACTATTCCAGAGGAGCTGCGGGCTTTTGGGTAGAAAACGGTGTGATCCAGTATCCGGTGCATGAAGTGACAATCGCCGGGAGCTTGATGGATATGTTTGCCAACATTAAAGCTATTGGCGCCACACGCGAGACTCGGGGCAGTGTGCAAACAGGCTCTGTCTTAATCGAGAATATGCGGATCGCGGGGAATTAGTCATACGGGCGACGAAAGCGGTCAAGCTTGTTGCTAGGGAACACATTCACTCTGGCAGTTGGATAACTTTCTAAATTCGTTATGCAGGCAACAAAAAAAGGCCATTTAATATGGCCTTTTAGTAATCCGCTTAACAATGCTGCATGTGCATTGAAAGGGCAGAAACGGGAGTATTAATTGTCTACCGAACCACAGAATCGATACCCTTCTCCGTGAATTGTCACAATCAGTTCCTGATCACCCGGATCCGATTCGAAATGTTTGCGGATGCGCCGAATTGTCACATCTACAGTACGGTCGTTAGGGCGCAGTTCTCGTCCGGTCATCTCCATAATTAATTGCTCGCGGGTAAGGATTTTACCGGGATTATTCAGAAATAAGTGCAACGCACGAAACTCACTTCGCGGTAACCTGAATTCTTTGCCATTTGGAGAGATTAACGAGCGGCTATCGCCATCTAATGTCCAGCCATTGAAACTTACGCGACTAGGGAGATCGTCATCCTCAGCCGAGTTGGTAGTTCTGGCCAACAGGTTACGAGCGCGAATGGTAAGTTCACGTGGATTAAATGGTTTAGTTAAATAATCATCCGCGCCTATTTCTAAACCCAGAATACGGTCAACGTCATTATCGCGGCCAGTTAAAAATATCAGACCAACGTTTTTGCGATCGCGCACTTCACGCGCCAGAATGAGCCCATTCTTACCCGGTAAATTAATGTCCATAATTACCAGGTTAATCGTGTTGTTTTCGAAAAAGTCATGCATCTGGTCACCGTTTTCAGCTTCGAAAACGTTATAGCCTTCTGCCTCAAACAGGCTTTTCAGGGTGGTACGAGTAACCACCTCGTCTTCAACAATTAATATATTAGGCGTCTGCATGCTATTTCACACTCTTTTACAATGATTTAAGTCGGTGATGGATTAAATTTTAATAGCCGTGGGCTGGTTTGCAAGTCTCTTCGGCAACTAAGTGAAAGTAATTGGGGCCTGAACTGAAATAACAAGGGTTATTGACGTAAATTCAGGTTCTCTTTTGCTGTTGCATCCGTAACTGGGAAGACAATAACAAATTCTACGCCATGACCTTCCTCACTGGAAAGTGAAATAGTGCCATTGAGCGCTTGGGTCACTAAATTATAGACTAGGTGCATCCCAAGTCCCGACCCCCCTTGTCCTCGTTTTGTCGTGACAAACGGGTCGAAAATTCGTTTACGGATATCATCTGGGATACCTTTGCCATTATCCCGATAGATCAACTTCAATTTGTTCGCAGACATCATTTGAGCACTGATTACTATCTGTCCGCTTTCTACGTCTTCAAAGCCGTGGATGATCGAATTCATAATTAAATTAATAATAATTTGGTTAATCGGGCCGGCTTTCGTGTTCACCGTCAGGTCAGGATTCACATTAACGTCAATTTGGTGATGAACTTTTTTAAGGCGGGGGCGCAAAGACAATAAAATTTCGTTGATTAGTTGAGCTACACACACCGCACGGCTGTTTTCACTGGTTTGATCAACCGCCACCTGTTTAAAGCTGGATATCAATTCAGCCGCACGATTAAGGTTACGGTAAATGATATTTAGATTTTCCTGGCTTTCGCTCAGGAACTTAGCCATTGTACTGGCCTTCAGCGTTTTATTTTCAAACTGTTCCTGAATGGTATCAATGCGGTCAAGCATCATTGTCGATGCGGTGACCCCTAATCCAATAGGGGTGTTTACTTCGTGGGCGACACCGGCAACCATATCGCCTAATGACGCCATCTTTTCGTTCTGCACAATTTGACGCTGGAACTGATGTAGCTTTTCCAGAGTCTGAATGAGTTCCTGATTAGCATCTTTCAGGGCCAACGTTCGCTGATTGACCATCTCTTCAAGACGCGTATTAAGTTCACGGTGTTGCTCTTCTGCGGCCTGTTGCTTTTGGATGGTCTCTTGAATCCGGCGCAAGGTAATGTTGACCGCTTTAGAAAGAATGTTGAGCTCTTTTATTCGTGAGCTGTCTGCGCGGGCTGAGTAGTCTCGTTTACGTGAAGTTAATTGTAGAAATTCCGCAAGATATTCGATGGGTTCGGTAATAAAGCGCTGAAGTTTTACTGTTAATATCAAACCCACCACTAACATGATCAGCATCACCGAAAGGTTCAAGAAGATAGCATCGCCTACCATCTCATGAAAACTGGCTGCCGAGGCTTTAACAAATACATAACCAATGGTGCCGCCTGATTCACGGATCGGTATCGTTACATCAATGGAGTCTTCATGAAAACGGGCGTGGCGAACCTGATTGAAGATACTCGCCGGTGGAATGATGGGTGCTGCGCTTGAATGGGTAAATTCGGCAAAACGGCTTGGTTGACTTCCATCCGGTGAGGGTGTGCCTTGGTAAATAACCACGTTTTGTAAAATATCTGCAGCTTCCAACGTTTTCAAGCGTGCACTAGCTTCTTCAGGCTTCATGGTTTTTAAATAATAACCAGCGTTGTGGCTTATTAATTCCGCCAGCGTGATGACCTGATTAGCCAGCTCCTGACGATAATTTTTTATTTGTGAATACATCGAAAGACTGGAAGAGAACACCAGCGTGAAGGTGATAATGAGCATTACTACCCAAAGGAACAAGCTGCGAATAGAAAACTTAACGTTGGATTCAGTCATTAATATTTTTTTACAATAAACAGAACGTTGAATGCAGTAATTTCACTTATAGTGGCCTATTACGCTGGAAAAGTAAAAGAAGACAAAATCCAAATCTTTATGAATCGGCCTGGCGTAGGTAGTAGTTTGCTATTTTCATGAAGCAATCTGACGATAAAGTGCCGCGTAATTCGCTGCGGCGTCTTGCCAGGTAAAACGCGTCTGCATACCCCTTATTTGCATTTGTCGGAACTCTGCGGGATGTTCATAAAAATATAGTAGAGCTCGGCGAATACACCCTAATAATGCTTGCGGGCTGGGTTCTTCAAACACAAACCCCGTGGCCTGTTCCTTATCCTGGGAGATATCTACTACCGTATCTTTCAGGCCCCCTACTGCGCGCACAATCGGTATGGTGCCGTAAGCTAAGCTATACATCTGGTTTAAGCCACACGGTTCAAATTGGGAGGGCATCAAGAAAAAATCGGCGCCAGCTTCTACCAGATGGGCATGTTTGGTGCTGAATCCGCTGATAAACGCAAACTTATCGGGATGCAGTTGGGCAAATTCGCCTAAGTCCATACACACCTCGGGGTCGCCAGTGCCCACAATCACCATTTGAATCTTGTGATGCATCAGCTCATTAAGTATAGGCAGTAAATAACCGAAACCTTTTTGTTCAGTTAAGCGGCAGACCATGCCGAATAAAGGGGCGTTTTGCTGTTGCGGTAAAGCGGCTAGTTGTTGCAAGGCCACTTTACTGGCTGATTTTGCCTGTAACGTTTCGACGGAATAATTTTCAGGTAAAAAGTCGTCGTGCTCAGGATTCCACTGACTATAATCACACCCATTCAGTATGCCGATTAGATCTTGTTGCCTTGCCACTAACCGATCATGTAGGCCGTGGCTGCCCAGATTGGTTAACAATTCTTGTGCATAAGTTGGGCTAACAGTGGTTATTTTGCTGGCAAATTCAATTCCTGATTGCAGCATATTGATATAGCCACCGTGTACCTGAGACAGAATATTAGGATGATGACGTAAAAATGGGATGCTCTCTAATCGATGGACGCCCTGAAAGGCAGCGTTATGAATAGTGAACACGGTAGAGGTATTTTCAAAGTAACCGCTATGTTCATGTTCCATCAAAAAGGGCAGCATAGCGGTATGCCAGTCGTGACAATGAATAATATCTGGTTGAAAGCCAATTGCTGGCAATGTATTTAATACGGCGCCAGAGAAAAAACTAAAACGTTCTCCATTATCTCTGTAAACATCGTAGCCATTACTATATAAACCTTCTCGAGAAAAATATTCCGGGTAATCAATGAAATAAACGTCGATACCGTTCCAGTTGAGTTGCTTTACATCGAAGTGATAAACCTGACTCTGGGTAAACAAGGTTTGTTGGGGACAGGCCGACGCCAGTTTTTCTGGTGCCATTTCCAACTGGTTGGCTATTGCCTGATAGTACGGCAGCACAATAATCACATTATAGCCGGCTTCTTTTAACGCAATAGGGAGTGCTTTCCCTACATCAGCTAGGCCCCCCGTCTTAACCAGGTCTTCCACTTCAGATATGGCAAATACAATGTTCACAGTCACCCCTCACGCAAAAAAATAATGCAACGGATTTATCTGCACTATCAGCAGTGTATCCAAGGCCAGGCGATCGCGCTATGGATAATTCTTTTTATATTAGCTCTTTACCGCTTGATATACTGTAAAACGCGTAGTTTGCGCAAGCGTTTGGACGCGTTCAAATACCTCCCCTAAAAGGCCTGGATAGGGTAAAAAACGATTGGCCACCATGTGTAAATCGCCCCCTGGTGGAAGCAGGCGCGCGGCATCCGCAATAAAACGTTTGGTGACTGTATAGTCAGTCTTAATGCCCGTGTGAAAGGGCGGGTTAGTGACAATATAATTAAACCGTTCGTCTACGCCATGTAACCCGTTTGCTGCCATTAATGTGCCTGTCAGGCCATTTTCAGTTAGTGTTTGCGCAGTGCTGTATAACGCTAAGGCACTCACATCCAAGTAGGAAATATCCAGATGGGGAAGCTGTTTTTTGAGAAGGCAGCCTATAATCCCTGCGCCGCAAGCAAAATCAAGCACGCTACCGCGCAACGAAGAGGGCAGTTTTTCCAATAGCAGTTGAGTACCATCATCTAGTTCTTCATGGCTGAAGACGCCTGGCAAGCTGGCGATGGTGGCTTCCTGGTCGTTAATATTGATATCAAAATACCGCAAAAACTGTTTGATATCGAAATCAGGATGGCTTTGTGTAACTTCACACTTAAGCAGGCTACAATGTCGTGCGGAGTCTACTTTGTCTACCTCCCCGATTGAAGCGAGCAACTTACTGGCACTTTTTATACCCCCTTTGTTTTCGCCGACCACATACACGCAGCCACCTTTTTGCACCAGCGCGGCGGCCATTGTAATGAGCATAGCGTAATGGGCTTTTGCTTTCGGTAGGTAAATGACGATATTGCGATAACGCCTGGAAGTGGTTAAGAATGGCGCGAAAAAGTGCTGGTGTTTACCCACTTTTTGTTCGCTAAAAATGCCTGTTTGAGTGTCAAGAATGTCCCTGCTATCTAATATAGTGCAAGGAATAACGCGTACACTTTCGGCATAAATATCAAAATATTGATGAAGAACGTCAATCGCAAGATTGCTCAAGCGGTCGGTAAAGTACGCATCGGCAGGATTAATAACTAACCAGCCATCCTCATCAAATAAGTCAATGTTTCGCTCTAATAACTGGCTGGGTGCACTAAGCATTATTCTGTTCTCTCAAACACGAGATCCCACACACCATGGCCTAACTTTTGACCGCGGACCTCAAACTTGGTGATGGGTCGATACGCCGGGCGTTCAACATAATCATTGGTAGCCGACGTATTGGTAAATCCTGAGGCGCGTTCCATCACATCAAGCATATGCTCGGCATAGTTTTCCCAGTCCGTGGCCATGTGAAATACGCCGCCAATAGCCAGTTTCTGTTTAATCATGGAGACAAAATCAGGCTGCACGATGCGGCGTTTATGATGACGTTTCTTATGCCACGGATCAGGAAAGTACAACTGAACGCGCTGAAGACTGCCATCTGGGATCATATGTTTGAAAACTTCGACGGCATCGTGCTCAATTACCCGTAAATTAGTTAAGCCAAGCTCGGCAGCGTCATTTAAACATGAACCTACTCCAGGACGATGCACCTCAATACCGATAAAATTGGTGGTGGGAGAATCGGCTGCCATTTGGACCAGTGATTTGCCCATGCCGAAACCTATTTCTAACACTATGGGGCCAGACTGGGTAAACAACTGGTCAAAACTAAGAAGCTTGGCTTGGAAATCTATACCCATCGATGACCAGTTTTCATCAATGGCTCTTGCCTGGGCATTGGTTAATCTGCCCTCGCGTTTGACAAAACTTTTTACTTTGCTTACGTAAACACCCGCTGCTTCAGCTTCTGCCTGACTTTTAAATTGCCTCATCGTTCGATTCACTACCTTTTCCAATCTCGCAGCGGCATTATCCAGCCCCTACCTAGCTTTGCAATAACAACCTTATAATATAGCAACAATTCGGTGAATTATTTTGCCGGGGCAATACACCGCAATAGCAATTGTGCAATTTTCTGCGGATACTCCAGCGGCATCATATGACCCGCTTGGTTCAATGTGTAGAAATCGGCATTACGAACTGACCCATGCTCGGTTTTCATGTCATTGATTGGAGCAATTTTATCTTCATCTGCCCCGATCAACGAAATTTTTGAGCTAAGCCGAGCAATGTCTTTAAGAAGGTTTTCTCGCGGTGTCGTCGCTTGTGTGTGGGCAATAAGCGTTGCCTTGCCTAAATCGTGAGCCATTTCCATCACAGGGTCGGCAACCGATTGATCATTCACTCTGTTGGGATGCATGAGGTTGGCTAAGAAGGCCGAATTCGGTTTAAACGCATTCGACCTTAGGTATCTGAGCATATCGGTGCGACGCTGTGTTTCTGCAGATGATAAACCACTTAAACAATAGCCAATCAGGGTGAGTGAAACGACCTGTGAAGGATGCTGTAACGCCCATTTAGCTGCAATATAGCCTCCCATAGAAAATCCTACTAAATGCACTTTTTCGTCTGGTAGGACACGGTCAGATGTCAGCTGTAGCATATCAGATAATGAATTTGCCCACTGCAGGGGGACGTAACGCCGATTAATGTGCGCCATATGGTGCCAAACAGGCTGCCAAAGCCGCTCATCACAAAGCGTGCCGGGCAAAAACAACACGGGTGTCTGCATAGCTCTTAAGTGCTCCTGAATAAATCATAAAACATGATATCATGCGTCCCTCAATTGGTTGTAGCCGTACTCGCATTAACTCTATGTCAGATACTTTCACACAAAAAGTACTCAACTGGTTTCACCAGCACGGTAGGAAGCATTTGCCGTGGCAAGAACATATCAACGCTTATCGCGTATGGGTCTCGGAAATCATGCTGCAACAAACCCAGGTTGCTACGGTGATACCGTACTTCCAGCGGTTTATGGCTAGCTTTCCTGATGTGCGCACGTTAGCCAAAGCTGACGAAGATGACGTGCTTCACCACTGGACCGGTCTGGGCTATTACGCAAGAGCACGCAACTTGCACAAAGCAGCAAAGATTATTGTCGCCGAATACGATGGCAAATTTCCAGCAGATATCGACAGGGTTATCGCATTACCTGGTATCGGGCGATCCACTGCGGGCGCCATCTTATCCATAGCGGAAGGGCAGGCGCATCCTATTTTAGATGGTAATGTAAAACGAGTGCTCGCCCGCTGTTACGCCATTGCAGGGTGGCCGGGAACCAAGAAAGTAGAGCAGACCTTGTGGGAGATTGCCGCACGCCATACCCCGATAAACAATTGCGCACACTACACTCAAGCCATGATGGATTTAGGAGCCATGGTGTGCACCCGATCCAAACCACGTTGTGATGAATGCCCTTTACAGGCCGAGTGCCTAGCCTACGCTCAAGGAACCCAAGCGACCTATCCGGGCAAAAAACCGAAAAAAACGCTACCCCAGCGGGAAACGGTAATGGTGGCATTAAGCCTACATAATCAGATACTGTTAAAGAAACGGCCCCCCACGGGATTATGGGGAGGGTTGTTTGGTTTTATTGAAGCTAACTGTGTGGATGAGGTGGTTAAGTCACACCAACTAGGCGACTATCAACAGACGTCACTAACTCCATTTGTACATACATTTAGCCATTTCCAACTGCATATTAAGCCTTTCTTGATAGAACTCCGTGCTTATCCTCTAAAAGGGATTGCAGAAGACAGCGCTCGCTGGTTTGATATACTGCAACCTATAGAAGTCGGACTGGCGGCGCCCACCCAGAAAATCGTTAACGAAATAAAAGCGTTACGTTAAACCCAATTAGAAAAGGCACACTACCATGAGCAGAACCGTTTTTTGTCAGCATTTGAATAAAGAAGCAGAAGGTTTGGACTTTCAACTTTATCCAGGGGAACTGGGTAAACGCATCTTTGACAACATTTCGAAGCCAGCGTGGGCCGAATGGCAAAAAAAGCAAACGATGCTGATTAATGAAAACAAACTTAATATGATGGATCCGCAAGCCAGAAAATTCTTAGAAGAAAAAATGGAGGCGTTTTTGTTTGAAGGGAAAGAACCAACAATTGAAGGCTACGTACCACCTAAAGCCTGACAATCAGTTAAAAAATAAGCGATCAGTTCACCTTTCGTGAAAATTTGTAGAAAAACGGTTGACTTGTGCCACGGAAATCCGTTTAATACGCACCCACGACGCAGCAGGCATAAGCCTAACGCGCAACCAGATTTGCCCAGATAGCTCAGTCGGTAGAGCAGCGGATTGAAAATCCGCGTGTCGGTGGTTCGATCCCGCCTCTGGGCACCATTCTTAGAAGCCTCGCATTCGCGGGGCTTTTTTGATTCTATAAACCGCCACGCGTCGGTGCCGTTGCGCGGCGCGTTAAAATCCCGCCTTCGGGCAGCATTCTTAGAAGCCTCGCACCTGCGTGGCTTTTTGATTCTATAAACCGCCACGTGTCGGTGCCGTTGCACGGCGCGTTACAATCCCGCCTTCGGGCAGCATTCTTAGAAGCCTCACACCTGCGTGGCTTTTTTGATTCTATAAACCGCCACGTGTCGGTGCCGTTGCGCGGAGGGAGCCTGCAGTAAACGCGAGGGATACACTCCCAAAACGAATTTTTCTTTCGTCATCGCCGTGAAAACGGCGATCTCTATCACGCTGGCCTTGACGCGCCCATCTCCCCGCTGCATTAGGCCATTACATTTATGCGTTTGCGCTACGGCAAAAGGATTTGCTGCATCACTTCAATACTCCTTATTTGAACACGGCTTTGCAGTATTTCACATTTGAAGTGAACGGATATCCAGCGAAGCGTTGGTTCGGGGCGATATTCAGATTGATGATAATTATTTGCTAAGGCAGAATGGAACCAGGCTGATTTTTAATCACAGAGTGTTATATGGAATATGTCTCCGCTTTTCACAACATTGCTTACGACCAAAGCCTAACCTTTGACAATAAAGTTGCATCACTATTACAGCTGGGGAAAAATCTTTTTAATGTCGACACCGGTATGGTTGCACACGTGGAAGCGTCTGGCCTAACAGTAGCGGTATTAGAAACGGATTTGTCGCGACAAAAAATAAATAAAATACGTCCTCCTCTTTTAGCGTTTAGTGAAGAGGTACTGGAAAAAGCACAATCCACGTCAGGCAGACATAGCGATAATAAGAGCACAAGTTTATTTGTAGGTGCGCCGATTTTGTGTCATTCGGCTGCCATAGGTGTCATTGTTTATGCATCTTCGAGGCGAACCCGTCCATTTTCACACCGCCATTTAAATTACCTTGAATTGTTTTCCAGGTGGTACAGCTATGAGTTTGTGAATCAGTATAAACATGAGGAATATAAACAAAATATTGAAATGCTAAACCGGTTTGAAAGTATCGCCAAGGTTGGCACGTGGGAAGTTAATTTGCGCACCAAGCAAATGAAATGGAGTGATCAAACTAAATTAATTCACCAGGTCCCTTTGGACTATGTGCCAAATCTTGAAACCGCAATTGATTTTTACAAGGAAGGGTACAGTAGAGATGCAATATCCAACTCCGTAGAAAACGCTATCACTTCGGGTGAATCATGGCAACTCGAGCTAGAGCTCGTGACTGCTAAAAACAGAGCCATTTGGGTCAAAGCAAACGGTATTGCTGAATTTGTAGAAAATGAATGTATACGTTTGTTCGGTACATTTCATGATATATCTCATGAAATGATAATTCGTGAAGATTTGAAGGCCGACGTACAGGATTCGAAACAAAGGATCAGTTAGTTTCGTCGCCTTTGCATAATTTCTCCCCCCACCACGAGCCGTCCGCAATATATTTAATGACATGGTCATTTTTAATAATAAAGGCATCACGGCGAAAACCTGAATAAGCGCCCAGGCGATTCTTAGAGTCAATGGTCACACACACCAAATAACCAAACCAGGCATCGCCCAATTTGTTGGCTAACCAGTAACGCTTTGGCTTGGTGATGTAATTGATATAAATCGAGGTAGGATGAGATTCGGTTTTGTTGTACCACGCTTTTATTATAAGTTCATGATTTTTGGGGTAGGTACCATAATCTTGTTGTGCTAGCTGGTCTTCATTGGGAAGCGAATTGCAGGCGGTGAGCAACACACATATTAACGACACGAATAATAAGCTACGCATAAACAACAACAAACAACCGATTAATTTGGACGAATTAAAGCATATTTGCGGCGACTATAAATAACTATTTTTAAGCAGACAATAAAAAGGGCTGCCGTTGCAGCCCTTCTAATTCATATAAGTAGCGTTAACTTAACTGGTCAATAAAGTTTCCCAGTCTTGCTGAAGCCGGTTGGAAGTTCTGACGCCGACGGGCATTCTCTTCTACTTCCAGTTGCAGATCGGTTTGCACATTAGCTAACTGGCTATTTAAATCAGTAATGTCTGTTTCAGCCACTTGTCGATCTAAAATAGTCTGTAAAACCAATGCTTCTTCACGCAAAATTTCCAGCAATTCATCCGAGGTCTGCGCTTCAAGCTGCTCCTCTTCGCTGAACTCATCTAACCGCTGCTCTTCCAATAACGCTTCGTTTAACGCTTCTTGTTGAACTCGCGACGCGCGACGCTGGGCTTCAATTATCTGCTCTAATTGTGCCTGATCCTGTTGTAGTTGTTGCTGGATAGTCTGTTCCTGCTGCAACGCCTCCAAACGCAGTTCTTCTTGGCGTTGATCTTCTAAGATTCGTTCTTGTAAACGTTCTTCTTCACGACGCTGTTCTTCTAACCGACGTTCCTGACGCTGCTCTTCCTGTCGAATCTCTTCACGACGCTCGCGCTGTCGTTCTTCGCGCGCTTCTATGCGTTCCTGAGTTTCTTCGCGACGCTGACGTTCACGCTCCAGACGCTCTTCGAGTTGTTGCTCTCTCAGCTCAGCTCGTTCCTCACGCTCAGCCTGCAGTCGTTCTCTGCGTTCAACTGCCTCTTCAAGTCGCTCGTTGCGCTGTTCTTGCAATCTTTCTGACTGTTCAGTCTGACGAGCCTGAAAGGCCTCACGCAAGGCGACTTGCTGATCGACTCGTTCTTCGCGTGCAATGCGATCCTCGATTGAACGCTGTGTTTGCAACTGTTGTAATTGTTGTTGCTGTTGTTCACCTTGTTGCGAGCGTGTTAACTGACGTGTTTCACGTTGTTGTACCTCAAGCGCTGTCTGTTGGTCGCGACGTAACGCTTCCAGCTCGCTCTGACGCTGTAACTGGCGTTCACGTAAACTGTCCAAGCGTTGGCGCAAAGCAATATTTACCGCTTCAGCATCGTCTTCAGTAAACGTAGTCTGTGCTGCCACCTGACGTGGTCGTGTCTCATTTGCGATTGCCCGTACTTCCTCAATCGCATTTGAAGGTAGACGATTGATTGTCATAATCACTTCCTCTCCCGCAATTGCGAGTTAATTGCTAAGCCTCATACCTGTCTCAATACAAATTAGTGCATAATTTGTACCAAGACCCTACGCTTTGTTCCCCTAACAATTAATGATCTGTCCACAGGATGCGTTCCCTTGTCAGACAGATATACAGCAATATTTTTTGCTTTTATTATGATATGAAATGTTGGTGTGTCGCGTAGAAAGACTGTTAAACGCGATGTTGTGTAATTTTTACGCACCGTAGTTTTAATTGCCTTAACAAACAATCAAACCCTGTACAACCTTTATCGGACAAATAGTGAGATACTTTACACCTTTTTTGGTATTTATTTTTTTACCTATGTATGTCAAAGCATTAGGTAACCAGTATACAGCTGACTCAGTGGTTATTGACGGTGTGGCAGATGAGGCAGTGTGGGAAATTAGTCCCTGGCACTCCCTCAATCACCACATCACTGGCACTGTGCCAACGAAAGATGATTTTTGGGGACGCTTTAAACTTGCCTGGAATGAAGAGGCGTTGTTTCTGATAGCTGAAATTGTCGATGATGTTGTTTATGACCGTCACCCCGACCCATTGGTAAATTACTGGGATGATGACTGTTTGGAAATTTTTATTGATGAAGATGCCTCAGGAGGAGAACATCTTCGTAGTTACAATGCGTTCGCCTACCACCTTGCACTTGATGGAAGCGTGGTGGACATTGGCGAAGATGGAAAACCGGTAATGCTTAATGAGCATATTGAATCTGCCTGGAGAAGAAGCAGCATTCCCCCTTATCACCTTGTATGGGAAGCGAAAATTAAGGTGTTCCCTGATACCTTTACTATTACGGAGCCAGGCGAGCCTGTCAGACTCGCCGCTGGCAAAACACTGGGTTTTATGTTGGCGTATTGCGACAACGATGGTAGTGAAACCCGCGAACATTTCATGGGTTCGCATGACATACGGCCGGTTAAGGGTGATAAGAACCTGGGCTACAAAACTGCCTCCGTGTTTGGCACCCTCAAATTAATGAAAAGTGGCGAGGGCTTTTAGTCGCCCCCACCTACAATCTGTACCTGTGCCAAATCCGTATCGCCTTTAATGACTTTATAAATAGCATCTTGCACTAACGTACGCATGCCATCATCCATTGCCTGTTTTTTCATCTCAGAAACACTGGCTTCTTTATACACCAACGAACGCAGTTCAGGCGTCATTCCTAGCAATTCATGGACACCGGTTCGCCCTTTGTATCCGGTATCCCCGCATTCATCACAACCTTTAGCTCGGTATATTTCCAATGGTCTGTTCAGACCCAGCTCATCAAGATACGCTTTCCCATACTGGCGCTCGATGAATGCTATATCATCATCAGTTGCCTGGTATTTTTCTTTACACTTTTTACACAAGGTACGAATCAGACGCTGAGCTAAAATACCCACACAGGCGTCTGAAAAGTTCACCGGGTCCAGCCCTAGATCAAGCAGACGGGTTATAGTTTCTGGTGCAGAGTTGGTGTGAAGGGTTGAAAGCACCAAGTGACCTGTGAGCGACGCTTCAATCCCTGCGTGAGCCGTTTCTTT
Source organism: Alteromonas aquimaris (assembly GCF_026183695.1). GTDB lineage: Bacteria > Pseudomonadota > Gammaproteobacteria > Enterobacterales > Alteromonadaceae > Alteromonas > Alteromonas aquimaris. The sequence goes on along the minus strand of NZ_JAPFRD010000013.1, from coordinate 106,473 downwards.
ATCCCGCATTTCACCAATAAGAATGATGTCTGGGTCAGCTCGTAAGAACGCCCGTAGGGCATTAGCAAAAGTGAAGCCAATCTTGGGGCTCACCTGAACTTGTTGTAGCCCTGCCTGGGTAATTTCCACCGGATCTTCTGCGGTCCAGATTTTTTTCTCGGGTGTGTTTAAATAACCTAATACAGCATGCAGGGTAGTCGTTTTACCTGAACCCGTCGGCCCAACAACTAATAAAATACCATGCGGTTTTTGAATCATGGTTTTAAGTCTTACCATATTGTTTTCGGCAAGGTTCATCTTGTCGATTGGCATCGCACCACCCGAGGCCAGAATACGCATTACCACCCCTTCGCCGGCTACGGTGGGAATGGTCGCCACCCGCACTTCAACTAACTGGCCGCCCATTCTGAATGCCAGCTTTCCATCTTGTGGTACGCGTTTTTCAGCAATATTCAGGTTTGACATAATTTTGATGCGCGCAATCACAGCACTATGATGTGAATTAGGTACCTGGTTCATGTCGCGGCATACCCCGTCAATTCTCATGCGCACGCGGGTAGGGCCGTTCTTTTCTGGGTCAATATGGATATCTGAAGCGTTAAGTCGTTTGGCGTCGTGCAGAATTCTACTTACTAACCTGACCACGGCAGGCGCATCATCAGAAAGCTCATCGTGTGATTCTTCCGCTTCTTCAGCAGACGTGCCAATCTCGTCTAAGATTTCGCTCATTTCACCAGGTGCGCCACCTCCGGTATTTTCACCCAGATACTGCATGATATGGTTAGGTAACCCAACAGCAATATCGTAACTGTCGATACCCATGGCACTTTCAATTTCCATAATCAGCGCGGCATTGTTCGGTTCTGCCATTAAAATTATGGGCTTGTCCTTAACGTCAGCAATCACAGCGACGAAATTACGCTTTAAATAAGAAAGGTTCAGCTTACTGTTGCTTTCAAATAGGTGGAATTTCTCGGGCACAAACGGAACGTACGGCACCTGGTAGTGTATGGAAAGTGAATTGCCAATTTTATCTTCAGGAATTCGATGTTCAGAAATGAGTCGCTGGATAACATGGCGATAATCCTGAGACGTTTCTAACACATCTTTGAGGGCTTTCTCATTAATCACCTGCTGATGAAGCAACAAGTCAAAGGGATGGTTAGTTCCGCCAAGCTCATAGCGAAATTTATTGCCGATGATTTCTGCCACTTGTTTGGCGAGCTCCAGATCTGCATCGTCAAAAGATCCGGATTGTTTATTAATGATTTGCATCACACCCATCATCACGCCCGCATTTAAAATGGGCACGCAAAGAATATTTGTGGTTTTAAAATCGCTGGATTTATCAAACTTATCGGCAAAGCGAAGGCGTGGATGAATTTGAGCTAATTCTTGCGCATCATAGGGATCAGCGATAATCAGCGGCAGTTGAGCAAGAGCGACATACCCGGCAATAGAAAGCGGACTGATAGGCACCTTGATTTCAAGCGTCTCTTTACCCGTTTTAAAACGGGCCACAAGATCCTGATGCTGGCGACGGCGCTGAAAAATACTCATTCTTTGCGCACCGAACAACTTGAGAATAACAGGCTCTAACTGCTGGTACGCATCCATCAAAGATGAATGACTCGCTAGAATCGAATTGATGGTATCGAGGCTTTGTTGATGGCCTGTGTTTTCTAACATAGGTATAATTCTTTTCTCAGTGTAACTGGTCTAAAGGTATATTAATTTAAGTAGTTTACCTAGAAGGGGGCCAGTCATTTAATAAACACTCATATTGAGACTATCCTACTTTTTAATCGCCACGTTCGTCTACATGTTTAACAATAACGTCAAAATCGTTTAATGCTACAGATCTGTCGAACTGCTCATCTAGTCAAAAACATATATTTACATTAAGGCTTGCAAATTAAGTGCTAGTCTGTATAATTCGCGCCCACTTGCCCAATTAGGGCACGGTTTTTAGCCGCGACCTCACTGCTTTTAGGGTGGTTGCCAGTGTGATAGACAAGCGTTCACGCGAATCTTTCACGGCGTGCTAGAAAAAGAACAGGGTTCCAATTGGGAACCATCGGTTTACGCACATCCTTTCTTCCACAATATATACGGGAGGGAAAGGGTGAATTTTTTTGTTCTTTCGATTGGAGCTTAATCGATGCCAAATCAAAGAATTCGTATTCGTTTGAAAGCGTTTGATCACAAGTTGATCGATCAGTCTACGGCTGAAATCGTTGAAACGGCGAAACGTACTGGTGCTCAGGTCAGCGGTCCAATTCCTCTGCCTACTCGCAAAGAACGCTACACAGTTCTGATTTCTCCGCACGTTAACAAAGACGCGCGTGACCAATATGAAATCCGCACTCACAAGCGTTTGGTAGACATCATTGAGCCAACTGATAAAACAGTTGACGCATTGATGCGTTTGGACTTGGCTGCCGGCGTTGATGTTCAAATCAGCCTGGGCTAACAAGAGAGGGTTATAACAATGGCGATTGGTCTAGTCGGTCGTAAAGTGGGCATGACTCGCATCTTCACTGAAGATGGTACGTCTATCCCTGTGACTGTTATTGAAGCGACCCCAAACCGTGTTACTCAGCTTCGTACTGAGGAATCTGACGGTTATCGCGCTCTTCAGGTTACTGCTGGAACCAAGAAAGCGAACCGTGTTAACAAAGCTGCTGCTGGTCATTTCAGCAAAGCGGGTGTTGATGCCGGTCGTGGTCTGTGGGAATTCCGTCTTGAAGACAACGAAGGTGGCGATATTAAAGTAGGCAGTGAAATCACTGTTGAAATTTTTAACGACACTAAAAAAATCGACGTAACGGGTACGTCAAAAGGTAAAGGTTTTGCCGGTGCAATCAAACGTTGGAATTTCTCTTCTCAACGTATGACTCACGGTAACTCTCTTTCTCACCGTGCGCCTGGTTCAATTGGTCAAAACCAATCACCAGGTAAAGTTTTCAAAGGTAAGAAAATGGCTGGTCAGCTTGGTAACAAGCAAGTGACTACCCAATCTTTGGAAGTGGTACGTGTTGACGTTGAGAATAGCCTTATCCTGGTTAAAGGTGCCATACCTGGCGCAACAGGCGGCGACGTAATCGTTAAGCCAGCTGTAAAAGCCTAACGTCTGGGGAGTGAACTGATGGAATTAACATTGAAAGATGCGCAAAGCGCTCTTGAAGTATCCGAAGCGACCTTTGGACGTGAATTCAACGAAGCTTTGGTACACCAAGTTGTCGTTGCTTACGGTGCAGGTGCTCGCCAAGGTACTAAAGCGCAAAAAACGCGCGCAGAAGTAAACGGTGGTGGTAAGAAGCCATGGCGTCAAAAAGGTACTGGCCGTGCTCGTGCTGGTACAATCCGCAGCCCGATCTGGGTTGGTGGTGGCCGTGCATTCGCAGCCAAGCCGCGTAACTTCGAACAAAAAGTTAACAAGAAAATGTATCGTGGTGCGATCAAAAGCATCCTGTCTGAATTAGTTCGTCAGGAGCGTTTGGTTGTAGTTGAGAAGTTTGCTGTTGATGCGCCCAAAACGAAAGATTTGGTTGCTAAGCTAAACGACCTTGAGTTAAACGATGTGTTAATCGTAACTGCTGACGTTGATGAGAACTTGTTCTTGTCTGCTCGTAACCTTTATAAGGTTGACGTACGCGACGTAGCAGGCATCGACCCAGTTAGCTTGATTGCATTTGAAAAAGTGCTTATCACTGCTGACGCAGTGAAACAACTTGAGGAGGCGTTAGCATGAATGAAGAACGTCTACTGAAGGTGCTAAGAGCGCCTCACGTTTCTGAAAAGACAACTCTTACTGCAGAAACGAACAACACAGTTGTATTCAAAGTAGCTAAAGACGCGAACAAAGCAGAAATCAAAGCAGCAGTTGAAAAACTGTTTGAAGTTGAAGTTGCTGGTGTTCGTACGGTGAACGTGAAAGGTAAAACCAAGCGTCACGGTATGTCTTTCGGTAAACGCAGCGACTGGAAAAAAGCCTACGTAGTGCTTAAAGAAGGTCAGGACATCGACTTTGTCGGTGGCGCTGAGTAAGAAGGGGATTAGAAATGCCATTAATGAAAGCTAAGCCAACTTCTGCCGGTCGTCGTCACGTAGTTCAGGTTGTTAACCCAGATCTACATAAAGGCGCGCCTTATGCACCTTTGCTGGAAAAGAACAGCAAATCTGGCGGTCGTAACAACAATGGTCGTATTACAACACGTCATATCGGTGGTGGTCATAAGCAACATTACCGTATCATTGATTTTAAACGTAACAAAGATGGCATTCCTGCCAAAGTTGAGCGTTTAGAATACGATCCAAACCGTTCTGCTAATATTGCACTTGTGCTTTATGCAGATGGTGAGCGTCGTTACATTTTGGCTCCTAAAGGTATTCAGGCTGGTGATGCAGTTCAGTCTGGTGCTGACGCGGCAATTAAAGCGGGTAACGCTATGCCAATGCGTAACATGCCTGTAGGTACCACTGTACACGCGATTGAAATGAAGCCTGGTAAGGGCGCGCAAATTGCTCGTTCTGCTGGTGCCTACGCTCAGATTCTGGCACGTGAAGGTAACTATGTTACGTTACGTCTACGTTCTGGCGAAATGCGTAAAGTATTGTCTGATTGTCGTGCCACTATTGGTGAAGTCGGTAATGCAGAGCATATGCTACGCTCATTGGGTAAAGCGGGTGCAACCCGTTGGCGCGGTGTCCGTCCTACCGTTCGTGGTGTTGCCATGAACCCGGTAGACCATCCACACGGTGGTGGTGAAGGACGTACATCTGGTGGCCGTCACCCAGTATCACCTTGGGGTACTCCTACTAAAGGTAAGAAGACCCGAAGCAACAAGCGTACTGATAAGCTTATCGTACGTCGTCGTAACAAGTAATAGCGAGGATTCACCATGCCACGTTCTCTCAAGAAGGGTCCATTTATTGACCTTCACTTGCTGAAGAAGGTAGAGGCTGCAGTGGAAAAGAACGATCGTAAACCAATTAAAACTTGGTCTCGTCGTTCCATGATCATCCCAGATATGATTGGGTTGACCATTGCGGTCCATAACGGTCGCCAGCACGTTCCTGTATTAGTCAGTGACGAAATGGTAGGCCATAAGTTGGGCGAATTTGCGCCAACGCGCACTTACCGCGGCCATGTCGCGGATAAGAAAGCTAAACGTTAAGGGGAAAGAAAATGGAAGCATTAGCTAAACATCGTTTCGCCCGTACGTCAGCTCAAAAAGCACGTTTGGTTGCGGATCAGGTTCGCGGAATGCACGTTGAAAAAGCACTTGAGCTTTTGACGTACAGCCCGAAGAAAAGCGCAGCATTAGTTAAGAAAGTACTTGAGTCTGCTATTGCTAACGCAGAGCATAACGAAGGTGCTGACATCGACGAGCTTCGCGTTGCCAAAATCTTTGTAGATGAAGGCCCAACAATGAAGCGTATCAAGCCACGTGCCAAAGGCCGTGCTGATCGTATCTTTAAGCGTAGCAGTCACATCACTGTGGTTGTAGCGGATAACTAGGAGTAGATAATGGGACAGAAGGTACATCCTACAGGTATACGCCTGGGTATCAGCAAACCATGGACTTCTACCTGGTACGCTAATACCTCAGATTATGCAGACAACCTGTATAACGATCATCAGGTACGTCAGTATCTGACTAAACAATTGAAAAACGCTTCACTTTCTAAAATCGTGATCGAGCGTCCTGCCAAGAGCATCCGTGTGACCATTCACACTGCTCGCCCAGGTGTTGTTATCGGTAAGAAAGGTGAAGACGTAGAAAAGCTGCGTAACCATGTATCTAAGTTGGCCGGTGTGCCTGCTCAGATCAACATTGCTGAAGTACGCAAGCCAGAGCTTGATGGTCAGTTAGTAGCTGACAGCATTTCAAGCCAGCTAGAGCGTCGCGTCATGTTCCGTCGTGCCATGAAGCGCGCGGTACAAAATGCAATGCGTCTTGGTGCTAAGGGTATCAAAGTTGAAGTTAGCGGTCGTTTAGGCGGTGCAGAAATTGCCCGTACTGAATGGTATCGTGAAGGTCGCGTACCACTGCACACATTCCGTGCAGACATTGATTACGCTACCTCTGAAGCGTCAACTACCTACGGTATCATCGGCGTTAAAGTATGGATCTTCAAAGGTGAAGTACTAGGCGGTTTGCCTACTACTCAAGAACAGGCTCCACCTGCTCAACCTAAGAAGAAAGGCCGCAGCGCTAAGCGAGAGGGCTAATCATGTTACAACCAAAGCGTACGAAATTTCGTAAACAGCATAAAGGTCGTAACCGTGGTCTTGCCATTGCTGGCAGCAAGGTAAGCTTCGGTACATATGGCCTGAAAGCAGTTGGCCGCGGTCGCATGACAGCGCGTCAAATCGAAGCAGCGCGTCGTGCTATGACTCGTCACGTTAAGCGTCAAGGTAAAATTTGGATTCGAGTTTTCCCTGACAAGCCAATTACTGAGAAGCCTCTTGAAGTGCGTCAAGGTAAAGGTAAAGGTAACGTTGAGTACTGGGTATGCCAGATTCAACCTGGACGTGTACTTTATGAGATGGAAGGTGTTCCTGAAGCTCTTGCACGCGAAGCGTTTGAATTGGCAGCGGCAAAACTGCCATTTAAGACAACCTTTGTAACTCGGACGGTGATGTAATGAAAGCGACTGAACTGAAAGACAAAAGCGTAGAAGAGCTGAACGCAGAGTTGTTAAACCTGCTACGCGAGCAGTTCAATTTGCGCATGCAACACACAACCGGTCAGCTTGAAAAAACCGACCAGTTGAAGAAAGTGCGTCGTAACATCGCGCGTGTTAAAACCATTCTGACACAAAAGGCTGATGCGTAATGACTGAGCAAAAAGTTCGTACAGTACAAGGTCGTGTGGTTAGCAACAAAATGGATAAAACCATTACTGTTGTTGTAGAGCGTTTTGTAAAACACCCTATCTATGGGAAGTTCATCAAGCGTTCAACTAAACTTCACGCCCATGATGAAAACAACGTGTGTAACGAAGGCGATACGGTAACCGTACGTGAGTGTCGTCCTCTTTCCAAGAACAAAACTTGGACGTTAGTAGACGTTGTAGCTAAAGCAGGCGTTTAATTCGCTTCGTTTTAGTACAGAAATAAAAAAGGTCGCATTAGCGACCTTTTTTATTGTCTGCGAGTTGGTATTAATGCGTCAACTCGTTAATTTTATCGCGATTTCTTCGGGACATGGTCAGCTTTTCACCCGAATCGAGAATCACCGCATAGTCCCCTTTTTCGTTAGGCCGTAACTCGGCAATACAGTCTCGTCTGACAATAGAGGAGCGATGAATGCGCACAAAATCTTTAGGGTTAAGTTGATGCTCTAAGTTGGAAAGTGTTTCGCGGTGCAGGAAATGACTGCCGTCTAGCATATGTAGTTCCGCGTAATTTCCCGCCCCAGTGATGAAGGCTATTTGATCAATATCAACGAACCGTATTCTGCCCGGATCTTTAATGATGATGCGTTTTTTGTACGTATTCTGGTGTTGTTCGATAAACTCGAGAACTGCGCTTGAAAGAGCTGAACTCTGCGGTTCATGAAGGGCTGCTAGTCGCTCTTTTGCGCGGGCTATAGATTCAAAAAAGCGCTCATCGCTAAACGGTTTGAGTAAATAGTCGATGGCGTTAACTTCAAATGCGGGTAAAGCGAACTCGCTAAATGCAGACGCAAACACGATCACACAGTGTAAAGGCAGCTTTTTCGCCAACTCTATCCCCGAAAGACCCGGCATTTCGATGTCGAGAATGACGATGTCAGGCGACTTTGCGTGCGAGATCTCTAGTGCACTTTGGGCGTCATCAGCTTCCCAGATAATCCCAATGTCTTTGTCGTGGGCTAATAATACTTTTACCGTTTCGCGGGCTAAAATTTCATCGTCTACGACCAATACATTATGCATTGTTCCCTCCTATTGGAATCGCTAGAACCGTTTCTACTGTTCCTTTGTACTTCTCTTTTATTTCTAACTGAAAATGCGTGTACAGTCTATTCAAAATTTCTCGGGTATTACCCAACCCAATGCCAAAACCTTTAGCTTCATCGCATTCACCTACGTTATTGGTCATTGTAACTACCAGCATGCCGTCGTTTTTAGCTACTGACATGTGAAAGTCATTGACCGTTCGCTGTAGTTGGGAGCCATGTTGAATCGCGTTTTCGACTAACGGGTGCAGCAACATATTCGGGATCACAATGTCCAGACAATTCTCTGCTACCTCAACAGTAGTATTTAACTTATCTGAAAACCGCATCTTTTGAATGGCCAGATAGCTATTGATGAAAATCATTTCGTCTTTAACGCTGGCTTCCGAGGTATTTTTATTCTCCAAGATTTTACGCAACATCTGACTTAATTCAGTTAATGCTATAACCGCTTCACCATCGCGCTTGAGTCTAACCAGGCTCACGATAGTATTAAGCGTGTTGAAGATAAAGTGAGGATTAAGTTGAGAGCGTAGCGTTTTCAACTGTTCTTTAATCAACAGATCGTTAACGTGCTTTAGTTCCAGCTGTTTGTTTAGCGCATGTTGGTAGAATCGGATGCCCAGTGCTAAGCCCAATACTGCAAAATAAATGCTCGCATCCAAAAATGCAGAATTTGTAAAAGCTCGCCAAAATGCCTCAGGAACAACGCTCAGACTTTTACCGTCAATCAGCGTGCGCATGGTGACACATGTTATCCAATATAACGGCAGCAATAACAAAAATCCTGCCGCATGGATAGCTAAGCGCTTAAGCTTTGATGGATAGACGTTGTACCTGACAATCAGAAAAATGGCCGCGGTCATCCAGATCCAGTTGCCGAGCCAGGGGCTGAGTTTCAACCAAACCGTGCTAAATTCGACTGGGTTAGATGTATAGGTTAAAGCGTTGTGCTGGATCAACGAGAGGATCAAATGTATGGATAACCATACAAAGACATTTACAGCCCAAAAATAGCGTGTGAAATTAGTTTTCATCTATTTAGACATTTCGCAAGAGTGCTTATATTAACCATATCTGAAAGGGGCGAATTATCCAAATTAATGGACAGATGGTAATAAATTTGAGGTAAACGGTAGGATGGGCTCATCCATCTTCTCGGAGTTGCTTTTCTTTTCTTTTACTGGCATGCCACAGAAGATAACGTTTCTTAAAAAATACCGATTTTATGAGAACTTTTTCGGTTTGCAGGTTGTCATACTTTACATATGGTCACCATTCTTTAAAGTGGTGAAAGCCTGCGTACCCACTCAACCACGAAAATTATCTTTCTATCCCTTGGTTCCCCCCATCCGAGTAATACTACTGGTGATATAGCCCCTATCAATTAGTTTAATATTAGATAGCCCTGTGCTGTCGGTTGGCCATTGAAGTTTTTGGCTTAATTAGTCATTTATAAAAGCAAAAATACTTCTGCCCATGTCGATGGGTTCCGAAGGGGGAAATATGTTTACACGTAACAAACTAAGTGCGTCTGTTCGTCGTGCTTTGCTATTTGGCGCGGTAATTAATGTTGCTGTGCCATTACAAGCATTGGCACAAGATACAAACGCGGAAACTGATGATGAAGCGACACCTGATACCAGTAGTGTAGAAGTCATTGCTATAACAGGTAGTCGTATCCGATCACCTGGTGTGGAGTCCACCAGTCCAATCTTTTCTCTCGGTGCTGAAGAAGTAGGTTATTTACAGCAACCCGAATTTGAGAGAATAGTGCGTTCTTTACCCTCTACTATACCCGCCGACGGGGGGAACGTTAACAACGGTACTGCCGGCGCTGCCACCGTAGACTTAAGGGGCTTAGGAGCTGAGCGTACGCTGGTATTGTTAAACGGTAGAAGAATGGTGCCATTTAACTTTAATGGGCAGGTCGATACAGCGAATATCCCGACTGCATTAATTGACCGTGTCGATGTGGTAACGGGCGGTGCATCGGCTGTGTATGGTTCTGATGCCATAGCCGGTGCGGTTAACGTGGTGCTGAAAAACAACTTTGAAGGCGTACAGGTGGATGTGAATCACCAACGCAGTGATGAAGACGATGGCGAACAAAGTAATATCGCGCTCACTGTGGGTTCAGACCTGGCCGATGGAAGAGGCAATGCGGTTGCGTCTGTTTCATGGATGGAACGAAAGCCAGTCCTGTTAGGGGACAGACCTTTGGGTCAATTCGGTATTAACTCCAACACAGGCTCCGGTCTGGATGAATTTCGTGCTGGCCAGGAAGCGACCTTACCCCCACAAGGCTGTCAGGGACCGAACGTCGTGGATCTCTCCGGTTCCGGATCTACTACCGCAATCCCTACTCGATTTGAATTAATCGGTACTGGGGTGGCAGGTCAATTTAGAGAAGACGGCTCACTGGGTGATAACTGTAGTTTATTTAACTTTAATCCTTTCAACTATTATCAAACACCAGCTGAACGCTACAGTGCGACAGCTTTGGCGCACTATGAAATCAATGACTATGCAGAAGTGTATACGTCATTTAACTACACCAACACCACCGTCATTCAACAGGTAGCGCCATCTGGCACATTTGGCGCGCAATTTACGTTACCTCTTTACAATCCGCTTATATCAAATCAAGCCAGAGGGTTTATCATTGATGGCGCCAATGCGGCGATCGCAGATGGCTCATTGCTTGATGGTGGAAGCTGGAACGATGTAAATGGTAACGGTATCGTGGATGAGGAAGATTCGCTTGAAGTCAGACTTCGTCGCCGTACCTTGGAACTGGGTACGCGTTCGGAACGTTACGACTCCGATATATGGCAAATTGTCACAGGTGTGAGGGGAGCGATCACCGATGAGTGGATGTACGATTTTTCTTACCAGTACGGTGAAGCGAACCGAACTACCGTTAGAGATGGTTATACTAACCTCACCAACATCCAAAATGCGCTGGATACCCGTGATGGGGTGACCTGTGCAGTCGGTGGTAACTGCGTACCTATTGACCTGTTTGGGGGCTTCGGAACCATTACAGATGACATGGCTGCTTATGCCAAAGCTATTGCGCTGCAGCAACAAAAATATGAACAGGAAATTATTCAGTTTATTGTTGATGGTCCAATAGAATTCGTGGAGATCCCATGGGCTGGCATGCCACTTACCGTTAGTGTAGGTTATGAGCATCGTACAGAAAGTGGGCTGCTAGAGCCTGACGAATGTCTGAAACTTGCTCCAGCCAGTTGTCAGGGCGGTGCAGGGGGTAATCTGTTGCCTATCAGTGGTAGTTACAAAGTCGATGAATTCTTCTTCGAAGGTTTGCTACCTGTATTTGACGGCCAACCCTTTGCCTATTCAATGGATGTTGAGTTTGGTTATCGTACATCAGACTATGATACGGTGGGTAGTACGGATTCATGGAAACTGGGCTTTAACTGGCGTCCGATTGAACCATTACTGTTACGAGTAATGGAGCAAAGAGCAAACCGAGCTCCTAATATAGGTGAGCTGTTTTCACCCGTTACTACCGGGCTTGACAATGCTACCCAGGATCCCTGTTCATCCGCCAACGCTGGCAACATCAGCGAAAGTTTACGTCAACTATGTATTTCCACTGGCATGCGTGATGCCCAAGTGGGTGTCGTACCGGATATTATTTCGGGACAAATCAACATTTTCCAAGGAAGCAATCCGCAGACCCCTCCCGGACCTGAGAAAGCTGAGACCTTCACTGCTGGTTTAGTGTGGACACCTGACGTTTCCTTTGCCAACGACTTCACCTTGTCAGTTGATTACTATGATATCTTCATTGAGGATATTATCGGTGAATTCTCTGCCCAAGAAATCCTTGATCAATGTTATGTTGAAGGAAATACCAGTGAATGTGCCAAAATCATTCGCGTTGGGGGGGATTTGACCGGGTCATCTGCTGGTGTTCAGTTGTTTACTACCAACCTGAAAAGTCTGCAGGCAGAAGGGGTGGAAATCACCATTGATACGGACTTCGATCTGGGAGATATGGGTAATCTTGAAGTTTCAGCTACCATTAACAAGTATCTGACTCAAGAATCACAAAGTTCGACTTCAGTGCCCGTGCTTGACTGTAAAGGATACTACGGAACAAGCTGTGATCCCTTGTCTGATCTGCGTTGGATTCAACGTACCACCTGGAGCTACGAGGATTTCACTGTTTCGCTACTATGGCGTCACATAGATTCGGTCGATGTTGAACCCACCGAAGCCGCCTTGAGATTTGCCGAGTTTAGACAGATTGACAGCTATGACTACTTTGACCTGTATGCAAGTTATCAGGTTACAGATAATGTCAAATTCACCTTAGGTGTGGATAATCTGTTTGACAAAGATCCACCGGTATTAGGGAATGATATTGGTGATACCAGTTCTAACTCAGGTAATACCTTCCCTAGCAACTATGACCCACTTGGCCGCTTCTATAAAGCAGGCCTGCAGTTAACGTTCTAGTTATCTCAAGACAAACTTACGCGGGATACATTAGTATCCCGCTGTTTAATTAACGTCCATACGCCACTACTTAGTGTGTTCGGAATGGATACCCTGGCATTTGCGGTCCATAACATCACGATACAACGCTTCAAATTCTGATATCATCCGCTTAACTGCAAATTTTTCCACCACACAGCCATACGCATTTTGAGCTAATTTCCTGGCCTTATTCTCATCATCTAAAAGCAGGATAATCGCATCAGCAAGGCCATCAATGTCAGCCATATTAATAAGAAGACCTGTCTTATCGTGCTCGACAATTTCGGATACGCCACCCACATTGTAAGCAATTACAGGCTTTTTACAGGCGGCTGCCTGCAACAATATCGAGCCCAGCCCTTCTATATGTGCGGGGTGTACCACAATATCAACAATGGCTAATAAATCCGTTACATCCGATGTGAATCCGCACAGCTTTATTCTGTCTTGTAAATTACATTTCTTGATAAGTGATTCATACGAGTCGTACTGATTACCCTCTCCAAAGAGTAAACAGCTGACATTGTCATGGGCTGTCACCACTTTTTCAAACGCTAATATGATATCCGCTTGCCCTTTATGACCAATTAACTGGGCAAAACTGGCGATTATTTTATGCGCCGCTGGAACCTTATAAGCGCGTGCCAACCAGCTACGCATATCTTCTTCGGCAGGGTGGGCAAATTCTTGCACATCCACTGCTGGATAGATTAATCGGTGCAGTGTTTCTTCGTTTAAGCCCTTCGCTGTGTTTCGAAAAACTTCATTAGAAATGCTGACGACCGCATCAAAATACCGATACTTTAATTGTCCCAACAAGTTTTCTGCTTCCTCCAGGCGGCGGGTTAAAATAGCGGGGATATGAGATTGACTGGCAGCAAATCCGCCCCACCAATCCGCCCCATGGCGACTATGAATATGAATGATATCTGGCTGGGTTTTTTCTATCACTTCAAGAATGCGCTTTGAAGCAAACACATCCAGGTTCCCATTAAATTCAATTGTGTGGGTATCACAGTGCATAAATTTAACGCGGCTGATATCACTTCCTTCCGGGCAGACTAAAATGTTCTCAAATAATTCCGGATTTAGATTACGTAATAAATAACATACTTGTTTACCGCCACCATACAGTCGCAGATTAAATTCAACATGCAACACTTTGATCTTCATATAATTTGCTGCAACCTCATCATAACAATACGACAATCCAGGAATTGGACGTTAATGTTGCTGTATACGGAGCGTCATTAGCAAAAGGGTGATTTTTAAGTGAAAGAATTTGGTTACTTATCACAGTGGGGTAAACCCATTAGATTGCGCAATGCATCAGTTAGTTTTGCATGCTGCGCGCATCGCTTTACAATAGAGGGTTTATAGTTAAGGTAAACAACCTAGGGAACATCAGTTGAACAATCGTTATACGCCCTACTGGCACGAAGAGTTAGCCCGCTGGCTATATACTCTGCTACTTTGCTTGCTGCTTCCCGTATTCTGGTTGAAGTTCCGCAAGTGGGGGGTGAATCAAATTGACGCCTATCATTCCAATTTTTTACAACGATTAGGATTTGTTCCAGTTCCAGCGAATCGACAGGGTTATCTGTTTCACTGTGTCTCCGTTGGCGAGGTGATGGCTGCCTCGTGCGTAATAAAAAAGCTGCAAAAACTGCACCCTGATATTCCAGTTACCATTACCACCACCACCGAAACCGGTTCAGCCCGCGTCAATACGTTGTTTGGTGATAGCGTTCATCATTTTTATCTGCCTCTGGACCTACCTTTTGCGATGAATGCCATGTTAAATCGCCTCCAACCCCAGCTTGTGGTGATCACTGAAGTGGAGCTATGGCCTAATTTAATTCATTGCTGTTGGAAAAAGGGTATCTCAGCGGTAGTCATAAATGCTCGAATGACGGAGCGTTCGGCTTCTCGTTATGCAAAAGTATCAGCATTATTCGAACCGATGATGTTTAAGTTATCGCATGTCTGCGCACAAGGCGAACGTGATTTCGAGCATTATGCGAAACTAGGGATCCCAGAAGATAAACTTACACTTACCAACAATATAAAATTTGATCAGGCTATTTCTGACAATCTATCCGAGACTGACTTTCTGCAATTGCGGCAGAATAACCGCCCCGTTATTGTTGCTGGCAGCACTCATGATCCTGAGGAAAAAGTCCTGTTAACCGCCTTTTCCACAATAATCGAAACGCATCCCAACGCCTTATTAGCCATCGTACCCAGACACCCACAGCGGTTTAAAGAGGTGGAAAAATTATTGGCGGATTCACCATTTGAATACCGTTTGTCCAGTGAGGCTCATCATGTTACCGATGACGTGCAGGTATTACTGGTCAATGAAATGGGCAAGCTCAACCATTTATATCAGGTTGCCAAGATTGCGTTTGTAGGGGGAAGTCTTGCTGACAAAGGTGGCCACAATGCACTCGAACCTGCCGCAGCCGCTGTTCCTATTTTAATGGGGCCGCATCAGTATAATAATTCTGTAATTTGTGATTATCTTCGGGATCACGGTGCCCTCTATCTGGTCAATAATGCGAACGACATCAGCCGGCATTGCCTGAATTGGCTTGAACATCCTGCCCAGGCTGATGAGTTGGGGCGAGCAGGGTTTGCAGTATTAACTAAAAACCAGGGGGCAGTAGACGCAACTATCGCTTGCCTGGAATCGGCCAAATGATGTGTGGGGTTGGAATAAAGGGAGTTTTAGATAATCAGGCCAACTGAGCAATCGTTTAATCTGATTAAATGAAAGTATTCAGTATGACGAAAGAAGACGCATTCATCTTAATCTAGTGAACAAAAAACAGCAGCAGAAAGAACTCTGACGCGCGTTTTAAAAGGACCGCACCTTCTTAGAGAGGGGCTACTCGTTTACACCCACTTGCTGCGAACTCATGGTAACTTGCTCGTCGACGATCTTAAGTTTGAATAGTTCGCCGAACTCTTCTTCACTCATTTCTTTGGCTTTGCCCCCGAGTAAAGCCCTCAGTGGAGGGATGGTGTTGCTATGGCCCACCACTAACACATTCACTTTCTCTGCTTTGATTCGCTTTGCTAACGCATCTAATTCATTGGCAGGGTAAATCTCTACCTCAATCTTCAGCTGTTGTGACAAGGGCGCTACGCTTTGCTGAGTGCGTCGATATTGGGTGCTGTAGATTTTCTTTATATCCGCATTTTCCAATAGGTTAACCAATTGTTTAGCACGCCTAAGTCCTTTAGCCGCTAGAGCTGGATCTTGGGAATGCGACTGCTTTTCAAAATGTCGTGTTAAGTACACATCAAATGCCATTGCATCCACTCCCACACCCATAAACAACGTTAAAAATAGTGTACTACGAAGAAAATGACTCATATTTTTACCCCTGGCTATGCTTATGGCCTGTTTCGTCATCTTGTTCAGGTTCGATCAGACTGATTATTTTCCACCCGGCTTCAGGTACGATTTCTTCAAGATTCAAAAACGTATGATAATGATTGGAGTCATCTATCGCGATTAGCGGCGTGACTCGAGCGCCATAGGTTTCAATGTAATCTGTAAACGTAAACTCATCGGTAATGCGGGTGGTTTTAATGGATGCTCCTCTGGCAACAGCGGAGGCAAGATAACCATAGGTTACACCCTCATCAAACAAGGTAAGCTTCTTAGCGTAATGTTCACTCACCTGATGACTGGGTCTTGCGGCTTGCTCATTATTGGATAGCCCCCACACATTTACCTTTCCGATAGTGTATTCAAAATGATAAGCAACCATCGGGTTGAGCTGCTTATAGGGCGACATGATAAGAACCGTACCGATGGTTTCCATTTGCAGATTGCGAGACGCATGCTCTGACATAGGATTACCAAAATAAACCGGGATATCCATCATTCGTGCTTCGCGGATAGCGTCCCAGTTCGTATCAGCTATACAAACCCCAATCTTTTGATTCATCATCTCTTTAGCAAGTAAGCGACTAAATTTACTTCCACCAAAAATTAAAAAACCAGTGGGCGGCGCAGCGCGTACGTTGAGCCATTTTGCCACATACGCCGCAGAAAGGCTTTGAATAATGACAGTGGCAATGATCACCATAAACACCATGGGCACAATAATACTTGCACCTTCATAGCCGATTTCTTCAAGTTTAAGGGAGAATAACGCACTGACTGCTGCAGCAACGATTCCGCGTGGGGCGATCCAGCTGATTAGCGCCAATTCCCGCCAGTTCAAGCCTGTTCCTACGGAGGATGCCAGCACCGACAGCGGTCTTGCCACGAACATTACCGCAATCAACACGACGATTATTGGCACTCCCACGGCTGCTATGGCGGATAAATCCAGGCGTGTCGCTAACAAAATAAACAGGCCGGAAATGAGTAAGGTACTTAAGGTTTCTTTAAATTCCAGTATGCTTTCAACATTAACATTTTTCATGTTCGCCAAGACCATACCGCTGATCGTTACAGCGAGAAGCCCTGACTCATGCGCCACTACGTTGGAAGCTGCGAATACACCTAAGATAATGGTTAATACCGCGGTGTTCTGCAAATAATGGGGGAGCCAGTTTTTACGTAATGAAATACCGAGAAAATATCCCCCCGCCCAACCCAAAACGAGCCCTATACCAATAGTTTTTCCGAAGATTAAGAAGGTATGGGATATCGCTGATCCTTGAGCGGCCACAATAAACTCAAATACCAATACCGCGAGTAATGCGCCTATCGGATCAATGATAATGCCTTCCCAGCGTAATATGTTGGCTAAATTGGTGTTGGGGCGCACGGTCCGTATCATAGGAACAATCACGGTGGGGCCGGTCACGGTTACAATTGCACCGAATAAAAAGGCCAGTTGCCACGACATTCCCAGACTTAAATGGGCAGCTACTGCGGCCACTCCCCAGGTTACCACCACACCTACTGAGCACAGGTTGCGTACCATATTGCCATGCCCCGCAATATCCTTAAATTTAAGGGTTAACGCTCCCTCAAATAGAATGATCGCGACTGACAGTGAGACCACAGGGAATAACAGATCACCAAATAATCTGTCTGCATTGATCACGTCGAAGACGGGGCCGACAATGATACCGATTATAAGAAGAGGCAAAATAGCCGGGAGCCTTACTCGGTAAGCAAAGTATTGACAAGCGATGGACAATAAGCCCACTAGAACCAGAGAGATCATTGGATCAAACAATGTGCGTTCCTGTTATTGTTTGTTAATTGTTTAGCAAAATAAATTGCTTATGGTACATACTTTTATAACCCGAAGTTGGATGACTGTCAGATCTAAATGATAAAATCTAAGTATCGCCATGCATATCACTGTGCGGTTGCCTGCATCTTACTCCCAATCAATGTCAGTGCACAGCAGATTAGGTTCGCCATATCCGAAATAATAGCGCTAGCCTCGATTTCAGGCGATTGCTCAAGTTGCGCCCATCACCTTGTAAATGTGAGGGTGCTAAACGATTCGGCAAATGACCATGTGTATCTGCAGTTATAAGTAAGTTTACAACCGTTAATAGATAGTCCGCACAGTGGCAAGTGGTTAGTGATCAGCCCTGAGTGCGAATTGCTAATTGTCATAAGGGATCCGAGACAGTAACGCATGGTGGAAGGCGCTCCTTGCCAAAACTTTAGTGATTTTTTATCGTTCTTCTTATTCATAGGCATCTTTTTACATACCCAATAACCTTCTTTACCTGTATATAATTTGTTCATCTGCTATCGCATATCTGTTTTTGTCGATATGCCGCGAAGTCTTAATAGGTCAGTAGGGGGTAAGATGAAAATGGTTAATCGAATAATCTGTGGTACCGCCCTGGCCCTAGCGGGTTCATCATGTTTTGCTGCGACATCTTATTCTTCTGACTTAGGTAACGCTATCACTGACTATCTTAATCGAGCGGATGACTTTGCGGTTACGTTTACCAAAAAGAAACTTAGATTTAATGGGTATAAGCAGCGCGAATATGAATTAACGATGGCCCAACACCTTTCTCCTCGTATGACAATTGAAGCAACCTTACATTACGAAAAAGGGCGCCAGGACTACGGTGTTCTCAATCAAAAAGTATCCTCAAAAGGTTACCAATTAGCTTCATGGTACCAAATGGGCAGTTACGCTTGGGGAATAAGCAACCGCGTAGTTTCTGCACATGAAATTAATATACCGCTTGCCGAAACAATCGATTTACCTACCAGTCAGGCCGTTTCACTCAATATGCGAACCGAAGGGTTTCGCGATACCCACCACTTACTGTTCTCTGCAGTAAGAGAAAAATGGAGTGCCGAGAACCCTGCGCTGGGATTGTCGTGGAACAAAGCCTATGACAATCAGCTACGAATGAATTACTCAATTGTTTTTTGATCTTTTTGCCAATCAAGTGTGTTTCCCAACCACTCTTTACAGCCCAACAGGGCTGTTTTTTTTTGGCAATTTTAGCTACATAAACCAATGGCAGAAAGCCTTTGCGTTCCAATGTTGCGTATGTTGTCGGCAAACGATGCTTAGTAAACAGCATGATAAAAGCCAACTAGCAAATCTGGATGGTAAATCAGGTTTATATCCTAAAGCGATCCACCTGAGCTGCCAGATCGCTTGCTAATTTATCTAATTTATCACTAACCACAACCAGCGAAGAAGCTGTTTTCAACGTATCTTCGCTAGTGTCACTGATTTCATGAATATTGACATTTATGTCTTCAACTACCACCGTCTGTTGTTCGGTAGCCGTAGCCACCTGAGTATTGATTTCGTTAATGCCGTCAATTTCGCTAGCTATCTGCTGCAAAATATCATCCAGTGCTTTCGCTGACTGCACCACAAGATTTGACTGCTCTCGACTCGATGTCATTTGCTGAACCGCTTCACGGGAGTCTTTTTGGAACATATCGATTTTTAATTGAATTTCATCGGTTGCTCTGGCAGCACGCTGAGCAAGGGTGCGCACTTCATCCGCTACCACCGCAAAGCCTCTACCGTGTTCACCTGCGCGGGCCGATTCGATGGCGGCGTTAAGCGCTAATAAATTGGTCTGCTCAGAAATACCGCGAATAGTATCCAGAATGCCTCCAATCGCGGAGGTGTGCTCGTCGAGTGACTGGATGACTTTTGCCACCCCTTCTATTTGCGATGAAAGGCGGCTTATCGACTTCACAGCATCGTGGGTGAGCCCGCGGCCCCGTTCAGAAGTGGAAGTCGCATTGCTTGCTCCGTCTGCAGCGGAAGAAGCGGAGTGAGCCACTTGTGTTACCGTTGACCCCATTTGCGTTAAAGCGGTGGCGACCTGGATCGTATGATCCCGCTGAAGCTTACTATTTTCCTCAGTTTGATGAGATTTTTCCGCCACATCACGTGCCGCACTGCGTAGTTGGGTGCTCGTTATCGCTACGGTATTAATGGTGGCATGCAGGCTGCCTATAAAACTATTAAACCCCTTCACCAGTCTTGCTGTTTCTTTTTGTTCAGGAATAGCTAAACGGGTACTCAAATCTCCCTCTCCGCGGCCTAACACTTGAAAGGCATCAGCTAATTCCTCTATTGGTCTCGAAATACTATTAGCTAATACACGACCTAGAAAAGCAAACAGGATTGCGATAACGATGGCCCACACAAAGACCATTAAATTTGATTTGGCTAACTTACTGTACAATTCAGCTTCTGGCACTTGGGCGACTACATACCAATTGGCTGAAGGAATATACGCACTCGCCATAAGCTGGCTTTCGCCCTCAATTTCTAATTGGGTGAGATTAAAAGGAGACGGGGTGAGCAAAGCCGATTGAGTGGGGTTATCGCTGATATCGGCAAGAGAACTGGTGCCCAGTAACTGGGTATCAGGATGCGCAATGATATTGCCTTCACCATCTATCAGAAAAATGAAGCCCGTATCAGCGAGCTGCACGCTGTTCATTATATTCAGTAGCTCATCCACATCCTTGGCGGCACCAGACATACCACGCCCATCAGGTTGTTGATAATTGGCATAAAGTCGGTAACCTACGTTGGGCTCGTTATACAGACTTAATGAGCTGACGTTCCCGCTATCTTTATAAGCGAAAAACCACCCATCAAATTCATCGTTTTTAAGTTTTCTTAAAAAACCGTCTTGATTCCAGTAGTTATAAGTCTCTCTATCGACAAAAGACGCCGCAGCCAATCGGTTTTTAGCGGCTAGCTTGGCTAAATAGTTTACTAGCTTTTGTTCGCCATTTCGGTCGGCACCAGCAGCAGACCATTCAATCATATAGGGGTTGGTAGCAATGCTGTGTGCCACCGTAAGCATCACACTAACTTCTTTGTCGACCCGATTAGCAATTTGCCCAACTTTACTTGGCAGAAGCTGCTGTTCAACTTCCTTCTTTACCAAATCTCGGGCTATAAACTGACTGACCACACTGACCAGTAAACAGGATAGCAATACGGCAAGGAGTAAGGTAAGTAGAAATTTATTCTTTATACTTAGTGCTTTAAATGCTGCTGTCACTCAGTGTTCCTCAATGGTGTCATTACGCAAAGGTCGCCTGATGCCTTTGTCATGAGAAGGTATGAAGGGGATTAGCTTAGCTAAAAATGAACAAATAAAAAAGGCTGCGAGCGCAGCCTTTTTAGTGAAGGTGATTATTTGCCTTCTTTTTCTGGTACGGGGAAACCACGGTCGCGCATTAACGCCTCGACCTTGGCATCCCGGCCACGAAACTTGCGGTAAGCTTCTGCAGGGTCCATCGCATTGCGCACCGAGAACAAGTATTTGACCAGTCTGTCGCCGACTTCTTTATCATAGAATCCACCGGGTGCTTCAGCAAATGCTTCTGAGGCGTCTGCGGTTAAAACTTCAGCCCACATATATCCGTAATATGCCGCTGCGTAACCTTCGCCGGAGAACACATGACCGAAGTGAGGACTGCGGTGACGCATGACAACTTCTTCTGGCATATTGAGCTTATTTAGCTCTTCGCGTTCAAAGTTGTCAGGATCAATGTTGGCAGGATCTGTAGTATGGTATTTCAAATCCATTATGGCTGACGCCAGGTATTCAGTGGTTTTAAACCCTTCGTTGAAGGTTGACGCTTTTTTGATTTTGTTCACCAGCTCTTGTGGAATTGGCTTGCCCGTCTCGTAATGAACCAAGTATTGGTTGATGACTTCATCGGTGGTCAACCAACGTTCTAGCAGTTGCGACTGGAATTCCGTGTAATCACGTACACCGGAATGCGAAGTCGGATATTTCACATCAGCTGATAAGAAATGTAGCGCATGACCAAATTCGTGGAAATAGGTTTCAGCATCATCCCAAGAGATTAAGGTAGGCTCGCCTTCTGCACCTTTAACGAAGTTTGAGTTGTTAGACGAGAGCACTGTCTCCTTACCATCAAACGTGGTGTAGCTGCGGTATGTCGTCGCCCAAGCGCCTGAGCGTTTCCCCTGACGGGCGAACGGGTCAAGATACCAAAGACCAACATGTTCTTTGCTGTCTTTATCTAACACTTCCCATACTTTTACATCTTCGTTCCAGACCGGCACTTCACCTTCCGCTACCGCTTTGAATTCGAAGTTGAACAAACGGCCTGCTACGTAAAACATGGCTTCGCGTAATTTGTCCAGTTGTAAGTATTGTTTTACTTCGTTAGAGTCCAGGTCGTATTTAGCCTGGCGAACTTTTTCTGCGTAAAAGCGATAATCCCAAGGCTTAATAGTAATATCAGCGCCTTCTTCGTCTGCGATCTTCTGCATGTCGGCCACTTCTTCTTCCACGCGGGCGATGGCTGCGGGCCACACTTTCATCATCAGGTCCATGGCATTATCAGGGTTCTTTGCCATGCGATCTTCTAAGCGCCACTGCGCATAATTATCATAACCCTGAAGCTGCACCCGTTCATGGCGGAGTTTAAGGATTTTTTTGATAATTTCATTGTTATCTGACGCATCCCCGTTGTCACCACGGTTGTAGTATGTGCGCCACACTTTTTCACGTAACTCACGGTTTGTCGAGTAAGTCAGGAAGGGATCCATGGATGAGCGAGTATTGGTGATGGCATATTTACCTTCTTCACCGCGCGACTTAGCTGCCGCAGCCGCACCTTTAATGAAGGTTTCAGGCAATCCGTCTAGCTGATCTTCAGTGATATAGGTGACATAGCCTTCTTCATCTGCCAATACGTTGTTAGAAAACTGCGTATAAAGCGAGGCTAACTCTTTGTTAATCTCTGCATAACGCTGTTTTTTCTCGCCATCCAGCGCGGCACCGTTATGGGCAAAACCATTATAGGTTAACCAGGTAACGCGCTGTTCTTCGGTACCCAAAGTTTTATATTCTTCCCCTTCATAAACGGCCTTCACACGTTCAAAAAGCTTTTCATTTTGAGTGATTTCAGTAAAAAATGCAGATAATACCGGCGACATTTCAGCCTGAATTTCTCGAAATTCAGGGCTGGACATATTAGCGCTCCAAATGCCGTAATAGGTAAATACATTACCAAGCTCTTTGCCCGCACGCTCCATAGCGACAATCGTGTTTTCGAAAGTCGGTGGCTCAGGGTTGTTGGCAATGGCTTCAATCTCTTTACGTTGCAGATCCATGCCTTTTTCTAAGGCAGGCTTTAAATTTTTCAGCTCCATTTTGTCGAATGCCGGTACGCCGCCATACGGGCCTTGGTATTCATTTAATAGAATGTTGTCGTATGTTTTGGCCTGCTCGTTCATTGTTTTATCAACCGCTGCTGTTTGCTCAGTTTGTTCAGGTTTTTGTTCCGAGCAAGCGCCTAAGGCTAAAAGGACCGCCGCTGCGGTAAGTGTTGTGTTAAGTTTTCCCATGGTGTACTTCCATTATTGTCGTTATATCGAAACGTATACTAAGGGAAGCAACAAAGAAGTTAAACGTCTTCTACCGCGCAATCGTGCCGAATAGCTCAAAATTGATAAACTACGCGCTTTCATCAAGCCCATACTGTGCAGGAATGAGCGGCAAACCGCCTTAAATTTATTGAGAACCTCGGGCAGGCGGCACCAACAAAATGATCGACGGGAAGGCAAGTAAACGGGTATTACCTTATCTTTCCTGGTTAAATTAACCCTCTACGCAACTTCTCCCGCACGTTCAGGTCCGGCGCCAATTTCCAGCTTCGACGTATGGGATAGCTTACTCCATTGGGGGTAGAGACCGATTCAAACAAGTGAAAAGCATTGAACTCACAAGTTATGTCGGGTGCAAAAAGCGGCGGAGGTAACGAAGGCGGCGCTTTTCTCATTAGCGTAACATGAGGGTGGTAGTCTCGATTTTCGGTTTCAATGCCGGCCTCTCTGGCTGCTTTTCTAATTTGGGTATGCAATGAGCCTAAAGATGGTGGGGTCTGCTCAGGTGCAACAAAGACAATTTTAGGCTTTTGCCAATAGCCTGTTCGGTTAAGCTGTAACATCACTGGATGCGCGTGCACCTCGTCCAAGCGCATAATCAATGACTCTTGCTGTTTGGAAGAAAGGTGGCCTAAAAACGCCAGGGTAATGTGGTAGTTTGCAGCAGGCACCGCGACTGGAATAGCAGGCGCATTGCGGATAGCGTCTTTAATGTGACGCTTAGCGGACGGCGTCTGATTCCGACTGCGGATTTCTGGCAGCGCTTTTTGCTGCCAGCTTTGCAGGGCTAGCTTTTGTTGAGCAGTTAAATCTAAGCCAATAAAGCATCGCATAGTGTTTCCTGAATAAGCGTGGCCTGCTCCAGGATACCGGATCAGACTCTATCCTTTCAATTTTTTCCACGCCTTCATCGACCCCTCCATAACATCGACATCTTTCACCCCTTGCTGAGCAAGAAAACTGGCAGCAGTGGTAGCGCGCACACCGGAACCACAATAGCAGGTATAGTGACGGTCTTTATCTAATTCTGCGAACTTCTCTGGCAAATAGCCTAAATAAATATAGTCGGAGCCCTCAATTGCGTTGGTATCACGCTCATCCTGTTTTCTGACATCTAATAAACTCCATGCCTGCCTATCCTGTGCTATTCGGTGTTCCACCTCCTTCGCGGTTATCACCTCAATCGCACTTAATCCCTTATCAGTCGCTTCATCGCCGGTGCGTACGGGCAAGTCTACTACGTAACCTTGAATTTTCTCATAGCCCATGCGTTTTAACTGGATGGCATTTTGTTTGGCGGCGTTGGCATCGGGCGCCACTATAACAATCTCAGTATCATCGTCTAAAAACCAGCCGCCATAAGCTGAGGTTAATCCAGCCCCAAAAAACAAACTGCCACGGATATGTGTTTGACAAAATGCATCTTTATTTCTTACATCAATGACCTGTAGCGTGCCCTGCTCAATTTGAGTGGCAAACTCAGTGACGTCGCGCGCACTCAGCGCCGGAATATCACGATGTACGATGCAGTCTAAGTGACCTTTTGAATTCAGCCGTTCCATTTTTTCAAAATACGGCGCGTAATAATGGGTCTCCTCGAGCTTTTCTTTTACAAATTGTTCCTTGGAAGCTAGCGACCATTTGGGATTATGCCGCTTTTCATAGCCTAGTGTGGAGAATTCCCTATCAGCCATTCCCCCACCACAAACAGAACCAGCGCCATGGGCTGGGTACACCACGGTTTCACCTGGTAGTTCATTTAACTTTTGCAGACTCTCGTAGAGGGTGGCGGTAATGTGCTCTTTTTCTTCGGGATAGAAGTCAGTTCGACCGACATCGTTTACAAAAAGAGTATCCCCCGTAAAGATAGCCACTACTTCGTCACTGATACTGGTATCGGCAACGGCGATACAAATGCTGTCCTTGGTATGTCCCGGAGTTTCAATAATAGTGAGCTTGAGTTCGCCCACATCGAAAGTATCACCGTCTTTAACCGATTCGGCGTATTCGATAGGTGCATCACTGTGTTGACCATGATAGACAGGAATATTTAACTGGCTGCCTAAAACCGCTGCCCCTGAGATGAAATCTTCGTTACGGTGGGTTTCTACTACAAATTTTATGGTGACATTCTGCTCCGCAGCCGCTTGCAAATACTGCTCACAATCCAGTTGTGGATCGACCACAAAAGCTTCATTTTTACTTGACACTAAATAAGAGAGTTGGGCTAACCCCTTGGCTTTGAATCGTTGAATTTCCATTCTATTCTCCTCGTGGCATTAGTGAAATCTTATATGAAGAAGCGAATAGGATTGATCAGGTTTACCCCATTATTTCATGAACCTTTTTGTACGGGTGGTGGGCAAGGCTAGTGAAGGATCATCAGGCCAGAAATGTTTTGGATAACGTCCCTTCATTTCTTTCTGAATGTCACGGTAACTGCCTTGCCAAAATGCGCCTAAGTCCTGGGTGGTCTGAAGTGGACGGCCGGCCGGCGAAAGCAGCGAGAACGTTACCGGCAATTTTCCGTCCGCCACCACTATACGCTGTGTTTCACCGTACATTTCCTGCATTTTTACGGCGACGCAGGCACTACCGGTATCACTGTATTTGATAGGAATGTCTCGCTTAGAAGGAATACTGAGGGTTTCAGGTAGATAGGTATCCAGCGCATGTTGTTGCGGCCAATCCAGCACCTGCTTGAGAAGAGACTTCCAGGGTAATTTTTCAACCTGCTCCCATTTTTTACATGGAGCGAGTTTGTCCAGCCAAAATGACTCGGGAAAATCAATAAATGGATTGTCCAGTACCGGCCATGGGGTAGGTGTGTCAAAGGCCTGGGGTTGACGTAATACCAGCTTCTGGGCCAGCTTTACGCGATACCACCATTGCCATGTAGCTTCATCAAAGGGCCACTGTTGTGGTGGCAAGGTTTGCAGATGTAATAACCACGCTCGGGAAAATTGCGAGCGCGGGATGTCTGAAAGTGGCTGACTGTCCAGTATTATCTCGCCAAACCGGCGGATCTGCCTTGCCTGCATGTGCTTTTTATCACTGTTGTAACATACCTGTTCTTCGATAGTAATCGCATCCGGATAAAGTTGATTAATTTGCGTCTGTGATATCGGTTGATATTGGCGAATGATCAACTCGCCTCCGAGCGATTGGGCGTTTAGCACTGCTAACCAGTCGGAGTTTTCGATAATACCTGAAGGTATCAGCGCACCTCTGCCATTAGCCAATTTAAATGTGTTCTGGCTAGACTTAAACGCAAGATGGTGCGGAAATGCCAGCGCGATCGCAATAGCATATTTTTCCTCTGGCAAGGTATGGGGAGCCGGCAACGGACGATCAGATAGCAACCGCTGATATCGTCCCGCCTGTTTTTCCACGCGCCTGCGACTGGCGGGATCAAGATAGCGAATAATCTCAGATACCAATATCTGATCCCTGAACAAAGCGCTCTCTTCATACAAAGCGGCGATAATCGCTGCGGCGGCAGCCTCTTGCTCGCCGAGGTCTCGGGCACAAACTAGCATGTGCGCGATACTCGGGTGACAAGGAAAGGTCGCAAGACGCCTGCCGTAAGAAGTGATCTGCTGGCTGTCGATAGCGCCTATACGGTCTAAGACATCCGTCGCTGCCGCTTGCTGCGCAGCACTGGGTACATCCAAAAGAGCCATTTCGTTAAGCTGGCTGCCCCAGGCCAACGACTCTAACAATAATGGCGCGATATCCTCTAGTAAAATCTGCGGGGTAGCCTGTTTTGACAAACGATCGTGCTGCTCCCTGGCCCACAGCCGGTAACATTTACCTTTACGTAAGCGGCCCGCTCGCCCCATACGCTGGGTTGCCGAAGCCTGCGAAATCATGTATTGATTAAGCTGCGTGAAGCCGCCATCAAGTTGATAGCTGGCAACGTTCTCTAAGCCTGAGTCCACCACCGCTTCTATATTAGCGATCGTTAAGCTGGTTTCGGCAATATTCGTAGCAAGGATAATTTTTTGCTTGCCGGTCGGATCAGGCGCTAACGCTGCCATCTGAGCAGATTTGCCCAGGGCGCCATACAGCTCGTGTATTGCTACACCTTTACATATCTGCTTATTTTCCAGTTGTTGTCTTACTTTGCGGATGGCCCCCGCGCCAGGTAAAAAAGCGAGCACATCGCCGGTTACTTCGTCACAGGCTTGTTCGATGGTCGCAACCATAACGGGAACAAGGTTTTCAGGCTTAGTCTGTCCGCAATAATGCACTTCCACCGGATACATTTTCCCCTCTGAGCGTAAACTTACGGCATCGGGCATCAGTGTCTGTAAACGTTGTTCATCCAGAGTGGCAGACATTACAATCAAGCGCAGGTCATCTCTTAAGCTCTGCTGTACTTCTAGCGCTAAAGCCAAACCAAAATCACTGTGAATACTGCGCTCATGAAATTCGTCAAAAATAATGACGCTAACGCCCGACAGTTCGGGATCGCTTTGTATACGGCGTGCGAGAATCCCCTCGGTGATGATTTCCAGGCGTGTATCCGCGCTGATTTTACTTTCTCCGCGGATGCGGTAGCCCACTGTTTTACCTACCGGCTCATTTAACAAGGAGGCTAAGTAATTTGCCAGACTACGAACCACCACCCGCCGGGGTTGCATCAGTAAAATACGCCCGGGGAAGTGCTGGTTTAACAATACAAGTGGCAATACAGTGGATTTGCCCGCGCCCGGAGGCGCAGACACAATTGCATTGTGGGTTTCCACTGCCTCGCTTAATGAGGCGGCGATGGCGTAAGCCGGAAGGGCTTGCAGATTGTCCAACGTAACCACCGTGACTCTGGTTACGTTATGATTTGGCTTTTTTAGCTATGGAGACGCCGGCTTTTTTCATCACTTCCAAACCAGGAAAGCCGTCAGCAATGAGTTTATGTTGACGTTGAAAAGCTCGGATACCTTTGCGCGTTGCCGGGCCGATAATTCCATCAGGTTTGCCCACATCAAAACCGGCGTTATTCAACGCTGTTTGCAAGGCGATAATATCGTCACGTGAATAAGTCGGCAGTTCAGGTAAAGCTGTCGCTAACCTTTCGCCCTGGATGATGCGGTCTGCCAGATGCCCAACGGCAATGGCGTAAAATTCTGAATTATTCCAGCGCATGATCACCCGAAAATTGGGATAGGCAATAAACGCAGGCCCCTTGTAACCCGCCGGCACCACAATATAGGCGGGCACGTCACCTTCACCCAATGGTTTGCCATCGGCCTGCTTGATCCCTAACTCTTGCCACTCGGACAAGGTGCGACGGTTGCTATAACCCGCTAAATCATAATCAAAATTTTCCGGAAGCTGAATTTCCCGGCCCCACCGAAAGCCGGGTTGCCAGCCGAGTTCGGCCAGAAAATTTGCTGCAGAAGTGAGTGCATCTTGCTCACTCTCCCATAAATCCACCCGACCATCATTGTCACCATCGATGGCATAACGTGCGTATGCGGAGGGCATAAATTGAGTATGTCCCATGGCTCCTGCCCACGAACCTACCATTTTGTCCTGTTCCAGTGATTCGCGTTCAAGTAATTTCACTGCTGTAATCAACTCCTGCGTGAAAAACTTACTGCGTCTGGGGTCACAGGCTAGTGTTGCCAATGAATCTAAAACCGGCATTTTACCTTTATACGAGCCAAAATTAGTTTCCAGGCCCCAAAAGGCAATTAGGTAGTGAGGCGGGACACCATATTTGTTGTTCAATGCATCCAGTAGAGATTTGTGCTCCGCGTACATCTGCCGGCCTTTTTCTACCCGCCAGTCGGTCACACGTTTGCTAAAGTAGTTTGGAAAGGTTTGTACAAATTCAGGCTGGCTGCGATCAAGCTCAATAACCCGCGGCTGATAAACGAGCTTATCAAAAACCTTATCTGCCACTTCGTGGCTGACCCCAGACTGTTTAGCCTGGTCGCGAAGTTCTAGTTTACATTCATCGAATTCAGGCGTGGCCAAAGAAGAAAAAGAAAAAGCAACGGTAGTCATTGCGACTACTTTGATTGCCAGTAGCATGCGATTCATAAAATCCACCTGTTATTAGCTGGCCTTCATGCTAACGCAACTTAGCCACGTGTGGCGATAAATATTTATAATAATTGGTGCAAATATAATATCAGCGTGAAGTGACTTAATTTAGTGCACTGTGGATGACCACTTCAAGTGCGAGCAAATCTATCTCATCAGAATCTTTGAAATTAATGCAGCCTTTACCTGACTTAATTTGCGGGTAGAGATGTTTAAATTTAGCTATATGCTCAGCCGCGCAGGTGTAAAAAGAAATATAGTTTTTTTGATTGGCCACAGCTACCCAACCTTGTTCTCTCTTAAACGTGGGCATTTTATAGTCCATTGTAACGGCGGCATCGGGATAGAGCGTTTGAATTGTATGTATAATAGCGGTGAGACGAGCTGCGCGGGTGGGCTCTGCGGTTGCAATATAGTTTTCAATGCCCATTCTCGTTCTCCTGTTATTTTTACTAATTAAATCGACATTATTAAATTTGCTGAGATGGGGTAATTAATTAAACCGATTACACTCCGAAACTCGGTCTTTCCATCTATAATTATAGCGTTTAATAAATGAGCGTGAACGATGGACCTTAACGAAACCAAGATGATGTTAGTCATCTCACGGCGACTCATCATTTTCGCTATTCTTTCGCTTGTCTTAACTACAATCCTGTTTGCACTTTCATTTGTTTTTCAGCAGCGACTGATGCTGTCGTGGCTAGTGTTTGAATGCGGTATAATTGGAGGCTTCGTCAGCATACAGCAGCGTTTAAAATACATTGATATTGAGGAGATGCAGCTTTTGTCGCAGTCCTGGTTCAGTATTTTAATGATTCCAGTTTACGGCGGCATATTCGCACTGGTGTTATATATTTTGTTTCTAGCCGGGCTGGTACAGGGGCACTTATTTCCGGCGTTTTATGTGCCTGAATTTGATACTCCGCCTACCACTCAGAACGTAGTAGCGTTTTTAACCACTACCTATCCGGCGCAGGGCGCTGACATCGCGAAACTCATTTTCTGGTCTTTCGTGGCGGGATTTTCAGAGCGCTTTGTGCCGCAAATTATCAATGACGTCACAAAGCGTGATACAAAATAAAATGTTTTTTTATCCTACTTTTTGTTTTGCACTTGTACTACTTCGTGCTTTGCTGCATCCACCTTTACCGTGTCGCCACCCAGAGCAAATGCAATTTCTACCAGCACATCATCCTTTGGTGCGCCTTTTTGGTACTGCCATTGATTCACCGCATCCTGAGCGGCCTGGTCAAATAACCCTGCGGGCTCTGCGCCGACCACTTTGACATCACTTACCGAACCATCTTGTTCAATATCGAACTTCAGGGTAACAGCACCTTCAATATTTTGTTCCACTGCCTTAGCTGGGTACACGGGAGTGGCTCGATACACAGGCTCATTGTGGACGCCATGATCTTTGTTCAATTCCAGTGCCTGTAACGCACCAGTTATTGACAGTAAGGTAACGGCTATCGTTGCTACGATGCCAGGACGGTTAATCGAGGTTTTTAAGTTCATAATACGTTCCTTAAGTTGCTCCTTACTGCTGTAAGGTAAGCTAGTTAACATAGAGTGGGAGGGTGTAGCAGCAAACTTTAACAACGTGTTTGCGTAGTGAACCTGGTATTGAGGGCGGTGAGATTTAAGCACGATTGCATCACAGGATAATTCCTGTGCGTGCCTGAATTCGCGGTAGCCAATCCAGCTTAACGGATTAAACCAGAATACTAATGCGCATCCGATAGCTAAAATGTTCCACCACAGATCCCCTCTGGCCATATGAACCAGCTCATGACGAATGACCAGTTTACGTGCGAGAGGGTCTAAACATGAGAAGTGCTGTGGTACCACAATAGTGTAGTGTGGGGCTAACGTGATGAAGGGAGCTGACACCTTCTTTGATAAGAAAACGTTTACCGAGTTCTTTTTGTAACTGAGTGATGCCGTAGGAGCATTAGGTAATTTAAGCGACCTAAGCATACGCCAATGAGAAAGTATCATCCAAACAGTAAGCACAGTAAACCCACCTCCCCAGCAAACCAACAATGAAGTCGTATGAGGGGTAAGTGAGTAGTTAATGATTTGTTGTTGCGATTTTGCTGTGACTAAGTATGAGGTTACCTGGTCTGCATCAAGCGAATAAAGGGTGGGTATAGCAATGCTGAAGAGTAAATAGACAGGAATAAATGCCCACGTCAGATAATAGCCTACGGCCCCAATGTGCTTAACCATCATGGGTTTGAGCAATAAGATAGCGCAGATGAGTAAACAACTGACAAGCGCCTGCTGCCACAGCCATTCAATCATGTTTATTCTCCCAATCCTGGATGATTTGCTTCAAATCGTCGATGTCTTCTTTGGTCAGATCTGATTGCTTGGCAAAACCAGCTACTAGTGGTGAAACACGGCCCTTAAACAAACGGGAGATAATTGAACGGCTTTCTTTAAGCTGATAATCGTGTTCAGAAATGGCAGGGCTATAAAGGTAAGTTCGTCCGTTCTTTTCATAGGTGAGCGCACCTTTTTTCACCAGCCTGCTTAAAAAGGTTTTAACGGTTTTTTCATGCCACTGCTTATTATCAAGTCGAGCCACCACTTCAGCAGATGTGGCAGGGTGTGCCCCCCAGATAACCTGCATGACGTCAAGCTCTGCATTACTGATTTCCATCGCTACCTCCAAACAAGATTACAATTGTAAGCATAAAGATTACGCATGTAATCTATTTTGTCAAATTATTTTATTCATCAGGGCTGGAAATTCTTCTCCTTAGGTAGCAGAATCAACCCCCTCTTTAGAGGTTAGGAAGGGTGCGTGGCTAAAAAGCAAAAGCAAAACTCATCGAAGTCTCGCCGCTGGCGAGGATTTTTTTTCAAATTGTTGTTTATCGGACTGGTAGTTTTCGCCGCCTACCTGGTTTATCTGGATGCACAGATAAAGCACACTTTCTCCGGCAATAAGTGGGAAGTGCCAGCACAGATATTTGCCCGTCCACTGGTGCTTGAAAAAGAATTGGAAATTACGCCAAAAGAAGTGCTGGAAGAGCTCAAATTGCTCGGTTATCGCAATGTGAGCTCGCCTGATTCAAGTGGCGAGTACCGTTTTTCTGGCAATAACCTGGTCATTCAGCGTCGCGCCTTTCATTTTGCTGATACTTACGAAGGCTTGCGACATTTGCAAATAAGCTGGCGTAAAAACCGTATTACTTCGATTACCGATCTTACCGCCGGACGGAATGTTGGTAGCGTGCGTCTGGAACCATGGCTGGTGACACGACTGGTAAGTAGCAGCCAGGAAGATCGCATGTTGGTAACTTTAGATACCGTGCCTGACCTACTGCCTACCGCGTTGACACTGGTTGAAGATAAAGACTTTTACCAGCATCACGGTGTAGCTCCCCTTTCCATTTTACGCGCGCTGATCGTCAACATCAAAGCGGGACGGACGGTACAAGGGGGGAGCACACTTACTCAACAACTGGTTAAAAATTTATTTCTTACCCGCGAACGTTCTCTGGTACGTAAAGCAAAAGAAGCGTTAATGGCGTTATTAATCGACGCACGCTACAGCAAGGATGATATTTTACAGGCCTATCTTAATGAGGTGTTTCTTGCTCAAAATGGGGAAATGGCGGTGCATGGAGTGGGACTTGCCAGCTATTTTTACTTTGATCGCCCAGCCAATGAATTAAATCCCGCTGAAATCGCTACCCTCGTCGCAATGGTTAAAGGGCCCTCATATTATAATCCTCGTCGTTATCCTGAACGCGTGATTGAGCGTCGAAACTTAGTCCTGAGGATACTTTTTGAAGCGAATAAACTCAATCGGGATGACTACAAACGCTATATTAATTCGCCCATCGGCCTGGCTTCAGGAGATAGTCTGGCGAAGGGAAAACATCCGGCTTTCATGGATAAAGTACGACGGGAACTTACTGATATTCTTGCTGATCCCTCTTTACGAGACTCTGGTGTAAAAGTCTTTACCACGCTGGATATTTACGCTCAGCGACGAGCCGAAAAAGCGGTCAAACAAACGCTGGAAGGTTTACAACGGGATCGCAAAGCCGCTTTACAGGCCGCCATGCTAGTAACAGATATCAGCAGTGGCGAAGTGCGCGCCATAGTTGGGGGTAAAGATACCGAATTTAAAGGGTTTAACCGAGCACTGGAGGCGCGCAGGCAAATTGGCTCGCTGATCAAGCCGGCTGTGTATTTAACTGCGTTAGAAGATCCGGTTGCGTTTAATCTGGCATCACCGCTGGAAGATAAACCCATCACCTTGAAAAGTACGGGTGGCAAAATGTGGTCACCACAAAACGAAGATAAACAGTTTCGTGGCCAAGTGCCATTAATCCAGGCCCTTACGCAATCTTTGAATGTACCCACCGTAAATTTAGGTATGCAGGTGGGATTGAACAATATTGCGCACACGGTTAACCAATTAGGGGTGACTTCCTCATTTCGCAAAGTGCCAGCAATGACCCTGGGCGCCATGGCCCTTACCCCATTTGAAACCCATCAGATGTATCAGACGCTATCGAATACCGGCCGTTACATCCCCTTACATACGGTCACCGCAGTAGTAAGCGCAAATAATCGAATGCTTTGGAAAAAAGCCCAGTTCTACTCGCAGCGGGTGGACGAAGGGGCTACATATCTGCTGAATTACGCGTTATATAAAGTCACTCAGGAGGGGACGGCGAAGCGAGTAGGGCAAACGTTTCCGAACATTAATATGGCGGGTAAAACCGGTACCACCGATGATTTCCGTGACAGTTGGTTTTCCGGCTTCGATCGTAATAACGTCGTAACAGTGTGGGTGGGCAATGATAACAACCAGCCTATCAATCTCACTGGCGCGGGTGGTGCATTACCGGTATTTATCAATTATCAGAAAATGCAACAGCCAAAGTCCCTGTCCCGCCGACTTCCTAAAGGATTAGGCATTGCTCACTTTAATGCCCACTCGGGCGCGGTAACAGTGGCAGGCTGCCCAAACAGTATGAGTGTGCCCGCCATATTGGATGCATTACCGCCGCCTGCTCAGGATTGTGCCGGTAAGCCTGTTATAAAGAAGAATAAAACCTGGTGGGAAAAAGTGTTTGGAGGTTAGCTAGGTACGCTAAAAAAATCCTCAGGAAAATGGGTCAATATTCAGTGAAGAACGTTACGCCCTGCGTGACTGGTTGGGCTGAATATTACCCATTAACCTAAGGTAATGGTCCTACGGGATGGAGATTTACTACGTACACCAATTCGCATTAGCATGAGCCTTACTTTCACCACACTAATGCGGATTGGTATTAACACGGCGCACAATGGCTTGTACGCCGTTGAAAATGATTACACTGGCCAAATAGGCTGCCACAGGCGCTAGCACTAAACCGAACATTGCGATTGCGCTAATCATGCTAAAATCTACGCGTCAGTATCTTTGCGTAAATCAACTTCTTTAAGTTGACGAACGGTTACCTTTGCTACCATTTGTTGCTTGCTCACTTTTGGCGAGAACTGATAACTGGTATTTAGCACATCGTTACGCACATCGGTGTTGATTTCTTGACTGGTTAAGGCCACATGTTGCTGTAGCTCGGAATTGATGACCTGGTTTAGTACTTCGTTGCTTTGTGGCTTAGCTATCGCGGCACCAGAGGCAGAAACAACCATTAGAGCAGTTAGAATTTGGGTTACAGATTTCATTGATTTCTCCTTTTTCATTGATAAATTAACTGCTTCAAACCTTTTACTGACTAAGATTACACCGTGGCAGTTATTGATTAAGTCGCAGTATCTATAGCGATAGTTGTGCCAGAGCGAAAAAATTTATTAATTTGTTGTTTTGTAAGAGTTTTTGTTTCGATTAGCAAGTTTTTGAATTTTGCGTTGTGTGAGGATGGCTAATAAATAGTTAAAAATTTTTTGTATGTTAGCTAAATTGACCATCATGGATGCAGAGCAGAGCAGAGCAGAGCAGAGCAGAGCAGAGTAGGGCAGAAGGAAAAGGGCGGCTACTTTTACCCTATTTAAAAATGAGATTTAGCTTGCTATTTACCTGTGACTTTCTTAATGAAGACGACCAGCATCATCACACCACAACCAGCAATAAATCCGACCAATGCGTCATACACTAAAGATACCAACAAATTAAAATGCGGCATCCATGTAAGCATTATTTGTGCGCTATGGTGAACGAATTCGATATTGTGAGTAAGAATACCGCCGCCCACTAAAAACATAGCAAGGGTACCGACAATCGCGAGAAACTTCATTAATAGCGGAGCTGCAATTAACAACGTACGGCCAATAAAGCGCTGGAAGCTGTTCCAACCGCCACTCACGGCTTTACGCAGCATATAAAGACCCGCATCGTCCATTTTAACTATGCCTGCGACCAACCCGTAAACACCGATTGTGATAGCAATGCTTAGCGCACTAAGTACCCCTACCTGGGTTATAAAATCTGCTTGCTGGACGGCACCCAACGCTATCACAATAATTTCCGCTGAGAGAATAAAGTCGGTACGAATTGCACCTTTAATTTTATCTTTTTCCATCGCGACCAAATCAATATCACTATCTGCAAGCGCTTTTAGCCGTTTTTCACGTTCGGCGTCGTCGTGTTTAAAAAAGAACCGATGAATGACTTTTTCTGCGCCTTCATAGCATAAATATAGGCCACCTATAACCAACAAAACGGTGATAAGCACCGGCAAAAATGCGCTTATCAGCAACGCAGCGGGCACTAAAATTAGTTTATTTAGAAATGAGCCTTTGGCAACCGCCCAAACAACGGGGATTTCTCTTTCAGGCTTTACCCCGCTAACCTGGTTGGCATTTAACGCCAAATCGTCCCCAAGTACACCGGCCGTTTTTTTCGCTGCCACTTTGGACATAGCTGCCACATCATCTAAGAGCGCGGCGATATCATCTAATAATGTGAGTAAGTTTGCAGCGGCCACGAGTGAAGTCCTTCGAAAATTTTGTTTAGCATAAACAGCTTATATAAACATTGAAAGTTAAATACTGACTCTGACGTTCTACTTCTTGTGTTTATTGATGAAGCTTTCAATATCCGCGCCACGATTGGAACACTCCAAAGAGCCCCCCGTTAGGCCGCTGAGCAAGCCAATTACATTGTTTACGCCCTTATCACAATTTATCTTATGAGTTTGAAACGATGAATCAGCTTCTTCCTTTCCTTTGTGGGGATCATGAAGTTGCGGTGAGGTAAGCAAGCGCCTGCGTTGTCGACCGGCGTTTTCTACCAGGGCTTGGCGTCGTCTAGACTGGAGAGTTTGCAGCGCAACGCTTGGCGACAGATTAAGCTTAGCTTCAGGTATATCCGGGTGGCGATCATCGAAGGTGGATGGCCTGATTTCCCTTGTATCTGGGTGCGGCCTTTGCTGTTCTGTATTTGCGTTCACCTGACGTGGGTTAGCTGGTTGGCTTACCGGTGCGGTTAACAGGGAAGTCTCGTTGGGTGGGAGTAATTCAGGTTCTGCTTGTTTCTTGCTGATTGGTGCAAACACTAACCTTGCTTTTATTGTCTCTGTGGCAGTAGGAAGGTCAGGAGCATGGCTTCGCTGAAACAGAATTACCGGCACCAGAAAAATACCGTGCAGTAGCAAAGAGCCTAACCAGAACCAGCTTTGCTGCGCTTTCTTTTTGGGCTGTCGTGCTTGGGGGGTATACCAATCTGGTGTAAAAACTGCCGTATCCATACCAACACCTGCTATCTCTGTGCAATTAGAGACGCCAGACACGACAAATAGTTCCGTTATTTAAATGCCTTATTGTGGTGCCTATAGGCACGACTGCACCATACCTGTGCGTCAATTATGCCTGAATATGTGAAAAAAATGAATAACTATCTGTAACTACTGAAGTTTGTTTTTTGGTACAGCTCTTGAAAAGACTGCTTTACGAACAACAACATTCATTAGTCAATTGCGGAGCACACCATGAAACTAGTCACTGCGATCGTTAAGCCATTCAAGCTTGATGATGTTCGCGAAGCCATTTCTGAAATCGGTATTGACGGTTTAACCGTTACTGAAGTGAAAGGTTTCGGACGCCAGAAAGGTCACACTGAACTTTACCGTGGCGCAGAATATCAGGTTGATTTTTTGCCCAAAGTAAAACTCGAAATAGCGGTTCAAAATGAACAGGTGGAACGCTTAGTTGAAGCGATAGTAACCGCTGCAAAAACAGGCAAAATCGGAGACGGTAAGGTGTTTGTCTACGATCTTGAACATGCGGTACGCATCCGTACCGGTGAGTCAGACCACGAAGCAATTTAAGATTCGGCAAAATATCAGTTGGGGAATAAATAATGGAAATAACATTTGAACTTGGATATGCGCTGGATACCTTTTATTTCTTGGTATGCGGAGCTTTAGTAATGTGGATGGCAGCGGGTTTCGCGATGCTGGAAGCGGGCTTGGTCAGAGCAAAAAACACCACAGAAATTTTAACCAAAAATATCGCACTCTTTGCGATTGCCTGCACCATGTATATGATTTGCGGATACGGCCTCATGTATGGTGGTAGCGACTGGAGTTTATTTCTTAACGGCATTGTGGGCGACGGTGTCACAGGGGTGGCGGGGGAACCAGCTACTTACGCGCCTTCAGCAGATTTTTTCTTCCAGGTTGTGTTCGTGGCCACGGCGATGTCAATTGTCTCGGGCGCGGTGGCAGAACGTATGAAACTGTGGGCTTTTTTAACTTTCGCTGTGGTGATGACAGGTTTGATTTACCCGCTTGAAGGGTCTTGGACCTGGGGGGGCGAAGCTGTCTTCGGCCTGTATACTTTATCCGAATTAGGGTTCTCAGATTTTGCGGGTTCCGGCATTGTACATATGGCGGGTGCAGCCGCCGCTTTGGCTGGCGTACTTATACTTGGTCCGCGGAAAGGAAAATATACCGCAGACGGGAAAGCAGTAGCTATTCCTGGCGCCAATTTACCGTTAGCAACGCTGGGTACGTTCATCTTGTGGATGGGCTGGTTCGGTTTTAATGGCGGTTCAGTACTGGCTACCGCCACCGTTGAAAGTGCTAACTCAGTGGCTGTCGTATTTATGAACACCAATGCAGCAGCAGCAGGAGGGACTGTAGCCGCTCTGGTTTTAGCAAGACTGATGTTTGGCAAAGCCGATTTAACTATGGCATTAAACGGAGCCCTGGCTGGGTTGGTTGCGATTACGGCTGAACCATCAACCCCGACCCCATTATTGGCTACCGTATTTGGTGCTGCCGGTGGCGTGCTGGTGGTGTTAAGTATCGTTTACTTAGATAAATTGAAAATAGATGACCCTGTTGGAGCGATCTCGGTACACGGTACCGTAGGCTTGTTAGGGCTACTGCTCGTGCCCGTGTCCAATACTGAGGTCAGTTTGAGCGGTCAGATCATTGGCGCACTTACCATTTTTATATGGGTTTTTGCGGTCAGTCTGGTGACCTGGTTTGCCATTAAACTGCTGCTTGGGGTGAGGGTAAGTGAAGAAGAGGAATACGCCGGCGTAGATATGAGTGAATGTGGATTAGAAGCTTATCCTGATTTCACTGGGGGCCGTGCTTAACAATAAAAAAAGCGCTTCATTGAAGCGCTTTTAACCTTTTAACCCTGGTGGAGTTTATCGCTGCCAAAATCTTAGCGCTCTAACCTCTTTGGTAAACTCTTTTCCATTGGAGCTGGTCAGCTCGATGCAGCCATTATCAATTTTTCCTTTAAGATTGGTTTCTGCAAACAGTGGCATAGCAGACTGGGTATAGCCGATAAACTTTTTATGCGCAAAAGCGTCCATTAAAAAATCTTTTGCTTCTGGGATATCCGCTAGTTTTTCAGCACCTTTTTCTGATACGACAATGGCAACCGCATCATACAGTACCGACGGGCCGCCGTTGACTAACTGGTCACCCTTGATATGGGTCCCTTGGTCTGTCTTCACCCCATTGACTGTTGGCGCAATCACTTCATACATGGCGCCTTCTTTTTCGAGGGCCTGGATAAGAGTGTTGAAGATGCTTTCATCCATATCATCAGTGGCAAGAATGCCGAGTTTTCGTCCTTTAAACGTATTGGGTGGATTTTTCAACATACTAAGCGCATCGGATACGTTGAGTTTGCTGTTGGGTTTTATCGCAGTTTCAGCGGCGGCCGGCATTTCCTGTAAACCCAGTTTTTCAGCAACAGTGTGGGCCAGTTTTTTATCAATATTAAGTAAATGCGATACCATTCGTTCGCGTATCGCTAACGTTTCCACCTTGGAGAGTTCAAAGGTTAATGCATCTTGAATATGTATTTGTTCAATCTCTGTTTGACTTCGATAAAATTGAGCAGCTTGACTGTAATGGTCAGCAAACGTCTCAGAACGATAGCGCAACTTACTCCCAGATATGGGTTCGGCCGTGCTCTTAAAGCCAGTGTCAGGACACGCCCTGGGATTATATTGGTCTTGCTGCCAGGAGTTTGGCTCGTAATTCACCCTCCCTTTCGGGTTGTGCATGGCCATATGTCCATCTTGTTGCAAGTGTCTGAAAGGGCATTTTGGTGCATTGATAGGGAGGTGGGTAAAGTTAGGGCTACCTAAACGTTTTAATTGGGTATCCAGGTAGGAAAAGTTTCTGCCCTGTAACAGAGGATCTTCTGTGAAGTCTATCCCCGGCACAATATTTTGGGTGCAAAATGCCACCTGTTCGGTCTCGGCAAAGAAGTTATCGACTACCCGGTCCAACACCATTTTTCCTATTAATTTAACTGGCACCTCTTCTTCCGGGATAAGCTTAGTGGCGTCCAACACATCAAACGCAAACTTATCTGCAAACTCACGATCGAATATTTGCACGCCCAACTCCCATTCCGGGTAGTCACCCGCCTCAATGGCGTTCCATAAATCTCTACGATGGAAATCGGGGTCGGCGCCGTTTATCTTCAGCGCTTCGTTCCACACCACTGATTGCATGCCCAATTTAGGCTTCCAATGGAACTTAACGAACTTTTCTTCTCCCTTAGCGTTGACCAGTTTGAAGGTATGCACGCCAAATCCTTCCATGAAGCGTAATGATCGTGGAATAGCTCTGTCCGACATGGCCCACATTACCATATGCATCGATTCAGGTGTCAGGCTGATGAAGTCCCAAAAGTTATCATGGGCCGTTTGTGCCTGAGGAAAACCACGATCTGGTTCTTGTTTAGCGGAGTGAATGAGATCGGGAAACTTAATAGCATCCTGGATGAAGAACACCGGTATGTTATTTCCCACCAGGTCCCAATTGCCTTCATTGGTATAAAATTTTACTGCGAACCCCCTCACGTCACGCGCCAGGTCAGGTGAACCTTTGTTCCCCGCCACCGTGGAAAAGCGCACAAACACAGGGGTCTTTTGTCCTTTTTTCTGAAATAAATCTGCGCAGGTTACCTCGGACACATTACCATAACTTTCAAAATGACCATGTGCTCCATAGCCTCTGGCGTGCACCACTCTTTCGGGAATACGCTCATGATCGAAATGAAAGAGTTTTTCTCGTAAGATATGATCTTCAATGAGGGTAGGACCGCGTTCGCCCGCTTTAAGTGAATTCTGATCATCACTTACCGGACATCCTTGAGCCGTGGTCATCACTTGATTGTCTGCTTCGGGCTTTTGATGCAATTCCCCGCCAGAGCCTTTATTGCCGCCGTACTTAAATGATTCTGCCATAAATATTTTCCTTTGAAGATGTTTGGCTAATGCACCAACTCCTAGAAGTGCTAAACGTTCTACATAAAGAAAATAGGAAAAGTTTAATGATTAAATCTATTTAAGTGCATCGCAATACGCGATTAAAAGGTGAGGGACATAATCCCTCTTTCTTAAAAAGGTTTATCGGATAAGTGAGCATGGATCTCTTCCTGACTAGGCATGCGTCTAACGCGTAACCCGGTTTCATGATAGTCGGCGTTGATAAGCCCTTCATCGGCAAATTTCTGAAGACAGTGCTCAAGGGGATAGCGCCCCCATTTTTGCTTAAATACAGAGGCATTATTAACAATATCAAACAGATGGTTAATGGGCGGATCGAAGGTGGGATGGTATTGATGCAACACTTCTCCTGGCACCAGAAAAAGGCTCAGGCCCGCGGTTTCGCAACGACTGGCAAAATCCAGATCGCCTACGCCATAACCATGAAAGGCTTCGTCGAACCCACCCACCGTTTCAAAATCAGTTTTAGTGATCGCAAAGGCAAGAGTGCGGAACTTGTCAAACGCGATATCATGATTGAGCGGCAACCACTCATTGGACGGATCGCCTGTAGCCTGCATCGATAACGCGTGAAAATCACAGTTGTCGGGGATGCTATTTAGGTAACGTACCTGTGGCATGACGACGCGTTGACGCTGCAGTGAGGACAGCATGCCGTCGAATAAATCTGGTGAACAGATGCAATCAACATCCATGTAGATTATGTTGTCAGTTGTACAAGCCTGAAAACCTTTATTACGCGCCTTGGCGATGGGTAAGGGTTCGTTGGCAACAAACTTATGCTGAATAGCAAAATGCTCGCTTGTCATAAGTGATTCACTGCAAGGAGGGGCCATCCACACGACAATGAGTTCTTTGGGATGAAGATGGGCATTCTCAATACTGCCGATTAGGTTGGATAACTGACGTAAACGCCCTTTAACAATGGTGACGATACTAAAGTCATTGTGCATGTGTTGTCCTCCTGAAATGATACGTGCGATATGCATCAAACGGAATAAGTGAAAGAAAAACACGCATAGTCTTTGGCATCATACAAACACCCTTTCCTAATGGTGGTAATTTCAATTCGTTCCATCCTGCTAAGAAAGAAAGGTGCCAGAATGCGCAAAAGTGGCTGCTTAGCAAAAAATTGAAGCAAATTTTCATGCCGACAAAGCAATAAGCGTGGTG
Organism: Alteromonas aquimaris; assembly: GCF_026183695.1. Taxonomy (GTDB): domain Bacteria; phylum Pseudomonadota; class Gammaproteobacteria; order Enterobacterales; family Alteromonadaceae; genus Alteromonas; species Alteromonas aquimaris. The sequence goes on along the minus strand of NZ_JAPFRD010000013.1, from coordinate 64,166 downwards.
CATAGAATACTTTTTGTGCTCAGGAGCGACTTTTTACGTAATCAGCTACTACACTGTTCATTAAACTTTCTCCATAAAAGCCAACGTCCACTGATAAGGCATGATTGCACCATTCTGGGCGATAGACGGGCTGGAAAATCTTTGTCAGTCGATGACATAATGTCACGGAATAAAATAACAAAAGGTGTGCTATGCGTTTACTACTGATTCTTCTTCTTATGCTCAATTCAGCGGCGACGATGGCCTATGACAGGGTGACCGGTGAGATGCACGCCAGTCGCTCTGAAGTGTTGGCGCAACATGGAATGGCGGCAACCAGCCAGCCGCTAGCGACGCAGGTTGCCTTAGATATTTTGCAAAAAGGCGGTTCGGCTGTCGATGCTGCCATTGCAGCAAATGCGATGTTAGGCTTGGTGGAACCAACCGGTTGTGGAATTGGGGGGGACTTGTTTGCCATTGTGTGGGATGCAGAGGAAAAAAAGCTGGTGGGACTCAACGCTTCAGGGCGTTCACCTAAAGGTCTTACCAAAGAGCATTTTGCGGAACAGGGGTTAACCCAGATCCCAGCATATGGCCCACTTCCTGTCTCCGTTCCCGGTGCAGTAGACGGCTGGTTTATGCTACATAAAAAGTACGGCAAGCTGACAATGAGCAAGTTGCTAACGCCAGCCATTCGATATGCAAAAAATGGCTTTCCTGTGTCAGAACTCATCTCTTATTACTGGAAAGTTAACGCGAAGCGCATTGGTGAGTATGAAGGTTTCGCTGAAACATATCTTCCTAACGGCAAAGCTCCGCGTAAAGGGGATATCTTTAAAAATCCAGCTTTGGCAGCAACCTACGAAAAGTTAGCCAGTGGGGGGCGTGATGCTTTTTACAAAGGTGATATCGCACACACCATCGCTGCCTATATGAAAGAACAAGGAGGCTTTTTGACCTACGAAGATTTAGCCTCACACAAATCTGAATGGGTTACTCCGGTTTCCACTAATTATCGGGGTTATGATGTGTGGGAGCTACCCCCAAATGGTCAGGGTATCGCTGCACTGCAGATACTTAATATTCTTGAGCAATATGATATAGAAGGCATGGGATTTGGCTCGGCGGAATATATTCATACATTTGTCGAAGCCAAAAAACTGGCATTTGAGGATCGCGCAAAGTACTACGCGGATCCTGCTTTTAATGAAATTCCCGTAGATTGGTTAATTTCAAAAGAATATGCACAAGAGCGGCGCCAGCTAATAAAACCCAGAAAAGCGGCCGAACGTTATGACGCAGGCATTAACCAAGGTGATACGATTTACCTGACCGTAGCCGATGCCAAAGGAAATATGGTATCGCTCATTCAAAGTAATTACCGTGGCATGGGGTCAGGCATGACGCCCACGGGTTTGGGCTTTATTCTGCAAAATCGCGGTGAATTGTTTACCTTGCAAGAAGGGCATTTCAACGAGTATGAACCAGGTAAACGTCCGTTCCACACCATCATCCCCGCGTTTGTAACCCGCAATAACCAGCCTTGGTTGAGCTTTGGGGTAATGGGCGGGGGCGCACAACCGCAAATGCACGCGCAGGTGCTGGTTAACATGATTGACTTTGGTATGAACCTACAGGAAGCGGGCGATGCGCCAAGGATCTTGCATAGTGGATCCAGCAGCCCTACAGGTGAATTAATGACCGATGGGGGCGTGGTCAGTCTTGAGTCAGGTATTGATGAGCAGGTCCAACGCACACTCATGCGTTGGGGTCACACATTACAACCTGTCACAGGGGCTTATGGGGGATATCAGGCCATTGGTTACGATCCTCGCCGAAAACTGTATATTGGGGCGTCAGAAAGCCGAAAAGATGGACAAGCAGCAGGGTTCTGAGCCACACTAGACATATTCGCGCTAACAATAATAGCCATAAGGCAAGCGGACCTAGCATGACTCAACCTCAAAAGGGCGTGTGCGCTGAACCCAATCTGCATGCTCAGTACTTGTTATTAAACGTGGTCGATGACGATAGTCAGGCCGTGCGGGCAAAGCTTTCGCGGGTGCTGGACATTTTCGATCATTATGAAAACGAGCACTACGAAGCAATGGTAACCGGCATGATTGCAGTAGGAACGAATTACTGGCCAGAGCTCTATCCGGGCCTCATTCCTACCGAATTAACGCCGTTTCCGGATATGCAGTGCGATGATCGTAGTGCCCCAGTGATGCCGTGCGACTTATTTATCCAGATCCGCGCTGACCGGCTGGATATTTGTCACGCCATTGGCGTCGAAATAGTCGAGCTATTGCGAATTCACGTTGAAATGGTGGAACAAGTCAGAGGATTTCGTTATCTGGACGGACGTGATTTAAATGGTTTCATGTATGCTTACGATAATCCCAGAGGCATGAAAAGACGAGATATCGCTATTGTAGATGACAGTGATCCCGATTTTACGGGGGGCAGTTACGTGCATGTGCAACGATATCGTCATGATCTGCGCCGCTGGTTCAGCTTATCTGAACGACAGCAGGAACAGATTATGGGCATGACCCGGGAACACAATCTGGCGAGTCCGGAGCAAAACGCGTCCTCCCACTGTGTGCGAGCAAGTGCTAAAGACCCGGAATCGGATTTACCCGGGCTATTAAAACAGGGTATGCCTTACGGTGATATGAGTATACAGGGACTGTTTTTTGTTAGCTGTTCTGCCAGCGCCAAATATTTCAAATCAATGCTACATAGTCAGATATTTGGAATGGAAGAAGGTGAGTATGACAGGTGGCTGGACTACACGAGTGCTGAAACGGGCGCGGCATTCTTCGCGCCCTCAGTTACGTTTATCCGACAGCAAGGCCAAACTTAATTCGTCTCGCTATTCTATAATTTACGAAATATGTGCTCTGCTGCCTGAACAGTCTCATCAATTAATTCATCCGTATGCGCATACGACATAAACCCTGCTTCATATGAGGCTGGTGCCATATAAATTCCCGCCTCTAACATGCCATGATAAAACTGCTTGAACTGTTCATTATTGCAGTTAATCGCTTGCTGATAATTGGTGACTTTTATTAGATCGGTGAAGAAAATACCGAACATACTACCCGCATGATTGGTGGTCAGGGGGATACCGTGCTTATCCGCAGCCGCTTGAAAGCCATTGACTAACTTTTCTGTCAGATTGAAGATGTGCGGATAGAGTGAAGCATTTTCTAACTCTCCCAGCGCCGCCAAACCTGCCGCCATCGCCACAGGATTGCCTGACAATGTCCCAGCCTGATAAACCGGGCCAGTGGGCGCTATATGAGTGAGAATTTCACGTTTACCACCAAACGCGCCGACAGGCATGCCGCCGCCGATCACTTTACCCAGACAGGTTAAGTCGGGAACCACCGCGTAACGTTCCTGTGCACCGCCACGGGATACACGAAAACCCGTCATCACTTCGTCAAAAATTAACACGCTGCCGTTATCATCACATAGGGCGCGTAACCCTTCCAGAAATCCCTCTACCGGAGGGATGCAATTCATATTACCTGCTACTGGCTCCACAATGATGCAGGCAATGTCATCAGGATATTCGGCAAACATCTGTTTGACACTATCCAAATTATTAAACTCAGCGGTAAGGGTATGTTGCGCCACATCTGCTGGTACCCCTGGCGAACTCGGTACGCCTAGCGTGAGTGCGCCAGAACCCGCTTTTACCAACAGTGAATCGGCATGACCGTGATAACAGCCCTCAAATTTGATGAGCTTGTTACGCCCTGTATAGCCTCGCGCCAGACGAATAGCAGACATGGTGGCTTCCGTACCTGAGTTCACCATGCGCACCATTTCCATGGAAGGCACCAGTGAATTGACCTTTTCTGCCATGATCACTTCTGCTTCGGTGGGAGCACCAAAACTTAGCCCATTTTCTGCGGCCTTGATCACTGCCTGACGGATAGCACTGTGATTATGGCCTAATACCATCGGGCCCCAGGACTGCACATAATCAATGTAACGTTTACCATCTGCATCCCAGATAAACGGGCCATCGGCTTTACTGATAAAGCGAGGAGTGCCGCCGACGGCTTTAAATGCCCTCACCGGCGAGTTTACGCCACCGGGAATGGTGCGTTGTGCACGAGAAAATAACTGTTCGGATTTTTCAATATTGTTTGGATGCATAAATGTTAGCTTCTCTTATTACTGTGCCAGATGACATCACGTTCGTATTTACTGACCAGATGGTCTACGCCAAGGGTAAGGGCAAATAACGCCATTCTTACCAGTACGCCATTATCGGTTTGTCTAAAAATAGCCAGTTTAGGATTAAGGTTAAGATCGTTATCCAGTTCATTCGCCTCTACGCGGGAGTCCCGTGGCAGCGGATGCATGATGACCGTTTTCGACTGGAAGTGTTTAGTATAAATATCCTGATTCAAACGGAATTTTCCGCGATACTTGTTGGCTTCATCCTGAGAAGGAAAGCGCTCCTCCTGAATGCGTGTCTGATAACAGATATCCGCATCCATATTGCCTTCCAGTTGTTCAGTGATGGTAAGCTTATGGCCAGCATTGGCTACGGTATCGATAATTGGTTGGGGCATCCCTAATTCATTCGGTGAAATAAGCGTAAAATGGATATCTTTATATAAACACAACAATTTGCATAACGAGTGAACCGTGCGCCCGTAGCGTAAATCACCAATCATTGCGATATGTAATCCATCTATCCCCTTACCGTGATATTCTAATTCGCGTTTGATGGTAAACAGGTCAAGTAAGGCTTGGGTCGGATGCTCATTAGCGCCATCACCCCCATTGATAACGGGTACCCTGCTTCCTTCAGCGAACTCGGCAACCGAGCCGGCAAACGGGTGACGCATGGCGATAATATCCGAATACCCGCTTAACACCCTTGCAGTATCGTAAAGCGATTCGCCTTTGGCCAAGGCCGAATTATCCATACCCGTGGTCTCGCGAACTTCCCCACCTAATAAGTTAAACGCCGTCCCAAAACTTACCCGGGTCCGCGTACTGGGCTCAAAAAAAAGATTGCCAAGAATGGCGCCGTTTAACACCTCAGTACGCTTTTGGCGTTTTGCATAAGGTGCCATGCTGTCAGCGACGGTAAAGATTTTATCAATCGCCTCACGGTCAAATTGGTTAACGCTAAGAATATGGTTGCCCGTAAAATCGGCCATGGAATACTCGCAAAAAACGTTGTAGGTGAAAGTCGCGCTAAGTGTAACAAACTCCATCCGCGCTGTAGAGTATTCCTAATCGATCTAAATCGGCAAAAAAGTATTATTAACTCATATTATTAAATGTAGTTAACGTGCAGTGATATGGCATTTAAGGGCATTTCAGCTTACTATCCGGCGCATTAATTGGGATTGATTTTGGATTGATTAGATGTCATTTAGCATGGCTGACCAACATTATTTCTGGGTTGGAATAGGCGCATCCGCTGGCGGACTAGATGCCTTAAAGACTTTTTGTAGCGGTCTACCGCAAAATGCCAACATGTTTTACATTGTTGCACAACATTTATCCCCCAAACACGAGAGCAAACTTACTGAACTCATTCAAAGGGATACCGAGTTAAAGGTAGAAACCATCGTGGACAATACGGTGGCTAAACCTAATATCGTTTATATCACCCCCCCGCAATATGATGTGTATATTGAGGGGGATAGAATCCGCCTCGCACCGGCTGACGATCCCACGATTCCAAAACCCTCTGTTAATAATTTATTTGTCTCACTGGCTGAAGAGAAAAAAGAAAGCGCGATTGGCGTTATCCTGTCCGGCACGGGAACGGATGGTGCTCATGGCATTAAAATGATCCGCGCCTCTGGCGGAATAACGTATGCGCAAGACGCTGATAGCGCCGCTTATGATGGAATGCCTAGAGCAGCCACCGATACTGACTGTGTAGATTTCATTTTATCCCCTCAGGAGATAGGTGCTCATTTATCTAATTTGAGCTCCCAGCTACCCCAAAAAATACGCGCCGCTTTGCAAAATGAAGAGGCCCAGGACGGGCTGTCAGAACTGTTCTCATTAGTGAGAAAAAAGTGTGGAGTTTCCTTTAAGCAGTATAAGAAAGCGACGCTGCAAAGACGTATCGAAAGACGCATGTTAGCTACAGGCATATCGGACTTTGATGTCTATGTTGAGCGTTTGCAAGAGGACGATGATGAAGTACGTTTGCTCTATAAAGATATTCTAATTTCAGTGACCAATTTTTTTCGCGATCCAGCCACCTTCAAACAGCTTGAATCCGTGCTCGAAGATATTGGTAAAACGAAAGCGGAAGGCGAACCAATTCGTTTGTGGGTAGTGGGTTGTGCCACCGGCGAAGAGGCATATAGTTTATCTATTATGTTGGCAGAAATGTTAGGCGGCAGTGACCGGCTGGCAGAAAGCGACCATCAGATTTTTGCCACCGATGTAGATACCGATGCCTTGGCCGTCGCCAGACGAGGAGTATACAGCGAAGCCTCGATGGCTGATGTGCCTTCAAAATACCGTGAGAAATATTTTCTTAAAAAAGACGGTCAATATGAAGTTATTAAAGAATTAAAGCGCATTATTCTGTTTTCGGGGCACAATATCATTGACGATCCTCCCTTCATGCGCGTGGACATGATCACCTGCCGAAATTTATTGATCTATTTCGAGCAGGAATTACAGAAAAAAGTGTACCGTATTTTTCACTATTCGTTGCGTGAACGTGGCTACTTATTTTTAGGTAAATCAGAGAGTACCGCACAGGTAACCGATATATTCCGGCCGGTAAAAGCACAGGACCGTATCTTCCAGAAACGCGCAGTATCTGCATTCAATCCCCAACGTTTCTTTTTAAGTGGAAAATCTGCGGTAACTGAGTTGCAAGAAAGTAAAAAATTGCAAGATGCCCAAAAGGTACCATTGTTACCCGAAATCTTTGTTGAACAACTAGGTGAAGCGGGAATACTGATAAATGATAACCTCGATGTAGAACACCTTTACGGTGCCTCCTCGCGGTATCTTAAATTACCCAAAGGCAAGCCGTCGCTAAATCTGTGCGAAATTGTTATCGAAACCTTCAGGCATGAAGTAAGGCCTTTAGTGTTTAAAGCAGTTAGGACAAAGGAATTAGCCACCGGTCAACCACGCAGACTTACGTACAATGGCACTGTAGCGAAAGTGGTGATGAGTGTGTACCCTGTGCAACTGAATGACAATAGCGACAAGTATCTATTAGTCTGTTTCAGGCCCTCACCGCAAGAGCAGAAAAGTGTAGAGCACACCGAGCACACTGATTCTCAACAGCGAATAAAAGAGTTAGAAGACGAACTGTCGATGGCGCGGGAACATATTCAAACCGTGATTGAAGAATTGGAGACATCCAACGAAGAATTGCAGTCGATGAATGAAGAGCTGCAGTCGTCAAACGAGGAATTACAATCGTCTAACGAAGAGCTGGAGACCACCAACGAAGAGCTACAGTCGACAAACGAAGAGTTAGTCACTACTAATGATGAACTCAATGCAAAAACCAGTGCGCTTGAGTACATGTCGAATCAACTGACCAATATTAAAAATTCCTTGGCATTCCCGCTTGTGTATGTGGATAAAAATCTTGAAGCACTTAGAGCAAATAAAGCCGCCAGAGAATTTTTCTCCTTATCTGAAGAACTGAATGATTTTCGTAGTAAGGTAGAGGGCTATTTCGATACGATAAATTTACGTGAGTTGATTGATAAAGTGACGCGGTCCAATCGTGTCGAAACGGTGCAGCTAAAGAAGGGGGAGTCTTATTATTGGCTATACATTACTCCCTATATTATGGCCAATCAGACAAATGATGGTGCCATACTGAGTTTCATTGACAATACAGAGTTGATGAAACAAAAAGAGGAGCTGGAAGAAAGTCGTAAGCTTGCCCATCAAGCCAGCATGGCGAAAAGTGAATTTTTGGCCAATGTCAGCCATGAAATTCGCACCCCACTCAATGCGATTGTGGGGGTAAACGAAGTGTTCAGTTTACAAATTGACGATAAGCAAAAGCGTGAACGGTTATTGGAAATATTGTCTAGTGCCACAGCGAATCTTAAAAACCTGTTAAATGATTTGTTAGATTTCGCCAAGTTAGAAGCGGGACAATTGTCACTGGAAGTGACCAATTTTTCTTTACGGGAAATTGTGGATAATTTATTGGATGTATATTCCGGTGAAATAAGTCGTAAAAACCTCACCGTGGAGGCCCACGTCGATAAGCGACTTCCTCCGGAGCTGCTTGGGGATCCTTTACGCATACAGCAAATTTTGGCGAATCTTCTCTCCAATTCAATCAAATTTACCGAACAAGGCAGCATTGACATAAGCGTTTCCGGACAATGGCATCGCGACTTCTATCAGGTCAGGTTGGAAGTGACGGATACCGGCATAGGCATGTCAGAAAAAAGCTTATCGACGGTGTTTGAAAAGTTCACTCAGGCTGACTCGTCTATCTCACGGCGTTTTGGTGGCTCTGGGTTAGGGCTCTCAATTGTAAAAGAACTGGTAGACCTGATGCATGGTTCGGTCAGTGTGGAAAGTGAAGAAGGGAATGGTACTCGCTTTATCATCAGTATTCCGTTTAAAACGCCTAAGCCCCGTACCAACGTCAAACGCTCCGATAGTGCGCAAGATCTTAGCTTGGCCGGTGTTGCCGACAAAAAAGTTCTCATTATCGAAGATAATGAAAGTAATATTTTTATACTTGAGTCATACCTTGAGCAGATGGGCGTAAACTTCGAAGTCGTGCGTGACGGGGAGAGTGGATTAGAAAAATTACAGTCGACGGATTACGCGTTAATTTTACTGGATTTGCAAATGGACGGAATTGACGGATTCGAGTTTTTTGAACGCTTTAAACACGACCGGGCCACAGGAAAAAGAGCGCAAACCAGAGTTATCGCCGTGTCTGCGCATGTGCATGACGACATTATTGAAAAGTGCCTTAATGCTGGGATGGACAATTTCTTGCCCAAGCCAGTGGAGATACTCGAATTGCATCGGCTGATGAAAACGTATTTATGCGAGGAAAATGGCTAACCTCGAAGCAAGGTATCCAGCCGATAAACCAGTGTTTTTGGTTGGAGCTTCAGCGGGTGGGGTAAAAGCGCTAAGTTATTTAGCAAGCGCTTTACCTGATGATTTCCCTGCCCCTGTATTTTTTCTCCTTCATCGGCGCAGGCAGAGTAAAACCAAAAAAGGACTGTTCCTTAAGATTATTCAATCTAAATCAGTATTACCGGTAGTCGTCCCCAATGAGGGGGATGTGGTCAAATCTGGCGTTATCTATATGCCACGAGACGACATGCATATAGGCATCAATGACAATCGTATTACTTTTTCTGCTTATCCTGATGATCAGGAGTGGCGGCCGTCCATTAATTTTCTATTTAAAGCGGCGGCAAGGGAATATCAGGATCGGGCGATTTCGGTACTGTTAACTGGTAAGCTTGATGACGGAGTAGAAGGGTTAAAAGCAACGACTTTTCACGGGGGGATCACCATCGCACAGTCGCCCGATGATGCGTATGATCCTCATTTGCCGCTGAATGCACTATTGAACGATCACCCCGTTTTCGTTTTACCCTTACAAGACATGCCGAAATTATTCTGTGAGTTAGCCCGTCATCCATTCTGCAAAGAACAAAAACAAGTTTGGAAGGAGTCCGCCGAAGCAGCAAAAAGGATTAAAGCAGCGCTGCGAATGTGACCCAGCTGGGCTGCAGTGAAAGTCTACTGCGAAAACTATTTCGCTTGGCGTTAATGCAATAAATTCAAATGACAACTACGCAAGCGGCAGAGCGAGTTCATACAACACCAGGATACTGTTAACTGACACAGCCACTTTTTTCTTAATCTGTGAATCAGTAAGGGTTTCATCCAAGCCAAACAGGCTGCGAAGGTGAAAGTCACCCTTTAGTAAATTTAGAAATTGCACGGCTAGGGAAATTGAGTCTTCGCGTGTGAGTGAGCCTTTACTAGCATTGTGAAAAAGTAACGCAATATCTTCAACACTTTTACGCGGACCAGCTTGGTAGAACAATCGCGCTACCTCTGGCGCATTTTTAGCTTCACTGATAACGATGCGAAACATCGAGATGACCTGCTGATCGCTCAAAAGTTTAAGCAGCTGGACGCCTACCAGTTCAAGCGTATGTCTTAGCCCTTCTGACTCTCCCGTGCAGCAATCTAAATCGCGCGGGGCCAGCCAATACTGCTGACACTTTGACTCAATCGCAGCGGTATACAGGTCATCTTTGCTGGCAAAGTGCGAATATACTGTTTGTTTCGATACCCCTGAGGCTTTGGCAATGGCATCCATGGAGGTCGCGCTGACCCCCTGGTTTAAAAATAAATCGACCGCAGCATCCAGGATAAGTTGCCGCTTCTCTTCACTCTTAGGGCGGCCAACACTTTTCGTTACCGATTTAGCCACAACATTTTCCTTAAATATAATTATCAAACTAGACGGTCTAGTATTTATAATATAGCATTAAGCTACGTTGAGTAAACACACTCTACCGTTTGTATGTAATAAAAACCTCATCGCCAGGAAAGGACAGTTATGTCAAATCATTCACGCGCAGCCGACGTTTCTTCAGATTCCGGCAAGTTACAATTATGGCTCACCGTAGCATTGAGCGCGGCAATACTTATGACTTTACTGTTCTCGGCCGGTGCCAGCCGTGCAGACAAACATAAGGTGGAAAGGCGTTATGCGCATGCTGATGTGTCGACTATTCAGATGCATTCCTCTTATCAGCGAGAGCAGCGCGTATTTGGTTTACTCGAATCGGCCAGTGCCTCGAGCCTGGGCTTTGAACAAACGGGTAGAATCATCTCCATTGCGGTAGACGAAGGCGATACCGTTGCAACAGGTCAGGTGCTGGCGCAACTGGATATATCCAAATTAACCAGCCAGCAGGCAGAGTTATACGCGAGTTTACAACGAGCCACAGCAGACGTGAGTCTGGCAGAATCGACTTTGCAACGCGTGAGATCCGTGCTCAATCAGGGCGGCTCGTCTCAACAGCAGGTAGATGAGGCGCTGGCGCGCTTTAACGTGGTCTCCGCGCAAGTTAAAGAGATTGAGGCGGCTATTTCATCGCTGCAAATCGAAATCGATAAATCAACACTTACTGCACCCTTTGCAGGCGTAGTGGGAGCGAGGCTGGTTGATGAAGGAACTGTCGTCCAGCCCGGCACACCAATTTTGGAGTTGGGGGCGCCCAGTCAATTACAGGCTCGTTTGGCCATGCCGCAAGCATTAGCCACCACTCTGGTGAAGGCGCAAACATTAAATATTGATACGGGCAACTACCGTATCGATGGTCACCTACTTAGTATTCAATCTACCCGTAATCGACAAACGCGCACGGTAGACGCGCTGGTAGCGGTACCGAATGGATCAGACGACCTCCTTATTGGAGATATGGTTTCGGCATCCCTCCAGACGAAGGTGAACCAAGCTGGAGCTTGGGTCCCCCTGAGTGCACTGACACAAGGGGTACGCGGTTTATGGTCATTATTGGTGGTGGTCGGAGATGAACCATCGCATTTGCAAAGCCGCTTGGTAGAAATTGTTTATGCGACAAACAAAATGGCTTTTATACGCGGAGCGATAAACGAAGGGGACAAATTTGTTGTACAGGGAGGACAGCGTCTGGTCCCTGGACAATTGGTAAAGACGAAGTTAGTTGAGTCTATGAACGCAGGGTCCAGCCAGTGAATCATCCTCCCCAGCCCTGGTACAGTCTATTTTATCAACGCCCTCACCTACTCGTCTTAAGTCTGGTCATTCTGCTGGTTGCCGGTATCTCTGCGCTGACTAACATGCCCCGACTGGAAGACCCGCGTATTGACACCCGAAATACGCTGGTGATAACGCCTTACCCTGGGGCATCTGCTGAACAGGTAGAGGCGTTAATCAGCGATGTTCTCGAAGATAAGCTGCGCGAAATTTACGAAATTAAAGAAATAGAATCTACTTCTCGGGCAGGCATCTCAATTATCAAGGTAGAACTTCAGGACTGGGTGAACAATACCAATAACGAACAAATTTTTAGCGAAATTCGCGATAGTTTACATACCGCGTCAACTCGCTTTCCACCCGGTGCTGGCAAACCCATATTTGATGAAAAGCGCGGCGCCACTGCGTTTACCCTGTTGCTAGCTGTGGAAGCAGCGCACCAATCCTCTTCACTGGCGATGACGGCGCGGTTAGCCAATGAAATGGCAGACCGGCTGCGCAATGTCAACGGCACTGAAATTGTACGGGTGTATGGGGCGGCTGAAGAAGAAATTGTGGTGGATGTGGATCCGCTAAAATTAGCGCCTACAGGGCTTACCTTGGCACAAATCAGCCAGCAAATTCAGCGAGCTGACTCAAAATTACCCGCTGGTATTGTGCAAACCGAAGAAAGCATTTATCGGTTGAAAGTGGCGCAACCGCTTGCCAATTTGGATGTGGTAAAAGATATTGTTTTACATAATCGCGACGGTCGTTATTTAAGGCTGGCCGATATTGCCAGCATCAGTCGGGGCTTTAAGACCCCGATAAGTGACATGGCGTTTTTCAAAGGAAAACGGACGGTGTTCGTGGCGGCGCGAATGCAGACGACTCTGCGCTCCGGCGTTTGGACCGAACAGGCACTAAAGGCGGTCGACGGGTTCAACCATGACTTTGCAGGAAGTTTCTCCGCCGAGGTGGCGTTCGAGCAGAATCAATACACCTCCGTACGCCTGGTTAATTTGACGGGCAACCTTTTATTAGGCTGCATCGTAGTGGTGCTGGTGATCTTTTTGTTCATGGGGTATCGCGCGGCTTGGATAGTCAGCCTGGCGCTGCCACTGACGGCGGCATTTACCCTGTTTGCGTTAAGCCTGTTTAATGTGCAAATCCATCAAATGTCTATATTTGGCATGATCATCGCTATTGGTCTGTTAATTGACAATGCGATTGTGATCACTGACGAGATACGCATTAATTTGCGCGATACTTCACTGACCAGGCTGCAAGCGATGACAAAAAGTGTCAGTCATCTGTTCACGCCACTGTTAGCCTCTACTTTGACGACTATTCTTGGCTTCATGCCAATATTTTTACTGAGCGGGAATATCGGTGATTTCATTAGTTCTATCGCCATAAGCGTGGTGATGGCATTAATTGGTTCATTATTCATCTCACTGACCCTCATTGCGGCACTAGCGGCTAGATATCTTCCACGACATGCAACCCAAAGTCATTGGTGGCTAACAGGGTGGGATGCGCCTGTTATGTCGGCTACGTTTAATCGTTATCTAGGCAGCTGGATCAAACATCCACTCCCGGTTATAAGTGTAATCGTGGTGCTATGTTTAAGTGGATTTGCATTGACCAAACGCTTAGATAATGTGTTTTTCCCCAGCGCAGATCGGAACCAGTTTGAAGTATACATGTGGACGCCTGAGGGGACTTCAATAGAACAAACCGCCGCGCGAGCAATGGCGATTGACAGCGTTCTTCAGCGAAAATCTGATATTAACCAGGTAACCTGGTTGGTAGGCGGGTCAGCCCCTTCAGTATATTACAATCAGGTAATGACCCGAGATAACACGCCGCACTTTGCCAACGCAGTGGTTACCACAGGCTCTGCTGAGCAGGCAAGTCGCCTGATCAGTCAGCTGCAATATGAACTTGAACAGCACTTTGCAGATTTACAAATCATTGTGCGAGCCTTCGGTCAAGGACCCCCCATTGCTGCGCCAATTGAAGTAGATATCATCGGACAGGACATCGCGAAACTGGACGAACTGGGCAAAGAGGTGCGGTTATTAATGAGTCGGGTTGACGGTATAACCCAATCTATCGCCTCCATTGGCTACGGTGAGCCAGAGTTAACGCTGCAAACGTCGGAATCTGTCACCTCGAGTGCTGGTCTGGGGTTAAGCGATATCGCAGTACAACTGCAGCATCAATTGACGGGCGTGACAGGTGGCAGCGTGCTTGAAGGCACCGAAGAAATCCCAATCAGAGTCAAAATTGAATCACTCGAAACAAATTCGATTAGTAAGGTTATGGGGCTGCCGCTTGCTAACGCACTGGATAACACCGCCTGGTTGACCCTGGCTTCATTGAGTGACGTTTCGTTATTACCTTCATTAAATGGTATTACCCGCAAACAAGGGGAGCGAATCAATAAAATTCAAGCATTTTTACTGCCTGACGTGCCAGCTATTGATGTGAGTAATCAACTTAAAGCCATGATAGATAAGCATGTTACCTTGCCACCCGGCTATCGCATACAAATGGCCGGGGATGCTGATGAGCAACAACAAGCGATGGGACAGCTTGGGACGTATGCCCCGGTGTTGCTGGTACTGATGTTGACAACCTTAATACTAAGTTTCAACAGCGTGCGTAAAGCGATGTTAATCGGCGTGGTGGCAGTACTGTCAGTGGGGTTGGGTATGCTCAGTTTATGGCTGTCAGGATTACCCTTAGGCTTTAATCCTTTATTAGGGAGTGCAGGTCTTATCGGGGTGGCTATCAATGGTTCAATCGTGGTGATTGCGGCGATAAACAGTAACGCCAGGGCGCGCGCAGGCGATACTCGCGCCATTGTGCAGGAAACGATGGGGTGCAGTCGCCATATTTTGTCTACTACTTTTACTACGGTAGGAGGATTAATCCCGTTATTGTTATTCAGTAATGGCACCTTTTGGCCACCGTTGGCCGTTGTACTGGCGGGCGGCGTGGGATTTTCTGTCATTCTCTCCTTAGTGTTTACACCCACAGTGTTAGGGGTTATCAATCGCCGTTCACAGAAATCTTTGCATCCTGAACCTGCTTAGGCGATCATTTATAGTAAGGTAAAGTAACGTAGAGAATCCTGTGAAACCAGGCTCTTCACAATGGTGGCGAACAGACTGTAAAGCTTGTAAACGCATCCGGTTATATGTCATTTGGGCAATTATCATGATGGTGGTGTATTTTTATGTCTTTAAATGAGCAAGACGTGATTAATATTAAAGCCAATTCAAAACGCAATGGCTTGGTAACCATTTTGCTGGGCGGTGGCGGACTGGGTTTGTCTGTGTTGTGGCTTTCATTTATGCCTGATGCGCTATTTCTTGCGGGGATTTTTTTAACCAGCGCCGCAATTGTTACGTTGTTGATTGGTTGGTTCAAGTTACGCGAACCAGAATTTAGCCTGGCGATCACCCGTGCCGAAGTGCGATATTTTCACCGATTAGGAAAATGGCAATTAAACTGGGACAATGTTCAGCGGGTAGATTGCCCGCGTATACGGCGCGGAATTGAACACCAGGAGCTCGAAGCTGTTGGCTTTAAATTAAAAGATTATGCACCCTTCTTACGGGATATTTCACCCCGACTCGCCACCCATATCTTAATGGAGCAACGCCCGCTGTTAATGCAACAAGATGATGATAATTGCCAGACCGGAATGTGTTACGGCAACGAAATGTTTGATGATAAGCCAGTTATGTTAGCCAACGGGGAACAGTTAACCGGGGTTAAGGCAATGTTAGCTAACCGCATGTCACAGCTACGCGCGCGGCTAGGTTTTGATGTTTATATTTCTACCGCTGATCTGGACAGATCCGCGGCTGAATTTGTGACGTTTTTAAAGCAATGTCAGCAAGCGCGGGCCACCCGCCTTGATTAAGTACTCATAAGGGTTAGTAAGCCAGCTTTTCTTTTTGCATCTTCGCAAGGTGTTGCTGACCTTCTGTTCGTACTTGCCTGGATTCCACTAACAATTCGGGCATTAACTTTTCTACCACGGTATATTGTTGCAACTTCAACGCACTTTCAATTTGCTTGGTCAAGTCTTGCAGTTTAGGGACACCGGTATAGCAACATGCACCATGTAACCGATGAACTTCGGTTGTCAGTTCAATAAAATCGTTGTTCGTCCACGTATCACTTATAATTCTGATACTTTCTGGCAGCATCTTGACGAAGTCGTCCAACAACTCCATCGACACAGCAGGATTATGATTCGACCGCTTTAGTGCCAGAGGCCAATCAATGGAAGGTAGCGCAGGCGATCGAGATTCAATATTGCGACACCAGCGCTGGATAAGGTCAACTAAATTTCCAATTTCAATGGGTTTTGGTAAGTAATCATCCATGCCCGACGCCAATAACCGCTCTTGCTCTTCCTTAAACGCGTGGGCGGTGACCGCAATGATAGGGGTGCCCAAATTTAATGCAGATTTTCGAATTTGCTGAGTGGCTTGCAAGCCATCCATTCCTGGCATCTGCACATCCATTAAAATCATATCGAATTCCTGCGTTTGACATCGATTTACCGCATCCTGTCCGCTCATTGTGGTGGTGAGTTCTACCGCGGAGGGGTTTAACCATGTATGCAGGAGTTTCAAGTTCATGTCCATGTCATCTACGGCCAAAATGCGCGCAGCGGGTAAGCTGTTTAGCTTACTTTGCATGTGGTTGTGATTGGGGTAGGCCTTCTGATACAACAGGCTTTCTAACTTGGTAATGGTCAACGGCATGCGAATTTGGGTGTGAAAATATTGCGCCAGACTAGGGTAGTGATTGAACGGCTCCGGTCCTGAATACCACAAGATGCGTTTTTGCGCAGCAAACTGAATCACCTCACTTAAAAAGTTATCCCGTTTGCTGGATTTGGTGATTGGAACCACGGCAAACAAATATTCAGGATTCGTCTCCGGCAGCCCCTTTAAGAATGTGGTTGATTCCACGGACGTAACATGGGCCCCGAGATATCGCAGAATAGACGCACTGGCATGGCGGGTTTCAGGAACAGGATCAATTAATACAATCTGTTTTCCGGTCCATTCTGAAGAATGGGTTAATGAAAACTTTTGGCTTAACTGGTTCATTCTCAGAGTCACCGTAAACTTACTGCCTTGTCCCGGTATGCTTTTTAAATGTAAGGTGCCACGCATCAGCCTCACTAGTTCCCGGCAAATAACCAGACCAAGCCCGGTGCCCTGATAGTTACGATTAAGTGAATCATCCACTTGCGAAAACGCGGTAAACAGTTTTTTCTTATCCTCCCGGCTGATGCCAATACCGGTATCTTCCACGCTTATCTCAATTTCATGTATTCCATGAGGTAATGGACGTCCCTTCGCTGATAACGTGATAGTGCCACTATTGGTAAATTTAAGGGCATTACTTAACAAGTTATTGAGCACTTGCTTGATGCGAAACATATCACCAATCAGTTTTTCGGGTAGAGGTGCCAGCTCAAAAACAAATTCAATGCGTTTTGCATGGGCCGATTTGGCCATTAAAGTGACCATCTCCTCTAACAGTTGATTGGGCGAAAAGGGCTGATTGTTAATCGTTAATTTACCCGCTTCTATTTTGGAAAAATCCAGTACGTCATTCACAATGGTCAGCAAATTTTCTGCCGCAGTACTGATTATTCTGGCCTGCTCCTGCTGCTCAGTAGGTAAAGGTGAGTGATTAAGTTCACGACTAAACCCTAAAATGGCATTGAGCGGTGTACGGATTTCGTGGCTCATATTGGCCAAAAATTGTGATTTAACATTACTGGCTTTAATGGCGTCCTTACGGGCAATGTCCAATCTGGCGTTTTGTTCTTCAATTAATTCCATATTGTTGCGCAGATCATCCGTCGCCTGCTCAACTTCTGCTTCCAATTGGCTACGGCTTTTTTCCATTAAAGCAATCGAAAACAGTCCCGCTTCCAGAAAAACACCCACTTGGAAGCAGTAAGTAGTAAACGTATTGGACGGTAGGACGCCGATTAAACTGAACATACCAATGACGGCACCGGAGGCCAGCATTCCCCAGGCGAAGATAAAGTAACGGGCTGGTTTGAAATGATTCATAAACGCTTCAAAACCAGCATAAATATAACTGAGTATCGCGACAATACTCACACCATAAACCAGATTGTTTTTCCATATGTGGGGGAGCATATCACTCACACATACAACCCCTAACAAGGCTTGTACTATAATCAGCGCCATCACGGCAAAATGGGCCGTTGGAGCATTCTTTCGTGTTTCTAAAAAGAATACAGCGAAGATGCCGGAGCTGACCCCCATAATGATAAATATCAGTTCAGTGTGAGAAACCACCCACGGGGGAATGCCATCGCTGGCAATCAGCTGAATATGACCGCCCCAGATAAATTGCCAGATCAACACGGCCGCGATATACCCGACGTAAGCCAGCAAAGCAGGTTCACGGGTGCCAAAATACAGCACAATATTGTAGATGGCGAGAATGACCAACCCACCATAAAATAACCCCCACAATATACTGTCTACTTGCATATTAACGCTGTGGATAGGTTCCGGCGTCACTACCAACGGAACAATCAGACTGGATGAATGGCTTTCAACACGTATGTACAATTCGGTGGGTGTAGCGTCAGGTAACGAGGTACGTAACGTGGGTATGCGAAATTGCTGAGCGTTTTGGAGCTTACCTTGGAAGCTCTGTTGCACTACTTCACCATTGACGACCAGATAAAAATCAACTTTATCTAATTGACTGAAGTTCACCGTGAAGACCCAGCGGGTATCATTACTTACATTGGAGAAGCGACTAACCAGCCACAAACCATTGGTGTGAAAACCAAAATTGGGACTTTTCTCGGTATGCCACTGGAAACTCTGACGCCGATCGAGGGCTTCGCTAATGGTCAGCTGTTCGCTACCTTCAAAATAGAAAGCAAAATTGTTGGCAAGGTTGGTTTGGGAGGTTGCATCAAATAGCTGAATGGTAGTCTGTGAGTGCACTGACAGTGACCAAAATAACGTGAGTACCACCAGGATACGCTTTACCATTGCGAGCGGAGACATTGTTTTTATTCTAATCAATCGTTGGGATAGCACACATGTGAGTCTATTAAACCACTGTGCTGGACATTTGACAAAATTTCAAGCGATTGAATAAGGCAGACGGCCAATATTGCGTTACAGCTGCGTTTGACTCACAATGGCTGCATTGATGTGAAAGGTAGTCCACTAGAATAATAACACCATGAATGACGAAATTATTGTAAACCGCGACGGTGTCGAGCAGCTTCCGCTCAAACGCTTTACTGAAGACGCTTACCTGAATTACTCCATGTATGTGATCATGGATCGTGCGCTGCCCAATATCGGCGATGGCTTAAAACCTGTCCAACGCCGCATAATTTACGCCATGTCTGATCTTGGGCTAAGTGCCACCGCGAAATATAAGAAATCTGCGCGTACGGTGGGTGACGTTTTAGGTAAGTTTCATCCTCATGGTGATTCTGCCTGTTACGAAGCAATGGTGTTAATGGCGCAGCCGTTTTCCTATCGTTATCCGCTGGTCGATGGACAGGGAAACTGGGGGGCGCCCGATGACCCTAAATCGTTCGCGGCCATGCGATATACTGAAGCCCGGCTGTCCCGTTTTAGCGAAGTGTTATTAAACGAATTAGGGCAAGGTACGGTAGACTGGATGCCAAACTTTGATGGCACTTTGAAAGAGCCAAAAGTGCTGCCGGCACGATTACCTCACATTTTGTTAAATGGTGTCACGGGTATTGCAGTAGGGATGGCCACTGACATTCCGCCCCACAACGTGCGTGAAGTAGCTAACGCGTGTGCGTTGTTGCTCGATAATACCAAGGCCGAACTAAGCGATCTGATGCAACACGTTCAGGCGCCTGATTACCCTACTGAGGCAGAAATCATCACGCCAAGAGATGACATTGCCAAGCTTTATGAAACAGGACGTGGTTCTATAAAGATGCGTGCTGTATTTGTACAGGAAAGCGGCGATATAGTGATAACCGCACTTCCGCATCAGGTTTCAGGTGCTAAAATCCTGGAACAAATTGCCGCCCAGATGCAAGCCAAAAAACTGCCTATGGTTAGTGATTTGCGTGACGAATCAGATCACGAAAACCCCACCCGTCTGGTTATCACACCCCGCTCCAACCGCGTCGATATTGAGCAGTTAATGCAACATTTGTTCGCTACCACGGACTTGGAAAAAAGCTATCGGGTGAATTTAAACATGATTGGGCTGGATGGCAGACCCCAGGTTAAGGATCTTCGCTCAATTTTAACCGAATGGTTAACCTTTCGCCGCGATACGGTTGTCCGTCGTTTGCAGTATCGATTAGATAAGGTATTAGCCCGCCTACATATTTTAGAAGGTTTGATGATTGCCTTTTTAAATATTGATGAGGTAATCGAGATTATCCGACATCACGATGAGCCAAAAGCCGAGCTCATGCGTCGCTTCTCGTTATCTGATCGACAGGCAGAAGCTATCCTGGAGTTAAAGCTACGTCATCTAGCCAAATTAGAAGAGATGAAAATTCGCGGTGAGCAAGATGAGTTAGAAGCAGAACGCAAACAGCTTGAGACAATATTAGGGTCTGACCGCCGCTTGAAAACGCTCATTAAGAAAGAGATCCTCGACGACGCTGAAAAGTATGGTGATGAGCGTCGCTCTCCCATCGTAGAGCGAATTGAGGCCAAAGCTTTATCGGAAAAAGAATTAATCCCATCTGAAGCGGTAACTGTGGTGCTTTCCGAAAAAGGCTGGGCGCGTTGTGCCAAAGGGCACGATGTTGACCCATCAGCGCTTAGTTACAAGGCGGGCGATGCCTATTTAGCCAGTGCAATCGGCAGGAGCAATCAGCCAGTAGTCTTCCTTGATACCTCTGGCAGAGCTTTTTCGTGTGACGCGCACAGCTTGCCATCTGCAAGGAGCCAGGGTGAGCCCTTAACCGGGCGTTTCAATATCGTCGGTGGTGAACAGTTTTCGCATGTGTTAATGGGTAAAGATGAGCAGCGATACCTGATTGCTTCTGATGCAGGCTATGGCTTCGTCGGTAAGTTCAGTGACATGTTGAGTAAGAACAAAGCGGGGAAGGCGTATCTGTCTTTGCCGACTGCTGCCAAGGTTATGCCACCCCAACCGGTGTTCGACCCCGGCACTGACTGGTGTCTGACTATTTCTAATGAGGGACGCATGCTGTTGTTCCCTTTGCGTGATCTGCCCAGTTTAGGAAAAGGTAAAGGTAACAAATTAATTAATATTCCCGGCGCAAAAGCCCAAAACAGGGAAGAATATGTAAAAGTCGCCGCAGTCGTCCCTCAGGGTGCTGCGGTAAAAATTGTTGCCGGTAAACGCAATATGACATTAACGGCAGCCGACCTCGAACACTATAAAGGTGAAAGAGGACGCCGAGGAAATAAATTACCCCGCGGTTTGCAACGTGTTGATGATGTTGAAGTAGAGCAAAAAGTGGGCGAGGGCGAGCAAATTGCAGAAAATTTACCCCTAGTTGATGCAGAATAGTCTAACCTGTTAATAGCGTTACGCATTTTCGTTTAACCTATTTAAATCTGGGGGGAGCATGCTGGGGATCGTTTTCACGTCACTTATCGATATGCTAGAAGAAAAAGTATCCCCTGATTTTGCCGATGACGTGCTGGAAGAGGCAGACCTCGAAAATGCGGGCGCGTTTACGTCAGTTGGCTACTACCCCTTTTCTGAGATGCAAAAACTTATCACAATATTAGTGAAAAAAACGCGTACCCCAGCCGATAAACTGCTCTACGATTTTGGTTACTATCTGTTCGGTAAATTAGCCACAGCGCATGGGCAGGTGTTAGCAAATAAAAAGAATATTCTTGATGTGTTAAATTGTCTGGATGACGATATCCACGTTCAAGTGCGTAAGCTCTACCCTGATGCGGATTTGCCTCATTTTTCGGTACTAAAAAAAACTGAGACCAGTATACAGCTGCAATATTACTCCACGCGCGATCTCTACCATTTAGCTGAAGGGTTAATGGATGCAGCAGCAAATCACTTTGGTGATAAAATTCAGCGAGAATTGGTTAAACTGGACGAACCCCATACCTATCTATTTACCATTCATCTGGAGGCCTAATGACAGAGCTTTCAGATATCTTGAAGAACCTCGTCCGGCTGGAAAAACGAGCCAGCCGCGAAAGGCACGCCAGGCATGAAGCCGAAAGACTCCTTACCGATAAAAGTCTTGAACTTTACAACGCTTTGCAAACCTCCCAACAGTTACAAAAAAAGCTGGAATTAGCTTTATGGGCATCACAAGAATCGTTCTGGGAATGGCGTGCAGACAATGATGAATTTGAACTACGCAACTTTGGTTTGGAAAAGGGGCAGGAATTTCACTGGAAAGGCAACGCGCTTTCCCTGCTGCGATTTGTGCATAAAGACGACCTGAATAGTCTGGAATTTCACTGGACGTTAGCCTCCCTAAGCGGAAGCGACCGTATCGAAGTGGCGTTTCGCTTCAAACGCGACGGTAACTATCAATGGATGCGTTTGCGCGGCCGGGTACTGGAAAGAAACGACGAGGGTACCGCATTACACATTG
Source organism: Alteromonas aquimaris (assembly GCF_026183695.1). Taxonomy (GTDB): domain Bacteria; phylum Pseudomonadota; class Gammaproteobacteria; order Enterobacterales; family Alteromonadaceae; genus Alteromonas; species Alteromonas aquimaris. The sequence goes on along the minus strand of NZ_JAPFRD010000013.1, from coordinate 41,757 downwards.
TGGGTACCACGCGGGACATTACCCAGGAGCGGAAAGCGGAACAGTCCTTTCAATTGATGGCGTCGGCTTTTTCGAGTTCGCGAGAACCCATGCTGGTCCTCTCTTCAAACTTCGGCATCAATGAGTGTAATTCAGCCTTCATCCGCTTAATGCGCCTACCCAACAAAAATACATGTCTTGGGCAAAACTTTCATCATTTGTTACCGCAAGCAGATAAAGAACTTAAGCTATTAACCAATCGGCGGCAAATGCGTTTCGAAACGGCTTTGCATACTTTGGACGGCCGCGTTATTCCCGTGGACGTTTCCATTGCTTTATTTGAAGCCCAGTATCAAGCTTCTACGTATTATATTGCGACGATGCGTGATATCAGCGAAAGAAAGTTGAATGAAGACCGTTTACGACAAATGGCAATGCATGACGATTTAACCGGTCTGCTGAATCGCAATGGTCTTCGCGAGTCGTTGAATCAGCTTTCAACTGCCCAGCAGCATTTTACGACGATGTTTATTGACCTTGACGGCTTTAAACAAATCAACGACGCTGCGGGCCATGAGCAGGGTGATGAATGTTTGAAAAGGCTCGCGCGGACCTTACTCAATCGGGTTAATGAAAAGTGCGTGATCACGCGCTGGGGAGGGGATGAGTTCGTTATTCTGTTTCCGGACATTACATTGGATGAAGCGCAGAAAATCGGTGTAGCAATCATCGAGGACATTGAAGCAGATAAAATCGTAACACTAGAGACTGAATACAATCTTTCCGCCAGTATAGGTTTGGCTAGTTTTCCCTCGCATGGAAATAGCGTCGATGACGTGCTGCAAAACGCAGATGCGGCTATGTATCAAGCAAAAACCACGGGAAAAGGAAAGGTATACATTTATCAGCAGGGCTTACTCGAAAGTATGAAAGAACGGGTCAGCATGCTGGCCGATTTACGACGTTCGATTAACCACCGCGGGCTCGAGTTTTATATTCAAGGCAAGTACAGCATTGATGGAATTTTACGAGGTGGGGAATTACTTTGCCGCTGGCGTTCTTCCATTCTGGGAACGATTACTCCCGCCGTTTTTATACCCCTGGCTGAAACTCACCAACTTGATAAAGAAATAGGTATTTTGGCGTTGGAAGCCGCGTGTGATTATATTTCGATGATGGAAACCCAAGGCATGGTGATCCCGTTATCAGTCAATGTCACCGCTAATCAACTATTAGATAAAAGCTTTGCCCAACAAGCAAAAGCAATTTGCGAAGAAAATGACGTGATCCCGGGTTTAATCGAGATGGAAGTGACCGAGTCAATTTTCATACGCGATCATAAAAGTGCACTGCGCTCGTTAAATGTCTTAAGAGAAGCTGGATTCAAATTGGCACTCGATGATTTCGGCTCCGGTTTCTCATCGCTGAGTTACTTGCGTAGCTTTACGTTTGAAGTGGTAAAACTCGATCGTAGTCTGCTTCATGACATCCACATCGATAGTAAAGCGCTATCGGTGTTTCAAGGGATTGTAGCTATGTTGCATTCGCTGCAACTGGAAGTGGTGGTAGAAGGGGTCGAACACCCTGAGTATCTACCTTTACTTAAGGATGCCAATGTTAGTCAGGCGCAAGGTTTTTATTTCGATATGCCCATGCCGTATGACCAGTTCATCCAAAAACATCAGAAAAAGTGATGAAAATGAGAACGCCCTTTCACCAGCTCAGGTTTTCTTTAAAGCCCCATCTGTTCGTCAATCCACTCTTTAACTAGCAATGACACTGCTTACGCGCAAATCGGAACGGTGATTGCAAAAACCTTAATAGTTGCGTTAAATGATGGCGCAACTGACTAAAAAGTAATTGTTTACACCTGTTAATAGGTTTTTGGAACACTAAAAATGAATAATAAGTATAAGAAACATATTTCGCTTCTCTGCACGGGGCTAGTGATGTTGACCACCAGTGTATCGGCAAACGATAAAACGTTAAAACAACAAATTCTGCAGGCTGATCAATCCTTTTTTAGCGCATTTAACAACTGTGATATAGCAGTGATGGCAGCCATGTTCAGCCCTGAGCTGGAGTTTTATCATGATGTCACGGGCCTGAAGGGATATGATGAAACAATGCAGTCGACTAAGGCAAACTGTGAAAGAAAGTTAGGCTTGGTTCGTACACTGAATGAGTCCACGCATAAGGTGTATCCAGTAAAAAACTTTGGGGCCATTCAACAAGGAGAGCATACCTTCTGCCATATGGAAAATGGAAAAAATGATTGCGGGACATTCGGGTTTACCACTGTATGGAGAAAGTCGGATACGGGCTGGCAAATGCACAGAGTAACCAGTTACGACCATTAGCGATGTAAGCGGCTCCGCATATAGGTAACGCTTTGTGCGGGCGATAGCCAGTGCGCAGTTTAAAATGGTGTTGCAAGATGGTAATCCTTTACCGGTAGGGGAGTAATTTGATTTTTATTTGTCGTGATTATATAAATTGTTCTAACTGCCGGTGCTCAAGCCTGAAACCACTGCAACGCCGCTCGGCATCAGTTGCCAGTGCCGAGTTCACGTTTGTGCATGTATGAGGCTAGTGCAAGCGCATCGGGATGCTTACTTTGCGACAAGGCCGCAAACACGCCTGCCTGATCGGCGGGTTTCTTATGCTGACCCAGTTTTTCTCGTGCTTCAATGCGTTCGATAATAATCTTGAATCCGATAATGCCTTTCAGCAGGCCTTGCTGGTATTTCTCTGGCATACGTTCATGATCATCTAGCAGGGAAGGCTCGTATTGTGCGATCAACTGTTTAACCTGGGTTAACGTCTCCTGCGGGCTTAATTTTTTGATAACACCGTGACAATGTACGGCTGAATAATTCCATGTAGGTACTGCCACGGGAGAAGCATACCAGGTTGGCGAAATATAACTGTGGGGGCCGGTGAATACCGCTAAAATCGGGTCACCCTCTGTAAAACCACTGTGTGCATTTTCCCGCGCAATATGCCCGTATAGTACCCCATGCTGGCCCTCATCTGGTTTTAACTGCAAGGGTAGATGCGTTGCCTCAAGTGTAGGCGAGACAATTAATGCGAAGCCGTACTGATGAATAAATGTTTGTATTGCCTGTCTATCATCCATCTTTTCCTTAATTGGTACATGCATTTTGAAATTAACTCCATTAGACGACTAACGCTAGGCAGTCTACACACTTCTGAGTGTAGACTGATGGTAAAATTATTGATACTAAACCCGTCTCGCTCACAGAAAATCTAAAGGCGGCTTCCGCTATTAATGCTAAGCCGGATAGGTGACTGAACCGCTCAGAGATAGAGGTGTTTTTCATTTCACTAACTATAAAAAAAGGCTCCGAATGGAGCCTTTCAATTTTAGCTTTTAATATTATGCTTTATTTCGCATTGGTACTTTCAAATATTTTATCTGCTGACTCGGCAACAAAGCCTTGATACAACTTTCCATTTGGCATGCTAAAGCGTTGTGCGAATTCATAAAAGCAGCTAGGTATTTCTTTTTCTTCATCGTCAAATTTAACTATTTGACGGTCAGCCATAATCGACGACTGAGCAAGATGTACCTCTTCGCCCCCTTTGATCTCACCGCCGACCGTGTTCAAAGGAAAACCGGCTTCTTTTAGTAGAGTATTAACTTCTTCTAAGCTATCAATGTGGTGAAGGTGATTAACACTAACAGTGAAATGGTTGGCACGGAAACCCCAAGCCGCTAGCCAGCCCGCATACTCCGACTCTTCCAATAGCGTCTCGTATTCTTCCTTCGTCAGGGCCCAGTGGCGGCCAGAATAAAGAAAGTTTTCATTCTTGACGGCCTCTGCATCCATCTGCGCTACCAACTTGTTGATAATAGCTTGTGACTGTTCAGTTAACTCTTGAACGCGTAATTCGCTAATGAAAATCTTCGGTTGGGTGGTATCTGAATGCTCGAAATGGCGAGCGTTAAGTTTTTTCGCTTCGAAATCGTAAGTGCCTTTTTCTTCGTAGCCTAACGCTAAAAAGTGTGCTGCCAGTTTATCTAACGAGGTTTTCTCCAGATTAAAGGTACGAAAGGCAACATGATCATTGACAATCTCGCTGCCATTTTCCTCGTCTTTAAGCAACGCATGCACTTTATGCGCGGAAGGCGTAATGGCAACGTAATCCTGCCACATGTTATCAAATAAAGAATTAATATCTGTGTGCATTAATAATGGATCCTGTTAATGCGTTATAAAGAAAGGCCAGGGCTTAATTGACCAGGTAGCGTCACTTTGTCTAATTCAACCGAGGCGACTGGGTAAGCGCAATAATCAGCAGCATAATATGCACTGGCTCGATGGTTGCCACTTTCACCAATTCCGCCAAATGGCGCTGCACTGCTGGCACCGGTAATCGGACGATTCCAGTTTACAATTCCAGCACGAATGCGGGCGAAAAAGTGACGGTAATCGTCTTCACTGTCGCCGATAAAGCCAGCAGATAAGCCAAAGCGAGTATCGTTTGCTTGCGCAATAGCCGCATCAAAATCCGTATAGCGGATGACTTTGAGTAACGGACCAAAATGCTCCTCGTCAGGCAGTTGCTCTAGCATGTCCGTCACATCGATAATGCCAGGGGTCACAAAGCCTTTTGCTGGATCTTGTTGTTCCATACGAACCAGTACTTCGCCCCCAAGGCCTTCAAGTTCTTTTTGAGCGCTAACCATCATGCTCGCAGCGTTGGCAGAAATCATCGCCCCCATAAAAGGTTGCTCTGCTGCATCGTATTCGCCTACTTTGATTTTTTTAGTGACTTCTACCAGGCGAGACAGTAACGCATCCCCTTTTTCGCCGGCCTGTACAAATAATTTGCGTGCGCAGGTGCAACGCTGGCCCGAGGTCACAAATGCTGACTGAACAATATCGTGTACAGCCGCATCAGTATCCGCGACATCTTTGATAATTAGAGGGTTATTGCCGCCCATCTCCAATGCGAGGATCTTGCCTGGATGACCCGCAAACTGTTCATGCAATAGTTTACCCGTGCGTGAACTACCAGTGAAGAACAAACCATCCAGACCATCGTGGCTGGCAAGCGCCTTGCCAGTTTCAACTTCACCCTGCACAAGATTCAGCACGCCAGCAGGCAAGCCTGCTTCGTCCCACAATTTTACAGTTTCCTGTGCTACCAGAGGGGTCAGATCAGAAGGCTTAAATACCACCGTATTTCCTGCAAGAAGCGCCGGTACGATGTGTCCGTTTGGCAGGTGACCTGGGAAATTGTAGGGACCGAACACAGCTACCACACCATGAGGTTTGTGACGGATAAATGCCTGGCCGACTGGCATGGGGTTTTCCACTGTACCCGTACGCTCCTGGTAGGCGCGCTCTGAAATGCCAATTTTACCAATCATCGCGCCTACTTCGGTCGCGGTTTCCCACTCTGGCTTGCCGGTATCTTTGGCAATTATTTTGGTCAGATGGGGCTTGTTTTTTTCTAGCAGCTCACCAAAACGTTTAATCACAGCAAGGCGTTCAGTGGGGGTCTTCATGCCCCAGCCTATCGCCGCTTTGCGAGCGGCATCGATGGCTGCATTGACTTGTTCAGCTGTAGCAGACTTGCCTTCCCAAATAACTTCATTTTTAGCTGGATCAATGGATTTAATATCGTGGCCTTCGCCAGCTAACCACTCACCATTAATATAGTGTGTTGTTTGCATGTAAATTCCTGTATTTAGTCTCTGAATTGAACGGGGGCAAAACGTACCGCATCCCCTTCTGAGATACGCAACATCCCGGCAGCATGCCGCGATATCGCAACGACTTGTTGCTCTTCACTCACTGCAATTTCGGTAGCGACAGCACGAAAATTCTGCACAGAGGTATTAATCAGGTAATGGGTTTGACCCTGTGCTGCCGTTTGATCGTCTATTACCACGGGCATCTTTCGACTACCTAAAGCAGTACGAATACAACTTAAATTAGCTTCTACCGTGGGACCTGCATCAAAAATATCGACATAGCCACGGCAACTAAAGCCTTCTTCTTCCAACATACGTAAGGCAGGACGCGTCTTCTCGTGCACCTGGCCGATGACTGCCTGCGCTTTCTCGCTTAGTAAATTAACGTAAATGGGATACTTCGGCATCAGCTCGGCAATAAACTCCTTGTTGCCGATACCTGACAAGTAATCGGCGGTGGGGAAGTCCATTGAAAAGAAATGCTCTTCAAGCCATTCCCAAAATGGCGAGGCGCCCTCTTCGTCACATACCCCGCGCATTTCTGCAATTACATTTTCAGCGAAGCGTTCGCGGTGCTCCATCATAAACAAAAAGCGCATTTTCGAAAGAAAACGTCCGCTAATACCACCGCGCGCTTTTTCGCGTAAAAATAACGTGCATATTTCTGTAACACCAGTGTAGTCATTACACAGCGTAAGGATATCCACTGTATTATGAATTTTCAGCTCACGGGAAGAGTGCACCACCTTTCCCATGTGGTAGTGATAAAACGCATCATCAAGACCCACAGCAGATTCAATTCCACTGGTGCCTATTACTTCGCCAGTAGCAGTATCTTCCATCACAAAGAGATATGACTCTCCCTGTGGTTTAATTGGTTTGGAAGCAAACGCGGCTTCGGCGCGCTTGATTTTATTTTCAAGTAATTCCTGATTGACAGGTAATGACGTAAAGCCAATACCTGATTCTTCAGCGATCGCGTACAGCGCATCATAATCAGCTGATGTGATTGGGCGAATAATTCTCATGTCCGCTTACTCGACTTCAGTCTGATTAATCAGCGTTAACAACAGCAGCTACAGCACGTTCAAAGCGCGCCATACCTTCTCTGATGTCTTCTTCGCTGATCACAAGTGAAGGCGCAAAACGCACCACGTTAGCACCAGCTACCAGGCACATTAATTTCTCTTGGGTGGCAGCATTCAAGAAATCACGCGCTTTGCCGTGAAATTTCTCATTTAGCGCACAGCCTAATAGCAAACCCTTACCACGCACTTCTTCAAAGAAAGGATACTTTTTATTAATATCGTTAAGCAGTGAGCGGAACAGTTCTTCTTTCTCGCAAACACCCTTTAGTACGGTTTCATTATTTACGATATCCAATACTTTTTCTGCCACCGCACAGGCAAGCGGGTTACCACCGTAAGTACTGCCATGAGTACCAGGTTTCAGAGATTCTGCAATTTTTGCTGTGGTCAGCATCGCCCCTATCGGGAAGCCCCCGCCTAACGCTTTAGCGGACGTCATAATATCCGGTGTCACACCCAGATCCATGTAAGCATATAAATGACCGGTACGACCAACACCAGATTGAACTTCGTCAAAAATCAGTAAGGCATTATGTTTATCACACAGCGCCCGAACACCTTTCACAAATTCAGGTTCAGGAGAAATGATTCCTCCTTCACCTTGCAGAGGTTCCATCATCACCGCGCAGGTTTTATCTGAAATCAGAGCTTCGAAAGCAGCAAGGTCGTTATAGTCGCAATGATCAATAGCACCAGGCTTCGGTCCAAATCCATCAGAATATGCCGCCTGACCACCCACCGTCACGGTGAAAAACGTACGGCCGTGGAAACCTTTATTAAAGGCTATGATTTGATTTTTATCTTCACCAAATTTATCCAGGGCATAACGACGAGCTAACTTTAGGGCGGCTTCATTAGATTCTGCGCCCGAGTTGGCAAAATAAACGCGGTCGGCGAACGTGGCATCGGTTAATTTCTTTGCTAGCCGCATGGCTGGTTCATTAGTGAATACATTACTTAAATGCCAGAGCTTGCGACCCTGTTCTTCTAATGCTTTAACCAGCTCAGGATGGCAGTGGCCGAGTACATTAACTGCAATACCGCCGGCAAAGTCGACGTACTCAGCGCCGTTTTGATCCCACACCCGTGAGCCTTCACCACGGACGGGCACCATGCTAGCAGGGTTATAGTTAGGTACCATGACCTCGTCAAAAGTTGCGCGAGTAACGTTCATTTAAATTACCTCTGAGTCTGGCATGCTTGCTTGATTCTGATTCAGGAAAACATGCGGGGTTGTTCAAATTGGTTGCGCATTATGCCATCAAAATGGACCGAAGTCTCCCATATAAACCAGCTCAACCCCTTTATATTCAAGGGGTTTGGCTTAATTTGCAGAATATCTGCATAACTATCTAAGTACGTTGTGAGTGTTTCTATAGCTCATATCAGCACGCTTAAATAGCAGACACATCCTGGTCTGAAAAGCCGAACACGACGATTGCTGATGTGATGCCTTAGTAGATAGAAGCGGACTCCGCCTGTGGTTTGCGCGGAGGGGGGCAACACGCCAAATCGGACTGCTGAATGAATATCCAAAAAATTTTTAATTATTACGCGAAGCGGGACGAAATGGAGGGGCGCCCACCTGCGCATGGTTCAAGATATCTATTGCATCAGCTGGAAATCCAATGCTAAGCAAATGAATTTTAACCATTTTTCTGCTTATACAGCGACGTTGAAGCAGCATTCTTACCTTGGCATACTCCCTTGCCCATTCCAGTACCCGTCCTAAGGGAGTAGAAGGAGGGCTATACAGTGAGTGCATGCTCTCGCCTAACTGCAGCTTTTTCGGTGTCAGATGGGTGAGCAAATCACTCGCCACTGCATCGGCAAACTCCAGTTGTAAAGCTATTAAATAGTTTGCTGAAGGTGTTATCTTACTCAATACAGTGTGAACATCGACACGCTTTTTCTTGGCGGCTTGCGCCATGAATTCACTGCGGGTTAGCTCAAACAATCTAAAATATAATTTAATCAATATGCAGCGTCCCACGCCGTGCAGAGCGCCCAGCATATAAGCGCTGTCGCCATCCAACTGTTTGAGAGGCGCTATCAATGATGCGCTTACGGCTGTCGATACACCAAAATTGAATAAGTGCTCTTTTATCTCCGGAAAGGGGTCGGTGGTTTGTGGCAACGAGCGTTTTAATATCATATAGGGCACCACTTGCTTTAAGTTTTCCACCCCTAAATAACTCAACGCAGTGCGAATTGATTCAACCTGGATAGGGTTTCCTTTGGCATCTTTGCGGCGAAACTGAGGGAGATTGACGACCTTCATTATTTCGTAGCTTAACCAGGGATGGATACTCATCTGCTGTTCTACTTGATGCAGTGTGGTACTGTCTACGTAAAGAATTTCCAACAAAAGTTTTATGTCCGAGGAAATGCCTAAATTGTACCGACAGACTTTTCTTAAATTGGTGGCTTTTTTACGAATAGCGGCAAAAAGATATTGATGAAAATCGTGCGTCACCACATCTTTTAATGAGGCGTCATTTAATTCCTGGAGAGACTGATTTTCAATCGCTATTTTTTCAATGCTAAGGAGTTGGCGTCTTGCTTCGGCCTGTTCGGAATCTTCAAAGCTCACCTCTCCAGGCTTGGTTTTTCCCGCCATAGCTTGCACACGTTCTAAAGATACCAGCAAATTTTCGAAACGATCTTCTACTCCGGCGTGAGCGAGCACGTTTTGAATAACAGACTTTTTGCCTAAATCATTATGCATGGTGGCGTATTCAACCATAACCCGTTCATTATCAGCGACCTGACACTCTGATAAAGTTTAGTTTATCTAACAAAGTTAGCATGTATTACGCGGAGCATAATCTTGACCCTGCCAAGCGTAAGAAGTTACTAAGCAGCGAGTGACCGTGCTCGGTCAGGAGTGATTCTGGATGAAACTGAACCCCCCACACAGGTAAGGAAGCATGTGAGATGGCCATAATCTCATGTGTAGCGTCTTTACATTCGCTCCAGGCGTCCACACGAAGCGTGGCAGGCATCGACTCAGGCTGCAACACTAATGAGTGATAACGGGTAGCATTAAAAGGGGTTGGCAGGTTTCTCATGATGCCGTGGCTATGATGGTGTATAGCTGAGACCTTACCATGCAATATCTCGCGTGCGCGTACTACTTTGGCACCGAATACCTGGCCGATGGCCTGATGGCCTAAACAAACACCTAAAATAGGCAAGCGACCCGCAAAATACTCAATCGCCGAAAGGCTAATACCTGCTTCATTGGGAGTGCAGGGGCCGGGAGAGATGACTAAATGACTAGGTTGAAGGGCTTCTATTTGAGCGAGTGTCAGTTCATTGTTACGAACGACCTTTACTTCAATATCAAGCTCAACAAAGTAACGTGCCAGGTTATGGGTAAAGGAATCAAAGTTATCAATCAACAACAACACGATTGTTTTCCTGGCACTGAGCGCTAGCGTGGAACAGCTATAAAACCGAGTGCTTTGTAAACCTTTTCCAGCGTTTGCTCTGCTCGCGCGCGCGCTTTCTCAGCCCCTTGTTTCATCACTTCATCCAGATAGCTACGATCGTTACGAATGTCATGGAAACGTTGCTGAATAGGTGTCAATAAAGTTACCACTGCCTCTGCTACATCCCCTTTAAGATGGCCGTACATTTTGTCTTCGTACTGAGGCACCAAATCTTCGATTGACTGGCCCGTTGCACATGAAAGCAGTGATAGCAGGTTGGAGACACCAGGTTTCTCTTTTACGTCAAAATAAATTCGCGCTTGCTCATCAGAGTCTGTTACCGCGCGTTTAATTTTCTTACTCAGCTTTTTGGGATCCTCCAACAGACCCACAAAGTTATTAGGATTAGCATCTGACTTGGACATTTTCTTTTCGGGTTCTTGCAAACTCATCACCCGAGCACCGAATTCAGGAATGAAAGGCTCCGGCAAAGTAAAAATATCACCGTATAAATTGTTCATGCGAGTAGCGATGTCACGCGTGAGTTCAAGATGCTGCTTCTGATCTTCGCCTACAGGTACCTGGTTAGCCTGATAAAGTAAAATATCTGCCGCCTGAAGCACGGGATAACTGTATAAGCCCACGTTAATATTATTAACGTTACGGGCTGATTTATCCTTAAATTGCGTCATTCGGTTTAGCTCACCCATTTGCGCATAGCAATTTAATACCCAGGCTAGTTGAGCATGCTCAGGTACTTGTGACTGTACGAACAAGGTACTTTTCTTAGGATCAATCCCACACGCCAGATACAGGGCTAACCCGTCAAGACAGGCGGCGTTGAGTGCGGCGGGATCTTGTCTGACGGTGATGGCATGTAAATCTACCAACATGTACAGGCAATCGTGGTCATTCTGCATGGAAACCCATTGCTTTAGCGCACCCATGTAGTTACCGATGGTAAGTTGACCAGAAGGCTGACAGCCACTAAGTACAATTGGTTTTTGATTCATCATTATTACCTGAAGTTCTGCTCAGTTTATTTATTTGATTTAGCACGATTTGCTAGCGGCAAGCTCGGCACGCATTTTATCGATAACGTGCTTGTAATCGGGCTGATTGAAAATGGCTGAGCCTGCTACAAACATATCAGCACCTGCTTCAGCAATGGCGCGAATATTATCGACTTTTACGCCGCCGTCAATCTCAATTCGAATGTCGTGGCCGCTTTGTAAAATGCATTGTTTGACTAAGCGAAGCTTATCCAGGGTGGAAGGGATAAACGATTGGCCACCAAATCCCGGGTTCACTGACATTAAAAGGATATGATGGAGTTTGTCCATAACATGGTCCAAATAATACAGAGGGGTAGCCGGGTTAAATACCAATCCAGCCTGGCAACCCTTATCGATAATCAATTGTAATGAGCGGTCAATATGATCTGAGGCTTCAGGGTGAAAACTGATATAGGTGGCACCCGCATCGGCAAATTGCTCAATCAAATCATTTACTGGCTTTACCATTAAGTGCACATCGATTGGCGCGGTAATACCATAGTCTCTAAGTGCTTTGCAGATCATCGGTCCAAATGTCAGATTGGGTACATAGTGATTGTCCATGACATCAAAATGGATGATGTCTGCACCAGCCGCCAGGACTTTCTCAACATCTTCGCCAAGACGAGCAAAATCGGCAGACAAAATTGATGGAGCAATGGTAAATGTGGTCACAAGGGCACCTTTAGAGTTGATAGCTCAGGATTTGTTAAATTTACTCGATGTGCGAAGTGTAGCGAAAACCTTGGCATGAAAAAAGCTTTGATAGCGCCCCAACTTGGTGAGTGCGCAAGTTAATGGTGCATATGAAACGTCAACCGAGAGTAAGCGGACGCAGAAAATACACTTGGTGATAATAGTTAAAGCTGCTTTAAATCAGCATGTTAAGTTTGTCGCGAGAGTAGGAGGTCGCGTTCTAAGTTTTCGGCATTAGTTTTGCGTAATGGGAAAATATAATTATAAGCGGCAGTAATTCGAAAAATATATTTCCAAGGAGAACGCACATGAGATGGGTAAATAAAGCAAGGTTACTGCTGGGTACCTCGATAACGTTAATTGGTAGTCCAGTAGCATCCGCAGCGGTAGAGGCAAATTTTGGTGTCGCCAGTAACTATCTGTGGCGGGGTGTTACGCAAAGTAACGATAACCCTTCTGTTTCTGGTGGTTTGGACTACGCTAACGAGAGCGGCTTTTATGTGGGAACCTGGCTCGGCACTATCGACTGGGGGATGGGGGGATCCAGTGAAACTGATTTATATTTAGGGTATGGGGGTGAGTCCGGCCATTTCGGTTATGATGTTGGCTACATCTATTACGCATACCTTGACGACGCTTACGATAATTCAGATTTCGGCGAGTTATACTTTAATGGTAGCTATCACAGTTTCAGTTTTGGTTTCGCATATACCGTAAACAGTCAGGTTGACGAGGGAATGCTATTTGATAAAGGCGATATGTATTATAACCTATCCTACAATTGGAACCTCGCCCACGACTACGCTGTTACTGTGTTATCCGGCTATTATGATTTTGATGCGGGAAACAGTGGTGATTATGGACACGTACAACTGGATTTAAGCAAAGGAGATTTCACCTTCACCGTCTCTAAAGCTGATGAAGAAGCGGGTGATGACGAGGTGAAATTAGTACTGAGCTGGAGTACCACTTTCTAATCATCGACCCTCCATTTCTATACCGCTACGCCAGTTCTGTACTGGTGTAGCGACCAGTTGTCAAAAAAATGGCATGGATCAGGTTGTTCCGTTTTTTTTAAAGCGTATAATAAGGTGAAATTTTAAGCGGTGATGTGAAATGTTCAATAAAGGAAGAACAAAAACTTTACTCACGCTCGGTGGCGCTACTGCCGTGCTATGGATGGGTTTATCTGTTAATACGATACAAACCGATACGTTGTGTCAGTATCAGCCTGTGACTGAATTTAATCCTAATTTACCTGCCAGTCATATTTATAATCAATGTGCCCGCGACCGTACCGCGCAGGTGAGCTGGTTTTCCTGGTTTTTTAGTAAGCCAGAAACCTACCAGTTTCATTTTCTAGATTTGCTGGAGTTACTTAATCGTGACAGCAATTCGGATTTTTCAACTGGCCGCGAATAAAGTGAAATCCTCAGCCAAGCCTAAGCTGTTGCAAATTATTGGCAGTGTTCTGGCGAGTGCGTTTGGCGTTCAAAGTCATAAAAATTACTCAAGAGATTTCGAACATGGCGCCTTAGCCATTTACATTATTGTTGGGGTAGTGTTTGTAGCTGCATTAGTCACAGGGCTGCTTATGTTAGTGGCGGCGATAACGAGTTAAAGGCAGTTTTACCTAAAACAGTATCCGCTTCGCAAAGACGAAAGCATCAAGGTTAAGCCCGTTGGCAAAGGGTAAAGCAAAAATGAATACTTCTGCACATTGATATAACAATAACGTGGCGTTTATTAGAAATGTCTTTAAAGGTGGTAGGGCTATTAGATAAAACCAGCTGTGCCAGATTTTGTCCCTCAATATCTTTACGAAACTAACCGATTAAAAATCGCAAAGCACTTGAACTTAATAAGTCGTTCTATAAAAGTTTAAAGCGAATATATACCGAGTTGCACTGATGTTTGCTCACTATGTACGTGACTTTTTACACTTTTGACAATCCAAATGGTGTGAAGATTTAGTGGGTCTAAATCGAACGCAATTGGTGCCCTTCGAAAGTGTAAAATGCCGTACCCAACGGGAGGTAGAGGTGAATATCTAATCCGCGTTACCTTGGGTCGAAAGGCTCCAGCCTACCTCACTTTTTATCAAAGCGTCTTGACTAGATACCCGCCGCTATCTCTTAGCCGTTCAACCATCAATGCGGCCCGGAATTAGCTCAGAAGGTGAAAATAGCGCTAATAACTCTGAGGCGGGCTTTCGTAAGGCCCCATTTTGGCTGATCGAGCGCTTTACAGACAGTTGGCTCAACAGCGCAGGTTCATACAGTTTGCGGGTTAGCGGCACGTCATGATTAGAAATTAATACCGGTATACCCTTGGCCGAAGCTTTCACCGCTAACAGGGCTAGTTTATCCTGCGCCGACTCGCCGAAACTGTTGGCTGCGTAACTGGTAAAAGAGGCGGTCTTACTGAGTGGAGCATAGGGAGGGTCGCAGTAAATAACATTTCCTAATCGCGCTCGGCTAAATACTTTTTCGAACGGTAAACAGGTGAACACTGCCTGATGTGCTTTTTCGGCGAATACAGCCATTTCTTTAGCCGGGAAGTAAGGACGTTTGTAACGGCCAAATGGCACGTTAAACTTTCCTTTCAGATTGTAGCGACACAAGCCGTTGTATCCATGCCGGTTAAAGTACAAAAATAATAATGACCGATGATACACATCGCTGCTGTGATTAAACTCAGCGCGCAATGCATAGTAGGTGTCGGGGCAGTTATGTCTGGGAGTAAAAAACTGTTGCGCATCCTGAATAAAGCTATCAGGCTTTCTCTTTAATAAATTATAAAGATTTATCAGATCTGGATTGATATCGTTAAGCAGATAGCGATTATACTGGGTGTTTAAAAACACCGAACCTGCGCCGACAAAAGGTTCAATAAGTTTGTCAGCATCGGGCAACCGCGATGCAATCTGTTCAACCAGCCCGTATTTTCCTCCCGCCCACTTTAAAAAGGCGCGGTTTTTTTGTTTTGCCATGTGTAATACGAAATCTACATGATTGTTAACTATAAAAACCACGATATCGGATGATAGAGCTAACTCTGCTCGGCCGGCGGTTGTTACATACCTTAGGGAAGATTGTAACGGGCAACCTGATCGGCTACAACTACCATTTCACCGTGAGAACAAACTTATTGATTTAACTCAGCTTTAATTTGCCTGCCAGCTTTTACGAATGCTTTGTCGCGCGTGGGATATAAAGGTAAGTTAGCTACGGCGTGGCGGGCATCTTGTATGTCTTGAAAAGGTTGATGAAATAATAATACAAACCAATCGCCCCCGTAACGTTGGGTCTTGTACATTTTTACCACGGCGGTTAAGTCGTGATCTTTTACAAAGCGATACAACAATAACTCGTCTTTCAAGCCAGCCAACTGGATGTAGTAACTATCAGCTTGAATATCGGTGTCATTCACCGAGGCAACTGTCAGTGCTCGCACGGGTTGCTGAGAGGAGCGGTTGATTGCTTCATCCTCGGCCCTGTCTTGCTGAGCTTGTTCCATGACAGCGGGTTGGTTTTCAGGTGCGGTGCTTTTGACACTATCATCCTGCTCTTCAGAATCTGCGGAGCGCGAAGCCGTTTGGGCCAGCGCATCTGGCCAGGAGGCAACTAATGAAGATTCGGTATCGGCAAGCTTTTCAACGGGCTGCTCGGGCGTATCGGCGTCGGCCGGTGGCGCATCCTCAGACGCTAAGTCTGTTAACGGTTCCGCTTGTTGGCTGATAAGCTCCTCATATGCGGTGCCAATTTCTACACTTTCAACCTGAGTGGTCTCTTCCGGCGATGTTAGCGGTTGGAAAAGGGCTATTAGTTTTTCGTTATACAGCCAGGCAACAATGGCGCTAAAAATGAGCAGAAATACCATTGCTATGACTGACCAAAATATAGCGGGATGACGCGGACTAGAGGGGGCTGCTATTCCAGTGGAGTAGCGCGCAGCCAAATGTTTTTCGAATTCCTGTCTGCGTTGCGCGATAAGTTTGTCGACGGTAAGCTCGCTGGCAGAAGGTAACACCGATTGACTACTGATAAGCAACGGCGTGGTGGTATTTTTAGCAGGAAGCCACTGCTTGGCACGCTCGGCCCACTGCGATTCACCAAACACCAACACATTCAAATGTTGTTTGTTAGCAGCGAACCGACTTTGTAAAACTAGGTCCCACAATTCTTGCAACAGTTGATCAGGCATATGCTGAGCCTGAGTTATAGTAATCAGTATTGGGCCATCATGGTTATTTAATGCGGCAAGTAGCTCATTGAGGGGGCGGACGTAACTACCGACCGTTTGTCCCAGTAACTGCCGGCATAATTGACCGCGATAGTCCGCGATCTCCATTTTTGGATGGGCAGTGACAAAGGCTATATCGGTTTCGTTGGGCTGGTTGAAAACGAATGCTTCAAGGGTTTTCTGTTGCTGGGCCACAGAATCACTGCTCACAAAAATAAGTTGCGAGGAATAGTTAACCAGATACTCCAATCGGTCATGCAATTCTGAATGCACTAAAGAAACCCTAAGACGCCTGCTGCTGTAAAATAGTTTATACTAATCCGCATTAATGTGTGAACCGCATCAAAGATGCAGCACTGCATCTAATTTGCATATATCAAGGCGGGTGGCCTTTCCAACCCATTCAACATGGCAAGAGCATTGTTCATCACAGTGCGGTATTGGTGGTAGGTAGCGTAATTAAAAGGTAGTTTAACCAAGAATTTGGCGAAGCAACGACGGTGCAATATCTTTCGTCACTACCGCTTGACCAATCTCCTTTGGGATAACAAACCGAATTTTACCTGCTTCCACTTTTTTGTCTTTGGCCATATGCTTCAAATACGCATCGTAGTCCATATCGGATGGACCCCAGATTGGCAGTTCAAATGCACTGAGCAAATTTTCAATTCGACGGTAACCCGACTCAGTAAGCCAATTCATTGACAACGCTACTCGGCTTGCAATTACGATACCAGCAGCAACCGCTTCTCCATGCAACCAATGACCATAACCCTGCTCAGCTTCAATTGCATGTCCAAACGTGTGACCTAAATTAAGTATTGCACGCAGGCCGCCTTCTTTTTCATCCTGTGCCACGACCTCTGCTTTAATTTGACAGCAATGCGTCACTGCTTTAATCAACGCCTTCTCATCCTGATGTAGCAACGCTTGTTGATTGGCTTCGAGCCATTCAAAAAACGCTTTATCGTAGATAATACCGTATTTGATTACTTCAGCCATGCCTGCGGCAAATTCGCGCTTGGGTAAAGTAGTGAGCACATTCACATCTATCGCCACAAATTTGGGCTGATAAAAAGCGCCAATCATATTTTTGCCCAAAGGATGATTAACCGCTGTTTTACCCCCTACTGACGAATCAACCTGCGCTAGAAGTGTAGTGGGGACTTGGATAAAGGGCACTCCACGCTGATAAGTCGCCGCTACAAAACCACATAAATCGCCAATTACGCCTCCGCCTAGCGCAATCAACGTGGTGTCTCGCGCAGCATTTAGCTCAAGCAGCCGTGTCATGACGATTTCAAACTGCGCCAGTGTTTTGTATTGCTCACCATCGGGTAACTCAATGACCTCTACGTGCTTCTCACTACACGCAGAAATAATATTTTGAAGATATAACGGAGAAACGGTGGTATTGGTAACCACAACCGCCAGAGGCCCCGATAAGTATGGCAATAAAAAACCGGGCTGCGTTAACAGCCCGGCTTCAATTATGATTGGATAGCTACGTTCATCAAGCTCAACAGTAATTGATGACATAGTAAGAGGAATCCTTTATAAGCCGATCTGGCTAATAATCTGATTGGCGACAGCGCGTGCTGATTGATCGTCAGTTTCTACGATGTAATCTGCCACTTCTTCATAGAGTGGATTGCGTTCACCGGCTAAGTCTCTTAGAACTTGCTCTGCATTACCATTTTGTAAAAGCGGACGACGCTTATCTCGCTGCGTTCGTGCCACCTGCTTATCGATTGTGGTTTGCAGATATACCACAATGCCGCGTGCTGACAAACGGTTGCGAACAGCTTTGCTCACCACCGAGCCACCGCCTGTTGCTAACACGATACCTTGCTTGTCAGTCAAATCATTAATGATGTTTTCTTCACGCTTGCGGAAACCGTCTTCGCCTTCAAGATCGAATATCCAGGCGATGTCGGCACCTGTACGGCGCTCGATTTCCTGATCAGAATCAAAAAACTCAAGATGAAGTTCGTCGGCCAGATGTCTACCGATAGTGCTTTTGCCAGCACCCATTGGGCCAACCAAAAAGATATTACGTTTTTCAGCCATATTTGCTTGTTTCACAACTTTTTTGATGTTGAGGGTAGTGCCATGTGCCTTTCTCGACCACCCATAAACTTGTGCCTATTCATTGCCCAATAAGCACACTCCTTAAACCTCGCTTAAATTTCGAGGGCGTGATTATCTCAGTTTCTCATCAACTGATGCAAGTGCTGATGCAAGTTTTGTTAGCCACATTGCAAAAATAACCTAAAAAACAGCAGGATTTATCGATTTGTAGGGAGATAGGAAGGAGTGTGGGGGCGAATTTCACCCTCCACACTGGTCGCTACAGTTTTTCAGTAACAATTTTTGGCGTCACAAAAATCAATAGTTCGCGCTTTTGATATAATGTGGACTTGTTCCTAAACAGTGAACCCACCACCGGTAAGTCGCCAAAGAGTGGCACTTTAGAAACGTCGTCGGTATTAATTTGTTGGAAAATTCCACCCAGCACGACGGTTTCACCATTTTCGATTAGTACTTGCGTCTTTATTTCCTGAGTATCGATCGCTACCGCGGGACCCGTTGAAGTAGACACTGTTTCACCGCGGGTATCCTGCGTGACCACCAGATCCAGAATGATACGGTTATCAGGCGTGATATGCGGAGTCACCTTTAAACTTAATACCGCTTTTTTAAACTCTACGGAAGTCGCACCGCTTGACGTTGCCTGTACGTAGGGGATCTCGGTTCCCTGCTCAATATAGGCTTCTTGTTGATTTGCTACGGTAATGCGAGGACTTGCAATAATCTCACCCTTATTTTCTGATTCCAGCGCAGAAAGCTCTAAATCCAGAATTGTCCCATCAAGCAAACTGGCTACCTGAAAACCTATGCGGCCAGCAGGGTTAATC
This sequence comes from Alteromonas aquimaris, assembly GCF_026183695.1. Classification (GTDB taxonomy): domain Bacteria; phylum Pseudomonadota; class Gammaproteobacteria; order Enterobacterales; family Alteromonadaceae; genus Alteromonas; species Alteromonas aquimaris. Next base: position 22,614 of record NZ_JAPFRD010000013.1, on the reverse strand, counting down.
ACAGGCAAATTTACGTTTAAGCGATCCGCAATTTGTGGAACCACACCGCCTGCAATTGTATCTGCTCCTTCCAGTGACCCTGAAATCCCGTCATCATCCTGTCTGTCTGAAAAGCCCCAGCGCACGCCCAACTCTTCGCCCACGTTATCACGTACGGTAACCATCCGGCTTTCAATTAAGACCTGTTTTACAGGAATATCCAGCGTGTCTATCATTATGCGCGCTTCATCAATGGATTCCTGGGTGTCGCGAATTAAAATGGTGTTGGTACGTTCATCTACCGTGGCTGAGCCACGCGGTGATAAAATGCCCCCGTCCTGGCTTTTTAAAATCGCGGCCAGCGCCTCGGCTTTCGCATAGTTGACTACAATACTGGTCGATTTGAGTGGAGCTAAATCGGCCACCTGCTTTTTAGATTGCAGTTGTTGGGTTTCTCTTGCTGTGAGCTCCTCTGAGGGCGCAATGAGTAAAATGTTTCCTTCAAGGCGTTTGTCTAACCCCTTAATCTTGAGAATCATATCTAGCGCCTGGTCCCAAGGGACACCAGCCAGGCGAATAGTCACATTGCCTGAAACCGTATCGGTGGTCACTAAGTTGAAACCATTCACCTGAGCAATAATCTGTAACACTTCACGAACAGGAACATCTTGAAAATCCAACGAAATAGGGTCACCCGTATATTGGTTATCCTGGTCTAGCTTGGCCTGCTCTTCCTTGCTCATCGGCTTGATTTCAATACGAAGTGCTTTACCTTCTTGTTGGTGTTGCGCAAAAACCAGACCTTCATAGCGAATAACAACACGCGCGCCTTCTTTTTCCTGATAGGTTTCAACCGTTGAAACCTGAGTGCCAAACTGCTCTACATTTAGTTCAACCAGTTGATCTTCAGCCAATTCAGTTCCAGGAAGCGTGACAGTTAACTCGCCCTTCGATTCAATTAATTGAGGCACGAACTTTTTATTGTTGAAGGTTAACGTTGTCACTGCAAGGTTGCCTGCCTGACGAACGAATTGAACATCCTTTAAGGTAGAAGAAAATGCGCTCTGTTCAGCTTCGTACGGGTCGAGCAGGGGAGTCTGATCTTCCTGTGCGCTGGCCTTCGATTGCACCAAAAAATTCAGTATGACAAAAAATACGACCATACTCGCAAGCCAATACCAAGCAGTGTTGCTACGGTTTAGCCGTTTATTAAAAATGTATCGCTCAGACATTCTCATTTTCTCCTGCTGCCGAGGCCGTGGACAGCGTAACTTCTTTGCGTTGCCAGCATCCTGCACCGTCAGGTAACAATTGTTCGATTTTAACTGATTTGTCATTGATTTCTTTAATCTTTCCGTAGAACAAACCAATCCTGCTGCCTAATTGCGCTTTATGCAAGCTTCCATCGTTAGATTTAAATAGTGCCCAACGCTTACCTTGCGAGGTGAAACTGCCAGCAAGGGACAATGCATCTAAGCCGTATTCTTCTAAACGCGCCTTTTTTCGATTGAAATCTGGTTGTAAACAATTCGCCTGTTTAGCTACTTTTACTGGTGTTGACGCTTCCTTAGGTCGCGTAAACGGGCTGCGAAAGTTCTGTGCTGTATATTGCGCTGAAGGTGGTTTGGTAAACTCAGGATAAGGATCGATATTAACCTGAGTAGTAGACTTCACTTGTGCAGTATAGGCGGTTAGGTCATTTAGTGTGGGTGAGCACGCTGAAAGGACTACTATACTCGCAAGCGCCAGGGTAGAACAATGTTTCATTATTTTTTCTCCCCTTCACGTTGTGCTACAGCAGTACGATAGGTTTTTGCCTGCAACTGAAGTCGTAACCCACTTTGCTCCTGCGAGAGCGTAAAATCATGGATCGTCACGATACGTGGCAGGTCAGCGACTTTGGCGACAAACTCGCCAAAATTGTGATAACCACCCATCACTTCCATTTCAATTGGCAGCTCAGTATAAAATTCTTTAGGCACTTCCTGTTGCCAGTTTAAGATTCTAAAATTCAGTCCTGATGTTGTGCCAGCAAATGTGATGTCATCCAACAATCCCGGAGTTTCATTACTGGTGGGTAACGATCGTAGCATTGAAGAAAAGTCTTCTTCTATGCGGGTAAGTTGTTCTTTATACGCATCCAGGTTTACAGCTATCCGATACTTCGCCTCAAACTGTAATTTTAATTCCTGCTCTTTAGCTTGCACACTGTCCAGCACAGGTAGTTTTGGGGCGATCAAAAAGTAGTAACTTAATGCGGCAACAATAATCCCGACGAACACACTGACGACAATTTTGACTTCTTTTGGCCAAATTGCTATTTGCTCAAAGTCCAGTTCGTTGAGTGTTTTTAGCTGGGCAAAATCAAACTTCATTTTTTGCCTCCTTGTGCGTTGTCCACTTCACTTGGTTGAGGTGCAATGGCAGGGCTAATTGTAAACTTGAGAGTGAAATCGCTTACTGCCCCGGAGGTGCGGTCATCGGCTACAATGGATGAAAGATCTCCCCCGGTGAACACGTCAGAACGTTCTAACTGGCGCATGAATTCTGATAGTCGGTTATTAGAGTCGCTAATGCCTTCGATTTCAATCGTATTATTAATTCTTCGCATCGACTTAAACGAGACCCCTGGCGGGACAATTTTTGCCAGTTCGTCAAAAAGTAACGGCGCAACATTTCTACTGGTCTGTAGTTGCTCAATTAACGCCATGCGCTGCTCGATAGCACTCTTACTCTTCTTAATGTTCTGAATCTCTGCGATTTGAGAATCTAACGCACTAATTTCATTCTGTAGATAGGTATTACGGGCATTTTGATTGGCTATTTGTTGGTCGATAGCTTGACCGACGAACCAAAATACCAACCCTACTAACGCCGCTACGGCAATCAGACCCATTACATACTGTTTCTTTTGCTCCTGACGTTGTTTTTCACGCCAGGGCAGCAAGTTTATATGTGCCATGGAGAGAAGCTCCTGCTGGCTAAACCGGCGGCGATTGCAAGTTGTGGTGCCACTGCTGCCAGTTTTTCTTTATCAAGTTTGGGATTAATTTTCATACCCGAAAACGGATTGAAAATGTCGACGTTGATACCTAAATCCTGTTCCAGGCTGTCCACCAGCGGGGAGATGGTAGCGCCGCCACCACACAATAAGATGTTAGCGGGTCGATCGGTATGAAAGCTGGTCATGTACATTTGCAGCGCACGGTTTATATGCTGTTGCAGATTGGCTGCGAAGATGGGTAACGTATCATCAACCCAATTGGCAGGGAGGGTATTCGACAGCAACTGCTTTTCCGCTTCTTCGCGTTCAATCATTTGAATAGCTGCCAGATCCTGAATCAGCATATTGGTGCCAAATGCGTGCTCTTTACTATAAATCACTTCGCCTTTTTCCCACACACAAACCTGTAGTAGTGATGCACCAATATTAATGCAACATACACGCGTGTCTGTATTTTCTTTGGCGTAAAAGTATTTGATTGCATTACCTAATGCGTAGCCTTCGATATCCACTACCTTAGGTTCAAAGGGAACCTCTCTGACGAGCGTAATGCGACTGTCTACCAAATCTTTATGGGCGGCTGTTAGCAGCACATTGACTTTACCTTCATGTGTTTTGCTCGGACCCATTTCTTCAAAGTCCAAATACACTTCCTCTAAGGGATAAGGGATCAGGCTGTCTGCTTCAATCTCAATCTGGCTCTCCATTTCGAAATCGTTCTGCTCAGGGTCCATATAAACCATTTTATTGATGACGGATGTGCCGGCCACTGCTAATGCTACAGCCTTGTCTTTCACCTTTAATGCATTTTTGACTTTTTTAAGCGTCATGCTTACCGCTTCATAGTCCTTTATTTCGCGCTCAGCAAAAGCTATCTTGCTAATGGGCTCGCAGGCGAAGCCCTGGATGGTGTAACCCGCTTCGGTTTGCTCCAATAGCACTGCTTTTATTTGACGTGTGCCTATATCTAGGCCCACAATAGACGGCAGTTTTCGTTTGAACAGCTTTTTCATCTGCTGGGTTCCGGCCTGAAAGGTTAAAATTCCGATGTTAGAATATTACGCATATTTTTGGCGTAGTAGGGTTCTAATAAACACACGTACGTATAAAATATAAGTCATTTTGGCGCAACAGCCCTGGTATCATATCTTCGTGAAGTACATCAAATATCTAATTTTATTCATTATAGTGTCCACAATTGTAGGCAGTATTGCTTTGGTTGGTATTTATTTTTATATCAAACCAGACCTGCCAAGTGTCACTGTCCTTAAGGACGTTCGTCTGCAAACGCCGATGCGAATATACACGCATGATGGAAAACTTATTTCTCAATATGGAGTTAAACGGCGGATACCGGTAAAACTTGAGGAAGTTCCGCAAGAACTTATTGATGCCGTTATCGCCACCGAAGACAGTCGTTTTTATGATCACTATGGTATCGACCCTATTGGAATTATGCGGGCTGCTTTCAACCTGGCGATTACAGGTGAAAAACAACAGGGCGCCAGTACCCTCAGTATGCAATTGGCTCGAGGCTTCTTTTTAACCCGTGAAAAGACGTATATCCGTAAGATCAAAGAAATTTTTATCGCACTGCATATGGAACAAGAATTAAGTAAGCAGGAGATATTAGAGCTCTATCTGAACAAAGTGGAGTTGGGCCATCGGTCATTCGGCTTTGGTGCGGCGGCGCAGGTCTATTACGGTAAACCCTTGGCAAAATTAAACCTCGCTCAAATCGCGACGTTAGCGGGTCTGCCGCAAGCCCCGTCAGTATTAAATCCAATAAGCCGCCCCCAGCGCTCTGTTGAGAGACGCCGTATTGTTCTGTTACGCATGCTGGATGAAAAGCTGATCACCAGGGCACAATTTGACGATGCCGTTAGTCAACCCGTTACTGCTCGAAAACATGGCGCCGAAATTGAATTGGACGCTCCTTATCTGGCCGATTTGATTTATGCTGAAATGATTGAAATTTATGGCAAGGAAGAAGCGGAAACAGGGGGCTATCAGGTGTATGCCACGGCGCCATCCCATTTGCAAGAGGCCGCACAGGACGCAGTGGTGAGAAACATTCATGATTATGACGAGCGGCATGGATACCGTGGGCCGATAGACTATTTATGGAATCAGCCTGTAGTCGAAGACGAATCGGTAAACAGCGAAGCTGAACGCGCAGATGCGCAAACACAACAAGCCGCTGCGAGCAAGACACGTGCAGAGTGGGATAATGAAGCGATTATTGCTGCCCTAAAGCAGATTGAAAGTTATTCTCCTTTGATTCCAGCGGTCGTGTTAGAAGTAAAGGAACAATCGATTACCGTACTTGACGAAAATGAGCAAACCCGTGTCATAGAATGGGCCGGGTTGGATTGGGCACGTCCGTATATTACGGATAGCAGACAAGGAAATGAGCCTGAACGTGCTGCACAGATTGTTACCGAAGGTGCCGTAATCCATATTCGCATGCAGGACGAGCAATGGCGCTTGGCTCAAATACCTGACGTGAGTGGAGCGTTCGTAGCCATTGACCCGCAAAATGGCGCGGTGCAAGCTGTGGTGGGAGGCTACAGTTTCTATCAAAGTCAGTTTAACCGCGCTACGCAAGCAAAACGGCAGGTCGGTTCAAACATTAAGCCTTTCGTTTACTCAGCAGCCTTAGAGCATGGTTACACGCTGGCGTCCGTCATAAACGATGCTCCCATCAATCAATGGAACGCGAACACAGGTGTGGCCTGGCGCCCTGAAAACTCCCCGGCCGAATATGATGGGCCGATTCGAATGCGAAAAGCGTTGGGTAAATCCAAAAACGTGGTATCTGTGCGCTTATTACGTGGTGTGGGCTTAGATGCCACGGTGAAGCACATAGCGCGGTTTGGCTTCAACGAACAAGAAATACCGCGCGACGAAACCGTATCGCTTGGTTCAGGCTCGCATTCACCCTTGGAGATGGTCCGGGCGATGAGCGTCATCGCTAATGGGGGGTTTTTAGTAAAACCTTACTTTATTGACAATATTCAAGACGAGTATGGCAAGGTCCTTTGGGAAGCAAACCCTGTGTGGGCATGCGATCCTTGTAGCGGGCCTACTGGGGAAGCTGAGGTAAAAGACATTGAAGCCTTGCTGGCGGAGCAATTAAATCAGGAGCAATCGCTGGTCGCAACGGATAAAAAGGAAGCGAAACCCTCCGCGCCGCGGGTGATCAGTGCCCAGAATGCATTTTTGGTTAGTGAGATGATGCGAACAGGGGTCAGGGCGAACGGTAGCTGGAATAATAAAACCTATTGGTTAGGCACTGGCTGGCGGGCTAGAAATATACTGCAGCGAGAAGACATTGCGGGCAAAACTGGTACCACTAACGATTCTCGTGACACGTGGTTTAGTGGTTTCCATCACTCTTTGGTGGCGACTGCGTGGTTAGGTTTTGATGATATGAATCGTAAGTTAGGGCGGGCGACGCGTAATCAAAACCTGATTAACCGTAATCCTGAAAAATACAACTGGATAGGGAACGCGCTGGTGGGCTCTGAAGATGGCGCAAAAGCGGCTGGCCCAGCATGGATTCGTTTTATGCAAGTGGCTCTGCAAGATGTGCCGTATTCTCCTATGCCAATTCCCGAAGATATCGTCAGGGTACGAATTGATCGTACCACTGGAAAGTTGACCAGACGTACAGACCATACGACACTATTTGAATACTTTCTGCAAGGTACTGAGCCGAAAAGCTACATTCGTGAAGATGAAATTATCGACCCTGCAGAACTCGAATCAACCGATGAGTCGGAGCCTGAAGAGGTATTTTGATACAGCTTCAGGTGAAAGCGGCTTACCACTAGAATAAACAATGCGGACAAACAATGTCAGAAGATTCTAACAAGTATCTTTATATCCCTCATTCCGGCCCATCATTGCTGGAGACCCCCTTACTTAATAAAGGCAGTGCATTTACCGCGCGAGAACGAGCGCAGTTTAACCTAACTGGCTTGTTGCCCCCTCGATATGAAACAATCGAAGAGCAGGTGGAACGCGCATATATGCAGTATAACACCTTCGATGACGCGCTAAACAAACATATTTATTTACGTGCGATCCACGATAACAATGAAACCTTGTTTTATAAGCTTATCCAAAACCACATTGAAGAGATGATGCCCATCATTTATACCCCAACGGTTGGGGACGCGTGTGAGCAGTTTTCTGATATTTATCGCAGTTCGCGCGGGCTGTTTTTGTCGTGGGAAGATCGAAACCAGCTTGACGACATTGTGCGCAATGCCACCAAGCGCAAAGTAAAAGTTATTGTGGTGACCGATGGTGAACGCATTCTGGGTCTGGGTGACCAGGGTATTGGCGGCATGGGTATTCCTATCGGCAAGCTCTCCTTATACACGGCCTGCGGTGGGATCAGTCCTGCTTATACTCTGCCAGTGATGCTGGATGTGGGTACCAACAATGAAAAATTGCTCAACGATCCCATGTACATGGGCGCGCGTCATCCGCGAATTGAACAGGACAAATACGACGAATTTGTCGACATGTTTATCAAAGCAGTAACTAAACGCTGGCCTGATGTCATGATCCAGTTTGAAGATTTCGCCCAGCCTAATGCAATGCCTATCTTGCATCGCTACCGCGAACAAATCTGTTGTTTCAATGATGATATTCAGGGCACTGCAGCCGTAACCCTTGGCACTATTTTGGCGGCATGTAAGGCGAAAGGGCAAAACTTATCCAGTATGAAAGTGGTATTTGTTGGCGCCGGCTCGGCAGGATGTGGGATTGCTGAAATGCTTATCCAGCAAATGCGCCACGAAGGGCTCACTGATGAGCAAGCTCGCCGACAAGTCTTTATGATAGACCGCTTTGGTTTAGTCACCGAAGGCATGGAAGGTTTGCGTGACTTCCAGCAAAAACTTCAGCAGCAACTCAAAGACATCGAGGACTGGACGTTCAGCGGCGACTACGCATCGCTACTGGACGTAGTGCATTGTGCCCAGCCGGACATTTTAATTGGTGTTTCAGGGCAACCCGGTTTATTCACTGAACAAGTTGTTCGGGCCATGAAGCAATATAATGATAAACCCATCATTTTCCCCTTAAGTAATCCTTCCCGGCAGGTTGAAGCACGTCCGGAGCAAGTGATTGAGTGGACCGATGGTGATGTTGTCATCGCCACCGGCAGCCCGTTTACACCGGTATTATATCAAGACAAGCTCTACCCTATTGCCCAATGTAATAATAGCTACATATTCCCTGGCATCGGATTAGGGGTTATCGCATCAAAAGCCCGTCTGGTTAGCGAAGAAATGCTCATGGCAGCAAGTACTGCATTGGCCAGCGCCTCTCCCCTTGTAAATAGTGGCGAAGGCGCACTGTTGCCCCCGCTGACGCAAATTGCAGACTTGAGCAAAAAGATTGCGTTCGCAGTGGCAAAAGTGGCTATGGAGCAAAATCTAGCATTAGAAATGACCGACGAGGCGCTGACCGCTTCTATCGAGCGTAACTTCTGGAAGCCAGTATACCGGCCGTACAAACGAGTAAGTATTTAAACCGCTCTCCCAGGCAGGGCGTTATGCCCTGCTAATTTTACCCCTCCCCATAGTGCCCCACATGTTGAATGATGTGTCTTCAAATGCTGACACTATTTTCTTGGTAAACGCTGTTTATTCACTGATAAATATTATAACTTGTTAAAATTTATTGTTTTTTATTTATTGGCACAAAACATGAAAAAGAGTTAAGTATGTAGGTCACATCAACGGACTTACTAACCTTCTTTGCGGGCAATGGATTGTCCGCTTTTTCTTTCCTTGCACATACCTAATCCATATTGCCTGTGACTCGTAATGATCAGTGGTTTCAGATAGGAGTTAGCATGAGCAAGAAAAAAGAATATCAACCGCCAAAAGTATGGAAATGGGAAAAAGAGGATGGCAGCAAGTTCGCTAATATCAACCGCCCCGTTTCCGGGCCCACGCATCAACAAGCTTTACCTGTCGGTGAGCACCCCTTTCAGCTCTACTCCCTGGCTACGCCTAATGGGCAGAAAGCTGGCATTATGTTCGAAGAGTTACTCGCGGCGGGCATAAAAGAAGCTGAATACGATGCCTGGACGATTGATATTGGCGAAGGCGATCAATTTTCTTCAGGGTTTGTTAATCTGAATCCAAATTCGAAGATACCGGCGTTAATGGACAGAAGTAGTAACCCTCCGGTGCGGGTTTTTGAATCAGGCGCCATTTTGCAGTACCTCGCCGAAAAATTCGGTAAATTTATTCCTGAACAGACTACGGCTAAAACAGAGTGCCGCAACTGGCTATTCTGGCAGATGGGATCTGCACCCTACTTAGGGGGAGGATTCGGCCATTTTTATAGTTACGCTCCCTCTAAAATGGAATACCCAATTAACCGCTTTACCATGGAAACCAAACGCCAGTTAGACGTCTTGGACAAACAGCTGAGCTTTAACGAGTACCTGGCCGGGGATGAATACTCCATTGCTGATATCGCTGTATGGCCTTGGTACGGTAACCTGGTATTGGGTAAACTGTACGACGCTGCCGAATTTTTACAAGTTGAAAGCTATACCCATGTCGTACGCTGGGCAAAGCAAATTGGTGAACGAGACGCAGTTAAACGTGGGAAAATTGTGAATAAAGCGTGGGGGGATGGCATTCAGCTACTTGAACGCCATAGCAGCAAAGATATTACTAAAGCGCTGAAGAAAAAGGGGTGAGTCCACGGAATCGCTTTCAGTCAGCGACCAAGAGGGATGGTCTCGTGGGTAATTCCAGCAGTTATAAAGTCTGTCGACAATTTGCTGACTTTAGTTAAAGTGGGTTTGCGGGAGCCGTAATGCTTGCCCCCATTCCTTGGTAGCCATTATCGCCCCATACAATGGAACAATAAACCATTTGGATAGGCATTGTGCCTATATTGCCCGGGTGAAAGGCAAATATTCGCCGGCGTTGGAAGTCCTATTTAAGATTGCGCAGTTGTTGGAGATACCGTTACGAGAGGTGTTTTTTTACAACCCGCAAGGTTTATAAGCATAACTCAGCGAATTCGCTATCGCATAGCTTGGCCAGGTCAATGGGGCTTAATTCAATCTCCAACCCTCTACGCCCCCCACTTACGTAGATAGTGTTATGGTTTTGCGCCGACGCATCGATAAAAGTTTTCAATTTTTTTTTCTGAGCCAGGGGGCTGACACCTCCTAGTACATAGCCGGTTGTGCGTTCTGCCTCTAAAGGTTCGGCCAGTGAAGCTTTTTTACTGCCGGCAAGTTTAGCGATTAACTTCACACTTAAGAGCCGGGGCACGGGCACCACGGCGATCACACATTCTTCACTTTCGAGCCGAACAACCAGCGTTTTAAATACTTTTTCCACTGAAACAGCCAGTTTATCTGCCGCTTCCAGGCCGTACGCATTATTTTTCGGGTCATGCTCGTACTCATGCAATGAAAAAGGAATGCCAGCTTTAGCAAGTAATTTAATCGCGGGTGTCATGTTAAACCTAATAAGTATTGATGGCGTACATCTTAGTCTCAGCGCTTTCTGTTAACGAAGTCAATGGTGACGAGTGAGTGAAAAGTGTAATTGTACGATCAAATTATTACTTATATGCGAAAAATATTATAATCTATGGGCGCACCAACTAATGTAAATGAGGATGATGTACTTATGATCACGTGGGCCAACACACCTTTTGAACCTTGGGCAGGCCTGGCCGGGGGGATTCTTATTGGATGCTCTGTGGTACTGCTGCTTTTTACCATTGGACGTATTGCGGGCATTTCTGGGGCTATTGCTGGGATGTTTACCAAGCAGCGCGTGGAAAAGACATGGAGAATCGCTTTTATCGGGGGCTTAATGCTCTCTACGGTAATTTACCAGTTATTCGTGGGTGATTTTCCCGTTATTACGCAGCAAAGTTCCGTGTGGATGATTGTGGCGGGATTGCTAGTAGGCTTCGGAACACGTTTAGGGAGTGGGTGTACCTCAGGGCACGGTGTGGCTGGTATCGCTCGCTTATCCTCACGCTCTATCGTGGCCACACTCTGCTTTATTGGCTTTGCCGTGGCTACTGTCAGTTTATTCCGTCATATCAATTGGGGAGGGTAAGATATGAACGTACTTTTGGCGAGCTTATTCTGCGGCCTTATCTTTGGTTTTGGGCTTATTATCTCAGGTATGAGCAACCCTGCCAGAGTGCTCAACTTTTTGGATTGGAGTAACCACTGGGACCCGACATTAGCGCTTGTTATGGGAGGGGCGATTTTAGTGGCACTGCCTGGGTTTAAATGGGTGCGAAAGCGCCAGCAGCCGTTATTTACAGAGTCCTTTGACATTCCCACGACGTCTAAAATCGATGCTAAATTAATTGTAGGATCCAGTTTATTTGGAATCGGCTGGGGAATAGCTGGGCTGTGTCCGGGACCATCAATCGTAGGAGCGGTAACCTTAAATACGGATATTCTCTTATTCGTAGGGGCCATGCTAATCGGTATGTGGGCTCAACACTCGCTTTTTTCCAAAAAGGGGTCATAGGGCGGTGTTAGGTAAACTTAGTCAAAAATTTTATCTAGCGGTATTATTTTTCGGTTGCGGGTAGGGAAGCTTTCAACGTACTGTACATGTTGATCTGGGGTAGCCGCATTCAGCTGGATACCCCATAAAGGCTTAATCCCCTCCACTTTTGCCGAATAGCGCAAGTCGACAATTCTGTCAGGATCATGCGGATCGATGACTAGCCAGTCATCGGCGAACCAGCGAAATCGGGCTACGTCATTAAACTGCACAGAATGAAGAGGGATCTTCGGAAAATCACGTTCCATCTGCAGTCTTTTTACCCTGGGGCCAGTATAAATGCGTGGATTGCCTATTATGGGAACCGCCACAGCATTGACATAGTAATAGTGGTCAGCTTCATACAGCGTTCGCCAGACAATCACATTACCAATCGTTGGCATGGCCTTTATGTGGACGGGCGTGTGCCCCTGTTGTCTGGCTATAGCGATGGTCTCGTTGACAGCCCGCTGATGCTGTAAGGCGCCAAGGCACAAGTAGGCAACAAGGCTACCAATGGCGAGGTATATGTAGCCCTTTCTTTTCAACCAAATGGTCAGGAATATTCCGCTTAACAAGGGAAGAGTGATGAAAAAATCAATAATACCAACAATATCCCATGCTATACGCAAATCGGAAAATGGCCACAACAGTTGCGTTCCGTAGGAGGTGCAGGAATCAAGCAGAGCATGGGTGGCGTAGCCCGCGGTGGCACACCAGTAAATTGATTTAAACGCCACTTGGCGAAAAAATAAACCCCACAGGCATAAGGCTACTACAAAGCCGCCGAAAGGGATAAAAATTAATGCGTGAGTGAATTGTCGATGTAACTCAAGCGCTAATAGTGGATCCTGGCTTGATTGAAAGAATATATCCAAGTCGGGTGCCATGCCCCCAGCGCAACCTATAAACGCAGCACGCTTTAACTTGCTGCTCTGTTTGCAAAAGAGTAATGCCGCGGTAGCACCTAATGCGCCTTGGGTGACTGGGTCCATCGATGCTTACATTTGTTTAAGTGTATTTGGCACAACAAGTTGCCCTATTTTGTCGAGCTGCCAATTGGTTCACACGCTTTCTTCTTTAAGAGATTGTTCCATATAGTAAAATTTTTCATCCTCGGCTGTAACGGCAAATCCTTCCCGCTTATACAATTTAAACGCAGGGCTAATCTTCATCACTCTTAAACGAAGCTTTGCGGCACCTGACTGCAATGCCAGGTTTTTGCTCTGTTGGAGAGATTTTGCCCCTATCCCTTTATTTTGAAAATCCTCGCATACCTGAAGATCGCGTAAATAACATCCTTCTACATCAAACGCTAAGCGAAGGGCGCCGATCACTTGGCCCTGCACGATAATATCCCAGTTCTCTAGGCTGCTTATAGCACCTAAAATTGTATCCTGATCCCAATTAACTGAATGATATTCGTAATAAGGTCGCATATTTCGGTAGGTTATGTCGGCGGAGGTGGAAAGGTCCTTGCAACGGCGATATTCAATCGTTGTCATTATTTTCGAGCTCATTAGCGGTTGGGATACTTAATTTCATCTCTATCATATTGCTACAAAACCCTACCTTTTCATACGCTTTTATCGCCGACAAATTATGCGCATACACATCCAGATAAAAGTCTCTGATTTGCCTTGCCTTTGCCCACGCTATCAGCTTTTTCATGATTAGCTGATTTAATCCTCTTCCCCTGTAGTCTGTAGCGACAAACATAAGTCCTAAATAGCCGTGATGGGTATGCTTTAAAAAGGGTTTCGACGACCTGATTTGCACATAACCGCTAGCAATAATTTTGCTGGCTTCTTCGGCAACTAATAGCAAAGTGTTTTTGTCCATCAGGAGATGTTCCATATCGTAGTAGGTGGGATTACCTTCTTGTATGGCATTATTAAATGGTCTCTCGGCTTCTATAACCTTTTGCTCCACCGTTGTAAGTTGAGCAATATCGTTGGCGGTGGCCTTTCTGAAAGTTAGCAAGGAATGACTCCATCACGGTTAATACCATATATGGTATAGCATGAATTGGACCCAAAAAACGGTATACAATTGCGCATGCTGGCTCATTTCTATCACGCCAACTGCAGAAAATTCCGCGTTGGAATCAGACTTACTGCGAGGTTGAAATTCAGTGTGTTTATCTGCCAACCTTCTTGCCGCTATCCCCCCCACAAATTTGCGTCCAGCAAAACGCTTTTGAATAGCGCAAATTTATCTGAATACGTATGCAGAATTTTGTTATATGAATGTTAATAAACTAGGATGGTGATGAAATATTTCGTCAGCGCTGAATATTATTAACTTATAAAAAAAGGCGAAAACATGAAGCACCATCAAACACTTGGGGCACTACTCAAGTTTGCTGCTATCCCTATGGCGGCCCTGGCACTTAATATATCCGACGCGTTAGCCCAGAATAACCTTGGGCCTGTTACCGGAAAAGATGTGGTATACCAAATCCTCACCGATCGTTTCTACGATGGTGACAGCAGTAATAATATTCCCAGTGGTTCACCCAGCTCTATCTTCGACGGCACGGGAAGTGATCTGAAGCTCTACCAAGGCGGCGATTTTCAAGGCATTATCGACAAAATCCCCTACCTGAAGAATATGGGCATTACCGCAGTATGGATTTCTGCACCCTACGCAAACAGAGATGAACCCATCATTGATTACCAGGCCGGGGGTTCCCAGCTGATTTGGTCAAGTTACCACGGGTACCATGCAAAGAACTACTATCGTACCAATCGACATTTCGGCGATATGAGCAAATTTGAGGAAATGGTCAATGCCTTGCATGCCCAGGGCATTAAAGTTGTTATCGACTTTGTGTCCAACCATACCAGCCGCTGGCAAAACCCGACTAACAATAATTCACCCGAGCATGGCCGCTTGTACGAACCTGATCGCGACAGCAACGGTAATTTCGTCTTTGATGCCAATGGCAACCCGGTGGATCTCAATAGTGACGGCACGGTGGATAACTTAATTGCGGATCCGAATGGCACCATCAATCCAGGCTGGTTTCACCGCATAGGTGACCGTGGCTCTGATGGTTCCCGCTATGGATATCGCTACAAAGATTTAGGCTCGCTGGCTGATTTTACCCATGAGCTACCTGAAGTAGCGGAATATTTGGAAGATGCAGCAATATTCTGGAAAGCAAAAGGTATCGACGGCTACCGCCATGACGCAACGTTACATATGAACCCTGCGTTTGCAAAGGGGTTCCGGGATGCCATCGACAGCGCCAGTGGCGGTGCGGTGACGCATTTTGGTGAATTTTTTATTGGCAAACCTGATCCCAAGTACGGCGAGTATGAGTCGTTTCCTGACCGTACGGGCATAAATAATCTGGATTTTGAGTTTTTTCGCACGGTTACTAATGTAATTGGTAACGGCAGTGAGAACATGAACGCGTTAGCTAATTTCTACCAATATACGGCCGAAGATTATGCTTACGAAAATCAAACGGTAACTTTTATCGATAATCACGACGTACCGCGTTTCTTACGTGTAAATAGCGATACACGTAGTCTGGATGTGGCACTGGCTCTGGCCATGACATCCAGAGGTATACCGAACATTTATTATGGCACCGAGCAATACGTCAATGGCCAGGATGGCAGCGAAAACGGCGGACGTGTCTTTATGCACACAGATACCACGTTTGATCAAACCACGCGTGCGTATAACATCATTAGCGATCTGTCCACACTTCGCCAGCAAAACGATGCGCTTGCTTACGGTATGACCTCTATTCTGTACTCCAACAGTGATGTGTTGGTGATGTCCCGCAAATTTTACGATAAAGAAGTAATTATTGCGGTTAACCGCAGCCCGTTTGCAACTTACAATGTACCGGCGCTCGCCACGTCGTTACCAAACGGTACTTACACAGATGTATTAGGCAGCGCGCTGGATGGCGCATCCATTAGTGTGAGCAATGGTCAAATCGCTGGATTTAATCTGGGCTTGCAGGAAGTCAACGTTTGGAGTTACAACCCCTCGTTAGGCAGCAACCCCAAGCTTGGCGATATGCAGTCTGTGATGGGTCACGCGGGTAATAACGTGACGCTGTTTGGTACAGGGCTGGATGGTGCAATTCAAGTGAAGTTTGGCAACACCACTGCAAATGTCATCAGCAATGACTATAACAGTGCAACCGTAACAGTACCCACAGTCACCGCAGGGCAACGACAAGTTACGGTAGCTAAAGGCGGTGTCACCAGTAACACCTTTGACTTTGAAGTACTGTCTGATAATCAAAATCAGATGATATTTAAAGTGGAAGCGGGCACCAGTGCCGGCCAACAGGTGTACGTGGTGGGTAGTATTCCTGAATTAGGCAACTGGGATCCAGCCAAAGCCCTGGATGCGTTCCATAATCCTAACAATAATGACTGGTTCCTGCCGGTGAGCGTACCTAAAAACACATCTTTCGAGTTTAAATATATTCTTAAAGATGGTTCGGGTAACGTAACCTGGGAGTCGGGTTCGAACCGGACAGCCACCACTTCAACCGACGAAAACGGGGTTATTGACCGGGCCGAAGATTTCTTCCGTTATTAAACAACTCGCTGGGAGCACCTATGCTCCCAGCCAATATTCGATAAGTATACAAAGTTTACATGAATTCAAAATTAAAAGTCTTAACCACCGCCTCGGTGTTTTTTATGTCAGCCACGCTAGCTCACGCAGCTTGCACCCAAAGCGAACAAACCTTACCGGTACGTGACTTGAAGCTTAATGCGGAGGGAGAATTTGTTCCTCACTGGGCTAAAAAGGCCATCTGGTACCAGATTTTTCCAGAACGTTTTCGCAATGGTGATAAAACCAATGACCCTACGGTAGCCAGTATTGAAGGGGCAGATCCGAATGAACCGGTAGCCCACTGGCAAGTGCACCCTTGGGGCAGCGATTGGTATGAATTACAGGCGTATGAAAAAGCCAATGGTGATAAAGAATTATGGAAACACATGTTACGTCGACGCTACGGCGGCGATCTACAAGGCATCATCGATAAGCTTGATTACATTGAAGAAATGGGATTTAACGCCCTCTACCTAAACCCAGTCTTTCACGCGCCATCGCTGCACAAATACGACAGTGCCAGCCTACACCATATTGACCCGCATTTCGGTCCTGATCCAGAAGGCGATAAAGCCCTCATGGCGCAGGAAAAGCCATGGGATCCTGCCACCTGGGTGTGGACTAAGGCGGACAAGCTGGCACTGGAACTTATAGAAAAAGCCCATAAAAAGGGGATAAAAGTCATCTTTGATGGCGTGTTTAACCACATGGGTATCAACAGTTTTGCTTTTCAGGATGTTCGTGAAAAGCAGCAGGCGTCTCCCTTTGCGGACTGGTTTACCGTAAACAGCTGGCGCAATGAAGACAAGGGCACGGAGTTTGCGTATCAGGGCTGGTTCGGCGTGCAATCATTACCTGAGTTCAAAGAAAGCAAACACGATCTCGCTCCCGGTCCGAAGGAGTATATCTTCGCCATTACCGAGCGGTGGATGAATCCGATGAATAAAGGCCGTGAATTTGGTATCGACGGCTGGCGATTAGACGTGGCGTTTTGCGTGGGCCACGGCTTCTGGAAAGACTGGCGTCAACATGTAAAAGAGTTGAATGACGAAGCCTATTTAACCGCCGAAATCGTCGATAGCCCTGAAAAAGTCAAACCGTATTTGCAAGGTGATGAATTTGACGGGGAAATGAACTACAACTTTGCCTTTACCGCGGCAGAGTTTTTATTTAATCCCCCTCAAATGGCCATTACCGCCAGTGAATTCGATACGAAACTGCGGGACATGCGCGAGCTTTACCCCAAAGGGGTGGCCTATGTCACACAAAACTTATTTGGTAGTCACGATTCAAACCGAATTGCTTCGCATATTGTCAATAGAGGGGTAGGTAATTTCCGCGATTGGGGCGAATACTTTCAACGCTCACAAGTCGGCAATAACCCCCAATACAGCCCGCGCAAACCTACTGCCGACGAGCTGCATTTACAGAAACTGTTTGTTATTTTGCAAATGACCTATGTGGGCGCTCCCATGGTGTACTACGGCGATGAAGTAGGCATGTGGGGTGCGAATGATCCGGATAATCGCAAACCCATGATTTGGCCTGATATTGATTACGCTGATGAGAAAGTCATGCCCGATGGCAGCACGCGCAAAGCAGATAAGGTGGCAGTAAATACTGACTTACAGAAACATTATCAGACCTTAATTGATATTCGAAAACGTTTCCCTGCCCTCCAAACAGGAGCCTTTAAAACACTCTTAGTTAACGACGATAAGCATTTGTACGGCTTCGAACGCACCTTACAAGGGCATAAAAGTGTGCGCGTGATTTTCAACAATAGTCAAAAATCTCAGACAATAGGTGTCGCGGATGAAGGTAAACAATGGACAGAGGTGTTAAATCAGGCGGATCTTGTGCAGGCAGAGGGTAAAGTCAAGCTGTCACTACCAGCAAAATGGGCGGCTATTCTGGTTTCGCACTAAGTTGACCACGCCATGCAACCATAGCCCGCCTCTGCGGGCTATGGGGTCAATAAGGGTCTAGGGTGTAACCGGTGTTTGCGAGTTGGTGACCTCGCGTAAGCGAGGGTGGTGCGCCATCACTTCAGCCAACGTGGATTCCTGTTCATCCTTGGTATCAACAAAGAATACATGCTTGCCTTTATCCAGTAACGTTTGAAAACGCTTAAACTGATGATTGGGTACTTGCAATCCAATCAAGCCGCCTTCCCAGATACAAAACCCTAGTACCACCACCGCCCCGAATAAGAAGGGTAACCAGCCTACCGCAGAATTGTGCAGTTCCAGTAAATAAACCACTACTAATAGCACCGAGGCTACCACAATACCAACAAACGCACCCAATTCGGATGAATACACCACATCTTTTTTTAAGAAAGGGGTAATAGCATGCAAATGATGGTTTTCCACGTCAGCGTCTTTTTCACTTAACACATGGATCTGACTGCGTGATAGACCCTGTTGCTCCAACTCCTTTTCGACCACCTCTAAATCATCAAGGTCATCACTGATGTAGTAATGGCGTGACATAGTCACCTCCCGCTCACATAATTATTAACCAATAAGATTGAACCTGATACGGCGCAGGGATCTGTTTTAAGTATAGAACAGTTGTTCAAAAAGTGAGCTAAAAGTGCTGATTGGAAAAATCCATTCAGCGTTATCTAAACTGGATAGCTACGCACCAGGCGCGAACGCGTAATTCAATTCCACCACTTCGAAAGGGTTACCCTCAGGATCTTTATATGACGCCACCAGGCCAAACCCTTCATCGTGGGGTGGGGTAACCTGTACAGCATTCACCTGCGCCAGGCGAGAAGCGATGTCGCTGAGCGAATCAACGTTGTAAGCGATAGAAATGGAAGCATTGCCCACTTCGGTCTTGCCCAGATTTTTTGCCGGATGAATACCCAAGTGAATTTGTCCGATATCGACCCCATAGTGAACATCCAGGCCACCATGATCTTCTTCTTCAAAGTTGACCGCAAACACATGACTATAAAACGCCGCTAATGCCTTCGGGTTATTCGCAGCGATAATAACGCCACAAAGTGATTTGATTTTCAACTAACATGCCCTCCTATAGGAATAAGGCCTGTTCATATTGCCGTATGGTTTTACCCCACTGATAATGCAGCAACGCCTGGCTATGCACATGAGAAAAGCGACAAGCTATATTACGCAGTGAAAGTATGTAAGTAAGTAAAGGTTATACTGTGAACCTGTCTGATGTTGAACTACAACGATCTATGTCAGATACTTTCTTTTTCCTTCTTTACGCTGGTTGATTCTTGTGCGTGCACCACCTGCCATTGTTCCTGAACCTTATTCCATATTTTGGTCACCACCTGCACTTTTTCTGCATGCTTGCCCACGGAATAGGTCGATACAGAGAAGCCTGAGACTGCGCTGAGTTCTGTGAGCTTATGATCAATCAGTTTTCGAGGGGGCATTCCTTTTTTCTGTGAGATGAAGTGGCACAGGTTAACCAGTTCCGACTTTGATTTGACCGCCCCTTCAACATGCCAGTTTATCTTGCCTGACAGATAGCTCGACGCTTCAGCACAGTTCTTCCCAAAAGCGGCTTGTTCTGCCAATAAGGACGTGTGAATCTGCGCTGTCACCGTCTGTTGGGCTGACGTAGTAAAGCCAATAGAAGCAGCGGCGAAGAAAGCAACTACTTTAAGGTGGTGATATTTCATTATTTTATCCTCTCCCGCCATGGGGGGCATGATGCTAATTTTACTCATGCGCACAAGCGATGGCATTGCTGGCAGAAATCAGCATGGGAAACAATTGAGTGAAACTATAAAGATAGTCCTAATCTCGATGCAATCAAATCGCCCGGGACTATTACTTACCTTTTAGGCAGGGCATTGAGCCACCGCTCAGGCAAGTATCGAAAATGCTAAATGTTCATAAGGTGCCCGCACATGAGCGCGGCAGGATGGGATACGTGCTGCACAAGTCATATTATCTACAATTGATTTGATTAAGAAGGAGTTGTTTTCCTGTAAATCAAAGCCACTGCAGGCCTGAGTAGGGGGCCCTGATTAAACTCGCCAATCGCTGCGCAAGCGTGCCGGAATGGATCTCTAACTTATTGCCGTCAGGGTCGTTAAAATAAAGGGAGTCGCCAAAGCTCTTATTTTCTTTCCAGATGCGCGCCCCACTGGCAATTATTGTTTCAGAGAATGTGACAAATTCAGCTTGGTCGACAGTCCAGGCAATATGGGTGTAGTCTGGAGACGGTGCAGGTAAATCTAAAGATAAACAAAGCCAGACATCATTAGCCGAAAGGTAGGCGCCTGCATCCCATTTAGCATGGCCTGTAAATCCTAATACATCACAATAGAAGGATAGTGCTGTGTCAATATGGGAAACGGCAAGAGTGATGTGGGTGAGGCCTTGGATCATAATTTGACTCTTTTGTAATAAGCGCCCGTGCTAAGGGGGTAATTGTTAGGTAGAACGAGTTTGTATCAAATGTATCCGTGCGCACCCTATTGCGAATAATGTCTGTCAAAAGCCTGAACGTGCGTATACATAATTTGCTATCTCATGCTGCCCGAAGTAGAAATGATGTGTACCTATCCGTTTAAAGCCAAGGCGCTCGTAGAAGGAGTTGGATGCATTTTCAACCCAGGTGTAGAGCCAAAAACTGCGTCCTAGCTTGTCTGAGATAAATGTAATAATTGCTCGTCCAATACCATTATTCCTAAAAGACGGGTGAACATACAGTCGCTCGATTACAAAGCCGTTCGCACGACCTTTATAGTATGATTCCAGATTGATCACAGCTAACCCAAGCAGCGCATTTTTTTTACCGCAACGACAACCCTACAGGATTCAGACGCTACGGTTTTCTGATAATGCTCAGGGGTAAAGGTTGTAAAAACATATTCTGAATGTTCCGCTGTAATACCCTCTTGGCCATAGTACTTCTCGCGGAATAAAGTTCATGCTCGAATACCTCTCACATTCCTCATAAAGATAATTTTCTAGTTTGAAGTATTCAGCATCGTTCCAAGTTTGGCTTTCATTAAAAACGCTCATGAAAGAGTTTTCTGAGAATTCTTTGCTAAATGCAAAATTTCTAGTTAGTTCATTCATACACGGTGACTGCTAACTTCACAATAACGGGCAGTAACATGGTGGCGAGAATATCGAAGCCGCCACCGTATTACCGTCTCAACCCGCCCTGCGGGCGTGTTTATTGCCTTGTTATATTCCAACCATGCTTTGCAATGCGCATCTGTATGCGTATACTTGGTGGTGAAATTAGTTGGAGTGATAAAATGCAAGATTTATATGACGTTCATGCCCCCAAGAAAGCGACAAATCTAAGCTTAAATAGCGACTTATTGCAAAAAGCTCGAAGTTTAAAAGTTAACCTGTCTGCGACCTTAGAGCAAGCACTTAGAGACAAGCTAAAAAGTATTGAAGCAGAGAAATGGAAAAAAGAAAACAAAGCTGCCATAGCTGCATACAACGAGTTTGTTGCTGAGAACGGTTGTATAGGTGATGAGTACAGGAACTTCTAATGGCGCAATTTGATGTGTACAGAAACCTAAGCGAGAACACTAACAAAGCTTACCCTTTTCTTGTTGATGTTCAAAACTCTGTAATTGACCAGTTGGCAACAAGGCTGGTTGTACCGTTAACAAATAGCAATACTAGAAACAGTTTCTACATGAAAAAGCTGACGCCGGAGATAGAATTCGAAGACGCAACATACTTATTTCTAGCCCAACAACTTAGTTCTATACCCGCAGACGTGCTCAATGATCGCATTGGTTCGCTGGAGCAATCCAGAGAACTGCTTATAGATGCAATAGACTTCGCTATCACTGGAATATAACTGCTAAATAATGGGCATAAACACAGCGCTACAATCGCGAAGCGGCGCTGTGTTTATGTCCCAGCCAGCCCCTGCGGGCGTGTTTAAGTTTTTGTTATGTGACTTACCTAGCATCTGGCGCTCTACTATATGAGCTAGCAAAATCAACTTCGCTTGGAGCTTGATGTTCGAACCAATTAAATCTAAAAACAGCCATTTGAGCATGAGGTACATCTTCTGCTGCTATGAATCCATCTCCAGGTAGACCTGTTCTATCACTTACCACTATGCTTGTGAGAGGAGGTAAGTCGTTTTCAGTACAATATTGTTGGATTGGTCTTAAAAAGTCTCCGATACTCGGTCTTACTACTCCAGTAGCCCTAGCCACTCGGTCATACGTTAAAATTTGATGATTATCTGCTGCAACAACTAACAAACTCCATAACTGTTGTGCTCTCTGTGCTCTATTCACTTTGAATTCTCCATGTCACATAACATTTAAATGAAGCGGACCCTAAAAACCGCTTATTAATTTTTATGTTGCTTTGGCACTACCGCATTAAAAATATGGTGCGAGGGAGGGTGAATCAAACCGGGTTTGTCGGAGGCTAATTATCTTGAGAGAATTAGCCAATGAACAAGAGAGTAACGTATTCCCCA
>NZ_JAPFRD010000012.1 GCF_026183695.1 Alteromonas aquimaris | reverse complement strand
GTCCCTTGCCGGCTACGGGGCTCCCAATTAAACAAAAAGCCCACTCATTTGAGTGGGCTTTTTGCGTTTAAGCGCAGACATGCTGCGCGGACATTCATGGGGAGCCTAACCGATCGGGGAACAGTTGACGCTTCCGATACTGCTCGAGTGGCAGGGAACAACCCGTCTCTGGTGAAATGTCCAAGGCAGCATCCATGCTGCCGGTTCTTCACTCTCGGTGTGCCACTGGCACCCCTCGCTCGCTGCGCTCTCCGCTCATCACCCGAGTGCGGGTCCAAACCCCATGTGAGAGTAGTACACCCGCACGGCAGTGTGTCCCTTGCCGGCTGCGGGGCTCCCATTCTAAGAGAAACTGTTTCTCAGCGAGAACTGTCCGAAAGGCTGGCCCTTTTTTGTATTTCATGGCCTGATAAATTCATAGCACTGTTAACACGCTCAGGATAGCCCTTTCACTTAGAAAAGTATTTACATGCTAATCTGAAAGGGGAGGCCAAACCCATCGGGGAACAGTTGACGCTTGCGATACTGCTTGATAGACAGGTAACCACCCGTCCTTGGTGAAATGTCCACGGCAGCATGCATGCTGCCGGTTCTTCACTCTCGGCGTGCCACAGGCACCCCTCGCTCGCTGCGCTCACCGCTCATCAGCTCCACGTGAGAGTACACCCCGTTCCTTTACGCTACGGGGCTCCCATCTAACAAACAAAAAAGCGAAAGCTAGGTTTCGTATTTATATTTGTCGCTTTGGAATAAGTGCACCTCCATCAACCATAACGGTTATAAATTTGTTAACAGGGAGGGCTACTCACCTAGTTGAGATACGAAACGTGCTCGAGTACTGCTAAATCACTTTCTGTCTTCAATTTATCATTATTTTTGTCCCGCGATGCGCTAAAATGACTCACATTAAATAAACCTTTGTAATTTTTAAAAAGATTAATGATGCTTGACGTATGGACACTTAAAAAATATTTTTCACCCACTAATGATTCTATCGAGCACCCTAACCGAAGGGTGAGGTGGCTAGTACATCACGTTCCAAAAACGGCCGGGACTTCGCTAAGAGCTACCTTTGAAAAATCTTTAGGCAGTAAGGCTATTTATGGAGTCTATATCGACACGGGCGCAAACTTACTCTCAAGAGGCAAGCCAATTCAGACGCCATGGAAAGCGGAAGTGTTGTTTGGGCATTATTCTACTCATAAGAATCAAGGCTTAGTTTACCCGAATGCTAAAAGATTAACGTGGGTAAGAGATCCCTTGGAGCGCATGTGGTCTCATATAGGCCATGTACTTGCGTTAAAGCAGCCTATGCGCATATACCGTTATTTGAAAAGAAATTTTTTAGATAATGGGATAGTAGACAGGGAAGAAATGTTCGAAATGTTGGTCAAAGAAAAGAGCGTTCCCCACTTAACAAATATTTATTCTTTGTACTTTAAAAACGTAGAATTAAAAACATTTGACTTCGTCGGCTCTGTACATAGAAATCAAGAGAGTCTAAATGAATTACAAGAAATTCTGGGCTGCCAATTAACAGAAACGAATGCTAATGTAAGAAATATAAAGCAGGACTTCCCCTCGTCGTTACGGAAATTTGAGGGATATTTCGACAAAGAGTTTCAAATCATTGGTAAGTATTTGTAATGATGTTTCTTCCAAGTATCCTTGTTTAACGTACATTAAAAAGGTTCCGTGTGCCTTCCCTAACCGATTCCCATACATTTTCGCTCCCGAGCAGTTGTAGCTTTTTAATCTCAGTAACTGATACTAATCCCATTTCATTAGCCGCGTTACGTAGTACCCATTTTTATTTATTGGGAGAAGGGAGTAACTCGATTTTCGTAGATGACTTTGAAGGCGTCGTCGTTCAAAACAAGATTAAGGGACTGGAATCTGACGATTTAAATGACGTCATTATGTTGCGTGTAGGAGCGGGGGAAAATTGGCATGATCTAATTACAACCTGTCTAAAAAACCATTGGTATGGAATGGAGAACCTAGCACTGATACCAGGTTCGGTAGGAGCCGCCCCGATACAAAATATTGGGGCATATGGGCTTGAAGTTAGTACGTTTATTGAATCGGTAGAATTTATCGAGCTGGAAACAGGTGCAAAACACAAGATTAAAAGTAATGAGTGTAGATTTGGTTACCGTGATAGCATTTTTAAAAACGATCTAGCTGGTAAGGTATTAATAACACATGTAAATTTTGTTCTACCTAAGTCAAATTATATGGAAACTTCGTACGGAGAACTGGCAAATTTAAATGCCCCAACACCTGAAAAAATTTTTAACACAGTTATCGGTATAAGACGTAAAAAGTTACCTGATCCGCGTCAGTGGGGAAATGCTGGGAGTTTTTTTAAAAATCCGATAATAGATAAATCATTACTGACCCAGATACAACACGAGTATCCTGATATCCCTTTTTTCTGTATTTCCAAAACGCTGGTTAAGGTACCTGCAGCATGGTTAATTGATAAGCTGGGGTTCAAGGGGAAAGTACTTGGCGGGGTACAATGCCATCCTCATCAACCCTTAGTTCTGGTTAATATTGGGTCGGCAACAGGAAAAGACGTATTAGAGTTTGCACGATTAATTATGAGTAGAGTTAAAGAAAAATTTAATATTGAACTAGAACCTGAAGTGCGGCTTATTGGAAGAAATGGATTAATAGAGCTGTGAAACACGCTTCAAAACTAATTAGACAACACATCTTATCTTTACTTTCGGATGGACAGTTTCATTCAGGTGAAGCTATTGCTGCAGAAGTGGGCTTATCGCGGACAGCAGTCGCCGGTCATATCAATCAACTGACAAAGTGGGGACTAGATGTATTTAAAGTTAAAGGTAAAGGCTATCGACTTGAAAGGCCGTTTGAACTACTGACTGCTGACCGCATTAAAAAGCAGCTAACCAAAAACAATACCGCAGTGATACAAGTAGAGTCCGTCTTAGCTTCTACCAACACTGAGTTAAAAAAACGAATTTCCGTTGCCCCGCATAATCTGGCCGATGGCGACGTACTGCTTGCAGAAATCCAAACGGCCGGCAAAGGTCGTCACGGCAGGCCATGGCTTGCCCCAGTTGGAGGAAGCTTAACATTTTCTCTGTATTGGTCTTTTCCAGATGGTTACCAGAGCATGGCGGGTTTATCATTATTGGTAGGCTTAGCAGTGTGTAACGGGCTTAAAAAATGCGGCGTACCAGACACGCAACTGAAGTGGCCAAATGATGTTTATCTGCAAAATAAGAAGCTAGCAGGAATTCTGATTGAAGTAGAAGGTCAGATAGGTGCAACGGCACATTGTGTAATAGGTATTGGTTTAAATGTATGCATGCCTGATGCACAGTTTGATGTGGGCCAACCCCATACTGATCTCACTACTTATCTGGGTTATACGCCGGATAGGAATAGTGTTGCGGCCGCTATTATAGATGCGCTGTGGGAACTTTTACCTATATTTTCACAACAGGGTTTCCAACCGTTTATCAACCAGTGGGAACTACTGGATCTTTACGCCGACAAAACGGTTGTATTACGCATGGGTGATAAAAGATTCTCAGGCATCGATCGCGGGGTCGATGCCAGTGGGGCACTGTTAGTTGAAACGCAGGATGGCTTAACACGTTTCCACGGTGGAGAGGTAACTTTGCGTGGTAACTGAACAACAGGTGTTGCTGGTTGATATTGGTAATACAAGTGTGAAATTCATACCGTTAAGTGAGTTTCAAAACAAACCCCAAAGCTCCCCTACGCTAAAAACTTTTCAAGAATGGTTGGCTCTTAATCCACAGATTACTTCAATATTTCTATCCTCTGTTAGACAAGCGGGTGATAAGCAGCCATTACGAGAATTTTGTAAGCATAAAAAAATTAAACTTTATGAAATTTACACCGAGCAAAAAAAATTCGGGCTGATAAATAGTTACCAAGACGTTGGCAAAATGGGTGTGGATCGGTGGTTAGCAATGATTGCTGCCATACATTTAACTGACAGACCCTTTGTAGTAATTGATGCGGGTACTGCAATAACAGTAGATTTTGTGGCTGACGGTCAGCACTTAGGAGGATGGATCGTGCCTGGCTTCGTCACCATGAAAAATGCATTAATTGCGTCCACGCAAAAAGTTTTTTCCGATGACATTATGCCTGACCAACTTTCTCTGGGAACGAATACTGAAAGTGGGGTCGCTCATGGTTGTTTGGCTGCTGTGCAAGGAATTTATGTGCGTGCCAGAGCACATATGGCAGCTAATTATGAGCATTTTGATATATTTATTACCGGCGGGGATAAAAATCTGTTTGCATTTGCGCGTAACGATGGTAGCATCCTCGCCGCGAATTTGGTGGTGCAAGGTCTTGCCCGCTACGCAAAGAAACAACTTTTTGCGTAACAATTCATCTAAGTGGCAATTATTTGAGCATTTAGATGAGAATTTTAAAAAAATTCACAAAAGACTATTGCACGGAGTAACTCATTACTCTAGAATGCGCACCCACTTGATGCAGTGCCGACTTAGCTCAGTTGGTAGAGCAACTGACTTGTAATCAGTAGGTCGCCAGTTCGACTCCGGCAGTCGGCACCATCAATCTCAGGAGGGGTACCCAAGCGGTCAACGGGAGCAGACTGTAAATCTGCCGGCTCAGCCTTCGCAGGTTCGAATCCTGCCCCCTCCACCACTTTTATGAGGTGGCCAGAGAATTAGGATTGCGGGCATCGTATAATGGCTATTACCTCAGCCTTCCAAGCTGATGATGCGGGTTCGATTCCCGCTGCCCGCTCCAAATACGTGCTGATATAGCTCAGTTGGTAGAGCGCACCCTTGGTAAGGGTGAGGTCGGCAGTTCAAATCTGCCTATCAGCACCAGTTTCTCCCCAGCTCATGTTTGTTTAGATAATCGAATTATTACACTACTTTGCTGGGATAATAGAAATGGCAAAAGAAAAGTTTGAACGTACGAAACCCCATGTAAACGTGGGAACAATCGGCCACGTTGACCACGGTAAAACCACTCTGACTGCAGCGATCACTACTGTTTTGGCAAAGACTTACGGTGGTTCAGCTCAGGCTTTTGATCAAATCGATAACGCGCCTGAAGAAAAGGCTCGTGGTATCACCATCTCTACTTCACACGTAGAATATGACACGCCAAGCCGTCACTACGCGCACGTAGACTGTCCTGGACACGCTGATTATGTTAAAAACATGATCACTGGTGCGGCACAGATGGACGGAGCAATCCTGGTAGTAGCTGCGACTGATGGCCCAATGCCACAGACTCGTGAGCACATCCTTCTAGGTCGTCAGGTAGGTGTACCTTACATCATCGTATTCATGAACAAGTGTGACATGGTAGATGATGAAGAATTACTAGAATTGGTAGAAATGGAAGTTCGTGAACTTCTTAACGAATACGAATTCCCAGGTGATGACCTGCCAGTAATCAAAGGTTCTGCACTTAAAGCCCTTGAAGGCGACGAAGAGTGGGAAAAGAAAATTGTTGAGTTAGGTGAAGCACTTGATTCATACATCCCAGAGCCAGAGCGTGCCATCGACAAGCCGTTCATTCTTCCAATCGAAGACGTATTCTCAATCTCTGGTCGTGGTACTGTTGTAACAGGCCGTGTAGAGCAAGGTATTGTTAAAGTTGGTGAAGAAGTAGAAATCGTTGGTATCAAAGATACTACTAAGACGACTTGTACTGGTGTTGAAATGTTCCGTAAGCTGCTTGACGAAGGTCGTGCAGGTGAGAACGTTGGTGTACTACTACGTGGTACTAAGCGTGATGACGTTGAGCGTGGTCAAGTACTGGCTAAGCCTGGTTCAATCACTCCTCACACTAAGTTCGAAGCAGAAGTTTACGTACTAAGCAAAGACGAAGGTGGCCGTCATACGCCATTCTTTAAAGGCTACCGTCCTCAGTTCTACTTCCGTACAACTGACGTAACGGGCGCGGTACAGCTTCCAGAAGGCGTTGAAATGGTAATGCCTGGCGACAACCTTAAGTTTGAAGTTGAACTGATTGCACCAATCGCGATGGACGAAGGTCTACGCTTCGCAATCCGTGAAGGTGGTCGTACTGTAGGTGCTGGTGTTGTTTCTAAGATTATTGAATAATCTTATCTGACATCGAGTCATCTAAAAAAGGTCGCGCAAGCGGCCTTTTTTCGTTTTAATCCACGTCCATTTAAATTCCCAGGGCTTTTGCAAATCTTGTGCAACGTACTATTTTTTAGTTTTTTGTATAATGAAATCGCTTGCCAGGAATCAGGCAGTCTTTAATCTAGGGGGAACCCCCTATAGCCACCGCTTACCTTTTCAGCCAATATTGCCAGCGTAAAATTACTTTTTACTTCACCAAACGTGAGCCTCCCGAGTAACACTAGTGGCCAGAGCGGCCAAGTAGTCTAGATTATTCAATTTTTGCCCCTCCGATGTTTAGGAGGGGTTTTTTATTATCCTACACAGTACGCTCCCGTTTTTCAGCGCAACGAAAACCTTCATACTTCGGCCCTGTTGTGTAATAGGGGTAACTCCTCATTTCAGTGGCAAGGTAATTTTTAGATACTGGCTGAGTAAATAGAACTGAGGTGTGTTATGAACGTATTTAAATCTAAATCACTGGTTTCATTAGCTATAGCTGTGACATTACCCTGCAGCGTGCAAGCAAAAACTTTTGATGATGAACTGGCAGAAAAACTAAATGCCGACCCGCTAGGCTTACATCAGGTAATCGTAACCTTTGACGGCGATGGTGCGCCTACAACGGAGCAACTTAATGCCATTCAATCACTTGGCATAGACAAAGGCGTTAGTTTACAGAACCTTCCTATCGTCGGCTTAATAGCCACACAGGCGCAAATTAATCAATTATACGCACGCGCAGATGTCATATCGGTATGGAATAACGACAAATTGGTATTAGAAAACCATGAGTCGACACAAATCACCGGTGTACAAGCCATGCGCGCAGATAAAAATTTACGCAACAATGGGGTGCCTTACTCAGGTCGAGGCATTGGCGTGGTGGTAAACGATTCGGGCGTTGATGGTACCCATGGTGACTTAGCATTTCCCCATCATGTTGTACAAAATGTATTAGCGCAAACTAATCTACACAGTTTGGATAGCATGCTTCCAATAACCTATCAGGAAAACGTTACTAATACTGACATTGGTGGTGGTCACGGTACTCATGTAGCTGGTACGGTAGGCGGTAACGGGGCTAAGAGTGGAGGCTTACACGCAGGTGTCGCACCAGGTGCAGATATCATTGGTTATGGTTCAGGCGCCGGTCTATTTATTCTGGATACCTTGGGCGGATTTGATTACGCACTTACACATCAGTTCAATTACGGCATACGGGTAATTTCAAATTCTTTTGGCAGTACCAGTGATGTAGGCTCAGAGTTTAATCCCGATCATCCAACCAATGTTGCGACCAAGACCTTAGCGGATCGTGGCATTATCACCGTTTTTTCTGCCGGCAATTCTGGTCCGGGTGAGTCGACTATTACTGGTAACTTTAAAAAGGCTCCTTGGGTAATTACTGTTGCTGCTGGTGACAAAAATGGTGATTTAGCCGAATTTAGCTCGCGTGGTGTAGATGGCAAGGGTGGTGAAGTAGTAGTAGGTGGAGAAGTTTTCACCTGGCAAGATCGCCCTACTATCACAGCGCCCGGTGTTGATGTTATTTCCGCTCGCGCATCTACTTCAAGTTTAGGTGGCTTGAGTGCACAGAACGATGCAGAAATGATTGCCCCTGAACATTTGCCTTTCTATACAGTATCCAGCGGTACTTCTATGGCGGCTCCACACGTATCAGGTATTGTCGCCTTAATGCTGGAGGCAGACCCGACGCTACAGTGGCAGGATGTGAAGCGTATATTACAGAATACTGCAACCCCTATGGCTGGGTTAGCTGAATGGGAAGCGGGTGCAGGCTATGTGAATGCTCACGCAGCGGTAACTGCCGTGGTGAATGGTGAAGAAGTTTTTGGTGATACGGTAAAACAAAACCGAGACTTTAACGCAAATGCGCTGGTGACTGAAGGGGACAGTTTTACGCTGACAACTACGTACTTACCCGCCGGCGAATCACCTACCGAAACATTTGAAGTACAAGAAAACGTCGCCATGGTTGTGGCGAGTGCAAGAATCGAAACTGCGACCGCTTTTGTGCTTGAGGATCCAGCAGGTAATCGTTACGGTTCCGGTATTGGCCTGCCTGTACTGGGTTCTGCAGTAGGTACTGCGGCCCCTGGTATGGCTGGTACGTGGAAGCTATACAGCCGCGGCATTGGTAGCATCAGTGGCGTTTCAGTGGACCCATTAGGCCTCACCAACGGTGTGGGCGTGCCAAGTTCAGTTGATGTGACCATTCGTTTGCTTGAAACCGCTGGTTTTGAAGGTATCGCCGATACTCAAGGTGAACCTAGCCGTCCCTTCGTAGAATACGTTACTGCCCGCCACCTAATGGATGCTACATCGCAAGGGTTCATGCCGCATCAGGCTATTACACGTAGTGAGTTGGCAGATACATTAACGCTGTCAGCTAACGTGCGACAGTCGACTAAGGGCAACCAGCTTCACTATTCTGATGCTGCGCCTGAATATGCCGCTGCGCTTAATTCTGTTAGTGAAAAAGGAAGTATTCTTAATGATTTAGGGCAATCTGATGAACCTGTAATGCTGCCTGAATCGGACGCTTCTTTTAATCCTGAGCGGGAAATCAGTCGTGAAGAACTTGCTTATTCATTGGTTCAAGCGCTTGGGTTACAGGAAGCAGCTACCTCATTCGACCAAAACAGCACGATAGTAGCGGTTGTCTTTGGCCAAGCGGTGGAAGTCGTCGATACCCATGCCATAGCACCAGCCATGCGAGGCTATGTACAAAGTGCACTAGCACTAGGTTTGCTCGATGTAACGGTAGAGGTGGAGCAGGGGCAGTTTGATTTAGAACCCAGCTTAAAGGCTTATTTTAAGCCATCTGACTCTGTTTCACGCGGTCAAGCGGCGTATATTATCACCGAGTTTGATCAACTCAGAACCAAATAAGAGACCTCACTCTAATAGGCCGGCTTTGCCGGCCAACCTGATTAACTCTGCCGAACTACTGACTTTAAGCTTTTTATAGATATTACTGCGATGATTCTCTGCCGTTTTAAGACTCATATTGAGCAGTTCGGCAATTTTTTTACTGGTATTTCCTGCTGCCACCAGGAAGAACACCTCCCGTTCCCGCCGCGTTAACGCAGAAAGGGGATTAGCTCTGGAAGACGCAACGCTGGTAGGTGAAGAAGAATTTATCCCTGTCTTGTGGGTATAGAAATATCGTTGGCCTTGCGCAATTGCCACGATTGCATTTTGTAATTCCTCGCTGGATGATTCCTTTAACATATAACCTTTCGCACCGGCATCCTGCATGGCTTCGACATATTCAAGTTCATTGTGCATAGATAGCACAAGTATCTTCGCCTCAGGCCGTTGCGCAAGGAGTTTGTCGATAGCGACCAGTCCACTCATGCGTGGCATAGAAATATCCATTATGGCCACATCGGGGCACAGACGAATAACTTGCTCGATAAACTCAACGCCATCTCCACATTCCCCAATCACCGATATCTCATCAGTGGCATTAAGCATCTGAACTAAGCCCTGACGCATTAAGAGGTGATCGTCAGCAATTACAACGGTGATGTTCATAAAGGTATCGTTAATAAAATTCGGGTTCCATGCTCAGGAGAAGAGTGTATTTTAAGTTCTGCATTAAATGCTTTTGCGCGATCTTCCATACTAGCTAGACCCACTCCAGGAGTAATTTTATCTCGTGAGAAGCCTTGACCATCATCAATAAGACTGAGTTTTACCAAGTTAAAGCTTTGCTTTACCGTCACAGTTACCTGTTTTGGTTGTGCATGCTTAATCGAATTGACTAAGGATTCTTGCGTGACACGAAAAATGAGTATACTGATATCTTTAGGTAAATCCGGACCTACGTCAACATCACAGGTATAGTTAATCGCTTCATGTTCAAATAAATTTCGACACAGCCAGTTTAATGCTGGCTTTAGCCCGAGATCGTCTAGAATGGTGGGGCTCATCAAGCGAGATAATTGGCGTACATCTGCAAGCGCTAATCCAGCAATTTCAGCCAGTTCACTTACTGCAGGATCCGAATGCGCCATCGTTTGCAGGCGCCTTGTCAATCCAGTCAGCAACTGACCTACCCCATCATGTAATTCCCGCGAAAGTCTGGCCTTTTCTGTCTCTTGTTGAGCCCATAACCGCTTAGCTAAATCCGCAAATACTTTCTGTTCATGATGAAGCAAATCTTTCAGAACACCTTGCTGACGAATAATTTCAGTGATTAGTGTCCTTTTTTCAGAGTCGTTCAAGATAAGTCCTCTGGTACTGGCGAGCCTGGGTTTCGTCCAGGCTTGACAGCCATTTCTCGGTCAACGCCTGACTTTTTGCTTCATCCAAGTTTCGATAATAAAGGTGATTGCGCCAATAGTCGGGATGAGTTTCAACTTGCAATTTAAGTTGTTCGTTTTCATCGTGCAAAAATAACCATTGCATATAAGCCTGGTAATAAGCAGGTTTAACCAGTTTATTTATGCGTTTCATATACAAACTAGTGGGCGAAAGCTGAAGTCGATATTGTAAATCCAACAGTATTTTCAGTTCGGTGAGTACCGGAATGGTATCGGGCGCAACAGGCAGAGCCTCTGGCATTTTAGCTAGCGAACGCGCGCCTTGCGTTTCGATATCCACGACACGTTGCAACCAAGCAAGTACTGCCTGCTGTTCTTTCATGACGTCGTTGATCAATTCCGATAGCTCAATTATTAGTTCCTGAACACATTGCCAGTCAGCAATATAAACACATACTTCTGCTTGCCAAAGCTTTACTTCCGACAGCGCGCGAGTATCCCCCATATCAGTGGCAAGTTCTAACGCACGGGATATATTCTGCGTTGCTACTGAAAGGTTGCCCTCGGCGAAATTTAAGAAGCTAAACAGTAGTTGATTGTACATGTGTTCTTGAGTCTGCTGGGGGAGTAACTGTGCCTCTACGGCAGAAAGACTCCTTGAGGCTGCCAATTTGTCTCCTTTAACTAGACTCAGTTGCGCGAGATTTTGAACTGTTCTGATAAGGTGGGTTTGGTCTCCCTCTCGCTCAAAGTGGGTTTTAGCTTGTTGCCAATAAATATCAGCCAAAGAAAAGTCACCCATCAAAAAGTGCATGTAGGCAACGTTACTCATGCTTTCTGCCTGCTTACTTCCATTTTTTGATTGCACCCGCATGTCCAGACCGCGCTTGTAGTAAGCTAGCGCTTCCCGATATCTGCCTTGTTCTTCAAAAAGGAAACCTAAGGTATCCAGTACATGTGCTTGTTTAGTCTTGTCACCCAGTTTATCCAGAAGTTGTAAAGCTTCGTTGAGCGATGTTTCAGCTAGCGTATAATCACCCCTTATTGCTGCTACATTAGCAATGTTGGCCAGCGTCGTAGCTCTTTCTGAGGGGTGTTTAGCAGCGGTTCGTAATGCAAGCGCCTCGTTGAAGTAGCGCTGAGCTACAGTATAATTGGCTTGCCGTAAATGAGCGACGCCGAAGGCATTTAGAACTAAACTCTCACCTACTTCGTTTTCTTGTTGGCGGTATAACACCAGTGATCTTGTTAACGCTTCGTCGATTGCCTCTTCAATATCGCCGTTAATAATTTGCTGGCGAGCAAGTTCAAACCATAGTTGTGCATTCTTAGGCGTCACACTTAATGCGTGACGATAATCTTTTAGCGCAGCGTCAATGTTATCAGCCCATACATGAGTTTGTGCACGCATTGCTAACAATCTGGCATTTTCAGGATAAAGTTTTGTCAAACGGGCGATTGTTTGTTGTGCAAGTTTGAGGTCGTTGTTTATTTGGGCTTTGAGAAAATTACCTTGCAAAAGCCAATATTCATCAAGGTTGGGTAAACTCGCTAATTTTTCCAGCTGTTGATTTGCCTCACCTATACGACCCTCAACCCACGCTAGATTTGCACCAGCAAGCCAGCCTTCAGGTGCATCAGGCGCATGGTATTGCATCGCTTTAATAAATTCGGCCTGACTGATATCCGTCGTATTTATCCCACCTGTTTTTGCGGTAAGGAAGTTTATATCCGGGACGACTAAATCACTATTGGTGTGGTTATCAATAGCATCCAAAATGAGGGTGGAAAATGAAGCCAGATTGTTTTGCACTTCGTTAGTATGTAATCCAGTGTTTACGGAGAATAATGTTTTATTGGCCGGCATCAAATAACCCGTGGCCTCAAGCAAGAAGGTTTCATTTCCTGTGGACGCAGCGGTAAGCGTAATGATTAGATTCGCATCTAGAGGGGTGGCCAGTTCAACCCTATCACTGGCATTGTCAATGGGATTAAGGGAGAGGTTAGCGATCAATGGCTGAGTGGTTTCAGTTTCTAACACGTTTATTTGTGGATGCTGGCTTAACGAAAATCTCAGCAGACGGTTGATCGTACCTAACACAGGAATATCGTTTTGGTGGTGAACAATCAGATTCAGTTGAGTCGGTACAAAAGGGGGAGGGCTGCTGGGAAACAAACGGAAGCCTATCATCACGACTGCGATCAGCGCTATAGCGCTGAGAACTAGCACAGGTCTAGGCATGACTCTGGGATAATTCCGGGTGTTTAGGTGAGCTAACGCGGTTGACACTTCTGGTCGCTTTATTGGAACAGGGTGGGTTAAGTTGCGTAAAAACAATCGTTGCCTGTATTTAAATAAATTATCTAACAGAGAAAATTTACGTGGTGCAACACGATCGAGTATTTCCTGTAGCACTTTACCTACGCTATAGGTATCCGCCAAAGTCGAAGACTTACCACCATGCAGTACTTCAGGTGCAGAATATTGTTGGTGGCCACTCGTTTGTTCACTTAATTCACCATGCTGACCAATGCCAAAGTCAATCAAGATGAGTTTGCCTTCTGCATCAATCAGAATATTGTCAGGTTTAATATCGCCATGTAAAACGTCAGCCTGTTGACAGGTGTGCACCGCATCCAGCAGCTGATTTGCCCAGATGAGGTAGTCGGATTTCGACACGGGGCGTTGCAAGCGATGAAAAAGGGGCTCGCCAGGCACATAAGCCATGGTAAAAAAAACGTGTTGATCATCGGCGAATACATCATGAACACGAATTATATTGGGATGATTTAAACGTCTTGCGACTACGACTTCATTACGTATCGTCTGCAACTGGTCTGAATGGGTGGTCACCCCTTCCACAACTTTCAGAGCGACATCGACCTGAAGTAACTCATCAAATGCATGATAAACGGCTGCTTGAGCACCAGAGCCAAGCTTTTTTCGTATGGTAAAGCGCCCCGCCAGTACCGAATCAGGTGATAACTGAGCAGAATTCAGTTTTTGAGTATCAAGCGACCCTGGCGAAGCGCTGTCGTGCGA
Source organism: Alteromonas aquimaris (assembly GCF_026183695.1). Taxonomy (GTDB): domain Bacteria; phylum Pseudomonadota; class Gammaproteobacteria; order Enterobacterales; family Alteromonadaceae; genus Alteromonas; species Alteromonas aquimaris. Next base: position 111,013 of record NZ_JAPFRD010000012.1, on the reverse strand, counting down.
CTCAGTCAATAAAACCACTCCGAAATTTGAAGCTGTTGGTTATTACATCTAGCTTCTTACTTTCTACTTACTCTTAAGCGTACTACGAACTTCGAAGTAAAGAAATCTTATGATCAATAGAGTGGAATAATAACCTTAAGGATAAAAAGTTTGCTAATGATGCAGCAAAAGTGACGTCAGTCTCTGAAAAGTATTGTCGTCCAATTGTATTATCGCCATATAAAACACCAGCCACCTGATTCTCAACTAAAACGGGCACACACAATGCGGCTAAAATATTATGCTGAATAACGCTGGGCTGCATGGCGTAATCATGATTACCTTTGAGGTTGCCTAATGCAAGGGGGGTCTGTTGTGCAATGGCTTTTTTTATCACCGTCCGACTACCTGAAAAATCCTGTGCGTCCATCCAGGGTTCATACCCCAAACCTTGCTGAAAATTCCCGTGTTGATCGAGAACAATAAACGCAGCCCTTTCGCAGCCTAAAGATTGAATCAAACATTCTCTGGCTAACCGTACCAGCGACATGCTATCTGCGCATAAGTTTAGTTGAGCACAATACTGCTGTAACTGTAATTTCCGCCAGATATGATGAGTTTCAGCTTTTTCTAATTCCTGATTACTGATGTGTTTAAATTTGCAAACCACTGGGCCTAATAAAATCGACTGTTCATCATCAATAAGAAGCGAAGAAATTTTCTTACCCAGCTTATAACAGCCGCTACTGCTGGTATCTTTTAGTGCCCATTGCTTGTCCCCAATATTACGCAAAATTGCGTGTTGGCGAGATATCTGGGGATGGTTAATTATAATGTCAGCTGTGTTCGCACGCCCAATGTGGTAAGGCTGGCCTTCAAATAAAAGGTGTTCAGCCATTATTCCCTGAGGCGTGGAAACAGCTATCTGAAGCGGCATCTTAATTTGTCCGTAAACTATAACGTAATGTATATAAGTGGGTGAGCAACTCTCCCTTCACGTTAATAATATCTCCAGCTGAACGCCACACATCTGGAATATTGTTGCCTGAGGCGGGTTGGATTAATCCAATTAACGTATCAACCTGAGTTAATGCCATTGCGTAATTTTGCAGTGAAATGGCAGTGTATAAGCTGCCCATAGCGACATCGATTGGTTGAAGTAAAGCATTTTTAATATTATGACGGTTAGTCGCCAGAACATTGCTTAACGCATTAAATTTTTCGTCCAGCACGACATTTAGTGAACGCATATCGGCAAGTATAATGAAATCTGAAAAGCTCCCTGTATTTCCGCGTGCACGGAAACTTCCCGATGCGGTTAGCATAGTAATGTCTTCGAATTCGCCATTATCATGAGAGCGAAACAAACGCAGAGGTGTGCCTTCAACGTAATGTAAAGCAGTGGTGTAAAGTTCAATCATCGCCACTCCTTCAAAGCCAAAACCTGCATCAGACTTTGGACTGATTGAGACTAAAACAGGAAAAGCATTATCAGCATTAATCAGTGACGAAGGGAGACGATCAACAATGCTGGGGTCTGTGGGACTTAATAACGTCGCCTGCACATCAATATTATTGGCGTGTAAACCTATACTATTTTCAAACTCCACCGTGATATCCACCGCAATATTGTCTGAAAGTGTTACTGACGCTTGAATGGAATGGTTAGCGATAGTCAGTGAGTTGGGGAGTGCCACTTGAGCATGAGTCGGCGCGACAAAGGCGAATAACAAGATCATACTTGCTAGCCACTTCAAACCTATTAAAGATCCGTTATGCTTACGTTCGTTCATCTGCATTACCTTATCTAAAAGAGTATTCAACCATAAAGCAGCTGTGCGCCAGTATCAAGAAAATACCGGCGCCCTGAGTGTATTACTCAAAGTACTGCGTGAATAACCGCGATACGATTACCGCATAGTGGGCCCGGCTGATTTTCGTATCTGGCGAAAACGATGCAGTCAAGGTGGGCTCCAACGCAAAGCTTCCCTGATCGATACTAAATTCGACGTTCAGCAACGACAAGGTAATGGCTGCTTGCACGTAGCCTTTCATCTCGATAGGAATGTCATCTTGGTCTGACAATACGATCTGCTGCCCTTTATATTCTACGATAATGTCATCCTTCGGATCGAATGCCTCAGCTAAGGCTTGCATACCTAATAACTGAACCAGTGAATACGCCATTTCTACCTTTTTCACTCTGCCATAGGGCGCAAGATTTCCATTGCGCTCCAGCATGACAGGATTTTGCGATGCAGTGGCATCTTTTAGCGCTCCACCCATGGCCATAACAGCTTCAAAATAGGGTTGACTGTCCCCGGGGGTATCCTCGTGTAAAGGAGCAGATTCATTTAACAGATCGCGATATTGACGAACAGCACCTCCCATGACCGCATAGCGAGCGAAATGCATTCTATGTAATGCCCAATCTGGATGAAATTTACGGTTTGATGACCCATCCATTAAGCGCTCGCTGATGGCAAATTCGATTACCCCTTGGTGTGGGTGGCCTTCGATATCATCTATACCCTTGAAACCACCACTTTCTTCAAATGAAACGGTGACATCAAATGTTTCTGGTAGGCCTGGTCCATTGGTTACACCTAATGGATCAGCGCTTACGCCAGACAAGGACGTTAAGCCGTATACGTAAATTCCCCACGTGCCAGGTATTGCAGGTGCTGAAACACGCATGGTTTCACTCAACACCGGTGTGGTTAAATTACCAAAATACTCTGTACCATCAGGCGCCACCAATACCAGCTTGGTTAAATTAGCTGGTGAACTGGCTGATGCTTTAACCAGTACCTCAGTATCCCCGACCTCAAAATAAGACACTTCCGGTTCACCAACGGGCGAGTAGAAAATTTCAAAATTCTCTGTGCGTTCGCTTGTCGAGACTAATGCGTTGGCTTTAAATGTTTTATCCGGCAAGTTATTTACCGTGGTCCGATAATCCATGTCATAATCAAGCGCCGCGGCTACCGCACTCCTGGCATTGACGTAGCCCGCGCCAACTTCCCAGCGTTGGTAGCCAGGCATATTGGTGGCCGTTTCCTGGAGAAGTTTTTTGATGGTTAATGGGTCGAGGTTTGGGTTTGCTTCAAGCATCAACGCGATTATTCCGGCTACATGGGGAGTGGCCATAGAGGTACCCGAAATCATGGTATAAAAAGGAACATATTCAGTTTCAATTGCATCTAAATCTGCATCACCACCATTAGCAACTAGATTGCTTGATGCACGAGTGGAAATTATGTCCACTCCTGGGGCCACAATCGACACTTCATTGTGATAGGTCCATTCAGTACCATCGGGCATAGTGAAATCCCCGGATTCGCTTTGTAGTCCCCGTGAGGAGAAATCAGCAAGTTTGCCAAATTTATCGCCCGCACCTACTGACATTCCCCAAGGAATTTGGGCATATGGGTTGTGGGAATCTTCACCAGGACCATCATTACCCGCTGCGAAAACGCTAATTATGCCGAGTTTGTGCGCTTTATAAGTGGCTAACGATACTGGACCCAGTGGCTCATATTTACCGCTCGTACCCCATGAGTTACTGATTATTTTAATTGGGTTTTCGTAGGTGTATAAATTGTTTATTGCGAAGTCGAATCCCCCAATAGTATCTAGCAAGAATAAACCGCCACCTGACCCATATCCGATCAGGTCAGCATCGGGAGCGGCACCTACATATTTTCCTTCAGACATCACGCCGCTACCAGCAATCGTTCCGGCACAATGAGTGCCATGTCCAGAATTTAGGTCAGTATTGATTTGACCTTTCACTGTCAATCCATCAGTGACACCGGTAAGGCTAATGGCCGAAGCGTGAGTCAACGCCTGAACATTCTCAACCACAGTGTCGCCAAACAACAAATCCTGGTGAGAAGCATCTACACCAGAATCATTGACCATAATTGTGACGCCTTTACCGGTAAACTCGACACCATTTCGTTGCACAAAGTCATTACCCTGTACCTCATCTACCCCGGTGATCTCACGCGCATCGGCATTATAATATTCCATTTTACGGTTGGCGAAAATTGAGCGCACATTCTCCAACTTAGCCAACGCTTCAATTTGCGCCTTAGTGGCCATCACGCCGATAATTGGCAAGGAGCGAAATTGCACACCTTCAACGATACCTAAATTTAGAATCTGCTGAATTTGAGACTCGGCCAATGGCTCAAGCTGGTCAAAAGTGACCACCGCCATCACCGATTCGACATTGGATAGTGTGGTCAATTGGGTGGCTAATTGCTCGCCGATGTACGCCTCTGCAAGTGCATGGGAAGCGGGGGCCGCTATGAATGCAGCGGCAACGGCAGATAAAGTGAATTTTTTCATGACAGACTCCGACATTATTTATTTTCTGACTTATCAGCAGGATATCTGTTTATAATGGCTGTTCGTTTTCTCATCATCTATAGGGGTTTCTCCCTAGATCGCGGAATTATTAATGGCTTACTGCGTTACTATAAAGTCATTGCTTAGCTTACAGGGATTCACTATGGTTAAATCATTCAATGACAACACGCTATTGGGAAAACCATGAAATTCCATCCGCTAGGGCATAGCCATTTAAAGGTGTCCGAAGTTTGTCTTGGCACCATGACCTGGGGCATCCAAAACACGCAGGTCGATGCGGATGAGCAACTGGCTATGGCGCTCGAAGCTGAGATCAATTTTATCGATACCGCAGAGATGTATCCCACGCCCCCAAATGAAAAAACCTATGGGGATACCGAGCGAATTCTTGGTCACTGGTTAAACCGGCATCAGCATCTGCGCGGCCAGTTAGTCATTATGAGCAAAGTGGCTGGTGGGGGGCTTTCCTATATCCGCAACGGCAGTGGTTTAAGTGGGGACTCACTTACTGAAGCCTTGCATGATTCGTTAGCACGTTTGCAAACAGACTATATCGATATTTATCAATTGCATTGGCCCAATCGTGCAACCCCTCACTTTGGTAAACACTGGCCGGGTAAAACCGATCCGCGCAAAACTGATGTCGCAGCAGAAATCGAGGGGATGCGGGATATTTTAGTGGCAATAGATAAAGCCATAGCAGAAGGGAAAATTCGCCATTGGGGATTGTCTGACGAGACGCCCTGGGGTATTTCGGCGTACCTTAAACTATGTGAAGAAATGGATATTGAACGCCCAGTTTCCTTACAGAATGAGTTCAGTTTGTTGCATACGAAAGACTGGCCCTATTTGATAGAGCAATGCGTGCTAGAAAACATCGCCTACTTACCCTGGTCTCCCCTTGCTACAGGAATACTAACTGGTAAATATATTGATGGTGAAAGGCCACCGGGTTCGCGGTGGACCTACATTCAGCGGCAAGGGCTGTTTCGGGACAAACAAGCTGCGCATGAGGCTACCCAGCGCTATCAACAACTTGCTCAGGCACAAGGCATTTCGTCTGCGCAGCTTGCGTTAGCCTGGTGTAGGCAGGTACCAGGGGTCACTTCCACGATAATTGGCGCGACGAGCTGCAAGCAGCTTCTGGAAAATCTTAAGGCGTTCGAGCTGGAGCTTAGTTCTTCCACCTTGAAGCAGATCGAAGCTGTCATGCATCACTATCCTGCGGGGTTTTAATGTTTTCCTGTCCGCGCTTTTATTTCATTCATGTTAATACGGTTAGTACTGCTGTCAGCAGTTGTATTAGCACATGTGTTTACACTTGCTCTGACAATAGCATTCCCAGTAGAGTAGTTGTTTATAACTATCTACCAAATTTAAAAGTCACTCTTAAGTTAATGATCTCAAAAATAAAGCATTGGAGGCATTTGCATGACGTCACAAAAACTGTACCCGATACCCGAATCAATCGCCCAGCAAGCAAATATAAGTTCTGCTGAATATGCTTCTCAGTACCACGCGTCAATATCACAGCCCGATGCATTTTGGCTTGAGCAAGCCAAACAATTAGACTGGTTTTCTTTTCCTTCGAAAGCCAATGAATCGGTAATTACAAAAGATAGTATTGATATCACCTGGTTCAGCGATGGCAAGCTTAATGCAAGCGTGAATTGCCTGGACAGGCATTTACCTCATCATGCCGAGCGGGTTGCTTTTTTCTGGGAAGGGGATTCACCCAGTGAAGCAAAAACCATTACTTATCAGCAAGCATTTGAGGAGGTTTGTCGATTAGCTAATGGTTTGAAAAAGTTAGGGGTGAAGAAAGGGGATCGGGTAGCGATTTATATGCCTATGGTACCTGAAGCCGCCTTCGCTATGCTCGCTTGCGCACGAATTGGAGCGGTTCACTCGGTTATTTTTGGTGGGTTCTCACCTAATGCTATCGCTGATCGCATAAACGACAGCAGCGCGAAAGTAGTGATCACTGCTGATGAAGGAAGACGTGCGGGTAAAACGATTCCGTTAAAAGCCAACGTAGACAAAGCGCTAAAAGATGATGCCTGCCCTTCAGTTAAATCAGTTTTAGTGCATACCGTCACCGGGGGGCAGCCAGCATTAACAAACGACGTTGATGTAAGTTGGGATGAACTTAAAGTTCAATGTGACACAGCGTGTGAACCTGAAGTGATGGATGCAGAAGATCCACTGTTTATTTTATATACCTCAGGCTCAACGGGTAAACCGAAAGGAGTGGTGCATACGACGGGGGGCTATCACCTGTATACCAGTTTAACCTTCTGTGCAGTGTTTGATTATAAAAAGGAAGATATTTATTGGTGTGCTGCAGATGTCGGTTGGATCACTGGGCACAGTTATATAATTTATGGGCCGATGGCGAATGCCGCTAGCCAGGTTTTCTTCGAGGGAGTTCCGACCTATCCGGATGTTCGCAGGATCGCACAGATAGTGGAAAAATATAAGGTAAACATTCTTTATACCGCGCCAACGGCTATACGTGCGTTAATGGCCCATGGAGAAAAACCTGTGCGAGGTTGTGATACATCGTCGTTGCGACTTCTAGGCTCAGTCGGTGAACCAATAAATCCTGAAGCGTGGGAATGGTATTACCGGGTTATCGGTAACCGTAAATGTCCGATAGTGGACACCTGGTGGCAAACCGAAACCGGAGGCATCATGATAACCCCGTTAGTAGGGGTAACGGATTTAAAACCAGGGTCTGCCACCCAACCCATGCTAGGCATACAGCCCGCTTTGTTCGATAGTGATGGCCACGAGATTTTAGGAGCGGGGGAAGGTAATCTGGTCATTAAGCAGAGTTGGCCAGGGCAGGCGAGAACTGTCTATGGCGATCACGATCGTTTTATTCAAACGTATTTTGGTACCTATCCCGGTGTGTATTTTACCGGGGACGGCGCAAAGCGTGATGACGATGGATATTACTGGATTACAGGGAGAGTAGATGATGTGTTGAACGTGTCAGGTCACCGTCTTGGCACAGCGGAAATTGAGAGCGCGTTAGTGGCCCATGAAAAGGTGGCCGAAGCGGCAGTGGTTGGCTATCAGCATGACATCAAGGGGCAAGGTATTTATGTGTATGTTACGCTTAACGATGGCGTGCAGGCTAGCGATGCGCTGGTCGATGAACTCAAGGCTTGGGTAAGAGCAGAACTAAGTCCTATCGCCGTCCCAGATAAAATCCAGTGGGCACCCGCTTTACCAAAAACCCGATCGGGTAAAATTATGCGACGTATTTTACGCAAAATCGCTGCAAATGAGCATGATCAGCTCGGGGATACGTCCACTTTAGCAGAACCCGCAGTGGTGGACAAACTGATTGAAGGACGTTTAAATAAATAAGCCGTGACCCAGATTAGGCTACTTATCGCTAAAGTTAAACGTTTCCAATGCATGGGTAGTCTTTTTACTTAATAATGGGTTAGACAACTGGATGACCGTTCGGTTTTCCATTGTCTTAAGCGCTGTCTGATAAAACGGCTGTTGCACCAAATGGTGTTGCAGCTTGCCGGTACCATATAAATGCTTCAATCCTTCTTCCAGCCTTACTGCCAGCATTTTGCGGTTTTTCGGTACGAAGAAAAGTAATGCGCTCGGGTATTCAAACAATATCTGGGGCTCTACACTGAAATTTTCTTTTTCCCGTTCGGCTAATTCCTGATGGATCTCTAGTACTCCACGGGGAAAAGCGTCAACAAACCCTGCCGATAACATCGTAAATGCTCCGGTGTAACTGCTTTCTACCACACGATATCCGTTAGCACGGAATATATGCGCGTCGGGCCAGTCATGGCCTTGAATGTAGCGAAACTCTTTGAGTGCATCCTCATCTTTTATTTCATGAAAACGTGCCTCGCCGCTCCTGACCATCAATACCCGCTTTCCAAATAATCCATTGGTGAGTGGGACATAAACGGCCTGATGTCTTTTTTCCCGTTGGAGACTGGTGACGCTCCACGTGATATCGAGTTGGCGCTGTTCTAAATCACGCAGCTGGGTACTTTGCAGAGCCGCCCCTCCTACCGCAAAAATAGTAACCGGTCCATATTTTGGGGCGGTGACTTCTAACGCCATCTTGAGTATATCGACGACATATCGGTATAAATGGTCAGTGCCTGTAATCGGCTGGGGGATTGTAAGTTCGGTTGGGGTAGCGGAGTCGCGAGAAAAATCATCTGCGCCCAACATCTCCGCTGAAGTCAGTGAAAGCAGTGCCGTCACGATGACGATGAAAAAAGGTTTAGCGATCAATCTTTACTCCCTGATGCTAAGAACTAGGCTTAGTCAGTATATAATCATGTTCTGGGTCAACTATAAAGCGTCCAGACATGGCTTCTCTACCTAATAGCATTAAATAGGTCATTTCAGACCGGTCGGTGAGAGTCAATTGAATGTCCCAACTCTCACCAGCCATGACAATGGGCGTGTCGATAGTATAACGACGCTCTCTGGTAGCAGTTGAACTTTTAACTTTTTTTTGTGCGACAACTTTCGCTTCGCGACGAACTATTTTTGATACATTGTGTATATCTGGGTGGATGTCAAAACTCACCCAAAGTTCACCCTCTTTTTCAAATTCATCGATATTATCAACATGGAGCGAAGAAGTTGTCGCACCTGTATCTACCCGAATATTTAAATCATTTATAGCTAACTTAGGCAGGTCACACAATTCGAGTGCACCAACGAGTCGCTTGTTATGCGTGTCTTGGCTCATAAACGTATTCCTGTTATTTTTATGTCATTGGTTGATCATCAGGTAAAAGGTGATCCTGCAATATGCCTACATGCTCGGCTACTGAGCTTGGTCGCTTAAAATAAGCGATATGATAGATGGCTTCCCCTTCCTGAGTGAGCGGTATATTTTGTTTGCCAATCACCACGCCCTCTGCGGGACACACTATATTGTCCCTGTGATCACCGAACGGGTCTGCAATAGTTGCTAAAATATCATCTTTATAAACGTGATCGCCCAGCTGCGCGAGGTGGTTTACAAAACCGCTTTCTGATGCGCGTACCCAACCACTTTCCCTTGCTATAAAACGTTTAATATCCTGCCCTTTGCTGCGGCTTTTATTGAGCATACCTAGATGGCGCATCGTATTTATCACACCACGCAAGCCGGCGCGAATAGAGAATTCATCGTACCGTAATGCCTGCCCTGCTTCGTAGAGAAGAATTTTAACCCCCGCATCGCTGGCGGCCTGGCGTAAAGACCCATCGCGAATATCGGCATTCAGTAGCACTGGGATACCGAACGCTTTCGCCATTTCCAATACTTCCAAATCGTCCAGATTGGCGCGTATCTGAGGTAAATTACTGCGATGTATGGCGCCTGTATGTAAGTCGATGCCATAGTCACATTTACTGATGATTTCGTTGAAAAACAAATGCGCTAGCCTGCTAGCCAATGACCCCTTTTTACTGCCAGGAAAACTTCTATTCAGGTCTCGGCGGTCGGGTAAATAACGCGACTGCGCCAGCACTCCATAGACGTTTACAATGGGCACGGCTATGAGGGTTCCCCGCAGTCTTTCAATCGATCGGGAACTTATAAGGCGGGAAACAATTTCAATGCCATTTAGCTCATCCCCATGGATGGCCGCACTTACAAAAAGCGTGGGACCAGGCCGTTTTCCTCTTTTCACATACACAGGAATACTCATGTGCGTAGCGGTATACAAGGGAGGCATGTCCAGTTGGATTTTGGCAGATTCACCAGGCGCGACCGATACACCACCTATTTTTAATTCTGACTGCGCCACTAACCGGTACCTTTCGTCTTAGTATTATTTGGCTTTGCTGACTTAGCGATAAAATCAATTATCATACCGGCCACATCTTTATTGGTCGCGGTCTCAATGCCTTCCAAACCGGGTGAAGAATTCACTTCCATTACCACAGGCCCGTTATTGGATCGCAAGATGTCTACCCCACAACAATTCAATCCCATTGTTTTAGCTGCATCCACCGCAGTCTTTCTTTCTGCGGGTGATAACCTGACCAGGCTGGCAGAGCCGCCTCTATGTAAATTTGACCGAAACTCACCAGGCGCTGCTTGCCGTTTCATGGCAGCGATGACTTTACCTCCCACTACGAGGCATCGGATATCAGAGCCACCAGCTTCTTTAATATATTCCTGCACCAGTATACTGGCATTAAGGCCCATAAAGGCCTCAATAATAGCCTCTGCGGCTTTTTGGGTGTCAGCCAATACAACGCCAATCCCCTGCGTACCTTCGAGTAACTTAATTACCACCGGCGCGCCGCCCACATTTTTAATCAAATCATCAATCTTATCCGGATGGTGGGCAAAACCGGTACGTGGCATGCCAATCCCTTTTCGAGAAAGTAATTGGAGCGAGCGCAATTTGTCCCTTGAGCGGCTGATAGCAACAGATTCATTGATGCTATAAGTTCCAGTCATTTCAAACTGACGAACAACCGCCGTGCCGTAAAAACTTACCGAGGCTCCAATGCGAGGTATAATGGCATCATATTTTGGCAGCCTTTTACCCTTATAACGGACGGAGGGTTTTGCACTGGTAATGTCCATATAGCAATGCATGGTATCAATCACGTCGACTTCATGCCCCCTGCTGCGGCCAGCTTCGACTAATCGCTTAGTCGAGTATAGATTTGCGTTTCTCGATAGTATAGCTATACGCATAGCGAATATTCTCTTTAAAATTTAATGGGTTGCTACGCACTTTAGCAGTTATTGGATGACAATAAATGGGCTGCTTTAGTTCGATTGCGAGAGTAATTCACTTTCAGTATAGAAGATAGTAATTTTATTTTTAATCAAGCAGTCTGAATAATTTACGTCCAATCGACTGGATTCCGTCTGAAATTGCCAAAACAACACGTGCTAATTGCGTGAGTTTTCCTTATTCTTTAGCAGATTGAACAGGAGCGTATATTTTAATGGTGTGGTTTAATGAACTGACGCAGTGGCTGTCAGACTATAAAATGCATTTTATTTGGACCGCAGTAATGTTGGTCTCGTATTTGGCGATAACACGTTTTGTACTACCGCGAGTAGAAAAAAATATCGAAAAAAGCCGCTTAAAATCGAGTAACGCTGTACACGGTTTATTTGTGGTTAGAATTTTAACCGCAGTGGTAACCTTTTCATTAATCTTGTTGGCGTGGGGAATAGACTTTTCCGGCCTGCTGGTTTTATCCACCTCCATTCTAACCCTTACGGGAGTTGCGTTATTCGCCAGCTGGTCATTGATCAGCAACATCACCGCGTATTTTATACTGCTAACAAATGTGGCCTATCGGCGCGGGAATTACATTCGATTATTAGACGGCGATAATTATATCGAAGGTTACATAGGTGACATCAATCTCTTTAATACCCGTCTGGTTACCCCTGACCGAGAAACGGTACTTTATCCTAACAACCTGGTGCTGACTCGGCCCGTGTTGATTAATCCTAAAATCAAATGGCAGTCTATGGGAAAAGTCAGCCCTGCGCCTCTTGCTGAGAAAGAAAGTAAAGATAATCCAAACGCTTAGTGATATTTTTTATAGTGATTAGGCAAGTTTTTTTGTAAGGTGGGTGTTTTAACTTTGTCAGCCCTACGCTATGAAAACACGCAAAGAGCAAGCCGAAGAGTATTGGAAGGCTAACTTATCCTTATTATTTAAACTTCTGTCTGTGTGGTTTGTCGTTTCATTTGGCGCGGGCATTCTGTTTGTCGATATCCTCAATGAATTTTCATTTTTCGGCTTTAAGCTAGGCTTCTGGTTTGCACAACAAGGGGCGATATACACGTTTGTCATTTTAATTTTCATATATGTCCACAGAATGAATGCTATGGATAAGAAATTCGACGTGGAAGAGGATTGATAATATGGATGTGCAGCAGCTCACATTTCTGATTGTAGGTCTATCCTTTGCGCTTTATATAGGCATCGCCATCTGGGCGAGGGCGGGCTCCACCAATGAATTTTATGTGGCTGGTGGCGGTGTTCCTCCGATACTGAATGGAATGGCCACAGCAGCCGACTGGATGTCTGCCGCTTCTTTCATCTCCATGGCTGGGCTAATATCTTTTATGGGCTACGACGGTGCGGTTTATCTCATGGGATGGACTGGGGGCTATGTTCTGCTGGCTCTTTGCTTGGCGCCGTATCTTCGAAAATTCGGAAAATTCACTGTACCGGACTTTATCGGCGACCGATATTACTCGCAGACTGCGCGTTCGGTCGCGGTAATTTGTGCGATTTTTATCTGCTTCACCTACGTTGCGGGTCAAATGCGCGGGGTGGGCGTCGTATTCAGTCGTTTTCTGGAAGTTGATATCGTATCGGGTGTGCTTATTGGTATGGCAATCGTTTTTTTCTACACAGTGTTAGGGGGAATGAAGGGTATTACCTATACCCAAGTTGCCCAATACTGCGTAATGATATTTGCCTATCTGGTGCCAGCCATATTTATTTCCTTAATGTTGACCGGCCATGTGCTTCCCCAAACCGGTTTTGGGGCTACACTGGCAGACGGTTCAAACATTTATCTGTTACATAAGCTCGATCAGATTTCTCTGGAATTGGGCTTTGCAGAGTATACCTCAGGCTCCAAAAGTACGATTGATGTTTTCTTTATTACTTTTGCACTAATGGTGGGCACCGCCGGGCTCCCTCACGTCATTGTGCGGTTCTTCACGGTGCCGAAGGTAAGAGATGCGCGAAAAAGTGCTGGATGGGCACTATTGTTTATAGCAGTACTTTACACTACAGCACCATCGCTGGCGGCATTTGCTCGAACCAACATGATTGATACCATCAACGGCCCTGATATGCAGGGGACCACTTATGAACAAGCGCCAGCGTGGATTAAAAACTGGGAGAAAACGGGTTTAATTGAGTGGGACGATAAGAATCAAGATGGAAAAATGTTCTATGCAGGTGACGAGCGTAACGAAATGAACATCGATCGCGATATTATGGTACTGGCGAACCCTGAAATCGCCAATTTACCAGGCTGGGTGATTGCGCTGGTGGCTGCGGGCGGAGTGGCGGCAGCGTTGTCGACTTCAGCGGGACTCTTATTGGTAATATCCACATCGGTTTCCCATGACCTCCTCAAACGCAATTTAATGCCTTCAATATCCGAACGGGGAGAATTAGGTTACGCCAGACTTGCAGCAGCTATTGCTATCCTCATCGCGGGCTGGTTTGGTATCAACCCTCCGGCATTCGTGGCTCAAGTGGTGGCGTTTGCCTTTGGGCTGGCGGCTTCGAGTTTCTTTCCCGCAATAATTATGGGTATTTTTAGTAAACGTATGAATAGTATAGGTGCGGTTAGCGGCATGGTTACCGGTATTGTGTTTACTGCCAGTTATATTGTGTTTTTTAAGTTTATTTCGCCGGAGCTTAATAATCAGGAATCTTGGTGGTTCGGGATTTCACCAGAGGGCATTGGAACCCTGGGAATGCTGATTAATTTCAGTATTGCCTTTACCGTCGCTCATTTCACACCCGCAGCTCCAGCAGAAGTACAACAGATGGTAGAACGTATTCGCTACCCAAAAAGCGAGATTACTGCTTAAAACAAATTGACAAAAAATTTGGGTAAGCGTATCTTGCGCTTCCCACACCAGCAGCTTTATACGGTTGCTGTAAGCCCAGGTGGTGAAATTGGTAGACACGCTAGCTTCAGGTGCTAGTGGCCTCACGGCCGTGGCGGTTCAAGTCCGCCCCTGGGCACCATATTCTTAAACCTTAATTTCATCCCATTTCAAATTAAATTAAGCACGCAAGTAGAAGCCCTCTGGTGATGCCGTCAGTGTCAATAGCAAGTCGATGCCGCGCTTAGTAATACTGCGGTGGTTCAGAGCAGTAAATTACATGGGTAAATCAGGTCTGCGCATGCGCTTCGATGCAAATTGCTCCCTCTCAGTATTGGGCGCAGTATTTCGGTAAGCTTTAACCCGTAACACTCATTCAATTTTTCAGCTCGCAAAAAATGTTAGCAAGGTAATGCCTGGGCGGTAAATGAGCGTAAAGCTGTCTGAATATATATGTGATACTAAACATCAGTGCGGATTGGTATAAATGGGGTAGGCTAATCCTAGGATGAGATAAGAGAACAAGGAAAACGTGACAATGTAAAACGCTCAAAGGGAGGTCAGGGTTCACTGACCACACCTTGAGCGCTAAACGAGGGGGTTAAAGTTTTTCAACACCCATTGAATACAATGTAAAACCAAAGATATCTGCATACTCTTCAATGGTTTTGCTCACGGGGGTACCTGCACCGTGACCCGCGTCAGTTTCAATGCGAATCAACATAGGGTTGGGGCCGGTATTCTTTTCCTGAAGTTCGGCTGCGAATTTGAATGAATGTGCCGGCACTACGCGGTCATCATGATCGGCCGTGGTGATCATCGTGGCAGGATAGTCTACTCCCGATTCGACATTATGAATGGGAGAGTAGTTAAGCAAGTAACGGAACATTTCTTCACTTTGCTCTGACGTACCATAATCATATGCCCAACCAGCACCTGCGGTAAATGTATGGTAACGCAGCATATCCAGCACGCCAACGGCCGGAAGGGCTACTTGCGCCAAGTCAGGACGCTGGGTCATCACCGCACCCACCAGTAAACCGCCGTTTGATCCACCTCGAAGCGCTAGATACTGTTTGCTGGTGTAACGTTTTTCAATTAGATATTCACCCGCAGCAATGAAATCGTCAAAAACATTTTGTTTTTGCAGTTGAGTTCCAGCTTTATGCCAGGCCTTTCCATACTCGCCGCCCCCACGAATATTGGGTACGGCGTAGACCCCACCCATTTCCAGCCAGGCTGCTACAACTGCGCTGTATCTTGGGGTCAGACTAATGTTAAAGCCACCATAACCGTAAAGCAGGGTAGGGTTCTCGCCATTTAGTTGCATATCTTTATGGTGGGTAATAATCATCGGTACTTTGGTACCATCTTTTGAGGTATAGAAGACCTGTTCAGATACATACTGGCTGCCATCAAAAGAGGTGGTAGCTTCCCTCACTAACTCACTTTTTCCACTTTCAAGATCATAAAGGTAAGTCGTATTAGGGGTGCTGTAGTTTTCAAACATAAAGTAAGTCTCAGACGCGTCTTTGGGCCCCTTGAAAGAGGCAACGTCCCCCAGACCGCGTCCTGAAGAACGTACGGCCCCGATACCAGGCAGTGATACATCGCGCACAAACGTGCCATCTAGTGCATGCTGCTTTACTTGGGAGATAGCATCGACCATATACTCAGCGAAAAAGTAGCCACCCACGGTTGAGACAGATAAAACGTGCTCAGTTTCTGGCAGCACGTCAGTCCAGTGGTCGACACTGGGGTTACTGGTTTCCACAGTAACAACTTTTGAATTAGGCGCATTCAGATTTGTTTTGAAATAAAACTTACCGTCATGTACCAATAATAAACTGGCGTCTGTCTCCAGATCATTTTTGATGGTGATAAACTCTGAATTGGGTTTTTGTAGATCTTTGACGAATAATCGGTTACCGGAAGTGGATTCTGCGGCCCCCACCACAAGGTAACGGTTTTCATCACCTACTTGTGCGCCAACATACCGGTGCTTTTGCGCTTCATTATGGCCAAAAACCTTTGCATCTTCTGCTTGGTCAGTACCGATTTTATGATAATACACTTTATGCTGATCGGTTTTCTCGCTTAACTCAGACCCCTTAGGTTTGTCATAGCTTGAATAATAAAACCCCTCATTTTTATACCAACTGATGTTACTGAATTTCACATTCACCAATTTATCATCAATCTGTTCTTTTGTTTCGGCGTTCATGATAAATACATCGCGCCAGTCGCTGCCGCCAGTGGAGGTTTGGTATGCTACTAGTGAGCCGTCTTCAGAAAACTCCATGCCCGCAAGTGATACGGTGCCGTCCTCACTAAAAGTGTTAGGATCGATGAAAACTTCAGGCGCTTCATCACCCTTTTGACGATAAACCACACTTTGATTCTGTAAGCCGTCATTTTTGTAAAAGTAAGTGTAATCGCCTTCTTTAAACGGGGCTGAAACCCGTTCATAATTTAACAAATCACTTAACTTGTCGGCGATATCCTGACGATAGGGGATATTGGCTAAATAATTTTGCGTAACCTGGTTCTGCGCTTTTACCCAGTTAGCGGTTTCTTCGCTACGATCGTCTTCAAGCCAGCGGTAAGGGTCAGCCACTTCAACCCCAAAATACGTGTCTACCACTTCGCCTTTCCGGGTGGTCGGGTAGGTGATACTATGAGATGGTGTTGTAGTGACGTCTGGATTTTGTTCTGCGTCAAGTTGTTTCGTACCAGGTTGACAGGCAGTTAAGAGACCGGCAATAGTGGCTGCTACAAGTGGTAACGCAGCGCGTTTCAGTTGATTCATTTGGTTCCCGTTGTAATTTTTATGTTATTGAATTGAGAGCATTCCTATACTATATCGAACTTAATTGTGACTCTAATGCTTTATAAAGTTTTAAAGACGTTTTCTGTAAGCGCAACCCACCGCTGACAGTTATCTATCTTGGTACAATCACCTATCGCGATAAACGCGCTTGCCAATAACGCGTATCAATTTAACCTTGGTTAAGTTCAGATTCGGACAACCTGCACAGTTGAGTTTATTTAACATGCAATAGGGTATGAAGGTGCATATCAAAGTATATTCGCTACTACCCAACAGGTATTCTAACTGATTAACAAATGACCGCATTTTGATATCATTGCGCCCTCGAAATGTGAGGTCAGCAGTATGCAAATTAACACCAACCTTGAAAAACAGGATTATATTAAAGCTTACAAGGAAATGTGTTCATTCATCTTCAAACGTCCGCTCTTTGCTGCGGTAATCGTAGCGGTGGCTCTCGCTACATCATTCATTCCGTTTGAAATGTTCCCCCTCAAGATGGCAGGTTTTGCATTGACTATTTTGACCACCGTTTGTTTGACTACATTGTTATATCGCACTGGGTCATTACAAGGCCTGATTGATGAAGTACGTTACCAGCAAAAGGTTTTTTTACCTGCGGTTATAGCGGTATTGGCGCTTAGCTGGTTAGGGTTTATTGTGGCAGATATACTTATTGGGATGATGGGCCAGCAAGCAGACATGCATGTTCAGCTTGCTACGCCAGCTATAGCTGGAGATTTAACGTCTAGCTCGATGCTTGTAGCTGTCATTGCCGGGGCGATTGTCTGTATCGCACAGATCATGCCGTTTGTTTTAGCTTACTTTTGTAATGGATTAAACGTTTCTAAAAAACAGGGCGAACGTATCTGGTTGGCATTGATGACGCGCACTAAGACATTTCTTGCTTTTGTTCCTATGGCTCAGTTAATCCCGATAGGATTAATGTTGAATATTGATACCACCGGAGCCATGATTTTACTAGCCGCACTGTATAGTACTTTTTTGTTTTTCATCGTGTTCAATATCGAACCCAAGCAGGCAGAAAAATCACAGCAATTTACGTTGGTAGAACAGGCGTAACAAAGCGAGTTACCACTAAGGGCGCTGCATGGCGCCCTCAATTTCTACAACAAATGAATGGCTAGCATTACCAATAACACGCCACAATCCAACCACCCTATTATGTAAAAATAACTTCTGGGACTCGGATTCTTTTCTGTAGCAATCGCATAATAAAGAACCATATGCAGTAATCGCGCTATAGCATAAATCCATATGATAACTGCAAGCGCCGTGGGGCTAAAGCCAACCATGATTGCTAATAATGCTGGAAATACAAGTAAAGGTAAGTTTTCTAGGGAGTTTTGATGGGTACGATGGCTTCTGAATACGAATGAATCATGCCCCAGATTATCATCTACCCTGCCTGGCACATAATGAGACTGCTTTCGGTGCGCGATGGTTGCAATCATACTTTGTATGAACAGCATCGTTAAAATAAACCATAAGCCCCAAATTGCTAAGTTATACGTCAAAAACATACTCTTCCCTTGCGTTATCGTGGTGTGACCTGAAATGTAACCAAATCAAGTATAAAAAAATCCCTCTTGAACTCATTGTCGCCCTATAACTTTCCTTCAACATCTTTTGGAATGAGTAATTGGTCAATGGCATGAATCATTGCGTTTGAGGCGCGAATGTTGGCCTGAGTGACGTTCGCCCCGTTTATTTGTAATCCTTGCTGGGTTTCTGATATAGCCAGAGGGGCACCTTCCACCGATGTTAGCTCTGCAAGGCTGATTAGCTCACTGGTTTTATGTTTTCCTTTTATTAAATGGTAGGTTATTACCTGAACGAGATATTCTCGGTTACCTTTACTTAACAACTTATTTAACTGTTCTTCAGGCAGCGAATTAAAGGCTTCATTTGTTGGCGCAAATACAGTGAAAGGACCTATGTCTCTTAGTGTCCTTGTAATACCTGCACTTTTAATTGCGTCCATAAAAATCGTAAATTGAGGATCTTTTGCAGCGGTAGCAATAAAGTCAGTTTCTTCGTCCATATAGTTCTGCGCTGCGACAGAATAATTAAACCAGGGTAATGCTGCTAAAAAAAATAAAGCTAGGACCAGAACGCGCATATTAATCTCCATTTAACTGATATCTTTGCCAAGTGTAGTTCTATGATAGCTTATACTGCTTCGCTATGAAGTGTGATCAGCGTAAAGAAAAGCTATTTATACCCACAGGTGATTAATAATTGCGGCTGTTTTCTCGTCTCAATACTAGCGGTTGGTCGTATTTTATGCAGCTAAATAGTGACTAGATCCGGCCGCTTTTCTTATCAGCGTTGTTAAAAATTGCGGCAAAAAGCATGTGTGATACGTTGAACTCGTTTAGGCCAAGCCAAAATTGTACGTTTTATCGTCTATACTAAAATTAACTTAAATAAGTTTTGGTGGTGGATGTGAACCGCATTTTAACTTTATTTTTAGCTATATGCGTTCTCTTCGCATGTTCAAGTCCCCCTGTTCCCTCGGAACTATCGAATGCGTCTTCCAATTACTTAGCCGACCATCTTTTTCCAAGTTACAATTTGTTTGACGTTGAAACTGAAGCGCAAGTTTTTTCGCTGAACGAAGAGGCCAAGCTATTCGTAAACCGCGCCATTAAACCCCAGACTTCTAGCCTCGTTGATGCACCTAATGCGCATAACCTGGTTGAAAGCATATTCGATCACACTGAGATGGGAATGAGTTATAGTAATAGTGCAAACTCAACAGCGAGTGAAACCTTTACTAATCAAACTGCTAACTGCCTTTCTCTTTCAATTATGACATACGCTATGGCCGAATATGCTGGACTTGGTGCAGCTTTCTATACCGTTGACATACCAGAGTATTGGGTAAGAAGGGCAGGCTTTGATGTTCTAAACGGGCATATCAACCTCAAAATTTCACCTCAGATCACCCCCGGCGCAGTGGTGGTATTTGATAAAGCAATTGATGTGGATTTCGACCCGCAAGATATCCGCGACCAATTTCCTAGAAAACGAATCACTAAAAAACGTGCCTTAGCCATGTTTTATACCAATAAAGGGGCGGATGCACTCTTAGAAAATAGTTACAGCAAAGCGTATGCATTCTTTAGAGAAGCAGCCTTAACCGATCCCTTGTATTCTTCTACCTGGACTAATTTAGGCGTGTTATACCGGATCAATGGACATAACAATGAGGCGGAGCGTGCTTATCGCCATTCTCTGGCACTGGATGAGGAAAATTGGACCGCGTGGGAGAATTTGGCCCATCTTATGAAGCTGACCGACCGCGAAGATGAAGGTAAAGCAATTTTAGCCAGACTGGAGCGCTCACGTTTAGATAATCCTTTTTATCATCTTATATTGGGTGAGAAAGCTTTTGAAAAACGTGAATATGCTCAAGCAATAAAACATTATCGGGACGGTTGGAAGTTAGACAGAAAGAAACCACAGATTTTGTTTGGCTTAGGTAAAAGTTACTACGCAGAAGGGGATATCACCAAAGCAGCCCACTTTTTAGCTTTAGCAGCGCGTTTTGCACCCAATAAAGAAGAAGAGAACCGGTATCAGAGCAAGCTTTCGTTATTACAGACGCGGTTGTGAAAGGCACCCTGACGAGGGTGCCAAACACAGAATTAAATTACACCTAACTCTTTTAAACGTTCTTTAAGGTAAGAGTCGGCCGTATGGCGCTCAGACAACACCACATCAGGGCGGGGATGTAAGAACAAAGGAAGTGAAATTCGCGACTTAGTCATATCCACATTCTCAGGATTAATTACCCTATGGGTTGTGGATGGGAAGTAGTGTCCAGACGCTTCTTGTAACATATCACCGATGTTTACAATCAAATTACCAAAATCACACGGTACATCTATCCATGAGCCATCTTGGGCTCTTACCTGCAGACCGGGTTCATTTGCCGCGGGTAAAATAGTGATCAGGTTTATGTCTTCATGTGCTGCCGCACGTATCGCGTCCGGCTCTTCATCGCCTTTCAGCGGCGGATAATGAAGTACGCGTAATAGCGTTTGATCGCTGTCTTTGATCATTTCTGATAACGGTTGACTATATTTTGCACTGACCTCTTGCGGCGAGTTATTTTCAATCCAGCCCAACAGTTCACGGGCAAGCGTGTTTGCCTTTTCATAGTAGGATGCGAGCAAGGGGCGTAACGCTTCTGGACATTGTCCCCACGGATAGAAATGAAAATACTCTTTAATGTCTTTCTTTGTGGAGCCCTTCGCCACTTCAGACACTGTCGTGGGAAAGAAGCCATCCTGTTTATGTTTATTATAAAGATACTGATGCTTCTCTTCACTATCGAAAAACGCCTGCGAGGCGTCATAGATTTCCTGAACCATGGATTGTTGCAGGGGGTGGTTCTTCAATACACCGAAACCAGTTTCGCGAAGCGATTCAACAAACAACTTGTCTGCATTCTCAGCGTTATAATCAACAGCGACTAATTGCATAACTCTCTTTCCAAATAAACAAAGGGCCGACGATTAGAATGGCCCTATTTTAAAACGGCTATTTTATCGCAGTTTTGACCGCGGTAAAATTGATTAAAAATTAACTAAGTGATAAATAAAAACCTGCAAGCGCTGCGCTCATCAAATTAGACAAGGTTGCAGCAATCACGGCTTTTAATCCAAGCGAGGCGATCTCTTTTCTGCGCGTTGGTGCCATTGCGCCAATTCCACCCATTAATATAGCGATAGATGAGAAATTAGCAAAACCGCATAAGGAGAAAGTAACAATAGCCTGGGTGGTAGGCGACAAGGTATCTATCTGTTTTACAAAATCCAGATAGGCGACAAATTCATTCACAACGATTTTTTGGCCAATGAAGCTTCCGGCAATCTGCGCTTCTTCCCACGGTACTCCAATTGCCCATGCTAATGGTTGTAAGATAAAGCCTAAGATACCCTGAAATGTTACGCCATCAAATCCAAATACTTCTGCTGTCCAGCCAATTAACCCGTTTAACATTGCAATCAATGCTACGAACGCCAATAGCATCGCACCCACATTTAATGCCAGCTGCAAACCAGCGGCAGCGCCTGTTGCCGCCGCATCAAATACGTTTGCGTAACTGGTTTCTTCTGCGTCGATATTATCTAGTTCGTCATTCGCCTGATTAATTTCTGGCTGAATGATTTTAGCCATTAAAAGGCCACCAGGGGCCGCCATGAAACTTGCCGCTAACAAATATTTTAATTCAACCCCCAAACTGGCATACCCTGCCATTACCGACCCTGCGATGGACGCTAACCCCCCAACCATAATGGCAAAAAGCTCTGAACGCGTCATATGAGGAATAAACGGGCGAACGACTAGAGGTGCTTCAGTTTGGCCAACAAATATATTGGCCGCGGCTGACATACTTTCCGGGCGGCTGGTTTTCAGCGCCGCTTGTAGAAAACCGCCAATAATTCTGATAATCCAACTCATTATCCCCAAGTGGTACAGCACAGCAATTAATGACGAAAAGAATATAATGACCGGCAACACATTGAAGGCAAATATAAAACCAAGTGATTTATCGCCAACGGGTCCAAATAGAAAGTTGATCCCTTGCTGGCTATATTCAATGATATCGCCGACAAATTCAGTCATTTTGAGCAGCATTTTGATGCCTGGTTCAAAATAAAGGATAAATGCACCAATTAACGCCTGTATTGCAAACGCCCCGCCTACGGTGCGCCAGTTAATTGATGTTCTTGAAGCTGATAAAGCAAAGGCGATGCCGAGCAACAGCAAAATGCCCAGTAAACTTACCATGGCCTGACTTCCTTACTGCAATGCCTGCTGGATATGCGACTTGATCACGTCCAGTGCAATTTGATTTTTCCCACCCTGGGTTACTACAACGTCTGCAGTAAAACGACTAGGCTCGATGAATTGGTGATACATAGGTTTAACGGTGGATTCATATTGCTTCGCCACAGACTCTAACGTTCTGCCGCGCTGTTTTACGTCACGCATCATTCGACGCATCAAACAGATATCTAAAGGCGTGTCGATAAAAATTTTAACATCGTATAACGGGAGCAATTCTGGCCGGGCGAGCAACATTATTCCTTCAAGAATAATGACTGGAGCAGGCTCCAGGCACTCTGTGTCTGGCAGTCTTGTGTGCGTTTTAAAACAATAATGAGGATAGTCAATATTGTGGCCTTCTCGCAAACTTTGTAAATGAGCTTTCAATAATTCGTGCTCGAACGCATTGGGATGGTCATAATTGTTCTTCTCACGCGCTTCCATCGGCAAATGATCCTGCGCGCGATAATAATGATCTTCCCGCAATATCTGAACAGGACTACCTTGCGCAGAGAAAGCATTAAACAAATTTTCGGTAAAAAGCGATTTGCCAGAACCTGAAGCACCGGAAATAGCAATAATTAATGGCGATTGCATAGCATGTGAGGACAATTTTTTCTTGGTGCAAAGATACTTGTTTGCACCGCATGAATCAATCACAACATGAGAAATTGGGTAAATTTACATCAAAAAAAGACGAGTAATGGCTCTATGTGTGAGTAATTTCAATATCAGTCAATTTCAATCCCCGCAAACCGAACGAATGTTGTTTGGAACGAGAACCCTCTCCTTGTGCTCGAGGCGGATAAAATTTTTCTTTTTCAGCCGGGTAATCAAAAAATAATTCATCTACAGCAGAACGAATTTCGCTCAACGTTTTTTCCAGATTCGCATTGAAATCCGGTCGCTTACGTTTTGTGTGCCCAAGCTCTACTAAACGGCTGAATATTTTATTACACAATACAGTAAGTTCGGCGGGAATATCCTGGTGAGGGGATAAAGAACTATGCGGATGTTGAATGCAATATTGCACCAAAGCTGCGTAAAAACAAAACGGCTTATTTTGGAGGTTTACCGCTTTGCTATCCACATTGTTCATTAATGTCTTATCTTTTAGATTGATAATAAGCTTGGGCGCTAGTGGCTTAGTGGTTTTTTTAATTTTGCTGACGTGTTTTTCATGGCGGTGTGGTTGGTACGAACATATGCCTAATAAAAATGCGACAAGCGCACTTGTCGGGCTGAAAGCCAGATAGCTATACCAAGGTAAGTTAGCCAAGTTTATCGTAACCTCCTGTTCTGCCGCCACAAATGATTTTGTCAGCACAGAATTGTAATCAGCGCTAATTTCTTCGGCGCCTTTGATTCCTTGAATAGCGAGCACGCGAACAGGAAGTTGCTGCTGCGTTAAAACGGCATTTAAATTATGGATGTATTGACGCAGGGCTTTTTCATTCACAGAAGTGGAAAGCTTTTCGTTCCCTACATCAAGATAAAAGCTATCAAGTAGAATGCGTTCGTACGCTTTATCGTTCGCCTGATGGTGGCTAACCCAAGCGCCAATCAGCTGCCCAATGAATACAGCGGTTTGCAATACCAAAAATGCAGTGGCTATGATCAACATCAACCGGGGCCAGACTATGCGGGGTAACATTTGACTATTCAAGGCAGTCCTCCAGCAATTCAACGCGCTTGTAGTACCCTTTACTTTGCGAGGCGGCCAAGTTTTTAATCATAGTTTGGATGGCACATTTTAGGTCGGTATTTTGCGTCTGCATCTTTAAATACCAACGCATGCCTGTGACAGTATCGTCAATCGGAGTGATATAATTCTTAGACAACGTTTCGTTATCAGCGTGATCCCAATAAGAGGAGATAATATCGACTTCGCCAGCACGCAGAGCGTTTCTTAATTCCTGATGAGAATTGTAATAGCTGAGGGTGACTGTATTTTCAGTTAATCCCAAGGAATTAAACACTGTTTTAGGAATGATGTGGCCTGACCGGCTGCTGGGATAGTCCAGTATTCCAATTCTTTGCCCCAGTAAATACTCTTTGGTAATTTGCGGTTTCTCTCGCAATGCAATGAAGTACGCTTGATAATCTGGATACGTGGCGACCGCCTCATACCCATATATTTGATCGGCGACAAAAGCCTCAACAATATTGCTCTTTATTAAGGCCAAATCACTTACGCCATGATTAATATACCGAAACGTATCCAAATCGCTGTGTCCGATGCGCACCTCTACATCTCCAAACTGGCGTTTGACTACGCTATCATTACACAGTAAGTTGAGCACTGCCTCAGCCACCGCGCGATCGGTAATGTATACTGAAAAAAACGACTGGTTCTCAGAAAGGCGAGTTTCACATTGGATAGTCTGTGTTATAGGCGTGGGTACTTCACCAAATTTTTTAAAGGTTTTATTGAAACCCAGGTAGCCAAAAACGATTGCCAATGACAACCATAATATAATTAAAATACTTTTAGCAGCGTGAAAATTAATCAACTTTAAATGCGAGATATTTCTTATTTAATGACCACATTTCATCAGTGAACGTTATTTATTGCAATAGGTAAAGTTATTCAATGTTGTTATATGGTTGAATTAACGTAATTTTTTATAAAATAAGTTGAATTTTATTAAGGGGTGGTTATTCATTGCTTCTTTGTAACAATTGCGCCCGCAATGAAAGGGTCTTATCTAGTAATTCGTCCTTTCATTAGAAGAACAAAAGCTTAGCGGCTCACTAGGGTACGGCACGCAAGCAAAACGAAAAATGGCTATGAAATTTTCATAATGTTGCAACAAACATTCGTGACAATTTTGCCGCCAAAAAAACTAGTCAGGCTACAAAATAATTTTTAAAGCCAAATTAAAGGGAAACACACACATGTTTGCTAAATCTCAAATAAGCCGCGTTGCAATTGCGGTTGCTATGTCTGTTGGCATGGCGACCAGTGCAATGGCACAAGAAACCACCTCATCCATTCGTGGTAGTGTAGTGAGCGAGGCCGGGTCTAACCTGGCCGGAGCTACGGTTACTATCGTGCATGAGCCCTCTGCCACAGTTTCAACCGCTACGACAAACGAAAATGGATCCTTTTCTGCCCGCGGCTTACGAGTGGGTGGACCTTATACTGTCACCATCCAAGGTGAAGGCTTTGTTCCAACTAAAGTAGAAAACGTTTATCTCTCTTTAGATCAGGTTTTGTCACTTCCTATTACTGTAGAGAAACGTGATAGTACTGAAGTTATTGTTGTAACTGGAAACAGGGCAGGTACTGGCTATACAAATGAGGCTCTGAGCACCAGCATGGGGTTAGAAGCCCTCGGCCAGGTAGCCTCAATTGACAGAGATATCACTGATGCAGCACAGTTAGATCCATTTGCTTCTGTCAATGTCCAGAGCGGCGGCGCAAAAGAACTGACAATTGCCGGTGCAAATAACCGGTTTAACTCCCTTACCGTTGACGGCGTAGCATTAAATGACCGATTTGGTTTAAATGCGAATGGTTACCCTACACAGCGTTCGCCTATTTCTTACGACGCGATTGAGTCACTTTCTATCCAGACAGCACCATTTGATGTCGAGTACAATGGTTTCACTGGCGGTACTATCAATGCGGTAACGAAATCAGGAACTAACGAATTTCATGGCTCAGTCGGTTATTATTATACTGACGACTCACTGATTGGCGACAAAAACGGCGAAGACGAGTTTGATTTTAACTTCGAAGAGAAAACGTTTGTAGCGACCCTTGGGGGCCCTATCATTCAAGATAAGCTTTTCTTCTTCGTGGCATATGATAAGTTTGAAGCAACCGCGCCTTTACAAAATGGCCCCGCCGGTTCTGGAGCATTAAATGAAGAAGCTAACATTACCATGGATGATGTTAGTCAAGTAGCTGGTATTGTTTCTGATGTCTGGGGGTTCGACATTGGTGGTTTTTCCAAAGATCCGGTTGAAGACGAAAAAGTATTGGCAAATATAGATTGGAACGTATCTGATGATCATCGTGCCAAATTCACCTATATGCTGACTGAGGGTAACTCCATCAATGAGCGTGACGGTGCAAACTTTTTAGCCTCTGATAACATTCTTGGTGCCTCTTCAGCTTGGTATGATAGATCTGAAAAAGTAGAAAGCTTTATTGGTCACTTTTTCTCAGATTGGACGTCAAACTTTTCGACTCAATTTAAAGTTGCAAGTACATCGCAGGCAACAGGTCAAGACTCTTTAAGTGGTTCTGAGTTTCCAAACTTCGCTATCTTTTTGAGAGAAGTAGATGGTGAAGATAATTACCTAACCATCGGCCCAGACCGTTTCCGCCATGGTAACGAACTCGACCAAGATTTCTTACAGATTAAAGCTGTAGGTATCTATACGATGGGCGACCATATTTTTAAATTTGGTTACGAACGTGAAGAGGTCGATGTAGACAATCTATTCGCGCAAAATTCAGAAGGTTCGTATCATTTTGATAGTTTGGAAGCATTACGTAACGCAGAGGCTTCCGCCCTTTTGTATAACAATGCAGTTACCAACGATGAAAACGACTTGCGCGCTATTTGGGGCTACAACTATAACTCTCTTTACTTCCAAGATTCATGGGAATTTTCTGGCGACTTAACTATCGATGCGGGCATTCGTTACGATTGGTATGAGTCGGAAGGTGAAATAAGAGAAAACCAAAACTTCAAGCGCCGTTACGGCTACACCAATACTACGGATGTTGAAGGTTTAGATGTAATCTTACCGCGGGTATCTTTCAAATGGTACGCCGGAGACTTAACCACAGTTCGTGGTGGTATCGGTCGTTTTTCAGGTGGGGCTCCTAGCGTATGGATTTCCAACAGTTATTCAAATGACGGCGTAATTTCAGACGACTATAGTGATTTCGGGTTTATGGGCTTGACCTATCAAGTTCCAACTACGCCAGATTCAGCCACAGGTCAGTACATCCCAGCAGATGTTTTGGCGACGCTAGCTAATACCGCGCCCGATGGATCTGTTAATGCTTTACGCCGCGACTTCGAAATTCCAACTACTTGGAAGGTTAGTTTGGGCGTTGCTCACGAGCCTGAAATGGAAATGCTAGAAGGTTGGGTCTTTTCAGCGGATGTTTTATATAACAAACTTGAAAATGCCACCTATTGGTATGATCAACGCTGTGCAAAGCCAGTCGCTACTGCTCCCGATGGCCGCGGAGTCTATGACTGTAGTAATGGACCTGAAGCCATTGCAGTGGGCTCAGTCGATGATGGTTCAGCAATGCTATACGCACTGTCGGCGAGTAATGACTGGGAAACAAGTTATGGTTCGTTTGATTTCTTTACAAGCTATACTTATGCAGACGTTGAGGACATCGGTTATGGTACTTCATCAACTGCTACTTCAAACTACTCAGACTTTGCCGCTTACGATCGTCAGCAACCTCGTTCTGGAACGTCTAATTTCCAGACAGAACACCTGTGGAAGATGCGTTTCAACTGGAGCAAAGAACTGATAGATGGCTACGAAACGAAAGTTTCGATTTTTGCTGAACGTCGTTCAGGCCAGCCGTATAGCTATACTTTTGATGAGAATAACGCTTGCGTATTCGACGTAGGTGGCGGTCGCTGCGCACGTGAAAGTCGCAATGACGATGCAGGTCACTTGTTGTATGTTCCAAATGGCATAAATGATCCGTTATTTGCTTCCACGTCCTTTGATGGCGACACTGCTGCTCAGCAAGCTTTTATTGACTATATCAATAGCTCAGAGCTAGCGCAGTATGCAGGTGGGATTGCGCCAAGAAACGGTGATAATTCTCGTTGGATGACGATGATAGATCTTCGTATCCAGCAGCAACTACCGGCATTCTTTCCAGAACATAAGCTTACCGTCTTCTTCGACATTGAAAACTTAGGTAATCTGTTGAATGATGATTGGGGCCGAGTAGAACGTACTCGCTATGAATACGCGCGCCAGGTAGTATCTGCTAATATCGTGAATGGTCAATACGAATATTTTGATCTTAATACTCCAGAAAATATTGCTAATCTTGAAGTGCTATCGCATTCAGTTTGGCAAGTCCAGTTCGGCGTAAAATACGACTTTTAATTTGACATAAGCTGAATTGAAACGTCCTTTAAAAACCCCTCCAGCGTCGAGGGGTTTTTTATTTTTTTCTACTGGTGCCCTGTGCCCAATTTCCGCCAGTTAATTTTCTTCAGTAATTCAGAACTCTATCGAAGTACCGACTATCTGTTAGTGACTACAACACCAAGTTACCGTACCTAAAGGGGCCGGCTGCAGCACTAAATAGCTTAAAGTTGTCCGCTACGTGGCAATTTGTCTGCCTTTCACCTATACCCATTTCTGCGATACTGAGAGGGCGCCATAATATTAAATTATGTCGGGAAGTAATCTAAGTCAGTGTCACCTAGGTAAAAAGAACTAACCTCAAAAGGAGATGGTTTTATGTCGAAACAAATTTTAATGGTAATGACATCGCACGACATGCTGGGCGATACAGGCAATAAGACAGGCTTATGGTTAGAGGAATTCGCTTCACCGTATTACGCATTTATTGATAAAGGATATTCAATTACGCTGGCGTCCCCCAATGGTGGCGAGGTGCCGGTAGATCCCACGAGTCTTGAAGAAGACGCACTTACAGAAGCCACTAAACGGTTTTCTGAGGATGAAAAAGCGCGCTCCGCTTTAGCCTCGACCATTGCGTTGAAAGACGTACGTGCTGAGGAATTTGATGCGGTGTTCTATCCAGGAGGACACGGACCCCTGTACGATCTTGCGGACAACCGTGATTCGATTACTTTGATTGAAAACATGTTAAAAGCAGATAAACCCGTTGCAGCAGTCTGCCACGCTCCAATAGTATTGAAAGATGTGATGGGCCAGGAAGGAAAAGCGTATATTAATGGTAAGGAAGTAACCGGATTCTCTAACGCTGAAGAAAAAGCAATGGAATTAGATTCAGTGGTGCCTTATTTGGTCGAGGACGAATTACGCTCCCGTGGGGGGAGTTTCTCTAGTGCAGGCCAATTTGAACCTCACGTATGTGAAAGTGATTTACTGATCACCGGTCAGAATCCTGCTTCCTCTAAACCTGCCGCAGAAGCGCTGATTTCGCGTTTAGGGGAGTAAAATCCAATCCCACGGGACTGGATGTAGGAGTGAGAATAAAAGAAGTGAGCCTGCGCTCACTTCTAAACACTTTCAAACAAATCTTCTACTCGCTGACGTAATTCTTCAATTCGGCTTACGTCGGCGGGGGCGATGAAGATGGTGTCGTCGCCGGCGATGGTTCCCAGCACTCCATCTTTTTTACTCAACGAGTCTAATAGCCGCGCGATTAACTGAGCAGCACCTGGGCTGGTGCGTATAATCACCATCACTTTGTTGTGGACGATATCAAGTACTAAGTGCTTAAGCGGACTTTTCGCCGTAGGCATGCCGAGTTCAGGAGGGAGGCAATACACCATGTCGCCCCGCGCGTTGCGTGTACGAACTGCACCAAATTTGCTTAACATGCGAGAAATTTTGGATTGGCTAATGTTGTCATAACCCTGAGTCTTCAACGCATCGACAATTTCGCCCTGAGAGCCGTAACTTTCTGCCCTGAGAATTTCCTTAAATGCTTTTATAAGCTGTTCTTGTTTTAAATTAGCCATTACATCTCATATTTTTGGTGTTGTGGTAGGGTTACGTTATTATATAGAAATTAATTGTGCATTTTGCCCGATAGGTGCATTAGGTGCAATTCAAATGCATAATCATTCAAGTTTTTGAATATATGCAGTCGTTAAACAGGAAGTCGAGCCGTCGAAAGGTTTGTCACGGATCACTTGCCCTGAATACGATTGCGTTTTCTTTTGCGTTACATTACTGTGACGCTCCGTTAAGAAACGAGAGTAAACCATAGGAGAAATGGTATGAAAGTAGCCGTGTTGGGTGCTGCCGGTGGTATTGGTCAAGCGCTATCGTTGTTGTTGAAAACACAACTGCCAGCTGGATCAGAGTTAGCGCTATATGATGTGGCACCGGTTGTGCCAGGTGTTGCTGTTGATCTAAGTCATATCCCCACTGCAGTTAAAGTCACCGGTCACGGAAAAGAGGAATTAGAACAAGCGTTAACAGGTACAGATATTGTACTTATTCCTGCTGGTGTTCCTCGTAAACCTGGTATGGATCGTTCAGATTTGTTCAATATCAACGCTGGTATTGTAAAAACCTTAATTGAAGGGGTGGCCGAACATTGTCCAAAAGCGTGTATCGGTGTCATAACGAACCCTGTGAACACTACGGTGGCCATTGCAGCAGAGACCTTGAAGCAGAAAGGTGTCTACGATAAGAACAAATTGTTCGGTGTCACCACACTTGACGTTATCCGAGCTGAGACGTTTGTTGCTGAATTAAAAGATCTTGATCCGGCAAATGTGCATGTTCCGGTCATTGGTGGGCATTCTGGCACGACGATTCTGCCGCTACTTTCCCAAGTGGAAGGCGTAAGTTTCAGTGATGAAGAAGTAGAAAAGCTGACCCATCGTATTCAAAACGCTGGTACTGAAGTGGTTGAAGCCAAAGCTGGTGGCGGCTCTGCTACTTTGTCGATGGGACAAGCTGCAGCACGTTTTTGTTTGTCATTGGTGGCAGCGATGCAAGGCGAAAACGTGGTTGAATATACCTACGTGCAAACTGACGACAGTGATGATGCGGCTTTCTTCTCTCACCCAGTACGCTTAGGGCCTAATGGTGTAGAAGAGATCCTGCCTTATGGCAATCTAAGCAGCTTCGAGCAAAAAGCGAAAGACGATATGTTAGAAGGTTTACGTGGCGACATTCAAATTGGCGTAGAGTTCGTTAATAGCTAAGTTTTCCCTTTACACTTTTTACGTTTCACATTTTGTGAATAAGTTGAAGAGGTTGGCTATCTAGAAGTGACCCCCAATAGTTAGACATTCCAATTACTGGGGGTCTTTTTACTGCCAAACCGGTATGGTGGAAAGAATGCTTAACCGGTATTGCGCATTCCAATAGCAATACCAGCAATGGTCACCATCATCGCTCTTTCTAACGTTGTATCAGCAGTATCCTCTTGCAGTTTTCGAATACGCTCTAGCAGTTCGATTTGTAAGAAATGCAAGGGTTGCAAGTAACCAGCGCGAATATTCATAGACTCTTTCCCTCTGGGATCATCCGCCATTATCGATTTCTGGTTAGTGAGTTTGAGTAACGACGCAACGCTGGATTTGAGCTCATTACGCAGCTCCTCACCAAAATGTCGTAGTTCTTGTGGAACAAGTCGCGCATCATATTCTTCGCTGATACGAGGATCGGCTTTGTGAAACACCATGTCCAACATAGAAAGACGGGAACGGTAGAATGGCCAGTCTCTGAACATTTCATTGACCACCTCCTCTTTACTCGCCGCTTTAACCTCATCAATGGCCCGCATAACACCCAGCCATGAAGGTAAAACTAAGCGGGTTTGCGCCCAGGCAAATATCCAGGGGATAGCACGGAGACTTTCAATTCCCCCTGATGGTTTACGTTTTGAGGGGCGGCTACCAAGAGGCAGTTTTCCGAGTTCTTGCTCTGGCGTAGCCACTCTGAAATAGGGTACGAAGTCAGGATCATTGCGTACCGTCTTGCGATAGTTGTCACGCCCCAGCGCTGCCATTTTTGTAATAAGTTCGCGCCATTCCTGTTTTGGTTCAGGAGGTGGGAATAACATAGCTTCAATAATTGCACTGGTATAGATTCCCAAACTGCGTTTGGCGAGTCTAGGCATACCAAATTTATAGCGAATGGTTTCACCCTGTTCGGTTACTCTAAACCCCCCATCTAACGAACCCGGAGGCTGCGAGTGGATCGCTGCATGAGCCGGCAAACCACCGCGCCCGATTGTACCGCCGCGGCCATGGAACAAGGTAAGTGTAACGTCAAACTCATTGGCGACTTTTACCAACGCTTCCTGAGATTCATATTGTGCCCAGCCAGCAGCGAGTGCGCCGGCATCTTTAGCCGAATCAGAATAGCCGATCATCACGAATTGACGGCCTTTTACGTAACCCCTAT
This sequence comes from Alteromonas aquimaris, assembly GCF_026183695.1. Lineage (GTDB taxonomy): Bacteria > Pseudomonadota > Gammaproteobacteria > Enterobacterales > Alteromonadaceae > Alteromonas > Alteromonas aquimaris. The sequence continues at coordinate 78,253 of NZ_JAPFRD010000012.1, read as the reverse complement.
ACCAATCGATAGAAAGCAGTCGCTGCATCACCTCTGGAGAATTATTTAAATCATCCAAGGTTTCAAACAGTGGCGCTACCGGCATTGGCCAGGTGACTCCGCTTTCTTGTAGAAGAAGTTGTACGGCCAGGACATCGGACGGCTCACTAGCCATGGATATAATATAGATGCCAAAGCCGTCTTTACGGTGTTTCGCAATGATTTTACAGGTATCGAGTACTTCGCGTACTTCTTCCGAAGCCTCCCAGTTAGTTGGAAATAACGGGCGTTTGGAACTCAATTCACGCAACAAGAAAGCTTGCTTGTCCGCCTCACTCCATTGAGCATAGTCTCCTAGTCCCAGATAACGCGTAAGTTCGCTAAATACGTTTGCGTGGCGTTCAGAATCCTGTCGAATGTCTAAACGTAGCAAATGAACCCCGAAGCTATGTACCCGGCGAATCGTGTCTAGCAGTTTTCCATCTGCCGTGACTTTCATGCCTATGTCACATAGCGAGTTGTAGCAAAGGGTCAGCGGGGCTAGCAACTCATCGTCAGACTCAATCCAATTTGTGGGATCGACATTTTTACCGGCCAAATAATCAGAAATCCCATCGCGCGTAGCAACACATCGCTGCAATAAGGGCCTCAGTACGGCGCGATATGGCTCATTAGCATCACCGGCTGCTTCGCGTAACGCCTCGTTGCAATCGAACATCGACAGTTCGACCTGAAGGTTATCTAAATCCTGTGCAAACAATTTCGCCGCACGTTTTCGCGCCAGCAATAATACCTGCTCGGTGACTTTTGCCGTGACAAACGGATTACCATCACGATCACCGCCCATCCAAGAACTGAACTGAATGGGTGAAGCATCAATAGGTAAAGAAACCTTATATTCCTGTTCAAGGCGTTCGTCTAACTCACGTAAAAACTCAGGTACCGCTTCCCAAAGCGAGTTTTCAATAACAGAGAAGCCCCACCGCGCTTCATCAACGGGCGTAGGACGCACCGAGCGAATTTCTTCCGTGTGCCACGCCTGGCTAATCAAATCTGCAATGCGGGTTTCGACACGTGAACGCTCATAATCTGTCAGCGTTTCCTGATGAATCGACTGCAGGCAACTGGCCAGCTCTTTGTGCTTATGGATGAGAGTACGGCGAGTAACTTCGGTAGGATGAGCTGTTAATACCATATCAATATTAAGTTTACTGACCGCTTGTAATACTTTTTCGGGTGACAGGTTTGCTTTATCAACATGCGCGAACAGGGTGTCGATGGAAGCATCAACATTCATTGCACTGTTATATTCTTGCTCGGCAATATTACCCAGATTCAAAAACTGGGCAAATGCTCTGCCCACCGTCAATAAATCAGCGTCAGCCATGTTTTTGAAAATTTCTTTCAGATTTTCAGAGGCTGTGCCTTCACCCTGATATGATGCTCGTCCGTCTTTGCGGATGGTCTCTATCCGATCCAGCCACTCTTGACCCAGTTGTGCTTTAATCGTTTGTCCGAGCACTGTGCCCAGATATCGCACAGTATCTTTAAGTTCAGCATCATAGTGTGATTGCATTGTTTCCTCCTGCTTGCCTGCTATTCACCTTACTGTGTGTAAACGCTGATGTCTAACCACTTTCAGTTATAAATTAATCTCTTTAGTTTGGTTCAAATCTATTTCAGGCAATGTGGGCGCAGGGTGGCGAGGACTGTGTTATAATGTGGCCCGCTTACAAATAGTCAGCATAATTATTAATTATATCGATTATTTATCATTCAAAAAATGTAATAAAATTTCAGGAGTAAATGTGTCAGATAAATTTTCTTCAATTGAATCTCAGGCAAGTTACGGTATCGGCTGGCAAATGGGCGAGCAGTTAAAATCCAATCCATTTGACGGGCTGGCATTAGACGCTGTTGTAGAAGGTTTGCGTGATGCGTTTAACGGTGAAAGCCAACAGGTAGACAACGAACAGCTTCGGGATGCGTTTGGAGCAATCCATCAACGTATGCAGGCGGAAAAAGCCGAACAAAACAAAGCGGTAATTGCTGAGAATGAAACATTCTTAGCTGAAAACGCAAAACGCGACGAGGTATCAGTGACTGAATCTGGATTGCAGTATGAAGTCGTTGAAGCCGGCAATGGTGAAAAGCCTAATGCTAATAGCACCGTGCGCGTGCATTATCACGGTGAACTTATCGACGGCACTGTGTTTGATAGTTCATATCAGCGTGGTCAACCCGCAGAATTCCCAGTAAACGGCGTGATCAAAGGCTGGACCGAAGCACTGCAGATGATGCCCGTTGGGGCGAAGTGGAAATTGACTATTCCACAGCAACTTGCCTATGGTGAACAAGGTGCAGGTGCGGCAATTAAGCCTTATAGCACATTGGTTTTCGATGTGGAATTGCTTGATATCCTAGGTTAATTTATAAATCCTGCAGCTACCTGAATTATTTTAATCAGGTAGCTGTTCAACAGTTGGCAAAGCCTCCATTTGCCATTACCCTAGTCAGCCTTGTTAATCACTCGTTAATATCAGGTTAGGGTTCATGTCTTCTCCCTCGGCTTCGGCCGGAAACGTTATGCTGATTAGTCGGCGAATCACACAGATAAATCGTGCGCTTTGCATTTGGATCAGCGTGGCAACATTGCTGATGGTGCTGATCACATTCGCTATTGTGGTGCTGCGTTATGGGGTCGGCGTTGGCTGGATAGCCATGCAGGAATCAGTGATGTATCTGCATGCGGCCGTATTTATGATCGGCATCGCTTTCACTTTAGCCGAAGATGGGCATGTGCGGGTGGATGTATTTTACCGCAAGATGTCCCCAAAGAATAAGTGTTGGATTGATGCCGTGGGTACGCTAGTGCTGCTTTTCCCCGTATGTATTTTTATCTTCTTTTACAGCCTGCCTTACGTTACTGAATCATGGAGTTTGTTGGAGACCTCGCAGGAAGCGGGGGGGCTGCCGCTAGTATTTTTACTCAAAACGCTGATTCCACTAGGGGCTCTTCTGCTTTTTTTGCAAGGAGTTAGCATGCTGATAAACAGTGTCACCCAACTTATTAATTTAACCAAGTAACAGGAACAGCAATGGAGTGGATGGCAGTCGTTCTCTTTTTAGTTATTTGTTTTGTATTATTGTTTGGGTACCCCGTGGCGTTAACGCTCGCCGGTACCTCCTTGATTTTTGCTGGAATTGGGGTGTGGTCGGGAAGTTTTGACCCTAGCTACTTAAATGCCCTTCCCAGTCGGTTTTACGGCATTCTCACCAACCAGACACTAATGGCAGTACCGCTATTTATCTTTATGGGCATAGTGTTGGAAAAGTCGAAAGTGGCCGAGGCCTTACTGGTTTCTATGGCACAGCTTTTTGGACGTTTTAAGTCAGGTATGGCGGTCTCAGTTGTTCTCGTTGGCATGCTGCTGGCTGCCAGTACCGGAATAGTCGGTGCCACAGTTGTTACCATGGGATTGCTTTCCTTACCGGCGATGTTAAAGCGTGGCTATAGTCCTTCGTTTGCCAGTGGTGCTATTTGTGCGACGGGTACCTTGGGACAAATTATTCCACCCTCTATTGCCTTGGTTTTACTTGGCGACGTGTTATCCAGTGCATACCAAAAGGCGCAGTTATCCATGGGCATATTTTCACCTGATTCGGTATCGGTAGGTGACTTGTTTGTCGGGGCGATAGTGCCTGGAATGCTCTTAGTTGGGATGTATCTGATATACGTGCTAGCTATGTCTTTTTTATCTAAAACCGCCATGCCCACTGCGGAAGATATGAATAGCGAAACAACATTAGCTATCAAGAAATTGCTTACTTCTTTGTTACCGCCCCTCATTCTGATATTTATCGTATTAGGATCTATCCTGGGTGGGTTCGCAACCCCGACTGAAGCTGCCGGCGTAGGGGCAATGGGCGCATTAGTGTTAGCGCTCGCTCAGCAGAAGATGTCTGTCTCCAGGCTGCGCGAAGTGATGTTGGAAACGACTAAAATTACGTCGATGGTATTTTTAATCCTTATCGGCGCATCTATCTTTTCTTTAGTTTTTCGTGGCTTTGGTGGTGAAGAGCTCGTACACGGTTTTTTATCTGATTTACCCGGTGGCATCTTCGCTGCGATGGTATTGGTTATGTTGGTGGTGTTTATCCTAGGGTTTATCCTGGACTTCATCGAAATTACATTTGTGGTGGTGCCCATAATCGCGCCGGTTTTGCTTACCATGGGGGTCGATCCTATTTGGCTTGGAATTATGCTGGCGGTAAATTTACAAACCTCCTTTTTAACTCCACCCTTTGGTTTTGCATTGTTTTATTTACGAGGGGTGGCCCCAGCAAATGTCGCCACTGGAGATATATACCGCGGAGTAATACCCTTTATATTCATACAAATTATGTTATTAATAGCGCTTGCTATCTGGCCGACACTGGTCACAGCATTACCAGATTGGCTATATGGATAACCGGAAAACACCATGCACAAAATAAAAATAATCTTTATTCTCATTACACTCTCTCTACTTCAGGCTTGTTCTGAAAAGGCGACCGAACCCACATCGGAAGAGTTGGTGGAGGTGAAAAACTACGAATGGAAATTAGTCACTTCGTGGCCTAAAAACTTCCCCGGCTTAGGTCACGCTCCAGAGCTCTTCGCAAAATATGTGGATGAAATGTCAGCAGGACAGCTGAAAATTAAAGTTTACGGTGCAGGGGAGCTGGTACCAGGGTTTGAGGTATTTGATGCGGTCTCGCAGGGAACCGCTCAAATGGGCCACTCAGGTGCGTATTATTGGAAGGGTAAAATGCCCGCCGCGCCAATATTTGCAGCAATTCCGTTTGGCATGAATGCCTCGGAGATGAATGCCTGGCTCGACTATGGCGGCGGTATGGAATTATGGCGGGAACTATATGCTCCTTTTGGAGTTATCCCCTACCCAGGAGGCAACACCGGCGCCCAAATGGCCGGATGGTTTAAACGCGAGATCAACAGTGTTGATGATTTAACTGGCCTGAAAATGCGGATACCTGGGTTAGGTGGAGAGGTCTTTAGAAAAGTCGGTGGCGTCCCTGTTTCGCTCACTGGTGGGGAGATATTTGTGGCTCTCCAGACCGGTGCCATCGATGCTTCAGAGTGGGTAGGCCCGTATAACGATCTAGCGTTCGGCTTATTTAGAGCAGCCAAGTTCTATTACACCACCCCTTGGCATGAACCTGGTGCAAACCTCGAATTTCTTGTCAACAAAGAAGCCTTGACGGCACTGCCACCTCATTTGAAAAAAATTATCGAGGTGGCCACTAAAGCGGTAAACCAGGAAATTTTAAGCGAATACGTGGCGCGAAATGTCCAGGCTATGCGCAAATTAACTAATGAACATGGGGTAACCGTTAAAAAGTTGCCTGATGATGTGCTGCAAGCACTTAAAGCGGCAACAAAAGAAGTGCTTGCTGAAAAATCTTCCCAAGATGCAACGTTTAAAAAAGTGTACCAGTCGTACGAGGATTTTTATCAACGAATTGCCCATTATAATGGGCTTTCGGAGCAGGCGTATTTCAATTTGCGCCGATAACGAGCTGCTCCGAGTTGTTATCATCGATTGCATGCATACAATAGCCGCATCTAAGCAAAGGATAAATAGTTATGGTAATTAAGCCGAAAGTACGAGGCTTTATTTGTACGAATGCCCATCCGGTGGGTTGTGCCGCTGCTGTTAAAGAGCAAATTAATTATGTTCAACAGCATAAACCTGATGCCGAGGGGCCCAAAAATGTATTAGTGATAGGGTGCTCTACGGGTTACGGTTTAGCTTCGCGTATCACCGCCGCATTCGGGTATGGTGCAAAGACGCTTGGGATATGTTTTGAGAAAGCACCAACAGATAGAAAAACGGGCACAGCAGGCTGGTATAACACGGCTGCATTTCATCAAGAGGCAAGGAGCGCTGGTCTGTATGCGGATACCCTGAATGGCGATGCGTTTTCAGATGAGATGAAAAACCAGGTGATCGATAAAATTAAGGCAGATTTGGGCAAGGTTGATCTTGTCATTTACAGTCTGGCTTCGCCACGTCGCACTGATCCAGAATCTGGAATTACGTATAAGTCGACCCTTAAACCCGTGGGTCAGGCATATACCACTAAAACTTATGATACGGATAAGGACAAGGTCCATGAGGTCAGTCTTGAGCCTGCCACGGATGAAGAAATCGCCCATACAATTAAAGTGATGGGCGGGGAGGACTGGGAGCGTTGGCTTAATGCGCTGGCGGACGCAGATGTATTAGCTGACGGCGCTAAAACCACTGCTTATACGTATATTGGTAAAGAATTGACCTGGCCTATTTATGGTCAAGCCACTATCGGTAAAGCGAAGGAAGACTTGGATCGTGCGGCGGCTGCAATCAACAGTAAACATAGTGAATTGTCCGTTGAAGCACATGTTTCATCTTTAAAAGCCTTGGTCACCCAGGCGAGTTCTGCTATTCCGGTGATGCCCCTTTATATTTCATTGATCTACAAAGTGATGAAAGAAGAAGGTACCCATGAGGGCTGTATTGAACAGATACAGGGCTTGTTTAACGAGTGCTTGTATGGAGACAATCCTACGCTGGACGAACAAAACCGCTACCGCATGGATGGTAAGGAAACCAATGATCAGACTCAGGCTAAAATCAAAGCTTTGTGGGACCAGACTACACAAGAAAATTTTCATCAGCTGAGTGATTATAAAGGTTACAACCACGAGTTTTTAAAGCTGTTTGGCTTTGATATCGACTCGGTTGACTATGAGCAAGACGTTGACCCCATGGTAAACTGGTAATCTGTTTTACCTCACACCGAATGACCTGCCCTAGCGCAGGTCATTTTATTTCCACCACGCCAACCCATTACATTCCTTTGCGGAAAACAAAATTAACAGGTGCTGATTAAAAAAATGGCTGTTTATCCATTATTTGCATGGCACAAAGTGGCTGGTTAATGCTAAAATCCCGAAATTAAGTAGGGGTACTTTTGTTTACTCCTCATAAGATATAGCTTTTCTCATGCTTAGCTACGCCAAATCAGGGACGACGTTGCTGACAAGCATAAGCTCCACAACATTCGTAGGCAGTGATCAAGTATCACCGGGAATATTTGTTCTGGGGTAAAACTGTGTAGCCAGTATGTCTTAACTAAGCTATGTTTTTAGGTCGATAGTGCTTTTTTGCATAAGCGTTCGCAGTTTAGCGGTCATGCGAAAGGGTATTTTTAAATTAGAGTAGTGCAAATACATATGATAAAAATCAAGAAAGGTCTCGACCTCCCTATCAAGGGAGCGCCTGAGCAGCAAATCTCCGAAGGAGTTGCTGTGACGCGCGTTGCCATTCTGGGAGAAGAATATGTGGGCATGCGCCCAACGATGCACGTTCAGGTAGGTGATCAGGTAAAGAAAGGCCAGATGCTTTTTGAAGACAAAAAGAATCCTGGCGTTAAATTTACCGCGCCTGCTGCTGGTGAAGTGGTTGAAGTTAACCGTGGCGCCAAGCGTGTACTCCAGTCAGTTGTGATCAAGGTGCAAGGTGATGAGAAAGTGGGCTTCCCTACGATTTCAGAATCTGACATTGCGAATGCATCCCGAACGGAGCTCCAGCAGACCCTGGTTGACTCCGGCATGTGGACGGCATTGCGTACACGTCCTTTTAGTAAGGCCCCTGCGCTTGATTCAATCCCAGCCGCTATTTTTGTCAATGCAATGGATACCAACCCATTAGCAGCAGATCCGGCACCTATTATTGCTGAACGTGAACAAGACTTTATTCATGGTTTAAAAGCCATGACGGTGTTGAGTGGTGGTAAAGTTTATGTGTCGAAAGCAGCCGGCTCAAACGTAGCCACCGGCGATGCAGCAGTCGATGTAGAAGAGTTTGGTGGGCCTCACCCAGCTGGTTTGGTAGGCACCCACATTCACTTTTTAGATGCTGCTGGGCCAAAGAAAATCGTTTGGCACATCAACTATCAAGATGTGATGGCGATTGGCGCTTTATTAAAAACAGGTGAGTTGGATAATCGTCGAGTCGTGGCCTTAGGTGGACCGGCGGCAGCAAACCCCCGTCTTATACGCACAGTAATTGGCGCTGACATTACCGAATTAACCATGAATGAAGTAGTGGAAGGCGATGTTCGAGTGGTTTCTGGCTCTGTTTTATATGGTACTACAGCACAGGGTGTACATGGTTTCCTTGGTCGTTTCCACCTTCAGGTGTCCTTACTTAAGGAAGGACGTGAGAAGAAGTTATTTGGTTGGTTATCGCCTGGCTCAGACATGCATTCAGTGACTAATGCCTATTTGGGACACCTGAGCAATAAAACTTACGATATGACTACGTCAACTAATGGATCAGAACGTTCAATGGTGCCAATTGGTAATTATGAGCGGGTTATGCCATTAGATATCCTGCCCACATTGTTACTGCGTGATCTGATTTCGGGTGATACCGACAGTGCACAGCAAATGGGGTGCTTAGAGTTAGACGAAGAAGATTTGGCACTTTGTACTTACGTTTGTCCAGGCAAATACAATTACGGCCCTATTCTGCGTAACTGTTTAACCAAGATCGAGAAAGAGGGTTAACTCATGGGTTTGAAAGCGTATTTAGAAAAAATCGAACCTGATTTTGAACCAGGTGGAAAGTATGAAAAGTGGTACGCGCTTTATGAAGCAGCGGCCACCATTTTTTATACTCCAGGTAAAGTTAATAAGGCCGGCACGCACGTTCGTGACAGTATCGACCTCAAACGTATTATGATCATGGTATGGATGGCGACATTCCCAGCTATGTTTTTTGGTATGTACAATATTGGTTTCCAGGCTCAAGAAGCACTAGTGGCAGGAGCAGGAACATTACCCGATACATGGCAGGCAGCACTTTTCACTGCCTTGGGTGGGGATTTAACTAATGCGGGTGGCCTTGGCTTATTCCTGTATGGTGCCTGTTTCTGGTTACCTATTTATGCCGTCACGTTTATCGTGGGTGGCTTCTGGGAAGTCTTGTTTGCGTCCGTCAGAAAACATGAGGTGAACGAAGGGTTCTTCGTAACATCCGTATTGTTCGCACTAACGCTACCGGCAACCATTCCTTTGTGGCAAGTAGCGTTGGGGATTACTTTTGGGGTAGTTATCGCTAAAGAAGTCTTTGGCGGTACCGGTCGTAACTTCCTTAACCCTGCGTTGGCTGGCCGTGCATTCCTATACTTTGCCTATCCTGTGCAGATTTCAGGTGATCAGGTTTGGGTTGCTGCTGATGGCTATTCTGGCGCAACCGCTCTGAGCCAAGCTGCATCTGGCACCATTGACTACTCTGACATGAACATGTGGTGGGATAGCTTCTATGGTTTCATTCAAGGCTCAGCTGGTGAAGTTTCCACCTTAGCTATCATCCTGGGTGGCCTATTTATACTTTATATGCGAATAGCCAGTTGGCGTATTGTTGCGGGCGTCGCAGTGGGTGTACTTGCCTTTGCTTCTTTACTTAATTTTATCGGAAGCGATACCAATCCTATGTTTGCCATGCCTGCACATTGGCACTTTGTGGTGGGGGGCTTAGCGTTTGCTATGTTCTTTATGGCAACTGACCCTGTATCTGCAGCGTTTACCAATAAAGGTAAATGGGCATTCGGTATATTTATTGGTGTGATGACGGTACTAATCCGTGTGCTTAACCCTGCGTTCCCAGAAGGGGTTATGTTAGCCATTCTATTTGCAAACTTATGGGCGCCGTTGTTTGACTATTTCGTCGCGCAAAGCAATATCAAGCGGAGGTTAGCACGTGTCGGCTAAAAAAGAATCTTTAGGAAAAACAATCGGCATCGTTGTTGCCGTTTGTTTAGTTTGTTCCATCGTTGTATCTGGTGCAGCAGTAGGCTTACGCTCTATTCAAGAAACTAACGCTGCATTGGATAAAAAATCGAATATTTTGGCTGCCGCTGGTCTTTATGAAATGGGGATGAGTGGAAGTCAGATAGAATCGGTATACAGTGAAAATGTTGAGCAACATTATGTTGATCTGGATACTGGGGAATTTACCGAAGCGCCAACCCCTGATTACGATATGTACAAGGCTGCTAAGCAAGCAAACTGGAGCACAAAGGTAGAAGGGAGCAATGTTGGCTTCCAACGCCGCGCCAATGTTGCCTCTGTGTGGCTGGTTAAAGAGGGTAATGAGGTAAATCGCATTATTCTTCCTGTACATGGTAGTGGATTATGGGACTTGATGTACGGCTTTTTAGCGGTTGAAGCGGACGGCGAAACTGTAGCGGAGCTGGTCTATTATCAACAGAAAGAAACACCTGGATTAGGTGGTGAAGTGCAAAACCCTTCCTGGCAAGAGAAGTGGGAAGGAAAAAAACTTTACGAAGATGGTGATGTCGCCATTCGGGTAAAGAAAAGTGCTAATCCGGATGATCCGTACGCGGTTGATGGTCTATCAGGTGCAACTTTGACCAGTAACGGTGTGGAAAACACCATTCGTTACTGGGTTGGTGAAAACGGCTTTGGTCCGTTTTTGAAGAAACAAGCATGGCGTTCATAAGGGGAGCTTTTCATGGCAGACGCTAAAGAAATGAAAAAGGCTCTCTTTGGGCCGATTCTTGATAATAACCCCATCGCATTACAGGTACTGGGTATCTGTTCTGCGTTGGCTATTACTACTAAGTTAGAAACTGCTCTTGTTATGTCATTGGCATTAACAACAGTGGTGGCGTTTTCTAACTTATTTATTTCACTTATTCGTAATCAGATACCTTCCAGTGTGAGAATCATCATTCAGATGACCATCATTGCTTCGTTGGTAATTGTTGTGGATCAAATACTTAAAGCTTACTCCTATGAGATTTCAAAACAGCTTTCGGTGTTCGTTGGACTTATCATTACCAACTGTATCGTAATGGGGCGGGCTGAAGCCTACGCCATGAAGAGTCCACCTCTTATGAGCTTCTTAGATGGCATCGGTAACGGTTTAGGATATTCCTTTATCCTGATTGTCATTGGCACTATCAAAGAGTTATTTGGTTTTGGTACCATTTTAGGCTTTGAAATTCTGCCGTTGGTTCAAAATGGGGGCTGGTACCAGGGTAACGGGTTGTTAATTCTTCCGTTTAGCTCATTCTTCTTGATTGCAGGAATGATCTGGTTCATCCGTACCATCCGTCCAGAGCAAGTCGAGCCTAAGGAATAAGTTATGGAATATTATTTATCTTTATTTGTTCGCTCGGTTTTCGTTGAAAACATGGCGTTATCCCTGTTTTTAGGGATGTGTACTTTCCTTGCGGTTTCAAAGAAAGTAAAAACTGCAATGGGACTAGGGGTAGCGGTAATCGTGGTACTGGGTATTTCAGTGCCGGTTAACCAGATAATTTATGTCAACATTCTTGCCCCTGGCGCGTTAGCGTGGGCAGGCTTCCCTGACGCCGATTTAAGCTTTCTTAATTTCTTAACCTTTATCGGTGTAATTGCTGCACTGGTACAGATTCTTGAAATGAGCTTGGACAAGTTTTTTCCTGCACTGTACAACGCCTTGGGTATATTTCTTCCGTTAATTACAGTTAACTGCGCTATCTTTGGTGGCGTCGCATTTGCTGTACAACGCGAGTATAACTTCACCGAGAGTATTGTTTACGGTATTGGTAGTGGCTTTGGTTGGGCAATTGCAATTGTTCTGCTTGCTGCAGTACGTGAAAAACTTAAATATGCTGATATGCCCGATGGTATTCGTGGCTTGGGATCAGTATTTATGATCGCGGGTCTTATGGCCCTTGGCTTCCAGTCGTTTACTGGTATTCAGCTTTAATCAAGCGTGGGAGCAATTAAATGAATCAGGTAGAAATCTATCTTGGCGTGGGCATGTTTATTGCCATCGTGCTTGCGCTTGTCTTTATCATCATGTTCGCCAAGTCTAAGCTTGTGCCTAGTGGTGATGTTAAAATTACCATAAACAACGACCCAGAAAAGGCCATTCACACTGAGCCGGGTGGGAAGTTGCTTGGTGCACTTGCTGACGCTGGTATTTTCGTATCATCAGCCTGCGGTGGCGGCGGCTCATGTGGGCAGTGTCGTGTGGATGTTAAATCAGGGGGAGGGGAAATCTTACCTACTGAATTAGACCACATCACGAAACGTGAAGCTCGGGAAGGTTGTCGCTTATCCTGTCAGGTTGCTGTTAAACAGGATATGGATATTGAGCTTCCAGAAGAAGTGTTCGGTATCAAGAAGTGGGATTGCGAAGTTATTTCCAACGACAACAAAGCCACTTTCATTAAAGAGTTGAAACTTAAAATTCCAAATGGTGAAAGCGTTCCTTTCCGCGCTGGTGGTTATATTCAGATTGAAGCGCCACCTCATCATGTGAAATATAAAGATTTTGAGGTTCCTGAGAAATTCCGTGGCGACTGGGAGCGTTTCGGTTTCTTCGATATTGAATCAAAAGTAGATGAAGAAACTATCCGTGCATACTCGATGGCAAATTACCCGGAAGAAGAAGGCATTATCATGTTGAACGTGCGTATCGCTACGCCGCCACCAAATAATCTTTCGTTACCTGCCGGTAAAATGTCGTCGTACATTTGGAGCTTGAAAGCTGGCGACAAAGCAACGATTTCTGGTCCGTTTGGTGAATTCTTTGCCAAAGAGACTGAAGCTGAAATGGTGTTTGTCGGTGGTGGCGCCGGTATGGCGCCAATGCGCTCGCATATATTCGATCAACTTCGTCGAATTAAAACGAATCGCAAGATAAGCTTCTGGTATGGCGCTCGCTCATTGCGCGAAATGTTCTACGTAGAAGATTTCGACATGCTGGCCAAAGAGAATGATAACTTTGAATGGCATGTAGCCTTGTCGGATCCTCAGCCTGAGGACAACTGGGAAGGATATACTGGATTTATTCACCAGGTCTTGTTAGAAAATTACCTGAAAGATCATCCAGCGCCAGAAGACTGCGAATTCTATATGTGTGGACCACCAATGATGAATGCCGCCGTTATCAATATGCTTAAAGATCTCGGTGTAGAAGACGAAAATATCATGCTTGATGACTTTGGTGGTTAAGCAGGGTTAGGAATAAGTATGAAGGGGGCGTAAGGCCCCCTTTTTTAGCTTCAATAGTGAGATATTGTGTTTAGGCAAAATTTTGTAGCCAGTTTATGGCTTGCGACACTTTTTATTTTAGTTGGCTGTAGTGGTAACACCTTACCCGTAGTGCATCTGCAAGGCAAAACTATGGGGACGACCTATAACGTTAAATACGTGGTCGCTGAACAAGGTGAAATAAATGGCCTGCAAGAACAAATCGACTTGCGTTTGGCGCAAATCAATAAGTTGATGTCAACGTACGATCCGACCTCTGAGTTGTCACGTTTCAATCAAAATCGCTTTACCGATCCTGTGACTTTATCCAAAGAAACATCCGCGGTGATAGCAGAAGCGTTGAGACTGGGAGAGTTAAGTAACGGCGTGCTGGATATTACAGTTGGTCCGCTGGTAAATTTGTGGGGATTTGGGCCGAACAAGCGTCCTGAGCGTACGCCTGATAATGAAACTATCAGTGCAGTAAGAGAATACGTTGGGCTTGACAAAATCAAGCTGAATGGGACCACGCTTAAAAAGTTGCACCCTATGGTGTATGTTGACCTGTCCACCATAGCTAAAGGATATGGGGTGGATGAGGTTGTTGCGATACTGGAAGACAATGGTCTGAAAAATTATCTTGTTGAGATCGGCGGTGAAATGCGCGTTTCCGGGCATCGAGGAAATGGCAAAGAATGGCTGATTGCGATTGAAAAACCGGTATCTAATGAACGCAATGTTCAACGAATTGTCTCAATTGGTGAACATGCGATAGCTACGTCAGGTGATTATCGTAATTTCTACGAACAGGATGGTGTTCGCTATTCACATCTGATTGATCCGCGCACCGGCAAACCTATACAACATAATTTAGTTTCCGTGACAGTGGTCGATAAATCATCAATGACCGCCGATGGGCTCGCCACCGCATTTAATGTTATTGGCTGGAATGAGGCGAAAGCATTAGCAGAAGAGTATAAACTCGCGGTTTATTTAATTCGTAAAAATGCTGGTGAATTTGAAGAGTATGCCTCTGAAGAATTTAACCGCATTGTTGAAATGCACGATTAGAGAGGTTTTTAATGTCGACATTTATTCTGGCATTCGTTTTCTTTTTGACCATGGTCTTTGCCATGGCCATAGGTTTTGTAGTGCAGCGAAAAAGTATCTCAGGCAGTTGCGGTGGCTTGGGGGCATTAGGAATTGAAAAAGCATGCGATTGCCCAGAACCCTGTGATCGCAAAAAAGCCCGTATGGAGAAAGAAGAAGCCCGTCAAAAAAAATTAGATGAATGGAAGCAAAACCAGATATTATAGTTTCAATGCAGCTATCGCGCTGCATTGAAAGTAGCACCTACTCCTTTTTTTTATTTTTTTATTCGCTGGCTAAGGTGATTTTTGTTCCAAAATTACCCTATAATACTGTCTTTGTGTACAGTTGATCTGGGCGTTTTGTGCGAAAAATTATTCACGTAGATATGGACTGCTTTTATGCGGCGGTTGAAATGCGTGACAACCCGGCCCTTAAAGACGTACCCATTGCGATAGGCGGCAGCGCTAAGGGCAGGGGCGTTATTTCCACCTGTAACTATCCAGCGCGAAAATTTGGTATACGTTCCGCCATGGCGACTGCGTACGCATTAAGATTATGTCCTAATTTGATACTTATTAAAGGACGGATGGAGGTCTACGTCCGTGAATCACAGAAAATTAGACAAATATTTGCTGACTATACCGATTTAATCGAGCCCCTCTCATTGGACGAAGCCTACCTTGATGTCACTCATGTAAAGCTTTTCTCGGGTAGTGCCACGCGAATTGCAGAAGATATAAGACGGCGCATAAAAGAAGAATTGCATCTCACAGCTTCAGCAGGCGTTGCGTCGTGTAAATTTGTGGCAAAAATTGCCAGTGATGAAAACAAACCGGATGGGTTGTGCGTGGTCACACCTGATCGACTGGATGAGTTCGTACGCAGGTTACCATTAGGAAAAATACCAGGGGTGGGCAAAGTGACAGTGCAAAAGTTAAGCAGGTTAGGCTTGAATACCTGCGAAGATGTACGCCACTATCCGTTTGAACGCTTACAAAAAGAGCTGGGTAAGTTTGGCGTAGTCCTGTACAACCGTGCGCACGGCGTCGACGAGCGCAGCATTAACACCAGTAGAGAGCGCAAGTCTATCGGGGTTGAGCGTACATTGCGTGAAGATATTCACACCCTCAGCGAATGTGAACAATTATTGCCGGGTTTATTTGAGAAAATACAAAAGCGGGTCCACAGTTACGAGTCACGCTCAGGCCAAGCTATCCGGATTAAGTCATTGGGTGTTAAGCTTAAATTTAACGACTTTCAGTTAACCACTGTTGAACATAAGCATACTCAATTATCACTGCCTTATTTTAACAGCTTGCTGGAGGAAGCCTTTCAACGCGCACAGCAGCGCGCAATCAGGTTAGTAGGTTTACACATCAGCCTGGCCGAAAATACGCCATTCGAACAACTGATTTTACCTTTGGATACGACAATATGAAAAATAACAACAGTCACCCGCTACCCGGATTGTACCGGCACTATAAAGGCAATGAGTATCAGGTATTGGGTGTGGCAAGACATTCTGAGACAGATGAATTAGTAGTGGTCTATAAGCCCTGTTATGGCGAACAGGCACTTTGGGTAAGACCATTAGCGATGTTTTGTGAGACGGTTTGCCTGAATGGTCGGCATGTCCCGCGATTTGCTTACGTAAAAGAATAATCTGGATATTGGCTGTAAATAAAACTTTCAACTACAGTGATACCAACTCAATAGTTTAAATTAAGGAATATCATGCGCCTACGCCAACAATTCATAGCAGCATTAGTGTCGGTAATATCGTTTTCTGCCATTGCCACAGACAGATTCGCAGATACTGAAATCAAAGACACTTCATTAGGTGGTTCAATTCATATGTTATCGGGGCAGGGTGGAAACATTGGTGTTTCTGCTGGTGAAGATGGGCTCCTTATCATTGACGATCAATACGAACCCTTAGCTGAAAAAATTGCCGCTACCCTTTCAAAACTTGGTAGCGACGCACCAAAATTTATCATCAATACCCATTTTCACGGTGACCATACCGGTGGCAACAGCTGGTTTCACACTCATAAAGATAGCACCATCATGGCACATGAAAATGTAAGGGTAAGGTTACTGTCGGATGAAAAGGTAGATGACGCCGCACTGCCAGTAGTGACCTATCAGGATGGCATTAAAATTCATTTTAATAATGAAACGCTGGAAATAATTCATCTTCCCGACGGGCATACGGATGGTGACAGTGTGGTCTGGATAAAGGAACCTAATATCCTGCACACCGGCGATTTATTTTTTAACGGCCTCTTTCCGTATATCGATCTGCAATCTGGTGGCTCGGTAAAAGGGTATATAGAGTCGGTAAAGAGCCTGCTAGCAAAAATTAACGACACCACTAAAATCATACCGGGACACGGCCCAATAGCAAACAAAGAGGATTACCAGAATTTTCTTGCCATGATTGAGCAAACCAAAGCCTTTGTCGAGAAGCACAAAGCGGAAGGTAAAAGTGTAGAAGAGATCGTAACGGTGGGTTTAGATGAGAAGTGGAAAAGTTGGCATTGGAGCTTTATCACTGAAGAAAAGTGGATAAAGACGTTATATTAATATTTACAACATGCCGGTCTGACCCAGTAATCTCGATAGTATCCTTGTTTTGTAGATTGAAGAAAAAGATTCGAACTAACATCTTTCTCGCACGCAAGGGTGAACTAGGCGTATTTGGCACTTGTAACTATGACTTTGATTGCGAACACTCCAACTCCACGGTATTACGCTGTTGTGTTCACCTCACACCAATCTACTAAAATCGAAGACGATGCCAAGGGGGCTGATAAAATGGTTGAGATGGCAATGCAGCAACCTGGCTTTCTTAGCGTAGAGTCTTCAAGAAAAGATGTGGGGATGGCGGTTTGATATTGGACTGAACTGTCTTCCCTAAGACTTTGGAAAGAAAATGCTGAACATATCATCACGCAAACATTAGGTCGTGAAAAATGGTGCTCAGCGTTTGAAACACCCATAGCCAGGGTAGAGCGAGATTACGACGGTAACCACGAATAAATTACATTATCTCTGTTTCGTAAAAAGGCCTGTGGATAACCTCTAAGGGTTTTAACGCACAAATGCTCTGAAGGGGAGAGTTTCTCGGTCAGTTCATTCAGATGTGGGTTTGCTAAGACGCTTTCTACGTTCTTTCCTTTTGAACGCAGTCTGCAATGAGGAATACCGTTTTCCTTTAGCTGGATGTCGCTACTATTAACACATCACCACGGGATTATGCAAGATTAGTCAAAGTCTGATTAAATAATCCTGCGCCAATATTGTACGCAAAGTAAAGTGAAATTATCCAGTGCAGCCACGGTTTTTCTATCGTTATACATAAAAATAGCAACAAACAACCGACCAGTTGGCTGATAACGTATAGTTGATTAAAGTGATCGAATAAACCGTACAAAATGATAGGGACACTTAATAAATACGCAGCGAAGGTACTAAAAAAAATCACTCTGTTCTTACGGTAGAACTGCCAAAGATCGCAACTCTCGCCTATGCGATTTGGCAATACTGCTGAGCTAAACAAAAAGGTTAATGTAGGAAGTAGACTCAATACAAAAAGGTTACCTGCACTGGTAACTTTGAAATTTTCCATAATCTGAAAAAATGCCCACCATCCATTGATGATAGCGGTAAAACAGACCGCCGCCCACACGAAAGGCACTGGGTGCATACGCACGTGCTGGCGTTCTTCGACCAGTCTATAAATGCTAGAAAGCAGATCAGCTATCGCAATGCCATAAATGATGCTGATAAACGGGATAATGTAATCAAATTGCTGCATATAAACGCGTTATCCTCTGTGCATATTCATTATGTGCAAACTCTTCCATGTTGCGGAATCCATGCGGTTAAGTTACCTTGGATAAGCACGCGGCATGACTGGTAACCTTCTAACAATGCAGCTATAAAGTCTAGCCTTTCAATCTTTCTGCTCGAACCTTACTGCTGTGGGCGCTTAAACACTTCTTTGCCAGCAATCCAAGTCTGCAACACCTGTGTTTTCCAAATATCTTTTTCTGAAATGTTGAAAATATCCTGATCAACTAAGATAAAGTCGGCCCATTTTCCGGGCGTCAGAGTGCCGATTTCTTCCTCCATATGTGCGGCGTAAGCTGCATCGAGTGTGAAACCTTTAAATGCCTGTTCGAGGGTAAGGGCCTCTTCAGGGTACCAACCCTTTACCGGCTGATTATCTCTGTCTTGTCGAGTGACCGCAGCGTGAAGCCCATAAAACGGGTTAGCTAATTCAACCGGGAAGTCTGATCCCAGCGGTACTCTCACCCCAGATTTTAATAACGTCTGCCAGGCATAAGCGCCTTTAATGCGTTCTTTACCCACGCGGTCTTCCGCCATATTTTTATCACTGGTTGCGTGGGTGGGTTGCATCGAAGGTAATACACCAAGCTCAGCGAAACGCGGTAAATCACGAATAGCTATTACTTGTGCATGCTCAATGCGATTGCGTAAATCTTTTCCGCCAGCCATTTTGAAAGTTTGTTCAAATTGATCCAGGGCTAATCGGTTCGCCTTGTCGCCAATAGCATGATAATTAAGTTGAAAGCCGGCACCGATTACTTTGTTAAATAGAGTAGGCATATCATCCTTGGGAGTGAGCAGCAACCCGTGCTGATGCTGAGCATCACTGTAAGGTTTTAACAAAGCAGCCCCACGGCTGCCCAATGCGCCATCACCATACGCCTTCACGCTGCGGATTACCAACATGCCTTGCGGGTCGATTATGTTGCCCCTTTCAAGTATTTGATCCAATTGAGGATCAGTGGCGCTAACCATTGCATATACGCGCAGCGGTAATTTTTCTTCAACCGCCTTTGCCAAGTAAAATGTATACACTTTGTGGCCTATTCCGGCATCGTGCATGCTGGTTATGCCCTGGCTCAGTAAATGTTCACCAGCAGCCCTTAGCTGGGCATGCATGACGTTAGCAGATTCATGTGGTAAATGTTTTTCTATCAGACTCATAGCGTTATCTATGAGTACGCCCGTAGGGTTACCTTGGGCATCGCGAATAATTTCCCCTCCTGCGGGGGCGCGAGTCGATTTGGTCACGCCTGCTAGTTCTAATGCCTTACTATTTGCCCAGCCGGCGTGTCCATCAACGCGAATGAGCCAGATAGGTTTATCTATGTTTAATTTATCTAAAGAAGATTTTTTTGGAAAGGCTCGATCAGACCATAGTTCCTGATTCCAGCCACGGCCTGTAATCCAATCAAGATGAGCCTTTCCTAACGCATATTCTGCCACAGCCTGAGCGGCTTCTTTTTCGCTGGAAGTGTTGCGTAAATCAACTTTAAGCAGATTATCACCTAATCCCAACAAATGGCCGTGAGCATCAATCAGTCCTGGTAACATGACATGCCCGTTACCATCAATGATTTCGGCTTCCACTGGCGAGCTTTCGGGATCCAATGCCTTAACTTTTCCCTGGTCAATTAAAAGTGAGGAAAATGTCACTAAATTTCCCTCAGGGTTGAGTGTGTAACCTTTGACATTGTTAATCAATGTTGCCGCATTTAGGCTAAAAGCAGCAAAAATCAGGGTAAGAAAAATCAGCGTTTTCCTCATGAGCTCACTCCTGTTCAGTAATATTGGGTGGTTGTAGCAAATAATCAGTTTGCCATATTTTTAACATTGACTGCTGACTGATGTTACCCCCGGTCAACAGCACAATTGCCGTCTGACCAGACGGCGCCGAAAGCGCCCAAGAGACGACCGCTGCCATGCTCATGGCACTGGTTGGCTCCACATGCAGTTTTAATAAATGTTGGAGCCATTGGGTCCAGTACGTTATTTGCTGTTCATTAACTTCATAAAATTCGTCGAGCTGCTGAATATAGGGAAAGGTTAAATCACCCAGACAGGGGGTGGCTGCACCGTCTGCCAGGGTATCGGGGGTTTCATTTAACGTTTCAATCTTTCCACTTTGCAATGACCGCGCCGCGTCATTTGCTAACAAAGGCTCACTGCCAATGACCTTGGCTTCTGGTAGCATCGCACGCGCTGCGATTAGTGAGCCACTCAGTAATCCACCTCCACCACAGGGAGCAAAAATCGCATCAGCATGTCCGGCATCTTCAATTGCTTCCAGCGCGCAGGTTCCCTGACCGGCGATAATATCAGCGTGATTATAGGGTGGGATCCAGACGGTACCCGGTTTTTCTGCAGCTTCGCTCACCGCAATATCAGCTTCTTTACGGGTATCGAAAAGCTTTAGTTCCGCCCCATAACTTTGGGTCGCCGCGGCCTTCACTTCCGATATTGTTTGTGCAGCGAAGATTGTTGCTGGAATGCCATATTCCTTCGCCACGCAAGACACCGCCTGAGCATGGTTTCCTGAGCTGTTGGCTACGATATGTGTGGGTAACCTGTCCGTTTCTTCTAGATGGGCAACAAAATTAGTAGCCCCGCGGATTTTAAATGCGCCCACCGTTTGTAAACAGTCGGCTTTAAACAAAATGCGCTGCCCCAGCCACCTATTTAACAATGATGACTCTAAAAGTGGTGTACGCTTAACTTTGTGGTGTATTCGGCAATATGCTGCCTGAATGTCAGCGAAAGTAATACTTGTCATTTATTAATGGGTAATATAGTTCGTTCGTTATATTGCTACACTATCACTGTAACCGTGTGAAAGCGAAGGATAAAAGGAGATGCTATGGGACTGTTAGACACATTGATGGGTAATGCCAGCGAAACCAACGCAGAGGAAGTTAAAGACGAGTTGGCTGCTATTCTGGCCGACAACGAACAAGTCGTGAAGGCCTACAAACTGGTAAGAGATCTGGTGATTTTCACCACCGGACGCGTCATGTTCATTGATAAGCAGGGATTAACCGGAAGAAAAGTAAATTACCACTCGATTCCATATCGTGCCATTACTCAATTTGTGGTGGAATCAGCAGGACATTTTGATACCGATTCAGAGCTGACACTATGGGTATCAGGACAGAACTCACCCCTTAAAATAGAGCTGAGTAAAAATGCGGCTCAAGGCGTTCAGAAAACCCTGGCCCAACAGTTATTTGGTTAAACAAAGGTTCTTTAGAAAAACGTTTTGGCCTTTAGTTTCAAACCACCATTAAAAAGCCGGTAATCAATTAATTACCGGCTTTGGGATGTCGAGCAAGCGGTTTAACCGCTTAGGAGTTTTCTTTAAAACACAACACTTACGGTTGCAGAACAGGTGGTTGAAGACGCTTCACACACCTGATACTGATAGCTGCCGCCACCTTTTGTATTCAGGTTATCTGTATAGGCGCCGTCGTTAGCCGTAGTAACGATTTTTGCACCATTGCGGAAAATATCCACATTGGTAGTTGCTGCGTTGCCCCACGTCAGGTCAACTCGTTGAGTGCCCTGTACTTTGTAGCCATTTGCATTAAGTGTTAAGTCACTACCGCCGCCTGTACCGCCGCCAGAACAACCATTTGCTGTCAGATAAGCAGATGCATCAGCTGCCTGTACGATGCCGTGACCGAAGTATGCATCTTTGCCTGCTGCACCAGAATCCAACGCTGTGGCTTTAAATGCCGCACGAATGTCTTCACCTGTACACGTAGGGTGATTTGACCAGACAAGCGCCGCTAAACCAGCTACTGCAGGAGTAGCCATTGAAGTACCGCTCATGAATCCGTAGTCGCTCGCACCAATACTGATATCCATGTTAGCTGCGGCAAGAAGCGCTGAACGGTCTTCCTGTGCTGCACCAACAGCTGGGATTGTTGTATTGTTGGTTTCGCCAAGAGTGCCGTAAAGCATGCCGGGTTCATTGTTAACGATAACAGCACCGATACCGCCTGACATTTCACAGTTATTCACTTTGTCGTAGAACGAAATGGTACCACGGTCGATAACACATACTTTGCCTGCAGCGCCAGCATCAACTGAATCGCCAATTCCCATAAAGTACGTTGCACCTGATGCGTTTCCGCTGTTTTCCATAGCAGAAGAGTCAAAACCTGCTCCATCGGCAGTCAATGTTGACATTGTCGCCATACCCGCAGGGTAGGTGGACAGCGTATCTACACCGCCAGCGGTTACTTCCACACAAATCGTCTCGTCGGTGGTTACGTTCTTGCCACGTCCAGTAGTGCATGATGGGAACTGAGAGAAATCAGCGATATTATTGTCAGCGTCGTTCGCGCCGATCATCATAACGGCAGGGTAGCCAGCAGGATAAGAGCGAACTGAATTGCCGTCGTTACCTGCAGCCGCGACTACAAAGCCACCGCCATTTACGAAATCAATAAACGCGTTTTCTTCTGTGCTGTTAGCTCCGCCGCCACCAAGGCTCATATTAATAATGTTCGCACCGGCCTGTTGACAAAGTTGTGCAGCATGAGCCAAGTCAGAGGAATAGCCCCAGCCCGCTTCATTAAATACTTTGATAATGTGCATATCAACGCCAGGGGCCATACCGACCACACCATAACCATTGTCTGCGGCACCGATGGTACCCGCTACGTGGGTACCGTGGGGACCACCGTGATCAAACCAGTTGCCGGTGCCTGGGTCATTATCCCCGGTGATGCCACTCCAAATGAAATCAGAGTTGGAGCTGTCTAGACCGGAGTCGATTACGCACACTTTCATTCCCGCGTTGGCGTTAAATACCACCTGGTTAGCTTGGGATTGATAAACAGCATAAGGTGTAACCTGGGTTACCATAGGGTCACCGGCATCATCATTGAACAATGCCATTGGGCGACGAACCAGATCTTCTTCAACTAATTTAACATGCGGGTTATTCATTAACCCCTTAACTTGCTCAAGTGACTTCCCTGTAAACGTTGCAGCTATAAATCCATCGGCATCAACTTTGATGTCAGCACCAGCTTGCTTAGCAATTGCTTTTACAATGCCTTTGCCGTTATTTTCGACCTGAATGATGTAGCGATCATTATCCGCTACTGCTGACGCACTTAATGCTAATAAAGTAGCAGCGAAAGCAGGTTTTACTGTCGTTTTAAACATAGACTTCTTCTTCACTTGTGTTGTTAAAGTTGGGTGTCGGTATCGAACCAGACTTTTTCTATATTATAAATTCGAATGAAATTCGCACGACTAACCATATAAAAATATCCTAACTGTTACAACATGTAACAATTTGTTAAATTTATGATTTAGGGTAACTCTATGTTTTGTCGTGATTTTTAATGTGAGGCGCCGAAGGGGTAGAATAGGGCTTGAAAAATACAAGCCCTATAAACTGGCTATTTATTAGGATGAAGGTTTCGATTGAAGAAGTTGCTAATGGTCTTATACAAGTGAATTCCTGTCGCTTTACCCTTGATGCTGTGTTTCTTGCCTGGGTAATCCATGGTTTCGAAAGGGATTGCCTGATCCTGTAAATGCTTATAAAGACGGGTACTGTGAGTAAACAGTACATTGTCATCCGCCATTCCATGATAAATCAATAATGGCCCTTTGAGGTTGTCTGCATAGGGAAACACGGAAGCATCAGTATAAGCCTGGTCATCGGTTTGCGGATTACCCATATAGCGTTCAGTATAGTGCGTATCATACATACGCCAATCAGTTACCGGTGCGCCCGACACACCCGCTGCGAAATAATCTGGCGCTTTAAACATTGCCATCAGGGTCATGTAACCGCCATAACTGTGACCATGCACACCAATTCGCTCTGCGTCGACATAGGGCAACGTGCGCAAGAACTCCACACCGGCGACCTGATCATCGACTTCGATTGATCCCATTTTTTTATAAATAGGATCTTCAAACGCTTTCCCCCGGTAGTTGGAGCCTCGGTTATCCACACTGAACACTACATAGCCCTGATCTACCCAGTACTGCATCAGTAAACCGCGACTGCCATACCATTTGTTCTGGACCACTTGTGCATGCGGGCCACCGTATAAAAATACGATTGCAGGATGCTTCTTTTTCAAGTTTTTGGGTTTAAAAATACGATAATGCAGAGTGGTACTATCTTTGGTCTCGAAGGTACCAAATTCAGGTTTTGTCCACCCAGACACATACGGCGTCAATGGGTGCGTCTGATCCAGTTTATTTTCTTCAAGCCAGGTAATTTGCTTGCCATCAGCCTGATGCAGGCTGACCTGCGGAGGACGGTTAATGGTGGAAACGCTGTCTACATAGACGCTTGCATCTGCACTGAACTCAACCTCGTGGAATCCTTCTTCGGTGGTTATCCGAGAGATTTTTCCGCCTGCTAACGATACTGAATAAAGGTGGCTTTCGATGGGGGTATCTTTGCGCCCCGTAAAGTACACTATTCCCTCAGCTTCATTCACCGCTTCAAGGTTATCTACCACCCACTCACCTTGTGTAAGCTGGCGAACTTGGTTGCCATCATTTTCCATCAAATAGAGGTGTTTGAAACCATCTTTCTCTGAAGCCCAGATAAACTGCGGTGACTTTTTCAAAAACGTAAGATCGTCGTGTAAATTTATCCACGTATCGCTCTGTTCAGTAAGTAGCGTCTTTTGTGCTTTTGTCTCTACATCGTAAGCGCGCAGTTCCAGTTGTTGCTGGTCGCGACTTTGCCATTGATAAGTGAAAGTTTTGCCATCCTGCATCCACTTGCCACGGGCAAGATAAATATCTTCATGCTTGCCTAAATCAACCCACTGGCGCTCACTGGATTGAATGTTCTGAATTGCCAGTTTGACGTTAACATTGGGTGTGCCTGCTGCTGGGTATTTCTGCTCAATCATTTTAATTTCATCAGCATAAATTTCAGAGCGCGTTATCACCTGTACGGGGGCCTCATCAACTTTAGTAAACGCGATAAAACGTTCGTCGGGTGACCACCAGTAGCCGGTCATCCTACTCATTTCTTCCTGAGCGACAAATTCGGCCATGCCAAATTTGATATCACCCCCCCCTTGTTGGGTTATGGCGGTTTCCTTGCCTGAAGCAATATGCTTGATATACAGGTTCTGGTCGCGAATGTAGGAAATAAAATTACCTTTTGGCGAGAGCTTGATATCGGTTTCAAATGCTTCAGTATCCAGCAGTCGTTTCGCTCCCTGTTCGCCTAGCTTATGATAGTAAGCGTCACCGCCTAGGGGAAAAAGCAATGCTTTGCCATCTGCAGACCATTCATAACTGACAATACCGGTCCCCTTTAATCGCATCCGTTCGCGGCGGGCTTTCTCCTCATCGGACAGCTCTACTTCGCCAGTTGTGAGTTTGTCAGAATCAAATAACAGACGGGTTTTACCTGAAGCAATGTGATATTCCCAGAGGTCAAGTTTTTCATAATCGGATTCTTTCCCCTTAAGGAAAGTCACCCGCTCAGCATCTGGAGAAACCTTTAACTCAGTCGGTGCATTACCATCCAAGGAAGGGGACTCGAAAATGCGTTCAATCGTTAACGGTTCTGCTTTCGCAACGGTGGTGAGCATAATGGCTCCGCAAAGTAAGGCTTTTTTCATTCTAAATGTCGTCTTATATATGCAAAGTAAAAAGTAAAAAGTAGCTAGACTACATCAATTCGTTTTATTATGTGATCAGCTCAGCGATGGCAGAGCAATTCTAAATAAGTGATTAGGCACAACGAATCAACAGTGCTTGTTGGCAATAGGATGGCATAAGGTGGCGCAATTTAAAACGGCATTGGTCCTGGGAGCAACGGGACTGGTCGGAAAAGCATTAATAAAACAGCTGCAAAACGATCCTAGATATAAGCAAGTAACCTGCTTGGTCAGGCGTCCTATGCCTTCATCGGTGGTATCGCATGAACAGAAAAAAGTGAATTGGCTGGTCATTGATTTCGAATCGCTGCAAGAGTATGAAGGCTACTTTAAGGTGGACCATGTGTATTGCTGTCTGGGAACCACCATTCAAAAAGCTGGCAGCCGAGAGGCCTTTCGAAAGGTTGACTTCGAATATGTGCATGTTGCCGCGCAGCTTGCCCGTGCGCAGCGTTGTAAAAGCTTTGTATGGATATCTTCGATTGGCGCAAATGCCAAAAGTGCTAATTTTTACTTGCGCGTGAAAGGAGAATTAGAAAATGCCATTATGGGAATGTCACAGCTCAAAAATGCTGCAGCGGTAAGACCCTCACTATTGCTCGGTGAGCGTCATGAAAATCGTCCGTTGGAAGATATCGCCCAAACCATCGCCCCTGTCTTGGGCATGCTTCTGGTCGGACCGTTAAAAAAATACCGGCCGGTATCGGCCATCGAAGTGGCGCATGAGATGATTAAACTTCAGGTCTTTGATGGCGACTAAACGCTCCGTGTTTGCCTGTAAACAGTTTGTGGTCGAACAGCACCACTGTGCGATGAAAGTTAATACCGATAGCCTGATATTAGGAAGTTGGGCTAGCCCTGCTTCGGTCACTGGGCCTATTTTGGATATTGGTACTGGTAGCGGTATATTGGCGTTGATGATGGCGCAAAAATCGCAAATGTCATCTGTCTACGCCATTGAAATCGACCCGGACGCAGCACAGCAAGCAGATAAAAATTTCGCCGCATCGCCGTGGTCTAAGCGCATGAACGTAATACTAATGGACATAGCGCAATTTACGCCAACACAACATTACGCCACGATTATTGCCAACCCGCCCTATTTTGCTGCGCCGATTAGCTCCAGCCGTGCCTATATCCAGCTTAATCGACACAGAGAGCGAGCTAGAATTGATCACGGGTTATCGATTTCAACACTATTTCATTGGGTGGCGAAGCATTTAATAAAAAATGGTTATTTTTATTGTCTCTATCCTGCCGCGCGTGAAGCAGAAATTTTATCAATGGCTAAGACTGTTAATTTAGTCTGTGATGAACTGTTAACCGTACGGCACAGTGAAGAGAAACCCGCCCATGTGGTGGCGTTTAAATTTAGTCAATCCGAAAAACGAGTTACCGAGTATCTAATAAATAGGCAAACCCTAGTTATAAGAAATCAACAAGCGCAATACAGTTCAGAATTCAAAACGCTGTGCAGAGACTTTTATCTGCACTTTTAACGGCATCAAGCTACATCACGGAGGCAAGTATGTTACCCGAATGTATCGAAAAGATTGTCAAGCGGATCCAGATTCAGCCCTTCCAATGGCGCGACACCGAATGGCGCGTCCCGAAATTTCAAGTCTATGCCATCTTAAAACAGCCGGTGGCTGAGCGTTTTGTCTATCATGAAAAACAAAAAGTAGCCATTTTGTCGCTGGACAAGTATGATGTTCCGCTTTTTGATCCTTGCCATCATGATATGGATTGCATGCCGGCTTATGCGGTGATACTTAGCCACACCAGTGGTAATCGCTTTGGCTTGTTCGCGTATCCTGCAGATACGGTGTTGAAACCATTTTCTCTGCCTAATGACCATACAATGATTAGCAAGCTTCGTTGATGTTATCTTCTAATTGTCTGTAGGGTTTGTCTATGCAGTTCTGGGCTGAGGGCTTTGGTGCCCTTGCAGTAATTTTCAATTTTATTGGTTATCGTCAAAATACCGTAGAACGCTATCTGATGGTGTCAGCGGTTGCGCTTTTTTGCGTAAGTATTCATTTCTTTATGTTGGATGCCATGGCCGCGGGCATTGGTTGTTTATTAGCCAGCATCCGAAATGTCGTGGCGCTTAAGAACCGGGGGAAAGGCGTACTCATCGGTTTCGTCGCGGCTAACTTGGCGTTTCTCGCTTACGAATGGTTTATTTTGAACCACGGCTGGCTGATTTTCTTTGCTTACTCATCCGCGCTTATTTTCACCATTGGTTCAATCGTGTTGCGTGATGCTACCCGTATTCGTCAATGGTTTATTCTGGCAGAGATTTTGGGGCTCATATATGCAGTCGCTGTGGGCAGCATCTTTGGTACCATTTTCAACATTACGAATCTGACCAGCATTATCACCAAGCTGGTGCAGGATAGAAAACTCAAACAAGCCTCATAATTTTTCTTTCTTGGCGATCCGGGACACTTTCCATGGGTTCCAAGGATCGTCATACGATGTCTTATGCAGAAACTCCATTAAATACGCGTAGGTTCTTACCGCTCGTAAGTATAAGCCTGTATAGAAGGGCATCAGGGGTAGAAAAAAGGGAGTTAATCCATCTATCGCTCGATAAGAGGGAGAGATCAGTGCGCGGGCAACCACAAACTGAATAATATTCGCGATAAAATACAGAAAGTAGTTGATGATAAAAACATAACCTAAATAGTGCGGCGCAGTATAAAGCATGTAGATTACGTAAATTATCCATTTAAAGTCGAAAAATACGTTAAATACGATGTTTTCGATGATTGAAAAAAAAGAGGAACTTCGAAAGTTAGCTGCGGGTGCCAACATATTTAAATGTTTACGCAAACGAAAGCGAACTAATGAACGGTCCCAGCGATATCGTTGTCTACGCAGATTAGCGAATTTTAGCGGCACGTTGGTATAGCACACAGCATGTACCGCATGGACTACCCGGTATCCCAACTTGCGTATTTTTAGCGTGATGTCGCCGTCCAGCCCAGGACCTACATCCCAGCCATAAACCTGGGCGAGTACATCTTTTCGAAATGCCCCATGTGCGCCAGAAATAATCCGTAAAATCCCCAATTCCGAAGCGGCGACCCGACCCGCGCTTATGGTTTTGATATACTCAATTGTTTGTAATCGAGTAGCGAAACTGTCATCTTCGTTGGCGACTCGGACATCCCCACCGACAGCACCTACGCGCTCGTCTAGGTAAAAGGGAAGTAATATCTGCTCTATGGCATCTTCAGCTAAGTGGGAGTCAGCATCAATGTGAATAATGTATTTGCCTTGAGAAAAGCGCAGCGCTGTATTGGCACCAGAGGCTTTCCCTCCTCTGACTTCATTGCGAAAAAAACGGTCTATCTTACCTTGTTTAAGTAGCTGTCGGCATATCATCGCCGTATTATCATCCGAGCCATCATCCACAATAATCAGCTCGAAATTATTGTATGTTTGATTGCTGAGTGAGTTGGCGAGCGCCGGAATATGTTTTCCTTCATTTTTACCCGGCACGATGATGGACACAATGGGACGCTCAGCAAAAAGCTGATGACGTGCATATGCGCGTTCACGTTCTCGACGTTTTCTGTTGAATAAAAACTTAAAAATAAGCAGTGATTCAATGATCACATAGCGCAACATATCCAACAGGAAAAAGGGCCAGAAATAAGCCAAAACCTGTGCAAGCGTCAGATTTTGAACAAACGCAAACAGGCCGGTTAAGCTCATTCTTCCTTAACCTTCAGAGCATTTTCTAGCATCAGATTCAAATCACTTGAACTGTCTATCCCGTAAACACGAGTTGATATTCCCACTGACAGCTCTTCTGCTAAATTGGCAGCAAATAAATCCTGAATGGCAGTCTTTAATCGGTTAAGGGCTAGGTTGGCGTTCTCTTCGGATGTTTCTGTCATCAAAATAACAAAAACACTTTCGTTTAATGCCGAAATTACATCAGATTCTCTAAATACTGATTTAAACACGGCACTAATTTCTTTAAATAATTGTTCAGTGCGTTTGCCTAAGCGTTGGAAAATACTGTCGAGATTTTCGAAATAAATGGTTGCCACACAGCTGGTGGACTTTTTGTAGCGTGCAATACGTGCTTTTTCTATATGTATAAAGCTTTTAAATTCGCGATTGCTGTACAGCTGAAGGTCTGTTTGTAAAATGGAGGTAAATAATGCATCCAAACCATACAGCGCCGCATTAAGACCTATGGCACTTAGTTCATAGGCGTAAATGTCTTCCACCGTTACGTCATCAATACTGGCTTCGCTTTCGCAGGTGTAGCATTGGACCTTAAGTAAGGGATCCTGAAATTGCAATGTACATTGCTGACATTGATATACGATAGAAGGTTTATCGTAATCGACACCGATATGTTTTAGTCGCTCATCACATTTAGGGCATATGAGCAGATTATTGCGTTCAAAATGCGAAAGATTATCCACATGGCCACATTTAAAATGATGAATTAACTCTTCTTTTTTTAAATTCTCTGCTCCGCAATCGGTACAGGTTTCGATAAAATTTAAAAACGCACTTTCACAGGTGGGACAAAAATGGGCGCGTTTGAAAAATTCCCGTCCCACAAATTGTTGCTTATGTAAAAAATCTAAACTGTTGATAGAGCTGTCGTCATTGCGGGCAAAGAAAGGTTCTACTGCAGGATAAACAAACCCTCTGGTGTTAGCGGGGGTTAACATTGGTTCCAGACGTTTATTACGGCTAGCCATCAAACGCAATATCTTAAACGGGATGCTGCTATCCGAGGAATGGGTATCTAAGTTAGGTACCCTCTCCAGCCACTGCGAGATACGTTCAAAAAGTGCGCTTTTAGTGGTCGATGTATGCCCCAATTGAGTCACGGATATACATTCATCAAACTGTTTTTGTAAAGAAGCAGGTGGTTTTTCTTCATCAAATACCAAAGCCAAAGGCATTAAATAAATACGCGGATGTGGGTGTTGACGAATACTCTGTACCCAATGGTGCAGCTTTCCTTTTTCACCCTGCTGGAAGTGAAAAACAGCCGCTTTGGTTGTTTGCGTGTCGGCTAACAACTGCTCAATTGAAGAAGTTCGTATATCAGGCAGTACAAAGGATGCTTCAGTGGTAATACCATAGATGTTCATTTCACTCTACTCCTTCGACTAAAACCTGAAACTTATCAAAGCGAACCCATTTCTGTGCTTCTGTAACATCGGTGGGTACCAAGGTAACCTTTAGTTGAGGTAACACGGGACGGTAGTTGTCATACTCTAAGTCGTGGCGACCAGTAGCAGACGAAGCGATCTGAACTACCCTGCCGCTTGAGTGAGATTCATCGGGTAGAATAATTGAAAGGGTATCGCCAACGACAAGATCATTAAACTCACTGACCTCAAGATATGCTGTAAGAGTAAGTTTTGGATTGTCAGGCATGAGTGTCAATATAGTTTCACCCGCCTTGACCGCATCTCCCTGAGTGGCAGGCACGGCTGCCACCGTGCCTGACTGATTTGCCACAATCGCGCGAGGGCGGCAGCGGGCCGGCTCGATCGTAGGGGGTAACGCAGTTAATTCGTGATACCTTGCCTCTAACGCCTTCACTTTGGCTTTTTCAACGTTTATTTCTGCCTGTTGTTTGGCTAATTTCAGACGTAATTTATCACTTTCGTTGTTCAGGGGCGCGTTTACTTCCAATGCTCGCTTAAGCTTTCTGTCTTGTGTCTGCAATCGTTCATATTCCCGCTGGTCAATTTGATGTTCATCAATTAATAATTGCAGGTCGAATTTCGCGTCCTGAATTCGGTAACGCAAAGCGCGCTCATCTTTTGTGTTGTCTTCAGGTTCACAGGTTTCCAGTGGTGAGACCATACCGATGATGTCGCCGCGGGAGATTTGCTGGCCATGTTCGGGCGCAAAGCTAGTAAGTAACCCGGAGTAGGGCGATTTTATGCTAAATGACTGGGTTTCAATCACCCCGGCAGTCTGAATAGTAAATGCCTGTTTCCACACAAAATACAGTACATACAGGCAAATGCCGATCAAGAAAATAATATAAAGCCACTGGGTAATAATGGGGGTTTTCTTTCTTGGAGGATGTGAATGCGGTGCGGCGTGTAACACACTCTTTTTATTGTGAAGTTTCATGGCAACTGTTCCCAACTAATTACGCCTTTGGCATCGTGAATCGCAAACTCATTCACACCCTCAGTGGTAAGGCGACGGATCATTTTTTCCAGTTCATATTCATTAGCAAAATCATTCGTTCTCAGCGCTGCAACGAATTTATCGCGGCCGATAATCGGCAGTAATTTACTGGCTCTACGCTTAATCACCTCCGCTACGGGTGATTCATAAAGCATGACATACATGCGTTTTACTAGTGGTTGAAGCTTGCGGTAGGTGCTTTCCTGCCAATGAAACGGGACTGAAATAGAAAGTTCAAGGTCAGGGTAAGCTGTCCTGATAGCGCTTATCAGCTCAATATAGTCCTGCTGATAGGCATCCTTTTTCTCGTCATAATCTGCGAGTACCTGAGGTTCAATATCCAGATGTACCGTGTGGGCATACGTGATTACGTTACCAATATAGGATAATGCTTGTGGGCGTTTGTCTTTGCGGATCCATGTGTTCGTGCTTAACATCAGCTCAACAGGCTTATTCTTTTTCTTTTGCTCAGCTATAAACTCAGTCAGTTTAGGTAAGTTTGTATTTTTAGAAAACGAAACAACTGGGCGATGAATTTGTTTCGTACGCAGCAATAAATGCAGCTGTGCGTTACTCATCTGATTAAATGTATCAGACCATATATACATAGCGCGCAAGTTAGGTCGGTGACGGTTGGTTAACTCGACGTTGGGCGCCGGGGCAAGTTTGTCAGCGGTAAAGGGGACGTGACTAACCAGAAAGATATTGTTAATTCGGGCATACAGTTCTCGTTTGGCCTCGAGTAGCTCGATGGCAGACTCAGCGTAGTTTTTAAGGCGGGCGACAACAGCAGACGGACGCAATGACTCATTCAGCGACTGTTTGACTAACACCCTTCGAATACGCTCATTAGCTCGTTTGTAGCGGTATTTTTGGGTGATAACCCGCTGTAATTGCTCCTGATAGCTAGTATACGCGTATTTTATACGTTGAATGCGCTCCCAGGTGTCAGCCTCGGCATCTTTTTCTATCCGGTTCAGCTTTAAAGACTCATCTACTTTTTGCTTGAAGGTAATGGGCATGGAAAAGCGTAATCCTGCTACCAGGTCGTCCCTCTGGGAGGCGAGGATATCTAACTCTTTTCTAAGAAATAGACGTAACCGGGCACCATTCTGGTAAGGGTTGGTATTTGCGTATTCCTGTCGTTGTAGTCGCTGAACCGTATGTAAGCTTGTATTATTCTGAGTCGCCAGCAGGATGGCATCAATATCTACGTCTATCAGCGGCGGGTTCGTCACATGTTCTTGTGCTTCGACAGTACTTTCTAACTGTTCAATCTGGTAGCGTAACTGCACCACTGACTCTTCAGACAGAAGTAACTCGTCAAGATAGCTATCCCCTTTAAAATAGGCTTCTTCCTCCACCAGATAAACTTTTTCCATCAAAGCCAATAAGGTACGCTTTAAAGAAAGTAAGGTGCTGTCGAAACGTGCGTGAATTTGATACTCTCGACAGCGGTAATCAAATGTCTGTTTGCGAATATCATATAAAACTTTTTCTAATTGCGCCTTGCGTTTAAAGTCTTTGCTACGGTGTTGAAATTCTTTATAGCCGTTATCTAACACGTCCCAAGACAATTCAACATACGTACTGCCTTGCTCATCGAAGTCGCTGGATTCAATATCGCCACTGGTTAATCCGGCTCGCAGCTCTATGCCATAATTGTGCTTCCAGTATTCGGCCTGTTCTTGCAGATAGGGTGAAATACCATGCGGCAAAATACGCGCTGCACATGAGGTATTAAGTATCGCCGCAGCATCCGTTAGCGCTTGCGGGGTTTCCATCACCTGCAGCGTTTCATTATAAGCTTGTTCGAATGTTTGCCAGAATTGTTGGGGAGTCAAGTTGGTGGTTTGCGCCAGGGCGGTCGGCCCTAATGCGATCCCTGCCAATGCTATGGCGAAATTTAAACATCTGGAAAAATAGCGCATAATTTATTGTACTTGTTTATATAAAAACAGAGAGATGCTACTTGATTGGGTTGCAGTATAGATTCTATGTTAAAGGGTTTTACCACTTGTTAAATACTGGTGCAAGCGTGTAGTGCTACTAATCGAGTAGCCGACAAAGATAAATTGCCTTTACCCCCACTATTGATTAAAATGCAGGCAAAATACCAGTGGAGAAGTTCTTTGAAAAGGTTGTTTGCAGCAGTTTTTGCAATTTGTATTTCGGGTGTAAGCTCCGCAGCAGTGATCCCAGTTGATACCAAAAACTGGAGTTATGAGTTGTCCCCATCGTCTAATCGCATCAGCACCAAAGATGGCTGGACGCGGTTGCTCTCTAACACGCCAACTAAGCTAAGCAACTCATCGGGCTCGTTGATCAGTGATTTTTCAATAAACAGTGATTTTGTCTTTAGCGGTAAATTTTCTCCTACCTATGCCTCAAACAGCGCATGTGCGACACCCGACGAGGGTTCATGTAACGACGACGATATCTTAGGAATTGTTTTCGGCTGGCAGGATGCAGACAATCATTATCGCCTCGGCTGGAGCCAGGGCGGGGTGAGTGATATTACCGGCAAGTCAGGCTTATTTCTGGTCAAAGAAGAAGGTGGCGTGAGCAATACGGTGATGAATTGGGCCAATCTTTTCTGGGTAGATGAAGCTTTGTATTCATTCTCACTTACCCGCGAAGGAAGTAGTTTTGCCCTTACGTTAACGGGTACCACGCAAAACGTGCAAGGAGATCAATCAGCTCAAACTCCATCAAGCCAGAACCCGGAGTTGACCGAATCAGCTGTCAATTTTAACTTCGACGATCTGTTATTCGCTGGTGGCAATGTTGGGGTTTACACGGAAAGTCAGACAGCCGTGTTTTCCGCACTAAGTGTGATCACACCGGCCGAGGTATTTGCGCCGGCCACTGCGTGGTTATTGCTCGCTTCGCTGGTTCGCTTGAAAAAGCGGAAAGTATAGTGAATGGGAAAACCGCTTCTAAGGCAGTTTTTATACACTTGCGATGAAGAGAGACATTTCATAGCAGTGGTACAACTTAATTAAAAAGTAAAAAGAAGCCGGCGTGAGCCGGCTTTCTTATTTAATCGCATGCGCAATAAATTTATCTACTTCACTTAATTGGGCCGGTTGTTTGATAGCTGGACTAATGAATTTAGGCGCAATCAGATAACCTTCATTCACCATCTCGGATATCAGATCCAACTGTTCAAGCGACGCCTTACCACACAATAAATGATGAAAATCCTGCCGCTGTTCGTAGGCATTTAACATTTGCCTAAAACCCTGCAAATACAAATAATCTTTAGTGAAACCGCCACCACGGTACACGCGGGCAGTAATGGTAAAAGCTTGCTCGTCTGGCACGTGATACTGCTCTTTTAACAGTAAAAAGGTTTCGTTAAAGTGCTTATCTTTGATGAGAGAGGCGACAGCTAACACTCGCATCGCTAACACTTTCAAACGTGAGAGGGTCAAATTGCCTGACAGGTACTCGCATAAAATCGCCAAGCCTTCTTGCGTTGTTGTATTAACGGGTGAGCCTAGCGTCATGATTTTCAGCGGCTGTTGTTTGGCGTTTAAGGTGGTAGCTAAATGTACGCCTAACTCATGATGCGCAAGCGCTTTTAGTTCGGTTTCCTTAATTCGAGCACTCTGGTTTACTTTCACTTTTATGTCTGAAACCATCGCATTCGCAATCATCGTATTATCTAGCACAATGTCGTAATCGTACCCGGCGTTTTCGGCAAAGGCGGTTAACCACTTGCTAATTCCGGCTGAATCATACTCTGTTTCATTTTCCTCAGGTTCATCTGGGAGATGTAAAATAAAGTGGGCATTGCGAATATCTTTGACAGAGGGTTCACCGTAGTAACGCATGGAATCGTACAGAAAATCAGGTGTGCCCACTGCCAGAAATTGGTCAAGTTTATCCGCATATGAATGAATTACCTGCTGATAAAGCGTAATGAGGGTAGGATGGGTTAGCGACTCTAAGGGAAGATTGTAAAGCGCTCTTTTACGTGAGAAGACATCAACCTCGGTTTTGGCATAATTAAATCTTGGCGTATACCGATAGTTGGAATCAAGAAAGGCGGCTTTTTCTTGGCGGTAGTTCAATGGAGCAACGGCCTGAAGTATGTTGATGCCTTTGAGTTCATCATACAGGGCTGCATCAAACGTATAAACTTGTTTATCCATATATCGGCTCGTGTGCAAGTTAAGTGGCAACTCTCGGTTGCAGAACAAAAATAAGTAATACTAAATTACGCGTTGCAGAAAAAGTTTAAAATGATAAATAAAAAAACCGCCATCTAGGCGGTTTTTTTATAATGCATGAATAGTTAAGATTTAACCAGCACTGAAACTTTTTCGATTCCAGCAATTTTGACCTGGTTCATCACTTCTACCACAACACCATGCTCAGTATCCTTATCGGCTTGAATACCAGCAGAATCGGTATTGTTTTCTGCTAAAAAGGTCTGGGTATTCGCCACCACACGACGAATATCCACTTCACGTCCATTCATCATAATAGTGCCATTGGCATCTATACGGATTGATAATGACTTAGAAGGTTTGTCCGTTTTTGTATTGTTTTCAGGACGGTTAACATCCAATCCTTTCTCTTTCACGAATGAAGTGGTAACAATGAAGAAAATCAACATGATGAACACGATGTCCAACATGGGGGTCATGTCGATTTGCGCCTCGTCATCGGCGGAAGTATGCTTCTTTCTTTTCATCTTTCGGTACTTTCTTCTCTTACACTTGAACGGTTAAGTATACTGTATGTAATCAAAATAAATAGTATTTTGTTACAAAACTGGATTACTTTTCTCATGAATCAGCTTGGTATGTCTACTCACTGACCGGCTACAACGCTATCTGCCTTTTGCATCTGTTTGCTTTGGGATACACCCAATCCTAAATGCGCAAAGTAATCAAAAAAGGCATTTTGTATTCGATTTCGCAAGATATCATGAGGATAGATACCAAGTCTAGCCTCGGCCGACTGTTTCGTCCCCTGAACCAAAAACGCGTTTTTTATCACATTATCCTGCACGCATGCCTCGAATGCCCTGGCCGCCAGCTCCTGTGGTTGAGAGTAGTAATACATGCCCATAGCCTTATCCGCTTGTATACTGCGATTTACAAACTCATTTGGTGTGTAGGTTTCGTCTAAAAAAATAGCCTTAAAACAATGATCTAATTTAAGGTTGAGCGGATGGGACAACAGGGTCGCCTCTGCAAGCCAGAGTGCTGAGGCGAAATCCTTTGCTTGAGACGCCGCAAACACCTTACCTGCGATATAGTGATCAAATGCGTGAAACCATTCGTGCGCTAATGCCCCGCCTCCTGCATTTTTAGCCAGTGCTAATTGACGCCTGCCGGGATGATAGTGTGCACTGACATGCTTTTCTCCTCCACTTCCGAACGCTAACGATAAGCTGCCATTCAACGAAATAACTTGTTCGCTCACATGTAAAATATCGGCCAAATCGTAAAGCGCATCAAAAAATAAATTGGCAGCGATTTGTTGCTCCTGCGCGCTTACCCATCGCCCAATAGTGATAGTACGAAAGTTAAAAAGCTTTTTAATATCCTGAAAAGAAACATCGGCGCCATCCCTATGAGAATTGCCGTTACGAAAGTATTCGCGATGAAGGCGACTTTTTTCTCGTTGCATTAAAGATTAACTTAACTCTTCAAGAAGCTGAAGACACCAAGAGTGAATGCGCTCTTCAGTGAGATCATATTGATTTTCATCATCCAGCGATAAACCCACAAAGTGAGATTTGTCCTCGGTCAGCGCTTTTGACTCGGCAAATTCGTAGCCCTGATTAGGCCAGTAACCGATAATCTTACACTCCAATGGCAGAAGTGCATCGTGCAGCATTCCCAGAGCGTCCTGAAACCAGTCGGTATAGCCGATTTGATCTCCTAATCCAAACAGTGCAATGGTTTTACCGCGAAGTTCTAACTTATAGACATCTTCCCAGCAGGATTCCCAGTCTTCTTGTAATTCACCAAAATCCCAGGTGGAAATACCAAAAATGATAATGTCAAACTGCTCAGCGTGCTTTAAGGGGGTTTCCTGAATGTTGTACATGCTAACCACTTGCTCATCAAACAGCGCGTTCAGTTGCGCTTGAATTTTTTCTGCAGCCATTTCGGTGTAGCACGTGGTGGAGCCGTAAAACAGGCCTATAGACAGGGAAGACATTATTTGAGTTTTTCCTCGTTAGGGTTGTCAGGTGTAATGCTGAATTCTACCTTTTCTCCATCATTACACAAAACTTTGCACTGCTTAACCCGATGCTCATGCGTTAGCAAAAGCTGACCCAAGGCAGGTTTGTTGACTAACGTTTGCGCGTTATTCAAGAAAGGTTTGCAAGCACTTACTGACATGTTGCGCCTGCGTGTTAAAAGGTTAAGTGGCGAGTCTGGGCCGTATAACCATCGATTTAATCTGTCTAGGTTTCTGAGTAAGCCAGCGGGGAAGCTATTTTTAAGCCCGCTACAGGTAAACTGAGTAATATGTGGGCTGTTACGTCTAAAACGAAGACGCACATCGTAAACGAAAGAGTAATGCACATCCCCCGATAGGATAATGAACTCAGGAGGCGTTTTTACATGACGAAAAACGTTTAATATCACGTTAGCGGTTCCCTTATGCGCCATCCAGTTTTCCGCGTCCACGGTTAATGCTTTACCGAATTGGGTGAATATTTTCTGAATGGCCTCAATGGCTTTGACGCCGTAAATCGGCGCCGCCGAGACCACAATGACACTAGGTTGGCCAATGATTGCTTGTTGAAACTCACACAATGCTTCCCAATCCATTAATCCCGAGGGTTTTAAGTTACTCGACTCTGAACGCCAGCGTCGGGTTCGCGTATCCATCACATATAACGGAGGTTGTGTATCCAGCGCAAAATGCCAGTGCTCATGTTCATACAATAAGCTAATGAACTCATCATGCTGATTTAACTGGTTTTGTGAGAATACATTTTTTGCGAATGATTCGATGTGGTTAAATTTTTCAGGCGCATTGCCCCAGCCTTGGCATAGCCAATAAGCCATAAGTGCGTTACCCACCATTCGGCGAGAAAAAGGATGGTTGTATACTTCCTCCTCCCACCCCCGCGTCAGATTCCAGTCGTCAGTCACGTCGTGATCATCGAAAATCATCAGGGTAGGAATATGCGCCATCACTCGTCTTACGTTTTTCGTCCCTTGTGAAAAGGCGGTTACGATAGGCTCCTCTTCCCTGAAGCGGGATCTGAACTCTTCCTTTATTTCTGAAGCGTCAAATTGCGTATGCTCCCACATCGCATCTGACCAGCACAGAATGTACATGGCCATGACTTCAGCAAAGGAGATAAGGTGGTTCTGGGCGTTGACGGAAGTGAATACCGGTTTTTTAGCTGCGCCAAAAAACAATTTTGATAAGGTTGAATTGGTCGCAATTTGCGGAAGAATTTGTTGTCTCTGATAAAAATTGTGTTCGTGACCGGGTAACTCACTGCTATGGGTGATTGCTGCCCCTTCCAGTGCCTCATCGAACAATTTTAAACGCTGAATAATTTGTTGGATAGCCTGAAGCGTTGGTCCTGCCACATCATCGGCATACACTTGATCACCGGTAAATAGCAGCAGATCAGGGCGAGATGTCCCATCTATTCGTTCTTGCTCAACTAATTTATCTGCCTGGAGTAATGCATCCTCTCCCTCAAAGTGGGGTTTCCGGCACGACCCATGCAAAATATTGGTTAACTTATTTTGATAACGAAAACTAAACTGAGTCTCTGGCGAATAGAGGAGGGGCTGTTTTTCTTTTGCCCATATTTCTGTAGTGTCCTTATTGCAAAAAGTGAGGTCGTAGTAATAGACTTCGCCTGCTGCAAAAGGCGAGGCGACTTTTGCTTCTAACAGCCAAACATAGGCATGGTCACCAATTTTAACACTGCGGTTGTTTTGTTTTGCAATGGAAACGACACCCTTAGCATGCGATAGGTTTAACGCTATTTCATCGGGCTGTGATGAAATAGCCCAGACAACCATTCGATCGGCGTCAAGTCGCCGCAAGATGGGGCCAGCAATCACAATGGGTAATGCTTTTAGTTCGCTGATGTTATTTTCCATTTTTCAAATGAGCAAAACTATAAGTTAAATGTATTGATGATGACAATGTCTGCCTGTTACGAAACGGTAAACAATTGTAAATTGTGTGATAGCTTGGTGCACTAGCTAGCAGCCATTGAATGGGAGATTATTCTAACGTGATTAAAAGGAAGGTCGAATGAATTTACGAGTATGGGGAATGGCACTGCTTTTTCTCAGCTGCCAAAGCTGTGCGGAACCACAAGATACTGACGCAAAAGACCACACGGTGACAGATATTCCCCCATCGGTGCAAGTCAATGGTAGATGGCTCATGGAAGCAGACGGCACAATTATGCGTGACCCTCAGCCTTCCGGCTTAGTGAGCTGGAATGGAAAGTTGGTGACCATTTCTGATGGCAGCGCATTGCCAGAGCAGCGCCGCAGACTTCACATTATCGATCCTATGGCGGCACAACTTACGGCAAAAGGGGCGGTGTTTAATACCGGTTATCACGTTAGGAGAGGGTGTTTTGCTAATTATTTAATGGACGAACCTGATTACGAAGCGCTGATTGTCGATCCCACGGATGCTAACGTGTTCTATACCGTAACTGAAGATGCCACGCGTACCGGCGCACTGTCGCCGAAGTGTCAGCAGCGCTATGAAAAAACGGGTTCAACAGATTACCCTACTTTACTGGTCAGATTAGAAAGACAGGATGACGGCCAAATTGAGCTAACCCATGCGAGGCCTATTCAATTCCCTGCCAAATTAGAGGTAGGCGACTTCCCTAACGATGGCATAGAAGGAATGGCGATTTCGCCCGAAAAACAACTTTATCTGGCGCTTGAAAAAGATAAGGCGGGCAATCCTCGCATCTTCACGATGAAGATGGATAAAGATTTCTGGTCTTCGAAGGATTTTGCGGTGGTCAAGGATGCTAATTTGCCTGTACCCACATTTGTAAGTGGTAATCACCCCATAAATGGGCTGGAGTTTTATATCGACCCTGTTTCGAAACGACGTTTTTTATTGGCTGTGGCGCGTAATGACGACGAATTGTGGATCATTAATATCGATAAGCAATTAACTACCAAAAAAATACCACTCTATTTTACTGCACCCAACGATGGGGTGTCTGATAACTGTAATAAGAATGACGTAATGGATAACGCGTCGATAGAGGGGTTGGCAGTACTGGGTAATCAACTATGGATGATTAACGATCCATGGAAAAAAAATTATCTGAAAAATATAAAATGCCCCGCTATGGAAGCGCACTACAAAGCTAATGCACCTTTATTGTTCTCTATCCCCCTTAACCCAGGCTGGTTCAAATAAAAGAGATAAGAAGTAAAAAGTAAAAAGGGGTCGGAGTCATTTAGCTAATAAATGACTCCGACCCCTTTTTCTGCCATTTCCAAGCTTATTTTAACTTGCTGGCAAACGTTTTTTTAAACTTAGCCAGCTTAGGCCCCACTACCATAGCGCAGTACTGATTTTGCGGGTTGCTTTCGAAATATCCTTGATGGTAAGTTTCAGCAGGGTAGTAATTACTTACTTCTTCTACCTCTGTGACAATTGGAGTTGACCACGTCTCGTCCTCTACCATTTCTTTAATGATTTGCTCTGCGGCATCTTTCTGCTCTGGCGAATGATAATAAATGCCTGAGCGATATTGAGTGCCAATATCGTTGCCCTGTCGATTTAACTGAGTGGGGTCATGTAATGCGAAAAAAATTTCTAATACTTCACGAAGTGATAATCTTTCCGGGTCAAACGAGACTTGAACCACTTCAGCGTGACCTGTCGAACCGCTACACACTTCCTCGTATGTCGGCGAAGGTTTGGACCCGTTTGAATAACCGGATTCGGCTTTTACTACGCCTTCAACTTTATTAAAGGCTGATTCAATGCACCAGAAGCAGCCACCACCTAAGGTAATCGTTTGCATATATATCTTAATCGTTAATTTAAAATATCACTGTGGGTGCTAATCAGGATAAGTTCAAGGCATCCTGTTAAACTTTTAAAGCGTGATACCAATCCGCCCTGGGGTTTGCTCACTCAGCGCGTGATGTTCTGCACTTTAGATAAGCCAATTGTGTGAAAGTTTCAATGAGCTAAATTGAACGCAATTGGTGCTGCTCAATAGTAAAAAAGCCGCGTACAATGGGGGAGAGAGGCGGATATGCATTCCGCGCTACCTTGGCACGAAATGCTCTCGCCTCATTTCACTTTTCACCAAAGCCCCTTGACTAGATATCTGCCTCTATATCTGAGTTGATCAAACATCAATGGGGTTTGGTATAAGTTATGCCACAAAGATCTTTAGGCGGATCATTCATGCAAACAGTCAATCTGGTAATCGGAGCGAATGGTGGGATTGGACGTATACTCGTTAAAATACTTGCGGAACAAGAGCATGGCACACCGTTA
The DNA here is from genome assembly GCF_026183695.1 of Alteromonas aquimaris. GTDB lineage: Bacteria > Pseudomonadota > Gammaproteobacteria > Enterobacterales > Alteromonadaceae > Alteromonas > Alteromonas aquimaris. Next base: position 35,860 of record NZ_JAPFRD010000012.1, on the reverse strand, counting down.
ATTGCAGTGTCACGCGCATTCGACGCTAATATTGTGTGGCCCGAAAATGTTATTAAAAAAGAATTGGATACTGCAGATGAAATAGCAATAGCTCAGCTGATAAGCGCTATGAAAAAACGGGGAATGCGCGCGAAGCGTGTGTTTTGTACCGTTGGGCTGTTACATAACGATAAGGTTGCCCCGGAAAAAAAATTAGAAGAGATTCATGTTGAACAATTAGCCAATTATTTTGCTGTCAACGCCATTCTCCCCGCACTTTGGTTAAAGCATTTGATTGAGATTGTCATATCTGAACGCCCCATTATTACCTGTGTAAGCGCCAGAGTAGGCAGTATTGCAGATAATCAATTAGGCGGGTGGTATGGGTATCGCGCCTCTAAAGCAGCTTTAAATCAGCTAGTAAAAACAGCCAGCATTGAATATGCCCGGCGTCTAAAAGACCCAGTGCTGGTATGCTATCAACCCGGCACGGTGGATACAGGACTGTCCAAACCTTTCCAGACTAATGTTAAGGCGGAAAATTTATTCGACCCTGCCTTCGCAGTTAGACAACTATTATCTATAACGTCCAATTTACATGCTCCCCCTCACTGCCGCTTTGTCGACTGGCAAGGCGAGACAATAAATTGGTAAAGCTCTGACCACCTTAAAGGCCTAAATAACTTGTATTGAACCTCAAGACTTTTGATTTCACTACTGTTAACATGCCGAAGCCTGATGGGGTTTAAAAGTGTGATATCACTCATCTACACACCATTCACCTTATATAAATAGAAATACAGAATCATCAGGACAACAAGTTAACAATAATAAGTTTAAGAGGAATTTAGGGTATGAGCGGGGCGAGAGAACAGTTCGGATCGCGCATTGGATTCATTTTGGCGGCAGCGGGCTCTGCCGTAGGAATAGGAAATCTGGTAGGATTTCCAGTCGGTGCAGCGAAAAATGGCGGCGGTGCGTTCTTATTGATGTATGCCATTTTTGTCTTTGCAATATGTCTACCCGTAATGCTGGCAGAAATGTCAGTAGGACGAAAAGCAAAAAAAGACCCATTGGGAGCTTACCGGATATTGGGAGGTAATTCGACGGGATGGAAGCTTGCAGGTTGGCTCTCCATCATTACACCGTTTATGATTGCTGTATTTTATATGGTGATCACGATCTGGATCCTGGGTTATCTTGCCGAAGTCTTTATGGGTAATCTTGACGCCCTCGCTAATCCAGAAATGTTTGGACAATTTATTAATAGCCCATCGATTTTTGGTTATATGGCTGCAGTAATTGGCATTGTGTACCTTATCTTACAAGGGGGAGTAAAAGAAGGAATCGAAAAGGCCGCAAAGTTGCTTATGCCTTCCTTGTTTCTAATGTTGCTGTTACTTGTCATTTTCGTTCTTACCCAGGACAATGCAATGGCAGGTGTAAAGTTCTATTTAATCCCAGACTTTTCTAAAATCACTGCCGAAGTGGTCAATGGTGCACTTTCTCAGGCGTTTTTCTCGTTATCGCTGGGCATGGGGATCATGATTACCTACGGTAGCTATATCGATAACCGCTCTGACGTACCGGGTTCCGCGAAGTTGGTTGCAATTACCGACACTGCGGTAGCGTTTACCGCAGGACTAATGATCCTGCCAGCAATATTTTCCTTCAATCCGCAGACCGACCCGTCTCAGCTAAGCGAATCATCCATTGGCATGATCTTTACGTTTTTGCCAAAAATCTTCCTCGCCTTGCAAGCGACTATTGGTTATATGGGCGCATCGATAGTAGCAGGGATCTTTTTCTTACTGGTATTTTTTGCTGCCATAACATCATTGGTGTCAATTTTTGAAGTGCCCGTCGCTGCCTTAATGAGCGAAAAAGATGTGAACCGTAAACCTGCTTTGATGATCCTTGGTGTGTTGTTAATCGTGTTGGCGTGCATGTGCGCGATGTCGTTTGGATATAACGATTTCTTTACCTCATTTACGAGTTACGCAGGGACTCAGAAATCGTTCTTCGATATTGTATTTGATGTGTTTTATGAAACTATTCTCCCGCTTAATGGTTTATTAATTTGTATTTTTGTTATCTATCGATGGAAAAAGCACAACTTTAATGAAGCATTAGACGAGGGGGCTCCCCACTATAAAGGGAGCTTTTTTGAAAAGTATGTAGACATATCTGTAGGAACCTTTATTCCTGTCATATTGTTCGTAATTTTTGTGAATACGGTTGCGCTTAAGTATTTCGGTGTAAGCCTGTTCGGTTAAATTATCATATCAAACGGGCTGGCGTATTTTGGCGTCAGCCCCAAATACTCCCAGCTAGCAGAGGCATCTATCTGCTTTCCTTTTACCTCTTTTTGGTCTTCATCGAAGATAGGTAATGGCAGTGCCATCTTCATCGCGCATTGTGTGTAGTAATCTTTTCGGGTTGGATGAACCAGGCTACATAGGTGAAGGGTCTTTGACGCTGCACCCTGTTCGACGACCCTTTTCAATGCAATCACAACATCATGAATATGCACCAGATTCACCACTCGATTAGCTTGGGAAAGCTGCTTACCTGAAAGGGAGGTGACCGGATGACGATCAGGGCCAACTAAGCCAGCAAGTCGGACTATGGTGGCAGCATCACCCGCACGCTGTTTTGCATACGCCTCGATAGTGCAGTGCGACTTGGCAGATCCTGTTTGCGGTATCAGCTCCGAATTTTCGGTGACGATGCGCTCTTTCTCACCATATACAGACGTCGTACTAATAAAAATAAGGTGGCGCGCATGGTGTGCCATGAAAGCGTCAATTAATGAACACATTTGCTGCGAATATGTATTGAATTCCTGATGATGACGACCTGGTGGAATATTTAATATCACAGTGGCATTTTCGCTTTGCTGACATAGTTCGCTGGGATTATCGCCCAGTTCAAATAAGTAGACCGCACCACCATTTTTTTTGATTTGTTCCGCCCGATGAGGACTCCTGGTAGTGCCTAACACCTGAAAATCATCAGCAAGAACCGGCAATAAATAATTGCCAAGCCAGCCACAGCCACAGAGGGTAATATTACGTTGCATTCCATCTACCTGAAAACATGGTGAATAAGCACAAGCATAACTGAAATTGTGGGATTAAAAAGCTCAGAATGAATTGAGGCTACCAGGTTATCTTACGGCGGGGGGGAGGGTGGAAAGGAAACTTTTCTCTAACGGAAACACAATGTAAAAAACAATTCACGCCAGGCGTAATCTGAATGTGTCATTCAGGTCTAAACTTTTCACTTCTTTTGTTTAAATAGCCTTTCATCATTAGCCATTGCGATTATACGATGGCTAATGATAGCGCCGTCCTGGCTTTAGCCAGTTGTCTTAGCAGACGGAAAAACTAGCTGCGCTGAACAGCCCCCTGGACGGATTGTCATACACTGCAGCGCATTACTTGTGTCACTAATCGATTTCCAGCACATTTAAGGACGCAAGTTCGCCTATTGATGATTGCAACCTATCCTCAGCATTATCTGCCTTCTTCAGTATATGGCATAATTCCTCCGCTTTATCTTCAAGTGCTTCGGCTTGATGCTCAACTTTATTCTCAATGTTTTCACCGAAACGTTCCATCTTGTCCGCAAAAGCGTCAATGTCGCCTCCTTCCCACACCATTTCTTTACCTACCGCAATCATGATACGACCGATAGACTGCTCCACCAAAGATTCTACCCTTTCTTCAAATCGGTCTTCCCAGGTAGAGCTCATCCAATCATCGTCGTTGAATTCGCGGGTATCTACGCGATAACCCCCGTTTTCGTCGTAGAACCGCGTATTTATTTCACTGCTTAATTCAGTAAATAGTTCATCAAAGTCACGCACAATATCATTGTCGCCCAACAGCTCTGCGAATACTTCTGAAACTGCACTGCTGGCTAATTGCAACCCTTCCATTGCGATGGTCACTGTCATCGGGATGGCATCACTGATATTTTCATAGTAATCACTTACCGCTCGCTGCTGAGTTGCGTTTAACTCAAGCTTTTTACTTTCTACATAAAGCTCATGAGCCTGGTTTATGGTGAAGGTTGTGCCGTTATCTGATTCAATTTCTAACACCCCTTGGTGGTAGCGAAGATTACCATCCAAGCTGACATCGCAATCTGAATCTGAGCGATGAGCAAAAACGGGAGCGGACAAGATAGCAGCGGATGTGGTTAAAGCGATAAGCGTTTTCATCTGATATTCCCTAATAATCAAAACTTAATGATGTCAAAATATTAGCAATTGATAAGCCAAAATTATTTTCTTTATATTTCAGTCTGTTGGATGAGTTGGGGTGGATGATTTTGGTGGATAATACTAAATTTTAGTGGCTGTCAAATTAAGTGGCAAATTCAACCACTCTACTATTTGCATGTTAAATGTACCTTTCGAGCGATAATTCATGCATAATACCGCCGCAAAAAATTTGGCTACCGTCGAATGTGCTATAGTTTTTCGGTAGTGTTAAAGACAACTAAATGTTGGGTATTTTCCCACTTTTATTTCTGCCGTACTTAGAGGTTTAACGATGAACGAATGGTTTAGCGCAATTGGTTTTGGTCTGGGTCTGATTGCATTTGTTTTAGGATTAAGCAGCATCATTATGGGCATGATGAGCTCTAAAAGTGGCGCTCATGGCATGCAAGAAAAAATCGAGTACGGATTTTTTGGAGTTTCGGGCTTAGTTATTTGTCTTTTAATGGGCTATGCATTGGCGTAACATATACTTAGCCAACATCTCATTGTACATAGTGGCGAATCTTTAATCGGATTCGCCTTTTGCTTTTATATTCTGCTCTAATTGAACGTTTGATGAGGGTACAGCCATCAGGTGGGCGTCTCGTTGAAATACTCTTAAATCAAATAAAGGCATCATAGCAAGCAGGTGATCAAATATATTCGCCTGGATTTTTTCATACTCCACCCACGCTTTCTCTGCACTAAAACAATAAATTTCCAAGGGTAAACCGACTTCATTGGGTGGCAATTGACGGACCATAACGGTAAGTGACTGATTTATCTTTGGATGCTTGTTGAGGTACGCTTCAATATACGCGCGAAACGTACCAATGTTAGTTAGTTTCCGGGTATTTAACAGGTCTGATTCATCAATAGAGTAATCTTTGTGATAAACCCTTAATTCATTTACTTTGTCATCAATATATTCTGAAATGTAGCGGATTTGACTAAAACGTTTCAGCATTTCTTGATCACATAACTTAACAGAATGCATATCAATATGAATCGCGCGTTTTATCCGACGCCCCCCTGAAAGCTGCATGCCGCGCCAATTTTTCACCGCTTCATTTACGAGAGAATAGGAGGGGATGGTAGAAATCGTTTTATCCCAGTTTTGCACCTTCACATTGGTTAAACCTAGCTCCATGATCTCCCCGTCCACCCCAAACTTATCCATTTGAATCCAGTCGCCCGTATTGAACATGCGATTGGCAGCGATTTGAATACCAGCTACGAACCCCATGATGGTATCTTTAAATACCAGTATGAGCACTGCGGCCAGCGCAGTTAAACCAGAAACAATAATTAACGGGCTTTTTTCAATGATCAGGGAAATGCTAAACAGTAACACCATAATCGCTAAAAACAGTTTCGCGACCTGGATGAACCCGGTAATCGATGCGCGTTGGGAAAGATGAGACTCGTTATATTTATCTTCGAGCGTATTAAGAATGGCATACAAGGCAAGAAGCGTAGTAAACAGCATATAAATTTGCGCAGCTTTAATTAAAAAGCCTTGCAGAATACCTATGTCATCAATCAAGACAGGTGTGCTTATAAAAATGATCACAGCAGGTATGAGATGCATTAACTGACGGAAAAAGCCGTGGGCAAACAAAGCATCATCCCAGGTGTTTTTCGTGTGTTCTACCCACTTACCTATCTGTGGTCGCAAAATCACCCGGCATGTCATTAGCACGATAAACGCAACAGCTAAAATAGTGCTGACTGCAATAACGTTATACAACGTATCTTCAGTGGTAATGGAGGGCAGTAGCATTTGTATAGAAGTGACGAATTCATTTTTTACTGAAGAGGCGATACTCAAATTTAATGCTCCATGATCCTTGCTATGCGGGCATCTTTAATTGCCCAGCACTCGTTCAACCATTCCTGAAACTGCTGGCGATACACCTTATCACTAAAATAATCGCTGTTCGCTTTTTCAGGCACTGGAATAATATTCACATCAATGACTATGCGTTTCATTTGTCCACTTAACATAGCATACATGGGGTGGCGTTTGTTTTCTGGATAGAGTAACGATATATCTAAAATATTAGTAAACAATTCACCCATCGTAGCTAATGTAAAAGCAATCCCGCCTGCTTTAGGGGGAAGTAGGTGCTGATAGCAACTCTTTTTAAGTTTGTGCTTATTAGCGGTGAAACGGGTGCCCTCCACAAAATTAATTACCGTCGTAGGCATAGTTTTGAATTTATGACAGTAACGTTTCGTAGTCTCAATATCCTGTCCACGTTTATGAGGATACTTTGATAAATATGCCTGCGAGTAACGGCTCATAAACGGCATTTCCAACGCCCAGGCACCCAGGCCCACGAAAGGCATCCAGATGAGTTCTTTTTTTAGAAAAAACTTTGGCGCAGGGATTCGCTTAGCGGCAAACTCAATCAATAAAATGATGTCTAACCAGCTTAAATGATTGGCCATAATCAGATACCAGTTTTGTTTCGACAACTCGCCATGCACATCAATCTGCACATCGACATCATTGAACCAGCGAACCATCCTCACACTCACAGTGCCAAAACCAAATAGAAAAGTGTGCATTAAATTGGCCAGCAGTTTTTGTATGGGGGGAATGGGAAGCGCCAATTTAATCAGGCCAAAAAAAATAATCAGGCACCCCCAACACGCAAGGTTAATTATCTGCAAGGGTGTATGAATGAGAAAAATGAGAAGTGATACTGCGACTTTCATAATGGATTTTGCGTAGAGTTAACGGAAGTTAATAACTTGTCTTTTTGCAGCCAGCGATCGTTAAGCCAGGCTTGAAATTTTATGCGTTCTTGAGGATCTTCGAAATATTTGTCAGAAATAATCCCTCCTTGCACGATATCCTTAATCGGTGTCACCTGCACGTTGACCCGAATGTCACCCACTTTGCCACTGATGAAGTCCCAAAATGTTGGCACCCCTGTGGGATAGTCTATTGTCACATCGACTAGTTTATGCAGGTGTTCACCCATTGCATTTAATACGAAGGCTACTCCGCCCGCTTTTGGCTTGAGTAAATGAGAAAAAGGAGAGGCTTGTTTATGATGTTTATGTTTTGTAAAGCGGGTCCCTTCTACAAAGTTCATGACACTAACGGGTTTAAATTTGAATTTTTCGCATGCCTTACGTGTAGTTTCCATATCTTTGCCCTTCATATGTGGGTTTTTAGCCAGAAATGACTTGCTGTAACGGCGCATAAAAGGAAAGTCCAGTGCCCACCACGCTAACCCTAACAGGGGCACAAAGATCAGTTCCTTTTTTAGAAAAAACTTCAGGAAGGGAATTTTGCGGTTGAATACCCTTTGCAGGACCAGAATATCTACCCAGGACTGATGGTTGGCAATGACCAAATACCAACCTTTTCGAGCAAGGGACTCCGTGCCTTTCACATGTAACCTGGTGCGGCTGGTGAGTTTCTGATTTAAGTTGTTAAATGTAATCCAAGCGGTGGCACAGGCGTCTAAAATGTATGAAATCAAGCGGCGCCAGCTGGATATAGGAATAAGCTTAAATATTGATAAGGCCAATACGGGAATTGTCCATATCACCGTATTGACGATATACAATAGTGCTGAAAAACCACCAATAATATGATGTCCGATATTTTTAATCATGCTGACTACCTTAAAAATGTCGCAGATATTGTAAACGAACTTGATCAAAAATCCGATAGACCCTTTACTTTATTACTAGAATCAACTGGGGATGAGCAATGGACGGACAAACTATAAGCTGCCAAGCGGCAGTTGCATGGGAGGCTGGCAAGCCACTTTCAATAGAGAAAATCGATGTCGCGCCTCCCAAAGCCGGTGAAGTACGGATAAAGATTGTGGCCTCAGGAGTGTGTCATACGGATGCTTTTACCTTATCAGGCGAAGATCCAGAGGGAGTCTTTCCCTGCATAATGGGACACGAAGGGGGCGGTATCGTAGAATCGGTCGGCGAGGGAGTAACAGGGCTAGTTCCTGGTGATCATGTCATACCACTGTACACACCGGAGTGCGGAGAGTGTAAGTTTTGTCGATCGGGGAAAACTAACCTATGCGGTAAAATTCGTGATACCCAGGGCAAAGGATTAATGCCAGATGGCACCACGCGGTTTTCCAAGGACGGGGAGCCCATCTATCACTATATGGGGACGTCGACTTTTTCTGAGTACACAGTGCTGCCTGAAATTTCACTGGCAAAAGTGAATAAAGACGCTCCGCTTGAAGAAGTATGTTTACTCGGATGTGGAGTCACCACCGGGATGGGAGCCGTGCTGAACACCGCCAAAGCTGAACCGGGTGCGACGATCGCGGTGTTTGGCTTAGGTGGGATTGGGCTGTCTGTCATTATTGGAGCCGTCATGGCCAAAGCAAAACAAATTATCGCGATTGACATCAATACCGATAAATTTGAGTTAGCCAAACAGCTCGGTGCCACAGATGTGATCAATCCGAAAGATTATGCCAAACCTATTCAAGAGGTGATTGTTGAGTACACCGACGGTGGGGTGGATTATTCGTTTGAGTGCATAGGTAATGTCGATGTCATGCGATCTGCGTTGGAATGCTGCCATAAGGGGTGGGGAGAATCGGTCATTATTGGGGTAGCGGGAGCTGGCAAAGAAATCAGTACGCGACCGTTCCAACTGGTCACCGGTAGAGTCTGGCGCGGTACTGCCTTCGGCGGTGTAAAAGGACGGTCAGAACTGCCTGGAATTGTAGAACAATATTTGAACGGTGAGATTCCGCTTAAAAAATTTATCACTCATACGATGCCGCTTAAGGACATCAACCATGCATTTGAGCTACTTCATGAAGGCAAAAGTATTCGAAGTGTGGTGAGTTTTGATTAAGGAAAAGTCAATGAAAATGATCAGCGAAAACAAAGCATTTGGCGGCAGACATATTCGCTACCGTCATCGCTCTGAGGTCACTCATTGTGATATGACATTTGCCGTATTTTTACCGCCCTTTGCCAACAAAGATAACCCAGTTCCAGTTTTATACTGGTTGTCTGGACTAACCTGCACTGACGAAAATTTTATGCAAAAAGCAGGGGCTATGAAATGGGCTGCTGATCTTGGCTTAGCATTAATTGCGCCAGATACCAGCCCTCGAGGGGAAGATGTGCCAGATGATGAAAGTGGCGATTATGCCTTGGGACTCGGTGCAGGCTTTTATGTGAATGCAACAGAAGAACCCTGGAAACAACACTATCAAATGTATTCATATGTGACAGAAGAGCTTCCCGCACTGGTAGAGTCAGCATTGCCAGTTACCAACGAGCGCGCTATCAGTGGTCACTCGATGGGGGGGCATGGCGCACTGGTAATTGCCCTGCGCCAATTGAACCGATATGTCTCCGTTTCAGCATTTAGCCCTATCGCTAATCCAATAGACTGCCCCTGGGGTAAAAAAGCCTTTTCGGCTTACTTAGGTAAGGATAAGTCTGGCTGGGAAGACTATGATACCTCGGTGCTTATTTCCCAGCGGCAGCATACGATTCCCATGCTGATAGAGCAGGGCACCGCTGATCAATTTCTAACTCAACAGTTAAAACCGGAGCGCCTGCTGAATGCCGCACAACGAAGTGATACTGCCATTACGTTGAATATGCATGAAGGTTATGATCACAGTTACTTTTTTATCGCCACTTTCATACGCAATCATCTGGAATTTCACGCCAGCCATTTAGGCTTGATATGAGTTGAAAATAGTGTTGCCTGAAACAACGTTGCTAACGCTAATTAAATGAATTTACATATCTTCGTTCCTACTTGTTTACTGCTCTTTTTCCTTTCAGCGAGCTCCAGTGACGGCTGGCAAACCGCCAGCCGCGAGCCTGCTGGCATAGCGCCCGATCCAAAGGAGGAAAAACGTGCGGTAGTTGAAGTTTATGCCGCAGATGCTTACGGCTGGAAAGGAGTCTTCGCTGTGCATACATGGATAGCGTTGAAAGAAGAAAATGCAGACAATTATTCATTATTTGAAGTTGTTGGCTGGCGAGTTAATCGTGGAGGTATTGCCCTGCGTCAAACGACCACCATTACGCCAGACAAATACTGGTATGGCGCAAAGCCTGAAAAGCTGCTGTCTGTTCAAGGAGAAAAAGCGTCTCAGCTTATCCCCAAGATCCTCAATGCTATTGCGCGTTATCCCTGGACCAACGAATATCGTGTGTTCCCTGGCCCAAACAGTAATACTTTTCCTGCATGGATCGCAAAAGAGGTCCCGGAATTAGGATTAGAATTACCTTTTACGGCCTTCGGAAGTGGCTATGCTGACACGTTAAACTGACAAAAAATGTTAGCGCCTTTAACATGCCATAAATGACTCCGACCCTTTATTGTTTTATCCTGAGCTTCTCAATAGCTGGAGCCTAATCAATGGAAATGGACAATTTCAGTAACCTGCCCGTGAGACCAAGTGAACTACCTGATGTCAGGGAGGTAGCAATGACACCCGTTTCCCCCCGGTACCGGATAGCGAATCTCGCCTCCGTGGTCAGTGTATTCATAATTCTCTGTCTGGCATTGACCATCGCGCATTTGCAGCCCTGGGTCATGCTTCCGCAACAACTTCACAAGCTGTTTCCATACGCGGTTGCCGTCTTAGCACTAATAGCTACTCTTCTATTTAGTTATCATTGGTTCGCCGATCCGCTTGTCCGTTATGCAATTCGGCAACAGGACTTAATTCTCCAAAAAGGGCTGATTTTTCGAACAATAACCTGTCAGCCGATATTGCGCGTTCAGCATATTGAGATTAAACGAGGCCCATTGGACCGTTTAGCAGGTTTAGCTAAGCTGCAGGTGTTTTCAGCAGGAGGCAGTGCATATACCTTTGAAATTCCAGGGCTGAGTGTCGAGCGTGCTGTTCAATTACGGCAATTTATACTCGATCATAAAGATCTTGATGCACGATGAGTGACCCACAAATGGAACATTCTGTCAGCCCATCAACAAACCCATCCAAGCAGGTGGAAACGGGAGGAGACTGGCAGCGGCTGGCCCCCATCTCGATACTATATTTCACTGTCGGTAACATTAAACAGTTCGCGCAATTTTTGATCTACGTCATTCCAGCATTAGCGATCAGCTCTAACATCTTTGAAATGCATAATGCGTCTTACCTTATTGCAATAGGTACGGGCATTCTCGCGACCGTTTCTTTTAGTGGGCTGATAAGCTACTTCTTCTATTTATTTCGAATACACCAGCAACATGTAGAAGTGAAAAGTGGTGTATTGCATCGCCGCCACATCAATTTACCTTTCTGGCGTATACAAAATGTAAAAATCGAACAACCCTTTTACTATCGCCCGTTTAATTTTGCACTAGTGGTGTTGGATACGGCTGGTAGTTCAGAAGAGGAAGCGAAAATTGTAGCGGTTCCCTTGCCGTATGCGCTGATGATTCGCAAACAGGTGTTAGCCGATAACGCTGAAGCGAAGCAAGAAGAAAGCAATGCCGCAGAAACTATCCGGACTCGCGACGATAGTGACGAACAAATCGTCAATCGGCGTAGCATTCACGATCTGATCGTTCACGGTATAACCAACAATCGCGTATGGATTTTATTAGGCGCAGCTGCCCCTTTATATGACTCTGCCGCAACTATCATTTACAACTGGTTGGAATCAAAAGGGTTAAAACTCGAACAACTTTTTGGCGAGGAAACGGCTACATGGTGGCAGCTTGGCTTATATACTTTAACAGCGCTACTTATTATTCTGGCTGTCTTAGCATCACTGTCGATAGGTGGCGCTGTGCTGACATTCTATGGTTTTACGTTAAGTCGTGACAAACGCCGGTATATACGCCGCAGCGGATTATTGAGCAAGCAAGAAGTCAGTATGAAGATGTCACGCATTCAGCTGGTGACAGCACAACAAGATTGGTTGGATAAACTATTAGGACGGGTAAACCTTTACTTTGAGCAAAATACGTCTGGTACGCAGCCACAAACCGAACTGATGTCGCCCAACAAACTGCTTATTCCCTCTGTTACCGTGGATGAAGTACACACTTTAGTAAACGGTCCTTTACCGCATAGTGGGATCTATACCGTTAGCTACCAAGGCGTGAGTAAGCAATTTTTATCCTATTGGTTAGGCATCTGGGTGTGGCCAATAGGGGTGTTGTTAACTGGCATAACAACTTATCTTCAATTATGGAATGAGGTGGGGGTGCTGGTCATTGCCATTGTTTTCATCACGATGTTCACCTTATTGCGATGGTGGCGATGGGGATACGCGACAGACGAACGTTACGTGTATGTGCGTAGTGGTCGAATGGGCCTGGATTTCCAGTGTTTAGAAAAATATAAGGTACAGCAAGTTTCCGTGGTTCAAAGTGTTTTTATGAAACGAAAGCGAGTAGCGTCAGTTAAAATTATCCTCGCCAGTGGTTCGGTAACCATTCCCTTTATGTTTGAATCCGACGCCTGGAAGTTGGCCAATGATTTACTTTATGCCGCAGAGAGTAGTAAGAAGTCCTGGATGTAAACTGAACATTTGCTGGCAGCTTTACCCCTTTGAATTGTTAGAGCGAGGCGAAATAATCGTGCTGCAGATTCTATCAACGCTTTAATTACGTAAATCATTACTCCTCTCGCGTTACACGATTTTTGAGGAGCTGCGCTTCACGGGTGAGGAAGAGAAACGGTTTGCTCCACATGCAAATAGTGTATGCCATTGACCGATAAGATTTAAGCGTTATCTAACATAATTTATGATCCGGTAAGCAGGGACGTAGAATTGGCGTGAGGTAATAAAAATGCATACCGTCATCACCAAAGATGCCTGTATTAAAGATATTTCCTAAGTACCTTAATTAATTCCTTTCGGTCAATAGGTTTGGCTAAATGCTGATCTACCCCGGCGTGTAGGGCGCGTTCTACTTCTTCAGCTAACACGGCGGCTGAAAGCGCAACTATGGGGGTATTTATCCCTGCTTTTCTAATCTTTGTTGTTGCTTCGTAGCCATCCATTATTGGCATGTTGAGGTCCATTAGAAAGAACTGCAATTCGCAGGTTGTCGCCGCTTTTAGTGCTTCCCGACCATTTTTGGCAAAGATGATGTTCAAGTTGTACTGTGACAACATTTCTTTGACCACGATGCGATTTATTTCATTATCATCAATAACGAAAATATCGCTGGAGATAGGATTGGTTTCCATCTTACCTCTATTCTACTAGAGGAACCTGCAGGGCCAACTTAAAAAAACATCGAATCAATATCTTCCCCTTATACCTCTGGTTCGTTCCCCAGTTAATTTACCTCTCATCATCTTATTATAATCAGTAGTGTGATAATCCAGGAGTCAGTTATGGTGTAAGAAATACCTTTGGATGGGAGGGGGGAAGAGGAGGGGATTAGCCTCCTCCGGCTAGAAGTTACGCTTTTCGTGTACGGGAAAAGGCAAATAATAGAAGGCTGAATAAAGCGAAAGTAGGGGCTTCTGGAACATCCGCATCCACCACTGCCCATTGACCAATTACAATTGCACTGGGCAGATCGTTAATATCATCGGCGGGAAACCAAATATCGCCGCGCATAGCACCGTTAAGGGCATTTTGGTATGCACCAGATGAGATTGTCCAAGTAGCAGAGCCCTCAAACGCTCTTTCGTTGGCCACAAAGCTTGAAATAGCTCCATCGGCATAACTCCATACATTCAATCCTGTATCATTGTCGTCTGACCTGAAGAGGTCTGGCGTCAGATCCGATACATCTTGTGCACTGACGAGGTCCCCCGAAACAAGAATATCCGAAAGTGAATTGTTTTCAGGTTCGAAAAAATTTTCTAAGTAAAAACCAATAAAATCGTCTCCGCTTACAGTCGCTGATGCCACACCGTCAGTGGCAGTAATAGTAATCTGATCTTCAACGCTAAGGTCGACCGAAAGTAATAACGCGGCCTGTGCAGATGACAAACTTGCTAACATACCAAAAGCTAGTAGCACGTTGACCAAGAGTGTGCTTAATTGTTTGATTTTTTTCATAAATATAGTTCCTCTGATTTAGTCAGAACAGTCAAGGCATAAACTGAGCCACAATAAAACCTGATGTTTATCAGTTGGTTACAATTCCACATGCAGAAGGGTGTAAAAAAGTTAGACAAAATTAAAGGGTAGGTGTCAGAAATGGTTTCCTACAGCCTAAATAGGAAGAAATGACATTTGCTAGCATTTAAACATAGCTATCTTCATGAAGTTCCTTCCATTTCCAAAAATTCATTCCACTCTTTATTTCACGCCAGCCTGATTAATGAATTCATTTTTTCTAACTGACCTAGAAATGCTAAAATGCGCCAATCGTTGCCCCTCATCTTCAAATACTGTTCCACCGCAAAGGCTTTTAGGTGGCCGAAATAGACAAAAAATGAGGAATGAAAAGGTAAAGAGCCGCAAAGTTTAATGTGTATTTCGCATTAAAGATCGATTATTTCATGAGGTTAAGTTGAAAAAGTCACCTGCTATTATAGACCGCCGATTCTCTGTCGCCCCAATGCTTGATTGGACAGATCGCCATTGCCGATATTTTTTGCGATTGCTTTCAAAACACACCTTACTGTATACCGAAATGGTAACCACTGGAGCTCTGATACATGGGAAAGGGGATTATCTTGCTTTTAATGAAGAAGAGCACCCAGTGGCATTGCAACTGGGAGGCTCCGACCCGGCCGACATGGCCCGCTGTGCAGTAATGGCGCAAGAGCGCGGCTATGATGAGGTGAATATCAATGTTGGTTGTCCTTCAGATCGCGTGAAGAATGGCCGTTTTGGAGCTTGCCTTATGGCGAACCCAGACGCCGTTGCCGCATGTGTCACTGAGATGCAGAAAAGCGTAGATATTCCAGTTACTGTGAAGTGTCGTATTGGAATTGATGATATGGATGAATTCGCTGACTTTGCACGCTTTATTGATATCGTTGCGGAAGGTGGGTGTGAAATATTTATCGTTCACGCCCGAAAAGCCTGGCTTCAAGGCTTAAGTCCGAAAGAAAATCGGGAAATACCGCCATTAAATTACCCGCGGGTCTATCAGTTAAAACTAGCGCATCCACATTTACATATTTCACTAAATGGCGGCATTAAAACGTTAGAACAAACCCAATCCCACCTGGAGCATATAGATGGGGTAATGATGGGGCGAGAGGTTTATGCTAATCCATATCTATTGGCAGAAGTGGATCACACAATTTTTGAAAGCAGGGCAACAGTACCCTCTCGCGAACAAATCGTTGTTAAGATGCAAGAATATATTAATCGTCAAACTGAAGCAGGTTTTCGACCGTGGCATGTGGCAAGGCATATGTTAGGACTGTTTCAAGGGCAAACGGGTGGCAAAATTTGGCGACGTTACCTTAGTCAAAACGGGACCGGAAAAACCCCTGACCCTGATTTGCTGTTCAACGCGTTACAGCAGGTTAAACAAGCTCAACATGACGTATTAGAGTTTAACCGAAGCTAACATGGTCAATTTAACCAGCGCATGTGGTTAATTTGCTTACTTATTCGTTTGTTTCCGCTTAGGTATTCGATTTTTTTTGCATAAATTCAGTTAATTACAAGTTAAATCAATTAGTTAAGGTTGTGGCACGGCTTTCGCTATCTTTTGTTACGAAAAACATTTAATCATGAATTACCGTAACGAAGGATGCCACTATGAAAACCATTACTATTCTCGCTGCCACTGCATTAACTTTTGGTAGTGTCACTGCCCATGCTGAGGAGTCGGTTGTTGAACGTGCGGTAGGTCAGTTTGTCGAGCATGCAGTGACCCTGACAAAGGCTGAATTGTCAGCAAAATTACAACACTCTATCAGCAGCTCTGCTTTTAACTTTTCGTTGGAAGAGAATTACGTTAAAGGAAAAGTAGAAATTACTGAACTGGCAGCCCTTCCTTTGTCAAAACAGGAACATACAGCTAAACGAAATTAATAGGTTGAATTATGTTCCAGCCAGCGTTGGTACTTACTATGACTATTTTGCCTGTTATTACATTTGTAGTTAGCGCGGTACTCTTCTCCACAGGTGTATATTGGCTTAAAAAGTAGTTAGCTAGAAAATAATTCTGAAAAGCGGATAGCGAAAGCATCCGCTTTTTTTATTACTTTTTACTCGACTCTCTAGACTATTAAATGATAGCTCCAAGTTGGTCAAATAACATATTTTGAGTGGTTAATTTGACTAACTCTATCGCTTATTCTTATCGTGTCCGCTACAGTTAAAATAAAAAATCTATATATATCAATAGTTAATTCTGTTGGCACGTCTATTGTAAATGTCATTGTGAAAACGTAAAAACACATATTCTTGGAGGAATAATCATGGGCATGTTTTCTAGAATGACCGATATCGTACAGGCAAATCTTAACGCCATGCTGGATAAAGCAGAGGATCCTGAAAAGGTCATCCGCTTAATTATTCAGGAAATGGAAGAAACGTTGGTAGAAATACGTTTTGAAGCGGCAAAATATATTGCACAGCAAAAGCAGTTTCGCAGACAGCAGGATAAATTTCAGTTGGAAGTCGAGAGCTGGATGAAAAAAGCGGAATTAGCAATGAGCAAAGGGAAAGAGAATTTGGCGCGTTCTGCCCTTCAGGAAAAACAAAAATATGCTGAGCAGGCTAAAGCTATCGGCGAACAGTTGCTGCAGGTTGACGAACTATTAAATGACTTGCAGGAAGATACGGCTCGCTTACAGACGAAACTTTCAGAAGCGCGTAATAAACAGAAATCGTTAGTTACCAGAAAACAGTCTGCCACTGTGCGTCTAAAAGCAAAAACAGTGGAGCATAGTAACAAGATTGAAAATGCGATGGCGCGTTTTGAACAGTATGAACAACGTATTGACAGCCTCGAAGCACAAGTTGAAGCCTACGATCTAACGTCAAAAAATGAATTAGACGATACATCGTTAAATGCACAGTTTAATGAATTAACAGCTAATGATGATATTGATAAAGAATTGGCTGAATTAAAGCAGAAATATGCTGCGTAGAGCGTGAGCCGTACGCCCGCGTCTGCGGGCATCAATTGGATTTTGTAGGGGTAAAATTATGAAAACTGTTTCGAATCATAAACGTGTATACAGACAAATGCATAATGCAGTCATTTCAGGTGTATGTGCGGGCGTTGCTCGCTATTTCGAGGTTGATACTGTTTGGGTACGAGCCGCTGCAGTGGCCTCACTATTCTTTATGCCAGGCATTTCTGTCATTGCCTATATCGCTGCCGTAGTATTACTGCCAAGGAGAGAATTATGAAAAGCTTCTTTATAGCCATGATCATTGCAATCACTCTGGCCTATTGCCTGGGTGACGTGGCAAATAGCTGGTGGGGAATGAATATCATAGTGGGCGATGAAATTGTTTCACCCTTTGAGAGTGTGTTAGCTGTGGCTGCGATGGGGTTAGTTTTTGGTATTATTGGATTTATCATCGCGGTAAGTGTTATTGGGGCGATAGTGATTGGCATAGGTGCCGCGGCGGTTGCGTTGTTCGCCATGGGGGTCAGCGCTTTTTGGCCAGTATTATTAATTGCAGCCATTATCTATTTAATGCGTAAAGATACTCCACGGCATGCTGTATCCTGATACACTCGCAACCAATAACCTTTTACGAAAGATAAGTAGGAATCACTGGGTGGTGAACAATTTATCCTTCGCCACGTAAAACTGTTCATGAATGATTTGCATACTGCCCATGCAAATCTCTGCTATCAAGGGAAGAATAAATTGCTATGAAACAGTATTTAACGGCTAAATCTATCGCAATTACCATTGCTGTTCTATTTGTTATTTTTTGGCTTGTCGGTTGGTATTGGAGTATACAACCGGATATTTTTGATGTGCGAGCCAATACGCGTGCGCAAGCTAGCGAACCTTCCCACAGTCGTATAGCCGGCTATACGATGACTACCACAATGATCACGGTTTCAGAGACCTTGATGAAAAAACCAGGGGGGTATCTGGCGAACGATGTGATGCCGCCCGGACTTCTGCTCGATAATATGCCTGCATGGGAATTTGGAGTGTTGGAAATGGTAAGAGATCTGGCGTTATCCATGCGCAAAGATTTCAGTCGCTCACAATCCCAGTCCTTGGAAAACTCTTTTTTAGTGAAGGCTCAACCAAAGTTCAATATTGATAGTCGGAGTTGGATGTTCCCCTCCGCAGAATCGGAATACCAAGCGGCTATTAATCTTATCAAATCCTATCGCCGCGAATTAGTAAAAAACGAATCTGGCGATCATCAATTTTATACCCGCGCAGATAACCTGCGTGAGTGGCTTAAGCAAGTCGAAAAACGCATGGGTAGCCTGTCGCAACGGCTAAGCGCAAGCGTGGAAACGTCACGTTACAACACTGATCTGGCCGGTGATAAAAAAGCCCGCCAATCAACTACGGTGGGTGAGAAGAAAACGAAAACCAGCTGGTGGAAGCTAGATGATAATTTCCATGAAGCCAGAGGAGCAACGTGGGCATTGCTGCATTTTTTGAAAGCCGTCGAAATTGAATTTGCTGATATTTTAGAAAATAAAAATGCATTAGTTAGTTTACGTCAGATTATTCGTGAACTGGAAGCAACCCAACAGACAGTCTGGAGCCCCATGATACTAAATGGTGGCGGTTTTGGGATGTTAGCAAATCACTCCTTAGTTATGGCAAATTATATTTCAAGAGCGAATGCAGCCCTGATAGAATTATCAGAACTACTTAACCAAGGATAACTTAATGAAAAAAGCTTTACTCACCGCTTCACTTGCTACCTTACTTTCTGCGCCAGTTATGGCTGATACGGTAGCTGGACTTTATGTAGGTGGTCAAGGCTGGCAAACAGATACGTCTGGTAGCTTTGCTGATACCAATTCATTGGCAAATTTCAACTTCGATGATGAAACAAACACCGCATTTTATGTTGCTGTAGAGCACCCGTTACCTCTTATTCCTAACCTCAAAGTAAATCATACTTCTTTAGATAGCCAAGGGAAAACGACACTGCAAAGCGACTTTACGTTTAACGGAACGACCTATTTAGCAGAAACGGGGGTTTCCACTCTCTCTGATATCACGACCACTGATTTCATTCTTTATTATGAATTATTTGATAATGACTTAGTTAGCTTCGATGTAGGTTTAAATGGCAAGTACGTGGATGGAATGCTTACCGTTAGCCCCATCGCCGCAGAGGAAGAAAGTGCAGTTGAAGGCAGCCGAGAGTTCAGCGGAGTGGTGCCTATGGTGTATTCACGAGTACAAGTAGGTTTACCGTTTACCGGTCTTGCAGCGTACGCAGAGGGCTCTTATTTAAGTATTGATGACCATAAGCTCAGTGACTTTCAGGTTGCAGTAACCTATGCGTTTATTGACAGTTTAGCGGTCGATATGACGGTGCAGGTCGGTTATCGACGCGTCAATATTGATATCGAAGATCTAGATAATGTGTATGCCGATTTGGAATATGACGGCGCATTCGCTGGCCTAGAGATCCATTTTTAAAAAAATACTAAAACCCGTAAACGTGTTTTTAAGTTTAAGAGTGGAAGATTTTAGCTAATTAATGCGCGCTGGCGATAAGTAAAATTCATGGATATAGCCAGTTAAATTGACTTAATACTACCTGAGTGAATTCTTTCATCCTATAACGGCGGGGGGCTTGCTCCCCCTTTCAAGTCATATTAACTAGGTGCAATTTCTCTCTTCCTAACGTTCCCTCTGGGGTTTATGAAGAGTAAATCACAGTGCCTTGGCTGAGTACTTTTGATGGCAGATCAGTCCGATCCTCTTTTTTAATCACTTTAGGTTATTAAAAAGTTAGATTTATTCTTTTCTCTATTTAGATAAACTCGTTAGCCTTATGCCATTAGTTCAAGGCTTTCGAGTTATGTCAGACAATTCAGTAAATAAGGCAGTACTGCCGTCTCTCTTAAATGAGCAACAATTTAATGCGATTACCCAGGCTATTTCTGGGCTTAATTCTCAGCAGCTTACCTGGGTGAGTGGTTATATGGCCGGCCTGGCTGCGTCTGGTACTCCGCTAACTGGCGGAGCAACCGCGGCTTCCTCTTTTGCAGCACCATCACTTACTATTCTGTATGGCTCCCAAACCGGTAATGCAAAGGCGTTGGCCCAACAGTTCAAGGCGAAAGCTGACGCTGCGAATTACCATAATAAATTAGTCAGTATGGCCGATTTCAAGCCTCGCCAGCTAAAAAATGAAACCCACTTAGTGGTATTTGTAAGTACACACGGGGAAGGTGATGCACCTGATGACGCCATGGAGTTGCATGAATTTCTTGGCGGGAAAAAAGCACCTAAACTACCTTCACTTAAGTATGCGGTGTTGAGTTTAGGCGATAGCAGTTATGAATTTTTTTGTCAGACGGGAAAAGATTTTGACAGCCGCTTAGCAGCATTGGGGGCGAAAGCCATATGCGCCCGTGCTGATTGTGATGTTGACTACGAACAACAAGCAACTAGCTGGTCGGAAAAGTTAATCGCCTCTCTTAAAGAAGAGCTGGTTGACGCGGCGCAACCCACCGCAGCGGCAACGGCAGCCGTCCCAGCTTCCGCGGTGGCCTCCCAATATAACAAGCATCATCCGTTTTCAGCGAGCTTAATTGAGTCTATTAAAATAACAGGTAGAGATTCAGTTAAAGATATTCGTCATGTTGAGATCAGCCTTGAAGATTCTGGGCTGACGTATGAGCCTGGCGATGCTTTGGGAGTATGGTTTACTAATGCCCCGGCTTTAGTTGATGAGTTTGTTTCCTTATTGTCATTAGACGGAGAAAGTCAGGTGACAGTCAAAGGAGACTCGATGACCTTAAGACAAGCATTGTCGGAAAAGCTAGAGTTAACGTTAAGTTATCCCGGTTTTGTCAATGCTTATCAAGACTATATTAAATCGTCAGCGCTGCAGTCCTTAATGGAGGAAAGGGCTACATTTAGAACCTACCTATCAGAACGTCAACTTATCGATATAGTAAGAGAACATCCAGGGAAGATCGAGGCACAACAACTCGTGGATGCGCTGCGTCCACTATCACCGCGTCTGTATTCTATCGCGTCGAGCCAGGCTGAAGTCGAGGATGAAGTACACTTAACCGTAGGGCATGTTGACTATATGGCCTTCGGGCAGCGTCATCAGGGCGGAGCATCGGGGTTTTTAAGTGAGCGTGTAGAAGAAGGTCAAGAGGTTAAGGTGTTTATTGAAAAAAACAACCACTTTAACCTTCCCCAGAGCGATGACACTCCAATCATTATGGTAGGGCCGGGCACCGGCATTGCACCGTTCAGGGCTTTTATGCAAGAAAGAGATGCCCGAGGCGCGACAGGCAAAAACTGGTTGTTTTTTGGTAATCCTCATTTTACCCAGGATTTTCTTTATCAGGTTGAATGGCAGGGCTATAAAAAGTCAGGCTTACTTACTAACATTACCCTGGCGTTTTCTCGTGATCAGAAAGAAAAAATATACGTCCAACATCGTTTGATGGAACACGGAAAAGAAGTGTTCGACTGGCTTGAAGCCGGCGCCCACTTTTATGTGTGTGGTGATGCCATGCACATGGCGAAAGATGTTGAAGGTGCGTTACTTCATATTGTCGAAAAGTTTGGTGACAAGACTGAGCAGGAAGCAAAAGAGTATGTATTAGCATTGCGTAAAGCAAAACGATATCAGAAGGATGTCTACTAATGAGTAATGAAAAATCTCCATTTGTGGTTGAAGGCGAATTGTCCGATAACGAGCGATTGAAACGCGAAAGCCGTCACCTTCGTGGCACTATCGAACAAGATCTCAAAGACGACCTTACTGGAGGCTTCACAGGGGACAACTTCCAGCTGATCCGCTTTCATGGCATGTACCAACAGGATGATCGCGATATACGATCGGAGCGTGCCAAGCAAAAATTAGAGCCATTGCATAACGTCATGTTGCGTGCCCGTTTACCTGGTGGGGTGATCACACCAGAGCAATGGCTGGTAATTGATAAGTTTGCGGAAGATCATTCCCTTTACGGCAGCATTCGTTTAACCACACGTCAAACCTTCCAGTTTCACGGTGTGTTAAAACCGGACATAAAACTGATGCATCAGACGCTGAACAAAACGGGTATCGATTCGATAGCGACTGCGGGTGATGTTAATCGTAATGTATTGTGTACCTCCAATCCTGTTGAATCTGAGATCCATCAACAAGCGTGGGAATGGGCTGCAAAAATCAGTGAACATCTGTTACCTAAGACTCGTGCTTACGCTGAAATCTGGCTGGACGGCGAAAAGGTTGAAACGACAGAAGAAGAGGTCGAACCTATTTTAGGTGAGACCTACTTGCCACGAAAATTTAAGACTACCGTAGTCATTCCCCCGCAAAATGATGTTGACGTGCATGCCAACGATCTTAATTTTGTTGCGATTGCTGAAAATGGCCAGCTGGTAGGTTTTAATGTATTAGTAGGTGGTGGTTTGGCCATGACTCATGGGGATACCACGACATTTCCCCGTAAGGCGGATGACTTTGGGTTTATAGCGTTAGCGGATACTTTGGCGGTTGCTGAAGCGGTGGTAACTACCCAGCGAGACTGGGGAAATAGAGTGAATCGCAAGAACGCCAAAACCAAGTACACCCTTGAAAGAGTAGGGGTTGAAACCTTTAAAGCTGAGGTGGAAAAACGTGCGGGGGTCACATTCGCAGAGAGCCGTCCATATGAATTCACTGGACGCGGCGACCGCTTTGGTTGGGTTAAAGGTATCGATGGTAAGTTTCATCTCACCGTGTTTATAGAAAATGGGCGTATTCTGGATTTCCCAGGTAAACCGCTAAAAACCGGTTGTGCCGAGATAGCCAAAGTGCATCAGGGCGACTTTCGTCTGACAGCGAATCAAAATCTTATCATTGCCGGGGTACCTGAAGATCAAAAAGAAACCATTGAAGCGCTTGCTACGCAGTATGGACTAATTCAGCCAGATACATCGTTGCAGCGCAAAGATTCCATGGCATGTGTGTCTTTACCCACTTGTCCGCTAGCTATGGCCGAAGCTGAGCGCTACTTACCCGATGCGGTAACTGAACTTGAGGGGTTATTGGCTAAGCATAATTTGGCGGATGACAGTATTATTTTCCGCGTAACTGGCTGTCCTAACGGATGTGGCCGGGCCATGCTGGCCGAAGTAGGACTGGTGGGTAAAGGTCCTGGTAAATACAATTTGCATTTAGGTGGTAATAGAGAAGGTACACGTATTCCCAGAATGTATCGGGAAAATATCAGCGAACAGGAAATTATGTTGAATCTTGATGAGTTGATTGGCCGCTGGTCAAAAGAAAGAAATCATAATGAAGCCTTCGGGGATTTTGTTATTCGCAAAGACATTATTAAACCAGTAGTAGATTCAGCCAGAGACTTCTATGAGTAACGTGAATTTAGCGACTGCGTCTACCTTATCTATGGATACTTCTGCGCAGCAGTTGACAGAGATAAATCGGGAATTAGAGGCTTTGTCGGCTCAACAAAGAGTGAAATGGGGGCTTGAAAACCTGCCCTCTAATCATGTGCTTTCTACAAGCTTTGGTGCACAATCCGCGGTAATGTTGCACTTACTTACGCAGGCGAAACCTGACATTCCTGTGGTACTAACGGACACTGGTTATTTGTTCCCCGAAACCTATGCATTTGCTGACCATCTAACCGAGCGCTTAAAACTGAATCTTAAAGTGTATAGAGCCTCTATGACTGCTGCTTGGCAAGAGGCTCGTTACGGGAGATTATGGGAGCAAGGTCTTGATGGCATTGACCAGTATAATCAAATGAACAAAGTCGAGCCTATGCAACGAGCGTTGGCTGAATTGGAAGCGAAGACGTGGTTTGCTGGATTACGGCGAAGCCAGTCTGACGCCCGTGAAAAATTACCCGTATTACAGAAGGTCAATGGTCAGTTTAAGTTGTATCCCGTGATCGACTGGAGCAATAAAGATCTCCATTATTATCTTAAAGAGCACCAGCTCCCTTATCATCCGCTATGGGAAGAGGGTTACGTTTCAATTGGCGATTGGCATACCACGCGCAGTATTGAGGAAGGTATGGAAGAGCAAGAAACCCGCTTCTTCGGCTTAAAACGCGAATGTGGTTTGCACGAATATGGTGATGGTATCTAGGTGCCCCCGCCAGGGGCTACGCTTTTTTTAGCGGCGAAATGAGGACGTGGGGCTATTTGATGGTGAAAAAGGGAGTAAGCAGATGCTTCACCGCTGCTAAGTAATGCGTTTGCTCCTGTCTGGCAATTAATTTAGACAATTCAGCGCCCACCGCGGTAAATTTGTAATAAACTAGCGCCACCCCTTTTCGTTTTGCAGTGATAGAAAAACTGCTGGCGCCACAGCGCCACTGTACCGTGTTGTGTGGATGTAACTCTCCGCTCTCGATTTCGCTGGCATAAATCAGCTTCATATCATCAAGTGCAAGTAAATCTGGATAGGACAGACCATGGGCTGATAAATTTAACTGATGGGGATACACTTTTCTTAGTAAAGTACTTAATCCTCTAC
The DNA here is from genome assembly GCF_026183695.1 of Alteromonas aquimaris. Lineage (GTDB taxonomy): Bacteria > Pseudomonadota > Gammaproteobacteria > Enterobacterales > Alteromonadaceae > Alteromonas > Alteromonas aquimaris. Next base: position 11,049 of record NZ_JAPFRD010000012.1, on the reverse strand, counting down.
GTTGATGGTAACCCACCAATATTCGAGGAACGGGATCCCCAGCCCGTTTACTTGCTATCGAAACCGCTCGGGTAAACAAACGCGCGTCTCGTTGGGTTAACACTTTTAATGTTTCAAGACTTCGCAATGAAAAACTACCCGGTTTTGCTACTTCGGCAGCAAAAATACGTCCCCAAAGCTCCTGCATGGTGGGGGAGTAAATGTTCTCGGCCAGATTGGTAAACGCAAAAAACCAATCTGGATCCAAGTCCTCTTGTTCCGACTCTGTTACTGAGGTAGTCAAAGCAACATTAAGTATACTTTGTAAATTAGCGATCTTGTTGGATGCTAAAATATCTCTGCGCCGTTCTACCACCGACTTGCGGCTCTTGATGTCATGCATAACCAGAGCAGGTTTGATACCTACTTTGGCGAACATACTTGTCATTTTTGCATGCACACTGTTGGTCGAAGAAACGATAGATTCTTCTTGTTTACTTGCCTTTTCGACTGAATTGTCTATTTTTTCAGTAGTTACCTGATTTAATGCTGAGGTTTGGGGACTGCTTATAATCTTCATAATTATTTCAACGAAACGACGTCGGCCAACGGGAAAGTAACGTAACAGGTCATCACTGATGCTTATACTTTACACTATCGCACTGGAGTATAAATTTTGCAATTACCTCCCATAAGAGTAGGATGGATGAATAGTGGTAATGAGGGTTTCAGACACGATGTCGCAAACTGATTACGAAAATGATGAGCTGGTTTTCCTGGATGAGGATAGTCATAACGAGCTTGATACTAAGGTCTATAAAGTATGGAATATCCTAATTGTCGATGATGACGAGGAAATTCATACCGTAACCCGTCTCGCACTTTCGGATTTAATTGTTCATGACAGAAAGCTGAATTTCCTGCATGCCTATTCAGCCGAACAAGCTAAAGAGATTCTGCATGAGTATAGCCGTGACATAGCCATTATTTTGTTAGATGTGGTGATGGAAACAGATGATGCTGGTTTGCATGTGGTGAAATTTCTCAGAGAAGAAATGGAGCTAACAGAACCGCGCATTATTCTGCGCACTGGCCAACCCGGTTATGCGCCTGAAGAGCACATCATTAAAGCCTATGATATTAACGACTACAAAACTAAAACCGAACTTACCCGGGGTAAGTTGTTAACCACAATCATCTCGTCTATACGTTCCTATCAGCAAATTTTAACCATCAACCAAAGTCGCTTAGGCTTACAGAAAATTATTTCCTCTGCAGCAAATTTGCTGGAAGAACATTCAGTTAAAGGGTTTTGTGAGGGCGTAGTAACACAAATCAGCTCTTTAATGGGATTGGACGCCGAAGGGCTGGTCTGCGCCCGCGCCGGCTCAGTGTTAGATAGAGACGATGATGGGGTATATGTATTAGGGGCGGCGGGCGATTTCGCTTGTTTTATTAACGAACCTATTTCAGAAATACACAACGAAGATATTATTGAACACGTCAATCGTTGCCTGCGAGTGAAAAATCATATTTTTGAGCCATCCTGCTCCGTTCTTTACATCAACAGTTCTGGTTTTGAAGCGGCTGTTTACGTGAATATGAGTCGTGAGTTGAGTAAGATCGATAAGCAATTGCTCGAAGTATTTCTATCCAGCATCTCTGTAGGTTATGAGAATGTTTATTTATTTCATGAATTGAGAAATGCTGCGTTCCGCGATTGGCTAACACGTCTGCCTAACCGCAATGAGTTCATCAACATGCTAGACAAATCTCACTTGTACGAGGGCGAAAGAGCATGTGCAGTATTAGTGGACATCAATCACTTTTCTGATGTTAACGACGGATTAGGACAGGAAGCGGGTAATGAACTTTTAAAAGCGGTTGCCCAACGACTTGAAAGTGAATTTGACGATAAAGTGAAAAAGAGCCGAATTGGGGGGGATGTATTTGGTTTGATTGGTGATGAACAGGTCTTAAGTCCAGAACGCTTAAATGAAGTTTTTCGTTCATCCTTTAGGGCCGGCGATCATACCATTCCCATCAATATTACTATCGGGTTATATAAACTGGGAAGAGTACGTCAAAGCGGTATTGAAGTACTCAAACGGATTAACATCGCGTTAAACCGGGCGAAGAAAAACATTGCCGAAAATTTCGAGTATTTTGCGCCAGAGATTGAAGAAAAAACAACCTGGCAGTTAAGCATGATAAGACGGTTACGCAACGATTTCGCTGACCGCAAGCTCGAACTTTGGTTTCAGCCTCAAGTTGATTTAGTGTCTGAAAAGGTCGTAGGAATGGAAGGGTTGTTGCGTTGGCCCGATAACGAGGGCGGTTATATCTCGCCTGCTATTTTTGTTCCTCTGGCTGAATACTCCGGGCTTATCGTAGACATCGGAGACTGGGTATTAGAAGAGTCATGTCGGCGAATTAAGGCGCTTAATGAAGCCGGGTTTGGTCACTTGCGTGTCGCGGTAAATATATCAATTCTACAATTTAGAGATAAACAGTTTATTGATAAAGTCAAAGCGGTAATAGAAAGATTTGGGTGTGATCCGAGTCGATTGGAGCTCGAAATTACTGAAAGCGTTGTAATGGATGAACCGCAAATAGTTATCGACGCCTTACGCTCATTAAAAGAGTACGGAGTGGCCATTGCTATAGATGATTTTGGAACAGGTTTTTCGTCAATGAGCTATTTGCAAAAATTACCCTTGGACCGACTGAAGGTTGATCGATCTTTTGTTAATGATATTACTCCTGGAAAAAGTGCGGTCATAGCTGAAACTATCGTGACCTTAGGTAATAAGCTGGGCTTACTGACAATTGCTGAGGGTGTGGAAAAGAGAGAACAAGCCAGTTATATGTTAAAACTGGGCTGTGATGAGGCCCAAGGCTTTTTATTTGCAAAACCGATGCCCTTCGCTGAACTAATGCCATTTCTACAAGAGAGATCTGGCGAGTAGTCTTAATAGGTTTTTATAAGCGATAGGTAAGCAGCGTCCACCCCACATACTATTGCAATATGCGCGCAACCTGCGCTTTTAAACGTGGGAGAATATCTTCTGCAAACCAAGGGTTGCGCGTTAACCATCTGTTATTGCGTCCAGATGGGTGAGGCAAGACTATTTTAGTACTCTGCATCAAGTTGTGCTGTGCAACGGCTTCTGTCAATGTGCGGTACGTAGGCAAATAATATTGCTGCGCGTAGCGTCCTGCCAGTATGATAAGTTCAGGTGCAATTCTGGAAATAAGCTGATGGTGCCAAATTGGCGCACACTCTTTTCGTGGCGGAGCGTCGGCACCATTTTTGTAACCCGGAAAGCAAAAACCCATTGGTATAAGTGCAACGCGTTTGACGTCATAGAACGTAGTCCGATCAATCCCTGTCCAATCACGTAATCTATCTCCACTGGCATCGTTCCAAGGAGTCGTTGAATCATGGGCTTTAATCCCTGGGGCCTGCCCAATTATCACAATTTTGGCTGTTTCGGATGCCGCGAAAACAGGACGCGGAGGCTGCGGCAGGTTTGCCTGGCAGACTGTGCATTGTCTGACCCGTTGCAGGAGTTGTTCAAAATTTTCGTTTGGCATAGTGTGAATTAATCAGACCGTCGTACAATTAGATTAAAAATGGCAATGGCTACCTTGGTCGCATCGTCGCAAAGCATGTTGGTTAATACTGATTTGTGGTTTTTTATGGATCAAGCATTGTCTGGGCGGTGAGGTGTGGCTAGGTTCTGTAAGGAATTTAGTTGAACGGTAGCCAACTTAGAGGTACAGCTATGATCTAACCGTCTGATCAAGGACGTCTTGGAAATTTAAAACGGTGGCTTTACCAGTACAATGGACAATAACGTAAAGTCTGGCAAAGTTATTTAGGAGATAGCTGATGTTGCATTCGAAGCGTGAGTCATAGCACCATTCTACATACGTCTGCAGCCACGAATAAGTGGTGCCACTCAAAGTGTAAATAACCGCGCCCAAAGGGAAATGGAGGCGGATATCTATTCCACATTGCATTGGTTCCAAAAGCGCTAGCCTTCTTCACATCTAACCAACGCGCCTTGATAAGATATCCGCCCCTACCTCTGCATTGACCCTACATCAATGCGGGTTAATATAATTCGGTTATTCGTTGAATATTCTATTTAAACCGTTTAAAGCAGCTACCCGATAAGCTTCGGCCATCGTTGGATAGTTAAACGTAGTATTTACAAAATAATCCAATGTGTTGCCACCATTTTTCTGCTGCATTATGGCTTGACCGATATGTACAATTTCAGAAGCTCGCTCCCCAAAACAATGGATGCCCAGAATTTCTTTGGTTTCACGATGAAATAGAATCTTTAGGCTTCCCACTTTCGTGGAAGCAATTTGCGCTCTTGCTAAGTGTTTAAATTGGGCCCGGCCGACTTCATATGGGATCTTCTGTGCAGTAAGTTCTTGCTCAGTTTTACCTACTGAACTGATTTCAGGAATAGTGTAGATACCGGTTGGGATATCCTCTACCATCCGATCATCAGTTTGACCATCCAGCATTGCCTCTGCGGCGAAACGACCTTGATTGTAGGCGGCGGAAGCCAGACTGGGGTAGCCAATGACATCGCCTACGGCAAAGATGTTAGCGACATCGGTCTGGTAATTTCTGTTTACCTTTACTTGTCCCCGAGAGTCCGCCTGCAAGCCCACATTTTCTAAACTGAGCATGTCAGTATTACCCGTTCGCCCGTTCGCGAAAAGTAAACAATCAGCTCGCATTTTTTTGCCTGATTCTAAATTCAATACAACGCAATCATCCCGCCCTTCTACTGAGGTGTAGGCTTCAGTATGGCGAATAACTACCCCGTTATTCCACAGGTGATAACTTAACGCATCAGATATTTCCGCATCTAAAAACGAAAGTAGGCGGTCACGCATGTTAACAAGATCAACTTTTACACCCATACCACGGAAGATACTGGCGTATTCCGAACCTATAACACCGGCGCCATAGATGATAATGGACTTTGGATCGTGATCGAGCGATAAAATCGTATCGGAGTTGTAGATGCGTGGATGATTAAAATCTATATCTTCCGGACAATAGGGCCTGGAACCGGTAGCGATGGCAAATTGTTTGGCGGTCAGGGTATCTTCTGAGCCATCAGCACGCACCACTTTCAGCGTGTTTTTATCAACAAAACTTGCTTCACCGTGGTATAGCGTGACCCGGTTACGATCATAAAACGACGAGCGTAAGCGAACTTGATTCTTAATGACGCCACTGGCCTGCCTCATTACTTCTGAAAACGTCAGGGAATGGTTAGTATGGTTATCTGAAAATAGCGGGGTAGTGTTATATTCGATCAGACGGTTAACTGAGTGTCTTAAGGCCTTCGACGGAATAGTGCCCCAATGTGTGCAGCCACCCCCCACCGATTTATAGCGCTCAATTATGGCGACATTTTTACCTGCCTTCGCCAATTGCATCGCCACGCCTTCACCACCCGGACCTGTGCCAATAACTATGGCGTCAAAATCATATTGGGTACTGGTTACAGGTTTTTTCTTGGTCATCGGCCACATCACCTTTGTTCACTAACTCGTTTGTTACCAAACGACATCAATTTAAGTTTAAACTGAAGTTTAACAAGCTCTTGAGGCAACTCAACTTTTTCGTTGATAATGTGACCTGAAAAAAAGCCTGGCGGTCAGCCAGGCTTGATTAGTTCATACGTCTGAAATTAAGCAATGCGCAGTGAAAGATTATGCAATTGCAACCATTTTTGTTTTTGCAATTGCAGTGATTGTTTTAATTCTTTGTATTTAAAATCAAGCTCAAGACTTTCAACACTTCGTTTTAAGCATTGTTGTTTAATCGCCATTAAGCGCTTTTTCGTGGTGTAATACTCGCTCATGCGCTCAATCAATAAATCATATTCCTCATGAACCTTAGCCAGAATTTCTTGGGCATTTGGCAGATGAGATAACCGATCATTTGCGTATTTCAACTTCATCTGTAGCTTGGCTTTTTCAATACGTTCTTCCGGACAGCGCCTAAGATTCTTAGTTAACCCTACCAATGACAATCCTCGGATCAACCATTTTGTAGGATCGTACTGCCACCATTTAATTCCGTTTCTATAATCATACTCAAAAATATGATGGAAGTTATGGTAGCCTTCACCAAATGTGAAGAGCGCGATAATGCCATTGTCTTTGGCCGAATTGGTATCGGTAAATGGTTGATTACCCCAAAAGTGCGCAAGTGAATTAATAAAAAATGTGACGTGGTGAACTAATACTAATCGCAGTACACCTGCTACCAGCATCATTCCCAAAATATCGCCATTTAACCAGCCTAGGAAACCGGTAATACCGAAATTCGCAACCAGCATTATCGGCAAATAGAATTTGTGCTGCCACATCACGATGGGATCTTTTTGCAAATCGCGGCAATTACTATAATCAGAATATCGCTTGGTTTGATATTCACGCAGCATCCACCCAATGTGGGCAAACCAGAGCCCTCTTTTAGCCGAGTAGGGATCCTGATCAATATCATCCACATGACGGTGATGAACACGATGGTCGGATGCCCAGTGCAAAATACTATTTTGCAGCGCCATTGCACCCCCAATGGCGAGAACAACTCTGACAAAGATGTTGGCATCATACGTTTTGTGCGACCACAAACGATGATAACCCGCGGTGATGGACATACCGGTAAAGAAGAAAAGGACTACTGCGGTAGCGATTTCAGCGGTATCGATTCCATATGTAATAGCCCAAACGGGCACGCCAACAAAAGCAATGATTGCTGTGACGATGAAAACGATAACATTAGTTACTATTAAAGGAGGTCTTTGCATTAATGAATCTCAGCTTACAACTGTACGCTAATTTAACGTTTTCGTATGCTGAAGGCAAGGTTGGGCAGTTATTTTTTTGTAGAATTTAGTTAACAAAATTACACGATTCTACAATATCCTTTCGAATTCAATTTTTTACGTTATTATTCGGACTGTATTTATGAGGGGCTGGGTAAACAGTGAGCCGTCAGGAACAAAAACTAAAAACTAGACAGAATATTATCAACGCTGCATTTAGCTTACTCGATGAAAACCGTAGTTTATCGGCAATAAGTTTACGCGAAGTGTCTCGCGCCGCAGGTATCGCGCCAACTTCGTTTTATCGACACTTTAAAGATATTGATGAACTCGGTCTGACGTTGGTGGATGAAGCGGGGCTGGCATTGCGCCAACTGATGCGGCAAGCGCGACGTCGCATAGAAACGGGGGGAGGGGTAATCGACACCTCAGTGGATACTTTTATGGAGTTTATCACCGCCAATGCGAACGTTTTTCGTTTATTACTCAGAGAACATACAGGTACATCAGCTGCTTATCGTATGGCAGTGTTGCGTGAAATACAGCATTTTATAGAAGAACTTACTGATTATATTATTGAGCAACAAAGTGTCGATCACCAGCTGGCCAGCTTGCAAGCTGAAGCTATGGTAAGGCTAGTTTTCAGCGCTGGAGCGGAAGCGCTCGAAGCAGACATACCATTGCGTAAAGAAATCGGTAATCGGGTTAAATCTCAGTTACGCTTTGTGCAGCTTGGTGCGTCCAGTTATAAAACTTAACCACGTTTCTTTAGCTTAATCCCCACCTCAATGTGGTGTGTAAACGGGAATTGGTCAAATAGTGCACAGGCTTCAATGTAGTGGGTTTGATTCAGTTGTTTCAGATTCTCTGCTAAGGTGTCAGGGTTACATGAGATATAAACAATTTCATCGTAAGCCTGAATCATGGTAGTGGATTCCGGATCTAATCCTGCACGGGGTGGATCCACTAATACAGTAGAAAAATTATAAGAGTTGAGGTCGATTCCGTTTAACCGCGAAAATTCACGGTGACCTTGCATCGCAGTCACAAATTCTTCTGCCGAAAGTCGCACAATTTTTACATTATCAATTTCGTTTCGTTCAATACTGTATTGGGCAGCCGCCACCGAGGGCTTGGCTATTTCAGTACCGATAACCCGTCTAAACTTTTGGGCTAAAGGTAATGAAAAATTGCCTGCTCCACAATATAATTCAAGTAAGTCGGCAGACTTATCTCCGCAAACAGATAAAGCCCACTCAATCATTTTGCAATTCACTTCTGCGTTAGGTTGAGTAAAGCTATTCTCAGTGTGCTTGAAAACATAGGTTCTATTATTTACCGGCAGTTTTTCAATAATAAAATCCTGGTCTATCACTATTTTCTGCTTGCGTGCACGGCCGATAATGTTTACTGAGAAATTTGTAGAGAGGTAATGTTTAAGTTCACGCGCGGCAGTTTCCCAGTCTTCGTCCAGCTGTGTATGATAAAGCAGACTAATCACTAGTTCGTTACTCAATCCACTAAGATAATCAATCTGAAATAGCTTGCGGCGTAGAGTCGGTGTCGCACGAACCTTATCAATCAGTGCAGTCATAGCCTGATTTATTGTGGTGCTAGCTGCAGGTAGATGGTCTACGCGGTATTTTTGTTTGGTCGTTTGATCAAACATAATGTGGAACAAATCGTCACCCTCATGCCACACTCTGAATTCAGCGCGCATGCGGTAATGTTCTGGTGAAGACGAAAACACAGCAGGCTCAGGGGCTTCAAATGGTGCTAGCAATTCCACTAGTCGAGCGGTTTTACCAGTCAGTTGTTCAGTGTATTTGGTATCCAATTGCTCGTCGGTCATAACTTTCGCCTCATCTTCTGCAGGTGACGCATTGTAGTCAGTTTCGAACTCACTGCAATCCTCATCCGTTTTTTCAATTATTATCGTACATAAACTAAACTATGGTGCGCCACTGCCGATAATAAGTTGAGGTTAGTGAGGATCAAATTATGAATGTGGGTCAAATGAAGGCGTTTCTGGGTGAACAGCAGCCAGCTGTTAACCCTGATAAGGCTATCAAAAAACAACTGCAGGAAGAAGGTTTACGTCAGGCCGCAGAGTTTCAAGAACAGCAGGCAGCAAAAGTCAGTGTGAGTAGTACACAGACAACCATTGGAATGAGGATGCTGAGCCAGGCTCTGGATAACGCTGTCGTTTTGGATGGCAAGCAAAATTCAGGTAGGCGTGATAAAACTGAAGATACGACTCAGGAAGAGAAACCCTCTACCCTTTTTGATTTTGAAGAAATCGCCAAAAACGTGATGAAGTTCGTCGGCAATGTAATTAACGGTGCTGCCAAAAACGGTGCATCGACTGAAAAGTTAAGTGAACTCATTGGTCAAGCCAGAGAAGGGGTTGCCAAAGGTATCGCTATGGCCGAAAAAGAAATTGGTGGCCTGATGAATGATGACATTGCTGGAGGGATCGATCGAAGTCGCAGTTTGTTAGGCGAAAAGCTCGACAAGTTGGAGGAACGCTTATTGGGGCCAAATGAAGCGAACAACACCCGAGCGGCACAGGCCGTAAGCGTTGGTACAAGTGAAAGTAGAGATGGTGCCATTTTGATCCGTACTAAAGATGGCGATGAATTATCATTAAACTTCGAGAGTCTGCGTCAATTCCAATACAATCAGCAGTCGATGGTTTCAATTAGGGATAATGCGGTAGAAGGAAACGGAGCTGGTAGTGCGGGTGAACTCACAGATATGCAGAGTTATTCATTCCGCGAGACAGCAGGTATTAGCTTTTCATTAAAAGGCGAACTTGATGAAGACGAAATGGAAGCGATTGCCGAGTTAGTTGATCAAGCTCACGATTTGGCTGACACCTTCTTTTCCGGCGATATGGACAAAGCTTTTGAGCAAGCATTAAAGATTGGTTTCAATGATGAAGAGCTGGCTGGTTTTGCTATGCAATTAAATCACACCAAACAGACTGAAGTAGTGCAGGCTTACCAAAATGTTAAGAATTACAAAGAAGATAGTGATGGAACCTTGGGTAAAGGGAATGTGGTTAATTCCATTGCCAAGTATATGGATAAAATGATGGATTTACTGAATAAAGCAGACGAAAGGCTGGAAAGTGGTAATGATTATGGCGCTATAGTGAATGGATTGATTAGTCAAATGGAAGACGTACAGGTACCTGATTTAATTTCTGCGATTAATCGCTTCCATGAATTTAATAAACGATTAGTGAATGCAATGCCGAATCCCGTTAGCAGTGAGCTTAATGCGTAAGGCATAAAAAAACCTGGCGAGGCCAGGTTTTTTTTCATATAGAATCAGGTCAATCTGATTATTCAACAGCAATCTTGTCTTTAGCCGCTCTAACTTTCAGAGTACGCTCAAGAAAAACTTTATCATTCAGTTTGCTGATTGCAGTATCAACATCAGAAGTTAACACTTCAATAAAACCATATCCTTTTCGTTTACCTGTTCTACGATCCTTCATTAAACGAACAGATTGGACATCAATATAGTTTTTAAAATACTCCTTTACTGCATCTTCGTTAGCTTTATAAGGAAGATTCCCTACATATAACGTTGCAGTCTCCTGAGATGATGAGACGGAAGAAGATGAACTGGAATTACTGAATAACGACGCTAACCAAGGAGTAACTATCCCACTAACCAATAACGATACTGCTACGGTTACAGGAAGACTCGCATCGAAGCTTGTAGATGTGAAAACCAGATATCCTGCTATTGCAAAAATGGCGCTGATTAAAGCGCACTGTATTAAGCCTACTTTCATAAACCTACCTTATTGTGTTTTTAATATTTCATTGGAGGCTTGGAATAGTTTACCCCTTATTTATAATTTCGACAATTCTTATATAGATTGCTCGAAACGGCGTCGATTAAGATCATGTTTTTAACACTTATAGGTATTTCGACCTAATTTTAAGTTAAGAGCCAAAAAAGATAAAAAAAGGGTTGACGAACGAATTAGGATCCGTACAATGCGCTCCACGTTTTGAGAGGCCTTCAGGCACATCAGGACGAAGTGAAGACGGTTACTCAAGTTTAAGAAAATTTGAAAAAACATGTTGACACTGAAAACGAAAGGCGTAGAATGCGCCTCCCGCTTCGGGGAGAACCTGAAGCAACGCTAGAAGGCAAAAGCTGAAAAGCGTGCTAA
>NZ_JAPFRD010000011.1:532795-866270 GCF_026183695.1 Alteromonas aquimaris | reverse complement strand
TGGGGAATACGTTACTCTCTTGTTCATTGGCTAATTCTCTCAAGATAATTAGCCTCCGACAAACCCGGTTTGATTCAGAGATAGACCCTATAAATTCGATTGAGATTGACGAATTCTATGAACTAACCATGAAAATTCCTCCTAGAGAAATGAGTAAGTAGGAGGATTCTGCTAAAATTTTCCAATCACAGACTATAAGCTATTTTTTGTAAGTGGCTGTCTATCACAATAATCAGAGATGGCTTGGCGTTAACAGCTATTTACAGCATATTTATTAGGCATCGAAAAAGGAGGGAAAAGGTCATGCAACTCATCCTTATTGTCAAAGAAGAAAGAGCGATGACCAGCTAATGCCTGACAAATTACTAGAGACTATGCGGGGAAGTTTACTCCAATGACCAGCCCGGATGGTTTTCATTCAGATATTCGATAACAACCTCTTTCGACTTCTGACTTAATTCCGCGCTCTTGGCTAATTTTTTAACGGTGTCAGCATTAAGGGTCGATAGCCAGATTTTGTAATCCTTTATAGCCTTTGCATAATTTGCATCTACCTGATGGTCAACGAAACCAATGATACTGAAGCTTAAAATTAATGAGATTGCCAGGCCACCAAATAGTATTTTCATTGCTGCATTAGCCTCTGTGGTCAGCAGTCTTACAATTGCCGGATAGTACATCACCATCAATATAAGGTGTGCTGCCGCTGGAACTAATGCCCAAAAAAAGTTGGCGGTAATATCTTCATAAAAAAATTCAAATTGTGTTAACTGCATATACTTCTCCAATGCATAAATTAGTTTGCTATTCAGTTACTAATTTTGTTTGCTGTCTTTTCAGGTAATGTGTAACTGGACTAATTTTCACACATCTAAATTTCGTTAAGCTTGATGGAAATTTCTGATTCTAGAAATTGGAAGAAGCCGTTTAAGATTCGCTTGTAGCTGATATTGCAATTTTTTGTTAGCCATTAAAATTATAAAGATATAAACATTTCGCTGCTTTTCACCCATTCTTTACTGGAAATTTCCAGTTAAAACATTTCTAATTGCATTCAATCATAATGGAAATCTGATAATAACTAAGCAGGGATAAATAATGACAACATATGCCTATGCATTTGAGGCAAGGTCTATCCAAAATTATGTGTTCGCAGGTGGCAAGCTACGCGACATCGTTGCAGCGAGTAATTTGGTCGACCAACTCACTGATCAAATTCTTTTAACCACTTTAGATGAATTAGGAATTACTGACGACATACGCTTCTCTCGCCGAGCGGGTGGCGCATTTTATGCTATTAGCAATAACGAAACATCCATCAAGAATTTGGCCAGTGTTTGGCCATTGGTTGTAAATGGTTTTGCGCCCAATTTAGAAATTCTCACCAGCTTAAATCATGGCGAAAATGATTATTTAGCCGTGAGAGCTGCGCTTGCAGAATTAAAAATCAAGCGTAACTATCCGGCCCCCCAGTTGCCCACTATCCCACCTATTGCTCAACGCGCGCAAAGAACGGGCGGCGGGGCGATTTTTGGTAAGTATTCGATTAACGGCGATACCACTGAAATCGTTGATTTGGCTACAGAGCAAAAAAGAAAATTCGCTATTCATGGTCTCGAAGGGAATACCTTAAAAGATAATTTAGCTGAAAAGTTTACTCCACATGGCACCACATTAGTTTGGCCCACAGCGTTAACCGCTGAGGATGGCATCAAAGCAGAAAAAGTACTTCCTTTAGATGACAACAGATTTATGGCTGTCATTCACATAGATGGAAATGGGCTTGGTCAATTACTCATTGCATTATCTGAAATAGCAAGTAGAGCTAGCGAAGATTATTCCAAACTATATTTATCTTTCTCTGAAGCAATAACGCAAGCAACCCAAACTGCTGCCAGAGAGGCGGTTGATAAAGTACTTGCTCCTGCAAGCAACGCTACCGTCGCTGCCCGTCCCTTAATCCTGGGTGGTGATGACCTCACAATTATCGTTGCGGCATCAAAAGCGATGGAATTTTCAATCGCATTTATTAACGCTTTTGAAAGTCATTCAGCTGAAAAACTAGAAAGTTTGAAACAGCAATTTTCGCATCACTCTTCATTGTGCAATGCGCTTCCTAAAAAACTTACCGCGTGCGGTGGGATTGCATTTGTTAAATCCTCCTACCCCTTTTCGTCCGCTGCAAAGCTAGCCGAAGAATTGTGTCAGCGTTCAAAACAAGCTTCCGAACACCGTTCAGATAAAGCGCAACCCAAGCCAAGTTCACTCTCTTGGCATAAAGTGACTACATCTTCAATTGCTACAGCTGACGCAATTTATAACAAAGAGCTTGCAACTGAAGTTAGTGGAAAATCTATGACGCTGAGCCTTGGAGCGTACGCTGTAAACGAAGCTTCAGGGCACTTACCAAAACTTACTCAGCTTCTCAATACCGTCAATTTTGTTAAGCAAGCTAAGAAAACAGGAAAGCTTAGGAAGTATGCTGGCGAGCTTAAAACTGTACCTCATCAGGCTCAAATGCTGATTGAACGAATGGAGGAAACTGATCATTCCTTCATTCATGAAATGAGCGGTCAACTTAAAAAACTGTGGCAAGCCAAGTCTGGTTCAGTCAGCTACGGTATCGAATTCATGTTTGAAGACTACGCAGTATCACCACTTCTAGATATTGTATCTTTGGCGACGTTATCCGATGAAAAGGAGCAAATCGATGCAAATTGATCTCACTGTAAACTTTCTCTCTTATTGGCATGTGGGTACAGGTTTAGGAGAGGGTGCAGCACATGATGCATCAGTACAAAAAGATGAAAACGGTTTGCCCTATTTTCCCGGTAAAGCGCTTAAGGGCTTACTACGCAATGCAACGCAAAAGGCGTTGCAATTGGGTTGGTTTGAACAAGAGCCCAGCATTCTCGAAACAATCTTTGGAACGTCTCATTTAGACTCGCAAGAAAATCGCTTAACCAAAGCAGGCTGCCTGTATGTTTCAAGTGCAACACTAAACGACCAAGACGCTAAAACGCTGGCGCAGCCAGAGTTTGCTGAAGCCCGAAACAACCTTTACCGAACACTTAGCTCTACTGCAATCAGTGAAGAATCTGGCACAGCAATCGATGGCAGTTTGCGCGCGATGGAAGTTACCATTCCACTGCGTTTACACGCGTCCTTGGAAATTGATGAGCAACAAGTTGATGGCAACGCTGAGCATATTTATTCAGTCCTTAAAGAGTCATTAAGCCTTATTGAGAATATTGGTGCGAAGCGCTCAAGAGGTTTAGGCAGAGTAGCGTTGAATATGGAGGTTCGTCATGCCAACTAGACTAATAAGCATAACGACTAAAGATAAAGTAGTTTTGAGCGGTAGCACAAACACTACCGGTGAACACCACAGTCTGGATTATATTCCTGGAAGCGTGCTGCTAGGTGCCATAGCAGCAAAACTTTATGCCAAACTAGGTGATTCACATGAGCAATGGCAAGTATTTCATAGCGGTAAATTTCGCTTTGGTAATTGCTATCCATCGACAAATGCTCAACAACTCAGTTGGCCGCTGCCCATTAGCTTTCACTTCCCTAAAAACTCATCACCTGTGATGGGATCTAAATTAGATCATTCTGTTGTTGTAGATATGCGCGCCAATGATGCGCCTCAACATATACAATTTTCACAAATGCGTTCCGGCTATGTCAGTTCTGACGGCACGGTGACACAATGTGAAAAAAGTTATCAAATGAAGTCCGCTATTGATTATTCCACGGGCTCTGTCAAATCAGGTCAACTTTTTGGATATGAAACACTAGCAAAAGGTCAAGTATTTACAGGCAAAATTAGTTGGGATGACGATCTCGAACAAACAGCGCCTGAATTAGTAACAAAAGTGCTCAAGATTTTAACTGATGAAACCTTGCGAGTGGGCCGTGCGAAAGGTGCTGAGTTTGGACGTTTAAGCATTCAATTAGCTGAACTGCCAGATAGTAATCAGCCAAACATCAGTGACACATTTAGCATTCAATGCATTTCTGACATCGCGTTAAAAGACCAATTCGGTCAACCGTGTTACGACATTCGTTGGCATCATTTAGGATTAGATGAGCACGATCTACTTCCTATACCAGAAAAAAGTTTTGTCAGAACGCGCCAGTATTCAGCGTACAACGGAGCCAGGCAAACCTACGATCAAGAGAGATTAGTGATTGAAAAAGGCAGTGTATTCACCTTTTCTTGCAATAATTTATCTTCGGAAAAACTTGTCTCAATTCAGCGTAAATTGAACAGTGGTATTGGGCTATTTCGAGAGTCGGGTTTGGGTGAAATATCACTAGACACTTATCCTATCGAAACGAAGCAGAGCAATTTAATTGCAGAACAGTCCACACAAAGTGAGCCTAGTGAACTGATTAACTGGTTGGTCAAAAAAGCGAGCGCATCAGCTTGGAAAGCGATTCTACCAACACTTGCAGAGCAATTAGTCAGCGAGCTTAAAAAACAGTATCAGACAGGTAGAACATTGGCCTCAGTGGGTAACGACGATACTTGGGGACCTAACACACATGCCTGGGCGGCCATCCTTGAACAGGCTAAACAAATAGAAGATACACCTACTCTGATGAATAAGTTGTTTTCAGGCAACCAGCCACTCATATATGTCAACGAAAGCATCCAAAAAGCGAAAGCGGGCGACGCGTGGCAGAGTGAAGTGCTTGACGAGAATGGAAATTTCATCTCCATCGCGCAGTGGTTCAAAGTTGAACTTACAAACCATGTTGAAAAAAGCACTGTTCCTTTATCCCCTTTCCTGCAGCGAGTGTCACGCATAATGATGTCCGAAAAATTTGAATATGGGGTAGCGCAAGCATGATTTTAGATAACCATATTTTGAACCGAGCCAGAGTTAAAATTGAGCTAACAGCGCCTATGATGATTGCTACTGGCCAAGCCAACAATCAGCTAGATAACGATATTGTTCGTGACGAGAACGGCTGGCCGATGATACCCGGTACCAGTATCGCTGGCGCTCTTAGAGAACTGGTGGCTAGAAGTAATCGTGATTTAACTAGCGTGTTTGGAAGAGCTACTTCAGAAGAAAGCATGCTTTCTGATTTACTTATTTCCTGTGGCTTGGTCCATAATCAAGATGACAGGGTCATGGAAGCACACAAGTCGGAAGTAGATGATGCCGTGCTTAACTTACTAGCTGAGACAGCTCCCGTTCAACGCAATGGCGTGGCCATCGATATCTACGGTGTAGCCAAAGGTGGCGCAAAATTTGATAAAACGATGGTTCCAAAAGGCACACGCTTTACTTTCGAACTATCGCTATGGTCATCAACACAAATGTCAGACCAATGGCATGAAATAGTAGCGTTATTTTGTCATCCCCTCTTTCATTTGGGTGGCGGAAGAACCTCTGGGCAGGGTACGTTTGACGTTGTCAAGGTTGAAACATGCAGCTTAGACTTAACTCTGAACGACCAAATAAAACAATTTAAAGCACTACCAAAAACGCTAACTAAGGCTATGCCTGATGCGCGAACGATGGATATCGATGAGCTAAAAAACAAAGCGTTAAAACTCATTGCCAGTGATGCCCACACAATGCGCTTAAAACCAGAAAATGGCTGGCGTATTGGCGGCGGTTCAGCAAGTCTTTCAGGGGCGGCAAAGGCTTCGGATATCCTACCCTATACTGAGTTTACCATTAAATGGGCTAACGATGTCGCCACATTGAAGCCTCACACGCTAGTACTGCCAGGTTCATCAGTGAAGGGCGCTTTCTCGCACCGAATGGAATTTCATTACCGCAGATTAGTGCAAATATGGCATGAAAAGGATGAGTCATATGATTACAGGGATACTGACATAAAACATCTATTCGGATGGGCTGATGATACTTCGTCAAAGCGCGGTTTTATTCACTTTTACAATAGTTATGTTGAAGACAAGTATCAAGCCAAATCACGCACGCGAAATAAAATTGATCGCCTGACGGGAGGCACGATAGACAAAGCGTTGTTCTCAGAAGAGCGGATTTATTTAGATGAGATAAGCGTAAAGATCGTTATCGACCCTGCCTTTTCTGAGCAAATGGACGAAAAAACAATACGCGATCTTAATCAGGCATTCGAACTTACGCTGCGTGACCTCAAATCCGGCCGTCTGGCTTTGGGTGCAGGGCAAAATAACGGCTGCGGCTATTTTTACGAGGTAAATTAAAATGTCAGTTTTAACTAATTACGAAACCTTACAGTCAAAATTCTCTCGTTACTTACCCAAAGCGATCCCTGTAGCAATTAATCAGGAACCAAGTGAAACCGTTACATCTTTAGCGGCACTTATATCGCTACTTTCTGAGAAGCTAGAAACCGAGAATCCTGTTGGTTGGATAACCTGTCAGTCTGAACAATTACTGATGGACGGCACTGAAAGTTTAGCCACTGCGTTAAATGATAAATATTTACTCGCAGCCGAGTTAACTCATCAGAACAACTGTATAAACGTTTATTATGAAGATAACGCCTGGCAAGTTTCACTTACTTCGCTTGCAAACTCAAACCAGAGTGACGCAATAGCACTGCCGCATGAATTTGCCATAGATGCACTTCGGTTTCCAAAACATACAAATCATAAAGTGAGTTATTGGGTTGTGTGGCAACAAAAAAATGACCAGCTGCGGCCTGTCGCACAATTTTTAAAAGGAATTGAGAAGACTAAGGGAGACACTCATGCAAAATAGAAACGTTAATCAGAGAAATGCGGGCAGGAACAAAAAAGATACCCCTGCATTTAATGGCGTACATGCTCCCTATAATTTTGTGCCCGTTTCCAGTGCATACGTTCCTCCTGGTTGGGCGCCAAAAACATCAATTGACGTGCCAATGGAAATTGGCTTATGCGCGGAGATAGAAGTTACCATTGATAGCCTGTCACCCATGATGATCGGGGCAGAAAAATTGTCCAATGGCGTTGTCCCCTTCTTTACCATTAGTGACCAGCCTGTGATCCCAGGAAGTTCATTAAGAGGCATGATTAGAAATTTAGCTGAGATCATTACCTTCTCTAAAATGCCTGAATTAAACAACAGATATCCGACATTACGTGATATAAGAAGTGACAATTACAAAAACACTTTAATAGAAGATAACAAAGTTAAAGTAGAGGCGGGCTGGCTTGTATTTGATCCTGACTCTAATCGCTATATCCTTCAAACCTGTCAATATGCCAGAGCAAGCTATTCTATGCTTGAGCAAGCGTTTAGAACGAGAAATCTGGCGAAAATGGGGTCGTTTTCAGAAAAGTACCATGCAATTGGAGGGTTAGGCCAGTCCATCGAATTTGCCGTCTCAGGACGCTCAGGCACAGGTGAGAATATTGCACAAACAGGGCATGAGTTTACTGGCTACCCAGTCATGACTGGTCATGCGTTTAACAAAAAGAAAGAATTTATCTTTTATAACGAAGGCAATAAAGAGCAAATACCTGAAAAAGTAATGTCGGCTTTTCTGGCTATTTATGACAAAGACGTTGCTGACAAATCTCCACTTGCTGAATTAAAACGATTACAACGTCAATCTAAAAACCGCGTTCCCGGTATACCTGTTTTCTTTACTCGAAATAGTTCGCGAGAAATAGAATATCTCGGCTTAACACAAATGATGAAAATTCCCCCGAATTTTTCAATTGGCGATTTGCATCCGCAAAGCAATAAGACAACGAACAAAAGAGTGGATATTGTCGAGAATCTATTTGGACGCACTACTGATGAGGCGATACACGAGTACCCTAGCTTGAAGTCCAGAATTAGTGTTGCTGACTTTTATTGCCAATCCGGACATCTTGTAAAAGATCCCATTACAGTAATATTGGGACAACCAAGTCCAAGTTTTAATCCGGCCTATTTGGTTCAGTCAGAAGGTAACACAGAAAGTCAGCTAAGCAGCCGCCAAAAGGGATTTCACGACAGTGAAGCTCCACAGTTACGCGGTTACAAACGCTATCCCATTCAAACCAATGTGCCATTACAACCGACCATGTCACAATTAGAAAAACCTATTGAAGAATACGCGAATGTGTCGACAAAGATACAACCCATGGAACAGGGCGCGAAGTTTAGCGGGAAGATCCGCCTGCATAATGTCACGCCAAAGGAACTAGGGTTAATCTTGTGGATTTTGACGTGGGGTGAAGATGAGACACTTTCACACAATATTGGTATGGCCAAACCCTATGGTTACGGAAGGTTTAAATGCAAAATTGATCGCTTGATGGTTGAAGAAAATACTCATCCTGGCGCTTGGAATAATGTCACCAGCAAAAGTGGTGAGTTTCAAGAGCAATTCGTTTCGATGATGGAAACCGTAGCTAAAAATCCCAAACTGAATTCTCCCGGCGGCTGGCGTAAAGGGCCGTATCTTAAAGAGTTATGTGCAATGGCAAAAGGTACAGATGCAAAAGCTGCGCACAATCAGTACATGCCATTGAAAGCACATGCTCAATCAAAAGCCAATGACAGTAAATACAATAAATCTAATGGCTTTGCCCTTCCGGCTTTCACTGCTCTTAAGATGAGGTAATTTGGTGCAAGAAGAGATAACTGAGTTAGGAAGCAGCAGTGCGCAAAACGCGCTGCTGCTCCCTTTTTATCGGCTCAAAATCGCTATTCGCTTCACCCAGCGCAGTGAGCTGCCTCAATTTGCCGGCTCTACCTTACATGGTGGCTTTGGTCATGCTTTGATGGCTGCTGATGAAAATACGTTTGCCAGCGTATTCGACCCGACAGATACAGCAGGTACTAAATTAATCAAGCCCTATCTTTTCGAGGTTTCCCCTTTAATTAAGAGACAGTTCGAACCGGGTGACACCTGGCAATTTGGATTAACCCTATTGGGCAATGCGACTGCCAGCTTACCGCAAATAGTGGCAGCATTATTAATTTGGCAAGAGCTTGGCTTAGGCAGTGCCCGGGCAAAGTTCAACATTGAAACAATTAGTTTAATTGGCATACAGTCGCGCGGTATTTATGCTTATAAGCGACAATACCAAGTACCCTTGCCGTCTACTTTAGAAGACCAGTTACTTCATGCTCAGCAAAGAGCGGGCAATGAGCCCGCGGATTGTGTGTGGATAGAGTGCACAAGCCCCTGGCACGTCAAAGAAAAGGGAGTGGCAATAGAACACGCGCCAGCTGCTTGCAAGCTCATGAACCTTATCCATGGCCGCATCAACACATTGGCACAGTTGCATTCTTCAGTGAGCATGCCATTAGCTGAACCTGTATTAGATAGGGAAACGAAACTGATTAAAGAGTTTACCACGTTCGATAAACTGCCGCGCTTCTCAAAGTCAAATGCGAGGAAAATCCATTTCCCAACGTTAAATGGCCAGTGGTGTTATCAAGGCGATATGGCAAATTTCATTCCTTGGCTAGCCCTTGGCGAAATTGTTGGTGTGGGCAATAAAACTACGTTTGGCTTTGGTCAATTTAAATGGTCGTTAGCTTGTTCCGAGTCCTGAAGCATTAAGGTTAAAAACCTATTAACTTCAAGACCCTTCGGCTTTTAATAACGACGACACCGCTCACTATTTGTCATAAATAACTTTAATGCTATCCTTTCCAACAGGGAAGACATAATGCTGTTCGCCTTTAGGTTTACTGGGCGCATGTTGTTCAGCAAAGTTTTTCCCAAAAGCTTTTTTAAGCGCATCAACTAATCGATGGCGCTGACGATCAGTGTTTTTACCCATCACGCCACCTCTTAATCGCTCTGTAGGATTTAAGACTTCCAGTTTTGCCACAATTTCGTTCATGGTTAAATTTTTGGCCTTACCAAATAAGAAATCTTCGTCATAGTCCAGCATATCTTGCGACATAATAAATCGCGCAGCTGAAGCTAAGTCTGCAAATTGTCCTTCAGGCTTTGCACCGAGCAAATACAAATAACATTCAACAATCTTTAACGCTAAACCACTACTCACATTCCTTCCCACCGGCCTATGAAACTCTGCCCAGCCCCAGAACGTGGCGAAATAGGTAGTTTTTAACCAGACTTCCTCGCCTGAACACACCACTTTAAACTCTGTTTGCGCGCGCGGCCCAGGGCGAGAGCAATCAGGATAGAAGCGGATGTCGGCAACGTTGCGACTCTTCTCGAACTGCTTGATGGTTTCTGAATACGTCATTTTTGATTGCCTGATATCATCGGGCATATTCATCGACATTTTCACCAAAGGAATATCAGCCAGCATCACTTCCACATTAGCAAAGTCAACTTCTTTATCGGCAATCCTATGTTTTTGTGATGAAATGGTGGGATAGAAAAATTCGGCACTCCGCTCAACGTCGGGATCGCTGACCAATACATGGCTTAAGGTATCGTTTTCACGACCAAATAAGCTCATCGCGTAGCCAAGCAAAAACGTCATGGATTTTCTGCCTCCTGCAATAGAAGCATGAATTTGGTATTTTTCATATTCCGCTGAAAAGTAGCTCAATCCGTCACGCTTTTGTTCACGAAGTGATAAAAACCCAGGTCTATTTGCATGCAAAGTTTCGAGCGCTTCTCTCACTAATTCTGGGGTAAATTCATCTTCAGACAATTCATCCTCTAATGAAGCCAATAACTCGTCAGGAAGTTTGGCAACCATCTCAGTTTCAGTAACAGCAGTTGTCAGCGACCGCACACTCTCTATAATTAAATCTGCTAGCGCAGCATGTTGCGCCATAGTATTTACATCAGCCAATGCCACATTGTCGTCATCTTTAACTACCCAAATATCGTCTTCAGACATATCAACTTCAGGTAAACCATAATCACGGCAAAATTGATTGACTTTTCCGTCTTCTCCTAACATATCACTGTTAATAAACGCGCTTTTCCCTACAGATGTGGTAATCACTCTGATGTGTTTTGGATGCGCTCTTTTGGCCTGATGTAGCCCGAACAGTGTTTCAGTAATAACCGCTGGTGAAGTACCAATTACGGCGATTAAAAGTGGCTCAGGGGAGTAAAACTGCATAACCTTATACCTGATTAAAAATTACAAACTTAATACTATACATTTTCTGACTTAACCTGTTGAATTTTTAACGCTAAATACTCAACTAATTTAGGTCTTAAACTCAGTAAACGCCGCGCACACAATTCTTTTCCTCTGTCTTCATTAGATAATGAGAGTTGTAGATGAACAAACCTTACTCCCATAGCATTTAGTTGAGCAATAAGATGCACGGGTAATGTGCCGATTACCGTATCACCCGGTTGCGGGCCATTATCGACATCTATATGCTCAACATAATAATCTATGTGTATGCCTTGCAGTTTTACCCAATCAGCCGACCCCTTGTGCCGCCCAACAAACCAAAAGCGATTGGTCGGCGATATGATTTTTACTTTATCCATTACAGATCACCCGCTTTGGCCGCATTTTTATCGCGAATATCTTGCTCAATAATTTCCTGCATTATATTTACATCGCTCAATGCTGGCTGGTACTGATAGATCAAGGTTGTTTTTTTATCTCTACCAAACCCAAATTCGTTTCGCTGTAAGGTGATGACGAATTCTCCGTCTTGGTAAGTGTGCGACGAATTAAAACCAAAACTGTTGTTCTCTATCAATGTATATTTGCTGCCTAGTGCGTCCCGGAACATTGTGTACGTTTTACCCGCATCAAAATAACTCACTTCAAGGTGATACAGCGTATTATCTGGCGTAAACTTTAACCACGCAGACTCAACCTCTCCATACTGACCAAACGTGCTGTAACGACTCACTTTGAACATCGGCAAGTCCCGATATCCTTTGTAACCATAGCCAGTTTCAAACGCTGCCTCTCCTGAGGTAAGTTGCGCTTCCACCTCTTGTTTATTTACCTTACCAATATCAAATGAAAGGTACTCCTTAGCCTCAAGATTTGCCAAAAATACGCCAGACAATACTGCACCACAAATTACTTTATTCACAATTTTCATATGTTTCTCCAAAATTAAACTCATAGCGCAAAGCCCAACCTCACAACTTTCAAGGTATTCATCAGTGCAGGCTTTGCCGATGCGGTGCATTATGAAGAACACAAACTGATTTAAGGTTACTGGAAATTTCCACTTCTCATCACTTTTCTTCCACTCAATATTATTCACGCCGTCAAGCCCGTCATGGCAAAAGCTTGAGCCAATCACGCTTGACCAAAGATTTTTACATTATTGAAGTAAGAAAGAATGAAGAGACTTATTTTAGGGAGTGAAGTAATCCATGGTGCGTTTTCGGCATCGGCGGATCTAATTAAAAGCAATGGCTGTTACCTATCTTATGAAATGGACTTCGCATTTCAGGATAATTCCAGCTTAGGTTTGCAATTTTATGCAGACACAAGCTTCTACAGAATCCCTGCGTTTATTGATCTCGGGTTCGACTTTGTCTATCAGGGTACAACGCTGGATAAATTCGAATTACACTCAGAAGGATATACACGCGCATACAGCGATAAGACGGTTGAAAACGTGTCACTCATGCCGTTTAGATATGAAACGAATTATTCCATGCTTAACGATTACAACAATTGAGGCATATTCGTCGAGAACTTCGGTAGCGAAGGAGACCGTTATACCATCGTGCAGTGGAGCGATTTCTTACTCGACACGGTTGGAAACGTGGCGGGTAGCGCGCAGCTCGTTTTCTTCGAAGACTCAAATAATATTCAAGTAAACTATGAAAACGTAGGCGCCGGCACTGGCCAACTCTCATCAGCATTTATCATGCGAGCAGGCTCAATTAACGGCTTTGCAGCTTTCTGCATTTTGATAAATGCACCAACAACACCCCTCTGTTATTGGGCGAAATAGGTGAAACTTGAACGCGCCACCTATCCACCGATACGGTGGTGGAAAGTGATGTGCCGCAACCAAGTGCTATGGTATTGCTGGCTTTTAGCCTATTGGGGTTCGCAACGTATAGGCGTGAAAACTCTCGATTAAGAAGCTAAGCAGAAGTTTTTCTATCACGTGCTCACTTAACTTGTCACTCCCGCGAAAGCGGGAGCCTCTTTCCCAATCCCTATTATCAAGGCACATAGCCTCTGACAGTTTATCAGTTTACGCAAACAGCTTGGAAAGTGAACATGAGTCTTAATCCCCATTATCAGGGTGCAGGCCTTCAACCACTATCCCACCTACTAGCAGAGAATGAACAGCGTCTTAATCCCCTCGGTCGGGGCACATTGCTTCTGACGGTCGGATGAATGCTTTAGACGCAGATGTGGAAGTCTTAATCCCCTCTGTCGGGGCACATAGCCTCTGACTTAACAGGGTATTCTACCGAAGCCTCTCCTACGTCTTAATCCCCTCGGTCGGGGCACACAGCCTCTGACATTTTACCTACGAAACAATAGAACTAAAAGTGCCGTCTTAATCCCCTCTGTCGGGGCACATAGCCTCTGACGTAATGAAAGATTTAGCAGAACACTACGCGTCAAGTCTTAATCCTCTCTGTCGAGGCATATAGCCTTTGACGCAAACTGAGTTATTTAATGAACTGGGTGTGTTGTCTTTATTTCCTCTATGGGGGCACATAGCCTCAGGCCTAATAAGTTACAGTTATCCACAGTTTGGCGTCTTTGTCTTAATCCCATCTGTCGGGGCACATAGCCTCTGACTTTAACTAACATCGTAAACAAATAGGAGAAAAACGTCTTAATCCCCTCTGTCGGGGCAAATGGCCTCTGACTCAACATCGTAAAATAAAGCAATATTTTCAACGAGTTGAAAAATTCGTTTAGTGCAAAATATTTCTCTGATCCGCGTTGACTTTCTAAGTATCTATGTATGGTCGACTATTCTCTCACTATGCCGAGTAAATTTACCATCCATTATTGAACGGATCAATTTTCACACTACTGTTTTAAAGCTATTGCCGGATCCACTGTTTCAACGTCAATTTTTGACTGAGCATGTCCTTTCTGATTTTTATGGCTACTAGAATCGCCAACACTATCATCAAAAGCGGCATTGCTATTAAAAAGCTGATTATTTGATCATCAATTTGCGTGGGTTGTAGAATACCCCAGAATACGGGGCCACTGGCACATACACATAATCCGGCCAGGTTGTACAGGATACGAGTCAACTTACTCCCTTCATCAGTCCATTGGCGTAATTTGGCAAAAAGGGTTACCACCAAAGCTAAATAACAAAATGTTGCCACTAACGTAAGATAAAACATAATACTTCCTTCAACTTAAAAAGCTATTAAATCATCCCGATAGCGTGCATACCTTAACAGGAAATTTCCACCTCATATCAAAGAAAAATTTTTATTTAAAAGTAAAAAGTGACGAACACGTCTCCTTGAAAACGGAGCGTATAGCTTCTGCTGTTAATAAGATTTGCGCCGACATTAGTGATTTTGAGTCTCAAATCCCACTGTCGGGGCACATAGCCTCTGACGTTAAGAAGGAGCAAGCCGCATGAACAAACAACGTATTAATCCCCTCTGTCGGGGCATAGCCTCTGACCAATGCTAAGCAAAGCTGAAATTGAAATATACGTGCTTTAATCCCTTCCATCGGAGGCACATAGCCTCTGACCTCAACACCAAAAATAAAGCAATACTTTCAACGAGTTGAAAAACTCGTTTAATGCAGAATATTTCCCTGATCCGCGTTGACTTTCTGAGTATCTATGCATGTTGACTATTTTCTCGCTATGCTGGGCAAATGTACTACTCATTATTTAGCGGATCA
This sequence comes from Alteromonas aquimaris, assembly GCF_026183695.1. GTDB lineage: Bacteria > Pseudomonadota > Gammaproteobacteria > Enterobacterales > Alteromonadaceae > Alteromonas > Alteromonas aquimaris. The sequence goes on along the minus strand of NZ_JAPFRD010000011.1, from coordinate 851,536 downwards.
ATTTTCATGCTACTAATTTAAAACTCTTGCCGTAACCACTGTTTGAACGTCAGTTTTTGACTGAGCATATCCTTTCTGATCTGCATGGCTATTGCAATTATCAGCGCAATCCCCAGAAGCCCTGCAGCCAATATAAAGATGTTCATCTGCTCATCAATTCGTGTAGGTCGCAGGATACTCCAAAATACGGGGCCACCAGCACTTACACTTAACCCGGCTAACTTGCATACAATACGTGTCAACTTGCTTCTTTTATCCGCCCATTGGCATAATTTGGTATAAAGGGTGGCAATCAAAGCTAAATAACACATTGTTGCTACTAACATAATATAAAACATAACACTTCCATCAATTAAAAACGCTATTTAAACAGCCAGATTGGGTGCATACCTTAACTGGAAATTTCCACTTCATATCAATGGCAAATTTTTACGTATGCTACATCCTCACATTATTGAGGAGATACAAAATATGATTAATATTCTAGTTAGTAACATTAAAGGCTTATTTACCCCGAACAAATCAAACTATTCGTCATTCATGCGGGCCTGTTATCCGTTGATGAATCTGAGTAAACGCTATCACAGTCAACGCGTTTACCGGAGCGACTTAAACAAGTTTGCTGCGTGGACAGAAGCGCTTGGCCAAACGCGGTTTCGTCAGGAAGTCATCACCTTCTTCGCTGAGCTTGGTTACGATGTTGTTAAAAGTAACAAAAATGAGACTGACATTTATGCAGTCAGGGACAAACAAAACATACTAATTCGGGTGATTGAGAACGGTGAAAGTGTGCTATACGGCGAAGAGACAAACTGTGAGAGCCAGCTCAAACAACTAACCGGCGATGTACGGGCATTGCGTGCCGACATCGGCATTTTTATATGCGTGGGCAAGATATGCTCTGCTGACAAAGCCTATATCAGAGAGAATGACCTGTTTGGTCTGTGTTACTACGACCTCTACAAAAGCATTTATGCCAACAGACACCAACACAATTTTGGTTCGGAAGCAGCGACATGTATTTAACTGTTTTGTCTGTGGCTACAGCGCTGTGCCTGTACCTTGCTGGCGTATATATACTTTATTTAACACTGGACTTTACAATGATGATTCTGGGCAACCTGGCACTATCATTCGCTATTAGCTATTGGCTTGCAAAGCAATTCATAAGACGCAAATTTTCAAAGCTGGATAAAGAAATTTGATCACTTGCTTACTTAGCATTCACTCTAAACAAGAAGTGTCAGGCATGAAAGCACTGTCGGCGACCAATCATTTTGCAAGGAAGATTAGATGCAGTTAACCACTTCAAACGTTACCACATTAATCTATGTGTATCTCTGTTGTGCCTATTTAGTGTTTTTCAGCTTAGATTGCCCCGCCCATATTCTTCAACTACTGAAATTATCGCTCGTTATCAGCTTTTATTTTGCGCGGTATTCGGTTAAACAGAAATTGGAGGGGATAGAATAGAAACCACTAAACATGCTGACTGGTTGGCAGTTCTCTATATGTATCCTATGCATAAAAATATAGAAAAAGTCCTGCGGAATGGTGCTGTTAAAGATCTCAAAATCTACGCGAAGAATGACTAAAGTTACTAAACATTGAATCCTATCCCCACCCTGCTATTACATAGCAGTATTTACTTTTTGCGCTACCGCCACCGACACTTAGCGAAGAATATAACCAATGAGCTATTAGCGTCGTCGAGACAAACGTTTCTCAATTCTATTTCTCGTTTGAAGCACTAAGCCTCTGACATTAAGAACTATGTATAACGCTTGCAGGCGATTGCATTAACCCCCTCAGTCGGGGCACATAGCCTCTGACCTACAACGAACTATCGGACTTCGAGATCAATAGTCTTAATCCCCTCTGCCGGGGCACATAGTCTCTGACCGAGACAATTGAGTTAAAAGTGCCTGGCTCTGAGTCTTAATCCCCTCGGTCGGGGCACATAGCCTCTGACTTTTACAAGCACTTTATGTAATGCTGATTTTTGTGTCCTAATCCCCTCTGTCGGGGCACATAGTCTTAGGCCCTGAGCGAGATTGGCAGAATACTGAAAGCGTCTCGTCTTAATCCCCTCTATCGGGGCACATAGCCTCTGACTTATGTTATCTACCATAAAGACGTTTCAACAGTGTCTTAATCCCCTCTGTCGGGGCACATAGCCTCTGACGAAACCTTAAGCGAGAGTATCGTAGAAAAATTAAGTCTTAATCCCCTCTGTCGGGGCACATAGCCTCTGACTTAAGTATGCGAAGACAAACGTAAAGATAATAAAGTCTTAATCCCCTCTGTCGGGGCACATAGCCTCTGACAAAGCCACCAACGAGCAAAAGTGGACGAGGATGAGTCTTAATCCCCTCTGTCAGGGCACATAGCCTCTGACGCCGATTCTGGAATATGTTGAGGATTATGTTGGTCTTAATCCCCTCTGTCGGGGCACATAGCCTCTGACGATAGCTTCATTTGCGCTACATATAACCCATATGTCTTAATCCCCTCTGTCGGGGCACATAGCCTCTGACTTAACGCTATTGAAAATGATGCTGAATTTATTCGGTCTTAATCCCCTCTGTCGGGGCACATAGCCTCTGACCATATGCGGTTCCCCGCCTCGATTAAAGCCTACTGTCTTAATCCCCTCTGTCGGGGCACATAGCTTCTGACTGAGGTTGGAAAATGTACTAGATGACCAAGATTTGTCTTAATCCCCTCTGTCGGGGCACATAGCCTCTGACCTATGCACAACGTAAACTGCAGCACATGCTAACCGTCTTAATCCCCTCTGTCGGGGCACATAGCCTCTGACTTTTTTGGCACGGTCAACAATGAACCGCTTGAAGTCTTAATCCCCTCTGTCGGGGCACATAGCCTCTGACCTAGCGGTCGCTTGATAAATACTGTTGACCAATTTGTCTTAATCCCCTCTGTCGGGGCACATAGCCTCTGACTTAAGCTTATTTGCTGGTTACTTTTTGTCCGTTAGTCTTAATCCCCTCTGTCGGGGCACATAGCCTCTGACGGTCACGCTCGACGCGCACCATCTGCCCCGTTTCGTCTTAATCCCCTCTGTCGGGGCACATAGCCTCTGACAGAGATACTGGATGCAGGTAAACAACCGCAACTAGTCTTAATCCCCTCTGTCGGGGCACATAGCCTCTGACCTAGATACTAAAACCAGATTCACGCGGCGTAAGTCTTAATCCCCTCTGTCGGGGCACATAGCCTCTGACGTTAACTTTATTAAAGTGTGGCATAGCGTTTATCGTCTTAATCCCCTCTGTCGGGGCACATAGCCTCTGACTATTACTTGGCTTCCACGGTCACAAAGGCAGTGGGTCTTAATCCCCTCTGTCGGGGCACATAGCCTCTGACGCAGGCACCGCGCGTAGGTTGCGCGGGTTACCTTGGTCTTAATCCCCTCTGTCGGGGCACATAGCCTCTGACTTTGCCATAAAAAATAAAGCGTCTATAGCTATTAGTCTTAATCCCCTCTGTCGGGGCACATAGCCTCTGACGTTGTTGGCCGTTGCGCACAATCCGTGCGTTGAAGTCTTAATCCCCTCTGTCGGGGCACATAGCCTCTGACATTGCCAATAGTGTTGCCTGAATTTATCTATTGGGTCTTAATCCCCTCTGTCGGGGCACATAGCCTCTGACTGAGTACGAAAAAACAAGGTATCTTTATCGAAGAGTCTTAATCCCCTCTGTCGGGGCACATAGCCTCTGACTAACGTACTCGCGCTGTTCATATCCGATACCCTGCGTCTTAATCCCCTCTGTCGGGGCACATAGCCTCTGACTTACACCTGTGAACAACTCGAACAGATGCGTAAGTCTTAATCCCCTCTGTCGGGGCACATAGCCTCTGACCCAGCAAATAAGATTAACCTTATACATCGGTCTACGTCTTAATCCCCTCTGTCGGGGCACATAGCCTCTGACAAAGTCACCTTCGACCCAGTTAAAATGCCTAACAGTCTTAATCCCCTCTGTCGGGGCACATAGCCTCTGACCTATCAGCAAAATGGCACGTGGAAGGCCGCTGAGTCTTAATCCCCTCTGTCGGGGCACATAGCCTCTGACGGTTTAGGCGCACTGGGAGACGCTATCAGTGCGCGTCTTAATCCCCTCTGTCGGGGCACATAGCCTCTGACTATATCGCTGCCTACTGTTACTAAGGATGGGCAAAGTCTTAATCCCCTCTGTCGGGGCACATAGCCTCTGACGTGAATACTCAGGCTGACGCACTGGCTCAATAAGTCTTAATCCCCTCTGTCGGGGCACATAGCCTCTGACCGTCAACAACAAATAATAAAGCCATATTTTCAAAGAGTTGAAAAACTCATTGAACAGAAAATATTTTTCTGATTCGCGTTGACTTTCTGAGTATCTATGCATGGTTGACTATTTTCTCACTATGTCGGGCAAATTTACCACCCATTTAATCACTGATCAACTTTCTCATTGCTCTTGTTCGAGCCATTAAGTAACACATCAACCAACGCTTGGGAGTGCGTTAGGGTAATGCCAGCAAATTCAGGCACCTGACTATGTGTATAGCCTGCACTGTTCAGCGTAACACACAAACATTTATCTTCGTTTTCGTTAATCACCTCACTAATTTTATTTATTGTTGCTACCATATTTTGGCGATAATCCCACATCACGAACACTGAAGCCTGAAGAGCAAACCCTGAGGTACTCAGAAGCTTAAATACTTTATTCCGTATTGGGGTTGATGCGATGTCGTATGCAATTAAATAGGTCGCTTTATGCATTGTTTATCATCCGTTTTTTAAGCATGAGAATTTTTGCTGCAAGCCCTTGCTTAAATGTTTTTCGTTTTTTTCCCCATTGTTGGTAATAGATTTGTTTGCCTTCTTTAGTGAGTTTGCAGCTGCCGTCTTCATTTACATAATTAAAATGAGACTCTGTTAACTGCGGTAAACACTGCGTGATTACCCAGTAATCCAAATATGCTCGATAGGGCTCGATAAGGTCACATGAAAGTGAAGGTCTATAACCATCTGGTGTGTGTAGCGCGCCAAAAATAGGGTCAAACCCAGCTTCAATAAGTGTTCGGGTGATCACATCCGTTGCCAATGTGTAAGTGAGACTAATCAGTGCATTAAATGGGTCGGTGGCAGGGCGTCGCCGGCGCTTGTCGAAGTGACACCATGGCGGCAAATACTGTTTTAACGCTGCAAAATATTTAACGCTGAGCGCCCCTTCTATACCCAGCAATGAGGTGATGGAAAGCTCGGTGTTATCAAATGGGTTCGTTGGTGATAATACTGCTAATGTATCCATTGTAACGTTATTGCCATTGAGCCTGGCAATGGTGTGACGCTGGCTATGCCATTTCGCTGCAACGAGTTTTTTCGCTATGGCCATTTTACATGCATTATCAGCAAGGCAGTTCATCCAAACTACCCGTAGTTTTGCACTACCGCCCATTGGATTAAAAGCCGATAGCGTTATGGGGTGGGATTTTTTATTTTGCACAACAATATCGCATTGGTTACTCAGTAATACCGTGATTAATTGTATGTCCACTAATGTGTTCTGGCTTATTTGCAAGCCAGAGATACTGTCTACTGGCAGCGTTCTCGATCCCCCGGTAGTTTGCGCAATTTTCATCACATTATGCTGTGTTAATGTTAAGCACATGTCGTTGCCTGCAATATCAACATGCATAAACTTTTGCTCCTGTCGCTGCAACAGCCCCTTGTGGGCGATGTGCCATCAACATTCTGGTCAAACTGATCCCATCCAGTAGCACCATGCCCACGCCTCTTGCCTGTTTTACGGCATTTTGATGGTAACTGCCGCCTGTTGCTAACAGTATTTGCCCTATTCCTTCCAGTTTTGCTATTTCACTTGCGGCCTTAATATCGTTTTCACCGAGCCCTTTTCTTCTTGCGCTATTTGTAGGGTTAAGTGCCAGACACACCAGTGCCGTGTCGCCGTTTTTTTGGATCAGAAAGCCATTGCAATACTTAGCGGGCGATACTGCGTACCCCAGCCAGGTAAAAAGCGAGTGAACCTGCTTTGCGTTAAGGCTATGTTGTTTTGGCACAGCCACCAGCTGACCGCGGCTTTGGCTAACAGCCCGCAGAACGGGGGTAAAAATGTGTTCAGCTTTTGGGGCGCTCTGGGCCGCTGAACGAAAGAAGGTAGAACGAATTTTTTTAAATAGTGTATTAAGCATAAGTGCTCCTGATTAGTTAATTTTTAAATACCTAATCAGTGTAAGCACTTTTACTTTTTTACTAGCTTACGGAAATTTCCGCCTTTAGTTAATCAGCATTGATTTAAGTAGTTTTTCGAGACTTAGCTCAAATGTTGGCACCGCTGCTTCGTCATGTTCTGCAAAGCGCTCGGGCTGGTCCGGTAAGGTGAACGGTATAAAGTCCTGCCCTCGAGTTTGCCGCTGCTGCTCGGCAAGACGTTGATGCATCGCTGTCCAGGAAGCGTCTGGAAAGTCGGTATAATGCGGCGCGACCACATACATTTTTGCCAATGAAGACGAGGCTTGCTGTATGGTAGTAAGCCTTGCTGATAAATCCTTAACCGTAGATGCGGCGGCTTTACATTCCAGATGAATCAGCGATGCGTGTTTGGTAACTAACAGAATATCAAATTCAGCCGTAACCAGTTTACGGGCATCTGGCGATGAAGGCATGGAACGTACACCAACCCATGCAGAGTTAAGTACTTTTTTTGCTAACGCTTCGTTGGCTTTTAAAAAGTGATATACCCGTTGCGTGACAATGTCTTCCATGGCAAACCCCATACTGAATGTTAGCTTATGTTCGGGATAACCTTTTTTTCTGCGCTTTTTTAATTCATTTTGGTAACTGCCAAGAAGCTGAGTGAGTTGATCACAAGACTGCAGTTTTTTTAAAAGTTCAGCTCTATTAGAGTTAACGGTTTGCACAAGGTGTTCAAGCCCCAATTCATGAAACTGTGTACTGAGCTGACTGATGATCGCTTTGGTTAATAAATCTAACTGGTGCTTTGATTTTTTCATCCACTCATCAAGAGTGAAGTAAGCATACTCCGGTTTATGCAAACCGACCCGGCTGAACGCGTCAAACAGATATTTATCAAAGGCTTCGGACACAGGCAAGGCGGTAATAGTGAAGTTTTGATATTCATTTATTGCTTGTATTAAAAAGTCCAGCAGGCTTTGCACCTTAGCCTGCCACTGCTGATAAAAACTTGGTGACAACGTTTTTGTTTCATACCAGGGTAAGGCTTTTTGTTCTTTTATGTGATTTTTTATAAAATTTACGCTATGTGCGTTGCCAGTCACATTTTTATCGATGCCATACTGGCTTTTAACCGAGGGTGCGGCATTTGCCGGCCAGATTTGTACACCTTTATCTTTTACCCCCTCCATGGTGAAGCCCTGCAGACGCAGAATGTCTTCCAGACTTAATTTTTCAGCGGCAAAATACTGTGGCCCCGCTGCTTCAAAAATAGAACCGTTATATGTTTGGTAATAGGGTTGTTGCTCACAGTAATACGTGGTGTGGGGTAAGTGTCGAACACTGTCTTCTATGGCTTGTGATAAAGGCTTTGGCCCACCATTGCCAATAAAGCAGAGTTGTCGCGCATTAATTTGCGCTAACTTATTGAGTAGATGCTCTCGAAGCATTTTATAGGAGTCGGGCACAGGCAAAGTGTGTACATTACTATAGCCGTGCCTGGCTAACACTTCTTGTAAACGCTCTGTTTGCACTTTCACTTGTTGAGTAAACAAGAGTAACAGTTCATCGTTCGTCGAAGCATGCTCTAAAATTAACGGTAAATTGGCGGCATTTTGAAAGGTTGAAACAACAATAAAGCAATGGGTAGCAGGTGCACTTTGCCGTTGTTGCTGTTGTAAACCTTTTATCACTTCGCAACCGTTTGTTGAACTGAAACGTTGTGATGTATATTCCGTTAATCGAGCATTGTTAAGAATTAAGTCATCCGCATTGAGCTCATTTCCTCGTTCATTTTCTTGCAGGTCCACATCGAGCTGGAAAAAACGTATGCCATTGCGGTTTAGTTCGTTTATTTTGGCTGGCGGTAAAGAGCCGATGACCACATCACCTGCGTGAAGCGATGAATTGTCTGGCAGGTGCTGAACAAAATGATCAATGTGAACCCCTTGTTGCTTGATCCAATCCGCCGCTCCTTGATGTCGACTGACAAACCAAAACTGGGCTTGCTTAGGGGTATTTTGATTCATTGTGGTTCCTTACTTGCCTACCGCTGTGTGAGCAATTGTCTGTATGTATTGTTGTTATTTTTGAGCAGCAAAGCATACGGCTTTACGCTACTTAGTCAATATGGTTTTAACTTAGGGTGAGAGCGAAATCCTTTTCTATGAACCGGCTAGCTATCCGTAGCTACCGTTTATAAACTTGTTATTTAGCGATTGACTGGTCTAGCATTTCAAGCATCGTCACCGGCTCCTTATCGTGTTCAGCGGTATTGTTCGCTGGTTGTTTTTCCATAGCTTCAAGCTTGGCGTAGAAATGTTGCATAAGTTGTTTGCGCTTTTCTTCCATGCGCTCGTTCAATTCGCCTGCGTTTACGCGCATTAATACATGCAGATTTCCCTTCGCATCGTATACCTCCGCTTCTTTTTCAGTTGGCGGCAAATCGATGTCAGTCTTGATGTTTGACACCACTTCGGTTGCTATTTTTTCCCGCCGGTTACCGTCTGTTATTACCGACTCTGCACGCTGGTTAAAATCATCCAGAACGTGTTGATTGACTGATCGCGCCAGCGACACGCGCGCGTTTTGTATGGCGGCAGTGTAGCGTAGATTTAGATCTTGAATGGTGCCATCGCCTACCCCTCGTTTATACACGAAGTCCTGATCGAATAACCTGTCTGGTGCACAGTACCAATCTGGCGCTTGCTCTTGCCCTTGGTCGAAGCGGCAGCTCCCGGGTTCAAACTTAGTGACAATTTCAGGGTTACTCGCACACCCCGCGCCTAAAAATGTGGTGACAACTGCTGCAATGGTTAATTTAGTATTTGTATTTTTCATCAATATTTTTCCTTTAATTAGTTTACGTGCTTATGATGCAGGAAAAATTGAATTTGATGCTTTACGGAAATTTCCGCTAATTTGAAAAATCATTCGTGAAGTTATTAACTGTTTATTGGTAGCCAGGATATTTGTTCTGGTATGCTTTCGCTTTGGCGCAGAAGCGCGATATAAAGCTGATAGGGAGTGTTGGTACTAGCATCGGCTAATGTATCTCTTGTAACCATAACAATGTGCCCTCGGGTTGGTTGATCAAACCGTGCTTTTGCAACCTCAAGTGGCTTGTCTGCATTAATGGCGCCTGAATAAAGAAGAAAACATCGTCCGGTGTCGGTGCAATAAAATGCATCGATATCAGTAGAATGTAGCGTCGTTAATTGTTTCAAAATAAAGGGCTTTGCCGTATGTCGGGCCGTAATACCTAACCCATTAAGTTCGGGTGGGGTAACAATTTCCGCTACATCTGTTTCACTCAGAACGAATTGCTCATGGTTAATTTGTACAAGTAACGCATCGGCATTAGCACTTAACACTGGACTTGATTGCGCGTAGTGCGCTGGGAGGGCGATGCTGGCAAGTCCGCCAAGATAATGGGGTATGCTTAAGCGCTGCTTTGTGGCAGCAAGGTAATTGGCAATCTTGCTGGAAGCGCTTCGCGTATCGTAAATCGCCCACGTTTTAACGCCACCACGACAAACCGTTGAGTGAATTGAGAGCCGTTGCTTTACCAGCGTTTTTTGGTAAGCGATGGCTGCTGAATCATATAGTTGTAGCGCATCATTAGTTTGCGTAGAAATATATTGCGCTGTGACATGGCTATCTGCGATTTGCGCACTTAAATTCATTCTTGCTAGTTCAACGGACTCCGCTTCTGTTTTTGCAAACGCAGAAACCATCACCTGCCCTGCTGCAGGTGTATAAGGGCTTTTTGCACAATCCTCGGCCCTTGCAGATTGACCATAAATAACAAACATGCTGATGGTTGCAGCGAACAGATATTTCATTAATTATTTTCCTATTTATCAAATGTGTTTAGCAGGGCATGGCTTCCAGAATAAACTGGGTATTGCGCTTGCTGATTATTAAGTGATGTCGCATAGGGGATGCTATTTGACAGCCATTGGTGAAGTTCTTCAGTTGTTGTGACCGCGTCATTGTTTTGATCGGCCTCACCTTGCAACCCTTCCAAAATCATTGCGGTAAAAAGACCTGCGCCAGTAAAGCTATCAGCAAGAGCGTCGCTCCCTTTCATAGCAGATGCAAACACGCGCACTTTTGGCGGTGGCATCGGAAATGTTTGTATGATCAAGACAGGACTTGCCTCAGACTGTAAAAATGGCGCTTCAAGGAACAACACCACATTTGCTACCGGCAATTGCGCCAGATGCGCGTAAAGGTCGGTCAGTGGAATTTGGTACTCACTGCCGGTGCTATTCCGCATTTGCAAATGAATACGGTTTTTTGTGTTAACTACCTTTTCCACACTCAAATGCAAATAAAACTGTTCGCTGCCCTTGTTGACAAGCCTGTTTGTGAGTTCCTGAGTAAAATAGGCATACCATTGAGATTTGCCGGTGATCGTTCTTTGCTGCACGTTTGTTTCACTGACACCCATTGCGTCAGTAAATATTTGACTGGCTATCAATGTATTATTGAGCCGCCCTGTGGCTGGTTTTTGCATAGTAGTAAGCACAGCGGCTTCTGCTCTGTTTTGTAATTTTGCACGCTTTGTTTTTCGAGAAGCACGTTTCGCCAGCCATTGAGTTAATGCCGATGATGACGATGTGAGCGATTTGTCGGTAAGCTCTAACGGAATACTTGAGCGCGCAATGCCTCTGGTGGCGTAATCCAAAAAAAGTAGTGATTCAAGTTGGCTAAAAATATCTTTTTCAGCTTGCACTTTGAAGGTGATATCTCGGCTTTCCCCCACTTTTAACTGGCTGATAGATTTCAGGTCGATATCATCCAATATATGGAAGCTTTGTACGTTACCGAAATTGAGTGACAGATTGACATCTCTGGCCGTTCCCTTTCCAACGTTGGTAACCCTGTAACGCAATACAGATGGCCTTTGTGGTTGTAAGGGATCGCTGTGCTCTGCGAGTAGTTGGGTTTTTAAAACGGGGGCCAACCAATTTTGTGCGTTTACAGGAATGCGTACGTTATCAAGCTCTCCTAACCCATCTTTTTCAGAAGCGGATACAAAAAATGCCTGAAAACGCGATGACACCTTTTGAGGCAACTGCATTTTGTGAGTAAATTGGGTGCGTTGGCCCGGCAACAGTTCACCGATACGCATCGTTAGTTCTTTTTGCTCGATTTCGATTCCTGGAAGGCTGATTACCGTTGTGACATCTTCAGCCACACCTTGCCCGACATTGGTAAGCTCAAATGTTAAACGAACTTTTTCTAGCCCAGACAAGGTATTGTCGTTATCTTCATCAACAATATGCGAATAGGTAAGCGCGAGCTTTGGTGGAGCACTTCTTTTTTCTAATAGTTGCGCTCTTGCGACGCGTTGAATACGTGTGCGCTCGATCTCTGAAAGTAACTTATTTGGATAATATTCTTCTTTATCAAAAACAACCTGCTCGGTGGTGTGACGTTGACGACCAACCCGATTAATTTTAAATGTTTTACGTACATTAATTTGCGCAATACCATCTGTTTGCTTTAACTCGATTGCTGCTGTGGCAAATTCTCTTGCCTCGACTAAATTTCCACTATTAAAAGCTTCCTCAGCGTTTAAATACAGCGCAAGCGCCTTCTCGTCACCCGAGGAGGCGCTTGATGCTGGCAGATAAGCGAATAGTAAAACAAAACAAATGGCTCTTATCATTCTTACCTCCGATTAAAACAAATAAGTAACAGAGGCGTTGTATATCATTGCGTTTTCCGTAAACGCGTCTTCTGCGGCTGAGAAATCCAACGACCAGCTACCAGAAGTCCAGCCTAATCCACCGCTGAATAATTCACGGGTTTGTTCTTCATCGAAATAACGCATCCCTGCCCTGAGTGCAAAATCGCCCGAGAGTGACATTGGATTGATCAATAACAGCTCACTCCCCAGCCGAGTTTCAGAACCGGCCGAATAGATAGGAAAAATAGTGTCCTTTGTCTGTGTAATAGATACCCGTTCAGCGGTTAGCGCTAAATCCCAACTTAACGAACTGTTTAGGTGCGTAATATGAGTAGTAATACCATAACGGATAATCTCCGGCCTTAGTGTGAACTCGGGTTGTTTGACGTCATCTGGTTCGATTTCATTACTGTACGCAGCACCGAAATCAACCGAAAACAATATTGCCTGCTGCGCAAGGGATATATCCTGATTTAACCCAGCTTTTAATGAAGCGGTGTAACCTGAGCCAAAGAATGCAGGGCTTTGCGAAGGCTTCAGGTCAATTATATTAAGTACGACTCCTGCACCATAGGTGAATACATCTCCCTCTTTAAGTTCATTTCCATAAGCTATTGCGATAGCGCTTTGTGAAGTTTCTAACCCCAGCTGATTGGCAGGATCGTAAGGTGCACTTTCAGAACCAGCGGTTCCACTGTAGACCAATCCTGCCATCAAGTTGCCTTTCGCAACGAACCCACCAAGCATATTAATTGGGTCTTGTTCAACAGCCGAACTGCTATCCCGCTGAATGAAGTTTAATGCAGCCTCGCCTACCCACTCTGAGTCAGAATGTGTTAGCAAATTGGCGGGATTAACCATCACCGCGAAGCTGTCTTTGGCAGCGCTGACCATGGTACTGCCTTGCGCAGCAAAGCGCGCACCATTAGGTTGTAAATCTGTAGCAAAAGTGGTGGTAGTGGTAAGTGCTAATGCGATAGTAATTGTGTTCTTTTTCATCTGTATATTTCCTAATAATTTTAAATTCGGGAAGGATTATCAGGAAAATTTTGAAAAGCGTGGTTATCGGAAATTTCCGGTTTTAATAGAAATTATTTTGCCGGCACCTCGTTTCGTGGGCCAGAGATATCTACGAATTATGACCTTTTAACGATACCAGACGCGCAGGATTATTTTGCCGTGGTTTTCGGATTTATCGAAGCATATCCAGTCTTTTTTGTTGAAATGTCAGCAAATTTTAAAGCACGTTATGCAATTTTTTTCACAAGATTGATTGCACGCTGTACCTGTGACTCGCAACAATATCAGCTTTCTTCACTAAGATTATTCAACTGGATACTGGCACTTGCCTCATAAATAACTTCTCATTTTTAGCTATTGGGTTAAAAAGCAGCCAGTTAAAACGTTTGAGTCAATAGAAGTAATGACATCTTAAAAAAATGCCCATATAATACCGCCCGATTTACATAAAGTTGTGCAGCCGCGCAAGTAAATCAAAAAAGGAAGGCCCCATAGCTCAGTTGGTTAGAGCATCCGACTCATAAACTGAAATTGTGACCACAAGCAGAAATGTTTGATGGAAAACCGGGTGAATTGCTGGAAAGCTAAGCGAGTGATCGTAAGCCAATCAGCAGCCAAGCTCTTCAGGCGTGAGGAGAAGGTTCAGAGACTAAGTGGTTCAGCACGTTCCTGCTGTGTAATACACTATTAGCGCCCGGCACCTTAACGAAATAAGTCGAAGGTGATGATATAGTCCATGCCTCCGCGAAAGCGGTGGAAGCCCAGAATCGGCAGGTCCCCTGTTCAAGTCAGGGTGGGGCCACCACTTCCTTTTTTACGAAATTTTTTTAAATTTACTACCCTCCACTATTGGGGTTTAATGGCCCTATAATGAGGAGAACATTAGGTTATTTAGCTCTCCAATTTTGACCTTGTCTTATCCACTTTTGAATGGTTTGATGATAAATTATTGGTGGACTGCTCGTTGTTTTTTTAAGCCATGAGAGCTGAAAAAAGTCAGAATAATGTAGTATTCGTCTACAAGTAAAGTACCTAAAAAACTCCCCATTTTTTATAACATAGTTCATCGTCGCTTCTCTGTTTTGATGCAATACAACCCAATGTCCATCAAAGTGTGTTCGATGACCTGTTCCTCACCTCGTAGATAGGAGTAAATGTTAGAATATTCATGACTAGATTTAAGCTGAGTCAGCCTTTTCTCAACCAAGTAATACATATCTTGCGGTAATGCTATCGAGTCACCTTTCAAAGACAACTGGGTTTTCAATTACTCATTATCAATCACCACCTTACCCATACCTTCGCCACTTAACAAACGTGAATGCGCCTTGCCCACTTCAGCCAATGAATAGCGGTTTTCATCCAGCACGGGCTTGAGCTTGCCGCTTTCAGCGAGTTTAGCTACTTCTTCTAGGATGATGGCGTGGGCTTCTCGGCCCACATTGTGGATCATGGGGATCAGCATAAATACCACATGGAGGGATAAGCCCTTCAGATGTGCTTGAGACAGGTCGACTTCGACCGTTGACACTGTGGTAGCAATTTGACCATTGAGCGTTGCCGCCTCCAGCGATGGTGCAATGTTTTCACTGCCTACCGAGTCAAATACCACGTCAAACCCTTTTCCATCGGTGTGGGCATCCACGTAATCCGATACCGACTCGGTTTTATAGTTTATTGGGGAAGCACCCAGTTCGCGGATCAGGTCGAGTTTTTCCTGGCTGCCTGCGCTGGCATACACTTCTGCCCCCCATGCTTTCGCGAGCTGTAATGCGATATGGCCGACACCGCCACTGCCGCCATGTACCAGCACCTTTTGCCCTGCGGTCATGCCTGCGCGCGTTAAGCCTTCGTATGCGGTGATACTTACTAACGGTAGTGCGGCCGCTTCGCGCATACTTAAATTGGCTGGCTTTTTTGCCACCAGACGCACATCCGCATTAATGAATTCTGCGAGCGTGCCTTGCAAATCACCCAGGCCACCGGCGCAACCGTAGACTGCATCGCCCACGCTAAACTCTGTTACTCCTTCGCCTACGGCTTCCACTGTGCCGGCAAAGTCCATGCCCAATATCGCCGGAAGCTTTGGCGCAAAAGGCAGGCTAGCACCATTTGCTCGAATCTTGGTATCCACTGGGTTCACACTCGAGGCTGCAATACGCACCAATATGTGGTTAGCAGTTACCTCTGGTTTGGGCACGTCGGCCTGCACAAATTCACCGTTATCACCGTACTGCTCAACAATCATTGCTCTCATGTTTTGTCCTTTTCTGTTCATATTGAACAGTCTATTTGCCAACCAAAATATTGAAAATGAAGCTATCTACTTCTAATTCACAACTGGCTATAAGGTTAGCCGGCTTGAAGTCGATTAACCAGACGGAACAGCTACATGAGATAGCGAACAAGTATAAAGCGTTCGGACTCGTTACCATCTCAGAGAACGCAACGCTGCCATCACCTTTTCTGTAAGCTTTTAAAAGCCCTTTACACAGCTCTATATATGGCTGGATGTACTTTATTTTTTGTACCCAAAAGCTAAACCAAATCAATAAAAAATATTCTTGCTCAGGCGCTTGTTATTTTACCGTTTCAGCATCATATTTGTAGTGTCGCCCCCTATGAGATCACTTCTGTCCTGCACCTGGCCTGATGATAGAATGACTACTGTGAACCCGATGAATTTGCGTGAGAAAATGTCGTGTTTTATGCCAGTATTTATGGCGTGGGTGTTCTCGTGTCTTATTATGAATGCCAGTTTTGCCACTGATAATGTGTCTGAGCAGCCAGCATTTTCTAAATCTTCTCCGGTAGTCCAGTATAACTACACAAGTAAAAGTCACTCCCTTCGTTGGACGGGCACCACGCTGGATGGGATTGAACAGGCCGATACACCCGATCTAATACCTCCGTGGGCTTTAGTACAAGCGACTACCGTGGTTTCAACACTCGCGTTGGAGGCATTGCTCCACGGCCATATACAAAAACACTATCGTCCTATCCCTCGCGGCCCACCCATTCTTCTGCCCTAAGCACAATTAATCGGTGTCAATGTGCAGGTGCATATTTTCGCCTTACCCCTTCTTTGTTTAGGAATTAAAAAAATGGCGCGATTTTCATTGCGTGGTTTTGTATACGTACTCATTGTATTACTGGGGCTGTTTAGCGCTGCTCCCAATATTTTGCCTCAATCGCTGAAACAACAGCTACCTGACTGGTATACCTCCAATACCTTATTGTTAGGGTTAGATTTACAAGGCGGCTCCCATCTTTTGCTGGCCGCCGACACTCACGAACTCCTTGCTAAACAATTAGACAGTTTGGCAGCCGACTTATTCAGCGAATTGCGCGCCCAAAATATCCGCTATTCCGACAGCCACATAGTGAATAACAAGGATGGCGAGCACCAGCGGGTGTTTACATTCCGCGATGAAATAGATGCCAGAAAGATCGCCGCAGCCGCCTTCTCTGTCTCTGCGCAGCCCTCTGGTGGCAGTGCACTTGATGTCAAGATAAAGCAGCACACAGTGACGCTGACATTGGACGAGCAATACACTAAACAATTGCTTAAGGATGCGCTGGGAAGAAGTGTAGAGATTGTTCGTAAACGACTAAACGAAACCGGACTGACGGAGCCCACCGTCACCTTGCAGGGGAAAGAGGCTATTTTAGTGCAGATGCCTGGCGTGTCTGATCCTGCGTCTGTAAAACGTTTGTTGGGAACTACTGCGCAGATGACTTTCCATTGGCAGGCTGACAGTCGCTCAGGCCCGTCGATGACCAGAATAGACGAAGCTGGCAACCTTTACCGTCTTGAACAAAAAGTCGCTTTAAAAGGTGAACATATTACCGATGCGGCGGGCGAACTAAGTAGTGAAACCGGCCAGCCCGTGGTCACCTTTAGACTGGATAGTGCTGGCGCCAAGCAGTTTGCCGCCATGACTCGCGACAACATCGGCCGGGTATTAGCCATTGTGCTAGACGATAAGGTGATTACAGCCCCCGTTATTAATAGCACAATTCCTGGGGGCCGCGGTGAGATCACGGGTAATTTCACATTGCCTGAAGCGAGTAATACCGCATTGATGCTGCGCACCGGTGCCTTGCCAATCCCACTTTCCATTATTGAAGAACGCACAGTTGGGCCCGATTTAGGCGGTGACGCTATTCAAGCAGGTATCCAAAGTGGTGTGGCGGGCGCGGTTCTGGTATTAATGTGTATGGTAGCTATTTATGGTAGATGGGGGGCCATTGCCAGTTTTGCGCTGTGTATCAATATGGCGCTATTGTTTGGAGCGCTGACCCTATTTGATGCCACCCTAACCTTACCCGGTATAGCAGGATTAATTCTAACCATGGGGATGGCCGTCGATGCCAATATCCTTGTAAATGAACGTATTCGCGAAGAAAGCAAAAAAGGCCGGCCGCCCGTCAGTGCTATTGAAGTCGGTTTTGCCAAAGCGTTAGCCACCATTGTCGATTCTAACTTTACCACTCTGATTGCGGTAAGCTTACTGTTTATGTTTGGTAGCGGGCCGGTTAAAGGCTTCGCCATTACCATTGCACTTGGGATCGTGTCATCGGTATTTACCGCCGTGGCGCTTACCAAAATGATAATGCTTAAGGTCGCCAAGGCTAAACAGGTGTCCGCACGCGAATACACGCCATTAGATTTTACCTCGCCTTTGCTACGACTCAGTGACAAGCTCGTTGGTTTCAACTTTATAGCAAAACGTAAGATCGCATTTTTTATTTCAGTGGTGCTCACAGTGGTATCCATCGCGCTGTTTATCAAGCCGGGATTAGAGTACGGCGTCGACTTTACCGGCGGCACAATAATCGAAGTCACAGCCCCCAACTTGTCCATCGACGAACTTAGACAGGTCACCCAAGACGAGGGTTTTAGTCATATAGCGATTCAGGAATACGGCGATCAACATCGTTATCTGTTGCGCGCTCCTATTAGTGCTGATAATGCTGCGCAAGGAGCCAAACATAATAACGCTGCACAAATTGAACAGCTGAAACAAGTTATTTCACTGACAGATAATGAAGTTACATTTTTAAAAGTCGACATGGTGGGGCCCAAAGTCAGCGATGGTTTTACCGAGTTGTCTATTCTCGCCTTGCTGATTGCGGGCGCTGGAATGCTAGTTTATCTATGGATAAGATTCGAGACCCATTTTGCCATGGCCGCTTTATTGACAGTGATCCTGGATTTAACCAAAACCATCGGATTTTTTGTCGTGAGTGGGGTAGAGTTTAATCTGACCGCAGTGGCCGCCTTATTGGCACTTATCGGCTATTCCATTAACGACAAAGTGGTGGTACTTGATCGTATTCGGGAACTTCTGCGGCTGGATGCAAGTAAACCTTTGTCTGTTATCATTAATCAAGCAGTTAACAGCACCCTCAGTCGCACCGTGTTTACATCGCTAACTACTTTACTGGCGTTGCTGCCGATGGCATGGCTTGGCGGTACTGCTGTGGAAAGCTTCGCGTTGCCTATGGTGTTTGCTGTGGTGATTGGCACCTCATCTACTTTGTTTATCACCTCTTCTTTGATGTATTGGTTAGGTATGCAGCGTCAGAAAAAGGGAAAAGCCCAACTTAAACCTACTGCAGAAGAAATTAAAGCTTCACTTGCGCATATTCCTTAGCCTCATTTCGGTACGCAAGCACATCCTATATCTTTCACAGATGTCTAGCGAAAACGAATAGAGGAAGCGATGGATTACTCAAAGAGCACCGTGAACAGCACGTGCTCTTTTTTATTCCTGGTAGTAATAAAATTATAAAAAAATTTTATTTTTTTGCTCTTGAAATCTCTTTTTCCAAACCCTAAAAAATACAGTGAAAGGATGTCTATCCAGAGCCTTTCGAAATTAATTGTTTTTTATTTATATTGCTTCAATGGAGGATATAACCATGAATACAATTGATTTATCACCACTATATCGAAACAGTGTGGGATTTGACCGTTTTGCATCGCTAATTAACAGTGCGTTGACCGGCGATTCAACTTCTGGTGGCTACCCCCCCTACAACATCGAAGTGTTAGATGAAAATAAGTACGCTATTACCGTGGCGGTAGCTGGATTCTCTCAGGACGACCTTGAGTTACAAGTTGAAAAAGGCGTCCTCACAGTTAAAGGTAATAAGGAGGCTAAAGACGAAAGTAAATATCTATATCAAGGTATTGCTAACCGTTCTTTCGAGCGCAAATTTAACCTGGCAGACTACGTAGAAGTAACCGGTGCCGACTTATCTAACGGCTTGCTTACTATTGAACTAGTCAAGGAAATCCCTGAGGCGATGAAGCCTAGAACTATCTCGATTAACGGTGGTAGTAATATCCTTCAACATAAGTCCGATAAGGACAAGGAAAATGAGAAGGGCAAGGAGAAAGCTGAAAAAGTTGCGTAACTAAGCTTCGGGGGCGAATGTAGGTATTCGCCCCTTTCTTATTCAATTTTTGCAGCTCAGGTAGGTACATGTTGTATACCCGGTAAGAGGGATCAGCCATGAACAGACAACTATTCATCACCATCTTTTTATATGCTCTAACAATAAGTACAGCTCTGGCGGCACTGCCTAATATAACCCCTGACGGCAAACCTTTTCCTTCGCTATCGCCCATGATAAAGGAAGTCAATCCGGCTGTGGTCAATATATCCACCTATTCAAAACAAAAATATACCCAAAATCCATTGCTGAACGATCCGTTTTTTCGCCGTTTCTTTAATCTTCCTGATCCCAGATACTATGAACAACGCCCGCTAAAAAGACAACAAAGCGCGGGATCAGGGGTCATTGTAGATGCTGAACATGGCTATATTATGACCAACCATCATGTCATAAAGGGAGCGGATGAAGTATTGGTCTCCCTTTCTGACGGGCGTGATTTTATCGCTGAAGTGTTGGGTGTTGACAGCGAGCTGGATATTGCCATTTTAGAGGTAGAGGCGTCCAATCTGAAGGCGGTCAAGTTTGCCGATTCTGATGTGATGGAAGTGGGGGACTTTGTGGTAGCGATCGGCAATCCCTTTGGGCTTGGCCAAACCGTCACTACCGGGGTCATTAGTGCTCTGGGCAGAACAGGATTAGGCATCGAAGGGTATGAAAACTTTATTCAAACAGACGCCTCCATCAACCCCGGAAATTCAGGCGGCGCATTAGTCAACCTAGCTGGCGAATTGGTGGGCATCAATACCGCCATTATCTCGCCTGCTGGAGGCAATGTGGGCATAGGCTTCGCCATACCCGCTAACATGGCGTATGCCAGTATGTTACAGATTGTTGATAGCGGGGAGGTAAAACGCGGCCAGATTGGTATAGGCATTCAGGATATCACCCCAAATTTACGTGAAGCCTTCAAATTGGAGAACGGACGTACCGGCGTGTTAATTACCCAAGTAGTAGAAGATTCCCCTGCCTTTAGAGCAGGGCTAAGAACAGGGGATGTGATCATTGCGATAGATGGCAAGCCCACCACTTCCACGGGCATCCTGCGTAGTCAGATAGGGATGAAAGCTATCGGTCAGAAAGCTAGAGTGGCGCTGTTACGTGACGGGCGTGAATTGAACGTTGACGTCAAAGTCCAGTCTCCTGACGAGGTTTCCGTCACCTCAAAGACACAGCATAAGTTATTGAGTGGGGTCCAACTTCAGGCTGAAGGGGATAATTCCGGGGTTCGGGTTATTCACGTCGCGCCCAACAGTACGGCCGCTTACAGTGGTTTGAGGCCAGGCGATTTAATTGTTTCGGTAAACCAGCAACGGGTGAAAAATTTGAAAGAGTTGAATCAAGCGCTGGCAAGGAGTCGTTCTACTGTTCTTTTGCGAGTGGAACGCCAAGGCGGCTCACTGTTTATTGTAATTGAATAAAGTACGATGCCAGCAGGGAGCGCTGGCATTTACTATCACACTACGGGGCATTACTATCAAACATGGCATTCGTAGATGAGCAAATACAGCTCCATGCAATGTTATAAAGTAAAGCCCGCACTGTGTCCCCTGAATAAAGTACTATAAAATTAGGGGCGAGTAATTTACCCACCCGCTACTTCTTATCAGCCATCTCTGAGAACCATTGCTTATGACGTCTTTCATCAGCATAATGCTTTTCTAACACTGACCGTTCACTCACCGTTAACTCATCGTTTTTCAACGCTTTTTCATAGGCTTCTTCGGTCACTTTTTCGTTCATATTCATGGCTTCAAGAATAGCTTTATCGTTAATAAGCCCTGCAATCACCACTTTTCCCTTGGTAAGAAATTTTTTAAGGTCAGTGCCGTTAACTTCTTTCTCGCCATTTTGAAGCAATAATTCGTTCAATTTGGTAATGTGATCGCGGTGATCCTTACAAAATTCTGCAATCGTTCTTTTTAGAGTGTCATCTTCTATTCTCTCTAAGGTCGCTTCGTACGCCGCCACTGCGTCATAATCAAGATGGCAAAGTTCTGACAGTACTGTGGTTTTGCTGGGCATAGTGTTATTCCTCGTCATGTTTTAATGGTTGCCAACTGTTCATATGCTGCCGATTTTCAAAATGTTTACATCTATCAAAAATTTAATTTTCACTCGCATTGGTCAATTCTCCCCATACGATACGCTCCCCAAGTGAATAAATTAGCGCAGGAGCAAACTCAATACTGATCCGATTATCTTCAAGCGTCATAACCAATTTCACACGCTTTTGGGCCATTGAAAAACGCAATTGTTTGTTAGCTCCTCGATAACAATCGGCGTCTGCACAGGGGGGAAGAACCAATTAACAAACCCGATGATTTTCCAGATAAAAGCAAACTTGTGTTGTTAATTATCGACATGATTAACGATTTAGAATTTGACGACGGTGAGCGAATGCTCAAGCCAGCCCTGGATGCTGCGCGAAACCTTAAACGATTCAAACAACGTCTGGCCGATAATGCTATTCCCACCATCTACGTCAATGATAATTTCGGTAAGTGGCGATCTGACTTTCGCCAGTTAGTCGACCACACCTTGCACGATAATGTGCGTGGTGAGCCGGTGGCTAAACTTTTAAAACCCGGTGAAGAGGACTATTTTGTTATCAAAACCCGTCACTCTGGGTTTTATGGCACCACCCTGGAGATTTTATTACACCATCTGGAAGCGCAGACGCTTATCTTAGCGGGGATGACAGGTGACATTTGTGTTCAATTTACCGCCCAGGACGCGTACATGAGACGGTTTAATCTCATCATTCCTCCTGACCTGATCGTATGTAAAGACGAGGAAACTAAACAAACCGCCCTTAAACAGCTGACGCAGACCTGCAAGGCTAAAACGCCCTGTTCTGATGAAATAGATTTGGAAAGCTTATTGTGAAGAAAGATCAAACCTTTAATAATATTTATTCGCACGGATTTGTACGGGTGGCCGTATGTATTCCAGAAGTTAAAGTGGCCGCCCCCGATTACAACAGTGACCAGATAATTGCGCTGGCCAAATCGGCAGGTAAGAATAATGCAGCGGTTTGCTTATTTCCTGAACTTTGTATAAGCGCCTACTCCTGTGGCGACCTGTTTCATCAAGATGCGTTGCTGGACAATTGCTTAGCGGCGATTAATAAGATTAAGTCGGCTTCGAAAAAAATCCCCTCATTTTTGTTGGTGGGTGCGCCCTTGAAAATCGAAGGAGCCCTCTACAATTGCGCCTTGGCTATTCATAACGGGAGTATATTAGGCGTTATCCCTAAGTCATTTCTGCCAAACTATAGAGAATTTTATGAAAAAAGGCAGTTTTGCTCCGGTCGCGATTGTTTATTAGAAGAAATTGCGCTGTTGGGTGAAAAGGTGCCGTTTGGTGCCAATATCATTTTCAACGCGTCCGATGTAGAACACTTACGCATTCACACCGAAATTTGCGAAGATTTATGGACACCCATTCCGCCCAGTACTTATGCCGCACTCGCTGGGGCGACAATATTGACGAACCTGTCTGCGAGCAACATCACGGTGGATAAAGCGCGTTATCGCCGCGACCTTTGTGCACGCCAGTCAGGCGCTTGTGTTGCCGCTTATCTTTATGCCGCCGCAGGCCCCGGAGAGTCGACTACTGACTTGGCCTGGGACGGTCATGGAATGATTTTCGAAAATGATGAATTATTGATTGAATCTGGCCGTTTCACGCCGCAGGCAGATTTACTCCTTGCCGATGTCGATCTTGAACGCCTTGCCCAGGATCGTATGCGATTGACCAGCTTTCACGATTCGGTCACTGCCTATCGAGACTTAGTGGCACAAGTACGCCGGATTGATTTCACCCTAAATCCCCCCACCGCCGCCCTCCCCCTGCAGCGGCAGGCGAATCGCTTTCCTTTTGTTCCAGCTAAGACAGAGGACTTAGATGTGCGGTGTTACGAAACGTTTAATATCCAAATTCATGGGTTGGCCAAACGCCTCAAAGCTTCAGGCTTTGAAAAGCTGGTAATTGGCGTATCGGGTGGATTAGATTCCACCCATGCGTTAATCGTGGCGGCAAAGACCATGGACCAATTGGGGTTACCACGGGCGAATATATTGGCGTATACCATGCCGGCATACGCGACGAGCAAAAAAACTAAGGACAATGCTCATATCCTGATGGAGAGCTTAGGGGTCACATCCAGAGAAATCGATATTCAGCCCTCGTGCGATCAAATGCTTAAGGATATTCAGCATCCCTATGCAGAAGGAAAGGAAGTGTTTGATGTCAATTTCGAAAATGTACAGGCTGGCGAGCGTACATCGCATCTATTCAGATTAGCGGGACAGAACCACGCATTAGTATTGGGGACGGGCGATTTATCAGAAATTGCGTTAGGGTGGATGACCTATGGTGTGGGGGATCATATGTCGCACTACAATGTAAATTGCAGCGTACCAAAAACCCTGATCCAACACCTTATTCGCTGGATTGCAGAGCGAGATGAATTTTCACAGGCAACAAGGGATGTGTTAACAGATATCGTCAACACCGAGATTTCACCTGAATTAGTCCCGGGTAAATCCGATACTGAAGAGCCGTCTCAAAAAACCGAAGATAAAGTAGGCCCATACGAGTTACAGGACTTCAACCTATACTGGATAACCCGCTTTGGCGTTCGTCCCTCTAAAGTCGCCTTTTTAGCCTATCATGCTTGGCATGATGCGAGCGAAGGTAAGTGGCCTAGTACCGTACCAGCGGAAAATCGTAATCAATACACCTTGGCGGATATCAAGCACTGGCTGGAAGTATTTTGTTATCGCTTTTTCAAAATAAGTCAGTTTAAGCGCTCTGCCCTTCCTGATGGCCCCAAAGTTGGCTCCGGGGGTTCACTATCGCCACGGGGTGACTGGCGTGCGCCAAGTGATGCCGAGGCAACTGTGTGGCTGGAAGACATTAAAAATATCCCTGATCAATTATAAGTCTGGAGTGTGCGCGCCAAAAAGGTTCGGCGCGGAAACGATAACTATAATGCCTAGTTTGCTATATCTCTCAGCGAGCTGGAAGGGGATACCCACAACAGGAAAACAACCGATTTCTTACACCAGTAAGGTCGCCCTGTGAATGCGGTAAGGGGGTAGTCAATCATGCAGAGGTGAAGATAGAAACGAGCAGAGGTTCAGCTCAACAAAAAGGTGCCGTGCAGTTTAAGCGGTTACTTTAATGGGTGATAATTTCAATGCAAATTCGCTTACCTAACCAACGACCTTAGTTCCTTTTAAGATCGTTTTAGAACAGGTACTGCCGTGCAAGACTGAAATGTCTCCGGTAGTTTCCAATACCACCGCCCTGACATCTTTTTCATCCAGAACATTGGCTTCCCTGAGCTTAGCGTATAGGTCGCTCTCGGCGACACGCGTCTTCTCCAGTGCGGGGTAAAGAATTTCTCCATCGAGCATCAATATAACAGGCTGATTCTGCATAATCGATTCTGCGGTATCTGACGACTTGCGCAACCTAGCCGAACAATACTGCACTAAAAAGAGACTGGCTAACGCAATGAGTGATTGGAAAAAACTTTCCCAAGAAGTGGACTGACTAGTGTTGGCAAGCAGCGATCCCACGGCTATGGTCATCACAAAGTCGAAATTCGTCATTTTTGAAAACGAACGTAAACCGTTGACCCGCACCAGTAACACAACCCACAGCATGGCGAGGGTAGTTAACACCGTGCCGCGCAAAAGGACTTCTACTATTGTATCGGATACAAACATGTACATTCTCACTATTCAATTACTTACATTATAAACCAGGTGGTGCGCTTTTTTGCGCTACAGGATGTGGCTGAATTTCCCTATTATAGCTCGAGGTTAGACCAATACACTTTTTTGCTACTTGTTTCTTTTGCTTGCCTGCTAGCGGTCTCACCGCTCTAAAAAATAAACCCGTCCTTACTGTTTTTTTTTGGCCGCTGCGCTTGCTTTGTTTATCAACATTGGCAAAAGAGTTTAGCCCTAATTTCTGTTAAAAAATAAAAGGGTTTTAGAATGGTGATGAAATTAAGGTGTACACTTAATGCGAGCATCTCATCTGATTCTAGCGGCTTTGAACAATATAACCCAAACCTTTTTTGCCACCACACATACATTTATTGATGGGGCTATAGAGGCAGTAAAACCTCAAAAAGTAATGCTCGCGCCCCTTCTCTCTTTGCCCATCTATCCCTCTGGCCAGCCTTCTTTTCTAAGCGTCGAACACTATTTCTGTATCTAGCATTGATTTTAACTTTTGCAGCGCGCGCGTTTCTATTTGGCGAACTCGCTCGGCAGAAATGCCATAGTGATCACCTAATTCTTGCAGTTTGGCCTGTTGATCACTATCCACCAAATAACGCTGACGAATGATCTCCTGGCTGCGCTGATCGAGGCGGCGTAAGGCAGAATGTAGCTGCGTGGATTGCTTGGATAACCAGTCATCACTTTCATTTTGACGTGCCGGCTCCATGCGGTGATCGGTTAAAGCGAGTGCGGTTGTCTTGTTAAGCGAATACCCTTCTTCGTCTTCGTCATAGATCTGCACGCCCAGATAATGATCCTGCGAATGTAACCGTGATTCCATTTCTAGTACGGTAGCTTTATCCACATTAAGTTCGTCCGCGATGGCGCTGGCTTCATCGTGGGTTAACCAATTCCAGGATTGTTTGAATTTGCGTAAATTAAAAAATAGTTTTCGCTTTGCTTTTGAAGTGGCGACCTTTACCAGCTTCCAGTTGTTTAAAATATACTCATGAATTTCCGCTTTGATAAAGTGTACAGCGTAGGTTGCTAAACGACATTCAAAGGAAAGGTCAAACTTTTTGACCGATTTCATTAAGCCAATATTGCCCTCTTGCACCATATCTTCAAGAGGTAATCCGTAGCCTTTATACCCTTTGGCTATGGTGTATACAAAGCGTAAATGGGAAAGAATGATGGCTTTAACTGCCTGCATATCATTTTCTTCATGATATTTTTTAAACAGAACTTTTTCTTCTTCTGCAGTGAGAAAGGGAATAGATTGAATGTAGCCCACGTAATTTTGAAAGGTACCGTGGGAGCCTGGGTTTAAATAGCCTTGAGTAACTAAAGTATTCACCTTACCCTCCCCATTCAAAGCAATATTACATCAGTTAAATAAATTAAATCTTAACCCTTACGTCCCTAAAAATGTGATTCAAATTCCATGCCTTTATCCCAAAATATAGATACATTTTCGTAATTTTAAAGAGGTAAAATGCTAAAAAATGACAGCTATTTGTGCAACATTAAAAACGATTATTTCTGCGCATGTTCTAGTATGGCCATGATTCGAGCCTGTGAGGTCTGCGTGCATCCGATTGCACCTTCGCTGTTCATACAAAAGCATTATGTGCTGTGAGTTTCTCTACCATACCGAATAACTCTCTTATTGATAAGGAGTTGCCGACTGGGCCTCTGCGATAAATAAAAAATTCATAGTCACTATCGGTTTGCCACAGCCAAGTTTAATAAGCGAGCCTACGCCGGCTGTCTAACCCTTTAGGGGTTCTCCCCAGGTTTTACGGACACATCCGTAAAGAGGCGTACTATGCCTAGGAGGGTTGCCACGCCTTTTCCTTCAGAGGGGATCTAATACCGAATAATGGATAGGTTTATACTTAAAATTGTTGGATTCTCCCGCTGAACATGCAGTAAGACCCACGATAAGGTCCATCTTCGCTTCAAAGGTGGTGTAGTCGCCCGCCTTACTCGTTGGCGGTAAGACTGAAATTCCACCGTTTTTATCTATCTCGACGTTCATAAAAATGTTAAAGGTGGTCCCCACATAATGCTCCGGGATATTAAATTCACTAAATGCATGGACTAAATTGCCATAACATCCTGGCACTGGCTCTTCATCGGGATAAAAGTGTCTGAACGTATCTTTACTGCAGGGTGTGAGTAAGAAATCGTGTCGCTCTACGGTATCTTCCACAATTTCCAGCATAATATTACTTTGGTTAGAATAGAGCTTTGACCCCTTTCCGAAGGCCACGCTTTCATTGTAGTCAAGGGAACGCCCTGAAGATAAAAACTCTTCTTTGTTGTCCAAATTAAAACAATAAATGTCCGAAACCTGCTCACCTTCGGGATCGATAACCTTCAGGCGTTGACCTTTCCTTAAAATAAATGCTGTTCCACTGCGAGGTTTAATTGTGGTTTCCATATTATTCCTTATGTTTAAACGGGCACTTCCACCCTGCTTCAATCTGTCGGCCACTATACTGATAAACTTCAGAGCTTTCCCCGTGTGTGGCCAACATGGGGTTCGGCGAACCAGAATACTTCTCATCCCGTTGACGAATAGTATCCCGCAGCCGGTCAAACCGTCCCATTTCACGTAGGTGTTCAAATTGCGCATGTAAGTTAAATACGATGGCGGGATATCCAAACCGTCTGCTTTTACGGGAACTATTTGGATTAAGACCAATTATAAAAAACCCGTGTTCGCCGATGGAAAAACTAAAGTGTGCGTGGTCAGGATCCTTCGCAACATCAGGATCCCATTTGCATAGTGCACTATCTAAATTATGCATCGCCTGTAATTTCTTCCAGAGCGCCTGTTCAAATTCAATCTCATCAAGATAATCCGTGGTTTCAAAAACACTGATAAATGAAGAATACATGGAGCGGGAAATGTCGAACTCATCAATAAAGTGATACAGGTCCCCTAATATATCACCGGTGTTATCCTCTGCGCAGATATCACCATAGCAATTGATGTGGATATTCTCTTTAGTTAACGCGGTCTTCGCTCCGACACAGGGAAACGCATCTTCGTTAACAAAATCTATCAATTCATCTTCAATAAACGGTTTTCTGCAACTCATCAATATTGTCCGTGAAGGGCAAGGCAGAACTACTTATACCTGCGTCAGTTTCATATACACTCATGTCATCTGGATTAAGCTGGCCCTATCGCCAACCATTTATCGCTTTGATAATTCACAACAATGACACCTCATCGCGCCGTTCCACCTTGTCCGTTCTATAGAAGGAGTTTCCCCATTACATGAGCAAAGGCGGTGCAAATTAAAAATCATTGTCGCTCGGTAAAGCAGTGCTTTCACAGCGAGGACTATTTGCCGTAACCACAAATCGTATAGACACGCTCCTCGAATCAGAAGGGAGTGTGCGAGGGGATGACGTGCACCCATTTCCCCATTAATCACCCTGATTACGCTACCAGATTGCGTCTCATTCATTTAGTCTGCTAAAGGCCATGTCGCTGTTAAAAATTTCAAGTGTCTGAAAAGTGCAAAGAGTGCGCCACCAATAATTAAACTAAAATAATCAATAGGTTAAAATTCTTAGAGACGTTAGGTTGTGGCAATCCTGCTCACAACGTGTAGATTTTTCAGAAGTGCCTTATAGATGATTGGTTTTTGTGTAAGGAGAATAGCCCAGTGGATGGTTGGATAAACTTAGGGAGCGTATAAAAAATAGGTAACATCTTTTAGATGTTGTATTCCGGTTCTGCTACCAATTTCATCACTTTAAACACTTCATGGGCACTTACCGGCTTGGCGAGAAACCCGTGCATACCCGCTTCTTTGCACTCTACTTTATCTAAATCGGAGGTATTGGCAGTTAGCGCGATAATTTTACAGTCTGGCGAAATGATCGACTCGTTGATCAAGGTTCTGGATGCGGTCATACCATCCATTTCTGGCATGACACAATCCATGAAAATAAGATCATATTTATCGCGCTGACATTTAAATACCGCGTCTTTGCCATCAATGGCAAAGTCTGCGTGAACCCCAACTCGTTGTAAAATTGAATCCATCACCATGCGGTTAACTTCAACATCATCGACAACCAGCACCTTCAGTTTAGCTTGGGAAAAGTCGGGTAACGATTTATCTTCATCAGTAACGAGCTGAGCATTGCCGCGAGGTAGCGTCAGCGTTATTATCACTGTCGTCCCTTCCCCTTTTTCGCTCGAAAATTCAATCTTCCCGTCCATCAGGTCGAGCAGCTCTTTGACAATAGCCAGCCCTAAACCTGTGCCGCCAAATTTGGATGCAATGCCTTTTGGCCCTTGGGAAAAGGGCGAAAATAAGGAATCCAGAGTTTCATCGGTCATGCCAATACCCGTGTCACGGATGATGACTTTTAACAAATAGGTAGCGTCCCCTTTACTTACGGCATTGGCTTTCAGGGTCACACCGCCCTGCTCGGTAAACTTAATGGCGTTAGCCAGGATATTGGAGACAACCTGACGCAAGCGGGTAGCATCAAAATATACCCAGATATCGGACGCAATATTACTTTCGTTAGTAAGCGTAATAGACTTGGCGTCACACACCGGATGATAAAGCGAAACAAGGTCTGCAAGGAGTGACGAAAGAGAAAAAGCGGAGGGTTCCAGTTTCATCTCGCCGTGATTAAGCTTTGTGTAATCCAACACTTCGTTAATTATGTCCAGCAGCACATCTGAACATCGCAAAGCCACTTTCAAATTTTCCATCCGTTCACTATCATTTTTATTGTCGAGCGCCGCGTTTAGCATACCGATAATGCCGTTTAAAGGGGTGCGAAGTTCATGACTTATCTTGGCAAAAAGCTGGCTGCGCTGATGAAGTAACCGTTTTGCAGCTTCTCGTTCTTCTTCTATTTGGCGTCTTTGTAATACCGTGTCGGTAATATCCTGAATGGTGCCATACAAACGGCGACATTCATTTTCAACAATGTCAGCGCTTCCTATAGCCTTAACCCACACCACATTATTTTTCGCGGTAACCAATTGGGTTTCGACGCTATAGCTCTCTCCCGTGGCTATCGCATGCTCTACCGCATTGACAATTTTGTCCCTGCTTTCCCCTTCTTTGTAAAAACTGATCGCTTTTTCCAACACTGGTTTATGATTCTGGGGAACTTCATGAATCACTTTGGTCTGATCGCTCCAGCTTAGCTCGTTAGTACGCATATCCAGCTCCCACGTACCTATTTTGGCCACTTGTTCAAGACGGGCGAGCATTTGGTTGTTATTGTTGAGCTGTTTAACCGTCACTTCACGGCTTATCTCCGAGCCTACCCACTGGGCAAATAGTTCAATGTAATCGAGTTGTTCTTTGGAAAAAGGACTTGTGGGCCGTGTAGAGGAAAAATTTACCGTTCCGTAAATTAGCCCGTTACAATAAATGGGTGCGCCAATATAGGCTTCTAATTTAAAATTTTGATAACAAGGATGAGATTTAATTGACGACTTACCGGTGTGATGAAATGCTATCGCTTTGTTAGCGTCAAGTGCATGAACACAGTAAGTATTCCCCAAAGGAAACTCAGTTCCTTCCTCAATTTCGTTCCCCTCTGACTCAAACACGGTGACAGTATAAATACCATCATGGATCCAGCTAATGATCGCCATATCAAGCGCAAATAATTTCAGCCCATATTGAAGCAGGGCTCTCGCTTTACCTTCGAAGTCTAACGATTGATTGGTGACAATATCGTGAAAGGTACGTAATACATTAGCCACAAGGTGCTTCCTCTAAATACTTTAATAAAATAAAGCGTTTAACCATCCATATGTCAAACTGGTTTTTGGCAGAACGCTCTCTCACCTCATTCCTTTTAACGAGGTGTATTATGATCGTTAACGATGAGCTTATTCGGTTTACCGCTTCCTTCTATTTTGATACTTCGCGCATTAAAAATCGTTCACAAATTGAGTGCTGTACAAATTTCATCCGTTTGTCTAATAGCGGATAGGTAGGGTTTAGCGCTATAGTGAACGAGTAAAAGATAACTATTAGGTTACAATTAAGATGAACCCTAGTGATAAACGGTTTTACTTAGAAACTAAAGGTTATACGATCATTGATTCTCCAGCCGGAAGCTGGGCGCAGCGTGACCATAATCAATGGCACGCCCAAATTCTTTCTCAGACTAACAACTGGCAAAAATGGCAACTATTGCTTAACCCTCGCCCGTGTTTCGGGGTAACGCCTGGCGTAGCAAGGTTATTCGCTGATTCGCTGTGTGAGTTTGAGCGCAAAGGTTGTGAATTTATGGGGCTAAACGCCCGTTGTGTGTCTGCTCGGATCTGGTATGCTGCGGTAAGTAAATATCCCCACCCGACATTGTGCTTGGGAAAGGGCGAGGAAGATTTTTCGGTATTGTTTGAAGCTATCGCATAATTATTTCCTTCCCATAATACGGATAGGTGAAATTAATAGTTTTCTGAGCTGGCTTAAAGGGAGTGGCGGGCGATGAAAAATTCACACCGCCTACCAATCTCTTTTTAAAATTAGCGTTTCTTATTCACCGCTACTTCCATGTCTGCTTCTTCCACTTCTACTTCTGGATCAGGCTGGTCTATATCAACCTTCGGTTGCTCCTGGGCGACATCCACAGCTGGCTTTCCAGGTTTAACCTTTACCCGCGGTTCTGTCTGAGTGACTTCGACTTCAGGCTCAGGTTGATCGATAGTAATATCGGGATCCTGTGTGCTAATGGTGACCTCAGGTTTTGGCTGACGCACAGTAATTTGCGCCGGTTTCTGATTA
This sequence comes from Alteromonas aquimaris, assembly GCF_026183695.1. Classification (GTDB taxonomy): domain Bacteria; phylum Pseudomonadota; class Gammaproteobacteria; order Enterobacterales; family Alteromonadaceae; genus Alteromonas; species Alteromonas aquimaris. The sequence continues at coordinate 819,585 of NZ_JAPFRD010000011.1, read as the reverse complement.
ACGGTGACTTGCGCAGGCTTTTGAGTTACCGTTATTTTATCCCCTTTCGGGGCATCACTGGCGGCGACATCTTTGCCCTGATTCGCTTCAAAATAGCGCGCTAATTCTGTTTTATCGAGCTCACCGTTTCGGTTGATGTCATATTTATCTAACACTGCTTCGTAGTCAGACTTTGGTGACAACACTGTAGAATCATTCTTTCCCGTGGAAAGTTTATCGTCGGCGGCCACCACCCCAAAGGCTAGCGCAGCCATGCTAAGTGAAGTTAACGTAAAACTTTTCATAATGTCTCCTTCTAATTCAAGATTATCAGATTGACAGTGGCTATCGATTCATACTGATCAACTCATCTACTCGCTGGTCTTTTCGTGACAGCTCAATGTAAAGCTCTTCATTAAATGGTGGTAAACTATCGGCGGTTTTATTGGTCATCCATACCACCTCTTCGCCTTGAAGCTCCACCTCATTTAGAGACAGAATGGTTTTTTCTGAACCGAGGCCTAGCACTCCTCCCGACTCGATGACCAGAGAGAGCTCGCCATCATTCGATTTAACAATTTCCTCGATACTACCTATCTCATCTCCTTGATGGTTTTTCACGTCTTTACCTTCAAGTTCTTCGAGGGTCAGATGATTAATTGAGGCTATATCGCTATCTTCGCGCAACTCACCTTGTTCATCCTTTCTCACTACTGCAATCTCAGGCTCGCTTTTTTCGATATGAATTTCAGGCTCTGCCTTATTGACGGTTACTTCGGGCTCCGCAGCTTTTACTGTAACTTGTGGCTCAGCCTGAACAACATTCACCTCCGGCTCTTGCTGTTCAATATCAATTTCAGGTTCTTCGTAGGCCACATCTACCGTTGCTTCCCCGACTTCTACATCTACCTGGGGATCTTTCTGTGCTACGTCCACCTTCGGTGCTGGTTGCTTAACTTTTACATCTGTCTCACCCTTTATGACTTCTATTTCAGCCTTCTCTGATTCCACTTCAGATTGTGCCAATCCGACAGTCGGAAATGCCAATCCAAGCGCGAGAGTTACTGCACAGGCGACACTGTGAGTACGTCCAACGTGTTTCAGGGCCTGTTTGTCTTGGTTAATTTTCATAACGCCTCCTTATGGATGGTTTAAGAAAAATTCATTTATTCACAGCAATATGCAAACCGACGTACTTGCTGGTTTGACAGCTGCGAAGAAATACAATCAATTTTCACCAGTTACAAAATTCAATTTATGTATAAAAATCAAAAAATTAACTTGGAAAAATGGAAGTACGAAATTAGGCTGGCGAAAAATTAAACTTTTGTAAGGCGTTAATTTCGATTAGAACCGAGGCGACTTGGAGATGCGATAGGGGGTTTTGGTAATAATTAGAGTAAAAATTACAAAGTCATTCTTTCATTTGAAATACGAATCAACCGACCACCGCGTGTTCTCAAGTGAAGACCACTTAGGGAGGGTCGTCTCCGAGGTTATAACCATTTCAAACAGGAGTCGAATATCCCTTTTTACCATTAAGCTGGCAACGAAAAATTTCCTTATTTTACACCTATGGGTCTATAACAAATCAACGAGAGAATATACTGTAATAATGAGTGGCCGACCAGGTAAGCATCGTAAAGCCTGTTAACGAAATCATATCGAGTACAAGTGCGATGTTTTCTTTAGGTGTTGAGACAAACGCGCCTAAGGTAGTAAAGCTGCTTGCGGAGAGGTGCAGATACGCCTGAACGGAGCCGCTAAAATCTTCCTCAAATCCCCTTAGGCCTACTACTTCATAAGCGATAAAGAGATCAAACGCAAACCAGACAATTTCAACGCAATGGATACAAAAGATACAACTCACCACCGTCACATTCCGTTTAAAGCCCTTACTGAATTGCTCGGACAAAGAAGTAACAGCTCGTAGGGTATAATAGTGAAAGGCGATTACCATCAGGGTCATGATAAAACTACCGGCGATTGCAATGAACATGAGCCCTCCGGTGAGGAAGCACGCATGCGTACATGCGTGCTTTGTAGGTTAGCGATTAAATTAAATTACTGGCAAGGGCGCCGGCCAGTGCGGCGGCACCAGCACTGGCTAACGCACTGACAAACAACCACCAGGCCGCAGACGCAGCGGTAGCTCGTACCGCCTCTGCTTCTTCAAACGCCATATGTTTAAGTTCGTTAATACGCTTCTCAGCCTCTGCCTGCATCTTGTTAATCCGATCAAGGAGATCAGCTTTGGCTTCCTCAAATTTTGCCATATATTGGTCAATATCTTTTTCGTCGATTTGATCATTGTTGGTTAACAATGCTCTAACGGTTTTCTCATCCATTCTGCTCAACCGTTTTGATAGGACCTGAGGTGCCATGGAAGGATCGTTAAGAATGGCCATGAAATCATTCTTGAGGTCGCGATATCTGAGCTCAGGACGCTGCATGCGGTCGAACCATTGCTGTACCCGCTGTTCGGCCTTACTTCTTCTCGCTGGCAGATTCGGGGTAGCGCTACCTGAACTTGAATCTGACGTATTGTTGGCAAACTTTGACAAAATTTTGTCATACGCTGAGAGGACTTTTTCCGCTTTCGATTCATCCATACTGTCATGCGCTGCCAACATCGCTTTTATCGAGTCACGATCTAGCTGACTTAGACGATTACTTAATATGCGCTGAGCACTGGCTGGATTATCAAAGATGGTTTCCAGATCGCGTTCGATTTCTTCGGAAGAAAGTTCTTCCCTCCCTGTTTTATCAAGATAGGCACGGACTTGTTCACGGTATTTACGCCCCTGCTCTTCATCGCCCGGCGACAATTTATCAAATGCAGCGGTAGCTCTAGCCTGATGGGAGTCGTTTTCGCGAATAGAGGCTTTTATGTCGTCTAACGAACTGGACAATTGCTTCTTCTGCTCTTCATTTAAAGAAGGGCGATTACTTGCTATATCCAAAATCAACTTTTTGGTTGTATTGGGATCATCAGTTACATACTGTTCTTCTACTTCAATTTCATCTATAAGCTTTTCTAATTCTTTCCTAAAATCTTTGGCTGAAAAGCTATCAGATGTAGCACGGTCAATATACTGCTTAATTTTGCTATCCAGGTCGCTGGTATCGAATTCTTTTTTCACCTCATCGTGAATGGCTTTAACCGTTTCTTTGGCAAATGAACGGGCTTTTGATTCATCGCTGGTAGAAAATACACCCGCTACCGCGCTGGAGGTACCGGCCAACCCTTTTTGGATCAACGAAACCAGGTTGCCGCAAATTGCAGTGGTTAGTTTCACATCCACCATCAGTGCCAACAAAAAGAAAAATGCCCATACCACTAACCCCAAAATAGCGCCGTTTAATGCGCTGCTCACCATACTGAGGTCAGTTGCCAGCCACACTGCCACAAAAAGCGAGATAGACATGGTAATGGTGGTAAACAGGCCTAATCCCGCTGTTACCTTTCGGCCCATAGACTTAGTGGAACTGGAGCTATCAGAATTAGATGATGACGAAGAGGATGAGGATGAACCTGAAGTATTTTCATAGTCCCTCACATCTCCTATCGCGGTAATTCCCAGGGCAATAGCTAAGTTGCTTAATAAAAACTGAATCCCTACGGCAATCATTACTCCAGCGATAAGGCTAATGAAAAAGTGCCCTGCCAGGGAATTACTCAGTTCAAAATTTGTTTGTGCGAACACGCTATTGGAGCACAAAAGCGTGGCCATGGCTGTTGCTGAAAGAAATATTCTACGCATAAGTTAATCCTTTTTCATAAGCTAACTCATAGCGCCTTTTTCTATCTAACCAGAGAGGAAACACAGACTACGCAAACATGTGCTACAGCACCTTTGAACCTGGAAAGCTCCACAGAGAAAAGCCTAGAGTTCAATAAGTTGGTTTCATCATATATAGCAGTAAGTGAGATTTTAGATCACTTCCTTTAATGAACTATCTTGGGTGAGTTTGACTATACTTTATCTTCGACTTATCAAAACCTTGGTAATTATAGACCGTATGGAAAAGAGTGTATCTATTCTGGAAGTAGTCACTGCGACCTCTTTGGCATATTTTGTGGTGGTGTTGCTGATATTAATCGTGGGCAAAAGAGCCAGTGCAAAGCTTAATAATTTTGACTGGATCGTCACCGTTGCCATGGGCGCATTATTGGGCACGACGGCATTAAATAGATCCGTGTCGATCTGGGAAGGCGCCACGGCAATATGCTGTTTGTTCGTCCTCCAGTATGTATTTACCTTCTTATCTGTCCACTCGCGCGTTTTTAGAAAATACACTCAACATGCACCTTCTGTTTTAGCGTTAAATGGTGAATTAATTGATTCGGCGTTGGTACGCCATCGGGTTACGCCGGCGGAAGTGCGTTGTGCGATTCGCCAAAGAGGCTATTGTGACGAGAAAGATGTGGACGCGGTCGTGCTGGAAGCGTGCGGTGAGCTTAGTGTGATTAAAGCTGATGATCACTCAGTAAATATCGAAAAACGGCTCAGGCGGGATTGTTCAGAGTGAATGACTGCAGGGTGTGAGGAGAGACAGATAGTGTTCACTAATTTTAATATGGCTGCAACGGTACACGCGTTGACGAACCACATGATAGATAGCAGATGACAAGTAAGAAGTGAAAAGTGACAAGGGACAGCGCGTCCAGTGAGCCAATGCCATACAACCCGCCATGTAATGAGAATCTCTGGGGTGGGCCTCAGCACTGTACTTAAGTTTACTTGGGGGATTATAGGTTATTTATGGTCGGTCGATTCGCCGCTCTTTGTGGCCGCGATAATGTTAATCGCCTCAGGCGGTATTTTATACACGTTGTTTCAGGACATGGCCCCTCAGGTAGCTATGAAAAACCATTGGTTCCCTCCTATGGGGGCCATCATCGGATTCACTGTTGGTGTCATTGGAATGATGCTAGAACAAAGTTAACCCGCACTCCTGCTATGCGCGTGGGTTGTCCCAAATAGGGTTTAACTTTGTACTTCCTTCAGGTTTTTCGATTGCCATCTCGGCGGTAGTAGCGAGCTATCAAAAAAAGCTCTTAAGGTTAGTCATGACGAAAAAACAGTAATAGTCGTCAGCTCACGGCAACTGTTTCTGCATATTAAATAAACATTAAATGCTTATAGACACTAAACCGGCGCGATCCCATTTGTGTAGACATGAATGATATCTGCATTACTTTCGCAAAAGGACACTGGCATGAGTGAAAACAATCAATTTACGATGCAAGATCCCCGCTATCAATATCCTCCAGGGGATACTGGCAAAAATTCTAACCAGCCCGATCCCGCCCTAGACGAAATACTTCAACCACAAGCTGAGCATGGCGATAGCCTGTATCGAGGTAAAGATAGGCTCAGCGGACGAAAAGCGCTGATCACGGGAGGCGATTCCGGAATAGGCCGCGCGGTTGCCATTGCGTATTCTCGGGAGGGGGCCGATGTGGTGATCAATTATCTCCCCAGTGAAGAAAAGGACGCTCATACCCTTATTGAATTACTTACCTCTGAAGGAAAAAAAATAAAAGGGATACCCGGCGATATTAAAGATGAAACGTTTTGCCAAACGCTGGTGAAGCAAGCTGTCGACTTTCTAGGCGGAATAGATATTCTGGTGAACAATGCGGGCAAACAGCAACATACAGAGTCGTTTGAAGAATTATCTTCCGAGCAGTTTCGCACCACCTTCGAAACCAATATTTTCTCGATGTTTTATATTACCAAGGCCGCAGTGAAGCATATGCCACCAGGGGCAACTATTATTAATTCTACTTCAATCCAGTCGTATCAGCCTTCCGCCGGTCTGCTGGATTACGCGTCGACGAAAGGAGCAATTACTGCGTTTACCCAAGGTCTTGCCAAAATGCTGATTGAAAAAGGCATACGGGTGAACGGTGTGGCGCCGGGCCCAGTGTGGACGCCGATACAGCAAAGCGGTGGTCAGCCGGCTAAGAAATTAGATGGGTTTGGTGAACATGTCCCGATGGGACGACCCGGGCAACCGATTGAACTTGCCCCTGCTTACGTCTTTTTGGCGTCGCAAGAGTCCAGTTACATGACCGCTGAAATTATTGGCGTGACAGGTGGGGAGCATTTACCATAAGGGCACATTGCGGTATACACTCCCATGGGTAGCATTTCACTTCACGCGGCAGGACAACCCAAGATAGCAGTAATAGGCGCGGGCCCTGCCACCGTCTATTTGCTTTATCATTTGCACATGCTGGCGCTTTCAGATGTGGAACTCGACATTTTTGAAGCGTCATCGCAGGTAGGATGCGGGCATGCGTTTAGTCACGAAACCAGTTTTCCGGGCTTACTTTCTAATTTGCACCCAGATGACATACCTCCTCTATTGCTAGACTTTGGTGAATGGAACCATACATGCGGTGACCATCGGAATTACCCTCTTCTTACTGTATTACCCCGAGCCTTAGTGGGGAAATTTTTAGAGGCTAATTTTAATGCGTTGATAGAAATACTGTGGCAGCGCAATGTGCGTGTCACCGTACATTTGGACAACCCTGTCACGCGTATTTCTGAATCAGAGAAAGGGTGTCAGCTACAAACTGGTGGAGTTTGGTACATTGGATATAGGGCCATCGTCAATAACGCGGGGTTAACTAATTCCATGAGCCAATCACCTTATCCGTTGAAGCCCGCATGCCTCACGGGCAAGTCTCACTATACTATCTTCGGCAGTTCGCTAACGGCGGTGGATTCCATTTTGACCATCGCTCACCTCAATGGGTACTTTACAGACAACTCAAAACAGGTAATTTATTCCCCTCATCGGGAATACACTATCAAGGTACTTTCTCCGTCAGGCGTATTCCCCAGCTTATGGTATCCCAGCTCCCATCAGGCGCGCATTATGGCATTCATGAAATCAAAGCTGCCTGCTAAATTCGAGCACTTTGAAGCGCTCTATGAAGCCGTATGTGAGCCCGCCTTCGCTCATTATTGCCCACAGGTATACAAACAAATTGCATCAATGAAGTTCAAACAAGCCCTGGCTTTTTTGACTAATACCTCTTCACAGTGTGACGCCAAACGCAAGTTACAGTGTGAACTGGTTGCATACAGCCGGGCCAAACATGATCAGTATTGGCATTGGCATTGGCAGGAAATATTGGACGCCTTCCTTAGCCTGGTTGAAACGCTTTACGCTAATGTCGCTTATGCATGGCATAGTGAGTTTAAAGATTTTCCGCATTCGCTTGTGGCTAAAGCGCTCGGCGCTTTGCCGCTGGAAAATGCATACAAGTTGTGGGCGCTTTTAGAAAGCGAAGTTCTGCGCGTAGAGCGAGGATGCTTCATACCACCAAGCCGCTCTCAGGATAGTAGCGACACGTTTACAATAGATTGCAGGGGTATTAGCCCTCCTCCACTAAAGCAGCGAACGCCCAGACTGCCCCCCCTTAGTGAGGGATCACTGACCTCGCATGAGCATCTTTACGTCGGCTCCCCTCATCAGCGTTCTCACCACGCAGCGCTGCCCGGTTTGGATGTATGCGATCGCTTAAACCGTCAAATCGCCAGTAAACTTGTGAAAACGTTCGATTCCAATACTCCCCATCTATCGCTGATGAACATTAAAAATGTTTAGCCTACCTTGCTCACCCAATAGCTGTTCAGCTTGCTGACACAGAAATTCCATGGATTCACTTACGATGAAATCAAAGTCGGCAGGAGTGGCTTTCACACTATGATGGAAAATTTTTGCATTGGTATGAGTCGCCAGCAACAGTATCCCGATACAACCGTGCTGGCGTAACTGGGGTAAGCGTTCCCCAAGATTTGTTGCAGCACTGGCGGATATGGTTAAACTGCTATCAGGGATCGAAAAGATCACCCATTTATCGAATTTTCTTCCTTCTTGGATTATCGCTTCAAACCACCCATTCACAGCGTTTTCGTCGTATACATTACTGGGTATATCAAATAACACGTTGTCAACGGTGAATAAACGATACTGGTGTCTGCTGGAAACCACGTTTTTTTGCTCGTTTTTCGTCATTTTATATCTCAAGCATAGATTATCTATTCCTACATATTATTAAATATCTATTTTGCAGTATTACCATTGAACAAAAGTACTAATTTTCAGGTATAGACAATACTTTCCTTAGCCAAAAGGATGCCAATGACTTCTCTAAAAGATACCCAGCAGCTCCCTTCACAAGGCACATTGCATCACGTTAATCTTACCTTTCATGAGCGCTATGCAAAAAGGAAGCACGTCTTCAGGGAACAGATTCTAGGAGGCGAGTATCAGCTCGTTATCCGCATGGATGACCGTATTATCGCCCAGTGTGGAAAAGAGGTGGATGAGCATGAGGTAGTGGGCCCACATTATCATGACATTAAAGCCGCAGCCCACTTACCTTTACTATTGATGTACGCAGACAACTATGGCGAGATTCTCGATTTTATTCGCGCGCACAAAGATGAAGCGCATATGTCAGTTATTCGGGAATTGTTTTGTGTGGTTGAGGAGTGGGCAGTCAACCCCCAGCACAATGAGTTTATCGATTTGACGACCTTGAAGTCCACTTTGGCTCCTCTTTTCGCTAGGGCCATGGATACCGTGGCTAAGGAAGAAATTGAGAAAACGGTGGCGGTGTTAAATAAAATCAACTCTCAGGCTAGTTTACCGTTAGATAAAACCTTTTTTATTATTTTTGGGTCGCACCAGGCACGCTATAAACAACTGGGAAAGATGATCATCAAAAAGTGGTTTACCCAACAAACAGAATGTTACGGCAAGGTGGAACATCATGTGCGTTACTGCGAAGGAGGTAAAAATATCGATGATGCGCTGGATATTGTGTGTACAGCGCTTGCCGACAATGAACTGGCCCATGTGTTTTTGGGGGAACAGTTTGCGCTTAACCAAGATGTGGTAACACAAACTGCGGAAAGACACTTATCACAGTTTTGGCCGACCGACGATTAACGCCGACTAGTTTGCATAACAAATCATGTCTCATGGTAAATAGGAGAAAGAGAGTAAGGGAGTGTGTCTGGACGACAATTGACAGGGCCGCCACGTTGTATCTTGCCGAGCCCTCAGCGAGAAACAACGTTTACCCGCTGACCGCACCGATATGCTCCACCTCTTCGCTGGGTAATACGTCTACATTCACCGTGCTGGTGGAGAGGCGCGCTTGTTTACCTTGCTAATGACTTATTTGTCGATGCCTGGTTAAGGCAAAGCCTTTCTAAGGGCGGGAATTCCTGAGGCTGTAATGATTAGCACTTTAAGCTAAGATGCCCCTCATGCATAATAATAATGTTTCTTCTGATACCTCAATCGCATTTCATGAAAGCCAGCTTATCCATTCGTTCTTACAGCACCAAGCCGACTCAACATTCGCACGAGTTTCATCAGTTGGTCATGCCGCTGCGGGGCGTTATTTCCATTCAGGTAGAATGCTTTAACGGCAAAGTTTCCCCTGGCGAATGTGTGGTGGTAAGACGGACCGCAACCCACTTGTTTACAGCAGACTCCTTGGCGAAATTTGTGGTCGCTGATTTGCCTACCCTTCCTGATAATATTCTAGCCTACCCGGGGGTGGTCTTTTCTCTCAGTGCCCCGCTAAGCTATTATTTGAGCTTTGTCGAACAGCAATTGGAGCAGCAAATTAATCCTGCTTTAGAGCAGTCAATGTGTAGCACCTTTTATCAGTTGCTCGATGGACAGACACTACTGCCAAGGATTGACAGTCGTATCGCAAAATCTATTTTGTTTATCGCCCAGCACCTCGCTGACAAGCTCAGTATCACGCAGCTAGCGCAGCAGGCGTGTTTAAGTCCTACACAGTTTAAATCGTTATTTAAGCAGCACACCGGGTTAACACCGATGCGATATGTGACGAAAGTGCGTATGGAAAAGGCTCAGGCTTTGTTGACACATACCGATTATCCCCTACAACAAATTGGGGAGCAGGTGGGCTACCCAACCCTTTCCACATTCAGTCGGAAGTTTTCCCAATATTGTGGCTTCGCGCCCACTAAATTCAACCGTTAATGTTCGCCTCACCTGACAAATAAACCGGCCTTTTTGTCAAGTCATACGAAAAACAAAGCTTTACTATAGCATCTCTTAAGGATGCATTTTGAAGAGCTGTCTATGTCATTACATACCGTTGAGAGGAAAGGAATATTTGCCATTGTTTTGGCAAGCGTACTATGGGGCACCACAGGGACTGCGGCAAGTTACTCAGCCGATGTCAGCCCGCTTGCTATTGGCGCTTTCGCAACGGGATTTGGTGGCATATTGATGCTGATAACGGCGTGGCCTGGGCTGAAAAAAGATAAAGCTAAATTGCTGGCTTACCCATTTCTTTTTATAGTAGGAAGCGCATGTGTGGCAATTTATCCGCTTGCTTTTTATTCTTCCATGCGTCTTTCAGGAGTAGCGATTGGCACTGTGATTTCCCTTGCCAGCGCGCCGTTTTTTGCTGCCGTAATAGAGTGTCTTTATAGTAAAACGCGCATTTCGTCTCGTTGGTGGTTTCGATTTCTTATCGGCGCTATTGGAATAACCTTATTGGCGCACGGAAAGATGCCTGGACCATTAACAATAAGTCAGGGGCATGTGCAAGAGTTGGGGATCCTGCTGGGACTGGTTGCCGGATTAACCTATGCAGGGTATTCCTGGGTAGGGAAGCAACTAATAAATCGAGGGGTAAAGGCGCAATCGTCCATGGCGGCATTGTTTGGTGGCGCCGCCAGCCTTCTTGTTCCTTCGCTGTTGCTGACCGGAGACAATCTGTTTGCAACGCCTATACATATCACTGTCTCAGTTTACATGGCACTTGTTCCTATGTATGCAGGATATTTGCTGTTCGGCTATGGCTTGACCTCGGTAGATGCCAGCAATGCTACCTTGATCACATTATTCGAACCGGTGGTGGCAACCTTATTGGCTATTCTCTTGCTGGGCGAAAAGTTTGATATGTTAGGTTGGGTTGGTATGGGAATGATTAGTCTCTGTCTGCTATTACATTCTTACCCGCAAACAACAGCAGCGAGGCAAAGCACAAGGCACCGTTAATTGCAAAGCCTGGCAAAGAAGGATATTTTCATTGAGGGACTTAAGCCGGATCACGTATAAGAAGAAATTTGCTGGATAAGCCCCCCTTACTTATCGGATTGATGAAATGATTAAAGCTGAAAACTGTGGTTTATTGGTGGTGGATGTTCAGGGAAAACTGGCAAACTTGGTGTGCAATAGCCAAACCATGCTATTCAATATACGCGCGCTGATCCAATGCTGTCAGGTGCTTTCGATTCCGGTGGTGGTACTGGAACAAAATCCAGATGGTTTAGGTGCAACCCACCCGATAATCCTGAACAGCTTACTCAGTTATGAACCATTCGAAAAGTCGCACTTTAATGGGTTAAATGAACAACATATTAATACCCACATTTCCCAGCTTAATAAACCCACTTGGTTGGTTGCCGGTATTGAAGCACACATTTGTGTGTATCAGACGGTTAAAGGGTTATTGGCCAAAGGTTTGACGGTTGAAGTAGTAGCTGATTGTATTGCGTCCAGGTTGCCGGCAAATGTTAATCTGGCCATTGAAAATATGAGACTAGCTGGGGCGAATATCACGGGCTTAGAAATGTGTTTGTTTGAAATGATGCAGAGCAGCGATAACGTGCACTTCAAAGAGATCTTAAAACATATTAAGTGATAGAGACCATTCGTGCTGAAGAACGTTCTGATCTGATGACATTGTTTACCGAATTTAAACGCCTAAGCAAACAGACGACAATTTAAGAAGTTGAATCGATGATGTGCTAATGCAGCTACTTCAGATTTTCCGCGTCCTCATTAAACAATGACTCCAGCTGGGCACGTCCTTTGCCACTTAGTTTAATTAACTCCCGCTCACCCATTTGTTGCTTTTTCGCCGTGTCCAAAAGTTCCTGATCATGCCGTGAAAATATTGAGATCATTCTGTCGGCTTCGTTTTCGCTATATCCGTATGCCTGCAAAAGGAAATCTGCCGCCTCCAGACTACCTGCCCATAACTCACGAACAATATAGCTCACCTCTAATCGGTGCAGCTCTATCGCCATGGTTCGGTTTCGCGCGCGAGCAACAATGTGAATATCCGGAAATTGCTCCTTGACCATTTTAGCTATGGTGATGGCAGCGTCTTGATCATCCACCGCTATAAGCAATACCCGCGCTTCTTCTATGCCGGCTTTTTTAAGGAGGTCGCGTTTGGTGGCGTCTCCGTAGAACACTTTGTTGCCAAATTTATTGACGAACTCGATATGTTCAGCATTGATGTCCAAGGCAGTGAACGGAATATGATTGGCTGCTAATATTCTGGCAGAAATTTGGCCGAAGCGGCCGAAACCGGCGATGATGACTCGAGGCTCTTCTTCCGCACGATGATCGTCATACACTCTGGGACAGTGCTTACTATGAAATAAGTTACTGTAGAGAATGACCATAGGAGACGTCAATGCCATGGATATGCCCACAACGAGGGTCACCTGATTAGCAATGGTTGCATCCAACAACCCGTTCCCGGTGGCTTGCGTCATAACCACAAACGCAAACTCACCGCCTTGAGACAACATCAACCCAATTCGCAGTGCGTCGGTGGACGTTTGCTTGTTAAATTTTAAAATTACGAAAATGATTGATGTCTTAATCACAATCAGCGCAATACTGCACGCAACAATAAAAGCGGGTTTTTCTATCAACAAGCCCATATCTAAATTCATGCCAATCGCGATAAAAAATAAACCTAGCAATAAGCCTTTGAACGGTTCAATTTCAGCTTCCAGCTGGTGTTTGAAATTAGAATTTGCCAGTAACATGCCGGCCACGAAAGCGCCCATGCCCATCGAGAGTCCTGCTTGCTGCATTGCGAGTGCGGTGGCGGCGACAATGAGTAAAGATGCTGCCGTCATAATTTCCTCACTACCGTAGCGAGCGATGACACGAAGAAACGGGTTTAATAAATAACGTCCAGCGATTAACACGCTCACTATGCCCATAACGCTGAGCCACCAGGGCGAATCTGTAGCGCTTGTTCCTTTGGCCAGTCCCGCTACCAGCAACAAGATAGGAATGACAGCCAGGTCCTGCATCAGCAACATCGCGAAACCCAGTTGGCCTGGGGGGGAAGTGAAGATGCGTTGTTCTTTCATAAGCTGAATTGCAAAGGCGGTAGACGAAAGAGCCACTGCCAGTCCGATAACTAAGGCATGCGGAGAGGACAAAGATAAAAGTGCAAAGCAGGCTACGCCAAGGACGGCGGCGCTTGTGATTAACTGCCCTCCTCCACTTAAACAAATGTGATAACGCATCCGCCAAAGTTTTTGTGGCTCAAGCTCCAGGCCAATGATAAACAATAAGAGCACCACGCCTAGTTCAGCAAAATGTAAAATTGTCTCAGGGTGCCCAATAATATTTAATGCAAAGGGACCAATAATCACCCCGGCAACTAGATAACCTAGGATGCCCCCCAGTCTCAGACGTTTGAAAAGAGGGACAGCAATCACAGCTGCAGCCAGAAACACTGCGATGGAAGTAAGTATCGTCATGTTTAACTCATCATAATCATTACCACGACTGGCGGGGAATGCAGGTTAACCTTCTACTGCATGGATAAAAACTTGCTGCCCATACTTGCTCACGCTGGGTGTGGAAAATTACCCCTAACACCTGATTGTCATTGTCCATCTTCAGTGAGCCCTGGATGAGTGTTCAAATTAAAGAGCCTGGTCGCAACTTATTTGTTTTTATAGGTTAGCATTGCGCGTAGCTATCGGATATTAAGTGTATTGCTAAGAATGGTCAGAATGGATCAGAACTGCACAGATTGGTTTTGCCTGAGATATTCGCGGCTCTCACGCTATGCTGTTCCTTCTTTCTCGTTTCCGTTAGAACGGCGGATGGAAGAGTGCGGTGGTTGCTGTATTTTCCCCATTAACTGGCTGTTACAAATAGGAACTGAAGGACACCACAAATTTTGCTAGCCTGCCCGTCATCATAATAAAGGTGAGACTGATGAAAAAAGCGTTGATATTTTGGACAATGTTAGCAGCGTCGTTACCCATTGACGCCTCGGTAAAAATACTGCCGGTGGGAACCTTTCATTTCGAATTCCCTAATCTTGACACTCAGCAAGTTGCAAGCAGCGATCAAATTGATGTGTTAGATCCGGCTTATCAAAAGCAGATCGAAAAGATAGTTGAAAGTTTGCGTGGGTTTAACGCCGATTACGTGGTGGTGGAGCACAAAATCGACCACGCGAAGGAATTGCACGAGGCCTATCGCAGTTATCTCAACACTAACCAACTTCCCGGCCGTTCTGAGACTTATCAGTTAGGATTCAGGATCGCAAAATCATTGTCATTAAGCACGGTTTACGGTGTGGATACATGGGGAAAATTATACGATACAACCGCTGAATATCTGGCTGTCGATGAAACTAAAAGTAGTTTTAGCCGGTTCTATACTCACCCACCCGACAAGGCATTGAAAATATCCGCCGGGACGCCGGTTTATAAGGAGCAAGGTATTGCCGAGGAATTAATCAGGCTGAACCAAGCTGACAGAATCCGTCAATCCCTCGGGAATTACTTGGTGGGTCACTTTAAGTACGAGACTGCATCACAGCCCTATTTTGGCGCCGACTTCGAAAGCGGACGCTGGTTTAATCGAAACCTGCGTATCTTCAGAAACTTACAACGATTGCCTTACCAACCAGGAGACAAAATTATTCTTATCTATGGTGCGGGCCACCTGAATATACTGAATTATCTGTTTGATGCGTCTCCCGAATTTGAACGCGTCTCTGCGTTACCTTATCTTGAAGCCGCGAAAGATTCTTATGTGCATAGCAACGACTGACTCCTGAGAAAACGTATTGCATGGATTAGGAAATCATAGGACGTCTAGATGTCAGGGGTTGGGATGTCCTTGCCGCTTTGCGCAGAAAGTCTACGGAAGGGGCTGTCCGGGGGCGCGCCTTTTTAACTTTCGCCGCGATCTGATGGCGTGTCCTTTATATATGAGCTTTCACTTTGTAAGCTGTGCTAAAAACCACTATTGATCTTCACCTGTTAAGGTATAGTAACGAAATCACGTGTCCATGAAGAATAAACACAATGAAGTTTTATGCCCTTTTCGCTGGATTAACGCTGGCCTCGATGCAAAGCCTCGCCGCGCTTCCTTCACTGAATTCTCACCCTAATCAACAAGCTTTTTATGATGCGCTCTCCTCGCTGTGTGGAAAAGCATTTGCAGGTCGCATCGTAACGGATACCGCCCCCTCCGCTGCTTTTCAGAATAAAACATTAATCATGCATGTGAGCAAGTGTAACGATCGTCAGATTTTCATTCCTTTCCATGTGGGTAAAGATCATTCTCGTACCTGGATTATTACCCGAACCGGTAGTGGCTTAAGTTTAAAACATGATCATCGGCATAAAGATGGTAGTGAAGATGAGGTTACTATGTATGGCGGTATCACCAGCGGGCCTGGATTCGAGCAGGTGCAGGCGTTCCCCGCCGATAGTTATACGCAGTGGATGTTTGCTGAAAAAGGATTGCCACAATCCATAGGCAACATTTGGAAAATGTTCGTTTACCCTGACAGTTTCAGCTATCAACTCGTTCGTGAAGGACGGGAATTTAGAGTAGATTTTGACCTGACGCAGCCTGTGGAAACACCTCCAGCTCCATGGGGAACGCAATAGCAGGTTAAGGACCAAAGGGAACAGCGGCTATTTAAACAGTCCCTACACAGGATGTACTAATGCATGGCTAAATGGCCGGATACTTCCCCCTTACCCAGCTTTTTTCTAGCCCATTCTTATGTCAAATAAACGATTATTAGTTATGGTTTTCTTAAAATAATTTAACACCTTTATTGAAATTTACGCCGTATCTACTTTTTCCACATCGTTACTCGATGTTTACAAAAAACACGTCAAAAAGGATACGATTAATGACTACCTTTACCATACATACAAAAGATTCTGCGCCAGAAGATTCCAAGCCTTTACTCAAAAAATCTGAAGATGAGATGGGAATGATCCCGAATCTTCACGGCATAATGGCTGAATCTCCAGCCACGCTGGAGGCATATCAAACGCTTCATAGGCTGGCTCAGGAAACCGCATTCAGTAAAGCAGAGCTCACCGTCGTTTGGCTAAGCGTTAGCGTGGAACATGGCTGCGGTTATTGCGTCCCCGCCCATACTGCTATTGCCAAGAAGATGGACGTAGATGACGAAATCATTACCGCCTTGCGAGAGGAAAAGAAGTTACCGGACGAAAAGTTAGAAACGTTAAGACAAACCACGCGTTCGATTTTATTAAACCGTTCTAATATTTCGGATAGCGAACGTGAAAATTTCTACAAGGCAGGCTTTACCCATCAGCACCTTTTAGAAATCGTCTGTGTGATGTGTCAGAAAATCATGAGCAACTACATTAACAATCTCGCGAAAACGCCACTTGATGACCCTTTTAAGGATTTTAAGTGGAGTAAAAACGACTAATTTGTGAGGTGATGTGAGGGCGTTTCACGTTACGTTTCTTACATCTCACTTTTCAATTCTGTGGGCAGTTTTGCTGATAAATCCTGCCCGCTTTATTAAAATGGTGGGGTCGCGTTTTTCTCGCAAACAAAGCTGGGTTGGAATGTGCACAATTGACTGCTAACCAGCGCACGCTGCGTTGCGGTGTTAGATCACGGATTTGCATAAACGGTGCATATAAGAAAGCTATAGGCCTATCAGATTTTATATATTGATTTACGTCATGACAGAATTTTTTTACAGATTAAGCTATCCTATAACCCTCAACCAATATGAAAACGCTTTCACGCCCTACCGACACTGTACACATAAAAATGCATTTTTTTTAATATACCCATTGTCATTCCACTGCTTAAAAACCCCTCCCCTTCACATAAGTTAAAATAATGTTGAAATTTAATTTCATTCACGTAATAGTAGGCAGCGTCGACTAAAAATCGACCTGAAAAATGCTTTTCTCTTCTCAAGGATTAGATGTTAGATAAAGTTTTTCTAATATTAATCAGTACTGTGTTAGCAACCTTATGTTACTAGTCGTCACTGACATTCCAAGCAGTAGTAGGAAGTTCACACGAGCTCAGCACTCAACTCAACAAGTAAAAATAAACAACGCTATCGCCTTACAAGATTGGATCTAAATCCAACATAGGCAGTTGTTTTCGAAGGAATCAAACAATATGAAATTCAAATTCACTGCATGTGCCAGTGCGATTGCGCTGGCCTGTTTGTCCAGTGTCTCTGCAGCAGAAACTTCACCCATTAAAGAAGTAAAAGCTCAAAACACCTCATCAGCCAGCAATACCACCCCGGAATTCGCTTCATGGTATAAGGCAAAAAAACAACGTGACTATGCCGCAGTCACTGACCAAATAATCGTAGAATTTGCGAACGAAACGGATGCCAAAGAGGCACTTAATGCTTCAGAAAATTCAGCTCATTCCAATAGCAAGGCACGTGGGAAATCTCGTTCTGTTTTAGCAGAGCTGGAAGTCGCGGCAGGCAAAAATTTAAAAGTGGGCAAAGCGCTTGGCAAGGCTAAGATGACCCTGAAGCTTGATGAAAAATTAGACCACAAAGCGGCCAACGCTATTGTAAAAAAACTGAAAAAGAATAAAAAGGTTAAGTTTGCTGAGATCGATCCTATTCGTTATCTGATGGCAGAGACGCAGCCTTGGGGGATAAGCGCAGTCCAGGCTGATTTAGTATCAGACAATGAAGCGGCCAATATGACCGTGTGTATCATTGACTCAGGTTACGATATCAACAACCCTGATCTAAGTGGCAATATGGTTAGCGGTACCAGCGACAGTGGTACTGGCTCCTGGTCTACACCAGGAGGGTCGCACGGTACCCACGTAGCCGGTACCATTGCAGCAATTAATAACACACAAGGTGTGGTGGGCGTATTGCCTAATCAAAACGTCAACCTGCATATCATTAAAGTATTTAACGAATCAGGCTGGGGTTACAGTAGTGACCTGGTTACAGCCATTCAAAACTGTGATAACGCCGGCGCAAACGTGGTGAATATGTCATTAGGTGGTGCGGGCTCGTCAGTTACCGAACAAAATGCACTGCAGGGTTTTTATGACAGCGGTATCCTACTGGTTGCTGCTGCCGGTAACGCAGGTGACTCAACTCACTCTTACCCAGCCTCATACGATTCAGTGATGTCAGTTGCAGCGGTCGATGAATCAGGTCAGCACGCTGAATTTTCTCAATTCACCAATCAAGTGGAAATCGCTGGTCCGGGTGAAGCCATACTGTCTCCCGTGGGTGTGAACGACGGTAGACAGGGTTATATAACATTTAACGGCAGCACCACAGGCGACGACCGCGTATTACCGCAAACACGTTATGTTCAAAGTGGTGCGGATTATGTGGTTACCAACGTCAATGGCACTGTATCTGGCGTAATCGGTGCGTGTTCACGCTCAGGCAGCACCTACAGCTGCGGCAACATGAGTGGTAAAATCTGTGTCGCAGAACGTCATGCCAACCAGGTTGGTAGCACCTACCCTGAAGTGGATCCAGCTAAAGCCTGTGCTGATGCGGGTGCGGCAGGTGTCGTTGTTTACAGTAACGCGGCACGCCCCGGGCTACAAAACCCATTCCTGGTGGATGGAACAGGTGCCGTGTCGGTACCGACTGTGTCGGTTAACCGTACGCTAGGTCAACAAATTGCAGCTTCCGCGGGTACGTCTGCTACGTTACAGGTAGCCGCTAATACTGATTACGCCTACTACAATGGTACGTCGATGGCGACGCCTCATGTGGCCGGTGTCGCCGCGCTAGCATGGAGTAAAAATCCAACGTGTACAGCAGCAGAAGTACGTACTGCTCTGACGGCAACCGCCGATGATCTGGACGTCGCAGGTCGTGATGACCGTACCGGTTACGGTATGGTTCAAACACAAGCAGCCTCTGACTACATGGCTGCGAATTGTGGTTCTGGCACAGGCACTGGTCCTGTAGCATTGACTAAGGGCGTGGCACAAACCAACCTTGCTGGCGCAAAAGACGAGGAACTTGAATTTGCTATCGATGTTCCGGCAGGCGCATCGAACCTATCTTTTGCCATGTCTGGCGGGACCGGTGATGCAGATTTATATGTTAGATTTGCTAGTGCACCCACTACCACCACTTATGATTGCCGTCCTTGGGAATCAGGGAATGTCGAAAATTGTGACTTTGCATCGCCCTCAACCGGCACCTACTATGTAAAAGTGATCGGCTATTCAGCGTTCTCCGGCGTGCAGCTTGTGGCTGATTACGATACAGCGAGCAGTGGGCAGGGTTCAACAGCACAGGTAACCAATATTTCTGCAACCACTAACAATTGGAAGTATTACACATGGGATGTGCCGGCAGGAATGGCGACCCTGGACTTTACCATCACAGGTGGGTCAGGTGATGCTGATTTATACATCCGTTACGGTAGCCAGCCCACTACCAGCACGTACGATTGCCGCCCGTACGAAACAGGGAACGAAGAAACCTGTTCTTTCAATAATCCGCAAGCGGGGACTTGGCACATCGGAATTCGTGCATACAGTACTTTTTCCGGAGTTACCTTAAATACGTCTTATCAACCGTAAGCGCATTGACTACTTAATGAGATTAATAGCTGCTAAGTGTTGATCTCAACCGCATAAGGCCTGAACCAGCGTTCAGGCCTTTTTATTTAAGGAAGATAACAGGAAGGACGTGTTGCGACACGGGGCAAAGTAGCGTTGGCCGCTAGCTTTCGTTGTGAAAGTGGTTTGGTAACTGCTAATCTGGTTTCCTGAGCCAATTACGTGACACAGTAAATTTCATCGATACGCTCTACTGACGGGAAGGACAAGTGAGCACAGTAAGGCTAAATTGTTTTGCCACTCCGGTCATAATTCGCCGTAGCCCCACCATGTTTCCCTGTAACGCTGGATACCATTGCATCTGAAGCTCGCTGGTTCCTTTTCTTAATTTAACTTCCCATCTTTTGGTCCAATCAAACTGGTGAAAGGAACCGCTTATTTCCCATCCTTCAGCAATATGCTTATCAATAATTTGCTGAAAAACATCGGCCGGAATATTTTCGATAATTCCTAAGTCATGCCGTTTGAATCGACTCGCGGTGATTTTCTGTCTGAGCATTTTATACATATTTATATATCCATATTCATTACGTGCGCCTATACGTCACGTGATAATTCCCCATTCTTATGCCCACGATATGCCTTTTATAGAAAAATTTCCATATCAAGAAAAAGATTGCCAAGCAGACACCGAAATTTTGCGTCAGGTTCATTGATAGAGCAGCTCTGTACAACCGATGTTTACGGCCAGTTATCACTGCAGTGAAATCGCGAACTTTTTTTGCCCTATTATCTTGCGCACTCGTAAAGAATTAACTTCTATTCTGTTTTTCCAACAACGACTTTATGTCGCTCAAAAGTTCAATTTCCTTTGGGGTCGAAACCGACGTGTCTTTAACATCTTGAGCCCGTTTTCTAAGTGAGTTCATCATCTTAACGATGATAAATACGGTGATACTGATCACAATAAAATCGACCGTTGTTTCCAATAACTTCCCATATTCCAACGCTATCTCATCTATCTTCGTGGTACCTGACTCTGATGCCTTCCGAAGCACAAATTTACGGTTTTCCCATTTTTGTCCGTCTGTAATGTAAGCAAGCGGAGGTAGAAAAATACCTTTTACCAATACATCAATAACCTTATTAAAGGCGGCACCAATGATGACCCCTATAGCAATGTCAATCATATTTCCTTTAATGGCAAACTCTTTGAATTCATCCAGTAATTTCATGTATCCCTCACTTAGTGATCGTAATCTGATTGGCGCTACACCATTGACTGTTCTGTTATCACACCTCAACTGTAGTAAATACTAACTATCCAGCAAACGGACCTCATCTATGCAATTTCGAAGTGGGAAGGCCTTACTTAGTTAAAAGTTAAAGTGGAGCTGGCCGTGCCCTCCGCCACCGGCAACCACGCTGATAGCCTCTATATTGTTTTTTGAGTCTGGAACAAGCATAGTTCATGTCTAATTAAAGGTACGGACAAATTCTTTCACTTTGTATCTTCAATATAGTGAAAAGTTTACGCTGGCAATACTAACTAGGTTGGAGAATGGAATAACCTAGGCACCACCCACGATCACCTGGTCTTTCCTCTATTCTATTGCTACCGTATGAAATAAACGTAATGTGGTAATATTACGATTTGCGTATGTGATATAAATGCTACTGATAAAGCACTGTTTGGGTTTGGCCGACTTTTGCCGCAATCAACGATTAATGGTAAAAGTTAAATATACGCATTAATGTGAGGGCGTAAACGCTGTAGAAAAAGATACTACTCCTCTTACCTAGCATTTCAGATAACAAATTTTCTTTGTTAAAGATGTACGATTTAATCAATTTACGGTAGCATTTGCCCCGCTTTGTTACCTATACGCATATGTTATGCTTTACTGATCTAAAAAAGTTGTCCATCTTATTTCACTGGCGCTTTGCCGGAATTTATAGATAACGAGGCACCACTTTCAATAGTGTTTTGAGAAATAGCGAGCGGGCTAAATAATAAAGGGATGAAGTTGAGCTTATATTAGGGTTATTCGTTGTAACGGACTGACACTAGGTCGACTCACTAATCCTATTTACGCACACCGAAAGAGTAAAGGTGTCTATCAGGGAAATTATCATGTCGAGTTTACAAGCAATTGATATAGATGAGCTAAAAGTAGGAATGTACGTTGTTGAATTTGTCCGTCAGGAAGGTGAAATTGCGGTCAAAAGCTCAGGTACCATTCCAAATACCTCTACCATCAAACATCTTGCCAAGAGTGGTGTAAAGCGGTTAATCATTGATCCGCTCCGTTCCCAGGCCCATCATAATACTGGAGTGAAAAAGCAGAAGTTGGATGAAAACTCCTCAGGGACGCCCAAGCCCTCAAAGATGGAGCTCTCCGATGCACTGCAGATTCATAGTAGAGGCGTCTCATTACAGAAGCTGATTCAGGACAGCGTAAAAAAACAACGTCCCCTGGACCCAAAATACGCCGAAGAATTTACCGCCTTAATGGTGGATATGATGGAATCCAATCCTACTGCTCTTGCGTGCGCGGCCCGGATCCGAAAGAAAAACAGTTATCTCTTGGAACATGCACTTAATGTGTCAATTCATCTGATCCAATTGGGTCAACATATGAAACTATCCATTAACGATGTTCAGGATTTAGGGCTCGGCGGCTTTTTAATTGATGTGGGCAAAGTTTGTTTACCCGATGAAATCTTGTTTAAACCGGGCAAGGTGACCCAAAAAGAAATGGATATCATTAAAGGGCATGTAAGACTTGGCGAAGAATATTTAGCCCAGCAAGGATATTCAAAAAGAATTATCAGCATTGTAGCTCAGCATCATGAACGACTGGACGGTTCCGGCTATCCAAGAAAACTTGTCGGCGACGATATTCATCAGTTTGGACGGATGGTCGCCATTGCTGACGTGTACGATGCGGTTACAGCAGATCGCCCCTATAGAGCGGGCATGACCCACCAGCAAGCCTTAAAGATTTTACTTTCTGATAGTCAATCGAGGCTGGATAGCACGCTGGTTCAACAATTTATCAAATGTACGGGCATCTTTCCCGAAGGTACACTGGTCGAATTATCCAATGGACATGTCGCTATGGTGTGTCAGGAAAATAGAGCCAACCCGCTACGCCCAAAAATAAAGCCGTTCTATTCGCTAAAATCCAAGCACTACCTGTCGGTAAAAGAAATCGACCTTGCCAAGGTAAGCGGTATAAAAATCGTTCGGCAAATTAAAGATAGTCAGCTAAAAATAGATTTTCACAAAATATTTCACGAAAAAATGGTCTGAGTTTTTCGCCGTCAAATGACGAATAAATCCATAAAGTGTTTAACCGAAGTTGACTCCAACCATCGTTGATCATTGCACAAATCGATGATTTTCTTACAACGCTGTGGAGGAAATCGTGTGGCTAAATTACGCTCAAATTTTTCTTGAAGCAAAGGAATGCCTTCGTGACGACGGCGGCGATGCCCTACTGGATACTCTACCTCTACCTTGGAAGTACTTGTGCCATCTTCAAAAAATACTTGCACGGCATTCGCGATTGAGCGTTTGTCAGGTGCAAGATATTCTTCGCTGTAGCGTTTTTCCTCTATCACTTCCATTTTGTCACGCAAGCTGTCGATTTGAGGATGACTGGCATGAAAATTATCTTCGTAATGCTCTGCTTCTAATTTACCAAGCAGTAATGACACCGCAGTCATATATTGCAGACAATGGTCGCGGTCAGCAGGATTAGCCAGTTCGCCGTGCTTGGAAATAATTCGAATGGCAGATTCATGTGTGGTTATTTCGATGCGCTCAATTTCGTCAATACGTTCCTTTACACTGGGATGAAGCTGAACCGCCGCCTCACACGCTGTCTGTGCATGAAATTCTGCCGGAAAGCTAAGCTTAAACAAAATATTCTCCATCACGTAAGTTGCGTAGTCGCGGTTAAAAGAGAATTTGCGCTGTGCTTCGGGCTTTAGTTTGAGATCGTGATTGGTATGACTAAACGCCACATCGTAAAATCCCCATTGGCGTGTGGTCAATACACTGGGAATCCCCATCTCTCCCCGCATCGTTATATCCGCCAAACGCACCGCGCGGGAAGTTGCATCGCCGGCTGCCCAGGATTTACGCGAGCCAGCATTGGGGGCGTGCCGATAGGTTCGTAGCGCCGACCCATCTACCCAGGCTTGAGAGAGGGCTGCCATTATTTGCTCCCGCGTGCCTCCCATCATGTGGGTAATAACCGCCACAGAAGCAATGCGAACAAGTAGTACGTGACACAACCCCACGCGGTTAAAACTATTTTCAAGTGCTATCACACCTTGAATTTCATGCGCTTTAACCATAGCGACCAGTACATCTCGCATAGTTAGTGGAGACTGATTTTGTGAAAGTTGCGTCTGTGCAAGATAGTCAGCGACCGCCAAGATACCCCCTAAGTTGTCAGAAGGGTGTCCCCATTCTGCCGCCAACCAGGTATCGTTGTAATCTAGCCAGCGTATTATACAACCAATGTCCCATGCAGCTTTAACTGGATCGAGAGAAAACTGGGTGCCAGGAACACGCGCACCATTAGGTACCACCGTGCCTGGAACCAATGGCCCTAGGTGCTTGGTACATTCAGGAAATCGAAGTGCCAGCAAGCCACAGCCTAAGGTGTCCATCAGACAATAACGCGCGGTACTTAATGCTTCATCCGAGGATACTTCATAATTTATTACATAATCTGCGATATCCTGAATAACCTGATCGTATTCGCTACGATTACTCAATTCGCCGGAGGTACGCATGGAATGTCTCCATAAAGAATGAATATTAATTCTTTGTACGACATTCTGACGCTATGGATGAGGTTTATCCCATATAGGGTAAATGCGGCTAAGTTCCGTGTCAGTCCTCTTTAACGCGACCGACTGATTGTGGAAGAGTCTGGATTGTCTTCATTTTTAGGTTCGATGACTAAAATACCGTTCGCCAGTTCACAGTCGGAAATCAGGTGACGGTTCTTTTCAATGAACGCTAATTCGATGACTGAATTCGTAACGGCCTGAGGCTGAGAATAATCGACGCGTTCATCAAGGCTTTCTTTGAGCTCCTGAATATATAGTTCGAGCATCTCAGTGCATTCATCAGCAACCACCGATGTGGTGACTACGCAACTTAAAAGGAGTAAAACTTTTAACAACTTCACCGTTACCAACCCGCTATATGAACCCGCCACGGAGTATACTCATCAAATCGCATTTAGCGAAATTTTATTATACTTTAGTCTAACTTTTGGTATTTCGACAAGTACATATTTTGAAACAAAGTAGCTTGCTTATAACCCGCTTTTTACTATGTCGACCAAAAAATTACTGTAATATCAACGCACACAAGACAAAAATAGAGTATAGACAATGACCAAACAGAATATTCTGAAATCAGCACTGTTTATTGGGGCGGTAAGCTTGCACGCCCCTCTCCTTCAGGCGCAAACAATCACCAACAACATTTATTCTGAAAAGGGACTGGCAGGTACACTTACCCAGCATAAAATTGACGAGCAAAATTATACAGCGACCATTGAATTTGGCTGGAATAATCGACGGGTTGCTGTAGACGAAAATCTTACCCTTAACGCAGAGGGAGTGCCCGTTGAAATAACGCTTAAGGGTATCTCGCCCTTCGGCGCGCCCATAGATGAAATGTTTAAGTATGAGGAGGGTGTCGCGAAATGGCAAAGCTTGAACGAAGCTGGTCAGAAAAAGGATGAGTCAGTTGATTTTTATTCTCCTTCGTCAATCAATTTTGCCCTGGATAACGCCACCATGCGCTATGCGTTTCACAACGGCCAAACCACATTAGACGTGTACCCGCAAGGGCAGATGTTGATAGAAAAATTAGATACCCGAAAGGTGAAGAATCAAACGGTCCATTTGGTGGCAACAAGTGGCCTAGGATTAACGCCAAATTTTGCATGGTATGACGAGGATGGTAACTTTTTCGCTAAAAACTTTGGAGCAATGTATGTGCTTCGTGACGGCTATGCAAAAGAGCAGTTTGACCAACTAAAAGAAATTCAGGAAGAAGCCGAGCAGACATTTTTAGAGGGATTGGCAAAAAAATTAACCCACTCCCCCACTTCTTTGCTTATTGAAAATGTAGCCGTTTTTGATAGTGAAACGAAATCACTTCTGCCAAACCGGGATGTGTTAATAGAAAATGGCAGGATCGCAAAAGTTGCGCAGCAAATAAACGAATCCTCTGAACACACGCGGGTTGATGGGAAAGGTAAAACGCTAATTCCTGGTCTCTGGGATATGCACGGCCACCTGTCAAAAAATAACGGCATTCTCAACATTGCAAACGGGGTGACCAGTGTGCGGGATATGGGAAACAAGCACGATAACATCATGGAAATTCAAGCGCTGTTTGATTCGAACAAAGTGCTGGGTTCTCGTGTATATCGGGCGGGGTTTATGGACCAGTACAGTGACAATTCAGCGGGATTAAGTGTCAAGTCTCTTGAAGAAGCCTTGGATACCGTCGATTTTTTCGCCGACAACGGCTACGTGCAGGTTAAACTTTATTCATCTATCGACCCGTCATGGGTTAAGCCAATTGCTGAACGGGCGCACAGTCGAGGCTTGCGATTAAGCGGACACGTACCCGCTTTCATGACAGCTGAACAGGCAGTAAAAAATGGCTATGACGAAATTCAGCATATCAATATGCTATTTCTTAACTTTTTAGCCGGTGATGAAGTTGATACGCGCACCAAAAAACGTTTCTCACTAATGGGGGAGCAAGCCTCACAATTGTCTATGGATAGTCCCGAGATGAACCAGTTCATCAAGTTACTTGCTGATGAGCGGGTGGTGGTCGACCCTACAGTATCAACATTTAGAAGCCTGCTAATGGCCGAAAACCAAAAAGTTGATGGGGAATTTGCAGATATTGCCCCTCATATGCCGGTTAACTTTACCCGTGCTTTGAAGGGAGCCCAGATGCATATTGAAGAGAATTTTAAAACCAGTTATCAGCAATCTGGCGAAGCGATGCAAAAGATGCTTAAAAAGCTTTACGATGCCGGCGTTCCCATTGTACCCGGCACCGACAGCATTGCCGGCTTTACCTTAATAAGAGAACTAGCCTTATACGTGGATGCGGGCATTCCCGCTGCCGATGTGCTCAATATGGCTACCATTGATAGCGCCAAGTTAATGGGAGTAGCGCACAAGACAGGCTCCATTAAAGAAGGAAAAGTGGCCGACTTAGTATTGGTAGACGGTGACCCGATCAAAGATATCCACGCATTGCGCAATGCTGCACTGGTTACCAAAGGTCAGCAGGTTTTCAAGCCTGAAGAAATCTATCAGGCAATTGGGGTTAAACCATTTATAGCCTCCCCTGCCCTGTAGGAAACTACCCTCATACTCACTTTGTCTCTCTTTTCCTGACCGATGGATAGCAAAGTGAGTCTGTTGCTGGTAGAAACATTGTGCATAATGTCAGTCTGTGATGGCAGATGCACCACTACGGCCTGAAATTGGAGATTGAGTAAGCCGCCTACTTGGCTTATAACGTATGACCAGTGCACTAGCCTCACTCAACTCCATTCTTATTCTTTTGACGCACCACAAAGAGTTTTGAATTGCTTTGTACACACTCACATGCACCGATGAGAATATTAACATCGCGCTGAGCTTATTGTTTAATCATCCCAATAAGTTAACTTCACAAAGAAGTGCAACGATGGCCAATCTTCGTCTTTGCAAACCTGACTAATTTCTCTTTATCATTCACATTTTTGAAGAAATTATGCTGCCCCTCGCCGATGCAAAATATTAACTTTTTAGTTCGACGCAACGCTTCACAATAAACTATCCGCAGCGCGAGTGAAATTATCGCGTGATTAACGCGGTTCAAACTCAGCATGTACAAGGGTAATGGCGGCGGTGTCAATACTCGTTTCTGCCTTAGCACCATCCCCCCCTCGGCCTAAATTTAGCCTCGGTGCGCTTATTGCTTATATTTTTGCGGTTTATTAAGCAAAGTGACGCCTGTGAATTTTAGATATGACATCAATGGCCTGCGCGCCATCGCCGTGATCGCGGTGGTAATCTTCCATTTCGCCCCGGCACTACTCCCCGGGGGTTTCGCTGGTGTTGATGTATTTTTCGTTATATCAGGCTTTTTAATGACCAGTATCATTTTTCGTGGAATGGAAAAAGATACATTCAGTCTGACCAAATTCTACATTGCCAGAGCCAATAGAATTATACCCGCGCTGGCGTTGCTGTGTGCCGTATTAATGATTTTTGGCTGGTTTTATTTGTTGCCAACCGCCTACACTGCGTTAGGAAAACATGCCGCTGGTAGTGTAACGTTTATCTCTAACTTCATGTATTGGCTGGAGTCGGGTTACTTTGATAGCTCCTCTCATTCAAAATGGTTATTGCACACCTGGTCGCTGGCAGTAGAGTGGCAGTTCTATATTTTTTATCCATTAATTTTACTAGCACTTAAACCGATTTTATCGTTTGAGCGATTAAAGCAACTGGTTGTTCTGCTTACTCTGGTTTTTTTTATATTTAGTGTTTACTCATCTTACCAATGGCCAAACGCCTCTTACTTCCTCATTTCTGCACGGGCTTGGGAACTTACCATCGGTGGTGTGGTGGCGCTTTATGCCAAACCGCTTTCTCACTCGTCCGCACGCTGGGTGAACTACGCTGGTTTGATTTGTATCGCGATGGGGTACGCTATTGTAGATAGCAAAATGGCCTGGCCTGGCTATGCAGCACTGCTTCCCGTAGGGGGGACGATGTTGGTGATATGGGCCAATGTTCAGTCTACTTTTCTCACTAACAACAGGATTTTTCAGGCAGTAGGAAGATGGTCTTATTCGATTTATCTGTGGCACTGGCCTATTGCTGTGTTCGGTTATCAGTACGAAATTTCACACTGGTGGACAATAGGTATCCCTTTATCGATCCTATTGGGTTGGCTCAGTTTCAGGTATATCGAACAGTTTGACTGGCCTTCGATCCGCCAGTTTAAACATCTATGGAAAGCTAAACCGTTGTGGATTGCTGCGTCACTCAGCGCTGTTGGAATAGTGGTATTAGCCCAAAATGGCCTGATAAGCCGGTTTGATCCCGCCACGATTGAAACTATCAAAACCGCGCAACATAGCCCGTATCGCGATCAGTGCCACTTGCACGAATATAAGCCGCCCGCTAATTCAGCCTGTGATTTTGTCGATAAAAAGGCCAAATGGGCAGTATTAGGTGATAGCCATTCGGTGGAATTATCGTACGCATTGGCACAGCGATTAAAAAAACATAACGAAGGATTACGCCAATATAGTTTCTCCGGCTGCCCTCCCTCCCTGTTACAGGAAATTGGCATGAGTAAGTGCACGCGCTGGTATCAGGAAGCGTTTGCCGATATTCAAAATGATACCAACATTGAGCATGTGGTGATGTCTCACCGATTTTCATGGACACTTTTTGGTGATCATACAGAGACCTATCCGGACGTGCCTCCGCAGGAAAATATGGAGCGGGTTAATCGCATTCTAAATTCACTGGATGCAGCTATCATCCAACTGGCAAAAAAGAAAGAGACAGTTTATGTGATGCTACCTGTGCCAGAAATTCGCAAAGAGCTGCGTACGTTACTTACTCAGGCTCATGCGGATAGTGCGGATATGACCCAGGTAAAAGGCACGGACACTGAGTATTATGAGCGCCGCAACCAAGTGATTTTAGAACACTTTAAAAACGCAGAATATCCGGATAATGTGGTGTTTATCAATTCCCGCGACGCATTTTGCGGACGTAAAGCGTGTTATGCGGTGGACGCTGGCAAGTCTCTCTATCTGGATGATAACCATCCGTCTGTCCATGGCGCGTCCATCCTGGCAGATATGATTATGCAAAAACACCTGGCATTATTAGCGTTAAAGCCTCTTTAACAAAAACGTGAGGTAATTCTAATAAATGTAACTTTTTTCTAGCTTATGTAGAAGCTACTCGATGGCAATTCGCTGGGCAGCATAGTGTTGCCCACCACCCCACAGTTAGTGCTAACAATCATTGACTTACCCTTTTAACAAAGTGGTTCCGTTCTTGCTCATTAGTATTTGTTTATAACAATATACGTATAGCGGAGTGACTAAATGAAAAGCGAGCTATCCATTAGCGTGGTGGTGATCGTTAAGACCAGAACGCAGCAGCTTGTAAGGTTAATAAAACAGTTGGAAGAAAGTTCGCTTCGTCCTGATGAAATGGTAGTCGTGTGGATGGGCTCTCCATCCGAATTTTCGTTACTCAAAAGTGATCACTTCCCGGTTCTACATAAGTTCGAATCAAGCGGTGGCTTGGAAATAGCGCGCGCCCGTAACAAGGGCCTGACTGCTGCTACCAGCACCCATTGTCTCTACTTAAATGTAGAAAGCGTTATTTCCCCATTGTTACTTGAACAATTCGCGAAAGCCTGGACACAAAGTTACGTGTTAACCAGCCGCGTGTTTTGTGTGGAAAAATCGTTACTCGATTTACCTTTTGCTGAGATTGAAACTCACTATCATCGCGTTGGCTGTATAGGGGAGCGCAAAACCTTCAGCGTTAATCATAACCCTTCAATGTTTTTTATCGCCAAACACGATGTCGATACCATTGGTGGCTTTGACGAAAATTACAGTGGCTTTGGAATTAACGATGAAGATTTTTTTCAAACGTGTCTTGATGCTGACTTGACCGTTGAAAATGTAGATGTCGTGACTTTTATTCCTAACCGCGAACATTATCAGTGTCCCATCAATCATTTGGTTGATTTTGTCCGCAACGCTGAGCTGTTCTATCAAAAGTGGGGATATTATCCGTGCCAGGATGTGTTGTTCCGCTTCGCGGATTTGGGTTTAATCAATGAGGATTTTCAATCATCAGCCATACATATTTTACGTCTCCCTACCGAAGAAGAGCGAAAAGCATACGAGTTAAGCACGTTACTGCTAACTTCTATGGATGTGAAAATTCCTCAACAAAACAGTGTTGAAAACAATCACAGGTCAGCCTAGTGGTTGGGTTGGAGCATCTGCTCCAGCTTTCTAGGCAGTATCGTTCGGGTAGTATTGTAGCCAACGTTAAAAAGTTGTTCCTTGGCCTGATGATTGGACTTAAAGTCAATTGCAGAAATATTCCCTGTATTAATAATTACAGTGTGCTGCCAATATTCTGCATGTACATACTCCCGGCTTAGTGCGTTCATAAACGTGCGAATCAACATCAGTAAGTATATGGGGAGGGGAAAACGGGACCGTTTTTTCTGAACCTGTTTTCGCGTTTCACTTTTTAACCGGAAGCAAACTGAAGGAGTACCATCTTGTAGCCAGTCTTTAAACAATTCATCCTCTGACAAAATCGCACCATCTACCAACACCTGGTCTTCAAATTCCTTAAACGAAAAAACTAATGGAATAGACATCGAGTAACGTACTGCAGTAGCCACTTTTAGCCTCGGTGTACGTTGGTTATTAAATAATACCGGTCCCCCACCATTAATGTCGGTAGCTAAAATATGTAGTGGGACAGGAACTTGTTCAAAGGTGATGCCATTGAGGTGTTCGTCAAACCAGCGTTCAAATTTGTTACCGTTAGACAACCCACCTTCTCGGATAAGTCGAATAATCGAGAAATCAGCAAACTGTTTAAAATCAGTCTGTTCGGCCAGTGTTTTCATTTCTGGCACCGTTTTACCACAGGCATACAGGGCCGCAATTATGGAGCCCCCTGACACACCGACCAGGGCGGGAAACTGTAGCGCCATTTCCTCAAGTGCTTTTAAACATCCAATATGCGCAGGAAAACGTGTACCGCCTCCTGAAAAAATAGGCACAATTAATTTTGTCGGATCGGATTTTGCCATCACTACCTTTACCTCCTGATTACAGATTAGTTCAGTGTGAGCAGAAGAAAAGTCGCAATACAAAGCATTTTGCTTATGCGGTTAATGGATATAGGCACACCAGCGTAACCACTGTAACCGCGCCAACCAGAATATTCATCGGGATACCGATCTTGAGAAAGTCGCTAAAACGATAGTTCCCAGGGCCGTACACCATAAGATTGGTCTGATAACCAATCGGCGTGGCAAAGCTCGCCGACGCCGCCATCATAATGGCGAATACGAAAGGAATGGGATTGAGTGCGGCACTATTGGTTATTTCGATAACAATGGGCATCATCAAAAGGGCAGCAGCGTTATTGGTGATGATTTCGGTTAACAACGAGACGGTAATATAAGTCAATATAAGTAATAACAGTGCTTCACCCGCACTAAAGGCGACAATCTGGTTCGCTAACACTAAGGCGACCCCCGTTTGCTGCAATGCCATGCCCAAAGCAAATGAAGCCGCGATGGTGATGATA
The DNA here is from genome assembly GCF_026183695.1 of Alteromonas aquimaris. Classification (GTDB taxonomy): domain Bacteria; phylum Pseudomonadota; class Gammaproteobacteria; order Enterobacterales; family Alteromonadaceae; genus Alteromonas; species Alteromonas aquimaris. The sequence goes on along the minus strand of NZ_JAPFRD010000011.1, from coordinate 787,479 downwards.
ACCGGTAAATCCAGGCTTCTCTCAGCCTGCGCCGGCGATAAACATCGCGTCAGCAACATGGCGGCGGCGGCTAAAAGGGCCGCGTTCAGCATGGAAATAATCGTTAAGCCTGCGGCAACGACAGCCACGATAAGGATCCCCCATGCTAAAGGGGCTTTCTCGTGATGCATTTTTTCGAAGGGTATCTCGTGGATCAGCAAGAAATCTTTACTGTATTGTTGGCGCGCGATAAAAGAGGGCCTGGCGTCAAGCAATAATGTATCACCTGGCGCCAGTACCGTGTCGCCTAAATTACCTGATACTCGCTCTGCATTTCGCGCGACTGCCACCACGGCGGCGCCGTAGAGTTTGCGAAAATTGACTTCTCTAAGTGCACTACCCACGGCAGCACAATGGGGAGAAACCACTACCTCCACTAAGCGTTGAAGATTAGCACTTCCTGCCATTTCGTCGCTAATCGGCGTACTTTTTAGCCCAGCGATATTGAGCACATCAGCGATAGCATCGGTGGCACCCGCAAATATCAATACATCATTGGGCTGCAGAACTTCATCTGACGCCACGGCAGGCAAGGTGCGTTCGCCACGCGTGATTTCTACCAGAAACAGACGTTTAAGCTCACGCAGGCCAGCTTGTTTGATTGATTTGCCCACCAGAGGTCCATTCGCTTCTACGACCAGGGCAAAAGTAAATTCTCGAATATTATCGAACGGTGACTCGCGCTTACTATCAGGGAGCAACTTTGGTCCAAACAAGTATAAAAAGAGAAGTCCCACAGCCGCTGCTGGTAATCCTACCGCCGTAATGGCAAATAAAGAAAAACCGGGGCTGCCGGTAAGCTGCTGATACTGCCCATTGACTACGAGATTAGTGCTGGTTCCAATTAATGTCAGCGTTCCACCAAGGATGGAGGCGTAGCTCAGCGGTATCATCAACTTGGATGGACTAACATTGATTTTTTTGCACCATGCGTTAACGGCAGGGATCATGGTTGCCACCACAGGGGTATTGTTTAAAAATGCGCTTAGTGATGTTACAGGGAGAAAAAGCCTCACCATGGCGCCAGGTACACTTGCTGGTTTACCCATCACTCGATTAACCAGCCAGTCTACCCCGCCTGAGGCTTGTATCCCTGCTGCGACAATAAACATGGCAGCGACAGTAATCAGCCCTGAATTACTAAATCCGATCAGGGTTTCCTCAGGAGTCAGGATCCCACTCACACTCAACATCACCAATGCCCCCATTAAGATCAAATGTGGCGCTATTTTCGAGGTGATAAGTAAAATCAACACACTAAGTGTGATAATAGATGCAGCCCAGCCTTCCCAACCTAACATACGTAGTCTCAAAATGTGTTATGAACTCGCCTAGCATTTACAATGCCAACCTTTTTCGCCTACTTCTCGCTAGCACGTCAGCATCTCGTAATTAAAAAATGGAAACGCGAATTCACATCGGTGTGCGAGCGAGTAATCGTTAAAACTGGACGCAATTAACGTTGTTCAATAATATCCCGTAAAATTTTAAAAATGGCAGTGTTGTCAATAAATTCACCCGTCGTCCCTAGGTGGTTGTAGTTTTCTTTGTACAATAGATCTACGCCGTCTATGTACTGTTCAAATTCAGCTCGGGCGCTCCCTTTCGCATACAGTCTAACCAGTTCATTAGTGTGATTTTGACTATAGAATTTCACTCTTGGCATAGCATAGATACCCGGGTTACGCACGTTAGCGAAAGGTACCAGAGCAGAATCTTCACCCAAAACAAACGCATTGCCATGATCGGTGGTGACTATTAACAACGTTTCCTGCCAATTGCTGTTGTCTTCCACCCATTTAACGACGGTGGCGACAGCTTCATTAAATGCGATTTGCTCTTCAATAATTCCGCTAAGGTTGTTTGCGTGTGCAGCCCAATCGACAGCGCCTCCTTCTATCATGACAAAGAACCCCTTGTCATGTCGACTCAGCACGTTTAGCGCCCCCTTTGCCAAGGTGGATAGCGAGGGCACGTCTGTATTGAACGGGCAGGCGAATGCGACAGGGTTAGTCATACTGCAAGCACGCCTTGCTTGCAGCGTGGAGCTGACTTGCACCAATCCCAAGACGGGTTGTCCAACCTCGATAGAAGAGACGTCCCCAGCTGCCAACGCAGCAAAGTCGTGTAAATGCTCTATTAACAGCCAGGGATGAGACCGCTTGTGGGCGACAAACTCACCCCTTGCTAAAGGCGCAAAATCGTCTGGACTAATGTAGTTAAATACGGGAGTCTCGCGAACCTCATTGTCGTTTGTATAAAAAGGGTGGCCTGCTCCGATAATAATATCGAGCTCCCCCTTTGATAAAATTTCGTGAGCAATGTCGTGATAGTTGGTCCGGGAAATATTGTGAGAAGTAAATCCTGCAGGGGTAGCATGATTAAATGGAACCGAGGACACCAGTCCTGTCCCCCAATTTTCAGCGCTTGCGATTGACACAATGTTGGTGAGTGCTTTGCCACAATAATCGCCCCCCAAAGCACCTATATACGTTTTCTGGCCCGTTGCGAAAGCAGTGGCTGCCGCTGCAGAATCGGTATAGTTGCGATTTAAATAACTGTAGCCGGCGAAGGGCCTGATATAGGGAGGGGAGTCGGGGCCGCTACCCTCGCGCGGTTGCGATTCGTATATGGGGCTAGTATCCCAAGCCTTCTCTGCTTCGTAGCCATCTTCCTGGACTTTTTTTTGGGTACAGGAAACGGGAGTGGAACGTTGCCAGAGCGCGTAGGTGGTCATGGCTAAACGGGTAGGAAACTCACTGTAGGGTTTCACCTTATTGAGGGCCTGCCCATGCGACCAATAACTGGCGACATCCCATGTTCCATCACTCGCTCCGTCAGCAATCATCAGAATGACGTGTTTAGTTTTAGCGGGTTCTACATCATCATGAGTAGGAAAAGGTACAGCGCTATTTTCATCATTACAAGCCACTAAACCGCATACAAGGATCACGGCAAGAAGACGGTATCCTCGTGCTACAGACGCGGTGGATAATAATATCTTCATTTTTGGCACTCTACATCGCTCAAACCTTAACCCCCAAACGCGTGGCGTCATTACCCTTTAAAAATTAGTTTAGAGCATACAGCAGGAAACTTTATCTATTTTTTAGATGGTAGACACGTAATGATATGGAGATTGGACAATGCAAAGGGAACAAGAAACATGCCTGCACGAGGATAATCTTATTTGTTACTGGTCTGTACTGTGTAAGGATAGTAGAGTCGCATACAGTTTGAGTCATACCACTAATAGAATAGCATTATCAGGTTCGGTTAATTCTCTAGGAGCTCGAAGGGGGCTGAGTTGGATTATAATTTTGGCTGGGGAGGTTCGCGGCACCATTAAATTATATAACCTGCTCTGAGGTGGAAGTGCATTACATTTGTGAAAGTTTCTACATCATCACTTGAGAAAACGCAGTATTTTCATCCTGCGAATAACGATTCAGTTCAATATAAAAGGTGGTCCCGTGGTTTTCATCACTTTCTACCCACGCTCTGCCCTTATGCGCTTTCGCCACCATTTTGACCAGGAATAAACCTAGCCCCCAGCCTACTTTTTGTTTGGTTGATTTATCCTCATCCCGGCAAAGATAATTAAAAATTGATTCCTGTTTTTGTTTTTCAATGAACGACCCTTCGTTGTGAACACTTAGCAAAACGCTGTCTTTGCTCCCCTCCATAACCACCGTAATAGGGGCTCTCACCTTTCCATATTTGATAGCATTAGAAATGAGGTTTTCCACCGCGCGCTGGATAGCAGTGTGGTCGAAGATGCCTTCCGCATTGGGAATTTGCGCCGAAAATGAAATAGGATTTTCATAAATTTCATCAGCGTCTTCGGTGGCAGAGCGTACTTGTTGAATAATATCCGTGCGCTCGAAGCGAAAGGTCATACCACTGCCAGCCTTCACCTGGGCGGTATCAAGCAGATCCTGTATCAGCCCAATGGAGCGGTTCAGGCTTTTTTTCAAGGCCGCATACACAGTTTCAGATGGTAAAATACCCAGCTCCCCCACTTCCAAATAGGACAAGGAAACAGAAATTGGATTACGTAAATCGTGGGCAATAATCCCGGTGAGTTTATCTTGAACCTCTCTAATTGAATCGACAAAATGCTGTCCCGCCTCCATGCTGCTGCATTCAACGAAACGGTCAATGATTTCCAGTGAAGTAAAACAAAGAATATTGTTGTTCAATAACCGATTACGCAGCACCTGTCTGAGGAGCGAGTATTCGTGTATCACCTGACGTAAATTGTAGTGATTTACCGACGCTCTGGAGCGGCCATGTTCATGGCTGTATTTGGCGTTAAAATTGATATAAGCAAATTCCTGCTCATCTGCCAACCCATCATATTCCTGTAATGTATTAATCAAGTTGTCCATAAAATAAGGCAAATAATTACGTACCACCAAATCAGGTGTTTTCGCAGCTGCACGTACCTTTTCGTTAGTAATCTGTTCCCATTCGGAAAAAATTGCTTCTTTATTTGCCTTTAAATAAGCCGCACATTCTTTCGTTTTCATTCCCTGCACTCCCGCTACACTTGCAGGCAGAGATAGCTCTGCATATAAATTCTTATGGCCAGGCTCTCACCATGTTAAACCATCTAATGCGCCGTGATTGTGGCCGATACATAACCCCTGTTGTTGTGGTAAAAGCCCCATGCATCATTTGCAAAACAATATAAATACCCCGAATGTTTCACTTTGATTTTTGCCTCGGCACCAATAATATACATATCCAATGGCTGATGAGTTCCATCCCGCTGTGGATTTCCATTAAATGACACGGCGGCGATGAGTGAAAACCACTCAGCTTCCTCCACCCGTTTTGAGCCCCAGAAGTCCGCCATTTCTTTTTTACTCAGAAATTTCCAGCCTTTCTCCACATAGCCCATCAAATTTCCTGCCAAGTGCGCTATCTCGCCGATTTGAAAGTTACCGTCATCGGCACCTTTGGGCCCAGTACTTACCTCCCCATCGTTCCATTCTCCTTGGGCTTTGAAGGTATATTCTTTGCCTTTTTGCAAATAAACACCCGTCCAATACCAGTGGTGTTTGGCGTAGATATCTACCTCTACTTTATTTTGCACGAATGTGCGAGTGGGGAAATAACGCCCCTGATTAATCGGAGGGAGGTCTCGACGTTCCTGCACGGAGGTATGTAAATCAGTTGAGCTGCCATCTAAGTTAGGGATCGCGCGTGGCGCAGTTTGCAAGACTTTCATAATGCCGGTGTAGGAATCATGCAATCTGTCTTGTGCGTTCGGTCTTATCTGGGTCACCATTTTTTCATGAAACCGGATTCCATCAGGTACTTGGGATGCCTCATCAATCATCCATTTCAGCGCGCCATCTGACAACCCTGTTTCTTTGTATCCCCCTCCCACATCTGAATGCACCCCTGGAAACCAGATTTGTTTCATATCTACCCCAGCAGGGGGACGTTTCCACAAGGTGGGCGAAAAGCTTCCGCGTTTTTCATTCATTGCCACCCCATGCCGTGCATAGTTAACATACGCTCCTAGGCGCGTGTCATGAAATTGATAACGTGCCGGGTTATCAAATAAGTCCAGAATAACCTTATCATCGGGGATGCCAAGTGCTCCCACAGTATCCCATACACCAATGAAGTAAACTGAAGCTGAATCTTTATGAAAACGTACATCAGCGAGTTTGATACCTTCGCGATATCCTTGCATGTAAATTTTCTTCACCAACTGTTGGCGACTCTCATCGGCGTGCCTGGAAAAATCCACCAGGCCAAATTTACCGATCATGCCAGCCAGGCTTCGAGCGGTAAACGCGCCCCGACTGAAACCAAATAGAAATACTTTATCGCCACTTTGGTACTTATCCGCCAGCCATTGATAGGTATCGCATATATCCTGACTGAGCCCTACCCCCATTAATCCCCCCACCACCCGATCGATGGGACCACCTGTGCCCACACCCGACTGATAGCGGCTTAACTGAGCCGGCTGATCGCTATTCAGATCGATGGCCTCGAACAGTTTTCGCACGTTAGTGGGGGCGGGGACGCCCTCATCTACATTGGCGGGATCATTCCAAGTGCCATCGCAACAAACAATTAAATTTCGCATAGCTACATCCTTATAGTTGGGGGGGGCTCCCCGTTGCTTTTAATGATTAAATATCGCCCACTATGTAGGTGTTCGCAACTTTTTTGCGGGGTAAATCTAATCCTTGTTACAATATAAAAATCCACTTTGTATAATTTGGTTTGCAATGAGTTTTCCTGTCCCAGCGAATTCTGTACACACCCAGTTTGAAGTCAAAAAAAGTCGATTTATCACCCTCGCCGGCTTTGCGTCGTCTCGCCAAGAGGCGATGGACCTCCTTGAACAGGCTAAAATTACGTATCCTGATGCACGTCACCATTGCTGGGCCTATATTATCGGCCATCCGGCTTCCCCTGAATTGGCAGCGATGGCTGACGATGGTGAACCCAGTGGTACTGCTGGTAGGCCTATTTTGAATGTACTGCAACATAAACAGGTGGGGCACATAATGATGGTTGTCGTACGCTACTTCGGGGGAATCAAGTTAGGCGCAGGCGGCTTGGTACGAGCTTACTCCGCCGCGGCTCAAGCCGGAATGAACGAACTGAGCTTGAAACACGACGTTCCTGTCTGGAATGTTGTGGTGGTGGTCGACTTTGCTCAAGAGCAGTATATTCGTCATTGGCTTGAGCAGCACGCCGGGGTAGTTAATAATGTTGCTTACTCCAATGAGGTAACCTTAACTGTGACGATTCCAACTGCCGCGCGAGATGCGTTAGCTGCAATTCTGGGTCCCATTGGAGGTACAATTCTTCAATCTCAATCTGGTCAGATGACGTAATAAGGTCTTACCAGTCACTATCAGGAAAACGCGAGCTATGCATACACTCGGCTTTGTCAGCCTTTTTTTCTGCGTCCTTTTCATCGCTTCTGGCTGCCAAAAGCAGGTACAAAAACCTGAACTGATTAGAACGGTCGTTACCGCGCCCGTGGAAAAATTTGATGGTACGTATCACCACGTCCTGTCAGGAGTGACGCAACCCGCTGAAACCAGCCAGTTGAGCTTCGAAATTCCAGGAGTAGTCGACAGCGTAAAAGTGAACCTGGGCGATCGTTTTCAAAAAGGTGATGTACTTGCCACCATCGAACCCAAAGTCTTCCAGTTGGCAGTTAAACAGCGTAAAGGCCAGCTATCTGAAGTGCAAGCTCGTTTAAGTGAAGCGGAAACGGATCTTAAGCGTAAGGCACAATTACTCTCGTCAGGCTCGGTATCCGAAGCAACTTTAGACGTAGCAAAAACTCAGGTTAATTCGTTAAAAGACCAGGTTGAAATTGCGAAAGCCCAGCTGGAATTGGCTGAGGAAGATTTAGCCGACACACAATTAATTGCCCCGTACCCCGGTCAGATAGCTGAACAACATATCGAGCCCTCGCAGCGTATAACCCCTTCTCAGCCTATATTTACCATCCAGGGGACGGCGGGTATCGAAGTCTCCGTGCTGGTACCCGAAAACTTAGTTAACCATCTACATACCGGTGATGCCACGAAGGTGAAAGTGTTTGCGGTTACCGACACTGAAATCCCAGGCACCATATTCGAAATTGGCAGTCAGGCACAAAGTGCGAATGCATTTCCTGTCACAGTAAGACTCAACACGCAGATTGAATCATTACAGCCTGGCATGAGTGCAGAAGTCACCTTTTCCTATGGTGAGCAGTCTCAACCCGCCAATACGTTTATCATTCCGCTTACCGCTTTAGGAGCAGGTGATAAACATACCCATTTTGTATGGACCCTTCACACCACAGACGAACACCAGATAGTCAGGCAAAAACAGGTCAGGTTACTTGAATTGAATACTAATACGGCGTTGGTGCAAGGGGAGCTCCAAGCCGGACTGGAAGTTGTTCGCGCCGGCGTAGAGTTCTTAAAAGAAGGCCAGAGGGTAAACGTTGACACTGGCAAACCGCGATTATTTAACGAATAAGGAGCTAAGCGATGAAGTCTTTATCTGAGCTTAGTCTGGTTCACAATCGTTTAATGTTGGCCGTGATCGTTACGATGATGTTGTATGGTCTGTTCAGTTACTTTAACTTACCGGCCCAGGAAGACCCCAGCATTACCATTCGCGAAGCGGTGGTTAAAACGCAATACCCTGGCTTACCGGCTGATAAAGTAGAGTTGTTGATAACAAAAACCCTTGAAGAAGCGGCGCGTAAGTTACCCGAGGTAAAAGAAATTCGTTCTGTATCAATGACCGGCCAGTCAATTTTACATGTGCAGATTCAGGACCGTTTTTTTGAGTTAGAGCAGATCTGGGACGACCTGCGCGATGAATTAGAGCAGGTCAGAAACCAGCTTCCAGAAGGTACTTCAACGCCGTTAGTAAACGATAACTTTGGTGATGTGGCCGTACTAACGGTGGCACTGGTAGCAGATAAAAGTTACCCCCTTGGCGAACGCTTTGATATGGCTCAGCATATTCGCGACACCATGTTTAAAGTGGATGGAGTTAAACGGATTGATTTACTTGGCGTCATCCCTGAGCAAATCACCATTGAATTTAACAACGGTAAGCTGGCCCAGATGGGGCTCTCGCCGGCTCAGTTAGTCGAGAATCTACAACAACAAAATGTGATTCAGCCGGGGGGGACCGTAGAGGCTAACGGCACCAATTATACTATTCAACCTTCTGGGTATTTCGAGTCGGTACAAGCTGTGGCCGAGGCGCTGGTTGCCGTCCCGGGACAAGAAGAGACAGTTCCACTAAAAGATATAGCGTCAATCAGCCGACGCTTAGTGGATCCCCCCAGTCAAACCGCCTTCTACAAAGGGGAGCGCGCGATCATCTTTGCCATTGCCAAAAATGATACTACCGATGTGCTCGAATTTACCCCCGCCATGGAACAGCTTATGGCTGAACTGAACGATACATTACCAGCAGGAATTGCGCTAGAAACCATTACTCGTCAAGCCGATGTCGTGGAATTGGCAGTGAACGGGGTGAGCATAAATGTACTGGAAACCCTGGCCATTGTGTGCGCCATAGTAATACTTTTTCTTGGGGTGCGTGCAGGTTTGATTGTGGGCGCTATCGTTCCTGGCGTGATTTTACTAACCATTGCCGTGATGGCATTAACCGGCATGGTCTTAGAGCGGATGTCACTGGCAACCTTAATTATTTCTCTGGGTATTCTGGTAGACAACGGTATTGTCGTAGCTGAAGATTTCAAACGACGATTGGAACTGGGCGAAACCCGCGATCAAGCCATGCATGACTGTAGTCGACAACTGGCATTCCCCTTATTAACCTCTTCGCTGACAACGATTTTGGTATTTCTGCCATTGATGCTGGCAGAGAGTCCCTCTGGGGAGTATACCCGCTCAGTATCCCTGATTATTCTAATCTCACTGATCATTTCGTGGATATTGTCGCAAACCATTACCCCTTATCTGTGTTATCACTTTATTCTTGACACCGTTAAAAAAGCGCCGCAACGTGAGTCATTTAATTTAAGCCGTCTGTTTAACCGCTTAAACCCTTTTTATGAGACCCTGTTACGTAAGGTGCTCCATAGTCGCGGGTTGTTTATGTTGGGAATGCTCGTCCTGTTCGGGTTGGGGGTATTTGCGATGATGCAAGTTCCGACAAAGTTTTTCCCCGACTCTGACCGCTCCCAGATTCTGATTTATTTAGACATGCCCGCAGGAAGTTCGATTAAAGACACCGAAGCAACGATGCAAGAGATTTTTGCGCGCCTGGATAATAAGGAACAGTTTCCCTTTGTGAAAAAACATGTGGGCTATGGCGGGTTTGGCGGGCCGCGCTTTGTGCTCTCGCTCACCCCGATTGATCCGGAACCATCGAAAGGCTTTATCATGATCGATGTGGAAAAAAGGGAACATACCACGCCCACCATTGATGCATTACGCAAAATGTTTGCCGATGATTTCCCAGCGGTCTTCGCCCGGGTTTCAAAAATGTTTTTAGGCCCTTCCGACTCCAGTAAAATAGATATCCAAGTTAAAGGACCAGACAAAGATTTGTTGTTCGCAACGGCGCAAAAAATTGAGCAACTGTTGGCCAGTCAGCCTGGGGCATACGATATCAGAAATGATTGGGAAAACCGTGTCACCCAAATCAAATTGGATATCAACCAACAAAAAGCCAGACGCGCCGGGGTGAGTTCAAGCGATATCGCACAAACCTTGAACACCTATTTTTCCGGCCGGATCATCACCCAGTTTTATGAAGGCGATGACATTTTGCCGATTGTGGTGCAAGCGGCAGAAGATGAACGCTATAATTTGGCGCGCATTAAGAGCGTGAATATTTACTCACAATCCAGACAAGTCAGCGTCCCCCTTACTCAGGTAGCCGAGATTCGGTTCGAAACAGGGTTCGCACGTATTGCCCGCGAGAACTTGTTTCGCACCATCACGGTGGAGGGGAAAAGTCACGTGCATAATGCAGAGGAGCTAAAACCCATCCTGGCAAAAGAAATCAACGAGCTGCGGGCCAGCTTACCCTATGGTTATGAAATTGAATATGACGGCGTCATCGAGGAATCCCAAAATTCCCAGCAATCCCTCAATAAGTATTTGCCCCTATGCTTGGGACTGATTGTGTTATTGCTCATCGCGCAATTTCGTTCGTATCGAAAAACATTAATTATTGTTTTCACGATCCCGCTTATTGTCATCGGGGCAGCCCTTGGATTATTGATTATGCGGGCCGATTTGGGCTTTATGGTCATTTTAGGGTTGTATGCGCTAGCTGGAATAATCGTTAACAACGGCATTGTTCTAATCGAACGAATTGATACGGAAAGAGAAGAGCTTCGTTCCGGCAACCACCCCCCCCCCGCTGAATCAGAAGCGATTGTTTCAGCCAGTGTCAGGCGTTTAAGACCGATACTTATGTCGGCTTTCACCACAATCTTAGGTCTTGTGCCGCTAATGCTTAGCGGCGATGTGCTGTTTTACGGGATGGCAGCGGCTATTGCTTTTGGATTAGCGATTGGAACGCTGTTGACATTAGGCGTGGTGCCGGTGATGTATTCGTTGCTATTTAAGCTCACGCCGAAAGATGCGGGCAGGTGTCGTTATTCATAAAAAATGAAAGTTCACTGTGTAATAGGTAGTCCTGCCGAGTATGATTTATGCGAGTCGTGGTTTAATAAGGTAGGGTTTGCCCTAGCTAGGCAGCCCTTCCATAGCTTAAAAAACACTCAAACTGTAAAAAATATATACCCTAAGGTCTTATCTGGCTTTGAGTTGAGCTAGGAAAAAAGTGAGACTTTATCTACAGTTAAGGTTTGCGTTTTATATGCAAAAAGCGGATAGTTCATTTTTCAATCGGCAGAATGGAATTGAAAACTTCGAAACCTTCGAAAGGTTAGTGTATGATGCGCGCCGTTTCGATGGATCGAGCGAGAGAATTTCGATTCAGACAGGATAAGCTAAATCCAAGTGTAAAAGACTACACTATCCTTCTGTCAGATAAATTTTAACTAACAAAGTGAATGACATTATGCCTGGAAATTCATTTTTAGGGGTGTTTGCAAAGTCTCCCCTTAAGCCACTCGAAGACCACATCAACGTGGTGCACGATTGTAGCCAGCAATTGTTACCGTTTTTTGAAGCCGTTTTTAAACAAGATTGGCAGGAAGCGGAAAGGTTACAAAAGTCGATATCCCAACTAGAAAAAAAAGCGGATGTAATCAAACGCGAGTTACGCATTAGTTTACCTAGTGGCATTTTCATGCCTATTCAGCGTCAGGATTTGCTCGACCTGCTGACCCAGCAGGACAAGATCGCAAACAAAGCCAAAGATATTTCTGGGCGTGTTTTAGGGCGTGAACTGCCTATTCCTTCGCAACTTCAAGATGACTTCATGACCTATTTGGTGCGTTGCCTCGACGCCACCGAACAGGCCAGAAAGGTTATCAATGAGCTTGATGATTTGTTAGAGACGGGCTTCAAAGGTCGTGAAGTCCGCCTGGTGGAAAATATGATTGAACACCTTGATCGTATCGAAGATGAAACCGATGGTATGCAGGTCGCAATTCGACGCAAGCTGCGGGCAATCGAGTCCGAACTTAACCCGGTTGATGTCGTATTCTTGTACAACATTATCGAATGGGTTGGCGGATTAGCCGACACTTCAGAGCGCGTTGGTTCGCGTCTAGAACTAATGTTAGCGAATTAAAGAGTAATATTTGATGGATATTTTAACGAATTACGGCACGCTACTCATTCTAATCGCTGCCGGCGTGGGCTTCTTAATGGCCTGGGGTATAGGTGCAAACGATGTTGCCAATGCAATGGGAACCTCGGTGGGCTCAAAAGCCCTCACCATTAAACAAGCTATTTTAATCGCCATGGTGTTTGAATTCGCCGGTGCCTATCTAGCGGGTGGTGAAGTGACCTCTACCATTCGAAAAGGCATTATTGATTCCGGTTATTTTGTCGATACACCAGAACTGCTTGTGTTTGGCATGATTTCCGCCCTCCTGGCTGCGGGTATCTGGCTGGCTTTTGCTTCATACTTAGGTTGGCCCGTGTCCACCACACACTCAATCGTAGGCGCGATCGTAGGCTTTGCGGCAGTAGGCGTGAGTATGGACGCAGTCTCATGGGGTAAGGTTGGCGGCATCGTCGGCAGCTGGATTATTACCCCGGCTATATCCGGCTTCATTGCCTACCTGATTTTCCAAAGCGCGCAGAAGCTCATTTTCGATACCGACAGACCTTTTGAAAATGCCAAAAAATATGTGCCCTTTTATATGGCGCTAGCGGGCTTCGTGATGGCGTTGGTAACCATCAAGAAAGGTTTAAAACACGTTGGTTTAGATCTTCCTGCTGATCAGGGATATATGATTGCTATCGCTATTGCCATTCTAATAGGCATAGTGGGTTATTTTGCGATTAGACGAATCAAATTTGAAGTGACCGCAGATAAAGGCACACAGTTTGCCAATGTAGAAAAGGTATTTGCAATATTGATGGTTGTCACCGCTTGCTGTATGGCATTTGCCCACGGCTCGAATGACGTGGCTAACGCCATTGGCCCGCTAGCGGCAGTGGTCAGCATAGTATCCAGTGGGGGTGAAATTGCGGCTAAGGCTTCGCTGGTCTGGTGGATCCTGCCATTAGGTGGCCTGGGTATTGTCGCGGGTCTGGCACTATTTGGTCATCGAGTCATTCGAACCATTGGTAAAGGCATAACTCATTTGACCCCAAGTCGTGGTTTTGCTGCTGAACTCGCTGCGGCCTGTACAGTGGTCATTGCTTCGGGCACCGGCTTGCCCATTTCAACAACGCAGACGTTGGTGGGAGCCGTTTTAGGTGTAGGTATGGCGCGCGGTATTGCTGCATTAAACTTAGGCGTGGTACGCAATATCGTTGTGTCGTGGGTGATCACCTTGCCTGCTGGTGCGTGTCTTTCAATTATCTTTTTCTATCTTATCAAAGCGGCCTTCGGCGCTTAATTCTGCACTATCCGTTCAGGCTGGACCGTTTCCAGCCTGAACTTCTTTTCTCACTAATCTGTACTACACTTCACTGTCATATTTGTCATAAAAGTGTCACATTGGGCATTTATACTCCACGCATCACTTAAAGCTACCGCTAAGGATTTTGTGAGGACGTTATGAAAAAATTGATTTCTACTATTACTATGCTTGCCGCTACATCGGCCATTGGTATGCAGGCTCACGCTCAAAGCCGTGATTACATCAACATTGTAGGCTCATCTACGGTGTACCCTTTTTCCACCGTGGTTGCAGAGCGTTTTGGTAAATCCACACAGTTTAAAACACCGAAGGTAGAAGCTACCGGTTCGGGTGGCGGCATTAAGCTTTTCTGTCAGGGTATCGGAGTACAGTTCCCTGATATCACCAATGCATCTCGTGCAATTAAGTCCAGCGAAGTCGACATGTGTAAAGAGAACGGTGTGAAGGGCATAGTTGAAGTCTTGATTGGCTACGACGGCATCGTCATTGGTAATTCGGCCAACGCAAAGCAGTTGGATTTAAGCCGAAAAGATTTATTTCTGGCGCTGGCTAAAGAGGTTCCGGACCCTAAAGGCGGCGAAACATTAATTGAAAATCCATATAAGATGTGGAGCGAGGTAAACCCTTCGCTTCCAAAGCGTAAAATCGAAGTGTTGGGACCCCCTCCTACGTCGGGAACGCGCGATGCATTTGTAGAACTGGTAATGGAAGAAGGCTGTAAGGAAATCGATTGGATCGCAAATATTGAGAAACAATCCAAAGCTGAAAGCGATGCTACAAAGTCCAAACAACTTAAAAACAAGTTTAAAGGTATTTGCCATACTGTTCGCGAAGACGGCGCCTTTGTTGAAGCGGGCGAGAACGATAATCTTATCGTCCAAAAATTAAATGCAAACCCCAACGCATTAGGCATTTTTGGCTTTAGTTTCCTGGATCAAAATATCGATCAGATTCAAGGCTCAGCCATTGATGGGCAGGCCCCTACTTTCGAGTCGATTGCGGATGGAGCATATCCTGTTTCCCGGCCTCTTTATTTTTATGTAAAGAAAGCCCACGTGGGTATGATCCCTGGTATTCGCGAATATTTGGCCGAATTTACCAGCAAAAAGACAGCAGGTGAAGAAGGTTATCTTACCGATAAAGGAATGATCCCCCTTAGCGAGGATAAACTCGACGCAGTAAGAGAAAAGGTTGAATCACTAACCACCCTTTAACAGAATTTTGCAATACGCCCTACCAAATTCAGGTGATTTGGTATTGGTAAAAGCCAGTCTTCACAGACTGGCTTTTGAGCGCTATAAACAATGAGACGCTTTCACTAAGACAGCGGCTGTTTCAGAAATACGCTAGATATATTAGAGGTACTATGGATTTTTCGCAGATATTTATGGTGATGGCTGCGACAATTGCCATGACTTTTTTTCTGGGTCGATACCGTGCTTTAAAGCTTGGCCAGGCCACGGGCGGAAGAAAGTCACTTAACTCACTGCCCACCTATTATGGCTCACTAATGGCGATGTGGTGTGGTATCCCATGCTTTATTCTACTTGCCCTGTGGATGATGTTTGACGATGTCATCATAAGCCAGGCGATAATGCAGGAATTACCTCAAGCGGTGCTGGAGCTTCCAACGAATGAGCGTGGCCTGATCTTTAATATGATCAGTAACACCGCTGAAAATGGGGCCCGAGCTGGGGCGGAACCATACATGGTGGCCGCGGCTGAACGACTGCAAAGCTTACGTGAGACCAGTCAGCTAACGCTTATTGCCTGTCTGGCGTCCTTGTTTTTAGTTATTATGCTGGTCGTCTGGGCCAAAATGTCAGCTAAGACACGCGCCCGCAGCCAGGTAGAAAAAGGCTTTAAATGGCTATTACTGATATGTGCTTCTATTGCTATTTTCACTACGGCAGGAATTGTCTTTTCAGTACTCTTTGAGTCTATCCGTTTCTTTCAATCAGTTCCTTTAACAGAGTTTTTATTCGGCTTGGAATGGAGCCCGCAAATGGCTATTCGTTCCGATCAGGTTGGCGGCAGCGGAGCCTTTGGTGCAGTGCCCTTATTCGCGGGAACATTATTAATCTCTGCTATCGCCATGGTAATTGCGGTCCCTGCCGGCTTGATGGCGGCGATTTACTTATCTGAATATGCGCGCCCCGCTGTTCGCAGTGCGGTAAAACCCCTACTGGAAGTCCTCGCCGGTATTCCGACCGTGGTTTACGGCTTCTTTGCAGCATTAACAGTGGCCCCCTTTATTCGTGATACCGGTGGCCTGATAGGTTTGAGTGTATCATCGGAAAGTGCGCTGGCAGCAGGCTTGGTAATGGGGATTATGATTATCCCTTTTGTTTCCTCGCTATCGGACGACGTAATCAACGCGGTGCCGCAGTCGTTGCGAGATGGCGCCTACGGTCTTGGGGCCACCCGTTCAGAAACCATCAAACAAGTGGTTATTCCAGCGGCATTGCCTGGTATCGTAGGGGGCATTTTGTTAGCGGTGTCGCGCGCTATCGGTGAGACCATGATTGTAGTGATGGCGGCCGGCCTTGCAGCGAATCTTACCGCTAATCCTCTTGAATCGGTGACTACCGTGACGGTTCAAATTGTCACCCTGCTGGTCGGAGACCAGGAATTCAATAGTCCGAAAACTCTCTCCGCATTTGCCTTGGGCTTAATGCTATTCACTATCACCCTGGTGCTTAATTACGTTGCACTGTTAGTAGTGAAAAAATATCGCGAACAGTACGAATAAGTGAAATGGGAAGAAATACAGTGACCAATTCGAATGGAACTCTGTCTACAGCAGAGAAAGTGAATAAAAGTTTGCAAAAACGTTACCGTGCGGAGAAGCGCTTCAGAGCGTATGGGATCAGTGCCATTGCCTTTGGTCTTTTATGTCTGGTGGTGTTATTTACCGATATTATTTCCAAAGGGCATAGTGCGTTTTTTCAAACATACGTAAAGTTAGATATTACCTTTGATCCCACAGAAATGGGAGTGGATGACCCCACAGATGCCAATCAATTGGCGACGGCGGATTATGACAGTTTGATCAGGAATGCGCTGAAAGAGCAATTTCCTGAAGCCTCTGGTCGTCGTGACCGCAGAGCATTATATGCGGTGGTGAGTAACGGCGCGGCGTTTACCTTGCGTGAACAGCTGAAAGAAAATCCTCAATTACTTAATCAGACTGTCCCTATGTGGATGCTCGCTGATGACGACATCGATACCTATGTCAAACATCGTGACGATGCCCAAGGCGATACCTTTGCTGGGCGGATTAGCGAGAAACAAATGGGATGGGTCGATACCCTCATTGACAACAACCAGGTTGAAAGCCGTTTTAATACTACATTTTTCACCTCTGGGGATTCCCGGGAACCGGAGCAAGCCGGTATATTGGGTGCATTGGTGGGCTCACTTCTGACACTGGTAGTCACCATCCTGCTGTCGTTTCCTATAGGGGTCGCAGCCGCTGTTTACCTGGAGGAATACGCACCGCAGAACAAGTTCACCGATTTTATCGAAGTTAATATCAATAATTTAGCTGCGGTGCCGTCAATAATCTTTGGACTGTTAGGCTTAGCGATATTTATTGGCTTTTTCGAAATGCAACGTTCATTGCCCCTGGTTGGAGGGTTAGTATTAACGCTGATGACCTTACCGACAATTATCATTTCAAGTCGCGCCGCCATAAAAGCGGTACCACCCTCGGTACGTGATGCGGCACTGGGGTTAGGTGCATCGAAGATGCAAATGGTACTTCATCATGTTCTCCCGCTAGCTATGCCCGGCATGCTCACGGGAGCGATAATAGGCTTTGCGCAGGCATTAGGTGAAACCGCACCATTGCTAATGATAGGTATGGTCGCCTTTGTGGTAGATATCCCGGGTGCCATTACCGACCCAGCAACGGCATTGCCGGTACAAATATTTCTTTGGTCAGATAGTCCTGAACGCGCGTTCGTTGAACGAACTTCAGCGGCCATTATGGTGCTTTTGGCCTTCTTAATTTCCATGAATACCCTCGCCATTTGGCTTCGTCGACGTTTAGAACGTCGTTGGTAAGCTAATAGGAGTAATAATATGCAAGTAGTCAATACCCCCATTCAAGAGAATGAAAAGTTAAACGCCAAAAGTGATAAAGTGGCACGGGAAAAACCCAAAACTGACCCGATAAATGGCTCTCATGCAAACGTAGGAGAGACGGTGGGTAAACCTTTTGCGAAGCACCCTAAAATGACCATGCGTAATGTAGATGTTTTTTATGGTGACAAGCAGGCAATTTATGATGTTAGTCTGGACATTGGAAAGCACGAAGTTGTTGCTATGATTGGCCCGTCTGGTTGTGGAAAATCAACGTTTTTGCGTTGTCTGAACCGGATGAATGACACTATCGATATCTGCAAAGTGAAGGGCGAGATTAAGCTTGAAGAACTGGATGTTTATCATCCCAAGCAAGACGTGGTGCCACTTCGTGCGCGGGTAGGAATGGTATTCCAAAAACCCAATCCATTTCCGAAGTCGATTTATGACAATGTCGCTTATGGTCCGCGTATTCACGGCTTGTTTGAACGTAAAACTGATTTAGATGAAATCGTTGAGAACAGTTTGCGCCGCGCCAGTCTATGGGAAGAAGTTAAAGATCGCCTGCACTCTCCCGGTACAGGGCTGTCGGGTGGTCAGCAGCAGCGGTTATGCATAGCAAGAACGATTGCAGTCAGTCCGGAGGTGATCCTGATGGACGAACCGTGTTCGGCACTGGACCCTATCGCGACAGCAAAAATTGAAGAGTTAATTGCTGAATTAAGCAAAAAGTTCACTATCGCTATTGTTACCCACTCCATGCAACAGGCCGCGCGGGTATCTCATCGTACTGCCTATTTTCATATGGGTAAATTAGTAGAAGTGAACGATACTAAAAGAGTATTCACCAACCCTCAGCATAAGCTTACTGAAGCTTATATTACAGGTCGGTTCGGTTAATTGCGTAGGTAAGCAATGGAGAAAAAGAGTATGGAAAAACATATTTCGCACAAATTTGATGAAGATCTTGAGCAGATCAAAAACATGGTGCTTAAGATGGGTGGTGTGGTCGAACAGCAAATTGCCGATGCAGTGAAAGCCGTCGAAACCGCAGACAGTGATTTGGCTGAAAAAGTCATCCGAGTGGAAGATGAAGTCGATTTAAAAGAAGTCGAATTAGACGAAGCCTGCACTAGCGTATTGGCTTGTCGTCAACCTGCAGCGTCAGATTTGCGTATGGTCTTGGCGATTACCAAGATGACCCGAGATCTCGAACGCATGGGCGATGAGGCTCAAAAAGTGGCCAAAATGGCGATTGCATTGCAAGAGTCAGGTTCGAAAGGTTACGAAGAGGCCCGTCACATAGGCGCACTGGTACAAAAAATGGTGAATACTGTATTGGATGCCTTTGCCCGTTTTGACGTGGAACAGGCGCTGGAAGTTGCCCGCACTGATAAAGAAGTCGACCGCGAATATAAATCAGCAATGCGCGAAATTGTCACCTACATGATGGAAGATCCGCGCGCTATCACTCGATCCATGAACATTTTATGGACCTTACGAGCGATAGAGCGAATTGGCGATCACGCGCGTAACATCGCTGAACATGTTATTTTCCTGGTGAAAGGATTGGACGTGCGACATACCAGTCTGCAAGAGATTGAACGTAGGATCAGCAATATTTGACCCAATAACCCCCCCAAAAAAGGAGCCCTGAGCTCCTTTTTTTCCCTTTGCCAGCATACAGTCTGAGGCTTAATACTGCCGCGAAATTTATTGCCTCCCCCTGTAGCACGCTTGAATTTTTCATAACAAAGACAGAGATGGAAACGGTTCGGGCCCCTAAAAAATATCTTATGCCTGCCAACGTAATCGCCATGCCCTCTTTTATTAAACCTTCGCAGGATATTCGCAGAAACGCACTGCTTAAATTATAGTCAAAAGTGACATAAAACGGGTCGCTTATTAAGTAGCTTAGGAGTTAAACATATGTAGTTGATATTTTACTTTATTAGGGAGATTAATTATGGCCAAGCCCAAAAAATCCACTGCAACGAAAAACGTTCCCAATCACTATTGTTCTTTACCGGAAGTGCAAGGTAGAGACTTAAGTCACATTGCCGACCGATACCGCCTTAGGCTCATCGCAAAATTAGACCGGATGTGGGTGAATGGCACCCAGTTAACCTACTATTTTTTCAAGCAGCCTGCTCAGTGGCGAGGAGGAAGTGAACAGGAACAGGCGGTCAGAGATGCTTTTGCCATTTGGAAAAATATTGGCATTGGTTTAATTTTTAGAGAGGTTGATTCACCAGAAGAAGCTACCATTCGTATCGGATTTGATCATGCTGAAGGTTCATGGTCGTATGTTGGACGAGACTGTATAGATTACGCCAGTAGCCCTTCCGAAAGAACCACCAATTTTGGCTGGGATTTGACCACCGAATATGGAAAAGATACCGCTTTGCATGAACTTGGGCACGTATTAGGTTTTCCCCACGAGCATCAAAACCCACGCGCGGGAATCGTCTGGGATGAAGAAAAAGTATATGAGAGCCTAGGCGGCTATCCCAATTATTGGTCTCGGGAACAGACTCACTGGAATATTATCCGAAAAATCCCAGCGAGTACGGTAGACGGCTCCGAGTGGGATAAAGATTCCATCATGCACTACCAATTTGAAGCAGGACTTATTTTAAACCCACCTGAATATCAAAATGCGCCCCTTATTCCATCTCCAGGGTTGTCCCAAACTGATATTCAAACTATCCAGACCTTGTATCCCCCGTTAGCTCCCTCCATTCCCACTTTATTCGAGTATGAATCACAGCGAATTACTATCGGGCCGGGTGAGCAGGTAGATTTTGTCATTAAACCGACATTATCAAGAAAGTATACCATCCAAACCTTTGGCCGCATGGATACGGTAATGGTCCTGTTTGAGTTAAGAGACGGTTTCGAAGAATATATAGACGGTGATGATGATAGTGGGTTTGACTTTAATTCAAAAATTAAAGCGCACCTGCACAGAGGAAGGGAATATATTGTTCGCACCCGGTTATATTTTTCCAGTTCACAGGGTAGCGGGTCTATTATGCTCTACTGATCGCGTAAATATGGAAATCGCCTCCTCGAAGCGAGGAGGCTTTAGCCTTTCTAATCAGTTACTTACTTATCTTCACGCCATTTCATTTAGAGGCCGAACTGCTTAACAAAAATGGCATTAAAGCGTGTACAGCGAGACTCGAGCACGTATTACTTATCGCCATTAATGCCATTCGTTTGCAGATGCACGAATGCCACTACCCAGTTCGTGTGAGTAAAATGGTCGGGCTACAATGGTATGATTTTAAAATCATACATAGGGAGAAGGTTTATTACAGCTCCTTGAATAGCTTACTAAGGGGAAGCGGCATAACTGTCGCGCTGGTTCCGCTGACACTGGTTATTGTATCGCAAACCGCCCCCACGCAGGGGGATTAAGGTTGCAGTTTCATTCCCTAAGTGGACATCCCCACATACAGAATAATTTTCAACCAGGTCCTGCGCTTCGTTGCTTTCTATCATTTTCCCTCACTCATAATCACCGCTAAACATCTTCACAAGCAGTCGTAACGGCACAGTTGGGTGCATAAACCGTCTTTATTTTGTATCTATTTTAACCAGTTAGAACACTCTTCTCTTGCCAAAGACTAAACAGGTAGACTAAGGTAGATATCACTTTCGAGTAATTTTCTAACTGAAAGAGGCATCGAGCTGGAGAAGAATAAAGGATGAAGCACTATATTAGTTTAGCCAGCTTATTAATGATTGTGTGGTTGTTGCTTTCAGGACACTATAATCCACTCATGATTGGGTTTGGCGTTATCTCAGTAGCGTTAACCCTGTGGCTCTCTTTCCGAATGAATATTATTGATGCGGAAAGTCATCCCATCCACCTTTCCGGTAATCTTGTTAAGTATTGGTTCGCCTTAGCGTACAAAATCTTTCAAGCCAATGTCGATGTGGTTTTGCGGATAGTGGGAGTACGTCCAATTGAACCTCAGCTGATCCGCATTCCCTTCCCTGAGCAAGATGATTTAAGCAAAGTCATTTACGCTAATTCGGTAACGCTTACCCCGGGCTCAGCTAGCATTGAAATTTATCCTGACTCAGTTTTGGTTCACACCTTGAGCAAAGAAGGCGCTCAAGCACTTATTGAAGGTGACATAGCCAATATATTTCCAGTCACGAGTGGCGTAAAAAAAGAGGAAACGCAATGACTATTTTTTTGTACGTTATTGGCTTTTCCATACTGGTTACCATGGCGCTGGCCCTAGCCAGAGCGCTTGCTGGCCCAACCGTATTTGATCGAATTTTAGCGGTAAATATGTTTGGAACCAAAGCCGTGTTATTAGTGGCAGTAGTTGCATTTATATCGGGTCGCACTGATGTACTTGATATCGCGCTGCTTTATTCGTTACTTAATTTTGTAGGGGTGGCGGCGGCACTCAGGTTGGTCGAGCGAGGTAGTTTTTATGCTACCGAACGAGTACATGTGAAAACTAAACCAGGAGAAAAACTGTGATATTGGACTGGTTAAGCGCGGCCCTCATCGCAGCTGGAGCACTGCTAAGCGTTATTGGCGGAATTGGACTTCACCGGATGCCCGATTTCTACTGCCGCTTACACGCGGTGGGCATTACCGATACCTTATGCAGCTTTCTTATCTTAGGCGGGTTGTCGTTTCAGGCGGGCCTGTCCCTTGCCAGCGTAAAATTATTTTTAATCTTTGTATTCCTATTGTTTACAAGTCCAACCGCCTCCTACTCCCTCTCTCATAGTGCATGGAAATGGGGACTTAACCCTAAAGGAGTGGAAGACCACGCGCCATCCGCAAAAATAAAGGTGAGGGAATAATACGATGGCACTGACAATTGATATTTTCCTCTTACTGTTTTTAATCGCCACTGCCATAGGCATACTAAGGACTCGACACCTCTTTGCCATGGCAATGATGTTCGGTTTATACAGTTTGTTGGTGGCCAGCTTGTTCCTGCTGATGGATGCCCCTGATGTTGCCTTTACAGAAGCCGCAGTCGGTACTGGCATAGCGACCGTTCTGATGCTCGCAACTCTGGCTGCAACCAGGAGGAGTAGTGAAAAGCCCCGTCAGCGATTCTCCCCCAGCGCCCTTATTATAACGTTATCCACCACCGCATTATTGTTTTACGGAACCTTAGATCTTCCCAATTTCGGTGATCCTCAAGCGCCTCTGCATACCGAGATGGCAGGAAGATTTATTGAACAAGGTCAACAGGACACGGGCGTACCGAACCTGGTAACGGCGGTATTAGCCAGCTATCGAGGTTTTGATACGCTTGGTGAGGTAACCGTTGTGTTTACTGCTGGGGTGGGGGTGTTATTGCTATTGAAGCGCCGAAGAAAACCTGTGGTAAGAGGAAAATCCCATGCGCGATAACTTGATATTGCGGGTTATTGCAAAAGCATTAATCCCAGTAATCCTTCTATATGCCTTTTACGTGCAGTTTCACGGCGACTTTAGTCCAGGTGGAGGCTTTCAGGCAGGGGTTATCTTCAGTACTGCTATTTTGCTGTATGCATTGGTCTTTGGGATGGACAAAGCCGCTGATGTACTTTCTGATCGGGTGTTAATTGCACTGGCAAGTGGCGGTGTTCTTCTCTATGCCGGTGTAGGCGTAGCGTCGCTGCTACTTGGTGGGAATTATCTGGATTACAATGTCTTGGCTGACGACCCTGTAGCCGGTCAGCATATCGGAATCATTCTTATCGAGCTCGGTGTAGGGATGACGGTGGCGTCAACCATGTTATTGATTTTCTTTACTTTTGCACGCAGGATGGTTATCCGATGATGACGTTTGTCGCCGGCCATATTAGTTACTGGCTTATCATCTGTTTAATGATGGTAGGGCTATACACGTTAATGAGCTGTAGTAATTTATTAAAAAAAATTGCCGGTCTGAGTGTTTTTCAAACCGGCGCAATATTATTTTATGTCAGTTTAGGGAAGGTTGAGGGCGGGACCATCCCTATCGTTGCCGAAGGGTATTCCATTTATTCCAACCCCCTGCCCCAGGTTCTTATGCTCACGGCCATTGTAGTCGGTGTGGCAACTACCGCGTTAGGGTTTGCGTTGATTGTCAGAATAAGAGAAGCGTATAGCTCAATTGAAGAGGACGAAATAACCACTATGGATCATAAGGATGACTGAGCATATAAGCGTTTTACTCATCATTATTCCTCTCCTTGCAGCACCATTGATGGTAATCATCAATAGCCCTAAATTCAGCTGGCTGGTGAGTTTAGGAGTCACCCTCGTCTGTACCTATTTAGCTTACATCTTGATGACGGATATACAGCGTGGCAGCGAGGTACACTACGCGATGGGGGGGTGGGCACCCCCCTGGGGCATAGCCTACTTGATTGATCCACTCAATGGACTGGTTACCTTTATAGTTAGTCTTATTGCACTGTCCACGATTATTTTCGCCCGCAAAAGTGTGGAACGGGAAATTGATTCGCATGTGATCCCCCTCTTCTATGCCGCTTTTTTACTCTGTTTCTTAGGTTTAGTGGGTATCTGTTTAACCGGCGACATATTCAATATGTTTGTTTTTTTAGAGATATCCTCACTTTCCTCCTATGCCTTGATTGGAATGGGTAAAAATCGCCGAGCACTGACTGCCTCTTTTCACTATCTAATTTTAGGCACACTGGGCGCAACCTTCTTTTTATTAGGCATTGGCATGCTGCTAGCCGCTACGGGCACACTGAACATGCAAGATTTGTCAATGCTACTGCCTGCGGTGGAAAACCGTCCACTGTTACATACTGCCTTCGCATTGATCGTGGTAGGGCTGGCACTGAAAGCAGCTGTCTTTCCTCTACACTTGTGGTTACCTAACGCTTATACCTATGCACCCAGCACAGTCAGCATTTTTCTTTCAGCGACTTCTACTAAGGTAGCGTTATATGCACTGATTCGCTGCCTTTACGATGTCTTTTCATTTAACTATATGCTCGATAGCTGGCTGCCCCAGGCACTGCTATTGGTCGGAACGGTTGCCGTTATCTATGGTTCGTGGCTGGCAATTGGACAAAGTGAAGTTAAGAAAATGCTGGCCTATTCCAGCGTAGCGCAAATTGGATATATCGTTATCGGTATCGGTTTGTTAAGTGATGCGGGCTTGCGAGCCAGTCTGGTGCACATTTTCAATCATGCGCTGATGAAAGGAATGCTGTTCATGGTAGCCGGTATCTTAGTGTATCGCCTCAACAGCACGAGATATCAATCGATAAGCGGGATGGGTAAACGTATGCCTATTACGTTTGGAGCGCTTATTATTGGAGCATTAAGTCTGATCGGTGTACCGGGGACCGTGGGCTTTATCAGTAAATGGAATTTAGCTCAGGCCGCGCTTGCTCAGCAACAATGGATAGTGGTAGTTGCTTTACTTGTTGGCTCTCTGATGGCGGTGATTTACTGCTGGAAATTGATAGAGATACTTTATTTTCAACCTGCCACTAAATCACGAATAAGTAAGGTTGAGCAAGGCGGTGACAGTGTAGCGAGAATGCCTGTCGGTATGATTGTAGCTTTGTGGAGTATGGCACTGCTGTGCATCTATTTTGGTTTTAACACCGAGTTGACGCTGCAAGGTGCACAACTTGCCGTAGATGCCTTGTTTGCCACACGGGAAGTGCTGCCATGACAGACCAAATGTTAATGCTACTCACCTTCCTTATCCCCTTTTTCGGGGCAATCATTATCTCTCGACTGGATAATCATCCCAATGTAAGGGAATTGGTCACCATCGCCACCGCGACCAGCCTATTCGTGGTTGTGCTTAACCTTTATTTAAATTTTGAGGGATCAAGCATTATACCCTGGACACTGGCGGAGCCTGCTGAAGGGTTAGCGGTGACATTTGTGATAAACAAGCTTGGCTTAATGTTCGCGTTAATTGCCAGTAGTTTATGGCTGGTTACCTCAATCTACGCCATTGGCTATATGCGTAGTCATGAGGAACAGAACCAGACCCGTTTTTATGTCATGTTTGCCATTGCTATAGCGGCGGTAATGGCAATAGCCTTTTCAGATAATTTATTTACCCTGTTTATATTTTATGAAGTGCTGACCTTATCTACTTATCCGCTAGTGACACACAAGGGAGATGAAAAATCCAAACGCAGTGGGCGCGTCTATCTCGGTATTTTAATGGGCACCTCTATAGGTTTGTTCCTATTTGGAATACTTATTGTCTGGCAACTTAGCGGTAGCCTCACCTTTACCGAAGGTGGCGTTCTGCAGGGGCATATTTCTTCTGGATGGATAGCTGGGTTGTATTTATTGTTCCTGTTTGGCATAGGTAAAGCTGCCGTCATGCCCATACACCGCTGGTTACCCGCAGCTATGGTAGCACCCACGCCCGTTAGCGCCCTCTTACATGCGGTGGCGGTCGTAAAAGCAGGGGTATTTGCCCTTCTAAAGGTGACGTTATTTATTTTCGGCCCAGAACTTTTGCAAGGCTCGTTCTGGTACCAATGGTTGATTTTTCTGCCCTTGCTTACCATTTTACTGGCTTCATTGGTGGCGCTAACCAGAGATAACTTAAAAGAACGACTAGCATATTCCACCATCAGTCAGCTTAGTTATATCGTTTTAGGGATTATGATGGTCAATTCTATCGGCATGTTTGGGGGCGCGTTACATATTGCCATGCATGCATTTGCAAAAATCAGTTTGTTTTTTGCTGCCGGCGCCATCTTAATTACTGCACATAAAACCCAGATAAGTCAGCTTGCTGGATTGGGCAGACAAATGCCCTTCACGTTCGGCGTCTTCACGATAGGAACATTAAGTATAATTGGGTTGCCGCCGTTAGCTGGTTTTTGGAGTAAATGGTACTTGATAATGGGCGGTATTGAATTTACCGGTGCAGAGTTTATTCGCTGGTCTATCGTGAGCACGTTACTGATAAGCTCACTGCTAAACATTTATTATTTGGGTATTATCCCATTGAAGGGTTATTTCGGTACCTCGCAAGATACTCAGCCCAGTGTTGGTATTAAAGAAGCCCCTTTACCTTGTTTGGTGGGTTTAGCCATACCTGCGGCGCTTTGTATATATCTTTTTTTCCATCCAGAACCATTTTATAGCCTCGCCCAGATCGGTTCGCAGGGCGGCTTGGAACCAGGATCCAGTGGAGCGCAAAACGAATGAAAAAAGTCACTCCCCCGGACACCGAAGATCGAGTCTACTTTTTCGATAAGCCAGAAAACGTTCGCTTGATCCTGCGTGTTTTTTACTTTTTGTGTGTGGTCTTGTTTATCTTGGATTTTTTTGTACATCGACATATTTATGTCTATTTTGAATCGGTTCCCACTTTCTATGCGCTGTATGGGTTTGTAGCGTGTGTGGTTTTAGTATTGATTGCCAAATTGATGAGAAAAGTGTTGATGCGTAACGAAGATTATTTTGCAGAAACGTCCCACTCCCCTTCACCAAATCCAGATAATAAGGAGAGTGAACATTGATGTGGCTGGCTGAGTTGCCCCCTTTCATCCCGTTTTACGCGGCAGCGTTGCTATTACCTTTACTGCCTGTAAAGGCGCGTTGGCTGGTCCTGTTTGTGCCAGTTATCAGCGGGTTGAATCTTTATCTCAACAATGAAAGTTTTCACGCTATTCAAGTTACGTTCATGGAGTTCGAACTTGAACTGATGCGCATTGACCGCTTAAGCCTCATGTTTGGCTATCTTTTTCATATTGCGGCCTTCCTGGCTTTACTGTTTTGTCTACATGTGAAAGATCTGCTGCAACAAGTATCCGGTCTGGTGTATGCAGGCAGCGCATTAGGCGCGTGCTTTGCGGGAGATTTGATTACCCTCTTTTTATTCTGGGAAATGCTGGCTCTTACTTCGGTATGGTTAATTTGGGCAAGACGCACCCCGCAAGCATCTTCCGCCGGTTTACGTTACCTTATTTATCAAGTCCTTTCTGGTGTACTTTTACTTGCAGGTACAGCGCTTCATTACCAGCAAACCCAGAGTCTTGCGTTTGATTATGTTGGTCTCGATGGGTTGGCCTCGTGGCTACTGTTCCTGGCTTTCGGGATCAAGTGCGCTTTTCCGTTTTTACACACCTGGCTCACCGACGCTTACCCGGAAGCGACCCCAACCGGTACGGTCTTTTTATCCGCTTTCACAACTAAAATGGCGGTGTTCGCGTTAGCCCGTTGTTTTCCGGGTACCGAATTGTTGGTTTACATTGGGGCAGCAATGACCTGTTTCCCAATTTTTTATGCCGTAATCGAAAACGATTTACGTCGGGTGCTGGCATATAGCTTAATTAACCAGCTTGGGTTTATGGTCTGCGGCATTGGCATTGGTACCGCTCTGGCGTTAAACGGCGCGGTGGCTCATGCATTTAACGATGTAATTTTCAAAGGGTTGTTATTCATGACGATGGGCGCGGTGCTCCACCGTGTGGGCCATGTGAATGGCTCTGACTTGGGCGGACTATATAAGACCATGCCGAAAACGACCTGGTTCTGTATCGTGGGTGCAGCGTCAATTTCCGCATTCCCTCTATTTAGCGGGTTCGTTTCGAAAAGCATGGTGATGGCTGCCATGATTGAAGCGGGCCATGAATACCTTTGGTTAATGTTGCTTTTTGCTTCCGCTGGGGTATTTCATCATGCCGGGATAAAAATACCGTTTTTTGCATTTTTCGCCCACGATTCGGGGTTACGCCCCAAAGAAGCGCCGGTAAATATGTTGGCAGCAATGTTTATTGCATCTGTGTTGTGTATTGTTATAGGCAGCTATCCAGCCATCTTGTACTCATTGCTACCTTGGGAGCATGACTATCAACCTTATGATATCACCCATACTCTGACACAATTGCAGCTGCTGTTCTTCTCGGCTCTTGCATTTGTATGGTTGAACAAACAGGGCCTGTACCCACCTGAGCTACGCTCGGTGAACTTGGACGTGGATTGGCTTTACCGTAAGGCAATGCCGGCACTCAGTGCGAGAATTGCGGTGAAGCTTAGCCGTCTTAACGCACAGTCAGCTGAATTATTCTCAAGTTGGTATGCCAAGCTGCCTGATAACCGATCGTCAAGCAGCTACTCCATTACCCAGTTAACTAAACGTATGACTGCAGTTTTGGTACTGCTATTATTTTTGGGCTTCCTAGCACGGGTTCTCTAACCATATGAAGGGGCAGAAAAAGGGGTCGGAGTCATTTAATTAAAGATTTAATGACTCCGACCCCTTTTCTTCTTTTCTTGCTAATAGCCTGTAATGTTGGTATTTAAGCAATACGTTAGATTTATCCATTTAAAAAGTGGATATTGAAACTTAGCTAAAACAACTATTGATTGCGGCACTACATCGCATGGCCAGCGTTTAAATAACAAAACCATGCTAAAAGTTTCACACTGTCACAAAACTGTAATATACATGGCATATCGTACACGCCATGTTGAGGCCTTTTTAGGAAAATTAGTATTATGCGTTTAATTAAACCTCTTTCATTCGCTGTTTTGTCAGCGCTGGGAATCTCTTCGGTTGCAGCCGATCCGTTAACCGTTTATGGCAAAGTAAATGTATCCGGCCAAATGGCGGATGAAGGCGAAGGGAGTTTCACTGAGCTTAAAAGTAATGCTTCTCGCGTGGGAATTGAAGGGGATTACAAATTAACTGAAAACCTTGAAGCCGTTTACTTATTAGAATGGCAGGTTGATGTGACAGACGCATCAGATTCAGACAACCTTAAGTCTCGTAATCAATATGTGGGCCTAAAGGGTGAATTCGGTACCGTTTTGGTGGGCCGCAAAGATACCGTGTTAAAAGACTTGAGTAAGCCAGTAGACTTATTTAATGACTATGAAGCAGATCTGAAAGGACTGTGGAAGGGTGAGAACCGTATGAGTGACTCTGTTACTTATATTAGTCCGACCATCTCAGGGTTTACCGGCGCGATTACCTATATTGCCGAAGACGAAGTGAATGGCACAGATGCAGTATCAGCCGCCCTTTCATTTGGCGACAAAAAGTTAAAGAAAACCAACCTCTATGCTGCAATCGCTATCGATAGCGAAGTGAAAGGTTACGACGCACAGCGTGCCATCGTACTTGCCAAGTTTGAGGAGTGGACAGTAGGCGGTATCCTGCACCACCAGGAAGCCGTAGTTGATGGTAAGAGTGAAAATGGTTTCACCCTCAGCACATCTTACAGCTTTAACGACTGGAAATTTAAAGCTCAGCACCAAACGCTTGAAGATGACTCAAGTACATCAATCGGTGCTGATTATAAGCTTGGCAAGAACACTAAAGCATTTGTCTGGTACACTGATAGAGCACTAGACAATAGCGAAGATAAAAACTGGTTGGCAGTAGGCATGGAACATAAGTTCTAAACACTATCCCCACAAAAAAAGGCGCATTAGCGCCTTTTTTTGTAGATGAATAAAAGTTTACGGCTGAATCATTAACTATTACTCCAACAGCGTGAACGGTAACTCTGTTTTTTCCAAAAACGTATCAAAAATATGTTTCTTATGTTTGCACTGTGGAATAAAAGCGTAGCAAGGAGGGCGTGGAACCGCTTCCTGCAGCTCAAACCATAAATTATCTAGTGCCTCTATGCCCTCTACCACAAACATTTCACCCCAGGTAGTCGAGTAGGCTACCAGCACTTCTTCAAGGGAAGCTCTTGAACGCGGCGTGGTGAAATTCACTATCACCAGACAGGTTTTGATTTGTTGTGGTGCAAGTAAATGGTCTCTGGGCAGCGCGTTAATTTTTACCGGCGGGAATAACGCCAACGTGTGTTTTATCAAGTCGTGCATGTCAGCTTCGCTGATGGGATCAGTATCATAATCCAAAAAGATTTGGGTATTCTCGTTCACAATGCGATTGCTCACTCCCCACATGACAAAGCGAACGGGAGACGAAAATTGAATCATTTTAGTCTCTGCCAAAGCTTCCCCGTGCTGACCTAATAAATCGCCAGAATACGCACTCCAGATCTTTTTATTGTTTTTCTTTTTGGTTAATTTAAGGGTCACCTTCGGGCAATATACCCGGTTGTCAAAACCACTTCGTAAAAAAACAACTTTGTTCTCTTTTTTCGAATAAAAGGTATCAAGTCGCCTTCCTAGAACCGTCATGTCTTCTTTACTAACCAGCTGATGGCTTGTATCCAATTTCCGCGACATCCGGCGATAACATTGAATCAGAAAGCGGTGTATTCGGCGAGACAGTTGAACCAACTCCTGGAATGACCAGTTATCTAATTCGTCCAAGTGTCGTATTTCCGATTTTATCCATCCCCATTGTTTTGCATAGCCCGCCAGAATTCGACGTTTAAAGGTCGCCTGCCCTTCTCTTACCGGATAACTCAAGCGTGGCGCACATTTAATGTACAGACACTCTCTAAGCAGGTTAACCACCTCGTATTGCTCTTGCGCTTCATAATGCTGTATCAGTTGGTCAAACATCAGTGCGTAAGGATCGATAATCGCTACTGAACCGGGCGCCTCGTCTCCATTATGCACGCGTTTTTTTAACAAATTACAGAGAGGTTGCTCATGATCAAGGTTCTCCAGGAAAACTTCCAATTTAGCCATTTTAAGTACTGACTTAAAGGGTGAGTCCATGGCTTTACCCAATTGCCAAATAGCGGCACCAAACAACTCATTCGGATCGAGCTTGTCTAGATGACCAAGGTCCATAAACCATTTTGGATCAGGTGAGTGCCCTTCATTTAGCTGCTCCATCACCGAATAATACTGTTGCTCCGTAAATGTCTCCGGTACCAACCACCAGAATGGCGCTTTACCCGCTACGACTATATTGGTGGTATAAAATTCAGCCTTCAGCAGAACAGCTTGCGCCGACCCGGCACTTTCCCCTTCTGCCACACCAAAATCACATGCTTTAACCTTTTCGATATCTGACAGGAAAAAGTGTATTTCAATTCCATACTCTTGTTCTGCCCACTGCTCAATCGCGGTTAACTTCTTTTGCAGCAGATTTTGGGCTTCCGTAGATAATGCACGACCATTAATACATACCCAATAATCAAAATCCGAGTCAGCTGACTGTGCGATGGTGCCAATACTGCCCATAAGCACCAGCGCATCTATGGAACGTGAGCGAGGCCATAGCTGCCTGATTTCACTGAATAATCCGTGTAAATCAGGGAACACTTCAAGCAAAGCAGCTTTTATCTGGTCGCGATAGGAATAATTATTTAATCCGTACGGAGTCTTATCATTGTCAATATAGCCAGGTAGGCTGGGATGATTCACATGCAGTAGAAAGGGCAAAACGTGAAACAGTGGACGGTGTTCTTCCGACAGCAATGACACTGAACGCTCAATTCTAGCCTTGTTATAGCGCAATACTCTTAACAGTCTAATCGTCAGATTCTGGTTAACAGTGAGAGGTTGTTGCGATGTCATTGCGCTCTATTTGTAAATGTGTCTATAGCAAAGAGTAACATGAACACTTAACGACGCAACTTTTGAATTTTCCCGCTCGGAAAATTTTTAATATCGGGTGGCAAATACGCCCAGTTTTGCGCTGAAGTCAGGGTGCTAATGTTTAATATATTGGCATTGCGGTCAAATCTCAGGCCGCGTTCGCATACTGTTTAAGTAAGCGTAAAAACTTGTCACTGGGAACAGGGGGGGACCAAAAATAACCCTGCCCGTAAACACAGCCTTTAGCCAGCAACTCCTGGGCAGTTTGTTCATCTTCTACCCCTTCTGCTACATTTTCCAAATCCATTACGCGACTCATTTTTATGATGGCATTTACGATATGTTGCTGTTGGGGATTATTTAACATATGGCGGACGAACGACATATCAATTTTAAGGGTAGAAGCGTTGAACGTAGTCAGGTAATTCAAGTTTGAATAACCGGTACCAAAGTCATCAATAGCAAAGTTAATTCCCTTTTCTGCCATGATATGAATTTGCTGCTTTACGTGGTCTGCATTATCAATAAACAGGGATTCAGTGATTTCGAGCTCAAGTAAATTGGGATCGAGATTATACTTTTGTAAGGCTCTAAAAATATGCGTGGGTAAATTGCCTCGTTTAAATTGCACCGGGGATAGATTCACTGCGACGGTGAGACCTTTCATCCCTATTTTTTGCCATTTTGCGCATTCTTTACACGCTGTTTCAATGACCCATTTACCAATTTCGTTGATTAGACCCGATTCTTCGGCTACAGGGATAAACTCATTTGGCGGGATCAGCGAGCCGTCTTTATGCCACCGTATAAGTGCTTCAGCCCCGACAATAGTATTCGAGGCAAGATGAACCTTGGGTTGGTAGAACAGTTCAAATTGGTCATGCTCGATCGCATGTTTAAGGTCGCTGATCATATTTAATCTGCGGACAATAGATTGTTCCATTTCGTTATCATAAAAGTGGTACGAATTAGGTTCGTCTTCTTTTGCTCGATATACCGCAAAGCTCGCGTTACGGTGCAAATCGGTGTAGTTGTTGCCATCAAATGGCGCCGCGGCTACGCCGATCGAACAACTTATCTCGTAGCCATAATCAGGCATGGCGTCGGGCATAATGGTCAAGCGGATAATTTGGTTACAAAAGTCATTCAAACTCTCGTAATCTGGAACCCGCTTAATAAACGAAAATTCAATACTGGAAGTGTGATACACCACCGTTTGTTCATCTTCTAAGTTTTTTAATCGCTTTGCTAACATCTGAAGTAACTGATTACCATAGGTGTGACCTAGGGTTGAATTAATCCAATTAAAGTTATTTAAATGCAGGCTAATAAACCCCAACAGACTGCCATCTTTAGAATTTTTCTGCAGAAAAAATTCGATATCCTGCTGACATTTAGCTGCATTTGGAAGCCCGGTTAGATCGTTATATAACACGCGTTTTTCTGACTCTTCCTTGGCCAGCCGATTGGCTTCTTTTTGCAGTGACAACTTGGCTATCAGGGTGCGTATAAATTTTCCGATGACCACGATACCTAAACCGTAGATAAGCATTAAAATCGCCATATCATTGGCTTTGGCCCAGGCGGAATAAGTGGAAGACACGTTGTGAGGAATCATGCCCGTGGAAACAGCGTAGGCGATAAAGTAATAACTGGATAACATGAAGCCAACCAGAGGGACAACCATTACGCGACTGCCTAAAAACACCGCGAAAATAACCACAAAGGGATAAAGCAGCAATGCGGTATCGTATAGGCCGTCAAAATAGAAAGCTTTCGACACAGCAAATATCGTTACGGTCCACAACATCATTCCTGCCACAATGTTGGTGGTATCCGTGGTTAAAAACCAATTCAGTCCCAGTAAAATAGCGACCATAGCGAGGCTTTCAATTACCCATTCGCCCTGTAAATGCAGCGCACTGCTTATTCCCATCAGAAGAAACAGGCAAATGAACACAACGATCACAGCTTTAACCTGCACCACCCGTGACTTGATATCCTCTAATGACAATAACGCGCTTATAGCATGCCATAAGCTGAGCGAACTAGGCATTATCTTCCTCAATAAGAGACTCAGCAAAACGTAAGAAATCGCTAGGGTTACTTTCTTTCACTTTTTTGGCTTGGTACATCGCCTGGTCGGCTAAATGCAATAATGCCTGCAGTTCGCTGGAATCGGTAGGAAACGAGGCTGCACCGGCACTCGCGCCAATGGTAACGTTCTGGTCGTATTTACGTAAATAATAAGGTTTAGAAATAAGATGGACCAGCCTTTCAACTACCTGGGTAGTTTGAGTTTGATCAGCATTGTTAAGGATCAACACAAATTCGTCGCCTCCCCAACGGCCCGCCACATCGGTGGGGCGAATCGCTTTCTTTATCTTATCCGCGACGAAAATAAGTATTTCATCGCCGGATTTGTGGCCATAAATATCATTAACCTGCTTAAACCAATTCAAATCCATCAACACCAGGGTAAAAGGGCTCTCGGCTTCAATAAGATTATGTAAGTATTTTTCCAGGCCCTGTCGGTTGTTAAGTTTCGTCAGTTTGTCAAAATCAGCCTGATAGGCGAGCATATCCAGTTCGCGCTTTCTCTTTGATATGTCGTGAAGAGTAACCTGATAATATTCACGCAAATCTTCACTAACGATAGACGTCACAATGACTTGCACCCACACAGATTCAGCATCGTTAATGCTGGATAGTCGAAATTCTCCCGTGGCAATTTCGTCATTGGCGAAGGCTACTTCCACCGCGTTGGCCAGTGTTTCTGGCTCGACAAATAATTCACTCAACAGTGGACCAAAACTTTTTTGAAAATTACGGCCCAGTTTATTCAATGTTTGCTCAAAGGCGCTGTTATAAAGCAGGATGTTGCCGCGTGGCTCCATCAAGATAATAGGCGAAATGGACTTTTCAAAAAGCATACGGAACCTTTTTTCCAAAGCTTCTATTTCTTCCCGCAACTTACGCTCTTCGGAAAACTGACTTTCTGTTTTATCCAATAGTTTATTAATATCGTGAACTAACACGCCTAACTCACTATTACCATGAAACTCAGGTACCCTTAACCTGCTCCCATCTCCCGGCGTGGTTCTATGTAATGCCTTCGCAATCGATATCATGGGTTTGGTGATTAGGTAAAAGGCGACAAAAATTGCCACCAGCGTCACGATGAAAGCTTGCATAATCATCGCTTTGGAATTTTCTCTTGCCAACTGCTCTGCCCGCGTCTTGATGTAGTCAATATTGGGGGTTATCGCTATCTGGCCGATGGATTGATCGGGGTCAAATAATGAAGCAATGGGAAATATCATGGAATTGTGCATGGGCTCGCTATTCGCTTTGACGGATTTTCCTTCAAAGGTCATTACCACATTTTTAACCACTTCATTGGTGCTCAGACCGTCTACTACCTCCTGAGCTAAATCTTGTTCCGCTAAGTAGGCTGCGGTGGCAGCGGTGGCCTGAACCGTTTTAAACAAGCTCTCGATGCTCTGGTTGGCAATCTCAATCTCTTGATTTACCGTAAGACGATAAAAAAGCTGGGTGGACAAAAAACCTATGGCTACGGAGGCAAATCCAATAACTACAGCGAGTCTGACGAGGAGGCCACTCTTATTCATCGAACCGATAGACCACTTTCACTTTGTCAGTGAGGTTATTTTTATGGATGTAAGCGATAGCCGAGCCAGTCGACTCGATATACGCTAACACGGCCTGTTGATCTTGTTGCACCACTGGGGGTCTGGCACGCCCAGAAAATTTAACCCGGGACCAGTACGCATTCACCCGGTTCAGTGGCATTCCGACAAGAGCCTGATAAAACTGTTCTTTAGTGGTTTCATCATTATCTATATCGAGTGGTTGAGCTTTACTGCCATCTGGAAAGGCCACGTATTTACCCATATAAAGATCGATGAGTTGAGAACGTGTCAGGTGTTCAGTTGGGTTGTCTTTATGCACTACCACTACCAACTCAGAACTGTGAACCAAGCTCGAAGCGCTTAGGCTGCCAACCAATACCATGGTTTTTAAAAGTGATAATCCCAACATCAGAAAGCCACACTCACATTTGAAAAAAACGTATTAACATGGCCACGTGGTGCATTTGAGTGAGCGCCGATGACCGGTGAGTGTCTTAATGAACTTCCCCCTTCCACTATTTTTGTATGGTCCCACTGCATTTTCAATGAGACATTTTCAGCAAAATCCCAGCGCCACCCTAAGCTAAGTGTAGTCTGATTAACACAATAAAAGTTCAGGAAAAAACGTGCGTTAGCTAAGGCTTCAGCAGCTCCGGGTATTTGACTCAGTGCCGCTTCATTGACCATGCCGAAATGGAATTTACCTGCCCTGCTCGCAGCGATCGTAGCAAACCAGTTATGGTTGCCCGCATGATAAATAGCACTAAAATAGCCACTTCTTATATTGTCTACTACCAAATTATCAGATTCTGTGTGAGCCAGCTCAGACATGAGCGTAACTGTATCGAAGCGGTATTGACCACCAATTGACGTATAGCGACCTTCGCTATTGTTAATTTCAAGACCTTGAGCAACAGCGGTTATGGTGGGCCAAAGCATTGAAGCCATAGGTACTTGTTGATTCAGCAATAAAAGACCATTGGATAAGGGTGAAATCAAAGATGAGTCAAATTTTACCCGGGTATGATTGAGCGCTAAATCCCAGTCGATGGTTTGTGCATCCAAAGCGAGACCAATAATATTATCCAGATTTAAGTCAACTACGTCGTCAGTATCATATGCCGCTACGCCGTACTCACTCTCACCAGCAAAAATCTTGCCTGACAAGGTCATGTTTCCCCATCTGCGACTATGGGTGATATCGGCGCCATCGATAAAGCGGTGAGGAATCATTGCATAAATTTCGCTGGGGACGTGCGCCCAAGGCAACGCAAAATCAATATCTCGGTATTCAGTCAATAAAAATAAATCATAGGCCGTTCGCCCAAGCCGAAATGACCAATCCGCATTGGGTGAATATCGAACAAATGCCAGATTAACCAGGTTATCGACCGATACATCATGTTGATCCCGATAAATCGCCTGAAACACAGCATCAACAGTGGGGGAGGCAATAAAATCTATTTGCACACCTAATTTACTGGTTTGTTTGATATCGATGTCATCAGCAGTGACCACTTCTGGTTTAGAGAAGTCGCTGCGGTAGCCGAATTGATCAGAATCGTTGACAACGATCCCCAACGCCCCAAAACCTGAAACATTAACAGAAGGCTCTGCCATGCTTGGAATGGAGGTGCAAAGAATAAGTAAATAAAAAAGTTTCAACGTACGCATTATATTTGTTATTTTTCCGCTAGCCATGGCAACGAGACATACAACAACCTGTCTACTGGGCATTTTAACTTTCAAACTACCATATATTCGGCTTAGCTCAAGTCTATTTCTACACACTTACGTATAATTTTTCGCAGGCCGTTTAATAAGATAGGTGTATCTCGTTGCTCCCCTGTGGATTATTTTTTTATAAACTGCTGACTGTGGTTAAATAGTTATTGAATCTGTATGCATCAGTATAGTGAAGTGTTTTTAAGTGTACACGTGTACGCTGAAACGTTACTATAGTGAATATAGTGGCAGGAGGATCTTAAGTGGATTCAATCAAAGGAAAAGCATATTCGCTAGTGGAAGAGAGGCTCAACAGCGTTACTCATGGTATTGGGTTTGTCGCGGCAGTGGTAGGTCTGGTTCTAATGATGATTCGCGCCGAAGATCCACTGGCCATTACCGCTGGGGCCGTCTATGGTGCCACACTTATTCTGATGTTTTTGAGTTCCACCCTTTATCACGCCATTTCTCACCAAAAAGCCAAGGGTTGGCTAAAGTTATTCGATCACAGCGCAATTTACCTGTTAATCGCGGGTACCTACACGCCGCTTTTATTGGTTGCCGTGGGTGGATGGTTAGGTATTACGATGACTGCGGTGGTGTGGGCGCTGGCTATGGGTGGTATTGTATTTAAACTTATCGCCCAACATCGGTTTCCGAAGGTGTCGCTGTTAACTTACCTGATGATGGGGTGGATAGCCTTAGGTCTTATCTATCCTCTTTATATGGCGTTACCGGGTGCGGGTTTGTGGCTTATCGTAGCCGGTGGTTTATGTTATAGTTTCGGGGTGTTTTTTTACGTGGCTAAGAAAGTAAAATACACCCATGCAATCTGGCATCTTTTCGTGCTTGGCGGTTGCAGTTGTCATTATTTTTCTATTTACTTCTACGTAGTTTAATGTGGTGTAGCAAGATACATGTCTGAAACCAATGATGATGTCAAAGCATCTGTTCACCATTCTGTTGTTTCACTATTAAATGGTAAAGTAGGCTTAGGTCCACTGCCTGCCCTTAGCGATCTTAATAGCCTCACCTCGTGCGGCGTTACTCATTTAGTCACATTACAAACTGAAGACGAGATGGAGGCTGGATTACAAACCGCGATGCTAGACGCATCGTTAAAGTGGTTATGGATGCCTCTTCACATACGCACCCCGCTCGCCGAAGCAGAACAGGCCTATTTACAACAATATTTAATTTCCTTTAAAAAAATCCTTAATCAGTCATCTTTCTTATATGTTCATTGCGATAGCAACTGTAAACGTTCTTTACTGTTAGTCCTGGCTTTTTGTCACTATCAAGGGCTGTCTGCCGGTGATAGTTACCGCCTTATTCATCGACTAGATGCTCCCCGATGTCGACATCTCACCCAATCCGAGCGGCGCTGGGCTGAGCAACTCGGTGAATCGGCTAAATTGTCACGCCAGCTTTGAAAAATACCAACCCGTGTTGATATAAACATGCGGCTTGCGTCTTTCAAAAGCGACATCAACAGGCGCAATTTGTTTGCATTCACCACTAAACCACCTCTTTGCAGCATGGCATTAATGTTGCCTTATCAAGTATTCGGTTTGCAGCAAACTCTCGAATATTAAGGTGAGTGGTTTTGAGAACACACTATTTTGTTACTCTTTTACAACGGACGTTTGAAATATTAACTTTTGCGCTGTGGTTATCCCTTGCTGGCTGCACCAAGGTGGAGTCAGAAGATCCGCCTACCGCCTCCCCGATTTTAGGTCAGCCGGGCTCTGCTGCGTTAACTAAAATAGAAGAGCAGAATCTTTCAACCGTAGTAGAAATCGCCGCATTGGTGCAGCGGATGGCCGATGCCAATAAATATCGTCGTCAATTAAAAGCGCTACCTGATAGTGCGTTTAAGCCAGCAGCTGAATTACTTATTGAACTGCGCCAGGGAGCTGGGTTGAATTATGCGGTGGAAAAACTCATTGCCCGTTCTTCAGAAAACACGAAGGGCTACGTCAAAGCTGCGCTAGTGCTCTTCCCTATAGAACGATACGATTTATACCGGTATCTGAAAAAACTACCGGATATAAATTTACAGTCTCTGGACACTTGGGCTAAGCAAACTGATTTATATGTGCCGCAGGCTGTGAACCATTCTGTAGCCAATGATGCACAGCGCACTATTGATGTTGTTCCTTTAATAGAATCGGCCAATATCAGTGTGTTCAATCAAAATAAAAACGTCAAAGCGACCGTTGAGTATCGTAAAACACATGGCGATGAATGCTGGCACCAAGCACGCCAATTAAGCTGGGAACCCGTGCAGGGAATACTTACCGGCCCCATTGTATTTCTGCAACCCCAGACCTCGTACGAGGTAAAAGTAACCCTGACGGATACGAACCAAGCTACGGAAGTGATGCAAACTCAATTTGAAACGCGCCCGAATAAGCCCCCTATCGACCCAGATAAAATATATCAGCTGAGCGATATCTATACAGGCGGAACATTAGATTTAGAAGCCCTCGGGATTGAAGGAACCGCCACGGGATGGGCCAAAATAGTAGGCGATCCATCGATCGTAATAGAAGCGAGGAAAGGGGATAAAAACTCTATTTTCATCGGCGATAACAGTTATGTTTATTTTGAAAATATTACGGTGAGGGGCGGTCGCACCCACGCTGTTTATGCGGAAAATGCTCATCATATCTGGATAAATCAATGTGATATTGCCAAGTGGGGCCGACAACCGAATATTATTAAAAATGGAAAAGCGTATGAATTACAAGACGCGCAACCCATCAATTACGATTCAGCCCTGTACTTTAAACAATCTGGCGTTATTACCATTGAGAACTGCTATGTACACGATCCTACCCCCTTTGCCAATGATTGGTCAGACGGCCACCCGAACGGAGCCAATGCGTTTCTAGCGTATGCCAACCACCCCGACCCCGCCTTTAAGGGGCAAATCATTTTACGCAATAATACATTTAAAGCGAGCGCTGAGCATCGTTTCAACGATGTTATTGAGGGGCGCAAAAATGCGGAATCCCTCGGCGGGTTTGTCAGAGACTCGGCCATTTATAACAACACTTTAGCCTATGCGAATGATGATGCTATTGAGATAGATGGGGGACAGCATAATGTATTGGTATACAACAATGATATCTCCCATACCTATTCAGGAATAAGTGCGGCCCCTGTGCGGGTGGGGCCCAGCTTTATTTTCAACAACTATATCCATAATTTAGGCGATCAACGGGGCAAACAGTGGGCAGCGATAAAAGTGGGAGGCCTCATTAGTAAGCCGTTAGGACAGGTGAACCTTTATCACAACTTGATCACGGTCTCCCGCAACGGTATTACAGCTTCTCGATTTAAAGACGACGAGACGTTTTGGATGCACTCCCAAAATAACGTTATTATTACGCACAAGAATGCCAACAAGGTGGGCTTTAACATCTATGATCCGCAGGGATTTTCAGGCAATCAGTCATTCAATGATTACCTGTTCAACCTGAATGCAGGCAAGGCTAAAGTCAAAGGGAGTATCACCCAGCCTTACCAATTTAGCGAACAGCTCAACAGGCCGCGCGCTTCTGATATTTATAAAAGCAGCAGCACTACGGTTACCTTACCAAAGTGTGATAGGTACGAAATTGACAACTTCAGCCAACGTAGGGGTGCCCAATTTATACATGGGATAATTCCTGTAAAGGATTAGTATAATCTGTTGCCGTTAGTTTTCGTAATGAGTATCAATGTACTCACTTATCACTTAATGCAACAATAGCTACAAAGAATGGCAGGCTGCATGCCTGCTCTCGCTTAATGAAGTATACAAGGAACGTCGGTTTCAATGTCCTTAAAAGCTAAATCTGTCACGGGTGCTTTTTTTAACCTTTCCGCCAATGGCTTTGCGCAGCTCATCAATTTCGTGGTCTATGCCATTATGGCAAGATTGCTGGGTGTGGAAGAATTCGGTCTTGTCGCCATTTGTTTGATGGTGGTCGATTTTTGTAATCTGTTTGTGACCGTGGGCATCAGCCAGAACCTTATTCAACGAGACAAATGGGATGATGAATTTGCCAGCCTGTCTTTTTGGATATTGATAGCCGTGTCGGGGGCTATCGCCGTATTAATTTTTTTAATTGCTGTTCCCATTGCCTATTTCAGCTATTCGGAACTGGCCGCACAGCTAATTGCTGCGCTTGCGATCATCCCTGTCGCGAATGGCTTTCGGTTAGTCCATAAAGCTAAGCTTGAGCGGGAGTTCGAAAATAAAAAATTAGCAGCTTACGACATGGCGGGGGTATTGATTGGCGGGGTGGTGTCGGTGGTGACAGCATTGCAGGGGTTTGGCGCGTGGGCCATCATTTTCGGTAAGGTTATTCAGAGTGTTATCTCCACTGCCCTCACCTGCTACAAGTCTTCTTTTTCACCGCAT
This sequence comes from Alteromonas aquimaris, assembly GCF_026183695.1. GTDB lineage: Bacteria > Pseudomonadota > Gammaproteobacteria > Enterobacterales > Alteromonadaceae > Alteromonas > Alteromonas aquimaris. The sequence goes on along the minus strand of NZ_JAPFRD010000011.1, from coordinate 745,555 downwards.
AAAGTACATGACACGCGCCACTTGCCGGAAATCATTCGGTTTGCTAAGCCGCTTATTGCCATGTCATTTATTAACTTTTTCTCAGCACGCTCGTCTAACATCATCATTGCTTCCTTCTTAGGCGCAGCAACGTTCGCCTATGCCTCGGTAGCTAAGCAGGGTTTCTCGGTGATCAACAATCTGACTTTTCAGCCATTAAACCGCATCGCACTGGCGAGCCTTGCTCGGGTGCAAGAAAACCGCCTAAATTTAGCGTTTCATCGAATTGTCAGCCTGACAGCACTGTTTGTTATTCCAGTCTATTTTGGTATTGGAGCGGTCGCACATCCCTTTATCGAAATTGTGTTTGGTGAAAAGTGGGAGCAAAGTGCGTACTTACTTTCCATATTGGCGCTCATCGCGCCTACTCAGGTTATGGCGTATTATCTGCCGAACTTGCTCATTTCAAGAGGCTTGCCAGAACAGGCATTTACTTTGAACATTATCAACCTGGTGGTCAACTTACTCATACCGCTAATCATGGTTCCTTGGGGCCTGGTGGCCGTCATCATTGGCTGGGTCATTGCTAACTATGTCACCGTAATAATGAAGTTCGCTGTGGTAAAAAAGCACATGGGTATCGGACTGATGGCTGCACTGAAGCCCACCTGGCCTTTTTCGATTGCAGGTTTTGTTATGTTTGCCAGTGTACTCTATCTTGAACGCTTCAATTCACTAGCCCTTGATAACGTATTTTTAGAATTAGTTGCCTTGGTAGTGATAGGTACCGTGATTTACGCGGGTCTGCTGTTAATTTTTTACCGCAAGCCGACTCTGGCAACATTAAACGAATTAAAAGGCACGAAGCTAAAAACGCCAAAACCTGTTTATCCTGAACAGCCATAATGTGATAAGACGGCCTGGCTTGACAATTATTCACTGGGTGCGAAGTTACGTCGCAGAGGGTTATGCGATAGCCAATCGAAGAGAATGCGCTACCACACAGAGCTCAGAGCGCGATAGTAGCGGCGCGCACGCACCTATTATGCTTTGTTTAGAGAAATCAATAACCGCTTGACTTACCTATATTAAAAGCATGACTTACCCTGTCTATCCATTTACGTTGAAGCGATGAGTAGGGTCGTCGAGGACACCATTACAACCATAAATCAAAAGGAAAGGCGGAGTAGAGTTTCTTCGCGATAGGGGTAAAGTCAGGGGGGGCCATTACCGGTAAGCTCAACCCTTCGGCAATACTGCTCACTTTAGGGACAGTCGTTCTGCCTGTCCCAAGATAATAATCCTGATATTTAAACATGGACTCGCCGCTATTTGAGTCATAAAAAACTGCAGGTATGCCGTACGCTTCCGCGATGATAACGCCGTGTAAACTACTGGAAATCACCCGTCCGGCATTGACTATTTGTTCGATAAACGAACCCGGGTACTGCATAGGCGTAACCAGATGTTTTTCATACCCTCGGTATTTGTCCATATCATCATTCATATGATTGATAACGATAAAGTCACGCTTGAGCTTACTGTTTCGCATCAAGGACTTGGGGTAGAATGAGGGCAACAAAATAGCCGGATCACCATATATTTCGGGCACCTCAATCCCACGCTTAATAAGGTAATCTCTGGTGAGCGGGCCGCGGACAGCACGCACATCCAGGTCATTAAAGCGATTACGTTCATCGGCCATTTTTTTGTTCAGCCCGGTTCCCCATACCGTATCCCCCGTATTAGCAAAGTGTAGAACTGAGCCCACCGTCACTAATTTATGTTTACTGTCTTTCTTATCTTTTATGAACTGGCCCTTCATCGATAAAATGCGAGATACCAGGTCGTAAGCCACATAATCCCCAATGTTAGGACGTTGGTCCTTAGGCTCCCACCAGAACACTCGCTCTTTTCGGTGCTTGCGTATGATGTTTTCTGCCCATTGGTATAGCATAGTTATTCCTTGTAAAAATACAGTTCTGCGGATAAGACAAAGGGTTTACGTAAGTTTTCGAGAAAGTTTTTGAAAAATACTTTCATTTTTCAGACTGATTAGCGGCGTAGTACCATCAAATTGCTGCTGAAATTTTTTTATCCATTGCTGATTGATGTGTTTACTTTGTTTTTTGGTAACAGGTTTATCAGGCACGTTAGAAATATCTACCTCTACTTGCATGAAATCGGCTATTTTGCGAATGACGTTTGCTGTATTGGATATTACATCGGTAAAGTTAACGTGCATAAAGTGACTTCCGGACGCATTTAACACGTATTGCCATGACGCATTTTCGAAAATAATCCGTCGTAATCCCTCATCAATTTGCTTGGCATCGTATGTGACATCCTCGTTTTCTACATTCTGTTGAGATATCCATGCACCCGTTTGTTTAGCGATGGATAAGGAAACTGCTTGGGCGATTATGTCTTCGCGGGTAAGCCAGATGAAGGAAGGGTTAACGAAATACGATGACAGCTTGTCGAAACCACCGAACTGATGCAGGTGAGAATAGTGAATTTTAATCCCAAACACACCGTTAGGAGAGGTACGGTGTTTTTGCAACTGCGCTAACGTATCGCCAACCGTTCGCGTATTAAAAATTTGCTTCCAACGTGTTAGGTTTTTTTCGTTTACATATTCCAATGGGAAGCCGAAGGCTCCCGTCTCGTGCAGTGCATGCCCTAACATGTGGCTCCCTGAACGCACGGTAGAAGCGATAATCAGAGTTTTAGTGATGTCTGTTTCGACCGGATAGTGAAACTTTTCCTGAAACTGCTCTTCGTAATAATTCATTCAAATCCTTAAATTAATTTTCAGGAAGAAGCGCGCTGCCGCATTTTCTTAGTGGTTACCTTTAACAAGTGAGAAAGGGTCACTTTTAAGCCGGCTAAATGGACTGATTTTAGTACCCACTTGAGTTTTTGCTTTTTCAGCGGCAGATAAACTAACAACTGTGCCGCCACCCGCCGCCGGTAATACTCGTCGCCTAAAAACTGCCGATGCTTGTCGGCCGAACGTAAACGCACTACGGCTTCATCCGGCGTCATTTTGGCTACCTTGGCGCCAATGCCGTCCATATTCTGAAAGCGGTAATAGAAGATGGCTTTGGGAATATTCATTAGCTTATACCCTGCCTGATGCAGCCTGACGTACATGTCCCAATCCTGGCCATTAGGCAGGCTTTCATCGAAGCGCTCTTTTAACGCCAGTTCGCGTTTCATGCTAAAGCCACTCATGCCACAATATTGATTGCCTGTGCGTAGAATATTTTCGTCCACAATTTCTGTGGGTTGCACATATACATCGCGTTCAGAACCTAAATTTTGATAGCCGCTAACTACTGCGTCGGCGCCATTCTCATACGCTTTTATATGTTCAAGCAAATAGTCTGGCATCCAAATATCATCATCATCCAAAAAGGCAATGATGTCGCCTGTGGCTGCATCAACGCCAATATTACGCGCTTTATTGGCTCCAGAGGACGTCGATAAAAATTTATAAACAAATTCCGGCCGCTCACCGTATTCGCTGATAATATCCTTATATGGCAAGGAAGATGCATCATTAACGACAATCACTTCTTTTGGCTGTTCGATTTGAGTGAAGACACCATCCAATGCTTCTTTCAGTTCAGCTGGACGATTGAAGGTAGTTATTACAACGCTAACGGTAAAACTCATAGCATCCCTAATTTGTTAGCTTACATTACGGTCGACTTCGACACATCATATTGGAAATAATAAGAAAATGGAGCAAGAATCATGCAAGAAATGTTGAAACGCCGAGCAGAAAGTTATTTAGCGCGTTATCCCAGAATTTTCTTTTGTCATGTTCCCAAATGTGCAGGAGTTTCCCTTTCCAAAGCAATTTTCTCCTCAACCTATCCTATGTGGTTAAAAGCCACCCGATTTACCGGCTACATTGATTTAAAAAGTAGTCAAACCGCGGCAGAATTACTGGGTGTTGATATGATGACCGCTCGCGAGACACAGCTGGTGTTTCAACTTAATGATCCGCAAATGCGTTACACCAACGGTCATTGTGTAGCCCATCCCCAGGTGGTCAGTAAATTTTGCAACGACTGGCACTTTATCACGATCTTGCGCGATCCAGTAAAACGGTTTATTTCAGAATACGTCTATAACCGTTTTAAAGCTTCCGAATGGCAAAAACATGAAGATGATCTGGAGCAGTACCTTGCATCTGACAAAGCGGTTTCGTCTGCTCTGACCTACGCTCGCTATTTTTCCGGAGAAAAAGATAGCCATGCTATACGCGCTAATCCGCAATCTGTGGTGGACGCTGCCATAGCCAATTTACGTAATTTTTCGGTGTGTGGGACACTTGAAGACATGCCGCGCTGGCAGCAGAAGTTTAATCAAACATTTACTACAAAAATTAACATTGCCAGTCAGAATACCAGTCCTAATCAACAAGCTTACCGCGACATCACTTCGAATCCTGAGGCCATGGAACGTATTCGTTTACTGTGTAAAATTGATTACGATATTTTCAATGCGCTAAGTTAATACTGGTCGCCAAGAATCGGCGACCGCCTTCTCGTTATAATGATGATATGCGCTTGTTAACACATCGCTGGCGTTGACATAGTCAATTGCATCTAACTGTGCAGCAAGCTTTTCACGCTGAATAATTTTCACGAAAGGAAACGCACGGGCTTTCTCTCTAGCGAACGCTGAATCAAAACAAATGATATTCGCTCCCAGCCCTAAAGCATAATAAAACGTTCCCGATGAAATCATTGCGTTATCATCGTGAGGCAAGATAACAAAGCGACTGCTGACCACCGTATTTTCCAGCTCTTCGTCACTGATAAATTCGTTTCTCCATGTCACTTGTAAGTGGCGGGCGCGAATAAGTTGGCGTAATTCTGCAGCGTGATTATGGTCAGCACAATAGCCAGCGATGACGAGCGCTTTATCTTGTGGCCATACAGCCAAAAGCGAATCGAGACGCTTGTAGGGTTTGATGGAGCCAAAATACAGATAGTCAATCGATTTAGGCTGGGGTTGGGGGGCATGGATAGTAGACAATAATTGTGCATCATCCTTATAGAGAGGATGCTTCACTACCGCAGCACTGATTTCGGGTGTAGATTCCAATGTCACCACTTTGTTTGCAACCACCTGTAACAGACTGATTACTAAGCGATACAACCAGGAGGCTTTAGGTACATTGTGTGGCTTAAAGTTATGCCGTACCCACACCACGTTACTGCTAAATAAACGCATACCTATTAATGTGATAAAAAATTTTATGATAAACAATGGACGCGTAAACGCATTCAACCCTTTTCTGAACGGTTGATCTTCATACCAGTTAAGTACCACCGCATTATGTTTGCGCGTACTCAGGTTACGTAAAGAAAACAATTTCTTAAATGAATGGGGAGTATAGCCCAGTTCACAAAATGCCTGTTTAGTACGGGCCACGAAGGCATTGCTGTGTTCGAACGGATACAGATACAGATGACGCTTGTCACTCATTCATTCACCGCTTGTTTTTGGGTTTTGGGTCTTGCCAGCGTTTGCTCAATTAACTGCTTGGTTTCCTGCGCAATATCATCCCAGTTAAAGCGCGCAAGAAAGGCATCCTTGGCTAATTTTAATTTTAACCTGTCAAGCCTGGTCAGTTTGTCGGCTAATGCATGAATGTCTCCGACGGGGAAATAACAATCAGAAGGCAAACCGATATCCAGGTTTGGATCAATGTCAGAGGCTAATACCTGAGTACCTGCACTGATGGCTTCTAAAGCGACGATGGGCAGCCCTTCGTGGTAAGAGGGAAGCACAAACACCCGCGCAAACTTGTATAGCGCATGGAGTTCGTCTCCCTGTCGTCTGCCAGCAAATATCACATTACCTGAACGCTGTTCCATTAGACTAGTGGAGTATTCATCTTCATGATCCGCATTGCCCACAATCACTAACTTAAGTGGTGATTTGCTTTTGCGATAGCCATCGATCAAATCGTGAAACCCTTTCTCTGGCACAAGACGCCCAACCGCCAGTATGTAATTCCCTGCTTTGACGCCCAAATCACGCGGCAATTTATCTTCGCTGAGTGTTTGATCAACTCCTGTAAGGGCCCCGTTAGGAACAAACACGATTTTAGCGGCGTGCTTGTTGAAGCGTCGTTTCAGTTTATAGGTGAGTGAGCGGCCTACCACCAGCGTTTTATCCGCAAAGCGTACTGCCAGTGACTCACCCAGTTTTAACATGGTTTTGGCAAATCCATTCCACTTTTGCCGATCATAGTCAGCCCCGTGATGCGTAACGATCACAGTAAAACCTAATAACTTTGCCAATGGGGTATAAAGTGCTGGTCCAATTCCGTGTATATGTAAAATGTCGGGCTTAACGAACAAACGTGCGTATACGATTGCCAGCAACGTATGCAAAATGGTCTCAAGAAATTTACTTTTAACCGCCCACACTGAACGCACCTCAATGCCTTGAAAGGGTTCAGGCTGGGGCGGTAAATACGGTGAGCGTCCTATCACGGTAATCTGAAACCCTTCATCGACCATTCGTGAATAGAGTTGCTGACAATGAGACTCGATCCCGCCCATCACATTCGGAATACCTCTTAGACCCACTGCGCACAATTTCATATTTTGACCCCGCTCAACTACCCGACTTCGACTAGTCTTAACTTTTTTTCATATTTATAGATGCTTGCTAATTCCGCGCCAGATTTGAGGACACGGGTGAAGTTTTTAATGACACTTCTTTAGCATCATGTACAGGGGAGATGGTGACGCCAATTAATACTGCGTACAGTAGCAGTCCTTCAATATTCCATAATGGCATAGTGGCAAGATTCATAATTAAAAAGCCAATCATGGATGAGAAGAGTAGCCAGGCAAATTTACGATCGTTAGTTTTAAATGCCTGCACGAGAAAACTTCCCACCGCCGTGAAAAACGCCAGCACGCCTACGATGCCATACTCGTATAAATAGGAAACATACGTATTGTGAGCATATTTTTTGAAAACGCCATTCCACGCTTCAGGCCCCATGCCAAATATCTGATTAATTGGATCGGCTAACACATAAGCGTGAATATACAAACTCCATATGTAAACCCTGGCTGAAAAAATATCTTTTTCTGCTTCAGAATAATATTCAGGCGCTTTTATCAAATCCTGCCAGCTACTTAAAAAAACAAATATATCTGCAAACCGATCCTGCATGGTGTAAGACAACCCTAAAAAGGCTAATCCGATACTAAAAAGAGACAGCACGTAGAAAACGGGTTTATGTCTTGTTGCCACTTTTCCTTCCACCAGCGAAAAAGCAAACATCGCCGCCATAGGCAAAATAGCCAGAATTGACGTGCGGTAATTAGCTAAAATCACTAGCACGCATCCTAATGCGAAAAGGGCTGCACGGAAACGAATCACCTTCGAGGATACCAGTCCCACTACCAGGGTAAAGCTGGCAATGATCATTGAGAAAGCGGCCTCATGATTGTAGCCACCAATATAGCTCGCTGAACCATCAGCCTCGGTGGCTTTTACTTCGCCCATTATCACCGACATAATCTGCAGTGAAACCGGTAACAAAAAAGCAACCAATACTTTGCGCAGTACCAGATCTTTGCCCATTTTTCTGATTGCCATGAAAAGCGCACCTGCAATGGCCAGGAACACACACCATTTAACCATGACGTTTATCAGACCCATAAGGCGCATATTCACTAGCCCGCTAATCACAATGCACGCTAGAAAGATATACAACCAAAGCAGTGAGCGCAGTGCAATGACTTTAGGTGGAAGCAACAATAAACCGGCAAACGCAATGCCGATGGAAGCTAGCGCGTTGATTGAAAACCCTGCGAAAATGGGGTCGTAGGTTAGATTGTGAAACGCAGATAACGTAAAACGTAACCACAGCGCGATGATCACAAATGCTAAATATTTATTACACTGCTTTGATATGGTTTTATATACAAAAAATGCGCTGATGAGCGCAAACAGGATTTTAACCAGCGCGAACATTAGCTGTAGCCTCTTTCGCATTATGATTTTCAATAATACTTATTATCTTACGCTCAAATACCGCGTTACTAAACTCCTTTGCACGTATTTGGCTTAAAGCGCCATAGTGGGCTTGTTTATCCTCACTGCTTAAGAAGTTGAGGCCTTGTGTGAAGCTGGGTATATCATTAACTGGGCTTAGACAGCCAAATTTTTGCGGGGTGAAACCGGTTAAAGTTAGCGGGTATTGATCAGCGATAATTTCCGCAGGTCCGGAATCACAATTGGTGGCCAAAATTGCTTTACCTAAACACATTGCTTCTACAATTGCGTTTGGAAAGCCTTCTGCATTCGACGTTGCCACAAAAAATTGCGCTTGTTTGATATAGGGATAAGGATTTTTTTTAAAGCCCGGAAAATGCACGCGCTCTTTTACACCTAGCTTTGCAGCTTGCGCTTTCAGTCTCCCTTCTAATTCCCCTTGTCCCAGTATGACCAAATCATACGGCGTGGCTGAGTTGGCAAAAGACGAAATTAGTAAAGCAAAATTTTTAATTTCAACCAGTCTTCCCGTGGCGACTATATAAGGATTTTGAGGTAGCCCCGCAACCTGTTCTGCGGCTTTTGCCTGAATAGCATCCATATCGTAGGGATTGTACAAGATGACCATTTTATGTTTGGGCACATTAAAATTTGCGACTAAATCTGCCTCTACGCCGGCCGAACACGCAACAATTTTATCCGCTCTTGGGTAGATAAAGCGCACCAATGCTTTACTGATGATACTTTTTAGTCCATGAGCAAAATGACTACTGGTTGCCACCCGTTCAGATATAAAAGCCTGATAACCGATTTGGCTGGATAACATCACATTGAGGGCATTCGCACGAGTGAGAAAACTAAAACAAAATTGAGGTTGTATTTTTTTCAGAGTGGACTGTAAAAGTGTGTATCCTTTTAGCAAACTACCCTGTGAATCTAACACCACTTTTTCAACATAGTCAGGTGCATGATGATCCTGTGGGACGTCATCGAGCAACACTAAAAATACTTTCGTCTGGTGGCGCTGAAAATAGGACGCCATGATGCCTAGCAGTCGACACATTACTCCCTCAGCTCCCCCACCCTCCAATGAATTGATAATAAACGCGACGCGGTTGGAAGTGTGAGGCATGAAGACTTTCCCTATCAGACTTGCTACATCAAGATTGAATACGCAAACGGTGGCGGTTGGGGACGTAAAGCTGCATTAGAATGTGTTCCAAACAGCTTAACCACCGTGCGTAAACAATTTTACTACATTGAAACCTATTCATGTTTTGTGCCAAAAAAGCGTAAATGATGGCGACATCTTCAATGAGTCAGGTATCCACGCTAACATAGACATGTATACATGTTTATCTTAGTCTAGCTTTAATCAATAATGAAATCGATTTTTGTGTTAAATGCGCTACACATAACACGCTGCTAGCTACCTTGTTAACTGGCACCAGCGGTGGGAATTGGGATTGTGCGGTAACTTTTTTAACAGAGGCGAGAACATATTTCCCAAATACTTAATACCTGTTACTTGACGGTGTCTGGTGGAAAGGCTGGAAGCTTGTCTAAACGAAAATTCTTCCCTACTGATTCCCGAAGTGAAATCTCTATTCACCTGCTCACCCGTCTCCTTCCAGAGCGGGCCAAAAGCCAACCACTGACGTTGCTTGTATCTGCTTTGTCTTTTGTTCCCAAGGCAATGACGAATGTATCAATTATTCGACATTGCTAGCCATTGTAATTGTTTATTTGATGATTACTCACTTAATAGTTCCCGTCTTACTGATGAACTGTATTCTAGGTAAGTCCTACTAGCTCGAGTAACATTTCGCTATGATGATAATGGTGTCTTTATGGCGTTGAAAGTGAGAAGAATGAGACCGTCTTCAAGGTGACTTAAAGCAGGACAGTTTGTTTCGAACTTTAATGCGAAAATACAATTGCCGCCGGCGTGTCGCAAAACAATCGTTGCGCAATATCCTCCCCAAGATGTTGCTTTACCAGCCTTCGGGCTTCACCCATCTCATTCGGACGCCGGGTAGTATCATGGGTATCAGACGCCACCAGGTCTATTTGGTTATTGTCTAACATTTTGAACGCCAGATTTTCTACTCTCTCACCGAACCTTCCCGTTAAAGCGCCTGCGGTAACTTGCACCAAACATCCTAGATTTCTCAACCACTGGATTTTTTCAGGAGAATTTAAGATATCACGATTGCGTTCCGGATGAGGGATCAGGGGCTGCACATTTTCACTTAACAGCCATCTTACCAATTGGTCTAAGCCGCCGGGAACGTGACTATGAGGCATTTCTAGCAATAATACGTTGCGCTCGTTCCACTGCCCGATAAAGGGTAATTTGTCCTCATGAAGCCAAAGAGGGATCATTTCATTTACCCTCACCTCTCCAGCGAAAGAAAGACTGAGAGCGATCCCCGCTTTGGCAAGCTCCTGTTCCAACTGAATGAAACCAGAATGAATAATATCTTTTGTGTTATTGAAGTAACCCCAGTGGATATGAGGGGTACAAACCAAATGCGTTACGCCCGCCTGGACAGTCTGGCGGGCCATCGCCAGTGACATTTCCATGTCTCTGGCCCCATCGTCGATGCCGGGAATTATATGGCTGTGAACATCTATCACGCGTCCTCCCTATTATTGACTGTTGTTGTATCCATACTGATCATAGAAACCACCGTAGCGCTCAGATACGTCAGATTTACGTAGATCCACCTGGTTAAGCACCACACCATCCACCCTGTGCCCGACTTGCAGGAATCGTCCCAATCCATTGGTGATCATTTTTTCGCTGGTACTGTCAGCACGCACGACGTATATAACCGAATCGCATGCTTTTGATACCACCATCGCGTCACTTACCGCTTGGGTAGGCGCAGTATCCACCACAACATATTTATAGTGTTTTTTAAGGTAATTTATCAGAGCACGAAAGCCATCCCCCGCCAAAAGTTCCTGTGGATTCGACGGAATAGTACCGGCACAGATTAAATCTACACCAGATTGTTCATCGTGCACCAGACACTCCTTAAATGAGTGAGTTTTCATAATCAAATTTGATAAGCCAGGCTGATAATTAGGTACTCCAAAGCGTTTGCCAATCGCTGGGCGACGTAAGTCAGCGTCGATGAGGATGGTCTTGTCCAGTTGCCCTAATGCAAAAGATAAATTGACAGAAACCGTCGTTTTACCTTCTTTGGGCACGCTTGACGTGATCAATATGGCCTGATTCTGTTTTTCAATATTCATCAACGACAGGCTGGTACGCAACGTGCGGACAGCTTCTGAAAATTGATGAAATTTGTTGTCGAAGTAGGAGCGTAACGGAATGTCCTGCTTCCGCCGGCGGCTAATAAGCGGGATCAGTCCAAGCATGCGCTGTCCAAGCTTCTTCTCTACATCGTCTACCGAGCGCACCCCACTGTTAAGGGCTTCGAGCATGAACGCCAGCAATATGCCGAAGCCAAAACTAATAATAAAGGCTGCGCTGATTAGTAATTTTTTATTCGGCTTGGTCGGATTGTTTGGGGGAATAGCCGGGTCAAGAATGCGCGCATTCACTGACTTGAACCCGCTTAACTCACTGGTTTCTTTTAAGCGTTGAAACATGGATTCATAAAGTTGCTGGTTGATATCCACATCCCGCTGCAACGAACGACGCCTATTTTCCAGGGTGGATAAGCGACGATATTCTGCTTTGGCATTTGCCACTTCTTCTTGCAGGCTTGCCACTCTATCCTGCGAGGCCTGATACTGGGTTGTGATACTTGAAATTAAATCGTGGATCTGGCTTTGCAACGTATCACGCACCGATTTTAACTCAGCATTAGCGGCCGCCATTTTCGGGTGTTTTGGCCCATACACATTATTCAATTCGGACACACGTCGCAGTGCTTCCGCTTCCTGCTTGCGAACATTTTGTATATTGGCATGGTTAAGCACTTCTGGCAGGCGTGCGAGCGCATTGTAATCTGTTCCATTGCGCTGCGTTTGGTTGTAGATCGTACGGTTCTTCTTAAGGGTATCTTGTGCAATAATCAGCTGGTTACTCAACTCTTCCAACTCTGTCGCAGCAAGCCCTACAACCCCGTTTGAAAGATTAACCAACTGGTTTTTCTCATAAAAATCTGCCAACTTCTTTTCTGCGGCGGTAAGTTTGTCGCGCAACCCTTCCATGCTTTCATTTAAGAAGGACGTTGCCTTCGCTGTCATATCCACTTTTGCTTGCAGATAGTTTTCGACGTATACGTCTCCCATGGTATTGGCAATTTGTGCCGCAAGGGTTGGTGAAGAACTGATAGCGCGAATTTCGATAACCTGGGTATTTTCCACTAACGACAAGGACACGGAATTCATCAACTTATTTATCGCCGCATTTTTGCGTTTCAGCGCGCGAGCATCATCAGACAATTTGGGCTTTTCCCGTTGAGGGATAAAAGGAATATTCTTTTTTACCCACGCCTTAAGCTGGTCAAGCAGAACGGATCGCTCCTTCTCAATCGGTAAAAACTCGGGATTATTGGCTAAGTCCAGTTCTTCCACAGCACGTTCGGCCACTTGACGTGACTGCAGGATCTCGTACTGGGTTTGCATGTACTCTTTGCGCGTAGTATCTGTGCGATAAACTTCTTCTATCGACATCACATTGGCTTGTTGGGACTCGATCAGCAGCGACGCTGAAGCGGTATATTGCGGCGTCATCCTCATCACGATCAATCCCACCAGTATCGTAAATAATATTGCCAGTAATATAATACGTCCGGCATAGCGCTTAAAGACTTGCCAATAGTGAGCAAAATCTATGGTCTCATCATCAAGAATCGTAGCTTGAATCTGATCCCTCATTTTTATTGACATACTCAATTTATCCTCGTCATTTTGCGAATGCCTGCGCGGCCCCGCTAATGTTAAGCAGGGCTAGAAAAAACGTTGCTGAACGGTGATCACATCGCCGGGTTGAATAAGCTCACTCACACTCACTTCCAGTGTGACTTGCCGTCCATTCTGGTAACGAACGATTTGGATATCTGACCGTGAGGCCCGTTCTGTGTAGCCTCCCGCCAGCGCTGCGGCTTTATTCACTGATAATCCAGGTTGGTACGGGTATCCACCTGGTTGCTTGACTTCTCCATCTATAAAAAACGGACGATATTCCACAATCGTAACCGCTACCGACGGGTTAACCAGATAGTCTCCTTTTAATCCCTGATAAATCAGATTTTCCACCTCAGACAGGGTCAATCCAACTAGTTCGAGTTCCCCTAAAAAGGGATAATTGATTTTTCCTATGTCTGGCAAACGGGTCTCCATGGAAAGATCCGGCTGACCAAACACACTAATCGAGATTTTATCGCCGACCCCAAGCCGATATTGACTCATGTTTAGATTACCTTGCTGTGCGAATGCTCCGAACGCCCAGAGCATCACAACGCACCACACCAGACAAGGTTTTACAATTTGCATTACAGGGTGACCTTTGCACTTACACCATATACGTTTCTATCGAAAGTAACCTCCTGACGATCACTATCGCGATCACTAAACTGGTAGAAAATACCCAATGCCAGCCAACGTCTGAATTGATAATCTGCAGATAAATCGAAGCGTTTGACATCATCGGTGCGCTGTTCAGTGGGGCTGCCGATGTATTCGTCCTGAAAATAAACTACCGCCGCTTCGGTAGAAAAACGTTCAACCCACTCATGGGTCCAGCTTGCACGATAATCCCGGGTTTCGATAAAGTCGGCATCAGAATTAGTTTCACGCGTATCGGCACTGGTCGCGACTTCGAAGTGAGAATAGGTAAGCGGACTCCATACCATACCCACCTCCCACTCTGCGCCGGAAAAGTCTTCTCGCTCAGCAGAGTCAAAATTTTTCTGCTTGTAACCCGCTTTGGCGAAGCCTTTGGTCGTGGCACTTGAGCGCCAGGTTACTCCTGCCAATATACTGTTCTCAACGCTATCTAACGGGTTGGTGGGATCGGCCGCCAAATCGTATGTGATATCGGTAGATTCCACTTCAATAACGGCATGTGTTTGTCCACCTATTTTATACGCGAATGCAGCCCTTAGGTCGGAGTATTCCCTGTCTCTAAAAAGATACGCTCCAAGGTTGTGGTCGTAGTCCAGAGCAGCATGTCCTGCACTAAGGTCCAGTCGACCGCGCGCGGACAGCGCGCCAAAGGAGTAAGTACCGTTTACACCAGACTCTTTCCAGGTATCCACTTCGGTAAGTGAGCTCCCACTTCCATTTGAATATCTGCGTCCACGTTCGTCATGACCTGCTTCATAGGTGGCATTAGCATCAAGGCGATGGCGGCTACCGAATTCGAAATCACCCTGTAAGTGCAGCAGGTGATCGGTGTAATTATCAGCACTACTATCGAAATAGTCACCACGCTCGACGCGGTAAGCCAACCCAATTTCATGCGTACTAAAGCGCGTAACTGCTTTTAATTGCGGAGCAATGATACTGGCCCAACTTGAAATGTTAGGATCAGCGTCACTCGCATAAGTCACATTATCAATATACAAGAACTGTGAGTTGAGTTCAGGAAGTAAATCAACTTTCCCAAGCTGAATACGACCCTCATCCTGAGCCATAACGGGTGAAGCAATTACAAAGGAAAGGGCGACTACGCCGGAAGTCCGTCTTATCATGTTATCTCCGCACATTTCAATTAATAGCTGGAAGCATTTAATTCCACGGCCTATCACAAATATGCCATGTGGAATGAAACGTTTTTATATGTTTATTTTTAAAGAAGCATGCGAATAATATGCCAGACACCAAAGTTACAGGGCCGGGTAATTTTCGTACAGTGAAATTCGCTGCATTACGTCGCATAGAAAGCTGCTGTTTTTCGTTGTTGAAAAATTAATTTTCTGCAATGAAATGGTAACTATTGAAATTTCAATGAAAAAATTTGATTGCCAAACACCTATTTTTAGCGTTTTATCTGTTTCTTTGAAAAATTGGAATAGTTGTTGCGTGCATATAAGCCAAGCATGAAATTGGAAGTCTTCGGAAATAATGCTTGTTTCTTTCCAGACCACGGATTATCTGGTTTATCCACGCGGAGCACTTGAGAAATGAAATTTAACTTACTTAATAGTCAGACGCTAATTAGCAACACAATGGCAAAAAAAGTCGATGACAAGGGTGTTAAGGGTTACTACCAAAGTAGTTTTTCTACTTTATATCGGTTGATTGATCTATCCCTGATCACCTTCTGCTTCTATTTGGCGATGTTCTACTATGAGCTAGGTATCAGCACAACAGCGCTTATTTTGCTGTTTGTGAATGTGGTGACATTCCAGTTAACTGCTGAAGGATTCGACTTATACCGTTCCTGGCGTAGTAGCCACACCACCTCAATGCTTCGTTGTAGCGCAATGACTTGGTTAGTAAGTTGTGTGGCAACATTGACTATTGGTTATTTCCTCGCCTACAGCCTAACACTTTCTCCTGAAATGGTATCGGTGTGGTTTGGAACGTCCCTAATTCTGCTATTAACCTGGAGAATCGGCATGCGCCAGATTCTGTTTAAGGTTCGCAAGAGTGGTATGAATACTCGTACAGCCATAATTATCGGTGCTAACCAGGTGGGTTACAATATGGCGATGCAAATGGTCGAAAACGACCAGTTAGGTATTCACTTCAAAGGGGTTTACGATGACCGCATTGAAGACCGCGACGCGCAAAACTTCCAGGATCAGATCAAGGGTAATATCGAACAAGCGATTGAAATGGCTAAGAATCATAAAGTTGATTATATTTATATCGCGTTACCTACGTCAGCTGAAGACAGAATTAAGGCCATATTGGAGAAGTGCAGCGATACGACTGCCAATGTGTATTTAATCCCTAACTTCTTCATGTATTCACTATTGAATTCACGCTGGCAAACAGTGGGTAACGTGCAGGCACTAAGTGTATATGATACCCCGTTTCAGGGTGCTAACGACGTGTTCAAACGTATCGAAGATGTGGTAGTGAGCACAGCAATTTTGACAGTTTTAGCCATCCCTATGCTGATTATTGCGGCGGCAGTTAAATTAACCTCACCGGGACCAGCTATTTTTAAGCAGAAAAGATACGGATTGGATGGTAAGGAAATCACGGTTTATAAATTCCGCTCTATGACTACCCAGGAAAATGGCGCGGAAGTTAAACAAGCAACGAAAAATGACCCACGGGTTACCAAATTGGGTGCATTCTTACGTCGCACGTCGCTAGATGAGTTGCCGCAGTTTATTAATGTACTTCAAGGCAGAATGTCCATTGTAGGACCACGCCCACACGCGGTTGCTCACAATGAGCAATATCGTAAATTGATTACAGGCTATATGCTACGTCATAAGGTTCGCCCTGGGATAACGGGTTGGGCGCAGATCAACGGCCTGCGTGGTGAAACGGAAACGGTTAACAAAATGGCTAAGCGCGTGGAATACGATTTGGATTACATGCACAGATGGTCGGTGTGGTTTGATTTGAAAATCATTCTTAAGACCGTTGTGGGTGGCTTCTCTGGCAAACACGTGTACTAATTATCTCTCACTCTTCAGGCCCCAGTTTTGGGGCCTTTTTTTTGCACTGAACGCCGAGTATAGAGCTGATTCTGCTGTCAGCCAGTCATCAATTATTAATACCCGACTTAGGAGAGTCGAGTAAATAACTGAGACATTGCGAAGGTGAGCTTTGTGCTGGTAAAAACGATAGGGTTTTCAAGTTCAGTACTCTCTGTGAGTGTCTGCAAATGCTCTTGGCAAGTAAATGCTGAAGATGTGCTTACCGATACATTCCCATCGCTAACGGAAAAGTGACTGAACGCTGCGTGCTCCTGCACTTCTAGGTAAGCACAATATTGCGCATAAAATTCTTCTGCGTTAATGCGAGAGAATTTTAGGTTAAGGAGTGATACCCGAGCATCTTGAAATATCGTAATATTCGTTCGGATTTTTTGAACGGTTATACTTGCAGAGAATTAGCATGTTCATAAAGTTGGTCTATTAACGCGCTGAACTGTGCTTGTTCCTGCTGACTGAAACATTGAAGTAACGCTCGTTCATACTCATATGACAGCGGGACAATCTCATCGTAAACGGATTTTCCCGTCGCAGAAAGGCGGATCACCGACCGTCGCCGGTCATCTTCTGCCAACTCCCTTTCTATAAGCTTTCGTTTAAGCAGCCTACTGACGGAACGACTTAGAATCGATTTTTCAATTTGTGTTTTGGTACTGATTTCGTCGGCAGAGATGTCTGGGTATTCACCTAATACGGCCATTATCCGCCATTCCGTTATTGATATGGCAAATTTGTCTTTATAAATATCGGCCACTAAGCTACTGACCTTATTTGATAAAATAGACAAACGGTAAGGCAAAAAACGCTCAAGTTTCAAAATCGAAGCATTAGTATCGGTAGACATGCAGTGTCCTATTATGTTTCCACTCGCTTTACACCTGGAGATGAGCATATTTGACAATAGTTGGTGTTGCAACTAAATTGGTTGGTATTGCAACTATTAGCTATAAGCCACTCTTACACTTTTTTATTCAGTGGCGGCTATGGTGAACACATATAATTACATAAAGGGGAGCGGTATGGCCGATTTATTTGAAAACCCAATGGGACTGGATGGATTTGAATTTGTGGAGTTCTCTGCTCCAGAGAAAGGCATTTTAGAACCTGTATTTGATGCAATGGGTTTCACTAAAGTTGCTGTGCATAAATCTAAGCAAGTGGAATTGTGGCGTCAAGGTGACATCAATTTTGTGACCAACTATGAGCCTAAAAGTCATGCCGCTTATTATGCTGAGGAACATGGCGCTGGCGCATGTGGAATGGCTTTCCGCGTGAAGAATGCCCATTATGCCTATCAAGAAGTATTAAAAAAAGGTGCTCAGCCTGTTGAAGTGCACACGGGTCCAATGGAACTTCGCTTGCCTGCTATCAAAGGAATCGGTGGTGCAACCCTTTACTTAATAGACCGTTACAAGGAAGGCGAGACCATTTACGATATCGATTTTGAATGGATTGAAGGAGTGGATCGTAAACCAGAAGGCTGTGGTTTCCATACCCTTGATCATCTTACCCATAATGTCTATCGCGGACGCATGGACTACTGGGCAGACTATTACACCAAACTATTTAATTTCCGTGAAATTCGCTATTTTGATATCAAAGGTGAATATACTGGTTTGTTATCCAAAGCAATGACTGCACCAGACGGAAAGATCCGCATTCCTCTGAATGAAGAAGCCGCCGGTGGTGGTGGTCAGATTGAAGAATATTTAATGAAGTACAACGGGGAAGGCATTCAGCATATCGCGTTTTCATGTGATAACCTCCTCGAGTGCTGGGATCGCCTGAAAAAACGCGGCATGAAGTTCATGACAGCTCCGCCAGAAACCTATTATGACATGCTGGAAGAACGTTTACCGGGCCATGGTGAACCCACCGAAGAACTAAAATCGCGCGGCATTCTGCTTGATGGCACGACCGAAGGTGGCAAACCACGTCTATTGCTACAGATTTTTTCTGAAAATATGCTGGGGCCGGTTTTCTTTGAATTCATCCAGCGTAAAGAAGACGAAGGCTTTGGCGAAGGTAACTTTAAAGCGTTGTTCGAGTCAATTGAGCGCGATCAGTTAAACCGTGGTGTTATCAAGAAAAAAGACGAGGTTGCTTAATGGCGATTAAACGTATTCATCATGTGGCATATCGCTGTAAAGATGCCAAAGAGACGGTCACTTTCTATCGTGATCTGTTAGGAATGGACTTTCAGTTAGCGATTGCGGAAAACGAAGTTCCTTCTACGAAGGAGCCGGATCCTTACATGCATGTATTTTTAGATGCGGGGATGGGAAATGTGTTGGCGTTCTTCGAAATTCCTAACTCTCCTGAAATGGGTCGTGATACCAATACCCCAGCGTGGGTTCAACATATTGCCTTTGAAGTAGAAAGCATGGACGAATTGCTGGCTGCTAAAGAAAAGTTAGAAAGCAATGGCATTAAAGTATTGGGGCCTACGGATCACACAATTTTCAAGTCTATTTATTTCTTCGACCCCAATGGGCATCGCATTGAGTTAGCAGCGAATACTGCGAAACCTGGCATGCTGGAAGAATTAAAGCGGGTGGCACCCGATATGCTTGAAGAGTGGTCTAAGACCAAACAAGCACCAAAACATGCCGACTGGTTGCATAGCGGCGGTGATTTTTCTGGGGCAAACAGTTAACAACTGACTTAGTATAATCTTTTTTAAAGCCACATTTGCGCGAGCAACTGTGGCTTTTTTTGTTTTCACTAGACTAGCGCATTCGAGAAACCGGTGGGCAACGACCAATGGCAACTATACTTCTACAACCATCCATTAGGTATCGTGGATGAGCGTGTTGGCCGAGTGATACGGCCAACCTAATGTGTTACCTATGTGGTGACATTTAAATGTTACCTATGTGATGGTTCTTACAGGGGGAAACCTCCGCGCCAAGTCGTCATCCTCCGCCCCATCCATCATCCTCCGCCTCATTCGTCATCCTCCGCAGAGGCGAAGGAGCTCATTTCTCACCACATAAAATTACACGCCACTTTCATACTGTCCTCTCTAGTGTGGAGATTCCCACTTGCGTAGAAATGACGGTTTTTTAGTTCTGCTACGAGTCTGGAAATGATGAGGGTGTTTTGACTGACCTTATCCTAAGGTCAGTCGATGATTTAAGCTGGAGCTTTTAAGCATCAAACGAGTTGTTAAAAATCATACACAGAAGCAGACGAAAGCAACTGTGAGGAGTTAATCTTTTCCCTGACGCAACTTTTAATTTTATCCTGTGAGAAGACGTACACACGATCCAATAACTGATTATTATCGTTGCGGCTGAAGTCCTTCAGAACAAAGCTAACATTTTCACTCTCTGGTAATCCACGTAAACCATTTCCGAAGCGACATAATGCATCACCTATATTCGATTCAAAGTTTGCCAAAAATTGCTTGTAAGCTTTTTGCTGTGCTTCTTTTCGCTTGTTAAGCTTTTGTTTTTGTTCCTGTTCAATTTCCTGCGCTTGTTTCGTTAACTCCTGTTTTCGCTGCTCAAATTGTTTCATTTTCTGTTCCACGCCTTGCAGCTCTTCTTTTAGCTCCTGTTCTCTTTCGCGATCAGCCTGCCGCAATTCAAATTTCAAATCTCGGTGCTCACGTTCTAGTTCTCGCTGCTCCCACGCCAGTTCTCTCTCTTTACTGCGCAACTCGCGCATCTCTTCGCGTTGCTCTCGGAAGGCTTCTTCAAAATGGTGAACGGTTTCTTCGGCAAAACTTTCCCAATCGTGATCAAAATCGATTTCTATCCCATCCTCTCCTGAAATAAATACATCTGGTGGCGCAGGCGCGTCAGGTACGCTGATAAAAATATCCCTCAACCCACTTAGTAAGCCTATCCCAGTACTACGAGTCGAGACGGTGTACACCACCCCCTGCTCAGCCAAATAGGTAGCATCAAGTGAACGGTAACGAATGCTGCGTTCGCCACTGCTTTGTTTTAAAGCGGTATCCAAAACCCCCGTCATAATTTCTATTTCTTTGTTTAATTCAACATAATTTTTTGAAGCCGCTTGGCTCGCCCCTACAAAGCCGAAACTGGTGGCCAGCATAAGGGCGGCGATTGAATTACGTTTTAACTTATTCATGAGTTGTCTCCAAAGGTCTGCCCAGGCCAGAATAGGTACTGCCTATTGCATCAATTTCCTGTTCAAGGTTATTAATTTGACGAGCATAAAAGTGCTGATCGTCACTACGTTGTTGGTTGATAAATTTAACCAACTCGGCAAAATCTTCTCTTCGTTCCTGTCTGCTTGAAGACAGTAGATATTGGGTTAGCTGAGCGCCATTTTCCTGCTGCTGTTTGGCCATGGCGTCCATGTATTGGGTTAGCAGTAATTGATTGGACTCTTTATATTCATCCAAACGACTCGCCACCATTTGATTAATGTCTTTTTCACTTATCCCTCGATTGAAGCCTAGCGTCATCTGGCCATCATTCACTTGCACATGAAACCCGGATAACACCATCACCATGGCCGCTGCAGACATAGCCATTGAAGCGACCGGCAGCCATTGGAACTGCCACCATGGTGCGTTAGATTGTAAATCAAAATACGTTGCTTCTTTGTTCCAGGCAGGGACAGGAGCCTGCTCAAATTGCTCGGCAGCTAAAGTAAACTGATTGGCTGTTTCCACTTGTGCGGCAAACTCATCATCCTCTAAGCAAAGTTGTTCAAAGCGTTGTCTTTCCTCGACAGACAGCTCACCATCCAACCATTTAGTGATAAGTGATTCGTACTCGGGATTATGCATTTTCCACCTCCAAATCCAGTTTTAACTTGTTTAACGCGCTATACAGTCTGGATTTAACCGTATTGGAAGAAAGTCCTAGCTGCTGGGCAATTTCATCAAACGTGAAATGATGAAAAAATTTAAGCTCTACCACCGCCTTTTGAGCCACGGATAACTTTTGCATTGCTTTTAACACCTGTTTGCTCGATTCATCTGATAACATTCCAATTTCTGGTGTATCCTCTTCGGATATCTGCTCTGGACATTCATCCAAAGATTGCTGCGGACGTTTACGGCGATAAAATTCCATACAACGATAATGCGCAATCTTGAACAACCATCCTCTAAAGGCCCCTTCTCCCCGATAGTTCGAAAGACTTTTAAACACCGACACGAAAATGTCCTGCATAAGATCGGCGGCGTCATGCGTATTGCCGGTCATTCTTATGCCATATTGATAAATTGGCTGCTCGTAACGCTGGATTAATGTAAACCACGCTTTTTTATCGCCATTACGCGCTTTTGCAACCAGTTGTTCGTCCCGTTTTTCGAACACCTTGTGTCCTCTTCATTATTGTTATTGAGTTGTCACTGCTTACCGATTAATGTCGAGCCATTGCATAAAAAAGTTTGCTATAAATTAAAAAATTTTATCCCAGGATGGGGAGAGGTAATAAGGGGGCTACAATTTCACCAATTCGGCGGAACAGTTGCATGCGCGTTGTGCCTGCACGCCATACCAGCCCGATTTCGCGCCATGCGCCTTGTTCGGCTGGCATTGCGACTAGCTTGGTATTATCGAGAATTTGTTGGTTTAGCGCTAATTCTGGTAAAAAAGTATAGCCCAGTTTGCTGTTAGCTAACTTTACCAATGTATACAGACTGCTTGCCGCCAAATTACTGACTTGCTCTCGATGCTGCAAGCCACAGGCACTCACAGCATGACCCGTCATGCAATGTTCTTGTTGTAATAAAAAAATACTGCGCTTTGGTAATAGTTGTATATCCAGAGGGTCAGGTAAGGTGGCGGCTAATTCGCGGTGGGCGATAAGGTGAAAAGGATCATGGCCGAGAATCATCTGTTTGCACCCAGGTGTTTCTATAGGAAGCGCTAAGATCAGCAAATCCAATTCGCCATCGGTCAGCTGTTGCAACAAGTTGTCGGTGGTGTCCTCCTGCAACTCTACGCTAAGTTTGGGAAGGAAAGTTTTGAAGCCACCCAGCATACCCTCAAAGAGAAATGGGGCGATGGTAGGAATAACGCCTAACTTGACGGCACCACTGTCCCATTGGCCTGCGTTTTGGGCAAAATCAATCAGTTCACTTGCGTCCTGCAACAGCATTTTACTTTTATCGACTACGTCGAGTCCTAACGAAGTAAATACAAAGGTTTTATGCTCGCGTTCCAACAACTGCGAGCCAAAATGATCTTCTAAGTTTTGAATTGCCGTGCTCAGCGTTGACTGGCTTACGTTACAACGTTGAGCGGCCTTATGAAAGTTTTGTTCTTGGTGCAGGGTTACCAAATAATGCAGGTGTTTGAGGTTAGGCCATTTCATAGTTAATTCTTATGATTAGAAAAGACCTTTTTAATCTAGCATACAGATTAAAAACCTCAATAACCTTATCTTGCTCGTCCCTTTATTTCGCTAATATCGATTCCAAAGTGTCTTTGGTAAGTGGCTTTACATAATGTGCATCAAATCCTGCAGCTTTAGATTCTTCAATGTATTTGTCACTCCCCCAGCCGCTTTGCGAATAAAATTTTACGCCTTGGGCTTCGGGTAATACCTTTAACAGCTTACATAGTTCATAACCATCCAGTTCTGGCATGCCAATATCGAGGAACACGCAGTCTGGTTTAAACGTTTTAAAGGCAGCAACCGCTTCTTTTGGCTCGGATACCCCGCAGGTTTCAAAACCAATGGCTTCGCACAATAAACAATAGGTATCCACCAGGTCTGCGTTATCATCAACAAACATTACTTTTTTTTGTGCCACCGTTTTGTGCTCCCCCACCGTGTATGTTGTCTGCTCATAGGCAGATTGCGAAACAGGCAGACGAATTTCAAAGGTACTGCCCTTTCCTTCCCCTTCACTTTCTACAGAAATGCTTCCGTGATGAAGGGCGACTAGTTTACTAACTAATGTTAATCCAATACCCAGCCCACCTTTGGTATGGGTTGAATGTGCTTCAATCTGGGTAAACATATTAAATACATCAGACAATCGCTCGTGGGGAATTCCCAGTCCACTATCGGTAATGCGGACGACGACTAAACTGGCTTCCTGTTTGACGCTAATAGAGATTTTTCCGTTTTCGTCAGTATATTTCGCCGCGTTGTGAATAATATTTGAAAAAATCTGACTTAAGCGAGCTCGATCACCAAAAACGGGCACCCCGTCTTCAAGATACTTTACACTCACATCGTGATTTTTTGACTTAATATGCTGATTGACCATTTCCAGTGATTCGGCGATGATATCTTGTATATTCAGCCGTTCGAACTCCAACTTCACTTTGCCTTGGGTGATGCGAGATACGTCCATCAGGTCATTGACCAGCTTAGACATATACTCTGCCTGGCGACTGATGATCGCACTGACCCTTTTTTTGGTTGCCTCATCATCAGTGGATTCTAAAATACTGGCGCCCGACATAATCGGTCCTAGCGGGTTACGCAATTCGTGAGCAAGCGTGGCTAAAAATTCGTTTCGATACTGGTCTTGTTTTTCCAGCTCCTGAATGCTGATGTGCATGCGCTCCTGCACATCCAATGCGTACACTAAAAACATCCGGTTTAATCGGTAGGCAGTGTCGATATCAGCACTATCAAAGGGCGCTGAGTGGTTAATTATTTTCCTTTCATGAATGGCAAAGGAGGTGCGCGGTTTTAAACGCTCTTCTTTAGGCGCATCTTCGGATTTCTCGTTTTCGGCCCCAATCCACTTTTGAACCCTCACGGATTCTTTACGAAACCAGGCTGTGAAATAGCGCTTTTTCTCAAATAAAGGAATTATCATAATCCCTGCTAAACCATGTTCCTTCACTTCCGGCCAGGTTTCTGAAAGATTATCATTGGTATAGGGGAAGGCATCTGCACGACTGGCTGCAGAAAAAATTGTTTTAACTAAATCAATTGGCAGGGTTTTACCCAGCGTAATGGTTTCGTACTGCGAAAAGTAAATGAACCCATCACAATTCATGGCATCTAGAAACGCTTTTTCACCACTTTTGACTACCCGACCGATTGGATTTGACGGTCCAATCTTATCCAGCATTTCGTCAACCGCGCGCTCAATGTTTGTTTTTTTTGCTTTCGCAATTTCCTGTTCTTTCGCTAATAAGTGCCAGGAAAATAACTGGCTTAAATTCTCACACTGCAAACGTACATCCTGTGGAATGTAACATGGTTCTCGGTGATGGCAGGAAATCATGCCGTAAAGCTCGCCATCAGTTACCAAAGAAACGCTAAACGATGCGCGAAGCCCCTGGTTACGAATATATTGCAAGTGGATAGGTGAAAAACGGCGTAACAGGGAACGTGTCAGATCAAGTGGCTCGCGGCCGGTTTTTTCAATGGAGGGTATCAACCGCGATGCATCGAGTTCGGTGTCTGGCGTTAAACGAACCCAGTTGGTTTTATACAGTTCCCGAGCTTGTGCGGGTATGTCGGATGCCGGAAAGTACAGATCCTGATAAGAATCAATATCATCCGCTTTGGCCTCAGCAATGACTTTACCTGAAAAATCTTCATTGAATTTGTACAGAACCACTCTGTCCATATTAGTGAGAAAGCGGATCGTCGCCACCATCTCCTGCGCCATTTCTTTCAGGGAGGTAAGGTGTTTAAAGCGCGGGGCAATACTCATCGCGTAAAGCTTGATGAATTGTTCTGCACTGTAAGTATCGCGAAACTCAGTCGAAGGCTCTAACTCCACCACAAAGTGTTCACCACTGCTGTAAACAACGGCCAGGTATTCTATATCTGCATCAGGGGCCAGCAAGGATTCATTAAGAGTCAGGCGAATTGGCAGGCGAATTTTATTTTCCTGGACCCGCTTAAGGGTAAGTTCCAAAAATGATTTTTCTTCCGTTTCTGGACGCAGTAAGCTTAAGAAGTCCTCTCCTATAATGGATTCGTCAGCCTTAAATAAACTGTCAACATTTTCGCTGATGATAGCGACACGTTTATCCGTGATATTGAACGCAATTAAAAAGCCGTAGCTCTGAATGCTTTCTGGAATGTGGATCGGCTCGTTTTCACATTTATCAAAAGCAAATTGCGGTTGTTCCTGCTGCATTCATTATATCCTGGTCAATGTCATATTGTGATGTCTATTAAGCAGCGAGTGCTGCGCCAGCTGCGACTTATATTAAACGAAATAAAATGCGAAACAGACTAACACGAATAGCTGACTATTCGAAATTCTAAAGACGATAGTTTTTACGTTTTCAGGCCGGTTGCATAGAGCAGACGCCACGGCAATATAACCTGTTCGGCATGAATTTGGGGAGTGAAATAATCAAAAATTGCGTTTTCGATTTCGTGTAGTGAGGTCTCTAAGCCAAAGAGTCCTTTAAAAAAGTTTACAAATACCGACATAGATGGGAAAACCCAGGGAACATCATCGTGAGATAAACGAACGTTGCTAAAACCCGCTTTCACTAACTGGGCTCGCAGGCTGGTTTCCTCTATAAACACGCCCTTATGGCCAGAGGCCGAATGGGCATCTACATATTCGTTTAACCAGCGCGCTATATTTGAACCAACTACCACATCACAGATAGCCAGTTGGCCCCCTGATTTTAACGAGCGGTACGCCTCGTTTAGAGTAGATTGATGACAATCGCTATGGTGTAAACCAGCCAGACCGATTGCAACGTCCATCGATTCAGTAGCAATTTGCGGAAAGCATTCTACTTCATCGTTTACGGCAACATGGTATGACTTTAAGCGCGCCCGATGAATATCACTTGGCTCAAGACAATAACAGGTTACCTGCCCTTGCAGATTACGGTAAACCTTGTCAGACAAATAACCACCAGCAGCTTGAATATCCAACACATTCGAGTGAGGACGTATGCGTACGTACTGCAGCAACCTATCTCGTTCATTTGCCCGGATCTCAGGGTAATCCTTCATACAGTTTTCGTCTGAAACAGCTGGCAAGTTCTTCATTTTTATTCCCTTCCTAAATGTGGTGACATTTTCGAACCAAGGCTGAACAAATATTGTGCACCAAAAAAATTTTTTCTGCTATCAAATCAATAACGCATCTTTAAAATTAGGCATAACCCATCTATCTTTGAAATATCACTTAGGTTACTTGTTATCAAAGGAAAACTATGCAGTCACTCATTATTACGGTAATTGGAAAAGACAAGCCAGGCATTGTTGATTCCATAGCCAAAAACGTATACCAGCGCAATGGAAATTGGCTTTCAAGTAGTTTTGCACATATGGCTGGCATGTTCACAGGTTTTGTCGAGGTTCAGGTTAGTGAAGAAAATGTCGATGAACTGGTTTCATCGGTGAGTAAAATTCCTGAGCTGGATGTCCATTCTATCTCTGTGGCTAGTGCCCCGACAGAATTTGCCAATACACTCACCGTAGATGTAATGGGGAATGATAAGCAGGGAATTGTACAAGAGTTGACCAGCGTATTTAATCAATTCAATTTGAATATTATATCTTTCGAATCCCGCTGCGAAAGCGCTCCTGCCTGGGGGAGTTTAATGTTTAAAGCTCGCGCAGTCATTTCGGTTCCGGATAACTTTGATGAAGCGGCGCTGCAAGCGGCGTTAGAGAACCGCTCTAACGATCTGGTCGTAGATATTGCTAACGCCAACTGAGTGGAAACTAGCAGTGTCACAAAGAAGTCATGCCAGCGGCAGGGGCTTGGTTTTGTTGATATTCGTTTCATCAACACATTATAAGAAAATATGGACCCCATCGAATTATATTATCCCAAAGAGCTTAGCTGGTTATCTTTTAACGAGCGCGTCCTGCAGGAAGCAGCTGATCGGAGCACTCCCGCGGTAGAACGACTACGTTTTTTGGGGATTTATTCAAATAACCTGGACGAATTTTTCCGAGTCAGAGCAGCCGATGTGAAACGCCAAATTACCATCGCGCAAAACGATGGCAATGACATGGAAGCTGAACAGAAAATATTGCTGATGGAGCAGATTCAAACCAAGGTCGTTGAGTTATCGGCTAAATTTAATGACATTCACAAAGATGTTTTAAAATCTCTGGCACGTTATCATATTCACATATTACGCAAAGATGATTTAAACGATTATCAAAAAACCTGGGTGCGCAATTTTTTTGTCAATAAGGTACTGCGACATATTGCGCCCATCCTGATAGATAAAAAAACGGATCTCTTAAGTCGCTTAAACGGCACCGCTGTTTACCTGTACGTGGCAATCAGGCGTAAAGGCAGGAATCCGCGCTTTGCTGCGGTGCAGGTACCCACAACGGAAATGTCACGTTTTGTGCTCATTCCCCCTGAAAAAAGCCGCAAGAAAAAACACATTATTTTGCTCGATGACATCATCCAGTTGTGTCTGGCTGAGATATTCAGAGGCTTCGTCAAATTTGACTCCCTGGAAGCCTTTTCTTTTAAGATGACCCGCGATGCTGAGTATTACATAAACGATGAAATCGATGAAAGTTACGTCGAAAAAATGTCGGAGAGTATGAAGCAACGACTCATTGCAGAACCCGTACGCGTGATCCACGACCAATCGATGCCCAAAGATATGGTGTCAGACCTGCGCAAACGACTCAAAATCACTTCGCTGGATACCATGCACGCCGCAGGTCATTATCGCAACTTTAAAGATTTTATCGGGTTTCCTAACGTCGGCAGACAGTATCTTGAACACCCCCCGATCCCTGCACTGAACAGTCGTATTTTTTCCCGTTTTAATACTATTTTTGATGCGATTACCGCCCACGATGTACTGTTATACTACCCTTACCATCGCTTTTTACATTTCACCGAATTTGTCCGCCAGGCGGCTTTTGACCCCAACGTGAAGACGATTCGGATCAATATTTATCGAGTGGCCTCCAACTCACGCATTATCAACTCATTAATAGATGCCGTAGATAATGGCAAAAAAGTGACCGTAGTGGTCGAACTTCGCGCACGCTTTGACGAAGAGGCCAATATCGAGTGGTCTAAACAAATGACGGATGCGGGCATTCGCGTTATTTTGGGCGTACCGACGTTAAAAATACACAGTAAGGTGTGCGTGGTTTCACGAGAAGAGCGGGGTTCGATGGTACATTACGCCCATTTTGGCACCGGAAACTTTAACGAGAAAACTGCTAAAATTTACACTGACTTTAGCCTGTTCACGCGTAATCAGGATTTAGCCGAAGAAGCGGTAGGTGTGTTTGATTTAATTCAATACCCATATCGGCGCTATAAGTTTCAACACCTGCAAATTTCGCCTTTAAACGCGCGCACTAAAATCCAGTCGCTTATTCGTCAGGAAATTCAGCACGTGAAGGAGGGTGCTAAAGCTGGGATAACGATTAAGATAAATAATCTGGTGGATAAAGCGTTAATTGATGATCTCTACCGCGCCAGTCAGGCGGGGGTTAAAATTCGCGCGATCATTCGTGGAATGTGTTCGTTAGTACCCGGTATCAAAGGCTTGAGCGATAACATACAAATTATCTCTATCGTCGATCGTTTTCTTGAACACCCGCGGGTGATGATTTTTGCAGGAGGAGGCGAGCGCAAAGTTTTTATTTCTTCCGCTGACTGGATGACTCGTAATATGGATAATCGAATAGAAGTGGGTTGTCCAATCTATGACAAACGGCTACAACAACAACTGGTAGATATTATTGAGCTGCAGTTCAAAGACACCCTCAAAGCACGCATCATTGACAAAGACCAGGTTAACCAATATGTGCACCGC
This sequence comes from Alteromonas aquimaris, assembly GCF_026183695.1. Taxonomy (GTDB): domain Bacteria; phylum Pseudomonadota; class Gammaproteobacteria; order Enterobacterales; family Alteromonadaceae; genus Alteromonas; species Alteromonas aquimaris. The sequence goes on along the minus strand of NZ_JAPFRD010000011.1, from coordinate 716,229 downwards.
GGTAACCGCAAGAAAATCCGTTCTCAGGAAGCCATTTATGACTACCTGAAAACCGGTGAAGAAGGCTCTGAGTGAACAAACAAAAGGTTTCGCAAAGTACTGCCTTTGAAGAGGCGGAATTAAGAGAAGTCACTAAAGTGGCCGCATTAGATATTGGTTCGAATAGTTTTCACTTAGTCGTCGCTCGCATTGTGGCAGGTTCAGTACAAATCTTACATACAGTGAAACAGAAAGTACGGCTGGCGCAGGGATTAGATGAAAACGACGTGCTGTCGCCTGAAGCTATCGAGCGGGGTCTGGCAATGCTGCGCATTGCTGCCGATACGCTGCAAGGTTTTGAACCTGATAGTGTAAGGATTGTCGCTACCCATACTCTGCGCAAGGCCGCTAACGCTAAACAATTTATTAAAGCAGCCAAAGCCGTCATCCCCTACCCCATCGAAGTAATTTCTGGTACCGAAGAGGCGCGCTTGATTTATTCGGGCGTGGCGCATACTCATCACCATGAAGGTAAAAGGCTGGTTATCGATATTGGGGGCGGCTCTACCGAATTTGTGATTGGTGAAGGGTTTGAACCAAAGCTTTGTCGTAGTATTCAAATGGGGTGTGTCAGCTACACGCGACGTTTTTTTGCTAATGGAGAACTTAATGGAAAGGCTTTTGAAAAGGCTATCACCAGTGCTGAACAGGAACTGGAGTTAATTGAAGGGAAATATCAGGCAATGGGCTGGGAATTATGTATTGGCACGTCCGGCACGATCAAAACACTGTTTCGGCTGGCCCAGATTGAGCGTCCAAATGGACACGATATCCCGGTAACGTTAAAAAGTTTAAAAAACCTGATGAAGCGGTTTGTTGAGTGTGGGCAGGCCGACAAGTTATCGTTTGCCGGTTTAAGTGAAGATAGAAAACCTGTGATTGCCGCCGGCTTAGCGATACTTATCGGTATTTTTAAAACGTTGAAAATAGAAAATTTGCTGTATTCATCTGCTGCGCTCCGTGAAGGTGTTATTTACGAAATGGAAGATACCATGCATCACCAGGATATCCGCGCGCGAACCGCGACGAGTCTGGCATCCCGTTACGACGTCGATACCGCACAGGCAAACCTGGTTTTCAATACGGCGATGACGTTATTTGACGCCTGCGCAAACAGCTGGAAATTAAAAGGGTCTGAATATAAAAGTATGTTGGGATGGGCTGCGTTGTTACATGAAGTAGGCTTGCAAATAAATTCGCGCGGAGTACAACGACACTCCGCGTATATCCTCGCCAACGCTGATATGCCAGGTTTTACCCAGGAGCAACAGGAACTTCTAGCCACCCTCGTAGGCAATCATAGAAAAAAAATACGCGCACAAGATTTCGGGGAATTTAATCAATATGACAGCGAGCTAGTTTGCAAGCTTATTGTGCTGCTGCGTCTGGCCGTTATTTTAAATATAAAACGACAGCTGAACTACCTGCCTGAAATCGATATTAGCGCTGGAAAAACAAGCTGTACGTTACAGTTTCCCCAGCACTGGTTTGTACATCGCCCTATCATCGCTGCGGACCTTGAACAAGAGCAACAGTATTGGCAGGTGCTTGATCTCACCTTAATGATTAAATAGCGCTTTATCCTTTACGCGTTAACCGTAATAACCTGATTCCGCCCTGCTGACTTGGCTTTATACATGGCTGAATCCGCTGCTTTTAAGCCATGATAAATATCTTTGTCTGAGTGAATCTCTACAACTCCGAACGAAGCCGTAAGCGAAATATTTGCCCCACTCAAGTCTAAGGGTTGGGCTTCAATGCTATGCCGCAGCCGCTCTGCAAACGCTTCAGCCTGGTCTAAATCGCACTTAGGGGACAGAATTAGAAACTCCTCTCCCCCCATTCTAATGAGTGAATCTTCATCACGTAGCTCAGTGGATAGTGTTTTTGCAATCTGTTGAAGAGCACGGTCCCCGGCCATATGACCGAATTTATCGTTAATAGACTTAAAATGATCTATGTCACAAATAACCACCGACATCTGCTCGTTATTACGTTTCGCATGGGCGAGGAGCTTAGGCGCCATTTCATAAAAAAAATGGCGGTTTTTACAGTTAGTAAGGGGATCCTGGTAAATCTTATATTTCAATCGCGACACCAACGAATGCATGATACTTACCGCAAAGCCCAGCATAAATGTCAACATCATGACTATATAGAGACTAAAACTCACTAACGTTTGTTGCAATTCGTTGGGGGTAAACCACATCCAATATAAGGGAGCCCCCACCAGTATGGCGGATAAGGCAGAAAGTACCACAGCAATCAGCACGCGGTCACCGGGATTTTTCACGCCGCCCTGTAGTTGAATATAACGGAAAGTGAATACCAGGGGTGTGGCAACACTGGCTAATAGTATCGCATCTCCCAGCATTGAATTGAGTTTGAATAGGTGAGTAGTAAGGCTCAAAATAACTATCGCCAACAGGTGCGCGACGATACCTGACAACATTTGAATGCGCAGCGCATGACCGTAACGTTTAACTACAGTAATAAAGAGTAAATACGCGCTTAAGGTGATAAAAAAAGCGTGGCCTACTATCCCGACAAGGGGAAGTTGTAAATAATGAAGTGACAGGCTGGCTTGGCCCGCCCACATCGTAATTAAAAATAATCGTGCATAGTAGGCAGAACGTGCCTTATGCTTTTGTGATGGCATGGGAAGCATGAAGGTAAACAACATGCCTACGAGGGTCATCAATCCCAATAGGGAAATTTGAAAAATGTGTAACTGGAAACTGCTCACCGAGAGTACCCCGACCACTTCTGCAAAGTGCCTCGCTTGGCGCTTTGGGTAACTACGTGTGGTATGAAGTAAATACTAGGACCTTTATTCCACAAGATCCGCTCGTGCATTATTGGAAATGTGCGGGCAAATTATAATGGAAAGTCCATAGGGGTTCAACTAACTGGTCAGACATCTTAAAGATCGACACCAAGGTGTCGACCTGAAAAGATTTACAGTGATTCTGTGAGTAGATAGCTTCTTCTAGGCAATCGATGCTTGATAGATGTTTTCGATAGAGGTATCTAGCGTCGATTCAAACTCTTCTTTGGATTGCTGAGCAGAAATACCTTCGGTCAACGCACGTGAGAAGCTCGCGATCATGTCTTTGTTTTGGGCAAGTTTTTCATTCGCCTCATCACGGCTGTAGCCTCCAGAAAGTGCAACTACCTTGATCACACGAGGATGATCAATAAGCTCTTTATAAAAATTAGCTTCATTAGGAAGGGTCAGTTTTAACATCACCTCCTGCCCTTCTTGTAATAAATTAAGCTGAGTCAAAATTTCGATTTTTAACAGCGCTTCGGCTTCGGCTTTTTGGGGGCTGTTGATATCCACCTCAGGTTCAATTATCGGCACCAGACCAGCGGCAATAATCTGTTTACCTACTTCAAACTGCTGCTCAACCACGGCTTTGATACCTTGGTGGTTTGCCGTCTTAACAACAGAACGCATTTTAGTACCGAACACGTCTTGCGCGTTGGCCTTTTTAAGCAATTCAGCTAATCCTGGCATAGGCTTCATCAACTGTACGCCATTCGCTTCATCAGCCAGCCCCTTGTCTACTTTTAAGAAAGGCACAACACGCTTTTTCTGCCAAAGATATTGCGCTGATGGCATGCCTTCGATTTCTCGATCTAGGGTATTTTCAAATAAAATAGCGCCTAATACACGTTCACCGCTAAATGCGTCGCTGGTGATAATTCTGGTGCGCATTTGATGCACCATGTTAAACATCTCTTCATCACCACTATAAGCTGATTCATCGATACCGTACAAACGAAGTGCTTTTGGTGTACTACCACCACTTTGATCTAACGCAGCGATAAAGCCTTTCTGCGTTTTCATTTTATCCAGCATAGCTTGTTGAGCTTGTGAAGCCATGTGCATCACTCCTTTCGATTTTAATATTCTGCCATATGTGCAGATGTAGGGATTTAAATGACTCCGACCCCTTTTTGATGTTGAGTCAGAGTATAACTTTCGCGGCAACCTTATTTATTTTTTTCTTCTAATATGGCTACTGCGGGCAAGGTTTTACCTTCCAAAAACTCTAAAAAAGCACCGCCTCCGGTGGAGATATACGACACTTTATCAGCAATATTATACTTATCCACCGCCGCTAACGTATCTCCCCCTCCCGCAATAGAGAATGCAGCACTTTCGGCAATAGCATTAGCAATTGCCTTGGTTCCGTCTGCGAACTGGTCGAATTCGAATACGCCTACCGGACCGTTCCAGACGATGGTGCCTGCATTTTTCAGTATCTCTACCAGGCTGGAGGCAGAATCAGGTCCAATATCAAACACCATATCATCGCTAGCAATATCCTCTACAGATTTTAAAGTTGCCTCTGCATCTTCTGCAAATTTTTTCCCTACTACTACGTCCGTCGGCACGGGGATATCCGCATTGTTGGCTTTCGCTTCGTCCATCAGGCGTTTTGCTTCGTCGATTAAATCCATTTCCACCAACGAGTTGCCCACATTGTGACCCTTGGCTGCGATAAACGTGTTGGCGATACCGCCCCCAACAATGAGTTGGTCAACCTTAGTGGCCAGGGTTTTTAGCACGGTTAATTTGGTGGACACCTTAGAACCGCCCACGATCGCAACCATAGGTCGAGCAGGATTATCCAGTGCTTTTGACAGGGCATCTAATTCGGCCGCAAGTAGCGGCCCAGCGCAAGCTTTGGGTGCAAACTTGGCTACCCCATGTGTTGAGGCTTGCGCGCGATGGGCGGTGCCAAATGCATCCATAACAAAAATATCGCACAGCGACGCATATTGTTTTGCCAGACCTTCGTCGTCTTTTTTCTCGCCTTTATTGAAACGAACATTTTCTAATACGACCAATTCGCCAGGGGAGACTGATAATCCACCCAGATAATCTTTAACCAGTTTTACCGGCACATCCAGCGCTTCAATTAAATAATCTACTACCGGTTGCAGTGAGTACTCATCCTCAGGCTGACCTTCTTCAGGGCGGCCAAGATGGGACATGATCATAACCGCAGCATTCGCATCCAAGGCCGCTTTAATAGTAGGAATAGATGCCTCGATACGTGCATCGGACGTGACTTTACCATTCTTCACGGGCACGTTGAGATCCTGACGGATAAGAACCCGTTTTCCTTCAAGTGAAAATTCATGCATGCTGGGTATTGCCATGTTAATTCCTTATTTTCTCAAACTTGTTAGCTTGCGGTATGCATTGCTAATGCGGTATCAAGCATACGATTAGCAAAGCCCCACTCATTGTCACACCACACCAGCGTTTTAACCAACTGGCGGTGACTGACCCGGGTTTGGGTACCATCCACAATGCACGAATGTGGATTGTGATTAAAATCGACCGATACCAAAGGTTCTTCGGTGTAATCTAAGATGCCCGCTAGTCGCCCTTTACGAACGGCCTTTAATGCACTATTAATCTCTTTAATTGTCACTTCAGTGGCCAGAGAAACGCTTAAATCCATTGCGGTAACATTAATAGTCGGCACGCGTACCGCGATGGCCTCAAACTTTCCAGCGAACTTAGGCAGAATCCGCTCAATGCCTCTGGCTAACCTAGTATCCACTGGAATAATGGATTGGCTGGCTGCACGGGTCAGGCGCAAATCATCATGGTAAGCATCAATAACCTGCTGATCATGCATTGACGCATGAATCGTCGTGATAGTGCCGCTTAGCACACCAAAGGCATCGTCTAACGCCTGAATGACAGGTACAATGCAATTGGTCGTGCACGAGCCGTTTGATACCAGTTTATGCGCTGCCGTCAAGGTATGTTCGTTGCTGCCAAAAATGATAGTGTTATCCAGATCATTGCTACCGGGCTGTGAATAAAGCACTTTGCCCGCTCCAGCTGCCAAATGGGCTAACCCTGCCGCGCGATCGCTATGCACGCCTGTGCACTCCAGAACAATATCGACTGCCAACTCATCCCAAGGTAACAATTCAATATGTGGCTGAGCTAACAACCTTATAGGTTTGCCATCGACTAGCAGATCACCCTTATCTAAGCGCACTTCGTAACCGAACCGGCCATGGGCGGTATCGTATTTCAATAAATGTGCAATACCTTCTGGCTTGGCAATATCGTTAATGGCGACGATCTCAATTTCATCACTGCGGCCGCTTTCAAAAAGCGCCCGCAGAACATTTCGACCGATGCGGCCGAAGCCATTAATGGCTATTTTTACCATTTTTTGACTACTACTTAGTAATTACAGATCAAGTGCAGCGGCAACCACGGCATCTGCAGTGATATTAAAATGTTTAAATAAGTCTCCCGCTGGAGCGGATTCACCGAAGGTGTCCATGCCGATGACTGCCCCTTGCAATCCCACATACTTATACCAGCTGTCTTTCGCCAAAGCTTCCACAGCCACGCGTTTAGTTACCGCAAGCGGTAATACAGACTCTTTATATTCAGCGTCCTGTCGGTCAAATACGTCAGTGGACGGCATCGAAACTACGCGCACATTTTTCCCTTTCGCACTAAGTGTCTCAGCGGCTTCAACGGCCAGGGATACTTCAGAACCGGTGGCTAACAAAATGATGTCAGGCGTGGCGCTACAGTCTTTTAGAATGTAACCGCCACGTTCAATCAGCTTCAGTTGTGCTGTCGTTCGCTCTTGCTGAGGCACTCCTTGGCGGGTGAAAATTAATGTTGAGGGGCCATCTTTACGTTCAAGCGACGCTTTCCATGCGACGGCGGATTCAACCTGATCACAGGGACGCCAGTTGTCCAGATTAGGCGTTGACCGTAAGGCCACAAGTTGCTCAACTGCCTGGTGCGTAGGCCCATCTTCACCCAAACCGATGGAATCATGGGTATACACAAATAACACCGGAATACGCATCAGCGCAGCCATTCGCACCGCGTTGCGCGCATATTCCATAAACATCAAAAAGGTGGCGCCATAAGGTCGGAAGCCACCATGTAGCATAATGCCATTCATTATGGCGGACATACCAAATTCACGCACACCATAATACACATAGTTGCCGCTGGCATCCTCGGCTGTCACGCCTTTGCTATCTGACCAGATAGTCAGGTTAGACCCGGCCAAATCAGCAGACCCCCCTAACAATTCTGGCAAAATGGGGCCATACGCATTTAAGGCATTTTGTGAGGCTTTACGCGTGGCCACTTTTTCAGGGTTGCTTTGTAGTTTGGCTATAAATTCATCTGCTTTCTCAGCAAAATCAACCGGCAGCTCCCCGCTTAAGCGGCGGCTTAACTCTTTGGCTAACGCTGGATGCTCTTTTTCATAGGCAGAAAATGCCTCATTCCAGTTTTGTTCAGCGTGCTGGCCCTTTTCTTTTGCACTCCATTCTGCATAGACATCCTGAGGAACTTCGAATTTACCATATGTCCATCCCAGCTCTTCGCGCGCAGCTTTAATTTCATCGTCACCTAAAGGAGCGCCGTGACAAGATTCCGTACCCTGTTTATTCGGGGCCCCGAAACCGATAATGGTTTTAGTGCAGATCAAGGTAGGTTGGCTAGTATTGGCGCGAGCTTCGTCTATGGCGTTACGAATTTGTTCTGGATCATGTCCGTCCACATGACGAATTACCTGCCAGCCATAGGATTCAAACCGCTTAGGTGTATCGTCAGTAAACCATCCTTCCACTTCCCCATCTATTGAGATGCCATTGTCATCCCAAAATGCGATCAATTTTCCTAAACCTAGGGTTCCCGCTAATGAACAACTTTCATGGGAGATCCCTTCCATCAAACACCCATCGCCCATAAAGGCATAGGTGTAATGATCAATAATATCATGGCCTTGGCGATTAAATTGTGCCGCCAGTACTTTTTCAGCTATTGCCATCCCTACCGCATTGCTAATGCCCTGCCCAAGCGGGCCGGTCGTGGTTTCGATGCCGGGTGCGTAGCCATATTCAGGGTGCCCTGGGGTTTTTGAATGCAACTGACGGAAATTCTTTAATTCTTCTAACGCCAGATCGTAACCCGTTAGGTGCAGCAACGAATAAAGCAGCATCGAACCATGCCCATTCGATAAAACGAAACGGTCTCGGTTAGCCCATTCAGGGTTGACCGGGTTGTGTGACATATAATCGCACCATAGCACCTGTGCAATATCAGCCATACCCATCGGCGCTCCGGGGTGACCGGAATTAGCTTGTTGGACAGCATCCATACTTAAAGCGCGTATAGCATTGGCAAGTTCACGACGAGTGGGCATGTTATCTCCTGAATTTTGAGTAGCGTCAGAGCATCAATTTTGCATATCGACAAGTAAGCACCTAAGCTTGCTTTGATTGCGGACTCTGGGTGTCAGTAAAATTGAGACGGGTATTCTCCCCCATGCGAAATATCAGTTCAATGTGTTTTGTGTATTTTAACGGCTTAAAGCTCGTGCAAGGTTTATGTCAATTAAACGAAACAGTTTTACTTTAGACGTCCAGACGTAAAGCTGGCTTTTTTATTTGGATAAAGTACAATCCGCGTTATTACGACAGATTAATGATTAGTTGGAGAAACTATGGCTACGCATTTATTTACTTCTGAATCTGTGTCCGAAGGACATCCGGACAAAATAGCCGACCAGATCTCAGATGCAGTGCTTGACGCCATCCTGGAACAGGATCCTAAAGCACGCGTTGCGTGCGAAACGTATGTTAAAACAGGCATGGTTTTAGTGGGCGGTGAAATTACCACCACAGCATGGGTAGATATTGAAGAGCTTACCCGCCAGACCATCAAAGAAATCGGATACGTACATTCGGACATGGGTTTTGATGCAAATTCCTGTGCTGTGCTGAATGCCATTGGCAAGCAGTCACCCGATATCAATCAGGGCGTGGATCGTACCATTCCAGAAGAACAGGGCGCGGGTGATCAGGGACTGATGTTTGGCTATGCCAGTGATGAAACAGATGTATTGATGCCGGCTCCTGTCACGTATGCACACCGATTAGTTCACCGTCAGGCAGAAGTGCGTAAGACAGGTCAGTTAGCGTGGTTACGCCCCGATGCAAAAAGTCAGGTGACCTTTATTTACGAAAACGACAAGCCTGTAGGTATTGATGCTGTGGTGTTATCGACGCAACACTGCGATAGCGTCAGTACGGATACGGTCCGTGAAGCGGTAATGGAAGAGATTATCAAGCCTGTGCTACCCGCAGAATGGATCACCAAAAATACCCGCATGCACATCAACCCCACGGGAAGATTTGTAATTGGTGGCCCCATGGGTGATTGTGGCTTGACTGGGCGTAAAATCATTGTCGACACCTACGGCGGAATGGCGCGCCACGGCGGCGGTGCGTTTTCAGGAAAAGATCCTTCGAAAGTGGATCGTTCTGCTGCTTATGCCGGACGTTATGTGGCCAAAAATATTGTGGCGGCAGGATTAGCAAAACGCTGTGAAATACAAATTTCTTATGCCATAGGGGTAGCCGAGCCTACCTCTATCAGTATTGAGACGTTCGGTACCAGTACCGTAAAAGAAAGCACCCTGGTAGAGTTGGTGCGCGAACATTTTGATTTGCGTCCTTATGGTCTGATTAAGATGCTCGATCTTGAACGGCCAATATACCGCGCCACGGCTGCTTACGGGCATTTTGGACGGGATCCCTTTCCGTGGGAAAAAACCGACAAGGCCGAGGTGTTAAGAAGCGCCATTTAATATTATAAAGGCCAGTTTTGCATAGCATACTGGCCTATATTTATCCTTTCACACCTGATCATTATCCCCTCCGTTACGTAATTATCTGAAAAGATAGGGAAGATAAAATAATTCTTCAAAAAATTATTTTTCTTTCAATCTGAGGTCTACACTTTAACTAAAACAACATTGCTTTTTTAAAAAGCAGAGTAACGCTCTCACTTTTCGTTTTTTGGAATACACAATGAAGTATGCACTACATAAAACAACGTTAATCTGTTTGTTGATGTGTCCCTGCTACGCAATGGCTGCTGATTATATTGCTGATGAACGACCAAGTACCAACGCGGCGAACCCTGTCGAGTCGGTGATTTCTTATCAAACAGAGTTTCTGCCAAAATGGTCATTCGATTTAAAGTTTGACCGACAGCTGCCGGATCAGAGTATTTGGCTGGACACCATTGACCAACGCTCGCCCATCGAGTCGGTGAGAATTTCTGCCAGCAGATTAATCTCATCTAACTCATCGCAACGCCTCTTTGCCGCCGTACAAAGCAGCAACCATTCTGATGTAGATGATACATTTTTATTGCTGCCAACTAACGCAGGCAATGCAGCAAGCTTTGGCTGGCAGTTAGGTGAGCCTGAGTCTTTAAGTATGGCGTTAGAATTCGAGTATAGGGAAGTGGGTGAAGTCGATATCAATACATTGATGATGGGTGTGCAGTATGCATTTTAATCAAGACCAGATGAGGGTTAAAGCACGGCGCGCACGGTAAGTGCATAGGTAGTCTGGATCATTTGTGCGTCAGCACTGGCGCGGTGACGCGGTGTTTTCATTTTAGCGAGCACACCCTGTTTGATAATAGACCAACCTTCAAGCTGTTTTTCATTCAATATCATTTCGATGGGAGATAACGAGAATCCCATAGCTAAACCCGATGCTGCATACAGCTTTCTCAACCAGGAATAGTCCACAGCCCAACCATCAGAATAAACCGTTTGTCCCATCAGCAACCTATTCAATGTCAAGCAGACCTCTCTGCCCTGCTGACCATTATGTATCAACTCGCTTCGTGGAATTCCATGAATTTGCTCTGCTTCTTCATCCCAATGCTGCCATTCGCTAAAGGGTTTAATGAGACTGCAATATCTTTCGCCCTCTCCGGTAACCACCCCTATTTCAATAGGATAGCTATGCGCACCAAAACCGCTCGCTTCGATATCTAAAATCGTAGGGACCATACTATAACGGATCTTAACTTGCCAAATAAAAGTAAGCTTAGTTGCTTAAGTAAGAAAAAGCAGGGGGAATACCATTTAATTCCTTCTACACTAAAAGAATTTAGTAAAGACGCTACAATCTCTTTAGCTAATAATTGCTTAAACCGTATTTCACTTTAAAATCAATCCTGATTCTTGCTGCTGGTGTGGCAATTAGGGTGCGGCTTTGGAAAAAATGACAACATATGATGGCATGATGGACGGACAGGTTTCTGACGTAAAACAAAGGTTGTGGGCATTTGCCACAATGCGAGCGATGGTCATCTTTTTGGCTGCTTTCCTGCTGTTGTTTTCTTTTCACTATGGTGCCGCGTATTTTTCCAGTCAGCAGGCGCAGGAAAAGGTAGATACCTGGTTTGCTGAGGGCAATATACCGCTCCATACAGATGTGGTGGAGCCTCTCGCCGCATTGCAGCAAGCAGATGATATATTGCTATCTGATGCTCGGACTAAGCTTTCCCTCGCCAAATTGTATATCTTGCTGGCGCAAACGCATAACTCTGGCGCTTATTTGCAAACCGCGCATAATTTGGTGCGAACGGTCAAAGCATTACAACCTACACATTTTGAAGCGGATACGTTAATGGTGGTGCTGGCACAACGGCAACCTGCCTTATCCCAGCATTTCGAATATTATCTACATCGTGCGCTAAAGTCAGGTGGACTGGAGCAAACGAGTCAACTAATCCTCGGTCCCGTTGTTGTCGAAAGTTGGAAACAGTTGCCGCAGGAACTTCAACAGCTCGCGGGGCCGATGATCAAAAGCATGCTGTCTGAAGCGGATGTTAGAGAGGTGCTATTTAATGCAATGCATAAAGCAAAACTTTATCGGCCTTTCGCAAAATTTTCACCCAACCGCAAAACCTCCACGCTGCTCAAAAAGCTGCAAAAGGAAAGGGGGTAATACGTTTGAATTCTGATAACGCTAAACAATTTCGACACCCTGTTCATCGCATTGCATTCATTACGCTGGCTGCCTCACTCTGCTTGTTTCCCTGGTTACATGGCGCAGAGCTGCTATGGGAGCAACTCTTTTTTTGTGGAGTTATTTTTGCGACCTTATTATTGAGCGTGGTGACCTGGCAGCCTCAACTTAACACCACTCTCCCCCTCAAAATCGCAAGCACCTGTCTATTTATCTGGTTAGTACTGATGTCGCTATACCTTATTCCGCTGCCCGCCCATTGGGTTGAGCATATTGCGCCAGCGACGTTCCAGTGGCATGCAATTAACGGTGGACGAACGTATCTGCCTTTATCGCTGTATCCGCAAATCTCGTTAATTGAGGTAATCAAGTATGCCAGTCTTGCTGCACTTTTTGTCAGTGTTTACCGCGTATGTGATTCATTACAAAAAGTAAGAGCCCTCCTTTTCATATTGGTACTCAGCGCCACCGTTACGGCCCTATATTCTTTACTCAACTTCGCCAGCGGCGGAGCGTTTGAGTTAAGCAAAGCGATCCCCCCGTGGAATTTAGGGTGGGATGAAGGAGTAAGGGGGACTTTCAGTTATAAGAACCAGTACGCGTTGTACCTGGTGATGTCGCTATCCATAGCAGTTGGCCTGCTTGTTGATTTTGGTCGGCGGGCGCACCAGCATCACGGTAAAAGATCAAACGCATTTATTTTCATCAAGCCGAAAAATTTGAGCCTGTTAATTTGTATAGCCATTCTTCTTTTTACCTTGCTCAATACCAGTTCGCGCGGGGCGCTGGTTTCAATGGTGCTTGCCACCAGCTGTATAGTAGGAGTAGCGTTTCTGATCAATAAACGTTTTCGCCGCCTGGTTTTCAAACCTAAGATTATCGGGATGGGCGCATTAGCATTGTGCGTAGCAATGGCAGTATTTAGTCAAACATCGGTGTTTAAGCGTTTTACTGAAAGCCGGTTTGCGGACAATGGTCGGATTATGTTGCACCAAACCGCGTTAGAAGTAATATCAGAGTTTGGGCCTGCAGGTACTGGCCCCGGCACTTACCCCTTTGTGCAGCATCATTTTAAAGACCCTCGACTTGGCAACAGTGCGATGTCTAAACGCGCACACAATGATTATCTGGAAACGATTGCTACGCAGGGATATATCGGCGCATTCTTCTTGCTTTGCATCCTACTTTCACTGGCCTATGGAACAGTACGTAGAAGAGACGATAAAATCAGTTTGGTTAGGTACGGTGTCCACACCGGGCTGCTGGCTTATCTGGTGCAGTCCAGTTTTGACGTCAATATTTCGGCCTTCTATTTACCGGCATTTTTTGTGGTATTACTCGCAATAGGAAACAGACTGACATCAGCCCGGATCACCGGTTCGTCAAATCAGAAAGTGGGGAGTGGAGTTGGCCGATAAGCCGGGTTCTGTCTAGGACAATCATTCCTCTAGCCTATTCATTGCTAAATAGGTCAAGCAACCTACCCGATCCCAACGCGGGCCACATATAGCGGGATCCTATTTGGTCTTGCTCCGAGTGGAGTTTACCGTGCCACACACTGTTACCAGTTGCGCGGTGCGCTCTTACCGCACCCTTTCACCCTTACCGGCATACCTTACGGTATACTTAGGCGGTCTACTCTCTGCTGCACTTGTCGTCGGCTCACGCCGCCCAGATGTTATCTGGCACTCTGCCCTGTGGAGCCCGGACTTTCCTCCCCCCTCTTGCGAGGGCAGCGATTGCCTGGCCAACTCCGCGGGGGATTTTACATGAGATAGTACAGAGATGCGATGCTTAATTCGCATCCTGTTACCCGTTTGTGGGAGTTGTGGAATATGTTTTAAACCGTTTTAGCCTGATGGCTAACTGTGTTGGGTGAGCTATCCCGTTCTTAGTGCCAACAACCCGCTGTTTGTAATTTAACCATACATTTAGCGTGGTTCACCCATTAAAGTTCATCGTTCCCTAATCCCAGCAGATTGCGCTTACAGACTATTCATTATTTTGCAAATTTTCCTGATGTTATTCTCAGCCCTCAGATTCCAGTAATTTCACCCAGTGCGGTAAAACATCTAAATGCTCCAGAATAATTTTGATGCACACCAGAATTGGCACGGCAAGTAAGACCCCTATTACCCCCCACAGCCAACCCATTACTGCCAGCCAAAGAATGATAATTAGCGGATTAAGTCTAAAGCTCTGCCCCAGTACAGCGGGAGTAATAAATTGCGATTCGAGGATGTTGATACCCAAAAATACCGCGGGCGGCAGAAACGCTGCAGAGACTAAACCATACTGCACCACCCCCACCATCAGTAAAATCGTACAGCTTATTAGCCCTCCTAGGTAAGGCACAAAATTCAGCATTCCCACCAGCGCGCCCCATAGGATAGCGTCTTCCACGCCAAGAAAGTAAAATGCAGTGGCGGTCGCTATGCCTAACAATCCGTTTATCATGCTGATGGTGATGATGTAATTCGAAAGACGTTTTTGAATCTGCCCCACCAATTGAACTGTGCGCTCCTTATCTACCACCACCGGGAAATCCTGAATAAAAATTTTAAAAAGGACTGGCCCGAAGATAAGCAAAAACAAAATTAGAATAACGCTGCCAAACATCTGTGCGATGAGAAACGGGGCACTGGCTAGCAAAGACAAGAAGATTTCAATACTGCCTTGCTTGATTTGTCCTGTGACCACATTTTCTTTTACTTCTTTTACTTCTTCTACTTTGGCTTCAGGCTCATCGTCTTTAAACCAATTATCAAAAAAAGAAGCCTCTTCCGCCTCTTTTTGCTTCCTTTCTGCTTCGGCTTGTATTTCGGCCTGGTTCTGCTCCTGCTCAAACTTTTCACTGATTTCATTGATCTGTTCGGTTATCTGGGCAGAAATTTTGGGCAACGTTTCCATCCACCGTTCGGCTGGCTTTACTAGTTCCACCCCTAGAAACGAAAACGGTGCAATCAGTAACCCAATAAGCACAAACGCTGAAATGGTGCGAGGGATATAAATCTTTCTGCCTAATGCCACCAACGGGCTAAGTAGTAAAGCGACGAATGCAGAAAAGACGAGTGGAATAAATAGCGTTTTCGCCAAATAGAGGGTATAGATGACTGACATCACCAAAAACACTTTTAGCAGTTGTGTCTGCCTTGCTTCACGAAGTGAAATCCCTGCCTGCTTTTCCAGGCTATCGCCAGGTTCGGAGGACGTGTTCATCTGATTGTTGTTATTCGCCAATTACTTTTCTATTCCTTCTAATATGATAATGCAGGCTTCAATTAATCAGCGATAGTCCTTTCAGTGGAGTGAAGATCGCCCTGTAAACCGCCATATATTCTTCGTTATACGTCATCTTAAAGAAAATGGACCTGCCAACCCAATCCGCCAGTTTGCGTGTAGTGAAATTCTGACTTTAGGCTGGCTAAATTTTTGCGTACACCCAAAGACGACTTTTCCACAGAAAAAATAGCCTTTCAATAGAGAGCGTTACCTCCAACCGGAAAAACAGCAACTGTTTGCGATAAATAAGTGAAGTAACCGCGAATAATTTTTTGATACTTCGTCATGGATCTTTGAGAAACAGGTCGTTTAAACAAATTGCTGGTTAATTTAGAGACGATATTTCGAGCACCTTTTATTAATAGCGTGTGACGCTGTCGTGCCAGAACCAAACGGTGATGCTTGTTGAATAGAGAAGTTACCGTTATCGCGAAGCAAACATTTACCACCCCCAAATATTGGCTGAAGTACAGGCGCAGAGCAGCGCTGCGGAGGTTTAGCTGAGTAGTTGCGCCATCACTCTTGTTATGCGGTTTTTACAACCATGCCTTTAGATTGATTAAGAATTACTAGCGAGAATACAATTTCTGTTACCCCACCAATAAATGCACCGATGACAAAATTGGCGCCGAGTAAAATACATAACATGCCAGAAAACATAAGCGTAGCGCCTAACACCCAATAAATTTTTACCCCATATAGTGTATTAAAAATTAAGTAACGTACACCGATGATCATTAGCATGATTGGATAAAACCACCCCACTTGTAACTTAGCTACATAGAAAGCTATAAACAAACCAACGAATAAGATAATTGTACTTTCTAAAGCAAGTCTACCTAGAGGGTTGTCGGGAGCATGATGGCCGGATCTGTTGAGGACTTTCGATAGCAACATAGCTAGCGGATGGATAAACATACCACCAAGGAAAAGAGTCAACATACTCGATTGGTTTGAATATAGCAGCGCCACCAGGCCTGCGGTACACCAAATTAAGCCAGAAACCAACACTCCTGTTCCACCACCAAAGTACGAAAAGTTCATATCTTGTTGTGCATCTTCAAATTTCATGAGTACTCCTTAATCCAGAACCAGTTCATACCCGCATAACTGACATCATGCCAAAAATTCAAATTCCTTCACTTACCTTGATAGGGGAACATTCGTTAACAATCGCTAAGCCCAAGTCGATGTGAGCCACGATATACCCATATTCTTTTTTCGATAAATTGCCAGTTTTGTACTGTTCTTTAACAGATTCATGGTTCCATGATTCACCACATTTTGACTTGGGAATTTGAAGGTCTAGGGTAAGGAGGTATTCCATTTCTTTATCTAGAGAATGCCCTTTTTTCACAGAACTCTTCGCGCAAAGGCTTAGCGCATACTCAACCGCAAATTTGTCCACGCTCGGTAAACCGACAAACTCAACATCACAAGCTAAAACTCGTGCGCCAGAAGCTTCCGTGTAATACAGTTGTCCTGTTGTGCAAGCTGACAATAAAAAGAGCGCCGCGAATATTGTTAAAAACCTATTAACCAAAGGACTTCCTTGTTCACCTAACGTCTTAGAATGTTGCCGGCATGCTTCTCATGCCGGTAAATACCATGTTGGACGGTGCCTTTGCCCAGTCCGCTAATTTAATACTAATGATGCTAATGGAATTTGTATAATTTGGAAACTCTTCTGCACCGTATTGCGGCGACTTTAGTAAAATGTATATAGCACCCTACTCCTTGATGATTTGCTCAGATAAACACAAGTAGGCCCGCATACATTCCGAAGTTCATTCACCACCCATTTACTACAGGGGCGAGCAGATAACCCAACTGGTTAAACTCAACTAAGCCCTAGTGATGTGATCACAACCCAAATCTATACGCATGGACTTCGTTAAGGTGCTCAGGGGGGTTAGTCGTCCGCTTTATCGAATCTAGCCTGACGTATTTTAACAGTATGAATGTCCACTTCACGGCTTTACGCCGTAAGGTTACTCAACTGCTTACCATTCGTCTGTGCAAAAAAAAGCCCCGCCACAAGGCAGAGCTTCTCAACGTTCAATCGGTAGGGATAAACTACCTTTTTATAACAAATATTTACCCAGGCAGATTCGCATTATGATAAACATCCTGCACATCATCACAGTCGTTTAACATTTCCATGAATTTCTCAAACATGGGTAAATCGTCTTCGCTGATATCTGTTTCCGTTTGCGGGATCCAACTGATTTCTTCTGCCTCGAAGTTGATGTCGGGATAGGCATCCGTGAGCGCCGTTTTTACTTTAAAAAACTCGGTGTTCGGTGCGTACACGGTGATTTTTCCGTCTTCTTCTTCTACTTCTGTCACATCCACGTCAGCTTCCATCAATACTTCTAACACGGCATCTTCATCTTCACCGGCAAAGACAAAAACAGCCTGATGGTCAAACATATGGGACACCGCGCCAGGGGCGCCAATCTTAGCGCCGGTTTTAGTAAAGCAGTTGCGCACATCGGTAATGGTACGATTGTTATTGTCAGTTAGACAGTCAACGATCACCATGCAGTTTCCTGGGCCAAAACCTTCGTAGCGTGCTGGTACGAAATCTTCCCCAGCCCCACCCGCAGCTTTGTCGATGGCTTTATCGATAACATGGCCGGGCACCTGATCCTTTTTAGCTTTTTCCATCAGGCGTTTGAGCGACAGATTCGTGTCTGGATCTGTGCCGCCGTTTTTCGCGCACACGTATATTTCTTTGCCGTATTTAGAATAAACCTTGGTTTTTGCGCCAGCGGTTTTAGCCATCGCCGCCTTTCTTACTTCAAATGCTCTTCCCATCTTAACGTTCTCGTTGCTTTAACTGTATTGATTCACAGACTACCCCTGATACAGGGATAAAAAATTAGCCCGATTCTACCCGATAATTGGTGCGATAACAGCCCCTAAGGCAAATGCTGAAGTGCCAGGTACTCGTGAGACTGCATTTCTTTCAACCGACTTAAACACCGTTTGAATTCAAAACTAAGTTTTCCATCACTATACAGCGCAGCCAACGGGACCGTCGCCGACATGATTAACTTCACATTTCGTTCGTAAAATTCATCTACCATGGCGATAAAGCGCCGCGCCGTATCGTCATTGTGGTGGCCCATCTCTTTTACATTTGCAAGCAAAACAGAGTGATATAGGCGACTAATTTCAATGTAATCACTTTGGCTGCGAGGACCTTCACACAGTGTCTTAAAATCAATCATCATCACGCCGTCAGCATTGCGTGTGGTGATAAGGGGGCGATGATTTATCTCAATGGTTTCGTGTTCAGTACCGACTTCAGGTGCCAACTGCATAAAATATTCATGTAGATTCCTGGTGGCCGCTTCGTCCAGCGGATGATGATAGATTTCAGCCTGTTCGAGTGTGCGCAAACGATAATCAATACCACTATCTACGTTGACCACGCGAGTATGCTCATTTATCAACCTTATCGCTGGCACGAAACGAGCCCGCTGCAGGCCATTTTTGTATAAATCATCTGGCACAATATTAGAGGTAGCCACCAGCACAATACGATGCTTAAAAAGCGCCTCCATTAGGGTGCCCAATATCATGGCATCGGTAATATCAGAGACAAAAAATTCATCAAAACAGATAACGCGCGCTTCTTTGGCAATTTTTGCGGCGATGGTTTGCAGCGGGTCAGATACATCTTTTAACTGCTTTAGTTCATCGTGAATGCGGTGCATAAAACGGTGAAAGTGCACCCGCATTTTGTTGTCAAAAGGAAGGCATTCGTAAAAGGTGTCTACCAGATACGTTTTCCCCCTTCCCACGCCCCCATAAAAATAAATCCCCTGAACGTCAGGCGCGACATCAGGCTTTCCAAACCAGGACTTAAATTTGCTGGACCATTTTTTTTCCGGCTGAGTGCGGGTTAGATCATCATATAAACGTTGTAACTCTTTTACCGCATTTTCCTGCGCGGCATCGTAATGAAAATCTGCTAAGGTCAGGTCATCTTGATATTTTTGCCAGGGGGTAATCGCCGTTGTTACTACTGAACTCATGGTAATAAATTGATTTTCTTGTTGACCGCTTGAAATATGTCATTATGACCCTAATCTAAGGGGAAATCACGGTGAATAGTAAATTTAGTGAAACCACGGTGCGCTATACCCTGCTGACTGTAGCATAATTTCGCGCGCATTGGTGACGGTTACTTGCTATAGTCAACGTAACAACCGCACTTAATGTCGCTATTAAACGTATTTATAATGACCACCCTTATTACCCAAGAAACTGATTGGAGATGTCGATGGATGTATTAATTCCTCTAGCATTACTGGCTACAGGCCTGATTATAGGATTTTTTGTGGCTCGTCATATGTATACAGGGTCGGATAACAGCATTGCTGAACAACGTGCTGAGCAATCAGTCAAAGATTTGATGGCGCAACAGGCTGAACACCATATTCACCAAACGCGTCACACCATTGAAGACATTGAAAATCAGTGTTACGCGCTAAAACAGCAATTAGAAGAATATGAAATGTTGTTGAAGCAAAATGATGACGATGATTCGCCTCGCGTTCCTTTTTATGGGGAACAGGCAACTTCATATTTAAGAAATAATCTAAAAGGTAAAGAAAAGAGTAAAGCATCTAAGGTTGCTGGAGCACAGCCCCTTGATTTTGCTAACACAGGTTCCGGGTTGTTCGTCGGTTCTGCTGGGCAGTCTACCGAGGAAAAGCCTCGCTAAGGGAACTTTATACTCTTCCCTTCAGTCTCTGAGTTAACCACATATATCGCATAATTTTGTAAGGAGTGTGAGCGAGTATGAATAAGCGTTTTCGCCAGATGTTGATGGTGTCCGGTCTCGTTGTTGGCACCTTTGGTCTTCAGTTGCATGCTTCGGCAGCATTACCGTTTTTTAGCAATGATAAAGACAGCGAAGTGCCTTCGCTGGCTCCCATGCTAGAAAAGGCCACCCCTGCTGTTGTGAGTATCGCCGTCGAAGGTACCCAAACTGCGCGTCAGCAAGTACCGGAAATGTTCCGCTACTTCTTTGGCGGCCCTCAGGAACAAGTGCAAGAGCGACCTTTCAGAGGATTGGGCTCTGGCGTGATTATCGACGCTGAGAAAGGATACGTGGTCACCAATGCTCACGTGGTCCACAATGCGGATGAAATCACTGTGAAGCTCACGGGCGGCAGAGTTTTTAAAGCCAAAAAGCTCGGTGAAGACCAACAGAGTGATATTGCCTTACTTAAAATAGACGCCAATGACCTGACTGACCTGCCTATCGCCAATTCCGACAAAATACGCGTGGGTGATTTTGTGGTTGCGGTGGGTAATCCCTTCGGTCTATCCCAAACTGTCACCTCAGGCATTGTAAGTGCGTTAGGCCGTTCAGGCTTAAATATTGGTGGCTACGAAGACTACATCCAAACCGATGCCGCGATTAACCGTGGTAACTCGGGTGGCGCCTTGGTAAATCTAAAAGGTGAGTTAGTTGGCATAAATACCGCTATCTTCGGCCCCAATGGCGGCAACGTGGGGATTGGCTTTGCGATTCCCAGTAATATGATGAAAAGTCTTGTTGATCAAATCGCGGAATTTGGTGAAGTACGCCGTGGCCTTCTGGGTATATTAGGCAGCGATGTTGATGCCGGTTTGGCCGAAGCGATGAACGCCAAAGTTAATATTGGTGCGTTTGTCAGCGAGGTCCAGCCCGACTCTGCCGCTGAAAAAGCAGGGTTGCAAGCTGGTGATATTATCACCGCGATCAATGGTAGAAATTTACATAGTTTTGCCGAACTGCGCGCCAAAATCGCCAGTATGGGTGCCGGCGCAGAAGTGCAGTTAACGATATTGCGTAAGGGCGACAAGAAGAACGTAGAAGTGGTGTTAGATGATGCCACCCAGTCAGAAGTCACCGCTGCGCAGATTCATCCTGCTTTAGAAGGTGCTACCCTAATGAACGGTGACGATGGAGCAGGGAATGCAGGTGTTCAGGTTAGTGAATTACAACGAAATAGTCCGGCAGCGCGTATCGGCTTGCAAGAAGATGATGTCATCATCGGGGTTAATCGTAACCGTGTCACCACCGTTAGCGAATTTCGTGAAGCGTTAGATTCCGCCACAGGTGTCATCGCACTGAATGTAAGACGCGGTAACTCTACTCTCTATTTAGTTATCCGATAATCTGCAATCTGGGCGGCACTGCTGTTGCTGCCCTCTTTTCATTTCCGTTGGCGATCACTTTCAACAGTGTTATTCTTTGTTTTGACTTAACTTTCAAAGTTTAGAATGATATTTACATCACGCTAAGTTTACCAAGACAGAGAATGCGCTAACGTGTCCAGTACTCGATTTCTTACCTATTTATTTAAAGCAGTCCTTTTAGGGTTAATCGTTGCTGTATTGATTTTGTTGCTGGTACCCGACTTGCGTAAAGGCAGCGGCTTTTCAGAAAATTTCTTCAGTGAATCTCCACTGTCGCCTGTGCGCGAGTCTTATTTCAGTTCGTTAAGCCAGGCTGCTCCAGCCGTCGTCAACATTTATAGCGTTAGTATCGAAAACGACACCGGTTTATTCAGGAATCAACCCCGCGAGCGCACTAGCCTGGGCTCGGGCGTCATTATGACCGAAAACGGCTATTTGTTGACCTGTCACCATGTGGTGCAAAACGCTGACAGCATTTTCGTCGCCGTACAGGATGGACGCGTATTAGAAGCACAGATTATCGGTAACGACCCCCTTACAGATTTGGCTGTGTTAAAGGTTAACGCTGATAACTTACATGTTATTCCGCAACTAAAAGAGCCTAACCTCAGGGTTGGCGATCTGGTCATGGCCATAGGCAATCCGTACGACCTGGGTCAAACCATTACGCATGGTATTGTCAGTCGGGCAGGACGCAATGGACTTTCAAACTATGTCGATTTTATTCAAACCGATGCCGTATTAAACCAAGGTAATTCCGGTGGCGCGCTGGTTGATAGTAATGGTTACCTGGTCGGCATCACCAATGCCAATTTTCAGGTTCGCGATTCTTCCCGCCGGGTCAGAAATGTAGACGGAATTAACTTTGCAGTGCCGTATGAGCTAGCGAAGCGGGTAATGGATGAAATCATTACTGAAGGTAAAGTGACCCGTGGTCAATTAGGCTTTATAGGTCAGGAATATCGTGGCGGCCCAGGGATTGTGGTCACAGCAGTATCCAATAATAGTCCTGTGGGTAAGGCGGGCTTAAAAGCCGGCGATATGATCCTGGCCATTGATGGTGTGCGTTTGGAGAGTGCATCGAAAACACTGGATATGATTGCAGAAACGGCACCAGGCACGGAGTTAGAACTGGAAATTAGCCGCGGCGAGGAGCTGATCACCTTTAAAGTGGTGGTAGCCGAGCTTGGGGCATAAGCGAACTGCGGTATTCCTTATTTGTTAAGTTACTTTTTCTCCCTAGTTTGTATGCCTTTGGTAAGTGACAATGAATGCGGGGCGCATAACCAGATTCTTGTCCTATCGCATCTCTGCTAAATTAATATGCCCCCCTTCGATAAGTTGCCATAAAGAATTCCTCTTTATGTCACCGTAATTTAGGACGTGACAATAAATACAAAAAGGCCTGAATACGTATTCAGGCCTCTTAGAGTCAATAAACGTGAATGTTCAGGTTCCGTCAAACCCTACATCAGATTATTCCGTTTTGCTTTTGCAGTTAATTGTGTTGGTCCAGCATTTTTATCGATCATTAATTTTTGACCGGGATAGATCAGATTGGGATCGTCAATTTTCTCACGATTCTCATCGTGAATAGCTGGCCACTGCCAAGGGTTTCCATACGTTTGGTTACGGGCTGCGATATCCCATAACGTATCACCTTCTTTAACAACGTATTCTTCCATACGATCACGTAACTCATTATGAAGACTGGTGAGAATATTATACGATTCCCGGCCTTTGTCATTTTCTAAGGCAGTCTTTCCTTCGGCCTTCATTTCCTGATGATCGTCGCTTAAGTTGTCGTACTCTTCAACTTTGTTCCATTCTTTTTTGGCCATCTCTAAATAGCGCTCGTTTTCCTTCTGCTCACGCTCTTTAGCAAGACGTTCTTGTTCGGCTTCTTTAACCTTACGTTCGTACGTTTCCACTTCTTTTTCAGCCTTAGCGATTAAGGCTGGCGACGAGTTAGGATCACAATTGTTTATTGCGGTTTCTAACTCATTTTGGATAACGATAGCTTCCGCTGGCTCCCATATCACTACTTCTTTGTGAATGGCTTCGGTCAACGTTTCGTTTAGCTCTTTGAGTTCGTTGATAGTGTTAGCATCACACTGCGCGGCATACCGGTCTGTATTATCTCCGTTGCCCGCACAACCCACCAGGGTCGTTAATCCTAGCGCGGCAATGAGAGAGGTTCTTAAACTACTCTTTTTCGCGATAAGCATTCCTGCCTCCTTTGAAAAATTATAATCGCTTCATCAAGGGTGCAATGGATGAACCAGTTTGCTCGTGCGTCATTTTAAAGTTTAAACACTTGCACACGTCAAATTAGAAAAAAATATAATTTTCAGTAAGATAGGCAAGGATTAAGAAGCGGAATGAAAAAGTTAAATTATTTTAATACTAACTAACTGCGGATTTATCCACAGATGAGAGTGTAGATTACCCATATTATGTAAAAACTTTACCCATTAGTTAATGTAACGTTGGGATAACTTGAGGTTCGATTTTCAGTGGGCTATCAACTGGGGCTATCGACTGCCAATACACCATTAGAACTAAAGGGTTGTCGTGGTAGCCAACCAAATGGTTAGATGTGCAGTTAGAGCTGACTTGCGTGCAGCTCAATTTCTCCAAATGACTTTATTAAGCTACCGCGAGTTAGCTTATATCCTTTAAACACTCACCCGCCGAATACTCGCCCCAAGATTGTTTAGTTTTTCTTCGATGCGTTCATAGCCCCGATCAAGATGATAGATACGATTGACATGGGTTTCCCCTTCAGCCACTAATCCCGCTATCACCAAACTCGCCGATGCACGCAGATCGGTAGCCATTACTGGAGCGCCTTTTAGTTTCGAGCTACCATTGGTCACCGCGCTGTTGGCTTCTAAAGAAATACTTGCACCCATCCTCTGTAGTTCGGGCACATGCATGAATCGATTTTCGAAGATGGTCTCAGTGACTACCCCAGTGCCCCCAGCCGCGCAATTTAAGGTGACAAACTGTGCCTGCATATCGGTAGGAAAGGCTGGATGGGGCGCGGTCTTAACATGCACCGCTTTCAGTGTGCGACCTTCCATATCAAGTTCAATCCAATCGTCGCCGACAGCGACATGAGCACCAGCTTGCTCAAGCTTATCCAGCACTGCATCCAGCGTGTGCGGTGCAGCATTCACGCACTTTATCTTGCCCCCTGTTACGGCAGCAGCAACAAGAAATGTGCCTGTCTCGATACGGTCAGGTAACACACTATAGTCACAGCCCGACAGTGCATCTACGCCGTGGATTGTGATGTTGTCAGTACCGGCACCGGTAATCTTGGCCCCCATACTGGTTAAACACGCTGCCAAATCGACAATCTCAGGCTCTCTAGCGGCGTTTTCAAGAATTGTGGTACCTTGCGCCAGGGTGGCCGCCATCATCAAATTTTCGGTAGCCCCAACGCTGACCATATCCATAAAGATTCTGGCACCTTTAAGTCGGCCATCCACCTTGGCGCGAATATACCCTTCTTCCACCTCAATTTTAGCGCCCATTTTTTCCAGCCCGGATAAGTGAAGATTTACCGGTCGGGCCCCTATCGCGCAGCCTCCCGGTAAAGAGACATTCGCTTTTCCCTGTTTGGCCAGCAAGGGACCGAGTACTAAAATAGATGCCCGCATAGTGCGAACTAAATCGTAGGAAGCGGTGACACTGGTCAGTGCGTCGGAACACAGATGGACGTGGTTATTTTCGTGTTTATCCACCCGCACACCCAGCTCTTTTAGTAACGCAACAGTGGTATTAATATCGCGTAGTGCCGGTACGTTTGCATAATGACACGGCTGGTCTGTCAGCAGTGTGGTCATTAAAAGTGGCAGCGCAGCATTTTTTGCGCCCGAAATTGAGACTTCACCTCGTAGAGGAGGACTTTTAGTTATAATGAGTTTTTCCACAAATATACCCTGTTACTTAAGAAGGTAAATGGAATTGACGCTCACGCTGCCAATCTTTTTCAGAGAAAGTTTTAATCGAAATGGCATGCATAGTGCCATCTGCAATTTTATCTGAAAGCGGGGCATAAATGGCTTGTTGCCGTTTCACCCGACTTAACTCACTGAGTTCGTCGCTCACAGCAATTATGGTGTAATGTGAGCCATCTTGCTTAACGTGCACTTCAGCCAAATTCAGAGCTGCTGACAATACTGCTTCAATTTCTTTTGCTTCCATTAATAACCTTTACATTATTTCGTTTAGGCGGTTTCACTGTTAGACAAGGGTAACAGTGTGTCCAAACCGCTAATTTTTGCCAGCTTAACGAGTTTTGTGGGTACATCGGTAAGCGTTAGCTTCACTCCATGAGTGCGGCCATCTCTTACTGCATTTACCAGCCAAGCAAGGCCAGCGCTATCTACCCGCTCAACACTACTCAAGTCAAACTCACACTGGCTAGAGGTGATAAGATTTTCACGCTGCTTGGCGTCAAGCATCTCCCACCAATTTTTATTTAACACATCGCGATCAAGGTTTCCTTTAACCGCTACCGTTCCATCGCCGTTTACTTGAAAAATGGGATTCACAATTATTCTGCGCTTTTTTCGCGTTCTTTAAGCTCAACGGGCTGGGAAATTTTTTCATTCATTAACCGGATGACTTCATCTATCCCCTGTTGGCGTAATATTGACTCAAATTCGCTGCGTTTACTATTGAGCATACTGATACCTTCAGCAACCATATCATACGCTTTCCATTCATTAGTACGTGTGTCTTTTCTTACTTTGAACGCAATGTTAATTTCCGGTCTTTGCGGGTCTTTTACAATCGCTCTGACGGTGACACTCTTCTTATCAGCAAACGAACCGGCAGGTTCAAATTCCACCTCCTGATTATCGTAGTAGCCCATTGCCACTGCGTACGTGGTAATCAAATATTGTCTGAACACACTGACATACTCAGATAATTTAGCTTTCGGAACTGATTTAAAATGCTTGCCAAGCACCATAAAAGCGGCAAATTGATAATCAATATGAGGCAGAAGTTCCTCTTCCATTATAGTGCGTAATACTTCAGGATCATTTTTAATTTGTTGTTGGTTAGCCTTCATTCTGTCGAAGGTTTTCATGGCCACGTCTTGCACCAATTCATACGGGTTATCTTCGTTTATCCCTTGTGCTGCGTTTGCGCCAAACAGGGCACATACCCACAGGCCAATGATCACCGTTAACTTTTTCACTCTTGTGCTCCTAAGAATCTAAACTACGATAAAAAGTGTAAAGTGAGCGCCCACTACTCACTTTTACCTCTATTAAATAAGAACTGACCAATTAAATCTTCGAGGACAAGGGCTGATTTCGTGTCCTGTAAATAATCGCCATCTTTTAAATCTTCCACGCCATCAATGGCGAAGCCAGGTTGAAAGCCAACGTACTGCTCACCAAGCAAACCCGACGTCAAGATAGACACTGAGCTGGTTTCTGGAAATTCATTGTATTCCTGCAGAATGCTCAGCTCAACTACCGGGGTAAAGTCCTCTTGATCGAGTTTAATTGATGCCACTCGCCCGATAATAACGCCCCCCACCTTGACCGCCGAACGCGTTTTTAAACCACCGATGTTATCGAACTTTGCAAACAAGGTATATGTATCACCCTGGTTGGTAATAGTCTGATTAGCCACCTTTAGCGCTAGCAAGAGCACTGCCCCTATAGTTAACAGGACAAACACACCCACCATCAGTTCCACTCTGTACTTGTTCATTGCTACTCCTTACTCAATCCCGAACATCAGTGCGGTCAAAACAAAATCTAAACCCAATACTGCTAACGACGAAAACACCACGGTTTCGGTGGTCGCTTTGCTTATCCCTTCAGAGGTAGGGATACAATCATACCCCTTAAAAATGGCAATCCAGGTTACCACTATGGCAAAAACAAGGCTTTTGATTACGCCGTTTATCACATCTTTATCAAAATCAACGGTTGACTGCATGATTGACCAGTAACTCCCGCTGTCCACTCCTAACCAGTCTACCCCCACCAGATGACCACCTAGGATACCTATCGCGCTAAACAATAATGCGAGCATAGGCATGGAAATTAATCCCGCCCAGAAACGGGGCGCCACCACTCGCCTGAGCGGGTCAACTGCCATCATTTCTAAACTACTCAATTGTTCAGTGGCCTTCATCAAGCCAATCTCAGCGGTCAACGCTGAGCCCGCTCTGCCTGCAAATAACAAAGCAGTGACTACCGGCCCTAGTTCTCTTAGCAAAGATAAAGCAACCATCGGTCCAAGACTGGCTTCAGCGCCATAGTCCACCAAGATAGTATAGCCTTGAAGTGCCATTACCATGCCAATGAATAAGCCTGACACCAGAATAATTAACAGGGACTGAACCCCCACCACATAAATCTGTTTTACCGTTAGATAAACGTTCTTCATGCGCGGAATGGCAAACAAAGCCCCGAACAACATCAAGGCCGCGCGCCCCGCTGCTGCAAAACGCGAGATGGTTTTTACGCCTAAGGCGTGGATAGCATTCATGAGATTGCTCCAAACATCGCGTCTTCCAGCTTCTGCGCTGGATAATGGAAAGGAACAGGGCCGTCCGCCTTGCCTTTCAAAAACTGCTGGACTAATTCTGAATCACTTTCGCGGATCTGCTGGGCGGTGCCCTCACCTATTACCCGCTTATCCGCCAGAATATAAATATAATCAGCTATGGTAAGCACTTCTGTCACGTCGTGGGTAACCACCACGCTGGTCAAATTAAGAGCATCATTTAATTCGCGGATAAGTTTCACTAACACGCCCATAGAAATGGGATCTTGCCCGGCAAAGGGTTCGTCAAACATGATTAAATCGGGATCAAGCGCTATGGCGCGAGCCAGTGCGGCTCTCCTCGCCATTCCCCCCGACAGTTCTGAGGGCATGAGGGAGGCCGCGCCTCGCAATCCCACGGCCTGTAGCTTCAAAGCAACAATTGTCGCAATAAGATCTTCATTTAACTTGGTGTGCTCACGTAATGGGAAAGCGACGTTGTCAAACACGCTCATATCAGTGAACAGGGCACCACTTTGAAAAAGCATGCTCATGCGTCTGCGCGTTTCATACAGCTGTCCGCGACTCATCTTAACAATCGAATTATTGTCGAAACGAATGTCACCTTTATCCGGCAGCAACTGTCCTCCAATTAAGCGTAGCAGCGTGGTTTTCCCGATACCGCTGGGGCCCATCACCGCTGTGATTTTGCCTTTAGGAACGTTGATGGTGATCCCATCATATATGACACGGTCTGCCCGACTAAAGGTAATGTTATCAATTTCTACCAGATTATCCATTTTTACCAATACGATCCTTGACGTGTGCAAAAATAAAAAAAGCGCTGAGCGAGATACCCTCTTCAACGAGAACAAAAAACAACCGCATGGTAAGCAATTGACGAGCCGATTTTATGCTACGCTTCAACAGCTAAAGAAATGCAGTTGGGTAAGTATGGCTTATTGTACGCTTTTTCAAGTGGATGTGGCAAAAGCAAAAAGTTACAAGGTATGTTCTACTTTTTCGAATGTAAAATTAATGTAATAAAACATGGATTGGTTAATTAAATTAGGCAAAAGCCTATGTTTTTGCGACAATCTTAACAAAATCACATGCTGTAATACGTGAGAAGTGAAATAGAGTGCTTTTACAAATAACTATCTTCGTTCTTGGATTGATCGTGTTAGGTTGGAGTGCCGACCGCTTCGTATACGGAGCCTCTGCCTTAGCCCGCAACATCGGCGTATCGCCTATGATGATAGGTTTGACAATTGTAGCTATGGGGTCTTCCGCCCCTGAAATTGTCGTATCCGCTATCGCTTCAGCTAACGGCAACATGAACACTGCGGTGGGCAACGCGTTGGGGTCTAATATTACTAACGTTGCGTTGGTGCTAGGTATTACCGCATTGGTAAAACCATTGGTGGTTTCATCGATTACCTTGAAACGTGAGATGCCCGTACTCATTTTGATTACGCTGATTGCCATGGTGTTTATGTATGATGGTGAACTAGCACGCTTTGAAGGTATGGTACTTATCGGCTTGTTTGTGTTTGTGTTAGCCGGCATGGCCTGGCTCTCTTTGCAAGTCGATAAGAGTGACCCCCTGATGGCGGAAACCGCCGATGAAATCCCTAAAGATGTGAATACCGGTGCTGCGGTGTTATGGATTGGCGTGGGCCTCATATTATTACCATTGAGCGCACAATTCTTAGTAGACTCAGCTGTTTTCATTGCGCGTCATTTTGGTATAAGTGACTTGGTGATCGGCCTGACTATCATCGCTCTGGGTACAAGCTTACCCGAATTGGCCACCTGTATTGCAGGGGTGAGAAAAGGCGAAGACGATTTGGCATTGGGCAATATTATCGGCTCAAATATCTTTAACTTATTAGCCGTACTGGGAATGCCTGGTTTAATTGCGCCGGGACTTCTTGAAGAAGGGGCATACCAGCGTGATATGTACGTGATGCTAGGATTGACCTTAATGCTGTTTTTATTCAGTTTCGACTTAAAAGGTCGCCGGCAAATCAATCGAGTAGAAGGCTCTATATTACTGTTAAGCTTTTTGTTGTATCAATACTGGTTGTTTGGATAAACGATGACAGAACTTTCTTTTATTTCGTCGGCAAAAAAAGTCATTCAGATAGAACAACAGGCCATCGAGCAATTGGGATCACGGCTGGGTGAAGCCTTCGAACGTGCCTGTCAACTACTGTTAAATTGCAAGGGAAAAGTAGTGGTAAGTGGCATGGGTAAGTCAGGCCACATTGGCAATAAAATCGCTGCCACGCTTGCCAGCACAGGTACGCCTGCCTTTTTTATGCACCCGGGTGAAGCGAATCATGGTGATCTTGGGATGCTGGGCGACGAAGATGTACTGCTGGCCATATCAAATAGTGGTGAAACGGCCGAATTACTCAATATATTACCCGTCGTCAAACGCTTAGGGGTGCCAGTAGTGGCGATGACCAACAGCCCCTCAAGTTCGCTGGGAAGTCATGCGGATGTCGTACTGGATATCTCTGTTGAACAGGAAGCATGTTCTTTAGGACTCGCCCCTACCTCTAGTACCACGGTCACCCTGGTTTTGGGGGACGCCCTCGCGATTGCTCTCCTTGATGCAAAAGGGTTCACCTCAGATGATTTTGCACTTTCTCACCCAGGGGGCAGTCTGGGCCGCAAGCTATTATTGAAAGTCAGTGACATTATGCTTAGTGGTAATGAGTTGCCACTTGTCTCTCCTAGCGACAAGGTAACTGATGCCTTGCTTGAAATATCGAAAAAAGGCCTGGGCATGACTGGTGTGGTTGACGAAAAAAACCAGCTTATCGGAATATTCACTGACGGGGATTTGCGACGAATCTTGGATGCCCAAATAGATATTCATCATACTGAAGTACAAAAAGTAATGACTTCAGGGGGGCAAACGGTGCATCCTGACGATTTGGCGGTTGAGGCACTAAATCTGATGGAAGCACATAAAATTAGCGCGCTGATGGTGGTCAATGACTCCCAACAACCGGTCGGCGCCTTCAATATGCATATGCTATTAAAGGCAGGGGTGCTCTAATGGAAAAGGTTAAAACCCTATATGACCCTATTGATAGAGGCTTATTCGAGCAATTGAAAAACATTAAATTGCTATTGTGTGACGTCGATGGCGTATTTTCGGATGGGCGCATATACCTGGGCAATAAGGGGGAAGAGTTAAAAGCGTTTCACACCCGTGACGGTTACGGGATTAAAGCGCTTGGAAAAATTGGCATAAGTGTTGCTGTAATTACTGGAAGGCAGTCAGCAATCGTCCAACACCGTATGGAAGCATTAAACGTCCCCCACATTATTCAAGGGTGCGAAGAAAAAGAATCGGCAGCACACACCCTCGTTTCGCAGTTAAACCTTTCGCAAAACGAAGTCGCAGCCATCGGTGACGATATGCCAGACTTAGGTATGTTTGCCAATGCGGCCGTTAGAATAGCGGTGGCAGATGCCCATCCCCTCGTCAAACACAACGCAAATTGGGTAACCAGCATTCGCGGCGGCTTTGGTGCAGTGCGTGAAGTGTGTGATACGTTATTACAAGCCAATGATAAGCTGCACGCTATCCATGGGGCGAGTGTATGAGCCGCCTGACGCTCAGCATTTGTGCATTGTTCGGTTTAGCGCTATTGGTCTATCTTCCTACGTGGATGAATGAGAAACCGCAAAGTGCAAACCTGCAAAAAGAAAATGCGCATAAACCGGCTTATCGTGCCAAAAATATTACCACCACCCTGTATGATGATAACGGCAACATTCACCATCAGGTATTTGCTAAAACAATGGAACACTATGATTTGTTAGGCTTTGTAACGTTTGCAGAGCCTGAGTATTCCATCTACGGTGATGCCGATCAAACACCGTGGCAGCTTAAAGCGGCGGAAGGAACCCTTTATAATGGCAATGTTATTCAACTCGATAAGAATGTGGAGTTAACCAGCCAGGGTCCTGATGAATTTATCAAATCTGTTACTACTGAGTTTATCCAGCTTAATCTTGAGACGCGGCAAATGGTTTCAGACCAGCCTGTTACTATTCAAGGTATTGATTATATTATTGAAAGCAATGGATTAAATGCTAATTTACGTACTAAACATTATGAGTTGATTGATCATGTCCAAACTACGTTTGCCCCACAAGCTACTGTTACTGATTAGCCTGAGCCTGCTTTCCAGCATCTGTCTGGCAGGTCCAAAGGATTTCCGACAGCCAATTAAGGTTGACGCCAAATCGCAGTTTGTAGATGGTAAGAACAAAATTTCGCTATTTAAAGACGAAGTTCGAATTACTCAGGGAACACTACAAATCGACGCCAGCGAAGTGGAAGTAAACGCGTCTAAAGGTGAAGGAAAAGAAGTATTTATAGCTCGTGGAAATCCTGCCCATTACCAGCAAAAAATGGAAGATGGCACCCTGGTGAAAGCGCAAGCCAATGAAATTCGTTACGAAGTGAACAAGCGCACGATATCGTTAACGGGTAATGCGGAACTGCAGCAGGATACCAGTTCGGTTAAGGGTGATACGATTAGCTATGACATGAATAAAGAACAATTGTTAGCCACCAGTAACGAGGAAAATTCGCAAGGACGTGTAACCACCGTATTCCGACCCGAGACGGTGACAAAAAAGGATGAAGAAAACGAAGAAGAAGCGTCAAAGCAAGATAAGGAACAACCATAATTTATGGCGACATTAAGAGCGCAACACTTGGCTAAGGCTTATAAATCCAGGAAAGTGGTATTGGACGTCAGCTTGAGTGTTTCAACCGGACAAATTGTGGGTTTATTAGGTCCAAATGGTGCAGGCAAAACCACCACTTTTTACATGATTGTGGGTTTAGTATCCTCAAATAAAGGAAAAATTCATATTGATGATGTTGAACTTACGCATTTACCCATGCATGAACGCGCTCGTAAAGGAATTGGTTACCTACCGCAGGAGGCTTCCATATTCCGCAAACTTACCGTACATGAAAATATTATGGCGATACTGCAAACGCGTAAAGATTTAACTACTGCTCAACAGGAAGAAGAAGCAGATGCACTACTTGATGAATTTAATATTAACCATATACGTAATAGTACAGGCATGAGTTTATCGGGTGGGGAAAGGCGTCGGGTCGAGATTGCCAGGGCGCTGGCGGCTAATCCGCAGTTCATTCTGCTTGATGAGCCGTTCGCCGGGGTTGATCCAATTTCGGTAAACGATATAAAAAAGATTATTCAACATTTACGAGACCGTGGTATAGGAATACTTATTACTGACCACAATGTCCGGGAAACGCTTGATGTGTGTGAAAAGGCGTATATCGTCAGTCACGGCGAGCTCATTGCGCAAGGCGACGCACAGCAAGTATTAAGTAATCAAAAAGTACGCGATGTATACCTTGGTGAACAATTCAGGCTATAGTTAAAGCATGAACATTTTTTCACTAACGCTTCATCTTTGAGTTGCAACGGTACAAGAGCATTTATAAGACGTAGATGAAACCATCTTTACAATTAAAATTTAGTCAACAGTTAACCATGACTCCACAATTGCAGCAGGCAATCAAATTGCTGCAATTGTCTACACTTGACCTTCAACAAGAGATTCAGGAAGCACTGGATTCCAACCCGCTTTTAGAGATCGATGAAGGTTCAGAGGCTGATGGTGCGGAAAAAAACAACCTCGACAATGACGATTCTAATCAATCAGCCACGGCCACTGGTGATAATTTAGATTCCGGCGAAGCGCTTGAAAGCAACGGTTTGCCTGATGAGCTGCCCATTGACAGTACATGGGATGAATATTACTCAGCCTCTTCTGCACCTGCCCCCATGTCGTCGACAAATGATGACGAACAAATTTTCCAAGGTGAAACCACAGAAAATATTCAGGATCATTTGTTGTGGCAAATGCGTCTCACCCACTTTTCTGAAATAGACCGCATGATTGCAACGGCGATTATTGATTCAATCGACGAATCGGGCTATCTCACTGTCACGGTTGAAGATATATTGCAGTCAGTGAACGATGAAGACATGGAAGAACCAATTGAAGAGGACGAAGTTGAATGTGTATTAAAGCGTATTCAGCTATTTGACCCCATCGGTTCTGGCTCCCGTTCGCCCCAGGAATGTTTGATGGTACAGCTGAAGCAGTTTGACCCTAGCACCCCCTGGTTAGAAGAAGCTAAGTTGTTAATTCAAGATTACGCTGACTTACTCGGCAGCAAAGACTATCGCACGCTAATGCGCAAATCTCGTCTGAAAGAAGATCAACTCCGTCAGGCAATGAAATTGCTGCAAACCCTGAATCCAAGGCCTGGTAGTGCCCTGATCACCAAAGAGCCTGAATACGTCATTCCAGACGTTTCGGTAGCGAAAAAGAATGGTCGCTGGGTGGTAGAGCTCAACCCCGATAGCCTTCCGAAGCTAAGCTTGAACCAGCAATATGCCGCGATGAGCAGGCGTGCTAAAAACAGTAGCGATTCCCAGTTTATTCGTTCGCATATGCAAGAGGCAAAGTGGTTTATAAAGAGCCTTGAATCACGTAATGACACACTCTTAAAAGTCGCAAACTGTATTGTACAGCAGCAAATGGGCTTTTTTGAGCATGGTCCAGAAATGATGAAACCGATGGTACTTAACGATGTAGCAGAAATGGTTGATATGCACGAGTCCACTATTTCGCGGGTCACCACCCAGAAATATATGCATACGCCACGCGGCATCTTTGAACTAAAATACTTTTTCTCCAGCCATGTTTCGACAGATTCCGGTGGAGAATGCTCATCAACCGCTATCAGAGCCTTGATCAAGAAATTGGTTGCCGCTGAAACGCCAAGTAAACCATTAAGTGATAGCAAAATTGCTCAGTTGTTGGCCGAACAAGGCATACAAGTTGCTCGGCGGACAATAGCAAAATACCGGGAGTCTCTATCGATCCCACCGTCTAACCAACGCAAAAGCCTTATTTAAGACAAATAATTAAGGCGGTAAAACATAAGGAAGACGAAATATGCAAATAAACCTTACTGGTCATCACGTCGAAATTACTGAATCGTTGCGTAATTATGTCGATACTAAATTTAGTAAACTGGAAAGACATTTCGATCATATTTCGAACGTTCACGTAATACTGAACGTGGAGAAGTTGACTCAAAAGGCCGAGGCGACCGTTCACCTTAGTGGCGCAGATGTGTTTGCCTCCTCTGAAGACACGGATATGTATGCAGCGATAGATAGCATGGTAGATAAATTAGACAGGCAGGTGTTGAAGCACAAGGAAAAACTGAAGAGACATTAATGCCCGCGATGGATATTCAAACCATAATTAGTTTGGACCGCACGAAATGTGCGGTTCAATGTAATAGTAAAAAGCGAATTCTGGAAATCATCAGCAGAACTGCGGCCGAGCAGAACTCGTCTATTGAAGAAGACGAGGTCCTCAACAGTCTTCTTTCGCGGGAAAAGATGGGAAGCACCGGTATCGGCAACGGCATCGCACTTCCTCATGGCAGGTTACCCGGTCTTGAAAAAGTTATTGCAATTGTCGTAACCAGTGAGCCTCCAATAGATTTTGATGCCATTGACAATAAGCCGGTAGATATTTTTTTCGCGCTACTTGTTCCTGAGGAGCAAACGGACGGACATTTGCAAACCTTGGCAATGGTCGCGAGTAAGCTTAATGATAAAGAAACGGTAAAAGCCATTCGCAATGCCACCAGCAGTGATGATATCTTAACTGCGTTAGCGTAAAAAATAATGATTTAAAAATAATCGCGTACGTGGGAGAAACGCATTGAAGCTTATTATTATCAGCGGCCGATCCGGCTCCGGCAAATCCATTGCTTTGCGTGCGCTCGAGGATTTGGGATACTATTGTGTAGATAATATCCCCGTTAATCTGCTTCCCACCCTCACTCACACAGTTGTGGATGAGTATGATCAAGTCGCAGTCAGTATCGATGTTCGAAACCTACCTCGAGATCCTGCAGAGTTAGTAGAAATACTGGATTATCTCCCCTCCTCCTGGTCGATGACGATAGTTTATATCGATGCCAGTGACGATATATTGGTAAAGCGCTTTAGCGAGACGCGACGTCTGCATCCATTAACCAAATTAAATAAATCGCTGTCAGAAGCCATTCGGGCTGAATCCGACCTCCTTGCTCCTATTGCCGAACGGGCGGATTTATATATCGATACAGACTCTTTGTCGGTGCACCAACTGGCAGAACTGATTCGTGAAAGAATTCTGGGGAAAAAGAGTTCCAGGTTAGTTCTGGTATTTGAATCCTTTGGTTTTAAGCATGGCATTCCAAAAGACGCCGACTATGTGTTTGACGCCCGTTTTTTACCTAATCCGCACTGGGAACCTGACTTAAAACATCTGACCGGATTAGACACACCGGTAGAAATTTTTCTGGGTTCACAACCTATTGTGACAAAGTTTATCTGGCAAATTCAGAACCTGATAACCACTTGGTTACCGCACCTTGAACGAAACAATCGCAGCTATGTTACTATCGCGATTGGCTGTACTGGCGGTCAACATCGCTCAGTATATGTTGCCGAGTCATTAGCTAAAGTTTTCGGCGACATACACCCTGATGTGCAAATTCGACATCGAGAACTGAATCAATGAATCAACGGGTAGAAAAGACCGTCACCATCGAAAATAAACTCGGTCTGCACGCTCGCGCGGCTACGCAGTTGGTGCAACTGGCTAACAATTTCAAAGCCACGGTGACGTTGCAGAAAAGCGATAAAGCGGCTAATGCCAACAGTGTGCTGGGCCTGATGATGCTGGAAAGCCACAAGGGTGAACAGGTGCAAGTGGTGGGTGAAGGAGTAGATGCCCAGCAAGCGGTGGATGCCATCGCCGCTCTGATTGCTGAGCGATTCAACGAAGACGAATAGTTAAGATTACCGGGTTTTGGATATATAAGGACGCTACTGTGGCAAAACAACCGCTTATAATATTCACCCTACTGATGTTTTTTATTGGTGATTTAAGCCAGGCCTCGCCACCAGATCCCACTCTCCAAATGGAAAAAGCGATTGCGCAAGAAGCACAATCCATTGCTTCTCGCTATGCGAAAATGGGTTGGTTTTCAGGCAGTTTACTCGTATCAATCCATAACAAGGTCATTTATCAGGATGCTTTGGGCTATCAGGATATTCAGGCAAGCCAACCTAATACTCCCGAAACGAAATACAACTTGGGTTCTATTGCGAAAGATTTTACAAAAGTTCTTGTTTTCCAACAGATTGAAAGAGGAAACCTAAGTCTGGATGACAAGCTGGCAAAATTTAAGTTGGGCTTCCCGCACAGTATTGCCTCGCAAATTTCACTTCGCCATTTGCTGAATCACCGCTCAGGTTTTGCAGACATTTTTAATGCAGAATACCGACAGAACCCGCTTAAATTTGATTCCCTGCAAAAAAAATTGCAACTCTTATTAGATGACCCCTTACTCTTCAAACCAGGAACCAAGCAGCGTTATTCTAATTATGGTTACATTGTGCTGGGCGCAGTACTCGAGAAAGTCACCGGGCAATCATACGAAACATTACTAAAGCACAACATTTTTCAACCGCTAAAATTACGGGCTACATCTTTATATGCCAGCAAAGAGGATAAGACGCAATCTATCCCCTACACATTTCTCTATAACAACACGCTAGAACATGTGGGCGTAACAGAACATCCCGGCCCAGATGGTGGCATTCAATCGAATATATTTGATCTGCGGACTTTTTATCGCGCACTTTTTTACACTAATCAGTTACTCAATCCAGAGAATCCGCAAGTACGCGCAGCATTTGCAATGAATGGTGAAGCGTGGGCATCTTATGGAGGAGGTTTGGGTGTGAGTGCTGCGGCTGAAATCGACTTAAAAAATCAGGTCGAAGTCATCGTTCTGGCAAACACAGACCAATTAGTCGCAGAGCGTATATCCGGCAGAATTAAACAGTTTATTCAATCCACTGACTACGCTGACATCATGCTTCCACCGGAAAATTTCGCTTATAGCCGCTTTAAACAGCTCGACAGCGCAAATTTTTATAACGACTTTGATGCAGAATATAACCATCACGGGTACACCCAATTTATTGGCAAAACGATTAACGTTTTGGGTATGCAGCTGATAAAAGCGCGTAAATGGGAGGAGGCCTTTGCTATCTTTGCGTATCTAGTCCACCTGTTCCCGGATGCACCCCAAGTGTATGACAGCCTTGCGTATGCATATTTTAGCAATGACCAAAAAGATAAAGCTAAAGAAGTTTTTAAACAATCACTCGCCATTCAGGCGGATTTTCAAAGTGAATATGTGAGTCATAATTATCATTTGTGACGGGTTTACCAATATCAAATTTAAAATACACTACTGGTTGGGTAAGACACTACAGTCAGGGACCGGTAAAACCCTTTCGATATCTTTCTTAATAGATGATTGATGCGTGTTCCTCAACATTAATCATTGATATTAATAGAATTGGTATTAGCGCTTTTACGCATGTGTATGCGATAATTTGGGTTAACTAATCTAACCAAAAAAGTTTCCTTGCCGTGGCCGAAGCCCTTAAAAGCAAATTTGCTCAAAGTCAGTTAAAACAACTGAATGCTGCTTTAGCAGATGGCCGCTTCGTATCTGTGCGAAAGCTCCTTCACGAGCTTCCGCCCAGTGATACCGCTCTCATCCTGGAATCTAGTCCGGTCAAAACACGAGATGATTTGTGGGAACTGCTGGATGCAGACTTTCATGGTGACGTGCTCGAGGAGCTTTCAGAAGATGTCCGTAACGGTATTATAGGTAAGATGATACCCGCCAATGTTGTCGATGCATTGGAAGAGATGGATACCGATGATTTAGCCGAAACGCTCAGCAGTCTTCCAGATCAGGTCTTACAAGACATCCTGCAATCGATGGACTCACAGGATCGGTTACGGGCAGAACAAGCATTGTCTTACGGCGAAGAAACTGCCGGCTTCATAATGAACACGGATACCATCACCCTTCGCCCAGATGTGACGGTTGATGTAGTGCTGCGATATCTGCGGCTTAAAGGTGACCTCCCAGAAAATACCGATACCTTTTACGTGGTAAACAGGACAGATAACCTGGTGGGATTAGTACCGGTAGCGCGATTACTTACCGCTGCGCCTGAAGACAAAGTGGCTGAGGTAATGGATGAAGAATCCGAGGCGATTCCTGTTAACATGCCAGACGACGAAGTGGCGAGCTTGTTTGAACGCTATAACTGGTTATCTGCGCCTGTTGTTGACGAAAAACATCGTCTTGTTGGCCGCATCACCATTGACGATGTGGTAGATATCATCCGTGAAGATGCTGAGCATTCCATGATGAGTATGGCTGGTTTAGATGATGAAGAGGATACGTTTGCTCCTGTTTTAAAAAGTACCAAACGTCGCTCCATATGGTTGGGGGTCAATTTACTAACTGCCCTTATGGCAGCGGCTGTGAGTGATTTGTTTGAAGCGACACTCAGCCAATTAGCCGTACTTGCCATTTTAAATACCATCGTG
The DNA here is from genome assembly GCF_026183695.1 of Alteromonas aquimaris. Lineage (GTDB taxonomy): Bacteria > Pseudomonadota > Gammaproteobacteria > Enterobacterales > Alteromonadaceae > Alteromonas > Alteromonas aquimaris. The sequence goes on along the minus strand of NZ_JAPFRD010000011.1, from coordinate 676,740 downwards.
CCGAGTATGGGAGGGGTGGCGGGTAACCAGACACTGACGTTGGTAATACGCGGGATGGCGCTGGGCCATGTAACTTCGAGTAACTCGCGGTGGCTGATTAGCAAAGAGCTGGCAGTGGGTTTTTTTAATGGCGTAATTTGGGCGGTACTCATCGCTTCCGTCATCGCGCTGTGGAAACAAGACCTGTTGTTGGGGATCATTATTGCGTTTGCGATGATGGTAAACATGATTGCGGCTGCCCTCTCTGGCGCCACCCTACCTATTGTGATGAAGAAGCTGAAAATAGACCCCGCGCTAGCGGGTAGTGTCATATTGACTACCATCACTGACGTGGTCGGGATATTTGCTTTCTTAGGCACCGCCACATTATTTTTATTGTAAAGGATTTCCTGTCAGTCAGCCTGGCGATGCCAGGCTGCTGTCAGACACTAGAAAGAGTATCTAGCCCCTACAGTAAAAGAATCAATGTCATCAACCATTGAATAGCTCGCATTCACTGCGAAGGTAGACATAAAGTAATAGTTTGCGGTTACTTTAAATTCAGTATCGCTCTCGTCGCCAAGTTTCATATAGCCGATTGTTCCATCTAACTCGAAAGCTTCGGAGAGGTTAGAGCGCAGCCCTACTGCCAATGAGTACCCATCTTCATCGAACTCTTCAGAAAAACCACTCACTTTAATTTCTGCATTTTCATAACCCAACACTGCATACGCTGCGGTTGAGTTAGAAAGCGTGTAGCGAGCGCCCAAACCGATAGTGGCCTGTGTCAAATCAACATCATTATTAGCAATATCATCAGAAGTGGAGGTAAATTTAGCCACCCCGAACAGCATGTCAGTAAAAACTACGCTAGTGCCCACCGTGAAACCTGAGGGCGAGAAGTCAGTGTCATCAATATTCATCTTTGTGAAACCTACGTCTACAAAGCTGAAATCGGGTTCCACATCAGCCACTGCCGTAGCACTTGTTCCCACAAGACCAACAAGTGCGAAAAGAACTCTCTTTTTAATCATTTCTTATCCTTAATAAAATTACTCAAAACCTCGAGCGGGCACAACATAAAGGAATGGCTAGAGCGGCGCAAGAAAATTCAAGAAAATATACTGTTTGTACAAAACTGGATAATACAATTGACTATAAAAAAACCCGCATATTTGCGGGTTCTCTTATTTTATTACCTTCAGGGTGGGCTTACCCTTCTTAGGTGGTTTCTTTTGCGTATCCACTGACGCTTTATCCGCATCCTGCACCGCAGGCTGACTTCCAGGTTCTGCTGGGGTAGAAAGCTCTTCTTCTGTAGCGAAAACGGTACCAGCGCCATTTTCACGGGCATAGATAGCCAATATCGCATGACAGGGCATGGAAAGCCTTCTGGGTTGACCACCGAAGCGCGCTTGGAATGCTAACATTTCATTATCTAATGAGAAATTAACACATGCAGAGGGAGAAATGTTAAGTACAATTTGGCCGTCTTTAACAAACTCCTGCGGAACGTCCACCGATTCCTTGGTGGCATCCACTACGATATAAGGGGTCAAGTTGTTATCAACTATCCAGTCAAAAAAAGCCCTGAGCAGATAAGGTTGATTAGAAGTCATTATTTGATTCATAGTGGATTGTGAATTTCACGTTCCTGATCAGTCAATGACGCTTTAAATGAAGCCCGTGAAAATATGCGCTTCATGTAAGCATTTACTTCTTTACTGCCAGTACCTGTAAGCTCAATTCCAAGGGCGGGTAAACGCCAAAGAAGTGGAGCCAGATAGCAATCTACTAAACTGAATTCCTCACTCATGAAGTAAGGCATTTCTGAAAACACTGGCGCCAGCGCCAATAATGCTTCTTTTAGTTCCTGGCGAGCAGCATCCACGTCACCTTCTCCACGGAAAATCTTTGCAGCCAACGAATACCAGTCTTGTTCAACACGATGCATCATCAGGCGACTTTGGCCACGTGAAACAGGGTAAACCGGCATTAGTGGTGGATGAGGGAATCGTTCATCCAAATATTCCATAATAATATGGGAATGGTAAAGAACCAGTTCACGATCAACCAGTGTAGGAACTGTGCCATAGGGATTCAGATCAATCAGATCCTCAGGTAAATTTTGAGGGTCAGTATAGCTGATCTCTACACCCACCCCTTTTTCAGCCAGAACTATACGTACCTGGTGACTATAAATATCAATTGTATCTGAGAACAACGTCATGATAGAGCGCTTATTCGCGGCTACGGCCATTAAATTTCCTCCGTCGAGCGACTGACAATCACATTAGAAATTACAAATCGGGAATTTCATTGCTAAAAAAGGGGGCGGAACGCCCCCTTGGAGTATTATACATAAATCTGTTCGATTAGTGCACTTCTCGCCAATAATCTTTCTTCAATAAGTAAACAAAGATAAACAGAACGATAATAAACACCAATACCCACTTACCAATCTTCTCAGATTCTAAGCGTGCAGGCTCACCTGTGTATTCAAGAAAGTTAACCAGATCAAGCACAGCCTGGTCGTATTCCTCTGGAGATAGTTTACCGTTACCGTCAGTGCGAATACCCACATAACGTTCGGTCATCTCACCATCTATCATCACGCGTTCATTCGTTTCGCGAGGCGTTCCTTGCAATGGTTGTAACACGTGTGGCATGCCAACATCGGGGAAAACCTTATTGTTCACACCAAAGGGGCGGCTTTCATCCACATAAAAACTTCTTAAATAGGTGTATAACCAGTCAGCCCCGCGCACCCGCGCTACCAAGGTTAAATCAGGAGGCGCAGCACCAAACCAGGTAGCTGCAGACTCTTCTGGCATAGAACCCGTAATATAATCAGTGACTTTTTCACCGGTAAATTGCAAGTTCTCTTCACCCAGTTCATCAGGTATACCTAAATCAGCAAACGTACGCTGATAGCGCTGGTACTTCATTGAATGACAGCCTAAACAGTAATTCATGAAGAGTTGCGCACCGCGTTGGAGCGAAGCCTTGTCAGTTAAATCGTACTCAGCTTTGTCCAGAGGGACGTTACTACCTGCAGCAAAAACTATCCCTGGTAGCAGCAACGCTACTATGCACATCAATTTTTTCATTTCGGAATCCTCGCTGGTACAGGTTTTGTTGTTTCGTTTTTACTGTACAAGAACATGGCTACAAAGAATGCGAAATACATTACTGTTGCGATTTGAGATGCCACGATTTTCCAGTTTTCCTGCGGCGTTCCGCCTAAGTAACCTAGGAAAATGAACACAATAGCAAAAATAATCAGGTTCCATTTATGCAACCCGCTGCGGTAACGCCAGGATTTAACACGGCCGCGATCAATCCAAGGCAAGGCAAAGAGGGCAGCAATGGCCCCAAACATAGCGATAACGCCGAATAGCTTATCCGGAACCGCTTTAAGGATTGCGTAGAATGGAGTGAAGTACCACACTGGGAAAATGTGTTCAGGCGTCTTCAATGGGTTAGCGATCTCAAAGTTGGGATGCTCCAGGAACTTACCACCCATTTCTGGCGCAAAGAACATGATGTAGCAAAACGCAAATAGGAACACACAAAACGCGACCAGATCCTTTAATACGATGTGAGGGAAGAACGGTACTACATCATCCGCGATATCGTACTTGCTTGTGTAGTATTCGTGAATCTCGTAAGGCGTCTTCTCAGATTCCGGTAAGCTGCCTTTTTTGTGTTTAATTGCTACCCCATCTGGGTTGTTAGAACCCACCTCGTGTAACGCCACAATGTGTAAGAAGACTAAAATCACGATAACCAGTGGTAATGCAATAACGTGTAACGCGAAGAAGCGGTTAAGTGTGGCACCAGAGATCACGTAATCACCCTGAATCCATACTACCAGGTCCGGACCGATGACTGGAATGGCTCCGAATAGCGAAACAATTACCTGCGCGCCCCAGTATGACATTTGTCCCCACGGGAGAACATAGCCCATAAACGCTTCAGCCATTAGCGCCAGGTATATGAACATACCAAATACCCACAGCAGTTCGCGTGGTTTTTGGTAAGAACCGTATATCATGCCGCGAAACATATGCAGGTAAACAACCACAAAGAAAGCGGAAGCACCAGTACTATGCATATAACGGATGATCCATCCGTAATCGATTTCCCGCATGATAAATTCAACTGAAGCAAAAGCACGCTCAGCTGAAGGTTCAAAATTCATGGTTAACCAGATGCCAGTAATAATCTGATTGACCAATACTATGGTGGCCAAAAAGCCAAACACATACCAGAAGTTCATATTTCTGGGGGCGGGGTACTGGATGGCATGCATATTTGCCACCCGCATCATAGGGATACGTTCTTCAATCCAGGCTAAGAAACCTTGCATTATACTGCCTCCCCTTCTGAGCCGATAATAACGGTATTATCATCTACAAACTGGTACGGCGGCACCACTAAGTTTAATGGCGCGGGTACATTTTCAAACACCCGACCTGCCATATCAAATTTTGAGCCGTGACAAGGACAGAAGAAGCCATCTGGCACGCCTTCGACGATCTCTTCAAACGCACCATCTTTAAGATGTTGGGGAGAGCAGCCCAAGTGAGTACAAATACCTACCAGTATCAAGTATTCCTCTTTTAAAGAGCGATAACGATTCTGGGCAAATCCTGGCTGTTGCTCGGCTTCAGAGTTAGGATCTTTTAACTTATCTTCATGTGTTGCCAGAGCTTCTAGGGTTGCGGGGGTCCTGCGTACAATCCACACCGGCTTACTACGCCACATGACTCGGATCAACTGCCCAGGTTGAATACCACTGATATCAACTTCGACATCGGCACCGGCCGCTTTGGCTTTAGCGCTGGGATTCCACGACGCGATAAAAGGTACCGCTGCGCCAACTACACCTACACCACCTACTACAGAAGTCGCTACAGTAAGAAAGCGACGTCGAGTATTATCTTGCGGCTGATTGTCATTTGGTGCAGATTGGTTTGCATCTACTGATACATTGCTCATCCACATTTCTCCAGGTTTGGATACTGATGGTAACGGGTAAAAATTAATCGTTATGTTTGTTTTTGACCTGATACCACAATCGTATTTTTAGAATTTCCGCCAATAGCGAACGGTCTTTTGGACGAAATTCACGATTCTTATATTTTTCGACCAGAAATGATAAGGGAAAAGCCCTTAAAAACACAAGGTTTTACTCAATTTAATCACGAATTATTCAATCACATAGTAAATTTGCGAAAATATTATCCTCGTCCGCACTGATATGGGTTCATCCGCGGATGAGAGATACAGCTGTAATATCTCAATCAGATAAGTAGTTAGCGGCTTAAGAATCGCCATTGGGCTCTCTGGAACCAGTAAAAATTGATGCTGCAATGAGACAGACGCAAAGCAATCGACTCGATATCGTTGTGCTGTGTAACCATACATCACAATACTGTTATTGCTGGCACGACGGTTAGATTTGTGGCATAGCGTTAGTGTACGTGTCAGCACGACGCCATCTCAATGGCTACTGAACGGGATACGTTTGCACAACTAAAAATTCGGGCCAATAAAAAACCCGGCTCGAAGCCGGGTTTTTGAAATATAAAGCGTATAAAATTAACGCTTTGAGAATTGTGGACGCTTACGTGCTTTATGAAGACCCACTTTCTTACGTTCAACGCGACGTGCGTCACGAGTAACAAAGCCGGCTTTACGTAGCGAAGAACGCAACGCTTCATCGTATTCCATCAAGGCACGAGTCAGGCCGTGACGGATTGCACCCGCTTGACCATTTGAACCGCCACCTTTAACAGTAACGTACAGGTCAAACTTTTCAGTCATTTCTACTAGTTCTAGCGGTTGACGCACTACCATGCACTCAGTTTCACGTCCAAAGTACTCGTCAAGAGGACGTTGGTTTACTGTGATTTTACCTGAGCCTGGACGCAGGAACACGCGAGCAGTAGAACTTTTGCGACGGCCAGTGCCGTAATATTGAGTATCTGCCATGTCAATTGCTCCTTAAATGTCCAAAACTTGTGGTTGTTGCGCAGCATGTTTGTGCTCTGCACCCGCATACACTTTCATCTTGCGGAACATTGCGCGGCCCAAAGGACCTTTTGGCAACATGCCTTTAACTGCTTTTTCAATCACCATTTCTGGCTTGTGCGCAATCAGCTTTTCAAAGGTAGTCTCTTTAAGACCACCTGGATAGCCAGTGTGAGCATAATACATTTTGTCTTTCGACTTATTACCTGTTACCGCTACTTTTTCAGCATTGATAACAACAATGTAATCACCAGTGTCTACGTGAGGCGTATACTCTGGCTTATGCTTACCACGTAAGCGTCTTGCGATTTCAACAGCCAAACGGCCAAGTGTTTTGTTTGTGGCGTCTACCACGTACCAGTCACGTTGTACCGTTTCTGGCTTAGCAACAAAAGTTTTCATTTAATATCACCCGAAATAATTCGTCGTTACTTACTTTCAGAACCCCTGAAAGCCATCGAAAATCAATTTATTAACCCCTTCGAGTTCATTGATTCTTCCACCTTCCCACAGGTGGGCGTAACTGGGCAGGGCGCGAATTATACAGCATTTGCACAAAAAGCGAACCTTTTTTTCAACCACTTGAATATTATCGGCGGTGGGCGTCAATGTGAAAAAGCCCAGCCAGGCTAAAGTGACTGGGCTGACATTACGGGAAAGTTTAATAGAAGGTGTAATCCATTCTGATGGTAATATTGCGTCCTTCGAGGTACTCAATGTACTGTTGAGCCGTGGTATTGTCTACGCTACGGCTACGCGCATTTTTGTATTTAACCGCTTCTTTATCAAACACGTTATTTAAGTGCACACTCAGACGAACGTCATCTGACACCTCATAACGGCCTGAAACATTAAAATAATTGTACGATGGGACCACGTCTTCCGGACGAGTATTGAAGTGCGTTTTGTATTCTCCATAGTAGGTCCAGTCAGCTCGAACGCTGGCTTGCTTACCAAACACTTCGAATCCTTGATCGAGGGCCAGATACGCGTTCCATTCTGGAACCATGGTCATGTCATCACCTTTTTCCGCACCGATAGCTGGGTTATCTTTTTCAATTGTCGAACGCGTGTAGGAGGTGTTTAGCGTTGCCTTCAAATCTGAAGTGATATATGCCGTGGACTCAAATTCAAAACCGCGTGACACCGCCTCTCCCGCATTAGCAGTATAAGAGAATCCACAGGTATCCATGTAAATACTGGTTTTTATATCAGTCCAATCGATTTGATAAACCGCAGCAGCAAAGTCAAATTTTCTGTCTAACACAGAAGCCTTTAATCCCAGCTCGTAGTTTTCTATCGAATCAGAGGTATAACGTGCTTTTCGTTCACCGGCTTTAGGGTCATCAACACAAGATCCAGCTAGCGGCCCGTTGTTCCCCCCTGGACGATAACCCTCAGAATATAAACCGTATACGGAAAGATTGTCTTGCGGACGCCAGGAAGCGCTTAATTTATATCGGTTTCCGTCTTCTTGTCCGCCAGTGGTGGAAGTCTGACGTTCCCATGGACCATAAAATGTTGTCCAGATACCCGCATCCGTGTCGACAAATTCGTCTTCTAAATCAAAACGTCGTACCCCACCATTTAACTCCAGTTCGCCGCCAGCACCTAAATCGAAGGTATACGCCACATCGGCAAATAACGCCAGTTCGCGGTAATAGTCTCTGATTACGCCATAGTTCCAATTATGCTGAGGATTTCCGAACGTTTCTTGCCCCAAAGCAGCCACGTCAATTCCCCACCACCAGTTGTAAGCGATAGCTGCTGCACGGTCGCCGCCTTCATGATACTGATTTTGCAAATTAGGTTTATTTTCGGACTCAACTTCATCGTAAAATACGCCTACTGTCCAGCTAAGAGGATCTGTGGCATCAATATTCTGAAAACGTAACTCGTGCGTTGTTTCTTCATAGTAATCATCATTAATGATCCAGGTAAGGAACATGTCGTCAGCGTCTAAGCGAGTCCAGTTGTCCAATGAGTCAGTTTTAAATTTCCGAAACGAACCCGCGTACGCAAGCGACGCAAAATTAAAGAAGTTATCGTCGTTGATATTTAAAGTATAAAGGTTATTCGAAGATTCGTACCACGGATCCAGGCGCTCCCAAATCTGATACTTCTCAGGTACTCCTGACTTTGCGATAGGGGCCGACCCAGACATACATGCAGGTCTCTCTGCATTGGGATCACAATCGACAGTGAAAAATTCAACATCATACCCATGTGGTGCATCGACATTTTCAGTTAAATTGTAATCATAATAATAGCCCGGTTTAGACCTATCTCCCAGTGCTGCGCCTCTGTCCCGATATTCGGTTCTGGCGAATCCGAAAATAACGTTTAGGTCATCGGCGACCTGCCATAACAATTGGCTGCGCAAAAAGCCTCTGTCAATATCCGACTGCAGGCCGCTATTCATATTAACAAAAGGCAATACATCATGTTCTAAATTACCATTCACCCGCAGTGCTAAGGTTTCATCCACCAGCGGTATATTTACGCCTAATGAAATATTGCTATCATAGCCATCTACATCCTGTTCAGCGCCGGCTTGCATTGATCCGAAAAGCTCAAATTCGTCAAGCACAGGCTTTTTCGTAATAATTCGTACGGTCCCCCCAATTGCATTAGAGCCGTATAGCGTCCCTTGTGGACCGCGTAAAACCTCCACCCGTTCTACGTCTGATAAGTTATTGAATACAAATGGTATGTCATCAACAAAAGTGGCTGTGGTGTCTGGCGTTGTGTCATTGCCGCCACTTAAGCCCCGCAGAATAAGTTGCCCTCTGGGCATCGCTGCACCCGCTAAAGTTCTAAATAAATCTGTGGCACTGGTGTAATTACGGTCGGCAATTTCCATGGCTGATACGCTGGAAATGGCCATCGGAATTTCGACGAGCGTTTCAGATTTACGGCGGGCCGTAACGGTGACTTTTTCGATCGATGAATTTTCAGTAGCGGCTATTTCCGCCTCGGTTTCCTGAGCATGCGCCTGGAAGGAAAATGAACTGATTGCGGCGAAAATGGCAGTACTTAATAACGTGTGTTTAAAAGGCATGTTTTTCATCTATGAGGTTTCCATTTATATATTATTTTCTTTATAAATCGCGCACTTACACCTATCCATTGCGCAACTTTAATATACTGAATTAATGCAATAAATAATAGTGAGGGGATAAACGGACACTTTTGTGTGATGAGAAACGGGTAATGCGGTATAAACGGTTATTGGAAATGGTTATTTTTTAGCCACCCAGCGGCACGTTACCCTTTTTTTGCGATTTGCCACAGCGCTTCCAGCTGATCTAAATTTAATTCATTGAGTTGCCGATTTTGTTGTCGCGCCAAATGCTCAACTCTATGAAAGCGCGAAATAAACTTATGATTTGCTCTGCGTAGAGCGGTGTCCGCATCTACGTTACAATGACGACTTAAATTGACGAGTGCAAAAAACGCATCGCCGATTTCTTCTTCCAACGCGGCTTGATCCACTTCGTCGACATTCAATTCCTGATTGATTTCGTCCACTTCTTCTTTTACTTTTTCAAGCACGTGGCGAGGGTGGTCCCAGTCAAAGCCCACGGTAGCGCAACGCTGCTGAACTTTTTGAGCGTACATTAACGCCGGCAGCCCTTTGGCTATATCATCTAAAATACTGGTGTCTGTATGGGATGGCGTTTTTTCATCTTGTTTAATGCTGGCCCACTGTTGCTCCAGTTCACTCTGTGCGACCGATTTACCTGCGAACACGTGAGGATGGCGCCGTATCATCTTCGCGCAAACCGTTTCCACCACACAATCAAACGTAAAAGTCCCTTGCTCTTGCGCAATCTGGGCGTAAAACACGATCTGGAATAAGAGGTCCCCCAATTCATCACGGATGTCGTCTGGACACTCTTTCTCTATGGCGTCAGCCACTTCATAGACTTCTTCGATCGTATAGCGAGTGAGTGATTGCATAGTTTGCTTGATATCCCACGGACAGCCAGTTTGTGGATGCCGAAGTTGTGCCATTATCTGCAAAAGAGTACTGATATCACCCGGTTTTTCGTTTGGCATCAACCACTCCGTTTAACTGACGTAACTTAGCGATGACTTTTGAAAGGGTATTGAGGTCTCTTACCTCCACCGAAATGGCAATAACGACACTCTGCTTGGTCTTATCGCTATAGCTGTTGACGCTGAGCAAAGAAACATTCTCGTTGGCCAGTACGGTGGTAATATCCCGCAAAATGCCTGAGCGATCAGAGCAGAAAAGGTCAATCGCGGCTTCAAAGCCTGCATTTAACTGGTTCGCCCAGCTTACTTCGATTTCGCGCTCAGGATGTTGGTCGAGCAAGTGCAGTAATTGTTCACACCCGTCTTGGTGCACACTCACGCCTCTGCCCTGCGTGATATACCCTACGATAGGTTCGCCTGGCACAGGTTTACAACAGTTTGCAAGTTGGCTAAGCAGATGACCAACTCCTTCCACCACCACCGCGTCTTGTTTACCTTTAACCGCTGATTTTCTCGGTTTAACCAGTGAGGCTATATCAGGCTCAGGCTCTTTGGCGGATTTTCCTGGCGCATGAGCCTGTAAGTGCGCAAGATAGTTTACTACTTGCATGACCCGAACATCACCAGCACCTATTGCAGCGTACAAATCATCGACCTGATTTAAATTAAATTTTTCACACGCTTTAACCGCCGATTTTAACGGCAAATCAACTCGCTCCAGCTCCCGTTCGAGGAGTTCTTTTCCGGCATGTAGATTTTTGTCACGATCCTGCTTCTTAAAAAACGAGTGAATAGTGGCGCGGGCACGGGATGAATGCACGTAGCCTAATCCAGGATGCATCCAGTCTCGGCTAGGGTTAGGTTCACGTCCTGTGGTCACTTCTACCTGATCCCCATTTCGTAATTGGTAGGTAAAGGGCACGATACGACCGTTTACTTTTGCACCAATACACGAATGACCTACGTTACTATGGATATAATAAGCGAAATCCAGCGGTGTCGCGCCCTGCGGTAAATCGATGACATCGCCTTTGGGCGTAAATACATACACTCTGTCATCAAATACCTGGCTGCGCAGCTCTTCAACCAAATCACCTGATTCGGCCACTTCTTCCTGCCACAACAGTATTTTTCTAAGCCAGTTAATACGTTCGTCGTAGCTGGATTGCTTGCCACTGGCTCCTTCCTTATATTTCCAATGTGCAGCGATTCCCAGTTCCGCATCCTGATGCATTTGCTGGGTGCGGATTTGAATTTCCACGGGCTTGCCCTGCGGTCCAAGAATTACCGTATGAATAGATTGGTAACCATTTGCTTTTGGGGTAGCAATGTAGTCGTCGAACTCGTTGGGAATATGTTTGAAGTGTGCGTGAACCGTGCCTAAAGCGGCATAACAATCCTGCAAACGATGGGCAATAATCCTCAGCGCACGGATATCAAATAATTGCTCAAAGGTGAGGCCTTTTTTCTGCATTTTTTTCCAGATGCTGAAAATATGCTTAGGTCTGCCATACACTTCGGCTTGAATGTGTTCTTCATCCAGCATACTTTGCAACGACTGCACCAGATCATCAATGTACTGCGCGCGCTCTTTTCTTTTGCCATCCAGTTGTTTAGCTATTTGTTTATAAGTAGCCGGATGCAAATAGCGAAACGCTAGATCTTCCAGCTCCCATTTCAACTGTCCCATGCCTAGCCGGTTTGCCAGCGGCGCATAGATCGTTGCACATTCCCGGGCCACCATTACCCGCGTTTCTTCGTCGGCCTCTTTGACCTTTTGTAAGGCGATAATGCGTTCGGCCATTTTGATAATGACCGCCCGTACATCTTCCACCATGGAAAGCATCATGCGCCGGATACTGTCCACTTGACCTTCACTAGGTTGAAGTGGGGATTGTGACCCTCGCCTCCCGTGCAGCACTTTTATCGCATCCATGCGTCTTACGCCAGTAATGAGGCGCGCGATGTCTTGTCCAAATTCGGTTTGAATAGCATCATTAGCCAGTTCGTTCTGCTGACAATAGGGAAAAACCAGTGCTGCTTGTAGGGTCGTGTCATCCATATTAAGCTGGTGTAGGATTTCCACCATTTCCTGACCAACCAATAGTTTTTCCGGATGGGCAGCGACATTTTTTAGCTTGCGTTTAGTCTCCTGAGCTAATGCCAGGCTTTCAAGCCAGCTATCGAAGGCGGGGCGTTCAGGTTCATGCACTTTCCGGGTCGTTACCATGTACTTACCTTATTCGCTCGTTGGTAAAGAAAACAATGCCATAAGCTCCAGATGCTTAGTATATGGAAACATCTCTATCAAGCTGACTTTTTCCATTCGGTAGCCCTGTTCCAACAGTATTACCGCGTCACGTGCAAAGGTGGTGGGATTGCATGAAACGTACAAAATCTTTGGTATGGTCGACTGGCTGATTGCTTTACACACCTCCATCGCTCCCTCTCGCGAAGGATCGAGTACCACTGCATCAAGCGGTTCCACCAATATCGACTCCACTGTTGATGTCTGACCAAGATCCCCATGCTGCCATTGAATATTGCTAATGCCCTGTTCGAGCGCATTAGATTGACCGCGCTGTACCATTTCTGCCACCCCTTCAATCGCCAACACACGGGTTACTCGTCGTGCCAGAGGTAAGGTAAAGTTACCCAGGCCACAAAATAAGTCGGCTACCGTATCTGTGTCACTTAGACATAACCAGTTTATCGCCTGATTGATCATTTTTCGATTAACCGAATCGTTAATTTGTACGAAATCATTGGCCTCAGGTGTTATGTAACTCATGTCTTCCAACTGACATTTTAGGGGTTGATGGGTCACGAGCGGGATCACCTTACCATCAGCATATTCTATCGCCACATTCACCTGATGATTCTTAGCAAACGCCATTAATCCCTTGGTTAATTCATTCGAAGCCTGACGCGTAAGCTTTACCTGAACCAGCTGGATTTGTTCCCCTGCCAACAAGGTGACATGTCCAATGTTAGTGCGCGATACCTGAGTGCTGAATAACTCTGCTAAGGGTTTAATTAATACAGAAAGCGACGCTACCAGAATAGGACAGTCATCGATGGCAATCACCTTATTGCTGGATTGCTGACGGAAGCCAAGTTTAAATTTGTCCGGATCCCTGGCATCCACTGCCAGTCGTGTTTTGCGACGATACGCCGGCTTATCGCCTACAATGGCAGCTTGCCAAGGAATATGGGATAGTTTTAAATGTTTGCGCCAATAACTTTCAATTGCCTGGCGGCGTCCGTCCAGCGCTGCAGAGGTTTCAACGTGCTGTAACTGACATCCACCACATTGCTGGTAAACCGGGCAAAAGGGTTGTGTGCGCGCCGCGACGGGTTGCTGGATTTTTTTTACTGACGCCTGAACATGATTTTTATGCGCTGAAGTCACAACCGCCTCACAGGTTTCGCCTGGAAGCGCCCCCTCGACAAACGCCACGGGTTGATGAGTTCGACACACGCCCTGACCATAGACATCCATCGCATCAATGTGAAAAGATTTAACCTGTTGGGTTAATTTGGGTCTGGCTTGTTTCGGAGAATAAAACTTAACCATAAAACGCTACTCTAATCGGAAGATAAAATCACGGTAGCCACCGCATAACTGGCTTCATCAGAAATTGAAAGGTGGATTCGGGTGACCCCTTTTTCTCGACTAATCTGCAGCGCTTCGCCAATAAAAGTTAGCTCTGGACCACCAAGCGAGTTATTGCTAATAATCACCTGGTGCCAGCCCACTCCACGGCCAATGCCCGTCCCCAACGCTTTGACCGCGGCCTCTTTGGCTGCAAAACGTTTGGCGAGATAGCGTTCTGGTTGCGTATGCTGATTGAAGATTGCAAGTTCAGTGTCCGTTAATACGCGTTGCGCTAATTTTTCCGTTCGATTCGCACTTCCTGTTAGTCGCGCAATTTCTATAATGTCAGTACCCAAGCCTAAAATAGCCATACAGGTTATCCATTCACCGTTGCGTGCCTGGCTTCAAGCATTAACGTACGCATATCTGTCACCGCTTTCGCCAAACCATCAAACGCCGCTCTGGCGATAATGGCATGTCCGATGTTCAATTCAACTAGTTGAGGAATGGCAGCTATAGGCTTCACATTGTGATAGTGTAAGCCGTGCCCTGCGTTCACTTTCAAGCCTGCGTGATGGGCGTAAGCAATTCCATGTTTTAATTTTTCTAATTCTTCCCGCTGTTCGTATTCGCTTTTGGCTTCTGCATATTGCCCGGTGTGAATTTCAATGTAAGGCGTTTTGCAGCGCACGGCTGCATCGATTTGCTCAACTTTGGCGTCAATGAATAGCGAAACCTGAATCCCTGCATCCGCCAGCCGCTTACAAGCTTCCTTGATACTTTGTTCGTTGGCCACCACGTCTAACCCCCCTTCGGTGGTCAATTCCTGACGCTTTTCCGGAACGAGACAACAAAACGCAGGTTTCACTTTTTCTGCAATACTCAGCATTTCGTCGGTAACCGCCATCTCCAGATTCATTCTTGTGTTGAGGGTTTGTGCTAACAAATACACATCACGGTCGGTGATGTGTCGGCGGTCTTCACGTAAATGCACGGTGATGCCGTCAGCTCCCGCTCGCTCTGCAATATCAGCAGCATGCACAGGATCAGGATACTGAGTGCCTCGCGCATTTCGTAAGGTGGCGATGTGGTCTATATTTACACCTAAAAAAAGTTCACTCATAAAAAAGCTATCAATACGAAATAATGGCAAAAGTTTATCAGAAATTTAGCGCTGGCCCTAATGAGAATCTTAACGTTTCACCGCAACTTAAAGGGAAAACAGAAGTGCTATTACAGGCTATCGCGGAACAATTTTAGGAAGTGTTTACTACAAAAAGCTCTCTGCTTTTCAGCGGCTTATCGCCCAATAGCGGACGCAAAGCGATGCGATTGATATATTTTGCGATGCGCAAGCTATCAGCGCTCCATTTTCTTTGCATAATGGCGAGCAGGTGATAACCGGGTAGTCGATGAGGGTACCCAAGCGGGGCCAATGTAAGGCCCATTTCTGCATCAAACATGTAAAAATCGGCCGAATGTACCGGTAAACCTGAATCGGTAGTCACACTCAAATCTACTAGCAAACCCATTTCGGTGAGTAGCGCAAACTCAAACTCTCGTAAAATAATTTGCGCTTCTTCAGTTGGCGTATTACTTAAGCCCGACAATGCTTGCAGTGCATTTTGATAGGCTTCGAATAAATCCCCGACCGGCAACTCGGGCTGCAATACCCGGTTTGTCACCTCATTTAAGTACATTGCACAAAATAGGTTAAATCCACCAAGTGAGAAAGCCTTCGAAGCCCCTTCTAATTGGGTGAGGTTTTTTAGTTCACTTTTACCGGTCAGTTGAATTCGTAACGGTTGAAAAGGTTGAAGTAAGCTTTTGCGCTCATTTCGTGAGTTGCGTACACCTTTTGCTACTGCCGACATTTTGCCGTATTCAAGCGTAAAAAAGTCAACCAGGTAGCTGGTTTCTCGATACGGTCTTCGATGTAAAATACAGGCATTAAGCCAATTGGGTGCAGGCATCTTTGCTCATTATCATTAGCTACGCTTTACCCGTACCACTTTCATCATCTCAAATTCCATCCCAGCTACCGTTTCAGTGTGGCGGTAATAAGTTAAATTGACTCTCGCCCCTTTCAAACTGGCATAGCCTTGTTTTCGTCTAAACACAAACGGCACATCGTATCCATCCAACATCAGGGTATGACGAAACCAGTCGTCCTCTTGCCGTTGTACATGAGAGCTAACCTTTGCGTCTTGAAGATGGTTTAGTGTCTGGTGTTTTGCTAATAATTTTTCAGCTGGATCACGCATATGGAAAAATGTGCTCCGCGAGTAACTGAACCGTCTCCTGATTTCTAAATACATTGATATCAAGTTGATAAACCAGTTGTATTTTGGTCACCTTATTATCGGGCCATACTTGCGAGTCGATATTAAACGCAATACCATCCACTTCCCGTCCAGATGATAAACGTATCGTAAATTTAAGATGCTTTTGACCCACCAGTCGTTGTGCTACCAAATCAAAGATCCCGTCGAAACGTGGCGCTTCGAATCCTTGGCCAAATGGGCCGGCCTGGTTTAACTCATGCGCGAACAACAGATCAAAATCGTTATCACTTAATTCACCATCAGAATAAATGCTGTCCTTCTTTGGTAGCGCCGCTATATAAGGGCGAGCCACTGCCTGAAAAGCTTCGGTAAATGCTGATAAGTGTTTGGAGGGTAAACTCAAGCCTGCCGCCATGGCGTGGCCGCCAAACTTGCTGATTAAGTTAGGGTAACGCGAACTGACTTCTTCCAGTACGTCACGAATATGGAAACCATTTACCGAGCGTGCCGAACCTTTTAAGGTTTCCTCGTCCTGTCTAGCAAAGGCAATGGTAGGCAGGGCAAACTGTTCTTTTATCCGACCAGCGACAATGCCTATGACACCTTGGTGAAAATCTTCCTGGAAAATAACCAACGCATCTTTTTGAATTTGTTCATTAAGGCTAAAAGAAGCAACGATTTTTTCGGCGTCCTGACGCATCGATTGCTCAATGGCCTTGCGCTCATGATTTAATTCATCCAAACGCGCCGCGGCTATGCGTGCGGTCGTGGCATCAGTACAAAGCAAACATTCAATGCCAAGCCCCATATCATCTAAGCGGCCAGCAGCGTTTAATCTGGGTGCTACCACAAACCCTAAATCAGACGCATTTAATATCTTCAATTGTCGATTGGCGACTTCGACCAGAGCCTTTATGCCTTCTCGGCAATGTCCGCTGCGAATTCGCTGTAACCCCTGATGCACTAAAATTCTGTTGTTGCTGTCCAGCGTCACTACATCGGCGACGGTTCCCACCGCCACGATATCAAGGAGCGCAGCAAGATTTGGCGGCGTGATGCCTTGACCGTTAAACCATTCGTCATCGGCCAGTCTGGCTCGCAACGCCAGCATAAGATAAAACGCTACGCCCACTCCTGCCAATGATTTCGATGGGAATGCACACCCAGGCTGATTGGGATTGACAATGGCAGCAGCGTTTGGCAACGAATCACCAGGTAGATGGTGATCAGTAATCACAACTTCTATACCCAACTGGTTCGCTTTGGCAACCCCTGCATGACAGGCAATTCCGCTATCCACCGTAAGAATGACTTGGGTACCTTGCTGGGCTGCTAATTCAACCAGTGGCTCACTCAATCCGTAACCAAAATCGAAGCGATTGGGCACGAGATAATCAATATTTTCCAGCCCCATGTCGCGTAAGGCAAGCATACAAACAGCGGTACTGGTGGCGCCATCTGCATCAAAATCACCGACGATCGTTACCTTCTTTTGATTTTTAAACGCCGCACTGAGTAACGAGGTTGCATCATCAATACCCTTTAGCAGATTGAAATGCGCTAACGCCTTTAAACCCACTTCAAGTTCGTCAATGGAAGATACATTTCGATTGCGATACACCCTGTCAATGACAGGGTGCAGGGAGGCACTTAACGGTTTACGCTCGCTCACGCGACGCACTACTGACAAACTCATATAGTTTTTTTACTTTTCACGTTCAATGGTTGAAGCTTGCCGCCTCGGTTTCGCTTACTACAGACTTCATTGCGCCCAATAACAAGGAGTGAGTTACTTTTTACTTTTTACTTTCACTTTGCTTAAGTGCTTGGGCTAATATGCCTGCTGGTTGATACCCTGGCACTAACATGCCTGACGGCAGGATCATTGCGGGTGTCCCGGTCACCCCCAGTTTCTGGCCAAGTTCAAAATGTTCCGCAACCCGGTTATCACAACTTTTGCTGGCTACCGGATCGCCCGACTTAGCATCGGTCATGGCCTTTTGTGGATTCTTAGCACACCACACCGACACCATATCCTGATGATTTTGGGTATTTAATCCAGCTCGAGGGAACGCTAAATAGCGAACTGTAATACCCGCATCATTATATTGTCCCATTTCACTGTGCAACTTCCGGCAATAGCTGCAAGTCGTATCAGTGAAAATGTAAATCACGTGTTTTTCGTTTTTCGCCTTAAACTCAATAACAGAGTCTGATAATTCCTTTACACCTTGCAGGCGCATTTGCGCCAGGGCAACCTCTGTTTCATTTTTCATGCCTTCATCGACATTAAAGATGCGCCCCTGGATGAGATACTTGCCATCAGGCGTGATATAGAACAGGCCGCGATCAGTGGTAACTTGCAGTAACCCTTCGATAGGTGCGTCCGCAATAGCTTCTACCTGAAGCCCGATACTCTTAACTTTTTCAGTTACAGCGTTAACACCATCGTCTTGTGAAAATGAAGCTAAACTAACCAATGCAAACATTGCCGCTATTAAGCTAATTACCGTTTTCAAACATGTTCTCCTATTGACGGGGACGTCAGATATTTAAATGAATGTTTCATTCAGCTCTTTTCCAAATAGTAACACAGTCGCGTGCAGCACTAAATGACGTTCATCCCCTGGGGTGATGTTGTTGGATAAGATTTTGTAAGCGTTCTTTGGCAACATGGGTGTAAATCTGGGTGGTTGATAAGTCGCTATGGCCTAATAACATCTGCACCACTCGTAAATCTGCGCCATGATTAAGAAGGTGGGTGGCAAATGCATGTCTTAACGTATGGGGTGAAAGGCGTGATGTGATCCCTGCTTTTTGAGCGTAATATTTAACCCGATGCCAAAATGTCTGGCGCGTCATCTGTCCCCCGCGTAAACTGACGAACAACAAGTCTGTCGCATGTTTAATCAACTCTGGCCGCGCAGTTTTACAATAAGTCGCTAACCAATCCACCGCATCCTCCCCAAGCGGAACCAAACGCTCTTTGTTGCCTTTTCCCGTTACTCGAACGACTCCTTGCTGGGTACTGATCTGGCCCATTCTTAGACCGATCAGCTCACTTACCCTAAGCCCTGTGGCGTAAAGCACTTCGAGCATACAACGATCCCGGCATTGAATGGGATCTTCCGTTTCAGGCGCATCCAGCAACGCCTCAACTTCCTGCTCGCTTAGGGTGTGCGGCAATGCTTGCGGTAGCTTAGGTCCACGCGTTCGGGACAGGGGATTGTCAGCACGCTTATGCACAGTCACCAGATAAACAAAAAAAGCCTTCATCGCACTCAAACTTCTTTGTCTGCTTCTTGCGGATATGCCCTGCTGCTCTCTAAAGTGTAAAAAATCCTGCAAGTGTGGCTGTTCAACGATGGTGATATCGTCTAATCCCTTTTGTTGGCAAAATAAAGCGAGCTGAGTTAAGTCGGTTCGATAACTTTGCTGAGTATGGTCGCTTAATCCTTTTTCCAGCCATAACATATCTATGAATTCAGTAATATGTGCTTCGTTGGCTGTTGTAAGTGAAGACCTTTCCCGCATCTTGTTAAAATCCGCGCTTCTGTTTAATTAATTCGTAGGCTTGCTGAATATCCTGGGTTTTCTGTTTTGCAATGTCTAAAGCCTGTTGTGGTAATCCCTTGGAAACCAGCTTATCAGGGTGGTGTTCCGACATACGTTTACGATATGCCCGCTTAATGGTTTTTTCGTCGTCGCTGGCAGACACCCCTAGAATGCGATAGGCATCCTCCACCGATTGCTGTTCCGTATACGGCTGATGCTGATGTTGACGCTTTTCGCCCCGGTGCCTGAATCTGACTTCAGCCTCAAACATTGATACCAGGTACTCCAGATCTCTTCTTTTAAAGCCAAGAGGTTTGGCTACCTTTTCTAATACCTGGTATTCCTGTGGGGTCAGATTACCATCGGCAAAAGCCGATTGAATCAGGATTTCCAGAAAAACCTGCAAAATATCCCGTCTGCCGTGACAGTTTTCATATAGGCTTTTTAAGGTGTCGACGATGGGGTAGTCGGCTGACTTACCTTCTCTAAAGGCTTGTTGAGCCTCCTTTCTCGCCTCCCCGGTTAATTGCATTTCATCCATTAAGGCAGTGGCAACTTGGATTTCATGCTCGGTGACTTTGCCATCCGCTTTTGCCAAGTGTCCTAACGAAGCAAATAGACTGTGAAAAAAAATAGCTTGTTGTTTTAATGAGTTCTGATCAGTGAAAAAACGTCCAAAACCACCTAATTGACTGAAATCTTGACTGTAGGCGCGATCAAAAAAATGGCCAATGAGTAATCCAAGGATGGCACCAGGAATTTTTAAGAACATGAACCCAAACACTAACCCAAGGATTTTTCCCCAATACGGCATTCAATAACTCTCCTACTCTATATTTCGTACTTTCTTTAAGTTAGCTGTTATAAAGTTCCAAAACAGGATAAGCAAGCCAAATTCTTATTCTTCAGACTTTGCATCGTAATATTTCACTAATATCCAACTATTTCAGTATTTACGCCTAATTTTAAGCAAAGATGGTTGGTAATTGTGAAAGAAGTGCTTAGAATTGGCGCTTAGTATCGTTTAATGAATAAAAAGAATGTAACTTGATACTCAGGTTACGGCGTTAATGCAGGCCACTCACCTTTACATGAATATTCTTCGTCCAATAATCTTGCTCACTTTTTTATTAAAGGCTCCCGTATTCGCACAGTCAAATACGTCTTTAGATGAAAATAGCGAGGAATATACACTTTGTCCTGTCTCTACTTTACCCTCTGAGCCGCTAATACTCCAACCGCAAGGGCATGTCAAAGTGGAGTCGGACTATGCGCAAATCGTTAGTAAACAGTTAGCTGAGTTCACTGGCAATGTCAGTATTTATTCGGATCGTGCAGCAATACATGCAGAGCAAGCCAAGGTGAGTAAGAATGGCAGGATGCTTGAAGCCAGTGGCGATGTTACCTATCAGGATATGGATTTAAACGTAACCAGTGATGCCATATCGATAGACTCTATCAAGCAATCTTTGCAAATTGAAAACAGCCAATATCAACTAAATGGACAACCTGGTCACGGTGCAGCTCAACAAATTCAGTTAAACCGTGGGCGCGGGCTGATACTATCCGACGTTAGCTTTACTACGTGTCCTCTGGGAAGCCCCGACTGGCATATCGAAGCGTCAGAAATCAGTATTGAAAAAGGCACTGCATGGGGGCAGGCAAAAAGTACACGCTTTTATGTGGGTGGCATACCTGTACTTTACTTACCTTACTTTGCCTTCCCGGTGAGCGATCAGCGCCAAACCGGATTGTTGTTTCCCGAGATAAGCAGTTCTTCCAGAACAGGTTTTGATTATGAACAACCTTTCTATTGGAACATTGCTCCCAATTACGATTTGACCACTTCTCCACGCTTCATGACGCGCAGGGGAGTGCAATTAAAAAATGAATTTCGGTATTTGACGTCGCAAAGCTATGGTCAGCTAAATGTTGAATATTTAGCTGACGACAATGAGCTGACCATCCCGGCAGATAGGTGGTTTTACCGCTATTATCATCAGGGTGAGTTAACCGAAAACTGGATACTCAACGCTGATATCAATGGTGTGAGCGATGATAACTACATTATCGACCTTGGCTCTGATTTTTATACCCGTGCAGATACCCACTTATATCGAACAGCCAGCTTGGATTACTTTTCCGATAATTTACTCATGGATTTCCGTGTACTGGATTTTGTTACGCTAGGAGATAGCGGGGACAGTTATCGAGCCTTACCAGAATTCCGTCTTAACTATATGCGAGAACTAGGCCCTTTTTTTGAATTTTCATTTGATTCAGAACTGGCGTATTTTGATAGTACGGCTCAGGAAAGACCTGAAGCTTTCAGGTGGCATGTGGCTCCTACCCTGACCCTGCCATATAGGCAAGTGTGGGGAGAATTGAGTGCGGAAGCAACGCTGCTTAATACCTACTATCAGCAAGAAAATATCGACAATACCGATTTAGAGGATGAGGTAAACCGTACGCTGGGGCAATTTAGAATGTTTGGGGCGCTGTATTTTGAACGCCAGCAGCAGTGGTTTGATCAAGACACCACAATGACGCTCGAACCAAAATTACAGTATCTTTACACGTCTTATGAAGATCAAACGATGATCGGTCGATATGATACCGCTCCTCTTCTGATTGATGTGGATGGCTTATTCAGAGGACAGGAATTCACCGGCCTTGACAGGATAAGTGACAATAATCAGTTTACTGTAGGGTTAACCTCACGAATACTTGATGGGGCTGACCGGGAACAATTTGTGATTAGCGTAGGTCAGATATTCTATCTTGACGAAAATAAAGTGTTGGCGGCGGTGAAAGATAAAAACCGCTCTGCGCTGGCAGCAGAATTGGATTGGCAATTAGGTTCACGCTGGTTTATGCATACAGATGTTCAAATTGCCACGCAAACTGACAAAGTTGAACGCAATAGCACCAGTATTGAGTACCGACGCGATGCCAAAAGTGTCGTGCAGCTCACCCATCGATATATACGTCAGTTGTCTGGCGAGCAAATCGACCAGGTTGGCATACTGGCCAGTTGGCCAATTACCGATACATTACATTGGGTAGGACGAACCTACCGTGACTTGTCCCTTGATCGAAGTGTGGAGAGCTTTTTTGGCCTTCAGTATGAGTCGTGTTGTTGGGCAGTCAGACTGGTAGGGCAACGACACTTGAGTAATCGCGTGACCGTGGATGGGAGCCGTACCACCGGCGAGTTTGATTCTGGAATTTCCTTACAATTTATTTTTAAAGGTATGGGGTCTTCGAAGTCCTCAAAAAGCATGCTTGAAGAAGGCATGTTTGGCTATCGCCAGCCATATAGTTTAAATTAGTTTTTACGTAGCTTCCGCACAGGTTAGGACGCTGTAAAGTTAACCAACGAAAAGAGAAATTATGAAGTTCATCAGTAAAGTGCTCTTAGCGGGTGTGTTTTTTATTACTGCTGCAATAGCACAGGAAACGCCGCTGGATAAAGTTGCCGTTATCGTTGATAAGGGAGTTATTCTGGAAAGTGAAATAAATGCATTGGTCAACGAAGTAAAGCGAAATGCCGAAGCCAATAACCAATCACTTCCTTCTGATCTGGCTTTACGCACCCAGGCAATCGAACGTTTGATCATGAAAAGTTTGCAAATGCAGATGGCTGACCGAATGGGTATTCAAATTAGTGATCCCCAATTGGAACAAACCATTCAAAACATCGCCAAGGATCAAAATGCCACGTTGGCTGATTTACGCCAGCAGCTACAACAAAATGGAATAAGTTATGATAGCTACCGTGAGAACGTACGCGAAGAGTTGATCATGGGTGAAGTGCGCCGTGCGAATGTGCGCCGTCGGGTTTACATTACTGCTCAGGAAATTGAAGCATTAACCAAACTGATAGATCAACAAGGTGCCGAGCAGGCGGAATATGAACTTGGTCATATATTGATAGGTTTCCCATCACAGCCCACCGATGAAGATGTGGCGGCGGCGAGAGACCGAGCTGATAGGGTGTTAGAGCTTCTCAACAATGGGTCTGATTTTGCCAAAATTGCGATTGCCTCTTCTTCAGGCACGAATGCTTTAGAAGGCGGTAACATGGGCTGGATGAATATTAATGCCATGCCAACACTTTTCGCAGAAGCGGTACAAGGTAAAGCGAAAGGCGAATTGATAGGGCCTATCCGCAGTGGCGCGGGTTTTCATATTTTAAAAATTCTGGATACCCGCGGTATAGAGACGGTTACCGTTGAAGAGGTCAATGCACGTCACATTCTTATCAAGCCCTCTATTATTTTAAGTGAAGATAAAGCTAAGAAGATGTTGATTGATTTCAAACGTCAAATCGAAAACAACGAAGCAACATTTGCCGACCTTGCCAAAGAGCATTCGGAAGATCCAGGCTCAGCGCTTAAAGGCGGTAATTTGGGTTGGGCTGACCCGACTATTTACGTCCCCGCATTTAGGGATGCGCTTGCTTCGCTTGAACCGAATGAAATGAGTGATCCCATTCGTTCAGTACATGGATGGCACCTGATTGAACTTCTTGAGCGCCGAATTGATGATGCCACAGAGAAACGTAAAGAAGACAAAGCGTATCAACTTCTCTACAACCGTAAGTTCCAGGAAGAAACCGAAGCCTGGTTAAGAGAGATGCGCGACCAAGCCTACATTGAAGTGGTTGAGTAGAGCGTAAACGGCTTATGAAACCATTGAGAATTGCGGTCACCCCTGGCGAACCAGCAGGAATTGGTCCCGATCTTATTATTGCATTAGCGCAGCAAGCCTGGCCCGCACAGCTTGTTATTTTTGCAAATGCCACTATGCTGCGCGAACGGGCCAGGCAGCTTGACCTACCCTTAACGCTTCTCCCTTATGACACTGATGATGTCACGCCGGCCGCAGCCGGTTCGCTTATAATTCACGACGTTCCCCTCGTAGGGACCGTCCAACCGGGTACATTAAATCCCGAGCATGGTCACTACGTGGTCGAAACTTTGCGTCTGGCCTGTGAAGCCAATATGCAGGGGCATTTTGATGCGGTGGTGACAGGACCGGTACATAAAGGCATTATTAACCAATCCGGCATCTCATTTAGTGGGCACACAGAATTTTTTGCTCACCAGTCGCACACGGCTGATGTCGTTATGATGCTCGCCACCACTGGGCTCAATGTAGCACTCGCGACGACCCATATACCCCTTGCCTATGTCTCTAAAGCAATTACCCGTGACCGTTTACACAATGTTATCCGCATTATTGACCACGACTTCAGGACGAAATTTGGTGTCCCGCGACCACACTTGTTTGTTTGCGGCCTAAACCCCCATGCTGGTGAAGATGGGCACTTGGGGCGGGAAGAGATTGATGTCATATCTCCGGCACTGGATGAGTTGAGGGAGCAAGGCATGTTGATAAGCGGCCCCTTGCCAGCGGATACGATTTTCCAACCTAAGTATCTCGAACAGGCCGATGTAGTACTTGCCATGTATCATGACCAAGGTCTGCCAGTCTTAAAATTTAAAGGATTTGGTGCATCGGTAAACATTACGCTAGGCTTACCTTTCATTCGCACTTCTGTAGACCATGGTACAGCGCTAGACTTAGCGGGTAGCGGAAAGGCAGATACAGGAAGTTTCCAACAAGCTTTAAGCAAAGCAATTGAATTAGCTAATCAGAAAAAATGAACAAAACACACTTAGGGCATACCGCCCGCAAACGATTCGGCCAGAACTTTCTGAATGATGAGCATGTCATTGGCGAAATTGTTGCCGCCATTGCTCCCAAAGAAGGTGAAAACTTAGTAGAAATAGGTCCCGGTTTAGGTGCACTCACCGAACCAGTGTGTGAAGAGGTTTCTGCGTTAACCGTAGTAGAGCTTGATCGCGATCTCGCCAAACGCTTACGTCACCACCCTTTTCATGCCAACAAATTGAATGTAGTGGAGCAAGATGCGCTGACACTGGATTTTGAAGCGCTCCTTTCCAGTCTCCCTGAGCCATCCGTGCCATTAAGAGTTTTCGGCAATTTACCCTATAACATTTCCACGCCGTTGATGTTTCACCTTTTTGATTTTGCGAATTGCATCGCCGATATGCATTTTATGCTGCAAAAGGAAGTCGTCAATCGTTTAGCAGCGGGGCCCGGCTCTAAAAGCTATGGGCGCTTATCGGTAATGGCGCAGTATTATTGCCAGGTGATGCCGGTATTAGAGGTTCCACCCCATGCATTTGTTCCTCCACCGAAAGTGGACTCCGCTATTGTGAGACTTATTCCTCACCGGACTCCACCAATATCAGTTAATTCGGTCAATATTCTTGAGAGAATTTGTGCACAGGCGTTTAACCAAAGAAGAAAAACCATCCGTAATAGTCTGAAGGACTCTGTGACTGAAGAAGAAATCCTGTCATTGGGACTGGACCCAACCGCCAGAGCCGAAACGCTTTCATTAGCGGACTTCGGTCAGCTAGCTAATTTCGTATACAACAAGGAGATGTAATGGACGATATCTCTCAGCCCACGGTCATTGTGAAGGTGCATGCGCATTATCTGCCGGATCACCCTGCCAGCGATGAGCAAAAATATGCATTCGCTTACCACGTCACCATCACTAATTTAAGTAACGAACCGGTTAAGTTATTAAATCGCTATTGGCTAATCTGTGATGCTGACGGCAAGTCAATGGAAGTAGAAGGCGCTGGGGTGGTGGGAAAACAACCGCTAATAAAACCCAGTGAACAATTTGAATACACCAGCGGAGCTATTATTGATTGTCCCGTCGGTAGTATGCAGGGTTATTATGAAATGCAACGGGAAGATAAATCATTATTCCGCGTACCGATTGATGTTTTTAGCCTTGCTGTGCCGAATATTCTCAATTGACAATACATCCATCCACTAAAGTAAAAATTAAAAGTTTACTCTAATTATGACGAGACAAAGTTTAATAGTGGGAGATATTCAGGGATGTTTGCCTGGCTTAAAAAAGTTACTCAGCGAAGCGGGTTTTAACCCCCATCGAGATCATCTTTATGCGGTAGGGGATCTTATAGGGCGAGGGCCTGACTCCCTCGGCACCGCGGAGTATTTAATGAGTTTGGGCGACCATTTTCACGCTGTACTTGGCAATCATGATCTGAATTTTCTAGCCGTATCACAAGGCCTGAAACAAGCCAGGAAAAGTGACAAACTTGGGCCGTTGCTGAATAGCCCAAAATTGCCCGCTATTGTAAATTGGTTTCGTCATTTTCCCTTAGCACACAGACTGGACCCCGATACCGTGTTGGTCCATGCCGGCTTATACCCATTCTGGTCAGTGGATGATCTTCTTAACCACAGTGACGAGATTAGTGAAATTTTGTGTAGCGAAGACTGGCGTTCACTGCTAAAGAATATGTATGGCTGCGAACCTCGCAAATGGTCCTCTGCTCTCTTTGGCGTAGAGCGACAACGATTTATCGTGAATGCGTGTACGCGAATGAGATATCTCAATGCGTCAAATCAGCTTGATTTTGAAAACAGCGGGCACCCTAGTGATGCGCCTGAGGAATTAACCCCATGGTTTAAGCTTAACAACCGCTCGCTCACCACGGAAAGAATAGTGTTTGGGCATTGGGCTGCATTAAACGGTCAAACTTCGTCTACTCAATATATTGGTTTAGACACGGGTTATGTTTGGGGCAAAAAAATGACAGCACTACGTCTGGAAACGGCCGAATTTATCGCGATAAATGCAGCGTAGGTATAGAAACCAGCAATAAATCTTAATTTGATATCAATAAAGATAACTTTTTTTATCCAGTCATTGGTAAAGTATGCCGTGGGAATGTCGATAAATTGTGTGGGAGTTTTCAAGTTCCATACCTAATTGTCAAAATAAGCGAACAGAAGTAGTGAAGTTTTCGTCTTTTTTTGTCAGAATTGAACTTAATTTAAGAAGCCCGTTGGCTATGAATGCCAACGAAGAATAGGCCACAGAGGGGTGTCGATGAAAGTTACTGTTGCAATGCGAATTATCGGTGGTTTTATTACCATGTGTTTGCTGTTGATCGTTATCAGCATATCTTCATTGTATAACCTCAACTCGGTTGGCTCTGCTACTGAAGAAGTCAACACGCTTGCTATTCCCACCCTGGATGGCAGTAACTCATTAAAGGCCAGTTTTTTAAATATGGGCAGAATCACCTTCGAAGCCTATATTGAAGAAAGTCTCGACAAACTTGAAGAGAAGTACCAGGCATACAGCCGGGGGAAAGAAGAGTTTGAGGAAGAATATGCCCAGTTAGCTACGGCCGTAGCAAATGATGAAGCGCTAAGAGCGACATTAACCAATGTAAAAGCGTCTTATGACAACTACGTTAGTAATGTTGAAACTATGTACGATAATCGTCGTGCCTTTATGACACTGCGAAATAGAATTACTGACAAAATGGGCGATGCCGAAGATGGCGCCGATGATGCTGCCACCTATATTTTGGACTTCAGCGATTTGGACTCCGTTCGCAACAGCGAAAACCTTTCAGCTGCTGCAGAAATCGGTAGTACTCTTGAAACATCTTTGCTGTCACTGTTAACCGCTACTACAGAATATATCAAAACTGACACGTTGATCAGAGCACAAACGCTGGGTAACGAAGTAAATCTTGTAGTCGACAATGTAAAAGAGCGCTTAAACACCATGAATGCCGCTGCGCAGGGTGAAGAGGCTGATGGTTCCTTAGCTGAGATTAACGATCTGGTGAACAATGCGCTTGATGCGGTAACCGGCTCTGATGGTGTACTGAAGCTTCATGTAGAACGTATCGAAAACAGAAACGCTTCAGAAGTGGCGTTGAACAAGTCTGATGAGAATATTCAACAGGCCGTGGTTGAATTAGCCAAATTGCTTTCGTTAGCAGAAGAAAAAGCCTCGGAGCTTGAAGAGCGGGTTAATTCAGAGGTAGCCAGGGGCAACATGTTTGTCATCATCGTAGTGCTTATAGCGCTAGCTATTGGTGCTGCCATTGGTTACTTTACGGTTATTGCGATTACGCGACCGCTTAACCGCGTTAATGAACTCTTGAACGTCGCCTCATCGGGCGATCTCACCCAGAAGCTTGATATCCGTTCAAAGGACGAATTTGGTCAACTGGCATTCAATATAAATAAACTCATCAGTAACTTAAAGGAACTGATCGCGGGTATTAATACGCGCGCTGAGCAGTTAGCGGCAGCGTCTGAGCAAACCTCAGCGGTTACCGCTCAAACCACCCATTCCATCCAGGACCAGAAGTCGCAGATTGCCCAAGTTGCCACTGCCACTACGGAAATGCATTCAACCTCACAACTGGTC
Organism: Alteromonas aquimaris; assembly: GCF_026183695.1. Lineage (GTDB taxonomy): Bacteria > Pseudomonadota > Gammaproteobacteria > Enterobacterales > Alteromonadaceae > Alteromonas > Alteromonas aquimaris. Next base: position 647,966 of record NZ_JAPFRD010000011.1, on the reverse strand, counting down.
ATGCATAATGCCGAAGATACCTTAAATCAAATTCGCCATGCTGATGCAGAAGCAGAAAATGTACGTAAGATTTCGCTTGATAACCGCAATACTATCGAAATATTGGCCAAAGATGTTGAAGAAGCGGCAAACGTGATTAATAAGCTTCATCAAGATAGTGCCAGCATCGGGGGTATTCTGGATGTGATTAGAGGCGTTGCCGATCAAACTAACCTGCTTGCGCTTAATGCCGCCATTGAGGCTGCTCGTGCCGGTGAACAGGGTCGTGGCTTCGCGGTAGTTGCTGATGAAGTAAGAACATTGGCCAGCCGTACGCAGGAATCTACCCAGGAAATCAACTCCATGATTGAAGTATTGCAGGCGGGCGCTGAAAAAGCGGTGGCTGTAATGAACCAGGGTAAAGAACAAACGGCTGTGTGTGTTGAGCAAACGGAACGCGCAACCAAGGCATTGGATGTCATCTCTGACGCCGTGCATAAAGCTCATGATGTCAGTTCACAAATCGAGCAATCGGCACGCGAACAGAATACGGTTTCACAAGAGATCAGTGAGAAGCTGGAAACGATTGTCGGGATTGCGGAAGAAACTACTGCAGGCGCCCAGCAAACGTCAGATTCCAGCCACGAAGTTGCACGCCTTGCCGAGGAACTGCAACAGTCTATTCGCCAATTTAAAGTGTAAGCATTTAAACCGGGCAAAGTGGCATATACTACTTTGCCCAGATAGTTCGCCTTAACGGCCGTCGATTACAAACTTCTGACTTCCGGCGAACAAGCACATCTAACCTTTCATCCCAATTCTAGCATTTACATAGCCCTGCCAACTTTTGAATTAAACTGTGGTGAAAGCGATCACGTTTGACAAGCCATATCAGGAAAACGCAGGTTGGCTATAATGGAAGAAAATAGCGCAGCCAAGGGTGAGTAAAAGCCGCGCGTCATTTACGTATTTTATCGTTCCGTTTCAAACAGCGCCTGGTGAAGCACCTTCACAATTTCTGAACTGTCATTTTCATTGACAAGAAATGAAATGTTGTGAGGATTCGCCCCAAAACAGATCATGCGCAGATTAAAATCGGTAACCGCTGCGAAGATTTGACTGGATACACCTTTCGCTGAGTGCATATGGTTACCCACCACAGTGACCAGGTCGAAACCTTCTTCCACTTTTACTTCACAGATTGTTTCCAGCTCAGCGATAGTTTCTTTGTTAAGCCGATGGGCCACCGAATTGGCCGGATTATCCAGTGTGAAGGACACCGCAATTTCAGACGTGGTGACCAGGTCTACGCTTAACTTGTGTTTTGCAATGATCGCAAACACCTGTTGTAGAAAGCCTTGGGCATACATCATTTTAGGTGTTTTAACCGTTACCATCACCTGCTCTTTGCGGCGGGTAATTGCTCTGAATGACGGCTCCTGTTGGCAATCTTTCACCAACCAGGTGCCACCTTTCTCAGGTTCTTTACTGGATCCGACGAAAACTCGCACATTTTTACGTAAAGCGGGTTCCATTGTTGCCGGATGGAGTACTTTGGCACCGAAGGTAGCCATTTCGGCCGCTTCTTCAAAGCTTAATTCTGGTAAAGGTCTGGCGGCCGCAGTGATGCGCGGATCAGTAGTGAAGACGCCGTTAACATCGGTCCATATTTCACAGATTTCAGCGCGCATTCCTTCTGCCAGTAAAGCCGCGGTAAAATCGGATCCACCCCGTCCTAAGGTGGTCGTTCTGCCCTTTTCATCTGCACCAATAAAGCCTTGGGTGACGACGATAGCATTATCTAATTCAGGACGAAGATACGCTTCTGCTTGCTCAGCAATTTTCTCCAGGTTGGGTGCGGCTTGGCCAAATTCGCTATCCGTTCTTAGTACTTTTCTTACATCAAAATTAATCGCATGCTTGCCTTGCTCTAATAACACTTCGGCAAACAATAAAGACGACATACGTTCACCAAGCGACAATAATTGATCTTTTAGATCGTCTCGCTTCAAAATCTCTTCATGGAAAGCTAGCATGCGTAATTCTGCCAATAAGTCATCCAGCTTGGGTTGAATAGACACCGCGTTGGGTAACTTTTCCAGGATAGTCAGTTCTATTTTAGTGATTGCCGCACAAACCTCTTCGATTTGCTGCTGAGTCAAAGGTGTATGAGCGAGCTGAACCAAGTAATTGGTGACGCCTGCAGCCGCACTTACGACCACAATTCGAGTAGATAAATTGTTGGTGACGATACGTGCACAATTTTGCATTGCCTCGTAATTAGCCACACTGGTTCCACCAAATTTCGCTATGGTTAATGCTTTTGACACCACTTTCTCCTATATGCGTGCACGCTATTGTGCGCCTGAAATATCAATCTTAATCGTGTCGCCTACTTTGACATTATGTTGCTTAAACCATCCCTGATTCATTTCCAGTGAATAAGCGACCTTCTTAGATGACATGGTTGTATTTAAATCATGAGGCTGCATTGCTTTTATATCGGTGATCACCCCTTCTTCATCGATAAACGCCACATCCAGAGGAATGTAAGTGTTTTTCATCCACATTCCCACCTTTCGATGAGGGGTAAAATAAAATAACATCCCGCAATCTTCACATAAGGATTTTCTAAACATCAACCCTTGCGCGCGCTGCGCTGGCGAATGCGCATATTCTACTGCAAACCTTTCGCCGAAAATTATCACTGTGGCGGTATCAAACTGAACATTGTCAGCACCGACCTGTGGGATCCCCACCGCCAGCATTGCCACTAGCACAATAGCGAAAAATGACCGTTTTTCCATATTATTCTTTCTCATTTTATCGAATACCTCAGCATAGTATTTTCCAGTGCAGTCGAAAGAAAAAAGCCATTGCCGCTCGCACTGTTTTGTAAGTGCACCCATTTAACCCGGGCGTTAGGAATGTCATCCTGCGAGCATCATGTGGCAGCGCCCAACAGAGTCCAAGTTAGCGATACACATCGGTTTTTTGCTTTCCAATATCGGACTTTGCATTAAAGCAGACTTACGCCGCGCAACACCGTTGCAATTTTTAATGGTGCAACTGGCTTAAGACTTTGTGAAGTGCCTGTCCGAATTCTGATTTCTACTTACTATATAGCCTATCAATTTAATAAGCGTAGCATCATCCCCGGCTGATATAAAAAGAGCCGGTACCCTAAGGCCCGGCTCTTTAAATGTGTTGTTGCGCTACGTTATAGGGCTAGTTACGCAACATTCAGGGTGGGAATGATCCTCGCTTTGGCATCATCTTCGGCTTTCTTAAAGCTTTCAATTTTGTCAAAGTTCAGATAACGATACACCTCACCCGCCATCGAATCGATTTTACTCGCATATTCCATGTACTCTTCAGCCGTTGGGATACGACCAACAATTGCACCCACTGCAGCTAATTCAGCTGATGTGAGGTAAACATTGGCTCCGTCACCTAAACGGTTAGGGAAGTTACGCGTGGAAGTTGACAATACCGTGGTGCCTGCGTCTACTCGCGCCTGGTTACCCATGCATAATGAACAGCCCGGCATTTCGGTGCGTACGCCAACACGGCCATATATGTTGTAATAGCCTTCCTCCATCAACTGTGCTTTATCCATCTTAGTAGGAGGAGAAATCCACAGACGCGTTGGTAAGGTTTTGTTAAATTGCTCTAACAATTTACCCGCTGCACGGAAGTGTCCAATGTTAGTCATACACGAACCGATAAACACTTCATCAACCTTATCACCTGCTACTTCTGACAGAGTTTTCGCATCATCTGGATCATTCGGACAACATACGATAGGTTCTTTTATGTCAGCAAGGTCAATTTCAATGACTTCTGCATATTCTGCATCCGCGTCAGCACGCATCAGTTCAGGTTTTGCTAACCACTCTTCCATCTTTTGCGCTCGACGTTCAAGGGTACGTGGATCACCGTAACCTTCGTTGATCATCCAGCGTAGCATGGTGATGTTCGATCTTAAGTACTCAGCGATAGACTCTTCAGACAAGTTAATGGTACAACCGGCTGCAGAGCGCTCAGCAGACGCGTCTGATAATTCGAATGCCTGTTCAACAGTTAAGTGTTCAAGACCTTCGATTTCAAGTACACGGCCAGAGAAGGCGTTAATTTTACCTTTCTTCTCGACAGTCAATAAACCTTGTTTAATGCCATACAGCGGAATGGCGTGGACCAGGTCACGTAAGGTAATGCCCGGTTGCATTTTACCTTTAAAGCGAACCAGGATGGATTCTGGCATATCCAATGGCATAACACCCGTAGCGGCTGCAAAAGCCACCAGACCCGAACCTGCCGGGAATGAGATACCTAATGGGAAGCGCGTATGCGAATCACCACCTGTGCCAACGGTGTCAGGAAGCAACATCCGGTTTAGCCAGCTGTGAATAATACCGTCCCCAGGACGCAGCGAGACACCGCCACGATTCATAATAAAATCGGGTAGTGTGTGCTGAGTTTCAATATCCACCGGCTTAGGATAGGCTGCGGTGTGACAGAAAGACTGCATCGTCAAGTCAGCGGTAAAGCCAAGACAGGCGAGATCTTTCAACTCATCACGTGTCATTGGTCCTGTGGTATCCTGAGAACCCACTGTGGTCATCTTAGGTTCACAGTAAGTGCCAGGGCGAATGCCTTCGACCCCACACGCTTTCCCTACCATTTTCTGGGCCAGGGTAAAGCCTTTACCTGTGTCTTTGGGTTGCTCAGGCTTACGGAATAAATCTGTGGGACCCAGACCTAATGTTTCGCGCGCCTTATCCGTCAGGCCTCGTCCGATGATCAGATTAATCCGGCCACCCGCGCGAACTTCATCCAGAATAACTTTTGATTTGTAACTATACTCAGCTAATACTTCACCCGTCTCATGGTTAGTAATTTTGCCTTCGTAGGGGTAAATGTCGATCACATCGCCCATTTCCATTTTTTCTACGTCTGCTTCAAATACTAAAGCACCCGCATCTTCCATGGTGTTGAAGAAAATTGGCGCAACTTTGCTACCAATACACACACCACCGCCACGCTTGTTAGGCACACCTGGTAAGTCTTCACCAAAGAACCATAAAACTGAGTTCGTCGCAGATTTACGCGATGAACCTGTCCCTACAACATCACCCACAAAGGCAACGGGGTGGCCTTTAGATTTAATGTCTTCAATTTGCTTCATCGGCCCCTTAACGCCATGCTCTTCTGGCTCGAGTCCATCGCGAGTCATCTTGTATGCGGCCAACGCATGCAGTGGGATGTCAGGGCGTGACCATGCATCGGGAGCCGGCGACAAATCGTCAGTATTGGTTTCACCGGTTACTTTAAACACGGTGTAGGTCATTTTGTCGTCCATCTTCTTGCGTGAAGTGAACCACTCAGCTTCTGCCCATGACTTTATTACGTCAGTAGCATGTTCGTTACCGGCTTTATGCTTTTCTTCCACATCATGATACGCATCAAACATGAGCAACGTATGTTTAAGCTCTTTCGCTACCAATGGTGCTAGCTCTTTGTCATCCAACAGTTCAACCATAGTGGCAATGTTATAACCACCGTGCATGTTGCCTAACAGTTCGATCGCTTTTTCTTTGCTTATCAGTGGGCAGCTATCTTCACCTTTAGCGATAGCACTTAAGAAACCAGCTTTAACGTACGCGGCTTCATCCACACCTGGAGGAACGCGCTCGGAAAGAAGGGTTAATAAAGTTTCTTCTTCTCCGGCGGGAGGGTTTTTCAACAACTCAACTAAACCTGCGACCTGTTCTGCATTCAATGGTTTAGGAGGGATCCCCTCAGCAGCACGTTCTTCAACGTGTTTGCGATAATCTTCTAACACGATATCTTCCTCATGGTTAATCCTGTGTAAATGTCGGTCTTGCTACAGGAATTCAATAAAACGGCGGAATTATAACGGGTTATCCGCCAAAGTTAAATTTGAATCCATTTAATGCGCTTTATAGCCGCTATTCAGCGTATGTATCGCTTACTTATTAATCACTTTTACGGTTGCGCCGCTGAATTTTCAGCAGCTGGGCGTTGGCACCATCCGTTAAAATGACGATAGCCCCTTTATTGTCAATCTTTACATCTCGCAGGCGTTGTTTAAGCTGCGGAAATATTTTAGTAGAGGTAGGTGGTTGAGCCTCTAAATCTACCGCATATAAAGATTGATCCTTTAGGGTGGTAACCAGCATTTTTCCCTCTAATTCAGCAAACTGCTCTCCTCGGTAAAGTGCCATGCCGGACGGGGCAATAGAAGGTGTCCAATTAACGGCGGGTTGCTCCATCCCAGGATAGGTTTCGAAAGGCGAAATTCGTGCACCTGAATAATCCTTACCATAGGTAGTGACAGGCCACCCATAGTTTTTTCCTTTGGTTAAAATATTAATTTCGTCCCCCCCATCAGGGCCATGTTCATGCGAAACAATATTCCCCGTCCGCTCATCATAAATCAGTGCCTGAGGATTTCTATGACCCAACGTGAACACCAGCGGTGATGTGGAAAAAGGGGGATCCTGCGGAGCAGAGCCGTCTTCTCTAAAATGCAGCACTTTACCCAGCAAACTGTCTTTGACTTGTGCCTGTTCTCGATAGTCAAATCCGTCACCAGAGGTCACCAGCCAGGTTCCATCAGGCAGTGCCAGCAACCTGCCCCCATAATGCACAGGCGTATCTTTGTCTGGCGTCACCTTAAGAATAATTTTAAGATCAGAGAGGGTGTCATTGATAAATTTTGCGCGCGCCACGACTAGCCGATTGGCATCTTTATTACCCTGGCTATAGGTAAGTAACACCGTGCCTGATAACGCGTAGTCCTGCGCTAAAGCAAAGTCCAGTAATCCCCCTTGGCTTTCAGCAAATAAGCCGGGCAAATTCAAATCAATTTTTGTTTGCTTTTCCCCCTCAGCGCTAACTTTTACTAACTGCCCTCCTCGCAGCGTGATCAGCCATCCTTCATCGGGCAGCTGAACCATCGACCAGGGGCGGTGAAGTTTATCTGCAATCGGGCTAATGTGTACGACGCCATCTGCAGAGGCTTGCATTCCGCTAAACATGCTGGCAAGCAGCAAAAATATTTGCATTGATCTGGTCACTTCGCTAAATCGTCTCATTCGTCCCTTCTTAAAAACTTGTGATTACCCAAACACCGTGGAATGATAGAACAATTATCGCTTGGTAAACTTGATATGGCTAATTCTATTCAGTTTCTTAAAGCCTGGCTCATTGGCTCCACCGTAGCGTTTGTTCTTGCTTCAATAATGCATACGCAAATGGTGTTAATTGGCTTACTCGACATTGATGTGAAGATAAGTGTAGCCAACTGGTTAAGCACGTCGTTTCAGGATATATGGGGGCTGTTACCCACGTATGCGCCTGTTATTGCGTTTGCCCTGTTTATCGCCATGCTTGTGGTGGTGCTTTTTGCAAAGTTTATTATAGCCCCAAAACTGCTTGCCTTTATTGGTGGCGCTACCGCTGTTTTGACTGTACTCATTACCATGCAACCCATCTTGGATGTGACCTTGATTGCCGGGGCCAGGGAGCCGTTAGGGTTTGCCCTGCAATGCTTGTCGGGGGCGATAGGTGGCTTAACCTTCGCGAAGCTATTTTATAAAGGTTCGCAAAGACGTAGCGGGTAAGAAACCACAGCCTGAGCAGTTTATCCGCACAAAACCACCTATGCTGGATGCCTTCGATTCAGTAAGCTGACGACTTTTTGCTTCGTTGGTGGCCCTTCCCTGAGTTATTTTAAGTGTAAAGGCCGGGGATGCTGCGTTGACGCCGTATTTCACTACGGTTGAAAGTGATTGCATAAGCCCCTTTTTCAACAACGCTTTATCAAGGGGTTTTCACTGTCCTCAGTTTGCACGCTGATGCTTTTTTATTTGCCTCAGTATTGACGGAAATAAAAACGGGGCTTTTCAGCCCCGTTTACGTCATATCAAGCGCGTTTATTTTTAGAACTTGTACGATGCTTTAGCGTACACAAAACGTCCTTGACCACTGTGTACCGTATTCACATAACCAAAGAAGTCATGATGGCTGTACGGAGGTTCTTCGTTAAACAGGTTGGTGGCACCTAGTGTTAACGTAGTGTTCTCAATACCCGTGAAGTTAAGCGTGGCGTCAACGGTTACAAATGAATCTACCGTTTTATCACCAAAGCCTGCATCTGCACTGCCATCAAATTCACCAATGTAGTTAAGCGCAACCGCCGCAGACCACACATCCATCATCCAATCGGCTGACAAGGTGTAGCGCAGTTCAGGTTGCTCGAACTCACCTTCCTGCAAGAACAGGCGTTTGCCACCTGTCGCATTGGGACGAAATTCTTCGTACTTAAGCACATAGTTCATGACGTAGCCAAAGCGGAAATCGCCGGCTCCGGTTTTCAGTAAATAACCTACATCTAAATCAAGACCTGAGGTTTCCAGATCACCTAAGTTCTGGAACGAATCAAAGATTCGTACAACCTCACCAGGATCACCACTGATGCCAGTCGGAATACGTTGTACAACAGACGGGTCGGTACCGAATGTGCTGAACACAAACTGGGTATCCGAGGTGATAATGTTTTCAATATCGTACGAGTAGTAATCCAGTGAGAAATCAAGATCGTCTGTGATTTCGTAGATAAACCCGAAGTTATAACTGGTCGATTCTTCTGGTCCTAAATCCGGGTTACCTTCAAACACGGCGGTGTATTCCATCGGATCACATGCCAGGCCAACCGCACTACAACGTACAGTATCAACCAGGTTTGGCGACTCGTCGGTACGGCCTAGACCAATCTGGTGTAAGGAGGGGGCACGGAATGCCGTACCATAAGAACCACGTACCGATAAATTATCCAAAGGTGTCCATAAGAACGACACTTTAGGATCGGTAGTAGTACCAAAATCACTGTAATCTTCGTGTCTTACCGCAAGCTGAACTTCTAACTCATCCAGAACTGGGATAGCTAACTCTGCGAAAACAGAAGTTGAATCCCGCTGACCATTTGCTTGCGTGGCTTCGGTACCGAACACTTCACCGCGAAGGAACTGATCGTCCGGGTTGTCAGAGATTTTCTCTTCGCGATATTCGCCGCCAACCGCCAGCATTAAGTCACCGCTGCCCATTTGCATAAGCGGACCAGAGAAAACCACGTCGAACGATTTATTAGTAGATTTACCCACACGGGTTGTCTGGGTTTCGATGAAATCCAGTGCAGCTTGTGAGTTGGCAGAAGGTTCAAACGGGTTCCATAAACCTGAATCAATCGCTTCCTGGGTTCGACGTGAATTAGGGAAACCATCTGCACCACGTTCAACCGATTCACTCTTAATGTAACTGTATGCAGCTTCCCAGTTCCATGCCCCCAGCTCACCTTCCAGACCTAAAATCGTGCGATAGTAGTCAGTATCCACACGCTTTTCACGATTACCAATATCTACCGTACGACGACGCATGGTTAGGTCTTGCTGATAAAACGGATGGCTTGGCATATCAGCGAAGGGATGGTTGGGATTATCGCCATCCATAAACAACTCGTTAAAGCTGGGGCTACCCGCGCCACGGATAATAGATTTTGAATTTTGTCCGTTTAACTCTACGAATGCTTGAAGATCGTGCGCAATTTCATATTTACCCATGTAATTAAAACTGAAACGCTCAGAGTCTGGGAACATGGTCATCACTGGTGCATAATCGTATCGACACAATGCATTCGCTGGATCACGATCTGCTGGCGGGCAGGTGTCGTTACCGAAGGTATCAATGATACGGTTGGTGGGGTCTGCGCGTAGTGCAATAGTTCCGGGAATACCTGACGAACTACGGAAGTCTACTGCATCTGGGTCGTTTGGACGCAATGCTGCCTGATTCGCTGAGCGAGAATAGTCACGATCGCCATATAAGATTTCTTCGCGGTCAAAATAATCCAGGATGAACGTGTGACTAGCTCGATCAGACTGTGATCCCCAAACCAGGCTGACATTCTGCTCTTCGCCGCCACCATCTGCAGTGTCACCGTACTTGGCAGAGACTTCTACGCCTTCAAAATCATCCTTTAAAATAACGTTGATTACGCCAGCAATTGCATCGGAACCATAAGTTGCTGACGCGCCGTCTTTCAAAATTTCCACACGTTTAATCGCCGATATCGGGATATTGTTGATATCAACGAAGGCGGTATCTATACCCTTAGCAAAAGGTGACACCGATACGCGGCGACCGTTTACCAAGATGAGAGTAGAATCGGCACCTAACCCGCGAAGTGACACACTGGAACCACCATTAGCCGTGTCATCACTGCTGTTACCTTGGGTCGAAAATGTACCCTGGCCGGAGATAGGCATTTTCGCAAATAAACCGATTAAATCTGTGACACCCGTGTTGGCAATTTCGCTCGCATCAATGGAAGTGATAGGCGATGGCCCTTCCATATCAGTACGCTTAATCATTGAGCCGGTAACACGGATCTTTTCAATATTTTCTTCTTCCTGAGCGAAAGCTGAAGAAGTGCCTAAAGCAAGATTAACCGCAACTGCACATAATCCTAACTGCACATATTTGTTGTTTTTCATATCGTTTCCCTAAGATTTCCCCAATTTTTTATCGGGTGGTTCTAGTTTCTTGGCACCACTGGCACTGCGTGGCTTAATTTTTTATAACATACAAAAGTCTAATAATCTCGTTTCGTTAAATTTATTTTTGTCGTCAATGGGATAAAGCGAACTGTAGACAAATGAATGGTAAGATAATGTCAGTATTATATGAGCGTAGGGCGAGACCAACTTCATCGCAATATGCCATTTGTTACAAAGCATGTGTAACCCCCCTGAGCAATGATATGCGCTCAGGAGGCGCGTGAACTTTTTCTATTTTTGACAAGCCAATTTTGTGAAGGTTGGCAGGCTAATCCAAACATAGGGGGGAGCCGTGCAGAATTTGAAAACGTCGCCCCAAAGCGAGATAGCGGAATCCCCCTACGCTGCTTTCAATAAGCTTGAATGAGACGGACACTTCTGTACTTCTTACACTAAACCGCTTTAGTGTGTTATCTGGTTAGAGATAGAGGCAGGTAGCTAGTCAATACGGATTACTCGTATCATCAACACTACCAGGGCACCCGCTAATTTGTCAGAGCAGTTCATGATTTGTTGTTCTCAGCTATAATTTCTTCAGCTAGTCTGAAAGAGAATTCACTTCCCTGACCGAGTTTACTTTTTATCTCTAATTTACTGTTATGGTGGCTGAGCACATGCTTCACGATTGACAAGCCGAGACCAGAGCCACCGGTACTACGTGAGCGGCCTTTATCAACCCGATAAAATCGTTCGGTGAGGCGCGAAATATGCGCCTGCTCTATGCCACACCCGTTATCGACTACGGAGAATTTCACGCCATTGTGGACACGTTTCCAGTAGACATCTATGGCACCATTGGCTGGCGTGTAATGAATGGCATTGAATATAAGGTTTGAACAGGCACTTCGCAGTTCGGTTTCAATCCCATACACCCGAAGATCAGGCTCTATATGAAAGCGAATAGTATGACCTTTTTCCTTATTCAAGGTTTGCGCTTCGGTCTCAATCTGGCGGAGCACTTCAGGCATATTGACAACACGCTCGTAAATTCGCTCTGCGCTCGCTTCGATGCGCGACAGTACCAACAGATCTTCAACTAAGTTTTTCATCCGCTTAGACTGCGCTTCCATCTCCGTAACGGCTTTGCTCACCATCGGGTCGGTCGTGTCCACCCCTGTCATTAATTCAAGATAGCCACTAATCACAGTAAGCGGTGTGCGTAATTCATGGGAGACGTTGGCGACAAAGTCTTTTCGCATTGCTTCAAGCTGCGATAAACGCGTGACATCGCGTACAATTAACAAAAGGTGCTCCTCGCCATAAGGCATGATGCGATATTCAAGGATCTTATTTGGATTTACCGGCGAAGGTACTTCTATGGGCAAGGTAAAATCGCGCGCGTGAAAATAACTATTAAATTTGGGATGTCGAATAAGATTATTCAATCTTTGTCCTGCATCCCCGGGCCATTTAAAGCCTAATTCAATTCGAGCCAGCCGGTTGCACCAGATTATTGCGCCCACTTTATCGATCACCACCGCCGCATCTGGGAGTGCCTCGGCCCCCTCTCGAAAACGGTTGACCAGCGCACCTAGCTCTTTTCGCTTATTTCTATTTCTGCGCTGTAAAAAGTAAATGCCTTCGTAAATTCGCTCCCAAACGCCTTTAACCGCAGGAGGGCTCATTTTTTTGCTGTGCCACAGCCAGTGATTTAGCCGAAAAAGTTGCCAATAATGGTAAAATAATAGCGCAAGAATCCCTAAACACATGGTGAGGGCAAATTTATCAAGAACCAGACCTACTAGGGCAAACAGCGCTAAATAGACAAACAGGGTACCGGCTATACGAAGCCAGGAAAAAGGATAATACATAAAAATTACAGCACAGTTGCTAAATTTTAGACAAGCTATGCTAGCGTGTCAGCTCACGCACGCATAGCACCTGTTTAATTTTTTGTTGAAAAGCGATAGCCCGCCCCGCGTACGGTTTGAATCATTTTCGCGTGATCGTGTTTTGATAAAGCTTTACGCAATCGGCGGATATGCACATCCACAGTACGATCTTCTACGTATACATTGGTACCCCAAACATTGTCCAGGAGCAATTCACGGGTGTACACCCGCTCGGGATGAGTCATAAAAAAATGGAGTAATTTAAATTCTGTCGGTCCAATATCTACTTGTTCTGCGTGCGCGGTAACACGGTGCGAGATTGGGTCTAATTTTAAACCATTAAATTCGATAGGGTCTTCGTTCGTGGTGGGTTTGGCTCTGCGCATGACAGCTTTAATACGGGCCACTAATTCTTTGGGCGAAAAAGGTTTGGTGACATAATCATCGGCCCCCGCCTCCAGGCCGCGGACTTTGTCCTCTTCTTCACCCTTTGCGGTGAGCATAATGACCGGAATGTCACGCGTATATTCGTGTTGCTTAAGGCTTTTCGCAAGCTGAACACCACTACCGCCTGGTAGCATCCAATCTAACAGGATGAGATCGGGATAGGGTTCGCAAATCTTACGCTGCGCGTCATCTATGTCTTCCGCTTCCACCGTATCAAATCCAGACTGCTCTAAAACAAATTTTAGCATTTCCCGGATCGGCGCTTCATCTTCCACTAATAAAACCGTTCGAGGCATAGGGGGTTCCTGCTTTTAATTGAATCGACGCTATTATTAATGTGGACTATTACACTTTTATTAAAATGATTACATAAATGTGACCAGTTACCATTATTAATAGTGAGAAAATTTATATAAATACCTATTTTAGGCCCTAAGTGCATAAGTTTATTCAAAAAGAAGCGTTAAAATTATCACTTTTGTTTTTCAGCGTCGTGTTTAATTAGCTGACAACGTCACAAAAAGTGCGGCCAATTCTTTCATCAGCTTGTGTCTTAACCAAATAACGCATATTCTTGGCATTATATGTGAAATCATGGTGATAGAAGGTTAAGTATAGATGACGACCGTGAAGACAGGTTTGTCGAGAAAGTTATTAACTCGCGTTCTTTCGGTGTATTTTGTACTGACTCTCATTGTCACGATAGGCCAGATTTTCACAGAATATTTAAGCACCAAAAGTCACATCGAAGGTGAGCTTCGTACTCTGAAGAATACCTTTTCTACCTCTCTAACCCGCGCCATTTGGGAATTGAACACCCCACAGGCAATTTCTATCGCTGAAGGTTTGATGGAACTCCCTATCGTTGAGGGAGTGCAAATTCGGGATGAAAACGGCGACTATATTGCTGATTTGGGTTTAACCATTGAGCAACCGCGTGAGCCTGTTGAAACGGGGATTATGAAAGATCACAGTGGGGGGGTATTTGGTTATAGCTTTCCACTTATCTTTGAATTTTCAGGAAGAGCGTCGAATGTCGGCGACGTCACGCTGTATTCCAGTTTTGACATCATCTTTGGACGTATCGAAGTAGGCGTATTTTTCTTAATTGGCAACGCCATCGTCAAAACCGCCTTTTTGGTATTCCTCTTCATGACGGCTTTCAGACGTATGTTATCCGAACCCTTATCTGAAATTACCAATCAGATGAGCGCGTTTGATCCAGAGCATCCGCAAGATTCGAAAATTGATGTCAGTATTGAAGACGACAACGAATTACTTCAACTTCAGCAGTCCTACAATCAGGTTATAGACGACCTTATCGCTTCTCAACATAAGTTACATAGCGCCCAAAAAGAATTAACCCTCGCGAATAAAAAGCTGGATGATCAAAACCTGATTTTAGAGCAGGAAGTCGCTAAAAAAACCGCTTCGCTTTCTCAGATCATGCTGGACTTAGAGCAACAAAAAGATGAACTGATTACCAATCAACGGGAGTTACGACAAGAAAACGAGAACAGGCGGTATATTGAAGATGAGTTACGCAAGCGCAATGAGGAACTGGCACAATCCAATAATTCGTTAAAGTTAGCCACGGACCAACTCGTTGAGTCAGAACGTATGGCTTCCCTGGGTGGGTTGGTTGCGGGCATTGCTCACGATGTGAATACACCGTTGGGCGTGAGTGTGACGGCAGCGAGCTTTCTTACTGAACGACTACAATTTGTAAAACAGGCGTTTGAAGACAAAAGTTTGACCAATAAATCGATGGCATCCTTTGTCGATGAAGCCGAGCAGACCACCAAGCTCTTATTGACGAATCTAAACAGAGCCTCAGAACTGGTGGCGAGTTTCAAGCAGGTTGCGGTGGATCAGACCAGCGAAGCCGAGCGCGTGTTTAACCTGAATAATTATCTGCATGAAATTTTACAATCGTTACAGCCTACCTTTCGCAAGGGCGATTTCAGGGTGGATATCAGTTGTCCTGATGATTTACACATCCGTTGCGCACCGGGTGTTATTGCACAAATCACCACCAACATGATCATGAATTCGATAGTGCACGGGTTTGAAAATGAAAACAGTGGTCATATCGTGCTAAATGTCGAAAAAGAAGGCGACGATGTTCTTATTAATTATGCTGATGATGGCCGCGGTATGGACGTTGAAAGTCTGGACCGACTATTCGATGCATTTTTTACCACTAAACAGGGTAAAGGAGGCAGCGGTTTAGGTACGCACATTATGTATAACCTTGTTACACAAACACTTAAAGGCCAGATAGAAGCAGAAAGCGAACCAGGGAATGGTTTACGATACAGCATTCGTTTTCCCGCTAACCTTGATGACTAATCACAGATATTATCCACCTGGCATTGCCTGATACCTCAGAGGTTGGTACGCTTGCCGCCCTCAAAGATTCAGGTAATAAAAAGTTATGTGGTTTAAAAATATTAAGGCGTATCAAATCACCCAGCCTATGTCACTCAGTGATGATGACGTGCAGCAGGCATTAACTGAAAACGCATTTCGTCCCTGTGGCAATCAGGAAACCGCCACCATGGGTTTCTCTTCACCCTTTGAACAGACTGGTCAGGGTTCAATGATGTTCCACAATGTAGGAGAACGTTACTGGATCACTGTTAAAAAGCAGGAAAAGTTATTACCCTCGTCAGTGGTTAACGA
This sequence comes from Alteromonas aquimaris, assembly GCF_026183695.1. Lineage (GTDB taxonomy): Bacteria > Pseudomonadota > Gammaproteobacteria > Enterobacterales > Alteromonadaceae > Alteromonas > Alteromonas aquimaris. The sequence continues at coordinate 632,383 of NZ_JAPFRD010000011.1, read as the reverse complement.
AGAGTTGGCAAGTAAAGTGGCACAAATTGAACAAGAGACAGGTTCGCCGGTTGGAAAAAAAGCACAGCAGGATATTAAACAGGAAATCATCCATAAACTTTTGCCGCAAGCCTTTACAAAAAACAGCTTCATTCATGGGTTTATCTCGCTTCCCGAAAACCTTGTAATTATTGATGCTTCTGCCGATGGCAAAGCAGAAGGCTATCTTGCGCTGATCAGAAAAGCGCTGGGATCGCTACCAGTAGTGCCCCTAGCTCGCAGCAGCCTGCAATCAGAATTGACGCATTGGTTAACTGACGGCACCCCCGAAGGTATTTCACTACTTGAAGAAGCCGAGTTTAAATCCACCGATGATTTGGAAAGTGTAATTCGATGCAAAAACCAGCCCTTAGATAGTGATGAAATCAAAATGCATCTGGATGCTGGTAAATTGGTGCAAAAGGTAGGCTTTGAGTATCAGGATACCTTGACCGCAGTAATCGCTGAGGATGGCTCATTTAAACGAGTCAAGTTTACTGATCGCATTAAAGAGGAAACCGACGACATACCAAAAGATCAAGTCGCTGCGCGGTTAGATGCGGAATTTGCATTGATGTCGGCTGAGCTGGCACAGTTTGTATCTTATATGCGGGACAAGCTTAACCTTCAAGCTGATTAACTCCAAAATGCATTGATGTGTGTCAACTCAGTGTAAGTAGAGGAGCAACACAGCAACGCGATTCGGTTTTTCATTTCAGAATGAAGCGGTGCCAACTGGGCCACCGCTTCTTCTCTCTCACTGACACAGTCCCTGACTTTCAGCCGTATCCAGGGGCCATGCACCATTTACTGCGGTTACGCAAAAGGTGGCATTTACATTACCCGACAGTGCATTAGTGGTTTCAAAAGTCACCACACCATTCGAGTCTGTATTAGCACTCACTGACTCGCTCCAATCCCCGCCAAACTGACCCGAGACCACTGCGTTTGTGGCTGGAGCGCCGGTATTGTCGTTTACGGTAACCGTTGCTTGCGCCTTTTTCGTTCCTTTACCCGCCCCCACTACGGAAGTAGAAACGCTATTAACGACTAAAGCGGTTGGGTTTGTTTCAGGCCCAGTGGTAGCTGTATATAGACTGAAATTGTCAAGATAGTATGTACTTCCATCGTTAGAATTAGGCGCAATCAACAGTACAATATCGGAGACGTCTGTATCTGCAGTGCCACCATCAATTCTATCCTCCAGGGTAAACTTTAATCGCTGCCATCCAGCCACGGCTTCTGTGTGAGCAATATATTTTGAATGTCTGCCGGTGGGATAGTTATCAGGGGTGGCCCGTGAGCCATCTTCCAATTGGACCAATATTTCCTGTTTAGAAGCACTAGGCATGTACACATCTAAGTAAAACGCATTCGAACCTGCGATAAGCTCGGCTGCACTGGCAATCGCGGAAGTGTTGCCAGCAATAACATCATATAGAGAGGCGCTATTTCTCACATATTCCAATACAGTTGGAGAACTGTTCACTGCATCGGCTGCCGGGTTTGCTACTTCAGTATATTGCCCATCCCAATAAGTGATCGCCAACGCACCATTGGTATCGAAATTTTCCAGTACGGTCGTTTCAACAAGTTCCGGCAACACGTGTACATTCATCGAAACAGTGCTCTGACCACAACTATTGGAAATGTTAGCGCTTACAATCCCACCCTGATCTTGCCAATTAACCACAAGAGAATTAGTGGTAGAAGATTGCCCTGTTGGCGCACTCCAATTGTAGTTACTGTTAGTTCCGGCTTCGTCGATAACGCGATAGGTTGCCGTACTATTAGGTTCAACGATATGTGGTCCGGTGAGGGAGGGTTGGCCAAAATCGTACACTCTGACGTAATCTACCTCCATCTTTTGAGGCAATTGACTATCATCTACTACGCCCCCGATACTGCCCCCCACGGCCATGTTCAATAAAAAATGATAAGAATAGTTTTCGAATGTCCAGTACGAGGGATCACTAAGGTCATTAGGTGTTTTTACAGAATACAGAATATCATCCACATACCAGCGAATCTCGTTTGGCTCCCACTCTACGGCATATTCGTGAAATCCATCTGACCAGCGATCAGGTTGCTTTATAATCCTTCCACTCGTCCACTCATTATTCGGATAAGGCTGGCCGTAATGAATCGTACCAAAGGCAATCATATCGGCCTGGCCGGTGGCTTCCAGAATGTCAATTTCACCACTCACTGGCCAACCCACATCCGGATTAGTGGGCAGCATCCAAAATGCGGGCCACATGCCGGTCCCCTTGGGTAACTTGATACTGGCTTCGAAACGACCATGGGTCCACTCTCCCCCATTAGGCATATTTGCTGTGCGTATCCGACCAGAGGTGTACTGACTGCCCCGCACTCGCTGCTTTTTAGCCGTAATCGTCAATTTGCCGTTGCTTACTGTTACATTTTCAGCTTGATAGCTTTGTAACTCGTTATTCCCCCAGCCACATATTCCGTAGCTGCAACCATCGCCTAGCATGATTTCCCACTTGCTGGTATCAAGGGAGTTTCCCTCGAATTCGTCTTGCCAGATTGGAACGGGATTTTGACACGTTGCTGCCACTGCTACCGTCGACGTTAATCCACCAACGACACCTAGCATTGCCATCGTCGCCCGCTGATGTTTATTTTTCATAGTAAACCCTCTTCGCTTAGCCGGTTATAAAAATATCAATAAACGAAATGTAAGCGCTTTCAGGCATTTTGTAAAGGGGTCGTTAAGAGCATGTAAAAAGAATGGATGTCATGGGGTGATGCTGAAGTAGCTTATTATAGGGGAGAGAAAACCAGCTAGTAACTGCCCGATGTTCCTAGCTGAGGTGAAGATAAATTAAGCCGAGGCTTGAGTATTGGATCAGGCAAAAATTTGTTTAGCCGCATCGCGCATCTCAATGAACTCATCCGAAGTCAACTCATGCACATCTTCAAGTACGCCACGCTGTATCGCCAAATTGAGCACCGCATCTTTCTGACTTTCCATTTTCCCTGCCAGCGCGGCACCGACCCTGACAAAGTCTATATAGGTGATATTTTCTGGTATAACAGATAAATCATTCCAATATTCAGCAATATCAACGAAAGGCTGTCCGAAGCTCCACTCACGGGTAATGCTGCCACCAATGGGCCCTGACAATTTATCTATCGCCACCTCCAGAAACGTTGGACTAGCGAAAACCTCCTCATGTCGTTCAGCCTCAGTTAATATGGGCAGCACGCCTATACTGTGAACCAGTGCAGCTAAGGTCATCGTATCGAGGCTCATTTCGCGCTTTTTGGTGCGCTGAGTATAAGTTTGTAGCATCGCCATTGAGTTAGCCACAACCAGAACAGTTCTGTCCCACTCTCTTCTCATGAAATCGGCTACCACCTCATTTTTTGAAACAAAAAGCTGTTCCATTGCCAGTGCAGTCGCGATGTTTTTAATTTGCACCAGTCCGATCCGTGTTACAGCCTGGCCAATTGAATTCACTTTTACGGTTCGCCCCATATAAGCGCTGTTGGCAATTTTAATCATGCGGGCACTCAGCGATGGGTCTTTACCTACAACGTCGGCCATCTGATTCAAGTTAATATCAGGGTCGTCTGCTGCTTTCCGTACTTTTAAAGCAATGGCAGGTAAGGTTGGTAAGACCAACGTATCGTTATTAATTTTTTCGATTAAAATAGTTAATAGTGCATTTTGGGTAGACATAACCAACTTCCTACTGAGTAATTTTTTACTTTACCGCAACAAACAATACCTTTAGTGGCCTTATTTGTGTCTGGCCGATGCAGCATGAATACTTCCTTAAAAGGGCCTCAAAGGGCTGGCCGAAAAAACTACAACGTATACAAAATATACTTATGTCTCGGACAAGTCGCATTAAAGATTGATACCTACTGCAAATAGTAGTTATAAAACTTAGGGTTTCGCAAGTAACCTGCCGATTTTTAACTTAAATTATCAACAAAACGATCAATGATTTTTTATCTGGGTATGTTAACGAAGATATAGAAGTTAGCGTATTCCTTCGCTATGCTAACAGACACAAAATAAAGATTAGATGCTTATTGTGGCATTTGAATAACAACAGTGACGATACAGAATATGAAGATAACGGTACCATTTAAGCAGCTAACGCTGGTTGCGTTGATTGCCTCATCAATCTTAGCGGGATGTAGTGATAACACCTCTAGCCAAACAGAACGTAAAGATGAAGCGACATCTGAGCAAATAACTCAGGACAGCGCTCATGAGTTACTGGTAGATAGGGATAGGCTTAAAATCTATCATCCCGTTACCCTTGAAGCGGACCTGTCTGCACTAAGTAGTAACCAGAAAAAAATGGTCGCATTACTCATTGATGCCTCTGTCATTATGGATGACCTGTTCTGGAAACAAGCATTTTACCAGGATAAAAATGAGTTTCTTGCGTCCATCGAAGATGAAGAAATTCGCCACTTCGCCACTATCAATTACGGCCCATGGGACAGGTTAAATGGGGACGCTCCGTTTCTGTCAGGTTATGCAGATAAACCTGCTGGGGCAGAATTTTATCCCCATGATATGACTAAAGAAGAATTAGAGAATGCTGCGTTAGATGATGCCAAAGGCCTGTATTCTGTAATTCGCAGAGACGAGCAAGGCAACCTCAAAGCCGTTCCCTATTCTGAAGCCTACAGAGCACAATTATCCAAGGCTGCTGAACTCCTCCGTCATGCCTCTGAATTAGCTGAGAACCGCGAGTTTGGCAACTATTTGTTGATGCGTGCAGAGGCGTTATTGTCTGATGACTATCAGAAGTCAGATATGGCTTGGATGGATATGAAAAGCAACCCCGTAGAGGTGGTAATTGGTCCTATCGAAACCTATGAAGATCAACTGTTTGGCTATCGTACGGCGTTTGAATCCTATGTTCTGCTGAAAGATTTAAAGTGGAGTGAGAAGCTGGCGAAGTACGCGCAGTTTTTACCAGAATTACAAAAAGGGTTACCTGTTGCAGCAGAATACAAAGCCGAAATACCCGGCTCAGACGCAGATTTAAATGCCTATGATGTTATTTATTATGCCGGCCACTCTAATGCAGGAAGTAAAACTATTGCTATCAACCTGCCTAATGACGAACAAGTTCAGCTGGAAAAAGGTACGCGTCGATTGCAGTTAAAAAATGCCATGCGAGCCAAGTTTGACCACATTCTGCAACCCATCGCCGAAGTATTGATTGCCGAAGATCAACGTGACCACATCACGTTTGATGCCTTCTTTGCTAACACGATGTTCCATGAAGTAGCGCATGGCTTAGGAATTAAAAACACCTTGTCAGGTACGGGAACCGTTAGGGCGGCGCTGAAAGAACATGCTTCTGCGTTAGAAGAAGGTAAAGCAGATATACTAGGTTTATACATGGTGCAAAGTCTGCTTGAAAAAGGAGAAATCACTGAAGGCACACTAGAAGATTATTACGTTACCTTTATGGCGGGTATTTTCCGGTCGGTTCGCTTTGGTGCCTCGAGCGCACACGGTAAAGCCAATATGATACGCTTTAATGTCTTTGCCGAAATGGGGGCATTCGAAAAAGATGAGAATGGCTTGTACAGCGTTAACATGGAAAAAATGGACACGGCAATTAAAACCTTATCAGAGACCATTCTAACGCTGCAAGGCGACGGTGACTATGAAGGTGTGTCAAAGCTGGTAGAAGAAAAAGGCGTTATCAAGCCTCAACTTGCCAAAGACTTGGCCAAACTGGAAAAAGCAAACATCCCAGTGGATATTCATTTTGAGCAAGGAAAAGAGGTATTAGGGCTGCAATGATATAAGGCCAACGCGCCCTCTTGGATCCTTGAGGGCGCAAAATGGTGTAAAAAGAGTAGCGCTAGAGGCGCTCCTTTTTCCGTTTTTTACTCCAAATTTTTCGGCTTATCGGTATAAGGAGGCCATCCCAGTAACTTACCACCCAGTACATGTAAGTGAATATGATAAACTGATTGCCCCCCAAACTCGTTACAGTTCATAACCGTGCGGTACCCTTCATCCGCAATACCGAGATCATCAGCTATTTTTGCCGCAATCATTGACAAGTGGCCCACCACTTCACGATCTTCTTCTTTGATATCATTAATAGTGGCGATTGCTTTCTTGGGAATAACCAAAAAATGAATGGGTGCTTGAGGATTTACATCTCTAAATGCCAAACACACATCGTCTTCATAAAGAATATCGGCGGGAATCTCCCGATTAATTATCTTGGTAAAAATAGTTTCAGACATAATTTTCCTTTTTCGCCTCATTGAAGGCTATGAGTATAGAGCTAGTAAAGCACAAATACTAAAAGGATAGCTCCCAACAGTAAGCGGTAGATGACGAAGGGCAGCATGCCAATTCTGGCTATCCAGTTTAAAAACAGGTAAATACACAGGTACGCACTGACAAAAGAAAAAGCCGCGCCGTATAGGAGTGCCTGCCAGTCAACCGCTTCGTTCAATGCTAATAAATCAAACGTCGCGAGTGTCCCCGCGCCCAAAATGACGGGAATCGATAATAAAAATGAAAAACGGGCGGCACTTTCTCTATCCAACCCTAAAAACAGCCCGGCTGTCATGGTTATACCAGAACGCGAGGTGCCCGGCACCAGGGCCAGTATTTGAGCCAGACCGATAATGAGTGCCTGCCACCAGTTAAGGGAATTTAAATGCTTATGACGGCTGGCTGAAATATCTGCTACCCATAGCAACAGACCAAAGAAAATGGTGGTAGCGGCAATGATCAGGGCATTTCTTGCGTAGTCTTCGATCCAGTCTTTAAACAGAAAGCCCACAATCACTGCAGGGATTGTGGCTAATATAACCCACCAGGCTAATCGACTTTGCGGTGTTTGTTGAGAAGTGAAACCTCGCATGACCCATGCCTGCGTCATTTCGCCAATGTCTTCACGAAAATAAATTACCACTGCCAATAAGCTGCCAACATGCACGGCGACATCAAACGCCAACCCCTGATTTTGCCACCCAAACAGGGCTGAAGGTAAGATAAGATGTGCAGAGCTACTGATCGGCAAAAATTCAGTAATACCTTGAATTACAGCAAGAATTATAATTTCAAAAAGTGTCATCCCTTACTATGGACTCCAGTTAAAGTTAATCGGCCTAAGCTGTTGGCTGGATTGGTCGAATGCCTTCCACAGCGCCTGATACGATTGCTTTTGTTGAGGATGTTGCCAGTCAGGAACCAATTCAGCCAAGGGTAATAACACAAACGCATTAAAAAGGATCTCTTCTCGGGGTAAAACGGTTGGATTTTCTGTACATACATCGTCGTAAGTAAGCAAATCAAGATCCAGCGTACGCGAGGAAAATTTCTTCTCATTGCGCTGACGCCCGTTGTCCGTTTCAATTTGTTTTAAAATGTTGCACACCGTTTCTAAATCGCAGTGCGTTTTTGCAGACGCGACTAAATTGTAGAAGGCCTGCCCTTCAAACCCTACCGCCTCACTTTCGTAAACTTTTGACAGCTTAACGTCTACAAAAGCTGTTTCTAATGCATGTTTGGCAGCCCTGACATGGTTTGCCCGATCGATATTCGTTCCTATGCTGATCAGGATGGTGTGCATCATTTTACTTTTACTCTGCTCATTCTCACGCTCACGTGCTTTGCATCAGGCAAAATATCGGGTTTGGTGATGGTCAGCCGGATGCCCTGCGCAGGATAGTTGGCCAAGACCGCATCCATCACTTTGTTGCCCAAGGCTTCTAATAGTTCAAATTTACATTCGGCTGCGGTGTGCTGAATAAACATGGCCAGCTTTGCATAATCAATTGTTTCATTAACATCATCTGACCACATTGCGGCTGTTAAATCAGCATCCAATTCAATATCGAATAGTAATGTGGTGTTTTGCTTGCGTTCCCAGTCATATACACCAATTAGTGTATTTACCTGCAAACCCTGAATACATATCGTTTCCATTGGAGAGAACCTTTTCGCCACATCAGACCAGTAGCCTTTTTTACAAACACATTGCGCCAGCTATAGCGTATGTTGCCAGATTTTAGTAGTGTGGACAGAAGTTTAACGTGAAGTGTGTCAGTAATACATGGTTGCAGAAATAATTCTTATGGTTTGTGTGGCGTATTTGTGCGGTTCACTTTCCAGTGCAATCATCGTTTGCCGTGTGTTTAGCTTACCCGACCCCACCACCGTCGGATCGAAAAATCCCGGTGCCACTAATGTCTATCGATTAGGGGGACGCTTCCCTGCCGTCCTGGTGTTAGTGGTCGATATCCTTAAAGGTACGATTCCTGTCTATAGCAGCTATTTTATGGGTATTGAACCGTTATGGCTGGGTTTCATTGCCATTGCCGCCTGTTTAGGTCACATCTTCCCGCTATATTTCGGGTTTAAGGGTGGCAAAGCGGTGGCGACAGCGTTTGGGGCGATGTTACCGATTGGTTTAGATTTAGCGGGCTTACTCATACTGACCTGGGGAGTCGTCATTTTCTTCTGGGGTTATTCTTCTCTAGGTGCCATCATCGCTGTGGGATTGGCCCCGCTCTTTACCTGGTTTATCAAACCGCTTTACACCATTCCGGTTGCCATGCTTTCAGTCCTCATCATTCTTCGCCATCGCGCCAATATTGCGCGACTCATTAAAGGGGAAGAAAGCAAAGTATGGAATAAAGGTAAACTTAAACAGTAGTGGACTGCTACCCGTCTCTATCTCTGAGCTGATTACACTTCTGTGCGGTTTGACTTATGAACCGATCACACCGGCTCGAGAGAATCTAGAGGCCACCGGGGCTTAGCTTGCGCGGTCAATTCACAGGTATGTCCCGCCTTCAAGCGCTGTAAACCGGCATAGGCAATCATCGCACCGTTGTCCGTGCAGAAGGCTAAGTTTGGATAATACACTTCGCCTTTTAACGATTTCATCAGTTCTGCCAATTTTGTTCGTAACATGGTGTTAGCACTAACACCACCTGCAATAACCAGTCGCTTTAAGCCTGTTTGTTTTAATGCCCGACGACATTTAATAAGCAAGGTATCCACCACCGCTTCCTGAAACGCATAGGCGATATTGGCATGTGTCTGGGGGGCATTGTCACAGGCACGGATGGTGTTCGCTGCAAAGGTTTTCAACCCACTGAAGCTAAAATCAAGACCAGGCCTATCGGTCATAGGGCGCGGAAACTGATAATGGCCAGCCTCGCCCTGTTCTGCCAGCTTTGCCAGCAAGGGGCCGCCGGGGTAATCCAGCCCTAACAATTTAGCGGTTTTATCAAATGCTTCGCCTGCCGCATCGTCGATAGATTCGCCTAAAACGGTGTACTGCCCAATGCCTTTTACCTCCACCAACATAGAGTGACCGCCAGAAACCAGCAGAGCCACAAAGGGAAATTCGGGCGCGTTGGCCTCCAGCATCGGGGCCAGCAGGTGACCCTCCATGTGATGCACCCCTACGGCAGGCAGATTCCAGGCATAGGCCAGTGAGCGTCCCACTGATGAGCCCACTAGTAATGCGCCCACCAGCCCCGGGCCTTGGGTGAAGGCAACCCCATCTAACTCCTGCGGAAGCGTGTTGGCATCAGCAAGCGCCTTATCGATAAGTGGGATAAGTTTACGCACGTGATCTCGGGATGCCAGCTCAGGTACCACACCGCCATAGTCTGCATGCAATTTCACTTGACTATAAAGCTCGTGAGAAAGCAGACCCTGACTGTCGTCGTAGACCGCCACACCCGTTTCGTCACAGGATGTTTCAATTCCTAGCACTCGCATAGTTACACACCACTATTCTTTTCGTTAGTTGAAATGCTAGAGCGTGTTGACCTTTTCAGTCCAATTTTACCGCGCTGGCATGACTTCACGTCAGTTAGTAGCGGTAAAAAGCGCACTGCTTCAAGGTATATAGTCAGTGTGCGATGGAGTAAAAATGTGCGCCAACGCGTTTCTTAGTAACGCACTAAGAAAATCCATGCTGCATGCTTCTTTATATTCGTTGTTAGCCGTTCACTTAGCCAACGACCCTGCTGATATCTCACTATGGCGTGGCCAAACTCAGCACGAACACTATACGAACCACAAAGGTCAATACGCTCCGATTAATGGCCGCAAGTTTACTTTTTACCTGCCAGCGGATCAAACTCGAATTGAAAGTGGTAAATTTCACCGGAACTGGTTATTTTTTATCAATTCTGGCTTTACATTCGCTGCAGATATGATTAGAATTTCGCACCATTTTTAACCCGGGGCCGTTTTTGCAGGCAATCTTATCCCGGAAAGACAGTAAAATTTTGAGGTGAGAATTTAATGCCTATCGTTAAAGTAAGAGAAAACGAGCCGTTTGATGTCGCTCTTCGTCGCTTTAAGCGTTCTTGTGAAAAAGCAGGTGTCCTTTCAGAAGTTCGTCGTCGCGAATTCTTTGAAAAGCCAACCTGGGAGCGCAAGCGCAAGAAAGCGGCTGCTAAGAAGCGTCATCTTAAGAAGCTTGCTCGTGAAAACGCACGTCGCGTAAAACTCTACTAAGATTGACGTGGCAAAAGGTGTCCTTGAGACACCTTTGTTGTTTCTGGGTGCAGTAAAAACGCATTCCCGGAGTCAGGTAAGAATTAAATAGTATCGTTATTGTGGAACAGACTATGTCGTTAACAGAAACGTTAAAAGAAGCCCAGAAAGACGCTATGCGAGCTAAAAATAAAGTTCGTCTAGGCACCATTAGAATGGCGTTGGCTGCAATTAAACAACGTGAGATTGACGAGCAGATTACTCTGGACGATCCAGCGGTACTGGCCATTTTAACCAAAATGGTCAAACAGCGCCAGGACGCTGCCAGCCAGTTTGATGCTGCCGGTCGTGACGACCTTGCCAGTAATGAACGCGCTGAAATCGTCGAACTGGAAACATTCCTTCCTCAGCCCTTAAGTGCAGCAGAAATTGATACTTTGATCGATGATGCTATTGCGCAGTCTCAAGCGCAATCTATGCAGGATATGGGCAAAGTAATGGGCATACTGAAGCCTAAAATGCAGGGTCGTGCCGATATGGGTGCCGTTAGCAAAGCGATAAAAGCCAAGCTGGCAGGCTAAGCATAAAAGCATCGCTGACCACAGCATATCCTGATACAGTAAAATATATTCGTTCGCTTAGATGTTGAGTTAAATGGCAGGAAAGATCCCGCGCGATTTTATTGATGATCTGTTATCACGCACTGACGTTGTAGACATCGTCGACAGTCGTGTGCAGTTAAAAAAAGCGGGTAAAAATTATCAGGCCTGCTGCCCCTTTCACAACGAAAAAACTCCTTCTTTTACAGTCAGCCAGGAAAAGCAGTTCTATCATTGCTTTGGCTGTGGCGCGCACGGCAATGCAATCTCCTTTTTAATGGAGTTCGACCGCATGGAATTTGTCGAAGCCATTGAAGAGCTAGCCAAAATTAATGGTGTAGAAGTTCCCCGAGAAAAATCATCCGGTCCATTCGTTAGCGAACAAGCCAAACAACAAAAACAGGATGACTTTGCGGTAATGGAACAGGTCACCCGCTTTTTCCAGCACCAGCTTAAACATCACACCAACAGCCCCAACGCCATTGAATATCTAAAGCAGCGCGGTCTGTCCGGAGAAATCGTTAAACAGTGGGAAATTGGTTATGCCCCTTCTGAGTGGGATGGTGTGCTCAGTAAATTCGGGACGTCAAACGAGCGCATTCAACAGTTACTGGATCTAAAACTGATTACACAGAATGACAATGGCAAGCGCTACGATTTCTTTCGTGACCGCATCATGTTTCCCATTCGGGACCGGCGCGGAAGAGTAGTGGGATTTGGTGGTCGGGTCCTCTCCGATGGGGGGCCGAAATATTTGAACTCGCCGGAAACCCGGATATTCCACAAAGGCCAGGAACTTTTTGGTTTTTATCAGGCTAAGAATAAGCTTCGCCATCTGGATTATGTCATGGTGGTGGAGGGCTATATGGACGTAGTAGCGCTTAGCCAATTTGAGATTAATAATGCCACTGCGGCGTTGGGCACCGCCACTACGCCTGAACATCTGTCTTTATTAATGCGCAGCACCTCCACCATAGTATGTTGCTATGATGGAGATCGGGCTGGCCGTGATGCTGCGTGGCGCGCCTTAGAAAATGCGTTACCAGTGTTAAAGGACGGTGTTAGCATGAAATTTCTGTTTCTTCCTGACGGTGAAGATCCCGATACGATGGTGCGCAAAGTAGGTAAAACCGCATTAGAAGCATTAATTGAGCAAGCACAACCGCTCTCGCACTTCTTCTTTGAAAGCATGCTAAAACAGCATCAGGTAGGCACACCAGAAGGAAAGCTTGCACTCAAGACAGCGGTAAAACCTTACATAGAAAAGGTATTAGGCGATAATCAACGAGCCCTGCTGGAAGAAGAACTAGCTAAACATACTGGCGAATACGATCGATTCCGCTTACAACAAGATATCAGACTGGCAAATAGTAAATCCGCTGCGCCATCTCAAGGCAGTCGCTTTCAAAATGTGGCGAAAACAGAGCAATCTCCAGCGCGGATGTTACTTAGACTGTTGCTGGAAAACCCGCATTTTTCCCGTGAGTGTAATGATGTTAACCCGGTAGTTCTTCAGGGAAGTGGCTTGTCCGGTATCGATTTGTTAATCGAAGTTTTTAATTATTGCCACCAACAACAGGTTAAGAGTACTGCTCAGATCATTGAATATTTCCGTGATCACCCCCATTCTTCTGTTATCAATAAATTATTGGTTAAAGAGCAGCTGGTCAGCGATGCCGATGCAAAGAAAGTGTATCGGGGGAGTTTCGCCAAATTATTAGACTGGCATTTTGACAGTCGTATTGAAACTTTGTTGTCGCGGGCACGTATTCAAAAGTTAAGCGATGAAGAGAAAGCTGAACTGACACTACTGATGAAAGAACGGAAGAACTGATTAAATTTGAGCAAAATGTGAACCGCTTATCTGGTCAAAACAGTACCTTTACTGTTATACTGGCTAATTCGCTACAAATACAAGTAAGCTCGGATATAAAGAAGCAATAGCGGCACATTTTTCATACTGGTAAGAAAATATAAGCCGGATGAGAGTAGTAATAAATCATAGCAAGTATGTCATAGCAAGTTAATCCTTCGCATGGCGTGCTTTTTTTTGCTAAATAATTGAATGTGAGAAGTGTAGGGTATATGGCGCAAAGCAAGCAGTCTCAGATTAAACTCCTGATTGCAAAAGGTAAAGAGCAAGGTTATTTAACTTTTTCAGAAGTAAATGACCACTTGCCCCAGGATATCGTCGATTCTGATCAAATCGAGGATATCATCCGCATGATTAATGATATGGGTATTCAGGTTGGCGAATCCGCTCCGGACGCTGATGAATTACTCATGCAAGAAGCCACTGCCGATGAGGACGCGGCAGAAGCAGCAGCCCAGGCACTTGCCACAGTAGAAAGTGAAATTGGCCGCACCACCGACCCCGTACGCATGTATATGCGAGAAATGGGTACGGTTGAACTGCTGACTCGTGAAGGCGAAATCGAAATCGCTAAACGAATTGAAGATGGCATTAATCAGGTTCAGTGCTCCGTTGCAGAGTATCCCGAAGCTATCACCTATTTGCTTGAGCAGTGGGATTTATACGAAGCGGAAGAAATTCGTTTAGGTGATATTATTTCTGGCTTTGTGAATCCTGACGATGAGCAGGATTTAGCGCCTACTGCCACCCATATTGGTTCTGAGTTAACCGAAGAGCAGCTGGAAGAAGAAGACGAAGACGATGACGACGATGATTCCAGTGACGAAGATGATAGCGGTGTTGATCCAGAAGAAGCGCGTGAAAAATTCGCCAAGCTTCGTGACCAATACGCCATCACACGTGCAGTAATTGAAAAGAAAGGCCGAGCGCATAAAGACTCGCGCAAACAAATTGAAGCACTAAGTGAAGTATTTAAAGAGTTCCGTTTAGTGCCTAAACAGTTTGACCGTTTAGTTCGAAACATGCGCGACATGATGGATAAAGTGCGCATTCAGGAACGCTTGGTAATGAAAAACTGCGTGATGAACGCAAAGATGCCAAAGAAAGACTTCATTAAAGCCTTTGCGGGCAATGAGACATCTACTAAGTGGTTATTTGAGATTCTCGAATCTAATGCCCCTTACGCAGAGCCGCTTAAGACATATCAAGAAGATATTGAACGAAGCGTAAGTAAAATGAATCAAGTCGAGCAGGAAACCGGCTTGGTAATTGCTGATATTAAAGATATCAACCGCCGCATGTCGATAGGCGAAGCAAAAGCCCGTCGTGCGAAAAAAGAGATGGTGGAAGCCAACTTACGATTGGTTATCTCTATTGCGAAAAAATACACCAACCGTGGCTTACAATTCCTTGATTTGATTCAGGAAGGTAACATCGGTTTGATGAAAGCAGTGGATAAGTTTGAATATCGTCGTGGGTATAAGTTCTCCACCTATGCAACCTGGTGGATTCGTCAGGCGATCACCCGCTCAATTGCGGATCAGGCTCGGACTATTCGTATCCCCGTGCATATGATCGAGACCATCAACAAGTTAAATCGTATTTCTCGTCAAATGCTTCAGGAAATGGGCCGTGAACCTACTCCTGAAGAATTATCAGAACGCATGTTAATGCCGGAAGACAAGATCCGTAAAGTGCTTAAAATTGCCAAAGAGCCCATCTCGATGGAAACCCCTATCGGTGATGATGAAGATTCACATCTTGGCGACTTTATCGAGGACAGCACCATTATCCAGCCCCTCGATTCAGCCACTGGCGGCAGCTTGAAAGACGCCACGCAGGAAGTGTTAGCAGGCCTTACGGCGCGCGAGGCAAAAGTATTGCGTATGCGATTCGGTATCGATATGAACACTGACCATACTTTAGAAGAAGTGGGTAAACAGTTTGATGTAACCCGCGAACGTATCCGTCAGATTGAAGCTAAGGCATTACGTAAGCTTCGTCATCCAAGTCGCTCAGAGCAATTGCGCAGTTTCTTGGACGAATAATGTTTTATTAATTAGAAAACCGGCTTCTCAGCCGGTTTTTTTATGACTTAAAAAGCCTCGAGATCATTTCAATTCGCACTATTTTTTGTTCCCTCAGCGCGTGACTTTTTGCACTTTTTGAAAGCCAATTATGTGAAGATTTAGTAGATTTAATTGGAACACAATCAGTGCCGCTAGAGTGTAAAGAGCTGCGCCTAAGGGGAGATAGAAGCGGATATCTATTCCCCGTTACATTGGTTTGAAAAACGCTCGTTCTACTTCACTTGTCATCCAAGCGCCTTGTATAGCAACCCGCCTTTATCTCTTGGCTGATAAAACATCAATGTGACTTGGTATAATGACTTCACACCGTTTCTATGCGTCGTCGCAACAAGCGAGTGGGTATACTCATTTTAACAATATAGATAAGCAGTATTGCAAAGGGGAAGAAACCGAAAGCCATCGGTAACAGGCTGGCATTAAACCATTCTGGAAACATTTGTGCTTGGCCGAAAAAAAGTGAGCCTGATGCGATAAACAACGACATACACATACGCCACAAATGTCGTCTTATCCGCGCTTTGGTAGAAAGCGTTTTTCTGACAAGTACATTTATTTCCCCCACCACGGCTAAGCTGCCCACAACGACAAACAGTACGTAGGCTTGCGCTGGCGAGCCATCGAAGGAACCATTCGGACTCTGATAAGAAAACACCATAAAGGTAACGCCCAGGGAAGTGATGAGGATTGCTAGCACTAGGCCAAACTTTTCACCTACGCCGGCTATAAACTCCTTTCGTATTGCGGCGCTGGTGCCAGTGATAAGTAAATATAATGCCAATATGGCTGCGACAAAATTGGTACTCTGTTGCGTATCCAGGAAAGGCGCAACAAGGGCGGCAAGCAAATAGCAAACAAACATGGCGACAACAAAAACGCGACCACTCACTTTGTGGATGCGGCCCCCCTTTACAGTCAAGCTGGTCATGAATCCGGTAAGAATCCCTACTACCCCAGCACCAATATGAGCGTATAAAAGCATAGCTGCGCCCATATGGGATAACCAGTGAGACTCAGGCGCAATGGTGAGTTTGGCCGCGTAAGCCCCGAAACTCGTAAGCGCCATCACTCCCGCAAAAAGAATAATATGAGATTTCACTCTAGCCCTTTGCAAAATATGCATACCTTCAAAATTGCTATGAACATAAAAGATAAGCAGGCATTGTTTCAGGG
Organism: Alteromonas aquimaris; assembly: GCF_026183695.1. GTDB lineage: Bacteria > Pseudomonadota > Gammaproteobacteria > Enterobacterales > Alteromonadaceae > Alteromonas > Alteromonas aquimaris. The sequence goes on along the minus strand of NZ_JAPFRD010000011.1, from coordinate 616,135 downwards.
TAAACCACTAAATTGTTGCGAAATATGTAACCGTCACCTATCAGGTAGCGCAAACCGCGGGAAAGGAACGCGGGCTCTTATTCATCATAGTATGTAGGGATGGTGAGATGCAGAAGAAAAATTAGTCAGGCCTTTTCAACGCATCTATGGTCTCTTTATTTTTTTACGTTTTCATTGGGGATGGCATAACATATTGTTTCATAGATTGAATCTCGATGATGGCGAATGTATACCGAGTAATCCGTCAGATTATCGATTATCCACAGTGGGATAGTATATAAATGCTCAGGAAGATGATAAATCGATACTGCAATGGTAGGTCGACACCGGGATAGTACGTCTGTAGCACCCACCAGTACATCTAAATCACTCCCCTCCACATCTATTTTAAGGTAAGTAGGAAGAGGCGCTTGGCCCTGACAAAACGTATCAAGGGTAACTTGGTTTACACATTCGCTGCCAGCATTGGATACTTTTGATGAATAGCCAAGTGAAGTCGAGGCAAATTGAATTACCCCGTTCTGGCTTCCCACGGCAAGCTTGTGTAATTCAACATTTTGGTCAGCAGCATGGGTTGACAATACACCAAAATTTTTGGGATCAGGCTCGAAGCAAATTACCTGCCGAGGAAATATATACTGTTGCTTCATTGACTCAAGTGTATCGCCGGTAAAAGCTCCTACATCATAGAAAATGGAATAATCAACCGCTGCTGGTAGCGTACAGAAATATTGCGGCGCAGATACAATCGAATCAAGGAAGAATTTATTTAACGTGGCACGGTATGAAAGCAGGGAATTCAGTATCTGACGCGACTCATCATCGGCCAGTCTGGAGAGCAGCGTATCAGCCTTTGTCAACTCCTCCTTGGCTAAAAAGAAGTGTTCCTCATGCTCAATATAATTAAAATAGAATAGTAATTCTTTAGCGTTACTCAACTCTGTCTGAAAAGACTTAACTATTTCACGATAAAACATGCTGGCGACGATTACGACAGAGCCTGTCAAATTCACGTTTTTCACATGTTGTACAACAACGCCTTCCACGACGTTTCCATCTCGTGCCGCGTTACTATCCAAAAATCCTGATATTTTTATAGCGTTTTTCTTCAACAGATGGAGTAACGTTTTACCCGCTCCCCCCGCACCATAAATGTATAGGGTTTGGGCCGCACCGAGTCGTTCAAGGGTATCTGTTTGCATTTGCAGCAGCGAGACTGCACTGTAAGAATTGATCATTTGCATGGGTTAAGATAATTCGACGATTAACCACTATTGGTATGCGATGCTAACACACCTTTACAGGAAACTTATAGTCACCCCCACTAGTGATAGCAACTCGTAATATTGGGTCGTCATTCAGCGCATTACTTTTTCAACCATTAAAAAATTAAAACCATGCATAGTCGTAGGCTCCCGGTCAGGCAAACTCGCGCGTTACACCACACCACATCGACTTGAAAACATCCAGATCTCATGCTCAACTGAATGAAGGCTTTTGTGAGCGAGCAATGAGTACTTTAGATTACATAATTATAGGGAGTTACCTGACAGGTTTACTTTTGTTAGGGTTTGTTCTCAGGCACCAGCGCAATCGACAAGACTATTTTCTTGCTGGACGCGACCTTGCCTGGCCCGCATTAACCCTTTCTGTCATGGCAACCCAACTCTCTGCGGTCAGTTTTATTTCTGCACCTGCATTTGTGGGGCTTCGCGAAGGGGGTGGCTTACTCTGGCTTTCTTACGAGCTTGCCTTACCTGTTGCGGTCGCACTCATGTTATGGAAGCTCATGCCCACCCTCCATCGAATTGGCGTGGTCAGCGTGTATGATTTCCTAGAACAGCGATTTTCCCGGTTCACCCGTTTACTCATCAGTGCGGTCTTCCAGTTGAGTCGATCGTTCGCCACCGCCATAATGATCTACGCTGTTTCCATTCTGTTGCAAAGTACGATGGGCATTGGCCAGTACGTTTCGTTGCTGGCGATTGGCTTTATCACATTAATTTATTCAGCGATGGGCGGAATGAAAGCGGTGGTGTATGGGGACGTGATTCAAATGCTTCTGATTGTTATGGGCGCAGCTGGCTGTTTATGGCTAGGCCTTGATGCTATCGGTGGCTGGGATCCCGTATTAGCGATAGTTGATCCCGCCCGCTTGCAAGCCGTTAACACGTCAAGTTTTGGGGTAACGGGGAATGATTTTGGCTTACTCCCGATGTTGTTTGGCGGCGTTATCTTATATGCTTCTTACTATGGCTGCGACCAATCGGAAGCGCAGCGGGCACTTTCCAATAGCTCTGTAGCAAACCTGCGAAAAATGCTGTTTGCTGTGGCTGTATTGCGTTTTCCCATTGTGCTCATTTATTGTCTGGCGGGGCTTGTCATCGGTGCACTGGTAACGACCAATACCGAACTAAGGCAACTTATTCCCGCGGATAATCCTGATTGGATGATGCCAGTCTTCATCGTTCACTATCTACCGAGCGGGATGCTCGGGCTTCTGGTCGTAGCCATCATGGCGGCAGCCATGTCGTCCTTAAGCTCTGCCATTAACAGTCTGGCAGCAGTGACTACCGAAGATATTCAACGTGTACGAAAAATCAAGCTTTCTGATAGCCAGTACCTCAAACGGGCGCGTATCGCCGGGGTCATCTGGGGAATAATTACCCTTACTCTTTCATTGTTTGCGGGAGAGATTGCACCCACTATTATTGAAGCAATAAATAAAATTGGCTCGGTTTTTTACGGCCCTGTTCTGGCTACTTTTTTACTTGGCGTACACAGCCGCCGAGTTAGTGCCAAAGGAGTTAACATAGGCTTGTTGACAGGGGTAGCGGTAAACCTGGGATTATGGCTGGGCGGAAGCGAATTATTCTGGTTCTGGTGGAATGTAACCGGCTTTTTGACCTGTATCTGCAGCGCAGTATTTGTTTCGCGAATTACTTCCACGAAGCGGACGACGCTGCCGTCTGTCACAGGGTTATCGATGGTAGAAGCTGTGTTACTAATAAGCTGGGCAGGAGGGTTAATTGCGCTGTGTTTATCCCTGCCTGCCCTACTCACACTGTTAGCTTGATACCTAGTGCATCTGTCCTTTCTTATACGGAATTTCTTCACTTAGTTCAGCCACCAGTTTTGTTCGTTCAAGGGGCGAACCTGTTTTGCGTGCCAGCCATGCATAGGCCGTGGGGATCACATACAATGTCATGAACGCTGAGACTAACACCCCGGCGAAAATAACCACCCCAATAACCATGCGGCTTTCTGAGCCCGGGCCAGACGCTAACACTAAAGGTAATGCACTGAAAACTGTAGTAAACCCGGTCATTACGATGGGACGTAAACGCTGCGTCGCAGCGCGCTTGAGTGCTTCTTCAAATTCAAAGCCTGCGTCACGCAGCTGGTTGGCAAATTCCACAATTAGAATACCGTTTTTCGCCGCAAGTCCAATTAACATCACCAATCCAATTTGGCTGTAAATATTGATGCTCATTCCTGCTAAATCCAAACCAATGAAGGCACCTAATAAGGCCAGCGGCACCGTTAACATAATCACCAGGGGATGGACCCAACTTTCAAACTGAGCGGCAAGGATTAGAAAAGTAACGGCCAATGCCAGCACAAACACAAAAATAAATGAGTTACCCGCTTCCTGATACAATTGCGATTCACCTTTATAATCAATTGAAACCGCATCGGGTAACTCAGTTTTTACGATATTTTCCAAATAGGCCAAGGCCTCTCCTACTGTATAGCCAGGGGCTAAATTGGCATCAATCGTAATCGCACGCATGCGATTATATCGATTCAACTGCGCAGAGGTGGCTTGTTCAGAAAACGAAACCAGATTGTCCATAGCGATTAATTCGCCTGTGCGTTGCGAACGTACATAGAGGTTATCAATACTTTGTGGGCTGCGATAATCCTCTTCAATACCTTCCATGATCACATAATATTCTTCACCGCGATCCAGGTAAGTTGAAACGCGGCGTTGTCCCAGCATGACTTCCAGGGTGCGGCCAATATCGCTGACGGACACACCTAAGTCAGCAGCGCGATCGCGATTAATTTTTACCAGTAGTTGAGGAGAAGTTTCCTTATAATCAGAATCCATCCGCACCAGGTTGGGATTTTCACTGGCTTTTTCCATAACCGTATCCCGCCAGCTGACCAGATTTTCATAGGTGTCGCCCTGTAACACGAATTGCACTGGTCGGCCAAAACCACCGCCGCCCAGGGCACTACGCATAATGGCGAAGGCGCGTACATCTGGCAGTTCATTGAGTTTTTCGCTGATTTCTTCCATCAGCTCAAACGTACTGTAATCTCTTTCATCCCAGGGCGCCGCACCTACTATCGCAATTCCCGCGCTCCCTCCAAAACCTGGGGTTCGCACCAACAGACGGCTTATTTTACCCTCATCTCTGTAAGGCATTAAAATAGCTTCCAGCTGACGTAAGTTTTCTGCATTACTTTCGAAACTCGCCCCTTCCTGTGACTGCATCAAAATAAAGAAATTACCTCTGTCTTCCTGCGGTACAAACTCCTCAGGTACACGTTCGGACAGCTTAATAATAGCCAGCACCGATCCTATGAGTAATAGCGCCATGATAATGGGCTGATGCAGTGTTTTATTTAAACTATTGAAATAGCTGCGCTCTATCCCTGCAAACCGTTTATCTACCCAGGCGCCAAAGCCACCATTTCTGGTGCGTTTTGTGAGTATTTTCGATGCCAGCATTGGCGCCAGCGTAAGGGCCGTAAAGCTGGAAAAAACCACAGCCCCAGCAATGGCTAACGCGAACTCAGTAAACAGCCGCCCGATATTCCCCTCCAGAAAAACCAATGGAACGAATACCGAGACCAACACCAGGGTAGTGGCAATAACTGCAAAGCCCACTTCCTTCGCGCCCCGATAAGCGGCAAGAATGGGCGGCTCACCCATTTCAATTCTGCGGTAAATATTCTCCAGCACCACAATCGCGTCATCCACAACCAAGCCTATCGCCAGTACCATCGCCAGCAGTGTTAGCAAATTGATAGAAAACCCTAATACATACATCACAATAAAAGCTGAAATAAGCGAAATGGGCACAGTGAGAGCGGGGATGAGGGTGGCTCTGACATTTCCTAGAAACAAGTAAATCACAATCACCACCATGGTAATGGCGATGGCGAGTGTGTTGTATACCTCGTTGATGGATTCTTCGATAAATACCGACGAGTCGTAACTGGGAACAATAAATATGTTGTCTGGAAGCGTCGCCTCAATTAACTTCATTTGTTTTTGCGCGGCTTTCGCTACTTCCAGCGTATTGCCTTTCGATTGCTTAACGATCCCCAGGCCAATCATATTGGCACCATCACCTCTGAATTCAGTTTCATCGTCTTCAGAAGCCAGCTGTACATCGGCAACCTCTCCCAACCTGACTAAGTAGCCATCGTTGCCCACCGCCACCGTGATCTTGGAAAAATCATCGGGAGTCAGATACGTGCGGGCTACACGTACCTCAAGATTACGATCCACAGACTCAATCTGGCCCGCAGGCAGCTCAATATTTTCTGACCTGATCACTTGTTCAATATCGGTGACGGTAACCCCACGGGCCGCCATCGCGTTACGATCTAACATCACCTTCATGGCGTAGGTACGCCCACCACCAATACGAACCCGGGCCACGCCATCTACTACCGACAAACGGTCTACCAGAAAGCGTTCAGCATAATCAGTCAGTTCCATGACATCCAAATTGTCACTGCGCAAGTTGTACCAGACGATGACATTTTCATCGGAACTGGCCTTGGCGACTTCGGGGGGATCGGCCTGATCCGGTAGATTGTTCAGCGCCCTGCTCACCCGCTCGCGAACGTCATTCGCAGCCGCGTCAATATCGCGGGAAAGCTTAAATTCGATGGTAATATCAGAACGTCCATTCCTACTGGTAGAGGTGACGTTTTTAATCCCTTCTATGCCGCTGATTCTGTCTTCTAACAATTGGGTTATGCGCGTTTCTACAATATTGGCGGAGGCCCCGGCGTAATTAGTGCTGATCGACACAATAGGTGGATCAATGTCAGGATATTCGCGCAATGAGAGTGAGGTGAAAGCCACTATCCCGAAAATGATCAGCAATAAATTTATGACCGACGCAAAGACGGGGCGTTTAACTGAAATATCAGAGAGTAACATGGTTATTCTCCTGCCGTTTCGTTCAGTATTCTCACCACCGACTTATCCCGCACGCGAAGTGTGCCTTCGGTCACAACCTTATCACCAGCCGAAAGACCTTCCAGCACTTGCACTTTACCAGGCTTTCTTACGCCGATTTTTACTTCTTGCTGGCGCACACTATTCCCTTCAACGACAAACACGTATTGCCTTTCTTCAACCGGCACCAGTGCTTTTTCAGGTAAAATTAAGGTGTTGAGTACGCGCTTTTGTAAAGTAATCTGGAGTAACATACCCGGGCGTAATTTTCTGTCAGCATTATTTATCAATGCACGCACCTGAACGGAGCGTGAGATGGGATCAACCCGCGTAGCGACAGTGTCAATTTCCCCCTTAAATGTTTCTCCAGGATAAGCTGAAGACAGAGCCGTCACCATTTGGCCTTTAGCGAGGGAAGCAAGATGTGCTTCCGCAACACTGAAATCCACTTTAATCACGCTGGTGTCATCTAAGGTAGTAATCACATCTCCCGGTTGCACTAAGGCGCCGATACTGACCTGGCGTAAGCCTAACCATCCGGCAAACGGCGCTTTTATCGACAATTCATTTAATTGGGCCTTCGCCACTTCCAACTGGGCTTGCAAAGCTTGTACTCTAGCTTGCTGTTCATCCAGCAATTGTTCAGAGGCCGAGCTGGATTGGGCCAGATTTTTGACGCGAGAAAATTGGCGCTCTGCTTCGGCAATATTGCCTTCTAGTTCGGTGATCCGTGCCAGCTCTTCTCTATTATTCAATTGCACGAGCACTTGTCCCTCTTCGGCTCTGTCGCCATCATCAAAATTAATGCTGCTAACCACTGCTGTTTGTTGAGAGGTGATGGTGATAGATTCGCTCGCCTTAGCAGTACCTAATGCTTCAACTGTAATTGGGAATGGCTGTTCCTGAACAACCGCCACTTTTACCGGGGTCGCAGAAGGGGTTGCTTTACGTTCTTCCGATTGTGATGGGTAATATAAATATGCCAATAACCCCGCTAGTAGCACAACAACAATGACGAGCGGCGAAAGCACAAATCGGGACATGACGAGTTCCTAAGTTAAGCTGGAGGTTAGTGATATGTGAAAGTAAAAAGTAAAAAGTAAAAAGTAAAAAGTAAATTACCTAATAAGGTTTTGTATTTTACGTTACTTAAAGCGCTTACAGTTTACATTCGACGCTATATTTATCCGTTTTATCTTGTACAGAGAAAATTCATCTTCTTCACACCCCACAATTTTTTAGCTCTCCTATACTCCTGAATAACAATTTATGCCTATAATACAAAAAAATTTAAACGCTCGTTTGAAAATAGGAGTTTTCCATGCCTTCTTATCATGCCCCTCTTGCTGATTTTCAGTTTCTTTTGCGTGACTGGCTTAAATTAGACAAACACTATCAGGAAGTCGGGTTAACCGATTTTGATGTTGAACTGGCAAACGAAATTATTGCGCAAGGGGCTAAATTTGCCACTGATGTGGTCGCCCCCCTTAATCGCGACGGCGACGAAGCAGGCTGTCAATTGCAGGATGGTAAAGTCACCACCCCCAAGGGTTTCGCCGCAGCCTATCAGGAATATGTAGCGAATGGCTGGAACGCCATGCTAGGCCCTGACGAGTTTGGGGGCCAAGCGCTGCCCTACACCATCGCGGTGCCTATTCATGAAATGCTTAACTCAGCAAATTTAAGCTGGCGGTTGACCACAATGCTGACAGAAAGCACTGTGCTTGCCATGTGTAAACATGCCTCTGACGACCTGCAACAAAAATATTTGCATAAGCTGGTCAGTGGCGAGTGGACAGGTACCATGAACCTGACAGAGCCCCATGCGGGCACCGACCTGGCATTACTTAATACGAAAGCCGAGCCTCAGCAAGATGGGTCTTACGCCATCACGGGTAACAAGATTTTCATTACTGGGGGCGATCACGACTGGACCGACAACATTATTCATATGGTGTTAGCGCGGTTACCTGACGCACCTAAGGGTGTAAAAGGGATTAGTCTATTCTTAGTGCCCAAATTGCTGCTAGATGACGAAGGTAATCCTGCTACCCCGAACGCTCTTTCCGTGGGCAGTATTGAACATAAGATGGGAATCAAAGCCAGCCCGACTTGCGTGATGAATTATGACGGCGCAAAAGGCTATTTGGTGGGCGAACCGCATCAGGGCTTAGCTTGTATGTTTACCATGATGAACGATGCCCGCTTCCAGGTGGGGCTGCAAGGCCTAGGCGCGGCCGAAGCCTCTTATCAGGGTGCGTTGGCTTACGCTCGTGAGCGTTTGCAATCGCGTGCGCCCCAAGGCGTGCAGCAACCTGGTCAAAAAGCCGATGCAATACTATTTCAGCCTGATGTGGCACGTATGCTGTTAACCCAGAAATCGCTGACAGAAGGCTGTCGTGCACTCTCCTTGTTGTATGCCAAATATATGGATAAAGAGCGTACCAACCCTGCTGACCAACAAGCCGCAGACGTATTGCAGTTCCTGACTCCTATTTGTAAGGCGTTTATGACTGATATGGGGCTGGAAGTCACCAGTTTGGGAATTCAGGTATTTGGCGGTCACGGCTATATCCGTGAGTGGGGCATGGAACAATTAATGCGTGATGTCCGCATTGCCATGCTTTACGAAGGTACCAACGGTATTCAGGCGCTTGATTTGATTGGCCGTAAGCTTACCCGCGACGGCGGAAAAATGTTGCAATCAACCTATGCTGCCTTTACAGACCTGGTCACCCAAATTGAGGATGCCGAGCATCAATCCCGCGCCCAGGCTTTACTCGATGACTGGCGTGCCAGCTCGGCGGAATGCTTAGGTATGAGCGCCGCAGATGTGGCCGCCGCTGCGTGTGATTATCTGGCCTTTTCCGCGTATTCACTGTTAGGGGTATTGTGGTATAGCATGGCAGATTGTGCTCAACGCGCGGATAACAAAGCGATCGCGGAATCGAAGCGTAAAACGTGTGCGTTCTATGAAGCACGCATACTGGGGCGGCGCGATGCTCACCGCCTAGCGTTCAAAGCCGGCGCTGACTCGGTATTAGCGGTAAAAGGCGCAGAGTTTGATTACCAGTAAGCAATAATGAAAAGGCCCTGTTCAGACAGGGCCTTTGGTTTTCACATAGGTGACGAGCGTATAGATCAGGTTCGTCTGCATCCTTTAAGAGTACAAAGACTACGTAGCGCTTTTACGTCCTTAAAATTAACCTCACCATCCTTATTTACATCATAGTCTTCGGTTAATTCACGGCGCAATACGATAGCAAGAATTAAACGCACCATATCATCCACATCTACATCATCATCGCGGTCAATATCACCCGGCATATAAAGACGCGGCAGGCTAAAGCTAGCAATGACAGGATCATGATCAGATGCACGGTAAACAAGCGTATTCAACCAGTCTGCAGGCTTATACTCTTCGTTGTAGTCAAACGCCACCGACTCATCAGTGTTAATATGCCACTCGGTTGCGTCAACTAACCAGTCATTCGCGCTACCCTGCACCATCAGATAATCCAGCGTGCCGGCTTCGCCTCTGAAGGTGTAGCTATAGGCCTTATCACCAATCATTACTCCTGCGGCATCAACATAACCGGCATCGGCTAACGAACGAATAGGATCTTCCATCGCATAACTGTTTAAATCGCCCATCAACATAACCGGAGTCTGGGGATATTCATTAGCTAACCACTGGCTTACGCCCTGCGCTGCCCGCAGACGAGTGAGGTTGCAGTTGCCCTGCCCTGTCGAAGTGTCATCGTCACCTGCGCCGCAACGGGAGCCTTTCGATTTGAAGTGATTCACATCCACCACAAATTGTTGACGACTTTGCGGATGACTAAACAGCTGTGCAACCGAAGGACGGTTTCGTGAGGTATCAAATAGAACACCGTTTTCGTCTGCAGGGCTGTTGGTTTCGGTTAGTATTTTAGCTGCTTCTGCCGGTACCACGGTAGCAGGCTTATAGATAATACCCACGGTAATTTCATCAGTGCCTACTGGGCCGCCCAGGTCAATATAGGCATAAGTGGATTCACCATATTCGGTGTTCAGGGCGTCCACTAACTGCGCTATCGCGCTGTCAGGTCCAAATCCATCGTTCTCAATTTCCATTAAGCCCACGATGTCAGCGTCAATGCGTACAATGGCATTAACAATTTTGCTTAGCTGGCGTTGATACTCGCTAGGCGAGTCAGCGCCCCGCGACGTTGGAAATCCTGTGCCGGCGCCATCTCCATTGAACAAGTTTAATACATTGAAACTGGCGACTTTCAGATTACCTTCCGCCACCACCGGATTGGCTTCGCGAGGATTCGTGTCAATTAAATCAGGCGCTTGGGCTACGCGAATACGATAAGCGCCAAAGTCATGATCCACCACACCAGTCACACCCACGATCGTCTGACCAGACCTGACCGGGTTATGGGGGCCAAATCCGCCCGCTGGCAAATAATGTTCAGCATTAGAGCCATTGGCCAAATCATCCACCAGGATTTGATTTAATTTATTTGCATTTGCCTGCGCTATGGCTTCTTCAGAGCCTGGCTGGTGAAGTTGAGTTGGGTTGTACAATCGTTCTGTGGATGCCACTAACTCAGCAAAACGGTTGTAATTATAATTACTGGAGATGACCCATTCCTGGTCCGACGTCACTAACATACCTTCGTACGCTTCGAAACTGGATGCGGACTCCATTGGCAGGCTTACCACAGCGGGCGTCACTGAAGCGGTTCCACACATTACGTGTGCAGTCACATCGGTGAGTTGAGTTTTGTCATAAAATTCTTTTGCCGTAGCGGCTAAGCGAATCACTTCGCCCTCGCTGACACTATTGACTAAGGCCGGCGCGTAGACAAAAATCCCTTCCGAAGTAGCCGGATTGGTATCTTCGTGGTTACTTTCTTCCTGCACAAAAAAGCCGCTCATGCCCGGCGTACGTACCGTAACAACTGCTTCAGCGATGATTGCAGCGTTAGGCATCGGTGTAACCAAACCACTACCTTGTATGGCACTTATTAGCGTGGCTGGCGCGCCGCACTGCCCCAATTCACCAGAATTGTCGCCACCACTATCGTCTCCACCGCACGTGGCAGAATCAGAAAGGGTAAACGACTGACCGCCATTAATTTGTCCGGCAGTGGCTAGCGCAGGTTCCTGCCAGCTAAACGAACAACGTTTGTTCCCTTCGCCTGTGCGTTGCAGCGAAAAACCTACTGGAGTACTGCCCGTTTCACTGACAATTACATCCTCGCTGGTCATTCCCGCCGCAGGGCCTGACTCGGCTGTCATGGTACCTTCGTAGCTAATAAATTCGATAACCTCATCGCCCGCTACCAGCGCAATCCCATCGGGCGCGCCATTTTGGATACCAGCGTGATACACAACTACAGTTCCAAAGCCATTTTGCAGGTCAGGAATCGTGCCTGATAAACTAATCGTTTGATACGGTGCGTTGCCGTTACCGTTATACAATACAACAGAGACGTTCGTCAGGTCTGTGCCAGCCGGACCCGCGATTTCGACCATTTCGTCTACATCTGAACCATCGTTATCATAATGGAATTCGTTGATAAACAGCGCACTGTGGCCTGTGCCGTCGCCACCATCGCCACCGTCTCCGCCATCATTACCATTACCAAAAACCTGGTTTAGGTTAACTGCATCCGCCGTGGCTTCATTGCTGGTTTGCCAGGCAAACTCTGCATAATTGGCGCCTTGGCCACCTAGCTGAAGTGAATAGCCGACAGGTGAATTGTATTCCTCAGATACCAGAATGTCAGTGCTCTGGATACCTTCTGCGCTTCCATTGGTAGCCGTAAACTGGCCCTCGTAACTTAAAAATTGCAGCACCTCCCCGTCAGGAGAGATAAGCGCAACGCCATCTGGGCTACCGTTTTGAATGCCAGCGTAAGCGTAAGCGATCGTGCCCATGCCACCTTGCTGATCCGCTACGACCCCTGATAAATTTAACGTGCCATAAATACTGCCACCATTGCCGTTATAGAATTCAAGACTATAACCGGATAAATCCGTCCCTGCGCGCGCCGCAATTTCTACAAATTCATTTTCATCAGCGCCCGCGTTGTCATAATGAATTTCATTAATAAACGGAGCAGCGTCAGTCACAAATGTTTGGTTAGTATTGGTCGCGTCTTGCGTGTTACTGTCTGTGACTTGCCAGACAAAATCCGAGTAAAACTGGCCTTCACCACCTAATTGCAGCGAACTTCCCACTGCCGCTGATGACTCTTGCGCGACCCCAATGTTTTCACTTACCCAACCAGCAGCTGGACCATCGTTTGCAGTAAATGTTCCTTCATAACTAATGAACTGAACCACCGCACCCCCACCATCGATCAGAGCGATTCCATCTGGCGAACCATTCTGAATACCGTTTGAAGGGTAACTGACGGAATAGGCTCCATAGCCATTGCCCAGGCTGGCCACCGCACCGAGCGCGGTAGTGTTATAACTTAATCCATTAGAACCATTATAAAGAACTAATGAGTAATCACTTAGATCGGTATTCTCCGGTGCAACGACTTCAATGAATTCACCGGTATCGGTGCCATTATTGTCATAATGAAATTCATTGATAAAAATGTTCGTGGCAAACGTGGATGTGCTTGTAATTGCTAATAGCAATGCAGGGTATTTAATATTCATTGTAATTAACCTGTAATCCCAGTTCTGCTGATGGGTGAGTGTCGGGTGTACTAAAATACCTGTACTTTGTGACAGTTTTTTTAATACAGGTCAAATGTTATACAACATTAAAATATGTTCTAAATTTGAACGATTTTAGAAGCGAAAGTGTTTGAAAGTGTAGATAAAAGGGATGATTTGTAAATTATTCTGACAGTTATTAAACGGGAGGAAACCGATAACTTATTAGTAAATAAGTACTAAGTCAGAAACGCCACCAAATGTCAGCGTTAAAATAACCGACATTTGACAGCGAAATACGTAAAAACGAGTTTACAATTTTGCTGAAAGCTGTGGTTCGAATTCTTCTGTAAACCACTCTTTAATCATATGTTTTTCATATCCGAGAGGCTCTTCTTTAATTCGTGAAGACACCCCGTCCATAAATCCCATGTCTTTCAGACGTACATCAGCCTGCTTCACCAGCGCACCGGTTTCATCTACAAGCGTGTATCGAAATGTCATCTTGGGGATGTACAACCGTTTTACCAACCGAACATCAGCACTGGAGTTTCCCAAACCCACGAAACTTGAAGGCCACACTTCACCTGCCAGATCCAGATCAGTGACAGTCAGGCTTAGTTTTTGCTGAGGTGGAAGGGTGGCAGCCAGTTCAGATAAATACGTTTCAAGTGTTTGTAACGTGCGTTCACGAAAGTGTTTTCGGCCTTCATTGACGGGTTTAACATCGGTGAAATCTTCAGGCGCATCCCAGTTAACCGTTAACTCAGCGGCATGGGCAGGCGAAGCACCTAGCATGACTAAAGCGGGAATAGCTCCCAACCAGATATTACGCATTTTCCACCTCAATACTTTTTGATTAGTTTCAATTATGAGTATAGTAATGACAAATGAATAAAACCTGAATAGTTAACGTTGCCGTACCTTTTTCCCTCTTGCTCGCCCCAATGGGGAATGAGGAGGAGTGTGAACCCTCTGCAACGACTTGGTTTCACGCACGTGTAAATAAATACTATGTATGCAAGTCCAGCAGCGTTGACTTTTGGATCACCGAGCAGAACCGATGCAAATGCGGACCGTTGATATACGGGTTGATTTCTTTACCCTTGCAATATTGAAGATGGAAATGACTTAGCGAAGTACGACTTTGCGTAATCTCATTTAGATAATCTAACTGAAAGGGACGCAGGGCCGACAACTGGCTATTTGCGTCATGGCGAATGGACGACAACTCGCGTTTCTCCGGAATCTCAGCCAAGGCCACTAACCAGTCTGATAAGGTGTCTTGAATATCTTTAAACAAATATTGGGCAAAAGGAGTCTGTAGTACCGTTATCAACAACGCTATTTCTGCCAACACAATTAAAGAGCGAAACATAACAAAACCTCCACTACGCTCCGAAAACAATTTTCCGATAGTGAGAATAGACGCGCCCGCACAGTAAATAAATAAGTCAATCTATACCTTAATATTAGCTTTTATATCTTCAGCAGCCCTGCTGCTTCAGTAACTATCCAAAAACTAAGCAATTATTACTTTAATTTAAAAAGGTGGTTTTTTAATGGAATTCAATTTACCCCTGATAGTTATCAACTGGTATACTCTTGAAGCATTTTTCCTGTTCGTCGAGGCCTTTGAATGAGCGAAAGAATTCCGGTAAAAGACGTCACACCGGTTAAAGTCCACCAACCCGACTCCTCTAATCAGTCAATTCGCTATTCGTCGAACAACCGAATTTACGTGCGCTCCGTCTCCGGCCCACTCGAGACATTCCGTCGCTATTTTGGCTTTATTTTTCTGGGGTTGTTCGCTTTACTGCCGTGGATTTCCTACAACAATCAGCAAGCCATTTTGTTCGATCTTGCTGAACAACGCTTTAACTTATTCGCGCTAACGCTGTGGCCGCAAGATTTAACACTGCTCGCGTATATATTTATTGTTGCGGCATTCGCGCTATTTTTTGTTACCACCTTCGCCGGCAGGGTCTGGTGTGGATTTATGTGCCCCCAAACTACCTGGACTTACATGTTTACGTGGATAGAAGAAAAAGTGGAGGGCTCTAGGCACCAGCGCATGGCACTAGATCAACGGCCGCTGGATACTGACAAATTCGTCCGTAAGACATTCAAGCATCTATTGTGGGTGCTATTAGCGCTGCTAACCGCACTGACCTTTGTAGGTTATTTCACGCCCATAGCAGCGTTGTTTACTAATTTCTTTACCTTTAACACGGGATTCTGGACGACTACCTGGGTAATTTTCTTTGCGGCATGTACCTACGGCAACGCAGGATGGATGCGCGAAATAATGTGCACTCATATTTGTCCTTACGCTCGCTTTCAGTCGGTTATGTTCGACAAAGACACCCTCACCGTGGCGTATGACGTAAGCCGTGGTGAAAGACGCGGTCCGCGGCCGCGTAAAATTCCTCACAGCGAATTGGCCAGTAAAGGATTGGGTGACTGTATCGATTGTAATTTGTGTGTTCAGGTGTGCCCTACTGGCATCGATATTCGTAACGGACTTCAGTATGAGTGCATTAACTGTGGGGCTTGTGTGGATGCATGTAACGGGGTAATGGAAAAAATGAATTACCCTAAAGGGTTAATCCGCTTTTCTTCGGAAGCGCAATTACAGGGTGGCACCACCAAGATTTTGCGCCCAAAATTGGTGGGTTATGCGTTCGTGTTAGTGGTCATGCTCGGTATTTTAATTGCTAATTTTCTCCTGCGCTCATCATTGGAAGTAGATATTATCCGGGATCGGAACTCGCTTTATCGGGAAACCAATGACGGTTTGATCGAAAATGTCTATACCATAAAAATTCTCAATAAATCGCAACAACGACGTCAGTATCACATTGACATTGAGGGCTTGCCTGATTACCGATTTACTGGTGAACAACAGATAAGTGTAAAAGGGGGAGAAATATTCAGCATACCCGTGTCAATCGCCACTGACGCTTACAACCTCAACGCGCCTGTTACAGAGATTCACTTTAAGGTTTCTACGCAAACCGAAGAAGGTGATATGGTCACTGTACTGGAACCCACCAACTTTTTGTACCGATAGGCTCTATGCATGGCAGATTTCGACTTCAGTGGCCTCGACCCTGATACCATACTTAACGCGCTGGAAACGGTGGGGATCTTTCCTCGCACTGGTTTGCTGGCGTTGAACAGTTATGAAAACCGGGTTTATCAGTTCCAAGACGATGATGGGCGGCGCCTGGTAACCAAATTCTATCGTCCGCAGCGTTGGAGTGACGAAGCCATTCTGGAAGAACATGCATTTGCACACGAACTTGCTAATGCCGACATTCCGGTAGTGGCCCCTATCGCGTTTGCGAAAGGTACGTTATTAACCCACGAGCACTATCGGTTTAGTGTTTTCCCATCGGTCGGTGGCCGACAATTTGAAGCGGATAATCTGGACCAGCTGGAATGGATGGGACGGTTTATTGGGCGCATACACCAAGTGGCACAGGCAAAAGAATTTGCCCATCGCCCCACTATTTCAGTAACAGAATATCTGGATAGGCCCCGCGAAGTACTTGCGGTCAGCGAATTAGTCCCCCAGAATCTGCACACTGCACTGTTTGCTATTCTGGAACCGGTCATTGATGCCGTGAAAAAGCAATACACCCCGACCAGCGCAATCCGTCTACATGGTGATTGCCACGCAGGCAATATACTTTGGCGAGATGGCCCTACCTTTGTCGATTTAGACGACTGTCGCAGCGGCCCTGGCATTCAGGACTTGTGGATGATGTTAAGTGGTGACCGCCATCAACAACAACTGCAGTTAGAGACACTGGTGGAAGCCTATGAAGAATTCAGTGACTTCAATCCTGCCGAACTCAGACTGATTGAGCCATTACGCGCAATGCGGATGATCCACTACATGGCATGGTTATCCAACCGCTGGCAGGACCCTGCGTTCCCCCGGGCCTTTCCCTGGTTCGCCGAACAAAAATACTGGGAAGGGCAAATTCTAGCGCTTAAAGAGCAGCTTTCGGTACTTAACGAACCTCCGCTTAAACTGATCTCTTATTAGTTTCAATCTGGGGATTACCATGTATCACTTCGTTATATAAAGCCTCTTTTTCGGATGAGGAGTTATAGGTATACTCGTCTGAGATTTGGTGCCTGCTTCGGCAGGGTAAACGGGAAGTCAGTGAAATGCTGACGCTGCCCCCGCAACGGTAAACTCGAGATTAACGTCCCTTGCGTTAACATTTCATTTATCTGCGCATGATTGCGCGGCCACTGTCACTAACTGCTATGCAGTAAGGATGGGAAGGAAAATGGTATTGCTCTGGCAATATGAGTAAGCCCGGATACCGGCCTGATCTTCGCCGTTGGTTTCATGCTGACATTACCCATCAATTACGCTCGGTGGGAGCGTTTTATTGGATAATTATAATGGATTTATACACCCCTAAGTCGCTGCTAGCCTTATGCAGCGTTATTGCAGTCGCTCATTTTTATTCTTTTACCGCACTCGCAGCAGAAAGTATCGAGAAAATAACCATCACGGGCAGTCGTGTCCCTACCCAGTTACAGAATGTTTCGGGTTCGGTTTCGGTCATTGGTGGGGATGAAATTCAACTCTCCGCTGCCAACCAGTTAGCAGACATCCTACGCGGTTTGCCCGGCGTGGCAATTTCCACTTCCGGGTCTAGCGGCGCACTCACAGAGATCAGGCTAAGGGGAAATGAAAGTAACCACTTACTTGTCATTTTAGATGGTATAGTGATTAACGATGATAGTCAGGGCGGGCTCATTGACCTGGCCCATATTCGCACTGACGAGATAAAACGAATTGAGCTTCATCGTGGCCCCCAAGCTGCAGCTTGGGGTAGTGGTGCTGTGGGGGGTGTTTTGCATATCGAAACGTATACACCCAGGACTGACACCTCGGATTTATTCGCTTCCATCGCCGTTGGAAATAAAAATACCCAACACGCCTCAGCCAGAATTAGCAGCCAGTATCTGGGCCATCGATATAGAGTTTCCGCTCAACATATGCAAACTGAAGGGGACAATATCGCACGTAGTGGCCCCGAAAAAGATGGCTACAAACGCAACGCAGTAAATGCTTACTACGCCTACACTGTCTCTGATATAGAGGCAGATGTGTCCGCAAATTTCGCTAGTTTGACCAACGAATACGATGGAATTGACTACCTCGTTTCTGGTCTACCGGTGGACGCTACGCATTTTACTGACGCCCAAAAAGCGTCAGCGAAAGCCAGTATTACCTACTCCCCTCACCAGACCAATTACGCCACGTCTTTGACGACAACATTGTCAGCCCACGAAAACCACAATTATGAGTTTGGCGAATTCTTTTCTGCGGCTGAATCAGAGCGTTTCCAACTTACCAACACTCACTCAATTAACTGGGAACACCTTAGCGCCGTGGTGGGCGCTGAATATGTGCAACGATGGTATCGTCAACGCGGCATGGTGAGCTTTGCAGATCCAAATCAAAACCAGGATGATCAGACCTCCAGTGTGTTTTTCGAATCGAAAGCAAGTTTATCTGCTGCCGTCGAGTATACGCTGGGCGCGCGCTTTGACCGCAACAGTGAGTTTGAGCATGCCGTGAGCTACCGCAATGGTCTAAGTTGGCGAATTACCCCGAACTACACAACGTTTGTCAGTTTAGGCAAAGCTATTAAAAATCCATCGTTTACCGAACGCTTCGGCTATTTTCCCGGTACCTTTTTAGGCAACCCAGACTTGCAACCAGAACATATTCAGGAATGGGAGTGGGGTATTCGCGCTCGCTATTCTTCGTCCTTGCGCGCACAAGTGAGCATTTATGAGTCTGATTTTGAAGATGAAATTCTAGGCTTTGTTTTTGATCCTTCAAGCGGACTGATGACCGCAGAAAATGCCGAGACCAAAAGTGAACGCAGAGGGCTGGATAGCGAATTCACCTGGGATTGGGGTACCTTACAGTGGCGCGGCGCTTATAGTTATCTGGAAGCCACAGAACAAACGAATACGCTGAATCAGGCTGAACTGCGGCGTCCTCGTCACTCTGGGAGTCTGACGCTAGCGGGTACATTTACTGACAAGCTCGCTGCCTATCTAAAGTGGAGCTATACCGGCAGCCAGGTTGATGCATTTTTCCCTCCCCCCATGTTCGCATCACATACGGTGCTGTTAAGGCCTTATTCATTATTGTCGTTTACTATTAGCTACGACTTAACGCCGGCCTGGAAAACATCATTCAGGGTACAAAATGCGTTAGATCATGAATTTGAGGATATCGTTGGCTTTACAGGTGAATCACGCAGTGTACTCTTCACACTTACCTATGCAGACAATAACTGACATCGTATGAGACCAGTTAAAAGTGCATAAAGTGTCGATTAATTAATGGCATGGCGCTTTGCCTGCTAATTTGGCTATGATAGTCTTTAACGGTTTTTTGTATAAAGGTAAATACAACATGAAAAAGTTTGCACTATTACTATTAATGGCGTTTATGGTTCCTTTGCAGGCATGTGCGCAGGAAGCAAAGTGGCAAGAAGGGGAACATTATGAGGTGCTGGATGAAGAAGCCACCGCTTCACCCGAAGTAAAAGAGTTTTTCTCATTTTGGTGTCCGGCATGTTTTAGCTTTGAACCATTAGTGGATCAAATGAAGCAAAAACTACCCGAAGATGTTAAGTTCAATAAGGTGCACGTTAATTTCATGGGTTTCACCAGTTCTGATATTCAGGATGATGCCACCCGCGCGATGATGATTGCCCAGGCGGTGAAACAGGAAGACAAATTAAATCAGGCTATTTTCGCGTATATTCACAAACAACGTGCCACGGTATCTGGCTTGAATGATTTAAAAAATATCTTTGTCGTAAATGGCGTTGATAAAGCAGAGTTTGACAAGCTGGCTAACAGCTTTGGCGTTAACAGTATGCTTAAGAAAAATAATCAGCAAGTTGATATCTATCGTGAATATTTAAAAGGTGTACCTACCTTTATCATCAATGGTAAATACAAGCCTATTTTTAATCGCAATATGACACCTGATGATATGGTTGATTTGGTGGTGTGGTTATCTTCTAAAAAGTAATAAGTAAAAAGTAAAAAGTAAAATTACTTTGGAATCAAAAAGGCGCGATTTGAATTGAATCGCGCCTTTTTTGTTGTTCAGCTTTTACTGAATGAAGTTAAAAAGGATTCTACTTATCCCAGCTCGTCAGACATGATGCGGTAACGGGGATCTTCATGCACATTGATTTCCACAAACTTATCAGCGTTATTTAATAAGCCGCGACATTCGGAACTGATATGGCGGATATGCAGCTTCTTCCCCTTGGCCTCATATTTGTCAGCCAGTGAATCAAGGGCATCTATGCCGGAGGAATCCCAGATGCGACTTTTATTAAAGTCGATAACCACGTGTTCCGGATCTCCCTCAATGTCAAATAAATCGCGGAAATGCGAGACCGAACCGAAAAACAACGGGCCGTCTAGCTCGTAGACCTTCCAACCGTCATTGTCGATATGCGAATGCACCACAATATGACGAGCGTGTTTCCAGGCAAATACCAGTGCTGAGACGATAACCCCCACCACTACAGCAATGGCCAAATCGGCGATAACGGTGACAGCAGTAACCAGGAAAAGTACAAACGCGTCTTCTTTATTCACCCCACGAATAATACGGAATGACGCCCATTCAAAGGTACCTATTACCACCACAAACATCACCCCGACTAAAGCAGCCAGCGGAATCATCTCAATCAAAGGCGCCGCGAACAAGATAAACCCAAGCAGGACTAATGCAGCCGTAATCCCCGACAAACGTCCTCTGCCACCTGAATTGATGTTGATCATGCTTTGTCCAATCATCGCACACCCCCCCATGCCACCAAAGAATCCGTTTACAGTGTTGGCCACACCTTGCCCCACACACTCCTTGTTGCCACGTCCGCGGGTATCGGTCATGTCATCAATCAGGGAAAGCGTTAAGAGTGACTCGATAAGTCCAACTAAACATAAAATGATCGATGTAGGCAGAATAATCATAAAGGTTTCCCAGGTCAGTGGCACCATGGGAATAGCAAAACTAGGTAACTCACCGGCCAGCGTCGCGCTTTCACGCTGCTCGGCAGGAAGGAGGTCGCGAACAAAATCGATGACGGTGCGGGCTTCCAGGTCAAGACCATGCACCAGTAAGGTAACGGTGACAATAGCGACCAGAGAGGCGGGTATAGCTGTGGTGAGTTTGGGTAAGAAGTAGATAATTGCCATCGTTAAGGCAACTAGTCCTACCATCCACGCTAACATACTTCCCTGCATCCACTCTACCGTGCCAGCAGGACTGAGCACTTGAAACTGACCCAATTGGGCAAGGAAAATCACTATTGCCAGGCCGTTTACGAAGCCCAGCATAACGGGATAGGGTACCAGCCGGATAAACTTGCCCAGGCGAAATACCCCTGCCAGTATTTGCAGTACACCAGCCAGCACAACTGCGGCAAACAAATATTGCACACCGTGCTCGGCAACCAGCGCCACCATCACCACGGCCATTGCGCCTGTGGCACCGGAAATCATGCCTGGCCTACCGCCAATGGCAGACGTGATGAGCCCCATCATAAAGGCTGCATATAAGCCTATCATTGGCTCAACGCCTGCGACGAACGCAAAGGCCACAGCTTCAGGAACCAATGCCAGGGCAACAGTAATCCCCGACAGTACATCATTTTTGACGTTGCCATCGCGGCGGGTAATGATATCAAACATGTCTTTTCACTTGATTATTCTCGAAATTTAGCGGCGCTAATACTATCACGTGAGCGCGGCAAAATCTTTTAACAGAATGTTAATCAAAATAGATTCCCGGCCGCAGCCCCTCGGCAACCTGGAAACTATCAGTTTTGGCATATCAACCAGAGTCTTTTATTCGAAGCCTTAGCACTTTTCTGTATATTTCTGGGTTGTTTGTACCAGTCACGCTTTTCCGACTGAACCGAAAACTCGGCGTTTTTCGTATCAAGTAGAGCGTTAAGTAGCTAATTTATAGGTAGTAATTCCACGACTTTATGAAAAACCGCTCGTTATCAGGGTCTTAGGCAGAATTCTTGCTTAATTTTGCTTTAAGAAAATGTATTAGCCGTCTTTAGAACAACAATTAAGCGTGAATAAAATCAGATGCCCGTAAGACAACTTGATATTCAGCCAGGCAAAAAGCAGTTCGTCAGTATTATTATTGTCAGCTTAATACTCCTCGTCGGCAGTGGCTGGGCCATTGTGAACGGCGCTGAAGAAGGCTCGGTCTCCCCCACTTTCCTGGGTTCCTATGGCACCGCGGTTTTCATCTTTGAAGTTATCACCGCTTTGCTGCTGTTAGCCCAATTCTTACGTACGGGACGCTTTACTTACGCATTTCTTTCTCTGGCTTACTTGTGGGTTGCTCTTATTTCGCCAGTACAGATCATGTTATTGCATGAAACAATCACGCTCACCCCTTCCTTTCAAGCAGGCGGTACTGAAGCCGCCTGGCTGTGGACGTTCTGGCATATAGGTTTCCCCATCATCATCGCCATCGCATTGGGTTTGAATGGTGCCAACCCGATAGTAACCGACAGACCGAAGTTCTGGGCCTGGTATCTATTCACCGCAGAAATCATCGTGGTAGCAATTATTTTGACCCTTTCTCTGTTTGGTTGGGTGACACTTCCGGAAATGGTGTCGCAGGACAATCAGTTTGGTAATATTCTCAAAAATATAATCGGTCCCCTGGTCGCATTTACCTGTGGGACGGCGCTGTTTATGGTGGTATTCAAGGGCCGTTTTCGTACCGATATCTATGCGTGGTTAGCGGTGGCGATGCTTGCGGCATTGTGCGAAGGCTTGGTCTCCATTTACTCCGGCTCACGCTTTAGTGTCGGCTGGTACGCCGCCAGAATATTTAGTCTTATTTCGTCTGGTGCTGTGTTTCTAGCGCTCTTGCTGGACACCATGGCGCTTTATTTAAAGGTGATCGAGCAAAACAAAGAGTTACGCAAGATCGCTTCTATCGATAAGTTATCGCAGCTTTCCAACCGTAGAGAATTTGACGAACGACTTAACGAGGAAATCAGGCGCGCCATTCGCGAAAGAAAGCCTTTAAGCTTGATCATGCTTGATATTGATTTTTTCAAATCCTTCAATGATTCATACGGCCATCAAGCAGGTGACAGATGTATCGTGCAAGTCGCTGATAGTATACGTCACGTAGTTAGCCGCCCGGCTGACGTGGCGGCCCGGTATGGGGGGGAGGAGTTCGCAGTACTCTTACCCGACACCTCTGAGCAGGCAGCCTTCGAGTTAGCAGAAGAAATTCGCCAGCACATCAGCGATACACCGTTTAAACTTGAGAACGGTGAGCAGGTCGCGGTAACCGCCAGTTTCGGGGTATCCTGTCTACATCCGACCACCCCGTCTGATGGTGGTGAATTAGTGAAAAGTGCGGACGCCGCGCTGTATCTGGCCAAGCGCTCGGGCAGAAATTGCGTTCAACGTCCCACCCACAGCTGGCATTGCGAACGGCAACTACAAGAAGCGAAAGTAGATGGGCATCCGGAAGTCTTGCGCAAGCATTCACCGGTGTCGACTGACCCGCAGTGCTAATCGGCTCGTCGTAAACGGTAAAATTTAGCAATATGAAAACACATCATTGCCCAAAAGGCGCCCGCACACCAGCCTGCCACCACATCACTGGGCCAGTGAACGCCCAGGTAAACGCGAGAAGCTCCCACTAGCAGCATGGTAAATATCGCCACAAAGAATACTAACGCCTTTGTCGCACGGCGATGTTGAACTTGCGCTAATAGACCGGCTAGCGTCAGATAAGTCACCGCAGACATCATCGCATGGCCGGAGGGAAAACTACTGGTATAAATTCGGGTATGGTGGGGCACTAAATCTGGCCGCGGACGGGAAAAACCAAATTTTAAAGCAAAGCTGACCGCGATGCCGGAAAGGATAGCGAACACCAGGAATATGGCCATGCGCCTGCGATCGATTAACAGTAAGTAACAGGCTACAACAAAGGTGATGACCACCAATAACCAATTGCTCCCCAGTGCAGTAGCGTCTCGCATTATCTCTTCTAACCAGCTCGGTCCGATGGGATCGGACAAATCTGCAGCACTGCGTAACGCGTACATGATGGTGGAGTCGATCTGAAATGTTTCTCCAGCCATAATGACCATTGCTAACTGCAAGAAGCCCCAGCAAAGTCCGCTGAATAGCCACACTACAAGCAATGTGCGGGGGGCAAATAAAGTTGTTCTGTCTGTCACCATAGCCTTGTTCTAATTCACTATTTTATGGTTAATACCCCATACACCGGCAAAGTGATCAGCAACCAAGCGACTTCTATTCCCCACCACGGCATTCAGGCGAGGCAGCGACACTTTCTCCGCGCTTTTCCCATTCTTCAGAGGTAAAGGTATGCAGCGACAAGGCGTGTACTGGCCCTTCCAGCGCTTCACTAAGCAACTCGTTTACTCTGCGATGCCGTTGAATAAGCCGAAGCCCCGTAAAGGCGTCACTTACAATGGTGACTTTCCAGTGGCTTTGTGCACCACTGGGCACATTATGCATATAACTCTCGTCAAGCACGTCTAATCTAACTGGCTGAAGATGCTCATTAAGCACCGACTCAATGAATGATTTCACCTGCATTTGTCATTCCTGTGGGTATATATAACGAAAGGTAAGATTAATTCTATCACCAACGGCCTTTACGGTCTTGCTGATACCATGTAGGTAATTTAATTGCGTACGCCCTGCCATGAGAAGCAAACTGCCATGGTGAAGTGTAAGCGTGTGGCGTTTTGGCAAGGTTCGGTGTTTAAAAATAAATGGCCTTTCAGCGCCTAACGTCAGTGAAGCGATCACCGGTTCCCGGCCAAGCTCAGGTTCATCATCGGCGTGTAATCCCATACTGTCTTGACCATGCCGATACCAATTTAACAGAACGCTGTTAAAGGCGTTGCCGGCGATGGCTTCGCAGCGCTCCTTAAGCTGTAATAAGGGCGCTATCCATGGCTGTGGCTGCATGGTTAAGCCGGAATATTGGTAAATGCAGTCGGGGTCTCCGTGCCACGCCTGAAGTCGTGGCACCAAATGCTGTTTACCATATAAACTGATAGTTTCCTGCTGCCACTTTATCTGGCTTCGCAGAGTTCGCAATAGGAGGTCAGCTTCACTACCAGCAAGCCAATTTGCATAATAAGTTACATCTGCATCGGGAAGAGGTAAACTTTCGCCCTTATGAGTTGAATTTTCAAATAAACCTTGCTGCTTCAAATTTGCACCTCAAATGAATGATAAAAAATTGAATACAACATTTTTATTCCGCGAACGTGAATTGCATTTAATTCGTTACCCCGCGCAATCGCAACATGTGAGTTTGCAGGCATGGGACAGCGCAGATGAATTACTGATTGACTATATCACGGAATCGATAACGCCTGCACGGCTGCACAATATGGTGATTATCAACGATGATTTTGGCACCTTAGGTTGTTGGTTTGCAGAGGTGTCACCGCATTGGCTTTCAGACTCCTGGATTGCCCATCGTTCTTTACGAGAGAATCTGCTAGCCAACGGACAAGCAGTGCAAGAAACAGAAGAAAAACTGGTTCGGCTACCGGTTACGGCAACTAACGGTATGAGCCCCATGCCCGAGAGTCCATCAGTTGTGGTGATTAAAATACCACGTACTCTCAACTTACTCGAACATCAGTTGATTGAATTGATGAAAGTCGCCACTCCACACACCACCATTATCGCCGCGGGAAAAGTGAAAAGCATTACCCGTAATGTACTTAACCTGTTCGAAAAGTATGTTGGACCAGTGACTACCTCGTTGGCAAAAAAGAAATCGCGTTTAATTTTCGCCACCCCAACGCAAGAAAAATTGGCCACCGTTCAGCGCTCGCCGTTTCCTATTGTCTGGCACCATTCGCTGCCTGACGGACAGCGTATTAGTGTCAGCAATCATGCAAATGTATTTTCGGGCCAATCCCTCGATATTGGGGCGCGCATAATGCTCGAGCATTTGCAGGTTGAGCCGTCAGATCATGTGGTAGATTTAGGTTGCGGCAATGGTATTTTAGGCCTCAGCGCCCTCTCTTCTGCCTCAGGCGTCAAGGTTAGCTTTGTAGACGAATCTTTCATGGCATTGGCATCTGCCGAAAAAAATGTGCAGGATAACTTCCCTGCCCAACTGTCAGACTGTCGCTTCATCGCCAGTAACTGTTTAGAAGAACTTTTTGAACAGACACACCTGCCTCCCGTCACCAAAGTGGTGTGCAATCCCCCCTTTCATCAACAAAGTGCTATCACCGACCACATCGCCTGGCAGATGTTTCACGACTCCAAGCGGCTATTAACTCAGGGCGGACACCTGATCGTAGTTGGTAATCGTCATCTGGATTATCATGCTAAGTTGAAGCGACTATTCGGGGGCGTTAAGCTTATCGCCAGTAATCACAAATTTGTCATTTTATGTGCTGCAAAGCGTTAACCTCTAAGGAATACCCATGTTGAAAAGCATTATAGTTAACTGTTTACTCATTCTCAGTGTTTTAACGGCGGGACACACCCTTGCCAAACCTATTGATGATGGCGCAAAAGTACAGCCTGATAATTATTACCCGCGGGTAAAGTTGGAAACGTCGATGGGTGATATTGTAGTAGAACTGGATCGACGTCGCGCGCCCATAACCGTGAATAATTTTCTGCGCTACGTGGCAAATGGACTGTATAACAACACGATTTTTCATAGAACCGTACCCGGCTTCGTTGTGCAGGGCGGTGGCTACACCCCTGACCTGGATGAAAAGGTCACTTATGACCCCATTTTTAATGAATCGGGTAACGGCCTTACCAATGATCTGCATACCATCGCAATGGCGCGTCAGAATGATCCCCATTCCGCTACCCGTCAATTCTTCTTCAACGTCAACGATAATGAAAGCCTTAACCCAGGTCGCAACTGGGGTTATGCTGTGTTTGGTATGATCGTAGAAGGATCAGAAATCGCCGATAAGATGGCTGACGTCGAAACGGAATACTTAGTTGCCTTGGGTGAACAAAACGCCCCTAAGGAAATGATCATTCTTGAAAAGGCTAGCGTCCTGCCGCCGCTTTAGCGGCTAGCCAAAACAGGACTGATGCCGCCGATAGCGTCTGCTAGAGCAGTCTAACGGCTATTTCTTGGCTTTTGTTTTAGTGTCTTCGGGTGGGGGTACATTACTCTCACGCCAATCACATCGTTGATTAGGGTGCGGTTGATACCACTCGTCTGGGAGCGCGTGGATGACATCCTTAACTTCGTTAATCAACGGATGGGAGAGCAAAGCGAGAGTTTGCTCACTGGTATCCGAGGCTAATTCAATAATGCGCTTTTCATAAATTAGGGCGGAAAAATCACGAAAGAATGGTTGCGAGATCAACCTATGTAACACAGTGCCATCTGCGTAAGCCTTTTCCAGCCCTTCCTGCAATCGCTGCGCTAATTCAGCTCTTTCCTTGTTAATGTAAAAGCGGATCACATTTGGATAGTAAAACGCCACTTCTGGATAAATAACCACATTGGGATGACTATCTAACTCCTCACACACTTCGATAATTGACCGGGGAAAGTAATCGACAAAACCAGTTTCTAATAGCCTGTAGGTCATGTGATGATCGGCGCCGGAAACGTTAAAGCCGTTTTGTTGCAGTACCTCGTAATCCCGCCAGTCACGTCCCTGCACTGCTTTCATCTTTTTTAATTGGGCATCGGATAACGGTTTGCTGAAGCGTTCGTCGTCCGCATTAACTACCAATAGTCGATAGCTGAACAAGTCAGCAGAAAGCGGAAACGATACCGCAATGAACTCCTCTTCCTGCACGATAGTATTAATTCCCCAAATGACATCGGTGGTAGCACTTTTTAAACCTAGCTGCTGACGTTTTTGCAGCGTGGGGATATCTTCAATTTCAACCAATGTTTTGCCGTAGGTTTCCTCTGTGACTTCCAGCGCCATAACTAACAGGCCATGGTAGTAATCGAACAGTTCGCTGGTCATCTCGTATTTGGGGATTCGAATGACGTCCGGTTCTTCTTCTTCAGCAGCCCAGCCCCTAATAGCCAGCACAAATAAACCCACCAGGCAAAGTAGACTAAGCCGTACTTCCCTCGTTTCTCTGCGGTATCGAGTGTCCCTTAGACTCTCCGCGACCGCGCTATTCATTGGTTACACCTTTGCTCAGATTTATTTAAAACAGTGGAATGCGATCAACTGCTTGAGGTTCTATATTTTATAAGGGTTACGCCTGCGTTTATTTTAAGAATAGCCGAACTTTGCTGATTAAAAAATCAACAAGCTTAAATAGTTTATCTGCGACTGTCCGGGGGAGTGAGTAAAGTAATAAACGAGTAGCATCAATCGGTCTTGTCACGGGTGTGGCTTCCCAATTTTGCCAGCAGAATTGTCAACGCTATCGTCTGACCATAGGCCGCTTATCGAATTGATGCGGAGTCCACAGCAGCGCATCAGCCAGAGAGCTGTATAAGAGGATGCGAGTCACCCTGCAGTGTAAGGACCGAAGCAGTTCGTTTCTGCACGGGTAATCCCACGCTCAATTTGTCATTGATAGCCTTTGAAGCATCGAGAATCAGCCAGCTTCAAGGCAGCGGCTAATTAGACCAGCATTCGATAATTCGGCCAGCGTCTGCCAATTTCCTCCCACAGTGAATGGTTTGGGATGACAGCCAGCGTAAGGCATTTGAGACCTTCCGCGTCATATTATCTATCCGCCTTACTCGGTTTAAAGCTTATCTCTTGTATACAAGCTTACCAAATGCGTTTGCAGTTTAAGTGGAGCGCAAATCCAGCCAGAACAACTTTACCGGATGACGTTTCTTCGGGAAAAAGTAACGACCATAGTAAGTAAACCCCTGTTTTTCCAGAAGAGATACTGAGCGGTAGTTATCAGGATCGATTACGGCTGTTAAAAAAGAGAAACCATATTCATTTTTTGCCCGCTCAATGGTGTGCCTTACTGATTCGAAGGCCAGGCCTTTGCCTCTACCCTCTGGTAAAAAAGCAAAGCCTAAATCGGGACAGCAAAAAACGTTACGATTTAGCAGCCCGCACAAACCAACCGGCCCGGTTAGCGCAAGCTCCACCACCCATAATCCATACCCATACTTGTCAAAATGTTCAAGGTTCTGCTGAATATACGCTTGGGCGTCTTGTTCACGGTAAACCCCTCTGTTGCCAATATACTGTAACCACAAAGGATCATTTAATAGCCTGATAATAAAGTGGCTATCATCTTGCCGCAGTTTTCGTAAAACAAACGAAGGGGTCATGCGTTCACTTTACTGACTATGTTCAAACTTGAGATAAGCTGCACAGAATAAAACACTACTACCTCGCTTAACATCATCCTTTTCAATCGGTAAACCCTGCCACCTGAAACCAGGCATACAGCATTATGCTGACACAGAAAAGGGTTATGCACGGCAAATGGGAAAACTGATCACTTGATTGATATGATCGGATTGCGTTTTAAGCATCAGCAGACGGTCTACGCCAAGCGCCACCCCAGCACACTGGGGCAGGCCGTGTTCAAGTGCCTGTAAAAAACGCTCATCGTGTTCTACTGGCGGTAGCTGCAAGGCTGCTCGTTGTTCAATGTCATTGTTGAAGCGTAACCGTTGCTCGCGAGCGTCGCTGAGTTCATTAAAGCCATTGGCCAGTTCCACTCCCTTAAAGTACACCTCAAAACGATCAGCAGTCCGCGGGTCTTGCTCGTTTAATTTGGCTAGTGCAGCCTGGCTGGCTGGAAATCCATAAACGAAACACGGTACATTCTGGCCAATAACAGGTTCAATTCTGAAACTGAATAACAACTGCAACATGGCATCTCTGTCTAATGGGGCGTCGCCATGAATATCGATATCGTGTTCGCTTAACGCTCGTCGCAGGGTGTTATCCGAAGCGCAAAGCGGATCAATCGTTAATACTTCCTCAAAAACCTGCTGGTAACTCTTACGCTGAGCACCTTCCACTTCCAGCGTGAGCTGCAGTAGCTCATCCATTTCATCCATAAGCTGATGATGGTCAAACCCCGGACGATACCATTCAAGCATAGTGAATTCGGGATTGTGCCAGCGGCCTTCCGCTTCATGGCGAAACGCTTTGCTAATTTGATAACATGCCCCAATCTGCGCGCACAGCAAGCGTTTCATCGCATATTCGGGTGACGTCTGCAGGTATAATGTTTTTACTTTACCATCTGAGGCATGCGCAAATTGAGTGGAAAAAGCGCTCAGGTGAATATCGGTCACGCTACCGTGAGAAAGCAGAGGGGTTTCTACTTCCATCACTTCACGTTGCGCAAAAAAGCGCCGGATTGACTGCAATAGGTCCGCGCGCGCTCTGATATTGGCGGCTGAAGCGGTTGGATGCCAGGTTTGGTGCATAAGATCAGACCCGCGCCAGTGAGGCACTGACGCGATTAATGCCTACTTTTGTGCGCGCGAAACATATTCCCCAGAACGGGTATCTACTTTGATGACTTCACCGGTCTGCACAAACAAAGGTACGCGAACCACGGCGCCAGTGCTTAACGTAGCAGGTTTGCCTCCAGTACCGGCGGTGTCACCTTTGAGTCCAGGGTCCGTTTCAGTTATCTCTAACTCGACAAAGTTAGGCGGAGTCACGGTAATCGGCGTACCATTCCATAGCGTAATTGTACAAATATCATTTTCTTTTAACCACTTAACATTATCCCCCACCGCTTTTTCGTCTGCAGCGATTTGTTCGAATGTTTCATTATTCATAAAGTGGTAGAATTCACCGTCTGTGTACAGGTAAGCCAGTTCAGTGTCGAGTACATCGGCACCTTCAACCGTTTCACCGGAACGAAAGGTTTTTTCCAGCACTTTGCCGGAAATAAGCTTACGAATTCTAACGCGGTTAAAGGCCTGGCCCTTGCCTGGTTTGACATATTCATTTTCAAGGATATTACAAGGTTCGCCGTCTAACATAATTTTCAGGCCGCCCTTGAACTCGTTTGTACTGTAATTAGCCATATTTCCTCTGACAGAATAAAAGGTGTAAAAAGTTAGTGGCGCAAATAATACCTAAAATTATTGCCAGTGTAGAGCATAACTGGCAAAAAGAGTTAGCCAGCAGCTTTACCGATCCGGTGGAGTTACTCCGCTATCTGAATCTTCCAGTCGAGGATTACGCGGCGCATATTGAAGCACGTCGGCTTTTTCCTATGCGCGTGCCGCGCTCTTTTGCCGCGCTGATGAAGCCACAGGACCCTGGCGATCCCTTGTTGAATCAAGTTTTTCCCATGGCGCAGGAATTCACCTTGAGCGAGGGATTCAGTGACGATCCCCTGCTGGAACACGATACTGCGGGTCAGGGGATCCTGCACAAATACCGCAGTCGTGTGCTGTTAATTGTACGTGGCGGATGCGCGGTCAACTGTCGCTATTGTTTCCGTCGCCACTTCCCTTACAGTGACAATGCCATCAATAGACGCGACTTTGAGCAAGTACTCACTTACTTAATAAGTCATACAGAGATTAACGAAGTTATTTTCTCGGGTGGTGATCCGCTAATGGCAAAGGACAGTCAGTTAGCCTGGATGGCAGAGCAAATAGCACAGATTACTCACATCAGACGCTTACGCATTCACACACGGCTTCCCGTGGTTATTCCGAATAGAGTAGATAGTGACTTTGTTAACTGGTTCACGCAGTCTCCGCTGCAAAAAATACTGGTGATCCACGCCAATCATCCCAACGAAGTGAGTGCATTGTTAAAAGATAAATTGTTAATCCTGAAACAAGCCGGTGTGACCCTATTAAACCAAGCCGTTTTACTCAAGGGAATTAACGACAACGCCGACGTACTTGAAAACCTGCATGAAGCATTGTTTGCTGCGGGTGTATTACCTTATTACTTACACCTGTTAGATAAAGTCCAGGGGGCCGCACACTATGCGGTGAGTGATAACGAGGCGAGAAAGCTGATGGCAGAATTGATAAAGCGCCAGCCAGGTTTTCTGGTCCCAAAACTCGTACGAGAAATTGGAGGCCAGCCTGGCAAAACGCCTATGGACTTGCATTTACATCCGTAATCTCTGGTCTTTCACCAGTTTCAAATCACGCGTAGGTATTAATGTTGGCCCCTACGGCTGGATTTGCGGATGAAGATTTAGGTACGTCAACTGCTGAAGACTCCAGTAGTTGAAGCGTCGCCTGACCCTCTTGTTTTTGCTGGTTTTTAGCCATTTTAAGAGATGCCAACTCAAGCGCCGCACCGGTTCCCGAGGCACTTACACCTTGTAGATCCATACCATTTCCTCTTTGCTTAAGCATTACAAAAGCGAGCAGGATTACCCGCTTTTATCTTTATCGACTCCCTGCAGCTGATCTTTAGTTTAGAGCACACCCCATTGAAGGTTAATCAGCTCAGAGACAGAGACTTAGGACTTTCAGGAAGGCTGCCCATTTCAGGTAAATTAGGTAGATGAAATGTTTTTCACTACTGCTGAGCAGAGGGCGTACCGCATCGTGGTGGAGGATTGAGCGTGTCTCAGCAGTGGAGAGACAGCAGTAATTACGCTACTATGCCGCCGTTTTTATTGGAGAATAGATACCCTATGCAAAATATCAGTCATGCCCTGCAGGAAACCCTGCAAGTTTTATATCGCAAAGCCATAGACGCAGATACTGCGCTGGAAGCGCTGCAACGTGAACAAAAAGGTAAGTTTCAGGCGATTTTCCCCGCGCAAAGTGGCTTTACCACGCAGGCGAAACGTTTTGGCCCCTATGTAGAAGAAGTGGCTAATGAGTGGACAACGCTGCAACAAAAAGATGAAGAAACGATTAAGCAGCAGCTCCCTCCATTGGTACAAAAAATTGAACAGTTACTGACCACCATCAACCAGTTTCAGTCAACGCTGCGAAAATGAGAAATCGGGATCTAACTGGTACAGTGACAATTCAGCGAGCCGACGCTCGATTTCGTTAACGCGTTTGCGATACGCTTCACTGTCTACGCGCTGGTACTGTGCTTCAAATTGCTTCTTGCTGAGTCCTTCAGGCAACGCCTCATAGGATGGAAGCAGCATTTTATCATCCGCAATGTCGGCAATAATTTCCTGCAGTTGGGTAGCGGTGGACGGTTCGGTGGCAATATTGGCAAATTTCACTCCCGCCATATCGGCCATTAAATCGACAAAACTATAGCCGCTTCCGCCCATCGCGCGATCCATTAATTCTTTAAATTCGCCGATTGCCAGCGACACCCCTTGTTCGCTTAAAACCTTCAGGGCGGCGGAAATAATGAAGTGTCGCGCCAAATCGTTGCGTCCTCCTAACAAAGCGGGAGCAGCGGGCTTCAATGCGCGTTGGGCGTCGGGGTGCACATCGCCAACAAAATTGGCGATACGATGATGGCCGATAAAAATGGCCAGGCCCAGGATGGCAGCTTTGTTATGCAGCACTACCGAGTCCGGTTCACTGCGTTGGGCGGCACGTCTGAACACCGCGCGTAAATAATCCACCAGCAACTGAGGCTCGTTGCTCAGTGCAATATCCTGATAAGAAGCATAGCGTAAATAATAGGCGGTAAGTTCTTTCAGCTCATCATTGGTATCCGGACTGATCCCACTTTGCAGTTCATTTAAATAATTAAGAAATGCCTCTAGTGGCTTTAAGTGAACCACCACCTTCTCGTCGGTCATATTTACCTGGGTAATTTGTTGTCTGGCTTGGGTTGCAATCTGGCTATCTGTCCATTTATTGACAATACTTTCAACCAAAAACACCGCCGCACTGCCCGCCAGGTACAAACTGCCCACTTTGACATACCCCACATCTAAGCCCGCCGCAGGTAATACCTCTATTTCGACATTGATATACAGGGAGGCTAGATTAATGGGTAATTTCACGCTGGCTGCAATCAAGGTGCGCGCTTCTGTCACCGCGATATCCCCATGAAAAGCGGGCTTCGCGCGTTGAAGCAGACCGACGATACTTAATAATTGCTCCTCAGATACATCAATTTGTTGTTCACGGGTGCGTTTTTGTAATGAGTCGCTGATCTGGCGTAAAAGGTTTTTTACCTCATCCGCGTTACGGATCTGTTCGGAAACGTCCACATTAACAGAGGGTTCGCTGTCTATCGCGAGAACTGCAAACCCAGCAATAAAGACGATAATGCTGAATAATAACAACGCCAAGCCTCGCATCCACATCACTGCATCGGTATCCTTTAACTAATCAACATTACCCGGTTTCTACCCACCCATTTTAGCTGAGCACGGTTTTAAAAAGCTACTTTAAGCAGATGAAAATGTAAAATAGATAAATCAGATCACGCCACTTTATTAAACTTTTTTCATTTATCGTGGATCCCATTCATTTTATGAATAAAAGTCAGTTTATTATCAATAACTTAAATAACCGCATACGGACACCGAAACGGAAAGTAAGCACTCACAACCCCATAATAAAGCATACATATCAATGAGATACCTCCACTCCGCAGTTTCAGTGGTTTGACCACCAAACTTATTCATCTACTTTATTAGATTTAATTTATTTATAATTTGACAGTTCCTGCGTTTATCAACTAAATGTTATCAGCAAGAAAAATTTCCACCGTGGTCGGTCGATTTTTTACGTTCCCTCCGCGGCATAACAAAGACAATACAAAATAAACAATATACTCAGTGAAAAAATGCGTAGCATTTGCAATGGAGTCACCGCTGAGTAATCAAAGGATGAATCGCGTCATGTACTCTGAACAACCGTGTCTGGTGCTCACTGGAACGCAACCCGCACTGATGAAGGAAGTATGTTCATCGCTTGACAACGTATTGCCTGTCAGCACCGCGGCGTTTTCCCAGTTCACCCTGAACGACCAGCCCGCGCCTGAACTGGTGGCGTATGTCATGTCAAATCTGAATTCAAAACATGCGTATAACATTGATTCACTGAAAACCAAAGGGTGTCGGTTTTTAGTCGTCATCGCGCAGCATCTTACCCTGCCCAGTTTGTGCGAACTGCTGCGGTTGCATGTGGATGATGTCGTATTACTGCCTTGTTATCCGCAAGATTGTATACGTTTACAGGACTCTATTCTGCCGCGCCTGGCCCCGTCTCACGACACCAGGCATATCACAAAGATACAGCAACTGGAGCTGGGCTGTTCGGCGCAAAATTCAATTAATATTGAAGAAATTATTCAACTGATTGAAGAACATTTCTGCGCCAAACTAACGCTGGCCAGAGTGGCTAACGAGCTCAATTTAAGCCCCAGCCGGGTAAGTCACCTGTTTAAAGATATTTGCGGCTTATGTTTTCGCCAATACCTTACCTGTCGCCGCCTCGAAGCGGCTGAAATGCTACTGGACAATCCCAAATCCAATATTACCTCTGTGGGGTTTGCGCTGGGATTTTCCAGCCCGTCACACTTTTGCCGGAGTTTTAAAGAACAGTTTGGCCTCACCCCACGTGCATATATGGAAGGGTGCCGGGAATTTGTGCTCAACGATGTGTATAAACGCTATCAGAATTTGCGCCTGAATATCTTACCCGCTATGCAGGCCACAGCACGTCAACGGGTGCCGGTAGAGCGTACGCAGCTGCACAGCATAGGTTAGACAATGCGCGGTAGAAGTTTGCTTTGCGGGTGTCTGTTGTGGTTCAGCGGCCACGGCTTGGCAGAACCTTTTACGTTTACGCATAAAAACCTATGGTTTGTTGACAATCAGTTAACCAACTCAGCCGTAGAGCTGGTGAGTCTGCTGGCCGACTTAGGATACCTGGATTCAGCGGAGCTAAGTGCTGACCAGCTCGCCCAACAGGATAAAACCGCCACGCTGCTTACCAAAGCCTTGATTGAGATCAGTGCCGTGGCGATTAATCATCAACTTTTGCAACCCGCGTTAAGTGAAGAGCAAATTCAGCAGGCCTTTTGGGAACAGCGTCTAGCCGCACTGATTGATGCGCAACTCCCCAAATTTGCTCAGGTGAGCCAATTAAGACAACACATTGCCCGTATGCGCACCCTTAGCTACCAGCCCTGGCCCAAACTGGATCCGCAGTTTATGCCACGTTTAGGGCAACGGCATAAAGAAGTAAACAAGCTCGTTTTTATGCTCAGGCAGCTGGGTGACTTCACCTCATCGTATCAGCCAGCCTACTACGACTTTTCGCCCGCCGTGGTAACAGCGTTAAAACGCTTTCAACGCCGTCATCAGCTCGTTGCCAGCGGAAAAATAGATGCAGCCACACGCACCATGCTGACGCGGTCACCGGCCCAGCGCCTGCGATTATTGCAGTTAAATTTACAACGCTGGTTATCGCTGCCCTCCCACCCACCAGCGCACTATATCATGGTAAATATTCCCGCTTACCGGCTATCGTATCATCACCATCAGCGGGAACAATTGAGTATGCCGGTGATCGTCGGCCACCCCACTACGCCGACACCCATTATGCTCACCCAAATTGACTCGGTGACCGCCAACCCCGTGTGGCGACCGCCAGCAAGCATCATTAATAAGGAGCTGCAACGACAGCTGACTGACTACCCGCTTCGCCTTAGTTCTCAGCGCTTTTACTGGCGCAGTCGCACTAACCGCGACGACGTAATGCCTCTTAATCAGCGCACCCTGCCACTTGCGCAACAATTACGGGATTACCGTCTCGAGCAGGGCCCGGGTGAAGCTAACGCCCTGGGGCGCTGGCGCTTTAACATTGCCAACAATCAGGCGATTTATTTACATGATACCCCGGTAAAGCATTTGTTTGACCACTCCCAGCGCGCCCTCAGTCACGGCTGTATTCGCCTGCTGGAGGCCGATAAACTGGCCGAAACCTTACTAAGCAGTTTCGCGCAGCGCCCCGTGTCGGCAACTCGCACCGTTAAACTGCCTGCGCCGCTGGCCGTGTATATTAATTATCAGACCGTGCGCGCCGAACGCGACCAACTCGTCTGGTATCCCGATATCTATCAATTAGACGCCACGCAATTAGGTACCAGCTTTACGCAAGCAATGGATAAAAAACGCATATAACGGCAAGCCTTCGCAATTAGGTATAAGCCTTATGCGTGACTTCTCTTCTATTCTCCCTCTACCAACTAATCACGTTGCTGCGACTAGCAGGATTGGCTGGCGAGTAATCTTTTACATTAGAGGATATTGGAATG
This sequence comes from Alteromonas aquimaris, assembly GCF_026183695.1. Lineage (GTDB taxonomy): Bacteria > Pseudomonadota > Gammaproteobacteria > Enterobacterales > Alteromonadaceae > Alteromonas > Alteromonas aquimaris. The sequence continues at coordinate 578,995 of NZ_JAPFRD010000011.1, read as the reverse complement.
AAAAAACTAACTTGTTTGTTACAGGAGTTCATCGAGGATGAGTCCGGTTTAACTGCGGTGGAATATGCCATCGCCGGTGGTTTGGTGGTAGGTGGCATGGTCACCGCGTTCATCACCTTAGGTGATTCTGCCGAAGCTCGTATCGATGACTTGTGCGAAGCGGTCAACGGTACTGCGTCTACCGCAGGTGCGGGTGACTGTGTAGCTCCAGGCGGTACAACCACTACGCCATAGAATTAATGTACTAGCGAACAGGGGGGATTCCCCCCCTATTTTAAAGGGAATAAACATGCTAACGCTCACCCTCATTACATTATTCCTTTTTGCCATCGCGGTATGGTGGGATTTTCGCGCATTTACGATTCCTAACTGGTTAACTTTACTATTTTTCTGCATTGGCATCTTCGCCAACTTTGTATTGTTCGGAGCACTGCAGGCTGCTATCGCGTTTGCCACCGGTTTCGGCGTACTGGTAATTATGTTTCCCCTATTTGCGTTTCGCCTGATTGGCGCCGGCGACGTTAAACTGATGATGGCCGTCGGGGCCATTATGGGTACCCTGCCCACCTTTCTTACCCTGGTCTGGGGTATTATTTTTGGCAGTGTGCTGGCGATTCTTTTCGGTGCTTTTAAAACAGGTGTGAGTGGCGTAGCCAAAACGTTTAAACGCTATTACCACTGCCTGATCATTCGCACATATTTTAAACCTGATGCGGATGAACTAGGCGCCATTTCGGTACCCTATGCGCCTGCGCTGGCCTTAGGCTTTATCTACACCTGTTACTCCACCCCCGAGCTAAGTCGCGCTTTGCGGGCTTTGTTCACCTCACTTGAGTACTGGGTATGACCATGTCTTCTGTACAAATCGACCACAACGAGCCTGAGCCCACCAACGTAAGTGAGCTGAACCTTTTTAGCGCCAGCCAAACCGATGCGGCACCCCCGTCCACCGCCCTAGGGGGGATTACCAAGCCCGTTAACCTGAGCAACCTTGGTATAGGCCGCCCGTTACTGCTGGATTTATTACTGAAACATATATTGCAACAACAGGTGGCGACCCTGGAAAGCCTGGTGGCGACACTGTGCATACCGGGCAAGCTTATTTTAGAATTGTTAGCCGAAGCCAAGCAGATGATGTGGGTAGAAAATCGCGCCAGTACCGCGCAAGCCCGGTTTAGCTTAAGCGGTAGCGGCAGACAATGTGCCGAGCATCTATTATTGCAAAGCGGGTATATCGGACCCGTGCCCGTGCCCTTGTCCCAATACACCCAGGTGGTGCAGGCACAAAGCCATCAGAATATTCGCGTAACCCAGGCTTTTATGCAAGAACGCTTAGCCGGTGAATCGTTTGAAAGCGATGCGTTGCAGGCAATGGGCATGGCATTAAATTCGAATAAACCGGTTTTACTGTATGGTTTACCCGGCTCAGGTAAAAGCTACTTATGCCGCCAGCTTATCAAGGTGTTTGATGATGAAGTAATGCAGCCCTATGCCGTAGAAGTGAATAATCAGATCATTCAGCTTTACGACCCCCAAGTACACCAACTTGTCTTGCACCCCACCGAGACGCTGCAGGACACACGCTATCAACTGATCAAACGGCCACTGGTGATCACCGGTGGCGAACTGACTTTGGATATGCTCGAAGTCAGCTACGACAACATCCGTCATCTTTACAAAGCGCCGCTGCAAATGAAAGCCAATAACGGCATTTTGTTACTCGATGACTTAGGGCGTCAGCAGGTCTCGCCGGCCGCCCTGTTCAACCGCTGGATTATTCCACTGGAAGAGCGTAAAGACTTTTTAACCCTAAGCAGCGGCGCGCACTTTGAGGTGCCGTTTGAGCTGGTCATGCTGTTTTCTACCAATTTAAACCCTGCCGAACTGGTGGATGATGCCTTTTTACGCCGGTTAGGTTACAAAATTCAAATGCAGCCGCTCTCGCAGCAGCAGTATCAGCAGCTATGGCAGCGCGTGAGTGGCGAATACGGCTTACGCTGCGCGACAGATGAATTCGATTATCTGGTCACTACCTATCATGCCGCCAGATCTATCCCCTTTTTGCCATGCTACCCGCGCGATTTGCTCGGGATTGTCAGGGACGCAGTGCGTTACAACAGTTTGCCCCACGTGGTAACCACTGACTTACTTGATAATGCATGGCGACACTATTTTGTTAACGCCGTTTAAGGAGACTAGCGATGACTAAGAACACATTATTATTTCTGGCGTTATCCATCGGTTTTGGCCTGGCCGCCGTGTATCTGGCGAATAACTGGCTAAATGCCAATGCCAGTGAACCCGACAAAAACAAGGTGGCCGTGGTAGAAGCAGCCCAGACCATTCCGGTGGGCAGTATCATCAGTGCCAAACAAATTCGTACGCGCCAGTATCCCGCCGACCTGGCTCCGGAAAATACCTTTAGTGATTTGCAAAAAGTGGTGGGTAAAGTCACCAAGGAAACCCTGTATAGCGGCGATGTAATTCGCGCTGAACGGGTAATTGCGAAGGGCGAAGGCGGCTCGTTAGCCAGCCTGATTGGGGAAAACAAGCGCGCGCTGACCATACGGGTTAACGATGTGGTGGGAGTGGCAGGTTTCTTACTGCCCGGCGACAAGGTGGACATCTTAAACACCTTTAAAAAAGGGGAAACCAATCTCACCGAAATTGTGCTGGCCAATGTAAAAATACTGGCTATCGATCAAACCGCGCAGAATAACGAGAATCGTCCGCGGGTAGTACGTGCGGTGACCGTCGAGGTTACCTTAGAGCAGGCCGAGGAACTGATGAATGCACGCTCACGAGGGGGATTACAGCTGGCCCTGCGTAACCCGATTGATAATGCCGAGGTAGAGATTGCCCAACATTCTGCGGCGCTGGCGGCAGAAGCGCAAAAAGCCGCAGAAGTGGTTCCGCCCCCCCCTGTACGCGCCTATATCTCACCCAAAGTTCATTTGATCCGCGGCAGTCATCAGGAAGTGATTGCCATTAAAGCAGAGAGCGCAGGAGGAAAATAACCATGATACCCACATTATTCAGATTCAAGTCGCTGCTTTGGCCTGTCATTGCGTTTATTGCCTATTTGGTACTGGTGACGCCGGACTCCTATGCTGGCGGGCCCACTTACAATACTGAAAAGATTATTTATGTGCCTATTCATCAGTCGCGCAACTTAAATTTGAACCGCAATGCCCAGCGGGTGTCGGTGGGTAACCCGGCGATTGCCGATATTTTGATTTTACGTCAGCGCGAATTGTATGTGGTGGGTAAGCAGTTGGGTACCACCAATGTCATGGTGTGGGATGAAGAAGACGCCCTGGTGGATGTGCTGAATGTGGAAATTACCCACGATCTGGCCAATTTACGTTCGCGTTTGCATACCTTTATGCCTGAAGAAGCCATCGACGTTCACTCGTCGCAAGGCCAGTTAGTGCTAAGCGGAGAAGTGTCTTCGCTTATTCAGATGAACAAAGCCGTTGACCTTGCCACCGCCTACGCTGATGCTGCTGGAGGGGAGAACGGCACAAGTAAGGTGTTGAACTTACTAAGCGTAGGGGGTGGCCATCAGGTGATGTTAGAAGTGGTGGTGGCCGAAATGAGTACCGAGGTCAGCCGCTCATTTAATGTGGATATCAACCTGCTGGGTTTGCTTGACGACAACCACTGGAATGCTGACATTATTCGTGGTGCCGACTTTTACAACTTTGTCACCCAGGGCACGCCGTACGAATTTTCTAATGGCATTATCGGTAGCTATCTGGATAGCAATATCTTTTTCAACGTAGCGTTGGATATTGCCAAGGAAAATGGCATGGCGAAAATTCTAGCAGAACCGAATATTACTGCGCTCAGCGGGCAAAAAGCGGAATTTCTGTCCGGTGGTGAATTTCCCGTTCCGGTGCCGCGCGATGATGGCATCGCCATTCAGTTTCGTGATTTTGGGGTAGGCGTGGGTTTTGTTCCTACGGTACTGGATAGCGGTAAAATTAACCTTAATCTTAAGGTGATGGTGAGTGAAATTTCTAACGCCAATACTGTGGGGGTAAATCCTGCCGGTACCAATTCACTACTCGTGGTCCCATCCATTATTAAACGCACCTCAGAAACCACCGTGGAAATGGGTGATGGCCAGACTCTCGCCATTGGTGGACTGTTGTCTGACACCTTGCGTGAAAATATCGAGCGCTTCCCGGGATTAGGCGATATTCCGATTTTAGGCCAGTTGTTCCGCAGTCAGAGTTTTATCAACGGCCAGTCAGAGTTGGTGATCATGGTGACACCGCGCTTAGTCAGACCCTTTAATAAAGCCAATGTGCGGTTACCCACCGACGGTTTGGTTCCGGCATCCGACTTGCGCTTTTACTTAATGGGTGAACCCACCCGCCAGGTGAGAAGCGCGCATGCGGGGACTCCCTATCAGGAAGAACCCATGATGTTATTGCCTACCAATGGCGGTACTGACGAGCGCTACGGTCACGATATTCGCAAATAAGGAGAACTAGCATGCGGTTCAGTTATTTAGTAAGTGCACTCATTCTGCTGACAGGCTGCGCACAAACCAGTGAATACAGGCTTTCACAAGCCTCCGAAAAGATATTTAACCTGCAGATTCTGGATAGTGAAGCCCCCGTTAATAACGACGGCATCACCCGCGAATTACAAGGTGATTACGCTAAGCGCGCCGCAGAGAACTATCGCAACAGCATATACAGCGGCAAAGAAGGGCGCAATGTCGAAGCAAAAGACAACCAGTAATATTGATTAGGATATGAAAAGGTAAAACATCATGGCAAGGCTAAACCACACAGCGAAAAAAAAGCAGCAGGGCAACATACTGGTGTTATTTTGTGTTGGCCTGATTGCGATGATTGCCACCGCCTCAATGGCTTTAGATGGCGGTCACTTACTGTTAAGTAAATCACGTTTACAGTTGCTGGTAGATGCCGCCGCGCTAAGCGCGGCCACGCAGCTGCAAAAAGGAGGCGACCATCCGGCTGCCCGTCAGGCTGCCGTCGACATGATTAATCAGAACCTGACCTTCAAAGAATTTTCAGAATTAGCAGACGAGCTGGATCTGTCGATGGCGGATACCTATAACAATGATGTCACGGAACAACTGAAAATTGAGTTTTCCTTGCGACCCGACCCCTTCACGGTCACCGCTGATACCACCGCCCAGTATATTCGCGTGACGTTAAATGACTTGCCATTGGCCAGTTTTCTCGCGCAGGTGGTGGGCATCAGTAAAGAAGTCGATGCCACCTCTGTGGCTGGCCCAAGCACTGTGTTGGAAGAGTGTTACAGCAATTTAGTGCCAATGGTGGTATGCGGCGCAAATAACGATCCCGATGACAACTTTGGCTTACCTATCAATGAGTTGCAATTGTTAAAAATCAGCTCTGAACCTGATTCGCCGATTGGCCCAGGCAACTTCCAGCTGGTTCGCCTGGAAGGCGCCGCCGGTGCCGCTGATATACGTAAGGCAATGGCCGGCGAGGATTACAACGGCGAAATGTGCTTTAGCGCCACTGGCACAACTGATGACCAGATTGACACTGAACCCGGTAATACCGTGGGCCCGGTAGTACAGGGGCTCAACACCCGCATGGGCGAGTGGAAAGGCGGCCAGGTGAATAATATCGACCATCCCCGGGATTTAAACAATTGTGCAGGTGATTACATCCCACTTAATACAATGGGCGAGCTGGACACAGCGTCGCCTGAGTATGCCGCGGCTTATCGTTATCCCACTTATGAGACTGACACCCAAAATGCCGCAGGCGGCAGTGCCAGTTGCAGCAGCACGAATTTAAGTGGTGACATTGTCACGCCCGAGCCCCCGCGCGCTGAACGCCGTATTTTACAGATACTGGTGGGCGATTGTGATGGCCAGACCAATGGTGCATCCCAGTTAGGTTATTTCGGTTCTGCGTGCTTCTTTCTTACTCAGGCCGTTACCCAAAAAGGGAAAGAAGCTTATGTGGTGGGGGAATATGTGGCAGCCTGCACCAGTGAGGGCACCCCTTCTGGCACCGCGGATGATTTGCCAGGCCCTTATAAAATCGTGCTCTATCATGCGGGGGTGACCGATGCCTAAGCTACCCAGTTTTGCAAAAGCGCGTGGGATAGCCGCCATCGAATTCACTCTGGTCGCGCCCTTTATGCTGTTGCTTATCTTTGCTACCGCAGAATTTGGCAGGCTGTTGTATCAATACAATGCACTCACCAATATTGTGCGCGATGCCAGCCGTTATATGAGCGATAAGGCGATGAGCGATAATACCGGTATCCCTAAAGTGTCTGACAAGCTTAAGTCCGACACCACTAAGTTGATTATTGCCGGGGGCACCACCAATGAAGGGGAAATGTTGCCAGGCCTGACCACTGCGGCAATTACCTACGACTTAAGCGGTGAGATAGTCACCATCACAGTGAGCTACGACTGGACACCCATATTTGCCGATGCCCTGTTCAGTTTTTACAACAATCCCGCCATTTCACTAAATTTTCCTATGGTGGTCTCCTATTCAATGAGGGCCTCATAATGAAAGCACAACAAGGTGTCTATACAGTCGAGTTTGCCATTGTAGGGGCATTGTTCTTTGTATTTTTATTCAGCGTATTTGAAGTCGGCCGCTTATTTTTTACCTGGAATGTGTTAACCGAAGCATCTCGCCGCGTGGTACGCCTGGCGGTGGTATGTGATTTTGACCAGACCAATCGCATCGTCGATAACAATGCTATCACTTACGCCCTGGGGGATTTGCGCCCGCTGATCCCCAATCTGGACAACGCCAATATAAGCGTCACGTACCTGGATGAAACCGGTGCCAATGCCAGTGCCTTTAGCGATATTGATTTAGTCAGGGCGGAAATCACCAATTATCAACATCAATTCTTAGTGCCACTGTTTTCGTTCACCGTAGACTCGCCCACCTTTGCCTCAGTATTACCGCGGGAGAGTCTGGGTGTGACCCGGTGGGGTTACACCGCGTGTACGAACGCTTAGCCAAGGAGCGAGTCAATGGAGAAGGATAACAGTATGAAAGCAGAGCAAGTATCTTGCGTGATTGATTATCCCGGTCATGTTCCCGCGGCAGTAAAAAAACAGCCGCTATCCACCCGTGTACGCCTACTGGTTATTGCGCATGAAGCACCCCTTACCACTATCGCAGAAACCACGTTAGCGAGTGACAAAATGTTGGAAGTCACGGTTAAACAAACCTTACCTGACGATCTAACGCCCTTCCAGGCAGCGATTATAGGCATTAACGATGAGCCTGAACGTCACGCTGCTACCCTTGCGAAGATAGCTAAAGCGCTTGCGCATATCATTTTGGTGCCTGACATCCTTACCGCCGACATTGCGCGTTTGGCGGTACAATTTAAAGTGTCAGACCTTATCCTGAGCAGCGACATTCACAACGGCCTGTATCCTGCGCTGGCGATCATTGCCGATAATTTGAAACAGCATGCCAAGATGGCTGAATCGATTACCGTGGTGAATGGAAAAGCGGGATCGGGCGCCACCTTTATTACCTGCGGGTTAGCTGAATTATTCACCCAACAGGTCGATGCGGATATTGCCTTGATCGACGCAGACTTTAATTTCTCATCGCTGGCCTATGGGCTGGGCCTGAACAACCGATATTCGATTAATCAAGCGGTGAAAGAACTGGATAAACTGGATGAAGCGGCGGTTCGCACCATGATGAGTGGCAAAAATAAGCTACATCTTATTGGCAACAGCCCGTTTGCCCGCTTACATGAAGACTCAGTCACCCCTACCCAGCTAAATAGTCTGAGCTGGAAAATCCGCCAAACCTATGATCAGGTATTGGTGGATATGTCCAAGGGACTGGAATCGCAGACGTTACCGTTATTGCTGCAAAGCAGCTGCATTTTAATTGTGATGCAAATGAGCGTAGCCTGCCTGCGCGAGACTAAAGCGATGCTCAAAGAAATGCGTACGCTAATCGATTTTCATCAATGTAAAGTCGCCATTGTGGTGAATCGGTATCACAAAGATAAGGAAGAAATAAAACTCAGTGATATCAAAACAGTGCTGGAAGTCGACACGCTGTTCACCATCAGTAATAACTTTGCATTAGCCAACCAGCGCACCGAATTGGGTAAGCCCCTTGCTTCTGTTGCCAATCACAAAGTCATGGCCAGTGAATTAGCGCATATTCTTCGCTTCGCTTCGTCATTAGCCAAGCCCCCGGCCTCGTCGGCGAAAGCGGGCTTTTTACATCGATTATTAAGGAGAGGGTAATGCTGGATGATGCCCATTTTGAAGACCCATACCAGTTACTGACATCCGAAGACGTAGATACTAAGCAGGAAATTTTCAACAAGGTGCTGGATTTACTCGATCCGTCAGTGCTGGAAACCATTGAAGACGATATTGCCCGTCAGCAAATTATGGAATGTTGCCGCCGTCTGCTGGAGGAATATCCGCGGCCAATTAACCTGCCCACTCGCCAGATCATTGTTAAACTGGTGCTGGATGAAATCTTAGGATTAGGGCCACTCGAAGTGCTGATGGCAGACCCAACCATCGCTGACATCCTGGTAAACAATTACGACAATATTTATGTGGAACGCCGCGGCAAGTTAGAACGTGCGGCCGTACGCTTTTACGACAACAAACACCTGATGAGCATAATTGATCGCATTGTTTCCAGAATTGGGCGGCGAGTAGATGAATCCTCGCCCATGGTAGACGCACGGTTGGCAGACGGTAGCCGGGTGAATGCCATTATTCCCCCGCTCGCATTAGATGGTCCATCGATCTCAATTCGCCGCTTTACCGTGGAAAAACTGGATGTCGCCCAGCTCATTGAGTATGGCTCTATGACCGAAGATATGGATACGCTGATCAAAGCGGCTGTACGAGGCAAGCTGAATGTGTTGATTTCTGGCGGTACCGGCTCGGGTAAAACCACACTGCTTAATATTTTGTCAGGCTACATTCCCAGCGATGAACGCATCATCACCATTGAAGATTCGGCCGAATTACAACTGCAACAACCCCATACGGTAAGGCTGGAGACACGCCCGGCGAATATTGAAGGTCGGGGGGAGGTCACCCAGCGTGACCTGGTGAAAAACAGCCTGCGTATGCGACCCGACCGCATCGTGATTGGGGAGGTGCGTGGTGCTGAGGCCATCGATATGTTGGCGGCGATGAATACCGGCCATGAAGGCTCGTTGGCCACCTTGCATGCCAATAGTCCTCGTGATGCACTGGGTCGGCTGGAAAATATGATTTGTATGGGTGGCTTTGACATGCCCTTGCGTAACATCCGCGCGCAGATTGCCTCGGCCATTGATTTGGTGGTCCAGACTCAACGTCTTGAGGATGGCAGTCGACGGTTGATAAGCATTCAGGAAGTGACCGGCATGGAGGGTGAAACCATTACCATGTCGGAAATCTTCTTATTTGACCGTCAAGGGCTGGATGAGCACCACAAAGTGCGCGGTCAGTTCAGGGCCACAGGGGTGGTGCCGCTGTTTCAGCGTAAACTAGTCGCAAAGGGGCTGGAAGTTCCCCATCGAATCTATGGCGTGGATGCCAGCGAGACTTTTTAGGAGTCAAAAATGAGTATTCAACTGGCATTTCTGGGTTTGGTATTTATGGCGGTGTTACTGCTTTCGCAGTTGCTGTTTGTGTCGGTTAATAGTCCACAAAAAGCCGATAGCCGCGAGCTTAAGCGTCAGCTTGATGAGATGATTGAAAAGGACACCTATTTTCCTAAGCAGTTACTGATTAATTCCCGCTTGCGCGAGCTGTCGTCGTTTAGAGCAGCGCTAGAAGAAAGTCCATTTATAAAAGGCATCACCTTTAAGTTGGAGTTAAGCGGTTCGCGAATGTTAGGGCATGAATATATAGCCCTTGCCTTACTTTTTAGCATTATTGCCGCCGTTCCCACTTATGCCCTGACCCGGGATGTTACGGTGGTATTAGTTGTGCTTGCGCTGGTGCTATCTGGCTTCCACCTTAAATTACAGCGTAACATTGCCAAGCGCATGGAGCGCATTGAAGAACAGTTTCCGGAAGCGCTGGATGTGTTGAAACGGGGACTGCAGGCTGGTTATGCCTTTAATGAAGCGTTAAAGCTGGTGTTCGAAGAACTCAAAGGGGACTTAAGTAACGAACTTAAGCTGTTGTTTCAGAAAATTAACCTTGGCGCGGATATGAAAGTTGCGATGCTGACCTTTGTGCGCCGGGTCCCCAGTACTTCCGCCATGGCCTTTGCCAGTGCGGTGAACATTCAGAAGGAAACCGGGGGCAATCTGGCTGAAAATATTGAAAAACTGTCAGTGTTGATTCGTCAGCGCTTTCGTTTTCGCCGCCGGGTAAAAACCCTGTCGGCCGAGGGGCGTATGAGTGGCTGGATACTGGTGCTGTTACCCTTTGTGCTGTTTGCCGTGTTGTACCTGACCTCTCCCACCTATATCAGTGAACTGTTTACCACCGAAGCAGGCCATGACTTACTAAAATGGGGCTTGATCGGCATGCTGGCGGGCGTTGTCTGGATCAAAAAACTGCTTGAGTTGGAGGTATAAAATGGAATCCTTGCTTAGCTTTGTGCAAACCTTCACTCGCGATGAACAACTCATCAATTATGCCGTACTGGGTATTGCTCTGCTTGCCGGCCTGACCTTTGCCATCGCCTTGTTTTACATTATCAGTGGCATGTACTCGCCAATTAAACGTAAGGTGGATACCCTGCGTAACGAAACCACCGCGGCAGCGGGCGAACCCAATTATCATGCTTATCTGGAATCTACCCTGACTAAAGTAGGGAACAGCAAGGTATTTGCCAGCGCGCTGAAAAGAGACAAAGCCACACGTACGTTGCTGATCCATGCGGGATTTCATTCTGAAAACGCCCTTAAAGTCTATTATGCGATCCGCCTGTTCTCATTGTTGTTGGGCGTGGGCGTGGCCTTTTTAATCAATACGCAATTTACCGATCTCAGCACGATGATTTCGCTTTACCTGATTCTGGCGGTGATAGGTGGATTTTTCATTTTGCCGGGCATCGTATTAGGCAAACTGGCCGCAAGCCGAATGGGCAAGTTACGAAAATGCTTTCCCGATGCGCTCGATCTGCTCGTGGTTTGCTGTGAGTCCGGCTTAGGCTTGCTCGAGTCTTTCCAGCGCGTTAGCAAAGAGTTACGCGCGGTACATCCGTACCTTGCTGAAGAACTTTCGCTGGTAGTAAAAAAAGTCAAAGTGGGCATTCCTTTGGCGCAAGCCCTCGAAGAGTTTGGCCACCGCACCGGCCTGGATGATATCAGAGGGCTTAACTCGGTCATTGTACAAAGCATCCGGTTAGGCACGGGCGTAGCCGAAACCGTCCGTGTCTATGCAGAAGAGTATCGCGATAAGCGGCTACAGGCTGCCGAAGAAATGGCCGCTAAAGTAGCGGTGAAAATGGTTTTTCCAATGATGGTCTGTATATGGCCGTCATTTTTTATTGTCGCAATTGGACCCGCCGTCATAAAAGTGGTGCAGGTGTGGGATCTCGCATTTTAAAGGAATGATTATGAAATATTTGCTCGTATTATTTTTACTTACTGGGTTACTTGCAGGCTGCAGTGCTACCCGTACCGCCGACCTCGAAGAAAGGGCGCAGGCCTCAGACGAGCAAATGCTTACCATGGCCGGACACTATGAACGCGCGATGGAGTTGGAAAAAGCGCTGATTTATTACCTTAAAGCGCTGGAAAATACCCCTGACGATATTAACCTGCTGTATCAAATTGCTGATCTTAATAAACGTTTGGGTAAGAACGATTTTGCGCTACAAATGTTGAAACGGGTGTTGGTACTTGATCCTGCCCACTCAAAAGCCCTGACTGAAGCCGGTCTGATTTTTCTGGAAAACAAACAACTCACGGAGGCCTCTACCCATCTATTACAGGCGACCGTTGAGGATCAGGAACGCTTAGGTAACGCTTCGTCACTTAGCCGTCATTATGTTGCGTTAGATAACGACTCCCCTCTCCTTGCCTATAACGGGCTTGCGGTGACCTACGATTTAATGGGCAAATATGAGCAGGCCAGAGAAGTGTATGCGCTGTGTCTGCAATCGTTCCCGCGCAACCCGGTGGTACTGACAAACTTTGGCTACTCCGAATACCTGTCGGGCAACTATGAAGCTGCCGTACAACGCTTTCGTGAAGCCATTGATTCCACACCGGCTTATAAGCGCGCTTGGACCAATCTGGGGCTGGTATACACGCGCATGGGCAGATACAACAAAGCCTACCAAACTCTGAACCAAGTCATGTCGGATGCACAGGCGTACAATGACCTAGGTTACTTTCTGATGTTGGAAAAGCGTTACGAGGAGGCAGAACACTTCTTTGAACGGGCAATTAACTTATCACCGCGATTCTATGAAGTCGCCAATGCCAACCTGGAAGATGTCAGGCAGCAACTGGCGCTAATGCGTGACGAGGCGGAGTTTTTGTCTAATTAAGCAGCACTTTAGCCAGCAGGCGATGAACGGTATACGTGTTCCGCGCCTGCCAGTGAACAATCTGAGATTGCTAGTGCTCCTACAATGTCTGGATTGAGGCTATAACACCACCTCAGCCATATTGCCTTTACTTTCCAGCCAGGTTTTACGGTCGCCAGAGCGCTTTTTCGCCAACAACATATCCATCATTTCAAGCATGCTTTCTGCATCATCAATGGTCAGTTGCACCAGACGCCGGGTATTCGGATCCATGGTGGTTTCCCGTAACTGCATGGGGTTCATTTCACCTAATCCTTTAAAACGTTGCACATTTACTTTGCCGCGTTTTTTCTCAGCTTCAATGCGATCCAATATGCCCTGTTTTTCGCCTTCATCGAGTGCGTAATACACGTCTTTGCCAATATCAATACGAAATAGCGGAGGCATCGCCACGTACACGTGCCCTTTGTCCACCAGGGTTCTGAAGTGTTTGACGAACAAGGCGCAGAGCAAGGTGGCGATGTGCAGGCCGTCGGAGTCGGCATCCGCGAGAATACAAATTTTTCCGTAACGTAAGCCACTGAGGTCATCAGAGTCAGGGTCGATTCCTAGCGCTACAGAAATATCGTGAATTTCCTGTGAGGCTAGTACTTGCGACGAATCTACTTCCCAGCTATTTAAGATCTTTCCGCGCAACGGCATAATGGCCTGAAACTCGCGGTCGCGCGCTTGTTTTGCCGAGCCGCCAGCGGAATCCCCTTCGACTAAGAACAACTCGGAATAACTGATATCCTGCGATGAACAGTCTGTAAGCTTACCGGGTAACGCGGGCCCCTGAGTGACCTTTTTACGGGCGACTTTCTTGGTTTGCCTTAAGCGACGCTGTGCATTGCTGATACACATTTCGGCCAATGCCTCAGCAATATCAGTGTGTTGGTTTAGCCACAAACTAAAGGCATCTTTAACCACTCCTGAGACGAAGGCCGAGGCCTGACGCGATGAAAGGCGCTCTTTGGTTTGTCCGGCAAACTGGGGATCCTGCATTTTTGTCGAAAGAATGTAGGCGCAGCGATCCCAGATATCGTCTGGGGTTAACTTAATACCCCGCGGCATCAAATTGCGAAATTCACAAAACTCACGCATTGATTCCAATAATCCCTGGCGTAGTCCATTAACGTGCGTGCCCCCTTGGGCGGTTGGGATCAGGTTTACATAACTTTCGGTGGTCAGTTCGCCCCCTTCAGGTAGCCACATGACGGCCCAGTCAGCCGCTTCTTTATTGCCGCTAAATGCGCCCACGAATGGCGTATCCTGAGGAAGGGTTTCATATTGTTGTACTGACTGATAAAGGTAATCTTGCAAGCCATCCTCGAAGAACCACTCCTCGCTGTGTTTGGAGACTTTATCTTCAAATTTAATGCGAAGGCCCGGACAAAGAACAGCTTTAGCGCGCAGGTTGTGCATCAATTTGGTGGCAGAAAACTTTGCCGTATCGAAATACTGAGGATCAGGCCAGAATCTTACTCTGGTGCCGGTATTTCTGCGGCCACAGCTATCAATCACGCGTAAATCTTCGGTTCTGTCGCCATGGGCGAAATCAATTTGGTAGACCTGGCTATCACGCCGAATAACCACCTCGACTTTGGTAGAAAGTGCATTAACCACGGAGATTCCCACACCGTGTAAGCCGCCCGAGAACTCGTAGTTCTTATTGGAAAATTTGCCACCCGCATGCAGTTTGGTCATGATCAGTTCAACGCCGGAAATTCTTTCCTCGGGGTGGATATCCACAGGCATCCCACGACCATCATCGATAACTTCGAGCGACTGGTCCTCGTGCAAGATCACTTTGATGTTGGAGGCGTGGCCCGCTAAGGCTTCATCCACACTGTTATCAATGACTTCTTGCCCTAAATGGTTAGGACGGGTGGTGTCGGTATACATGCCTGGTCGACGTTTGACCGGTTCCAGGCCATTTAATACTTCAATTGCCTCGGCGTTGTATTGGTTTGACATTTTATTATGTGCCTTATGCTGGGTAGCCTGCAGAAACAGGCTCACACTTACTACAAATGTTCAAGTCGTTAGAGGATGTTATCAGGGGTGTAAGTTCCCGGCAATTGCTTATCCTAGGTACTTGCTACCAGAAAACTGGCAATTTCATCCAGGTGGTTCTCAAACCCTTGAAAACTATGGTCGCCCCCTTCCTCTACCACTAACAAGCTATGCTGATATTTCGCCTTGGCCTCTTTATAGTCTAAGGTTTCATCGCCGGTTTGCAGCATCACCCGGTAACGATCAGGTTGGGTTAATGTCGGGGTATCAAGCTGTCTTAGAAAGGTAATATCTTCTTCTGTGAGGGTAAAGGTCTCCCGACTATACGGGTTGACGTGCTCACCCAGGTAGTCTTGCAACAGTTCAAACGGTTTAACCGCGGGATTAATTAATACCGCCTTACCGCCGTATTTTTCTACCAGCCAGGTGGCTAAATAGCCTCCCATAGAGCTGCCGATCACCTTCAGTCCGTTCTCAACCGACTTCAGGTTTCTCTCCACATATTGAAGTAAATACTCACTCACTTTATTCGGAATGTTTGGCAACGTGGGGAAATAGACGGTGACATCTGGGTGATATTTCGCGAAGTATTCTCTAACCTGTGTGGCCTTCTGTGACTGTGGGGAACTTAAAAACCCATGCAAGTATAAAATCTCTCGCACTACACTCTCCTGATTTGAGTTGTCCATGAACCGTTGTCCTGAAGATCAAAAATCCGCAGGCCGGGTCGTTCAGATGAAATTGCAAAGTCGGTCGTCATCTCCCATTGCCAACACGTCGAGGGAACACCCAGTACTGGAGTCGTCCCTATCTGACGCTGAAGCGGGAAGTGAACATGCCCGTGGACCACTGCTTTAATCTGCGGGTTGGCGTTAACCAGACTAATAAACGCTTCAGCATCCACTAACGGGTGGTTATCCATCCAACTGTCTGCAGGCAAAGGATGGTGATGCAGTGCTATAAAATGATTAGCACTGGGGTGATGGTTTAGCGCTGCTTGAAGCAGGTCAAGCTGTAAGTCAGAAACTTTTCCCAAGGTGTGCTCATGTCGACTATCCAGCCCATGCATCACCCAGTTATCCTTTACCCAAGGGTGACTTGCAACAAGTGAATACTCACTTAATGATTTTTCAAAGAAAGGATTACTATCGTGGTTGCCGGCAATGATTTTGACCTCGACGTTGGGCAGGATAGGTTGAATTAATGTTAAAAAGTGCTGATAACTTTGTTCGCTGCTGTCACCGCTGATATCACCGGTTACCAGCACCAGGTCAGGCAGCAAAGAGGCGGTTTGGTCTAACACCGCTTTTAAACTTTGATAAGGATTAACCGAGGCATAACCTGTGCGGCTGCAGTCACCAAACAAATGGCAATCTGATAACTGAATAAGGCGCATCACACCTCATCTAAAACTTGCGGACGACTTTTAATACAAAATTGCAGCCATTCGGCTAAAAATACGTTGACCATCTGTTTTTCATTCTTGGCATGCATTTTTGCATTTGGATAGTGATAAGACGCAGCTAATGCTCCGGTATTCTGACTGCTTACCACTTCCGCCATTTTTGCATCGTGATACAGTCTGACCACCATACAGGGTTTCATAAATGCGGGAGCGCGCTGATTTACCTGTTCGATGGCAACCGTGCTAGTGTAACGTGCTGAGTCAAGAATAGTAATACAATACGCAAGTCCTTCCGCAATGGTAAAACGATAGCTCAATTCTTCGGTATCACAGTCAGGAAGCATGCGCAGAAAACGACTGTAGTTGTGTTCACACACAGCCTGCATGCTCGCCAACGGAGGGACATATTTACGACTTTTACTACTCACATTCGCGCCATTTCTGAAGTAAAGATTCTCGGTTCATAAAAAACCATTGTAGCGCAATTATGGCGGCAGCGTTGTCGATAATGCCACTTTCCAACCACTCGCGCGCGCGGGTCGAACTTATTCTATGCACTCTAATGTCTTCTGATTCATCATCTAAGCCATGTATTCCCTTGGCTAATGAAGCATCACACTGTGCCACAAAGATGTGTACCCGTTCAGTCGTTCCTCCCGGGCTAACCAGATAGCTGAGTGCCTTGGTTAACTTGGTTAAACGGATACCCGCTTCTTCCTGCGCTTCACGGTGACACACGTTTTCTTCGGTTTCGCCTTCATCAATAATGCCCGCAATAACTTCCATTAACCAAGGTGTGTCAGCGGTGGCTTGCGCGCCAATTCTGACTTGTTCGATTAACACAAACTCGTCATGGTCGGGATCGTAGGGCAACACAGCCACAGCGTGACCACGCTCGAATATTTCGCGCCGCACCACATCGCTCCAGCCTCCCGCAAAAAGTTTGTGCTTAAAGTCGTACCGAACCATTTTGAAAAAACCGTCATAAACCCGTTTTTTATCAATAATTTCGATGTCTTTTGAGGTGAAAGTTAGAAATTCATTGCTCATCTGCCGTCACTTCCGTTGATAAAACCGTTATCATCTTTATCGTGAATACTAATTCACTGTAGCATGGTATCGTAAAAAGCAGCCATAACAGAATGAGAAACGCGAACGAAAATACATATTCTGTTACAGATAAACATTGACTGTTACTACAAGTTGCTGTTTGCAGGTAAAAAAATTTCATACACTTGGCACATTGTTAGGCCTAAATCGGCCAAAGATTAAAAATTGGAAGGCGCATTCATGAAAAAAACTTTACTGACGCTGATCATTGGGATGGGGCTGTCAACGTCTGCATTTGCTGATGATTTATTACAAGTTTATCAACAGGCCAAAGCGAATGATCCGCTAGTTAACCGGGCAAAGGCACAGCGTGATGCTTCTTTCGAAGGTATTGCGGTGAGCCGCGCCAATTTACTTCCGCAACTGTCCGGCTACGTTTCTTACACCATGTCAGGTGGGGAGCGTACACAGAATCTTGGAAGTCAGACGTTTACTCTCGACACTGACGCCGATACGTCATCATATGGGCTTGACCTATCGATGTCGCTGTACGATCACGCTAACTGGGTTGGCCTAAACAGAGCAGAGAAAGTAGCGGAACAAAGTGATGCGCAATATGCCGCAACGATGCAAGAGCTTATTGTGCGCGTGGTGACTGCCTATTTTGATGTGCTGCGTGCCCGTGACAATGTCACTTTTGTACGCGCTGAAAAGCGCGCGATTGAGCGCCAGTTAGAGCAGACTCGCCAGCGCTTTGAAGTGGGTCTTACCGCGATTACTGATGTGCACGAAGCACAGGCCAACTTTGATAACACTGTGGCACAGGAAATCCAGGCCGAGAACCAGTTAGAGTTTGCGCTAGAATCGTTGCGGGTGATAACCGGAAAATATCACGATAAATTATACGGCTTGGATACCGAAAACTTCTCAGCTGAGCCCCCCGCGCCACAAAATGTGAACGAATGGCTAAGCATTGCAGAAGACAAAAATTTAACCCTGCTGGCCAATCGCTTAGCGGTTGATATCGCCAAAGAAGATATTTCTAATGCGCGTGCTGGTCATTTACCTACTTTAGGGTTTGTTGCCAATGCAGGTAAATCAAAAAATGATGTGGAGTCGGAAGGTGTGACAGAATCTGGCCAGCCATTCGTTGACGCATATGAAACGCCTTATCAAGATAGCTACAGCGCAACGGTTCAACTTTCAGTTCCCATCTTTTCTGGCTTCAGAACGTCGGCTTTAGCTGATCAAGCTCGTCACCTTTATGTATCAGCGAGTGAAGATTTAGAATTCAGCTACCGCCAAACGGTGCAATCTGTGCGCAGCTCCTATAACGATGTCAAAGCATCTATCTCGACTATCCGCGCGTTAGAGCAGGCTGTTGTGTCAGCACGCAGCGCATTGCAAGCCACGGAAGCGGGCTTCGATGTGGGTACTCGTACCATTGTCGACGTACTGACCAGTACGCGGAATCTGTTTGATGCCCGCCGAAACCTTTCAAGTGCTCGTTATGATTTCATTCAGGCTGTAGTGAATCTGAAACGGGCGGCAGGAAACTTAACGCAAAATGATATTGAAATGATTAACAAAGGCTTAGAGCCGGTAGTGGAAGAATAAAAGCAAACAGCGAAAAGTGAAATGTGAAAAGTGAACTGCCAAACGTCTGACGACTAGACGTTTGGCTACTTCAATTCACAATGAGTCATTTATTGAGCAGTTATCGAACTGTTCCAACAATTCCAGAAAACCTGCCAGTTTTTCTTTTAGTTCTGACACGTTCCCCTTTGCTATGTTGTAATGCTCCAGCTCTTTAGATAATTGCACACACTTGCCTTGTATCAATTGAATTTTCTCTTCCATGAACTCGCCTTTTTATAAAGAGTGAGAGTTAGCCGGGTATATTAGCTAACTCTAAAGACCAAACGCAAGCAGTTTGTGACGCAGCGCGATGAAGCGCACCTGTTATAAACGCGCTATAGCAAAACGGTTAGCCCCCACGTGAGTGGCAGATTCACGCACGCGATCTAAAAAATGTTAACTGGATAGCGAAAAGTGAACCTGATAGCAAAAGCATTTTCCTAATCCGGCTCACCGTTGTTATAATCCGCGCCCCAGTCGTAACCAACCTTAGCACAATGAACGTTACCCAGCTTCACGACAAATTTGAAAAAATTCGCGCTAACAAGCTTTTCGAGAGCTTTGTCATAGCAGTCATCGTTATATCCGCGTTATTGGTTGGGGCTAAAACATACGATATGCCACCCTCTTTCGCCAGCGTGACGCTTATTCTTGACTGGTTTATCAGCTTGTTTTTCCTTACTGAAATCAGCATTCGTTTTTTAGCCGAACCGAATAAGCGCTACTTTTTCAAAAGCTTCTGGAACTGGTTTGATACCTTGATAGTGTTGATCAGCCTTATCCCGGCAGACGATGCTGAACTTGCGGTAGTGGCTCGCTTAGTGCGGGTTTTCAGGGTACTTAGGATGATTTCGATTATTCCCGAACTGCGCGTATTGCTGGTATCACTCGTTAAGGCCTTGCCCCAGCTGGGATACGTGATGCTATTGATGTTTATTATTTTCTATATCTACGCGGCCATTGGCTCTACCTTATTTGAACAAATCAACCCCGTCTTATGGGGAGATATTACCATTTCATTGCTTACCCTGTTTAGAATCATGACATTCGAAGATTGGACGGATGTGATGTATGAAACCCAGGAAGTCTATAGCTTAAGCTGGATTTTCTATTTGACCTTTATCTTTTTTACCGCATTCGCCTTTTTGAATATGGTTATTGGGATCGTAGTGAACGTTATGGAGCAGGAAAGCGCAAAGGCACGCAAGTTGGAAGAAGAAGCCAGTAATGAACCGACCATGCATGATCTGATGGACGAGTTAGTCCGTCTGCGGGAGAAGGTAGAACAACAATCAAACGGCCAGCGCTGATCACAGATACCAGAAAGGGGAGCGTACTCCCCTTTATTTGTCCTATTAAAAGATAACTAAAAAATTAAGACTTAACGATTTGGTTCTTGCCCAGAAGGTTTATTTTTTGATGGGCTGCGCTGAGAATCCTTATACTGATCCTTTTGCTGTTGCTGCTTATTTTTGTCTTGGTTTGTCGCCATAATAAATTTCCTCAAAAATGAAAAATACAAAACAACATCATACAACTTATATTGCTAACACCAGAGGCCATAACGTCATCAGGCATTTAACAATAGTGAGAGTATAGGGAAAAAAAATCACTACGCTAGTAAGCGGTTAGACGGTTAATTTATTGACGTTAAGCGGTAAAGAACATTTCAGAATATAGGAAATTCTGGCGCTTTTGTTGCCGAATACCTTTGCTGTAACTGGCACATTTTATGTTGCATATAACTGCTTAAAAAGCCTGCAATTCGCTCTTTTTGAATGGTAGTGGATTAACGAGATCGATTAATTTAATGCAAACTTAATCTGTCAAAAGTAGGTTTCTAAAAAATTTGTAATCACGTAGCGCCACTAAAAATAACCCTTGGTTGAGGTTAATTTAGCCCGATTTTACCAAAAAAACGTCTTTCTTCACGTAAGAGCAGAATGGTTATGGAAGACGTCTCATGCGACTAGTGTGAATCAACGACAATGAAAAGTGATAGGTGGGAAGTACTAGGTACTAGGTACTAAGTACTAAGTACTAGACTTCCGCTTTCTTGATTTTTCACGTTTCACTTTTCACTTTTAACCTATCACATCAGTGCATTATCACTTAAAGGTACTGTTCCTTAAGGGCCTGCTGGCGCTCTTTGGCACTTTGGCGTTTGTATTCACGGTTGGCCAATTTACGTTCAGCTAACGCCGTTTTACCCTGCTTAAACAACAACTCCACGTAGTTTAAGTAAACTTCTTCGTTACGGGTATTCTTATTGATCACACCATCGTATAGCGCTAGCGCCTCTTCAGGTTGGTCTTTTTTAATCAATACCTGGGCTAGCGTGTCGATAGCGTCAGCATTATCAGGTTTTAACTCTACCGCCTTACGCGATAACTGCTCAGCGCGGTCAAGTTTATCTTCTGCGAAATACAAATATGCCAAATTGTTAAGCACCACGAAATTATCGGGGGTAACCTTGAGGATATTTTCATAGGCTTTCTGTGCTTCTTTTGCATCTTTCCCAATCAAGCGCTCCGCATAAAGCATATTGGCGCGCACGTCATTTGGGTTCTCATCAATATGCTGCTTTAGCACACTAAACCCTTTCTCATGTTGATTGGTTGCCTCATAACTCGCCAGCACCAACACCAAATTTTTCGCATTCGGTAATGCATTGTATGCCGCTACTGCATCTTCAACCGCGAGTTCTGCTTTGCCCTCCTGCAGAGCCAGACGCGCTTTTATTCCGCGTACGAAGGGCACGGCTTGCACATTTTCAGGTAGCGGTTCAATAATTGCTCGCGCGTCGCTGATTTGGCGCAGCATGGCATGGAAGTACGCCTTTATTACCGAAAGCTGTCTGTCATCACGCGTTTTTAAAAACGGTTTTAACACTTTGAGGCCATCGTCGTACTTATTTTGCGCGTCATAAATCAACAATAAACCAAGAATAGCATTTTTATTTAAGGGTGAAGCTTTGTTCCATTTTTCAAAATGCTCCTGGGCCTGGGTAATTTGATTACTTTTCAGCAATGACTGACCGCGTAACTGCCAGTACAGTTTGGGTAAGTCTTCTTCTTTCTCAAGAGGTTTTAAGGTTTTTAATGTGCTATCGACTTTGTTCAAAGAAAATTGCATGCGAGCTAACAACAGCCTTAATTGCACATTCTCCTGGTTGCCTTGCAGTACCTTTTCGACCTGTTTTAAAGAGGCTTCCTCGTTACCCTGTTCTTTCTCTACGGCAAATAAAAATGATAATGCAGCGATGTTTGCCGGATCATCGTTGAGCACTTGCTTCAACTCGGCTTTGGCCTGCTTGAGGTTTTCCTGCTGAACATAGAGGCGAGCCTGTGACAGCTTTATTCTTACATCGTCAGGCGAAACTTCAGTCGCTTTCTGAATAGCCTGCTGGGCTTCTTCTAATTGTTTTTCCTTGATCGCAATATCGACTAACGCTAACCATGGAAGCAGGGCATTTTCATCTTTTGTGGTCCACTCTTTGGCCAGCGCTTTGGCTTTATCCAACTGATCCGTTGAAACGTAAGCGGCTAACAACGTTTGTTGCGTCAATTCTGACTCTGGCGCTTTTTCTGCCGCCGCCTCAAGATTAACGATGCCATCTACATCATTTAGCGATAACTGCAGCAAACCTACTCGCGCCAAATCTTCTGCGGACGAGCTCAGCTCGCTACTTCTTTCCACCATCTTTCGGGCATCTTCCACGTTGCCTTCTCGCAATAGCTCAAACCCCGCTTTTGAAAACAAGGCGGCGTCGGCCTGCATTTCCCCCTCCAACCGGTTAAGTACATCTGTGGCGTCACCACTTAACCCCTGTTGTAGCAGGCTGTCAGCCAGCATTCTTAGCCCCGGATGATTGTCCGGAAGTTTTGACGCAATCATTGATAAGTGACGACTTGCGGCAGGAAAATCCTCAAGTTGATACGCACTGTGCCCCGCTAACAAGCGCACTGCCGGCTCGTTCCTGCCGTTTTGGATAGCGCGTTCAAGATGGGTCAGCGCGAGTTCATAGTTTCCTGCTGAAGCTTCGATGATCCCTTTAAACTGATTTAGTACGCCATTATCCTGCGCGAGTGAGAGCAGTTCTGTGACGAGTGGATCGGCCTGCTCTAATTGACGCTGTTCTATAAGTAACGCGGCTAACGAGAACTTGGTAGTTAAGTCTGCTGGAAAATGTTCTACATACTTCTGGTAAACCTGGGCCGCTTCTGCCTGTTGCCCCTTAACCAGATACAACCTTGCCAGTTGCAAAAGTACATCCTTATTCGCCGGTGATTGCTCGCGTAGTGCGAGCGTATTAGTTAGCGCGGCATCATAATTTTCTTCGAGAATATCGTGCAAAGATTGAAGCAAACCCTCATACACCGATGAGGTGTCCAACTTCGTTAGTTCATCAATGAGCTTTCGAGCTTCTTCTTTTTTATCCAGTTTGATCAGCGCTTCGACCTTATAAAAACCCACCTTCACTTTCTCAACCGCCGTCATCCCTTGCGCATTATGATCCAGCGCGGTCAGCGCGTTCTCCGCGCCGGTATACTGATAGGCAACACTGAGGTGAGGCAATACTTTGGAAGCAGGGTGGCCAAGCTCCATGGCGCGATTAAGTTCCTTCTCAGCGCCAGCATAATTCCCCTTTTCCAAATACAGTCGACCAAGCTCGAATCTTGGCAGGGGCGCAGTGGGATCCAGTTGTACGGCATTTTTATACTCGATGATCGCCGCTTCAATATCGTTTGCTTCCTGATACTGACGAGCAGCACTCACATATTCATCAACTGAGGATTGTCCGCATCCGTACAACCCTGTAAGACCGGCTAGTAGTATCAACGAACCCACGCTGGCTTTATTCATTTTACGTCCTACCTTTGAATGTTTTGCCACTTCTTTGTGGCTTTTTTATGTTTATTGGCGGAAATTGTTAAATCCCTTTGCCATTTAATTGGATACATGTTTATTAATGGAATATAATAAGCGTTTTGCAACAATTTGCCGGCTTCTATCCCTAGCCGCGCCCCCCTACTTCTCAGGATCATGAATGACCAATAATGTCGAGCTGACTTTTAAAGACCTTAATTTACCACAACCTATCTTGCAAGCACTTGAAAAAGTTGGCTATGAGAAACCTTCGCCTATTCAGGCGGAAAGTATTCCGTTAATACTGGAAGGACATGACCTGTTGGGTCAAGCTCAAACCGGCACAGGCAAGACAGCTGCGTTTGCTTTACCTATGCTCGCCAAAATTGAACCTGAGTCGAAACTTCCACAACTACTGGTGTTAGCCCCCACGCGCGAACTGGCCATTCAGGTAGCCGAAGCGTTTCAGGTTTATGCGAGTTTTTCAAAAACCATAAAAGTGTTACCTGTTTACGGTGGTCAGTCGTATGACAACCAAATTAGACAGTTGAAACGTGGTGTTCAAGTGGTAGTGGGCACGCCCGGCCGTATTATCGATCACATCAATCGTAAGACTTTGAATCTCAGTGAACTTAAATTTCTTGTGCTCGATGAAGCAGACGAAATGTTGCGCATGGGTTTTATCGATGATGTGGAGACCATTTTATCGCACGCCCCGAAAGAGCGTCAGACAGCGCTGTTTTCAGCCACCATGCCTGGTCCAATCAAGAAAATAACCCAGCGTTATTTAAACGACCCCAAGCATGTAAAAATTGCGTCAAAAGTTTCTACTGCCAGCACCATTCGCCAACGTTATTGTCAGGTGGCCGGTCATCATAAATTAGAGGCCCTCACCCGTATCATGGAAGTCGAGCCATTTGATGGCATGATTATTTTCGTGCGTACCAAGACCGCCACAGTTGAGTTAGCCGATAAACTGGCTGCTCGCGGTTACGATGTTGAGCCGTTAAACGGCGATATCCCACAAAATGCCCGTGAGCGTACCGTCGAGAAATTAAAAGATGGAACCATTGACATTCTGGTGGCAACTGACGTGGTGGCCCGGGGACTGGATGTGGAACGCGTTAGTCACGTGATCAACTTCGATATTCCTTATGACACCGAATCCTACGTTCACCGTATCGGCAGAACCGGCCGTGCCGGCAGAAGCGGTGATGCCATTTTGTTTATTTCTCACCGCGAAAAACGACTGTTGTTTGCGATTGAGAAAACCACTAAACAACAGATTGAACCGATGCCTATTCCTTCGGTCAGCGAGTTAAACGAAACTCGCTTAAGTAAATTCAAACTGTCTGTTGCGCAAGCCATTGATGGGAAAAGCTTAGAGCAGTTGATGCCTATTGTAGAAATGCTGCAAAAGGAAACAGAAGCCGCACCAGAGGTATTAATGGCCGCATTGGTACAACTTGCGCAGGGTGATGAACCTTTAATGCTGAAAGAATCTGATCGCCCTGACCTGCATAGTAAACCGCCCAAAAACGAACGCGGCGAGCGTCGGGATAGTCGAGGCGGCAGAGACAGTCGCGATGGTCGCGATGGTCGCGGAGGACGAGAGCGCAAGAGCCCCAATAAAGGCCAACGTAAACCGGAAGCAGGCATGCAACGCTTTAGAATTGACGTAGGCCATGCCCACGGTGCAAAACCCGGTAATATCGTTGGCGCTATCGCTAACGAGGCGAATATGCAAAGTAAGCACATTGGCGCGATTGAAATCTATGACAAGTTCAGTACGGTAGATTTACCAGCGGGTATGCCCCCAGAAACGCGCAACATCTTACAAAATACCCGCGTGGCCGGCCAAAAATTGTCGTTGCGGGAGTGGCAGGACGCTCCACCTAAAAAGCGTAAGAAGTAATTTTTTTATTCCAAAAAGAAATAACGCATGGTTATTTCTTTTTTAATTTTACCTTCGGGTACTGGCAAAATAGCGTTTTTATGAGCAATTTTTAAGGCTATGCAGTACTTCCCCGCTTTTATCGACACCACTTCGTTAACCTGTCTCATCGTCGGGGCAGGTAATGTGGCCGCGCGTAAACTGGAATTGGTCTTAAAAACCCAGGCCCAAATCATTGTTGTAGCCGACCACGTCAGCCCTGCCGTAGCGGAGCTGGCGCAATCCCCTAACGTAAAGCTACATCAACGAAAATTTCGCGAGCACGATCTCGCCGAGGTGGGGATGGTGTTTGTTTGCACCGCGGACACCCAGCTCAACGAACATATCTATAGATTGGCGAAACCACGAAATATTTTGGTCAACGTCGTGGATAACACGCCGTTATGCCAGTTCATCACACCGTCAATTATTGACCGTTCGCCCATTACGATCGCGCTTAGTAGCGGGGGAGCGGCCCCTGTTTTGCTGCGCCACCTACGCCAAAAGCTCGAAAGCGTTATTCCACAGCACATTAGTAAATTAGGGGATTTTGCACAGCGCGCGCGCGATAAAGTGAAGCAGGTATTACGGGGGGTAACAGCCCGGCGGAACTTTTGGGAAACGATTTTTGAAGGTGATGTCGCCGAACTGATAGAAAAAAATCAGGACGAAAAGGCGCAACGGTTATTTGACCAAACCCTTAGCCTGGCTGCAACAGAACAACAGCACGCGGGTCAGGTGTATCTGGTCGGCGCTGGGCCAGGCGATGCGGATCTCCTCACATTTCGGGCCTTGCGTTTAATGCAAAAAGCAGATGTCGTCATCTACGATCGTCTGGTATCAGCGCAGATTCTTGAGTTGGTCCGACGCGATGCAGAAAAATTATATGTAGGGAAAGCAAAAAGTCTACACAGCGTGCCGCAGGATGAAATTAACGCGTTAATTGTGCAAAGGGCCCAACAAGGTCAACGTGTGGTTCGCTTAAAAGGCGGAGATCCGTTTATATTCGGTCGTGGCGGTGAGGAAATTGCATCTCTGGTCGATGCCGGGATAGATTTTCAGGTCGTGCCGGGAATAACAGCGGCCAGTGGCGCCAGCAGCTATGCAGGCATACCGTTAACCCATCGGGATCATGCGCAGTCGGTAGTCTTTGCCACCGGGCACTTAAAAGATGGTACCGTGGATTTAAATTGGCCGGCTTTGGCCCACGTTAATCAGACCATCGTTTTTTACATGGGCTTAACTGGCTTACCTATTATTTGTCATAAGCTGGTTGAGCATGGACTGAGCAGCGATACGCCAATAGCGTTGATAGAAAATGCCACCCTCCCCGAGCAACGCGTCCTCACGGGTAAATTGAGTAATATCGAACACCTTGCTGACCATGCTGATATTCAGCCTCCATCTCTTATTATTGTTGGCAGTGTGGTAAACCTGCACGGCAGTTTGAACTGGTACAACTCACAAGTGTCTAATTTTCAACCATAATAGTAGTGTGTGTTCCACTTTACTGATAAAGTTAGTTGGTAGGTTAACCACCCTAGGTTGATAAATAATCCTAATTTGCGATGAAATTCACATCCGTCAATGCAAATTAGCATAAGCATTGGTAAATAGGCAGAAGCAGCGTGGTACGTGGGTTAGTCATCATTACTTTTTTATTGTTAAGCATGCTTTCGCATGCTCAACAGATCGCGTTTAAAAGAGAACATACCCCCGAAAACGTTAATTACCTCTATCGCTGGTTAGACTATAACGGCACGGAGCAAGCATTACAGTTTGCGCTGGAAAACCAGCAACTAGCCAAAACGCCGAATCTGCAACGTATTTTTCAACCGGCTTTAGCACAACGGTACGTCACGGTAGCCCTGTTAAAAGAGGCCCGCGAAATTGACCCCAAAAGTGCGCGCATTAATATTGTCCCGCGCAATGAAGCCATTGAGGTGAAAGTGCGTGCCAGAAGTCAGCAACAAGCTGAAATCATTCAGCAACAATTGCAACGCCGCCGGGAAGAAGCTTACCAGGAGTATCTGCGTGAGCACT
This sequence comes from Alteromonas aquimaris, assembly GCF_026183695.1. Taxonomy (GTDB): domain Bacteria; phylum Pseudomonadota; class Gammaproteobacteria; order Enterobacterales; family Alteromonadaceae; genus Alteromonas; species Alteromonas aquimaris. The sequence goes on along the minus strand of NZ_JAPFRD010000011.1, from coordinate 551,526 downwards.
ACTACACCCAATTTGTCACCCCACGTAACGAACAAGCGGTGAAACCAGACCACGTACGATATGTATTAGAAACCACGGATGCATTGATTCCGTTATCACAAGCATTTTACGAAAAACTCGAAGAAGATTCGGATGCCCGGGAATATTTCAATCTGCTTCTCAGCTGGATTCAAAGTATCCCATACGATACCTTGGAAGATAGAACGGGAAGTAACGGTTCCGGCTTCTCCCCACCCGCGCAGGTTCTTTCACAGAATAAAGGCGACTGTGATAGTAAAACCGTTATTACCGCAGCTATTGTGCGGGCGTTTTTACCGACCACTGCGATGGTGATGGTATTGTTACCGGAACATGCCCTGCTGGGGGTAGCACTTCCTCCAAAAGGAAATGAACTAACGGTAATGGATAGGGGTACAACATATATATTAATGGAGCCTACTGGTCCTGCCCTGCTTCCGTTTGGTCAGGTTGCACCTACAACTTATCAATTTCTCGCCAATGGGGAGTATACGTTAGAGCGAATTCAGTAGGCCTCACTGTCGAGGAGTGCTTGTGCCGTTTGTTTTCTTACTTTTCCTGATAGCCTGGATAGGCACCGCCGATGCCGAACCTTCCACCGCTTCCACCCAACCGACCGTTATCCTGGCCTATGGTGAATATCCACCTTATTACGGTCGCGGACTTTATCGGGAGGGGTTTATCAGCGAAATAGTAGTGAAAGCCTATGCCTTGTCAGGCTACGAGGTGGAACTCGTGTATTTACCGGCGTGGCAGCGCAGCGTCGAAGAAACCAAGAACGGTCGCTTCGATGGCCTGCTAACCATGTGGCATTCCCAACGTCGGGAGCAATGGTTTTTGTTCTCAAACCCCTTACCTGCAAATGAAATTGGTTTTTACAAACATGTGGATTCCCCGTTCACCTTTAATTCCGTTGATGATTTAGCCTCTGCCCGCGTAGGTACCGTAAGGGGGGTTATTTATCCACCTGAACTTGAAGATGCCGGTGCAGTGGTGGAAGAGGTTACGTATCTTAAACAAAACATCGCGAAATTGCTGAAGCAGCGTATTGACATGGCTTTAACTGACAAAGCAGTGGGCAGGCATATCCTGTTATCCCTCTACCCTGAACACAAAGATGATATTATTTTCATTGAACCCAGCCTGGCGTTAATTAACCAGCACCTGGTAATATCCCGCAAGGCAGACAATGCCCAGGAGAAACTGAACGCCTTCAACCGGGGTTACGCCATTTTAAAGGAATCGGGTGAGATCGTAAGGCTCGCTACCAAATATGGTATCGAGCCTACGATCGTTAAATGACGCCACTTTTGCCATAGCCGCTTCGCACTTTAGGGCTAAGAGAGGCAGCCACCTTAAAGGTTTTCCTCTGCAAACTCCGCTAAGCGAGAGCGCACCACACCGTCGAGATTAATGGTGGCGCTACCAGAAAAATTCTTAAATTTTTCGACCAGATACGTTAGTCCGGAGGTGACCGGACTCAGATAATTGCTATCAATTTGAGCCAGGTTTCCGCTGCAAATTAACTTTGTGCCCTCACCGCAGCGGGTAATAATGGTTTTCAATTGTGCTGCGGTCAGGTTTTGTGACTCATCTAAAATTACAATAGAGTTCTGAATACTGCGGCCGCGCATAAAATTCACCGACTTAAATTGAATATTGGCTTTTTCCATAATGTAACTCATTGAGCCTTTTACATTTTCATCGTGCTTGTGTAATACCTCCAGCGAATCAGTGATAGCCGCCAACCAGGGCAACATCTTCTCTTCTTCAGTACCAGGCAAAAAGCCTATAGATTCAGCTATTTCCGGGGTTGACCGGGTGACGATGATTTTCTCGTACATATTCTTTTCAACCACCAGCTCCAAGGCTGCAGCCAGCGCGAGTAACGTTTTCCCGCTACCGGCGGGGCCGGTTAATATAACCAGGTCAATGTGAGGGTCGAGTAAGGCATGCAGTGCCATTGCCTGGCCGATATTTTTCGGGCTAATCCCCCACGCATGTCGCCCCATTAAGCGCTCGTAGCCAAGATCAAGAACTTCCAGCGTTTCGACGTTTATGGCTTCTACAAGACCGGCAAATTGGCTGGTGTCGTCTAACAAGAACTCATTGATAAAGGCATTGGGAAGCAGTTCACGCGAAACGGTATGAATGGTGTCTCGCCCTTCCGTGCGACTGTCTACCGACTTTACTTTTTCCCAGAAATTGCCCTCAAAGGTGTGATAGCCCTTCGATAAGTATTTTATATCGCTAACCAACTGGTCGGTTCGATAGTCTTCAACATGAGCCAAACCCGCGCCCTTTGCCTTTAGACGCATATTTAAATCTTTGGTAACCAGCACTACCTGACGACGGGAAAAGGTTTTTTGCAGCTGCAAGGCAACGTTGATAATGCGATTATCATTTTCGTTGCTGGTAAAGACCTGTTGCGACTCCGCCATATTCAAATCGGTAAAGATAGAAAGCGAGCCCGTGGGCTTATTCTCCCCTGCAGCCAGGCCTTCCATGGATACGCCGTTGATCATATCTTCCGGGGTGGCATCATGCAGTAAATCTTCCATTGACCGGATAGACACGCGCGCGTCCCGCGCCACATCCTTTTTGCTGTCTTTAATGTAATCGAGTTCTTCTAGTACCGTCATCGGGACGACTACGTCATGTTCTTTAAAAGAGAGAAAAGCGTGAGGCTCGTGAAGCAGAATATTGGTATCTAAAACGTAAATTTTGGTTTCTTTAGGATTGTTTCTTGGCATCCGTCGCTCCGGTAATGTACACCAGACTCGCTCAACTACTCATGCGCGAGCACCAGTCAAGATGACATTGAGGGCGGTCGAACAGGACTGCCACTCCATCTCTTCGACTTACACTTTCACCTTAGTCCAGTTTGCGAACAGAATCACTCAATTTTTTGTAGTTTACTTAAAAATATTTACCAGATTAATATAACCATATTAATTTCATGCAATTAGCTATACATCTTTATTGTTTGCCGCGTTAATTTAAAAAAAGAAATGATATTCTTTTTTGATTATGTTGCGCTAAGCAGGTTTTTTTATTTAAGGTAGAATCCTTCTCAGTGCAGGACACCAGTATGGACTTAGCAGGGCTTATAATTGCAGGTATTAGTGCCATGGGCACGTTAATCCAGGCGTACTATAGTGCAAAGGATAAAGATAAATCTATTCCTCCCGGTACAGTGAGGGCGGCAGAGAAACGTGGCAATACCCCGTTAAAAATAGGCACTAAACAAGTAGAGGCGGTGATCGATGACGAACTTCTTCATACTCTGAGTGCTGAAGTTTATACACACCAACAAAATCTTCTTCGGGTACTAAAAGATAAAGCGGCTACTCAAGCCGCCAAAGAACGCCAAATTCAGGCGGCTGAAGAGGAAATTTGCAGAGTACTGAGACAAATTAAAAAGTATAACGATCAAGCGCTTCCAACCCAAAGATTAAAAAAGCTGTGGACATCCCACGGCTGCTGACTTTATAAGTTCGCGGCCAGTCTGTACAATACCGCCCCCATTTTAAAATGAGCAGACGGAAAAACATGAAAAACGACGGGTTCCATATTGGACAACGCTGGCTGAGCAACACGGAAACTGAACTGGGCTTGGGTGCCATCGTCAGCGTAGACTTTCGAACCGTAGAGATTCTTTTTCCCGCTACCGGCGAAATCCGTCGATATGCTAAAAGCGAAGCTCCGTTGACGCGTCTAACTTATGCTGTCGGTGACCGTATTACCCATACCGAAGAATGGCAGGCAACGGTCACGGACGTCCAAGAAAAACAAGGCGTGCTTATTTATGAAGGCATTCGCGAAGACACTAAAGAAACGGTGACAATTTCTGAAGCCTTACTGAGCCCGCTCGTCCAATTGAACGAACCGGAACAGCGCCTGTTTAACAATCAACTGGATTTGCCCAAGTGGTTTGAGCTGAGACTGCAATCGCTGGAACATGATTACGCTTATCAGCAATCATCCACCATCGGACTAGCTGGCGCTCGTATTGAGCTGATTCCCCACCAGTTGCATATCGCCGCGGAAGTGGGTAAACGTTATGCACCACGGGTACTGCTGTCGGATGAAGTCGGGTTGGGTAAAACCATCGAAGCGGCGCTCATTATTCATCAACAGTTGCAAACCGGCCGATCACAGCGTGTGCTGATCGTGGTGCCCGACACGCTGGTCCACCAGTGGCTGGTAGAAATGTTACGCAGAGTCAATTTACACTTTTCGGTGTTTGATGAAAGCCGCTGTGCCGCGGCGGCTCAGGAAGGCGGTAACCCCTTTGACGATGAACAGCTGGTATTGTGTAGCCTGGATTTTCTGGTCCAGCATCCGCAACACCATCAACAGGCGCTTGATGCCCACTGGGACATGCTGGTGGTAGATGAGGCGCACCATTTGGGCTGGTCTGAGAGCCAGCCCTCTGCCGAATATGAACGTATAGAGGCATTGGCGAACGTCGTACCCTCCGTCTTATTATTAACCGCTACGCCGGATCAACTGGGGCATCAAAGTCATTTTGCCCGTTTACGCTTGCTCGATCCTGCCCGCTTTGTCAGCTATGAAAGCTTCCTTGCTGAAGAAAGCACCTACGCTAAAGTTGCCGAGACGGTTACTCCGCTGCTTGAAGACAGAGCGTTAACTGATGATGAACTCGCAGCGTTACATGCCCTTGCTCCTGAAGTAGAGATAGCCATAGACGATCTTGCCAGCGAAGCAAAGCGCCTTGAAATGGCCCACAAGATGATCGACCTGCATGGCACAGGCAGAATCCTATTTAGAAACCGGCGCGCTAGTATTGAAGGGTTTCCGGCGCGGGCCCTCAATCCCCACCCACTGAACTTACCAGGCGAGTATGCTGACATAATAAGCAGCGCAGACCTCACCGACAAACTGTTTCCCGAACGTCATCCTGCGGTGTCTGAGGCCTGGGTGGATTTCGATCCACGGGTTGCATGGTTAATCGAATTTCTTACCGCTATTAAACCGGCAAAAGTGTTATTAATTTGTGCCAGTGCCGTGACGGCGCAGCAGTTGGCCGAAGTATTGCGTACGAAATCCAGTATCCGCCATAGTGTGTTTCACGAGGGCATGAGCATTGTTGACCGCGATAAGGCTGCCCACTATTTTGCCGATCCTGACGTGGGCGCACAGGTCCTTTTATGTAGCGAGATTGGCAGTGAAGGGCGTAATTTTCAGTTTGCCCATCATCTGATTTTATTTGATTTACCGTTAACTCCTGATTTATTAGAGCAGCGTATCGGGCGTCTGGATCGTATCGGGCAGACGCGCGATGTGCAGATTCATGTGCCTTATTTAATCGGTAGTGCGCAACAGGTATTGCTGGACTGGTATCATCAGGGCCTGGATGCTTTTTGTCAGACCTGCCCTACTGGCTCTGGTGTATTCGAAGAGGTCGCCGAGCAGTTGCTGGCCGCTTGCCACACCCCGGCCGATACACAGCTAAACGAAGCTCTCATCGCCACGTCACAGCAGTTAAATGCTACCTTAAAAAGGCAACTTGATGAGGGTCGCGATCGCTTACTTGAGTTAAATGCCTCGGGCGTGGGCAAAGTCGATACACTTCTTGAAGATATGGTGGCATTAGATACGTCACTGGCGTTACCCAAATTTATGAGCCGGGTGTTTGACGCGATTGGTATTCATCAGGAAGAAAAAGGCCACGACTGCTTTATCCTCACGCCGACCGAATCTATGGTCAACCATCTTCCTGGCTTCGATCACGAAGGAATGACAGTGACGTATCGTCGCCGCATTGCCACGACGTTAGAACATGTCCATTTCTTGACCTGGGATCATCCTCTCGTGCACAGTGCCATAGAGCTGGTGCTTACCGAAGTACTAGGAAAAAGCAGTGTCGGCTTTATTTCAGATGCCACCAAACCTGCTGGTATCTACTGGCTGGAGGCTTTGTTTGTACTGGAATGCAGTGCGCCAAAATCGTTACAGGTCGGTCGCTATCTTCCCCCCACGCCACTACGCATCTGTATGGATGCAAAAGGCTTACCTTCTGAAGTCAGCTTCGAAGATGTGCGCCCCACTGGCAGAAAAGTGGCTCAACAACTGGTAGGGGCGTTAAAACCCCAACTGGAAAAGCATATCAGTCAAGCCAGTGCGTTAGCGCATTCGCAAGCCAATAAGGTATTGCAAGGCGCATTAGCCACGATGCGCGAGAGTTTGTCCGATCAAGCTGAACGTTTACGTTCGCTGCAGAAGCGCAATCCTGCGGTTCGCGATGAAGAAATCGCATTTGTTGAGCAACAAAAGACCGCTCTTGAAAAAGCCTTAACGTCTGCGGATGTCAGACTGGATGCGTTGCGAGTAGTAGTGAATAATCCCTGATGGCGAATCCCGCATTTACCTATGATCCCCCGCAACATCCCTATCTTGAATTTTTATATCAGGATAATGATATCCTGGTGGTAAACAAACCTAGTGGATTACTCAGTGTGCCTGGCAAAGCGCCAGCCCATCACGACTCCGTAATCACGCGGGTTAACCGGGTATTTCCCGCGGCCACAATTGTTCACCGGTTGGATATGGCCACCTCAGGGGTGATGGTATTAGCGCAAAACAAGCCTGCCCATCGTCATTTGTCGCGCCAATTTGAGACGCGTCAGACGCGCAAACGCTATTTTGCCCGGGTATACGGCGAGGTCACGCAAGAACAGGGCGAGGTCAATTTACCTCTCATCTGCGACTGGCCAAACCGACCCAAACAAAAAGTCGATTTTGAGATAGGCAAGCCTGCGTTAACCCAGTATCAGGTTATCCGTAAAAATCAACGTGAAAGCCTGGTCGCCCTGTACCCTGTTACCGGACGCTCGCATCAACTGAGGGTACATATGTTATCGCTGGGACATCCCATATTGGGGGACAGGCTATATGGCTCAGAGGAAAGTCGCCAGGCAGCGGGACGCCTGCAATTACATGCCTGCACATTGCAGTTGTTTCATCCTGTGACCAATCAGTGGCAGTCTTTTGAAAGTGCGCTGCCGTTTGGTGACTATCAACCCGCGCCTTTTTCAATGGACCCGTCTACTTAATCTATACTGATTCTATAGTTAATATTTTGGTTCTTATGCCGATAAAACATTTATCAATTGTCGGCATTGTAAGAGGTGTTCCATGCTGAAGCTGTTCACTCCCATCTTTGGTTTGTTGTTAGCGATCCTGACGCCGATGGTCTGGGGTCAGGCGAATACGTTATCGGAAGATTTAGAACGTCGCTTTCATGCCGAAGAACTAGAGCAGGTATTGGTCGGGGAGTTAACGCTGTCGGTGCTCGCGCAAGAGTCGGCGATCCCCTTATCCCGCGGGGTTGCCATTCTGCTGGTTGATTCTGGGTATCAGGGGCTAAGGTTGTCGGCAGCGCAACAGTTAGCCACGCAGCTTAATCAATGGGGTTGGCATACTCTTATTGCGCCTTCGCTGCTCGATGTCTCACTGGTGGCCACAGAACAAGCCGAAAACGCGATGGTTCATCCACGTAGCTCCAGTCAACAGGCGTGGTTTGACTATGATCGCACCAAAACGCAGTTGTCCCTGCTGATCACGGCATTATACAACCACGCGTCCAGCCATCGAGGATTTAAGATAGTTGTTAGTCAGGGTATGACCGCCGCGCATTTAATAGAGCTGGCTGCCGACAATCAAATTGCTTCTCCCGACAGCATGGTGGTTATCTCGCCCTTTTGGCCCGATCGTCGAAAAAATCTGGCGATTGGTGAAGCGTTGGCGAAAACGGCATTTCCTGTGTTAGACATTAATCTCATACAGAGCAATCTGTGGAACGCTAAGACGTATCGTCAACGCAAACAGGATGCAGTTAATGCGCTAAAATTACACTATCGGCAGCGTTCAATTCAGGCTGACGATTTTCCCTCCCATTCCTATATTGATTCAGTCTCACCTCAGGTGACGCGATTGAGCAAAGAAATTTATGGCTGGACAAGCTATCTGGGCTGGTAAAGGCGTACTGCTGCGGTCATCGCCAAAAAAGATCACAGGCAAAAATATTTTTTGATTAAATTCATGTACCTGCTGTATCTTCTGGCGAATCGCGAGAAAAAGAAAAAGAAAAGACTATACTTAAGGCGAATTAGAATAATACGGCAGTACAGTGAAAGTAACCTCCTTTATCGACACCAAGGCTAAACAGCTATGTTTCTACCTTCGTTCCTTCTGGCAGGGTGATCTGCCTCATGCGGAGTTAGAGCTGTTTTTCTGGGACACCATGGAAGAGTGGTCTCAGGTCGATTACCCCCTGGATCAACCTTACTCTCAAAAGGAACGGGTATTTTGGCATTTACTTCACCAAATTCACTTTTGGACGGAAGATAAACTCACCCACGATACGTATTTGGTAGAGGAACTGGCCAACTGCATGGTCTTTCTTGAGGGTAAAGGCATGTGCCCATTTGATTGTGTAGGTATCCGCCCCTAACACTACTTTTATTGCACTCGTGTGTATTTCATGATCCAATAGCACCATCGCTCTTCAAATAAGTCTTAACCTTGCACGCATCATTTAAAGCTTTTTTTGACCGTCGCTTATTCAGTGTGTTTATCTTTGGCATCTCCAGTGGCTTTCCCTGGGTGATGATTGGCTCGGTGTTATCAGCGTGGTTAAAAGACGAGGGCTTATCGCGGTCATCAATCGGCTTGTTTGGCGCGATTTTCGCCGTCTACTCGATTAATTTTTTATGGTCCGTTTTCCTGGATAAAATTCATTTACCCTGGTTGGGTTTACGCCGCGGCTGGATTATTTCCATGCAGATAGCTATCGCGGCATGCTGTTACCTGATGTCCTTGCATAGTGCGCAAAATGAGTTGTTTCTGATTGCGCTGACCGGATTATTTATTGCGATATTTTCTGCCACCCAGGATATCGCTATCGACGCCTACCGTATCGATGTCATTGACGAAAACGAAAAAGAAAAGCTTTCTGCTGGCTCTTCCATGGCCACCGCAGGGTGGTGGACCGGGTATGGCGGTTTGGGTGCGATCCCCTTCTTTATGGCAGATATGAACGGCTGGGCCTGGCCTGAGATATATGCTGTTCTTGCTTGTATCATGGTGGCACTGACCATCGCTACGCTCTTCGCCAAAGAGCCCAAAGTGGATAACACCGCCGCCTTGGAAGCGGCCGAAAAACGCTATCAGGCACAGATGAGTCAATATAGCCACAACACCTTGCTGGCGAGGACGACCGCATGGTTGCTTGCTACCGTAGTCGAACCCTTCCGCGAATTCTTTCAACGCAATGGCGTGAAATTAGCGCTTTCGCTGCTGCTATTTATTTTTCTCTTTAAAATTGGTGAAGCATTTTTAGGTAGAATGAGTATCGTATTTTACAAAGAAATAGGCTTCTCCAACGCTGAAATTGGTACCCTGTCAAAGTTACTCAACTGGTGGGTTACCATCGTGTTTTCTATCATTGGTGGCATGGTGAATATCCGCTACGGGATTTACAAAGGTTTGATGGTTGCAGGGATTGCCATGGCGAGCAGTAACTTGATGTTTTCATGGATAGCTCAGGTGGGGCCGGATAAGTCACTTTTCGCCGCCGCCGTAATTATTGATGGCTTCACCGCTGCGTGGAGTACGGTGGCCATGGTCGCCTTTATTTCGTTATTGTGTAACCGATCCTTTAGTGCGACTCAATATGCGCTGATGGCGTCTTTAAGTAATCTGGGCAGAACACTAGTGGCCTCCTCCAGTGGCATCATGGTGGATGGTTTGGGTGGAAACTGGAGCCTCTTTTTTATGTTGACTGCGGCCATGGTGATCCCCAGCCTGCTCTTTTTACGTGCCATCAAAGGTGATATTCAACGGCTTGAAAGCAAGCCGTTGGTTAACGGTTATACTAAACCACAATGATATGGTTCAGCTTAGAGATAGAGAAAGCAATCTAACAAAGACGCTTTGGTGATAAGTGATATGTGATATGAGGCTGGAGCCTTTAACGCCCAGGTAACGCGGAACAGATAACCGCCTTTATCTTCCTTTAGGCGCGGCGTTTTCCACATTTCAGCGGCCTTAACTGCGTTCGATTCAGCACCACTAAAGCTTCACGCCAGTGGCTTGTCAAACGGATAAAAATTTAAGCGCTGAGTGAGCAAACTTCAGTACGGTTTGGTATTAGCACTAGTCTGGCGTATTTTTAGTAATAATCTGGTTACGGCCGCTGACTTTAGCGTCATATAACGCCTGATCGGCCATTTCCAGCCATCCCAGGGCTGATTGACAGTGACTACCGTATTCAGACAAGCCGATGCTGACGGTAAACGTAATCGTATTGCCTTCGTGCTGAACTTTGGTGGCTTCGGCGGCAGACCGAATTCGTTCTGCGACGATACGCGCGTTGTTGGCGTCGGTATCGGTAAGCACGATAGCAAACTCTTCGCCCCCATAGCGGCCCGCCAAATCGGTTTCGCGCACCGATTGGGTTATCACCTGCGCCAGCGTCTGAATAACTTTGTCCCCCGCTTGATGACCATAGGTATCATTTACCTTTTTAAAATGGTCAATGTCTAACATCATTGCGGAGACCGCTTTGTCCCGACGTTTCGCCAATTTAAATATCATATCGAAGCGTTCTTGCCAGTAACGTCGGTTATATAACCCGGTCAGGCCATCCACCCGGCTCATAATTTTCAGTTCTTCGTTCAACCGTTCAGCGCGTTGTTTACTCATTGCCTGGTCTGTTACGTCATAAATCATCAGACATATTTTTTCCACTTTCCCCGAAGGCGAGGTCAATGGAAACATGGTGACATTTTGGTACATAAATTCAGATTCAGACGTAATCGGGCGATTACTACCAAACTTGAATAGATAGGGTCGCTGCTCCCATATCAAAAATACCGGTGATTCAAGGGTGAACACGGGGTCGGCTTTGGCACGGAACCATTTCTCGTCTATTTCCGGAAAGTGAGCAAATAGGGAAGTGCCGCAGATTGTGCCAGGAAGTAGATCAGAATGGTTCTCCATGAACTGGTTCCACACTTCCACCTTGAATTCGTTATCCAGTACAACAATTCCTACTTCTATCGAACTTAATAAATGATACTGCCAGTGCAACTGGGCTACTTCACTGTCCATCATGCGTTGTTCTCCGTCATGTCGACCAGACGAGTGTAAACTTTCTCCATTGCACTGTCTGGAAATAGCAGAAGTAAATCAAAACTGATATCACGACTCTTGATAGAATAGGCAATTTCCACCGCCATTATTTTGGTCCAGCGGGAGATAGAATCATGCAACAGGGAGTCGAGCCCGCGGTTACGTCCTAATAAAATGGGATGGCTATGACTAAAACTGACGTTTAGTTGGGTGGACAGCGCGTTCAGGCATGCGCCGATAAGGATATTAGACACATCCATTAGCGCTTCAAGCTGTAGCAGCTCATCCCCTTCATCGTCGTATTGCAACATCCTTACCATATCAGCGGTGTTGGCATCACTAAAAATAACCAGGGCTTCCCCATTAATGCCAGCGCTTACAAATCCCTTCGAAACGGCTGAAACGCTGTCATTATGATTGATCTCCGCAATGGCCATGTGCAATTCATTCGACTCAATCACATTGACGTTGGGAATAGGTAGATCAATAAATTCGTTTAATAATTTAGCCAGATTTTCCCCGGCCCTTCCCATCGCTACGTTGACCAGCTCTCTGTAAGCGTCTAAGCGTTCATCCTGTGATGCAGCATGAGAAAGCCTGGCATCGGCCCGGCGGCTGGATGCTGTGGCCTCGCCATCGTAGATACCGTACTGCTTCAGCAACGTGGTTAGCTTATCGTTATCGATGGGTTTGCGGATAAAATCCAAGGCCCCCATCGCTACCATGCGTTCGCGCGCTTCCGGTTGCACATCGCCAGATACCACTATCACCAGACACGGCAGATCGTCTTTGCGAATCGCTTCCATGGTTTGATATCCATCCATGATGGGCATATTCAAATCAAGAAACATGATGTCGCCTTTCCCTTGACGGATGCACTCCAGTGCCTCTTGTCCATTTTCTGCGTAGGAAATACTGACATCCCACCCATCAGGAATAGAGCGCGCCATTTGCTTTCGCGCAAATCCTGAGTCATCACATATAAGAACTGGCGTGCTCATAACGTTTTCCTGATCCTTTTTTATTATATCGCTACCGGTGCCTTAATGTGAGGATGGGCCTGGTAGTCGGTTAGTGTAAAGTCATCATAGGTAAAACCAAAAATATCTTTCACCGCTGGATTTAGTTTCATTTGCGGCCGCGCATAGGGCTCACGACGCAATTGTTCTTCCGCTTGCTCAAGATGATTTAAATATAGGTGAGCATCACCCAGTGTGTGAACAAAGTCACCTAATTTTAAGTCACACACTTGTGCCACCATCATGGTCAATAATGCATAACTGGCTATATTAAAGGGCACTCCTAAAAATACATCGCCGCTACGCTGATACAACTGGCAGGATAGCTTCCCATCTAAGACGTAAAACTGAAACATCGTGTGGCACGGTGGCAAGGCTTGCTTACCCCTGGCGGCGTTTTCTTTGGGTGAAAACGTGGTGTCAGGCAACACGGCCGGATTCCACGCACTGACAATTAACCTTCGAGAGTCGGGATTCAATTTAATCTCTTCAATAACGGCTTGGATCTGATCCACACTGTTACCGTCACCTGCGTCCCAACTGCGCCATTGTTTCCCATACACAGGGCCCAGTTCACCCGCTTCTGTCGCCCATTCATCCCAGATTGAAACGCCATTCTCTTTCAAATAGGCAATATTGGTTTCACCTTTCAAAAACCATAGAAGCTCATGAATGATGGATTTAAGATGGCACTTTTTCGTCGTGACAAGGGGAAAGCCCTCCGCCAGATTAAAGCGCATTTGATAACCAAATACACTTAAAGTGCCAGTGCCGGTTCGGTCTTCTTTTTTAAAACCATGTTCTTTCACATGGCGCATCAGTGCAAGATACTCTTTCATAATTACTTCACCTGCGCAGTAGCGGGTGGATAGTTACCCTTTTTATACGCTCTGAGCATAAGGAACAAACCAATCAGGATCATGGGTATACACAACAATTGGCCTTGACTGAATCCCATTTGATACAAACCTATATGGGCATCGGGCTCACGGAAAAATTCAATAATAAAGCGGAATACCCCATAGCCTAGCAAGAACAATCCCCCCACAGCCCCTACCGGACGTGGTTTGGCCGAGTAAATCCATAAAATGGCGAAAAGCACTACGCCTTCAAGGGCAAACTCATACAGTTGCGACGGGTGACGGGGTTCCGGTCCAGCATCTGGAAATATTACCGCCCAAGGAACATCGGTGGTTCTTCCCCACAGTTCTGCATTTAAGAAATTTCCGATACGCCCGGCGCCTAAGCCAATAGGAACCAGCGGTGCCACAAAGTCTCCCACTTGTAGAAGCGACGCATTCATGCGGCGCGCCTGAATAACCAGGGCAATAATGACACCTACCAATCCACCGTGGAATGACATGCCGCCTGTCCAAATTTTAAACAAGTAAAGCGGGTCGTCTAAGAACAACCCAAACTGGTAGAACAACACATACCCGATGCGCCCTCCTAAAATTACCCCTAAAAACCCCCAGAATAATAGATCACTTAACTGGTCTTTGCTCCAGGGCGTGCGCTCCAAGCGCTTATGCGCCAGAATATACGCGGCGACAAAACCAATAAGATACATCAGACCATACCAGCGCACACTTAATGGTCCTACGCTGAAGATAACCGGGTCAATACTGGGAAATACCAGATAACTGCTTTCTACCATGTTTTAATTAATTCCTACAATCATTCTAATGCTGACTAATATCAATAATCCTGCCAGCAACTTTTTTAATAAACCTGTATCTACTTTCTGCCCCACACGCGCGCCGACACCAGCCGTAAAGATAGATGTAGTTACAATACCAAATGTTGCTGGCAGGTACACGTATCCCAACGTCATCGGCGGTAAATGTGTCTGGTGCAGTCCTGCAATGACAAAGCTCGCCGTACCAAAAATAGCTACGACCAAACCGCAAAGTGCCGCGCACCCTATAGCTTGGCGCATATTTACGCGAAACCACACCAGCGCGGGCACCAACAACACGCCCCCACCAATTCCCATCAACGCACTGACGAAGCCACTTCCAGCGCCGATGCCACTTAGCGTACTGCGGGAGGCATAATGAGAAGATGAATTACGCTTACCGAAAATCATCTGTAAGGCAATTACAATCATCAGGGTGGCAAACACATTCTTTAACAGCGCGCCGGAAATTGCACTGGCGACCTGCGCTCCTAACACTGCTCCCAGCGAAATTCCAATACCACACCAGAGTACAATATACCGCTTAAGGTTTCCCAGTTTATAATGCGCTCTGGCCGAGGAATACCCAGTGAAGATGATAGTCGATAACGAGGTGGCCACTGCCATAGGCATGACTTGCTCAAGCTGTAACCCTGCTACGCTGATGAGTAAATAGGTGAGCGCAGGAACAATGATTAATCCCCCACCTATCCCAAACATCCCAGCCAGAAATCCGACCACTAAGCCCATCACCAAACAACAAGCAAAAATTATTGCTGCCGGATCCATGTCATTCCCACCACCAAAAAAATTGCACTTAGCCTATCACAATTTTCCTGCGCCTTGAGCAGGAATTACGCCCCTGCCCTGATCAGCCCGCCTAAGCCTTTTTGCTCCAAAAACTCGTTGATGTGCTGAAAAACTTGTTCATGACTGGTGGCGGTCAAGGCACAAGATAGTAAACGCTTACTTTCTTTTAACGATACGTTTCTAATAAGCCAGTTAACTTTTCTCAAATTGTAAGCGTTCATGCTCAATTTTCGATAGCCCATTCCCATTAACAGAATCGCGCCCCCGGGCTCGCCGGCAATCTCACCGCACACTGTCACCGGCACCTTATAATTGTCAGCCTGTTTAACAATATCGTACAAAGCGCTAAGTACGGCCGGATGGTAACAGTTGTATAAATTAGCCACCCGTGAATTATTGCGATCCACGGCAAGTAAATATTGGGTCAGGTCGTTGCTGCCCACGGAGAAAAAGTCCACGTGCTTAGCCAATTGAGGTAATTGGTAAAGCACCGATGGCACTTCCAACATAATGCCAATTTGTGGTCGGTTTAGCACCAGCTGCTGCCCTTTAATTTCATCCCCAATTTCATAAAATGCCTGATCAATGAGCCGGTTAGCCTCCTTTACTTCGCTTACTGAGGTGATCATGGGTAACATGATTTGCAGATTATTCAATCCAAGACTGGCGCGCAACATTGCCCTTACCTGGACTAGAAAAATCTCCGGATGGTCTAAGGTTAAACGTATTCCCCGCCAACCCAAAAATGGATTTTCTTCGCTGATGGGAAAGTATGGCAAGGGTTTGTCTCCACCCACATCCAAGGTACGCATGGTGATAGGCAGGTTGGGAGCAGATTCGAGGATTTGTCGGTATAGCACCACTTGTTCTTGTTCCGACGGGAAGCGCTCGCGCAACATAAAGGGAATTTCAGTTCGATATAAGCCTATCCCCACACTTAGCGAATTGCCCGCCATTTCTGTTTCAGTGGATAACCCTGCATTTACGTAGAGCGACATTTTCCAGCCATCGGGGCTTTCTGAGGGGCGATCGGCTTCTTCAGCAATACGCTCCGCCAGCACCTGTTCTTCTTGAATAAGCTGTAAAAACTCACTCCGAATACTGGGCGCGGGTGCAACAATTACTTCGCCTGCATAACCGTCGAGTAATATTTCTTTTTCATCAAGTAACCCTGGCGAGACGTTTTGACAACCCATAACGGCTGGTACGCCCATCGCTCTGGCCAATATAGCAGCGTGTGAATTGTTAGACCCGCGGACCGACACAATGCCCTTCAGATACTGCGCAGGAAATTCGGCTAACATGGATGCAGAGACTTCATCCGCGATGAGAATACTGTCTTCCTGTGGTGTTTTTCGCTCGACCTTTTGCCCTTTTACCGTAATCAATATGTTGGTCAATATACGATTAGAAAGATCAATAATATCGATGGCTCGTTCCTGCATATACGGGTCTTCCATGTTCTGAAAGCGCGCCGCATAATCCTCTACTACCATTTTTAACGATGATGCGGCATCCCATCCCTGGTGAATTTTTGCTTCAACCTCTCGCCCTAAACTGTTTGCATCCAGTAAATGGTGATAGAGCTGAAATATCGACTTCACGTCTTCCGGGATACCTTCGTCCAACCCTTTTGATAAGTTATCCACTTCTTTTCGAGTGGCCTCAACGCCTGTCCGATATGCATTAATTTCATCGATATCGCCGCGCGCTTTTCTCGCGACCCAGTTGCGTAAATCAATCTTGGCGTCAAACGCAAAGCCTTTACCCACGGCCAGCCCTGGCGATCCTGCCACGCCCCGCACATTTTTTTGACGTGGTGACGCATCTACCGACGTATTACTCAATGCTCCTCGGATGTCTGCATTAGTTATTTCCAATGCTACCTGAGCAGCCAGCGTCACTAAAAACGCTTCTTCATCCTCGCTGAAGCGACGCATTTCCCCTTGCTGCATGGTGATTACGCCTAGCACACGGCGCTGGTGAATAATAGGCGTGCCTAGAAAGGCGAGATAATTTTCTTCTTTGACTTCAGGGTAGTGTTTAAAACGAGGATGCCCCGGCGCGTTTTCAATATTGAGCGGTTCTTCTCTTTGCCCCACCAGGCCAATCAGGCCTTCGGAAAAGCCGATGCGAACCAATTCCACAGACTCGCGGGCTAAGCCGTCTGTGGCTTTTAGGACAAACTCCTGATTGTCATAATCAGCCAGATATATTGAACAGGAATCGACACTCGTTGTCTGTTTGACCCGAGTGGTAAGGCGGAACAATGCTTCATCAAGCACAGGAATTTGAATCATTTCCTGGACGATGCGCTTGAGTGTTGTCAGCATACTGCCGCTTTGCATTGTTGCCACCTTGTGTTGCCTGACCGACTACATAACCTAACCGCTTCTGCGTTTTTTACGCGAACGCTTGTGGTGGGCAGGCTGCGCTCGTCCCGGTGCCATTACCACAGGACAGAACTCTTTTAACACCCGTCGATACACATCGCGTTTAAACGAGACCACATTGCGGATGGGATACCAGTAGCTCACCCAACGCCAATCATCAAATTCCGGATGACCGGTTTTAAGCACATCAACATCTTTTTCCGGACATTCCAGTTGTAGTAAAAACCACTTCTGTTTTTGCCCTATACAAACAGGGTTGCTACCTTGTCTGATTAACCGCTTTGGTAATTTGTAACGTAACCAATTGCGTGTTACCCCCAGCACAGAGACATCTTCAGGATTTAGCCCTACCTCTTCGTGCAATTCCCGATACATAGCTTGTTCTGCAGTTTCCCCTTCATCAATTCCGCCTTGTGGAAACTGCCATGAATGCTGACCATAACGCCTTGCCCAAAATACTTGTCCTATTCTGTTGCAAATCACTATACCCACATTCGCACGGAATCCATCGGCATCTATCACTTAGACTCCCGGGCACGATAAACTTTTCTATTCCTGCATTCTTCCATAAACTATAGCCCTTTCAAAGTATTAATATTTCACAGACGGAAAAAGGACAATATATTCGTGCTCCCTCCTACCACTTCACCCGCTAGCGCAGAGGAATTACTCGCGCGCTGCCAGGGCATCGCAGGGCTGACACTTGGCGAGTTAGCGACTTTGGCAGGGATTCACATTCCGCCTGATTTTAAGCGCCACAAGGGGTGGACTGGTCAATTGATCGAAACTTGGCTTGGGGCCAGTGCTGGCTCTAAACCCACTCAGGATTTTCCTGAGTTAGGTATAGAATTGAAAACTATTCCTATCAATGCAGCCGGAGAGCCGCTTGAAACCACCTATGCCTGCTATGCGCCCTTACTCATCCCCCCCGGCACCACGTGGGAAAATTGCAATGTACGCAATAAATTATCCAAGGTATTGTGGATGCCAGTTGAGGGTGAACGCCAAATCCCGGTGGCTGAACGCAGAATAGCCATGCCGGTTATGTGGACACCCAGTGCACAACAGGATGCGGCCCTTAAACAAGACTGGGAAGAAATTACTGAAATGATTGTATTGGGCGAAGTAGAACGCATTACCGCCCGGCACGGAAAAGTTATGCAATTGCGTCCCAAGGCCGCTGATGGCAGTGTGCTCACTGATGCATTTGGACCAGAAGGCGAAAGAATTAGAACGCGGCCCCGAGGATTTTATTTACGTAAGGAATTTACCCGCGAAATATTAAGAGAAGCGTTCGGGTAAAAAGCCACTTATGTAGTTTTACCCCCGCCCTGGTCATTCCCGCGCATAGCCATTCCTAAAACCCCCTTAGTCATGCGTAAAGTCCCCTTAGTCATTCCTAAAGTCCCCTTAGTCATTCCTAAAGTCCCCCATAGCCATTCCTAAAGCCCCCTTAGTCATTCCCGCGCAGGCGGGAACCTTTGTAAGCGCATAACAAGGATCAATAAACAACAGAGACAAAGTACACCAAGAAGATCGCCACCTGCGTGGCGATGACGAGGGTACGAGGTAAGCCTAGAGATCGCCACCTCCGTGGCGATGACTATGTTGTGGCATATGCCCGCCTCCCCTTAGTCATTCCCGCGCAGGCGG
>NZ_JAPFRD010000011.1:0-532789 GCF_026183695.1 Alteromonas aquimaris | reverse complement strand
AGCCTAGAGATCGCCACCTCCGTGGCGATGACTATGTTGTGGCATATGCCCGCCTCCCCTTAGTCATTCCCGCGCAGGCGGGAACCTTTCAACACGCATAACGAGGATTAGTAAACAATTGAAACAAAGTACACCAAGAAGATCGCCACCTTCGTGGCGATGACGGGGGTATGAGGTAAACCTAGCGTTCGCCACTTAGGTGGCGATGGCTTTTTAAAACTAAATATTCACACCAGCTAATTCAAAAATGAATGCGTAGCCCATTGCTTTAATTTTTAAACGCTCAAACCGGCCCGACGCGCCGCCATGTCCCGCAGCCATCTCCACTTTGAACAGCAGCAGATTGTCATCTGTTTTCATTTCGCGTAATTTCGCCACCCACTTCATGGGTTCAAAATATTGTACCTGGGAATCATGCAGCCCTGTGGTGATAAGCATATGCGGATACGCTTGCGCTTTAACCTGATCGTAAGGTGAATAGGACAACATATAGTGATAGGACTCGGCATTAGCAGGGTTACCCCACTCGCTGTACTCCCCGGTGGTAAGGGGGATGGTTTCATCACTCATGGTAGTGACAACGTCAACAAAGGGGACGTTCGCCACGATGCCGGTGTATTCTTCAGGCGCCATATTGGCCACCGCCCCCATTAATAACCCCCCAGCACTTCCGCCCTCCGCGAATACGCGATTTTTGTCGGCATAGTTGTGTGAAGTTAGATAACGGGTCACATCAATGAAGTCGTTAAAAGTATTAATTTTATTAAACATTTTACCGTCCTCATACCACTGGCGGCCTAACATCTGACTACCTCGGATATGGCTGAGCGCAACTACGAAGCCGCGATCTAAGAGTGATATCCAATTTCGCACAAATTGAGGTTCGATAGTATGACCATATGACCCATACGCGTATTGATACAGCGGGTTCGTGCCATCCTGTTTAAAGTCTGCTTTACGGTAAACCAGAGAAACCGGGATTTTTTTACCATCCCTGGCTGGCACCATAATACGTTTTGATTCATACGCATCAGCATTAAATGAAGCATTCACTTCCTCCTGCTTTAGTTGAGTAAACGCAAATGTATTCAAATCGATCTCATACACCGAAGGCGGTGTGGTCAGGGAGCTGTAATGAATACGCAAAGTATCTGTCTCAACTTGCGTGTTTTCTTTGAACGAGGCGCCAAATATAGGATCAGGCATATCAAGTACTTGGGTGTGACCTGTCTCCAGATTAAGCACCTTTATGCGGGTAAGACCCGCTTCTTTCTCGCTATAGGCTAGATGGCCTTGCATTAGTTCCATGTCGTTAATAAACACGTCCGCGTCGTGTGCTACCACTTCTTCCCATGCCGATAAGTCTGTGGATTGATTGGCATTAACTTTCATGATGCGAAAATTCGTGGCATCAAGATTGGTCAGGATATAGTAGGTCTCCCCCACTTTCGCGATGGTGTATTCCAAGCCGTCTTTGAGAGGCATAAACACTTTGGCTTGGGCAGCTGGATTGTTCGCGTCAATTAAACTGACACCCCGCTTATCAGTGCTATGATGATGAATATAAATCATCTGGCCGTCTTTACTCTTACTTAGCGATGTATAAAAAGAATGGTCATCTTCCTGATAAACGAGTTCATCGTCGGCCTGAGATGTCCCTAATTTATGGCGATACACCTGATAACCTAATAAGGTTTGCAAATCTTTTTTAATATAATAAACATGCTGATTATCGTTAGCCCAGACAACATGCCCTGACGTATGCTGCAACTCATCCGTCAGCATTTTATCGGTGACTAGATTTTTGAATACGATGGTATAAATGCGACGACTAACGGTATCGGTTGTATAAGCGAGCAATTCGTTATTTTTGGCTACCTTATACTCGCCCAACTTAAAGTAATCGTGACCTTTTGCCAGCGCATTTTCGTCGATAAGCAAACGGCTTGCGTTTGTTCCTTCTTCCCGACGATAGTGAAGGGGATACTCTTTATCTTCCTGAAACTCACTATGATACCAGTACCCGTTGATAAGGTAGGGTACGGAGGAATCGGTTTTGGGTATACGTGAAACCAATTCATTGAATAAGGTATCGATGTCCCCTTTTAGTGGTGCTAATACAGCATTGGTGTAGGCATTTTCTTTCTCCAGATGAGTAATGACTTCAGCATTTTCACGCTGGTCGTCTCGCATCCAATAATAGTTATCAATTCGTGTATGACCGTGAGCGCTAAGCTCTTTCGCTTCTTTTCGCGCCACAGGAGGCTGAACCTCGGTAGTATTATTTAATCGGGAGGCGGATAGAGCGGGTAATTCCGGCTCAGAAGTATACTGGGTACAGGCCGTCATCAAAACGAGAAAGACCAGCGTAAACAGAGATTTATGCATAAATAGTCCTAAAATTAATTAACCAATTTAGAATCAGGACCAAGGGAAGTGAATGATTTCGATAAGTTTTTACTTTTTGCTTTTCGCTTTTTACTTATCACCTATCACTGTTCACGTTACGCGCAGCATCTGCACGTATTAGCTTCGTCCGTGAATACAGAATAATCAGAGTAAACAACCGCCCCACACCGGTCAATGTTTAGTTATGGGCAATACGATAAACCATCGCAAGAAAGGGATTAGCTTACCAGCCAGAGCAGACTGCAAACAGCAGATGTCCACTATTACAGATGCGTGCGGCGTTCCTGTCCACGCATTCAACTTTTCTGTGACTGCCTGCCCCTTGATTATAGAAAAATACTCAACTGCACCTGCTACCTTGTCGTAACCGTATATATCTGTGCGTCCCCACACTAGAAAAACAATTTTTCCAGTGCCCTAATCAATAACCCTTTTGAAACGGTCTAGGGCACTTTTTTTTGCATCAGCCAATTTGAATAAGCGCCATCAAAATTGGAGCGTTTATACTGACAGAGCTGCTTAACAGCTATTGCAACCTTAACTTATTTTGCACGCACGGCAACGTTGCCTGCCAATGGCGATTAAACGCGGAAAACATTATTAAAATCATGCCCGGGGTCAACTAGCGATAATAGCGCTGAAACCGCCGTAGACCATTCTGCTGGCATCAAAACCTGAATCAATTGAAGTGATCAGCTCTTCGATTCTGGGATCGGCAGCAACCTTCGCATTAGCAATGATGCGCGCCTCGCGAGATGCAAAGGCCACCCACCCAAATATCACGGTTTCATCTTCGCTCACACAGAGCATGTCCGTAAACGATTTAGTGCCGGGTAACCTCATGTCGTCACCGGTAAATTCGCAGTAATGCAAAGCGCCATGTTCTTTCCATATCGCCGCAACCGCTGTCCCCAATTGCCGATATTTTTCCAGACCACTTTTCGCAATGGGAAAAACAAATCCGTCTATGTAGTGCATGATGTTAACTCCGCTAAACACTATCCCGCTATGATTTAAAGTTTCGCAGATGCTCAACGAGTACTTCATCCAGAAAGATCTTTGAATTTAACCCTAACCGTTTAGCGACATCTGCGATATTCGTATCGCTTCTAAGTAGCACTTTCTTGGCATAATCTAGACGGTATTCGTAAATAAAGCGTCTGAATTTTTGCTGATTTATCTCTCGGGTGGCTTTGGCCAGGGTGGTGGGATCCACCTTGGCCAACTCGGCCACCTCAGCAATCGTTAACCCGACTTTTTTATACAATTTGTATTCAATGATAGCCTGGTGCGTCTGCTCGATAGTCTGTTGCAAAACTGCTTTCGATTTACGTCCATTTTCCAGCAGGTTGTAGTCGAGTGGGGAAGGTATACTGTGATGCGGTAACACCACCACCGTTAATAACACTAATAGCGCCACCATAAATAGGATTGAGTTCAACAAAGACCATTGCTGAATTTCCAATATCGCAAAGGCATTGACCACCACCAGCGTGACGCTGAGTAAGGCACTGGCGACAACAAAAGCTAAGCCGTGCTGCATCTTTCTGATGCGATGCTCAGGTGGATCCACTACCTGATCAGTTAAATAATGGTGATAGCGTTGGACCTGCTCAGACGCCGCTACGCTAAGCAGCAATACCGCAAAACCGGTTGCCAGATGAATAAGATACACCGGCCAATTTGTCAGAAGTTGACCCGCCGAAGGTGCTTGTAGCAGCGTCGGCAGCATCTCGGGAGGAACGGCGAATAAACTGACGAAACTTACCCACACTATTAAAGCAGGGAACCATATTTTATTGTTCTTGGCAGGGTATTGAAGGATTTGAGCGGTCACCACCTTATATTGCAAAGCCAGGATCAAGGGAATCACACCAAAGCAGATATAGGCTGCGATATGTAAATAAACCGCGTCCACCTCCTTACTCAAAACGGTAGAGAGCAAAAGTAGCGGCCATAGCGCCAACCCAATTGCATAGTCAACCGGCTTACTGAGTTGCGCCTTATTGCGCCAAAACAACATAACAACCACTAAGTAGCAGGCCGCCAGGAGCATTAACACAGTGTTCATCATTCACTAGTCGTTGTTTAAATTAAGGTTTTGCCAGTACAAGTCTCCCTGCACCGCAATCTGACGGGTTCGTTCCATTACCTGCACCAAACTGGTAATTTTACTTGCAACCCATTCCCGTGCTTCAGTGGGCGAGGCCAATTCGGTATCGGATATGGCATTTTGCAGTATCAGCAGTGCTTTTAGCTCATCGATACCCTTAACAATATCCAACCATGGGGCACGAAACTGGCCATGCTCTTCAGGAAACATATCTGCTAACAAGAAACCATTCCATAAGGTCTGTCGCAACAGCATTTCGATGGCGGCGTAGTTTGCCTCTTGCATGTTGCGGTTTTTCGGCATGCTTTGTTGCAGCGTCTGCCAGCCCTGCGAGAGCCAGCCTTTTGCGTGTTCCATTACAGGCACATCAAAACCTTGCGCATGAGACTGCCAGGGCTTCAGTTCCAGTAACTGCGCGGCGCCTAATTTTATTGCGGTAGACTCAGTGGCATAAAACCCATGGGCGGGCTCATGAGCATGGAGTAAACCTGCTTTTCTACCTTGCAGATAACTCACCAGCGCCGGGTGTTTGGAGAGAAAACGGGCAAACAGGCTCTTTTTAGAGAGCAGGTAACGCAGACTTTGTAAATCGTCTAGCCAACTCCATTGCTGAGCATAGTCCATTAGCTGCTTATGTAACGCTAACATCTGCGGACACTGGAGAACTGGCAGATAAAGCGAAACGCTTTGTAACAGTAGTCGCACACTTGTCCCCACCTCCTGCAGCATTTTTACCGAACCCGTTTCGATAAATAAATGTTCGTGATGCTGCCAGTGCGCTAATGCACACTTAACGGCTTCGGCAAATGCAGCCTCTGTGGAAATGTTGTGATGCAGGGGTAATACCGCCGGTAACGGTTTTACATGTAATTGCCATCCATGCAGCAACTGATAACCTCGCGCTGCTTTAGACACGTCACTGAGACGCACTTCGGCATGCTGATTAACCAGCGCAGCAAGCGCAAACAGGTCTTCCACTCTTCCCGTTTTAAGTTCAAGTTCAATTTCGTTGATTTCAGCGCTGATTTTTTCGGTTGCAGCTTCGCCCTTATCCACCACCATCTCTATCTGGCTGTTTTGCCAGAACACCAGATACCCTTCGCGTTTAAAATGAGTACTGAATTGACGGCTCAGTTGGGTATTAATGTCAACGATATTCCAGTCTTGCGGCCAGATTTCACGAGGAAACAGAGTGAGATCGGGAACTGGCTTTGATAATGACACATTATATTCACCTCGCGCATGCAAACCGGCATCGACATTGCCTTGGGTCTTCACCGTTTGCTCAATCTGATCGCCGTTTTGTCTGACGCGAAAGCCAATTTTATGCTCATGAAACAAT
The DNA here is from genome assembly GCF_026183695.1 of Alteromonas aquimaris. Classification (GTDB taxonomy): domain Bacteria; phylum Pseudomonadota; class Gammaproteobacteria; order Enterobacterales; family Alteromonadaceae; genus Alteromonas; species Alteromonas aquimaris. The sequence continues at coordinate 526,925 of NZ_JAPFRD010000011.1, read as the reverse complement.
TGCTCGGGGGTGTCGTAATAATCGTTTTGCAACGACTGCGCGGGCAGCTTCTCCAGCCTGGCCCCGGTTTTTTCTACAAATGGAACCACACACTCTTCAAGCAATTGGTGGCTCGATTGGCGGGTAGCGAACTTAATTTCAATTTCAGCCATATAAAGGGCAGGTAGACTTAACAAGAATGATGCGACACCTTACCTGTGTCATTAATAATTGGCAATCTGTAGGGGTGAAAATGTTGCTTATACTAGTGTGTCTGACCACATCGGGCTTGCCTTTATGCAGGCTACGCCCTACCATCGGGAGTTGATTTTAACTGCATGACGGATTTTCTATGTTTCGAAGCTGGCTGCTAATCGCTGTCATTTCCTTATCAGTTCCTGCGTTCGCGCAAGAAACCACACTGGATATCGAACAATCTTCAAATCATTACATTAGGGATGATTTATTTGTTTTCTTACACGCGGGTGCAGGTAGAAATTATCGTATCCTAGGTTCAGTTGAGGCGGGTACTCCAATCACCGTACTACAACACAACCGCGAACAGGAATTCACCGAAATTCGTGATAATGAAGGGCGCCGTGGCTGGATTGAAACAAAGTTTGTCAGTGACCAGATTTCACGCCGCGAACTGGTTCCACTGCTTACTGAACGTTTAGCGCAAACCCGGTCAGGTACCCAGGGTTTACAATCAGAAAATCAACGTTTAAACCAGCAACTCAACGACGCTCGCCAGCAAGTTTCCAAGCTGTCAGCGCAGGTATCTGAGCAAGAACGTGAGATTAAAAAGCTTTCGCAACAGGTAGATGAGAGTGAACAAAAAGAGCTGGTCCGCTGGTTTACTCGCGGTGGCATGGTTGCTGGCGCCGGAATTTTACTAGGCGTAATATTAACCTACTTACCGAAGAAAAGGCGACGCGAGGATCAATGGATGTAGCCTTCTCACTTACCTTCAAGATGGTCTGATCTATGTTGAAAGGTGTTAAGTTGATGCGCCCCTTTGTTTAATTTTTTTAGTTAGCCTGTGCCTAAGCACAGGCTTTTTTCATTCTTTTTCCATAACAAGTAGTCCTTTTTCCGTTGCCCATGGCGTGTCTTGATGCAGGATGCTGAATCGATAAGATGCAGTGCGTGTGGATAATAACCAGCTAAAATTTATACCAATTCCCATCGATATGGCTTAAATTCCTGTAAAAATGATGCGTTTCTATTTCGAAAATATCAGGAGTCCACAATGCCGCTTAGGCTATTTATCATTTCCCTAACTGCTTGTTTTACGTTCACTCTTTCTGCTTGTTCCCCAAACATTAATGGGACTTATGGTTCAGGGATGGCCACTGTGGTTATTGAAGATGGCAAATTTAAACAGCGCACCCTCGGTACCGAAGTGGAATTTGATTACAAAGTGGACGACAATAAAATCATTGTGGAAGTATCAGAGCAAGCCAATCTTATTTACCGCATCAACGAAGCCGGTGATCTTGTCGGCCCGATGGGCATTACCTTCAAAAAACAAGCAGACTAAAACAGGGAGTGAAAAATGCCTTATGATTTCGGCTCAGCAACGTTAGGAATCAAAAATCCGTTTAAGCCCGAAGGACGCTTCCGCGTCATTACTGGCGCTATTCTGATTGGAGCAGGGATTTTTCCGTTGATGAACGTGGCTAGCGCCCTGCAGCAAGGCTCGGTACTGGGTTATATCTATGCTGTTTTAGGTTTTATCCTGATCGCTGATGGTTCGCGACACTTGGGTCACGGTTTACTGCAACTATTCCGCTATTTTGTCGGCCGTTCTGTGCCCAGCTCGTTAGCGTATAACCATGCGCCTTCCGAGCGCGATGTGGCAGCGCAGGAAAAAGAGAAGAATGCCTTGTTGTACGATCAACAGGATTTATTTTCTATGCTGATGGGCCGCAAGAACGTCACCTTTGCCGAGCCAGTTGGCTGGATGGCACGTTTGCTTCACTCCATCTCCCCCAATCTGACCTTTTTACCCTACCCTATACGCCATTTGGCACAAGAAATGGGCTCGCTGGTGATTAATTTTGTGGCTGGGCTGGTGCTATTTGCAGTGGTCTGGTTTGTCGTATCCACCGGTCTGGCAGGCAAGGTAGCACAACAAATTACCCTGCCTGTTATGGCCTTGGTACTGCTGATATTTTTTATTATCACCTGGCGTAATACAGCCAACCGAATCCACAATGAAGGCAACCAATCACTTCATAGCACGGGCGGTCTTTCTTTCGGCATTTTACTAGCGCTGAGTATTCTAGTTCCCATGGTAACAGGATTCTTGTTTGATCGAATTTTTGGCACTGAGCTAGAGACCGTGGTGGCAATTAAAGAGAACCTGCTGACGTTCAGTGTATGGAGTAATCTAGCCTTGTTACTAGGCGCCTGTGTGTTGGTGGTAGTGGGCATTACGCCGAACCTGTATACCCGCCTTAAAAAAGTTACGCCCAAAACGGAAGTCAGTGAATATCGTGATAATTTGCAGGAAAGTATTCACCCTAACGAAGTGTTTATCAATGTCGAAAATATCATTCTGACTAACCGGCGCTATAAGGAAATCCCGAATCGTATCTACCAGAACTACGATCCAAAACTTAAAATTGAAGCCGCAGATAAAGGCGGATTTTTCGGTGAACTCATTATTGAAACGCAACCGGCTTTAGCTGCTGATAGCGACCAGTGCTATAAAAACAGCTTTCGCTATTTTACCACCCTGCTGGCACAACTGTGTGTGCTGACGGGCTTTGCTTTTTTCGCCATGTTTTTGCTTAAGCTAGGTGCCGCCATAGAGTATTTTCAGACGCAGAATAATCTCAACCAAATGAGCCAGTTTGCCGCAGGCATAAGTATTGTTAATGCGGCGAAATTTTATTTTTTTGGTTGGCTGACCTTCTATTTGGCGGGCAGAATTCTCAATCGGGCGTCGCATTTGTTTTGGGGTGAAATGCAATTTTCATCGTTACTCATGTTTATGAAAACGGAAGGCACTTTTACTGAGTCTAAGGTATCAACCGGTATGTCAATTCATGATTCTACCCGCTCTGAAAATACGGTGGTAAGAAGTTCTATCACACCGTGGATAATACTTTCCCGTATCAGTTCGTCAATTTTTGCCACCAGCGGACGCGCTAATCTTGAATCACCACGATTTATTATGTCGATGTCCAGAGATGATGTTGAACTGGATAAAATCGTGGCCGAGCTAAAAGCATTTCTTAAAGGTCGCGAATCTATTGCATCAATCACCAGTGAAGCAGACTTGCGCAACGCCAGTACGATTCATCAGGTTAATCAACAAACGCGGGCGCTGGAGAACGATTCGTCCTCGGCAAGTGAAAAGTTAACCACGAGGGACGAAGAGCGTGCCGCTGGCTATTTGCGCAATAACCCCGATAAGTCCGAGGAAAATGCCGAAAGGAAAAATGAACAGTAAAAAGTAAAAAGAAAAAAGAAAAAAGACTACCTACGCAGGTATTCGCCCTCTGCAGAGACAGAGGGCGATAGCAGGTTACTCGTCTTCTTCTACCAATGTCATTAACGAGGTATTTCCGCCCGACGCCGTGGTATCAATGCTGATGGTTTTCTCAGTCATCAAGCGTTGAATAAGGTTATCGTTATACTCCGCCGTGATGACAGGCAATATTGCCCCGCCCTCTCTCGCCGCCAGCATGGCAGAAATCTGCGCCGTTCTTTCAGTGTTGGAATCCACCACTACCCCAGCTAAATCAGGATGCATAACCAGATCATGCAAGTGCTGCAAGCGCGCGACCTGGAAAATTCCCTTTTCAGCCCCTGTGGCTTCAAATTTTTTCTGAAACTCTAACGCCTCTTCGTAAAACGTTTCTGACACGACTGAAACCACTACATTCCCGGTGGCCAGTGCTGTCACAATAGACAGTGTCCAATATTCGAAGGTCACCCCTTTGTCGGCAAAACATACCAACACACCCCTTGGCTCCAGATATAACTTATTGGACTCACCCGTCGGCCCTGGAAGCTCAGTTGCTTTGGCTAATTTACGCTCAACATTGGTGATTTGCTGACGAGAGGTCGCTAACGTGCGATTTAAATCATCGGCAAACTCTTCCAGAATATCCACATTGGCTATTTTAGCTAGAAGCTGTCGTACCATAGAGATTCGGTCATTCAATGGGGTATGACGCCATTTTGCTTCTAACGCTGTAGCTTGAGACATCAATCTTTGTGCGGCCTCCTGCGCTGCTTTATCACCCGTTAATGCGGTATCCAGTTGTTCAACATCATCAACCGTAGAAGGTTTGGGTGTAGCGCGCTCCATCATCAAGCGGGGTAGATAATTCGGCCCACCCGCTTTTGGACCTGTCCCGGACAGTCCACGACCACCAAAGGGTTGTACGCCCACAATGGCCCCAATCATGTTACGGTTAATATAAACGTTGCCCGCTCGGCTTTTCGCCGCCAGCTCATTTGCCCGTTCTTCAAGACGCGAATGCACGCCCATGGTCAAGCCGAAACCGGTTCCATTAATAGCATTGATAACGTTTTCGAGGTCTTTCGACTTAAAACGGATGATATGGATCACTGGCCCGAACACTTCGCGTTGTAGCACATCGATATTATCAATTTCGTACAAAGTGGGAGGGAAGAAGGTGCCATTTTTGGCGTCATTCGGCAGTTCTACGCGATACAGTAATTTACCGTTGTCTTCCATATAACGTTGATGATCTTGCAAGCTGCTAAGCGCTTTTTCGTCAATTACCGGCCCAATATCGGTTCTTAATAGCGCTGGATCACCAATTTTAAGCTCTTTCATGGCGCCGGTTAACATAGTAATAAGCTTATCAGCGATATCTTCCTGAACATACATAACACGCAATGCGGAACAGCGCTGTCCTGCACTTTGGAATCCAGAATGAATGACATCATCCACCACCTGTTCAGGCAATGCTGTTGAATCTACAATCATGCAGTTCTGCCCGCCGGTTTCAGCGATCAGCGGCACCTGCTCACCACCACGGTTAGCCAGGGTTTGTGAAATTAGCGTACCTGTTTGGGTGGAACCGGTAAACATCACCGCTTTGATGCGTTCGTCCGGTAATAATAATTCTCCCACCTCACGGCCAGGCGCAATAATCAGTTGTAGCACATCGTCCGGCAAGCCCACATTACGCATGATCTCCACTGCGCGCTTGGCGATAAGGCTGGTTTGCTCAGCTGGTTTGGCGACCACAGTATTACCTGTGGCCAGAGCCGCTACCACCTGACCTAAAAAGATCGCCAGCGGGAAGTTCCATGGGCTGATACACAGCACCACACCGCGCGGAAGTAAACGCTGATCTTCGTCAAGTTCTTTGGCACGTACTGCATAATAGCGACAGAAATCTACTGCTTCTCTCACTTCGTCAATGCTGTCTTGCGTTACCTTGCCGGCTTCGCGAATACAAATGGCAATCAACTCAGACATGTGACGCTCTAGCGCATCGGCGGTGCGAAAGAGAATTTCGGCACGTTCGGCCACTGGTGTTTTAGACCAACCCTGAAACGCATTATGCGCCTTATCCAGGGCCTGTGACATCTGCTCTTTGTTGGCATAAATATGATACCCAACCAGATCGTTATGGTCGGTTGGGTTTCTTACCGCTGTCGCCCCGTCTGGCAAATCACTTTCATTCACGCTATACACGCTCTGCCAACGGGCAATCTCATGGCTTAACGCATGTACAGCATGGTGGTCGGATATATCCAGCCCGCGCGAATTATCTCGCTCAGGGGCGTATAAATCGCGCGGCTTCCTGATAAATTTGTTAAAACGTATTTTCAACCGCTGGGTTTTCTCCACGGGATCTTCCAGCAGCGATTCTACTGGCTTGGAATCATCCACAATCGCATTAACAAACGAAGAGTTCGCGCCGTTCTCCAATAAACGCCTGACCAGATAAGCAAGCAAATCTTCGTGTTCACCCACCGGGGCGTACACGCGACATTGAATTTTTTCTTCCGTTACAATTTGGTCATAAAGCGTGTCTCCCATGCCGTGAAGGCACTGAAACTCAAAATTTTCTTTATCGTCGCCAGCCAGTTCGATAATCACCGATGCTGTGTAGGCATTGTGGGTAGCAAATTGCGGATAGATGGTATCGCGATAATCTAATAAGCGGTTTGCACAGGCATGGTAAGACACGTCGGTGGAGGACTTACGGGTGAACACAGGAAACTCGTCTAAGCCTGCCTGCTGCGTAAGTTTTATTTCAGTATCCCAGTAGGCTCCCTTAACCAACCGTACCATCATCGGCCGTCCCACGCGAAGCGTTAGCGCGCGCAGCCATTCAATTACATACAATGCACGCTTTTGATATGCCTGTACCGCCAGACCAAACCCATGCCAGCCATCCAAGTCTGGATCGCTGAAAACTTTATCGATGATATCTAAAGATACGTCTAAACGATCTGCTTCTTCCGCATCCACTGTCAGGCCGATATCATATTCCTTGGCCATCATACACAAGGCTTTTAGACGCGGGGGGATCTCTTCCATTACCCGCTCGTATTTTACAAACTCATAACGCGGGTGAATAGCCGACAATTTCACCGAGATACCTGGCGATTTTATGGGACCGCGACCATGCGCGTTTTTACCGATTACTTTGATCGCATCTTCATAGGCTTTGTAGTAACGATCCGCATCGGCCATGGTTCGTGCGCCTTCGCCGAGCATGTCGTAAGAATACACATAGCCTTTCTTCTCTTTGTCTTTCGCCCGTTCCACCGCAGTCTCAATGGTTTCACCCATTACAAACTGGCGTCCCATAATGCGCATAGCAATGTTCATGGCGCGGCGGATAACAGGCTCGCCCAACCGCCCCAACGTGCGTTTGAGAATACCTAAATGTTCACTTTTACGACGATCCGCATAATTAACCATGTTCCCGGTCATTAGCAGGCCCCAGGCTGACGCATTCACAAAAAGCGAATCAGAATTTCCTAAATGGGGTGTCCACTGGCCTTTTGATAATTTGTCGCGGATGAGTTCGTTCTGCGTGTCTTCATCTGGCACTCTCAGTAGAGCTTCAGCCAAACACATCAACACCACACCTTCAGCGGTTGAAAGTGAAAACTCATTTAGCAACGCATCAATGCCACCGTGTCCTTCCTGATCTTTTCGAATCTTCAGCACCATCTTTCTTGCGCGCTCCCAGGCACGGCTTCGTGCACGTGGGTTAACTTCGGCTACAGGCAAGATTTGATCAATGGCGGTTGATTCACCCACACGATAATAATCACGGATGCGCTGACGCAGTGGTGTAGTAGTATAGAGGTCGTCGTTAATGAGCATTGCTACCCTTCAAAATTTGACTATGCGTTAAAAATTGTCACCGCGGAACCCAATGCAGGACAGCACAAACAGGGCGGGATCGCGCAGCAACTCAAATGTTCAATTTCCACCAATAAACTGGATGAATGTTTTCTTTAAACTCTTGCACTGCGACAAAGATCACGATGCGGCGCAAATTTCGCGGATACTAGCACAATTTCGGCGTACGCCAAGCTCACCAGCTAGTTAATCTATGTCGTTCATCGCAAATTTGGCGCCAAGCTACTTAATCCCGCGGTTTTTTTCACTAAGTAACTGAACTATAGTGGTATAAAATGCACCGTTTTTATTCCAGACAACAATTAAGTAGGCAGCTATGCAATCTCAACGAGGCGTAAGTTTTTGGCATATCTTACTGGGTATTCTTCTTATGCTGGGGATTAGTTACTGGTTTCTCGCCAATCCACTGATTAAGTGGATACTCGAAGATAAACTCTCCGAAGCCTATGGGGCAGAAGTTAATATAGGGCGGGTGAACCATACGTTAATGCCGGTCACCGCCAGTTTGTTCGACATTCAATTAACCGATCCAGCCGAACCTACCCGCAACAAAGTTCAAATTGACGAGGCCAGTGCAGATGTCGAAGTACTTCCCTTATTGTCTGAACAAGTAGTAGTGTCGAAGCTCAAGCTACTGAAAATACAGTTTGACCTGCCGCGGCAGACAGTAGGACAGGTGTATCGCCAGCCGGAAAAGTCGGTATCGCTAGCAGACATACAAAAGCAAGCACAGACAGCCATTCCCACTGTTAACGAACTGCTGGCCCGCTCAGAATTAAAATCAACCCAAGTAGCTGAGCGCGCCCGTCAGCAATACCAGCACTATGACGAATCACTCAAACAAACTTACCAGGCGTTACCCGATCAGACTCGGGTGGAGGATTATAAAACGCAAATTGAACAGCTAAAAAACGCTGAGTACGCCTCTCCGGCCGCGTTGGCGAAAGCCAAACAAACACTGGATAAAATTAAGCAAAAAGTAAAACAGGACCGGCAGCGTATTCGCGCCTTTTCCCGTGAAGCGAAAGCCGCGCAACAAGCGTTGAAAAATTCAGCTAGTGCATTGAAACAAGCTCCTAAAGAAGATTACAACTTACTAAAAGGTGCCTTAACGGGTGACCAGGCTTCGCTGCAACGTGTAACCCATATGGTATTTGGTGACAAAGCGGCAGAAATAACCGAATACCTGAATTCAGCCACACAACTTATTTTACCTTTACTGCAAGGTGACCAAGAGAAATCCGCTGAGTCCACTGATATGCCTTCCGTCTGGGTTAAAGAAGCTTACATGTCTGTTGAAGTAATCGGTCAACAGATAGCGAGCGAATGGAAAAATATCACAAATACCCACCCCCTGATAGGCGAACCTACCACCTACACTATTTTCGCTGAAAGTAATAAGTTCAAACAATTTGAATCACAAGGTCAGTTCTGGCTGGATGATGAAGGCGTGGATGCTCAACAACGATGGTCACTAGAAGGAATTGAGATGAAAGGCATTGCGTTTGTGCAGGCTGAGAAATTATCCGCACTGCTGCAGACTGCTATGCTGGCCAGCACCGGTCACTTTAAAGTGGAAAACAATGCAGTCAGTGGCACCAGTGCGGTGAAGTTATCAGATTTGGCCATGCAAGCTGAGGGCAAAAACCAGTTGACATCATCGATTGCAAACGTTTTACAACAGCTTAACCAGCTCAATTTGAACATTGATTTTTCCGGTAAGGTTGATGACCCTGAATTTAGTATCCGCTCAGATTTGGATAACCAGTTCGCGCAACTGGCGCTGGCAGAACTGACCGCATCTCAACAAGATAAATTAGCAGAATTAAAACAGAAGCTTGCATCAAAGGTAGCCACCGAGCAAAAGCAAACGAGCAGCGTACTAAAAGATATCGATAAAATGTTAGAAATCGCCCAGGGCAATAGCGACACCCTGCAAGCTCTGTTGCAAGCCCAGTTGAGCAACGTGATTGAAAAACACAAAGACAAATTACTCGACAAACTGAAAGACAAGCTCGGCAAAAGCGAGTGACCAGATTATTTGAGGTAAAACCAGCGTAGACGCATCCTTAATGAGTGGGCATAATAGCCCTATGTCGAAGTTTCAGGTTGTGGCCGTGTGGCGGGATAAGTGGATTACAGTGGTGTTACTGGTATTACTGGGATTGCTCCAGTATCGCCTGTGGCTGGGTAAGCACAGTATCCCTGACTACCACGCTTTGACCCGCCAGGTAGAAGAGCAATCTCAGCAAAATGCCAATCTTGCCCAGCGCAACGCGTTATTAGAGGCTGATATCAATGATCTAAAAATCGGTCTTGAGGCTATTGAGGAGCGGGCGCGCAACGAGTTGGGACTTATCAAGGAAGGTGAAACCTTTTATCGAATCCTGCCTGCAGAAGCGAATTAATCAATGAGTCTTAATTTATCTGTTACCGCCGTAGTACCGGCAGCTGGTATTGGCACCCGTATGCAAGCGGACATACCCAAACAGTACCTTGAAATAGCGGGCAAAACGATTCTGGAGCATACGTTAGATGCTTTGATGGCGCACCCGCTGGTGAACCATATTATTATTGCCGCACATCCTGATGATAACATCTTGCCCACGCTGCCGTTTTATAAAAAGAGTTGGTTGACGGTGGTAAAAGGGGGCGCAGAACGTGCGCAATCAGTATTAAATGCTGTCAGTACTCTCCCCGAAACTGCGTGGGCATTGGTGCATGATGCAGCCAGACCTTGCCTTAGCACTGAAGATATTGGCAAACTTCTGACCTTAATTAACGATCAATCCGTCGCGGGCGGGATATTGGCTACGCCTGTTCGCGATACGATGAAGCGTGCTCACCCTACAAAAAAACAGATTGTATCGCATACTGAGAGCCGCGAGTCGCTGTGGCACGCACTCACCCCGCAATTATTCAGAGCGGGTGCATTAACCCATGCAATTCAGGCCGGATTAACGAGTGGCGTACTCATCACCGATGAAGCATCGGCAATGGAAGCGGTGGGACATCAGGTAAAATTAGTGGCTGGCAACCCCGCCAATATAAAAATCACTCACCCTGAGGATTTACCATTGGCTGCATTTTATTTATCTCAACTGGCAAATACACATAAGGAATAATACATGCGCATAGGCCATGGTTACGATGTCCATAAATTTGGCGGCGAAGGCCCGATTGTTATCGGAGGAGTGAAAATAGACTACGAACAGGGTCTGCTGGCACACTCCGATGGCGACGTGCTCATTCACGCTTTATGTGACGCGTTACTCGGTGCCGCTGCGATGGGTGATATTGGTAAGCATTTTCCTGATACTGATGACGCTTACGCCGATGCAGACAGCCGAAACTTACTTAGACATGTCATTGGCTTGGTTGCCAAAAAAGGCTACGCCATCGGCAATGTCGATATGACTATTATCGCTCAGGCACCAAAGATGGCGCCGCATATCCCCTCCATGAGCGAGCTACTGGCAGAGGATTGTTGTTGCCCAACCAGCGACATTAATATTAAAGCTACCACCACCGAAAAATTAGGTTTTACTGGCCGTAAAGAAGGTATTGCCGCTCACGCTGTGGTGTTGCTGAAGAAGGTTGACGCATGATCTTTAGCACTGAGCACTGGCAATATTTATATGCCAAACCCGCGTGTACTGCCGTGTTTAAGCAACATCCGGAAGATTTTATTGTCGAAGAACATTTGGGCTTCACCCCCACCGGAGAAGGCGAACATCAGTTTATCTGGGTGGAAAAAGTTAATGCAAATACGGCGTTCGTGGCTGAGCAGCTCGCCAAATTTTGTAACCTGCCTTTGCGCGCAGTGACCTACGCGGGACGAAAAGATAAATATGCACTTACCCGCCAGTGGTTTGGTATACATACGCCCGGTAAAGCTGATATTGATTTTAGTGGGTGGACGCTTCCCGGGGTGACGGTTGTGAAACAAACTCGGCATAACAAAAAACTGCGCACAGGCCAGGCCAAAGCGAATCATTTTACTATTTGTCTGCGCAACGTCTCGGATCCAGCTGCATTAAGCGCTGCGCTGGAAAAAACTAAAGCTGGTGTACCCAACTATTTCGGTGAACAGCGTTTTGGCGTGGCGGTTAACGCAGAAGGTGAGGCCAGCAAAGGGGGCAATCTTATACTGGCTGAACGAATGATGGCTGGAGAGCCCATACGCAACCGCAATAAACGAAATATTGTGCTGTCTGCGCTTAGAAGTTGGTTATTTAACGAAGTGGTTTCCGCGCGGATCAAAGCAAAGTGTTTTGAATCAATTCTATCTGGCGATGCATTAATGCTGACCGGCTCAAACAGCTTTTTTATCTGCGCACAACCTTCTATTGAAGAACTCAGCCGTTATCAGCAGGGTGATTTGTCTCCCACGGGCCCGTTATGGGGTAAAGGAGAAAGCATTCCTATCGAAGAGGCGAAAAACTTCGAACAGGCTGTGTGCACCGAACATACTGCTGTAAAAGACTTTTTAGCCACGGTAGGCATGGAACAGGAACGCCGGGCAATAAAAATTTGGCCGCGGGAGCTTGAATGGGGAGTTGAGGGTGATAAATTAACGGTTTCCTTTGCCCTGCCTGGCGGCTGCTTTGCCACTAGCGTATTACGTGAGTGCGCAGTGTTGCACCATGCCAGTTAACGGAGTACCCATGAATATACTATTAAGTAATGACGATGGCGTTTTTGCGAAAGGCCTCGCCGCACTGCATACTGCCATCGCATCTGAACATGATGTGACCGTGATCGCGCCTGATCGCAACTGTAGCGGTGCTAGTAATGCATTATCGCTGCATAATCCATTGCGAATTCAAAAAATGGAGAATGGTTTTTACTCTGTAAATGGTACTCCCTCTGACTGTGTCCATCTGGGGGTCAATTGTTTTCTAGATGATGATCCCCAACTGGTGGTATCAGGAATCAATCATGGTGCAAACCTGGGTGATGATGTTATCTATTCTGGTACCGTGGCCGCTGCGACCGAAGGACGGTATATGGGGTTACCTGCTATAGCTGTTTCCTTAGTGGGCCGGGAAGGGAAATACTTTGAAACCGCGGCAAAGGTGGCGTTAGATATCGTGAATAAACTAAAAACCCATCCCCTTCCGCCAAACCAAATTTTAAATGTTAATGTTCCCGATATCCCTTATGATGAATTAGCGGGAATAAAGATTACGCGCCAAGGGCGACGCCACCGTGCAGAAGGAATGATGGCAGATACAGACCCATTCGGACGAACTATTTATTGGTATGGTCCAGCGGGCGCTGAGCAGGATGCCGGGCCAGGAACAGATTTTGACGCAATAGCCAATCACTACTGCTCCGTCACTCCGTTAAGTGTGGACATGACCGACTATCGAAGCCTGGATGATATGAAAGTTTGGCTAGGCGAAAAACTATAATCACCATTTAATAATTAGAATAATTAATCTTAAAAGTAACGCCACTATGAGAACGACACGTAAAGGAGATGTCCTCGCCGAACTTTTGTTCAAGGAAGGGATACGTAATCAAAAAGTGCTGAATGCTATCGCAGCAACGCCCAGAGAGTTGTTTTTGCCCGATGCACTAAAACATAAGGCATACCAGAATACCGCGTTGCCAATTGGACAGGGCCAAACCATTTCTCAACCCTATATTGTCGCTAAGATGACCGAATTGTTGTTATCTGCTGATAACGAGGCTAAAAATGTTTTGGAAATTGGGACTGGCTCCGGTTATCAAACTGCTATCCTAGGTCAGCTTTTTAGCAAAGTTTTCTCTGTAGAACGTATCAAATCCCTGCAATTTCAGGCTAAACGCCGAATGAACCAATTGGATCTGCATAACATATCTATGAAGCATGGTGATGGTTGGAAGGGATGGGCATCTAAAGGGCCCTTTGACGCCATCATTGTCACTGCCGCGGCCAGTTCGTTGCCAGCGGATCTGTGTAATCAGCTTGATGAAGGGGGAAGACTGATTATTCCTATTGGTAGTGAGCAGCAAACGTTGATGTGTGTCGACCAAAAAGATGGCGAGTTGACTACACAGACGATTGAATCGGTACGTTTCGTTCCCCTTGTAGCTGGAGACATTCTTTGAAGGTATTTCAACCGTTATACGACCGGGTATTACGTTGGTCACGTCATCGGCACGCCAGTGTCTACCTGGGGGGCTTAAGCTTCTCTGAATCTATGTTCTTCCCCATCCCCCCTGACGTTATGCTGGCACCGATGTCACTGTCACGTCCAGATAAAGCGTGGTTTTTCGCATTGTTGACCACCCTCACTTCAGTTTTAGGGGGGATTGGCGGCTATTTACTCGGTTATTTTGCATTTGATGCGTGGCTTGAACCCTGGATCGCTTCATCTGGATACCAACCAAAGTTTGATATGGCCCTCTCGTGGTTTGAAGAATACGGTGTCTGGGTGGTCTTTTTAGCTGGCTTTTCGCCGATTCCTTACAAGGTATTTACGGTGGGCGCCGGGGTAATGCAGATGGCATTTTTACCCTTTATTGTGGCATCGGCGATTGGCCGTGGCGCACGATTTTTCCTGGTAGCGGGTTTAATGAAATGGGGTGGAGCGGCGATGGAAGCAAAGCTACGCCAATATGTGGAAGTTCTGGGTTGGGCGACGGTGCTGCTGGCAATTGGTGCATATCTTCTTCTGCGCTGATAATGTTGATGAAGGGCGTAAGGACAATCATAAAACAACTCTTGCTTGCCACCTGTCTATTAGTGCTTGTTGCAGGTTGCTCTTCTCGCAGGGCGCCTGCTCCATTAGTATTACTGGATAGTCAACCTGTTGAAGAACAGGGATATATGGAGCCTACCTATACAGTAAGGCAGGGTGAGACTCTATATGCCATTGCGTGGTTCACGGGTAAAGATTATCTTGAGCTCGCCCGCTACAATAATTTGTCGCCGCCATACAATATTTTTCCTGGTCAGGAGCTGAAACTCAACCCTGTCAAAGCCTACAAGGGATCGACGCGATCCCAACGATCCCAACCTGGTCGGACCTCAAAAAATAAATCGAAAAATAAAGTTGACCGAAGAAAACAGCAGGCGTATGGTAAAAGTGAAAATAATGTTAACAACCAGCCAGTTAAGGCTGTTGGAAACACACAGCCTAAATCAGGCAAACCCATTAAAGACGGGTTCCCGAACAAGGTTGAAAAGTGGGTCTGGCCGGCATATGGTAAGTTGGTAGCAACATTTTCAGCAGGTGAAAACGGCAGCAAAGGAATTGACATAAGTGCCGCGAAAGGTAGCCCGATCCGAGCAGCCGCCGCAGGAAAGGTGGTTTATGCCGGTAACGCGCTTAGAGGCTACGGAAATCTGATAATAATAAAGCATACAGACACGTTCTTAAGTGCATATGCTCACAATGACACCATTTCGGTGCGCGAGCAGCAATGGGTTGACGCAGGTCAATTGATTGCGACTATGGGGAATAGCGGTACAAATTCGGTCAGACTTCATTTTGAAGTGAGGTATCGGGGAAAATCGTTAGATCCGATGCGATACCTGCCAACGTCACGTCCATAATAACTATAAACAACAATAATAATCTAAGGGAGCGAATGTTATAAATAAACCTTAAAGCAGGAGATGCAGTTGTGGATCACAATAAAAACACTGTAGTCGCAAGAAAATCGCGGGATGAACTCGACGATATAGAAATACCAGCTGATTTAAAAGCTGACGAATCTGATACTGACGATAGCAATGATGACGTTGTATTCAGTCAGGAAGAACTTCCTAAAAACCTCGATGCCACCCAACTTTACTTGGGCGAAATCGGTTTTTCCCCCTTGTTAACCGCCGAAGAAGAAGTCTATTTTGCCCGCCGTGCCTTAAAAGGGTGTGAGTCATCTCGAAAGCGTATGATTGTCAGTAACCTGCGCCTGGTCGTCAAAATTGCAAGACGTTACAATAATCGTGGGCTTGCCTTATTGGATCTAATTGAAGAAGGTAATCTTGGCTTAATCCGTGCCGTTGAAAAATTTGATCCCGAACGCGGCTTCCGCTTCTCAACTTATGCTACCTGGTGGATCAGGCAAACTATTGAACGGGCAATAATGAACCAGACCCGCACCATTCGGCTACCTATTCACGTGGTTAAAGAGCTGAACGTTTACCTGCGCGCAGCCAGAGAGCTATCTCAAAAACTTGATCATGAGCCTTCAGCAGAAGAAATTGCCAACAGCCTGCAAAAACCGGTAGACGAAGTAAGCAAAATGCTGCGTCTAAATGAACGTATCACTTCTGTGGATACGCCCATAGGCGGCGAAAACGACAAAGCGTTGTTAGATATATTGGCTGATGAAAAAGAATTTGGTCCGGAAGAAAACCTTCAGGATGACGATATCAAAGACAATATTGTGAAATGGTTAACCGATCTGAACCCCAAACAACGTGAGGTACTTGCCCGCCGTTTTGGACTGATGGGTTATGAACCTTCAACTTTAGAAGATGTTGGTACGGAAATTGGCTTAACACGCGAACGTGTCCGTCAAATCCAAGTTGAAGCGTTACGCAGATTAAAAGATATGCTCGGTCATCAAGGCTTAACGCTGGAGAATCTATTTGACAAAATTAATGCGTAAGCTTTTTGGTTCTAACATCAGTACCTGTTAAACGGTTCCTGTAGCTACGTCTCATTCAATTTCCCTGATCCCCGAGCAATCGGGGATTTCTTAAGACGCGTCATCCCTTTTTTATCCGTCATCCCCTTTTCACCCGTTATCCCCGAGACATCGGGGATCTCTCAAGCCCCGTCATCCCCGAGACGTCGGGGATCGCTCACGCCCCGTCATCCCCGAGACGTCGGGGATCTGTTCCCTAAAAGTACAGCCCCCGAATCAACCCTGGAGATTCCAGTCTTCACTGCGTGAAACTGGAATGACGAACGCTGGGATCTGTTCGCCTTGAGGACGGCCCTCGACTCAAGGCCAGAGATTCCAGTCTTCACTGCGTGAAACTGGAATGACAAAACGTTGGGATCTGTACGCCTTGAGGACGTCTCTCGACTCAATGCCAGAGATTCCAGTCTTCACTACGTGAAACTGGAATGATGACTGTAGAAATTAATGGAACGTCAGAGCTCATTCAAGCCCCGTCATCCCCGAGAAGTCGGGGACCTGTTCCCTTAAACTACCGCCCCCGAACCAACCCTAGAGATTCGAGTCTTCACTACGTGAAACTGGAATGACGAATGCTGGGATCTGTTCAGTTAACGAATAAATCATTAATTGGGTAGGAGATCACGTTCTGCGACTTAATGTCACAAACTGATAGTTATACGGATTATTTGCATCAGCGTGATGGCTTTCTCTGGCTATTTCATGCCAATCATTTGTGTGGGTGTAGTCAGGAAACTTGGTATCACCAGCTACTTCGGTATCTATGAAAGTTAAGTAAAGCGTTTCGGCCTCAGAGAGAAAACTTTGGTAGATGGTTCCCCCGCCAATAATCATGATTTCCTGATCCCGGGTTGGCAGCGTAACGGCCATATCCAGTGCATCGTCGGGACTGGGAACGACTGACGCGTCGTTCGGCTTAAAGTGTGGATCTCGACTGATCACAATATTAGGTCGGCCGGGAAGTGCTTTTCCGATCGACTGATAGGTTTTACGTCCCATGATTACAGGCTTGCCCATGGTAACACGTTTGAAATGGGCTAAATCTGCTGGTAGGTGCCACGGCATCGTGTTTTCCGCGCCAATAATGCGGTTCTTTGCCATGGCGGCTATCATTGCGACTTTACTCACCATTACCCTCTTACATTCCTATTTGCGGTAAACTACTTCGACGTCATAGTCGTCATCGTCAAAATCATCGTCGTCATCATCGGTAAAATCTGTCTTTTCAACCGTATTACGATGATAGCTATCCCACTTGAATTCTACCGGCGCATCCGCCGCTTCGTCAGCTTCCAACTGGGATGGTAACGTCTCGATGAAATTCATTATGTCTTTACACAACGGCTCAACATCAAGCTTCTGAAAGGCGGATATCTTATATACCGGACCATCCCAATCCAGGGCAGCAATTACGCGCTGACACCTTTCTTCGACTTCATCTTCCAGTAACAGATCCGTTTTATTAAATACTAACCAACGGGGTTTGCTGGCTAGTTTCGGGCTGTACTTTTCTAATTCGGTTACGATAGCTCTGGCATTATCTGCAGGATCGCTTTCATCTGCAGGAAGCAGATCCACCATGTGCAATAGTATGCGACAACGCTCCAAATGCTTTAAAAATTGAATACCCAATCCGGCACCTTCCGCGGCACCTTCAATTAAACCCGGAATGTCCGCAATAACGAAGCTGCGCTGCGAATCTTGCCTTACCACGCCTAAATTAGGCACTAATGTGGTAAATGGATAATCGGCGACTTTTGGCTTGGCGGCTGAAACTGAGCGAATAAATGTTGATTTACCGGCGTTTGGCATACCTAATAAACCTACATCCGCTAACAGCATTAATTCTAATTTAAGTGAACGAATTTCGCCTGGGGTACCATTCGTTTTCTGCCGCGGTGCACGGTTAGTACTACTTTTAAAGCGGGCATTACCTAAACCATGGAACCCACCCTGAGCTACTTTGAGGCGTTGTCCATGACGGGTTAAGTCACCTAAGACTTCACCTGTGTCGCAGTCTGTGGCGCGTGTTCCCACAGGCACAGTAACCGTCAAGTCTTTACCTTTTCGGCCCGTACAATCGCCTCCCTGCCCATTTTGACCCCGTTCAGCGCGATGAAAGCGTTCAAAACGGTAGTCGATAAGTGTATTCAGGTTTTCATCGGCTTGCAGATAGACACTACCGCCGTCTCCCCCATCACCACCATCAGGGCCACCTTTTGGTACGTATTTTTCTCGTCTAAAGCCAACTACGCCATTGCCGCCGTCACCAGCTTCAACTCGGATTTCAGCTTCATCAACAAATTTCATCTATCGCTCCAGTGTCGATCAGGTTGTGATCGGACCTTATTGCAGCGTTCATCAGCATGAACGACTGTTATGCATTTTTTACTCTTTACTCGAACTGTGGAAAATTGGCTTTATCCATTCGCAAAGTAAATTGATTATCGATATTCACTCATCGTAATAAGTGTACACCAAGACACAGGTTAAGGCAGGATGTTATCTGATTCTCTCATAAAAAAACCCCGCTAACGCGGGGTTCTTAACAACCTGTTCAGGTTAGCGTGACAATTGCTTACTCAGAAACAATGCTCACGAACTTACGGTTTTTAGGTCCCTTTACGTTGAACTGAACCTTACCGTCTGAAAGTGCAAATAAAGTGTGGTCTTTACCGATACCTACATTGTCGCCTGCATGGAAACGAGTTCCACGTTGTCTAACAATGATGTTACCTGCCAGTACTGACTCACCACCAAAGCGTTTAACACCAAGGCGTTTACTTTCTGAATCACGACCGTTTTTGGTACTACCACCAGCTTTTTTGTGTGCCATGTGTTCGTGCTCCTATTATGCGCTAATGCCAGTAATTTTCACTTCAGTGAACCACTGACGATGACCCATTTGCTTACGTGAGTGCTTACGGCGACGGAATTTAACAATCTTAATCTTCTCGCCACGACCGTGAGTAATCACTTCTGCAGTCACTTTACCTTTAGCAACGAAAGGAGTGCCAATTTTAACATCGTCACCGTTGCTAACCATTAATACTTCACCGAACTCAACACTCTTTCCAGGTGCAACTTCGATTTTTTCTAAACGAACGGTCTGGCCTTCAGCCACACGGTGCTGTTTACCGCCACTTTGGAAAACCGCGTACATATCTAACTCCGCTCTGCGTCTCTGACGCTTTTAATTCAAAAAACAGGGCGCGAATTGTACGTGAAACATCCCTGGATCACAACCCCACTTTTGAGAAAATTCGATTATTTTTCACTCATCGCACAAATTGCCCACATATCGCTACTTTCCGCCATATTCTGCTCCATCAAATTACCGCAAATTCGTTATGAAGTCTGTGGGCGGACTCACTAATCTGCACGATAACTCGCTCATTAGCTTGTAATAAGTCACACCCCAATCCGCTAATGTCCATATTGAACAGTGGCATATCAATGTTTTCTTGAACGAACGACTTTTTACGTTTATCCGCTGGATAGACGTGCTAATTCAGGTACAATCGTTACAAACTAAATCATCTGCTAATTACACACACATGGATATAGATCAAATTCGATCCCTGGCTTCAGATGACATGGATGCCGTCAATGCGATCATACAGCAACAAGTGGATTCAGAGGTTGCGTTAATTAATCAGCTGGGTTTTTACATTGTTAACAGCGGCGGTAAGCGTTTGCGCCCTTTGCTCTGTGTGCTCGCTGCGCGCGCCATGCAAATCAAGTCATCCGATCATCATACGTTAGCGGCGATCGTAGAGTTTATCCACACAGCCACTTTGTTACACGATGATGTTGTAGATGAATCGACCTTACGCCGTGGTCGTGAAACCGCAAACGCTATTTTTGGTAATCAGGCCAGTGTCTTGGTAGGTGATTTTCTGTATACCCGCTCATTTCAGATGATGGTTAGCCTTAAACGTATGCGGGTAATGGAAATCCTCTCCGAAGCCACGAATCAGATTGCAGAAGGGGAAGTGTTACAGTTAATGAACTGCAACGATCCAGACACCACCGAGCAACGTTACTTTGACGTCATCTACGGCAAAACTGCCCGTTTGTTTGAAGCCGCCACTCAGCTAGCTGCCGTTATCACAGACCAGTCTGCACAGGTCGAACAGGCTATGCAAGCCTATGGCAAGCATCTGGGCACTGCGTTTCAGTTAGTCGACGATATCTTAGACTATCAGGCAGAAACCGAAGAAATGGGTAAAAATGCGGGCGATGATTTAGCCGAAGGCAAGCCTACTCTGCCCTTGTTATATGCCATGTGGCACAGCAAAACCGACAGTGATCGGGTATTGATTCGAGAGGCCATTGAACAATCAAACGGCTTACCTCATCTCAAACGGATCCAAAGCATCATGCACGAGACGGGAGCCATTGACTATACGAAGGCCTGTGCAAATACTGAAGCAGAGCGTGCTATCGCCAGCCTTGAGAAGGTTCCTGATTCACCCTATAAAGATGCGCTAATCGCCCTTGCTCATCTATCGGTAGAGCGCTCTAACTAAGCCCAACGCCTGCAAAGAGGGATGGCACTGGCGCGTGCCATCCAAGCGACTCGGCCTACTTTAACCCTCGCTCCCGGGTCATATTCTCATTGCGATCCCGATGTACAATTACATTATCTTCAATCCGGATCCCGCCAAAAGGCTTGTATTTTTCCACCAGCTCCCAATTCACCTGGTTTCCGTTAGCACTCTCTTTTAACTCAGCTAGTAGACTTTCAATAAAGTAAAGTCCCGGTTCTATGGTAAAGACCTGACGGGGTTCAATGGGCCGGGTACAGCGTAAGAAAGGGTGGTTTTCCGGTTGGGGTAGTGGGGTACCCCGATCATCGTTGATCAAGGAGCCTACATCGTGCACCTGCAAACCCAAAAAGTGTCCAATACCATGAGGGAAAAAGGTACGGGTGATACCTTGTGAAACAATATCGTCCGCCGAACCAGCAACCAATCCGGTCTCTGCCAGAATCGCACCGATGCCCTGATGGGCCTGCAAGTGGATTTCAGTATAATCTACGCCAGGCTTAAGTTGATCGCAAAGCTGTAATGTCAGTGCGTCTACCTGCTGAATAAGTTCGGCAAAATGATTTTGTTGTTTGCAATAAGTACGCGTAATATCCGCAGCATATCCGGCAAAGGAGGCACCAGCATCAATTAAAAAAGAACGATGCTCCTTCGGCGCATCCACTTCATAGTGCATGTAGTGCAGGATAGCCGCATGTTCGTTAAGGGCAATGATACTGGTATAAGGGACATCGTTTTCACCTTGTCTGCTGGCTTTCGCATAGGCCAGGTTTATATCAAATTCGCTGCCTCCTTCCTTGAAAGCGTTCGCAGCGGCCTGATGTCCGGCAACCGCCGCATCATTCGCTTTGCGCATACATTCCAGTTCATAATCGGTCTTATAGGCACGATAATAATGTAAATAGTTCAGCACGCGATCGGGGTTAATCTGTTCAAATCCCAGCGCCTTCGCTACTTCAAGATATTCCCCAACATAAGCAAACTGGCGTCTATCATAGGGCAGAAATTGTTCAACTTCTTCGGGGTGTTTGAGCAAACTGATATCAAAAAATTCAGTCCAGAAATCGCTGGGTTCCGAGGGCACTTTATGCCAGAAATCCACCGGACGATAAAATATAAGCTTAGGCTTATCTACCCCGTTAACCACCAACCAACAGTTAGGGTTATCCGTCACCGGTAACCAGGCTTTAAATTGAGGATTGACCTTGAACGGATAGTGATTGTCGTCCAAAAACAGTCGCTTACCTTGCCCTGAATGGATGATCAGACCTTCCAGGCCTTCTCTTTCCAGTGCTTCACGAGTGCGGCTTTGTAAGGTTGCAATATGCTCCTGATAAAGTTGCGTAATATGCGTCATATTTCCTCAATAATAAATCAACAATGCAGGCTGTTCGCCGATCATACCAATACGTCCACCTTAACATGTCCCCTGCCCTTGCTGCACCCAGAATTGTTATTCAGGGGCTAATTGCAGACTGGTCGCCATTTGACCTGATGCTTTGCTGGGCAGCGCCGGGATAGAGGTAGTGGATAGCTGTGAAAACAGCCCTGACTGCGTGCCTAACTGCTGCTCGTAAATATATCGATAGGCTAGCACCGCTTTCACATAGCCTCTGGTTTCACGATAGGGGATGTTTTCTATCCACACATCCGTAGGCAATGCTTCATCCCGTGGTAACCAATTCAGGACTTTCTTCCATCCTGCATTATATGAGGCTGACACCAATACCGGATTGTTGTCGAGCTTATCCATCAGATAGCGCAGGTATTGCACGCCTAACTGCACATTCTGGTCGGGTTCGATTAGTGCGGCTCGATTGATTTTTTTATCGACCAGATATTGCGCCGTTCCCGGCATAAGTTGCATGAGCCCTGTCGCGCCCGCTGGGGAAATGGCATCTACCATAAAAGAACTCTCACGACGCGCAATCGCCATCGCAAATGCTGGCGGGATATCGTACGTTTGCCCTACGCTGGAAAATTTAGGGGCGAAAGCTAGCGGGAAGCGCCTTTTTACATCATCTAAAAAACCACTTTGGGTAAAACTGATAATAGCTTGATCGTACCAGCCCCACTCACTGGCAAGTACTGCAGCATCCTTAACCATGGCCGTATCCAGCTGCGAAATGAGATAGCGCCACTCGCGTCTGGCATCAATTAGGCGGCCTAATTGTAAAAACTCAAATGCCCGTTGTGCTGCAGGGCGCACTTCAATATCTTTCATTGCTTCAGAGTTGGTCGGGGCTTCCATATGCTTCAGACTTGCTGGTTGAGCAAGCTGTGCGCTAGCCATGAAACCATAATAGTTGCGCTCAGAAGCCAGTTGTTCAAGCGTAGATTTGGCCTGCTGGGGCGCGCCTAAATGCGCAAAGCTCCGCGCCCGCCAATACCTGAATGCATCCTGTTGCTGAATATGGGGTTGGCTAAGCTCGATTAATTCGAGCACTTTTTGCCAGTTTTGTTTTCTCAACAAATAGGCTAAGTGCCAGCGTTTGACATCCTGGGCCGCGCCGGCAACATCAGCCCGCTCTAACCAGGCCAGCGCGTCAGGCTTGTTATCAATCGCCAGGCTTAGCGCAATGGCTCGATGAATGTTGGCCCATTCATCTTCCGTTAACCTGAGTTTGCTTTGCCACAGGTAGTACGCCTTAACCGCTTTTTCTGAATCTTGCCATGCTAAACGCTCCAAGCCGTAAGCTAAGATCTGTGATTCCACCTCGGGTACCGACATGGGGAAAAAAGAAGGTTTCATTACGTTGGCGGGCAGGTTACGTACCTTCAACCATAGCTGACTCAAATATTGTTTTTCTTGTGGCAAGCGGCGTTGTAGGTAAGTGGCAAGTTGAGCGTTGCCAGATAATGCAGCGCGTTCAATGCGCGCAAGCAACTTTTCTTCAGTAAGACGCCCTTGTTGGCTCCACTGTTTAAAAACCGGATCACACGAATCAGGTTGTGAGCGATCACTGAGCCAGATCGTGTCTACTTTTTCCAACCAGTAATCCGGATTGGTCGCTTCAGCTAGCTGATATTGAAGATAGTAGCAGGTTATCTCGGCGCCCATGTCATCACGATAACTTGCCAGGAATGCGGACTTTTGCTTATTTTTCGCAAGATAACGCAACCACTTTGCCCGCAGCGAATAGACAATAGGGTGGCCGTCATGGGTCATCAAGAATGTCTCAATCGCGCTACGATTAGCAATAGAAATATTTCTGAATAATTTTTGGCGCACAAGGTAAGGATAAAGCGGATAGGATGACAGCGACGTCATATTATTTTCCACTTTGTGTAATTGGCTTACAGGCAGCGACTGGATGGCGCGCTCTGTCTGCAGAAATAACTCACGCTGGGCTTGCCTGGGATCATCCTGGGGTAACAATGTGGTTGCCATTGTCACGGGGGCAATTAAAAGCAGACAGGCTTTAAGCAAGCTGAGCCGACTAAGTAAACCAAACTTCACTACCATTGAGCCATCCTTATTTTTGAAACAAAGAATACGCTGCATTTTTCATGCAGAAATTAGAGAACCTTCAGGAAATAGTTACCTGTTGCTCTAGATGACAAAATCCGTGTGAGTGCACGTGAGTAAAATATATTAAGCCGAAACCTGACACGTCAGCGTGAATTAATTTAACTTTATTATCGTCGCGCAGCACTTATGATTATTGCGTTAATTTATTTGTGTGCTGCTTATTGCGAGGCTAAGCTGAACAGGTTTTTATTTATCGGTTTAAATACCATTATACTGAGAAGTTTTTCAATATCGAGCTTGATTTTTGATCAATCAAACACCATAACCAACCAAATTGAAACACTTGTTTGAATTTTTGATTGAAATTTTCTGTGGCATTGTCAAAAATCTAGCCACCCTATAACCAACGATTTAATCTCTCGATTAGATTGAGTTTACATCCTGGCCCAGGCCAAAGGAGATGATAATGATATATGAAGGCAAGAGTCTGACGGTTTCGGTTGCAGACGACGGTTTTGCAGAATTAGTCTTCGACGCAGAAGGTTCTGTAAATAAATTCGACCGCCAAACCGTGCAGGAGTTAGATGATGCAGCTGCCAAAATGGCCTCACATGGTGGTATTAAAGGGGTATTAGTTCGCAGTGCAAAGCCTGTCTTTATTGTAGGTGCCGACATCACTGAATTTACCGACTTGTTTAGCAAATCAGATGAAGAAATTCTCGCCTGGGTGGGTAAAACCTCACAGGTTTTTGACCATTTCGAAGACTTACCCTTTCCATCCATTGCTGCGATTAACGGCTTCGCACTAGGCGGTGGCTGCGAAATGACCCTGGCGTGTGACCTGCGAGTTGCAGATACTACTGCCCGCATCGGTCTGCCTGAGGTGAAGCTGGGTTTAATGCCTGGGTTTGGTGGTACGGTTCGCCTGCCTCGCATTATCGGTTCAGACAACGCATTAGAATGGATGACTACCGGTAAAGACAGAGACGGTCAAAAAGCATTGAACGAAGGTGCTGTGGATGCAGTGGTTGCCCCAGAGAAACTGCGCGAGGCTGCCATGGCGATGCTTAAAGATGCGGCTGCAGGAAAAATCGACTGGCAGGCGCGACGCAAAGCAAAAACATCAGCACTTAAGTTAAATAAAAATGAAGCCATGATGAGCTTTTCTACTGCCCAGGCGTTGATTGCAGCCCAGGCTGGAAAGCATTATCCCGCGCCTCATATGATGGTAGAAACCGTTAAAAATGCGGCAACACAAGACCGTGCAGGCGCACTTAAGCTGGAAAACGAAGGTTTTGTTAAACTGGCAAAGACCGATGCAGCTCAAGCGCAAATTGGGATTTTCCTGGCTGATCAGCTGGTTAAAAGTAAAGGAAAGAAGCGTGCGAAGGCGGCTAAGCAACAAGTAAAAATGAACGCTGTATTGGGCGCCGGCATCATGGGTGGTGGTATCGCTTATCAAAGCGCAGCCAAAGGCATTCCGGTGGTCATGAAAGACATCAACCAGAGCGCATTGGACTTAGGTTTATCAGAAGCGGCGAAAATTCTGCACAAGGGCATGGAAAAAGGCAAGGTGACGCCTAAGAAAATGGCGGCAACCCTGAACGCCATTACCCCTACGCTAGAATATTCTGCGCTGAAAGATGCGGATATGGTTATTGAGGCAGTAGTGGAAAACGCCAAAGTCAAAGCATCGGTATTAAAGGAAACAGAGCAAGCAGTTGGTGAGGACGCCATCATTTGTTCGAATACCTCAACCATTTCCATCAATCAGCTGGCAGAAAGTTTGGATAAACCTGAACGTTTCTGTGGGATGCACTTTTTCAATCCCGTGCACAGAATGCCATTAGTCGAAATCATTCGCGGTAAAGACACCTCGGAAGACACAATTAATACGGTTGTCGCCACCACCATGAAGATGGGTAAAACCCCTATTGTGGTAAATGATTGTCCTGGATTCCTGGTTAATCGTGTGCTCTTCCCTTATTTCGCTGGGTTTAGCAAGCTTATGCTGGATGGTGCGGATTTTGTGGCGGTCGATAAAGTAATGGAGAAAGATTTTGGCTGGCCAATGGGCCCGGCTTATCTTCTGGATGTGGTGGGTATTGATACCGCCGATCATGCTGCAGGTGTGATGGCAGAAGGTATTCCTGAGCGTATGCAAAAAATAGAAAATGATCCGGTAGCCTTACAATATCGGGCTGAGCGTCTGGGCCAGAAAAACCAGAAAGGATTTTATAATTACAGCACGGACAAACGGGGTCGACCCACTAAAACAGCTGCTGACGAAGCCTATACGCTGATGGCGGATCATGTTGGGGAAACCCGTGATTTCGACAAAGAGGAAATCATTGCCCGTCTTATGGTGCCGATGGCAAATGAAGCCATTCGTTGTCTGGAAGAAGGCATAGTGGATAGCGCTGCTGAAGCAGATATGGCGTTATTGTACGGTCTGGGCTTCCCTCCTTTCCGCGGTGGAATTTTCCGTTGGATTGAAACCATTGGATTAGACAAGTTCGTTGAAATGGCAGATAAATATGCTGAACTTGGGCCAATTTATCAAGTAACTGACGGTGTCCGCGAAATGGCGGCCAACGGCAAATCGTATTTCGCTTAATCCTAGGAGAATGACAATGAAAGACGTAGTAGTGATTGATTGCATACGTACCCCTATGGGTCGCTCCAAGGGTGGCGTATTTCGTAATGTAAGAGCAGAGTCGTTATCTGCTCACTTAATGACCCAATTACTGGCCAGAAACCCGGGAGTAGATCCGGCAGAAATCGAAGACATCATCTGGGGTTGTGTTCAACAAACTAAAGAGCAAGGATTTAATATTGCTCGCAATGCACAGCTGTTGACCGACATTCCCCGCTCCACCAGCGCGGTAACGGTAAACCGTCTATGCGGCTCGTCCATGCAGGCACTTCATGATGCAACCAAAGGCATTATGACAGGCAATGGCGATATCTTCATGATCGGTGGTGTAGAACATATGGGTCATGTCCCCATGACCTTTAATGTCGATTTCCACCCCGCTCTGGCCAAATATACGGCGAAAGCGTCGGGTAATATGGGTATGACGGCAGAGTTACTTGGTCGTCAGAATGGTATCACGCGCGAAATGCAGGATGAATTTGGTGCACGCTCCCATCAGCGCGCGCATCAAGCGCATCTGGAAGGTCGATGGAACAATGAAATCGTGGCTACCGAAGGCCATGACGCGGACGGCGTATTGAAATTGATTGAACACGACGAGGTGATTCGTCCAGACAGCACCGTTGAAACCATGGCGTCGTTACGCCCTGTATTTGACCCTGTGAACGGCACTGTGACTGCAGGCACCTCCTCGGCGATATCTGATGGTGCCGCTGCGATGCTGCTAATGTCGGCGGAGAAAGCAAAAGCACTGGGCCTGACGCCACGCGCACGTATTCGTGCTATGGGAGTAGCAGGATGTGATGCTGCGATCATGGGTTATGGTCCGGTCCCTGCTACGCAAAAAGCGCTCAAACGTGCTGGCATGACCATGGATGATATTGAGATTGCTGAGTTCAACGAAGCTTTCGCTGCACAGGCGCTGTCATGCGTTAAACAGCTAGGCTGGCTGGATAAATATGACGACCATGTGAACCTCAATGGTGGCGCTATTGCTTTAGGTCACCCTCTGGGCTGTTCGGGTGCGCGTATCAGCACCACCCTACTTAATCTGATGGAGTCAAATGACAAATCAGTGGGCTTGGCTACCATGTGTATTGGGCTGGGTCAGGGCATTGCGACCATTTTTGAACGCGTGTAAATAAATCCTGGGGGGAGCGCATTTTCGCTCCCTTTTTACTTTTTAATTGCCTCTGCTATCCCTACCCTTTACTATTCAAACTGGTCATTACGGTTAAATGATTTAACGATGCTGACCACCATACTCACCCATTTTCGACGTGTTTACTCAGTGCAGCGGCTGACTAGAGCGCGGCCACATAACTGAGGTACACAGGAGGTTCCGTCAGGGGGAGTATTTTAATAAAAAGCATTCAAACAGGATAAAAAAAATGCAAAAGATAAAGATATCAGGGCTGATTGTCGCAGGCGCGTTACTCTCCGGTTGCGCAGCAAAGCAAGAAATCACTTCGTTCGAAGGAGATATCCCAAACTCAATGTGTATCGCTCACCATGAGGAGGTAAGACCGGGTTTTCTTACCGCTTTGGAGGATGCACTGTATAAAAATGGAATAAATAGTCAGGTAGTTAGTGCAACCTATGTGAAGGAACATGGTGAAGTGAACCCTAAGGTTAATTTAGAAGAGTTAAAAAGCTGCCCGGCCGTGCTCTTCTATACCGCTCACTGGAATTGGGATTTAGCGCTTTACATGAGTTACGCAAATATCTGGATCACCGATAGCGAGAACAAGAATCGACTTGCTCAGGCATCCTACATTAGCCGACATGGTCTGGACAAATTCATCGATGCAGAAGAAAAAGTTCACGAATTAGTCGATAGCATGGTGGGTAGTAGCACTCTCGCCAGTAAATAAGCTTATTCAGCAAACAAGGCTGTCCCGAGTGGCAGCCTTAATGTCCGCCTCGCTCTTTATGATTTTCCTCTCGTGCACAGCCTCATTCCCTTTTCGGCCTCCTACACATTCTTACGGTAATAAAACGACCACTAAGCGGTGTTTAGCTAAAGATACTGCAGTCTTATCCAGATGCCATCCACCCAGCCAAGCCAATTTACAACACCCGCTTTCAGAAGACATTAGACACTGTACCGTACACGGAGACAACCGTGTCACTAATGCGTCTTAAAGGTGATTCAAAGGGATGGCGGTAGCATATTTAATTTGCTCCATAGCGAAACTGGATGTCACGTCATTTAAATCAATACCGTTGACCAAACGTTTGTAGAAGTGATCAAAACTCACCATATCTGCCACCAGCACCTTAAGTAAATAGTCGTACTCACCGGACATGCGGTAAAATTCCACCACCTCTTCGAAACCCGAGGCATGTTGGGCGAACTTATCTAACCATTGACCATCGTGGCGAGCCGCTTTTACCTGCACAAAGACAGTCATCGACAGACCTAACTTCTGTGCATTCAATAGTCCCACGCGTTTTTTAATAAAATCAGCGGCTTGCAATCGCTGGATCCGTCTCCAACAGGGCGTTTGCGAAAGTCCTACCGCGTCGGCAATGTCTGCCACAGATCGTTCAGCATCGTCTTGAATGAACGACAATATTTCTTTATCAATTCTATCAAGGGTAATATTTTTCATTTGCAGCCGCGCATATAGATTAAAATTTTAATCTATTGTAGATAATCATCGGTATTTAGCAACAAATGCTATCTCGCGGATGGCATGATTGTTCCAAAGCAAGCTATCAGAGATAAAAGATGTTTGATTTCACGCAATCGAAATTGAGTAGTACCGAGCAACAAGGCAAAATTTTTAACCACATCACCGAAACAATTGGTAAAACGCCATTGGTCCGCTTGGGTAAACTGCAAAAACAACTTGAGACTAAGGCCGACTTGCTTGCCAAAGTAGAGTATTTTAACCCGGCCGGTTCCATCAAAGACCGCCCAGCGATGGCGATGCTTAAACATTTAATGACATCACCGGACTTCTGCGACAAAACCGAAATTATTGAAGCTTCATCGGGTAACAATGGTGTGGCGTGTGCCTGGCTGTGTGCTCTGTATAATATCCCCATTACCATTGTCATTCCTGAGCACATGTCAATTGAAAGACAGAAATTA
This sequence comes from Alteromonas aquimaris, assembly GCF_026183695.1. Classification (GTDB taxonomy): domain Bacteria; phylum Pseudomonadota; class Gammaproteobacteria; order Enterobacterales; family Alteromonadaceae; genus Alteromonas; species Alteromonas aquimaris. The sequence continues at coordinate 497,141 of NZ_JAPFRD010000011.1, read as the reverse complement.
ATCAAGCACTTTGGCGGAAAGGTCGTGACCACCCCCAAAGCAAAAGGCACCAAAGGCGCTATCGATAAAGCGCATGAAATGGTAGCGGCAAATCCGCATGCGGTAAGCCTGGATCAATTTGGTAATAGTACTAATCCTGAAGCGCACAGCGAATCTACCGCCGAAGAAATTTGGCTGGATAGCGCGGGCAAGGTAGATGTACTGGTATGCGGTGTGGGTACCGGCGGCACATTAACTGGCGTGGCCCGGAAGCTCAAAGAGTATAAGCCGTCAGTGAAAGTGGTAGCGGTAGAGCCAGCCAGCTGCCCCATCTTAAGTGCCGGGAGAAGCGGAGTGCACAACATACAAGGATTAAGTTCTGGTCATGTGCCTGATATCTTAGATACAAAACTTATAAATCACATCATAACGGTGAGTGATGAAGACGCCATTGCGGCGGCGAAAAGAATAGCCCGCCTGGAAGGGCTGGCGGTAGGTATTTCCTCCGGTGCTACATTGCATGCGGCAGCGCAGTTAGTGAAAAACGAGGCGTTTAAAACAAAAACAATTGTGGTGATTCTCGCCGATGGCGCAGAACGTTACTTTTCAACCCCTCTCTTTGATTAGCAAATTAAGGCATTTAACCTTCAGTAACGGCTAGGGAGCAACTTTTGTTTCAAGCCACCAGGGCGTGTCAAAATTCACGTTTGCAGGATCGATTTCAAACGAATAGGGAGGCTCAAGGGCTTCCCAAAAAACCGCCCGATAGCGATCATCGAAAATTTTCAGTTTACCAGCTTGTTGATATTGTTTAAGTAACGTTTCATAAGCCCCGACGGGAAACTGCGGGTTATTCTGCTTGAATATCACCACCCCGCCAAACTTTTCATAAAGTGCTTTATTTATCTGCCAGTGCCGAACCTGGGTGTCGGCAATTTCGTTCACTTTAGCGGTATTGGCGGCGGTATCGTCGTTCACGGTCTCTTGAAGAATTTGTTGCTCGAACCGTTCTACGAACGCACGCTTCAGTTGTTGATCCACCTTTATCGCCTGGCGTTGGGCAAAGTCCTCAAGCACCCCTTCAATCAGTGTTTCGGCAAATTTACTATGTAGATACTGAACTAACGCCATTTCTTTACTGGCAGAATTCATTCTGGCAATTTGACTTAGCGTCTGGCTGTCTGGCATCAAGGCCGATTCCAAAACCGGCTGAGCAAATAGTTCGGCTATGGGTTTTTCTTGCGCATGCGCAGAGGCGATGCAAAGCACTACCCAAATGAGAAGCGAAGCCATCCACTTATGAATCATGAAAAAACGTCTCCTGAAACGAATAACATCCATGCTGCTCCTTCGCAATGAGGGGCGCACCCACGTCATTACAAATGAATATAAGACTCAGAAATGCCGCAAAAATTCAAAAGAAAATAAGTCACACTTACCATCATACGAAGGCAAAACGCATAAGCAAGTGAATATTGCGTATTAAAATGAAATAACAGGGGGGGAATGAAAGCAGCGGTAAACTACACCGCTGCCCAATAGAATTAAAGCGCGTTCACGTTTGCAGCTTGCAAACCTTTTTGACCTTGCTCTACTTCAAATTCTACACGTTGACCTTCGTTCAAAGTTTTGTAACCCTCAGAAACGATAGCACGGAAGTGTACAAACACATCCTTATCACCGCTATCCTGCGTTAGAAAACCATACCCTTTGTCAGCGTTAAACCACTTAACTGTGCCTGTTACTTTAGACATAAAGACCTCAAATATCTTGCAAAAAACTGCGCTAACGCGCACCTAACGCCTTTAATAAACGGTTATTTGGGTCTTACTTTATTGCGGTAAACAACTAACAACAAATCACTAGGTAACTTGAGTGGTTTTACATCAAGGCAGAGCTTCAATAATCACGTCTATTTAAAGACCACTTCACTATAACACCGCCTGAGAAAATTGACACATTTTTATAGTGAAAAATGTAAAAAATCACAAAAAGTTCATGTTGCTTTTTCTTGCGTAAGCAACAAGTTATATAACCGAGATGGTTAAACGACTTGAATTCGACTGGTATGCCAAACTTTAAACCAGCAAGCGAGCGCTACCCCGCCAGCAGCGGCTGAAAAAACCCACGAATTTGCATACAAGGGCAATACTCCTGCGAGAATGGTAAAGCTTGCTGCCATCGCACTTAGTCCGATGACCGAGTTAGTATTGTGATGTTCCTGTATAATTTGCGCCTGCAATATTTGTTGCTGCAACGGAAGTCGCTTCAGTTGCGTTAAACCATCGTGAAGCAAATCTGGAATTTCGGGAAATTTTTCGGACCAAAAGGGTAAATTCGCTTTGACCTTGCTCATCATGGCGCTAAAGCCAATCTGTTCTTTCATCCACTTTTCTAAAAAGGGTTTTGCAGTTTTCCACAAATCCAGCTGTGGATACAGTTGGCGTCCCAGCCCTTCAATATAAAGTAAGGTTTTCTGCAATAAAACTAACTGCGGCTGCACCACCATGTTGAATCGACGCGCCACATTGAACAGCTGTAACAACACATGGCCAAAAGATATCTCAGCTAATGGCTTTTGAAATATCGGTTCACATACGGTACGAATGGCCAACTCAAACGCATCAATATTAGTGTCGCTGGGCACCCAGCCTGAGTCCACGTGTAAAGTGGCCACTTTGCGGTAATCCCGATTGAAAAAGGCAATGAAATTCTCGGCCAAATAGCGCTTATCTTCCTCGTTCAACGTACCCACAATGCCAAAATCAATAGCGATATATTTGGGTTCTTGCGGATGTTCGGTCGACACAAAAATATTGCCCGGATGCATGTCAGCATGGAAAAAACTGTCTCTGAAGACTTGGGTAAAAAAGACTTCCACCCCCGTCTCGGCTAACCTTTTCAGGTTGGTTCGTTGAGCCAGCAGGGCATCAATATTGGAAATGGGAATACCGTAGATGCGCTCCATCACCAGCACGTTGGTGCGACAAAGATCGCTATAAATGTGCGGCACATAGAGTGCGGCTGAATCTTCAAAATTGCGTTTTAACTGAATACCATTGGAAGCCTCACGTAACAGATCCAGTTCATCTATCACCGTTTTTTCGTATTCTCTCACCACTTCTATTGGGCGCAGCCTTCGACCATCGGGAAGCCACTTCTGGAGCATTTGCGCCAGAGTGAAAAGTAGTTTCATGTCGGCAAAAATAGTATTTTGAATATCCGGACGAAGTACTTTAACCACCACATCCTTACTGCCATGGCGTAATTTGGCGGCATGAACCTGCGCTATGGAAGCGGATGCCAGCGGCGTTTCATCGAATTCTTCAAATAACTCTGACAAGGCATTAAGCTTTAGCGAGGTCCTGATGATTTGTTGTGCCTTGGCGCTGGAAAAGGGTTTCACTTTGTCTTGCAACATCGCCAGTTCGTTGGCTATCTCTGGCGGCAAGAGATCACGGCGAGTGCTAAGCATTTGCCCAAACTTAACAAAAACCGGCCCTAATGACTGTAATGCTAACGTTATGCGTATGCCGGCGGACTCATCTTTGTGCTTGTTACGTATCCAAAAGATGCATTTACGGAAGCTACGGGCGTACCACGGTTGCCATCGGCTGGGAATGAGTTCATCCAACCCATGTTGCAGAAGCACTTTATTTATTTGGTAAAGTCTGACTATTCGCATAATTTTTTTAAGATAAGGGGGACTCTAATTGCTTCAAACGTACTTCAAAGCGTTCTACATCGTTTCGTAACGCGCTGACCTCATCACAAAAATGCATGACCGCCAGTTTGTGCGCAGCGAGCTCTTTTTCTTCTACTATCGTATTGGCTAACACGCGCTGTCCCTTATGGGTAAACTCAGAGGCCGCGTCGAACAGACCATGCAGTACCGAGAACGCCTGATGGGCAATCACATCCCCGGTGTATTTCGCCACCTGCTCTTCCCAGTCTATGTCCAATTCGCGAAACAACGCACTCACCTGTTGGGCGACGTTAATGTCTCCCTCCAAATAAAGCTTGTTCTGCTGGATGAGGCGAGTCAGCTGACTGGTTTCTTTCAGTTCCGGCAGCACTCCCAGATGGGTCTTAATACAACAATGCCGGGGGGGCAGATTTTGCGCTAACTGTGCAAACGGTTCACGTTCAATATTGACTTCGACTTTATCCGCAAAGTGCATGGTGACCCCCTCGGGGAAACCATCAATAAATATGCTCAAGCAAGCATGATTAAGCTTGGCAAGCCGCTGGTGACTATCAGGATCAAAGGCCAGTACTTGATTGATGAGCGTTTCTAGCACACCGCTTAACATGGGCAGGGCTGGCATTTAAAATTTGTACCCACGGTGAAGTGCCACAATACCACTGGTCAGATTCTGGTAGTCGCAGTTTTCAAAACCCGCCTGCTCGAACATGCTTTTAAGGGTTTCCTGATCTGGATGCATGCGGATACTTTCAGCAAGGTACTGGTAACTTTCACTGTCGTTGGCCACCAGCTTCCCCATTTTGGGCAACACATGAAATGAATACCAATCGTAAATTTTGCTTATTGGCTCCACAGTGGGCTTAGAAAATTCTAATACCAATAAACGTCCGCCTGGTTTAAGCACGCGAAAAATTGAATTTAGCGCATTTTGCTTTTCGGTAACGTTACGTAAGCCGAAAGCCATAGTGACTAAGTCGAAGGTATTTTCGGCAAAGGGCAGCGCCTCGGCATCGGCCTGTACATATTCAATATTCTGAATAAGCCCCTGATCCCGCAACTTATCGCGTCCCACTTTTAACATCGACAAATTAATGTCAGCCAGGGTGACCGAGCCAGTTGGCCCCACCCGGCGGGAAAATTTTGCGGCCAGGTCGCCAGTGCCACCGGCCAGGTCCAATATATGCTGACCTGTTCGCACCGCGGCGCAATCCACCGTATAACGTTTCCATAATCGATGGACGCCCATCGACATGACATCGTTCATGACATCATATTTGGCCGCAACGGAATCAAAAACCCCCGCAACCATGGACGCTTTGGATGATTTATCTACTTGTCTAAACCCAAAATGGGTGGTCGCATGCTCCCCGTCATTGGGAAGAGAATGGTCTGTTGTGTGATGGTCGCTCATGACTATCCTGTCAAACTAGGTTTGAATTTTCAGTGAAGTGTAACCAATTCGCATCTATGAGGACAGTTATTTGCCCACATTAACCAGTAATTTAGCTCACCCCACCATAACGAAAGCCGCTAGATGTTCTGGGATCAGGCTGACTGGTTGGTGCCCCAGCTCATCGCGATAATACGACTGAGATGCTGTAACGGACGTTGACTCTGCTCGTGCCAGGACAAAAACGCTGCGTCCATCGCCTCCAGACTTCGGTTCGAATACGCTCCCCCGCTGAAAATGTCGTGTTTGCGAAGATAATCTTCTACGTCGCGGGATAAGACAAAGGTATCCACCCCTAAAGCGCGAAGCATGTAGGGCCCTGTATTCCCACCTAAGCGTGCACCGTGCTGCTTCAGCTTTCGCCACAATACGGTGATGTCGCCGGGCCCATACTGATTCACGAATGTAGCAAAACTACCATATTGCTGACTGATATCTTTTATCATCATGGCATTATCACGTACTGTCATAACCTTTTTATAGTTTCGGACAATACGTTTATCTGTGGCTTTTTGTTCAAGCATTTCATCCGGCATGAGTAAGACCTTGTCGATATCAAACCCGAAGAACACCTCTTCGAAAGCAGCCCATTTCTGCTCTATCACGCGCCACACAAACCCGGACTGAAATACCTTCTTCGTCATTTGAGCCAAAAAGCGGTCGTCACTGATGTGAGCGACCTCCGTTTTGTTCAGTGGACGACTTAACTGCGCCTCAAGTGCCTGCGCAGAGCCCTTACGTTCGCAAGCACGGTTATAGATTGAATCAAATGACTCAGGCATTGGCGACAATACCATTATGCCTTAACAACGCATCCACTTTGGGTTCGCGCCCCCTGAAAGCAACAAACAACTCCATAGGCTCGCGGCTCCCGCCCATTTCGAGAATGTTTTGCAAAAACGAGCGGCCGGTGGTGCGGTTAAAAATCCCATCTTCTTCAAATTTACTATAGGCGTCCGCAGAGAGTACCTCGGCCCATTTATAACTGTAATAACCTGCCGCGTACCCTCCGGCAAAAACGTGGCCGAAACTATGTTGAAAACGATTAAATTTAGGCGGAATATTTACTGCTACCTCGTCTCTGACGTCATCGAGAACTTTTTGCACATCTACGCTTGCGCCGTCCTGACTATGCAAAATAAAGTCAAATAAGCTGAATTCCAACTGACGCACCATTAACATGGCAGACTGAAAATCCCGCGCCGCCAGCATGCGTTCGAGCAAATCTTCTGGCAGCGGCTCACCGGTTTGCCAGTGACCTGAAATAAAATTGAGCGCTTCTTTTTCCCAGCACCAGTTTTCTAAGAATTGACTAGGTAATTCCACCGCATCCCAAGGTACGCCATTAATTCCAGATACCCCTGCCACCGACATTTTCGTCAGCATATGATGAGTACCGTGGCCAAACTCATGGAATAAGGTAACCACTTCATCGTGGGTAAATAGCGCAGGCTTATCCCCCACCGGGCGATTAAAATTGCAGGTCAGAAAAGCCACTGGTTGTTGCAGCGTGCCATCGGGCTTAATTCGCCTTACCCGACACTCATCCATCCACGCGCCGCCGCGTTTTTTCGCTCTGGCGTATAGATCGAGATAAAAACTGCCACGATGTACGTCGTCTTCATCAGTTAAGGTGAAATACCGCACATCTTTATGCCAGGTATCCACGCCCTGCTGTTCTTTAATAGTAATGCCATACAGGCGTTTTACTACTTCGAATAAACCGCCCAGCACTCTTTCTTCCGGAAAGTATGGCCGTAACATTTCATCTGAGATGGTATAGCGTTGTTGTTTTAGCTTTTCACTGTAATAGGGAATATCCCAGGCATTTAACGACTCAATACCGTGTTCTTCTTTGGCAAACTGCCTGACTTCTTCCAGCTCTGTTTTCGCTTGTGGCAGCGAACGCGCAGCTAAATCGTGTAAAAATTCCAGCACCTGCTCTGTAGAGGAAGCCATTTTGGTGGCCAGGGAACGTTCGGCAAATGTGTCAAAACCTAGCAGCTTGGCCAGTTCTGTGCGTAGTTTTAAGGTTTCCTGAATAATCGCAGAGTTATCCCATTCACCCGCATTTGGCCCTTGATCAGAGGCTCGAGTAGCATAGGCAACGTATAGTTCTTCACGCAGCGCTTGGTTGTCGGCGTACAGCATCACTGGCAAATAAGAGGGAATGTCCAGCGTAAACAACCAGCCTTCAAGCTCCTTTTCTTTCGCTGCTTCTGCTGCGGCATCAAGCGCTGAATCAGGCAGGCCACTTAATTCTTCTTTATCTGTAACATGTTTAGTCCACCCCATGGTGGCATCCATTACGTTATTGCTAAACGTCGACGCCAGTTCACTAAGCCGCGCCTGAATTTCCGCAAAACGGCTTTTCTTGTCGGCAGGCAACGCCACCCCTGACAAGGTGAAATCACGAATTGTATTGGTAATATGCTTTTGACTTTGCTCGTCTAACGAAGCAAATTCATCACTTTCTTTTAGCGCACAATATGCCTGATACAGCCCTTCGTGTTGTCCAACCCAGGTAGAATATTCAGATAATAACGGCAGGCAAGCATCATGGGCCTGTCTTAATTCATCAGAGCTGACCACCGAGTTCATATGACTTACCGGTGACCACACTTTGCCAAGCGTATCATCAGCCTCATCGATATAGGTGACCACATTGTTAAAGGTGTAATCTTTCGACGCGACCACCTCTTCAATTACTTTCTTGCAATTTGCAATGGCACGCTCAACCGCGGGTTTAATCTCTTCAGTTTTAATCTGAGAAAACAAAGGTAAACCATCCACCTTTTCAAGTGCTGAAACAGTCATTTTTTACTCATTCGTTGTGTAGATTTGCTTATTGATGTAAGGGTAGTTGAAAACAAAAACAACTACTATAAAGGTAATTTAATTCTCTAATGTGCAAGCTTTGGCATAAGCTTAACAACCATGTAGGATGTTGAAATAACTTTTTACAGCGTGTTAAAAAACAATGAAAGAATTTGATTATATTTGTATTGGTGGTGGCAGTGGCGGCATTGCTTCAGCGAATCGGGCAGCGAAGCACGGGAAAAACGTCGCATTAATTGAAGGCGGCCCAATCGGTGGTACCTGCGTGAACGTTGGTTGTGTACCTAAAAAAGCCATGTGGCATGGCGCACAGGTAGCTGAGACCCTTTCCCACTATGCACCAGATTATGGCTTCGAGCTGACCGTGAACAAGTTCAGTTGGAAAACGTTAGTGGCTAACCGTGAGGCGTATATTGAACGTGTTCATGCCTCTTACGACAAAGTGCTGGGGAATAACGGTATCACCCGCATTCAGGGACATGCGAAGTTTATCAACGACCATACTATCGAGGTGAATGGTGAGCAGTACACCAGTCAACACATTACTATTGCAGTGGGTGGACATCCCACGTTACCTGACATTCCGGGTGCGGAACACGGCATAGACTCTGATGGCTTTTTTGCCTTAAACGAGCAGCCTAAAAGTGTGGCCGTGGTGGGCGCCGGCTATATTGCGGTGGAGTTAGCCGGGATGCTGCACGCGCTGGGAACCGACACCCATCTGCTTATTCGTCATCATGCGCCACTGCGCCATTTCGATTCGATTATCCACTCAAAGTTAGTCGAGTTTATCAATGAAGACGGCCCCACACTGCATGATCATACCAATGTAGAAAAAGTGGAAAAATTAGATAGTGGTGAACTCAAGATAACCCTGAAAGAGGGTAAATCCCTTACCGTGGAAACGCTGATTTGGGCCATCGGACGTACCCCCAGTACCGCTAAATTAGGCCTGGAAAATACCGGCATTAAAACTGATGACAAAGGCTATATAAAGGTAGATAAATACCAAACCACCACCATTCAAGGCGTTTATGCCCTTGGCGATGTCACGGGTCAGGCTGAATTGACGCCGGTGGCAGTGAAAGCAGGCCGATTGTTAAGTGAACGTTTATTTAATGATCGGACCCATGCATACATGGATTACTCGCAAATTCCCACCGTGGTGTTCAGCCACCCGCCTATCGGTACGGTTGGACTTAGCGAGGACGAAGCCAAATCCGAATTTGGCGAAGATAACATCAAGGTGTACACCTCAACCTTCGCCGCCATGTTTTCCGCCGTTACCCGCAATAGGCAAAGTACCCATATGAAACTGGTTTGTGCAGGCAAAGAAGAAAAAGTGGTGGGCCTACACGGCATAGGTTTCGGCATGGATGAAATTTTACAAGGCTTCGCAGTAGCCATGAAAATGGGCGCGACCAAAGCGGACTTTGACGCCTGCGTGGCGATTCATCCGACTAGTGCCGAAGAGTTCGTTACTATGACAGGTTAGTTCAGAGACTCGGGGGCTTGCCCATTGTGGAGGGGTTGATGCCCTCATTTATCTTAACGATACGAAGTACCATTTCAGCATGTTCTCCCCGCTGGGCCGCTAGAGCATATCAATATCATTCATATGAACGGTCGGGTGTATGATTATAACCTTGGGCGGTTTATGTCGGTTGATCCGCTCGTGCATGGGGGATCGCAGGGTATAAACCCGTACTCGTATCTAATGAATAATCCTCTTTCGGGAACAGATCCTACAGGTTACAAACCTGAAGATTTAACTGACCTTGATGTAAGCACGATTGACGATATCCAAGTCACAGACAAGGGCGATATCGTTATCAATACCGACAACGGAAGTTTTAAAGTGGACTCCGTTGGAGGTAAGAATGTTTCAGGTGCGTACAAAGGTGTTCATGACCTAGGCTCTTCTATGATGGACATAGGGGGGCAAGGTAGCCTCGCCAAATCAGACGGCTTCTCTATCTTTGGTCATCTAGCCAGTGAAGGTGCCGCAGCCTCGACCGGTTTAGTTGGTAAGATAGATAAAGATCAACTGGGGAAAGAAGAAGGAAATTCCCAAGAAGTCTATGATGAAGCGGAGAAATTTTTCAAGGCTGACCAAAGTTACATGGGTGAAGAGGTTGAGTTTGAAGATATGTATGCTGTGTCAATAAGAAGCGTTGAAGACCACTCAAAAACATACGCACCAAAACTTTTTACCACCTTTGAAGAAGCAAATAAATATGCTGGTACAGAATATGGAGGCGGTTACGAGAAAGTTTGGGTAAATGGTTACCATTATGGTGGGGTATCTACAATTTATAGGACTGCGACGTTTGCGAAAAATGGCTATACGGGTGTAGAGAGGACGATTCAATATCTGGCACATGAGTCCAAGCATTACAATCGTGCTAAGCCCTCTCAAGCACATAAGCATATTAATTCACACCAATATCTTAGTTTTGATCTTGCATCTGATGCTGCTGTGAAAAGATATAGAAATTCTTTGCGTGGAGAAAGTCAATGAAAAAATTCATAGCTATTTTGTTCGTTTCTTTGTCGGGACTTTCTTGTGCAAGCACGTTAGATGAGTTGTCTCATTGTGGAATAGACGTTAGCCGAAAATTCGATGGAAGAGACGATGAATACGTTGAAGTGCAAATAGATATAGATCAATCTGACTTAACTATTGAAGAATGTAAAAAAATCGGCGTTGTCACCCTCTCCAATTTTAAAACATCCGAGTGGACATATTTCAATATTGAAAATGCAAAGGCATCTGTTAATTTTAGACTTAAAGTTGAAGGTATAGATGTGTATGAAATTATGTTAGCACCAGAAGATATAGATACCGTTCCTGTAGCCGATAGGCTAAGCCATTACATTCGTATTAGCGCTTCTGATTTAGTATCGAAAACCTCATTGCCATGAAGATCAAGAGAGTTAAATAAAAAGGACAGTCGCCCTTAGTATGATGCTAGCATCCACCCCGCCCACCCAGCGGGGCTTTTGTCGCCAAAGTGATTGGTTTAGGCTATCGTTATAGAAAAGGCTAAGGAGCAGCGATGTGAGCAAAGGAAAGCTAATCTGGCACATAGCATGTGATGAATCTGGTGTAGATGGTCAAGTTTACTATGGATTCGGTTCACTGTGGATGAAGTACCAGCGCCGAGGCGACTTTGCTCGAATAATTAGAGATCTCCGAGAAAAACATCGGTATTCAAACGAAATCAAATGGCAACGCGCTCATCAAAAAAACAATATTGCATTCTATAAAGAGCTAGCAGATGTATTCTTCAGGCATGCTTGGTTAGCTTTTCATTGTATAATTGTAAGGAAAGGTTTAGTTGATAAGTCTTTTCATGATGGTGACTATGACCTTGCAATGCGAAAGCATTTTACGACCCTCATCTCTTCAAAGATAAAAGCAGTTAAAAATGCGCATCCGAACCAGCAATCAGAGTTTAGGGTCGAAGTAGACCCGCTGCCATCGCGATATAACAAGGCCGATGAAGCGTTTCACACAATCGCGAATAATATGCTTAAACAACAACTTGGAGGTAATGCTCTAATCCATACCGTAGTAACAAAGGATTCGAAGGATTCGCATCAAATACAACTTGCGGATTTTTTATTAGGAGCGGTGATGAGTGCATTTCAGGGTAAGGTCACCTCAGATAGAAAAAAGGACATGGCAGCTCACATAGCTTCGTATTTAGGCTGGAAATCTCTAAAGCACGATACTTGGAAGCACGAACGAAAATTCAATATCTGGTATTTTCATGACACCCGCAGAGAAGTAAGAGAAATCCAGACTAAAGACGTTGATTTAAAATACCCACTTCCAACAAAGACAATAGTGTGAGATTGACAAAGTAAAATGAGAAAAAGCAACCACCAAGGAAAGGTGTTAAAAGACCCTAAAAAAGTAGGCAAAAAGTTTATACCTCCTTTTCTACAAATCAAAGGGATGATGGAAACGTCATTTGTCAACGATAAACTTCCATGCCTGATATGGATGTCAGCCCTATACAGACGCATTGGGGATAGAAACGCCACGAAATATATTGTGGATTTTATCGAAACGGCACACAAATGCTGTGAAGGAGATAAAGTGGCCCCACTTCAATATTTGGGCAGTTATACGAATTTAACTGAAACGAAAAAAAACGAACTATACGAAACGCTGAAGCAAAAACCATATTTTAGCGAACTACTGAGTAATCTAGAGCACCAATATCATCTACTCAAAAGTTACCCCATTTCGTTTCTGTTTTCGGCAATAAACACGAATAAACATGGACAGTCACTCGCCTAACATGCAACTTATCGGTTTCTCAGGAGAATTTAAATCAGGGAAACTGCAGGCTTTTTCCTTAGCGTTTTTCGTTAGGGTTTGCTTAACGGGTGTCTCAAATCGGTTTGGATAGCAGAGTTGGCATTGGAGTGCTCAAAATAAACACAGGTTTACCCCATGTTCATATGAACGTGGTTAACTGGTCACGAGAGGTTGCATGCAGAACGCGAAGGAAAACCTAACGCGGTTAAGTGCTATTATAGCCTTTATTTCTGTCGCATTGGCGGGTCAAGTTTTCAACACTCACTACTGACTTAAATTCGCTCTCAATGCTAGACACCATTAGAGTCCAATCCATCTCTTCAAGCCCAACACGCTCTAAAATTGGTGAGGCTGATGCGTCAATCTTGCCACGTTTTGCAGGATTGAAATGACGCCCCGTAACATCTACTAGCGCTAAGTAGTCCTGGATACAAAATGGCAGGCCATCAGGCATGTTGTGCTGAAGATTACCGGTAAAAGGGAGTAACAGGTGAGGCTGACGATTAGATGTAGCTGCGTTTATCCTTTTTTGAATACTGGTGTGGGCTGACTCCTCGGGGGTTTTCGCCAGTTTGGCTCGCACTGGGTTTAAATCTACATATGCCATACATGCGGCTAAGGATGCTTCGTCCATGAGCGCCTGAGATTTAAACCTCCCTTCCCAAAAGTGACCGCTACAACTATCTTCTTTGTTGGCTTGTCTGGCAATATACTCATTAAGGAGCCGCATGAACCAACTGATATTGTAAAGTCGATGACGATACACTTCCGCGAGCTTGTTTACGGTGTTAATTTCTGCCTCAGACATCGCTACGCATTCATCTGCGTCAATATAGCGCTGGGCTAACAGCATCCCGTTAAATAATCGATGCCATCGCCTAATGATGTCTTTCACTGATAGCGACTCAGCCTTTTGCTTATTGATCCGCAAGACTACATGAGTATGATTACTCATCACTGCGTAAGCACATACATCTACGCAAAATACGTCAGCTAAAAACATCAACCTATCCTCTACCCACTGACGGCGATATTCATAATTTTTTCCCGTTAGCTTGTCTTTCCCACACAAAAATGCCCTACGCACGCAACGAGATACGCAATGATAGTAAGGGGTATCGGAAAGATTGATCAGGCTTTTTCTAGGTCTAGGCATGGCGTCAGTTGCAGCTAAAGAAAACGTGATTCAATTGTGGCTAAACCAGCTCAAAATCCAACTGGACGTTGGATTAGTATGTGACTGTCCTGCACAAAGCTAACGCGAATACATCGTTTCTTCCACGCGTGTCGGAATTGAAATGGAATTTTGGAATTCAGACAGGCACATTTCTAAATCACCTCACTTAATTTAATTTAACTCGGCATTGCACCGAATTACGGATATCTTGGCGTATCAAAATTTTTAGCAGCAATAATCCGAATTGTTTTCTATATTCAGGATTACTAACTCAAATAGGTAGCGTAAATGGATGACGATGAGCTGGTCTTTGCCAGTGATGAACTTACCGAAAATGTATTACCTCAACAAGCAAAGTGGCGGATTTTGGTGGTCGATGATGAACAGGAAGTGCATCAGGTTACCAGCTTGGTGATGAACGATATGGTGTTTGATGGCCATGGTATCCGGCTCGAATTCGCGTCTTCCGCCAAAGAGGCCAAAGCGATTCTTGCGGACGATACCGAGCACGATATCGCGGTTGCCATTATAGATGTGGTGATGGAATCATCTCACGCTGGATTAGAGCTCGTTCAGTGGGTGCGCGATGAGTTAAAAAACCACACTATTCGACTCATCTTACGCACAGGCCAACCCGGGGAAGCGCCGGAAGAGAGCGTCATTCGCGACTATGATATTAATGATTACAAGAATAAAACCGAACTGACTGCGTTACGACTAAAAACATCTTTATACGCTACTTTGCGAAGTTATCGTGATATCCGCATCATTGAACGACATCGACGCGGGTTGGAAAAAATCATCGATGCTACCTCGCAATTTATCGAGTGCGATACACTCAATGAATTCGCGTCCACTATACTTGACCAAATCTCGGTTATTTTGAATATCGAATCCAGCCAAATTGTCTGCTGTGCGGTAGTGAAGGAACCTAACCAGTCACACTCTGACCTCAAAATACTTGCTGCGAATCAAGGGGCTACACTGCATTTGGCGGTTAATCCGTCAACATTGAACGAAATCGTTGATAAACGCATTGCCGAAGCACTTGAAGCGAAGAAAAATATAGAAAAAGAAGATTACTTTGTAGGGTACTTTACCACCAAACGAGGCACTGAAAGCGTTCTTTACGTAGAGAACGAGGCTCGACTTGAGGCAGTTCAACATCATCTGTTAGGCGTATTTACCCACAATATCGCGGTCGCTCACGAAAATCTCAAATTACGCGAAGTGATTAAAGAGTCGCAGAAAGAGCTGTCTTATGTAATCGGTGAAGCGGTTGAAATGCGCTCCAAAGAAACCGGATCGCATGTTAAAAGGGTAGCAGAAATCAGTTATCTGCTGGCCAAAAAATACGGGCTCTCAGAAGCAGATGCCGAGCTGATAAAGCTCGCTTCGCCGCTGCATGATGTGGGAAAAGTAGGCATACCTGACCACATTTTAAACAAACCCGGGAAACACGATGTCGATGAGCAAAAAATCATGCAGACCCACCCCTTTATTGGTTACGAAATGCTGAAGAAGTCCGAAAATCCAATTTTACAATTGGGTGCCCATATCTCTCATGAACATCATGAGCATTGGGATGGGAATGGCTACCCGCGGCAGCTTTGCGGTAACGATATTCATGTTGCCGGGCGCATTACTGCGGTCGCGGATGTTTTCGATGCGTTAGGGAGTAAGCGGTGCTACAAAGGCCCATGGACCGAGGAGGAAATCGTTGAGTATTTTAAACAGGAAAAGGGCAAACGCTTTGAGCCAGAACTAGTTGATATTTTATTAGCAGATTTACCTTCCTTTTTAGAGGTTAGACGAAAGTTTCCGGATAATCCCACCGAGCGTGCGGATACATCAGAAAAATAACGACGCTCACTATCCTTGTCTATTAAAACTACAGTAGCGGTCAAGCTATTTCGGCTGGCATACGCCAGCCATTACGCGAATGGGTCAAGGTCAATCATGTAGTTTGACGCTGTAGAACAACTGCTAATCTCAAGCAACTCTCATCCACTTTGCAAGTTTGCCTAAACAAATGTACTTTATGGGCGGATTTTTCACGCTTAGCTGGAATACTATAATGATAAAGCAACCCAAATTATGGCTAAGTGCATTAGCGCTTAGCCTTTGCTCAACCACATTCTCTCTCCATGCTGCTGAGAACGCAGAGGAAAAAAAAGCAAAAAAAGAAGAAAAGTGGAACGTATTAGAGCCTCCTTTTGCATTAAACGATATTTCAATTTCTACCGATGAAACCACTTGGTCAAGTCTGGATGTGTCGCCTGATGGCCAATACATGGTATTTGACATGCTTGGCGATCTCTACAAAGTGCCTCTATCTGGTGGCAAAGCCACCGCGTTGACCCAGGATTTTGCCTGGAACATCCATCCAGCAATATCACCTGATGGTAAGCAGATTGCTTTTATTTCCGACCGCGATGGAATTTCCAATATCTGGGTAATGGACAGTGATGGTAAAAACTTAAAACAAGTGAGCACCTCAGATAAAAACCTCGTTCACTCACCCAAGTGGTCGCCGGATGGCAACTATTTAGTCGCGACCAAAGGAATTATGTCCAGCCGTAGTATCCCGGCTGGCGAGATTTGGTTGTATCACAAAGATGGTGGCGACGGCTTACCTATTAAGGAGCGGGTAAACGGTAAAAGTGAACAAAACAATATCGCTGATCCTGCGTTTTCCGCTGATGGCCGTTACATCTACTATACCCAGAATACAGTGGCGGGCAGTGCATTTGAATATAATCGTAATGCGCTGGAAGGTATTTTCGCGATCACCCGCTTTGACCGAGAAACCGGCAAAGAAAGCCGTTATATTTCCGGCACCGGCGGGGCAGTCGTACCGACCCCTTCTCCTGATGGGAAATACGTGGCATTTATACGTCGCGTAAAAGATAAAACAGCATTATTTGTCAAAAATGTAGAAACCGGTGTAGAAAATCCCCTAACCCTGGAACTAGAACGCGACATGCAGGAAGGTTTTGGCTCAGAAGGTTATTACGCCTACTTTGATTGGCTGCCGGACTCTTCGGCGCTGGTTTACTGGGCCGGTGGTAAGTTTCACCGCCTAAACCTTGCGGATAAGACAGTTACCCCTATTAACGTCTCGGTAGATGCCCAGTTACAATACGCTGATGCCTTACGTTTCCCTGTGGACGTCGCGGCAGACGCATTCGATGTGAAGATGATTCGTTGGTCGCAAAAATCTCCTGATGGCAAATCGATCCTCTTTCAGGCACTAGGAAAATTGTATGTTCGTGACATTAAGTCGGGTAAACATCGACGTTTAACTACCCAAAACGAACACGATGAATATTACCCACGTTTCTCCAACGATGGCAAATCGATTATTTATGTCAGTTGGAATGACCAATCATTGGGTTCGGTACGCATTGTTGATACCTCGGGTAAAAATAGCCGAGTCATCACCCCTGAGCCTGGTCATTACACTCACCCCAGCTTTTCACCTGACGGAAAATGGGTGACCTACCAAAAATTTGATGGCGGTTACCTGTTAGATCCGAAGTATTCAGTGAACCCTGGCATCTATGTAATGAACCTGAGCGAGAAAAAAGCGAAGAAGGTCTTGGATAGCGGCTCGTCCCCGCATTTCACCAGCGATAATAAGCGGCTATACTTTACTGAATATGTTGGCGGAACCCCCTATCCAGAAACCCAGTTTAGCAGTGTTAACCTGCAGGGCGATGATAAACGCGTCCACTTACATGGGGGAGACAAAGTAAGTGAGTATAAACTTTCACATGACGGAAAATGGATCGCTTTTGTTAACCAGTTCAAAACCTTTGTGGCACCATTCATTGATAACGGCAAAAAGATTGACATAGGGCCGACCACTTCCGCCTTTCCGGTTAAACAACTGTCCGCCCGCGCGGGTGAATATCTAACATGGAGTGCCGATAATAAATCTGTCGGCTGGTTCCATGGCCCGGTTTATTACGAGAGAGAGCTGACAAAGGCATTTGCATACTTACCAGAAGCAGCGGAAACATTACCTGAGCCTGAGGAAAACGGCCTTAATCTCGCGTTTAAGGTAAAGGCGGATAAACCCTCAGGAACGAAAGCACTGGTCGGTGGTAAAGTGGTAACTATGCGAAATGCCGATGATACTCAGGAAGTTATTGAGAATGGTGTAGTGCTTATCAAGGATAACCGTATTGAAGCGGTAGGGCGTGTAGGGGAAGTCACGATACCGGACGAAGCTTTGCGCATTGATGCCAAGGGCATGACCATTATCCCAGGCTTGATCGATGCCCACGCACACGGCTCACAAGGCCGTCATGAGATTATTCCACAACAAAACTGGGAACAGTATTCAAATCTCGCCTTCGGAGTAACCACGATCCATGACCCCAGTAACGATACCACCGAAATCTTCGCCGCGTCTGAATTGCAGCGTGCTGGTGAACGTGTGGCGCCGCGTACCTATTCAACTGGCACCATTTTATATGGTGCAGAAGCTTTAGGTTACAAGGCCATTATCAATTCTTACGATGATGCCTGGTTCCACGTTAACAGGTTAAAAGAAAGTGGTGCAATTTCGGTTAAAAGTTACAACCAGCCACGCCGGGACCAACGCCAACAGGTGCTATGGGCAGCTAATGATCTGAACATGATGGTAATGCCTGAAGGCGGCGGTAAATATCAACAAAATATGACTATGTTGGTTGATGGACATACAGGCCTTGAACACAGCATTCCTATTCCTAAAGGATATAGCGATGTAACCCAGTTATGGCAAGCCACTAATTACGGATATACGCCAACGTTCGTCGTAGCCTATGGTGGCATGATGGGCGAAGAATACTGGTATGATCGTACGCAAGTGTGGAAAAACGAACGCCTGCTGCGTTATGTGCCGTCGTTTTTGATTGACTCCCGCTCAATCAGACGCCCCACCGCCCCCGACAATCAATACAACCACGTTAAGGTGGCTGAATATGCGAAAACGTTAAGGGATGCGGGGGTGAGTGTCCATATTGGCGCGCATGGTCAGCGGGAAGGATTAGGTGCGCACTGGGAACTCTGGATCATGCAGCAGGGCGGCTTTACACCTTGGGAAGCACTGCGTGGTGGCACTATCGACGGGGCTCGTCATTTGGGCATGGATAAGCACATCGGCAGTATCGAGAAAGGTAAGTTGGCTGATCTTGTAGTGATAGAAGGTGATGTCTTAAACGATTTACGCCGCAGTGAATATGTAGCCTACACGGTGTTAAATGGCAGGATATACGACGCCGCCACAATGAATGAAGTGGGAAGTAAAAAGCAGCGTAATGCGTTCTTCTTCGAGGAAGACAACGCTACCTTTATGCCCGCCTCCACCGCAGCGGAAATTGAAGCAAAAGCGGAAAAGTATCACTGGCACCACTGATCTGTGCTAAAAAAATAGGCAGACAAAAACGGCTTCCACATGGAAGCCGTTTTTTTTTGCTTTACTCGCTGCTATGCACTCACCCTATCGAGGGCTGCTTTTAAGTGATAGCTTAGCGGTTACGACCGTATTGTTCGTGGGACGAAACCCAATCGGACGAGGAAATGGCAGAGGCCAACGATATTTCACCCGCTAACGCCACCGCGCCAACAATTTCTGCAAACTTGTACGCCCGGTCTCGTCCGTAGCAATCCATTAGCTCCAAACACTCCCGTTGCGTACCTATCCCTGTGCCGCCCCCATACGTGGCGACAATTAGGGAGGGAATAGTTAGCGAAAGATACAAATCTCCTTCTTCGGTTAATTCACTATAAAGTATCCCAGCAGAGGATTCTGATACGTTCGCCACATCTTGCCCAGTGGCGATAAACATAGCGGTGATGCCATTAGGAGAATGCAGACCGGTGTTATTCACGCCAGATAAAAATGACCCCACTCCCGCTACTCTGCCATGATAATCAATCTGTTTGGGGTCCACCCGCATCACACTTAACAGATGCTCTCGTTTAATGGTGGCCTCTGCAGTAACCCGCTTACCACGGGTTCGCATGATGTTAATCTGTGATGCTTTCTTATCCGTGGCAAAATTGGATTCTAGGTAAAAGTTTTCAATGCCTTGGTAGTTATCCAGTATCCAGCCGCACGCCGCAAATGTCGCACGCCCCACCATGTTTTGGCCGGCTGCGTCACCTGTTTTGTAGTTAAAACGCAAAAATGCGAATTTATTGGAAAGAAAGTGGTCGATATAAGTTAACTTAGCCACCGAAGAAGTACCTTCTGCATGTTCGCGGATGGTAGCTATGTTGTCCTGTACCCACTTGGCAAAGTCTCTAGCCCCTCTTGCATCAGAGAATACAAACACTGGCGCCCGTTGCATGGCATCGTCCACCACTGTTGACTTCACTCCCCCACTCATATTGAGTAATTTCATGCCTCTGTTGTAGGAGGCCACCAAAGTCCCTTCTGTGGTGGCTAAAGGAACCACAAACTCCCCTTTCGCATGTTCTCCATCAATAATCAGCGGCCCGGCAATGCCCATTGGTACCTGCGCCACACCGATGAAATGTTCGATATTGCCTTTAAGCTGTTGGGGATCAATAGAATATTTCCCCACATGGTTTACTTTGCCTTTGGTAAAATTTTCAAAGTATCGTTGACGCTTACCAATGATGCCTTCTTCGTAATCGTCATGATTATCTCGTGGAATTTGCGTTTTATCTGAGGTTTCCTCTGACACATTGTCTTCCACTTCAAACTTCAACTTGCCGAAGGGTGAGGCTTTAAACGAGATACCCACTTTACGCTTTTCCGGACTGACTGACTCATCTAAATGCAAATGAACCGTTAGCACTTGTTTTAAATCGAAGCTGACTTCACCTTTTTGATTGAATTCGGTAAAACTGAGTATTTCCTCAGGAGAAATCTCTAAATAGATTTTATCTTCATCTATTCGCTTGCCATCCAGTGCTATCCAGTTCAATGATTGGATCGTTGCATCTTTTAGTCGGTTTTTGAGCATAAACCGTACGCCCTGAGAAGTGCGACACAAACTTCCGTGGGTATAAAGTTGTTTTAACAACATGCTGGGTACAAACATTCGAAATCCTTGTTATTGATTTTGTTAGTAAACCTGGTACGTGTAATTGTTATAGCACATTTATAAATAAATGCCGCTAATGGTGAATATCAACAACATTCACTTTTGAAAACGTGCCGCCAACGTCTGTAACATTTGAGACAAGCTGTGTAAGGATCAGGCCATCGCCGTCTTTGGCTGACTATTTTTTAGCCTGGACCTGACGGATGTAGCTGCCCTCGCCTCATGCCCACTACATTGAAAACCGTCAGCAGGGAACGCTGACCGTAAACAGTGGGTACCTGACTGAATCGTGATGGAGGCGTCATGGATTACGATGCCAGGGAAGCGGATCGCCCAAAGGATTGGGCTTTGGTTGGGTACTCACTTGCTTTGCGTAATCTTCACTATTACAGACAAAAAGGAGAGCGGTATGCGTAAAGGGCTATTTCGGCAAGAGGCGATTGAGTCTCAGCGTCAGAAACTTGATGGTAACGTCATTTTGCTACCACACTTTTCAGCACTTTTGGTCACGTTTTTTGTATTCATCTGGGTTGGGATTTCTGCTTACTTTTTATTTACTCATGATTACGCCCAACAGGCTCAGGTAAGCGGCTGGCTTGAGCCCGCGCAGGGACTTGTTCGGGTATATCCTCACCGTGGTGGCGGTAGAATAACCATGCTTAACGTAAAAGAAGGTCAGCATGTGACTGCTGGGCAAACATTGCTCACCATAGATAACCGTGCTGTCACACTAGACGGCAGCCTGGAGCAAAAACTTATCACGGAATACCACGCCCAACAAAAGACCCTCAATAATCAACTGACTGTGCTACAAACACACTATCAAACAGAGCAACGCGCGCTCCGCTTATCTATGCAAAATACTCAGCAAAGACTTGCCAATCTGGATGGCACCAAAAAATTAGTGGTGGAACGGCTTGATCTGGCGCGTTCGCACTATGATTCTGCAGTGTCTTTGGTTGAAAAGGAGCTGTTGTCGTACCAGGAAGCCCAGCGGATAAGAGCAAGCTATCTAGCCCTACAACAAGACGTTTCACAATGGGACGCTGAAACGCTACAGCTAAGCAATACTCTAGAAGACCAAAAACTCGCATTTCAACAGCTTACTCTACAATTCGAGCAAAACAACAACGACGTTAAGGTCGCTCTCTCGGAACTTAATCAACGTATCGCCACCACGCATAGCCAGCAAACCGAAGTCATTAAAGCGCCAAAAGCCGGGATTGTTTCAAACCTGCTTGCGTTTGAAGGAGAGTTTTCACAACCCCAAAAGCCCCTGCTTACTCTTTTACCACCTGATGCGTCCATAACCGCAAAACTTATTGTGCCCGTACGTGCTGCTGGATTTGTCAAAGCAGGGCAGCTCATCGATTTGCGTTACGACGCCTTCCCTTTTCAAAAATTTGGTGTGTATACCGGAAGAGTGATTGATATTGCACAGTCGGTCTCACTACCCGGCGAGTTGCAAGCGGTTCCTGTGGCGTTTAACGAGCCCGTTTATGTGGTCAATGCCACGGTGGAATCAAATTTTATACAGGCCTATGGGGTAAATGTACCCCTGAAAGCGGGTATGACCTTCTCCGCACATGTTGAAGTTAGCAAGCGCTCACTAATAGAGTGGTTGTTTGAACCCCTGTTTAGCTTGGCGGGGAGAGTGTGATGAGTACGATAGCGTCTAGCGCGTTAAACACTTTGTCTTGGAAGAGCCATCGTCGGGTACCGTTATTACTACAGACCGAAGCTGCAGAATGCGGACTCGCGTGCTTAGGTATGGTGACAAGTTATTTCGGAAAGCACACTGACCTGACTACGCTGAGAGGCCGATTTGCGATATCAATGCGCGGCGCTTCGTTAAAACAAATTATCGAAATTGCCAGCCAACTTCAGCTTTCTGCCCGCCCATTGAAAGTAGACATTTCCCACCTTCAGCAATTACAAACGCCCTGTATTTTACATTGGGATATGCATCACTTTGTTGTTCTCACAAAAGTAAAGCGGGATGGTATTCTTATTAATGATCCCGCTCTGGGTGAACGTAAGATATGCTGGGAAGACGTCGATACGCATTTTACCGGCATCGCGCTTGAACTGTCCCCCACCTCAGAATTCCAACGTCAACCTTCGCCAACCAAATTATCATTGGGACATTTCTGGCAACATATCCAGGGACTCAAGCGGTCGTTAACTATTCTATTTTTACTCTCGCTGCTCATCCAGCTTTTCGCGCTCGCATCACCTTACTATATGCAAACGGTAATTGACGATGCACTGATTAACCAGCAAAACGATTTATTGGTTGTTCTTGCACTGGGATTCGGTCTGTTGTTACTTATTGAATCAGGCGTTTCGCTTTGCAGACAGTTTTTAGTGTTAAGCCTGTCATCCCGCCTGCAATTACAAATGTCAGCAAATGTATTTCACCATCTAATCCGACTCCCTGTCAGTTACTTTAGCAAACGCCATGTGGGAGATGTGGTGTCCCGGTTTTCTTCATTAAGTCACATACGCGAATTTTTCACGGTTGGCGTAGTCACTGCTGTACTAGATGGACTAATGGCGCTTATTACGCTAAGTATGTTGCTCGTTTACTCTGTACAACTTACCCTCGTAGTGATTGCTGTAGCAGCTTTATATTTTATATTGCGTATCAGTATCTTACCAGTAATTAAACGCTTAAACGCGGAACGTATTTTAGCCTCAGCGAATGAACAGAGTCACTTTATGGAATCGGTGCGTGGGGTGCAAACCGTCAAGCAGTTTTCCCAAGAGGCTTCAAGAGAGGGGCAGTGGCAAAACATGCTTACCGAAGTAATTAATGCTGATATTCGCTTGGGTAAGTGGGATATCAGCACAACCACAATTAACCAGTTGATGTTTGGACTGGAGAATATCGTCATCATTTATCTCGCTGCTACGCTTGTGCTGGATAGCGTGTTCACTGTAGGCATGCTGTACGCATTCATGAGTTACAAAAACCGCTTTATCACTTCTGCCGACGCCCTGATTACTAAATTTATTGAGTTCAAGTTGATGAGCGTTCATTTTGACCGCCTGGCGGATATCGTGTTCTCAGAAAAAGAGCCGGTACTCGCCGATTTTTCAAAGCATGTAAGCCAGAGTTCACTGTCTTCACAAGCGCTGAAAATTGATGCTATCAGTTATCGCTACAGTGATATCGAGCCCCCGGTGTTTAGTGATGTGTCGTTAACAGTGGAGCCAGGTAGTCTCATCGCGATTATCGGTCCAAGCGGGGCGGGTAAATCCACATTAATGCGTTGCTTGATGGGGTTAGACGCCCCCAGCTCGGGTAATATCATGTACGCGGGCCACGCGGTTCATCGTTCAGCCTGGTATAGAAAAAACACAGCCTCAGTGATGCAGGGGGATCAATGCTTAGGCGGCACGATAGCCGATAATATTACCTGCTTTGATGAAACAGCGGACTTTGAGCATATGATAGGGTGTGCCCAACAAGCGGGTATACACGATGAGATTCTCGCTATGCCTATGCAATACCAAACACTTGTGGGTGACATGGGCAGCAGTCTGTCGGGCGGCCAATTACAGAGGGTTTTATTAGCCCGTGCACTCTACCGCAAGCCTTCAATTCTGTTTCTGGATGAAGCCAGTAGCCATTTAGATGTCATCAACGAACAGCGCATCAATCAAAACCTGGCAAAATTAGCTATCACTAGAATTCTTGTGGCGCATCGCCCGCAAACTATCGCCCTAGCTGAAAAAGTTTACGTACTGCAGCAAGGTCGGCTTCACTTACTCGAACCCAACGCCCAACTACACAAGGTTAACCAACAAGGAGAGCATGATGCTTGATAATCAATGCAATAAGTCTATGGAAGATAAACTATCCCAACTGTCTAAACGAGAACTTCAGGTGGCCCATAAAATAATGGAAGGATTACCTAATAAACGCATCGCCAGTCAACTTTATATTAGTGAGCGCACTGTAAAATTTCATTGCGCAAATATCTATCGAAAACTGGAGATACGGGATCGAGCTGCGTTAATGGCAGCGTATTTCAGGCAGCTATATCAGCTACAGACATCAGATATTTAGTGACCGTGCGCAGTGAAATAATACGTCGCTGCGCTAACTCCATCATTCACCACTTAACACGCTATCTATGACTCCCTTACGCTATTTAATGTTTCGATACACTGTTATCTCAGTCGGTATGGTGACGCTTACTCATGTTTTTTTAAGAATGGTTAGCGGTGAATGGCCCAGTGGGCTGTTTACTTTTTTAATCGTAAATCTTTTGTGGTTTCTCAGCCTGAGGGAGGTAGTTTCAGTGCTGGCATGTCATTTCGGGGCATCCGGAAAGCGCACCCGCAGCGAATAATAATAAACCGGCTAAATGTTCAGCTGTATTTGTTAATGCGCTAAGTAAACTTACCCCTACTGCATGGAGTGCAGTGAATTAATAATATTAAAGAGGACTTAACTTAATGAAACATCAAAATCAACATCTTATAAGCCTTTCATCTACCGACGCGGCGAATGTTGCAGGCGGTAGCTTAGCTAAACTACCTGATTTGTCCCAGGTCACCCCCCCTGTAACTCCCATCAAGCCACCAAGCTATTTTACCTTGGCTATCGGAGAAGGTGGGGGTCATCTACCCGACTTATATTGATGGTTAACGTCGTCTCCTGCGAGGCGACAATTCCCTGTCCTTTGGAGCTTTAAAATGTCTCTGATAATATTCGGCCGTTCAGATGATCCCCAGGTGTCCCATATTGAGCGAACCCTTGCAGCTTTGGGTCACCAGACATTCATCTTCGATGGGGGCGACTTCCCTGCGACTCATTCAATGCACTTTGACGTGACCAATAATCACACCACGCTATATGTAAACGATAAGCCGATTATTCTCGCTGACATTAGCGCTGTTTATTGGCACAGGTTTCATTTACCGGAACCGACTAAAGTTACTCGCACACAGCGAGAGTTTGCCCGGCAGAATTGTCTCTCCACACTGAATGTTTTATTCCACGCCACCCCCATAAGGTGGGTAAACGGTATGTCGTCTATTCGATATCACCAATCTAAGCCATTACAGCTAGTTCACGCCAAGAGACTAGGTGCGAATGTGGCCGAAACCATTATTACCAACGTGGTACATGCCGCGGAAAAGTTTGTAAGTGCCTACTCTCGAATAATTGCTAAACCGGTGTACGGGGGTGAGTTAGCCCAGCACCTGTGGGCAAATAAATTACCAGAAGATTATTGGGACCAGTTCAAAGCCTCCGGGCCCATTACATTACAACGCTACATCCAAGGAACTAATATCCGCACCTACGTATGCGGTCAACAATGTGTATCAGCGGAATTAAGCAGTGATCACATTGACTATCGTACCGATGATGAAACGGCGGCTATCCCACACTCTCTTCCCCAGGCAATCATCAGGCTATCCTTATTGCTGTGCAAAGATATGGGTATGGTGTGGTGTGCAATTGACTGGCGATTAGAGGATGGTGGCACGTACTGGTTTTTAGAAATTAACCCTGCACCTTATTTCTTGCGCTTTGAACAAGAAACCGGTTTGGGGATAACGCGAATGCTCGTTAACGAATTGACGGCCTATCATTGATGTTATGGGGAAGAAGAAAGAGAGTAAATTTGATGGCTTGAAGCGCGCACATCCATTGATGTGCGCATAGAAGCACTTAAAGAATGAAGCGACTCAGATCTTCGTTGTCCACTAACTGCTCAAGATGCTTGTTCACGTACGCGTCATCGACTGTGAGTGATTCGCCACTTTTCTCAGATGCATCAAACGAAATGTCCTCCATTAACCTTTCCAGCACTGTGTGTAGGCGGCGAGCACCAATATTCTCGGTGCGTTCATTCACCTGCCAGGCGGCTTCCGCAATTCGCTGGATCCCCGATTCGGTAAATTCAATATCTACCCCTTCTGTTTTAAGGAGAGCTATATACTGATCCGTTAATGATGCATTCGGCTCGGTGAGGATTCGCTTAAAGTCTCCTACTGCAAGGGCAGAAAGTTCCACACGAATAGGCAAGCGGCCTTGTAATTCCGGAATAAGATCCGAGGGCTTGCTCATTTGGAAAGCCCCAGAGGCGATAAACAGAATGTGGTCAGTTTTCACCATACCGTGCTTGGTCGACACGGTAGACCCTTCTACCAATGGCAGCAGGTCGCGCTGCACACCTTCACGGGAGACATCTCCTGAGGTATTACCTTCGCGCTTGCAGATTTTGTCAATCTCGTCGATGAACACAATTCCGTGTTGCTCTACCGCCTCAATGGCCATTTCTTTTAGATCTTCCTGATTGACCAGACGGGCGGCTTCCTCTTCAATCAGCAACTTGCGGGCTTCTTTGATTTTGAGCTTCTTCTTTTTCTTTGAGCTTCCCGAAAGGTTTTGGAACATGCTTTGTAGCTGGTTGGTCATTTCTTCCATCCCAGGCGGAGCCATAATCTCAACCCCCACCTGCGGAAGCGCCACATCCACTTCAATCTCTTTTTCGTCCAGGCTGCCTTCACGCAGTTTTTTGCGGAAATTCTGGCGTGTGCCCCGATCCTCTACTTTTTCCTTTTCACCCCATGCATTTTCCGGGGGCGGTATCAGGATATCCAAAATGCGTTCTTCCGCCGCTTCCTCTGCGCGATGCTTTACTTTAGCCATAGCATTTTCTTTCGTCATCTTCACCGAGATATCGGCAAGATCACGAATAATCTGCTCTACTTCTTTACCCACGTAACCCACTTCGGTGAATTTAGTTGCTTCCACCTTAATGAAGGGCGCATTAGCGAGCTTTGCTAAACGCCGTGCGATTTCGGTTTTACCCACTCCTGTGGGCCCTATCATGAGGATATTTTTAGGGGTAACTTCCTGTCGCAATTCCGCTGGTAACTGCATGCGACGCCAACGATTGCGCAGCGCAATAGATACAGCACGCTTCGCATCTTGCTGACCAATAATATGACGATCCAGTTCGTGCACTATTTCGCGAGGTGTCATCTCAGACATATATAACCTTTTTCTATAAAATTCTGTTCATGCCTACCCTGAAGGCAGGCGTTATGAAAATGGGTTAGACTTAATAATCCAATACTTCAAGCGTTTGGCTATGATTAGTAAATACGCAAATATCACCCGCAATGGTTAGACTTTTTTCAGCGATTTCTTTTGCACTTAGCGAAGTATTTTGCAAGAGGGCGGTGGCAGCTGACTGCGCGTACGGACCGCCAGATCCGATCGCGATCAAATCATTTTCGGGCTGAACCACGTCACCGTTCCCCGTAATAATAAAAGAAGCATTCTCATCTGCTACCGCCAGTAATGCTTCAAGTTTTCGCAACATTCGGTCGGTACGCCAGTCTTTGGCCATTTCGACTGCCGCCCGGGTTATTTGGCCTTGATGGGCCTCTAATTTGGCCTCGAAACGTTCAAATAAGGTAAACGCATCCGCAGTCCCACCGGCAAATCCTGCGAGTATTTTATTATGGTACAAACGACGCACTTTACGCGCATTACCTTTCATTACGGTATTGCCCAGGGAAACCTGGCCATCACCCGCCATCACTACCTGGTTGTCACGTCTGACTGAAACAATTGTGGTCACGTAAATTCCCCACTTTAATGAATTTGAAGAGTTACTTCAGTAGCTGAAGTTTTATGCTGTAAGGATATGTGGGGGAGCGTTGGCAGGTTTTCAAGGTCAGGGCATAGTTGTTTTACTATGCCCTGATTTTCCGTAAAAACTATAAATTCCAGAACCAGATTTGGCAGGTAGCGATATTCACTTTGCGCAAGGTATGTTTGGCGCGTTCAGCATCGCGCTTAGTCTCAAATGGCCCAAGGATGACCCTGAACCATTCTCCATTCGCGCCTGTGCTAGGCCGGATCTGGGATTCCAATCCCTGAAAGGCAATAGTGGCTTTCATTTCTTCGGCCTGAGAACGAGTTCTGAAAGAGGCGCATTGCATTAAATAGCGCTTATCAGATTTCTCCTGCTCGGCTACATCGACCTCAACCTCGTACCCTGGGAGGGATTTGATGTACTCCCATTCCTCTTCCGGAAGCTGTGGCAGATCATCTTTATCTTTATTAGCGTCAATCGAAACCGGCGCATCTACTTTTTGTTTCGCGGAGTCTTTTATTGTCCATAAAAAGACAACAAATCCCACTAGTAATGCCACCACTACGATTAACCTTACCCATGGTAAGGCGGCCGAATGGGAGGTATCAGCTTTTATGTTCGCTTGCTTTTTGGCCGGCGATTTTTTAGTTGGGCTCTTTTTGTTACCTTTTTGAGGAGTTCGCCCACGAGATACATAATCTTTTTGAGCCATAAACGGCGTATTTTCCAAACTTAGGGTAGATTACAATTGAGGCCCACAGTGTAACGTGGATAAACGAAAAATGCTGCTCACTTATCCATCATCTGATTTGAAAGTTATTTTCACGCCGGAATAGCACTAATTAAAATCCATCGGGTCCACATCAATAGACCACCTCACCTTCGAGGATAGCGCAGACTGGGTAATGCTGGGTAGTGCATTTCTAAGCGCATGGTGAAGTACTGAACGCTTATTTGCAGAAAGAATGAGCATGAAGCGGTAACGCCCCTGTTTTTTTTCCACCATCGCAGGGATAGGCCCAACCATCTGTAGTGTATTTAGCGTATCCAAGTAGTGACGCGACTGCATGAGAAAATTGTAGGACAACTCTGCATTGACGGCTTCTGCCCGCAGTACACACTGAACGCTATACGGCGGTAATCCGGTTTGGCGCCTTTCTTGAAGGAGGTAGCGGGAAAATGCCTGATAGCCATTGCATATCAAATCCTGCAACAGAGGATGCTCTGGAGAATGAGTTTGTAACCACATTTCGCCAGGCTTACTTGCGCGACCCGCGCGACCCGCGAGTTGAGTCACTAATTGCGCCAGTTTTTCCGGGGCTCGAAAATCAGCACTGTAAAGGGCGCCGTCGCAACCTAACACCACCACCAGCGTGACATGGGGAAAATGATGACCTTTTGCAAGAATTTGCGTACCTACAAGCAGTTGATATTCCTGACGGTCTACCTTTTTCAAAATGTTTGCAAGTTTATCTTTCCCTCTTACTGAGTCACTGTCGATCCTCACTTGTGAATATTGCGGAAACAAATGTGCCAGTCCCGCTTCAATTTGCTCGGTGCCCGCCCCAGAGGGGATGAGTTCGCTACTTCCACAGGCGGCACACCTTAGCGGCACCGGCTTGGTTTTTTCACAGCGTTGACATTGTAAGCGAGGCGGCTTTTGATATACGGTAAATGGCTGTTCACAGCGATGACATTCTGCCGAATGCCCACAGCGGTGACATATCAGCGCGGGCGCGTAGCCTTTTCGATTGATAAATACCAGTACCTGATTATTTGCCTCCAGATGCGACTTGATAATGGCGATGGTCCCAGCAGCTAAGCCATACTGTAAGGGTTGTTCTCTAGCATCGAGTAAGTGCTGGGTGGGCATAACTGCCGCCCCAGCGCGCGCCGTTAACAGCACATGCTGATAGCGCTTATTTAATGCATTGTTTAATGATTCCAACGAAGGTGAACCGGAGCCCAACACCAAGGGAATACCTTCGTTTTTTGCCCGAATGACGGCCAGATCTCTGGCATGGTATCGCAACCCGTCAGTTTGCTTGAAAGAATCGTCGTGTTCTTCATCCAGAATGATCATTCCTAAATTTTCAAACGGCGTGAAGATGGCTGAGCGGGTACCAATTATGATACCAATTTTATTCTCCTTGGCCCGCTGCCAAATCACTAATCTTTCTGTATTGGTGACTTGCGAATGAAGTACGGCGACATCGATACCAAACCGAGTGATGAAACGCCTTACGGTCTGCGGAGTGAGGCCGATTTCCGGCACCAGGATAAGAACTTGTTTACCGGCTAGCAACACTTGTTCCAACGCCTGCAGATACACTTCGGTCTTGCCACTACCAGTGACCCCTTCGAGCAGCAAGGTTGAGAAGCCCGAAATGTGATTTATCGCCGCGATGGCCGCAGCTTGCTCACGATTTGCCGTAGGCTTATCAGCTAGATGTAAATTCGTTCGCCAACCAGCAGACATCACAGGCTTTTCAATGGTACGCGCTACCCCCTTTTCAATGAGCGCATTCACCACCACGGAGGAGAACTGTTTGTTTACTGTTGCCAGCGGCTCTGTATGCTGCGAAATGAATTGCCAACAGGCAAGCTGCTTAGGCGCTCGCGCTAAAAGTTCGGTCGGTGCCTCATCGTTTGGAGTAACGGCTTCAACAAGCAGATGCGTATCTTTAGGTAATGGCTCACCTTTGCGCAACAATACAGGCAATGCAGTATGAAAAACTTCGCCGATGGGATGATGGTAGTAATGCGTTAACCAATCACACAAAGTTAACAGTATCGGGGGGAGTATGGGGGATGCATCAAGTACATCATGTAATGATTTTAATTTATTGACGTTACCGTGATAAGTCGAGTGGGAGGAAATCACGATGCCCACCAAGGTCCGTTTCCCAAACGGGACACTCACGCGGCAACCTTTCTCCAACATACTACCAGAGAGATAGGTAAATGTTTGACGTAAAGGTACAGGTACGGCTACTTCTATAAACCACTGCGACATGAAATCCTGACCAACTCCGAGGGCGACACCAATTTGATGACTTAATCATACCGAATAAATAACAGAGTAGTAGGATAATCTCAGCTCATGATTAGCCTCTAACGTAAAGATAAATAACTTGACCAAAACTTGAGCTTCCATTATTATGCGCGGCCTTTATTGGCGGGGTTTCATCTGAAACTACGCAATTGTTAATAGCGTATGGTGTTCGACTGCGGGTCGGATAGCGATACGGCCTTTTTTTGAGGTAAACCATGAAACAAGATATCCATCCGGATTACGAAGAAATTACTGCAAACTGTTCTTGTGGTAACACTATTAAAGTTCGTTCTACTCTTGGTAAAGATATTAACCTGGACGTATGTTCAAACTGTCACCCATTCTATACTGGTAAGCAGCGTAACGTTGATACCGGTGGTCGTGTTGATCGCTTCAAGAAGCGTTTTGGCGCGCTGGGTAAAAAGTAAGAGTTGTGTGAATAACAAAATTCTTGCAGACGCCGGCTTTCAGCCGGCGTTTTTTTTGTAAAGGCACTACTCATAATCCTTGTGAATGCCTAAAATTGAAAACAATTACTTTCGCTGATTTTCCTTCCAAGATACTTTAAATCCTTATCCCTCATCTGATATGTTGAGGAAACAAAGGTGTGATAGAGTTCCGCCCATTTGAAATTCGCAATATTGAATGGTTGTCACTATCCGCTGTATGCTCTAATTTGAGTTTGTTCACAGGCTTGAATATAAAAAAACCAGCAGCGTTCATAAAAATTGCATAACAACGTTTTTACCAACCCTACACAGTAAGGACTATTGCCATAATGTCAGATTTCAGACAACGAGCACTGGACTATCACGCCTATCCCACTCCAGGCAAAATAAAAGTGGAGCTTTCCAAACCTGCTGACAGCGTAGACGATCTCGCACTGGCTTACAGTCCAGGCGTAGCAGAGCCTGTGCGTGAAATCGCAGAAGATGCGGACGCCGCCTATAAATATACCGCTAAAGGAAATATGGTAGCGGTGATCAGCAATGGAACGGCTATTTTGGGGTTGGGTAATCTCGGTCCCTTAGCATCCAAACCCGTTATGGAAGGAAAAGCACTGCTTTTTAAACGCTTTGCGGGCCTCGACGCCATTGATATTGAAGTTAAGCATCGCACGACCGAAGAGTTTATCAATACTGTCGCTAACATTGCGGATACCTTTGGCGGCATCAATTTAGAAGATATAAAAGCACCTGAGTGTTTTGAAATTGAACAAGAGTTGATAAAACGCTGTAAGGTTCCCGTTTTCCATGACGACCAGCACGGCACGGCCATTGTAACCGCAGCAGGCATGCTAAATGCGCTGGAAATCCAAGGCAAAGATATTCAGACTGCAAAAATCGTATGTATGGGGGCGGGGGCAGCGGCCGTAGCTTGTATGGAATTGCTGATCAAGTGTGGCGCCCAGCGCGAACGCATATACATGCTCGATCGCAAAGGGGTTATACACACCAGACGCGAAGACCTAACCGAGCATAAAAAGTTGTTTGCGAACAATACTGATAAACGTTCGCTGGAAGATGTCATGGAAGGCGCAGATATTTTCGTTGGCGTGTCAGGTCCGGATGTGCTTTCTGCGGAGGCATTAAAACTCATGGCCGATAAGCCTATCGTGTTTGCCTGCTCTAATCCCGATCCCGAAATTAAACCCGAACTGGCCCACAGTGTCCGGGATGACTTAATTATGGCTACGGGTCGTTCCGATTACCCTAATCAGGTGAATAACGTACTCTGTTTTCCGTTCATATTCAGAGGCGCCCTGGATGTGCGTGCCAGCGCTATCAATGATGAAATGAAAGTGGCGGCGGTGGAAGCCATTCGCTCTATCTCCAAAGAACCGGTTCCTGAGGAAGTGCTAAAAGCGAGCAAGAGCAGCAGCTTAACGTTTGGTAAAGATTACATTATCCCCAAACCAATGGATCCTCGCTTGTGCGGGCGTATTGCAAAAGCTGTGGCAGTGGCGGCTATCGAGTCTGGCGTCGCCCGTCTTGACACCCTACCGGAAAGCTATGCCTAAAGGCAAAAAGGTGCTGGAAATTATCTGGCACCAATTCTGATACTGTTAATCTTCCCCTCCCAAATCTGGGTCAATGCCCATTTTTTCCATAATTTTACGTGCATTTGCAGGTATGCGGTTAGGGTTATCTTTTCGTAAATCCTCATCGTCAGGCAAGGGCTGCCCGGTAAATGCATGTAAAAAGGCTTCACACAAAAGTTCTGAATTAGTGGCGTGTCGCAAATTATTGATTTGCCTGCGCGTACGCTCGTCGGTAAGCACTTTTAACACATTGGTGGGGATAGAGACGGTCACTTTCTTAACCTGTTCACTCTTTTTACCATGCTCTGCGTACGGATGAATATATTTACCGTTCCATTCTGCCATAAGGGTCTCATTATTTTCTTATAGGGTATCGTTATGACTGGAAATTCTAACCAATATCTAAAAAAGGTCAATTAAGCGGTGTAAACTTCTTGACGTCTATCCATATATCCCATACTTTGGACGTCTAAACGTCTACAAGAAAGGCAGGGTAGTTCATGGTCTCCTATGCACAAGGAATAGATGCGTTAAATCAGTCGTTGGCTGAGTTAACCGATATCGATGTCTCGTTCGAATTTTTTCCGCCTAAGACCGAACAAATGGAAAAGACGCTGTGGAAATCGGTAGAACGACTGGCGCCACTAAAGCCTGCATATATGTCGGTTACCTATGGCGCAAATAGCGGCGAACGTGACAGAACCCACCAGGTGGTGAAAAGAATACACCAGGAAACAGGGATACCAGCCGCCCCCCATTTAACCTGTGTGGATGCATCCAAAGAAGAACTTCGCCAAATTGCTAAAGATTATTGGGATTCAGGCATTCGACATATTGTTGCCTTAAGAGGAGACTTACCCCCCGGCGTGAGTAAGACAGAGATGTTCGCAGCAGAACTGGTTGAACTGTTAAAAGAGGTGGCAGATTTTAATGTGTCAGTTGCAGCCTATCCTGAGAAGCATCCAGAAGCGCCAAACTCACAATTCGACTTACTGAATTTAAGACGCAAAGCGCAAGCTGGGGCGACCGAGGCCATAACGCAATTTTTTTTCGACACCAGTGTGTTCCTACGATTCCGAGATCGTGCTGCGGCAGCTGGGATAGATTTGGACATAGTACCAGGGGTATTACCGGTCACCAATTACCACACCTTATTAAAATTCGCCGGCTTTACCAATGTGCATATTCCTGGATGGTTGCATCGAACGTTCGATGGTTTAAACAAAGACGATCAGACTACACGTAATTTATTGGGTGCCAATATTGCACTGGACATGGTGAAAGTACTGGCCAAAGAAGGGGTAAAACATTTTCACTTTTACACCTTAAATCGGTGTGAATTAAGTTACGCGATTTGCCACATGCTGGGCAAACGGGAACAAAGCGCAATCGAACCACCCGCCTTGTTGAGGAAAATTTAGTTTTACCTATTTGAACAAGCCGTTACACTTATGCGTAGTGCTGGATAAAAATAGTATGGTATCCATCCCGCTAGCAAATGGAGTGTAATGTGAATGCAGAACGTATGAAGACCATGTGGCACAAACACCATCGCCGTATACGCGATTTTGGGCGTATTTTTATTCAACGTTGTGCCAGCGATAACATTACTATATCTGCGGGGCATTTAGCGTATGTTACCCTGTTGTCGCTCGTACCCTTTATTATGGTGACGTTCACCATGATGTCCGCCTTCCCCGCTTTTGCATCCGTGAGAAGTAAATTAGAGCATTTTATCTTTACCAATTTTGTCCCCACTGCCAGTGATGTGGTTCATGAACATATTTTGTCATTTGTATCAAATGCGGCCGAAATGAGTGCTATCGGCATTCTGTCCTTGCTGGTTGTGGCCTTATTGCTTATTTCTAATGTGGATAAAACCCTAAATCGGATCTGGCGAACGCCCAGCGAGCGGCCGTTAATTTATACGCTCGCGATCTACTGGATGGTGATCACACTCAGCCCCATGCTTATCGGCTCCAGCGTTGTGGTGACATCTTATCTGTCTGGAATCGCTACGTTTGCTGAAGAATATACACCTGGTTTAGGTACAACTTTTTTAAAGATGGTACCAAGTCTGACTACTATGCTGGCATTCGTTATTTTATACATGTTAGTGCCGAACCGCCGAGTCAGTCCTAAGTACGCGTTACCCGGTGCATTAGTGGCGACCATCCTTTTCGAAATCACCAAAAACGGCTTTACTTATTATGTAACCAACTTTCCTTCGTACCAGATTATTTATGGCGCGCTTGCTACCCTACCCATCTTGTTTTTGTGGGTATACTTGTCATGGATAGTTGTCTTAATCGGGGCGGAATTCACCTGCAGCCTTAATGATACCTTTGATCACCATAAAGCCAGTGAAGAACCCAGGGAATTACCCAATGAATAATGATCATTCGCACTGAAATGAGTTATTCACTCCAGTACGGATTAATCAATTTTTTACTGTGTTTACTTCATAGAAGCAATAAAGGCGTCAGACTCAGCTATCGCGCTTTTCATGTTACGAATAAGTATGCGGATATCTGCTTGCATCACCGTTAGTTCACTTTCCAGCGAGCCAATCGCACTGGCATTCAAATTATGCTTTAAAAACAAAACATTATCTTCTAACTTTCTTAGCACTGGGGCCATGGTACCTTCGGCTTTGCGCATTGCACTTAGCATGGTTTCGTATTTTCGTCTGGTATCACGCAACTGCTGCGCGCTGCTACGACGATAATTATCGTTTTGATACCTTTCCAGCTCATCTTCCCATTCATTGAACAAAGCTTCTGCAACAGACTCAACTTTGTTTATGCGATTGGAGACCTCGTCGGCAGCAGCTTTGCTATCTTCATATTCATCGCTCAACCTATCATAGACGTCTTCCAGTTCGCCGCCTTGAAAGTTAATTAGTGCACTGAATTCTTCCAAAGCAGAGCTAAACTGTTCCTGGGCATCCTCTTGCGATTCACGGGCATCCTCTACCCTATCGACCATGATTTCCCGTTTTTCAACGCCTACTTTTTCCCATGCGGCGTAATAGGCGGACTGACATCCACCTAAAGCCTGTAGAGTTAGGCCCAAGCAAAATGCTATCGAGCGCGTTTTCATTACCTAAAGCTCCTATCCTCGATATCTGGCCGCACTGATAATTGACCACAGATGAAAAATTACCCCAACCGGCCAGAGAAATATTAGAATGACTGTTACCCACAATGTGTAACAAATAGTACACACAACAAAGAACATCAATGCACTTAATACTCTTCCTTGCACTAATTGGCCTAATCCGGGAATGAAGAAACTACAAATTGCCGCGATTACGTTACCGCCTGAACCTTGACCTGCCATATTATCTCTCTCGCATTTATGATTAGAATGTGTTTCATTAATATACTAATTTTAAGCGGCACACAATGAGCTGAAATAAAATGAAACGACTTTATCCAGATATTGCCGCTTACCATAGTGGGTACTTAAAAACCGATTCCCATCATGAAATCTACTATGAACAAAGTGGCAATCCTGACGGGATCCCCGTGGTCTATCTGCACGGCGGGCCGGGCGCGGGCTTATCGCCAAACTATCGCTGCTTTTTCGACTCAAGCCGCTATCGCATCATTGGTTTTGAACAACGAGGCTGTGGACGTTCGCGACCGTTTGGCGATTTAAGGCAAAATACCACCCAGGATCTGCTGGCCGATATTTGTCGCCTACGCAAGCACCTTAATATTGATAAATGGGTAGTTTTTGGGGGCTCGTGGGGCACCACGCTCGGATTATTATACGCGATGGATGAACCGGAAGCCGTGTTCGGTTTGATCTTACGTGGCATTTTTTTAGGGCGGCAGGAGGATATTGACTGGTTCGTATCTGAACAGGGTGGTGGTGCAATATTTTTCCCAGAATACTTCAAGAAATTTGCCCACGGAATTTCTTCACCTGTTACCTCCTCTTCGATTCTGCATGCTTATAGCGAAATTTTTGCCAGTGAAAATGAAGTTAACAAGCTCGCCGCTTTAAAGCGCTGGTACTGCTGGGAAGAAAGACTTTCACGGTTAGTCTTGCCCGTCGGCACGGGAGAGTTAACTGCGCAATATCCCATTCATCTGGTGACCGGGCTGGCTCTGTTGGAATGTCATTATTTAATGCATAACTGTTTTATAGAAGAAAATTACATCATGCAGAATATTCACCGACTTGCCCATCTACCCGCAATTTTGATACATGGGCGTTATGACATGGTGTGCAGACCTAACAGTGCATACTTGTTACACCAGGCATGGCCTAATAGCAGGTTACAAATGGTACCTGATGCAGGGCACAGTACCTCAGAGCCAGGGATCGGCTATGCCTTATGTCGGGCTACACGTGATATGGCGCGCTTTATTAAGGAGCAGCAATGAGGGGAATTATCCAGCGCGTCAGTCAGGCCAGTGTGAAGGTAGATGGCAGCACGGTCGGGCAAATAAAACACGGTCTGTTGTTATTTCTTGGGGTTGAACGAGAAGATGGATCTGCACAAATAGATAAACTTATTAAAAAAGTGATTCACTATCGGGTATTTGCCGATGAGGCGGGCAAGATGAATCTCAATGTGCAGCAAATTAACGGTAGTATATTAGTGGTCTCACAATTCACTTTGGTTGCCGATACCAGTAAAGGCAATCGCCCCGGTTTTTCCAAGGGCGCTTCCCCGGAACACGGCGAGAAAATATATAGTGAGTTTGTCGCAAAACTTGCTGCCACAGGCGTACACACCCAAACCGGCTCATTTGGTGCTGACATGCAGGTATGTTTGATTAATGATGGACCGGTCACTTTTTCGTTTCAAGTTTGATTAGAGGTATGAATAAACCTTTGCCGATATAGCTATCTGTGTAGACACGTTTGCATAGCGGGCAGCAGCCACCAGGGAACAGTTTCATTATAAAGGTCTTGTTTCGTTAGTGCCGCTCATGTTTAATGGGTTTATTATGATTAAAATTATGGTTTGTCTGTGTTTAGAGTTGTAAAGCCCAAAAGCGAAGAAGAATTCGAAGCTTATTTTACTTTTCGCTGGACGTATCTTAGGCAGCCGTGGAACTTCCCCCCTGGTTCAGAGAAGGATGAATACGAGCAGGTTGCTGAACATCGCATGATTGTGAATGGGGCAGGCGACATTGTAGCATGTGGCCGGGTTCATCTTAATACCGCAGAAGAAGCGCAAATCAGACATATTGCAGTACATACTGACTTCCAGCGTAAAGGCTTGGGCCAGATGATACTGGGGGCGCTTGAAGCGGTAGCGAGAGACTTAGGCGCCATTAGAGCGGTAACCAACAGTCGGGAAATTTCCATCCCCTTCTTCACTGCATGCGGTTTTGCAATAGAACGTGAAGCTCCCACCGAACTGGGAACCCTTCGCCGCCAGCAAATGGTTAAAAAATTAAGTGACTTAAGTTCGCTTGTCATGCACCCCAATTGGTGTAAAGAACTGCAAAAAACCTGGTCTGAAACCATCCCTATTACCGACCATATGGGCATAAAAATACACCAATTTACAGGCAGAACATTAGAAACGCGCGCCTCACTTAATAAAAACATTAACATTCATGGCACTATGTTTGCCGGTAGTATTTTTTCCTTATCCACCCTCACCGGATGGGGAATGATTTTTCTGCAACTTAAGGAAAAAGGCGTGCGCGGTGATATTGTGCTAGGTGATGGGGATATTCATTACCATAAACCCATCACTAGGAAGCCTCGGGCCATCTGTAATATTGAATCGCTCAGCGGCAAACTGGCATTGGTTGAAAAAAATAAGAAGACCAAACTGACATTGCAAGTCGATATCCTGGATGGTGACGATCCGGTAGCTGAGTTCAAGGGCGTTTACTGGGTATTACCGCCTAAAAAAGAAAAGTCGTCGGACGCTGAAGAAGAATAGAACTTATCCGCTTTAAAGCCCATAGCGGCGTAAAAGAAGGTATCAAAGATATAAAAAAACGCCTCTAAACGAGAGGCGTTTTTTATTTATTCAAATTCGCAGTGATTTCTGCGCTCACAACAGGTGCGTAATTAGCGTTATAAATTTACACTACCATCGCAGCTTGAAGTTTTTTCATCGCATTTTTTTCAATCTGTCGAACTCGTTCTGCCGACACCTGATATTTGTCTGCCAAATCCTGTAAAGTAATTTTGTTATCGGCTAACCAACGGGTTTCAATGATATCCTGACTGCGCTCGTCCAACGTTTTGATTGCTGAATACAACCGCTTTGACGCGTTAGTATCCCAATCGTTATTGATCACGTCCATTTCCACATCAGCACTTTTATCTTCAAGAAACTGAACTGGTGCAAAATTACTATTTTCATCATCATCGGCAGATAAATCAAACGCCTGATCCTGGCTGCTCATACGTGCTTCCATTTGCAGCACTTCTTTAGTACTGACGCCCAGCTCTTCTGCTACGGTCTGCACCTCAGCATGCGTAAACCAGCCAAGACGCTTTTTGGCTTTGCGCAGATTGAAGAATAATTTACGTTGCGCTTTTGTTGTCGCTACTTTCACAATGCGCCAATTCTTCAGCACGAACTCATGAATCTCAGCTTTAATCCAATGCACGGCAAATGAAACCAGTCTTACACCCACGGTAGGGTCAAAGCGTTTTACCGCTTTCATCAAACCAATATTACCTTCCTGAATTAAATCAGCCTGAGGTAAGCCGTAACCGGAGTACGATTTTGCAATATGGACGACAAAACGCAGATGCGACATGACCAGCTTTCTTGCCGCGCCAAGATCATCTTCTTCACGCAAGCGAGTGGCTAATTCACGTTCTTCTGCCGCAGAAAGCATATCAATCCCGCTAACTGCTTGAATATACCCCTCAATACTACCATTATGAGGTACTGACAGGGCCATAGATTGCAAATTGTTGCTCATATTCACCTCAATTTAAAACACGCCCAAGTATAACATTGCAAAAAGTACCTTGCGAGTCTCACTTAAGTCTCTACACAACAAAGAAAGAAATATAGAGTGTATTGACTAAATATCAAGACTAGTTATGTAATAAAAAAGTTCCCATACTCATGTAGATTAAACTATCTTAATCGTAGAGGGAACCACATTTACCCTACACTTTTTCATTCAACACGATGAAAATTATAAGAAAAAACGTGCGACAAGGTAGCTATACCGGTTACCATGGTACAAAATGTTACACTAACACTAAATACGAATTATTGACGGAAAACGAACAGGAGCACTATGTTTGCATATATTGCGCGCCAGCCAATTTTCGACGTAAACCGAGAGGTATATGCGTATGAACTGCTTTTCCGCGACGGTGAAAAAAATTGTTTTCCTGATATTCCCCCTGATGAGGCCACCTCAAAACTACTTGCTACCAGCCACTTAAGTCTGGGGTTGGAAGAGATTGTCGGGGATAAGCTGGCTTTTATCAATTTTCATCGCGATACCTTAATGTACCGCTTCCCCACTTCTTTAGACGCCTCTCAAGTAGTAATTGAAGTACTGGAAACGGTGAAAGTCGACCAACAACTTGTGAGTGCGTGCAAGCATTTGCGCGGTTTAGGTTTCAAACTGGCACTGGATGATTTCGATGCAACGGACAAATGGAAGCCATTCCTTCCGTTTACCAGCATAGTGAAGTTTGATATTACCACCATGAGTGACGAAGAAATCGAAAAGCGTGTGCCAGAGCTTAAACAACAGCGCATAAAACTGATAGCAGAAAAAATAGAAACATATAGTGACTTCGAGAAATTCAAAGCGATGGGCTTTGATTACTTCCAGGGATATTTTCTTGCCTACCCACAGATAGTCCGTCATCGTGCTTTAGAAGCCTCGAAAGTGACGCTACTGGAACTACTTACAGCCAGTGCATCTATCAAAATGGATTTTGATAAAGTTAACGCCATTCTAGAACGTGACGTCTCATTAACCTACCTGTTACTGCGCTTTATCAATAATCCAATGTTTAATAAACGTAACAGAATTAGCTCGCTCAAACACGCTTTGACTTATATGGGTGAAATTGAAGTAAAAAAATTCATTGCGTTGCTGGCGCTGGCCAATCTTAGTGAAGGCAAACCGAGTGAGCTAATGGAGATGTCATTGATTCGTGCTAAATTTTGTGAACTGGTTTCTCTGGCGCTGGACGTAAAGGAGAACCCACCCACAGGATTTCTTACCGGTCTTTTGTCCCTATTGGACGCATTGACAGAGCAACCCATGGAAGAGTTAATGAAAAAAATACCTATCAGTGAACAAGTGAAAGATGCGCTGTGTGGGAGACAGAACCTACTTAAAGATTGTCTGCTTATGGTTAAACATTTTGAATGTGCAAACTGGGCAGAAATCAAAAAATTATCTGCAAAACATAAACTTAAACAAACCTTGTTACACGCGTTTTATAATGAGTCAATAAAGTGGGGCCGCTCAATGCGATCTTGCGTAAATGAGTAGGATGCCATAGCTCGGAAGCAGTTCATTAAATCAAGGCGCAGCCACCCCTCTTAAACGGGAAAAAGTAGATTATAATTTAACCGTAGGGTAAAGTGATAGTTACGCCCCGCTATCCCCAGATGTGGGCACTACCATAACTATAATAAAAGAAGTGTTTGTCGTGAGGAATCCTTTCACTAACATGTTTGCCTTTATCGCTCGACAGCCGATCCTCGATCGGGAAAAAGATGTGTTTGCCTACGAGCTCCTTTTCAGGGATGGAAAAGGTGGAACCTTTCCCGACTTAGACCCGGAAAAAGTACGCTATATCTCACAACGTTTTCATGCCCTTGGATTGGATGATATATGTGGTGAAAAAACGTCTTTCATCAACTTTAGCTCTGACACGCTGATCTCCCGCTTCCCAACATCGCTTAATCCGGAAACGGTAGTGGTAGAGATTACCGAAAATCCCTCGTTACAAGCGGGATTAATGGAGGCCTGCCAACATATAAAGCAATTAGGCTTTAAGCTTGCTATTGATGACCCAATGCTGATCAGTGGAAAACATGAAATTTTTCCGTTAATTGATATTGTTAAGGTCGATGTTTCAAAAAGCCGCTTTGAACTGATTGAAAAAAACATCCCGCGCTTTTTAGATTCTAATATCCGATTGGTGGCGGAGCAGGTTGACTCACATGACCAATTTAATACCTGCCGCGATTTAGGTTTTGACTTATTTCAGGGTTATTTCTTCGCCCAGCCCGAGACTCGGATTCAACGTCAACTGCCCGCTTCTAAAATGAATCTGGTAGACCTGATGGGCGAAAGTTCCCAGTCCCATTTTGACTTAAACCGAATTAATCAGATCATCGAACGGGATGCGGCATTAAGCTATATTTTATTGAAGTTTATTAATAACCCCACTATCAATAAACGCTATAAAATAACTTCATTAAAACATGCGCTAAATTATATGGGCGAAATTGAGATCAAGAAGTTTATTGCCCTTCTTTCTCTCGCTAACTTAGGGGATGACAAGCCCCTAGAACTCATCCATATGTCATTGGTACGCGCTAAGTTTTTCGATTTAGTGTCGCAGGAAAGAAAACTCAACACCAACCCTCCTATAGGTTTTTTGGTGGGGCTGTTTTCAATGCTGGACAGTTTACTCGACCAGAATATGGAAGATATTCTTAAACAATTACCGCTGACCGATAGCATTAATGATGCTTTACTAGGTAACGACAAGGAGTTCAGAAGCTATCTTCAGTTAGTCAGAGCTTTCGAGGGCGCATTATGGTTAAACGTGGTGAAACAAGCCAAGATTCTCGATATCGACCAGAAGCACTTACATAGTTTATATAATCAGGCAATAGTCTGGGGTAATGGGATTAAAAACGCCATTTCGGCTTATTTTCCCCGTCCGGCCATTCGATAACCGTACAAAGCTGACATTGACAACTAAATAATGTCAGCCAACTACGGCCAACATCTGTTATCCCGCACGATCATTTTTAATAGCGCCATGAGTGCGCCCCTTCTCAAGTCTGGCTTTGTATGGACGAAACGTTATGGGGAAGGCAGCGCTGCACGCTTGTTTGATTGACAGTAACGTATAGAGCGCATTGTCATGGGCTTTTGCCTAAGCCACTCGCTTCGCAGTGGCGCTTTGCACCTCAGGTGACGCGCCCACGGCGGATTAACAACTGATATTTCACGCTATAGGTGATAAGTAAAAAGTGATTAGCCACTTCGTAGCACTTTGCTCACAATATCCTGCCACTGATACCCCATGCAAGAGGTCAAAATGAAGTTAGATGGCATGACTGACGCTGAATAAGGTTCCCGATGACGTGCCCCTTTTCAGTTCGACAAAGCTGCATTCCACTATAAATTTAATCGAAGTTTGATTCAGAATTGACGAGGGAGCCTATTAAAGCGGCCTGTATTTCTGCAGGATAACCTACGGCATCTACCGGGATAAGGGTGCGCTCACTACAGTCGAATAATAATACCCCGACTTTTGTTGGTAAATGAGGATGGTA
The DNA here is from genome assembly GCF_026183695.1 of Alteromonas aquimaris. Taxonomy (GTDB): domain Bacteria; phylum Pseudomonadota; class Gammaproteobacteria; order Enterobacterales; family Alteromonadaceae; genus Alteromonas; species Alteromonas aquimaris. The sequence continues at coordinate 453,369 of NZ_JAPFRD010000011.1, read as the reverse complement.
CCTGTTCCCGCCACTAGCGGGGTTTTCTCCTTCGTGGAGAAGTGGGCCACAGGGTCGTTTTGTTACCCGCCAGACTCTCTTAATAGTTAGCTAGGCTCAATTTCTCGCACATGCCGTTGAACGGCTATCATTGAGCCGAGCAAACCTAATCCAACAGATAACGCTAACATGGTTAACAGCGCAGTGCCTGTTAATCCCGTAATATCGAAATCCTTTTGATACAAGGCTGCAAATGCTTCAATACTGCTGTCCATCCACCATAAAATGATGATGACCGCTAACCAGGCCAGCAGTCCGCCTAATAGTCCGTACCAAAACCCGGTGTAGAGAAAGGGTCGATGAATAAAAGAGTCGGTAGCACCGATCAGCTTCATCACCACAATCTCATCGCGTTTGTTCAGAATATTCAGTCTTATTGTATTTCCAATAATTAAAACGACGGCTAAGAAAAGCAAAATGCCAATGAGTGAGACTAACTCACGAGCAATATCGAGTAGTGCATAGAGGCGTTCTAACCATTCGATATCCAATTTTCCTATGTCCACTTCACGCTGTTGCTTAAGTTTTTCTAACAGCGCTGCTGCGGCAGTGGGGCCCGCAAATTTTTCTGTCGGTCGCACTAAAATCACATCGGGCAAAGGATTAGCTTCCAGATACGCTACTGCATCGCCTAAGCCGGAAAGCTGTTGAAATTCCTTTAATGCGTCATCAGCGGGAACATACACGGTAGAATCGATCTCTTCCCATGTGGAAAGACGAGCCAACAACTGTTGGGCATTACCTGCGGTGGTTTGCGCAGTAAGAAAAAGTGAAATTTCTGACGCCTGATCCCAACCAGCACTAATTTTTTCAGTGTTTTTGACCAGTATATAGAGAGTACTGGGTAGCGTAATACTGAGCCCCAATACCGCTACTGTCATAATCGAGGCCGTAGGCTGACGCCATAACTCCCCTAAACTGTTCAATGCCTGTCTGAGATGACTCACCATTAACATAGTAAATTGTTGCGCTAAACCGATGCGCACATCACTGGCGCCTTGGGAGCGTCCTTTAAACAATAAACTCACTGCCAGGCCCCCTCATCTTCGTTAAGTCCATCGGTTATCATTTGGCCATGGCGTAAGGTCAACGTACGGTAACGCATGCGCGCAATCAGCCCCAAGTCGTGAGTGGCTATAAACACAGATACACCTGCTTGGTTGAAATCTTCAAAGAGGCTGATAATTTCCATCGACAATTTAGGGTCGAGGTTCCCTGTGGGCTCATCAGCTAACAATAAGGGCGGTTTATTAACCACTGCCCGTGCTATACCCACCCGCTGCTGTTCGCCGCCAGATAACATCAAAGGAGAGTTTTTTGCTTTTTGACTCAACCCGACCATTTCCAGTGCAGCTTCAACGCGGCGGGACGTTTCTTTACGAGTGTAACCTTCAATAATCAGGGGTAAAGCAACGTTGTCAAAGACTGATTTATCCATCAACAGGTGATGATTTTGAAAAATCATGCCAATATCCCGACGTATAAAAGCAATTTGTCGGCGCGTGATGGTATTTAGGTCATGTCCGTTGATGAGCACGCGCCCTACCGTGGGGCGCTCCATAATGCTTATCAATTTTAGCAAGGTGCTCTTCCCCGCCCCAGAATGGCCTGTTAAAAATGCCATTTCACCCGGCTCAATATGAAAATTCACCTTGCTCAACGCGCGTTGTCCGCCAAGATAAGTCTTGCTAACCTGCTCAAACTTAATCATGGCAACGTCCCTAAAAATTTATTCTGCATCTTATTATTATTATTCTTTACGTGTTATTTTTCGGTTTCACTAAACAGTGCGTCAATAAATTCATCACTGTTAAAGGGGCGTAAATCATCGATGCTTTCTCCAACCCCGATATAACGTATTGGGATGCCAAACTGATCCGCTATTGAGAATATCACTCCCCCTTTCGCAGTACCATCTAGCTTAGTTAATGTAATACCCGTTAAACCCACAGCCTGACTAAACAGTTTTGCCTGACTAATTGCGTTTTGGCCGGTACCAGCGTCTAGAGCCATCATTACTTCGTGCGGAGCATTGGGATTGAGCTTTTTCATCACGCGGACGACTTTTTTCAATTCTTCCATTAAATGATCTTTGTTCTGCAACCGCCCAGCCGTATCGGCTATCAGCACATCCATTTTTCTTGATTTAGCCGACTCCAATGCATCATAAAGTACTGACGCACTGTCTGAACCTGTAGGTTGAGCTATGACCGGGATATTGTTACGTTCTCCCCATACCTGAAGCTGTTCTACCGCTGCCGCCCTAAAAGTGTCACCTGCAGCGAGCATGACCTTTTTGCCTTGCTGCTGAAACTGCTTGGCAAGTTTTCCAATAGTGGTGGTCTTACCCACACCATTCACCCCAACCATCAAAATTACAAATGGCCCCTGATCGCTGGGATGAGTCCTCATCACTGCATCAAGTGGCTGGTCCACATTTAATAACAAATCGTGTAACTGCGTTTTCAATATGCCATACAAGGCTTCGGCGTTCTTCAAATCAGAACGTTTGGCACTATCAGTGAGCTGATCGATAATTTTCTGTGTGGTGTCCATCCCCACATCGGCCATCAATAATTGTGTTTCCAGTTCTTCATAGAGGTCCTCGTCAATCGTTTTTCCTTTGAACAGATTAACAAAACCACTGCCCAGATTGGTGCGCGTTTTCCCCAGGCTGGCTTTGAGACGCTGAAATAGCGACTGGCGAGGTTTTTCTGGCTCAGGCTCAGGCTCAGGCTCAGGCTCAGGCTCAGCAAGTGTATGGGCCACCTGATCGCCCGTTTCAACCTGCATTTCTGAATGGGGCTCAATAATGCGTCCATCGGCAGCTTCGGGCAGCTCGTCCATTGGGTTCGCTTGCACCGCTTCAGTACCTGCTTCAGTGTTTGGCTGAAGAGGCGACAAGGGAGTTTCACTTGTATTGGTGCGTTTCGCTGTAGAGGCTTCTTGCGCGGAATACGCTTCGTCCGCTGACGATTTTTTAGCTTCCGAGGGTACTTCCTGCGTGACAAGTTGCTCTTGCTCAGAAGCTGTTGAACTTGACTCAGGTGGTGTTTCTTGTAAATGAGTCACTTCCTCTGAAGACTTTTTTTCAGGTGACTTGTTCTTTTTAAACCAGTTAAAAAGTTTGGACATTGCAGGGACAATTCCTTATATCAAAATACAAAATAGGCTACACTTGCCGGCATGGAGTTGTCCTATCATAGCATTGTCAGACTTAATGAAGCGAGCCTCAAAAAAAGCCAATCCCAAGACCACCTCCGGTTCGATTCGAATTATCAGTGGTCAATGGCGTGGCCGTAAGCTACCGGTGATCAACACCCACGGATTACGCCCCACCACGGATCGCAATAAGGAAATGCTTTTCAACTGGTTAATGCATGATATTCGGGATACCCAGGTACTGGATATGTTTGCCGGCTCCGGCGGCCTTGGCTTTGAGGCACTCTCCCGCTATGCAACAGATTGTACCTTCGTGGAATACGATAAAATGGCAGCGCAAAGGATCAAGGAAAATATCGACGCACTAGGAGCTTCCGCCTCGGTCATACAAGGGGATGCCCGACAGATCGCCTCATCGATATCACGCTCATTCGATATTATTTTTATCGACCCGCCTTTTCATCAGGGTCTAGCCCAGCAAGCGATTGACGTGATCATGCACTATCAGTTGCTAAAAGCAGGAGGACTAATTTATCTTGAGCAGGAGTCACAGTTGCCATTACCGCAACTTCCTGAGGGCTTAACCTTGATTAAACAAAAGCAAACCGCTCAGGTCAGCTGTCTGCTGCTTCATCATCAATAACGATACCCAAGTTCGAAATCCCCTCTTCCAGCGCGAGCTGTTTTACATGCCTGCAGGCATCTTTTTGGTGAGTAGCAGCGCTTAAATACGCCAGCAACTGTCCTTGCACTTCAATTTCAAACTCCATTAATGGATGGGCTCGAACGGTTTCATCTCTTGCCTCTCCCATAGCAAGTAAATAATTTTCCACGCTACCCTGAGAAAGCTTGCTAATAACCACAGCGCCTTGTAAATCTTGTTTCAAAATTAAATTGAGGCAGGCTGCGACACCTATCGCTGCATCAATTGCCGGATATACCCCAAACGAATCGTGATCTGCTATATCCGGTGTGGCGGCTTCCACTTTTTCAAGTTGTAATGAAAAATTGATTTTACTTTTCGGGCTTAATAACGACTCCCACACCAGATCCAAACACTTGCGCAGTAAATCTCGTTCTTCAATCTCATTGGCGCTACAAAAAAGTTCATAATTTGGCACCATACGCTCCAATAAAGCTGCGCTGAATGCCACCGCTTTCCATCCCTCAAGTTCGCGCACCCGGGCAAACGTATTTAGCTTGTTGGTCATTATTTCATTCCTATTTGAGGGGTATAGTAACTGCCCACCCCATCTAACAACATCTGAATAGCGATCATCACCAATATCATGCCCATTAATCGTTCCATTGCGGTTAACCCTCGCTCACCCAATAGTTTATGGAACAAGCCGGAAAACAGTAAAATTATCGCACTGACTAACCAGGCAGCCCCTAAGGCGAAGGTCCAGTCCAGCATGCGATCAGGGTTCTGATTAGCCAACAATATCAACGCCGCCATCGTCGATGGTCCTGCAATCATCGGAATAGCTAAGGGTACGATGAAGGGCTCTTCGCCTACAGGCAGCCCGGTCGCATTGCCGGTAGTAGGAAAAATCATTTTTATGGCAATCAAAAACAAGATGATGCCACCTGCAATGCTAACTGTTTCCTGCCGTACGTTTAAAAAGTCGAGTAGAGCCTGCCCACTGAACAAAAAGATGAACAGAATAGCCAGTGCAATCAATAACTCACGCACTAAAATAAAGCGTTGCCGTTTAGGCTCGATAGTTTTTAAAACCGACATAAAGACCGGCAGGTTACCTAGCGGGTCCATGATCAGAAATAACATAACTGCGGCCGACCATGTATCCATAACTGACAGTCTCCCCAACTGGTAAAAATACTGTTACTATTTTGTTTTAAACGTTAAATTACGTATCAGATTGCTCAATTAAAAGCTGGACTCACAAAAATCTTAGCAAATTGTCGCATTTACGCTTAACTAATACTATCACTCCGAAAAGGATAATAAGAAATGAGTTTAATGACCGTAAAAGAAGTCGCCGCCTACTTGGAAATTAAAGAAGCTAGGGTGCAACGGCTCGAACGCGAAAGCTTGTTGGTGTCTAAAGACAAGGATATAGAAGGCAATCCTTTGTTTGATAAAGACGATGTGGAACGTTATAAAGTGTTGGCCGAGCGCCTGGGTGGAATTTAATTCATTTAAGTAAAAAACAGCGTCACGAATTCAGCCCGAATCATTCAATTCGGGCTGAGTTTCTTTTAGCCTTGCTGTCTTAATAATGCAGCAATTGAGCGGATGCCTACGGCGCTGGCCCCCACCGGCATTTCAGCGGTTCCTTTACCATGGTATGCTGCCGCTAAATCCAGATGAATCCATCCTTTGCCTTGCGGATCGACGAACCGCGCCAGAAAGCCTGCTGCATTTGAAGCGCCGCCTCCGCCGCCACCTTTTTGCGGACGGCTGTTAGCCGTGTCTGCAAAGGGCGAAGGACAGCGATCTTTATGCCACTGTTCTAGCGGCAGCGGCCAGAAACGTTCTGACTCTGCTTTCGCACATTCAAGCATCGCTTCTCTAACACGGTCATCCATGCTGAAGACCGCATGATAATCATTGCCTAACGCTACAGTCGCAGCGCCGGTAAGGGTTGCTGCATCTAGAATTAATGACGCATTGGTTTCACTCGCAGCCATCAATCCATCGGCCAACACTAAGCGGCCTTCTGCATCAGTATTAACTACCTCAACCGTCACCCCATTCTTATAGGTGAGCACATCACCAAGTTTATACGCGTGACCACTGATGAGGTTTTCTGCACAACACAAAAACAATTTAACGCGGGTATTGAGCCCCTGTGAAATGGCCAAGCCTAGCGCTCCGGTGACAGTGGCGGCTCCTCCCATATCACACTTCATATCCAGCATACCTTCGCTGGATTTAATAGAATAACCACCACTATCGAATGTAATACCCTTGCCCACAAGCGCCGTGGTCACCGGAGCGTTAGCATCGCCGGTTGGATTATAGTCTAATTCTAAAAGCACCGGTGGACGATCACTTCCGCGACCAACATTATAAATACCAATCCACCCCGCTTCGGCGAGTTCTTCACCGGTGGTCATGGAATAGCTGACTGCATCGGGTGAAAGTGACTTAATCCACTCTGCGGCACGCTGAGCTAAATTCTCTGGAGACAAATCTTCTGGCGTGTCATTTACTAATTTTCGTGTAAATAACATTGCTTCATAACATTGCTGTATACGCTCTTTGTCGCCATTGTCGCAAAAATGGATCGTGGCGGGATTCCGCGCGCGGGTAAAACTTAATGCAAACGCCCACTGATGCTCAAACTGCCACTCCCCTGTTAAGGTTACCTCTGGAATACTTAACCCATCAAGCTTTCGAGCAGCTTGCTGAATTGTTAGCAAACCGTCGCCTCGCTCTGGCAAATGTATGGTCGCGCCGTGCTCGGTAAAGCTGAGCAGTGCACTTTCGCCCCAACCTGAAGAGGCAGGCTGAGTTGCCAGTGAGACTGTAAATTGTGTCATAACAAATCCTTAGTAAGCTTTGGTAGACTAGTGATCTTGGTTCACCTAGCCGATTTTTCAACTATGAAGTTTAGTACGCCGCTGATTAAAGGAAAACTGATTAAACGTTACAAACGTTTTTTGGCCGATGTTCAATTAGATGATGGTTCAATTGTGACCGCCCACTGCCCCAATACTGGAGCGATGACCGGTTGTGCAGAGCCAGGATTTACTGCGTATTTACGCAAAAGTGATGACCCCAAACGAAAATTAAAATACACCTGGGAGATTGCCCAAACCTTTAACCATGAATTTATCGGTGTAAATACACATAACGCAAATAAATTGATAGCCGAAGCCTTGGCGGATAAAAAAATTCCGGGATTCGAGCAAGTTCAGGAAATCAAATCAGAAGTGAAGCCGTCGGGTTATGACAGTCGATTCGATTTCAGGCTGACAATGGACAACGAACCGATATTTGTAGAAGTTAAATCGGTCACCCTGGCAGAAGACGACAGTGGCTATTTCCCCGATGCTAAAACGATCCGCGGGGCGAAGCATTGTCTGGCGTTAGCAGAGCTAGCGCGCCAGGATGTGAGAGCCGAACTCATTTTTTGCGTACAACATACTGGTATTAAACAAGTGAAATTAGCGCGTCATATTGATCCTGCCTATGCAGACTCCGTATTGTTTGCCAGCCAAAATGGTGTGAATGTCAGGGCGTTTGGATGTGAAGTTAATGAACAAAAAATAGCAATAAATCAACAACTCCCTATAATTTTGTAAAAAAAAAGTTGATTTTTTAAAATGAGACGCCATATTTGCGCCTTGCTTTGCCGTTGTGGTTTGAAAATAAGTTATACTTATCCGCATTGATGTGTGCGCATTTTGCGAGAGAACTTTGCAGCTTTTAGCCCGCTGGTTTCGAAGGTCTAATGACCCGAGAACAAAAGTAATCAGTGCGGTTTAAAGGTTGGTAAGCCGCTCCCCACGAGAGAGTGAGAAACACACAGCAAGGTGGATTGGTATTAGGTTAATTCCACAATTTATCGTTGCCTGTAACGATACCGGTAGGGATAAATTACAAAGACACTTAACGTTGCTTGCGCTGTTCGATTCTGCTATAGATATTCGATTGGTTTGGCGGAATATAAGTGTCGTGGTGTAGGAGATGTGACACATGTCAGCAGGAAATGAAACAAAATCGTTAGGGTTACTTGCCCTGGCGGGACTTAAACCTTATCAGCCTGGCGCTGATGAAGAATACATGAACGATGATCAGATGGAGCATTTCCGTCTATTGTTGAAGGCATGGCGCAATCAACTTCGTGAAGAAGTAGATAGAACAGTTACACATATGAAAGATGAAGCAGCGAATTTTCCTGATCCGGTTGACCGAGCGGCACAGGAAGAAGAATTTAGCTTAGAACTTCGTACTCGTGACCGTGAGCGTAAACTTATCAAAAAAATCGAAAAAACGCTGAAGCGTATCGAAGATGATGATTTTGGTTTTTGTGACCAGTGCGGAATTGAAATCGGTATTCGCCGACTAGAAGCCAGACCGACAGCCGATCTTTGCATTGATTGTAAAACAATGGCTGAAATTAAAGAAAAGCAGTTACAGGGCTAATCGCTCAAAGCTGTAGAAAAACGCCCGGGCCGTTCAACCTCAGTTTAACGGCCTGTTGAATTTACCCTTATATGAATCCCCCAAGCCCCTACATTGGTCGATTTGCCCCTTCGCCCTCCGGCCCATTGCATTTTGGTTCGCTTGTGGCTGCAGTGGCCAGTTATCTTGATGCGCGCAGTCAACATGGCAAATGGTTAGTCAGAATTGAGGATATCGATGAACCGCGCTGTGTTCCAGGTGCTGACGCTGTTATTTTACGCACGCTTGAGCTTCACCACTTGTACTGGGATGAGCGGGTCTCCTATCAATCCAATCAGCACAGCCGCTATCAAACTGTAATTGATTCGTTGCTAGAGAAGCAGCGTGCGTATTATTGCCAATGTACGCGTAAAATAATCAGGGCTTCAGGCGGGATTTATCAGGGCACATGTCGGCATTTGCATCTTCCTGCTGCCGGCAATGCGGTGCGTCTTTATGTAGACGAACCGGTGACCCTATTTAATGACCGTATTCAGGGCGAAGTGATAGTTACCGATGCGCACGCATTGGAAGACACTGTGCTAAAGCGCCGGGATGGCTTATTTTCTTACAACCTGGTAGTGGTGCTGGATGACATTTATCAGGGCGTCACTCACGTTGTCAGAGGGTATGATCTGCTTACTACGACGGCAGCACATCTCACCTTGTATCGCCTGTTAAATACCAAGCCTCCTGAATATGCCCACTTCCCGGTAGCAGCCATGCTGCCTGGCCATAAATTAAGTAAGCAAAACCACGCTCGTGCAATAGGCGCCAACACGCCTCTTCAAAATTTACACAAGGTGTTGAAATTCCTCACCCTCTGGAAGCCAGAATGCGCTACCATAGGGAGTTGTGAAGCATTGCTCGCGTGGGCGACCAGTCAATGGGATAGCAAAAAACTACCAAAAAAGGCTGAAATTATTGTCGACCAGCACGATAGTCCGTATTATTACGAGCCTTAAATGTTCAGGAGAAACAGTCATCATTACGCGCGTTGTCAATTCCGTCAAACGGGTGCTAGCTAAAGCATCAAACTCTCAACCCGGTGTTGCAGCCGTAACCGTGCCTCGTGCTGAGCACGGTATTTCCCGTGATGATATCAGTGAAAATGCGCTTAAGGTGCTTTACCGGCTGAATAAGGCAGGTTATCAGGCTTTTCTGGTGGGAGGCTGCGTTCGTGATTTAATGTTAGGCCTTAAGCCGAAAGATTTTGATGTGGTCACCGATGCCACACCTGAACAAATTAAAGAGCAGTTCAATAATTGTCGGTTAATAGGTCGCCGATTTCGGCTCGCACATATCATTTTTGGTAGAGAAGTGATCGAGGTAGCGACTTTTCGAGGCCACCATCCCGACGAGGAAGGTTCGTCAGCACCTCACTCCAGACGCAATGAACATGGCCACCTTACCCGAGATAACGTGTTTGGCAGTATCGAAGAGGACGCCGAACGTCGGGACTTCACGTTCAACGCTATGTATTACAATGTGGTGGATTTCTCAGTCACCGATTTTGCCAACGGTCGTACTGCGATTAAAAAACGTGAAGTGGAGCTAATCGGCGATCCGCAAGAACGATATCGTGAAGATCCGGTACGCATGCTACGTGCTATTCGGTTTGCAGCTAAACTCAACATGACTATTAGTGAGCGTACTGCTGTCCCTATTCGTGAGATGGCTGGGCTGCTCACCAATATTCCGCCTGCCCGACTTTTCGAAGAAACATTGAAGCTATTTATCAGTGGAAATGGTGTGGAAACGTTTAAGCAGTTGCACGCACACGGCTTGATTGAACCCTTATTCCCACAACTAGCTGGATTTTTGCAGGATGATTCGTGCAGAGAGATGCAGTTTATTTATCGTGTGCTAGAAAACACGGACGACCGCGTTAATCGCGAACAACGGGTAACGCCGGCATTTTTATATGCCGCGCTGTTGTGGTATCCGTTAGAAGAATATGCTCAAAAAATGATGACAGAGTCCGGTTTAACCGCCCATGACGCTTACAATATTGCTATGTCTGAAGTAATGCGTAAGCAGACTCAACGGATCATGATCCCGAAACGGTTCTCTACTGTGGTCCGCGATATCTGGATGTTGCAGCAACGCTTACCCCGTCGTTTCGGACGCCGAGCGTTTCAAACTCTGGCCCATCCGAAATTCCGTGCTGGTTATGATTTCCTGCTTTTGCGCGGAGAAGTTGAAGGGGGTGACCTGTTAGAACTGGCCGACTGGTGGACGCAATTTCAGGATGCGCATCCCGGTCAGCAGAAAAAAATGTTGAATAATTTGCGTAATAACGAAGGGAGCGGTACCCGTAAACCTCGCCGCAGAAGGAAACCCAGGAAAGATAACGATGCATAAAGAGCGGGCTTATATTGGCTTAGGCAGTAATGTAGGTGAGGCGGGTAAACACATTGAGTCCGCCTTTCTTGCCCTGAGCGAAGTTGAAAATACCCGCTTGCTACGCACTGCATCTCTATACCAAAGTGCACCAATGGGTCCACAAGATCAGCCTGATTTTATTAACTCAGTATGTTTAATTGAAACCGGACTCGCTCCTGAATCATTACTCCAACAGTTACAACAGATTGAGAATAACCACGGGCGTGAACGCCAAGGCGAACGCTGGGGCCCCCGTACACTTGATTTAGATATTCTATTGTACGGTAATCATGAAATTGACACTGACACGCTTACCATACCGCATTATGGCATGGCAGAACGAGAGTTTGTTTTAGTACCTCTGTTTGAAATTGCGCCCAACATGGTAATGCCTGATGGTAAACCAATTTCACAGTGGGTAGCCAAGTGTTCATTGGATGGATTAAAACGTCTGCGCCCTTCCCAAGCGCGATGAACTCATCCTGATCCTGCGGAAGGTTACCCATTGAACCGATGACGCACCTTATTGCACATTGGTATAAATAACGTATAGTTCGCCATTCTACTTTCTATCGTTAATCACAGGTATTCGTAATGAAAAAAGTATCTGTCTCTTCGCTACTTGCACAAAAGAAAGCGAACCAAAAGATCACTGCGCTAACGGCATATGATGCCAGCTTTGCCAAGCTGTTTGATGAGCAAGGGATCGATATCTTGTTAATTGGTGACTCCTTGGGCATGGTGTTACAAGGAGAAGAGACCACGTTACCTGTAACCATTGAGCAAATGGCTTACCATACGCGCTGTGTAAGCAAAAGTGTGCAGACCGCATTAGTGATGGCGGATATGCCATTTATGTCCTATGCCACGCCCGCGCAGGCATATGACAACGCAGCAAAACTTATGTCCGCCGGCGCACAAATGGTTAAATTGGAAGGCGGAGAGTGGCTGTTAGAAACGATACAGGGTCTTGTACAAAGGAGCGTTCCCGTCTGTGGTCATCTGGGTTTAACACCTCAGTCAGTCAACGTGTTCGGTGGCTTTAAAGTCCAAGGACGTGAGGAAGAAAAAGCACAAAAGCTAATAGACGATGCGATCGCCCTGGAAAAAGCCGGTATCCAGTTACTGGTGCTGGAATGTGTGCCTACCTCGTTAGGCCAAAAAGTTTCAGCGAAGTTGTCTATTCCCGTGATCGGTATAGGCGCGGGCAGCCATACCGATGGGCAAATATTGGTGATGCACGACATGCTGGGTATCAGTGCCAATTACATGCCCAAGTTTTCTAAAAATTATCTCATCGAATGTGGTGATATTCGTCAGGCGGTCTGTCAGTATAAAGAAGAAGTCCGCAACGGGATCTTCCCCTCTTCAGCGCATAGTTTCGAGTAAATTCCATGCAAATTATCACCACATTGGCAGAGCTTCGCGCATGGCGCAAGGCTTTATATCAGCAAAATAAACAAGTGGGCTTTGTACCGACAATGGGTAATTTGCACGAAGGCCACTTGCAACTTGTTCAAGCCGCACGCGCACAGTGTGATGTCGTGATCGCTTCTATTTTCGTTAACCCCATGCAATTCGGGGAGAACGAAGACTTGGACGCGTATCCTCGGACCCTTGATGCGGATAAAACGAAACTCATTGCGCATCATGTCGATGCATTATTTTTACCTTCCGTACCTGAAATGTACCCACGAGGCATACAACAGCAAACATTTGTTGAGGTGCCCGGGATTTCAGACATTATCTGTGGCACAAGCCGCCCCGGACATTTTCGAGGGGTGGCAACGGTGGTGTCAAAATTGTTTAATATGGTACAGCCAGACCAAGCGTTTTTTGGCGAGAAAGACTTTCAACAGCTCCAGGTTATCAAAACCATGGTGAAAGATTTGTCGATGGATATTCTTATTCAAGCTGTGGCGACTGAGCGCGAAACCGATGGCTTGGCGATGAGTTCTCGCAACGGCTACCTGAATGAAATGGAACGGAAAAACGCACCAAATGTTTACCTGGCACTGAAAAGTATTCGCATAGCCGTGGAAGCGGGTGAAAGGGACTACCGAACATTAGAAGCTAACGCTAAGGCCTTTTTGGATAACAAAGGGTTTAAAACAGATTACGTTACTATCCGAAATGCCGATACATTGGCAGAAGCCCACCCGGCCGATACCAATTTAGTGGTTTTGGTTGCCGCTTATCTTCACACCACTCGTCTAATTGACAATCTTCACTTTCGTATTTAGGCGGTAAGCGAGTACTTACCATCCTCTAGATCCCGCCAATCTTCAGTGCCACTCGCGATCATGTGTTGCTCAGCGAGGATCGCTGCTAAGTCATGATGGGTAGTAAGCGGATTAGCCAATACTACCCGGAACACAGTGACTGAGCGGTCAGGGTAACCTGGACTTTCTAACCGCGTTCGGGAGACAAATGACTTACCCGCTTCCCGCTGGAGTTTTTGCACGTTGACAATCAGCCTGTCCAGGGTTTGATTTAATGTATTCACTTCTTGTTCTGCTGCGACTTGCAAACGCGCCTGTATAGCTGCCGGACAAACCCGGTAGGTGAGCAATGACAAGGTTGGTGCGGTTATCAGTTCAAAGTCCGGATGACGATTGATCATATCGGCAAACGTCTTAGCCTTTTCGATGCTCTGATCAATCAGCAACTCGTAGCCGCGGCGACCAAAAATATGTAGCGAAGAATAAACCATCATCGCCATACCGTTTCTGGATCCCTCCAAGGTGGTGGCGCCTAAATCTTTAGAGCCTTCACGAAGAATATACTGCGCATGATGTCTGACAACATTGGCATTTTCCGGATCTTTAAATAACGCCATACCCGCCCCCATTGGCACGTACATTTGTTTATGTGCATCAATGGTCACTGAGTCCGCTCGTTCTATTCCTTTCAGTTTATGCCGATGCTTTTTGGAAAATAATGTCGCTCCACCCCATGCCGCATCAACGTGGAACCAGCAGCCTAACTCACTGGCCACATCAGCTAGTTCGTCAAGAGGATCGATGTGACCGGTTTCCGTGGTGCCGCCAACGCCCACAATCGCTAACAGGCGGTTACCCTCTTCCTGATAGGCCTTTCCAGCTTTAAGTGCATCTTCGGGTTGCAAGGTTTGGGTCGGACACGGTAATGCTAACAGTTGTTGACGCCCAATCCCCAGTGCGTCTACCGCCTTAGACAGTGAATAATGACCCCGTTTTGAGCACATCACACCTAAATTATTGATGCCATAATGACGATAAGCGGACGCCAACCCTTCCTTAGCTACGCCCGCAAACCCTTTTTGCGCACCCAGCGCTTTATTACGCGCGACCCACAGTGCAGTGATGTTCGCTATGGTTCCGCCTGAACAAAACGCGCCTAACGCATGACGGGCACTGTGCAAATAGCGTTGATAAAAGGACTCATCGTTGTCATATACCAGGTTATGCATCATGCCTAGCACCTGGCGTTCTAGCGGGGTGAAAGCTTTAGAGGTCTCAATTTTAACCAGGTTTTGATTTAACCCCACCATCAGCTTTGACAGCGGTAAATGGAAGTAAGGCAATGCGGAGGTCATGTGACCGATAAAAGTGGGTGAATAGGTATTGACCGAGTGAGCGACCAATTTGTCCAGCAACGATTCTGCATGTGATGAAACAAACTCGGGTGACTCTGGGACTTTAGAATCGGAGAAATCCTGTTCAATTTCTTCCAGCGAGGTTTTTTTGGTAACCACGTGTTGAGAAAGAAAGTCCAGAATATTATCAGATAGATGCTGTTCTATCTGGGCAAGTTTAGAGTCCTGGTGTTCAGGCTTGGTAAAAACCCGATACAAATGCCTTAGACTGACCTGAGCTTCACCCACTAAACGCACCTCTAATAAATTTTGACTAAACCATTCACCGACATCAGACGTTACTAAATTACCCTTGTATCTTTGGTGAACGTTTGATACTAAATATGAAAACTTAGCATAGCGACGACAAAGAGCCGAACTTTACCCCAGAATGCGGGTTGAGCCAAGGGGCTTATCTAATATCTGCAGCATAAATCACGTTAATGATTTTATAGCTTAAGGTAGTTTGAAAAGGCGATTTTCTCAATTTGTTGGGGACCATCAATAATTGTCATTTTTTAATTGGCGGTCTCTGCTATAGTCAAATAAGAACGATCTGGAACTAAGAATCATGCCCATCCGTGAAGTGACTGAAAATTTTAGTATTGAAAGCATTGTCCCTTACTTTCAGCCTATTGTAGACTTGGAGAACGTGCGTGTTTGGCGTTATGAGTGTCTGGCTAGACTGGTGACACCTTCTGATAAAACCTTTTTGCCAAGCGAGTTTTTGTATTTGATAGAACGCAATAACCACGTTCATCAATTAACTGAAACGATGTTTACCCAAAGTGCTAAATACTTTAAAAACGTAAATATTCCCTGGAACATCAATTTGGATGCCAGCGATTTAGATTGCGAAGAATTAACCAATACCCTCATTATGCACCTGGCCAATTATCCCAATCCCTCAAGAGTGAGTGTAGAGGTGAGTGCAAGCACGGCACTAAAATATCCTGACCGCTTAAAAGCCTTTATCGACAAAAGCATGCACAGCGGTCTGGGTGTGTTCATTGATAACGTGGGCAAATCGCCGGGTAACATTAAAACGTTGTTATCGATGCCTGTCCGCGGGATTAAGCTAGCCGGGGGCCTAATTCGCCAATTTGATACCCAGCCGGAAGTGAAAGAATTTTTGTTAAACATTTGCGAGCTTGCTCAACAGCGCAGTATCGCGTTGGTTGCAGAACATGTCGAAGATGAGCAAACATTGGATAAAGTTAAACAGCTTCCGATTCGGTATGCCCAAGGCTATGTATTCAGTAAGCCTGAACCACGTCCTGTAGAACATTAGTCTGTATTACAAAGTCGGCTATTCCTGCTCTTCACTACCACAGTCGAGTCGCCAGCATGTCTGGCCACTCTGCTGATACTTTCGCTCAAATGGAGTGAACGCATCACCTTGAGCTATGGAAGAGAGATGGCTTGTTACCCCATAATGCCGTGCCGCCTGAGCAAACTCCATTAAATAGACCACCCAGTTGCTGCGAACTTGAATACTGGACGTGATAGCCATTAGATCTGGCATAGCAGCACTGGCATGCCAGCGTTTTTGCACCTGACTAGATTTTGGATAGGGGTTCGGATAGAGCAGAAAGTGCTGACACACTTGCCAATTTGAGCGACGTACTAAGCGCCAGAAATCATTAACATCCGCCCTTACCAACCTATAATTATCATTACTTCCTCGATACGCGTGATGCTTATCGATGCGCGCTGCAGATTTATCGATGCCGATAATTTTATGGGCGGGGAACCGCTTCGCCAAATTAGCGGTACTCTCACCCACGCCACAGCAGGAATCGAGAATAACCGGTCCATTCCATCCCTCCAGCCAGTCGCTTGCCTGTGCAAATGCGAATTGGGTATGTTCGCTGATAGGACGGCGACTTTCACTTTGTTGATACTTTTTAACAATATCATCCAGCTTGTCATGTACACCAACTTGGTTGGTGCTGATGGAACGGGAATTTCCCAATGGTGCGCTCATCAGGAGCGGATCCCTTTGCCTGTGTCTAATAAATAATAAGCAACGCCAAATAACAACGCGTTAAAGCCGACCAGCAAAGTAAGGGAGACTTGTACATTGACGTCCGATACGCCCAGGAAGCCATAGCGGAATCCGTTTACCATATAGACGATGGGATTGGCTTTACTTACCCATTGCCAAAATTCGGGCAACAAACTTAGTGAATAGAATACTCCCCCTAAGTAAGTCAGGGGTGTCAGCACGAAGGTGGGAACGACACTGATGTCATCGAAGGTCTTCGCAAATATCGCATTGATAAGCCCTGCTGTAGCGAATAACGAAGCAGTAAGCAGCAATGTCAGCACAATGATACCGAAATGGTGAATTTGCACGTCAACGAAAAATAAAGAGACGATCGTCACAATGATCCCGATCAACACGGCGCGGGCTACCCCTCCTCCAACATAGCCTGCAATGATAATCCAAGTTGGCACAGGGGCCACCAGCAACTCTTCCACATTACGCTGAAATTTGGCACTAAAAAAAGAAGATGACACGTTAGAATAGGCGTTAGTAATGATTGACATCATAATGAGGCCGGGCACTATAAATTCCATATAGCTAAAGCCATCCATCTGGCCGATACGCTCCCCAATCAAACTGCCGAATATCACGAAATAAAGGCTCATAGTGATGGCCGGTGGAACTAATGTTTGTACCCAGATGCGTAAGAAACGCGTACATTCTTTGATCCAGATAGTCGTCAGCGCTACCCAGTTATTTTTATTTTGCATTGCTGGTTTGCCCCTGTTGATTCCTGCCTGCTTCGACCAAGCGCACAAAAAGCTCTTCCAAGCGATTCGATTTATTACGCATGCTCATCACTGATATACCTTGTTCGGAGAGCTGGCTGAATACCGGGTTCAGTCCTTCTGTTTTTTCTACATCGATCTCCAAAGTATGATCATCTACCTGTCGGTAAGTAAAACCTTGCAATACCGGTTTTGCTGAGTTTTCGCCCAAGTCTAAAATAAAGGTTTCTAAGCTCAATTTTGCCAACAATGATTTCATCGTGGTGTTTTCCACAATCCGACCTTTATCGATAATGGCGATATTGCGACACAACATTTCTGCTTCTTCCAGGTAATGTGTCGTCAGAATAATCGTGATGCCTTGTTCGTTTATTTCTTTTAAAAAAGTCCACATTGATCGACGGATTTCAATATCCACACCAGCAGTTGGTTCATCCAGTATCAGCACCTTGGGTTCGTGCATTAATGCCCTTGCTATCATCAGTCGGCGCTTCATTCCACCAGAGAGTTCTCGTGCTCTGGCCTGACGTTTTTCCCATAAATCCAGCTGTGCCAGATATTTCTTTGCGCGTTCTTTGGCCAAGCCGCGGGGCACCCCATAATAACCAGCCTGGTTAAGCACGATCTGTTCAACCGTTTCGAACTGGTTAAAGTTAAATTCTTGCGGCACTAACCCAATACAGGCTTTGGCTGCTTCTTTTTGCGTAGCCAAATCAAAACCACATACCTTTACGTGACCTTCGGTTTGGTTTACCAGGGAGCTGACAATGCCTATGGTAGTAGACTTACCCGCTCCATTTGGGCCTAGCAATGCGAAAAAATCGCCTTCGTTAACGACCAGGTCAATCCCTTTCAGGGCCTCTACGCCGCCCTTATAGACTTTACGTAATCCGGAAATATCCAGCGCTTTCATTAAGATGCCTGTACTATTGAGTGTGAATGTAGTTTTGTTATGGTAAGCAGAAGATTAAATACTGCAAGTTTCTTATACTAGATCGCGTTGATATGTGAACACACGTCATTGCGCTTTAGTACTAAATTGTTATTTTTTCGAATTTTTCAACCCTGATTTTGCCCTGAACTTAAATCTAAACCAAAGCGAGACACATAATGGCGCACTTATCACCTTTACCCGCAGACACCACTCCTGAATTAAAAGAGGACTTTGCGATATTTATCGATATTTTAGGGTTTGTGCCTAATTCACTGCTCACCATGCAGCGGCGACCTCAGATTGTAAAAGGGTTTGCCGAACTGACTAAAGCTGTGATGGCAGCGGACGGTACAGTAGACAGAGGCTTTAAACGTGTTCTGGCACATTTTGCCAGCAGAGCCGCGGGATGTCAGTATTGTGAAGCCCATTCATTAATCGCAGCTGGTCTGCATGGAGTGAGCGACGAAAAAATTGCCGCAGTATGGGACTATCAAACCAGCCCACTGTATTCTGAGGCAGAACGCGTAGCATTAGATTATGCGCTTGCCGCCGGCAGTGTGCCTAATCAGGTAGATGACGCTTTGATGGTGCGTATGAAGCAGCATTGGGATGAGGATCAGATCGTAGAAATTTTGGCCGCGGTCAGCTTGTATGGCTTCTTAAATCGCTGGAACGACTCTATGGCTACTGATTTAGAGGAACCTCCCAAAGCGCTGGGCGACAAAATACTTAAGAAAGGCGGCTGGACCGGCGGTAAACACACCAAATAGGGCGTCAGCCATTCCCAAACTACTGTCAACTCGTCGCAGGACGGGGTCTCTATGACTGTGGCTGCTGCCTCACTAGATCACCGCCTGCGCGGTGATGACGGGGGGAGCGGTGGTTGCCAAGGGATCGCAAACAACCGTCACCCCGTCGTAGGACGGGGTCTCTTTGACCGTTGCTGACTCACTGGATCACCGCCTGCGCGGTGATGACGGGGGGAGCGGTGGTGGCCGAGGGATCGCAAACAACCGTCACCCCGTCGCAGGACGGGGTCTCTTTGGCTGTTGCTGCTGACTCACTAGATCACCGCCTGCGCGGTGATGACGGAGGGAGCGGTGATGACGGAGGGAGCGGTGATGACGAGGATGAGCGGTGATGACGAGGATGAGCGGTGATGACGAGGAGGAGCGGTGATGACAAAAGAAACCGAGATAGTGGAGAGGAGGTCCTGACGGGGAACAAGTTGCCCCCGTGGTTGATAGCTATAAGATCAAACTCAGCGACTGGCGGTTAACTTTTCAGGTTCATCTGAAATTTCCATTACGACTTTGCGGTCAAAAAATGCTTCTTCAATGGTCGCTGTAGCGGCAAATTTTTCACCTACAGATTCAGTGATGATTTGATCCTCGTTAACGCCTGCCTGCGTCAAAAATTGCTTTACTGACAAGGCCCGTTGCATGGACAGTGCTTCGTTGTAGTCTTCGTCGCCACGACTATCAGCATGTCCGGTAATCCTAACGTGTAATTTTTGATTCCGTGTAAGTGCGGAAGCGATTAATTTCAGCTGTTCACCATAGCCCGGCTCTATACTATATGAGCCTGTTTTAAATTGAACGGCCTGCTCTAAAGCGAGAGCAGCGGTCTCAATCGCAGGCGCCATCGCTATTTCCGCCGCCCGCACCTGCTCTGTGAGCGCATAATTTGTCGCCTTCAGCTGGTTCAAAGTTTTTTTCGAAGTGGCTAACTCCGTTTCTTTTTTCTTTAAATTTTCTTTTTGAATACTTTCGTTTCCAAGCATTGCACCAATAATGGCCGCAACACCTGCGCCTACTGGCCCTGCGACAATAGCACCGACTACTGCCCCTGCGCCCAATCCGATAGCGACGGACTTATCTTGCGCGTGATCCTCGGCGCTATCGGCCATAACAGATGTAGGTAAAAATAGTGCAGAAATTGATAAAGCGATAAGGGTTTGTTTAATTGAAAATTTCATATGTCGTGCTCTCATTGATAAAAAGTGTTTCGGGAGCACTGATTAAATAAAAATGTTCTGTCAAAATATGAATTAAAAAATGGAAAGATAAAGATGAATTGGGGCGAAACTGATTTAGCTCGAATTCGCGAGGTATAAATTTAACAAGATAATTTATACTGGCTCCACGAAAGGCAACCCTAAACGCCAAACCAAGCCTGACATTACTTCTACCCTGTCTATACTGGGAAAGGGTTCGACGTTATGCGAGGAACCGCTACGATTGGTTTGAAATGTCGGTAGAAAAAACCTGTGAACCTTTCCTGGCCGATAGCATTTCAGCTAGGCTATTCTGCGAACAACCCGCTCTACTTAATAGGGGAGTAACCCTCAATTTGCCCGTTTGCTCATAATGTTTCGGGGGTGAATTGTGGCAATAAAATGTCAAACAAAAGGATTTTATCGCCCACTTTTTCACTAGGAGTAAAAGTTGCGTATAGTGAGCGCATCAACGTATAAGTGAGAACCAAAGAAATGCCACGAACCATTGCGCTGGTAGAGGATGATAAAGCCATCAGAGAAAACTATATTGTCGCTTTACGTGCGCAAGGATACGCCGTAAATGCCTATAGCGACCGTCCCTCGGCCTCAAAAGCGTTCGCGGAACAATTACCTGACTTAGCAATTATAGATATAGGCTTGGTAGATGAAATGGAGGGAGGGTTTTTACTTTGTCAGCAATTGCGACAACTCTCTCAGACTCTGCCAATTATCTTCTTCACTGCGCGGGATAACGACGTCGACACGATAAGCGGTTTACGTATGGGAGCAGATGATTACCTGACTAAAGATATCAGTATGGCCCATTTACTGGCGCGCATAGCTGCGCTTTTTCGGCGAATAGATTTACTCTCCTCTCCCAGTCAGCAAAGTGAACAGATACGCTTAAATGATCTTCTGGTGGATGTGAGTCGCATGACAGTAAGTTGGCAGGACCACTCTGTGGCTCTGACAGTAACTGAATTTTGGATGTTGCACGCGATAATTAAGCGACCCGGACATGTTAAAAGTCGTCAGCAATTAATGGACGAGTCGCAGATGGTAGTGGATGACTCTACCATTACGTCACACATCAAACGCATGCGCAAAAAATTCGTTCAATTAGATCCTGATTTTGATCATATTGAAACAGTCTACGGCATGGGCTATCGCTGGCAGAGTTAATTAATGCGCTTTAGGTTTTCGATTCGTTATCAGCTGGTTGTCTTATCGCTGTTTTTGTTCACCATCCCATGGCTCGGGTATCAATATGTCTGGGAAGTGGAAGAATATCTTCGCAACGGGCAGGAGCAAACAATGCTTGGTACTGCTCGCGCGGTAGCCACAGCACTGCACGAGCGTAAGGCGCTTTTTGAGAGTCGCTCCTCTTATTTAAAAAATATCCGTCAGGGCACGGATTTGTATGCTCCCCAACTGGAAACCCCTATTCGCCTGGATGGTAAGTTTGAAGACTGGCAAAACGTTGGCCATTTAGCCCAGCGCTATGGGAGGGAAAAAGTGGTTCATCAGTATTCGGCTAACGCTTCTGCTACCACGCTCCGCTTTACCCATATGGTGGGGAAATACGAACAATATCTCTATGCGATGTTTATGGTGGCTGATGATAAATTACTGTGGCGAAGAAAAGATAGCTTGAAGGTGGATAGAAGTGACCACTTACTAATAAGTCTGTTATCAAATGATGGAGAGCTCATTCGCTATATTATCTCCCCATACAATGAGGGCTGGATCAATGCTTATCGCTTGGATGAAGACGTGACGCAGGTAACGCCGACAGATAACGCATTGGAAATTCAGGGGCATTGGAAGCCTACGCGCGATGGATACAACATAGAGTTGCGTTTTCCCTTGGCATTATTCTCCGGTTCGCTGGCTTTCGCACTAGTGGACGTTGATGATGCCGATACTCGCGAAAAACAATATGCAATAGGTACCGCCGATCCGAACCAATTTGAGGACCTTGGCACCGTCATTTCTTCTTCGCCAGAAATTGAACAAATTCTGGCCGGGTTGAGATATGCCGATTCCCGCGTGTGGGTGGTTGATCGTCATCAAAGGGTGTTAGCGAAAGCTGGAAATATTCAAGCAGCCACAGGGGTACGCGTTAAACCGCGTCAGCAGTTTGAATGGGAATGGATGAACTGGGTGGAGCAAAACTGGATTTTGCCCGTGTACTACCACATTCTCACTCGACCACCAGATAACTTTATCGATGAACTTGAAAATGCTTACGAATTAGAAACTGAAGGTGTAAAAACCGCGTTGGCTGGACGTGCCGAATCGCTTTGGCGTCTAACCCCAGACAACCAGGCGGTTATTTTGTCTGCCTCCCACCCCATATTTATCGATGGTGAAGTAAGAGGTGCGGTCATCGTCGAACAGACCACCCATGGCATTCGTACCCTGCGCAATAGGGCTTTGGAACAGCTTTTTCACGTGATTATTGCGGTAATGTTATTGGGTACCCTGGGATTATTCTTATTCGCTAATCGCATTTCATCGAGAATTCGAAAATTACGCGATCAGACTGAAAGCGTAATTGATCACAACGGAAAGATTGTGGGTCAGTTACCTGTAGCCTCCCAACATGACGAAATAGGTGATCTTAACCGCACTTTCGCTACCGTCATTGAACGTTTGCAACATTATAATTCCTACTTGGAAAATATGGCATCAAGACTGTCGCATGAGTTACGTACCCCCATCGCCATTGTAAAATCCTCTTTGGATAACTTGAAACAATTCAATTTGCATAAAGAAAATGAAGGATTTATTGAACGTGCCCAGGACGGTATCACCCGCTTAAGCACCATATTAAACCGTATGAGTGAAGCAACTCGGCTTGAGCAGGCAATTACCCATGAAGAATTTGAGCGAGTGGATCTAATAAAACTAATAAAGGCCTGTGTTGAGGGTTATCAACATGCATACAGTACGCGCAAATTCGTCCTTTCAAGCCAGGCTAATGAAGGCATGATCACAGGCGCGCCAGAACTTTTCGTGCAGATGTTGGATAAAATCGTGAGTAATGCCGTGGAATTCAGCCAGCCTGAGGATACCATTACCTTTCAAATTTTTCGCAGCGCCCGGTCTCTGTACATCCAGGTTATTAATCCTGGGCCTCTTTTACCCAGTGATATGCAGGAAGAATTATTGCAGTCGATGGTATCGATCCGGGCTGAAAACACTCATCAGGATACGTCAGCAGATCCCCATCTTGGTTTAGGCTTGTACATCGCCAACACTATCGCCATGTTCCATAATGGCCATTTACACATCGCCAACTTGGCCGATCACTCAGGGGTAGTGGTTACCCTTTCCTTTCCAGAGCGATGATTACTTTTCCTGGCTGAATGAGTGGTCTGGCACATTTTTCAACATCATCGATTCTTTGCGTTTAGCCAGCATCCTGGCATAGCGACGCATACTTACCGCATTGTCTTTTTCATCCAGAATATCTACACCCAATAATCTTTCTAATAAGTCTTCAAGCGTAATGATCCCCTCCAGCCCGCCATATTCGTCTACTACCAACAACATATGACGACGTTTCTGCAAGAAGTGATCAAAAGTAGAAGAAAGCGGCATAGTGTTAAGCACCGTTACCATCTTTTTCAGATAGGTGGATAAAGGCTTCTCCTCGTTTCCTCTTGCCTTTGCTAAGAGCAAATCGGTTCGCATAACATAACCCGTGATATCTTCGTTGTCATTGTCAGCGTAAACCGGAATACGGGAATATTCGATATCACTGTGTTTGTGAAAGAATTCTGAAACCAGCATAGACTCGTTGACCGAAAACATCTGCGTGCGGTGAGTCATCGCATCCCTGACGGTAAATTCATGCAAGGTAAGTAAACTTTGCAGGAAAGCCGCCTCATGATTCGCCAACTGGCCTTCCTGACTGGATACCTCGGCCATGGCTTGCATTTCATTTCTACTCAAGCCTCTTAGTGGACTGTCCTCCTTGAAACTTTTCGTCATCCATCGTGACATCACAACAAAGGGATGGAGGATAATAGTTAGGTATTTCAAAAAGTAAGCGGTAGCGGGAGCCAATGCGCGCCAGTAGGTGGCTCCCAGAGTTTTTGGGATAATTTCTGAAAAAACTAATATCAGAAAAGTGAGTATGGCTGAAATCAAGCCCAGGTAAGCATCACCAAATACGACGGCTGCTTGGGCACCCGCCCCCGCAGCCCCCATTGTATGGGCAATAGTGTTGAGCGTGAGAATAGCAGAAAGTGGATTATTGATATTGTCAGTAAGTTTACGTAACAGCTTACCGCTGGTCTTCCCTTCGGCTTCCATGACTGAGACGTAAGCAGACGATACGCTTAATATAACCGCTTCCGCGATGGAGCAAAGAAAAGAAAAACCAAGTGCAATCAGCACGTAAATCAGCAGCAACAACATTGTTTTGTTCCGTCAGCAAAAAAATTTAGCCATTCTTTTTATCGCGTAAGTGAATTTAGCGAAAAACTAGTTAGTTATAGTTTTGGAAGCATTGGCATTTCGGGTTATTTTACATGGGTGAGTTAACAAATACAGTTGCGTTAGTTATTTTGTTTAGATTACCTATCACAAGCAGATACACGGCAGGAAAGGAAGGCGGATTTTGCGAGCGTTAACTATCATCATCAATTTAATTATAATAGCGGGATGTACTACATTATCTGAGCAGCCAATACCAGTAGCCCCTGAAGCTAGCAACCAAGCAATCATTTTTGATATAGACGGTACGCTGACACCAAAACCCATTGCAATCAACACCGCGCGAGAACATGCGTCTCGAGCCGTTAATATGTTCGCAGAACACGGCTATACCATTATCTATTTAAGCGCGAGGAACTTATTCTTTCAATTTCCCATTCCAGGCTGGCTTGAAGAAAATAATTTTCCAGCAGGCACAATTCACGTCCCGCGCACTCATACTGAGCACTTTAATCCCGCAAAATTTAAGTCTCAGATATTACAGGAATACATCAGCAAAGGATGGAAGCTAGTCGCTGCTTATGGAGATACTTACACTGATTTTGAAGCTTATTCTAAAGCAGGTATTCCACGTGAACGCATTTTTGCCGTACAGAGAAAAGGTGCTGAGCAGTGTCAGTTGACGGAACAAGTATGGGCGGAATGTCTAACTGGATGGCAGTCACATTTTGAAAAAATCATGCAAATAATCAATCTTGAAGGAACGGCGGGGCAAACATTACCCCCCGTCGAGGCAGTCACAACACATTGATTTTCTGTTGAAAGGTGAATGTTTTATGGTGAGGATCGATATCCGTGACGAAGTACTGATATTCAAGCGGCGTCTCATTAGCGACTTTATGCCATACGTCCGTTTGTTTTTGATATTGCCAGCCTTGTTTACCTACTTGCTCTTGTATCTGGGATAATACAGTCTCTATTTTTGCATCAGTATCAATTTTATGGTGTTGTTGCCACTGGTCTTCGTTTCCATAGTGGTGCACACGCTCAGCGTTGAATTTTGTGTCATCAGCAAAATCGATATGTAAGTCTGGCAAATACTTATCTGCCATCAATCCTCGTATAAAACCTGTGTCAGGATCCCAGTCGTATTCCATGTGCATGGCTATTTCTCTGGCCTTCTGCAAACCTGATTGTTGACTTACTACATATAAGGAAGCGTCAATCCCCGAAGACAACCCTGCTGAGGTGACTATATTGTCACTATGGGTATACCGTACATCTGACCTAACGATGATACCGTCGTAATTATCTTCAAGCATATCGAGTGCACTAAAAAAAGTTGTCGCTTCTTTGTTCTTCAACAGTCCCGCGTCGGCTAAAAGTAAAGCGCCAGTACATACCGAAAGAGTGAAGTCAGTTTGCTTGGCATGTTGACCTATCCATTTTATGTGACGTGCAGATTGAACATTGTGTACGTGTCCACCAGGAACCAGCAGAATATCGAATTGTGGCGCGTCGCGATAACTGTAATCAGGAGTAACTTTCATCCCCATGGTAGTAGTAATTTGCTGCCCATCGGATGATACAGTCTTTACACTATACTTCGCGTGTCCAAACACCTCCCATGGCCCCGTAAAATCTATAATTTGTACCCCATCGAATAGTAGAATACCCACCGAGGGTTGCTCTTCCGCTTTAGTTATTAGTGTTTGTGAGAATAAAAGTATGACTGCACACAACATAAATAGAGCTTTTTTCACTGGTATTCATCCTTATTTTATTGAAGGTCACTTTTTCCAAATCGTAAGCGGTAGTCTGAAGGGGGTACCCCAAAATGATGTCTAAATCTTCGACAAAACACATCTGCGCTATTGAAACCGCAACTTGCAGCTACCTGTTCTACCTGCTTTTGAGACGTAACAAGCAAATCCTGCGCGTATTCAAGGCGAATTTTTTCCAGCATTTGTTTAGGACTCATCGCTGTCTGATTCATTAATTCACGTCTAAAGTGACGCTCACTCATATTGACCAGCTCCGCCATATCTGCGACCTTGATATTCTTGTGAAGGTGTTTAATCAGCAGCTCACTCAGGTTTTCCAACCTTCCTGAAGTGTTAACTTGTAAACTAAGTGGTTCAGAATACTGCGATTGATTGCCCGAGCGACGCATGTACATCACCATTTCGCGCGCTATATTGGTTGCTTCGCGGGCACCTAAATCTTGTTCAATTAAGTGCAAGGTCAGATCTAGTCCCGCACTTAACCCCCCAGAGGAGAAAATGTTACCTTGCGCAACATACAGCGCTTTTTCGTTGACTACGCAATTAGGAAAAGACTGCTGTAGCTGTCGCGCAAAGCGCCAGTGGGTAGCGATTTGTCGATGTTCAGCTAAGCCCAATGCAGCCAGAATAAATGCACCGGTGCAAATAGACGCAACCTTGTCTGACCGCTTCGCCACTGTAGTTAATGCGTCGGTTACGTTTACCTGCTTGATCAGCTCCCGACTGCCTTCGCCGCCAGGAAGTATCAACACATGCAAGCGTTCAACAGTGTCAAGGGTCTGGTGAGGAAGCAGGGTGATCCCGTTCGCCGAGGTCACTGGTGCCATCGACTCACTGATTAACGACACTTGGTACGGCGGTGGTTTATCTGCACTTTTGGCCCGTGAACTGGCTTCAGTAAAACAATCGTATGCACAGGTCACATCCATCGGCTGGAAGCCAGGGTAAATGAAAATACCTATTTGCTTTGCCACAGTGTTCTCCTCCTCAATGAGACTACTATACTTTGATCACAGGCCGGCCGAAAGGACACATAGCCGACTATTTCGGCCAAAATAGAGCAGGATATTATGAGCAAAGCGCGAGGTGAAAGCTAAAAAACCTAAATTTAATAAGTGCTCTGACACATTACTATTAGTGATACTAGTCAATGGCATGTATTATCGAAATAACAATAACTTGGCATTGATGTTAAGGATGATTAAAAACCTGCTTATCAAATCCTGTTTTTCACGTCTTATTGTTTTATTGCAAATTTTACTGGTGAGCGGCTGTATTGACTTCTGACCAAGAAGCGAGCGTCTGGGACACGGACTATTTCATGATACAAGATACTAGTAGTAGCCCCAGGTATGCTGATGGATTTTTCGATCACATGGCCAAGTAGCTTTCGGATAGAGGGTTTACTGATCCTAAGTGTTGGAATAATCAATAACACTATTGATAGTTTTAATTACATACATTCGGCCGTGTATTTTTTAAGGCAGTCTTCTCCAGAGTCCTTAATGCGGAAATGAGGTGTATTGGCCTGTTAGGGGTTTCGTGATATTAATTATTTAGCAATTCGTTTAGCACCTAAGCGTTCCTCATTACGTTTTCCTATTCAATTTTACCCAAATAAAATCTTTTTCAGGACTTTTGGTACTTATCCTGTAATAGCCTATTCTTATTTAAAAGGATTAGCCGGATATCTGGGTATCAATTAACTTTGAGGGTTCTGTTACGTGTCACATTCAACAAGGAAGATAGAGATGAGAGAGCACCCCCGCATTTTATTTTTAACTTCATCAATTAACTATCCGGCTTTCAACAAGAGAATTAACGCGCTCAGCGACGACACCATGAGTTCTTTAGTTTTAGGCTTCGAACGAAACTTCGAATACCCAACGAAAGACGTCCAAATTTCTACTGTATCACTTGGAAAAATACAGAATGGAAACTATTGGAAAAGGCTTTTTCTGATTCTAAAGGCGATACGAAAGACCGCAGAGATAGTTGGAAACTACGATACCGTGTACTGCTTTGGATTAGATATGGCAATGCTGGCTGTTATATCAACCCTTTTTTCCCCGACCAAAACGTTAGTTTATGAAGTTCAGGACATAAGACCAACACAAACTAACAAAGGACTTATCTCTGGTATAGTTCGAAAAATTGAAAAAATCATCGTAAATATAAGCGACTGTGTGGTGGTCACGTCACAAGATTACATCTGTCAGTACTACGAAAACATTCTCAGGTTAAAAACAGAGAACTTTATAGTCATTGAAAACAAACTCAGCCACGCTCCCGCACGACAAAATATAACCAACTTCGACAACACAACAAACGTCGAACAGCATTTGACAATCGGTTATTTCGGATCTATCAGATGCGAAAAAGCTTGGCAGTATCTTCTTCAACTTTGCGAGAAAAACCCACACAAAATTAAATTGAAGATTCATGGCGCACCTAGTGGAATTGACAATTTCGACGAGAGGCTTAGTAAACACAGCAATATACAATACTTAGGTCCTTTTTTGGATCCCGAGCAGCTAGAAGAAGTGTACAGTAGTGTTGATGTGGTCTGGGCAGCGGGATTCCACGGAAAAGCAAGCTATGCATGGTCACGCTCATGCAGGTTTTATAATGCGGGCTATTTTAACAAACCTATCATATCTCAGGACCTTACATCGGAAGGAAAGGTGGTGAAAAATCTTGATATAGGGTTAACCATCGATATTTCAGATCCTGCCTCAATGAAAAAAATTGAAGATATATCTCATCAAAATTTGAAAACCTGGAAGAGAAACCTGGCAGCTCTCCCTCAAGATATGTTTATCCATAACGGCGAACACAAGCGTTTAATCGAGATGATAAGGGAAAATCATGAACATAATAGAGAAGCTCGTTCACGAAAAACTATCCAAAATACCAGCTTTAAAGCGCGTAATTAGAAACATATACCAGCTTGTACTTTCTAATTTTCCCTCCAGCGATCACTTCGCCTATGATATTGAGATAGCGAAAAATCATTTTTTTGGCTTTCATGATATTTCACCCTGGTCTTTTGATAACAAATACATACTTACCCATAAACTAGTTCAACAGAAACAAAGCCTATCTACACCAGTTGAGATTGGCCTACTGTGTGGACAGACACTCAATAATTACAGACGAGTTGGAATGAGCAGATGCTGGAATTTCCAACAAGGTTCCAGACTACAGTGGATTGGCCGTAGTCACCAATTTCTATTCAACGACCACGCGAACAATAGTGTCGTGAGTAAAGTAAAAAATATTGAAGGAGAAGATTTACATACGTACAAATTCCCTATTTACATTGTTTCTAACGACGGTAAGAGTGCGCTGTCGTTCAGCTTCGACCGCCTGGGGAGAGGGTTAGCAGGGTATGGATATGAATTTTCTCAGGGAAAAAGCGCACAGGAAAAAATACCATCAAATGAAGGACTTTATCTTATTGATATGAAGAGTGAAGAATCAACCATGCTCTTGTCTTTGAGACAAGCAGTATCTTTTCAACCTGAAAAAGATTTCTTCGATTCATATCATTTTTTTTCCCACTGTCTATTTTCGCCTTCAGATAAAAGGATAGTTTTTTTTCATCAATGGGTTACCCCAACTGGTCTGGTAAAAAATAGAATGTTTTCGCTTGATACAAATGGTGAAAATATCTTTCTTTTTCCCACTGATGGCATGGTTTCACATATATCCTGGACGTCAGAAGATCATATCATCGCTTACGCCAGTACCATTCACGGCGGCTCTGGGTATTACTTATTCACAGACCAAAATGATACATTTGAGAAGATAACGACGAAAAAACTATCATCAGATGGCCACCCTCATGCATCAAAAGATGGCAGATGGATAATCACGGATACTTATCCCGATCGTTGCAGGGACCAGTTCCTTAAACTTTATGATTTGAAACATAACATCTGCGAAGACTTATTAAAATTACGGATCCCGTTTTTCTTTCGTGACGAGAAAAGGTGTGACTTTCACCCTAGATGGGACCGGGAGACAAAACTCATTTGTTTTGATGCGGTAATGGATGGAACACGCTCCCAGTGCATTATGAAGGTGCCACTGAAGCCATAAACGCTAATTCGCAGATTTCGATCTTTAAGTTCACCTAAACAGCAGGCAAAAAATCAAAATTACTTCTGATAATTCTAGTCTTGTCTAACGGTATTGCATTAAACCAAAAAAGGCCGCTTGCGCGACCTTTTTCTCAGATGACTCGATGTCAGATAAGATTATTCAATAATCTTAGAAACAACACCAGCACCTACAGTACGACCACCTTCACGGATTGCGAAGCGTAGACCTTCGTCCATCGCGATTGGTGCAATCAGTTCAACTTCAAACTTAAGGTTGTCGCCAGGCATTACCATTTCAACGCCTTCTGGAAGCTGTACCGCGCCCGTTACGTCAGTTGTACGGAAGTAGAACTGAGGACGGTAGCCTTTAAAGAATGGCGTATGACGGCCACCTTCGTCTTTGCTTAGTACGTAAACTTCAGCTTCGAACTTAGTGTGAGGAGTGATTGAACCAGGCTTAGCCAGTACTTGACCACGCTCAACGTCATCACGCTTAGTACCACGTAGTAGTACACCAACGTTCTCACCTGCACGACCTTCGTCAAGCAGCTTACGGAACATTTCAACACCAGTACAAGTCGTCTTAGTAGTATCTTTGATACCAACGATTTCTACTTCTTCACCAACTTTAACGATACCTTGCTCTACACGGCCTGTTACAACAGTACCACGACCAGAGATTGAGAATACGTCTTCGATTGGAAGAATGAACGGCTTGTCGATGGCACGCTCTGGTTCTGGGATGTATGAATCAAGTGCTTCACCTAACTCAACAATTTTCTTTTCCCACTCTTCGTCGCCTTCAAGGGCTTTAAGTGCTGAACCTTTGATTACTGGCAGGTCATCACCTGGGAATTCGTATTCGTTAAGAAGTTCACGAACTTCCATTTCTACCAATTCTAGCAATTCTTCATCATCTACCATGTCACACTTGTTCATGAATACGATGATGTAAGGTACACCTACCTGACGACCTAGAAGGATGTGCTCACGAGTCTGTGGCATTGGGCCATCAGTCGCAGCTACTACCAGGATTGCTCCGTCCATCTGTGCCGCACCAGTGATCATGTTTTTAACATAGTCAGCGTGTCCAGGACAGTCTACGTGCGCGTAGTGACGGCTTGGCGTGTCATATTCTACGTGTGAAGTAGAGATGGTGATACCACGAGCCTTTTCTTCAGGCGCGTTATCGATTTGATCAAAAGCCTGAGCTGAACCACCGTAAGTCTTTGCCAATACAGTAGTGATCGCTGCAGTCAGAGTGGTTTTACCGTGGTCAACGTGGCCGATTGTTCCCACGTTTACATGGGGTTTCGTACGTTCAAACTTTTCTTTTGCCATTTTTCTCGTTTCCTAAGTTAAAAGCCCGACCCAACATAGACCGGACCGAACCTTCATTTAGATTTACATTCTAGCTTCAATAATAGCTTGCGCCACATTATTTGGCGCCTCTGAATAATTGAAGAACTCCATAGAGTACGATGCTCTGCCCTGCGTTGCTGAACGCAAGTCAGTTGCATACCCAAACATTTCCGAAAGTGGCACTTTAGCGCGAACAATTTTAATGCCTGCAACACCTTCTTCCATACCTTCGATCATGCCGCGACGACGGTTTAAGTCACCAACAACATCACCCATCCAGTCTTCTGGAGTGGTTACTTCAACTTTCATCATGGGTTCAAGCAACACCGGATTAGCTTCAGCGGCGCCTTTTTTGAATCCCATCGAACCGGCGATCTTAAACGCCATTTCAGAAGAGTCAACATCATGGTAAGAGCCATCGAACAAAGTAACCTTTACATCCAGTACCGGATACCCTGCGACAACACCATTCTGCAGCTGCTCCTGAACACCTTTGTCCACCGCTGGAATGAATTCCTTAGGAACCACACCACCAACGATTGCATTGACAAATTCGTAGCCTTTACCTTCTTCCTGAGGCTCTATACGAAGCCATACGTGACCGAACTGGCCACGTCCGCCAGATTGACGGATAAATTTCCCTTCGACTTCGACTTTCTTGCGAATGGTTTCGCGATAAGCCACTTGGGGCTTACCCACATTACACTCAACCTTAAATTCCCGCTTCATGCGATCAACAATGATATCCAGGTGAAGCTCACCCATTCCGGAGATGATTGTCTGGCCTGTCTCATCGTCAGTTTTTACGCGGAAAGAGGGATCTTCAGCAGCTAACTTACTTAGTGCCATCCCCATTTTTTCCTGGTCAGCCTGTGATTTTGGCTCAACGGCAATTGAAATGACCGGATCCGGAAATTCCATACGTTCCAGTGTTATCACGTGATTTGGATCACATAAAGTATCACCGGTAGTAACGTCTTTTAACCCGATAGCCGCAGCAATATCACCGGCCCGAACTTCTTTTAATTCAGCCCGATCATTGGCGTGCATTTGTACAATACGACCGAAGCGCTCACGCTTACCCTTAACAGGGTTGTAAACCGTATCACCGGTGTTCACTACACCCGAGTAACAGCGGAAAAACGTAAGCGTACCCACAAACGGGTCAGTGGCGATCTTGAATGCTAACGCTGAGAATGGCTCGTTATCGTCTGAATGACGCTCAGCTTCAGTCTCCTTACCATCATCGAGGATACCGGTAATGGATTTAACATCGGTAGGAGACGGCAAATATTCAATAACCGCGTCTAATACAGCCTGTACACCTTTATTCTTAAAGGCACTGCCGCACGTAGCAAGCACAATTTCATTTTTAAGCGTGCGTTCGCGCAGACCTTCACGAATTTCATCCTCTGAAAGCTCTTCTCCTTCCAGATATTTATTCATTAAGTCATCGGACGCTTCTGCTGCCGCTTCAACAAGTTCACTGCGATACTTGTTCGCTTTATCTTGTAACTCTGCCGGAATATCTTCATAGGTAAAAGTCATACCCATGTCTTCCATATTCCAGTTAATGGCTTTCATCTTCACCAGGTCGATGACGCCACGGAATTCTTCTTCAGATCCAATGTTCAGTTGGATGGGTACACAAGTCGCACCCAAACGCTTACGGATTTGTCCGATTACGCGTTCAAAATCTGCACCGGCACGGTCCATCTTATTGACGAAAACCATGCGCGGCACATGATATTTATCTGCCTGTCGCCAGACAGTTTCTGATTGAGGTTCAACCCCGGAAGACCCACAGAACACCACAACCGCACCATCTAATACGCGCAAAGAACGCTCTACTTCGATAGTAAAATCAACGTGTCCGGGAGTATCAATAATATTGATACGGTGCTGGTGGAACTGCTGTTGCATTCCCGACCAGAAGCAGGTTGTTGCTGCGGAAGTGATAGTAATCCCGCGTTCTTGTTCCTGCTCCATCCAGTCCATAGTGGCAGCACCATCATGAACTTCACCTATTTTGTGTGAAAGTCCTGTATAAAACAGAACTCGCTCCGTTGTCGTGGTTTTACCCGCGTCAACGTGAGCAACAATTCCAATATTACGATACCGCTCAATTGGGGTCTTACGAGGCATACGACTCTCTCAGTTATTTTCTTACCAACGGTAATGTGCGAACGCTTTGTTCGCTTCGGCCATACGGTGCACGTCTTCACGCTTCTTAACCGCTGAACCTTTATTTTCTGCTGCGTCTAACATTTCTGCAGCCAGGCGCTGTGCCATAGACTTTTCGCCACGTTTACGTGCCGCATCTACCATCCAACGCATACCTAGTGCATTACGACGAACTGGACGAACTTCTACTGGTACCTGATAAGTAGAACCACCTACACGACGAGATTTAACCTCTACCGTAGGACGGATGTTGTCTAGTGCTTCTTCGAATACATCTAAATGTGCCTTGCCGGTTTTTTCAGCAACAATTTCAAGCGCACCGTAAACGATTTTTTCAGCGACAGATTTTTTGCCGTCGAGCATTACGACATTCATGAATTTAGCAAGCAGCTGTGAACCAAATTTTGGCTCTGGTAGGATTTTACGTTGACCTACGACTCTTCTTCTTGGCATCTTAATTCTCCGTGGAATTCAGGGATAACCCAAAACTCTTAAATTTCAGTTTGGCCTTACTAACGGAGAACCGTTACGATTTAGGCTTTTTCGCGCCGTACTTAGAACGGGCTTGTTTACGATCGTTTACACCTGCGCAGTCTAATGTACCGCGAACAGTGTGGTAACGAACACCTGGTAAGTCTTTAACACGACCACCACGAATTAGTACAACGCTGTGCTCCTGCAGGTTGTGGCCTTCACCACCGATGTATGAAGAAACTTCATAACCGTTAGTTAAACGCACACGACATACTTTACGTAGCGCTGAGTTTGGTTTCTTAGGCGTAGTGGTATATACACGTGTACATACACCACGTCTTTGTGGGCAAGCTTGTAGTGCCGCTACGTTGCTTTTCGCAACCGGCTTTCTACGTGGCTTACGCACTAACTGGTTAACTGTTGCCATTAACTAGCTCCTGATTAATAACTACAAAAACCCGATACACATGTTCGGGTCATTCATTTTCGGTTTTTTACTTCCGTTTTCATACTGTGCTCGTCAGTATGAATAACGACTCTGAAAACAAAAATTCCGCTTTCCGAAAGGTTAACAGCAAGGTTAACCAAATTTCGGGTCGCGGAATATTAAAGATCAAAGTCGCAGCTGTCAAGCTGTACACAAGATATGCAAATTAAATCCTGTACAGATTGCCAGTCAACGCTTAGCTTGCCGGGCTTTGATACCCGGCAAAACTTAACGTTTACTCTTCGTTAGAAGACTGCTCGCTCACTTCCGCATTCAATGCTTCAGTCAGCGCCTGTTCTGCGTCAGCAGCAGAGACAGACATTTCTTCGATTTCCTGTATACGTCTTTGCGCACGGCGCTGGTGATAGGCAAAACCAGTACCAGCAGGGATTAGGCGTCCAACAATTACGTTTTCTTTCAGACCACGTAAGTCGTCTTCTTTACCTTGTACCGCTGCTTCCGTTAATACGCGTGTAGTTTCCTGGAACGACGCCGCTGAGATAAACGATTCGGTTGAAAGTGATGCTTTAGTAATACCCAGAAGCTGTGTTTCATAAGATGCTGGGATCTTACCTTGCTTCTCGATTTCACGGTTAGCCACTTTTACATTCGACACTTCAACCTGTTCGCCTTCTAGGAACTGTGTATCGCCAGGATGGGTAATAATACACTTACGCAACATCTGGCGGATAACCACCTCGATATGCTTATCGTTTATCTTAACACCCTGTAAACGGTAAACTTCCTGAACTTCGTTCACGATATAGTTTGATACCGCACTGATACCACGCAAACGCAAGATGTCATGTGGTGACTCTGGTCCATCGGCGATAACTTCACCTTTTTCCACGTTTTCACCTTCGAATACGTTGAGCTGACGCCATTTAGGGATCATTTCTTCGTATGGATCACCGTCTTTAGGAGTGATCACCAAGCGTTTCTTACCTTTGGTTTCTTTACCAAAACCGATGGTACCTGAAATCTCAGCCAGGATTGCAGGCTCTTTTGGCTTACGAGCTTCGAACAAGTCAGCAACACGTGGTAGACCACCCGTGATGTCGCGAGTCTTCGAGCTTTCCTGAGGTATACGTGCTAACACGTCACCTTCATTCGCCAATTTACCGTCAGATGCTTCGATCGTAGTAAAGCTTGGCAGACGAATTTCCTGCAAGCCAAACTCATCGCTTTCAAGAATAAGTTTAGGCTCTTTCGCGTTCACTTTAGCCAGGTCTTTAACCACAATACGGGTTAAACCTGTCAATTCATCTTGCTGCATTTCAGTGTTTGAATCATCAATATCAGCAAAGCTGATTTTCGCTTTGCGTTCGGTGATGATTGGGTGGCTGTGCGGATCCCAGTTAGCAACGATATCGCCCGCTTCCACGGATGCGCCATCATCAACACTTAAGATTGCGCCGTAAGGTACTTTATAACGCTCTTTCTCACGACCCTGATCATCGATCATCGTTAACTCAGTTGAACGAGAAACGATCACTACCTTGTCGTCAGTGTTACGTACATACTTCGCATTGTGCAGTTTCAAGCTACCAGAGGTTTTAACCTGAACACTGTTTTCAGCAGACGCTCTTGAAGCGGCACCACCGATGTGGAAGGTACGCATGGTAAGCTGTGTACCTGGTTCACCGATTGACTGCGCAGCAATTACACCCACTGCTTCACCTTGACCAACCATGTGGCCACGGGCTAGGTCACGGCCGTAACAGTTTGCACATACACCAAAGTCATTGTCACAGGTAATTACTGAGCGCACCATTACCTGGTCGATAGAATTGGCTTCAAGCATATCTACTAATGCTTCATCAAGCATTACGTTACGCTCGACTAACACTTCGTCAGAGCCCGGCTTCAACACATCTTCAGCAACCGTACGACCTAGCACACGCTCGCGTAGCGGTTCTACAACGTCCCCACCTTCAATCAACGGAGACATCTGAACACCTTCAAAGGTGCCACAATCTTCATTGGTGATAACCAAATCCTGCGCAACGTCAACCAAACGACGCGTCAGGTAACCTGAGTTTGCCGTCTTCAATGCTGTATCGGCCAAACCTTTTCGCGCACCGTGCGTTGAGATGAAGTACTGTAGAACGTTCAAACCTTCACGGAAGTTAGCCGTAATAGGCGTTTCGATGATTGAGCCATCTGGCTTAGCCATCAGACCACGCATACCTGCTAACTGACGAATCTGTGCGGCACTACCACGAGCACCGGAGTCAGCCATCATGTAAACAGAGTTAAACGACTGCTGCTCTTCTTCCTCACCGTCTTTATTAATGACGATGTCAGTTTTAAGGTTGTCCATCATCGCCTTGGCGACTTTTTCGTTAGCGTTTGACCAGATATCGATAACTTTATTGTAACGCTCACCGGCTGTTACAAGACCGTTCTGGAACTGTTCCTGAATTTCGATGACTTCAGCTTCTGCAGCATCGATAATTTCTTTCTTCGCCGCTGGGATAACCATATCATCAATACCCACCGATGCACCCGCGACCATTGCGTAATGGAAACCGGTATACATGACCTGGTCAGCTGCGATAACGGTATCTTTCAGACCCAACGTTCGGTAACAGGCATTAAGTAGACGAGAAATCTGCTTCTTACCCATCGCCTGGTTAATAATTTCAAATGGCAAACCTTTAGGCAGGATAAGTGAGAATATCGCACGACCAACAGTAGTATCCGTCAGTGTAACTTTCTCAGTCTTAGTACCATCTTCGGCTACGTCATATTCAGTGATACGCACTTTAACCCGAGAATGCAGTTCAGCATTACCGGTGCGGTAAGCTTTTTCAGCTTCGTTAGGGCTGGTAAATACCATGCCTTCACCCAAACCATTCACTTTATCCCGCGTTAGATAATAAAGTCCCAATACAACGTCCTGTGAAGGTACGATGATTGGCTCACCGTTCGCTGGCGACAGAATGTTGTTGGTTGACATCATCAACGCACGCGCTTCAAGCTGAGCTTCGATGGTCAATGGTACGTGAACCGCCATTTGGTCACCGTCGAAGTCAGCGTTATACGCCGCACACACCAACGGGTGCAATTGAATGGCTTTACCCTCAATCAGGGTGGGTTCAAACGCTTGAATACCCAAGCGGTGAAGAGTAGGTGCACGGTTTAGCAACACCGGATGTTCGCGGATTACGTCATCAAGAACGTCCCATACCTCGGGTGCTTCACGTTCCACTAATTTCTTAGCGGCTTTAATCGTCGTCGCTAGACCACGGCCCTCTAATTTACCGTAGATAAACGGCTTGAATAGCTCAAGTGCCATTTTCTTAGGTAAACCACACTGGTGCAAACGCAGCGTTGGACCAACGGTAATTACAGAACGACCAGAATAGTCAACACGCTTACCTAGCAGGTTCTGACGGAAACGCCCCTGCTTACCTTTGATCATATCAGCAAGTGATTTTAAAGGACGCTTGTTAGAACCAGTAATAGCACGGCCACGACGACCGTTATCTAGCAATGCGTCAACCGCTTCCTGAAGCATACGCTTTTCGTTGCGTACAATGATATCTGGTGCAGCAAGATCAAGAAGACGCTTCAGACGGTTATTCCGGTTGATAACACGACGGTATAAGTCGTTCAAATCTGAGGTTGCGAAGCGGCCACCATCCAGTGGAACTAATGGACGTAGATCTGGTGGCAAAACTGGCAGCACCGTCATAATCATCCATTCAGGTTTGTTACCTGATTGCTGGAAAGATTCTAGCAATTTAAGACGCTTGGTAATCTTCTTGCGCTTAGTTTCGGAGTTGATACTAGGCAATTCTTCACGCATCGCGGCAACGTCTGCATCAACGTCGAGGTGAGTCAGCAGATCAAATACCGCTTCAGCACCCATTTTAGCTTCGAACTCATCGCCGTTTTCTTCTAGTGCATCCAGATATTCTTCTTCTGTCAACAGTTGGCTGCGCTCAAGCGTGGTCATACCTGGTTCTGTCACCACGTATGATTCGAAATATAATACGCGTTCGATATCACGTAGCGTCATATCTAACATCAAACCGATGCGCGACGGGAGTGATTTAAGGAACCATATATGAGCAACCGGGCTGGCAAGTTCGATGTGACCCATGCGCTCACGACGCACTTTCGTCAGTGTAACTTCAACGCCACACTTTTCACAAATAACACCACGGTGCTTAAGACGCTTATATTTTCCACACAGACATTCGTAGTCTTTTACCGGGCCGAAAATACGCGCACAGAATAAACCATCACGCTCTGGTTTGAACGTACGGTAGTTAATCGTTTCAGGTTTTTTCACTTCACCATAAGACCATGAACGAATCATGTCCGGTGAAGCTAAACCAATTCGAATATTATCGAATTCTTCAGTCTTATTTTGTTGCTTTAGAAACTTTAATAAGTCTTTCACATTACTCTCCCAGCGGAGTCAGTCTCTATAACCCGGCACCAGGCCGGGTCAGTTACGTCAATTACGAGGCGTTTACTAGCCTAATTCTCTTCAAGCTCAATGTTGATACCCAATGAACGGATCTCTTTAAGCAATACGTTAAAGGATTCAGGCATGCCTGGCTCCATTCTGTGGTCGCCATCTACGATGTTCTTATACATCTTAGTACGACCGTTAACGTCATCCGACTTCACTGTTAACATTTCTTGCAGAGTATAAGCAGCACCGTACGCTTCCAGTGCCCACACTTCCATCTCACCGAAGCGCTGACCACCGAATTGTGCTTTACCACCCAGAGGCTGTTGCGTAACTAGGCTGTAAGAGCCTGTAGAACGCGCATGCATCTTGTCATCAACAAGGTGGTTAAGTTTGAGCATATACATGTAACCTACCGTTACAGGACGCTCAAATGCACGGCCGGTACGACCATCAAACATGCTGATTTGACCACTTTCAGGTAGATCAGCCAGTTTCAACATTGCCTTGATTTCCTCTTCACGCGCACCGTCAAACACTGGCGTCGCAACAGGTAATCCTTTCCGCAAGTTCTCAGCAAGACGTTTAACTTCGTCATCACTGAACGAGTCAATGTCTACTTCCTGATGGTTCTCACCTAAGGTATACACTTCTTTCAAGAAGTCTCTTAGATGTGCAATCTCGCGTTGTTCTTTGATCATGTTATCGATTTTTACACCGATTCCATGTGCAGCCATACCCAAGTGTGTCTCAAGGATCTGACCGATGTTCATCCGCGAAGGTACACCCAACGGGTTTAGCACGATATCTACCGGCGTGCCGTTCTCGTCATAAGGCATGTCTTCAACGGGAACGATGGTAGAAATAACACCTTTGTTACCGTGACGACCCGCCATCTTGTCACCAGGTTGAATGTGTCGTTTAACTGCAAGGTACACTTTCACGATTTTCAACACGCCTGGTGCTAAGTCATCACCCTGGGTGATTTTACGACGCTTGGCTTCAAACTTTTTGTCAAAATCGGCTTTGATTTCGCCGTGCTGTTCTGCACTTTGATCAAGATCATTTTGCATGTCTTCATCTTTAAGCGTGATATCAAACCATTTTTCACGTGGCATGCTATCAAGCTTGGCCTCATCGACACCGGCTTTAATTAGCAAGTTGCGCGCACGAGAGAAGATACCATCAGCAAGAATGTTGAATTCGTCAGACAAATCTTTCTTAACCTGACGTAATTGCATATCTTCAATTTCTAAAGCACGCTTATCTTTTTCAACACCATCGCGGGTAAAGACCTGAACATCAATCACGGTACCGTGTACAGAATTAGGCACGCGCAGTGACGTATCTTTAACATCAGAGGCTTTTTCACCAAAGATGGCACGTAACAATTTTTCTTCTGGAGTAAGCTGTGTTTCACCTTTTGGCGTCACTTTACCTACCAGAATGTCTCCGCCTTTCACTTCGGCACCGATATAAACAACGCCTGACTCATCCAGCTTACCTAGAGCAGCTTCACCCACATTAGGGATGTCGGAGCTGATTTCCTCTGGCCCAAGCTTGGTATCACGAGCGATACAGCTTAGTTCCTGAATGTGAATAGTCGTGAATCGGTCTTCTTGCGCTACGCGCTCAGAAATAAGGATCGAATCCTCGAAGTTATAACCGTTCCATGGCATGAATGCGATGCGCATGTTCTGACCAAGCGCTAATTCGCCTAGGTCGGTTGATGGACCATCAGCTAACACGTCACCAGCAACAATAGGCTCCCCTACATTACAGGTTGGTCTTTGGTTAATACAGGTGTTCTGGTTTGAGCGTGTATATTTTGTCAGGTTGTAGATATCAATACCTGCTTCACCTGGAAGCATTTCATCTTCATCAACCTTAATGACTATGCGGCTGGCATCAACGTAATCTACTACGCCGCCACGTTTAGCCACCACTGTTACCCCAGAATCGACAGCAACCGTCTTCTCCATACCCGTTCCAACTAACGGCTTGTCAGCACGTAGGGTAGGAACAGCCTGACGTTGCATGTTCGAGCCCATCAAGGCACGGTTAGCATCGTCGTGTTCAAGGAACGGAATGATCGATGCAGCAATTGACACGATCTGTTGAGGCGAAACGTCCATATACTTGATGTCTTCTTTAGGCATCAAGGTTGTTTCACCGCGGTGACGACAAGGGATCAGGTCATCTACCAGTTCGCCATTTTCAGTTAACGCAATGTTAGCCTGAGCAATGGGGTACTGACCTTCTTCAATCGCCGATAAATAATCGATTTCATCACCTACAACACCATCAACGATGCGACGGAAAGGCGTTTCAAGGAAACCAAAGTCATTGGTACGCGCGAAGCTTGCCAATGAGTTGATTAGACCGATGTTTGGACCTTCAGGAGTTTCGATTGGACATAAACGACCATAATGCGTCGGGTGTACGTCTCGAACTTCGAAACCAGCACGCTCACGAGTCAAACCACCCGGGCCTAATGCAGAAATACGGCGCTTGTGCGTGACTTCTGAAAGCGGGTTGTTCTGATCCATGAACTGTGACAACTGTGAAGAACCAAAGAATTCTTTAACAGCTGCAGAGATAGGCTTAGCATTGATCAAATCTTGCGGCATGATGTTATCAAGATCACCTAAGCTCAGGCGCTCTTTAACTGCTCGCTCAACACGTACCAGACCTACACGGAACTGGTTTTCCGCCATTTCACCAACAGAACGGATACGACGGTTACCTAAGTGGTCAATGTCGTCCACTTCATCTTTACCGTCACGGATCATGATGAGTTGCTTCATGACCGCAATAATATCTTCTTTATCCAGAGTGCCAGAACCAGTTAGTTCTTCACGTCCTAAACGGCGGTTGAACTTCATACGACCTACAGACGACAAATCGTAACGCTCTTCAGCGAAGAACAGATTGTCGAACAAGGTTTCTGCTGCGTCTTTTGTTGGTGGCTCACCAGGACGCATCATACGATAAATCTCGACTAATGCTTCAAGGCGGTTAGTTGAACTATCGATACGAAGCGTATCAGAGATATATGAACCATGATCCAGTTCATTAATGTAAAGCGTTTCGAACTCTTTAATACCTGCTTTACTAAGCTCAGCCATGGTTTCCAGTGTGACTTCGTCATTCGCATTGACGATGACTTCACCGGTTTCTTCATCCACAAAAGTGCCAGCATAAACGCGGCCTACCAAATACTCAGCTGGAACTTCAAGCTCACTGATATTGGCTTTTTCAAGCGCACGTGTATGGCGAGCTGAAATTCGACGGCCCGTTTCAACCAGTACATTACCTTCTGCATCAAGGATATCGAATTGTGCAGTTTCACCGCGTAGACGATCAGGCACAATTTCCATCATCAGACGGTCTTCATCGATGCGTACTTGTACCTTGTCGAAGAATGTCTCTAAGATTTCTTCGGTGGTCATTTCAAGCGCACGTAAAATAATAGTGGCTGGAAGTTTACGACGACGGTCTATTCGGACAAACAGATTATCCTTT
Organism: Alteromonas aquimaris; assembly: GCF_026183695.1. GTDB lineage: Bacteria > Pseudomonadota > Gammaproteobacteria > Enterobacterales > Alteromonadaceae > Alteromonas > Alteromonas aquimaris. The sequence goes on along the minus strand of NZ_JAPFRD010000011.1, from coordinate 410,522 downwards.
GGATCGAACTCAAAATCTAACCATGAACCACGATACGGGATAACACGAGCGTTATATAACACTTTACCAGAAGAGTGTGTTTTACCTTTATCGTGATCATAGAACACACCGGGTGAACGGTGTAACTGAGAAACGATGACACGCTCAGTACCATTGATAACAAAAGTACCATTTTCCGTCATTAACGGAATTTCACCCATGTACACTTCTTGTTCTTTAATATCTTTTACAGTACCGGGTGCGGCTTCTTTATCAAATAATACTAACCGTAGTTTTACTCTTAATGGAGCTGAATAAGTTACACCTCGTATTTGACATTCTTTTACGTCAAACACAGGTTCACCCAGGCGGTAGCTTACGAACTGTAATTCGGAGTTGCCTGAGTAGCTTTTAATAGGAAATACTGAACGGAAAGCTGCTTCCAAACCGTATTGCCCGTCGACATCGACTTCAATAAATTTTTTAAATGAGTCTAGCTGAATTGAAAGGAGGTATGGAATTTCCAATACCTGTGGGCGTTTGCCAAAATCCTTACGGATACGTTTCTTTTCGCTATAAGAGTAAACCATGGGTTCCTCAGCCTGCTGATTTTTGACCCAACCTGCTATCTGAAATACTACCAGATAACAAACTTCCTCAACCCTGTTTCGGGCAATCTCACCAGCATACAACAAAATTTAACCAATATGGTAGTTAACTTGTTGGTTTACTGCTATTTACGATGAAATCCCGTGTGGTTATCCAGTGTACAACTTAGGGTTAAAAACTGTACACCCCACAGCGCAAAAAGGCTGGTGGTTAAAAAAACCACCAGCCTTGCCAATTAAGGCAGGTAATCTGATTAATTCAGATTACTTGATTTCAACTTCAGCACCAGCTTCTTCAAGCTGCTTCTTCAGTTCTTCTGCTTCGTCTTTGCTTACGCCTTCTTTGATAGCTTTAGGAGCAGATTCAACTACTTCTTTAGCTTCTTTAAGACCTAGGCCAGTTGCGCCACGTACTGCTTTGATAACAGCAACTTTGTTGGCACCGAATGAAGTCATAACTACATCGAATTCAGTCTTTTCTTCTGCAGCTTCAGCAGCGGCAGCAGGACCTGCAGCTACTGCAACAGCAGCAGTTGCTTCAACGCCGAATTTTTCTTCAGCAGCTTCGATTAGCTCAACCAATTCCATAACTGGCATTTCAGCAATCGCGTTCAAAATATCTTCTTTAGTTAGAGCCATTTCTCTAAACTCCCGGGTTTAATAAGTTAAAAAAATCAATATGCCAAAGAAACCAATTACTTGGTGTCTTTGATCGCCGCCAATACGCGCACAAATTTGGTAGGTACTTCGTTGATAGTGCGAACGAATTTGCCCACCGGTGCTTTGAAGGTTGCAAGAAGTTTTGCAAGCGCTTCGTCGCGGGTTGGAAGTGACGCCACTGCATCCAGTTTTTCTGGACCAAGCAGACCACTGCCAATTGAAAGTGCAGTAACTTTAAGCTTATCGTTCTTCTTCCCATAGTCTTTGAAAAGACGCGCTGCACCACCAGGTGCATCGATAGAGAAGCCGTAGATAAGCGGGCCAGTTAAGGCGCTGTCTAAGTCAGCAAATTTGCTGTCTGCCAAAGCACGTTTAGCCAGAGTGTTACGTACAACCTTCAGGTATACGCCTTGCTCACGAGCTTGAACGCGCAGGTCAGTCAGCTCTGCAACTTCCATCCCACGGTATTCAGCGACGGCAACAGATAGAGCGCGAGACGCAACTTCGGAAACTTCCGCTACGATCTCTTTTTTAGCTGCTAATCCTAGTGCCACTGAGTTCACCTCTTTGTATCTGATGATCAAGCAAATTACTTTCACATCAGGGTTCACAGATTGATATAACCGAAATGGTTATACCGCTCTACGGTGTTTGCTACCCCAGAGAGTCTGAGTCAAACCACCGTCTGCGCAGGCTTGTGTATTAAGTGAGCATTGAATGTAAAAGTTCTCTTACCTCTTTTACTGCTGCACGCCTGCGGTCTTGGACGGGAGCTAAAATTTAGCAAGCTAATTTTCAGCTCCAACCCATAACCATATAGAGAAGCTGATGTGCAATCACATCAGCGGGTCGCATTACTGACCTACGCTTGCCTTATCAACAGAAACGCCAGCGCCCATAGTGGTGCTTAAGCTAATTTTCTTGATGTAAGTACCTTTCGCTGAAGAAGGCTTAGCTTTCTTCAATGCTTCAAGTAATGCTTCTAAGTTTTCTTGAATCTGGTTCGCTTCAAAAGCGATCTTACCGATGCTTGCGTGGATGATACCGTTCTTATCGTTACGGTAGCGAACCTGACCTGCTTTTGCATTCTTAACTGCAGTCGCAACGTCTGGCGTTACTGTGCCAGTTTTTGGGTTAGGCATCAGGCCACGTGGACCTAAAATTTGACCTAATTGACCAACAACACGCATAGCGTCTGGGCTGGCAACCACTACGTCAAAGTTCATTTCGCCTTTTTTCACTTGCTCAGCAAGATCTTCCATACCGACGATATCCGCACCTGCTTCTTTCGCAGCTTCTGCGTTAGCGCCTTGGGTGAACACGGCAACACGAACTTCTTTACCAGTTCCGTTAGGTAGTACCGTTGCACCACGAACGTTCTGATCAGATTTCTTGGCATCAATACCAAGATTTACTGCTACGTCTACACTTTCTGCGAACTTAGCAGTAGCTAGTTCTTTTAATAGAGCAACAGCTTCGTTGATTTCATACTCTTTAGTTGAATCAACTTTGTCGCGGATTAGGCGAGCACGTTTTGTTAATTTAGCCATTCGATTAGTCCTCTACGTTCAAGCCCATTGAGCGAGCAGAACCCGCGATAGTGCGAACTGCAGCGTCAAGGTCAGCAGCAGTCAGATCCGGTTCTTTAGTTTTTGCTATCTCTTCTAACTGAGCGCGGGTAACTTTACCCACTTTCTCAGTGTTAGGACGGCCAGAACCACTCTTGATGCCAGCTGCTTTTTTAAGCAAATAAGACGCTGGAGGAGTTTTAGTTTCGAATGTGAAAGAGCGATCTTCATAAACAGTAATTTCTACTGGAACTGGAGCGCCTTTCTCAAGACTTTCAGTTTTCGCATTGAAAGCCTTACAGAATTCCATGATGTTTACACCGTGCTGACCTAATGCAGGACCAACCGGTGGACTTGGGTTAGCAGCACCTGCCGCAACCTGTAGCTTAATTAAGCCAGTTACTTTTTTAGCCATAGTAATTGCTCTCGTTTATGGGTCTAACGCCTCGCAAATATCGAGAATATTTGCTCAAATGGCTTCCCGTTTCCATTTAAAAGGGCGCGAATTATAGATGAATACACAGCCCTTCGCAACCCTAAATGTTGATATTTTGAACTTTCGTGTTCTCATCTGAAACACTGAGCTGTGGTCTGTGGGGCATTAAATTATGTAGGCTTCACAGAGGGCAAAAGATAGTGAAACGCGCCATATCGCTGCAGAAAGGATTGATGTCAAACGCACAAATACAACACTGGGCAGCGGTGAGGGTTCAAGTAATTTTAGTCATGCGCAAGCTAATATCAGGCAATACGAGGACCCTTTCAGGATTGACTCAGACCCTCCAGCTTTGTGCTGGGGGGCCGGGTAAAGGGGTGATGCTTGTGCGCTAAGGAAATACTCGTCATTGCGTAAAGCATTATTCGTTTTGCGTTGATGGCGATAGCCTTTCAAGGGGCAATGGCTCCTTAAAGGTAAGCGTACGATAAGGGAAAGGTATCTCTATGCCGGCCTCATCCAGTGCACGTTTAACCGCACTGACTACTTCACTGCGGGATTTGCGGTGGCCTAATGGAGTAGGACTGGTCCACCAGGTTACTTCGATATCAATACTGCTAGCGCCAAAACCGTTGAGAAAGATTTCTACGGGATGATCATGATCTACAGTTTCACATTGCTTTAATGCTTCCTCGATCACCTCTACCGACTTGTCTGCATCTTCGTCATAAGCGACACCTGTCATGATAGTAATGCGTCTCACATCTCTATCTGTCAGCACGTTCACCGGATTTTTAAATAAAAATGAGTTGGGCATGACGACCAGCTCACCATTGGTTTTACGAATTTGTGTCATCCTGACCGAGATATCTTCAACTCTGCCAAGAATGGATTCACACTCAATAAAATCGCCTGATTCGAAGGGATATTTCCATAACAGCAAAATTCCTGCGAAAAAGTTTTCAAATATTTCTTTGAATGCAAAGCCAATAGCCACTGAAGCAAGACCCAGTCCCCCTAACGCCTTTGCAGGAGTTAAGCCGGGAAACATAATCATGGCCGCTATCAGTAAACCTAAAATCCATACAAAAATAACAGTTAGACGGGAGAACAGTTCGCACAGAGACCGCCTGAGTTTACGCGAATGTGCCACTTTAAATACGGCGCGTCCGATAAGGTTTGAAATGATCCAGGTTAAAATGATGACAATTAAACCGGCGCCTAGATAGGGTAAGCGTTCTATAAAGTCCTGATAAATGTCATACAGTGTTTTTTTCAACATGGCGATGGGGGAAAGTTCAGGTTCAGATGCCATTTCCTCGCTATTTGGAGGCGGCGGGTTTTCATTACCTTGTTCTTGCTGATTTGCTGCCTGTTGCTGGCTTAAAGCTGACATCACATCTTGGCCAAAAGCCAGTTGTACACAAAATGCGACCCATACGATCATTAACACTTTAATCAAAAAGATAGCCCCCAAAAACCAAGTTAATGAGTTAAGTGTAGAAGAAGATTCAGGAATTTCTTAAAAAGAAGAAATAATACAGTTCCACGATGAGGTGAGCATATTTAGAAGCTTCTGGGTTATAACAAATTGCACTGATATTTGATATGCCTAGACTAGCGGGGAGAATAAACAAAAAAAGCGGCTGTAAGCCGCTTTTGAGTAAATAAAAGGAATTAACCCTTTTCGACCTGACCAAATTCCAGATCGACGGGTGTAGACCGCCCAAAAATCAATACTGATACTTTCACGCGGCTCTTTTCGTAGTCGACTTCTTCGACGACACCGTTGAAATCGGCAAACGGCCCATCGGTAACACGTACCACTTCGCCAGGTTCGAATAAAGTTTTGGGCTTTGGCTTATCAACCGACTCTTCAAGTCGGTTTAGAATCGCATCTGCCTCACGCTGTGAAATAGGCATTGGACGATCAGAGGTGCCACCGATGAAACCCAGCACCCGCGGTACGCTCTTAACCAAGTGCCACGAATCTTCATTCATTTCCATTTCAACCAGTACGTAGCCTGGGTAAAACTTACGCTCTGATTTACGTTTCTGGCCTGCACGCATTTCGACCACTTCTTCTGTCGGTACTAAAACCTGCCCGAAGTACTCTTCCATATTATGCATCTTGATGTATTCAAGCAGGGTTTTCTTAACCCGTGATTCATACTGAGAATACGCTTGAACTACATACCATCTTTTCTTTTTTTCTTCAGTCATGGCTTAGGCTCCTATACCAGTAATGAAGCCGACTACGCGGACAATTATGCCATCCAGCCCCCACAAAATTAACCCCACCACTACAGTTGCAGCAATGACAATCAATGTGGTTTGGTTGGTTTCCTGACGCGTTGGCCAAATAACCTTGCGCACTTCCATTCTTGAATCCTTCGCAAAGGAAAGGAAAGTGCTACCTTTTTCGGTAGTGGCTGCGATAAACAACGCAATTGCGCCAACCGCTACGGCGACCAAAGCGCGGTAAAGTACTGAGTACTCACCAAACATATAATTTGCTGTCACTAAACCTATCAGCAAGGCAAAAACAACCAGCCACTTCAACATATCGAGTGGGTTTGATGTACTTTCCGTTTTTTCGCTCATGTTACGATCCTAACAATACTGCATCGTTCAAACTTACCTTCGCATTAAGATAAGTGATAATTTGGCAGGGGTGGAGGGACTCGAACCCCCAACCATCGGTTTTGGAGACCGCTGTTCTACCAATTCGAACTACACCCCTGAAGCTTTTAATAGCAAATTTTATTTACACTACCCTTGGGAAATTAGCGTCTTTTAGTGGAAAGTGCGGTATCGCAAGGGAGGGAGGCGTATTATACTTAACCGTTCTTGAGATACAAGCGCTTTGTCACCTTAATTCTAATGATACGCTAATAAGTGCTTCACGGCTATTCCACACCAATGAAACCGCCCGTTTGGTGGGCCCACAATTTGGCATATATGCCCTCTTTGGCGATTAATTCGCTATGTGTACCCGCTTCAACAATTTCTCCTTCATCCAAAACCAGTAATCTGTCCATTTTAGCGATTGTTGAAAGCCGGTGAGCAATAGCCAGAACTGTCTTATTCTGCATCACCTGATTTAAACAATCCTGAATAGCGGCTTCTACTTCAGAATCTAACGCTGAGGTGGCTTCATCTAATACTAAAATAGGTGCATCTTTAAGCAATACACGCGCAATCGCAATACGCTGACGTTGCCCTCCTGAGAGTTTAACGCCGCGCTCGCCCACATGGGCGTCATATCCGGTTCGTCCTGCGCTATCGGAAAGGGTCAATATAAAATCGTGGGCTTCTGCTTGTTTTGCTGCTCGGATCATCTCCTCTTCGGTGGCATTCGCTCTGCCATACAAAATATTATCTCTTACAGAACGATGCATCAAAGAAGTATCCTGGGTGACCATACTTATTTGTGAACGTAAATGTTCTTGCGGCACCTGCCGGATATCTTGCCCATCAATTTTAATACTGCCAGACTGAATGTCGTAAAATCGCATCAATAAATTAACCAGCGTGGACTTACCCGCCCCCGAGCGTCCCACTAAACCAACTTTCTCGCCTGGCTTGATTCGCAGATTTAAATTCTTAAACACTGTTACCGGATGACCCTCTACCCCAGTGTAACCAAAATTTATGCTGTCAAAATGGATCTCCCCGCCTTTAACGCTAAATAACGTCGGTTTTACCGCATCTTTTACCGCAACGGGCTTCGCCAAAGTATTCATTCCATCCTGTACGGTGCCGATATTTTCAAACAGCGCAGAAACTTCCCACATTATCCAGTGAGACATGCCATTAAGTCGTAAACACAAACTTACCGCTACTGCAATGTCACCAGGACTGGTGACATTATGTAACCATAAATACACCGACATGGCCGCCACGGAAAAAATGAGCAATGCGTTTGCTATCTCAACACAGGTTTCCAGTACCGTTACCAATCTCATTTGCGGATATACGGTATGTAAGAAATTACCCATACTGTCTTTGGCGTAATCTGCTTCACGTTTACTGTGAGAGAACAGCTTTACCGTAGTGATATTGGTGTAGCTGTCCACAATGCGTCCTGTCATCATGGAGCGGGCATCAGCCTGCGCTTGCGACACGGTTTTTAATTTAGGCACCAATACTCTTAGAATGGAGAGGTAAACTGCAAACCAAATTACTAACGGAATAGCCATACGCCAGTCAATGCTAAAAACCAACACCACCATGGAAAGGAAATACACACTGATATACACCATCAAATCCAGTAGCTTCATTACTGCTTCGCGAACAGATAAAGCAGTTTGCATAACTTTGGTGGCTACCCTGCCGGCAAACTCGTTCTGAAAAAAACTCACGCTCTGGCTAAGTAAGTAACGATGAGCATTCCAGCGGATCCGCATGGGATAATTTCCCATCAAGGCCTGACGATTAAAAAGCGAGCGAATGAGAATGAGCCCAGGGATAAGCATAATAACCACCACGCTCATCCCGATCAGAGTCCATTTTTCTTGCTGCAGGAACGTTGCACGGTCGTGAGTGGCAAACCAGTCTACCAATTGACCTAAGAATCCAAATAAGGTCACTTCCAGCATGGCGACCAGTGCACCTAGCACTGACACGATTGCGATCACCCACCACATACCCTGGGTATAGTGGCGACAAAATGCCACCAGACTCTCTGGCGGTTGTGTGGGTGGAGGATTCGGAAACGGTTTCGTCAATCGTTCAAAAAATGAAAACATTCGTAACACTCAGGAATACTTTGTAAACCTTAGCTTTGTGAGGGTAGATTCAACTTTTTCAAGGTATTGTTAATGTCATTGGTTTAATCTTATCTTTGTGTCCTGTTACTTCCGCTTCAGCCCACCTCATTCAGTAGTGCCTCGTAACGTAAGTGTTATCGCAGCGACTTCCCCTTTTCCAACTCTAATACCATTTTATTACCTAGATGCTGTCCCGGTGCATGGGATGCTACAGATTCTATGCATATTTGCTGATGCGTAGATGGAAAAACTCCTATTTTAAAAACAAAACGACGTCATCAGCGTTATGTTGTTAATTCATGGCGACCCTATTGTTGAGTGAACTTATGCGGGCAACTTTAACGTCTGATGAGCTGAGTTGCCTAGCAATGAGAGGCGACAACACAGCAGAGTTGTTACAAGTTATGTATTTCTACGATAAATAGTTTTACTACTGACTTGGTCGTGTTATTAAAGAGGATGCAAAGCCCTGCTCGACAGGAACGTTTATAGACAGATGCGTTATTAAGCGCACCAGACAGGAAACATCATGCAACGTACATTACTCAGCCTAAGCATCGTCTTAGGATTGGCGGCTTGTAGCCCGCAACCAACTGATACAAGCAATACCGAAACCGCCCAGACCCAAAAACAGGACGAAAATAAATCACAACTCACCTCTGGGGTGGTCAAAGAGAATATGGATATGTCAGTCGATCCTGGTGACGACTTTTTCCGTTATGTTAATGGAAAATGGGTAGACAAAACTGATATACCTGCAGATAAGTCCAGCTACGGCGCCTTTAACATTCTGCGTGATGCAGCACAGGATGATGTAAAAGCCATTATCGAAGAGTCCGCCAGCGGCGATTTTGAAAAAGGCTCTGATGAGCAGAAAGTCGGCGATTTCTATGCTTCCTATATGGATATGGAAACACGCAACAAGTTAGGTCTGGAGCCGCTGAATAAAGATTTAGCCATGATCGATGCGATTTCTGACTACTCAGAACTGGCGTCCTATTTTGCGTATGCTAATCGCTACGGCTATGGCTCCCCATTTTCCCTGGGTCAATACGTAGACTTCAAACAGCCGGATACGTATATGATGTACATCTGGCAGAATGGATTAGGCTTACCAGAGCGAGAATATTACTTTAAAGAGGATGAAAGCTCGCAAACTATCCGCGATGCTTACGTTAAACATATTGAAAAAATGTTTACTCTGGCCGGCTTCGATGAACCCGCGAAGAGCGCTGAGATGTTGATGAAGTTTGAAACCGACATTGCATCGCTACACATGAAAAAAGAGCAGACACGGGATTGGGCATCAAACTACAACAAAGTATCGTTGGATGAGCTGAAAACCGTGATGCCTGATTTCGATTGGAGCGCCTACTTATCTCAGGCCCAAATCACTGATATCGACGGCCTGGTATTCATGCAAACCGATTTTGCCAAAGAGCTAGACAGTCTGATCACCAAGACGCCGCTTGATCAATGGAAGACCTTCCTGCGCTGGCACTTAATTAAAGCAACTGCTAGCCACCTTACCAGTGCGTTTGATGAAGCAAATTTCGAATTTTACAGTAAAGTTTTACATGGGGTAGAAGAGCAGCGCCCCCAATGGCGTCGAGCGGTGGACTTTCTAGACCCGCACGTGGGTGAGATTATAGGCAAAGTATACGTTAAAAAGCATTTCCCACCTGAAGCGAAAGAACGCATGATGGAAATGGTGGATAATTTATTGGCGGCGTACAAAGACAGCATCAATGAACTTGACTGGATGACCGACGAGACCCGCAAGCAGGCCCTGGACAAATTATCTAAATTCAGTGTAAAAATTGGTTATCCTGACAAATGGACCGACTACAGTGCGTTATCGGTAGAAGCCAATGACTTGCTTGGTAATATCAAGCGTTCTGCCGATCGCCGGTATGCTGAAGCCCTTGAAAAGCAAGGAGGTCCAGTATGGGATCACGAGTGGGGCATGACGCCGCAAACAGTTAACGCTTATTATAGTCCTCCGCAGAATGAAATTGTTTTTCCTGCGGCAATCTTGCAGCCGCCGTTCTTTGATATGAATGCGGAAGACGCAGTGAATTATGGGGGTATTGGTGCGGTTATTGGTCATGAAATTGGTCATGGCTTCGATGACTCAGGCAGTACATTTGATGGTGATGGCGTGTTGAGAAATTGGTGGACAGACACAGACCGTAAAGAGTTTGAAAACCGTACCAAGCAACTGGTTGATCAGTATAACCAGTTCGAAGCGTTACCCGACCTTAATGTAAACGGTGAATACACCCTGGGGGAAAACATTGGTGACTTAGGCGGTATCAGTATCGCCCTTAAAGCCTATAAAATGTCTCTTGAAGGCGAAGAAGCGCCGGTGATGGATGGCTTTACTGGCGAGCAACGTGTCTTTATCGGCTTTGGTCAGGTATGGGCAAATAAATATCGCGATGAAGCGCTGCGTACTCGCGTACAAACTGACACCCATTCGCCTGCCCACTTCCGAGCGAATGGCGCGGTGAGAAATGTTCCAGAATTCTATACCGCGTTTGACGTCAAGCCCGATGATGAGCTTTACCTGCCTCCTGAGAAGCGCGTAAAAATTTGGTAGTTCTGCAACACCAAAAAGGTCAGCGTTCGCTGACCTTTTTATTATCCTTGCTCTTAAAAACTGTAGCTTAATCTAACCCCATACTCGAAATCGGTCTTTTCAACTGCCGTAAAGGGTTTTGAATTATGTTTTAACTCAGCCTCTAAGGTTAGAGATAGGGTTTGTGTGACCTTAAATTCGATACCTGAAATAATCACTGAACGGAAATCGTCTACATCATCAACTGCGGGTTGGTAATAGACAGTAGTGTAGGCGTCAAAGGGATATTGTGAGGCCTGAGAATAGAGAAATTTAGCGTAAAGATTAGCCCGGGTTGTTTCGACATCGCCACCGCTGGAAAGGGATTTTTCTACTTCGTAGAACAAACCGGTTCCAATTGAGGTTTTAAGTTCGGCCTTTTCAAACGTCCGAGAAAAACGCCAGCGCGCTCCCCCGCCCGCCAATTTACGGCTGGATAAATCCGCAAAATCATCGTATTCATATTGTGCGAATAACTCGCCATCTACCTGAGGGCTGAAAAAGTTAAAGCGCGTCCAGCGTAAATGGGTATAAAACTCGTCTTCGTCTTTAATATCATTGGTTTCCGAATAGCTGTAGTCCGTAATCAACACCCACGAGTCTTCTCGTTGGCCATAGCGCAGGATACTGCTCAGGCTATATTCAAGTTCGTCTTTATTGCCTGCCTCTCCATGAATGCTTACCCCTACATTACCGCTTACCCCTTTTTCAGCCACGTTGGCTTGGTCTACAGGTACGATGGCGTAGGCAGTAGATGAAAGAAGAAGTCCTGTGCACGCGGCTAATGGTTTAACGCTTAAGTGTTTCAATAGTCACTCCGATTGGTATTTATATTTATGGGATAATCGAAAAGGGGCTTAGGGTATAGATTTGAAAATATTTATCAATGAAGATTGGCAAGAAGTTTAAAGCTGGTTTAGTAACGATAAGGCGCGGTGAGCATCGCTTGTGGGGATAAAAATGTGATCGTGATAAAAGCCGGCGACCACATTCGCGCTAATGTTTTGCTTGGCAAGTGTGGTCGCGATAACAGCGGTTAAACCCACGGCATTCAAACTGGAATGGACTTCACAGGTTAGGCAACAAAATAACTCTGAGTAAGCATAACCGTATGCGTCGGCAACTTTCTTTTCAACAATGCACGTACACCCCTCGCGTTCGTGGAACAATCCCTTTATTGGAAAATCCGGGACACGCTTTCCTTCATCCAGGGGAACGGATATAAATACGTAGATTTTGTCATCAAGGGATGGGTTGAGATTGGCCACCAGGGTATTGAGATCGAGCTCCCCTTCCTCTCTTGTCAGGTCAGCTTTTTGCATCGAACCTTTTTACCTTTAATCTTGCCTTCCCGAAAATGCGCCATTGCCCGCTTTGCACTGCGAGTTTTTACCGCTACGTAAGACGCATTGCTTACCACTTTGATATTGCCGATGTCATCCGCCTGAATTGCTGCATCATTGGTGAGCGCGCCGACAATATCGCCTGGCCGAATCTTACTCTTCTTTCCAGCAGATAATACCAGGCAGGTATAGGCAGGTTGAGACACGTTTTTAGGTTGAAAGGTAAGACTCTGTGCACTTTTTTTAACAAACTGTTTTTCTCTGAACGCTTCAATCTTATTCAAATGCGCAAGTTCGTTATCATCATACAGCGTGATAGCTGTGCCTTCGGCATCTCCTCTGGCGGTGCGTCCGATCCGGTGAATATGGGATTCGACTTCTTCGCTCACACTATAATTAAAAACGTGATCGACCTGCTCGATGTCCAAGCCTCTTGCTGCTACGTCAGTTGCTACTAATATCTGCAGTGCTTTGGCAGAAAAACGGATAATTACCTCATTCCGCTTTGCTTGCTCCATGCCCCCATCCAGCCCCTGTACGCTAAAACCAGCATTAGAAAGTTCATCAACTACCTCTGCTACATGAATTCGACGGTTACAAAATATGATGGCAGAGGTCGGCTGGCAGGTTGTTAACAGCGCCTTGAGTGCTTGCAGCTTTGATAGTGTGCCGACATGATAAGCCACCTCACTGATCTGAGGTTGCGCTAACTCTGGGGCACTAATCTCACATTTTAACGGTTGTCGCAAAAAGCGTGAGGCCAGGGTCTCCACTGCTGCTGGCAAAGTCGCAGAAAACATAAGTGTTTGCACAGGGGTCGTAATTGCAGAAAATATCTCGGCCACATCGTCATGGAATCCCAAATCTAACATGCGGTCGACTTCATCAAGTACTCGAAAGGTAATTTGAGAAAAGTCCAGTTGTTGTCTGGCAAGTAAATCTTTTACCCGGCCCGGCGTGCCGACAATGATATGTGCGCCATGCTCTAAAGATTGAATATGATGGCGGATAGGTACGCCTCCATATACAGCGAGTACTTTTACATTGCCCATCACCTGTCCGACCACTCTGGCTTCTTGTGCCACTTGCTCAGCTAATTCCCGAGTCGGACACAAAATGATAGCCTGAGGTGAGTATTGATTTAGTTCGAGCTTATTAAATACAGGCAGTAAAAAAGCCAGTGTTTTTCCACTGCCCGTCCTTGCCTTTGCCAGCACGTCGCGACCATCTAGAGAGTGCGGTAACGTTTCCTGTTGCACGGGTGTCATTTGATGAAAGCTACGCCGTTCAAGTACGTCAGCAATAGATTGATTAAGCGGTAATGATGAGAATGATGAGAATGATGACACTATTTTGCCATCCGCCAAAGATTAATCACCCCATTCTCCACATGTTGTTCCAGGCCCTTTTTCATTTTTGTATTTTCACTCCACTGTTGTGCCCACTGTTTGTATTCTTCTGACTGTTTGACAACGACAGCGGCATTTTTGAGCTTCTCCACCAACTCTGGCTGAGTGCCAATTTTTGATAAGACGATATAAGCTGTGACATATCGGTGGGGCATTACCAACTGAACATCTCTGCATGCTTTACTGATCTCTTTACAACCGACTTGTATGCCACCTTGTGAACCGAATATATAATCAGCTTCTCCGCTTAACACTGCTGCCATGGCGGAGCCCCATGAATCAAACTCAATGGTGGTTAAACCTGCTTCTCTGCTGACTTCGCTGCGATAGTCTGAACGCAATGTGGCGATTTTCTTATCTTTCGGGATGTCACCTAAAGAGGTATAGGTTTTGCCATCTATACCAAACAGCGCATGCATATTGCGGGTGACAGGGGTTAGCCAATGAAACAGCTCTTCACGATCCGGCGTTCGGGCCACGGCAAACGCCAGCACGTTTGATTTTGATTGCGCTTCTCTGACAATTCTTTCCCACGGCGCCGCCAGGATCTGCTGCTCGAGTCCAGCCTGATGAAGAATTTTTCTAACCAGATCAGGGATGTAACCTACGATGTTGCCGCGACTGTCCATCTCGGCGAAGTAAGGGATGAGATCGGCGATGACCCATAAATCATTGGTGCTGCCTAATTGTTTATCACCGACAAAGCTGATAATTCCTTCTTCTACGCTCACATCAGGTAAATACTTTCTCAACTGAGGAACCGTCTGCTCAATCAGCTTACGGTATGCTGAGGAAGCTTTATATTCGCTCGCGGCAACGGTTAGCTTGGCGGCAAGCTCTGAATTCTCTACAGTTTTAGGCAGCACTATGTAGCTGTAAGCCGTATCCCACAGTAGTACTTTAACCAATCGACTACAGTCTAGCTGGTGTTGTTTACATACCAACGCCACGCCCATTTGAGAAAAGAATAATCCGTCAGCCTCCCCTGAAAGTGTTGCGTTTACCGCTTCCGCCCAACTATCTTTAAGCACGATTTGATTAATTTCATGCTGTCTGAGTATGGACTCCCGGTAATCATTTTCTAACACACTAATACGCGGTATATCGGCCATCGACAGGTTCTGCTGGTTGACGAATGGGGAATCAGATTTGACAAAAAGTGCGACCGGGTTGGCAGTAAGGGGCGTGATCCAGTAATAATCATTTTCGCGCTCGGGGGTGCGCGCGAGTACCGACACCACGTCTGGCTTCTTGGAGCCTAGCTCACTGATTACAGTAGCAAAGGGTAAGGTTTCGAAGCGGGCGTCAATCCCTGCGTTGGCTATTACCCCCTTCACCAGACTGACGGTAAACCCGGAGACTTCGCCCTGCGCATCAATCTCACTAAACACGGGTGAATTACTCGTGATTACCCGTATTTTACTCTTCTGAGCATCCGGCATAGCAAAACCAACGCTCGCGAGTAGCAAAACACCGAGTAATATAAAAAGCCACTTCTTGCCCATCAGCTTAATGGAGTCTCCAGCTTCCAATTCAGAGTTTGACCGGCAAAGAATGGAACCATCTCGGTCCCGTCTGCCAACGACACGATTTCAGGTACTTGCCACGCATCCTGAACTAACGTAATCGTGCCTGTATTGCGTTTTAAGCCATAAAAGTCGGCCCCGTAATGGCTTGCAAACCCTTCCAGTTTATCCAAAACGCCAAGCTCTTCAAATACTTGAGCGTAGAGTTCAATTGCGCTCCAAGCACTATAGCACCCCGCACAACCGCATGCATTTTCTTTTTTCTCGCGCGCATGGGGCGCGGAATCTGTACCGAGGAAAAATTTCTTGGAGCCGCTCGCAATGACTTCTCGAATGGCTTGTTGATGGGTATTTCTTTTCAATACTGGTAAACAGTAATTGTGGGGTTTGATCCCCCCCACCAGTAAATCGTTCCTATTTAATAATAAATGCTGGGGGGTCACTGTTGCAGCCACATTTTCAGAGCTGTCAGAGACAAACTCTACCGCGTCAGCAGTGGTAATGTGTTCGAAAACTACTTTTAACCTAGGAAAGGCTTCAACGATGGGAGCTAAATGGGTATCAATAAATGCCTTTTCGCGGTCAAATATGTCGATGTGTGAATCGGTCACTTCGCCGTGAACTAACAATAACATTCCGTGCTCTTGCATCGCTTCAAATACTGGGTACAACGCGTCTATCCCTGTAACCGCACTATCTGAATTTGTTGTTGCGCCAGCGGGATAGAGTTTGCACGCATGGATCCCAGCTTGTTTAGCATCAACGATATCCTGTGTTGATGTCGCATTCGTCAAGTATAACGTCATTAACGGTTCAAATTGGTTATTGGCTGGACGGGCCTTTAAAATTCGCGACTGATACTGTAGTGCCATTGTTGCCGTGGTGACAGGGGGCACTAAATTGGGCATGACAATAGCGCGTTTGAAGCAGCGTGCGGTTGCCGGTACGGTCTCTTTTAACATATCACCGTCACGAAAATGCAAGTGCCAGTCATCCGGCGTGGTTATTGTAATGCGATCCATGATGCCCCTTTCTACGATTTATAAATTGATAGTTAGTATTTTATCACCTTAGTTTACGCTTTTTTGGTGTAAGCTGCGATGATTACAATGCGCGTACCGTTAACCTTTCCTTCAATATGGTCGGGATTATCGCTCAACGCAATGTTACGCACAGCCGTCCCCCGCTTAGCAGTAAAACTTGCCCCTTTTACATTTAAATCTTTAATTAAATGGACTGTATCTCCTTGACTCAATACCGTGCCATTACTATCCACGGTGGGGGAGTGGTGCAGTATGCTTGCTTCCGCTTTAGCCCACGCCTCAGTGGCCTCATCCAGATAGACCATATCAAGGAGATCTTGGGCCCATGGTTCGCTGTTCAATCTTTTCAACATTCGCCAGGCCACTACCTGAACTGCAGGGACGGAGGACCAAACAGCCTCATTTAAACAATGCCAATGATGTGTATCTAAACCCTCACCTTCAGTTAATTGTAAGCGGCATTTATCACACACGTAAATGCCTGAATCCTCATCATCGGTAGGTGACATTGGCACACTGTAAACGGTCAATTTATTTTCGCTGCCACACAGTTCACAACTGTGGTTGGCCCGTGCCGCAACTCGACTTTCTATCACACTGTTTTCTCAATTAGGTATTCTGCCTAAAGTATACCACTTGTGAGGCCCTTTTTTCAGACACCAATGTCATGTTTGACAAAAATCAATTCTTCAACAGGATAACCGAGTGAAGAAGCTTGGTTAACTAAACGCTCGACTGTTTGTTGTTTCAATTGGGGACGACGCGAAAGTATCCACAGATAATCTCGATCTGGTCCAGTTACCATGGCATATTGGTAATTTTCATCCAATTCAATAATGACATAGCTGGCATAAAAGGGGCCGAAAAAGCTCACTTTCAAATGGCCGGTATTCTCTTCATCAACAAAATAAGCCTTTCCTTCTGCCTCCTTCCATTCTTTATCTTCTGAATGAAAGCCGCGATTAATAACCTTAATTCCGCCATCAGCGCGGCGTTCATATTCAGCGGTAACCTTGTTTAACCCTTCTTCAAAAGGGTGTGGTAAGCGAGCAATCTCATACCACTTCCCCAGATAACGAGGAAGTTCAAAGTTTGATACCGGCGTAATGTTTTCGGGCACACCTGTACAGCTTGTCAACATTGTCACGCATAACAAAATAATCAGTCGCATGTTTGCTCCAAAGTGGTAAATTAAAGCTTAGGTGAATTGTGGTCATTTTAGATATGGCCATTTGATACGAGTTGATTGATGTTAAAGACTATTTATCCGCACGCGAGCAAGCTAATCTACGGATGTATGGGTCTGGGCGGAGGGTGGGATACACCCCATTATGACCAATCCCATATCAAACAAGCTGAAAAGATTATCAATATCGCTATTGAAACAGGTATCACTGTTTTTGATCATGCTGATATTTATACACATGGTAAAGCGGAAGCTGTGTTTGGAGAGGTGTTAAAGAAAACCCCCTCGTTACGCGACAGCGTTATTTTACAATCAAAATGTGCCATACGATTCAGCGATAATCACGGCCCTAAACGCTATGACTTTAGCCCTGAGTGGATAACCTCCTCGGTTGAAAACAGTTTAAAACGGTTGCACACGGAACAATTAGACATTCTCCTGCTTCATCGCCCCGATCCTCTAATGGAGCCCGAACTGTTAGCCGAGGCTCTTTGCCGTTTGAAAAATGCAGGGAAGATTGCACACCTGGGCGTGTCTAATATGCACGCGCATCAAATTGAATTTCTCAATAAAACATTGGATATGCCCATCATTGTTAATCAGCTCGAAATGAGTTTGGCGCACCGAGACTGGCTGGAAGATGGCATCACTACCGGCAGTAGTTTAAACCGTCAAATGGGTTATGCTGCTGGTACACTGGAATATTGCTGGTTGAATCACGTCCAATTGCAAGCGTGGGGAAGTCTTGCACAAGGACGTTTTAGTGGCAAGGTTACAGAATGTATAAAAGATGAAGCCACGCGCGCGCTTGTTCTTCAACTTGCAGAAAAGTATAGCAGCAGCCCAGAAGCTATCGTGTTGGGATGGTTGATACGCCATCCAATTGGCATTCAGCCAGTGGTGGGTACCACCCATCCTGAACGTATTCGGGCGTGTGCCGAAGTCGACAAATTAACCCTAAGCAGGGAAGACTGGTATGCGTTACTACAAAGCGTACGAGGGGACGAAGTACCTTGACGACAACGTTGATAACGGGTGTTCACCACATCGCTATTATTTGCAGCGATTACCCAAAGTCACGCCATTTTTACCATGCGATCCTGGGATTTCAAATTGCTGCTGAGAATTATCGCCCAGATCGCCAGTCATGGAAATGTGATTTAGTCACCCCAGATAAAACACAAATCGAATTATTTTCCTTTCCGGAGCCTCCCATTAGACCTTCCAGACCAGAAGCTCAGGGGCTACGGCATCTGGCTTTTAGCGTAGCGAAACTCGAACCAATGATTGCTCATTTAGCAACGTTTGGCATCGAATGCGAAGACATACGCACTGACCCTTACACCCAAAAACGTTTCACCTTTTTTAGCGACCCGGACAATCTTCCCCTCGAGTTGTACGAAATTCATTTATGAAATTTGCTCAACCTTAGAACCATTTCAACTTTTTAAGAGTAACTCTAACAAAGGTGGAAAGTGACTTCGCTACTAATCAACATCAAGGTGAAAGCCGCACCGCGATGAAGCATCAGTAGAATCGAGCGCGAGCAATCTATTATCGACTATAGTTAATAGTTCACGCGCTCTTTATTTTCGACAGTATTATCTAGTTGTCCATACGAAAAGTAAGTCGCTGGCATCAATGAAGTGGTTTTTCGAGGATTTTCAATGAGCTCATCAAGTCACCACGAATATATGTGCCCGCAGTGTAGCCATATCAACGCGCTACCGGAACGTGCGCTGCGCAACATGTACAAGGAACAACTCACCACATGTGAAAAATGTGGCTGCAAGTTAGAAGTGACCCCGGCGGATGGAATCAATAACCAGATAAACTTGGTTGTGTCCATCGCGGGACAGGAATACTACGTCCCTTAGTTGGTGAAAAACTCTCTGCGTAAGTCAGGGTTGCGCGTGAACTGCCCACCCAAAGCGGAGGTGCGGGTAAAGGAGTTAGTGTCTCTGATACCTCTAGCCTTTACACAGTAATGTGTAGCATTGATAGTTACGGCCACATCTTCTGTGCCCGCCAGCGCTTGTAACGCCACCATCACCTGCTGCGTGAGACGCTCCTGAACTTGCGGACGTTGCGCGAAAAAACTCACTAATCGATTTATTTTCGATAATCCGATGACAGTGTCTTGCGGGATATAAGCAACGGTCGCTGTGCCATCAATTGTGACAAAGTGGTGCTCACAGGTACTGGTCAGGCTGATGTCAGAGACTTTCACTGGCTCAGCCAGCGACATCTTATTTTCAATCTGGGTTATCTTGGGAAACTTTCGATAGTCAAGACCGGAAAATATTTCGTCAACATACATTTTTGCGATACGTTCTGGCGTATCCATTAAGCTATCGTCATTTCTGTCGAGCCCTAACACATCGAGAATATCGCTCATCGCAGCAGCGATTTTCTGGCGTTTTTCTTCGTCACTCAGATCCACATCTATCATGGGCGTCTCCAGCCCTTTTGCTTCCAGGGTATTACGCACCAACAAAGCTTCTTTTGATATTGAGGTTTCTAGTGCATCACGCACGATCACTGCTTTATTTACTGACATCCACACAATCCGTCTATTCAAAACAAATTCTAAAGACCCTATAGGCCTCGGGACTGGTAATTTTATCACCACCCGCTAATAAACGCGAGTTCTGCAAATTTCTTCATCTTAAATTCATGTAAGTGATAAGATCAACTGCCGCCTGTATCTATCGACCGCTAATGAAAAAGACGACTAAAAAACTGGATAATAGCGTAATTAAAGCGCTCACAATTGCGTGTGAAACGGCGAAACAGTGGGATAGCGGTTTTTTATGGCTCACCCACTCTGCCAATTACCAACACTTTCCTGCAAGTTTAAGGGTGACCTGCGTTTTCGGCCAGGAAAGTGAGATTCAGGAAGCCTATGCACAGGGAATGGATAACGATTTACGCCGAATCATTCACTCTGAGCTGTTACGAATTGGAGTTCAGGTTAAAGATAACAACCGCCTGGTGCGTTTCGATAGCGAAGAACGCTGCCTGATGGAAGACCAGGGAAATTGGAACCGTCGGTTAGCGCGCTAAAGGATAGACAGTATGGTGCGTACGTTTATTTGTAATTTCATTTTTGATAGCTGACAAAAACTTAACTGACTGATGCATTGTCGACCAACATTGACAAGCGCTCTCCCCTACCATTAAATAGGGATCGTAGCGTACAGGTAGCGTATAAGGATTAAAGGATGAGTGTTCGTTGGATGGCTATATGTTTGTTAGTGACAATGATCACATCCTGCGGGGGTGGAAAATCAAACGATGAAGAAGCCGTCATGGGTGCGGTGGAGAGCGCCCCAACGAATTCTGTACCAGATTACATACTTAACGCTCCGGATGCTGATATTGAAATATTGCTGATTGGAAACAGTCACAGCGCACTTGAAGACTTTCCCCTTATTATTAAAAATTTAGTTGAAGCGGGAACTAATCAGACGGTTAATTCATTTAATACCAATGATTGGAGTTATTTGTCAGAGCGGAGTAGAGAAAGCGGTACTACGTATGACATAGTTCACAGTAGAAACTGGACGCATGTTATTCTACAGGGGCAGATGTACTCAACCTCGGGTAATAACACATTCCCCACCACCGCAGCTGAAGAATGGGTGGCGCTGCTCAGAGACCTCGATATCATCCCTATCATGTATCCCGAACATCCACGGGAAAATAATTTCGAAGAAGGACAGCGGGTTTACGACCTTCATCATACGATAGCGCAATCTTCTAATGCATGTGTTGCGCCGATAGGGCCAGCATGGGACATCGCGGCAGAGTGGTACCCAGACTTATCCCTTCATAACGAAGATGGCAATCATTTTAATCGACGTGGTGCAGTTTTATCGGCTTTGGTGTTTTACCAGGTTATCACCGAGCAGCCTGCCAACGAATTGCGATTTGTTGAAGGACTAGGCGTCAGGGAGCAACTTCAAACTGACTTGAAACGAGTGGTAACCGATGCGGTTGCTCTTTATCCCCCATGCGAATATCTGTGAATTCAAGATTTGTCTGTTTATTGAACCGTTAGCTGAACCATTAAAATATCTTATTCATTGTCACTTCATTACAGAGAAATGTTGGAGGGAGAATTATCAGCCGTTATACTTGCTGCCTAATTTATTATGAGGCGCGATATGCACCACCAACTCATACCCGAATGGGAACCGATTGAAGCTGTTATTTTGGCGTGGCCCCATCCGCACACTGACTGGGCGCCATGGTTAGAGACAGCCAGGCAAACTTATGTAAAACTTATCGAACAGGTCAACCTTGCCAACGTCGGTGTTGTTTTACTTGTCTCTGAGGATGATCTCACTGACATCCAACTGTACTTACCAGTTAATGCCAATGTACTGATTGTGCCTGCTATTTTTAATGACACCTGGGTGCGTGACTATGCGTTCTTAACGTGCAATGCTGAAGGTAAAAAGATACCGGTCGAGTTTCGCTTTAATGGCTGGGGCAATAAATTTTCCGCAATCGATGATAATCATGTTAATCAGCGCTATCTGTTTAATTTGTGTCGGCATGCCGCTGTTCATTCGAATATCGTCGCAGAGGGCGGCGCACTGGAAATAGATGCTAACGGCCACTTATTGAGTACATCGCTGTGTCTGCTAAACCCAGAGCGAAATGGCGAATTGACATTAGCTCAATATCACGATGAATTCACCCAAAAGCTTGGCGCCAAGTATATTACCATTTTTGAGCAAGGCCATTTAGAAGGTGACGATACCGACGGCCATATTGACACCTTGGTACGATTCACCCCCAATAAGGGGCTTGTCATTCAGGCTGCCTACAACCGTGAAGAGGATCCACATTTCGGTTCGCTACACGCACTCTGTAAAGAATGTGAGGCCCAACTTCCTAATCACAGACAGTTTCATCTCCCGCTTCCGGCAATGTACAACGATGAAGGTGACCGTTTACCGGCTTCGTATGCAAACTTTCTGATCTGTAACGACCGTATCTTGCTACCGATTTATCAACAGCCTGAAGATGACATGGCGATTAGTGTGATGCAACTGGCCTATCCCAACCATAAGATTGTGCCAGTGGACTGTGCCGTTCTTGTCCAACAGTATGGCAGTTTGCACTGTATTTCGATGCAGATCCCCCGCGATACACTAAAGCCCGAAGTGGCCTCCCAAATAAAAAATGGAGTAAGCGTTTATGCGACCAAATAAGCTTAAAGTAGGTCTGGTTCAGCAGGCCGTTGCAGATAACGACAAACAAACTAACTGGCAAAAAAGTGCGGATAAAATTGCCGAGCTTGCTGCGCAAGGGTGTGAGTGCATTATGTTGCAGGAATTGCACAGCACCCTTTATTTCTGTCAGGACGAAAATGTCGATGCATTTGATTTGGCTGAGCCTATTCCCGGACCGGCTACCGAATATTTTGGTGCCCTGGCGGAAAAGCACAACATCGTATTAGTGACCTCCTTGTTCGAAAAGCGGGCGGCGGGGCTTTATCACAACACCGCAGTAGTATTCGATCGGAGTAGAGAAATAGCCGGACGCTATCGTAAGATGCATATTCCTGACGACCCGGGTTTTTATGAAAAATTCTACTTTACCCCGGGGGACATGGGCTTTAAACCTATAGATACCAGTGTCGGCAAGCTGGGCGTTTTGGTGTGTTGGGATCAATGGTATCCAGAGGCTGCCCGTTTGATGGCTTTGGCAGGCGCAGAGATTCTGTTCTACCCGACGGCTATTGGCTGGGACACACGGGACACGGATGACGAAAAGTCGCGTCAGTTCGGCGCGTGGCAGACCATACAGCGCGCACATGCGGTCGCCAACTCACTGCCGGTGATTGTAGCCAATCGTACTGGATTTGAAGCGTCTCCGAGCGAAAACGATCCGGGTATACAATTCTGGGGACAAAGTTTCATTGCCGGTCCACAAGGTGAGATACTGGCTCAGGCAGGTGTTGATGAAGAAACTACCCTGTCAGTTGAGCTGGATATGGAGCGTACCGAACACGTTAAACGTATCTGGCCCTACTTCCGGGATCGGCGCATTGATGCTTACGATAATCTGATTAAACGCTGGTTAGACTGATTTTGTCATTCTGTACTGCCTGGAGTTCACAGGCAGTCTTGCTTCGCTATGTCTTGCGCGTGCGCTCGTTTAGTGTATAAATCGCACCTTCGTACATTAAAAAGCACTGACGCCCAGCTTTCGGGGCGTGGCGGGTAATTGCTGCATCGCTCACATCCAGGCCGCCAGTATATTGTCCAAACGAGGGCATAATGAGCAGGTTTTCGGTCAACACATAACATTTCCCACGCAACCGATGCCGGTTGACGCTGACCTTTCCCTTCGGATGAAAATGTCCTACCACCTGATAGGCTGCGTCCTGTTCGGGCTCATGTACTATACGTATATTGCCAACGATAGTTTGTTTGCGCTTCTTGCCAGGAATGTCTGCAGGCAGATCGGGATCGTGATTACCTAAAATCCACACCCATTCTGTGGGCATTTCTACCATCCTGGACAATTCTGCTCGATCGCCCGATGACAAGCGCGTAAATGCCCCCACATCGTGAAAACTATCACCCACACATATCACTTTGGCGGGCTTAAAAAGCGCTATTAGTTTTGTCAAACGCTGCAAGGTGGCGTAGGTGTCCAAGGGTGTCAGTGGGTTTCCAGACCGAGCCAGATAGCTAGCTTTTTCAAGATGCAGATCTGACACCAATAACGTATCGTGAGCGGGGCAAAATGCGACACCTTCAGCATGCAACAACCAGCTTATGTTTGCCAGCTTGACCAATACACCTTGCCTTTTAGCTATGGCGTCGTATAACCAATCAGCTGTGACTGCCACCTAATAACTCCCTGATTTCGTCCATCATTGCCTCAGCTTCCGCATACAAATCCGCTTGTTCAAGTAACGCATGCGCACCGGCCCCTTTAATCTGTTCACTACGCACATCCAGCACAATTGGTATAGCCATGGGAGAGACCTTCGGCAGGTTAATAAGGGTTGTTTTTCCTACATAGCGAATCAGCATGTCGGCCAACCGACGCAGATCCAGCAGCTCTCTTTCCGCATCTGCACGGGCCACACTTAACAAGATATGATCAGGGTCATACTCCCTTAACGTGTCATATATCAAATCCGTTGAAAACGTCACCTGTTTCATGGTTTTCTGACTGCTGTGATAGCGCTGCTCGGTCAAACCGCTCACCACAGCTACCTGCCTGAATGAACGCTTGAGCATGGGTGCTTGCAGCATCCAGTCTTCCAGTTCATCGCCGAGGATGTCAGGTTGGAAAAGTGCCGCTAGTTGCGCTGAAGATATCTCTTTTAACGCACTGATGGAAAGACCGTAATCAGTCACACTAAAACTTAGCGGTTTAAGTTTTAGTTTTTCCATGCGACGAGTCAGTAACATGCCCAAGGTTTGATTTGCCATGCGCCCTTCAAAGGTATAGAACAAGGTATAAAAGGTTTTTCGAAAAGGAAACTGCTCAACTAAAACCCGATCAGGAGTAGGGATTTGTGAAAAACCCTCCTGCAGTTGCAACCATTCCAGCACCTGTTCGGGTAACTTTTTCCACTCATTTTTGTCATGCAAAATTCGTTTAACATTATCGGCCAAAAAGGTAGACATGGGCATTTGTCCACCTACATAACTCGGTATTTTAGGATCTTTACCTTTGGCAGGGCGGGCATGTAACTGCATGTCTCTGATGGCCTCATATTGCAGTACTTCGCCAGCAAAAATGAAGGTATCCCCCGGGGTCAATTGCTGCGCAAAGTATTCTTCTACTTCACCGATAATGGTACCCTGGTTGCCTCTACGCAGACGCTTCACTTTTAGCCTGCCCGCTTCTACAATGGTTCCAATGTTTTGTCGATGGCGCTGTATGACACGCTTATTAGCCGCAACAAGTTTCCCTTCTTCATTTTGCAGTAATCGTTGATAGCGTTCGTAGCCTTGCAATGCGCTGCCCCCATCCCGGGTAAATGCGAGAAGCTTTTGGTAGTCTTCGCGGCTCACCGCCTGATAGGGCGCTGCGTCAGTTATTTGTTGATATATTTCTTCCACATCGATGGGTTCATGACAGGCACAATTAAGAATGAATTGGGGCAGGATATCCATCGCCCCTGGCTGCGGCGCGTCCCCATCCAATTGACCTGCTTCAATTGCATCCACCGCTGCCTGGCATTCCAGTGCTTCGAAACGATTCGCTGGCACCAACAACGCCACACTAGGTTCATCCAGCCGGTGATTGGCCCTGCCAATGCGCTGCATCAACCGACTGACCCCTTTTGGTGCGCCAACCTGAATAACCAAATCCACATCTCCCCAGTCAATACCCAACTCCAACGCTGAAGTGGAGACAATGGCACGCAGCTGTCCTGCGGCCATCATAGCTTCAGTTTTACGTCTCTGCTCTTTACTCAGTGAGCCATGGTATAGCGCGATGGGTAAGCCAAGACGATTTTCCTCCCACAACATTTGAAACACCAGCTCGGCTTGAGCACGAGTGTTAACAAACACTAAACAGGTTTTCGCGTTTTCAATGGCAGCATAGATATCGCTCATTGCGTACTTCGCCATGTAGCCGCCAAAAGGCATACGATTCATCGATCTTAATATGTTCACATCGGGCTTTACAGGCGAAGGGACTTCCACTATTTCTGCCGGGTTTCCCGTATTGCCTAACCAGCTGGCGATTGTTTCGGGTTCTGCGATGGTGGCTGAGAGTCCTATGCGCTTTATGCCGGGGGCGAGTGACGACAGTCGACTTAGCGCCAGCGAAGTAAAATCCCCACGCTTATTCGCTACCACACTGTGGATTTCATCGATAATAACTCGCTCTAGTTTATCAAATAAAACGCGTGCATCAGCGTAAGACAGCATTAGCATTAACGATTCAGGCGTCGTTAGCAGTATGTTGGGGGGATTTTTACGTTGGCGCTGACGCTTGTGTGAAGGCGTGTCACCGGTGCGGGTTTCTGCCGTCACTTCCAGTCCCATTTGCTCAATTGGCTCGAGTAAGTTGCGGTGGATATCCTGCGTTAAGGCTTTTAAAGGTGATATGTATAGGGTATGCAAGCCTTTACGCGGCGACGCGTCAAGTTCAACCAGAGAGGGTAAAAAACCGGATAATGTTTTACCTGCACCGGTTGGTGCCACCAGCAAGGTATGTTGCGGTGTGGTCGCTGCGCGCAGCATTTCAAGCTGGTAATCGCGTAACGTCCATCCTCTATGGGCAAACCAGTCAGCAAATCTTGGCGGTAAAATAGGCATTCTCAGTTAATCGGATCTGCATCCTGTTACGTTTTGAATTCCTTCCACGATTAAAAAAAATCAAATGTTTGTGTTAAGGCGTATATCACTTCATCTACGAACAGGAGCTTTGTTTTGCACCCACAGGAATGGATGTCGGTTGAATCACCAGGTTTATATTGTAAACCTGCAGACATTTACATCGACCCTATGCAACCTGTTGCGCAGGCCATAGTGACCCATGGCCATGCGGATCACGCGCGCTCAGGCCATGACACCGTATACGCCAGCGACGACACCATCGCTATCATGCATACACGATATGGTGAAGAGATGGCGAAAAATACACATGGCCTGGCCATGGGTGAAATTAAACAGTTTGGTAAGAAAGACGATCCTGTACTTATTAGCTTGCATCCGGCAGGACATATTTTAGGGTCCTGCCAGGTGAGAATTGAATATCGTCACCAAGTCCTGGTTATCTCTGGTGACTATAAACGACGCCCCGACCCGACCTGTGATTTGTTTGAAATCCTCCCTTGCGACGTTTTTATTACCGAAGCCACCTTTGCCCTACCCGTATTTAGGCATCCCCCTATCGAACATGAAATAGCTAAGCTGCTCTCTTCGGTCGCTGTGTTTCCTGACCGCTGTCATTTAATCGGGGCTTATGCGTTGGGAAAATGTCAGCGGGTAATATTAGGCTTGAGAAACGCAGGCTATAGCAAGCCTATTTACTTGCACGGTGCGCTGATTAAACTTTGTAACCTTTACCAGTCGCGGGGCATTGACCTGGGCGAGTTGCTCCCGGTAAGCGATGTCGACGATAAAAAGTTACTGGCGGGCGAGATCGTGATAGCGCCCCCTTCTGCATTGGCCGATCGCTGGTCTCGTTCATTGCCTAAGCTACGAACGGTCATGGCATCGGGCTGGATGCAAATCCGCGCACGCGCCAGACAAAGACTGGTCGAGTTGCCACTCATCATTTCAGACCATTGTGACTGGCCGGAATTATTACAGACAATCGAAGAAGTTAATCCTCAGGAAGTATGGGTTACCCATGGGCGCGAAGACGCGCTGGTTCACCAGTCGACAAAAATGGGTTACACCACCAAAGCATTGAGATTAATCGGCTATGATGACGAGGATGAAACGGGTTAATGCAGGCATTCAGTAATTTACTCGAGCAACTATATTATACCAGTAGTCACAATGCCAAAGCTGCGCTTATCATAGACTACCTCAGAAATACCCCTGATCCGGATCGGGGCTGGGCCATTGCCGCCATTGCCGGCACCCTTCGTTTCGATTTCTTCAAACGTAACACGATTAAACAGTTAATTCTTGAACGGGTGGATCCGGTACTGTTTGATTTAAGCTACGACTATGTGGGGGAAATGAGCGAAACAGTGGCACATTTGTGGCCTGATTCGCACCAGCATAACCGACCATTACCCTCGTTAGGCGAGCTGGTTGAGCAGTTTACCCATGCCAGTCGCCAAGCTATCCCAGACATGTTAATCGACCATTTGAATTCGATGAATGCCGCGCAGCGGTGGGCATTGATTAAGCTGGGTACCCGTGGGCTTAGGGTGGGCGTGTCAGCTCGAAGCGTTAAGCAAATCCTGGCCCGCTACGGTGACAAACCAGTGGCTGAGATAGAGCGGTTATGGCACGGGATTGCGCCTCCTTACATTGAGTTGTTGGCCTGGCTGGAGGGTAAAGCCGCCCCTCCGGATATAAGCAATAAAATTACATTTTCACCCGTCATGCTTTCACATCCATTAAGTTTGGAGGAGGTGTTGCCATGGCAAGGCGAGCGTTGGCAAATCGAACATAAGTTCGATGGCATTCGTGTACAACTGGTCATCAAAGGCGCAGAAAAAGCGCTGTTCAGTCGCAATGCCGATGATATCTCTCACACGTTCCCGGACTTATTGGAACAGGTGTCGGTAGATGCGGTGGTCGACGGAGAGCTACTGGTGATGCATGGCGTTGATGTGGCGCCTTTTAATGACCTACAACAGCGACTGAATAAGAAAAAACCCACTAAAAAACTGATGGAAACCCATCCGGCTGGACTTGTTGCGTACGACATCCTTGAACTGGAAAATAGATCCCTTGTCGACCTGCCATTGGAAAAGAGAAGAACGTACCTTCTTGATTGGGTAAAGCGCCAAAATACATCACGGGTGCAGCTGTCAGACATTCTCCCAGCAGATTCGGAAAGCGAACTGCGTTCGCTTCACCAGCATGCCTCTGACAACTTGGCAGTAGAAGGTTTAATGCTCAAACGTGTAGACAGTATCTACACCCCTGGCCGGCCCAAAGGACAATGGTTTAAGTGGAAACGGGAGCCCAAATTAGTGGATGCCGTGATTATGTACGCCCAGCGGGGCCACGGAAAACGTTCTAGCTACTATTCAGATTTTACTTTTGGGGCGTGGCAGGGCGAGACACTCCTCCCCATTGGCAAAGCGTATTCAGGATTCACCGATGAAGAATTAAAGAAGCTGGATAACTGGGTACGCCGTAATAGCATTGGACGCTTTGGCCCCGTGCGGGAAGTGAAAAAAGAATTAGTAGTAGAAGTGGCATTTGATGCCGTCCACCCCTCAAGCCGTCACAAATCCGGCGTCGCAATGCGTTTCCCCAGGATCAACCGTATCCGCTGGGACAAACCGGCCAATGAAGCGGATACATTAGAAAATGTGGTGGGCTTAATTGAAACTTAGCAACAATGGATGCCTTAAATATTGTTATCCTGCATTTCTCATACACCACCTTTTATTTTCTTTATCACTTGGGCCATCAAATATTTTTAGCTATTAAATCAGCTTTTAATAACCCACCTTTAGTAAATAATTTCGCTGAAAACTTCGGATTTCTTCGTGATTTGTACGCATCTAAAATTAGTTTTAACCCTTCCGCCTCAAGCAAAGATATATTAACTTCGGTGTCCATCTCTGCACTTTCAACAAAATCATTCGAAAACGTTGGTGCAACAATAAGCACTTGAGCGACACGTTTTCCAGCTTGTTCACAGCGATTGACGTACGCCTTAACTTGTCTGGACGTCGTGGAATATTTTGCGAAGTCACCATTTTTGCAGGTTTTTGTTTCGCTTATTATTACATCATCCTCGCTCAGTGAGATGAGTACGTCAGCTTTGTCTTTTGCGGTATTGATTAAGCGGCGAAGGTCTTCGTCAACTAACATTCCAAGCTGCTCAAAGATAGCTTTTGTTACTTCTTCAAATTTCACTCCAACATCTGATTCAGAAATTTCTATTCCTTCACTTTTGAGCGACGCTAAATCGCGTTTCGCAAGAGCATGATAGTTATCAATTAGCTTATCTGTAGCATCTGCAAAACTATTTAAAATATTCAGTCGAAGATTCCCACGTTTCTTAATCCCCATACTTTCACAAACCTTTTTTACTTCATCATTACTAAGCATGTATAAAATATCGTAAGGGGTGATACTAAGTGCCCGGAGTTTTTCCACATCGAGCTCTTCATTGGGTTCTAATTCAAACTCATTCTTAAGCACATCTGATAATTTAGGAAAGTGATTTTGAAGGGTGGAGAAAAGTTCTTTGAAACCCGTGGCGCTTAAAGAATTAAATTCCTCTTCTGTACACGTATTTAAGGAATTAAGGATTAATGTTATGCGCTCTTCCAATGTAGTACCAAGCTTGTCCAAACTGAGATCCAAATCATGTATCAATACTTTTAAACGTTCTTTTCTTTCATTAAGGGAAGTATCTGCGCTATACAGATCTGTTTGGAGAAGCTGTGTGGTGGAAATACCTAATCTCATGATATTGAGAATCTTCTCTTTTCTATCTATTCCACGAATTTTTTTACGATGGTTCTTAAGAATAATAGATAATTCTGCATCACTGAATGTTCGCAAAATTCGCAACTGATGCTTATCTGCAAGTTCTTTACCCTGAAGCCGATGTAGTAGACTCACAATTTCATCAGGGACATATACCGTTTGACGCTTTCGACTTACAAAAATCAAACCAATTTCTCTCAGCTCGTTAAGCGCCTCTTGCACACCATTCATCGGAATTGTTTCAACTAAATGCTCAATCCCCGCTTGATCATCTGCGGTGACGTCTAGTTTCTTCGCGAGAACGTTTAGAATGCCTCGCTCCTCATTCGAAATTTTTGCCTCTCGATTAATACGCTCATCATTGGAGAATGCTTCTTTATAGCAGGCATAATAAATCGCTAGCCTCTTTTCATCCGAAAAACTATCACTATCCACAATAGACTCAATAGTGGATTTCAATTCTTTCGCGCGAGAATTAATTACTTCCCATTCTTTCGAATACAAAGCTTCTACCCATGTAATTCGGGAGATACTATTTCCGTCTCTACTTAAGATATTAGTTAACAGAGTGGCTTGAGCGCCCAGTAGGGCTAATTGCTCACGAACGGTCTTTTCAAAATATGGAAGGGCGATTTTAAATAACTGTGTGATATCAGTACTAGATGCGTCTTTTATTTGCCCATCTAACTTATTAAGTTGGGCAATAATTTATTTATCGTGCTGAACCGCTTCATTGCAAATACGGTCAATCGCATTTATAAACTTTGATTTCTCAACCTGGTTGATGAGTGATAATACGTTTGATAGTTTCATATAACGTCCCTGCTTCTTACAAATATTTTGTATTTATTTTAATCACTTATTTAACGTACACGCTTTCCTTATGAAATCAAATTATGCTTAAGCTGACCTCTTCTCCAAAAATAACAGCAAGCTATCGATAAGGTTTCATGTTCATTTAATGTATTGAATATAGAACATTTTAAGAAAAATATAAAAGCGTTGAAAACCATTCTCAAACTGTACCCAAGAACAGTAGGTTAATCCGTAATCAATAGTAGACTTGACTTTTTTTACTGATATTCACCTTATGAAACAGAAATTATATGCGCCCGTTTTTATACTTTTTTTTATAAGTTGGTGTGCGTATGGCCACAAAAGTGACGAAATTGGCCCCATTCAACTTGCAAAAACGTACTCTACAGATATTGAGGTAAGAGAATATCTGATTAGCGAAAAACTGGATGGAGTGCGGGCCAGATGGACAGGACGAGAGTTGCTGACTAGAAATGGCCATAAACTTTACCCCCCTGCCTGGTTTACCAAGGACTGGCCAGCTATAGCAATGGACGGTGAATTATGGACAAAACGCGGAGATTTTCAAACTATTGCATCTATCGTCCTTAGTGAAACGCCAGACAGCAGGTGGCGCGAAGTTAAAATGATGTTGTTTGATTTACCGAGCTCAGATATGCCTTTTTCTTCACGAGTAGCCAAAATGATTGAGTTAGTATCGAATACCGCCCATCCCTCGCTAGTCATGATCCCCCAAATCAGCCTGCAGTCGATAGAAGAACTGGAGGCCAAACTGGATAACATCACCAATATCGGCGGCGAAGGCTTGATGCTACACCATAAGCAGGCACTCTATCAGGATGGTCGCAGTGACAGTTTATTGAAAGCAAAACGCTTTGAGGATGATGAAGCCAAAGTGGTTGCGCATGTCGCAGGAAAAGGAAAACTTACTGGCATGATGGGAGCACTGGTTGTACAAACAAAGGATGGTATGCAATTTAAAATTGGCAGTGGATTTACAAACGACGATCGTATTAATCCCCCCCCTATCGATAGCTGGATTACCTTTAAATTCTATGGTCGAACGCAACGAGGCATCCCTCGCTTCGCCACTTTTTTGCGCCATAGTCCTTTGAAGAATGAACCTTCTATTACACAACCTTAAGTTTGCCTTAATCCACGGTTAGTGTGCTGATGCCATCGAAAGTGGAGGGCAGCGATAGGCCCCTTCGGGCTATACCCCGTTAAAAAATATTAAGAAGCGCAGTTAGCTGTCGCTTTTCTTTGTGCCTAACAAATTAAGTTAAAGATCTCCATCAACAGCTCGATTCATGCAATTAAATGTGCTAAAAATGTAGTGCAACTTGGGGAGGTAACGCATTGAAAAATAGATACTATTCAATTTTACTTGCATATTTTTTTCTTTGCTATGGCGAAATGGTCTTCGCTAAAGAAAGAATAAATATTGTGATCAATAAATCTGCTAAAAACTGGACTGTCTCCTATATCTCCGCGGCACCGATTAGAAAAATCGTATTTGCTAATACACCTAATGACGCTCGTGAAAAAAGATGGCACCCTCAGGACCTCGACTTTGAAATTGTGTATGAAGATCAAAAAGAATATGTCCAGCGTAAAGACGGTCGTCCATTTACTCATGTCCAATTTGAGCTAACCCCAACCTATACACACCTACCGAAAGCATACGCGCCTTTCGCGCCGTTTTCGGACGGTGGCGCACTAATCCATACCGGTCGATTTTTCGCATGTGCTAGTAAATGCTCTACGAGAACAGAGGGTTGGCCCATCAACATATACGTGGATAAAAGCTCCCATATCATCGCGAATGGTGAGTTATACCAACATAGTGCGAGCTGGACCGACTATGACGATGGTCAGTATGTCTATGTTGGTCAGCAAGTCCCATTGGAAGGAACAAGCTTCATAGCCATGATTGATGAAGGCTTACCAAATAAAATTAAGACAGCATTGCAGGAAACTATTCCTCAGCTCATGCGTTTATTCGAATCTCATTTAGGTGATCATGGTAGCGAAATCAAACCCATGCTGTTTGCTTCCTATTCAAATAGCCAAGGGGGCGATATTCAGGGCGGCACCCTGCCTCGGCAAATTTTTATTCACTGGGATATGAATAATCTTGAAACTCTATTAGCTGATGAACACTTTGTTTTAGACACCCTTTGGATGTTCGCTCATGAGGTAGCGCACTTCTATCAAGGTATTGATAATATTGGTTTGACCAAAACTGACAGCTGGATACACGAAGGAAATGCGGAGTGGCTTGCTGCACTAGCTTTTCAGGAGTTATATGGGGAGTCTTCAGTAACTTTTGTCGATAAGAAAGTGCATCATGCTAAAACGCAGTGCATAGAGGCGCTTCAATACCATTCGTTACAAAACGCAGCCCAGCATAGTAACTACCGCGCTTATTATGATTGCGGGATGATAATTAACCGGTTGCTCGATGACGAAATACGTCGTCAATCAAATTCTACGAGTTCGATTTTCACATTCTGGACTGAGTTTAGGGAAGCAGCCCAAAATACGGATGACGCTGGTGCGCCCGTTTTCTGGGACACTATGAAGTCCTATGTTTCCGCCGAGACGCATGAGAACTTGAAGCAGCTGGTTACGCGAGAATTGAAAAATCCGCGTTATCATATCGAAAACGTGGAACTGAAATAGTGCTGAGATGGTGTTAAAGCAACACGCAAAGTTAGTATGGATACAGTCCCGGCGATTATAATTCAAGCTTTGCATTCGCACGCACCTAACACATTATAAGAGGCGCATTCAGTGGCTGATAAGTTGGTATTTTTGATGCTAAGGGAATTTTATAAATAGGAACGTGCCCTCATTTTGTTACAGGTAGAGTGCTGACCCTTTGAGTGGGTAGCTATCGGCATTAGCTAGTTCGTGTTTAAGGTATTTGTCCTATTAGCTATCGTTAGAGCCGCGCTGTAATTTCGGCCCACGATACCAATCTGCGTTAAGTCAGCGAGATCTATTGAAACATCAAACAGCTGATACAATACCGCCACCTGTTATTAATTCAATAGGCAGCCTACCAGCTGACTTCATGTCTTCTTATAGACGCTAGTAAAGCGATTGTGAAGGGAAATACACGTCCTCTGCGGCGGCTGTGAAAATATCATAACAACCAGTAGCCATCCAGTTAGGATGACTGTTTCATCACTTAGAGGCGTGCCCACATTCCCAACCGATGGAACCCATAGCTTTACGAGGAACAGCTATAGTGGGTGATGCCTCCCCTGCCAAAATACGCTTCTGGTCGTAAGGTGTAGTATCTTTCTGCTATTGCGTCAGATTGCTCTTCGTAGGGTTGCGTTAACACCTCCTGCAATTGTCGGATACGGGAATAATCTTCGTGCTCAGCATGTTGATAAGCAGGAACTATTAACCACTCTCGCCAGGTGTATTTGGGATTGACTTGTTTCATATTTCGCGAAATCTCGTCAACTGCCTTGCCACTTTGCAAGCGGGAGCGCCATGAGCGAAACCACTGTTGCCATTCTTCGCGTAGGCCCTCGGCAGGCTCACGGTAAAAACTCTTATAAATCGCGTCAATGTCACCAGGGAGCGAAGATAACTCGCGAAAGAGTACGGTATAGTCAACCGAGGTGTTTATCATTAATTGTAATAGCTGAACAACCAGCTCAGCGTCGTAAGATACTAACCCTAGCTTAGTTGCCCACATGTGTTGCAGCTTTTCTTCCATAACCGCAGAAAATTCCGCACAAATCGTTTCCAAGGCTGACAACGCATCAGTATCGGAATCCAGCGCTGGTCGCAACGCCGCGCAAAAACTTTCAAAGTTCTTTTCAGCCGCCTGGGGCTGATTAAGGAATGAAAAATGACGACCGCCCCCGGTCCAGGGCTGATAGAAAGGTTCAAAGCGCTCGATGAAGCCAAACGGGCCATAGTCAAGCGTAAAGCCCCCTACTGCACAGTTATCGCTGTTAAAATTGCCCTGACAATAACCTACCCGGATCCAATTGGTCACCAATGACGTTAACCGCTCCCGAAAGGCACACGCGAATTGCAGCACCTTTTCACGCAGCGGCAACGCGCCAACTATTTCATCTTTATATTCGCGCTCAATTGCATGAAGAATAATCATTTCCAATTCTGCTTGCGCGTGGGGGTGGGCATTGCTGCGCGCCCGTCGCGCAAATAATTCCAATTGCCCTACCCGCAGAAACGAGGATGCAACGCGGGTGGTTATTGCCACCGGATTAGACACCATGGTTTCAGGATCAAGTGATTTTGAACCGTCGACATACCAGGGACGATCCACGCGCTCTGACGCCGAAGCATATAGACACAGGGAGCGCGAGGTAGGTACGCCTAGCGCATGCATATGTTCCTGGGCCAGAAATTCCCTGACACTTGAGCGTAAAACAGCCCGTCCATCACCACCACGACAATACGGAGTGCGCCCTGCCCCCTTCAATTGCATTTCCCACCGTTTACCCGCAATCACCACTTCGAGCACAGAAATCGCACGCCCATCCCCGTAACCATTGCCAGTTTGAAAGGGGCATTGCTGGACATATTCGTTGCCGAAGATTGACAATGCGTATCCCGTTGCCCAGCCGACTGGCTGGAGAGGTGAGGGCCCATCATTGAGGTTGCCTGAAAAAAACTGCTTAAACGCCTCTGTTAACGCCAGGCTGTCATCCATCTTCAATTCGCCGAACAGCAACTTACTGTGTGCAACATACACAGGATCAGCAATAGGGGTCGGTCGTACAGGAACATAATGACCAGAAAATACCTGTCGGGGGTGAAAATCCAGCCCGTTTTCCGTGGCCTCCGGATCCGCATTAAGATTATTCAGCAAGGAATAGTCGGCTCGCTGAGCAAGATCTTCTAGCGTAAAAATGGTTGATGGGAGAACAGTTGTGTGTGGATCTTCCATATGCTCAAAAAGCCTTGTGTTGATAGGTAGCGGCACAATATCGGTAATAGAGATTGACGATGGAGGAAGCTCCGCCACACGCTTTACATAGCGGTAAATGATACCACACTAATCTCTGTAATCTGCGAATGTAAGCCTTACGCTAAAGGTGAGATCACACTGTATGCGCTCTGACACTAAATACTATTACGCCAGATAAGCTTTAATAGATTGCTGCTATTCGTTATACGCTGGGAATCGGAATAGCGTAGTCACCATAGACCCTTCTTGATCCGCAGCGCATTTGAAAATTCAATCGACTCTGCTAATTAACCTTCCCACGCAGATACAGATGTGCTGGCAGCAATTTATGCTTGTGCGCTTTCCCGAGCACTCACGATGGCGTGCCAGCGCTTAAGATTGGGATATTCATCGGTTAAGCGAATATCTACTACCCGCCCGAAATCTATTGCACATAAGGCAGTAATATCTGCGGCGGAAAACGCCTTACCGGCGATATATTGGCTCTGTGCAAGACGCCTGTCGAGCAGTTTCATGTACTGGGTCGCGTTTTCACCTGCCACTTTTCCGTATTCAGGCACCGGCGTCATCCGGTCTTTAAAATAACCAGTGGTGTGTTGAAAACACATGCCTATTTGCAACAAAAGGGCTAACTCAACCTGACGTTCCCACATCACAATCTGGGCGGTTTCCAACGGCGTTGTGCCTAACAAGGGTGGTTCGGGATATTGTGCTTCCAGATAGGTATAAATGGCAGCACATTCGCTGATACAGGTGCCATCATCTAATTCCAAAATCGGAACTTTAGCTAACGGGTTTTTAGCGCGCATTTCTTTGCTGAGGTTTTCTCCCTTCAGCAAATCAAGTTCTACCATTTCTGCCTGGACCGACTTTTCTGCCATGAATATGCGAACGCGGCGCGGATTAGGTGCCTTATGCATTTGATATAGTTTCATTATCTCCCCTTGCAGCGTGCAAAGCTTAAAGATAACGTAAATGACTGGCAAAAAGATAGCATGCTGTCACAATTATGATAAAGATGGATTGTGGATGCAAAATATGGCTAATGCAAAAAATGTTTTAGGGACTCCCTTAAAACTGTGCTGTGGAAACTCAGGTTACACACGAGAAGGATTTTGCTATGTTCCCAATGACGACATTGGTAATCATAGTGTATGCGCGATAGTCGATGACGCCTTCCTTGAATATTCTTTAACGCAGGGGAACGATTTAATTACCCCACGTCCCGAAATGCAGTTCCCTGGTTTAAAGTCGGGTGACCGCTGGTGTTTGTGCGCCATTCGTTGGTTACACGCCTATGAAGTGGGTGTGGCCCCCAAGGTGAATATGGAGGCCACCCATGAGAAAGCGCTGGAAGTAATACCTTTAGCGTATCTTGAAGAATTGGCCGTATAACGTTATTGCGGTGTCCTTATTACCAATAATCGTGTTTCGGTCATATCTTCTATTGCATAGCGGATACCTTCGCGACCCAGCCCCGAGTCTTTTACCCCGCCATACGGCATATTGTCTACCCGCCAGCTAGGTACATCACCAATAACTACGCCACCCACATCGAGTTTGTCCCACGCACGATTAGCTTTGTACAGGTCTCGTGTGAAGATCCCCGCCTGAAGGCCATATCGACTATTGTTTATTTCGTCTAAGGCGGCATCAAAATCGTCAAAAGGATACAAAATAGCGACCGGACCGAAAGCTTCTTCTGCACTCACATCTGCATCTTTAGGTACATTTTCCATAACTGTTGCTTCCAACATGGCGCCGTTACGCTCTCCGCCACAGAGCAAAGTCGCCCCCTGATTTTTTGCATCCTCTATCCAGCCGTGCAGGCGCTTGGCTTCCGACTCAGAAATCATTGGCCCGATGAAAGTGTCTTCATCTGAGGGATCGCCAGATTTTAACGTTTTCACTTTGTCTACGAAGCGCTGCTTGAAATTATCATAAATAGAGCGATGGATAAGGATACGCTGAACTCCTATACAACTTTGACCAGATTGATAGTAAGCGCCTACTATTACTCTTTCGATAGCATCCTCTAGGTCGGCATCCTCATCGATGATGCATGCGGCATTGCCGCCAAGCTCCAAAATAACGGGTTTTTTACCTGCTTTTGCTTTTAATTCCCAGCCCACATCAGGAGAGCCCGTGAAGCTTAATAACTTTAGACGCTCGTCAGTTGTGAATAGATCTGCGCCGTCACGACTGCAGGGTAAAATCGAAAATGCACCTTTTGGTAAATCGGTTTCGGCCAGGATTTCGCCAATAATCAGCGCGCCGATAGGCGTACGCGACGCGGGTTTGAGCACAAACGTACAACCCGCGGCAATGGCAGGGGCCACTTTATGTGCTGCTAGATTCAAGGGGAAGTTAAAGGGCGAAATAAATGAACAGGGTCCGATGGGGACTTTTTTCGTCATCCCCTGATATCCTTTCGCGCGCGCCGAAATTTCAAGGTTGATCACTTCGCCGTTTATTCGCACCGACTCCTCCGACGCAATGCGAAACGTATCGATTAAACGTGCCACTTCACCTTTAGCATCTTTGATCGGCTTGCCCGCTTCTATGCATAGTGCTTTTGCCAGTTCGTCTTCACGTTCCTTGAATCGCTTAACACAGTGGTCCAATACGGCTTGGCGCTCATATGGCGCCATAGCAGTCATTGCAGGCTGGGCTTTCTCTGCCGCCGCGATGGCCTTATCAATATCATCCGCATTAGCTTTCGCCACGCGGGTTGCCACTTCACCGGTATATTTGTTGGTGACTTCAAGATCCTGGTTTTTGAATACAGCCTCGTTGGCCAGGTAAAACGGGTATTTGTCCTTCATGTTCGGTCCTTATAGCTGGCTGCTTAGTTCACGTATGGTATTATTTAGGGTTTTGTCGTTCATGCTGTAATCGACTGGGCAATCGATTACATGCACGCCTGTGGTGTTCAAACAATGCTGTATACATTCACGTAACGATGCAGTCGATTCGATTCGCCACCCCTGTGCGCCATAGGCATTGGCGTAGGCTACAAAATCTGGATTACCGTAATCCAAACCAAAATTACCCAGATCCATATGCGCCTGCTTCCATTTGATCATCCCATAAGCATTATCGCGAAGAATAATGACCACTAAATCGAGCTTGAGCCTGACCGCCGTTTCAAGCTCCTGACTGTTCATCATAAAGCCACCGTCTCCACAAACACTGAGAACGGGTACCTCAGGATTAACCAGTTTTGCTGCGATAGCAGAAGGTAAGCCTGCGCCCATAGATGCAAGTGCGTTATCAAGTAGTAACGTATTCGGTTGATAGGCAGGGTAGTTGCGCGCAAACCAGATTTTATACACACCGTTGTCCAGGGTAACAATCCCTTCTTTAGGCATTACCGCACGCACGTCTCGTACAAACCGCTCTGGCAGTACAGGAAATCTGTCATCGTTTTCCGCTTCGTTGCGATGGTTAACGTACGCTTCGTGTACATCTTTGTAAAAATCGAGTTTCCAATTATCTTGTGGTTCTATGCGTTCTTTAATTTGCCAGATACTGTTTGCAATATCACCGACTACTTCTAGTTGAGGAAAATACACCGGGTCTACCGCTGCTGGCTCAAAATTGATATGGATAACCTGCTTGCTATCGTTGTGCATAAAGAAGGGCGGTTTTTCTACCACATCATGGCCAACATTGAGAATAAGATCAGCCCGTTTTATCGCGCGATGGACAAAATCTCCGTCAGATAACGCGGTGTTGCCGGCAAATAAAGCGTCTGCTTCGTTCAACACACCTTTACCCATTTGGGTGGTAATGAAAGGGATACCGGTTTTATCGACAAATTCTCGCAACATTTTTGCCGTCAGTTTACGATTGGCCCCCGCGCCGATAAGAATGAGCGGCGATTTAGCTTTTTCAATCATGCTGACCGCTTCGTTAATTGCTTTATATTCGGCGATAGGCCGGCGAGAGTAACTGGGGCGCAATAACGGGGCAGTGGTTGTTTCCGCGGCTATATCTTCTGGCAATTCAATATGCACGGCCCCGGGACGTTCTTCGTGGGCAATGCGAAAGGCTTCACGAATAATGGAGGGAATGCGGTCCCCGCTTACCACTTGGGTGGTATATTTGGTAATCGGGCGCATCATATCGACCGCATCTATCACTTGAAAGCGCCCTTGCTTGCTGGTCTTAATAGGTTTTTGACCGGTTATCATTAACATCGGCATTGCGCCAAGCTGGGCATACGCAGCAGGTGTTACCAAATTAGTGGCACCCGGGCCTAAAGTCGATAAACACACGCCTACTTTACCGGTTAGCCTGCCATAGGTAGCTGCCATAAAGCCAGCACCTTGTTCGTGGCGGGTCAGAATTAACTTGATTGAAGAGGTGCGAATTGATTCAAGTAAATCCAGGTTCTCTTCACCCGGAATGCCGAAGATATATTCCACTCCTTCGGCCTCCAGCGCTTTGATAAACAGATCAGAGGCTTTCATGCAGTTGTGCTCTCCTTATTTACATCGTTTTTGCGAAGTAATACCGATTCGCGATGATGTGAATTGGCATAACAGTATGTACCGAGAGCAGTAAAGATAAGATCGATTTAAAATTATGTGGTCAGGAAGTAACGGCGACGCTACATGCTGCCATAGCCCATCCCACTGGCTTCTTAGTCATCAATCAGGAGGTTTTTTGTGCCCATGCTGACAATGATTCACGTGTAGTGGCATCAATGTGACCCTGGTTTTCCTGTAGCCACCATTTTTCCATGATTTTCACGTTGGCTCGATTGGCCTTATAAAAGAAATCCACTACATCGCCCACAAAGGGGACAAATCCAATACCAAAGTCAAGCGCCGCATTGCGAACCATTTTTTTAATTAACGGTTTGGGCATGCCTAATTTTTTTCCTAAATAGACGATGCGCATGGCTGCAGCAAGCATGACTGCATCACCCACGCCGGGAATGAGACCGACGATAGAATCGAGGCCAAATTTAAAAGGGATAAACGGCACTTTAATGGCGGTATCTAATGTGTTCGCCATTTTTTGAGCCTCTAGTAGCTCTTTGGGGGCCTTAGCTTGATCCACTATAGTGTCGCTCCGTGCTGGTGTGATAACTTAGATCTCACTGAAATCTCGTTTTCAATACGCCACCCTTGAATATTTTGCTCAATAATTTTTGCAAGCGACTCTATATGATCAGGCTGATCATTTAGTGCCGGGATATATTCGTAGCGTTCTCCCCCCGCGTTCATAAAATAATCCCGGTTTTCCACCGCTATCTCTTCCAAAGTTTCCAAACAATCGGCCGAGAAGCCAGGGCAAACCACTTGCACCGATTTTATCCCTTCTGCTGGTAAGGCTTTAAGCCTGAAATCGGTGTAAGGCTGTAACCATTCTTCCCGACCAAAGCGTGATTGAAAAGTGGTTTCATACTGGGTGTTGTCCAGATTGAGCGCTTCTGCAAGTAACCTGGACGTCTTGTGACAATGACAGAAATAAGGGTCGCCATTGGTTAGATAGCGTTTTGGGATGCCGTGAAAGGAAAAAATAAGTTTGTCCGTCTTTCCGTTCGTTGCCC
The DNA here is from genome assembly GCF_026183695.1 of Alteromonas aquimaris. Lineage (GTDB taxonomy): Bacteria > Pseudomonadota > Gammaproteobacteria > Enterobacterales > Alteromonadaceae > Alteromonas > Alteromonas aquimaris. The sequence continues at coordinate 368,897 of NZ_JAPFRD010000011.1, read as the reverse complement.
AATGTTGCCTGATACTTTCTGCCAGCGTCTGAATGTAGTATGGGTGGTCGTGATAGGAACTGATAAAGCGAAAATCAGGTAACCAGCGACGACGGGTAAATAAACTGGCGATAGCGTCGAACGTGGAAGCGGTAGTAGAGGCGCAATATTGAGGGTATAACGGCAGCACCATCAGTTTTCTAACCCCCTGGTCCAACATGTTATTTGCCACCTGTTCGATCCCTGGGTTGCCATAACGCATGGCGAAATCTACGACGATATCCTCGCCATGATGTTTACGGAGTCTTGCGCGCAGTGCATTAGTTTGCTGTTGAGTGATAGTGAGCAGGGGTGAACCTTCCTTTGTCCACACAGTGCGATAGGCTTTCGCTGAGCGACGTGGTCGAATATTAAGGATAACGCCGTTCAACACCATCCACCAGATAAGCTTTGGAACTTCTACCACTCTGGGGTCAGATAAAAACTGTTTGAGATAACGTTTTAACGCTTTTGCAGTAGGCTCGTCGGGTGTGCCCAAATTCGTAATCAATACACCAATTTTATCGCTCTGTTTATGAGTAAAACCAGTCGAATTGATATATTTCATAATGGGTTCACACCCTCCCTAATTAACGGTTTATGGTTGGTAATAGGTCGCTGCGCCGGGCCCCACTGGCATCCCAAGCACAAATACCCAAAGATAAAATAATAGTGACCAACCTAACATAAAGACAAGTGAATATGGCAACATCGTTGCGATCAGCGTGCCCATACCTAAGTTTTTCTGATAGCGTGAGGCCATTGCCAGAATAAGTCCGAAATAACTCATCATGGGTGAGATGACGTTAGTTACAGAATCTCCGATGCGGTAAGCGGCTTGGATAACTTCCGGGGCAAAACCGATCAACATCAGCATGGGCACAAAAATAGGTGCGGTAACCGCCCACTGTGCCGACGCGCTGCCCAAAGAAAGGTTCACAATGCCGCACATGATGATGAAGAGTACAAACACTTCGGGCCCGTCAAGCCCCAAGGTTTGCAGCAAGGCTGCCCCTTTTACCGCCAATACAGTTCCCAGATTGGTCCACTTAAAGAAGGCGACAAATTGCGCGGCGAAAAATACCAGAGTGATATATAAGCCCATCGCCCCCATGCTCTTTGACATGGCATCGATGATGTCCCGATCATTTTTCATCGTTCCAGCCACTCGACCATAGACGAAACCCGGCACCGCAAAGGTGATAAAGATGAACGCTACAATGCCTTTGAGAAACGGCGAGCCGGCCACTTCGTTGGTTTCAGGATGCCTTAGTATTCCCCATTCAGGAACTACAGTAAGTGCTAACAAACCGCACATTACCGCAAACGAAACTCCAGCCCATTTAAGAGCGGATTTTTCTTTTGCTGTAGGCGGGTCCATTGACTGCTTTTCTAAATGTACAGAGGCATCTTTTTCATCAAACTTACCCAAGCGGGGTTCGACAATCTTCTCTGTTACCAAAGCACCCATGGTGGCCACCAAAAACGTGCTAATGAACATGAAATACCAGTTTACTTCGGGGCCGACTGAATATTCTGGATCGATCATATGTGCTGCAGCTTCAGTTATCCCAGATAGGAGGGGATCCACCGTACCTAGCAGCAGATTCGCGCTATACCCTGCAGAAACTCCTGCAAACGCTGCGGCTAAACCTGCCAGGGGATGACGGCCAAGGGAATGAAAAATCATGGCTGCTAATGGAATCAACACTACATAGCCTAGTTCAGAGGCTGTGTTAGAAATTATCCCCGCAAATACGATTGAAAAGGTGACTGCTCTTTTTGAAGCGTTCATTACTAATGCGCGTAAAGCAGTAGATAATAATCCGGAGTGTTCTGCAACAGACACGCCTAATAGTGCCACCAGCACCGTGCCTAATGGGGCAAAACCGGTAAAGTTGGTGACCAGACCGGTGACAATCCGCTGCAGTCCTTCGGCACTCATGAGTGAGATGACTTCGATCATACCATCAGGATCACGACCTTTAGCATCAAGCGGACGCGGGTCAGCCACCGCAACATCGAAATATCCCAAAATACCGCTTAAGAAAACTATGAATACTGATAACAGGGCAAACAATGTGACAGGATGAGGTAGTAGATTACCTAACCACTCTACTGTTGCCAGAAAACGAGAAAACCAACCCGTCGACTCAGTACTGGTCGCGGTCTGGCTATTTGAATTTGAAGATGACACCCTACTTCCTCTGACGTTATGTGATAAACACGTAGCTGTTAAGTCTTAATTGTGATGTATGGTTATTCATCACCACATGCCATTTATTATTTATCTATGGCTTGATTTTGCCATTATTCTAGCAAGAATCCTGTCGCTTATCAGCAAAACTTAATTTAACGGATGAAACTGAATTTATTCAGTAATTTGTGATTTGTAATCAGAGGGATAACTTATATCACTTAATCATTATAAGTTATTTTTCGACTAGAATATGAGTAGCAAGGACAAGGTTATATGAGGTTTAAGCTAAATTTTGTTAATATCCATAGAATTAAAAAAGCCGGTGAAAAACACCGGCTCTTCGCGTTACTTTTCTTTTTCCGCGATTTTCTTTCCATTCATATATTGGAAGAAATCGTTGTCAGGCTCCACTACCAGCACATCCTGTTTGCTGTTAAAGCTCCTACGATAGGCATCCATACTCCGCAGGAAACTATAGAACTCGGGGTTTCTAGAGTACGTATCAGCGTAAATCTGTGCCGCTAATGCGTCTCCCTCACCTTTAACCTGACGGGCGTTACGCTCTGCATCTGCCAGCATGACAGTCACTTTGGCGTCAATATCTGCACGAATAACTTCAGCCTGCTCTTGACCTTCAGACCTGTGTTCTCTCGCCACACCCGCACGTTCAGCTCGCATACGCTGGAAAATAGAATTGCTGACTTCAGTTGGCAGATTAATCTGTTTTACCCTTACATCAACAATACCGATACCCAGTTCGTCCGAGGAAGACGCAGCTTGCTCCATTGCCTGATTCATTAATGCAGAACGCTCACCAGAAACAATTTGGGCAATGGTTCTGGCACCAAATTCCGAACGTAAGCCGTTATTCACTTTCTGCTTTAATAAGGCTTCAGCCTGTAACTTGTTGCCACCGGTAGATAAATAGTAACGCGCAAAATCTTTTATTTTCCACTTTACATAAGAATCTACAATCAGATCTTTTTTCTCTGAGGTGACAAAGCGATCCGGTGCATCATCGAGGGTTTGAATGCGGGCATCTAAGTGTTTCACCGTATCAATTAACGGAATTTTAAAATGCAATCCTGGTTCAAATACTTTAGTCTCGCCCGTTTCAGCATCGCGATCTACTTTACCAAACTGGATAACAATGGCTCTTTCGCCTTCCTTTACCACAAATAATGAGCCGGAAGCCAATACGCCAAGGATAATTATGACAACAATTAATAAATTCTTCATGGTCGTTTACTCCCTCTCATTCCTGAACCGGCCTTCTCTTAAGCCAGATTCATTTTGTGAAGTTTGATTACGCTCACGATCCCCTTGATTTTGTAAACCTTGTAAGGAGCTTCTTGAACGCTTAGGTTCCATACTGCCTTGACGTTCCATGATTTTGTCCAGCGGCAAATACATCATGCTGCTGCCCTTTTCATTATCAATGAGTATCTTACTGGTGCGACTGTAAACTTCTTCCATCGTTTCCAGATAGATACGATCACGCGTTACTTCGGGAGCTTTTTCGTACTGTGGAAGTAACTCAGCAAAACGAGCCACTTCACCTTGCGCTTCAAGAATCACTCGCTCTTTATATGCCTGAGCTTCTTCATTCATCCGGTTCACCTGACCACGGGCACGTGGTTCAATTTCACGGGCGTAAGCCTCTGCTTCACGAATAAAACGCTGCTCATCTTCCTGCGCAGAAATAGCGTCATCAAAAGCGTCTTTCACTTCTTCTGGAGGTCTGGCGTCTTTAAAGTTCATATCTAAAATTGATACCCCAAGATTGTAAGGCTCAATAATTGATTGCAGCTCTTCCCATACCCGTTGACGCGTCACTTCACGGCCGTCCGTCAGCACGTCATCCATTGAAGAATGGCCGACGACGTAGCGAATAGCGCTATCGAGTGCCTGGCTTAAGCTCATTTCAGGACTTGTCACGGCAAAGGTCCATCGATAGGGATCCACCACGCGGTATTGCATCTCCATCTGCACACGCACCACGTTTTCATCTTCAGTAAGCATTGAACCCGATGACGCTTGATCTCGAATAGATTGCACATCTACCGGAATCACTCGATCAATGAACGTCGGTTTCCACCGTAAGCCCGGTTCAACCTGCTTATAATACTGGCCAAAACGCAGCACAACACCGCGCTCCGCTTCGCGAATGGTATAAAACCCACTTACAAACCAAATTACCACCAATAGGCCAACTATCAGACCTATACCAAATTTGCCCATATTCGAACCCGAGCCGCCTTTACCGCCGCCGGACTTGCCGAATTTGCCAAACAAATTTTTGAACACATCATCCAAATCCGGTGGGCCTTGGTCCCGGCCTCCGCGATTTTTCCACGGGTCGTTGTTTTTGCCACCCGGCTCATTCCAAGCCATGCTATTACTCCGTAAGTGGTTTTAATTAAAATTCGTATTTAAGAGCATTGAGGAGTTTAGCGCTTAATGCTGTACGACAAAAGAAGAGATTCCTTTATCCAGCCTTTTTTCAAGCCTGTTCCAGTCAACAGATGGCATTCGAACATCGACAATCCAGTCACCTGTTGAATCATATACTTCACTATCAATGCAATTTAATTCGTATAACACCCCACGCAACTGACTATGAGCCGGGGGGATCCGCAGCGTATAATTTACCATACTGCGGCCAAGGCACTCGGATAAGGCCTGATGTAGGAGCTCGACGCCCTCACCTGTTTTTGCCGACATCCAAACGCGAATGGGCACATCTTCATCATCGCGATCTATCCGTGCGACAACACCGTCCATACTATCAATTTTATTACACACAATGAGTTGCTGAATTTCATCTGCGTCTATCTCTTCCAGCACGGCGTTTACCTCACCCATCGTTTCTCGATGGTTTGCTTCACTGACATCGACAACATGTAAAAGTAAATCCGCCTCTTGCGTCTCTTGTAATGTCGCTTTAAACGCGGCAACAAGATCATGGGGAAGGTGACGGATAAATCCAACTGTATCGGCCAGAATGGTGGCACCCACCTCATTGAGTTCAATCTTACGCAAGGTAGGGTCCAGCGTGGCAAACAATTGGTCTGCTGCATATACGTGTGAGTTAGTGATTTGGTTGAACAATGTCGATTTACCAGCGTTGGTGTAACCTACTAATGACACCGTGGGGATCTCAGCCCGCTTGCGCGATCGTCGGCCTTGTTCTCGCTGTTTCTGCACTTTTTCGAGCCGGCGCAAAATAGCTTTAATTCTTCCTCGCAATAACCTTCTATCGGTTTCAAGCTGAGTCTCACCAGGACCGCGTAATCCTATGCCCCCTTTCTGACGTTCTAAATGCGTCCAACCCCGAATCAGACGGGTAGAAATGTGACGTAGTTGCGCTAATTCGACTTGTAACTTACCTTCATGCGTACGGGCACGTTGCGCAAAAATATCCAGAATGAGTCCGGTGCGGTCAAGCACACGACATTGACAGATAGCTTCAAGGTTTCTTTCCTGAGAGGGGGAAAGAGCATGATTGAAAATTACCACATTGGCATCATGCGCTTTCACTGCTGAAGCAATTTCTTCAGCTTTGCCTGAACCTACAAAATATTTAGCGTGGGGAGCCTGGCGCGACGTAGTAAGCACATCTACCGCTTCTACTCCTGCTGACGCTACTAAAAGCTCAAGTTCGGCTAAATCTTCTTTAGAATTCTCGTCAGAAAAATGGACATGAACAAGTACAGCCTGTTCACCGGCTTGATAACGGTCAAACAAGCGTAATTCCTTCTAGTTTATTCACCTTTATTATTATCAGAGTCTCCTTGCGTTGGCATTTGAATTGCTCGAGACGGCACAACCGTCGAAATTGCATGCTTATAAACCATCTGACTAACAGTGTTTTTAAGCAAAATGACAAATTGGTCAAACGACTCCACTTGTCCTTGCAGCTTGATGCCATTAACCAAATAAATGGAAACCGGAATACGTTCCTTGCGTAACGCATTCAGAAATGGGTCTTGTAAAGATTGCCCTTTAGCCATTTGTATTCCTTAATTTTTATTATTTCAATGAAAACAAGTGTTTTCACCGCGTCTTACTATTTATATCACAACCTACAGCTTAGCGATCGATTTTTGCCAAAATTTTAGACAAATTATTGTTCGCAAATGTGTCCAGCCAGTCAAGAGAATTCCATCCCCGCAACCAAGTGAGCTGTCGCTTAGCGAGCTGCCTGGTGGCAATGATTCCTCGCTCCTGCATCTCATCGTAACTGAATGTTTGGTTAAGATACTGCCAAACTTGTCTATAACCTACTGAACGTATAGCGGGTAAATCCATATGAAGATCACCTCGTTGATAGAGTTTTCTCACCTCTTCAACAAATCCCCCGGCAAGCATTTGCTTAAATCGTTTTTCAATGCGCCTGTGCAGTACTGCTCTATCCTGCGGTGCAATGGCGAATTGCGTTATCTCAAAAGGCGTTTTCGAGACTTCTTGCTGTTGCCAGTAAGTCAGTGGCTTACCTGAACTACGGTAAACTTCAAGCGCTCGCGTTAAACGTTGTGGATCGTTCGGATGAATACGCTCAGCACTGACCGGGTCAATTTGCTGCAGCTGCGCATGCATTTTACTCCACCCAGACTGTTCTGCCTCTTCACAAATAGTCTGGCGAATTGCTTCATCGGACTTAGGTAAGGGCGAAATTCCATTTATCAAGGCATTAAAGTACATCATTGTACCACCGACCAGGATTGGGATGTTGCCCCGGTGATGAATTTGCGACACCAATCGATTGGTATCATTACAAAATTGGGTAACAGAGTAACTTTCACTGGGATCTAGAATATCAATCAGGTGGTGAGGACACAGCTGTCGCTCTTCAGTGGTTGGCTTTGCTGTGCCGATATCCATTCCTTTAAATACCAAGGCTGAATCAACACTGATCACTTCGCAGGGAAGTTCTTTAGCGAGGGATAACGCCAAGTCGGTTTTACCGGATGCAGTGGGTCCCATGATCGCCACCACCGGCATTGCTTGAGGTTGATTACTCATGGTTTAATCCCAGCAACTAATCAGCGTGGAGGTTGACACCGCACGCGCATTATTCAAAACCAGTTGTTCTTGTTTCGCAAGGGGCAGGGCATCGAACCAGTCCCAACTGTACTGTATCACAGGCTCATCCCAATCCTGATGCGCAGAAAAGGTTTCGCTTAGTAAAGCCTCGAGACTGTTGGCCGAGCCGGACATCAGCTTAGGAAACAGCACTACCCAGGGAAAATGTCTACAACCGGAAGGAACCTGCTGTAACCTGACTTTACCAGCTACCTGATCAATCTTGAAATGCGCACTGCGGAGCAGATCCAGCTGGCGTTTAGGCACCGACTGCATTTCAATTGCGACCGGCATGAGCAACGGGTGCCCGGTTGATGCCGACGTGATTTGGGCAATGATGGCTTCGGGCACCAGCTGTTTGGCGGAAAGTAAATAAGCCGTTTCATTGAAAACACTTACGCGGTAATGAGACGATAATTTTAGGGTTGTGAATGGAGACTGCTTGCTTACCTGCCCCTCAGGTGTAGGTGTCATCAATGCGCTATACGCCGAATTATAGCTTGCCGATGCACGCGAAGAAGAAATTGAAGAGTGTCGGCTCGCGGTGTTTTCACGCTTGCTCGAGTAACCTTTTAGCGCTGGAGAAGCCGTTGTATTTTCGCGCACAGATTGGGAAAGCGGCTGAATGTAATCGTGATTAGGCTGATGTTGATAACTTCCGTTAGCGCTAGTCCCAGCTGCATCCTCGCTTAAGGCCTGACTGACTGCCTGCACAATAAAGTCGTGGACAAGGCGCGCTTGCTGAAAGCGTACTTCGTGCTTGGCTGGATGCACATTCACATCAACATCCCGAGCTGGCACACTTAAGAACACCACAAAAGCAGGTTGTTCAGCGATACCCCACGTCATTTCATAGGCCTGTCTGAGCGCATGTAGAATAAGTTTATCGCGCATTCCTCGCCCATTAACAAACGAAAACTGGCAGTCGTTACTGCTGCGTACCTCACTTAAACTACCTAACCAGGCCTCCATTTTAATGCTGTCATAGTCCGTTTTTAAATACGTACTGTTGCCAATAAATTTCTGCCCAAGCAAATCCCCAATGCGTTTACTTTTATCCTGTTCGGCCCGTCCCGCTAACTTACGTACTGTTTTGCCATTATGACGCAGTATAAAACCCACTTTATGGTGACTTAGAGCAATACGTTTTATGATGTCATCAATATGTTGAAATTCGGTTTTTTCTGTACGTAAAAATTTGCGTCTGGCTGGGGTATTATAAAATAAGTCAGCTGCATCAATGGTAGTTCCGTTGGGGTGGGCTACGGGATTTAACTTAACTGCCATATCGCGCCCATGGCAATGTGCCTGCCATGCCTGTTCCTGATTGGCTGGCTTAGAAGTCAATGTTAGTCGACTTACAGAACTGATACTGGCTAATGCTTCACCGCGAAAGCCGAGTGATAGGATTTGTTCTAAATCATCAAGCGTCGCTATTTTACTGGTCGCATGACGACTTAACGCCAACTCAAGTTCATCGTGAGCGATACCCTGACCATTGTCACGAATCTTAATTCGTTTATGGCCCCCTTTCTCAATGTCTATTTCAATCTGGGTCGAACCTGCATCGATACTGTTTTCAACCAGCTCTTTAACCACTGACGCTGGCCGTTCGACCACTTCGCCTGCGGCGATCTGGTTGGCAAGTTGTGGAGGGAGTAATTTTATTGGCAACGTTTTTTCCGTTGAAAGTTTCAGATGTTACGTACTGGGAATAGTAAGCAACTGGCCAATTCTGACCACATCGGTACTTAAATTATTTGCTTCTTTGATACTGGCCACTTTGACATTATAGCGTTGCGCAAGCAAAGAAAGTGATTCGCCACTGCGTACCTTATGAGTCCGGTTCTTCTCTTTCCACGACGCCCATAATGTCCCATCCGGTGGCACCTGGCTAAAGTAAGCCTTGATCGCATCAAACATCGACTGAGCAAGCCGTTGGCGATATTCAGCCCAATTTAGATTTTTTTCCTCCTGGGGGTTGGAAATAAAGCCTACTTCTACCAAGATTGAAGGAATGTCAGGCGAGGTCAGTACCGCGAGACTGGCAGATTGTGGGCGACGCTTGTGCATTCGCGTCACCTGTTTCATTTCTTCAATCACCTTCTCACTTAAGTCATAGCTGGACGCCATGGAATGATCCATCGACAAACCAAGGATCGTCTCGGCTAAATAACGTTCGGATGTTTTATCGGTAATAACTTCGGCGGCGCCACCAAGTAGCTCAGAGTGGCGCTCGGTTTTTTCCATCCAGCGACCCAGCTCCGTATCTGCACGTCCCATTGATAATACCCAAACGGAGCCTCCTCTGGGTTGAGGCGTGGTAAAGGCATCCGCGTGAATAGAGACCAATAAATCGGCCTTATTCCTACGAGCTATTTCAGGGCGTTTGGTTGGATAGATATAATAATCTCCCGTTCGAATAGGGATGGCACGCATACCAGGCTCGGCGTTGACGATTGCTTCTAACTTCTTTGCAATACTCAGGGTAATATTTTTTTCGTAAGTACCTGCTGGCCCCACGGAACCGGGGTCATTGCCGCCATGGCCAGCATCAATCGCGATTAAAATATCTTTGTCACGTTGATTGTTGGTACTGTCTATCAATACGCTGGCTGGGGAAGCGTCACTGTCGGCCAAATCTACCACCAGACGGTGACCAAACCCGCCGGAAGGCGTAATGGGAAAAAGAGTAGGCTCTGCTTTTCTGGCCAAATCAATGACAAGTCGCGCAGATTGACTGTTTTTAGGGGTCGAGTAACGGATGCGCCTGACTAACGAACCTAATTCATCCTGGCTGGATAAACTCGCTGCATCGCTTGTATTGGCTAAATCAATTACCAGTCGGTTGGGATTAGTTAAGCTGAAGTAAGTAAATTCAGGTGCGCTCCTTAAATCAAACACCAGACGTGTTTGGCCCGCTTCCTGCGATACGCGAACCGTCTGAATGGTATTCTGAGCAGCCTGTAACGCGGTGGGTATCACCCAAAAAATCAAACCTAATAAGAAGCCGCGCCACATACTTCGCCCTTAACTCTTTAAAAAACTCTACTTTTTAGTATTCATTCGGCTTCTACGTGCCTTTAACCAACTGGGAAAGTAACGCCTGCCCAGTCTCACTCGAAGCAGATAACGAAAAGTCTCGCTGCTCGCCTGTAACCGTTATAGTAATGATAATATCAGCAGATGCCAAGCACCCGCTTCCTTTCTGGGGCCACTCGACTATACACAAGGTCCGTTCGGTAAAATAATCACGTATCCCCATAAACTCCAATTCTTCAGGATCAGCCAGACGGTAGAGATCGAAATGATATATGGATTTATCGCCTAATTCATAGGGTTCAACCAGGGTGTAAGTGGGACTTTTCACATTACCTGTATGGCCCGCTTGTTGGATTAGAAAGCGGCTAAAGGTCGTTTTTCCTGCGCCCAAATCACCATTAAGATAAATTACACAGCCTGGGAACCCTTGAGATTCCCATACCGAGGCTAATTGCGATGCTATTTGCTTGGTTTCGATTTCGTTGCCAACGCGAATCGAATATTCGTTCTCGGCCATATAAAGCTCAAATAAATGGGTTACTGATTCAACAGAGTGCGCACTGCATCAAACAGGTCGCTGGCTATCATACCACGTTGACCATGGGATTGAGCAATGTTATCTCCCGCTTTTGCGTGCAGCGTTACACCGTATTTACAAGCCAGTTCAGTAGACATTCCTTGTGCTAACAAGGCTCCCAGAATTCCACTCAATACGTCACCGCTACCCGCCGTCGCCAGACCAGGATTGCCGTGAGAACAGACCCATGCTGTCGACTCATTATCAATAATTGTCCCAGCGCCTTTTAACACACATAAAGCATGATATCTTTGCGCACATTGACGGGCATAGTTAAAGCGTTCCCCTTCTACATCGTCTACCGATACCCCTAGCAACCTGGCCGCTTCCCCCGCATGTGGCGTTATAATGCAGTCATTGATGGTATACGCAGTCGCCTGCTTACTCAGCAGGTTAAGTGCATCTGCGTCGATAACTAACGGTTTTGCATGTTGCTGACAGTGCTTTAACGTCATTTGAAATGCTTCATCCGCCCAGTCATCCTGACCTAAGCCCGGGCCAATCACTACGCAGGTAGACCATTCCAGAGCATGCTCTAGATCCTCATCGGTCACCATCAGTTCAGGCCTACCTGCACTCACTTGAATTACTGAACCTGAATGGACATACGTTCTAACCATGCCCGCGCCGCTGCGCAAGGCTGCTTCACTGCTTAAACGAATAGCCCCCGCGGTCCCTTTATTGCCACCAACGCATAGTAAGCGTCCATACGATCCTTTATGGCTGTGAATATCACGCGGCTTCATGCTATCGAATTGCTCGATAGTTAATGCCGATGCGGATGCTCTGGCGAGGGATTTAAAGGCATTTCCGATGCCTAAATCGTCAAATACCAGCTTGCCACACGACTGTTTACCAGCACCCGTGGTTAGTCCAAGTTTAATGCCTACCAGGGTAAGAGTAACATCCGCCTGTACACAGCGACCCAGCGATTGACCAGTGTTGGCATCTAATCCAGAGGGCACATCAATACTTAATACCGGTATATCGGAAGCATTCACGTCGTCAATAATTAAAGAGAATTCCTTTCTTATCGCACTATTAATCCCCGTACCTAGTAACGCATCAATAACTAAATCCGCTTGTTGTAAGTATTGATTGGAGAAAGATTCAATTTTGCCGCCCGTACTTAGCCAATAGGCCTGCGCACGTCCTGCATCGCCCTCCAACTCACGATCAGGCTCTACAGCACAGAGAATCACTTGTCTGCCTGCATTTTTTAGATGTGTAGCCGCGATATAACCATCACCTGCATTATTTCCTTGTCCTACCAAAACTAAAATAACATCTGCTTCTGGGACGAGCTGTTCGCATTGACGAAACACAGAAGCACCTGCGCGCTGCATGAGGGCGAACATATCACATCCACTGTTTTCAGCGGCAGTTCGCTCGTTGTCACGGACCTGGTCGGCCCGATAAAGTTTATATGGTAAACTGGTCGCGATTTGATTATCTAACATGAGCACATGTCCATTATTCATTCGGTAGATTTAGTTCAATTAACCAACGATATCAAGGCTTGGGGCCGTAAGCTAGGGTTTCAGCAGGTTGGGATAAGCGATATTGACTTGTCAAAACATGAATCCGCACTCCAGCACTGGCTAAGCGAAGGTTATCACGGCGATATGACCTATATGGAAAGCCATGGCATGAAACGTGCCCGTCCCGCAGAACTCGTGCCAGGTACTGTGCGGGTGATAAGCGTTAGAATGGATTATCTCCCCCCTGATGCGTCGTTTGCGAGCAACCTCAAGGATGATAAAATTGGTTATATCAGTGGCTATGCGCTGGGACGTGACTACCACAAAGTGATTAGAAAAAGACTGAAAACATTGAGTCAAAAAATTCTTGCTGCATGCAGCGATCTCGAGAGTCGTCCCTTTGTCGATTCTGCGCCTGTACTTGAGCATGCGATTGCGGAAAAAGCTGGGATCGGTTGGACTGGTAAACACTCACTTACGCTTAATCGCCATGCAGGCTCATGGTTTTTTCTGGGTGAACTTTTCATTAACCTACCTTTACCGGTGGATGAACCGGTTGAGGAAGGTTGCGGAACATGCACCGCCTGCATGACGATCTGCCCCACCAATGCTATCGTGGCGCCCTATAAAGTCGATGCCAGAAAGTGCATTTCATATCTGACTATTGAATATGATGGAATTATCCCTGAGCCGTTGCGCCCATTAATGGGTAACCGGATATATGGATGTGATGACTGTCAATTAATATGCCCGTGGAATCGCTTCGCGGCAGTAACCGAAGAAGTAGACTTTTATCCCCGCAAAGCACTGCATGGCCGCTCATTAGTCAAGTTGTTTGAATGGAGCGAGGAAGAGTTTTTAACCCATACGCAAGGTTCTGCGATACGGCGCATCGGATATCAAAAATGGTTACGCAATATCGCTGTAGCAATGGGGAATGCGCATTATGATCCAGCTATCGAGGCATCCCTGAGACAGAGGCTCATAGAGGCATCAGCACTGGTCAAACCGCATATCGAGTGGGCTCTCTTACGGCAGACGCAAAGTCGCACCAGGGGTGAGGGTGAAAATCTAAGGTCCCGCAAAACCTTACGGCTTACCAGAGCAATAGAAAAAGGCTTGCCTCGCGACGCTTAACTTTGCGTTTTTCGTTCGGTGAGGTGAAGGATAAAGTGCGTTTGTGTTTTATCGCTATTGATATTACTGGAAGTCCCACCAAACGAGTACCAATCTTGTTGTTGCAACTCTTCAATCATTTCACTAAAACGCTTGTGGTCACCATCGAACTGACCTACTAGCTGACATTGGCTAGTATTGCAGCGAACATGATGAAAATAAACGTTTTGCCCGTCTGGTAGCAACGAGAAAAAGTCGGTGAGTTGGGTGGCCAACTCCATATCTAAATCTTCGTCCCGATAATTCTCCACAAACTCATCATACTGTTTATTTCTATCGGCATCTTCCGCGGAAGCTTTTTCAATTCTATCAATTACCCCACCTGCTCCAGCACTGATAGGCGCAGATTCTGTTTCGTCTGCCACAGAGTAATTGGCGGTTTTCTTAGTTTGCAGAATTTTCTGTGATTGAGCTGGAATTTCAGCAGCCGACACCTTATGAACAACCTTGTCAGCCAATACATTTGGCGACTCTTTATTACTATTTTCTGACAAGCGCACTTTTTGCGCATCGCTGATATCAATTTTGGCGTGGTAATAACCAAATTGATACCCAGCTATGGCAATAAAGATAACTAGTGGAATTAACATCCAAACTTTCATGTAACTAACCCGCTAATTTTTACTTTTGATGGTAAGGCTTGCTAAGTTGATGCACGGCTTCAACAAATACGCCAGCGTTTTCAGGCGGCACGTCCAGATGTATTCCATGCCCAAGATTGAATACATGACCACTCCCATACCCATAGCCTGCCAGTATGTCCGACACCTCTTGCTGGATCCTTGCAGGTTGCGCATATAACATTGACGGGTCCATATTACCTTGTAATGCCACCTTGTCACCCACTCTTTTTCGAGCATCTGCGATATCAATCGTCCAGTCAAGACCCACAGCATCACATCCGGTCGCAGCGATAGCTTCCAGCCACATACCCGCGTTTTTAGTGAACAAGGTAACAGGCACTTTTCGCCCATCATTCTCCCGAGTTAATCCATCGACAATTTTATGCATATATTGGAGTGAAAATAATTTGTAATCGCGCGGAGATAACACGCCTCCCCATGTATCAAACACCATTACCGATTGCGCACCCGCAGCAATTTGAGCATTTAAATACAAAATAACCGCATCGGCCAGTTTATCCAACAACGCATGAAGCGCCTCTGGTTCTGCAAACGCCATTTTTTTTATTTTAGTAAATGCTTTACTGGAGCCACCTTCCACCATGTAGGTAGCAAGTGTCCAGGGACTGCCGGAGAAACCAATTAAGGGTACATCACCATTTAATGCTTTTTTAATCGAACGTACCGCATTCATGACGTATTGTAACTCTTGTTCAGGATCGGGTATGCCCAGTTGCTCGACATCACTGCGATTTAGAATGGGACGTTTAAACTTAGGCCCTTCACCTGTTTCAAAATACAAGCCTAAACCCATTGCGTCAGGAATTGTGAGAATATCAGAGAAAAGAATGGCGGCATCCAGAGGAAAACGGCGCAATGGTTGAAGCGTAACTTCAGTGGCCAGCTCGGTATTTTTGCAAAGCGACATGAAATCGCCGGCCAGTGCACGCGTTTGCTTATATTCTGGAAGGTATCTTCCAGCCTGACGCATCATCCACACCGGGGTAACATCAACAGGTTGCCGCATCAGGGCGCGTAAATAGCGATCATTTTTAAGTTCAGAACCTGTTGTAGTTGCGGAGTCGCCGACCATAGTTACCTCTATTTACCGATATTTTTTTGCTGGCCGCGCATTATAGCAACTTTTAACCAGAGATATTAACGAATCAATTTAAATTTTTTAAGTTTTGAAAGAGACGATAAAACAATGATTTAAACAGATTTTTAAAATTTTCTGATAAAATTTTGTACAAAAATTTGCAAAGAAAGTAAGTGTTTGCTACAACTATACATACCGAATATAAAGAAGCCCGATAACGGGACCGGTCGAACTACTTGAAGCCCTGTATTATTACAGGGTTTTTTATTGTCTGCTTTTTACCTTTTCAATCAATTGCCCCGCTATGGAAAATGGTGGCGGAGTCAGGGGCAGAGCGTTCAGATCGAACCACTGAGCATCCACTATCTCCTTTGCATCTATCTTAATTTCGCCGTGTTTATATTGCGCAATGTAACCCACCATTAAGGAGTGCGGAAATGGCCATGGCTGTGAACCAAAATATTCAAGGTTAGTAATTTCAACCCCCACTTCTTCTTTCACTTCTCTATGCACTGCCTGCTCTAAACTTTCACCACTTTCAACAAATCCGGCAAGCGTAGAATACATGTCGCTCTCTTTATGTCGAATACCCTTCGCTAAAAGAATTTTGTGGTCGTGATAGATCGCCACTATCACACAGGGCGATACCCTTGGATAGACGCGATGGCTACAATGATGGCATTGGATAGCTACCTCCCAGTCCACTTTTGAAGTGGCCATTCCACATTTTCCGCAAAAGCGATGAGTACGGTAAAAATGGGTATATTGCCATGCCCTTGCAATCACGCCAAAGTCCTCGGGCGCGGCCATCAGCACACTGCGTAGAGAAGCACTTTCATAAGGTAGGGAGGCAATATTTTCATTGCCGACGTCAATCACAAACTGGTCCACGGGGTAGCACTCGTTCAGCAAAGGATGCAATTGATAAATAGCGTCGCGGTGATGGTGCAAATCCCGCAGGCTTTCCCAGCGTGTAAGGGGTGGCAACTGGGTATTTGGGTCGACCAACAGTTTTCCTTCACAAAAAACTAGCCAGCGGCCTTTTTTTTCAGAGGGAAGTGAAGCAACTTTTTTTAACATCTGCCTAACCCTGATTTAACTCTTCTGACAAACTATTATCTGACGATTATTTATCAAATAACAAGGCGCGTTTCGCGGTTCGACAAACAGGCCGCGGGTATCAAACCGTAA
Organism: Alteromonas aquimaris; assembly: GCF_026183695.1. Classification (GTDB taxonomy): domain Bacteria; phylum Pseudomonadota; class Gammaproteobacteria; order Enterobacterales; family Alteromonadaceae; genus Alteromonas; species Alteromonas aquimaris. The sequence continues at coordinate 352,405 of NZ_JAPFRD010000011.1, read as the reverse complement.
GTAACTGTTTACATGAACTATTAACTATCTGCCGGGGCATCTTCCAGGGTTAAGTTTAATTGGTCTGCGGCATAGTGGGTGTTATACTCAGATGAATACCAAATGCAAAATTCACGATTGCGTGAACGGCGGGGGTAGTATGTTAACTAAATTAGAAGAAGCAAAATCCAGTTGGGGCGGGCGGTCTGAAACTATAGACAAATGGTTGTTGGAGCGACAGTCTTTGCTAATCAAATACTGTGAATTAGCGGGCATAAAACCCGCGGATGGGGCCACACTACCTACTGCTAATGATGTAAATGAATTTTGTAGCGTACTGATGGATTATATTTCTGCTGGTCATTTTGAAGTTTATGAAATGCTGGTAAATGACGACGAAGCCGGTATTCGGTTAAAACGTGCCGTGTATCCCGAAATTGCACAAACTACGGATAGCGCTTTGCGTTTCAATGACCATTATGCAGAGGCACTTTCGTTTGAACAGGCTAAGAATTTTGACCGCGAATTAGCCGATTTAGGGAACGTGCTTGAAGCACGCTTTGCTTTAGAAGATAAGTTGATTCAACATATGCACCGTAAAACGCAAAATAATAACACCGTAACTTCGGCATGAAGTTTCACTTTGAGAATAGACGGCTCGGTTCAATTTTAAACTGATGAAACATGCAACCATATTATCTAAAGCACGAGCGTACTGCGAAAAAAGAGCGGCGCGTTTCACCCCTTTACGTGAAAAAGTATATCAAATTCTATTGAGTAAGCATGGTCCTATGGGTGCTTATGAGTTATTAGATACTCTCAAAGAAACAGAGTCGAGTGCGAAACCTGCCACTGTTTATCGTGCGTTGGATTTTCTTTTAGATTTTGGGTTTATTCATCGACTCGAATCCACCAATGCGTTTGTAGCGTGCCACCACTTTGGTTGCCAGCATCCTGTCCAGTTTTTGATCTGCGATAGTTGCGGAGACGTAGCTGAGATTCAGTCCGAAGGTTTACAGGACACGCTAGAAAAGCAGGCTAATAGCCGCGGTTTTAAAGTATCAAAACAAACTATAGAAGCACACGGCTTGTGTGCAGAATGCCAACTTGCTGAATCAACCAGCTACGAGGAACCAGTTCATGAAAGCTGATTTTGTTAACCCGTTTATTTCAGGCTTACTGAACGTAATGTCGACCATGGCACAAACCACGCTTACCCCAGGAAAACCACAGCGTAAGCAAAGCGATGTGGCAAAAGGAGACGTGTCCGGTTTAATAGGTATGGTTGGCCCAGAGGTGAAAGGTTCAATGTCTATCACATTTGATGAGCAACTTGCGCTTACCATCATGGAGCGTATGGTGGGCGAAAGACCAGGCAAAATCGATGCGGAAGTAGGCGATATGGTGGGTGAAATTACCAATATGATTTGTGGCAGTGCTAAACGTGAATTAGGTGATAAAGGTTACGAGTTCGGCATGGCCACACCTATAGTGGTTTCAGGTAAATCTCACTCCATCAGCCACCAGGTTGATGGTCCGAAAATTATATTGCCCTTTATGTGTGATGAAGGACATGCCCACTTGGAAATTTGTTTCGATAAATAGCGATGTGGTACTCAAGTACGATAACACTTAAGCCTAAACCTCGCGGGTTCCATCTGATTACTAGTGATATTGTTTCTGCACTCCCTCAGATACGAAAGGTAAACGTGGGAATACTGCACCTTTTCTTACAGCACACCAGTGCCAGCTTAACCATTAATGAAAATGCTGACCCTTCCGTAAGGCGCGATTTAGAGCAGTGGTTTTCGCGTACCGTGCGTGAAGATGAAACGTATTACGAGCATACATGTGAAGGCAGTGATGATATGCCTGCGCATATTAAGTCAAGTCTACTGGGTTGTTCATTGACCATCCCAATTAGTAGTGGCGCACTACAGCTCGGTACTTGGCAGGGAATTATATTGGGTGAGCATAGAAACCACGGAGGAGCCAGAAAAGTGATTGCGACCCTTCATGGTTCAATTGCCGTATAAAGTTCCACCTTCCTTACATTAAATTTATTTAATAAAGCATCGCGTCCAACTCCCCTACGTATATAAAAGGGTTAGAACAAAAAAGGATGTCAGAATGCACACACAATTACGTTTATCATCACTCTGCGTAGCATTTTTAGCAGCAGGAGCATGCGCCCAAGATACGCTACCAGGCCCCGCGTACGATAGCTGGCTGGGGATCTATGCCTCAAAATACAATGCCGATTCAGAGAAAACCTCTCCCAGTGGAGTTTACCAAAGTGGGATAGAGCGTGGTATTGAGTATGGTTTTCGTATGGACAATAAATGGGGCGGACGATTTGAATACAGTAATTTAAAGCTGGATTACAGGCAGTCGACGAGCCAGCCTGAAGACCAAGGCCAGATGTTTGGCGCTGACGCGCTATATTTTCCTGGCAATGGTGACACGTTTTTCTTTGCGGGTTTAAGACGCCAGCATTTACAAGATCACTACACGTTAGGCGATGTGGGAGTTGGGCGCCACTGGGAGATGGCAGACAATCTACGCTTCATAACTGAAGCTGGGATGTTCCACGATTTTTCCAACAATACGAATGACTTTCGTGTAAAAGCTGGAATAGCATTTACCTTCGGCTCCCGCTCGGCGGCCCCGGCCGTAGTAGGCGATGCGGATAATGATGGGGTAAACAACAATCTTGATCAATGCCCTGGCACCCCAGCCGGTGCGCAGGTAGATTCGCGCGGGTGTGAATTGGATTCAGATAACGACGGGGTCACCAATCAGTACGACCAATGTCCTAACACTCCCCCGAATACCCGAGTCGATGAAACCGGCTGTCCAATTCAAGAGGTGGGTGATGCAGACAATGATGGGGTAAAGGATGACCGTGATCAGTGCGCCGACACACCCGCTAACGATAAGGTGGATGCTGACGGTTGTACCATTTTCACTGAAAAAGAAGTGTCTCATACTATCCGCGTACCGTTTGCACACAACAGTTCGGTGATACAGGATCCAGATTCACAGGATATCAGAAACTTTGTTAAATTCATCAAACGCTATGGCAAAACATCTGTAGTAATTGAAGGGCATGCATCGGAACCGGGCGATGACGACTATAATATGATGCTGTCTGAAAAACGTGCTAACGCATTCAAAGAATTGTTGGTTTCACGCTATGGTATCGATGAGAGTCGTTTACAAGCCAAAGGGTTTGGTGAAACCCAGTTACTTGATACATCAAATACACTGGAAGCACACAAGAAAAATCGTCGCATTTACATCAAGGTTACTGAGACGGTTAAACGTAGAGCTAAGAAATAGAGGTACAATCTCTAAAACGATAAAAGGTCCGAGCTGTTGCGGACCTTTTATTCAAGGATTAGCGCTTATTGATCATCTAAAGTCAGAATATCTCGACAGGCCTGATCGTCAGCGGGCACATTTTGCGTCATGCGAAGGCCGTAGTTTCGGTTTTCAGATATCTCATCGGAATACCAAATTTCGCTACTATCTTCTAAATCAAACCTAAACTTGCCGTAGAGTGTGTTGGAATTTGGCGGTGTCCCGACCTCTTCATCAATTTCAGACCCTAAGACTTCACCAATTATCTTGACCCGTAGTGAATACCCCTCTGCTAATAAAGATAAGCTATTCGGGTTATTTATATCCAGCAACGACCAGCTACCATCCAATCGTTGACCAACAATATCATCCTGGGGATCTTCGCTACGGTAGCTTAAGCAAATGACCACGTCCCCGTTCTCACCACTGCCATCATCGTCAAGAAAAAACATTTTAATCTCAGCGTTGTCACCATCATCTACTATTCCCGAGAAATCCAGGCGTTTGTCAGGCCAAAATGGCGAAGAGGAGCTGCCCGTAAGATCCGCTAATTCAGCATCCGCAATTATTGTTTCAATATCTGCATCAATCGAGCCACCGGCATCTGCCAACTTCAGTAAATTGTCACTTATAGTCAGTAAATCTAATGTCGCGAAAGAAGTTCCATTTTCAATGTCAGCTTGTCTCCGGCTAAGTTCAGCAAGTAGACGGCTATCATTGGTGAAATGCGTTGCGATTTTATTAACCGAGGATAACCGTGCATCACCTTTACTATGTTTTTTTACTGCCGCATAAAAGATTTCTGCGCCCTTTGCTGCTGCGATCATATCCGACCGATTTGATGCCGCGTTAAAGAAGGAATTATTTACTGCAACGGTCGCAGTAGCACTCGTTTTCATCTGCGAAGCAAGCGTATCACTTTGTATCTTGCTAAAAGCAGCCGAAGATGCAGTAGCACCGGCAGCAGTGACTTGAGAGACGAAATGGTTAACCGCGCTATTCGTAATTGCACCTATTCCCTGGGTCAACTTTGCCCCCGGATTTTTTTGTAGCCAGGATACTAGTGCTTTCCATACTGCATCAGCACTGCTTTCTGGCAAGCCATCTTCGCCTAACCCAAGCGGTTCACCTGCTGCATCCAGATATGTCGCAATCGAATCGACTAATTTCTGTAATTCTACTGCGGTTCTGAACAAGCCACCTGCATAGCTGCCTGATCTGTCAAGGTTCGCCACGTAGTCCTGTTGAAGAAGCGTAAGATCCTCAGTCCCTCCCGGCACTGCAACGCCCATAGACGCTAAAAAAGTGCTTATATCAGTATCTGCAGACAGATACTTTTTTATCGTAGTCAGTGGTGTTACTAGCGTGGCCCATTCGTCCGCCTGAATTTGCCAGGTACCATCGTCGTCTACTGGTTTCGCGCCGAGCGCTTTGAGTTCCTGCAACCGATTCACCGCTTCATCGGTAGCAATGTCTAACGTTAATGTACCGTCAAACTGTTCTCCCGTAATTAAATCGGTTCCACCAGTTAGCTTAATACGGGTGTTATCAAGCTCTGCACTGCTTTGTAAACAAAATTTCTGCAGTGACTCCGATTCCTGCGAGCAGTAATCTACGCCGGTAATGGGATTATAGCTGTAAAAGCCTTGCGCATCGGTATACGCAAATGGCTCGAAACTATCAATTCGGTCGTTTGCTTTCACATCAATCCATACAGTCGCATTGGCGATGTAGCCATCGACCCCTCTACCGGCTAGATTAAATGGTTCCTTCGCTCCAGTAATATCTTGTTCTTCTGTGCCCCCACACCCCACAAGTCCGGTCAAAACGGCAATGGCTACTAAGGAGCTCTGTCTTTTAAAATACTTCATACGATTACTCCAATTTAGAAACGCGTTTGAAAGCCAAGATTTACGAGCGCGGAGCGAGGAATGGATGTACCATCAATTTCGGTATTTTCGTCTGCCCAACGCACATCCAAATAGAGATTGTTAAGCAACGTCAAACCAACATTGTAATAGCCTAGCTTGGAGCCTACGCTATTTAAGCTATAACCGGCCCTTAATTGTGGCAGCAACCAATTGTCAAAATTGTAGGTCATAGCTAATGTAGACCATTGGTATAAGTCACCTACGGGATCATTCTTGTCGTTTAAGTCAACCGAGGCATGCAAGCCAATTTGTCTGTCATCACCAAATAGCACTGATCCTTCTAAGGTTACCTGTCTGTTAGCAACATGAATTTCCTGACCGTTTATTTTTCCGGCTCCGATGAATTGTTGCGCGACAAAACAATTGTCAATGCCGACGCCCGTTTGGTCTGCACAATTACTGGTTAAATCGCCGTATTTGAATTCGGGCTCATTAATGTCGGTCACCGTGATACCCAATGAATAGCTGTCAGCCATCCACAGCAGGCCTAGATCGAAGGCCACTTCCGACGTTCTATCTGCACCTTTGTCATATTCGTCTTCAATAACATCAGCCAAGTCATCGCTGCTGTCTAACGCACTAAATGACAAAACACTTTTAGACAATTCCATGGTAACCAGCTTCGCCCTAACTCCCCCGATTAACTGTGCGTAATCACGTTGCCAAAAGGTGTTAGCGTAACTCAGTGATGCATTAAGCTGCACCGCACTTTTTACATACATGGCTGCGTTGGTATTTAACTCGTAACCCCCATCCAGCACGAGTATGTCGATATCATCCGCGAGCACATTGCCTTTTAATTGCCCGTGTGATGACATTTCAAAAGTAAATGTTCCCCATTTTGGATGATGGTATACCACGGGTAATAAAGGAATAGTGAAGGCTGTCGAGGTTTTTACGTATCCGTTTTGCTCGGCATTCTCTAAAAAAGGCTCGAAACGATCAACCGCATCCAGTGCATCGTCAATGTTGAGGTTTTCTTGGTCCAAAATATCGATAAGTTCATCTAGTTCATCGACTAAATCATCCACCTGACCTACTTCGTAACCAATTCCAAATGGACCGATCGCGCCCACTCGCCAGTTTTCATCTTTGTCTTTATCAAAAACCAGAGGCGAAGCGGCCGGATTATTCATAATCGACGTTAAATCATATTTGCTGCTTATTTTACCCTGCGTGAGAGAAGGCCCGATGGGATGATATATTGGCTGATCAGCCAGGGTATAAGTAGAAAATAACGTAGCTGTAATTACAGCCAACTTAGTCGGAGTGCGCATAGCCGATTCCCATGTTAAAAGTGAATAATTCTGTCCTCTTTAACCTTTCCAACACATGCTTGAATAGTGTGTGGAAGCTGGGAGTTACATCCGTTTTCCTTTCCCTTTTTGGTGTCAAAATTCAGGTAATTGAATAAGTAGTATCGGCATGCATCTGGATACCTGAACCTAAAAATCAGTTAATAATCGTCGGAATAGGTAGGACCCGCATAGTTGTCGAAACGAGAAAACTGCCCCTGGAACGTCAGTCTCGACGTACCTATTGGGCCATTACGCTGTTTACCGATGATGATTTCTGCGACACCTTTTTCTTCACTGTTTTCGTGATAGACCTCATCACGATAAATGAACATGATCAAATCCGCGTCCTGCTCGATTGAACCAGATTCTCTCAAATCAGAATTAACCGGGCGTTTGTCTGCACGCTGCTCCAGACTCCTGTTTAACTGCGATAGTGCAACAACTGGCACTTCCAACTCTTTCGCCAGGGCCTTAAGTGAACGCGAGATTTCAGCAATTTCCAGCGTACGATTATCACTTAACGATGGCACCCGCATCAGCTGAAGATAATCGACCATTATCAGACTGATCCCTCCCCGCTCTCTGGCCAGTTTTCGCGCGCGGCTACGCACGTCCATAGGCGTGAGCCCTGATGAGTCATCAACAAATAAATTGTCTTTGTCTTTAAGCATCGCCATGGTGTTGGAAATGCGTGCCCAATCTTCATCGTCCAGCTGCGCGGTACGAATTTTGGTTTGATCCACCCTGCTTAACGACGCCAGCATACGCATCATAATTTGTTCAGAAGGCATCTCAAGGCTGAATACCAGGACCGGCTTTTCTTCTGCCATCATGGCATTTTCACACAAGTTCATGGCGAAGGTTGTTTTACCCATGGAGGGACGTGCAGCAACGATGATTAAATCAGAGGGTTGTAACCCACTGGTCTTTTTATCCAAATCAGTAAAACCTGTGGTAACCCCAGTGACTTCTTTATTCGTTTTAATTAATGCTTCGAGACGGTCGATGGTTTTGCCTAACACGGATTCGACGTTGCGAGGGCCTTCATTCTCACCTGTGCGCTTTTCCGCTATTTCGAAGACCTTACTTTCTGCGAAATCCAGAATATCAGCACTTTCGCGCCCTTCTGGGTTGTAGCCTATTTCGGCGATTTCATGGGCCACGCCTATTAATTCACGCGTAATCGCTCGCTCGGCAATAATACGCGCATAGGCCGTTACATTTGCCGAGCTAGGCGTGTTCTTCGCTAATTCACCCAAATAAGCAAAACCACCGGCGTCATCCAACTGGTCATGATTTTCTAATTCTTCAGAAACGGTGATCAGATCGACAGGCATATTCTGCGACAATAAGCGCAAAATAGATTTGAAGATAATTTGATGAGAGCGATTGTAAAAGTCATTCTCGGTAACCAGTTCGGCCACCTTGTCCCAGCTGTCGGGATCGATAAGCATACTGCCAAGCACAGACTGCTCCGCCTCAATGCTGTGAGGGGGAACTTTCAACTTTTCTATATTTTTGTCAGTGCCTGACGCAGGAACAACTTTCACAAACTTAACTTTTTCCGATGATTTGAGGTTGGCTATTATGCGGTATTTTTCAAAATCTCACAATTTTGATCGCAGGAAAAGTGGTATATTCAAGCGGTATCTACCCTCGCTGTGTATATTCCACGTTTTACAATAAATGTAAAAAGTACGTGGTCTTGAATGTTACACCACCAACAAATCCTTTCTCAGATCTTTATATCATGGGAAGCTGACATTTTAGTGAAACGATGTGATGGATGTACCACTACCACTAAAAGAAGCATTTTTCCGTATTCTCGAATGACAGTTATAGAGTCCGCGAGGCAAAAGGAATTAAGCAGGAGCTAATCTTTCGGAACCTCCGCCAATATTCGTTTTAGTTCTGTGAAATCCACCGGTTTTGTAATGTGGTGATTAAAGCCGGATTCTTTAGCCATAAGCTTATCTTTTTTCTGTCCCCACCCTGTTATTGCAACAAGATAGATATTCGCGTCTGCTAATCCTTCACGTACCCTCTTGGCTACCTCATAACCTGAAATATCTGGTAAACCAATATCTGACAAAATGATATCTGGGAAAAACTCGTTTGCTAACTTTACACCGGAATTTCCATCAAAAGCGGTACAGGTAATATGGCCATTATACTCTAAGAGTTCGGCTAAGCTCTCTGCCGTATCTTCATTATCATCGATCACCAGAATACGATGTTTAGGATCCTTAGTTGTTTGTGGCTGTGTAGCCATTGAAGAGACGACGGTTTCATCGGCAATATTTTGTACCGTGGGCAATTTGACAATAAATTGACTGCCCTTATTGTGACCTTCGCTAGTTACCTCTATTTCACCACCATGCAACTTTACCAAATGATTAACCAGCGCTAATCCGATACCCAGCCCGCCCTGGGCGCGCTCTAGAGCAGGTGAAAGCTGGGAGAACATGGTAAAAATATTAGCCAGTTCGTTGGCAGGAATGCCTATACCCGAATCTTTTATAACAATGACCGCCTGTCCTTCCTGGTGGGTGATAATGATTTCTATAGCCCCCCCCGCAGGGGTATATTTTGCCGCGTTATTTAGCAGGTTCGAAAAAATTTGTACGATGCGGGTGGCGTCTGCATTAATGTAAATAGATTCCTCCGGCTTGTTAACCGATAGTGTGTGCCCACTCGCAGAAATTAACGGCGTAGTTTCCTCAACTGCGCATTGAATGGAGGGAAGAATATCTATTGTTTGTTTACGTAGTTTAATTCGATTATGAGAGACCCTGGAAATGTCCATCAGATCCTCGATGAGCCGCGTCATATGGGTAACATGCCGTTCGATGACCTGACGAGATCTTTTCAATACCTCTCCATCATCCTCTTTAACCCGCATAATTTCTAACACATTTCGGATAGGGGCCAATGGATTTCTAAGTTCATGACTGAGTGTTGCCAAAAACTCACTTTTTCGACGGTCACTTGAGGATAACTTTTTATTTAATTCAGAAAGCTCTCTCAAGCGAGCCTTACGTTCTGATACGTCCATGCAAATTCCATACACCGACTGAGTCTCTCCCTGTGCAGACACCATTACGTGCCCGCTTATCTCCATGTCGACCCATAGGTTTATAGAATTTTTCAATCTGCATTCAAGCGTATAGTTTTCTCCGTCTTCAATGGCCTGATTTAATTGCTCATCGAAGAGTAGCCTGTCATCAGGATGAATTAAGCGATAGAAGTCTTCTTTGGTCAGCCAACAACTTTCTTCATCAAATCCCAGCAAAGACTGGAGCTCGCTATTCCATTCCACCTTTGCTGCATTAATATCCAACGTCCAACTTGCCATTTTCGCACTATGCATGGCCAGGCTTAAAACGTCTTGATTCCGTTTTAGTTCATCCTGGGTCTTGCGTAATGAAGATAAGGAGGCTTCTATCTTGAGTCGCGCTGAAACCAGTTCTTGTTCAAATTTTTTTCTGTCATTGACCACGAAAAAAGCTAAGCGATCAAAGGTCTGCCCCTGGTGCGTTTTTCGTAACGCATTCACTAGCATAGGGACAATTCGATTATCATGCGCTTTTAAATCTATCTGGACTTCTGCCACTGAGCCTTGCATATGTAGCAGTGGAGCCCAATGGGTATGATGAAAGAATCGTCCACCGATGGTGAACAAATCCTGTATTTTCTTGTGCTGAATAAGTTCTGCGCTACCGTATCCCAACCAGTTTGCAAAAGTAGCATTAACGCGCAGAATCGTGCCATCCTCGGCCGTAACTACGAGACCACAAGCAGCGTTTTCAAAGCAAGAAGAAAGATCCGGGAGCTCGGTCATTAAAACAAACTACATAAAGCGTTCATTTAAAAACTCATCTATGGCATCAATGCTGGCATGGGGTGCGCTTAAATGCGGACAATGACCCACATTTTCAATAATTACCATTTTTGCGTCTGGCATATTTTGGAGCATGTATTCACCCACCGTACGCGGGGCAATAAAATCATCGCTACACTGCAAAATTAACGCAGGAGGCTGGCTTTTTGCCACCGCATCGCGATGATCGGAAAGAAAAGTAACCCGAGCAAAATGTTTAGCAATAGCAGGATCGGTTCTACAAAAACTATTTTCTAATTCTTCAGCTAATTCAGGTTGATCGGGAGGTCCCATAATAGCTGGAGCCATATTGCTTGCCCATCCCAGATAATTGCTGTCAATCATATTGCACAATTCATCTATATCTGCCTGAGAAAAGCCTCCTATATAATCTCCATCATTGATATAAGAGGGAGAGGGACCGACCATTATTTGGCATTTAAATTTGTCCGGGTGATCAACTGAAGCTAGCATTCCTATGGTGGCACTCACAGAATGACCTACAAAAATGACCGGGCCGTCGCTAAATTCCTCAATGATCTCAATAAGATCGTTTGCGAATCCTTGCAAGCTCGCGTATTTATCAAAATCATAAGCAGATAAATCGGATTTTCCACTCCCGACCAAATCAAACAACACAATCTTGTAACGATCTTCATAAGATGGCACCAAATATTTCCACATATTCTGATCACAACCAAAGCCATGCGCAAAAACGATGGTTTCTGTTCCTTTACCCATGACTTTGACATTGTTACGACGTTGAACACTCATACGCTATCCTATTGGTAAAAAACAAATAATCACTGTAGATCTAATAAATAAATTAGCTGAACAGCTGATAGTATCTAGAAAGTGGGCGAATAGATATCCTACAACCCGAAACAGTGGTTTATAAAGCTTTTGCCACTGCTGGTCAACGTGCTAACGTTTCTACCGAAAAACTGTGGAGATAACTGGCTCGTAGTCGGATTAAAACACGCCCGTCGATAAAGCAAAAGTCCGACAGAAAGAACACGCTACCAGCTCACACTGTAAGGTTAGCCACAGCAAGCCCCGAATGAATAAGATCATCAAGCTCAACGCTATCTACGACTTCCATGTTAAAAGAGATGACAGCAATAGAATAATAATCTGTTTAGATTGACTGGTTGTAGATATGTTTTTACGACAATTCACAAACCAATAAAATGATTTCAGCTTTAGTGCCTCTGAGCGGCAATGTACGTTTGATTATATAGCTTTACCCATGGCATTTGCACTATTAATCTTGCAGGAGCCGCGTTATATTTCAGCCTTGGCCGATAACAATAATTAACATGCGCTGTCTCGTTTTATTTTTTTCATTATTCTTTTCTATTTCGATTTTTGCTGCTGAAAAACAGACATATGTGACTAAGCGTCTGCAACTTTTTGCGCATGCTGTACAAGCAGGCGAGTTAGCCGAAAAAGAATTAGCCCCCTTTGATTCAACTACACTTCTGGGTCGGTATTTCCGCTTCTCCATTGTCTCGCTTTACAATAAGCAGCTGGGAGCCCCTCTCACTGTGCAGGATATCAATACGTTGGAAAATGACTTTCCAGATCTGCACGCTGAACATCAGGTGTTGACAACTTACTTAAGCAATAGCAGTGAAGCGGAAAAAATCACAGCGCTTGAAACGCTGCTGTCTCACGCTGAAGCGGAAGGCTGGGCACGCCTGGTACGCTGGCTCACGGCTTTACTGGTAGAATTGGAAATGGCGACAGGTAATTACGGCCACGCGCTATTTCGACTGTATGAAGAAATTGACTTTGCGCCTGATATTGCGCTTAACGGGACCCACTTTGAATATCCATTAGTCCTTATGCGACAGGATATGGCGGCGACCCTTTACTATTTGGGTGAATATCAGAAGTCACTTGATTACTGCCAGCAAATCGCAGTTCCCCAGCCTGAAGCCAGTGAGATAATGCTACAGGGAAAGTTGTGTGAAATCCGGGCGCAGATTAGATTAGGCCAGCACGATACCGCCTTAGCCTCGTTGCAGATACTGCTTCCGCTGTTAACCGCCTCCGAATATAATGTTGATGCGTTAACTATATTGAGGTTACACGCAGAAGCCCTGCTTGGTACAGAACGATTGGAAGAGGCGAGAGAAGCTGCTTTAAAGGCTTATGAACGGCTTAATGCTTCCGGCACACCACCTGCAAAAGACATCTTTAATATCTCACTTTTACTCGCACAGGTATATCTAAAACACGGTAACCCTGAAGAAGCCGCGCGATTTGCTTCTGATGCAGAACAAAGTATTGAGTCATTGGAAAACAGCAAATACCATATTCGAGCGTTACTGCGCACTCAGGGAGAGATTGCTGAGGCAAGCGGCAACTATAAAATCGCTCTAGCGCATTTCAATAATTTATATAATCAAATCCATACAAGTCTTCCTACTATACCTTGGGATAAGGTAAAGCAGATCTCGTCGAAACTTGATGAACAGAATATTGAAGATTTGATCCTGAAAAAACAATCATATAATGATAATCATAATTTTCTCAAAGCTTTAATAATAATACTTTCTATTTTACTTACCATCAGTTTGATTATTGTGTATAAAGCGGCTCGAACCAAGAACCAGCTTGAGTACCTTTCCCGAGCTGACCCTTTCACCTCTGTTTATAATAGCTGGGCCAGTCTTAACATAATTGAAAAGGAGTTATCACGAGAAAAACTTGGTTCATTAGCACTATTTAACGTCTCCAATCTTCCACACATGGCAATTAAACAGGATAAATTGAAAAACATTGCGACATTGATCAAATCGAATGTAGGAAAGAGATGTGTTATAGGTCGTTATAGTGGAACTACTTTTGTGATTTGGTTCCCACAAACTGAATATAGTAAAGCCTATCAACATCTACAGCATATTCGGCGTATCTGTATTGATTATTCAAGCAACGATTGTAGTTTCGATACCGCCAGATACGAATTCTCTTTTTCACAGGTTCACGAACGGAGTAATCTTCTCAAGATAATAGAAGAATGCCAATACAAACTTAAAGAGAAAATATATGAGTAATAAAAAAATATATATATTTTTCCTATTACTTAAATTAATTACTATCTCAAGTTTCAGTGATGCTAACGTCCAAGAGAGCTATGAAAATGAGCGCTCTAGGATTCTAAGACTGGATCATTTCCAAGTTTACGAAGCGCTCGAAAACTCGAAAATCTATGACAAGAATAGCCCAATTGGTAAATATTTTTACAATAGCATTATTAGATTTTCTCATATGGGAAATGAACAGCTTTTTATAACACTACAGGATGAGGAGGATCTTAAAAAGACCTATCCAGCTATATTTCTAGAATATTTGATTAAGAAAAATATCGAATCAGATGAAAGCATTGATGAAAAAATCGCAAAATTTGAAAGTTACGCTGCGATAGCTGAAAAGGAAAGGTGGCCCAGGGTATTCCGCTATTCCATGGCGTGGTTGGTCGAATTTGAAGTAAACAACTTTCGAGATAGTTCTGCATTGGTAAGAATGTACCAACTGCTTGATAAGGCACCCGTATTTGAGTATGCGGAAATAGCAATAGACTATCCCCTACAATCGCTTTACTTTGATATTGCAGTAAGCCTAAACAGACTTGGTAGACATAGTGACGCGTTGCAATATTGTCATATGCTAAGAGAATTGGGAGCAAAGAATTCTGACCTGAAGTATTACAGCACCCAATGCAAAATACATCCTTTGCTTGCTCTTGGAAGAAGTGAAGACGCGCTAAAGTTACTATATGAAGAAATAAAGACTTCCCGAGAAACTGCAGATCACTATTCTTTGGTGATTAATTATATATCAACTGCCAGGGCTCTTATTGGTTCAAATAAATTGGATCAAGCTGAAGTACTAATAAACGATGCTTTAATAATTCAGAAAAATAAAAATTACGACGGATTTGAAGGGTATGCACCTGAGTATATGTTACTAGCTGACATTTTTAATAAAAAAGGAGACTTTAATAAAGCAGAGCGTTACCTATCGCTATCAAAAAGTGAATTGAAGGATGCTTATTCAAATGTGGGTATGGAGCTTAGATATCTTAATATTGAACAAAATATATTAGAAAAAAGAGAGTACTATTCTGAAGCATTAAAAATAGCTAAAAAGGCAGTAGAAATATCCTTAGAAAGAGAACAAAAATTTCCCTACCAAGCACTTACAAATTTGATTAACAAACTTAATGAAAGACAGATACGCCATCTCAATAAGACAGAATCTTTAACCAAGTTAAGAGAAGCCTCCCTAATTACGGCGCTTATCTTTCTCGCAATTTTATTTGTTTTCGTACTTTACTCATTAAAAAATATACTATCGGAACGAAAAGATTCCAAAATCAATTCGATGTACGACATTGCATCAGGTACGCTCAGTTTCTCAAGTTGGAAAAGTAACGCTATAAAATTATATAAGACTAAGATAGATTTTTTTCTAGTTCTTATAGAGACCGGAATTGATAGAAATCTTCTAAAATATGAAGAGTCTACTTTCGATTTTATTAAAAATTGCAAATATCAACTTTTATCTGATGAAAAGATAGCTAGATATAACGAAACAACTTATGTTTTAAAGCTCAGTGCAAGTAGCGCCCGTGATTGTAACAACAGATTAAACGATATTTTGCATAAGGCTAACTCTGAAAGTAAGCTTCCTGTAAGATACTTTAAAATACCTTTCCCCAGAAATTTTATGTTTGGAAGAAAAATAAAGTTGTATTTAAGACAGTTAAAGCAACGGGACTTCAATATCCTTTAATAAGCTTAATTAAACATAAATTTCCGTACGCAACAAAAGGCGACTATTTTAAGATAGCCGCACCGTAAACCTAATTAATAAATTCATTAGCTCCAACATTAGTTATTCAACACAACTCTACCACTCACGGTTGAAATATCGACGTTTGCGGAACCACCGTTATGGGTAAACTCTAACCAGCGGCGCGGGCCGTACTTTGCCTTTATCATTCTATCTGAGCTGATATTGTTGTCGATGCTGCCTCCCGCGTGGGCTTCTATGTCAAACTGTGCAGAAACATTTTTCTGAAACGTAAGCTTAATTCGGCCTCCCACTGAGGAAGCATTGACATCGCCGCTGTCGAGCAAATTCATTGATGCATCAATCCGTCCATTCACTGTATTTAATCTGGCCTGCTTGACTTCGGCAAGCTTTAAGTTCATATCACCATTAACCGTATCCACGGTGAAATCCGGGCTGTTTGATGTCACATCAATTTCACCGTTTACAGATTCAAATTGTGCTTCTTGCCGGCCAATATGGTTGCCGCTAATATCACCATTGACCGTGGCTACCCGTAACAGCGCATTAATATCCTGCAAGTCAATATCGCCATTTACCGATTCTACATCCACTTTGCCTGTTAGCGTGTACAAATCGATATTACCATTGACCACTTCAACGTTTGTCTTGCCTGATATTTCGTACACTTTAACGGATGCGTTGATTGACGTGTAACTGACTTTACTACCATAGGGCACATAGATGGTAAGATCGTCACCATGGGCGTTATCATTCCATTTCCAACCGTTGCGGTGCCGCTTTACTTCAACCTCAATGGTAACCTCCTGTTTATTGCCTGTAAATTCGAAGTCTTCGGTCTGATCCCCGAGTTCGCCTGTCACCCTTACTTCACTTTTATCCCAGCCTTTTAAGACTGCTTTGCCATTCATGTGCTCAATTTTTACAAAAGGTGTCTCTGTGGTGTCCATCGTTTGATCGACTTTCTGCCCCGCATTTACGACACAACTTAACAAAAGCAGCCCCATGCCCAGCGTCCATTTTCTTTGCACGCTTTGGTTTATTGGATAATTTTTAATGAAACTCATTTTATTCACCTTTACCTTAAATCTGCTGCCACTTGGGCGCGTGCACTCGCTCAACTAACATCATTTGTTGCTGATAGACGTTTTGTAGCATTTTAAGTAATGCTGTATTGTCAGGATCTTCTTCCAGCGCTGCTTTTATCGCGTTAGCGGCACTGTCTAATTCTTGTAATTGCTGCTGCCAATTTTCTGTCACCGCGGGCTGACCTTCAAACTTTACTAATAACGCATTCATCTGTTGTTGATGCTGGTTACTTAGTGCGGTTACCAGTGATTGACCGGTCAGACTGTCGTGAGTCTGTGGTTCAATAGGCTTAAATGTAAACCAGCTTACCATGGCTACCAGCGCAAAACTGGCTGCCAGCGCAATGTGTTTAGCATGCAAACCCGAGCGTGACTCAGCTGGGTTTTCAGCTTCAAGACTTAATTCAATACCTTTCCACAAATCTCGTTGGGGCTGTTTTTCCTTAGGTAGCGTATCAAGTTGTCGCTGCAATTCGTGTTCGAAGTTATTCATCACCATATCCCATCCACTCTTTCATCAATTGCTTAGCTCGATGAAATTGTGCCTTACTTGTCCCCACTGCCATATTTAACATGTGGGCAATTTCTTCGTGTCGATAGCCTTCTACTGCATGTAATACGAAAACCATTCTTGCCCGCTCAGGCAGTCGCACTATGAAAGATTCCAAATCGACCTCTGCACTGGAAGACTCAGCTTGTTCATACTCAGCGGCTGATTCTTCGATATTGAACATCCGCTGAAACCAGCCTCTTTGCTTTCGCAGGTACGAAACCGTGACGTTTGCGGTCACGCTGTGTAACCAAGTGGTAAAGCGACTCTGCCCATCAAAGTTTGTCAATTTTCGCCATAACTGAATGAACACTTCCTGTGTGGCGTCTTCTGCCAGTGCGCGATCACCTGTAAGCCTGTAGCACAGTGCATATACCCGTTTTACATGCAAATCGTATAGAGCATGATATGCATGTTTATCTCCTTTTTGTGCGGCTTGGATCAGCGATTTCTCTTTTTGCTGTGAGAAAGTTTCGCTGGCATCCACTACACTCGCCTGAGCTTCAATCATTTCACTTATTTATTATTGGTTTGTTGAGTAGTTAGTCGTAGCCTACGCGAGGATGGTTTAAAATGAAAAAAAGATTTTTATTTAATGAACGAAAATAGCTTATTTATCAGATTGCTACCTCTCCAAAAATTGCTGTTTATATAAGTGCCCTCTCCTTTTATGCCTTACTGTGTATTAGATAATATTATTTACTCACTTAACTATGCACCGACGGAGCTCGCCCGCGGTAAATACAAACGCGAAATAATTCTAAATAACGCTACCGAACTAAATAGATGCGATACCACAGGTTGCGGAAGGAAATTGATAAATCAATCAATGGGAGTGTTTTATCGTCAAACGAGTTAGCGGAGTGTGTTTATGATTAAATAGCCAGCGAGTTATGCTACCAGGCGGTATTTTTTGATACAGAAGACCTGACATCACCTACTTGCGCTTAGCGTGATTACGTTTGGTCGCACGCCGTCACATCCAATGAAATATAATGACCCCTTTCCAAACACAGAATACAAAAGCGTATACTGTAGGCGCTTGCTAAAGGCTTCGAATAGGCAATGATATTTGTCACTATCATAGATATCAGACTGGGTTGTGTGCAGCAAGACTACTGCGAAGATAGTCGGTCTGAATAAATTAAAAAGCGAACATACGTCACAGTTCTTGGATTTTTAACGTACGAGTGATTACCCGTGATAGCGTAGCGTGAGGAGTAATTTGAGTATTCCTTTTTACCCTATCCCGTATCGCGCTGATCACACTTAGCGGTCAAGTAGTATTAAATTTAGATACTTTATACTTAACTAATTTTAGCTATAAGCATGAGAGATTATCCCGGTAAAACGGGTAACGTGCAAAGCACTGATTGAGTTAACGAGCAATAGATTTACCTTACCTTGTACTGCTTTTGTGCAATCTCAATGGTAGGGAACATAATCCGTGTTATTCACCCGACATATTGGACGAAAGGGAACGGGTTTTGTCGCCCACGGGCTATTTGTTTTCATATCCACTGGAGGAGTTATGCCCACTCAAGTCCAACTATTCGAAGTTATTGCAATTCAGCGAGATGTCAGCAAAGTAGGCATGGATCTTAGCTCTGTAATGAATTTAGTTGTTAAACGTCTGCTTAATTTACTTAAAGCAGATGGCGCTGTTATTGAGTTAAGAGAAGGAAACTTGATGGTTTATCGCGCGGCCTCCGGGATCGCAGCCTCCCATCTTGGCATGCATTTAGAGGTGGATGCCAGTTTATCCGGACACTGCGTCACCACCGCTAAAGCGTTATTTTGTAACGATGCGACTAACCACCCTCTAGTAGATAAAAAGGCCTCAAAAGCGATTGGCATTGCCTCTATGTTGGTGGTTCCTTTAATTCATGAAACAAAAACCGTTGGTGTGCTAAAGGTTATGTCGACACAATTGGCTGCATTTAAAAAAACAGATTTAGTTTTGCTTAACCTTCTCTCTGAACAAGTGGCGGCAGCTATCTATTTTTGCGAGCAACTTTCTGCGGATAAGCTTTTACAATTGGCAAGACGGGACGAGATGACTGGATTAGCCAACCGCTCTGTATTTATGGAGCAGCTAAGAGCCCTTTTTAGTATCAACCATGATAGTCAAACAAGATTTGGTATTCTTATTATTGATATGGATAACCTGAAGCTGGTTAATGATTCTTACGGGCATCGGGCAGGGGATGAGTTAATTACAGAATTCGCTACTCGACTGACCCACGCTTTACCTTACGCCGATTGCATCGCTCGCTTGGGAGGGGACGAGTTTGGGGTAATCCTTAACAATTTACTGGCGCAAGATGCGCTAGAGCCTCTTCAGAGACAGATCAGGGAGCATTTTTATGATGACCTACCGTTTGAAGGTAACCTCTTGCCTTTGGATGCCAGTATAGGCGGGGCAATTTTTCCTGACGACGGGCGTCTCCTATCAGTACTTATCGAACGAGCCGATCAACGGATGTACGAACGAAAACGCGCTAAAAAGGAGGTAAGGAGTAATGACATGGTTGAGAATAGATTTGCACACCAAATGACTTCTGTGCGCAGCGAAAGAAAGCTGAATTAAAAAAGCCGCTCATCAGAGCGGCTTTTGCGAAATTGCTAATTTTACGCTTCAGCGATAATAATAACTTTAATCGTTGTCATTACATCAGAGTGAAGTTGAATATCAATTTCATATTCGCCAGTTTCACGCAGTGTACCAGTAGGAAGTTTAACTTCAGACTTAGCCACTTCCACCCCAGCAGCAGTAATTGCTTCTGCGATATCACGTGTACCAACAGAACCGAACAACTTACCTTCGTCACCAGCTGGTGCCGCGATAGTCACTTCGCCTAGTTCGTTTAGTTTTTCAGCACGGCCTTCAGCAGCTTTCAACTCATCAGCAATTTTTGCTTCAAGTTCAGCGCGGCGAGCTTCAAATTTTTCAACGTTAACTTTAGTTGCAGGAACGGCTTTACCTTGTGGGAAAAGAAAGTTACGTGCAAAACCAGATTTAACGTTAACCTGGTCACCCAATCCGCCAAGGTTGGCGATTTTGTCTAGTAGAATGATTTCCATTTGCTAGTCCTCTTTCGCCAATTACTTGTGTGAATCAGTGTAAGGCAGTAAAGCCAAGAAACGAGCACGCTTGATTGCGCTCGAAAGCTGACGCTGATACTTTGCACTGGTGCCAGTGATACGGCTAGGTACGATCTTACCGCTTTCGGTGATGTAGTTTTTCAACGTAGCGATATCTTTGTAATCAATTTCCGTCACACCTTCTGCAGAAAAACGGCAGAACTTACGACGTCTGAAAAAACGAGCCATGATAGTTCTCCTTACGCGTTGTCTTCAGTGGTTTCGGTTTGCTTCTCTGAACGCTCAGTGCGCTCTGTACGAGGAGCAGAATCTTCACGACGCTCACGACGCTCTTCTTTCATCATAGGAGAAGGCTCAGTGACCGCAGACTTAGTACGCATTACCATGTTACGCAGGATAATATCGTTAAAGCGGAATGCATTCTCTAGCTCAGCTACCGCTTCAGTGGTGGCTTCTGCATTGATAAGTACATAGTGTGCTTTATGAAGCTTTTCGATTGGGTAAGCCAGTTGACGACGGCCCCAGTCTTCTAAACGATGAATTTGCCCATCGTCTTGCTTCAGAATAGTGGTATAACGCTCGATCATACCAGGTACTTGTTCACTCTGATCAGGGTGAACCATAAATACGATTTCGTAATGACGCATTATTGCTCCTTACGGTTGTAGTCTCCACAGCACAGCCAAGCTGCATAGAGACAAGGAACGAAGTTGTTGTAGCTGTAAGGGCGCGCATTATATAGACTTGCCAAGAAAAGCACAAGGATTAATCAATGTGGTTCTTATGCCAAATTAAAAATGTTATGTGACCACCAGAATGCCCACGCCCGATAATGCTACGAGTGACCAGATCCACACCGTCTGGCTTACCCGTTCTCCCGTAAAAAATGCTACCACCAACGAGATAACAACGCTGGTAGCGAATAAAGTTTCTGCCACCGCCGCCTTAGTATAAGTAAACGACACCATCTGCAGGTAAAGCGCTGCAAATGTGCCGATGAGGGTGGCAAGAAAAAAGTATCCCCAAAGTTTTCGCGAGTTAGCGGACTTTGGTAGCCAGTTTTGACGCATACTTAACATAAGCACCACAATCACCGCCATGCCACCCGCCAGTCGAATCTGGCTTGCGTTGAAAGCATCCAATTCGTAAGCAGTTAACATATCCCGCGAAATTACTGCCCCAATCGATTGACATAATGCAGCAAGGGCTGCGAACACGTACCCACTGGGTGCAAATAAGTGCATTTGCGTTCGCTTGTGTAGTTTTATAATGACATCAACTGTAACAATGATAATGGCAATACCCAGCCATTGCGTCCAACTTAGCCACTCTGCAATCCACGCCATAGCTAGTAATGCAGTTGCAATTGGACCCATCGTTTCGGCGATAAGCAATGTCTGACTATCGCCGATCTTATTAAGCGCCTTAAAGAAAAAAGTATCCCCAAGGCCTATACCAATGATGCCGCTCAGAATCAGCCAGGCGTAAGCACTTGCCGGTAATGCCACCGGTGGCATTACCCCTTGCGTGATGATCAGCAACAGCCCCATTGCCAGTATGCCTTTCCAAAAATTCAGCGCCAGCGGAGAAAAAGAGCTTCCCAATACTCTGAACATCCTTGCTGCGACAGCCCAACACACTGCTGTAACCAAAGCAGCAGTTTCACCGATCATAAATATTTACCACGCGATGATTTATTGCCGTGCAGGGTAGCAAAACCTTTATGGTTAACAAGTGTCTTTTTTATAATGTGATTAGGCTTTACACTCTCGCCTTTCAATGAGTACTGCGAGACGAAGCCATGCTAGCGCCTTTTTATTCTTTTTTAGCCAGCATCAGCAAAGCGCTATCCGCTTATTTTCCTGAAATGAGTTTGATGGTAATGGCTACACTTTTAGTCATTTATGGTGATGTCATCAATGGCCACCTTAAACGCCTCTTTGCACCGTATCACTTTGTTATCAGAACCACACTGTTCGTGCTCGTGTGTGCGTTTGGTTACGGGGCTTTAACGCTGTACGGGGCTCCCTTAGTGCTGCACATCATTAAGTTTCTGCCGTGGATGTGGCAAGGAATCGGCTTCATCGTGGTATTTATTGCGCTCGGCATAATGGCCGAGCGCAGACGGTATATGTGATTAAGATTTTTGCAAATACTGGCGAATCACGTACTGCAAAATGCCGCCATGCTCAAAGTAAGTAAACTCATTGGCGGTGTCGATACGCACATCCATATTGAAACTCCGGGTTTGACCATCCGATGCCTGAACGGTGACTTTTACCTCTTTTTGGCCCCGATCTACTTTTTCAATACTAAAGCGTTCGTCCCCTTTAAGTTCCAGAGACGAAGCGGTATCACCTGGCTTAAACTGTAATGGCAATATACCCATACCAATCAGATTTGAGCGGTGAATACGCTCATAGCTTTCTGCCAGTACCGCTTTAACCCCCAACAACGATGGCCCTTTTGCAGCCCAGTCACGACTAGAACCGGTACCGTACTCTTTTCCGCCAATGACAATGGTGGCCACGCCATCGTCTTTGTAGCGCATAGCAGCGTGGAATATCGACATCTCATTTCCACTAGGATAGTGGGTGGTGACACTACCTGTGGTGCCTGGAGCAAGCTGGTTTTTCAGTCTTATGTTGGCGAAAGTTCCTCGCATCATTATTTCATGATTCCCCCTGCGCGAACCATAGGAATTAAAGTCTTTTGGTTCAATACCGTGCTCCTGCAAATATTCCCCAGCGGGACTGTCAGGAGCAATTGCGCCAGCGGGAGAAATATGGTCAGTGGTAATAGAATCGCCCACTTTTACCAGGCATCGAGCATTTTCAATGGCGTGAATAGGATCGGGTTGCGCGCCCATTCCTTCAAAGAACGGTGGGTGTTTGATGTAAGTGGATTGAGGCCAGTCGTACACGGCGCTAGCCGATACGTTTAGTTCGTTCCACACATCGTTCCCTTTAAATACATCGGCATACTTCTGTTTAAACAAATCAGCCGACACAAATTGCGCTATGTGCTGATGAATCTCTTCCTCTGTGGGCCAGATATCTTTCAAATATACAGGCGATCCTTCCTTGTTTTTACCCAACGGTTCAGAAGTGATATCAATATTCATGTTGCCCGCCAAGGCGTATGCCACTACCAGTGGTGGCGAAGCCAGATAGTTAGCCGCCACGTCGGGGTGAATGCGCCCTTCAAAATTACGGTTACCGGATAACACTGAAGTCACGGTTAACCTGGCCTGCCGAATAGCGTTCGAGACAGGCTCTGGCAAAGGACCTGAATTACCTATACACGTTGTACAGCCATAACCCACCAAATTAAAACCCAATTCTCGTAACGGTGCCATTAACCCAGCGTTTTCCAAATATTGAGTGACCACTTGCGACCCCGGCGCAAGGGAGGTTTTCACCCAAGGCTTGCAGGATAACCCTGCCTCCCTGGCTTTTTTGGCTAACAAGCCGGCAGCCATTAAGACAGAAGGGTTTGACGTATTAGTGCAACTGGTGATGGCGGCGATAACGATTGCGCCATCTTCGAGATTAAATTTATTACCCTGAAATTCTACAAATGAGGCATGCTCTTCGTCTACTTCTGGGGTTGCCCCGCCTTCTGCGACAAAATCAGTCTTTTCGTCTACTACCTCTACATCAATCTGTTCGCGATACCAGTCATGGAATGCTTTGGCCGCTTCGTTCAGTTTGATTCTGTCCTGGGGGCGCTTAGGTCCTGCTATTGAAGGCACCACCTCACTTAACTCTAATTCAAGGACTTCATGATACTCGGCATCTTTGGTGTGGTCGTCGTGCCATAGGCCGGCTTTTTTCGCATACACTTCCACCAGATTTAATTGTTCTTCACTGCGTCCAGTAAGACGCAAATAATCCATTGTCATACTGTCTACCGGAAAGATGCCGCACGTCGCACCGTATTCAGGCGCCA
The DNA here is from genome assembly GCF_026183695.1 of Alteromonas aquimaris. Taxonomy (GTDB): domain Bacteria; phylum Pseudomonadota; class Gammaproteobacteria; order Enterobacterales; family Alteromonadaceae; genus Alteromonas; species Alteromonas aquimaris. The sequence continues at coordinate 328,436 of NZ_JAPFRD010000011.1, read as the reverse complement.
TGTTAGCTATCGTAGCGCGGTCAGCTACCGTCAGGTGTTTAATACCTGGGCCGTAAAATTCTACGAACTTGCCTACAACCCCGTGGTTGCGCAGTTGTTCCGTGATAGTTAATACCATGTCAGTAGCGGTCACCCCTGTGGGTAAACGCCCCGATAACCGGAAGCCTACGACCTTTGGCACCAACATGCTTACAGGCTGGCCAAGCATGGCTGCTTCGGCTTCGATCCCCCCCACGCCCCATCCTAAGATGCCTAAGCCATTTATCATTGTAGTGTGTGAGTCGGTACCCACCAGCGTATCGGGATATACCCAACGCTTATCCCCCTCAACCTTACTGAATGCACAACGGGCAAGATATTCAAGGTTTACCTGATGCACGATACCTCTACCAGGAGGGACTACCTTAAAGTTATCAAAAGAAGATTGTCCCCATTTGAGAAACTGGTAGCGTTCCTTATTACGCAGGATCTCTAGTGAAGTGTTTTTCTCCAGGGAATCCTCTGCGCCAAAAAAGTCTACCATCACCGAATGATCTATCACCAGCTCCACGGGGCTTAAAGGGTTAAGGGCTTCTCCTTCCCCTCCTAGTTTTTGCATGGCATCTCGCATAGCCGCCAGATCTACAATAGCAGGGACCCCGGTGAAGTCTTGCAAAATCACCCTGGCCGGCACAAATGATATTTCTTGCGTAAGGTCGATACTTGTATCCCACTTAGCCACCGCCTCGATGTCTGCTTTTTCTACAAACTCGTCTTGCTCGTGTCGTAACAAATTTTCAAGCAGGATCTTGATACAAAAAGGTAGTCGGTCAATGTCATAGCGGTCAGCTATCTTGTCAAAACTGACCATCTGATAATCGCTATTATTGACATTTAAGGTGTCGATTTTTTGATAACTCACAGGGACTCCTTTCGAAATAGGTTGCCATCACGACACGGATTGCGTGTCGCACGGTAAGAATAAGAGTTTGAGATAGGTACGTAGAGGGCGACTTAAAAAGTTCACCCTCAATGACAAGGATTACGTTGGGGCAGGCAATAATCTTCTATTGAAGCCAGGCGTAACTGAATTTCATAAAAATAGATTGTTCGTAAGCTTGTAATCCGTCCAGACTAGGCGCTTCTGTAGCAGCTGTGCCAACCCCTACAAAGAACTTCGTTAAGGGATTTACCTTATATGAATAAAGCAGCTGAGCGCCAAGGTTGCGCGAAAAAGCATCGACCTCAGTTTGGTAATTCGCTTGATTACGAGAGGTATTGTTATAAATCATTATCAAGCGCAAAAACTGTCGGGCATCAAATTGATAGGTTAAACGAATATCGCTGATACGCGCGATAAATAACTTGGCATTCGCCACATCCAAATCGCTGTAGATTTGGCGGGCGCTGAGCTGAGCGTGACTACCAATATTCACGTCCATACGTGACTCCACATATAGCTGCTTGCCTAAGCGATTATTAGCAAAATCAATTTGATCGCCAAAGCGAGTGAAAGTACTGAAGAAAAGCAAGGAGCTAGGACGAGTCTCGACGTAAACGCTATTTGAGGATTCATTAAACAAATCGGTATTGCCCTGCACGGCAAGCGTAGAGGGATCGTGGCGCAACCCTACCCGTTCACGCTTCACATGACCTACTTCAAAGTAGGACTGGTATGTGCCACGCAAACTCAAGTATGCTTCTACCTCTCTTTCTAGTAATTCGCCTTTATCGTTATGGGTGATATCCCAGTCACCGTTCAGGCGAATTCGATTCCACCACCCAGTGTCGTTCCACCACATGTATCCGCCACCCACAATGGATTTATGGAAGTCTGTCTTAGATTCAAACCCTAAGTCAGCGCGAAAGTCACTGTCATTAGCAAAGTGATCCGCCTTAAAAAACCAATCACGCTCCTGATGGATATAATTGACCCGCCATGACTCACCCATGAAAGCGTTGTTTTTACGCGTTCGCAAGGCAATCTCACTATTATCTGACGGACGGGTACAATCGTTCGCACAAAAATCTTCATGTAATAGGAACGGATATTGAGTATCAGAAATGACATACTGTGCACGTAATGTATCTTGGTTAGTGAAACGATATTTAATATCAGCCCCGTTAACATAATTATGGTAATCGTCGGCGTCTCTAAGGGTAGAAACCCAACCGACCGAAAAGTCTTCATCAACATCGTATCGATAACGTAGCGCGCTGTTGACTGACTCAGACTTTAACGATGCCACACTCGAACTCAAATTGCCCGGCACAATAAATTGTGTGTTCTCATCGTTTGCGACAAACACACCGAATGTATGATCCCCAGTCTGCCCTGTCAGTTTTGCGCCGTAGTCGGGATTGCTGATATTGCGGGTATAAACCAGATTCTGATTAGATGAGAAATACCCTGCATTCTCCACAAAAAATGGGCGAAGTTCATCGAAATATAACGAAAACGTGTTGTTGATGCTCACTTGTGCAACATCGGCTTCTACTTGAGAAAAATCAGGGTTTAGCGTGGCTTGTAGCGACATTTGCGGTGTAATACCCCAATTGACATCAACGCCCACCTCCTGATTATCGACTGATTGCCAGTCTTTATCGGCAAATACCTCTCGTTCTCGACCTGTGCCCAGCACCAAGGTGGGGATTATCGCGAGATTATTGCCCTGCGTGGCGTTATTAAACCCTTCAATCTCTCCCATTTGGCACAACACACACTCGTTATTACGATCAAAGGGTAAATTGGAAATTCGGAAGCGTTCTTCGCGTGGATAAAAACGTACAAATTCTGCTCCCCAAATTTTACGGTCTGCTTGTTCGTCAAAATTCATCGCTCGTAATGGGATAGCTAGCTCAACTACATAGCCTGACTCGGTGATTTGACCTGCGGAGTTCCAGATGGCATTCCAGCTATCACTTTCCGATTTGGTCATTTCATTTTCAATAGCGTCAGCCTGAACGCCGTGAGGATTAACAAAAAACTGATAAGCCAAGCGCTCGTTATTGAATGTATCTAGCTTGAGGCCAACAAGATCATTGCTCCAGATTTTGTCTCTGTCACGATAAAAGCCACTTATTTCTGCGGGATTAGGATCATGTGCGATAAATCCTACGTAGAGGTTTTCTCCGTCTTCAAATACGTACACATCGGTTTTCACTGGTGCGGCCGTATTATCGAATGGCTGGGTGACAAAATCTAAGGTGAAGTGGTTTGCCTGTTGCCATTGAGGTTCATCCAGCTTCGCATCTACTGCAATGGCCCCATCTAAAAAGGGGACAAACGCTTGTTTAAGCTCATCCTTTCCAAATAAATTATCAGACCTTGATTCAGTATGCTCTATTTCTGTTTGGTCTTTTGGTGAGTCCGTATCAGGTAACGTATCAGGGGCTGGTTCGCTTGCGCTTGCTGCCGAAATCAAAAGGTAGGCCAGAATCGCACTCAGGCGTATAAGCATACTTCGCTTCCTCAAAATTAAAATGCGGGCGAAGTATGCCAAAATTTTGAAATAATGGGTTATTTTCGCGATGACTTACCTCGAAAGTGCGATTAGCAGAGAAGATAAACTTTTACCGCTGGGTGCCAATAGGGGTTATATGTCTGCCTCCAGCAAATGGGCTGGCCCCGTGGGCTCAGCGGCTTTAAACGTTTTAACGGGCGTAACCTCTAGATCTACATGAAGTTTTGGCTGTTCCAACTCCTGCGTCGAAGCCGGATGTAATGGCTCCCCCGACAACCAGTCCTGGATAAAATCTTTATCGAAGGGTAAGAAAAATGGGAAAGATTTCTCATGAAAATTACTGAAGCGTTCATGAGGAGGCCGTGTGATAACGGCACATGCGTACTTTCCATTGTCAAAAGATCGATATAGCGCCCCTAGCATAAATGCTCGCCGGCCCTGCATAAAATAGTGCTGCTTACTCTTCCCAACTGGGTTAGACTCGCCAATGGCAGTAGCCAGAACAATGCCGCGATGCCGTTTAAGCGCCGTACGCCAAAAGCCACTCTCTAAATTTCTGGCGTTAAATGTCGTGCGCTTGCCGATAGCTAAACTGTCACCATCGCTTTGACAATCGAACCACCAGGTGGCATCGATGATGTTATCGGGTGCAGTAATCAGTGACGTGATCTGCCGTGAAGCATTACCGCCAAAGGCAGGATAAAAATTTAGCAGGGAAGAAGATTGTGCAGCGAAATGAGGCACCAAGTCACCCAACCCTACTTCTTCCAGCAAATCAATAATGGTGGGGTTGTCGGTTACGCGTTGGATGAATCCGCACATGCTTGTTGCCTTGTGTTTTTTTACTTAGCCTACCTGATTATGCACGCTTTTTCTCTTCAATATGCATTTCTTGGTACTGACTTGGGCTCATACCGTACATTGCTTTGAAACGAGAGGAAAAATAACTTGTAGAGTTAAAACCTACATCTAATGCTATTTGCGTAATTTGCTGCCCGCTGCGTAATAATGCTTTTGACTTTTTCAATCGGTAATTTTTTAAATATTCTGTGAAATTGTATTCAAGCAGCGAAGCGAGTTTTCGGTTTAGCTGTCTTTCACTGACAGCCAATTCACTTGCTGCCTGCGCACGATTAAATGATTCCTCTTGATAAAATTTCTCCACGATAGCAATAAACCTCGCATAAAATGCCTGATCCTTATCGCACTCATAGGAAGGAAGATCAGCTGACTCATCGCTAGCATGGTCAGATTCCGCAGAGGCTAGAAGCGAATCTCGCAGACGTTGTCGCTGCTCCAGCAAATTCTCAACGCGCAACATTAGCGCTTCATCGGTAACCGGTTTGATTAGACAGTGTTCTATGCGTGCATTTAGACTCTTGGTCTGCGTTACGCTATCCCCCCTCGCAGTTAACAGGATAATAGGAATATGCGCGAAATTTTCCTTCGCCTTGAGCCTGTCTGCCAGTGTGAGACCATCCATAACAGGCATCATATAATCTGTGATAATCAATGCAGGCGTGACAGTTTTTACAATACTCATCGCTTCGATACCATGACGAGCGAGTAAACACGTATATTTTTGTTTCAAAAGTGAATAAAGATATGCGCGCATGTCTTCGTTATCTTCAACCAGCAGAATCACTGTCTTGTTTTCTGGTAGGTCGCTGGGTTTTGGTAACGCTAAAACTCTTGGACTTTGCGCTTGTTGACTGATAGATGCAGTTAGCAGAAATGACGTTGAGTGCAATGGCAAATAGACCGTGAATATGCTGCCTTTACCCTCTCTGCTGGAGACGTCAATCCACCCTTGATTCGCTAAAATCAACTCTTTAACTAACGCTAAACCAACCCCCGAACCAACCACTTCCGTTTCATGTTTACCACGGGCGAAGCGGTTAAAAATCCGTGAGACGTCCTCCTCAGGGATACCGCATCCTGTATCAGAGACTTTAATAACCAGATGTAACTCCTGACATGTCACATCAATCTTTACTTTTCCATGTGTATCGGTGTACTTAACCGCATTAGATACCAGATTATGACAAATTTTCTCTAACGAATCGGCAATCAGGGAAATTCGTCCTTTCCCCCGAATTGAGCTCACAAACTCCTGCTGCTTGTAATCTGCCAAAGGTCTGACATTTGCTAAAATCGCCGGTATATCTGCTTTGATATCGTAGGATTTTCGTTCGTTTTCACACAAGCTTTCAACTTGCTCAATTTCCAGCAGATGATCGACCAGCTTTTCCAATTTAACAGCATTATCTAAGGCAAGTGCAAGACGCTGAGGATTCTCCCTATCATTAGGTTTACCTTTTACCTGTTTTAACGGCCCCAGGACGAGCGCTAACGGAGTTCTAAGTTCATGGGAAATATTGGTAAATAATCGTTGTTTTTGCTCTAAGGCGCTACGGATCGTTTTACTATTATCTGAAGATAGACACTGGCTTCCATTTACTGTGTCATGTAACGCATTTGCCTGAACTGCTAATTTGCGACGGTAGCGTCGAAACAGCGCTAACCCAGTGACACTCGATACTAAAAGGTAAACAATAAAAGCGAGTGGAGAAAGCCAGAAGGGCGGCAGGACGCGGATCGTTAATTTAGAGATAGGTTGAATTGCATCACTTCGTGCATCAACTACCCGTGTCTCAAATATATAGTTGCCAAAAGGCAAAGATGAATAAACGATCTGAGCCGAGGAGTCAGAGAAATGAGTCCATTCCTCTGTCAATCCACGCAGTCGATATTCAATTTGAAGGCGCTCACGCTCTAGGAAATTGGCCACGCTCAACCCCAATTCGAACATGAATTCGTCATTGCTCAATTCAAGTTTCTCGCCTGATTTTATTGCCTCATAAAACCGTGAATTAATGGGCTTTAGAAGATTCGTTTCTTCATCGAATGCAGAAAAGGAAGAGATAATAACGTGATTGATTCTCTGAGCGGTTTCTTCAATCGAATCGATCAATTTTTGATTATCAATCAGATAATTTAGGTTATCCCCGACCACTAAAGTCCGCGTCTTCGACGTATAAATTCCTTTGTACGCGAAATCGGTATCAGGAATTCCAAATTCAGAACCGAGGCGGAAAGATCGACTCCGGGTGGCATCGTAATAGAACAATCCTATATTGGTAGCCAATAAATACACGTGTGCATTGATTTCGGAGATTGCCCTAATATAATTTGATTTAATCGCCTGTACTCTCTTGAATTGGTCGGAAGATTTTGAATACTTCATCAAACCATTGCCAGATGTACAAACGAATAAATTATTTTTTGAGTCTACAAAAATACAGTCGATGCTGCTTACGTCGAAGTTATATTTTTGCGCAAGTTTCTTGGTGACACCGTTTTTTTGAATACGATAAATGCCTTGACCGTGGGCAGCCACATAAATATTTTCACCAATAGAACGCTGGAAAGTATATATTGAACCAGTGAGAAGCTTTTCATCTCCATACTTAGCATGACGAATTAAATAATCTTTTTCGTCAGTTTCATGAATGTAGATGAGCCTACCCTGGGGATCTTTCTCTATCTGAAGTATCTTCCCTGTTTGCATTATAAACGGTGAATCAGCTTTGCGAGTATCGCCGTCACGATTGATTGTAAACAGAGCTCCACTATCGTCCGCTGCTGTTATCGCATTTGCATCTCCTGCAATTACAGTTAATTGCTTGGGGGTACCAACATCTATTCCACGATAGGTTTTATCTAATGAGTTATACCATCCTACTTGGCTTTTTGTAGAGAAGATAAACTCATCGTCTGATGTGAATAAAGCGGAGTCTATAGATGTTGAAATCAAGTTTTTTTCACCACCTACATAAGAAACAGCTCCGGATAAAACAGGTAATATTGCTAAGCCGTTTTTCGCTTCTAATACATAGATATCGCCTTTATTCGTAATTTCAATTTTATATATTTCCCCCAAATCTTGACTTTCAAAGAGAGGATATTGCTTTGCAGGAGAGATTAACTTCGATGAAGTTTTATCGAATTGGTACAATCGTTCAGCAGCTACCCACAAATTATCTTTATTGTCCCTTGCAATGTAACGAACTGGCGAAACAACCTTAGAATTCTCATCCGGTCTTTGGGAAATCGAGGTAATTTCACTCGTTTTTACGTCAAATATTTTTAATGAATTATCCGTGCCTATATAGACATTCTCTTCTTCGACGAAAATCGAAGTTAACTCCCTCGTATTTCTGAAGTATCGTTCAATGCCAAATAACAACCAAGCGGACGAATCTAAGGCGTAGGAATGTAATCCCTTTTTGCGATCTATCCACCATAACGTATCACCTGAGGGAGAAAACTGGAGATTCAGAACATTGTCTCCAACAACTATGCCGCTTTCTTTAAGATTTTTAGTGACTGCGAGGGTTTGCGCGTCTAGTAGATAAATATTATCGATTGTGGAAATTGCGATATTGGTTCCGCTGAGATCAATGTCCCAAACGTACTTTAGGTCCTCCAGATGAGGTGATATTTGCTGGAATTGGTGAGAAATAGTGTCAAAGCGAAAAAGGCCGTTACCAAAAACTGACACCAGTAACTCATGCTCTCCGATACTCTTAAGGGCCGAAATATAACTTTTTGTTATTAGCGTTTTTTTTGCGCAAAAATGATAAGTCTGCTTACCAACTATTCCGTATAACCCATTTTCTCCGCCTAACCAGATCCCATTTTTTGTGGACTCGATGGATAGCAGGGACCCTGTTATCATTTCTTTAAAAGAGTGGGTCGTACTCAAAGTATTGGTGGAACCTGCAGCGACATACGCGCAATGAGCCAAGATAATCTTAAAAATTAAAAATTGTACAACCCGTCTCATTTTTGACATTCCTTGTCTTCCGTATTACTGCTATGAGAGATAATTTGGACAGTATACGCTAGCTTTTGATAGAAATATCAGATTCTATTCATCAAATCAATATAAGGGATAAACTACACATGGAAATTTGCGAACCAGAAAAAGCAAATAAACTATTCGAGCTCAGTGAAAAGGAAACCGGGGAAGTATATGGAGGCCATCACGCTATAACTATATTCATGTCTTCAGAAAATTTATTGAGAACAATAGCGGTTGGACCACCCAAACCCCCTAAACGCCCCGTAAAGAAGTAATACACTACTTTCGCCAGTAAGTTACTGGCTATTAACTTATACCCCATCAAAACAACTGTTTATTTATACAGCCTCTTCTGCTAATCTACTCTCACACTTTCCAAGAAAAAAGGTAACTCATGGCGATTACAATCAAATACGTGGTAACACATAAAGGGGTGGAGAAGCTGGTGACAACGGATAAGAGGGAAGCGGATCAGTTTGATAAGATGCTTGATACGGCTGACAACCTAGCCGCATTTATTGAAGCCAAAGGCATTAAGTTGGATGATGCTGTTACCGAAGAGTTGTCAATCATGTTGGCGAAGCACAAAGACAGTGTTGCCAAGTTGCTTAAAGGGGCAAACGCTGAATCCGTATTAGAAATAGATGCGGCTGAGGTGGTCAAGCTTAAGGCGAATGGGTAAACCATTAGATGAAATTAAATAAGTTGGCATAAAGGACATTTAGCGCATAAACGTCGCCATTTAAATATTCAGATCAAGCTATTCATTCACTTTATTTATAGCGATACGGTTGTATGATCAGATACTGGTATGCCCTATGAGAGTAGTAAATGAAGGGTTTGAAAACCCAGTTGCCGTGTCTAAGTGCGAACTTTAGCGTAGATTAGGGGTGACGTCGTTAATTATCTAAGACTGGTATCATAATGGTGTTTTACGTTTTAAAGTTCAATTTACGCGAGTAATTCGTTTGATTGAAGCAATGGATTTTGATTGATTAGTAGATATGAAAAAGCCCCTGCAATGAGGGGCTTCAGGATTACTCAACGATGGATTAACCGTCGTTCGCTAACCTGTCCAATAAAGACATAACTTGCGAACTGGCTTGCTCCATTTCGTTTAGGTGCTTGTCTCTAAGCGCAACATCTTGTTGCTGATGAGCTTTCATGGCTGCTACACCTGAAGTGTGTACACTTGCATGTGGACGCTCTAGCCTTGAGAAAGCGTCCGATTTTGAGATAGGTTTATTCACTGATTCTTTATACCACTTACCTAATCGACATGAAGCTGAATCAGTAAAATCAGAAGGTGACTTGTTGCTACTCCCCTGAATAACAGCATAGACTTCTGATTTCCACACTACATGATCCAGTTTAACCGTTTGAATAAAGGTTTCATGTGAACCGCGGTGGATAGTATCTTTCATACTAGTGCAATGAGTTACCATTTGGTCATAAGCTTTGTTTAAACTGCCTACACCTTCTGCCAAATGTGTGTTATTGGTTTGCAGTTCTGTTACCGAGCCAACCGCTGCGCGGGTTGATTGAATGATACCCTGTACCAATTCGGCAACTTCATTAGCAGATTTGTTAGTTTCGTTTGCCAAAGCCCGTACTTCGTCGGCAACCACGCTAAAGCCTCTACCCGCGTCACCCGCACGTGCGGCTTCAATCGCAGCATTAAGCGCTAGCAAGTTGGTTTGATCTGAAATACTGGTTATCGTACTGACGAATTTGTTGATGTTATCTGCAGTGTCTGACAGACCAGAAATTCGCTCATTCATATGACTCATCTTGCCACTGAGCTGATCCATGTCCTTCAAAATTTGCGAAAGTGCGGTGGATGACTCTGAAAACAGCACGTTAATATTTTCAATTGAATCGCTTTCGTTTTCGATATGTTGATATGCACTGAGCACCGTGTCACGGATACCTTCGATCTGCGAAAGCGCATCCAGCATAGACTCCGTCAATACAGAATGACCACTTTTGCCCGTCGCAGCATGTAGCTGCTGATTCTCTTCAGCCAGCATTTCGTTTTCTTTTTCAAGCTGCTTAAGGCGGCTTTCTAAATCGGCTTGTTCGCGCTTAAGCGCATTTAATTCTTCGAGTTTTTCTTCGTATGTTGACTTAAGTACGAGCATGTTAACCTCTGTATTCAGGCAAAGGGTGAAAGCGTGATTTTTTCATATTAACCCGATATCGGCAAAAATGGTAAGAAGCATTAACAAATGTTTAGCATTTATTTTTCAGCCGCTTGATTGGTTGTACCCCTATGCACCAATTTTGGTTCAAGTATATGCGTCAATGACATTTTGTGGTCACCGTATGCTCGATTCAATATCCACCGCGCCGCCATCTCGCCAATTTCGCGCATTGGGTAGTCAATGGTAGTAAGTCCTGGGGTGAGATAGCTGGCAAAATCAACGTTATCAAACCCTACAACCGAAATATCCTCGGGCACACGTTTATTGAGTGCGCGCAGCGCGTTAATGGCGCCCGACGCCATTTCATCGTTCGCACACGCCACAGCGGTATAGCACTTGGCTCTTTGCGCTAACTGGTGTATCCCCGCTTCACCTGATTTAGCTTGGAAGTCACCCTCAACCATCAGGGAGTCATCGAAGGATAAACCGGCTTCACTGAGAGCGCGTTTGTGCCCTGCAAGACGATTTAAACCGTCCGCCTTAAACAATGAACCGGATAAATAAGCAATTTGCGTGTGTCCCAACTCAATCAGATGACGCGTAGCTAAATAACCGCCCAGTTCATTGTCTAAACTGATACAGTTTTCTTCTATTTCTTTTATGTAGCGGTTGACAATAACCAGAGGGACATCCTGCTTAGCAAGATGAATCAGATACTCATCACTAATTGCTTCAACATGCAGAATTAATGCGTCGCAGCGACGACTCAGCAAAGCTTCAATTTCCTGCATTTCGAGTTTCTCGTCAGAGTGACCAGTCACCACGAACATGTGTTTATTGGCTTTGCGCAAGACTTTTTCGGAGCCCGCCATCATATTTCCAAAGAACGAACCATGCAGTTCAGGCACCACATAGCCGATAGTATTGGTTTTATTGGAAGCTAGCGACGCAGCCAAAACATTATGACGATAGCCAAGCTTCGCCATCGCTTCCATTACTTTTACACGGGTTCTTTCTTTAACCGTATCAGTGTTGTTGATTACGCGGGAAACCGTTGCCGATGATACGCCCGCCATTTCACTGACTTGTTTTATTGTTACCATGTTCCTATTCCTGATACCGCCCTAAGGATGCATCAAGGCTAGTTGCTTAACCAGCTTTCCCTGATGACAGTGATGCTTGGACCGATTCCATCTTTTGGCTGTCTAATGTATACCACCGCATGATAATCGCAACTGCAATCGATGCTATCGCGGGGAAAATACAAAATGAAACAATAATTCCATGTGCCACACTCGCCTCAAATACATTCGGCTGATAACCATATATCGCAAGCAGCCAGCCCGCTAACGCTCCTCCTACTGCAAGCCCTACTTTAATGAAAAATACTACGGTCGAATAAGTAATCCCGGTCATACGTACGCCCGTAGTACTCTCTCCGTAATCCACCACATCTGCAATTTTCGCCCACAAAAGTGGCGTGGCCATTTGTAAAAACAGCCCCCAAAGAAAATGCACTCCCATGGCCGTCCGCCACATGTCCGGGGGAACAAAGTAGTTTATAAAACAGAGTACAGCGCTGATCAATTGCAGCAGCATATAGGCTTTTACCTTGCACATTCTATTAGCTAACGGGTTAGCAAGAGCACAGCCGATAATGCTGCCAATCATCCCAGCCGTTACAAAAAGGGTCACCTCGTCAGGACGCTGTAAAACATACTTAACATAGTAAATTGCCAACGTATTTCGTAACACCATACCCGTTAGCAACACTACAGCTACTACACACAGCACGCGACATTGATCGTTTTGCCACAATGCCCGAAGCTGCGCTTTAATGGTAACTGTACCCTGCGTAGAAGGCTTTACGCGTTCTTTGGTGCCAGCGAAACACAATAGAAACAGCACCATACCTACAATGCTCATGGCAATCATAGTTTGTTGATAGCCTAATGCCTGATCACCTTCGCCAAAAAATTCCACCAATGGCAAAGTAAACGTGGTAACCAATAATCCACCCACCATGGCAAATACGAAACGATAAGACTGGATAGATACGCGTTCACTAGCGTCAGCACTCATCACGCCGCCCAGGGCTGAATAAGGAATATTGATTGCGGTATACATCAGCATTAGTAATGCATAAGTGACAAACGCATAAATTAATTTTCCTTCCTCTGGCAACGGGGGTGAGGTGAACGCTAATACACTACAGAGAGCAAAGGGCAGCGCAAGCCAGAGCAAGTAAGGGCGGTAGGAGCCCCAGCGGGTATTCGTTTTGTCGGCAAGGGCACCCATCAGAGGATCGGTGACGGCGTCAAATACACGTACAACCAAAAACATGGTGCCCACCGCCGCCGGGGCTAGTCCAATGATGTCAGTATAATAAAAGGTTAGAAACAGCATCACCGTTTGAAAAATAAAGTTGCTGGCGGTGTCACCTAAACCATATGCTATCTTTTCGCGAACACTTACCATAGTGAACTTCCGGTTCCGCTGCTTATTGTTGACGCGATAACAGTGTAGCTGCTAACGCTAATGCACTGTTTTTTAACGTACGCTTCTGTGTTTCATAATCAACATACACGATACCAAAGCGTTTTTCATACCCTAACGCCCATTCAAAGTTGTCTAACAGACTCCAAACAAAATAACCGGTTATATTAACGCCCTGATCCATCGCCACTGCGACTGCGTCCAAGTGGTCTTGCAGATAACGAATGCGCTGCTGATCGTCAATCTCACCGTTAACTAAATGATCATCACTCGCCAGTCCATTTTCGGTAATAATAATGGGTGGCAACGTAAAGTCTCGATGAAGCTGCAATAATAAGTCACTTAACCCTCGGGGGTACACTTCCCATCCCATCGCGGTCTGTTCGCTTGACTCGGGAGGAGGTAAATGGACTGGATCATTTGGCGCATCACACTTAATCCGGGCCCGGGTATAGTAATTCACGCCTAGATAATCGATAGGTTGGGCAATAAGCTCAAGGTCGCCAGGTTGAATATCAGGACGATGTGACTGCGGTATATCCTCAATTAACGCGGGATACCGCCCCTCAACAATTGGACGAATATACCAGTCATTAAAATGTATGTGAGCGAGTTCGGTGGCGCGAGCGTCTTCTTCGCTTGGCGAGGCGGGATAAAAAGGGGTGAAATTCAAAACAATACCACTTTGAGCTGCCGGTGCATGCGCTCGAAGCTCTTTCATCGCCAGACCATGCGCTAACAAAAGGTGATGAATGGCTTTTTTACCATACTCCTTCTTTGCTTTGCCGGGTGCATGCACACCTACCTCATAACCTAAGTAGGCGCTACAGAAGGGTTCGTTTAAGGTAGCGTAAGAGTAAACGCGATCTCCAAACGCTTTTACTATCACTTCCACATACTGTGCGAAAGCAAATGCGGTGTCCCTATTTAACCATCCTCCCTCGTCTTCCAGGTATTGGGGTAAATCCCAATGATACAAAGTGACATACGCTTTAATACCTTTTGCATTCAGTTTGTCTAATAAAGCAATATAGAAATCTAACCCTGCTTGGTTGATGCTACCATTTGCTCGGATAATTCTCGGCCAGGAAACAGAAAACCGATAAGCATCAACATTCAAACTGGCAATGATTTCCAGATCTTCTTGCCATCGGTTGACGTGATCACAGGCTACTTTTCCATTACTGCCATCCAGGATCTTGCCTGGTTGCTGACAGAAACGATCCCAAATTGATTCTTCCCGACTGGCTGCCGCGCCTTCTATTTGAAAAGATGAGGTGGCGACGCCGAAAGTGAAAGTGTTGCTACGAAAGTGTGGATTCAGGGTTAAACGGTTACTCATACATTCGGCTTAATAGTAGGGTTATATGTAATAGAAATACGAAAGCCTTACGAATATCTTTTTATTAGATGTCCAGAACAAACTGTAAGCGCTTTCATTGTAGTTTTACAATGTTTTAACACATTTTGGCAAGTAAAATCGAGAAGTCGCTTGAAATCATCTTGATCAATGCGTGTCCGGTATCCCACCAACTAATTGAATTCTTTATTTAAATTTTTTTATATACGAGACTGTGCCGATGGCTCTTACCCGAATTTGGGTTAAATCATTTTTGCATTTAACTATATTTGAAAGGTAAAAGAGCTAAAAATGTAAGCGCTTGCATTTCCCTGAAATGACTTTATACTCGCGATATTTGTTAATGAAATGTTTGTTAGTAACATCAAGGCTCTCTTAGAGACCAATGTTGCGAAACAAAAAATCAGGAAAACCACATGACAAACTCAGCCTACGTGTCACCCACGCGTGCACAAACAACGTCATTCTTTGCGCTTGCTACTCTAACGTCGCTATTTTTCATGTGGGGTTTTATTACCGCGTTAAATGACATCTTGATCCCCCATTTAAAGGGGCTTTTTTCACTCAACTATACGCAGGCCATGCTTGTGCAATCGTGTTTTTTCGGTGCCTATTTTCTCATCTCAGTTCCTGCCGGGAAACTGGTCAACAACGTGGGCTATCAAAAAGGCATTGGTATCGGCTTAATCACTGCAGCGGTTGGTTGCTTAATGTTTATCCCTTCTGCGTTAGCCGCCCAGTATTGGATGTTTTTAACGGCGTTATTTGTGCTGGCTTCAGGTATCACCATACTGCAGGTTGCAGCAAACCCCTTAGTTACGATTATGGGAGATCCCGACACTGCCTCCAGTCGGCTCACAATGACCCAGGCATTTAATTCGTTGGGTACCACCGTGGCCCCATTAGTAGGTGGTATGTTGCTGTTCTCAGCCCACGGCGAGGTAAGCGCGCAAGCAGAAGCCAATTCAACTATTGTGCCCTATTTAGGTCTGGCAGTTGTGTTAGGGATTATGGCGTTAATGATGATAAAAGTTCAGCTGCCCAAACCAGCTGAATCCGCTGATATGGCGTTGGGAGAAATGACAGGCAGCGTGCTGAAACACCGCCATCTCATGCTGGGCGTGATCGGTATTTTTCTCTATGTCGGGGCAGAGGTTTCTATAGGCAGTTTCTTAGTTAACTATTTCATTTCCGAAGAGGTGTTAAGTTTGACTGAGCGGCAGGCTGCAAATTTCATCGCCTATTATTGGGGCGGTGCCATGGTAGGTCGCTTTATCGGTGCCGTGGTCATGCAAAAAGTTAATCCTGGAAAATGCCTGGCCTTCAATAGCGTTCTTTCGTGCATCCTAATAGCTGTATCTGTTAATAGTACTGGCCACGTGGCAATGTGGTCGATTCTGGCCGTAGGATTATGCAATTCAATTATGTTCCCTACGATTTTCAGTCTTGCCCTTAAAGGGTTAGGCCAGCAAACTGCGCAAGGCTCTGGCATGCTTTGCCTTGCTATCGTAGGCGGCGCAATTGTTCCATTATTGCAAGGTGTATTGGCTGACAGTTTAGGTCTGCAAATTTCATTTTTATTACCTCTGGTCTGTTATATCTATATTGCTTATTACGGACTGTCAGGAAGTAAATATATCAAGCAGGAGGCCCAGGTATGAAGAAAATCACTCTTCCTTTAAGTGTGGCACTAATTGGGGTGTCATTATTAACCGCATGTAACAGTTCAGATTCTCAAGAGGCTCCAGTCGCCCGGGCTAATGACAATACTGTACCTGACTTTTGGCCAGACATTTCATTTACTAAAACAAATGACGATGAAGTTGAAAAGCGTGTCGAGGCTCTACTTAATGACATGACACTTGAACAAAAAGTCGCCCAGGTTATTCAACCGGAAATTCGCGATATCACTGTTGAGGATATGCGAAAATATGGCTTTGGCTCTTATTTGAATGGCGGGGGCGCCTTTCCAAATAATGATAAGCATGCTTCTGTTGACGATTGGGTGGCTCTCGCCGAAAAAATGTATCAGGCGTCGGTCGATGATTCTCTTGACGGCAGCCGCATTCCCACAATGTGGGGAACTGATGCCGTACACGGTCATAATAATGTTATTGGGGCGACCTTATTCCCACACAATATCGGATTGGGTGCAATGAATGACCCCGGTCTCATCACTGAGATTGCCGAAGCCACCTCCAAGGAAGTCAAGGCCACTGGGATTGATTGGATATTTGCTCCCACAGTAGCAGTAGCCAGGAACGATAGATGGGGCAGAACTTATGAAAGCTATTCTGAAAGCCCTGATATTGTTGGTGCTTATGCCAAAGCCATCGTCACAGGAATGCAGGGCGACATGAGTGATGGCGTGATTGACGAACACCACGCGATTTCTACGGTTAAGCATTTTCTAGGTGACGGTGGTACTCAGAATGGGGACGATCAGGGCAATAATATCAGTACAGAAAAAGAGTTGTTTGAAATACATGCGCAGGGCTATGTTGAAGGATTGTCCGCCGGCGCGCAAAGTGTGATGGCCTCGTTTAACAGCTGGCATGGCAAGAAAATACATGGTAGCAAATACTTACTTACTGATGTACTGAAAAACAAGATGGGTTTCGATGGCTTTGTGGTAGGTGACTGGAATGGTCACGGGCAAATCGAAGGCTGCACCAATGATAATTGTCCTCAGGCGATGAATGCGGGGCTGGATATTTACATGGTCCCCACCAGCGCCTGGAAACCTTTGTACGAGAATTTAGTCGAGCAGGTGAAAGACGGCACCATTGCGACGGCCCGCTTAGATGATGCAGTGCGTCGCATATTACGTGTGAAAGTGCGTGCGGGCCTGTTTGAACAACCCTCTCCAGCCAATCGCGTACTGGCAGGAAAAAAAGAACTGATTGGCGCGCAGGAACATCGTCAACTAGCCCGTGAAGCGGTGCGTAAATCACTGGTAATGTTAAAGAACAAAAATAACATACTGCCCTTGTCAGCTGATTTACAAATTGGCTTAACGGGGGATGCCGCACATAATATCGGCAAGCAGTCGGGAGGATGGACCATCACCTGGCAGGGCACGGGGAATACGAACAACGATTTCCCTGGTGGCAGCTCAATATATGATGGCTTCAAATCCCACATCGAGCAAAGTGGTGGGCAATTGGAGTTAGCAGAAAACGGCGAATTTAACCAAAAACCAGATGTAGCTGTGGTCGTGTTTGGTGAAAACCCCTATGCAGAAGGTAATGGCGATATTTCCAACCTGGAATACCAACGGGGTGAAAAATCTGACTTGGCTTTATTGAAGAAACTCAAATCACAGGGTATTCCGGTGGTATCAGTGTTCATCACCGGCCGCCCTTTGTGGGTCAATCCTGAACTTAATGCAAGTGATGCTTTTGTGGTGGCCTGGTTACCCGGAAGTGAAGGCGCGGGTGTGGCAGATGTCTTGTTGAAAACACAAAACGGTGACGTCAATTACCCGATGACCGGTAAATTACCGTTTAGCTGGCCAGCCGATCCTTCACAAGAGGAACTCAACGTTGGCGATGGGAAAACCCCTCAGTTTGCGTTTGGTTATGGCCTCACCTATGAAGACAAAGATAGTCTAGGCGATAAGCTTAACGAAACCATCGAAAGCGGCGACGATGCTAATACGAGTGAACATGCTATTTATGTACTGACTACCCAAAAGCCCTGGCAACTCGAGATCCGTGCTAACGGGGAATCACGCATCATGAACAGTAATACGGTCTCTCTACAGGATATTAGTGTACGTACTACAGATAGACAGGTACAAGAAGACTCCTTATTAATTAATTGGCAGCAAGCGGGTAGCGTCGGATTTTATACACCGTTTAGCGAAGATATGCGAAGCTTTGGGAAAGCGCAAAGTGTTATCGCCTTTGATGTCAAGGGATCGGCTATTGAAGACACACTGGTAAGCGTTACTTGTGGGGAAGGCTGTGCCAATAAAGTTAATTTGGCAAATTTTGCGGAAAATACCGAAGAGTGGCAGGAGGTGATCATTCCCCTCACATGTTTTACTCAAGGGAACGCGAGTCTTGGTACGGTTCAATCACCCTTTGCACTTTCAAGAGCGAAAGCCGGTGAACTTACTGTATCCAATATTCGCTATCTGCACCATGAAGGAAAATTACCTGCTTGCCAGTAAACCGATGAGTGAATAATCATAATCCATGAGGTTAATGCCCGGTTGGCGTCTCGTCTCGACAAGGCTCCCCGGGCATTTCTATTTCGATGGTGGTATGCGCCAAGTTAAAGGCCGCCAGGATAGTATCAACGGACTGTTTGAGTTGTTTTAAATGCTCAGGATGTAAATCGGTATGCGTGACCAAGTGTGCGGTCAACACATGATGTTCGCCGTCTAATGACCAGAAATGTAAGTGGTGCAGATTCTTAATTTCTTCTATACCTAACAACCCCTGCTTAATTTTCTGTTGCACTGCATCATCTGGCGTTGCCTGTAAAAACAGTTTCAATGTCTGGGTCACATGTCTGACAACGTTAAACAAAATGAATAAGGTGAAACCAATACTTAAAATAGGGTCAAGAATAGGAAAAGGATAAAAATGCAGTACTACGGCCACAATTAAAACCGCTATCCAACCAAACATGTCCTCCAATAGATGCCAATTAAGCACTTTCTCGTTTAATGTATGACCACCGTGCAATTTGACTGCGGCGGCACCGTTTACCATGACACCTAATATGGCCAACGCCATCATTCCCTCTGTCACTGGCATTTCAGGATTAAACAAGCGCGGAATGGATTCCATCAAAATCCACACAGAACCACCGATTAGAATCACCCCGTTGATCAACGCGCCAAACAAGCTAAGTCTTTTAAACCCATACGTGTAGGTATCGTCAGCTTGTTGTTTACCCAACCTGGCCAGAATCCATGACATGCCAATGGAAAGCGTATCACCCAAATCATGCACCGCATCCGCCATTATCGCGACACTATTTGTTAACCATCCCCCAACAAACTCAATGACGGTGAAAACAAAGTTCAGCCAAAACGCATAGCCCATTCGAGTTGTTTCAGACTGATCGTGATGAGGATGACGGTGATGATGAGGCTGATGCACGACTAATCCCTTTTCGATCCGTGGTGTGAATACCGAGCGCAACTTAACAGCATACTTTCACTCGCTTTAAAAGATGGATTGCCTTTTGAAGCTGCGCGAGGCCCATATGGTAGGGTGCTAATTACAAATAAGGCGGCAAATTGTTTTTTATTGTTGGGCGTTTATCTTACCTAATCTCATGTGGGTACGGAAAAGCCTGCAGTCTTTTCTGAATGTGACTTAGTATCTCTGGGATTCGTGGAGTTTGGTGGCCCATTACGAAACGGTTCTCGTCCTCTTCGAAAACGAATATCTCGGTGTTAATTCCTTCATTAAGAAGCCATTTGAAGCCTTTGTACTCCACATCGCTGACGGTATTTTTTTTGGCCACCAGCTGTTCCAGTCTCTTTTTCTGTTCTTTTTGCGGTAATTTGACATGGGTCTGCACGTACAAATCCAATGCTTCTTTCATTTCACCTTTGGTCAGACGGAATCGGTTAAGTGACTGGCTTACCGGCAGCAACTTGGTGTTCTGTAGCTGGGCGTATGTCAACATGTGTTTATGCAGACATTTTTTACAAAACTTGTCATTCTTATTAGCAGCGCTATGGCACTCTCCACACACATAAGTATTGGTTTTGAAAGCACGCATTTCATCGGTAATGACCAAGTAATAACCATACAAGATGTTTTCGGCACAATGATGCTCATGCACCACCACAAAGTTTTGTAACCTTTCCCCCGCATTGGTGGGGCTGTCATGCGCCACTTCCCAGTTTTTATATAATGGAAGACTGGTTTCTATCCAGACTTCGCCTGATTCAACAGGATTTTTTTCATTAAAAAAATGGGACGCGGGATAGGTAAAGAACGGTTGATCGGCACATGCAGCTTTAGCCGCCTCAAACCCTTCTCTACCCTCAAAGGCGATCACCCGGGTTGAAATCAACGGCCAGTTTTTTCGTTGGCTTAAGACCTTGACCAGTGCACTCTCTTCCAGACACCGTTTTGGGCAAAGGGATTTGCAATTAGGACAAGTTACGATCAGCGTATGATCGTGATCAGTATTCGTTGAAAACTGATGTTTACAATCTGGACAAAAATAGCGTTTTGCAGTCTTTACAGTCATGATTACGTCGCATGCAATTCATCTATAAATTTCGTAACACTTAATCGTAAACTTAACAGCAGATGTTATTTTAATAATATTATGGGTAAAAGCGATATCACCCTAACCTCTAATCTCAGTATGATTCTTTATACCGGGATGGCAAGTATTTTTCTTGCTCAAATTTTAGCTCATTGTTATACAAAAGGAGTTCTCTTGGTCGCACTCATTGAGTGGTTGGGCGCAGGTCAGATTTCAGTGGCTGTGTTATTGCTGTTGATTATTTCATCAGCGGTGACGTCGTTTGTTACAGCAGCGTTTGGAATAGGAGGCGGGATCATGCTGATTGCTATCATGGCACACTATATCCCCATAGAAGTATTGATTCCTGTTCACGCTCTCGTTCAGCTCGGCTCCAATGGGTACAGGGCGTATAAAACCCACGCCAATCTGGATCGACCAACATTCAACGCATTTGGATTTGGCGCGATTGTGGGGGCCATTGCGGTTTCGTTCGTTCTTATCCAGCTTCCGTTACAATGGATCCAACTCAGTGTAGGACTATTCATTCTGTATTTACTCTGGGGATTCAAGCCTAAGTCACGTCAAATATCAGCAAAAGGAATGTTTGCTGTAGGGACAATAACGACAATGCTTTCGGCTTTTGTAGGGGCAACCGGACCGCTGCTGGCCGCGTTTTTGCATCAGAACAAAATGGGGAAGATGTCACACACAGCAACCTTCGCTTCCTGTATGAGCCTGCAAAATGTTTTGAAGTTGATTGTCTTTCTCGCTGCAGGTGTTTACTTTATCGATTGGTTACCTCTAGCGGGTGGAATGATTATCAGCGGGTTTATCGGCACCAAAGTAGGGTTAAGCGCCCTACAGAAATTCTCGACTCAGCTGTTTACGGTTTTATATACCACGGTGGTAACACTACTGGCATTGCACCTGTTATTAAAAGCGGTCATTCAGTTAATCTAGCGCGGTTGCTCATTCCCATGTGTTTTGCTCGTCTAGCGTATAATCAGTAAGTTACCGCGCAAGGCAATACAGGGCTACTGTTCAAGTTTATTGGTTACCTGACCCACTGCCTCTACAACCTGACGAGCACCTTGACCAATTTCTTCAATTACCTGACCCGCTTTTTTGGCCAGTTGCAGTCCTTTTTCCGCCTGTTGTTTACCGCTATCGACCAAATTCACCGCCTCCGCTGCCAATGATTGATTTCGCTGCACCACACCTACAATTTCTTCTGTTGCCGAGGTGGTGCGCGATGCAAGTTGTCTTACTTCATCTGCAACCACTGCAAACCCCCTTCCCTGGTCGCCTGCCCGTGCTGCTTCGATAGCGGCATTTAAAGCGAGTAAATTCGTTTGCTCTGCGATACTGCTGATGCTTTCGATAATCGTGGCAATTTGCTGAGATTGAGAATCCAGATCATTGATCCCCTGACTGGCCTTGATCATCTGTTCAGCGAGAGTATTCATAACTTGGACTGTCTCTGCAACGACAGCACTGCCTCGACTGGCAGCAGCTTCTGTATTGTTAGAGGTGTCATAGGCGATATCGGCTGCATCGTTGATCGTTTTTTCGCGCTCAACCTGGTTGGTTACCACAGTCGCTAACTGTACCACTTTATATAAAACATCATGTTGATCATAAACCGGGTTATAGCTTGCTTCCAGCCATACTGTATTGCCCCTGCTGTCGATGCGTCTAAAGCGGCCCCTGATTGCTTCACCTCGCCGCAGTTGCTGCCAGAACTGTTCATAGGCAGAAGATCTCGCATCGTCTGTTGTACACAAGATGCTGTGATGCTTACCTTGAATGTCTTTCAGGCTATAACCCAAGGCATCTAAAAACGGTGTATTCGCTGTCTCTATCATGCCCTTGAGGTCAAATTCGATCACCGCGGTCGATCTTTGCAATGCCTGAACTAAATTTTCATATTCTCGTGAGGTGGTTATGGTTCTGGTAAGGTCATTGCCGTGCAGAGTAAAATACTGGACCTCACCATTCTGGGACATTACCGGTTGTAAGATTACCCGTAACCACGCGTCTTCGTCGTTCCCACGCTTACACTCGAACACACCTGCATAATGTATAGGGGTCTTTAACGCGTCTTCCAAGCGAGCATAGTGAGGTGTATGGCGCGCAATAGCAGGAACCAGATCAAGAATAGCTCTACCGATGAGTTCGCGTTCATTATAATTCATTTCAATTTCAAACTCTCGATTCACGGAACGTATTGTGCGATCTGCATTTAACGTAACAAACAGCATTTCTTCTTCAAGACTGTCGCGAACCTGACGTAGGCTAAACAGTTCATCCTTCAATTCCTGAATTTCAGCTTTTAGATGTTGATTAAACATTTACCTACCTGTTAGATATCGAATAGAAAAGGCTATTAATAAAAAGTATCACCGATTCTGAAAATTGCTAACGAATCCACTATGCGTTGCTAGATGGATATATGTACTCACAAAGTGTATGAAAGAAACGACAGCGTAATGTGAAAAAACTACACAGGGTTAGAAAGCTAATATTTACCTGCAATAAGGATTTCGAAATTTTCCTATAAAAATCATGCATATAAATTAACATTTTAGATTGACTTTGAGTTGGCACGCTTGTGGCATAGTAGATATTGACGGCAACAAGCGAAGGAGCCAAGCATGAATGGTTTAGGAAAATCCCTGACATTCATTGCGTCCTTAACTACGCCCTCTCTGCTAAGCCTAGCTGATGCCAAGGAAATAATGGGAAACGTATCAGCCATGGATGCAAGGATTGATAGCGAAGCAGAGTCGACTCTTTTGCTTGATGGAAGATTGAATATTTTCGATATTTACACGGAAGTCACGGACGGTAAGGTTATATTAACCGGCAGCGTGGACACTGAAGTTCACAAGGCGCTCGCCACGGAGTTGGTGAAGTCGCTAACAGGAGTAATAGCGGTCGAGAATAGATTGGCCGTCGTAACACCGAACGATAATGACAGTACCGGAAGTACGTTCGCTAAAGATTTGCAGGAGGCAAAAGTAGTAACTGCGGTTAAGTCGCGTTTACTACTGGAATCTACCATTACTGGTGTTGACATTGATGTCCAATTTCAACAAGGGATTGTTACTCTTTACGGCAAGGTGAAATCCTACCGCGAACGGGATTTGGCCATAGCCATTGCGAAGAACACTGATGACGTCGATGACGTAATAAGTGAACTGTCGGTAGACAGTTAATCTCCCCTAGGTCTTCTTGACCTAACAATACCTCTGATTTTCACCCGCCACTTGGCGGGTGTTTTTTTAAGGCCGCCGTCACGGTGTTATATTCCGCATCATCGCGCTGAGTATCAGTCAGGAATACCAAAAGAGCGATTTATCAGGACCCAGAGGTTGAACGCCGATGCTCTTTGAATTCCGTGTTACACGAAGCACACGTATTTTTCCTTTACCATCATACTTGCAGGTGGGCTATTGCATAGTAAGAGCTGCGGCAATTTCATTTAAAATTCCCTACAAGCGTTTACAGCATCCGGTTATCAGAAGTTGAAATATTTTTACGCTAGTGAGCTCACTTCATTGCGAAAGAGTATCAAAGTGGATACTCTTTTGGGCGCTTATCACTTTAGAATTATTCGATGATTTTTCGCGTATTATTTTTGGCGCTTTTCACTACAGCGATTGGGCAAAGCATAGTCATCACGACGCTACCTTCCCTTGGGCGAGAGGCTGGATTAACAGAAATTCAGGTGGCGATTATTATGTCCAGCTCTGCGGTGATGTTTGCCATTGGAACCAACTTGTGGAGCCGAGTAGCCAGACGCAAAGGCTACAAACGAACCTTAATGATAGGTTTGACAGGATACAGCATTGGCACCTTGCTTTTCGCCAGTATGTGGTATATGGGAATTCACTCCATTCTCAGCGGTGTCAGTTTATTTTTAGCCTTGTTAATTTCGCGCACGATGCAATCTAGCATTATGTCAGCAACCCCTCCATCGGCGATTGGGTATGCAATCACTAACAGTGCCCAGGCAGATAGAGTAAAAGCCATTAGCAAGGTCACCTCGGCCAATAATTTAGGGCAGGTGTTGGGGCCAACCTTCGCCGGCGCATTAGTGGGATTTGGGATCCTCACCCCTCTTTACAGCGTGATAGTGTTGACAGTAATGGCTCTTTTCGTGGTGAAACGCTTTCTGCCCGATCAGGCGGCCAAATCCCATTCTGCACCAGTGATAGAAGGTGACAATAACAAAATTGTGGCGGTTAAACCGATAACCGCTTTGCTGGTGGTTTTTTCTGCCTGTGTATTCTGCTCAATGGCGATGCTGCAGCAAACGCTGGGGTTCTTCTTTATGGATGAGTATGGTGAATCGACGATAGCAGCGGCCCAGTCGGTAGGGATCGCAATGATGATTAGCGCGGCAAGCTCCTTTGCTGCGCAAGTCGGGTTGATACAGAGAGTCAGGTTACGACCTGAACAGCTTGTACAAATCGCGTTACTTTTACTTACCGTAGCTTATCTACTCTGTTATGTGCACCAGACTAACACCGTACTTTATCTTGCTATGGTTCTACTAGGCAGTGGATTAGGGATAGCCTATCCGTCCATTGCGGCCATCGCTTCCAGTCGTTGCGACCCTGAAAAACAAGCCACAGTGACGGGGCTCATTACATCCACTCCAGCTATGGGTTATATTGCCGGGCCTCCAATAGCTGCGCTTCTGTATAACTATGATCATCGTTTTCCGTTTTTATTTGCCTGTTTATTAATCTTATTCGTTTTTACCCTGGCGTTCTTAAAACTGCTTCCCCGCAAATAAACTTTTTGCCCTTTTATTGCGACTTATTAAGGGTTCTTCTTTAAAAGTAAGTTAATTTCCGATGCGACAGAGAAAAAATAGTTTTTCCGTCGATTTGCGACAGTGCATTATCGTGCCAGTTTTGTGTGTTTTAGTATGTTTTCTGGCAATGATAAGCGAACAGGCACAGGCTCTGAGTTGTGAGAAAATAGTCTCTGCGCATTCTTTTAAGCCCCACTTATCGTCAAAAGTCCTCTCCGATGTAGGCCTGTTATGGCGTTACCAGTCGTGCATAAAGTAAAGAAGTAGAGAGAGAGCGACACTAAATATTGCTAGCGTAATATTAACAAACATCCCCCACCGGGGCTTGTAGCCAGGCGGGATCTCTTCTTGAGTCAGGGACTTAAGCACGCGGGCATATTGATAGGCCGACACCACCGCACACATCCCACCTAATAAAATAAACGCCATACCCAAAATAAAAGCGGATGCATCGAGCGACTCATTTCCCCCATCTTGTAGAAGCCTCATCAATAAACCTGCGCGTTCTAAGATAAAGCCAAACGCGATCAGACCTAAACTGGTGCGATTCCAGGCTAATAATGTTCTTTCTGCGGCAAATAATACTCTTGGATCCTGTAAGTAACCCATCCAATCCCTTAGTTATCAAATTGAAACTGTTTTATCTTCATAGGTTCAAATCGCCAACCCCATA
Organism: Alteromonas aquimaris; assembly: GCF_026183695.1. Taxonomy (GTDB): domain Bacteria; phylum Pseudomonadota; class Gammaproteobacteria; order Enterobacterales; family Alteromonadaceae; genus Alteromonas; species Alteromonas aquimaris. The sequence continues at coordinate 302,400 of NZ_JAPFRD010000011.1, read as the reverse complement.
AGCAGCCAGAAGTCGCTCTTAGCGTGATCGAACCAGAGATTTTTTCATCATTGTTGTGAGTAAGTACGACCACATAATTCACTAAGCCTTCTGGCTCGACTTTAGTTAATTGCACATACGCATCCACAATCTTGATTTCTGAAAACTGACTTAAATCAGCAAATTCTTCTAGTTGTGAATAAACTGTCTTCAGTGACGAAACGGGTGTCTTATCCGCGATATCCCGACAAAGTAACTGATGTGCATTGTCAAAGTCATGTTGATGTAAATATAATTCAATAAAATGGTGGGCAGGCTGCTTGGTTTTAGTAATCGCGTCTTCGAAGTACGCCTTAGCATTAAATGCCTGCGATGCATTCGCTGCAACCATGGAAAAAAGTGAAACTAATAGCGCTATTCCTCTCATCCTGTAACCTTTTTTCAAATTATATGGGCGATATCTCACTGCAGTTATTCGAATATAGCCGAAACTATTATAGTGGGTGAAGTGTATGCCATTACAAGAAATATTGCGTAATTGTCACTTTTCGCAATGGATAGCCTTGATAACTTATTGTCGGACTCTACGATAGCGTTCGCCTTTACTGCTGGGTTCTGGCGAGTATCACCATCTATGATGCCCCGTCACAATGTGGCCAGAGCACAAGCGGTGGACGTCATGGAACTTCATCAACTATTCGTTGGGTGGGAAATATTTTTTGGGGCAATAAAAGCCGCTTGCGCTGTATCGTTTATAAAGATCAGTAAACAGTATGGTACGCATTTTAGGGCCACCCCTTGTTTACGATACGTTATCTGATGGTCACACTTTAGCAGATCAAATCGTTAAAGATACTCGCAGCGCAAGCGCTCAAAGTCTGCAGAGTCACGCCATTTAATCTGCGCCTCAAATTTGAAATTAATCTAACCGAAAACCCCGTTTGCCAGATTTTTCATCTGAAAATTAGATTGCTTTATATATCGCCGTGCAAATAAATAACACTCCAACACAACCGCCAATGCAACGATACTTTCCATTTAACTACTTCCCAGTTTCACTTATTTTCAGCTTCAATACTAAAACCTATAAAGCAAAAACCGGGCCCATAAAAAGACAAGATAACTTTTTGTTTTGTATAAATTTAATATTTATTCTAATTTTATGCGTGAAGTTTTTTTTGATGAGCGAGAAAAATTTACTGCCTTACATTCCGAGTTAAAATAGAGCGCTTGTCATAAGTGCCGTCCCCCCAAAGGCGGGGGAAACTAAAAAAATTAGAGCGAAAATGCAACTGCCCGTGTCAAAGCTTGCCCAATTTTTTACCGCGCTGGCAAAAAGGCATTTTACCTTTTAAGCGTTTTGGCAGGGGGGGTGAAAAGAGACAGTAACTAAGCCGGCCTTTCAATTAATGTTTATACTTAGCTCGGGCTCGATGGTCTCACGGTAGGAACTTTTTGCGCGTGTAATAGCTTCATGGAGTAAGTCGCGAAGTGCGTCGGGTGTATGTCGTTGTTGGGTGGCAATATATTCCTCATCATCGTAAAGCCCTAGAATACCTTGATTAAATTCCTCTAAGAAGGCTTCGTTTTGCGGAAATTTGTTACACATCATTTTACCGCCTACTATCGCAGGAACGCCTTCGATCCCGTACGAATAATATTTTCTATCATTACCAGGCTGGGTTTCCAGATATTGATGTGCTTCCTGCGGATAGATCAACGCCATCTGCGTACGGTGTTTGAAAAACATCTCCGAAACTTTATTGTGCCGATCTCCGCTGGCCCGCCATACAATATTTCGAGCGGGGATTTGCTTAATAAAGGTGTCTAATTCATCCCCGTACGAAATACTTTCGGTAAGCAAAATTACGCGGGCCGGTTGCATTTGCACTGTTTCTGTTAACGAAATTATTTCGCCCTTGTTATTAAGCATTTTTTCTTCTACCGGTGTCCGGGTATAGACCCTTGGCGACGGCAAAAAAGTAATTGGTAAGGAAAATAAATGCTGAGTCTTGCGTTCTCCATTTTCTAAAGCATAGAAGTGACACGCTGGTTCGTTTTCCAGCAAGTGTCTTAGCGAACGTTTGAAAGGCGCATACACGAATTCCATTGGAACGTTTATTTTTGGTAATAAAAGTCGATAAGTGGTGGGCAATGCATCCTGATCTGCAGGATTGGCAACGTCTTTTAGAAAACTTTCCATTCCGTAGTAAATACGGACTGGGGTGGTTTCCGTAGCGGCAAATGACTTCACACAAAAACTCATCAGAACAGCCAGTAAAATTTGAGTTTTCATACACAACAACCTGCTAACTGTGCTTTAACTACACTCAATTTAACCGCAGCACTGCCTGAATAGCAAATGAAAGATTGGAAGTATAATTCACCGGGTAATAAATGAAAAAAACCAACGCTTCGATAGCTTCATATCAAACAATACAGACTTGGATTTCTCTGTTTGCGTTCCCTCTTTATCCCGAATTTGCTGATAACGATGAAGTGCAGCATTGTAGGGTCTCGGAGCGGATATGTTGTATCGATAGGCAAATAGTTGGTGGCTATCGTCTAAATATCCCTTCCACACAGGCATGGAAAGCTGACATTTGCCACTAGCCTCTACATAACTAATCGCTTCAACATTTATGCGTTCAGCCAGCTCCAGCAACGTTTTCTCTTGCTCTGTCTTGCCATTGATCGCATAAGAACGCAAACCGGTTTTTTCACCAATATCACAGGCGATAGTGGCGATCATGGAGAATGTGGGTTTATTTTGATTGAAATTGTCGACCATAAAGTCGTAGCTTGGTTGCTGGGAACATCCGGCTAAAAAAACGGATACAGTCAACAATAAGGTAATCCTTACTTTCATTGCAGTCACTATGTCTACTTTTTTAACGTTCAACTTACTTTTAACTTATTTCATCTAACTTCTTTATTCTCATATTTTTAACTGCGCATCAGTATGCGTTACAAATCATCTGCACAATACACATGATGCCAACCCCTTAACCCTGCGTCAACCAAAGTGAATTTCGCCTAACAAGGGGAAGATAACCATTCATTATACGCACCTTCTCGGCTAAAGATCGTACGCACCTTGTTGAATTACCCGTTACTTTTTCGTGCATCCACATTGCTAACGTATCGGTATTACACAAAACGTACCTCACTTTATACCCAACACATAAATCTGCTTTGATATAGTGCGATTCATTACAGTGGTAACAATAATTCGATGCCGCTGTTTTAACTTCATGACAATACCTTTGGAATGTCCAGTGGACCTATCCAACCGTGCAGCGTAGCTGGGGAGCATATTCTGCACGGTTTTTTTATTTTTCTCTCGCTGGCATCAAGTTATTGCGAACCTGTCGAGCGTCATACGTATTTTCTCGCTGGGGCTGTTCGCCGCGACCGACCTCTATACTTAATATACTTTCAATTTCACTTCTGTCAGAACCGCCCACAAAGATACCGGTGCTAAATTGGGACGTAGGGTACAAAGTGGTGCGACAGCTAAATGCACCACACTCTGTCACTCTCGCATAGCGTTGTTGAAAACCAAACTGTGGGCTTGGTGCAACACGCTCCTTATCAACCAGGGTTTCTCTATCAGTAACCACAAACCAGTCGTAATCATTTAATATGGTTACCTCGGCTGCTCTTAGCATGGCATAGTCCATCGCCTTGGCGCGATCAGTACCTCTGGCTTTAAAATGAACACGATATTGGGTATCGCTTAGTTTAGTTTCAGTATATCCGAAACCGCCTCGCGAAGCTTCGCGGTAATCTCTGGATTTCCCCGCGCAGCCCGCTAAAGTCAGCATGGTCAACACGACCGCCAGCAGAATATGTATTTTGTTCACTCATTCTTCCTTTTCGACTCAATCAAACTGTTTTAAATATTTTGTACAGACAAGCGATTCACCCAGTTCACATTTTTACCCAAGTGTCAGATTCCGTTATGAAATTGATATTACTTTTCATACCTATTCATAATGTGAAGACTAAAAATCCACCAGCTTTTTCGTATAGTAAGCTCAGAATTGTCCCATTGCCGTATCGAAGGAAGTAATATGAAAGTCTGCGCACGTCACCCATTCGCGCAATATGCCAGTATAGCGGCCTTAAGTTTGCTGACATTCCCAGCCTCTGCAGATATCAACTATTTAATCCGTTTGGTGGAACAACGCCCTGAATTTGCTGTCTATGGGGGAGCAATTTTCAGTAGTATCTTCGCGTTGTTGTTAATTTTTCTTCTAGTGAAACAATTTTTTACTAAACGCACCTTAGCCACTTTGCAAGCCGCTGCATCAACACTGGAAGCGCAACTTAATGCACTTCCTTCGGGTGCCGTATTTATTGACAAGTCCGGTACCTTAGTTGCCGCTAACCGCACCGCGCTTTACTTGTTAGGTCTAAAAGAAGAACAACTGCACAACACCAGCTTGTTATCTTTATTACCGGGAGATAGTGAAAAGACCCTTAGTCACGCATTGGCCAGCTCGAAAGAGACGCGTTTTCAAGCCACAATGCCCCGTCGGGATCGCACTTATCAATTAAGAGTTTGTCCCAATATTGATGCTTCTTTGGGTGTGCACGCAGTTGTCATGCTGGAAGACATCCACCAGCTGCAGCAGAAAATCGAGAATCAGCATGATCATCTTTCTCACCTCACCAGAGAAGTAGGTAATAGTGGACAGGGAGTGATGAACATCGATTACCACAGCGGCACCGTTGAAATTAACGCCGCTGTGGCGAAATGGGTCAGCGCGCAAGACAGCGCTATTTTTACGCTTGAGGATATGCCTGCCTGGTTTACTGACCAGAGCTGGCAGACGCTTAATTCTGCTCTTTTGGGCCTGGGAGAGTGCCAGCAATTTGAGCTATCTGTAGACTTAAATGAGTCCGAAGAGACAAGGCCAGTGCGTGTTTTAGGCTCTGTCGTACCCGCAAGGGGTGCAGACGAGGGGTCGCTGGTGCAATTGATCATGATGGATTTAAAAGCGGAGAAATCGTTAAAGCAACAACTTCAGAATGCGCTGAAACTGCATCAGAAAACCACAAGTATAGCACCATTTGCCCTTTATCGCGTCGATGACAAGGGACATTTTTTAGAAGGCAATCGCGCATTTAGTGAACTGATTGGCAGCGATATCAATAAATTTAAAGGTAAACCGTTTGCCACCTTACCCCGTGTAAGCGAAGAATGGGCGAAAGCCCACTTAGTTGACCTTGGATCCACCCCAGTAAAAGTGACACTGCCCCCGAAAGAGAACCTGTGTTTACAATTACATTTGCAAAAATTTTCAGAACCGGGAATACCCACGTCGATTATTGCCACGGTGATAAACCAATCCGCGGAGATAGCCGCTAACACGGCTAAAATCAATGCAGAGACCACGTTAACCAGTATGGTGGATCGCTCACCATCAGGCATTCTCGTTGTCGATGCTCATTACAATATTATTGAAGCCAATCAGACGTTTTTAAATCAGCTAGGCGTAGAAATTACTGAGTTAACCGGAGCGGCCTTCGCATCTTTGTTTAACGATACGGAGCAAGCCAATCAGGTTCTAGCCCGATTAGAGCGTCAGGAGCGCTGCCACGATACGTTAGTAAAATTACTAAACCAAGATAAGCTGCCACTCGAGATGACACTCAATATGAGTAAGTTGAGTGAAGTGCCTTGTCGTTATATAGCCTGGCTGGCTGAAAGAGAAGAACAACGGTATTTGAGCCATCGCTTCGATCGTTTAGTTAACTATGCCAGCATCCCTATGGCAATAATCGAAAACGATGTATTTACCCATTTAAACGCTGCTGCCTGTGCATTTTTCGAAATTGAAGATGAACAGGTATTGTTAGGCCAAGCGTTACACAGTACCGATCTCAATGATTCCGAAGCTAACAGCAAATTACTGCGTGATAAATTAACGGCGACTAAAGCCCATGGTCAAGTATTAACCTTAAAGTGGCAGCATCAATATCGACATAAACGCTTACCCTGCGAAATTACGCTTATCCCCGTTTTTAACGAGGCCGAACTTTCCAGCATAATCTGTTTGTGGGTTGATTTACGTGCATTAAAAGAGGCAAATGCGGCACGCGCACAAGCGCAACAGTTAAGAGACTTGGCACAACAAGAAATCGTCAAAAAAGATGAAGAGCTTTGCACTAGCAAAGCAGAACTAGCCAAAAAAGATCTCACCCTGACGGAAACTGCGCAACATCTTGCCAAGACACAAACAGAGTTAGATCAGGTACAGGGTACCCTTTCCGATAAAATCTCGACCCTTTCCGCACTGGAAGAAGCTCACCACACTATTCGTGCTGACTTTGCTAAGTTACAAGACGAGTACACGCAGAATCAACAATGGTTAGATGAAGCGAAAGCAGCTAACCAAAAATTGGAGGACCAGCTCAATCAGAGTAGCGAGAAAGTGACGCGATTAGAAACTCAGCGCCATCAAATTGCTAATGCACTTCAATACAGCGAAAAGCAATATCGCCAGACTCAACAACAGCTTGACCAAAGTCGCGTTGAGTCCGAGAAATTAAAGCAGGCACAAAGTGAACAGACACAGATCATGGCGCAATCTGAGCAAAAAATTGCAGCCCTTAAGAACTCATTAGAAGAGAAAGATACCCAGCTGCATAAAATCAATGACCAAATTCAGTTGTTAAATTCACAGTTACAAAGTTCAGTGCAAGCAAAAGAAGCGCTAAAAATACAACTTGTTAATCAGCGTAAAGCCAGCGAAAAAGCTGAAAACGAACGCCGTTTGCTTCAGGAAAGTTGCGCCAAGGCTCAAGCAGAATTGGCCGGAAGAGCTCGCCATATAGAGCACCTTCAACACGAAATGCAGGCGCTTGAAGTGATGACTAATCAAAGCAAGGAGGAAATGCAAGCACACAAGCAGCAATTAGAAACTGAACTTAAAGCTAAAGAAGATCAGCTGGAAGCATCGAAGCATGATCTCACCACGTTGAAACAACAATCAAACGCGGTACAAGCTGAAAAGCAGCAAAAGCAAGATGCCTTGGATAAGCTTGCTGAAGAATTGAACAAGTTACAAACGGCTGCACAAAACCAGCAAAGGGCTAATTCAGAAGCTCAGCAAAAATGGCAAAAGCAACAGCGTTTATTGCAGGAAAGCCTGCAAGCGAAAGAAGCTCAATTAAAACAAAGAGAAGCTGAATTGCATCACACCATCGCAGAAAGTGAAGCTGAAAAAAACGAGAGGGCACGTCATCAACAAGAGCTAAATCAGTTGCGCATTGAATTTGAGCAAATGCAGGAAGCAGCAAATGCCCAGCAGCAACACATGACCCAAAATGAACAGGAGTGGAAAGCCTCTCAGCAAAATCTGGCGGTGGCATTGGAAGCCAAGCAAGCACAGTTGAGTAAAGCACAATCGCTGCTTGAAACCCATCAACAACAAGTTGAAACGGAAAAGCGAGCTAAAGAAGCACAACAAAATCGTCTCGCGCAGCTGGAAGCCGAGCTTGCCGATGTGGCGCAACGTGCAGCCAAGCAAAAAGCTATGATGGAAGGAAGCGACGAACAGTGGCGCAAGCATCGCGAAGAAATAGAAGCACAAAAAGTGCAGCTCCAGGCCGCGCTTAACTCTGCAAAACTTGAAAATGCAAAGATGAAGGAGAAATTGCAGTCCAGCCAGTCTGATTTAGTTGACGCGGAAAGCAAAGTATCGCAAACGCATATTGAAGAGAAAAAACTGAATCAGGAGTTGAATAAAGTCAAAGCGGACGCTGAAACACTACAGCAGCAACTGTGCGAAAAACAGGCTAATGAAGAAAAGCTTCAGTTACAGATCCGTTCACAGCATACCACCTTGCAACAAAAAGAAGACGATATTGCAGCACTGAAACAGGCTCAAACATTACTGGAGCAAAAGCTCAATGCGGCAGAAGAGGAGTGCGCCAAAGCTAAAAAATCGTTGAATAATGTTGATGCGGATCAGTCCGACTTAAATAAACAATTGGCAGCACTTGAACAAAGCCTTAATGACAGCAAAGCTCAACTCGCCCAAAAAGAGCAAGCACTGAGTGGGGCTCAGCAGCAACTTCAGCAGCAAGAGTCGCAGTTGCAACAACAAGCCTCAGCATTGGTTGCTGCGCAAAAAGCGCAGCTGCATAATGAGCAAAGCGATACCACTGTCGCAAAACCGAAAACACTACCAGGCTATGCTAAATTTGATATGCCGCTTGACTCGTCAGTTTGGTTCGATTTACTTCCCTATCTGCAGGCTAACAAACAGGTGGGCTCGCTGGCGGTATCCTTACGATCCCTGTTAAGTGACCTGGAAAATGCGGTTGCCGCCACAAGCGACGCCGTGCAAAAAGATGATCGCGCGCAGATGCTCGCGAATACTCGCAAGCTGATTTCAATCATTCGTCCTGTCAATTCAGCACCACTGAACGACATGGCCAACCGGCTAGAAGCTGACTGCGAACACGGCAATATCGACAATATTTCGATTTTTTGGCCCATCGCTCAACAAAATTTAAGTAAAACGATGAGGGTTATATACGGGCACCTTAATGATTAATACGCGTTCGCAATATACATAGCCCGGCGGGCGCTTAATTCTTTTAAACTGAGGCCGTATATCAAATGCATGTGGCTGCGGCGCACAAATTTAATAATTACTAAGTGGACGATTTCCGAACGACTGTGCTATCTGTATAAAATCAATATTTCTCAGCTAACTGTAAAGCGATGATCCTTACTATTCGTCCTGAGCACCCAGAAGATGTATCAGCCATCCGCGAAGTCATTAAAATGGCCTTTAAAACCATGCCTCATTCACAACATAACGAACATTTAATTGTAGAGGCATTACGCAAAGATGATGCATTGACATTATCACGGGTGGCTGAAGAGCAAGGAAAAATTATAGGCTATGTAGCGGTATCACCTGTGACCTTATCCAATGCTGAAGCAGGCTGGTATGGGATTGGGCCCCTCGCTGTCTCGCCTCATGCGCAATCGAAAGGCGTAGGCAGTAAATTAATGCAAAGCGTGTTGAATTGGTTGAAAGAAAATACCAAAGGATGTGTCCTGTTAGGAGAGCCCGGTTATTATTCTCAATTTGGATTCAAAGCAGTCGAAGGATTAACCTTCCCCGGGGCACCCCCTGAGTATTTCCTGTCTCGTTCGTTTACCCGGTATTACCCAAGAGCGAGAGTCACTTATCATCCGGGGTTCTATCAGAATACCGCGCATGGCGACGCTAATCCCGCATAAAGACCGAGAAGGGTATGACCTATCGATGTAATCCCTGTGCGGCTGGTTGAGGGGCACGCTTGGGAAGGGTAAAGTCCACATCAGGCAACTTGATATCTGCCTGCATGCCTTCAAGGTAATCGATAATACAGGTTAATCCTGCTTTATCGCGGCACATTAACTTTGGCGTTTCCGCTAAATGTAAATTGGGTTGGGTAAACCAGGTGATCATTTTTTCACTGTCACCATCTGATAACGCATACAGCAGATGATACAGGCGGATAAAGGCAAGTTGAATTTCCGTTTCCGCAGACGTAACGTCAAAGCCCACTAACGCTGTTTGCAATAACCCTCGCTCACTTACTCCCAGCATTGCTGCGGCCTCAAAGGGCGATAAACCTAACTCTTCGTAAGCCCAGGTAAATGCTTTCATAATTACCGCAGGTTGATAATGGGCATATGTCATTAAAGCCACCTTGTTACATACTTAATGGATACATAAAAAAGACTGTTGCTAGATTCGTTCCATAATTTCCTAAGCAGAATACTTAGGCTAGATAACCCTAAACGTTCCACTTGTTTTGCCTAATTTCCGATTCTCACTCATCGCAAGCCCCCGTTAACAAAGCATTTACAATTAACCCTGTTGTACAGGAAACGGCAGCAACGGTCGACAGTGAAGAGGGACCTATTGAAGGGGAGAAAAATATATAAGAAAAATTTTCATTAGTGGTGGGCATTTAATTCCTGCTTGGGCCAAATTGAGATTGGCCCCAAGGGATTAGACCACCAATTATTCTATAGCTTTTGAAAACCACATTCAGGTTCTATGAGCGAAACCTTCCGCAGGTACAGTATGGCGCTATCCTTTTGCATCATCACCATTCTATTTTTCAGAATCATCAGCTCAATTTTTTAAGGTGTTTATTTTGCCAAAATTCCATTAATGTAACAGCATACACCGCAATTTAGTGAGGAAAACTTAATTGAAACAAGTATCTGCAGGATGGGACTGGGTACTGATAACGATTCACTGGTTGACTGCCCTTACCGTGTTCAGCATGTTTGCGGTAGGGTTATGGATGGTTGATTTAAATTACTACAGCGATTGGTATAAAACCGCACCTCACTGGCATAAAAGTATAGGGCTACTATTAGCCGGTCTCACGGTGTGCAGGGTGATTTGGCGGTTATTACGGCCCCGTCCACCAAAATTGGGAAGTGCGTTTGAGCGAGCAATTGCCAGTCTGGTGCATCTTCTTATCTACCTGCTGTTATTTTCCCTGTTTGTAAGTGGCTACCTTATATCGACTGCGGATGGTAGAGCAATCGATGTATTTGACTGGTTTGCCGTCCCTTCCTTTGGGCAATTATTTGATGATCAAGAAGATATTGCAGGCAGTATTCATTTTTATATCGCATGGACTCTGATCGGGCTAGTCAGCTTGCATATTGTCGGCGCGCTTAAACATCACTTTATCGACAAAGACGTGACATTAAAACGTATGTTGGGTAAGAAACACCTATCTTAATCAGGAGAAATAAATGAAAAAACTCGCTTTAGCTTTGGCATTTACCTTAGGGGCAAGTGTGGCCAATGCCGCTGACTATATTATAGACACCAAGGGAGCGCACGCCTCAATCAATTTTAAAATTCAACATTTGGGCTATTCCTGGCTAACAGGAAGGTTTAACGATTTTAGTGGCGAGTTTAGCTACGAAGAGGGCGAACCGAAAGTATCTAAAGTTAACGTAACGGTTAAAACAGCGAGTATCGACTCCAACCATGCTGAACGCGATAAGCATTTAAGAGGCGATGACTTTTTAGATGTGAAAAAATATCCGGAAGCCACATTTGTCAGTACCAATGTAACGCATGATGGCGATGATGAAATGACAATTATTGGCGACTTAACCTTACATGGCGTGACGCGTTCGGTATCCATTGATGCGCACAAGGTGGGTGAAGGGAAGGACCCGTGGGGTGGGTATCGCGCTGGATTTGCCGGCGAAACTCACATTGCATTAAAAGATTTCGGTATTGATTATGATTTAGGTCCGGCCTCTACTGAAGTTAAACTTATGCTACATATTGAAGGGGTCAAGCAATAGTCGATACTGACCCAGCTTTAACCGAATGGATTGTACGAAAGTACCGCTATTAGCTGTCAGGTGGCACGCTTAGTACATGTTTACAAGACGCTCCCCCCATAACGGGAGCGTCTGCATGTAGATTACTTAAATACGTACCACTACGACTCTTAATGCAGTTTTAATCGCATCCCCACAATATTGCCGAGCTTGCGGCTGAGCAGCACAATAATCCCTCGCAAATATCCATGAATCGCGAATTGGTGCATGTTGTATAACGACAGATAAACCAATTTCGCCAATCGACCTTCAATAAACATACTGTTATTGGACAGCGCTCCCATCAGACTCCCTACCGTACTATATCGGCTTAAATGGACCAACGAGCCATAGTCACGGTATTGGAATGACGCTAATTCGCGGCCTTTAATAAGGTTAACCAGATTCTTGCAGGCAACTGCAGCCATCTGATGAGCGGATTGGGCGCGCGGCGGCACCCAGGTATTGTCGGCTTGTTTAAACCCGCAGCAGTCTCCCACGGCGAGAATGTTGTCAAAACACGTACTCTGTAATGATGGCTTCACTAAAATTTGATTGGCGCGATTGGTTTCGAACAATTGCAACTGCGTTAAAAAGTCAGGCGCCTTCACCCCTGCCGCCCATACCAAAAGATCAGCTTGAATGTGTTTTCCCTCTGTGGTCTGAAAGCCGTTTTTGGCTGCACTTGCCACCCTGGTTTCTTCCAACACCTCGACACCTAGTTTGACCAAAGCGCTACGAGCGGAATTAGCAATACGCTCTGGTAGTGCGGGTAAGATTCGCTTATCGGCTTCGATAATGGAAACTTTTATGCGCCTTGAAGACATTTCCGGCATGCCGTATGCGCGCGCCAAATTAGCCACATGATAGAGTTGAGCAGCTAATTCGGTGCCGGTGGCACCGCCGCCAACAATTGCCACGTGTAATACACGATCGTCTGTAGCGTCGTTATTAATTTTCAACAATTGATTTAATAATGCCTTATGAAACCTCTCGGCCTGCGCTAACGAATCAAGGAAAAAGCAATGCTCACTAACGCCGGGTGTACCAAAATCATTACTTTTACTGCCCACCGCCATTACCAGATAGTCATAGCGTATCTCGCGCTCGGGTAGGATTTGTTCCCCTTCATCATCGTGTAGAGCTAGCAGGGTGATGGTTCGAGATTCAGCCCGTATACAACTTACCTCACCAAGCTCAAATCGATAATGATGTTTGACCGCATGCATCCGATAATCCACACCATCCGAGAACTTATCGATAACGCCAGCGGCCACTTCATGCAGCAGAGGCTTCCACACATGCGTGCGACTCTTATCTACCAGAATAATTTCGGCCTGTCGCTTTTTCCCAAGGGAGTTAGCTAATTTAGTGACAAGTTCAAGTCCGCCTGCACCGCCCCCTACAACTACTATTTTTTTCATGTATCACTACTCTTATTAATTTAAATCTGGTTATCACCACGCAAACTCCGCAGAGAGAAGAAAACGTCTGGGTTGGCCGGGAAAATAACGCGCACCACTGAAGCTGGTATAGTCTGCACGTTCGGCATAGCGGGTATCAAAAAGGTTGTAAATACGAAAACGCAAAACCATTTGAGGGTTTATTTGATAGTGAGTGCGTACGTGTAAAACGTCGTGACCTGGATAAGTTTGGGTATTCTCTGAGTCGAGAAAGTATTGACTGATATGCTGCCACTCTAACGTTACTCCTAGAGGCATAGAAGGCGCCCATGTAAGTTGGGTGTTGGCCATTTTACGTGGCGCCGTGTCCATCGCGTTACCGGCAATGGACGCTTGTGTTCTGTCTCCCTGGTGAACGTAGGTGTGTTCGGCATACGTCATGGCAGAACGTAAGGTCCACCCCGGGTGTAATTCCCAGCGCATCGACAACTCAATACCTTCATGGCGGGTTTCTCCGTCACTGACATTGAAAAACTCATCGTTACGGTAGATCACATTTTCCTTGTTTAACACATAGTAAGCTAAGTTAAGTGACAGATCTTCGAAGAGTAAGTGAGCACCCACCTCTTTGTGCAGCCCACTTTCTGGTGACAGGTCTGTCAACGACTGGGCGCGTTGCAGACGAAACAATTCGGTCGCCTGAGGCATTCGGTAACCCTCAGCAACACTCGCGTAAAGCTCCATTTGGTTGGTAGCGCGGTAGAGTGCGCTCAGTTTGGGGGAAAAGCGGTGAAAATCGATGTCTGTATCCGCCGGACGAGAATAACGACAGCCCCCAAAACCGCAGGTATCACCGTTGTCTTTAGTTCTGCCAGGTGGTGCATAGGTTTGATAGTCATAAGCCATTGTTTCGTAGCGCGCCCCTACAGACACCGTCCACTTATCCCATTGCTGAGTGGCCTGTAAAAAGGGGGCTAGTGTATGCGCATCAACTTCATAATCGTAATGGGTGCCTGCTGGTATGGTTTCCCGTAGAAAGTCCAAACCTTTCGTGGGACCATCCTGAAATTGTTTGAGGATGCCTTGGGTAACCTCCGCATCAAAGCCGGCTGTCAGCTGAAAATCATCGTTCCAATACTGCCATAACGATTGCACCCCACCACCTTGTTGATTATTGATTTCCAGCGGTTTCCCCGGTAAAAAATGCATAATAAACTGCATATCCTGATTACGGAAATAAGGTGTGACCATGAATCGCTGGTTGCTGCTATTTCGCCATTCGATCTTTGACCACATGCGAAGCGCCTTAGCCCACCTAAATGCTTCCGGATTTTCATTTAAGTTAATTAGCACGTCACTTTTGTAACTGTTTTCACCGGTTAAGTAGCCCGCGGTTTGTTGGTCCAGATGGGTGTAAGTGACACCGGAGTTAAATGACAAACGATCACCGTCATAGCGGTGGCGAAGATTTAACTTCTCTTGAAATACAGATTCTTCATCCCGAAATCCGTTGTCCCGAGTAACGCTCATGTTGACGCCGATGCCTGAGGACCCCATGTCTTTCCCATAGCGTCCTTTAAATCGTTTGTATCCATAGGAGCCAATATCCACTCCCAACCAGCTCGTATCATATGTGGTATCAGGCGTGACGACGTTAATTGTTCCATGTAGGGCATTCGAGCCATATACCACGGTGGCTGGCCCTTTTATAACGTCAATTCGCTGCGCCATTTCAGTGTGTGCTTCAAATAATTCGTTATTATTACAAAAACCCGCCGCCCTGATTGGGATCCCATCTTCGCTGGTGAGGACGGCCCCACACGCACCAGCACCGGTTAGCACTGGCGAACGAAGCGCGGGCAGATACTCCTGGCCGCTACCCCGTTGTAATCCTACGCCGGCAATTTGTCTTAATGCTTCTTCTATATGGGTTGGTGCTATCTCAAGCAGGGATTGTTCAGTGACTATCCCCAGAGCATTAGCGCTCGTAGTATCAACTAACTGATAACGCTGCTGTGTGGTGGTGATACGTTCAACATCGTCCTCTGTCGATTGCACATAAGCTGGAGTGGAGAGATAACCCAGCATTATTGCAATATTGCATATCACAGACCTTTTTCTATACGTCATAACAACTACTTTATTAATAATGAATAAGAAAGCACAGGTGCACTATTACTAGCGAGAGCCCCCGTATGAATTAAAAGCAAATCACATTTTTGCCTGTTTGCGTTGATACGCGCTAACACTTCATTGGCGATATATGGCAGACGGTCTGAGACTTATCTTCAACACAACATAACCCAGTACACCAGAAAGTATTGAACCGATTACAATACCCAGCCTTTCATCGAACAATAAATTTACGCCGGTTTCTTCGAATGCCAATGAGCCGATAAATAAACTCATAGTAAAACCGATTCCACAAAGAGCGGAGGTGCCATACAAGGTTAGCCAGGATACGCTTTTAGGTAACGAGGTCAGACTCAATTTCACCGCTAACCAGCAAAAACCGAAAATCCCAACCTGCTTACCGATAAACAAGCCCAAGGTGATGCCAATCGGCACCCCATGCTGGATTTGATCCATATTGATTCCCTGTAAATTAAGGCCTGCATTGGCAAAAGCAAACACGGGTAACACGAAAAAGCCTACTACTGAGTGTAAGTCCTGCTCGAGTGATTTCAGCGGGGAATAACCATCATCCTGCTTTCCGCGCAGAGGGATAAACATAGCCAGCACCACCCCGGCCAATGTGGCGTGTACGCCTGACTTGAGGGTAGCAATCCACATGATGACCCCTAGCAGAATGTATGGGCTTTTCGATATTACCCCTCTCTTATTAAGAATCGCCAGTACCGGAATACACAGTGCAACCACAATCAAGGCAGTCAGTGAGATTTTGGAGGTGTAAAAAAAGGCGATAATTAGGATCGCACCAATATCGTCAAATATGGCGAGCGAAGTTAAAAAAACCTTTACCGATAGCGGTACACGTGGCCCTAATAAAGTAAGCACCCCCAATGCAAAGGCGATGTCCGTCGCGGCGGGGATTGCCCAGCCTTTAACGGCTACGGGGTCGTCATAATTAAAGTAAACATAAATTAGCGCGGGCACCAGCATTCCACCAATCGCGCCCGCCCCTGGTAAGATAATATTTCGCTTGTCGGCCAGCTCGCCCTCAACTAATTCTCGCTTCAACTCCAGACCGACCAAGAAAAAGAAGACCGCCATCAATCCGTCATTTATCCATAGCAGGAGGGGTTTCGCAATTTTCAGAGCTCCCACTCTCACTTCCACTGGCGTCGACAAAAACATATCGTACAAACCTGATAAGGGGGAATTGGCAAGGATAATGGCCAATAGGGCAGCAATAAAAAGCAGAATGCCGCCCGCTGACTGCAACTTAAAAAACGATTGGATAAACGTGTCTTGTGAATTATTCATGGGTGGTTGAAATTTAGTTACCTGGCTTTTGCACTAGATTACTATAATTTCAACAGTTTGAATCAAATAATAGATACCTTCCAAGTTAAAAGGGCTATGTAACTTGACCGAATGAGTTGTGTTCAGTAGGAAAGTCGACGGTGTGCAAAAACCGCTTCAGCCCTCAGACCTTTAGGTTGATTGTGATAGCGTTTTATTTCCTTCTCTGGCAAGTCTAAAATCTTTTTCAGTGCCTTTTTAACTTTTCGTTGCCTGGGCTGAAAACTATCTATCCACCTATCCATTTCTTGTTACCCCGTGCCAAAAGATCTACCTCAATCATTACGGTTATCGCTGAACAAGGTTTGTGCCTAAATTTAATTTAATCTTTGTGAATAGCCTTGGCCACGCTGGATTTTTACGGTTATATCAAGGATGATTATCCCCTCGCAAATTGCACAACAGCAGATAAGGTAACGCAAATGTATAAACTGGTACTTATCCGTCATGGAGAAAGTCAATGGAATCTCGAAAACCGGTTCACCGGATGGCACGACGTCAACTTAACTGAAACAGGTGTTGCACAAGCAAAAAACGCAGGGAGAATGCTGAAAGAGGCTGGGTTTGAATTTGATACTGCCTACACTTCAGTACTTTTGCGAGCGATCAAAACGTTAAATATTGCATTGGAAGAAATGGGCCAACATTATCTTCCTGTCAAACGCAGTTGGCGCTTGAATGAACGTCATTATGGCGCGCTAACTGGACTGGATAAAGCTGAGACAGCAGCAAAGCATGGCGAAGAACAGGTTAAAATCTGGCGACGAAGCTTTGATATCCCCCCTCCGTTTGTCGAAATGGATGACGAATATTTTCCTGGTCATGACCGTCGCTATAGCCACATTGACCCCGCTATTTTACCTCGCGGTGAGAGCCTCGCTCTAACTATTGAGCGTGTCTTACCTTACTGGCACGACGAACTTCGCCCCGCCATTCAACGTGGAGAAAATATCATTATCGCTGCTCATGGAAACAGTTTGCGAGCGTTAGTGAAATATCTCGATGGCATGTCGGAAGAAGAAGTGCTTGGGTTAAATATTCCTACGGGTGTTCCGTTAGTGTATGAACTGGATGAAAACCTGAAACCTGTGTCAAAAGAGTATTTAGGTGATCCAGAGAAAATTAAAGCCATGATGGAAGCGGTGGCAAAACAAGGTAGTGCGAAAAAGTAAGCCTTAAAGCAGGTTTTATCCTTCCACGTTATGTGTCGTTCTAGAATAGGTGGACAGTTTTTAAGACGAAACAATCATTAAAAAAAGCACAGACCAAAAAGCCTGTGCTTTTTTATCAACTAACGAAGTTAGTATGAGCGATCAATAGGTTCAAGCCCGTTCGCTCGTTGTTCGATCGCTTCGGGTAAGCTGTAGCCAGATTCAATCCACCGGCGAGCTTCCAACGGAGTGAACTGATGGGAGCGCCATTCAGCCGCTTCATGATATGTGAGTCCTGCTGCACGCCATTGCGCTGCGTCAGTAGCCATGTATCCAGCCTGATGCCACTCTCGCGCTTCAACAACAGAGAAAGTCCCCGTTTGCCATGCTTGCGCTTGTGGTACAGTGAACCCTGCGGCTCGCCAATCTTGCGCTTGTTCAGCGGTAAACCCTGCTGCTTTCCAAGACGCAATTTCGGTTTGGCTCATACCATCCCAATCATCATGGCTGTGCACGACACAACCGGCTAGCCATCCCACTAAAACAACCACTAACAAATGTCTTACCATTTTCATCTCCTTACGTGATGTTTTTTATTTCACTAGCATTAATATTGTCCAGTGATGAATTAACGTACAGCGGAAGACATCGTTCGGTTCTTTTTTAGTTAAATTTTTTATCAAACATTTGCGATTGTTTTTACATGCTTAATGAGATCTGATTCGTTCTACCGCTTCTTTCCAGAGTTTATAAGCTTCATCACGTTGCGCTTTCGTCATACGGGGCAGAAATGTGTGCTCTACTTGCCATTTACTCGCTAATTCCTCTAAGGACGAGTAAATCCCCGCCTGCAAACCAGCCAGATAAGCCGCGCCTAAAGCGGTGGTTTCGGTAACGACAGGACGCTGTACTTGCGCACCTAAAATATCGGCCAGAAACCCCATTACCCAGTCGTTATTCGCCATACCGCCATCCACTCTTAACGTGCACGGTCTTGCCCCATCGTTTTCCATGGCTTTTTGCAGATCTTTGGTTTGGTAGCAAACAGACTGCAATCCAGCCGCGACGATTTCACTGATACCCGTGTCGCGGGTTAAACCTAAAATAGCGCCCCTGGCGCCAGGATCCCAATAAGGCGCACCCAAGCCAGTAAAGGCAGGCACCAAAAAAACGCCGTTATTGCGCCTCGCGCGTTGTGCCAGCGCTTCAGTCTCTTCGGCATGGTCAATAAGTTTCAAACCGTCACGTAACCATTGGACAGTGGCGCCCGCCATAAAGATACTGCCTTCCAACCCATAGGTAACTTTGCCATTCAATCTGTAGGCTACTGTTGCCAGTAACCTATTTTCCGATACCAATGGTTGGTCGCCGGTGTTTAGGATCATGAAGCATCCGGTGCCATAAGTACTCTTGGCCATGCCTTTTTCAAAGCACGTTTGTCCGATTAACGCCGCTTGCTGATCCCCGGCCACACCTTGAATGGGAATACTGACGCCTAAAATACGTTTATCCAGTTCGCCAAAGTCAGCTGCGCAGTCTTTGACCTCTGGCAGCATCGCAGGCGGAACCCCAAATAGCTCAAGTAATGCATTGTCCCACTGCTGGGAGTGCAGATTGAATAACATTGTGCGCGACGCGTTGGTTGCATCAGTAACATGATGCAGGCGCCCGGTTAAACGCCAGATTAAAAAACTATCCATGGTGCCAAAGAGCAAGTCACCGTGTTCTGCTGCGTCTCTTGCTCCTTTCACATTATCAAGGATCCAGCCAATTTTTGTGGCTGAAAAATAGGGATCAATAAGTAACCCGGTGTTGTTTTTAATGTATGTCGCTTGTTTGTCATTCTCATTCAGTTGGCGACACTGTTCTGCGGTGCGTCTGTCTTGCCATACAATAGCGGGATAAACTGTTTTACCCGTATGTTTGTTCCACACTACTGTGGTTTCCCGCTGATTGGTGATACCAATAGTAGAAATATCTTCTGGGGTTAAATGACATTTTTCAAATACCGCTTTCATGGTTGTAAGCACGCTCTGCCAAATCTCCTCAGCGTCATGTTCTACCCAACCATCGTTTGGGTAAGCCTGAGTAAATTCAGCCTGCGCCATGGCGATAATCTCCCCACTGTCTGAAAAAATGATTGTTCGCGAACTGGTTGTCCCCTGATCGATGGCAAGAATGTAACGCATTGAGCACCTTCGTTTATTGACCGCTAAGTGAATATCTGAGTGTGAACCATACTTATTGCTTTCACAATGCAGACGTCACCATGATGTATTATGTTAATAATATAGAATGACTGCTGACAACATGAGGAAAGGGCGTGACGCCGACAAGCCCCCTGGATACTGATTTACTCATCGTCGGAGGTGGGATTAATGGCGCGGGTATTGCCGCCGATGCAGCAGGCCGAGGTCTGAGGGTAATTTTGTGTGAAAAGGGTGACTTGGGCGGCGCCACCTCTTCTGCATCAAGCAAACTCATTCACGGAGGCCTGCGGTACTTGGAACAGCGAGAATTCAAACTGGTCCATGCCGCTTTAAAAGAACGTCAAGTCTTGCTAAAAAAAGCCCCTCATATTATGCGCCCGCTCTGTTTCAGGTTACCTCATCAACCTCATCTTCGGCCTACTTGGTTGATTAGATTAGGGTTATTTCTGTATGACCAGCTTGCTTGGGGCAATCGCCTCTCGAGCTCGAAAAAAATAAGGTGTGACAATAAAGGGCCGTTGATCCCGGAAATTACGACATGCTTTGAATACGTTGATGGCTGGGTAGATGATGCACGACTAGTGATTTTAAACGCGTTAGCAGCGCAGGATAAGGGCGCACGCATATTGGTGCGGACGACTTTTATATCAGCAAAAAAACTTAACGGACGGTGGCACGCCATATTAAAAGATGCAGAGGGTAGAGAGCAAATTGTCGCGTCAACTACGATAGTCAACGCTTCTGGACCTTGGGTGGAATCTACTCTACACGACATCGAGTGTGCGACTGAGGCAAACTCTGTACGCTTAGTTAAGGGCAGCCATATCGTGGTGCCTCAACTCTACCCCAGTGACGAAGCTTATATTTTACAAAACGAAGATAAGCGCATTGTGTTTGTTATTCCTTATGAGAACCACTTTTCTTTAATAGGAACAACTGATGTTGATTACACCGGGGATCCAGGTGATGTTCACATTTGCGACGCTGAGAAAACGTATCTGCTGGACATTGTCAATCGCTATTTTCTGCATCAAACTGCACCGGAAGAGATCGTATATAGCTTCAGCGGCGTTCGCCCTTTACTCGAAGAAGAAAACACCTCTGCCCAAGCGGTTAGCCGGGATTACAGGATAGAGATAGTGGGGGCACCCCACGTGCCTGTGATGTTAAACGTTTTTGGGGGAAAAATAACCACGTACCGACGTCTGGCAGAGCAAGCGCTCAATAAACTGTCTAAATTCTTTCCTCATGCAGGGCCAGCCTGGACATCGTCTGTCCCCCTGCCAGGGGGGAATTTCAGCGACAAACCTTCGTTAAAATATGAATATCAACAACGTTACCCGTGGCTGAGTGGGAAGTTGATCGAAGAATATGTCGCGCGATACGGCAGACTATGCGAAAAATTCCTAGACCCCCTCTCTACTGCCGATGAGCTAGGAGAACATTTTGGACACGGTTTGTTTCAGGCGGAAGTGGATTACCTTTGCCGTTCAGAATGGGCCCATACTGCTGATGACATTTTATGGAGAAGGACGAAGAAGGGACTATGGTTTTCTGAAAATGAGGTAAACAGACTTAAAAATTACCTTGCAGCGCAACAGAGTCAGCCTATTCAGCAATGAAGTGTTATCACAAATGCAGTAAACTAGCGCAAATTTAAATGTGTAAGGATAGCTACGGTGGCATTACAGTGGTTTCCCGGCCATATGCACAAGGCCTTAAAAGAGATAAAGGAGTCACTCGGTCAGGTAGATATTCTGATTGAAGTACTTGACGCGCGTATTCCATACTCAAGCGAAAACCCCGAAATCGCTAAGATCCGCGGGGATAAGCCGTGTATAAAAATTCTTAACAAGTATGACCTCGCAGATCCCGCTATTACCGCTGACTGGCAAGCCTATCTTGAATCCGAACGAAACGTAAAAACCATTACCACATCCAGTGACAATCCTGCTAACAGTAAGCAAATCATTAACTTAATCCGCCAAATTTGCGCTCAAAAAGATGCCTCTGCGAAACATATTCATGCCATGATCACGGGCATTCCCAACGTGGGTAAATCAACGTTAATAAATATACTGGCTGAACGTACTATCGCAAAAACAGGCAACGAGCCGGCGGTAACAAAAAGCCAGCAACGTATTAATTTAGGTAGTGGTATAGTGCTATTTGATACCCCCGGGGTGCTGTGGCCAAAATTAGAGAATCCACATTCGATCTACCGACTGGCTTCATCTGGCGCGGTGAAAAACACCGCGATGGAATATGATGATGTGGGTTTCTTTGCTGCGGATTATCTAATTAAAGCGTACCCAAGTCGTATGCAGGAGCGTTACAAGTTAGATGAACTTCCGGCCAGTGAAATTGAGTTTTTAGAATCAGCAGCAAGAAAACGTGGAGCGATTATGGCAGGAGGTCGGGTCAATCTGCACAAAATTTGTGAGGTGCTGCTCAACGAACTTCAGTCGGGTAAATTAGGCCGAGTTAGTCTGGAAACACCCGCAATGCTTGAAAAAGAAAAACTTGAGATGGCTGAAATGGCAGCAGCTAAAGTCGCCGCCAAAGCCAAGCGTAAACAAAAATTCAAGGAAGGCTCGCTCACCCCGGACAAAAAGGATCGTAAAGAGAAACGAAACGAAAAGCGTGAGGCGCAAAGTCAACGAATGAAAAAACGCCGCAATTAGGGTGATGTTTTTAGATATCTTGAAGACCAGAAATCCCTCAACAGTTTTCTATAAGAGTAATTGGGTAGAGGAAGGCGGTTAACTTACGTTGTGAAGTGATAAACAACACCTACTCAACAGACAAACACTGCGTATTTTCGAACATCAAAAAGTTGAAATGCGCTACTTGTTGCTGTGTGCCTTTTGTCATTATAGAAACTCATTGCAGATATAAAGCTTATTATAGATTCGTTGTGAGCGTGTGAGCTAGTCCTCCACACTTAATATGTTAAAATGCTGTATCAGGAGTCGAGAGCATACATGGAAGAATTTTTTAGAAAATATACAACTGCTTTCGACGTCTTTGACGCAGAGAAAATAGCCAGCTTCTATCGCTTACCTTGTGCTATTTCAGATGCGGATGGAGTCCAAACATTCATCGATAGAGCTGCCCTTCTCGAGAAGTTTTCCTCTAACTGTGAAGCAATGCGCAGTTTTGGCTATCTGCAAGCTGAATTCAATATTCTGGATGAACAGCAACTAGGTTTAGGAAAAGTAGCCATTACTATTGGTTGGCGCATTAAAACTGTTAACTCTAATATAGATTTTCGTACGCTGTATATTTGTCACCAAATTGAACATACCTGGTACATATTTAGCGCCAATGTGTACGAAGGTAGTTTTAGCAGTACACAGGCAGACAAATAAGGGCGTAAGCGAAGGCGCGCACCGGGGCAAAAGGACGATGTGGCTTCGCGGTTATGCCATCGCGCTTGCGCCCGATATCTGGGAGTTAGTCTTCGCTTTCAACATCTAATCAACGGTACGCAGCCAGCCAGTGAACCACTGTGATTCACTGTCAGACTAGATCAGGATGTTCACGGCAAAAGGCACACTTATCCGCATTTAGCGTAGCGCCTCGATACGCTTTTCGAGCGGAGGATGACTCGCAAACAGTGCCTGTACTTTCCCCGCGCTGATTGCAAACGCTGCCATCTCATCTGGCATCTGCGGAGCATTTTGATTCTGTTTAAGTCGCATTAACGCTGCTGCCATATCCTGTTTGCTGGTCAACGCCGCTCCCCCTGCATCCGCTCTAAATTCTCTGCGGCGAGAGAACCACATGACAATCATCATGGCTAAAACACCCAACACCATCTCTGCAATAATTGAGACAATCCAAAATGCCGGGCCATGACCTCGTTCTACTCTAAACACCACACGATCCACGATATGACCTATTACCCGCGATAAAAACACCACAAAGGTATTCACCACCCCTTGCAATAAAGCCATGGTGACCATGTCGCCGTTCGCCACATGGCTGACTTCATGAGCTAACACCGCTTCTGCTTCCCTTTCGTTCATACCCTGAAGCAAGCCGGTGCTCACCGCCACCAATGCGTTATTTTTATTCCAGCCGGTGGCAAACGCATTAAGTGATGGATGGTCGAAAATTCCCACCTCCGGCATGCCAATGCCTGCTTGCTTAGCCTGGCGCTGCACCGTGCGTAGGAGCCACTGTTCAGTAGCATTGGAAGGTTGCTTGATAACATGCACTCCCATGCTCTTTTTAGCCAACATTTTTGACAGTAAAAGGGAGATGATTGCGCCACTGAACCCGATCACGCCAGAGTAAATCAGCAAGGCGGTTAAATCTAAATCAACCCCATTCTGCGCCAACAAGCCCTGTATACCAAACAGGCTGAATGTAATACTAAGTAACGCCATAATGGCGATGTTAGTACCGATAAAAAGTGCAATACGTAGCATAACTCAATCCTAAAATGCGTGTCCGGCATAAATATGGTGGTGGTTGGAGAAAAGCTCAAGTGTACAAGTAAAATGTTACCGCGAGTAAAGCCCAGCCATGATTCTGCGTAAAAAATGTAATAACCGAGTAGAAAGTCTGTTCACCCTTTCCCTGCTGCCATCTCTTCTATAACGGGCGAATACCTTCTGGCAGGCCTCCAAAGCCGCTCCACCCGTATTGGCCTAGGGCTATTGTATTCCATTATCTTGATTACTGTGGCGCGCATGTATTGTGACGATTTTCAGTTATCGGCAAACAAGCTAACAAAATTTTGCCACTCAGTTTCCAGCGTAGAAAAACTTTTTCCCGTAACGGACTTAGGTGAGGCTCCGTTATAGATTTTTAGGTAAGCAGACAATCCATAGTTTTCAATTAAGAAATTGGTGAAAGCTCCCTCTTGAAGGTACGCAAGCTGTCTGCCTACCCCTGATTTGCTTGCATGCCTAACATCTTCCGCTTTAGCCAAAGGAATGAGCGAACCATATTTTTCTGCCAATTTATAAACCGCGCGGTAAAGGTTGGTACCAAAATCAGGATATTCCGGTTTTTCACCAAACTCATGCTGCAGATACACCGCTAAGCCGTCATCATAGAACCTGTCTTCATGCCCATTCTTAATCTTTTTGCGATACGCAGAAACAGCATAAACGTGGGTTAGTTCATGAATAACGGCCATCCCTTTATCTTTTGAATCATTTTTAGCGAACGCCGCCAGCACACGTTTTTCAGGAATATGGATGGTATTCCAATGTTGGTAAGGGGTGCGTTTGGTTTTCGACACGTGTACGACCAACGATTCTTTTATTGGCGTGCCATTATATTCAGACGACCTATTAAGAAATCCCAGCACTACTTTTCGGTTTTCTTCTACTCGGCTTGCCAGCTTCTCTATTACTTCATAGGGGACATTTTCTTCATATTCAATGGTAAAGTTTTCACTCTGATAACTAAGCGCGATACTGTCAGCCGAGATCGCCACTAAATACAGCGCAATAAAAAACCTGCACATCCCCAAAATCTCCTTTTCATAGTTAGGTCAAATTAAGCAGAATATTATACACACACGAAAATCTTTTATGTAAACGGGGTTGCCCAAATCCAGTATCGCGATTATCTGCGGCGTAATATGCCTTCTATGAAATTGCTGATTACACCTGAAATAATTGGAGCTTACCTTCCATGACATAATGCGCACCACCTTTCCCCAGCTACCTGAGGAAAGGCAAGGCGTAACAGGTTGTTTACTGCGTAGACCGAGGTTTCAGTAAGTGTTCTTCGAAGAACATCACTACGGCTTGTTGATAAACATCACGATTTTCTTTTTTACGGTATCCATGACCTTCATTCAGTGCATTCATGTACCACACTTCTTTACCTTTATCCCGCAACGCTTTGACAATTTGCTCAGCTTCGCTGACCGGTACACGTGGATCGTTTTCACCCTGGATAACAAACATTGGTACGTTTATTTTATCAACGTTGTTACTGGGACTGATTTTCTGCAGGAAGTCATGCATTTTTTGATCACGTTCATCACCGTACTCAACCCGGCGTAAGTCACGGCGATAATCTTTAGTATTTTTAAGAAAGGTAACAAAATTGGAAATGCCTACAATATCGACGGCAGCACTTAACCGATCGCTATAATGCACCGCACTGGCCAATACCATATAACCACCATAGCTGCCACCAAATACGGCAACTCTGTTCTCATCCAGATCTGGCTGCGTTGCAATCCAGTCTAGTAATGCACCAATATCCTTTACCGAATCCTCACGGTTGAAACCGTTATCCAGATTAATGTATTCCTTTCCGTAGCCTGAAGAACCACGTACATTAGGTACGACCACCGCAGCACCAAGGGTATCCATCCACAATTGGTAAGTACTTGCAAACGCAGGACGCGACTGTCCCTCTGGTCCACCATGAATAGAGATGATTACAGGGCGGGGGCCGTCCGCTTTCGGTTTATAAACAAATGCCGGAATCTGACGCTCATCAAATGAGGGATAGCGTACTAATTCGGGCAGAGTGAAGTTGTCGGTATTTAACCCGCCCACTTCGCTATGAGTCCACCGTGTCAACTTACCGTATTGTGTTGGTTCACCAGTAAGGTCTAACACAAACGTATCACTGGGGGTTTGAGCGGTATTCAGGGTCATGGCTAGCTTGCTATCGTCAGGACTAAACTCAATCCCACCTATCAAACCCACTGGAATGGCTTTTACCTGCTCGTATTTAAAAGTATCTGTGTTAAGCAAATACAGCTTACTGATACCATCTTCGTTGGTGGTGAAGGCAGCACGTTTACCGTCATTACTGATGGCAAATCCTTCCACATTCCAGTTAATTTTGTCGGTGATAATTGTCAGTTTGTTTTGCTGCATATCGCGATAGGCAAGCTGAGTAAATTCGCTTTTTTGATTAGTAGTAATAAAATACCCGTTATCATTTGCACTGAAGGCTAAAGCGTAATTAACCGATGGCGATGTATCGCTCCCATCCAGTAAGGTTTTTTCACCAGATTCAACATCAAGTAAATAGACACGTGAGTCACTTGCACTAATATATTGCTGAGCCAGGATTTTGCTATCTTCTTTGTTCCAATCGGCGGGGCCCCACCAGCTGCCGTCAGTAGACTCTAATACCACCCGGCGTTTTTCTGGCTGGGTCGGGTCCATCATCCATATATCGTTAGAACGCCCGTTACGTTCTGTACTTTGGTAGGCTAACCATTGCCCAGATTTACTCCATTGCAGTGCACCGTTACGCGACGTGCCGTCGGTAAGCATGGTACTCTTGGCTGTATTCGGATCGAGTAGAAAAACCTGGGAATTTTCACTTCCACCCGCATCCATGGTAAACGCAATAGAATCTGCATGGGGTTGACGCGCCACCGCGCCAATGGGCTCTTTGAAAAACGTTACCTGATGCCGAGCGCCCGCTGGCATATCCACACGATGCAACTGGCCCACATCACCAAAACGCGTTGTGATGAACACGCTGTCTCCATCTTTACTAAATGCTTCGAAAGGGGCCGAGCGAATATTCTGATACTGATTTAAATTATCGACCACCTGCTCTGGGATTTCGGGGATATTTTGCAGGACCAGATTCCCATTATTTACCGTTCGTTCTTCTGTGGCGTGTGCACATATCGCTATCATCGACAGCACCGCCAGCGTAGTTTTTATTTTCATCAAACAATTTCCATTTTTATTCAATCGGTTACTAGTTTTAATGACTACCAGAAATTAAGCAAGTTGAATGCGTTAAGTAGCATCGATGGGAATAAAGAGTTTGGTGATGCACAAGAGAAAATATAAGCTGTGAAAGCGTGAGGGAAGCAGGTGAAAAAAAGCCAGGTTCTTTTAATCCATAAAGTCAGACAGGCGAAATTTATGGCGTCGTGACAGAATCAATCTATCCCCACTTTTCATGGTGACTTCATAGTCGCCCCGGTTCGCGGGTTTAAGCTCTTTAATATTGCTCTGGCGCACGATAGTGGAACGATGAATACGAGCAAACACCGTGGGGTCAAGTTGACTCTCAAGTCGAGTGAGGGTTTCCCGGTGCAATAACTGACTCCCGTCATTTAAATGCACATCAACATAATTCCCCGCGCCTTCAATATAATTGATACTTTCCACATTAATAAATCGGATGCGTCCCGTTTCCTTCACCACCAATCTGCTTTTGTATTTGTTGTGTTGCTCGCTCATCACATGGGAAAAAAATTCAGCCATGCTGTCACGGTCGATATGAAGGCGGGTCTGTAAGTGTGTGCGAGCTTTGTCGAGGGCTTTATAAAAGCGGGCGTCATCAAAAGGTTTCAAAATATAGTCTGCGGCACACAATTCAAATGCATCAATCGCAAACCCCTCATATGCACTGACGAATATGATGGCACAATGGGTAGGCAGCTTCGCGGCTAATTCAATTCCAGTTTGACCGGGCATCTGGATATCAAGAAAAACGATATCTGGCTGTTGTCCATGGGCCAGTTCAAGCGCCTCATTACCATCCCTGGCTTCGACAATGGTAGCAATATCACTTTCTTGGGCAAGCAAATTGACGATTAACTGTCTGGCAATACGTTCATCGTCCGCCACGAGCACTTTATACATCATTCCCCCTAATGGGTATGGTTAATCGTGTAGTGTAAACCCCATCCGCAGATGTGTGTGACGTCAACAGATCCTCGCGGCCATATAAATGATGCAACCTTTTTTTACTCACTTCCAGGCCGATACCAAATCCAGCATGTCCCTTTTTCTTGCATGCTTGGTTCGTTAATACAATTTCTAACTGACGTGTACTTTTCTCAATGGTAAGTCGTAACAAATTACGATTACTCTCTAATTGAGAACCATGTTGCACGGCATTTTCAACCAAGGTATGCAATAACATGAAAGGCACTTCTTCCTCCATCACAGTCTTGTCTATGCGGGTATCAATTTCAATTTTATCTTCAAAGCGAATTTTCTGAATGGCCAAATAGCTATGAATAAATGCCATTTCTTCACGCAACGTAATTAGTTGATTTTTTTTGATTTTCTAGTACGGTTCGGAACATCTTCGATAATTCGCTTAGCGCTATTACCGCTTCGCTTTTTTGTTCTAAGCGTATAAGACCAGAAATGGTATTAAGGGTATTGAACAAAAAATGTGGACTCAATTGTGATTTTAGCGACTGCAGCTCCACTTCCAGCAGCTGATTCGTCAGCTTTACATTTACTAATGCTTCTTTTTGACTCCGATTGTAGTACATTCCACTAAAGCCGATACATGCCACCGCCAGATACATAAGAACATCTAAGTGCATTGGGCTGCGCAGTACTTCTTGTATTACGTTACCGATTGCCTGTAAGGTGACATCGCCCTGTATCAGAGCTACTTCTAAGGCAGTGATGAACCAGTAAAAGCACATCACCAGGATCATTAAGGTAAGATTTACCCCTATGAACTTGCTGCGTTGTTTAGGATCTAAACTTATAGTCTTAATCAAGGCGATAACGATTGGCGTTAAAATTATCCAATTACCCCACCATGGAATATAGCGCAACCATACTTCATGCCACACTGGGTTTCGCCCATATTCTATAGCAATTCGATAAGCATTATCCGCTGCCAGCGTATTCATAATCAGCCAAAACAACGTAGACGATAAACAAAATAATCGAGAGGGAAAGTTTCTGATAAACGACGAGAACATGTGGGGGACTACCTTTAGACAGACAATCGATTATTACTAAAAATAGCGTAGCGAAGCAAATCTGTTCTCAGGTTGTGAATTCTAATTTATCCCAAAAATCAGCTCATTCAGCGTTCTCTCAGCCTGAATGTCCATCAGCCATGTCTGCCAACATAGAATTATGCGTCTTGTGCTCTCTGGGTTACTATCAAGCCGTTACGGGTGAGTTTCACGGTAAATGCCAATTCGTTCAGACTACCGTTAATCACATCTACCAGCCAGTTAGTAACATATATACCCCCATTTGTGGATTGGGCCTAGTGTATTTACAGCCTACATATTAGTTTATATGAAGTGATACCTATCCCGATGTTGGTGGCTGAAGGCGTAACGTTATAGATACGTTGCACAAGCCGATTCATTCCTGCTTACCTGGTCTAATCCCTGGACCTAACTTGGGGCCCTAGGGCCCCTTTTTTTATTTTTTTAGATAAAGAGCAAACATCAACGTTTAAAGCCTTTTCCAACAATGTATACCTCACGAGAACGAGGGCGAGATGCCGCGGGTTTACGAACCACTACCTTTGTAAACGAACTTCGAACTTCTTTCATGTAGTCGTCGTACCCTACCCCTTGAAACACTTTTGCACAGAAATTTCCACCCGGCTTAAGGACATTGCGCGCCATATCGAGCGCTAGTTCAACTAAGTACATCGAGGCATATTGATCAGTCGTATTCACCCCACTCATGTTGGGGGCCATGTCGGAAATCACTGTGTCCACTTCGGCGCCGTTGAGAGTTTGAAGGATAGAGTCATACACTGCCTCTTCGGTGAAATCGCCCTGAATAAAGTCCACTCCGATAATACTATCCATCGGTAAGATGTCTGAGGCAATCACTCGGCCTGATTGGCCCACGATAGGCGCCACTATTTGTGACCAACCGCCGGGCGCAGAGCCAAGATCCATGACAATATCACCCTGACGAATCAATTGGTCTTTATCGTTTATTTCAATCAGTTTATAACTAGCTCTTGAACGATAGCCGTCAATCTGTGCCCTTTTGACATAAGGATCGTTAACGTGCTCATCCATCCACTTTTTACTGGTTTTAGACTTTGCCATAAACTCAATCTACTGTGTGCGCATTTAAAGGAGCACATTGTAATCTCCCCGCTGTAGATTTACCAATGCGCCTGACTTTATGCGTATTAACCGATACAATTGAACAACATTTTTCTCCTCTTTATTCAGGTAGAGCTTCAACATGAAACTAGACGATGTAAAAAAACTGCATCAAAAAAAATACCGAAACCAATTCGGTTATTTTCTTGTTGAAGGAGAGCATTTGGTGTTGGAACTGTTCAAAGCAGTAAAAAATCCAGCCTACCGACGAGCCACTAGGATCTATGTTACCGAAGAATATCAACAGTGGGCTGACAGCCAAGCCAGTCAATGGCCCGTCAGCCTAGTTTCAAAAAAACAGATGGCGCAGCTGAGTGATACCAAAACTCCCCAAGGCATTCTGGCATGTGTGCCGCTGTCGGCCACAGATGCGGCAAATTTAAAGGCTGACAAGCAGGAAAAGTGTATCTACCTTCACGAGATACAAGATCCCGGAAACTTAGGTACGATTATGCGCACCCTGGCCTGGTTTGGTCATTTCAGGTTACTGCTTAGCCCCAATTGTGTTGATCCTTACAATGCAAAAGTGGTGCGCGCGAGCATGGGGGCAATTTTCCATTTGCCCTTGGAACACGAGGTAACAATTCATTCGCTTGCTGCACGGTTTAATTCCTTCGCTTATCTGGATTTAAACGGCAGTTCCATTACCCGCCCAGATTTTGCTGATTATTCATGTTACCTGTTTGGCAACGAAGCGCGCGGCGTTCCCCAGGACACACTTAGCGCATTTAATGCCACTGCGTTTACCATCGCAGGAAGTGGGAATATCGACTCCTTGAACGTTGCCAGTGCCCTGAGCATGTGTGCCTATCAGCTGTCTGTCAGATAGCAGCATAATCCGCAACGAATCGGGCAGAAACCAACACCTTCCGTGACGGCAGCGCCTTTACCCGCTGCCATCGCAGAGTTTACCGGTGTAAAAAAAGGGTAGCGGCTACCTTGGAAACCGGTTTACTGTAACCGCATATTCACTTTTCTATTTCGACCCTGCTCTTTCGCTTCATACAGGGCTTGATCCGCCTGCTTGAGAAGCTGTATAGGTGAAATATTTTGTTCCTGCGAAGGGGTTGCTGTTACTGAACCAACACTTACGGTGACGTAATCAGTAATCGGGCTTTTCTGATGGGGGATAGCTTGATTTCGAACGGTTTGTAGAATAGTGTCGGAGACGGCTTTCGCCCCTTTAAAATTGGTGTTTGCCAAAATGCAGACAAATTCTTCCCCACCATAGCGAGCGAAAAAGTCCTGATCTCGTCGCATAACTTTCTTCACGGATGTAGCCAAATCCTTCAGGCATTCATCTCCAACCGCGTGGCCGTAGGAATCGTTATAGAGTTTGAAATGATCCACATCAAACAGAATGACAGTTAATGGCCATTGGTGCCGAATAGCCAGTTTAATGTCATGCTCGATTCTATTATCAAACGCGCGACGATTGGCAATTCCGGTGAGACCATCGGATAACGAAATCTCCTCTAATATTTGTTTTTGCTTTTCAATAGTTAAAGCAAACTTTTCGAAGGATTTGGCGATGTCGGAGATTTCATCATTGCCTGTAATCGAAAGAGGGGTGTCACGCCCTGCTAAGCGGTCGCGTACAAAGCTATTTAATTTTTCTAAGCGATTAACGATTCTCGATTGAATAAGATAAAGCACCCCCAGCAGTATCAGAATAGCGATCACGCTAATTGTCGTTAATACACTTACCTGCCGTTTAACTTGTTCGGTGGTGTCTTTGGTTCTTTCAAGCGTAGCTTCGTTTAGTTGATACGCACGATACTCAGACATGCCAGCATAATCGAGAATAAAATTACGCACAAAATTACCGCGTCCGGTTGTGCGGCCTTTTGTACGCAAATGCGTTATTTTTTGTTCCACTAAACCACTTTTATCGATGACCAGCTTTTTTAATAGCTGCATTTGCGTGGTCGCATCGTTTCTTTGGTTATCGGGTAGTCCCTGAACCAGCATGGCTAATTTATTAATTTGCTCCTTTAATCCGCGCTCTATTTGCCTGATCTCTGTGAGCCTTTCCAAAGTCGCAACCCTGGAAGACATAGCTACAATATCAGCGAATATTATTTTCCAGTTGGTGTCATCTATAATGCGATTACTCATTGGCTGATCTGTCTGCACGATCATGACTTGGTTATAGAGTTGGTAAATTGATTTGAGTTTGTCCTGAATCGCAGACTCGATATCCAACCTACTTTTGACCAGCTGATTTAATTCGTTTATTTCCAGATCCAAGCCTTGAATATGCGCTTGCAAAGCAGGATCGGCATTAGGATCCAGCGCGAGCAGTTGAATATCTGAAATTTGTGATTGAAGCTGGGTAAATAGAACTCTTCGCACCACTTCGTTTTGCGCTCGCGTTAACCCTTCGGTGAGATAGGTAAGCTGGTTAACTTTACCCACAATACGTCCTGATATCGCCAATTTGGGTACTGACTCTTCGGTAAGTTGCGTGATAATGGCACTGAAGTTTTGTAAGCGAGAAAATGCCAGTACCGAGACCAGGAAAAAGAGAAAAATTATGGTGGCAATGGAAGATAAGAATACAGCGGAAAGGGGGATCCGTTTGTCGCCCCAAAAAGGCACCTTCGAATGTTTATGGGAGGAAACTTTTTGATTACTCACCAGATGACCTGTTAGCAATATCAACCATTCTGTTTTCAATGGCGGGGCTGATTTGTCCCTGGCGGCGAATATTAGAGATAACAATGTCAGAAAGTAAGGGCGGAAATTTTGTGCTTAACGATTCAGTCTCCCGCTCTTTAAACATCCAGTAGCCGTCGCCACCATTGGACAGATACTGCGTGGTGGCCAGCGAATAATTTTGGTCAAAATCAAGTGGTTCTCCATCAATTTCTACCTTTAATACGCGCTCCCCTGCTGGCAAGTCACTGTTGTAAGTCACCGTCATACCCGACACATGGGGGAAGCGCCCTTCTAGCGTCTCGAGCATACTTAGACCATTTTCCAATGCCTGTTTGATAGCGCTTCCTTTAAGCGTTAAGGTGGCCACTTTATTTCGAAAAGGTAATTCCTCAAAGATATCGCCGCGCGTAATTACTGCCCCTGCCTTATAAATGTTTTCTCCCCGGATAATGCCACCGTTCAACAGGATAACATTTACCTCTGTAAAATTTCGTATGGCGTCGGTCAGTAGATTGGCAAAGGCATTTTCCCCAGCCCGAACCGCTTTTCTTGTGGTATCCATCGCGGTTTTCAATTGCCCGACCTGCTCATCCAGCAATCGATTTAAACGCATTGTATATCCGGTCGTTTGAGCGGCAATGATTGGATCAGGTACAAAGTTATCCAGGTTAAACAACTTCCAGTTAGTAGTTAGAATTTCTTTCCCATTCTCATGCAGTGAACAGTTAACTATTGCCGCCTGAGCATATTGAAGCAATGCAATATTGCGGGGGTGTGACCACATCTCCTCTTCGTTACGAATATCAAGATCGGGATCGGTAAGAAAGGCTAAGTCCACAATCCCCTCCTCTAATTGTTCTCGCACAAATAAAGAAGGATGAGAGTAAAGTAGCACAATGATATGAGCGCCTGCCGCTCGCAGTTGTTGTGCTTTGGCGTTTATTTGCTCTTTGGGTGGGGTAACTTGCACGCGCAATAAGGGATACTCTTCAGTCACCGAGGGATGTACTACACTCACCACACCGATGATTAAATTACCTTTTTCGATGAGAAAACGGTCAACCAACCCTGTCGGCGTGCCTTGGGTAAGGGGATCGAATAAATTACTGGCCACCATGGGAAAGCCAGCTTCAAAGGCCCGCAGTGAAAGCTCATCCTCGTAATAACTGAATTCTCGTTGGCTTACGCCCATCACATCCGGCTCTAAACTATTGAGGACATCAATTATATGGGCGCCGCGGTCAAACCCAGACATTGTACTCGGACCTAAGCTCGCCCCGCCAAATAAGAATACCGTTTCCGGTTGAGTAGAACGAATCTCATCAAGCAGGCTCGCTAATCTAGCATAAGCGCCTTTACGTTCATCACCGACAACCGGCATATCGGCAGTGAAGACAAACGTCACCGTTTTTTCGTTGGACCACGCACACCTCATGCAAAGGAACAAAAGCACGGCTGAGCAGATAATTTTGGTAGTGAGTTGTACTTTCAACGGCTGAGTTTTAACAATGAGATTTAACGTAATTATTGACGCCTCTTACCTATGTTGCAAAGAATACTACGGGTTTGGCAGATTTAATTTATCACTCAAAGGCGTAGTGGAAGAATCGGGAAGTGAAATAAGGAGACGCGGGGAGGTGGGTAAAGTAGGAAGAAAGGGCACACGCCTGTGGAAATTATAAAAAGTACGCTTCTAAAGCTGTTTCGAAAAGGGATGATCCTCATGCAACAGACCTCGGGTATTTTTGGAAGTACGGCGCTAAAATGTCTC
This sequence comes from Alteromonas aquimaris, assembly GCF_026183695.1. Lineage (GTDB taxonomy): Bacteria > Pseudomonadota > Gammaproteobacteria > Enterobacterales > Alteromonadaceae > Alteromonas > Alteromonas aquimaris. Next base: position 267,504 of record NZ_JAPFRD010000011.1, on the reverse strand, counting down.
TGTAATTGTTCGCTACGGTTAAAAAACGAAACAGTTACACTTTTAACCCGTTCCTACTAGGTATTATCCGGTTAACAAAAGTAGCTGGCTCATTGAGTTGTACATGCCATTTGTATCATGGCTAAGGCAGCTAAATTGCAACCCTTTCGCCGTCTTCCATCAGGCGGTAATAGCTGCCATTTTCAATTAATAGCCCTTCAGATGACTTTGTGGGGAAGCTAACGTTGTAGTCATCCGGGTGCTTAACATCGATAGCGAACACTTGATTGTCGAACAATGCATTAACTTTAAATTGTAACGTGTGGCCAACAATGACAGCTTTGGCTTTAAACGCTTCCAGGCTTTGCTTAACATGGTGTGTATCGACATCATCTTTAAAGTAACCGCGATACCAAGCAGGGCCAGTTATGGTGGAAGTGAGTAAATCGATATGGTTTTGTAAGGTTGCGCGTGGATAATAAAACTGTCTGAAGTGTTCTCTAACAACAGCATTTATTTCATCAATTGACATACCCAGCTTGCTAATGTCCGGGTGAATGCCGCCGTGCACAAACAGGTGGCCGTTGATGTTTTCAATAACATTCTTACTGGCTAACCACCGCCCAATGGCGGCGTTTGGACCAAACAACTCGTACTGTTGGCGCTCTAAAATACCCGCTATTGCAAAGTATTTGTCGGCCGCTGAGTAAAAGTTGCCTTGTAAGTTTTTGATTTCATGGTTACCGATTATGTAATGCAGTTTACCTCCAGCTAGCTGAGCTTCTTGTTCTAACTTGTAGATAAACCACAATAAAGGCGTTGTCGAATAACCGCGATCGACCATATCACCGATGAGCACCAAATGGCCGTTACCAAATTGCCATTGGTTATCGTTATTAATCACCTTATGAGCTTTTAGAAAGTCGATAAATGTCGCCAAATTGCCCTCTAGATCTGATATAGCAAGAATTGGCGCGTTGTCTGAGTAAATGGAAGGTGGCGTTTCCACCACCGGTATGTAGTCAACCTGGAACGTGGAATCTGTGAGGGGGAAGTATACGTCTAACTGATTACTTCCTTCTAATTGCAATGGCACCGTTTCTTTGTAAAAACCGTCATCACGGTTACCACGAATGTATTCGGCTCGAACTTTCCCGCCGTCAAAGAAAACGTGGGGGCCTTCATTGCCAACCGTTTTTGCTAATGGGTCGGCAGGAAACCCTACTGTACCATGTTGACTGATAAGTAAAGCAAAGCCCAACACCAGTAGAACTGTACTCACGGCTGCAAAATGACCCAGATATCGGAGTAAGGTTTTCATCTCGGTTCCCCCTTAGTGTTCACGATATTGCTTGAGTACGCTGAGCAAACGGTATGTCAGATACGTTATCAACGAACCAGTAGCAATGCCCACAGGAATTAACCAGATACCGAGTAATTCATCGCTCGAAAGTGGTGCTTGTTCAACAACGCCCAGAATGATGCTTTGGCCGTGATCATTGACCCACACACCTACTGATTCAGGCATAAAGACTTTTAAAATACCAATGATAATAAGCACTGCGCCCAAAATGTAGCCGACAATGCCAGAGCCATAGAATACTCCCGCTGTGACGCTTTTTTTTATTTTTCGCAGTGCGGTAAATCCTGGCGGGGGTGGAGTGCCCATGAGCAAATGATCACTGTATTGCTGTGCGAGTTGCCTTGGTGAGCCAAAGCGAGCTAATACTTCATCGATGGCGATAGGTCTGCCCTCAATTTCGGCGTTATCGATAACATCGTAAATGTGGCTTTCAATCTCTCTGATAACTTCGTTTGCTTGTTGTGTATCCAATCGTGACATGTATTGAGCTAAGGTTATTAAGTACTGATTTATCTGTCTATCGTAATTCATAGTAATATCCTTGGTCTTAGAACGTCGCCGGTCCAGGGTTGGCGAGTAGGAATTCCATATCGCTGACCGATTTGCGCCAGCGCTCGGTTAAAATGTTGAGTTTTGCCTTCCCTTCTGGTGTTAAGGAGTAGTATTTTCTGGGTCTGGTCGTGCCTTCTTGTACCCATTGGGCGCTCACGACGCCTTCTTTTTTCAAACGATCGAGGAGTGGATACAAGGTACCTTCGGTAATAGCAGTAGTTTCTAACTTTTGTAGAAGGTTTAACAAAGCCAAACCGTACAAGGAGCGCCCTTTAAGCGCGGCAAGAATGACCATGTCGAGGGTGCCTTTGCGCAATTGCACATCCCACTTCGCCGCTGAATTATCTTTTTCCATTCTGAATGCTGCTAAATTTATGTAGTTTCTATTTTATAATGCAATATACCTTGCAATGCAAGGTATATTGTTGAGCATAATTAAAAAATGGTAGAAAAGATAAAGAGAGCAGTCATCAGTATTCGGTTTATATACCTACGCTGTTAGATTCTCGCGTTTTAAATATGGTTTACGTAAGCAGCTTTTAGCTATGTTAAACGTCGATGAAAACTTACGAATGAAGAAGGGGTCTTAAAATATTCTTTGTTGGAATTCGACGGGCTGTAAGTAAGTATTAATTTTATTCCCGCAAATAATATTATATTTGGTTCATCGAGCTTGTGTTAAAAGTAAATTACTGACTGGGAAGATTCTTTATACCGAGTTTACCATGCGATAATAAGGGGGAGTTTGGCGGGACTTGATGATTATACTGCTTCAGACAACAGATGGCGGCTAGAGCTTATCAGTGACATTCTATCAGCTGAATATGAAGTAAAACTAGTAACGACAAAGAAGAAAAGATGCTGCAGCATAACTGAAACAAATTTGGGTTCGAATTTACTGCACGAGTTACCGATCGGTGTGTCAGTTTTTGTTTTTAGTGAGCTCCGCTATATAGGATCTTCGTTCCACAAAATCTTCGGAACGATTTTAACTGCGTAAGCTGGCTCGCAACACGGGTGAACATAATGGATGGTGCGAATAATTCTCGCGAGCGATTTAACAGCCCCATAAGAAGAAAAGACGTTCTGAAAATTAAGACCGCCTTTTCAATAAATTGACTGGCTTTACTTCATTTTTACTTCTCTTAGTCGGTATTCACCAGTTAGGCTCCTTACTTCGGGGTAAGTGGCAGAAATCTTGTTCGACATCTTTTCATTTTCCTCGCCCCACTTCTTCATAAATTCGGTGTACTTTTCCTTGCTTGGCTCCATATCGGCGGCATTATCAAAGAAAACCATTAGTACCATGTTGAAGTCACCGCTGACGGGGAGGTCACTGCCATATATTTTCCAATCTTTTATATAGCCCATTTCCTTTTGTATCTTAACCGCCTTAACCCAGCTTTCTTTAAGCCCGGCAAGATATACATCACCCATATTGGGATCCACTTTGACGGTAGTCATGGCAATTATTTCAGTGCCTAAATCGTAATCTTCGTAAACTTTTAAGCGGTCTTTTGCCATCACAGTACAGCTAAGTACTAAGCATAATAATCCAATTACCCTACTTTTCATCCTTTCACTCCTTAAGTAAAATTTTTAGTAGTGTCCAGGCGTTACAGCAGAACTTGAACGAGAGTAAGTATAGTCAAAAGTTTATGTACAGATGTTTTATTTTATAGATTCCAACTTTATTGATGAAATTTTTAATTTTTTTATCAAGGGAATCATGCTTTTTCGATGCCCAGCTAAGCCAATATACGCAAAGAACTTCCTTAACAAGTCAGTTATCACCACCTCCTGAACATGAAGTGTGTTATGTAGTCTTTATTCGTCGAAGATAATATGAATGGCGTTCGTTGCAGGCTCTAAATATTCGTTGTGAGCCAAGTAACTCATTGCATCGAAAGTAAAGCGATAATCATCAAGTGACTTACGTACGATGTTCGTCTGCAACGAACACATAACCTAAATCATCTTAGTCCAGAGCAAGTAGGTTGAAAGACCATCTAACGGACACAAATGTCCTTCAAACTTTCAGTATTGACCGCTATCAAATTGCGCAAAACACAGTCATGACAAATTAAATATAATATAACCGATATCAACAAAAGTGAATGCTCACTTACACGTGCTATTGATACCCTCTTTTGGAAAGTCCCATATCAAAATCTTTACGCGGGGTTTGACGAGTAGAATCAAATGCAGCACTCGTTCCGGTTTGCTCATTGCCAGCTGACGATAGTCAAAGCCTTTAAAAATAACCACATGGAAGGAAAACTGAAGGAGAGAAAAAGGCAGCCAGATCGCGTTTGTCGACGAACTGGCTGTTATACATTAATGGCGATACACCTTTACATTGAATCGACAGTTTTTTGATCAGGACATGTTATCCAGTAGCGTTCTTGAAAGTTTCTATCTTTTTTAAGACGAGTGCACATTAAACAGTGTTTCAAACATTATTTAACGTGCACAACACGTTCCCAATACAGGGCGCTATTCTACCGTCACCGATTTAGCAAGATTGCGCGGTTGATCTACGTCCGTTCCCTTAATTAGCGCTACATAATAGGAAAGCAGCTGTAACGGAATGGTGTATATAATGGGGGCGATAGGTGACTCACAGTGAGGCACGTTTATCACACGCATTGTCTCATCAGATGCAAAGTGTGCGTCTTTATCAGCAAACACATACATGATCCCGCCGCGCGCACGCACTTCTTCCACATTGGATTTTAGTTTTTCCAACAGCTCATTATTTGGCGCCACCACTATCACCGGCATTTCTTCGTCAATTAACGCAAGCGGACCATGTTTAAGTTCACCTGACGCGTAGGCTTCTGCATGAATATACGAAATTTCCTTCAGCTTAAGGGCGCCTTCCATGGCGATAGGATACTGATCACCGCGACCAAGGAACAAGCTATGGTTTTTATCTGCAAACTCTTCCGCCAAATCTTCTATACCCTGGGTAATAGCAAGCGTTTCTTCAAGTTTAGATGGCAGGCTGTGCAGTGCAGTAATGATATTGTCTTTATGCTCTTCGCTAAGACCATTGTGTTTACCTAACGCAATGGTCAGCATCAAAAATGCGGTAAGCTGAGTGGTAAACGCTTTGGTTGAGGCCACACCAATTTCTGCACCGGCTTTGGTCATAAACGCCAAATCAGACTCGCGAACTAAAGAGGAGCCTAGTACGTTACATATCGTCAAGCTAGACATATAACCTAACTCTTTTGCCAGACGGAGTGCGGCTAATGTGTCGGCCGTTTCCCCTGATTGTGAAATTGTCACTAATAAACTATTTTCATGTACCACAGATTTGCGATAGCGGAACTCCGAAGCAATCTCGATGCCGCAAGACACGTTGGCATATTGTTCAAGCCAGTATCGAGCGGTCATCCCTGCATGGTAACTGGTGCCACAGGCGATTATCTGGACGTGCTTGACCTTGGCAAATATATCGTCTGCACCCGCACCAAAGATATCTGCTTCGATATCCTTCTCACCCAGGCGGCCTTTAAGCGCATTACGCACAACGGTAGGCTGCTCATGGATTTCTTTTAACATATAGTGACGATAACCCGCTTTATCACCTGCGTCGTGTTCAACATTTGATTCAATCACTTCGCGTTCCACTAACTGACCGTCTTTATCAAAAACAGTCACTTCGCGACGGGTAATTTCTGCTACATCACCTTCTTCAAGAAAGATAAAGCGGCGTGTGACCGGCAATAACGCCATTTGATCAGAAGCGATAAAGTTTTCGCCCAGGCCTAAACCAATAACTAAAGGACTGCCTGAACGCGCCACAACCAGACGTGATGGGTCTTCTCTATCCATAATTACGGTGCCATACGCGCCGTGAAACTGCTTAACCGAATTTTGTACCGCTAAAAGCAACGACGCTCCCGCTTTTAATTCTTCATGCACAGAGTGAGCAATGGATTCTGTATCTGTATCACTGGTAAAGGTGTAGCCTTTTTCTCGCAATGACTCACGCAGGCTCTGATAGTTTTCGATGATACCATTATGCACCACTGCCACACGCTCACTGGAAAAATGCGGGTGGGCATTAGCTTCCGTTACCCCGCCATGGGTGGCCCAACGAGTATGGGCAATCCCGGTGGTACCAAGCGCGCTTCCTTGAGCCACAGCATCTACCAGCTCCTGAACCTTTCCGGTTCGGCGGATACGAGTCAGTGAACCGTCCTGCTCCAATAAGGCAACCCCTGCCGAATCATACCCTCGATACTCAAGGCGTTTTAAGCCTTCCAGTAAAATTTCAACTACATTCCGTTCGGCGACTGCGCCCACTATTCCGCACATACATGGCTCCTAATTGCTTTCAGCGGCGCAGATAACATCTACACCATATGCTTTAATTTGTTTAATTGCTTCGTTATTTATTTCACTATCAGTCACCAATGTTGAGATTGATGACCAGGGTAATTCTACGTTTGGGATCTTGCGGGCTAGCTTTTCAGATTCAGCCATCACCACTACTTTAGATGATACCTCTGCCATTACTCGACTAAGTGAAGTCAACTCATTAAACGTGGTCGTACCCCGTTTAAGATCAAGACCGGCGGCACCTAAGAATGCTATGTCGAAATTATAAGCCTGCAACATTGATTCAGCCATTTGCCCCTGGAAGGAATGGGATAGCGAATCCCAGGTACCGCCTGTCATGAGAACTTGCGGTTCATTCTCAAGTTCCAATAACGTGTGCGCCACATGCAAAGAATTAGTCATGACCACTAACCCCCGCTTACCAGACAATAACGGCATCAGGGCAGCGGTCGTGCTGCCACTGTCAATAATAATCCGGTGATGGTCTTTTATCAGTTGTGCTGCAGCCACCGCAATATTTAACTTTCGTTTTGAAACTTCATGTTCTGCGGCAGTTTCGATTTCTGCAGGAATTTTTACTGCCCCACCAAAACGCCGCAGCAACAACCCGTTCCGTTCCAATTCAGCAAGATCTTTACGAATAGTGACTTCAGACGTAGAAAACAGTTGAGCAAGCTGATCTACCGCGACCTCGCCCTCTGTATTGAGACGTTCGATAATCGCGCGTCGACGCTGTTGCGTATTCCTTTTAAGCATATTTCGAAAGATTAAGTTTCGACATGAAAGTTATCGTAATATTTATATTTCGAATTGCAAGCATTATTTGTGTCTGTTGAGTATGTTTTGTTATCTCAGGTTATAATTCGATTGATATGTGACCACTTTTGCTAGCAGCGCAGTTTGCAACCGTGGCTAAAACCTCAATATTGGTAAGCATCTCCGTTACACTTACCGGGGGCGCTACATTCGCCGTGATGGAGCGTGCGAATTGTTTAAAGAATTGAAGGTAACGGCCGGTTTCGAGGGATATTGCTTCACAGTTTTCTGGTGTACACAGCAGCCCATCGTTCGCGCCCGCTCCAAAGTCCTTAGTAAAGGGCGATCCTCCTTGTTTCAGCTGCAACTCCTGAGGATCCAACCCGTACTGGCGATAACTACCCTGTGTACCCTGTAATTCAAACCGCAAAGTTTCATTGGCCTGCAACGGCGAGCTGCCGATATGGTAATTTAGACTAGGATAATGCAGCGTCAATTCGAAATTATCGACGGACTGACCCTTATCGCGCATGATGTGTAAATAGCCACTTATGCTTTTCGGCTTCCCGCATAAGAGGATAGCTTGATCAATTAAATGAGGGCCAAGATCCCAGAAGATACCACTTCCTTCGCCTGCGTTTTCACGCCAACGGTCTCTGGGATGAGGTCGAAACCGGTCGAAGCGAGAATTAATATGTTTGATGTCTCCCAGTCTGTTTGATGTGACCAGGCGACGAACAGTGACGAAATCCCCATCGAAACGCCGGTTGTGAAACGCGCATATCCGTAATCCTCTTGCATCAGCTATTGCTACTATCGCCTTAGCTTCTGCGCTAGATAGCACAAACGGTTTTTCGACCAGCACATGACAATTGGCTTGCAATGCTTCCCTGGCCTGCGCCCCATGCAACGGATTAGGGGTGGTTATGATCACCAGGTCAAAGTGCTGTGTCGCGAGGGCCAATTCGAGGGAAGGATAGACCGTGCAGTCGGGTAAGACGTGTCTGACTTTACCTGGGTCAGAAGATACCACGCCAGTGACGTGGTAGTCGTCTAACCCATGCAAAAATGGTAAGTGAAAAGTTCGCGCAGCATAGCCAAACCCTACAATTAACGTTGTTAATGCCATGCTGCTTCCCCTTTTAGTCGTTCTTTTTGACTGGTCGGTTCCACCCTTCAATATTACGTTGTTTACCTCGGGCAACCGCTAATGCATCTTTACGTACTTCTGAGGTGATAACCGAACCCGCACCCACTGTGGCTCCCTCTCCAATTTTAACAGGCGCTACCAAGGATGAATTAGAGCCGATAAAGGCATTTTCACCGATGATAGTTTTAGATTTATTGACACCATCATAATTGCAGGTAATGGTACCGGCGCCGATGTTCGCTTTAGCACCCACTTCTGCGTCGCCAAGATAAGTGAGATGATTGGCCTTAGCTCCTTCCCCTAACACCGACTTTTTCATTTCCACAAAGTTACCCACCTTCGCGTCAGTTTTCATCACGGCTCCTGGGCGCAAACGAGCAAACGGGCCTACTGTACAGTTTTCGCCTACACTGGCCCCTTCGATAACCGAATGAGAATCAATTACTGCGTTGTCACCTATTTCACAGTCAATTAATACACAATTGGCGCCAATAGACGCATTGTGACCGATTGTCACTGTGCCTTGCATGATCACGTTGATGTCGATAAAAACATCCTGGCCTGTGGAAACATTGCCACGAACATCAATGCGCGCTGGATCGGCTAAAGTGGCCCCGTTGGTCATCAGCTTAACCGCCTCACGCTGTTGTAAAGCACGCTCAATACCGGCAAGGTGAATCCGGTTGTTAACGCCTTCCACTTCGACGGCGGAGTCAGGCTGGGCGGCTTTAATAACCTTCCCTTCTTTTGCGGCCATTTCAATTACATCGGTTAAGTAATATTCGCCTTGGGCGTTGTCATTGCCAAGGGCGTTTAACCAGCGTTTTAAATTTGCGCCACCCATGATCATCATACCTGTATTGATTTCACGAATATTTCGCTGCGCTTCACTGGCATCTTTGTGTTCAACGATGGCTGTGATTTGTTCACCATTACGCACGATCCGTCCCATCCCAGTGGGATCGTCCAGTTCCACGGTTAACAGCGCCAAATCACACTCTGCTTTCACTGCAACTAACCGTTCCAATGTTTGCTGCTGAATCAATGGTGCGTCCCCCACCAGAATCATCACATCTTCGTCGTCCTGAATATGTTCAGCAGCCTGCTTAACCGCGTGCCCGGTTCCTAGTTGTTCAGCTTGTAAACACCAGTTCAAATGCTTTCCGTTCACAGCAGATTTAAGCTGGTCGCCTCCATGTCCATACACCAGGTGAACATTCTGGGCAGACATAGCCTCTACTGTATTGATGATGCGTTGAACCATGGGTATGCCACCCACTTTATGTAAAACTTTAGGTAAAGATGACTTCATCCGCGTCCCTTTGCCTGCAGCCAGAATGACTACTGAAAACCCCATAATATTTCCCATGTAAACAGATAGTGATTTGAATAATGAAAATAGTGTAACTAAGCCCGCTGATTAAGTCAGCGACTGAATGTATTATTTATATGCCGTAATACTTGCCCAAAAGATCATTAGGCTTTTCTGGAAGATTAATTTTTGCGCAGGTATACTTGAGCGAAATTATTATAATAAAACATTAACAGCTTTGTAATGTTACACATGGAGTCCGCGTAACCTGTGAAAGCCTTCAGGATGTTGCACAGAAGTTTTCTGTTGCTGTTTGCCATTGTTATTATCTCTCTTGTCACGCTTGTACATGTCAGTATTACTAACATCGTTGCTGAACAGAGCCGGGCCCAACAACAATCCCTATCTCCCGCCGTTTCATTGATCGTTGAACAGCTTCTAAAGCCCCTGCACGTATCGGAAGTGCTGGGCAAATCGCAAGAGGTGGAAGACTTGTTAAACGCGAATACACTAGATGAAAAAGCCGTCTTCAGTACGTTGGAACGATTGCAATCTGAATTTGACCTATTTTTCTTTTTAGCCAGTGAAAAAGTTAGAATACAGTACGATGTTGACGGCAGTAAACGCTCACTTACAGAGGGCGACGTGAGTTGGTATTTTAAGTACAAGGATTTGCCGCAAAATAAAGTCGCTGACATCGGCAAATGGGAAGATCCGCACTTTTTTATCGACATTAAAATATTTAACGATTATGGCGAGTTTTTAGGTTTTTTTGGCATCGGTAAAAGTTTACGCAGTTTTGTTAATATCTTTAATACGTACAAACAGCAATTCGGCTACGATTTTCTTTTTGTGGACGAAAACGGTGACATTATGTTGTCTTCTGATCCGCAATTGATGGCAGATAATTCCAATTTCACCAATCTATCAGAACTGGCGTGGTATGCTAGTTTGCCTAATGATGTACAGCAGCAACGCGACCTCAATAACCGGCTGATAACCATTGAACATGAAGATTATCTCGTTGCAGAGGTAAAGCTTAATCAGTTTAATTGGACGGTATACCTGCTCAGCCCGTTGCAAAAACGACAATCTGAAATTTCTCAGGGCTTTATCATTAGTGTAGTCACGCTACTGGTGGTGATATTTTCCTTATTCTTGATGGTGTATCATTTATTGTATTATTTCAGGCGGGGGATAAATGCGGACATCTTTATACGCAGTAGCTACAGTTTACCTCCCAGAGAGGAAATGGAGTCTTATTACCTCAAACTGATGGATCAACACCAATCGGTAAGTGTTATTCTGGTGGATGTAGATAACTTCTCGCATTTGAGCGATACCTATGGAAGAAATGTCGCCGATGGAGTGCTTGACAAAGTAGCCAGTTATTTATCTAGTCAGCTGAATGAAACTGACGTTTTGGGTCGCTGGAGCAGCGAGGAATTTATCATTCTACGCCCCCTTTCAGGTCCCCATGATGCGCTCGAGTTTGCGCAACAGTTACGTTATGGCATTGCAACGCTTTGTGGACCAGAGAGTCGCCCTGAACTTAAGATCACCGCCTCATTTGGCGTCTCTTTTACCGCCACTCCCCGCCCCATGGCTGAGGTGACCATTAATGCAGAAGATGCGCTTTACCAGGCCAAACGAGATGGCTGCAACTTGGTTCGTATGCAATTAATAGAATAGGCAAACTGGTCTTAAAGCTTCAGCAACTATTCGGCCCGGCAATTGGCTTGCTCTATCTTTTTGCCGCGCTTTTTCCTGAAGAGCGACGGGGAAAAACCGGTAGTCAGGGCAACACCTGTCAAAATCAGCCCCCCACCCAAAAGGGTTTGCAACGACAATGTCTCGTTTAAAAACACCACGCCCCACACAATTCCAAATAACGGCACCAGATACGCGACCGTAATTGCTTTAGCCGGCCCGACATTTGCGATTAAACTGAAATAGAGAATATAAGCTATACCAGTTCCAAATACTGCTAATGCAATCGCGTTATTCCACGCAACGATAGAAGGCATGGTTGCAGGCAGCGTATAAAGCGCAAAGGGTAACAGAAATAATGACGCGGATGCCTGGCTACCCGTGGCGACTGCCAAGGGCCTGACGCCCTGCAGATACTTTTTCATCATGCTAGCGGCGAGACCGTAACATGTGGTGGCTAATAGCGCAGTAATGATAGGAAATATACTTATGCCCTGGTCGCCGATTTTTTGTGCGCTTATCACCGCCACACCAACGAAACCCAGGCACAGGCCGATTACTGCTTGTTTGGACAGTTTGTCACTTAACCACAAAAACGCTATTACGGCGCCAAACATAGGCGCAGTAGCATTTAAAATGGCATTCACGCCTGCTTCCAAGTGCAAGCTACTGTAATTAAATAAAACGAAAGGGATGGCGGTATTGACCGCACCAATTAACGCTATCGCCTTCCAGTGTACAACTATGTCCCGCATACCACCTCTACACGCGAGCACGGGGAGTAACACTAAGGTAGCCAGTAGAGTACGCACTTCTACTAATGCGAAAATCCCAAATTCAGGCGCGGCCACACGCATAAAAATGAAGGAACCACCCCAGATCGCGCCGAGTAACAATAAAGCCATCAAATCTTTTACGGGCATTCTCGTTCCTGTTTTTCCAACGCCAACAAATAGGCTTTACGTGTTAATCCCCCTGCGTACCCTGTTAAGGTACCGTTACTGCCGATAATTCGGTGACAGGGGATAACGATAGCAATTGGGTTGCGACCATTCGCCATCCCCACCGCTCTGACCGCTTTTTCATTTTTTATATACCGAGCAATATCGCCATAGCTGGCGGTTTCCCCATATTGAATAGTGGTAAGCGCACGCCAAACCTGTTGCTGAAATGGGGTCCCCTGAGGACATAGAGGGACAGAAAACTCTGTTAGCTGGTTGGCAAAGTAAGCCTGTAGTTGTTCACAGATTTGTTGAGTATAATGATTCGGATGACATTTCTGCAACGCTTCACAAAATCTCACCGCCGTGAGGCCTTCTGCACTGGCGGTAACCTCAACCAAACCCAGTGGACTTTCAATAAATTGATTATATTGATTTAACATGCTGTTTCTCCAGCGTGGCAAGGTACCACAAATTCAGGGTGAGATAACTGCGCCAGGGTGACGCCATATCAGCGTTGGTGGAAAATTTCGCAGCCATATTACGTGCCACTAAATCGCTATCCAAAAAAATGTCAGGTTCTCCACAGCCACGGATTAAAAAGTAGTTTAATGTCCATGGACCGACTCCTTTTATGTTAAGAATGGCATTATTCTGTGGCCGTTCAGCAACGCTTTCATTAAATAGCTGGGCAAATGCCCTTAACGCCTTTTTTCGCTGTTCAGGCATTCGCAAAAAGCTTAAATCACTTTTCGCGACGGCGGATGGCGCAGGGAATACCTTTCCGTATTGTGATGAATGAGACAAGTGTGTCACCAATTTATTAAGCTGTGTTGTAGCAGCAATTAAGGTAACCTGTTGTCCTAAAATTGCTCTGCAGCCCGCTTCAAATGTACTGAAGGCACCAGGGATGCGAAGTCCTTTACATATTTGGGTTGGCTTTAGCCCACCTTTTGCCAGCGCATACTCTATCAGTTCAGGTTCAGCGTCAATATCTAACACCCGACTGACCGTTTGAATGACTTTCTGCAGGTATTTAAGATCTTCCAACTTAATTTGGATTTCAAAAGCATACTGATCAGCATGATGCACAGCGAGCACCTGTCCGCCGACACCGTTAATTTCGAATACCCGCGAATAGGAATTTGCGGTGAGGGTTTCGACCCCTTCGATTGCGCGTAAGGAAAGAAAATTCCGCACCCACTCCCAATTGTACGGTGGACGATAGGCGAGTTTAAATGTGATAGCGGGCACTTGGTTAGGGGGGATATCAGCAGAGACTGTTTTTCTCAGCGCAGTGGGAGTGAGTTTCCAATGCTGCTGTAATTGACTCTGTAATCGCCTGGTAGAAGCAAACCCTGCCGCTTGTGCCACCATATCTACCGGTAACGCGGTGTTCTGTAAGAGCCGCTTAGCCAGCATCATTTGATTACACAACTGAAACCGTTTGGGTGTCACTCCCAAATGCGCGGTGAACAGTTTATTAAGATAACGGCAACCTATCCCTAAACGATTGGCAATATGCTGTATAGAGTGCGCAGGGATCTCGCTGAGTAGTTTTTGTGCACGGCTTACCGTCGTATTTACCCCTTGCCACGCCCAGGAACCTGGCGCGCTGTCAGGGCGACACCGTAAGCAGGGGCGGTAACCGTTATCCATAGCCTGTGCAGCAAACTGGAAGTATTCAACATTCGCTTCAGCAGGTAATCTGGCTGGGCAGATGGGCCGACAAAAAATACCGGTCGTTTTAACGCCAACATAAAATTTGCCATCGAAGCGCCTGTCACGGCTTTTCCGCGCTAACTCATATGTCTGGACGTCATTTTTCAGCATAATAAACAATCTAACCTTGATATTAACAGCTTTAGTGTAGTGGTATTCGTTCGCACGTATGCGATGAATTCGGAACTGAATATTGTCCTCTTTGTGCACCAGGAAAGATAGTTTTTAAAGAGTAAGCTTAAAACAGCAGTTGATCCGGAAAACTCACCCCAGCATAATAGCTCCATGCGAACCCTTATAACGCGCTACAACAATAATCAATTTCTGGGGTGACATTGCCTGTTCTTATGCGATTTTTATCGCACCTATTCCTAATTTTACTCATGACAATAGGCATCACCTCAGTGCGTGCAGATGATGAGTGGCTACAGGATTACGCCAGCAAAGTAAAAAGAGAAGCGCAAAAGTACCGCATCCCTGGTTATGCGTTTGTTTATTATCAACAGGGTGAAACACCTAAAATCTATGTGTACGGTAAAACACATGCGCATGGAAAAGCCATCAATAGAGACACGGTTTTCCGTTTGGCCTCGGTATCAAAAACTTTTACCGGATTACTGATGGCAAAACTGGTAGAGCAAGGAGAGTTGAGCTGGGACACCAAAATCGGCGAACTGATTCCGCAGCAAAAATTTGTGGGTAAAGGTATGAATAGCCTGGCTTTGGAGCACATTGTAGGGCAATCCAGTGGGTTTATGCCGAACGCCTATGACAACTTAATCGAAGCCGATTATTCGCTGGACAGAGTGTTATCAAATTTAGCCAAGTTAGAACCAATTTGTGCGCCTGGAGAATGTTACACCTATCAGAATGCGCTTTTCGGTGCGATTGAAAATTACCTTCTCAGTGAGGAAACCTCCTACCATCGACAACTTCAAGAACAGTTGTTTGTGCCCTTGGGCATGACGCACGCCAGCGCTGGAAAAGGTGCGTTAGTCAATTCCAAACAGTGGGCCCGACCTCACATAGCGATTGCACGTAACCGCTGGCGAGAAGGCGAGGTGGAGAGTAATTATTACCGTTTTGCGCCGGCAGCGGGAGTGAATGCCAGTATCAGTGATATGACCATTTATTTACAAGCATTACTTGGCGAATTCCCTACAATCGTTCCGCCTGAAATCATCGAAACCGTTTCCGCCCCGCGGGTTAAGACAAAACGTGAAACGTATCGCAGAGGCTGGCGTGGCGATCTTCAGGATGCGCACTATGGCTTGGGTTGGCGCGTGTACAATTTCAGGGGACACCGTATTGTTTATCACGGCGGATGGGTGAAAGGGTATCGGGCTGATGTGGCATTTGCACCCGATTTCAAGTCCGGATACGTGATGTTGATGAATGCTGAATCTAATCTTATCAACACCACTACCGCAGACTTTTGGAAACGTTATTTCCAACGAAAGGGTGAGGCAGCAAACTAATGCCGCCACCCTCTAAGCTTTTAAGGCTTAAGGTAGGTATACCCACTTAAGCAACTCTCATAGAAATCTGTCCACTTAACGCCTTCCCGCGGGTTGAGTTTCCCAGAGGAAATTTGCTTATCTATCATGCGCTTAACATCGGAGGCCATGGCTCTCGGGTTGTATTGCATAATGTTTAGAACATCTTCCACGGAAGAGCCTTTCACAACTTCTTCGATGTAAAAATCTTGTGGGTCGTCGTCATAGCTAAATATATGCACTTCGTTCAGGCGTCCGAATAAATTATGCATATCGCCCATTACGTCCTGATAAGCGCCAGTCAGGAATAAGCCTATATAATAATCTTCATCCTTTCGAAGCTTGTGCATCGGCATAATATCGGTAATTTCACGACCGATAGTGAACTGATCAATTTTACCATCGCTGTCACAGGTAATATCGACCAGAGAGCAATTTACGGTGGGTTCTTCGTTCATACGCGTGAGCGGCACCACGGGTAAAAGCTGTTCAATGGCCCAGGTGTCGGCAGCCGACTGGAAGACAGAAAAATTACACAAGTATTGAGAGGATAAACTGTAATTTAATTCCTGTAATTCCTCCGGAACATACTCTTGCGTAGAATAGTATTCATGCAGCCGTCCCATGATCTGCCAATAAAGCGTTTCTATTTTACCCAGCTCTTCTAATGTCAGCACGCGTAATTTAAAGGCGTCTAAGGCTTGCTCTTTCCACTGCGAAGCGTCATTAAACACCTCCTGCATGTTTGTTTGCTCGTCAAACGATTCAGCCAGCTCACGAATATTCTTTACAAAAATGTGCTCTCCATCCACTTCGTCTGTCGCCATTTTTGAGCTATCAGAGCGGATTTCACCTACGATTTGGGTCACTACACAACTGTGATGGGCGGTAATGGCTCTGCCACTTTCACTGACTAAATTAGGATGAGGTACGCCTTCCATATCACATACCTCTTTCATTCCATACACTACATCCGCCACATATTCTTGCATATTGTAGTTGCGTGAGGATTCATTGGTTGATTTGGTGCCGTCGTAATCAATACCTAAACCACCACCGACATCAACGTAATCGAGATGAAAACCCATTTTGTGTAATTCAGCGTAAATTCGCGCTCCTTCGGTCATGGCTTCTTTAACTGCACGTATATCGGTCAACTGGCTGCCGATATGGAAGTGCAATAATTTAAGGCAATGACTCATCCCCTGTTCTTCAAGGTAACGGGCGGTATTGATGATTTCGGTAATGGTTAAGCCAAACTTGGCTCGTTCGCCTCCAGAGCTTTCCCATTTACCCCGCCCCTTGACCGTCATTTTAGCGCGTACGCCAATAATGGGTTCAATGCCAAGTTCTTTAGACGTTTTCACCAAAAGTAAAAGTTCTGAATATTTTTCGACAACCACCACCATACGGCGGCCAAGCTTTCTTCCAAGCAACGCCAGACGCATAAATTCTTCGTCTTTATAACCATTAAGAACGGTTAGCGAACCTTCATTGGTGTTCATTGCCAGAACAGTAAGCAGTTCCGCTTTTGAGCCTGCTTCCAGCCCATAATTAAAGGCTTGACCAGCATCAACGATTTCTTCAACCACTTCGCGCATCTGATTAACTTTCACAGGGTACACACCGTGATACTCACCTTGGTACTCAGCCTCGGCGATAACCTCTCTGAACGATAGGTTCAGGGCTGCTACCTGGGATCGCAGAATATCGTGGAAGCGAACTACCACTGGGAATTGCACGCCCTCATCACAAATTTCGTCAATCACCGCTTTAAAATCAATTTTGACTGAGGAATTGTTAGGATCAGGCAATACTTGAACATTGCCGTTTTCACCTATCTGAAAATAACCGCCGCCCCATTGAGAGACGCCATACATTTTTTCAGCTTGCTCAATATTCCAATTGGACAATGTGAATCACCTTTTTGGTAAATGAAAAAGTAGGTGCGCTGCTACGCGCTTTGTTTAGTCGCCGACATTATAGTAGTAGACAAACAGGATGCTATCTTAAATGTTAATTTGAAGGGAAAATTTTTTCGATATCACGAAGGTCGGTATCTATCCATTTGTCTAGTGTAACAACTAAGTCCTCGTCAACCAATTCTCTAGCCCATTCGATCACTTCATTTTTTGCAACCGTACGACATAGTGGAAAACGCACGGCGCTAAAAAATTTCACCAAATAGTTTGCTTGCTGTGGTGTTGCTTGGAGCCAACACTCACCTTTTTGAGAGCGCCGGTCAAATCGTACATCCGTTTTCGCTACTTCATGCGCAACGGGCTGCTCGAGTTGCCACCCTCTCATATCCACAAACACACAATATTTGCGCGCTTTTACGCGCGCTATATGTTCAGCCAATTCAGATAGATAGCTGAGGTCGGTGGACATGCTCCATTCGCCGGAAAGCTTGACCAATACAAGACTTCTTACACTTCGAATGGCAAATTTTTTTAACGACATACAATTACAATTCACTTCTAAATTAACCGAAAACAACCTGGCATGAAAATTACCACTTAGGTTTAAGCATGTGCATGCAAGAAGAATGACAAGTATGGTATTGGAAGTAACACTTAGTTCGCAGCGATAAAATATTCAAATTTAACGCCCTGAGGTGCATACCACTTGATGCGCCCTGGTCGATAATGCCTCATTTACAATCCTGTCATTGTCGCATTGCTCGTGTTGACTTATTCCTGCTTTATTCGGGTCAACTGTGCCTGAGGTTTTGCAGCCCCCTTAGTTCACCACTTTGTCTTATTAGCTGCGGTGCCAACCTATTGATCTCGTCTACGTAGTCAGTCAAACAATGTTTAAGCTGATTATTCGTAGACAAGATGGGTCTGTAGTGGTCGAAATACCTGTTTACATCTGTGTAAATTTGTTTTGCGTATTGCGTTTTATCAAATCCGGTTAACTTCAGTTTTTCCGTTAGATAGGATTCCATCGCCTGAACATCAGGAATAGAAAGCGCACTTCCATGAGCGATATTGTTAGCCTCTTTTAACGCGAAAAGTGACGGCAATTCGTATACTGAAGAGTAGTAACTTGTACTATTTACTCGCGGCGAGAGAATCTGCGCGAACACCCGTGGCGAATGAACTCTGCGTTGTAAAATGTGTACATCTGCCTGCAGGGGGCCTAGCAGTTCCAAAACATGCACCGCACCACCTTCGGCGAATACCAGTGTGTCAGCACTTTTATAAATTTTCAGTTGCTCTATTAATGAAAATTTCTCGGGTCTGAAAACATAAAAATTGTTTTCTTCCATCAGCTTATCAATATACGCTTCTCCCGCGAGCGCGCCGCGCAATAAAAAGGGCGTACGGCTTACATAGACTTTTCTCGGCCTTTGCGCATCACGCTCAATTCCAGCGCGTCTTTCACAGAATTTCAGAAATTGGAGGTAATCTTCACTGACGGGTAAGCCTGACCGGAAAATACTTTCCTGCTCGCTAACAATAAGATTGCTAACAGACATAGCTCGGGTCTGAATTATCACTTTCGATTTAGGCACGCCCAGATATTTTAATGTGTCATAAAAATGTGGCGGTAAGATAGGGAAACGTAACTTTACCACTTCGGGGCGGCGTTTTGGTTGAAATATAACGCCTTTTACGTTTGCTTCGCTCAAGTAATTATAAGGACGTAAGCGGTGAACGCATTCAGCAAGAAAATGGCCAAAATTAGAGAAAACCGGTCCTCCATAGTAATAGGTTCCCGAACGGACCCATCGTGCTTGTTGGTCATTTTCATGAAGATAGTCCAGCTGAGAAACGCTTTCTACAATCATGTTTTCGTTCTTGGCGCGATTCCCTCTGTATTGTTGGGCCGTCGCAGGCACGTTATTTCCCGCTATGCCCCCATAAATTCTGCTAGGTGCAGAATGACTGCTAAGGGGGATCAGGTGTGCGGGACTTACAATATCGACATGTTGATCCTGAGGTAGCTTAAATCTTCTTTCCTGCGCAATATGTTGTTTTAAAATGCGTTTAATTCGTTGACCTAGTACCTTTGCCGTTAGTTGTGTGCTTGCTACC
The DNA here is from genome assembly GCF_026183695.1 of Alteromonas aquimaris. Taxonomy (GTDB): domain Bacteria; phylum Pseudomonadota; class Gammaproteobacteria; order Enterobacterales; family Alteromonadaceae; genus Alteromonas; species Alteromonas aquimaris. Next base: position 248,127 of record NZ_JAPFRD010000011.1, on the reverse strand, counting down.
ATTTTTTGCCAAGGCGTGAGACGAAAACACTCACCGTATCTACTTGAAATTAGATTATTATTAGCTTTAATAACCAGGGCACCCACCGCGTGATAAAGATCAGGTTCTTCATCTTTCATTTTTTTGATAAGCGTCTGCACCTCAGGATAAAACTCAGATTGAGCTTTAAACGGATACGATTTTAATCCATTGATCTCATTACTTAACTTGGCTAACTCAGTTTTCTCCAGCAACGTCGAAAACTTTTCAATATGCTTTTGAAATTGAATAGTAAAAGACTGCAATTTTGTGTCTGACAATAACCTGTAGGGGCGGGAATGTTCGCTTGTACGCTGCAGAAAATTATCCAGTTGTTGCTGAACCCCGTTAACATCCAGCTGGTTTAGCCACCTTTTTAATTCGATTGCAGCAAACGAATAGGAAGAGTTTATCTTAGAATTATCTGAATTCATGGTTGGCATATTAATGCGCAGAATCGCCGCGATATCATCTAAAATATTCTCGTGACTCTCTGCAGATTTATAACGACAAAGATGAAGGTTTTTCTCATTAACAACTTGAGAAAGCTTTACAATCGTTTTCCATTGTCCCATGTTCAACTTTGCAGGCGGTAGGAACACGTTAGTATTACCATGCCGTTTAACGGACTGGTTATAAATTGACATGGCATATTCAATGGGATTTCTTAAGAATGCGATGAACTCGGCATTGGGGATTAATGCGGCAAGAGATTCCGCAATCCTGAAGAACGACTCTGAGCTTAACACCAATGTATGAAGTTCGCTGTTTCTATTGAATTTGGTTATTAATTTGCTCAGCTTGTCTGGGTCAGCGAGTAAACGTCCATCTTTATCTTCAGAACATATCTCACGTGCATTACCAGAACTTATATTATTTTTATCCGTGGAATGTGAGGGATACCATATACCTGATTGTTTGAGTTTCTTTGCATTGCGCAATAAAAAAAACTGAATCGCTGAACTACCTGTTTTAGGCGGCCCTATGTGAATGATAATTCGCTTGTCCAAAAAGATGTTCCCTTATCTCACCTATGAAGTTAAGGAGGCTATTTTAGCATAGTGAACGGCGTATCCATCAGACCTATATTCTTACAAATTAGCACGATCAAAAAAAAAGCGCTGATTTCTCAGCGCTTTTTCTGGAGCGGTGTCAGCGGGATGTGATTACATCATGCCGCCCATACCGCCCATGCCGCCCATATCAGGCATTGCTGGAGCGTCTTCTTTAGGGATTTCAGCTACCATTGCTTCAGTCGTGATCATAAGTGACGCGATTGACGCAGCGAATTGCAGTGCAGAACGAGTCACTTTAGTTGGGTCTAGAATACCCATCTCTAGCATGTCACCGTACGTGTCGTTACCGGCATTGTAACCAAAGTTACCAGAGCCATTCTTAATCTCATTAACTACAACAGATGACTCGGCGCCAGAGTTGATAGCGATCTGACGAAGAGGTGCTTCCATTGCACGCAGGGCTAACTTGATACCTACGGTTTGATCTTCATTGTCGCCTTTAAGATCAGCAAGTTTTGCCGCAGCGCGAACCAATGCCACACCACCACCTGGTACCACACCTTCTTCAACCGCAGCACGCGTTGCGTGAAGGGCATCTTCTACACGGTCTTTCTTCTCTTTCATTTCAACTTCAGTCGCTGCACCCACTTTAATAACAGCTACACCGCCAGACAATTTAGCCAGACGTTCTTGAAGTTTTTCTTTGTCGTAGTCTGAAGTCGACTCTTCGATTTGGCCACGAATTTGCGCACAACGACCTTCGATAGCGGCTTGTTCGCCCGCACCATCTACGACAGTGGTATTATCTTTGTTGATAACAACGCGTTTAGCGGTACCTAAATCTTCCAGCTGGGCTTTTTCAAGCTCAAGACCAATCTCTTCAGAGATCACGGTGCCACCTGTAAGCGTAGCAATGTCCTGCAACATAGCTTTACGGCGATCACCGAAGCCTGGTGCTTTAACTGCGGCTACTTTTACGATCCCGCGCATGTTGTTAACAACCAACGTCGCTAGAGCTTCACCCTCAACGTCTTCTGCAATGATCATCAGCGGCTTACCTGCTTTGGCTACACCTTCAAGCGTAGGAAGCAATTCGCGGATGTTAGAAATTTTCTTGTCCACCAACAGAATGAATGGGTTGTCTAACTCAACGGTGCCATTTTCCTGATTGTTGATAAAGTAAGGAGATAGGTAACCGCGGTCAAACTGCATCCCTTCAACCACATCAAGTTCGTTTTGAAGTGCTTGACCTTCTTCTACCGTGATAACACCTTCTTTACCAACCTTTTCCATTGCTTTAGCAATGATTTCACCCACTTCTGGATCTGAGTTGGCAGAGATTGTGCCAACTTGAGCAATCGATTTGCTGTCTGCACAGTCGGTAGAAAGCGCTTTTAGTTCCTCAACCGCAGCAACAACAGCTTTATCGATACCACGCTTAAGATCCATTGGGTTCATGCCCGCGGCAACAGATTTCAATCCTTCAGTAACGATAGATTGTGCCAATACTGTTGCTGTAGTAGTACCGTCACCCGCTTCATCATTAGCTTTTGACGCCACTTCTTTAACCATCTGCGCGCCCATGTTTTCAAACTTGTCTTCAAGTTCAATCTCTTTAGCTACAGACACACCATCTTTGGTGATCGTAGGTGCGCCAAATGACTTATCCAAAACCACATTACGGCCTTTTGGACCCAGTGTGACTTTAACTGCGTTTGCCAGAGTGTTAACGCCTTTCAGCATTTTCGTACGGGCGTCATCTCCAAAACGAACTTCTTTAGCTGCCATGATTACTTTCCTCTAAAATCAGTTAATTGATGATTACTCGACAATCGCCAGGATGTCGCTTTCGCTTACGATCAGCACTTCTTCGCCGTCCAGCTTTTCAGTTTTCACGCCATAACCATCATTAAAAATAACGGTGTCGCCAACTTTTACATCCAAAGCTTTCACATCACCATTGTCTAGGATGCGACCATTTCCTACAGCGATAACTTCGCCACGGGTTGATTTTTCTGCTGCGGAACCAGTTAACACAATACCACCAGCAGATTTGGTTTCTTGCTCAGCGCGCTTGATAATTACGCGATCATGTAAAGGACGAATTGCCATTTTCAAGTCTCCTGAAAATCCAACTATTTTTAAGTTTCATATTCGCTTTGCCACGCTAAAGGTACAAAGCTTTTACGGTGAGCCTGCTTATGGCTATTCCCTTAAACAGGCATGATTTGTTTCTGCGTGGATAAATGGGGTAGTCACGAAACAATCTCAAGGGGTAAACTGAAAAAAATCTGAAAAAATTTTAATCCAGTCGCTTCGGCTTGTTCGTGTCAGATTTTTCCTGATATTCGCCTTCTATAATATCTTCATCCTTATCAGGAGCCTGGGCGGAGGAATGGTAATATTGCTGCGATTGAAATGCTGAGCCACTTACCACATGCATCGATAAGTGTTTCTTTAGTTTTTTGGCGATATATTTTCGCGAGGGCGGCAGAACCAGCGCCAAACCGAATATATCGGTAATGAAGCCCGGCGTCACTAGTAATACCCCAGCCACCAGTAACATCAAGCCTTCCAGTAATTCCTGACCGGGAATCTGGTTCGACTGCATCTTCTGTTGTGCAGTGGTTAATGTATGCACTCCCTCACGACGAACAAAATAGGCCCCCACAAACGCACTGATTAACACCAGAGCAATTGTGTTCCAGCCTCCGATGATACCACCCACCTGCACCAACAGAGCGATTTCGACAATTGGCATGATGGCGAATAGTAAAAACAAATTGCGCAAAACGATATCCTGCTTAAATGACCTTAATGATTAGAAATGGGGCGATTCCCCTAAATGACAACTACATTAAGTTAATTTATAAAAAGTGAATGATAATTCGTATATTAGCGGTCTTTTTACAATCGATGCTTATAGTTAGATCGTGCTAAGCTGACTAATATCGTTAATTTTTATTAACCAAAGGATTATACCATGTCAGTCTGCATCGTACTTTGCACCGTTCCAGAAGAAAACCTGGCTAAGAGAGTTGCTACAGTCTTGGTGGAAAAAAACCTGGCGGCCTGCGTGAAAATCATCCCTAAAGTGACAGCTATATATCGGTGGGATGAAAAGGTAGTAACCGATACAGAGTGCCAGCTCATGATCAAAACTGTCACAGACAGAGTTGAAGAGGCGTTCCTGTTGGTCAATAAACATCACCCTTATGATGTGCCGGAGTGGGTGGTCATGCCTGATGTACAAGGGAGTGACTCCTATATCAGTTGGATCCATGAACAGACAGGCACTTAGGTCATTAATCAGGTTAGCTCGATAAAGTTATTACAAAGAAGTGGTAGAGATGTATTAAATGAAAATGAAACATGCGCTAATATTCCTACTGGCCCTATGTGTGGCCTATCCATGCTGTGCGCAAATCACGGCTGACGATCAGTTAACCAATCTATTTACAGATGAACCTGAGTTTCTTCCTGTTGATCAAGCCTTTAAGTTTGAATTTCAACAGCAAGATAACAATCTGCAAATCCATTTTACGGTGGCAGAAGGCTACTATCTATATAAACATCAATTTAAAACCGTCACGAAAAACGCTGTACTTGGTGAGCCAACGTTCCCGCCGGCTAAAGAAAAAGAAGATGAGTTTTTCGGGTTGAGCGAAGTGTACTACGACAGCGTTACGCTGAATTATCCTATTGAGTCCGCTGAACAGGACGGGGTCGTAAAACTGCGCTTTCAAGGCTGTGCGGATGCCGGTTTATGTTACCCGCCGACCACAAAAATTGTTTATCTGTCCAAAGTTGAAGGGGCGGGCGAAAATGCAGCCAGTACCACAAATGCGGGGGGCAACGCCGGCGCGTCAAGCTTCCAGTCCCAGCAATATGATTTAGCAGCGAAGTTAACCCAAGATGACCTGCTCATTACATTATTACTGTTCCTAGCGTTAGGGATTGGGCTGGCGTTTACGCCTTGCGTTTTTCCCATGTACCCCATTTTATCAGGCATAATTTTAGGACAAGGTAAAGGTGCCTCGATAGGCCACAGCTTCATGCTGTCCTTTGTTTATGTACAGGGCATGGCGATTACCTATTCCTTGCTTGGACTCGCGGTCGCGTCGGCGGGTGTGCAATTTCAGGCGGCGTTACAGCATCCCATTATCTTAATCACTTTCATCATTATTTTTATTCTCCTCGCGCTGGCTATGTTCGGCACCTACAATTTGCAATTACCCGCTAGTTGGCAGGAAAAGCTTAATAATTTAAGCAATTCGCAATCGCGCGGCAAGATGGGCGGCGTATTCATCATGGGCGTGCTGTCTGGTCTCATTGCCTCCCCTTGCACTACTGCACCGCTTACTGGAATACTGCTCTTTATAGCGCAAACAGGTGACATGTTTTTAGGCTTTATATCACTGTATGTACTCAGTATCGGCATGGGTATACCCCTTATGTTGTTTGGTATGAGTGGAGGCAAACTTTTACCCAAAGCAGGTAACTGGATGAATGTGGTCAAAGTTACCTTTGGATTCATGATGCTGGCTGTAGCCTTGTTCTTTATAGAACGGCTCTGGAGTAACCTCTACATCGATCTGACCTGGGCTGTGCTAGGTTTGGCAACGTTTACCTATTATCAGGTAATGAACCAAAATACCTCCCCGACATTTATGAAGGGGCTCCGCTCAGCCATCATTTTTGTAGGATTATTTATCAGTGTGCTAGTGGGTTATCAGGCGTTACAACAAGCACTTAATTTTAAAGGTACCTTCTCGTCAGATGCTGAAAGCGTGGATGCCGCTAATCATCCTGAATTTTTGGTGGTAAAGGATCTCACTGATTTCGAAGAAAAACTGGCCCAGGCAAATGCGCAAGGCAAGTCGGTCATGGTAGATCTATATGCGGATTGGTGTGTTGCATGTAAAGAATTTGAGAAGTACACCTTCCCAGACAAACGTGTGCAACAAGCCCTGGCCAACACTGAGTGGATGCAAATTGATTTAACCGACAATACGCCAACTAATCTGACATTTCAGGAACATTTTGACATTCTGGGGTTACCCACCATTTTATTTTTTGATAAAAATGGGAATGAATTGAAACAGTATCGTGTGACGGGTTTTATGCGCGCAGAACCATTTTCAAAGCATGTGGAAGAGGCGTTGGCCCAGCCAGCCAATAGTGAATAACGCCTATGAGATCTTTTTCACTATGTTTCTTTTTGCTGATAAGCACAGCGCAGGCAAACCCGTCTTGCTTTGATAACTGGTTTTGCGTCAGTACCGCAAAGGAAAACAACCACGGCGCTGCAACTATCCAGTTACAAGATCATTTACCGGTGGTGGTGACTGTAAGTTCACCGGCAATGGACCCCTCTGAGGTTACCCTCTCCCTATCCGATACCCGCCCCCGTGCACTTGGTCGGGTCACTTCGCTGGAGCGATACTGGTCCACCATGGAAGTAAGTTGGACAGCGGGTACCCTTAACCCACAGCATAACGATAACTTTGCTTACCGCTATCCTGTACAAAACGGTAGACATAAGATAGTGCAAGGTTTTAATGGTCAGTACAGTCATCAAGGTGCCTCAAAGTACGCCATCGACTTTGCCGTTCCGGTGGGTACCCAAGTGGTTGCTGCAAGAGGGGGCAAAGTAATCGACCTAGAAGCGTCATTTGATCGTGGCGGTCCAGCACGAAAGTACGCAAGATATGCCAATTATGTCGTTATATTGCATGATGATGGCACTACAGGCGAGTACTACCATTTGCAGAAAAATGGCGTACTGGTCAATCGAGGCGAGCGCGTAAAGCAGGGGCAACCTATCGCGAAATCGGGTAACACTGGGTTCTCCTCCTTACCGCATCTGCATTTTGGGGTGTACAAAGCCTTACCTCATGGTAACTTTCAATCGATAAAGTTTAATTTCGAAGAAATGCCTTCCAACTAAATTTGCGGCGATAATGGCTGATTAGACCAGTATTTTGCTGCTAAATCTTCATTCCTGACTATAATCGATGGTTAACTTAAAAAGTTTTCGCGAAATTGGCTTTTTTTCGTGCAAGTTGCTAAAAATTTTGGTGGAATGGAAAATATATGACGATTTGTCGGAAGATAACTGCATTTTAATGAACATTTTGCTTCTAAACGGTCCTAACCTGAATATGTTAGGTCATCGTGAACCTGAAAAGTATGGTACCGAGACCCTCTCTGAAATAGTGAAGAGTGTCAGCACACATGCTGAAAAACTCGCAGTGTCTCTAGACCACTTTCAATCTAATGCAGAGCATGCGTTGATAGATCGCATACATCAAGCATTCGGCAAGATAGACGTGATCATTTTCAATCCTGGCGCCTTCACCCATACCAGCATAGCGTTGCGAGATGCGTTACTGAGTGTGGCCATTCCTTTTTACGAAGTGCACTTATCCAACATATATGCTCGCGAAAACTTTAGACATCATTCCTTTTTTTCCGATATCGCCGCTGGGGTTTTGTTTGGCATGGGCAGTTTAGGCTACCACCTTGCGTTAACCGCAGCAGTTACACAATATAAATCGAACTAACAGACAGAGACCGAACATGGATATAAGAAAGATTAAAAAACTGATCGAGCTGGTTGAAGAATCAGGTATTGCTGAATTGGAGATCACCGAAGGTGAAGAATCAGTACGCATCCATCGTGGGCCTACCGGCCAACCAATGATGCCTCCACAGTACACCTTTGCCGCCCAGGCACCAGTAGCGCAGGCGCCTGCCGCCCCCGCACCAGTTGCTGAAGCCAGCACGCCTGCGGCCCCATCCGGTCATGTGGTCAAGTCACCCATGGTAGGCACATTCTATCGTTCATCATCGCCCACGGCTAAACCATTTGTGGAAGTGGGTCAGTCAGTAAATGTAGGCGATACCCTTTGCATCGTAGAAGCGATGAAAATGATGAATCAAATTGAAGCTGACAAAGCTGGTGTAGTCAAAGAAATTCTGGTCGAGAACCAAGACCCCGTGGAATTTGATCAGCCAATGTTCGTAATCGAATAAGTAGGTTGGCAATTATGTTAGATAAAGTGCTCATAGCAAATCGCGGTGAAATTGCCCTGCGTATTTTGCGGGCCTGTAAGGAGCTTGGCATTAAGACCGTCGCCGTGCACTCCACTGCAGATCGCAATCTTAAACATGTCCTGTTGGCGGATGAATCCATTTGTATCGGTGGTAACTCTGCAACCGATAGTTATCTGAATATTCCACGCATCATCGCCGCCGCAGAAGTGACAAACTCAATCGCTATCCATCCTGGTTACGGCTTTTTAGCAGAAAATGCTGACTTTGCTGAAGCAGTGGAAAAAAGTGGTTTTATTTTTATTGGGCCTACGGCTGACACCATCGATTTGATGGGGGATAAAGTTTCTGCAATCAATTCGATGAAAAAAGCAGGGGTACCCTGTGTACCGGGTTCAGATGGCCCCTTAAATGACGATGAAGAACGCAATAAAAGTATTGCCAAACGTATTGGCTACCCGATCATTGTAAAAGCCGCCGGCGGCGGTGGTGGTCGCGGTATGCGTGTTGTGCGTAGCGAGAATGAGTTAGTACGTGCGATTGAAACAACTAAGGCCGAGGCCGCAGCAGCGTTCGGCAATGCTACTGTCTACATGGAAAAATTTCTTGAAAACCCTCGTCATGTGGAAATTCAAGTATTAGCGGATGGACAGGGTAATGCCATACACCTAGGTGAGCGTGATTGTTCAATGCAGCGCCGCCATCAAAAAGTAGTGGAAGAAGCGCCGGCTCCTGGTGTGTCTGAACAAATGCGCAGTAAAATCGGTGATCGCTGTCGTCGTGCCTGTATTGAGATTGGCTATCGGGGTGCAGGTACGTTCGAATTCCTGTATGAAAACGGTGAGTTTTATTTTATCGAAATGAACACCCGTATTCAGGTGGAACATCCGGTAACGGAAATGATCACCGGGGTTGATTTGATCAAAGAGCAACTTCGCATCGCGGCGGGGCAGCCCTTATCAATTGACCAATCGCAAATTCAAATTCGTGGTCATGCAGTTGAATGCCGCATAAACGCTGAAGACCCTGATAATTTTGTACCCAGTCCCGGCAAAATTAATATGTTTCACTCACCTGGCGGCTTAGGCGTTCGGTGGGATTCACATATTTACGCAGGTTATTCAGTACCACCCTTTTACGATTCGATGATTGGCAAGTTGATCACCTACGGCGAAAGTCGGGACGAAGCGATCGCGCGAATGCGCCATGCTCTGGATGAACTGGTAATAGACGGAATTAAAACCAACATTCCTTTACAACGAAAAATTATGGCCGATGAAAACTTCTTCGCTGGTGGAACGAACATCCACTACCTGGAGAAAAAGTTAGGTATGGCCAAATAAATTAAGCCCGGTAGTTACCGGGCTTTTTTTTGGACTAAATATACCACTCCACCCTGGCAAGATACCCGCCTCTATCTCTTAGCGGATCAAACATTAATGCCACTTGGTATTAATCCCCGTATTACTTGCGGGTAGGCAGGCAAATAAGTTTTACATGTTTCTTTTGTACCCCATTTTGGGTGAAACGATTTAGCAGATTATGGCGTACAAAAAAAGGCTCGTCGGGGGGACGAGCCAAAATTGCAAGAACGCGTACGCACCTTCAACAGTGCATAGTTTTATACGTCCACTGTTGGCACCAGTTCTGTCAATAGAATTAAATTTATGTAATTTGTTGAAGAAGGGGAAACCATGTGCCGCAACTTACCCGTAGACAATTTTTAGCTTCAGGCCTGGCCGCATTAGCCATGCCTCACTTTCGGCTGCTTGGCGCCCGCACACCATCATCTCCGCGTAAGCTTGGTGTCGCCTTACTCGGCTTAGGAGGTTATAGTAAAGGACTGCTTGCCCCTGCTTTACAACATACCCAATTTTGCGAACTACGTGGGATTGTGACCGGCAGCCCAGAAAAGATTCCGCAATGGCAAAAACAATACAATATTGCTGACAAAAATGTCTATTCCTACGATGACTTGCCTAACATAGCGAATAATTCTGACATTGATATCATTTATGTGGTTACGCCCACCAGCTTACATGAAAAGTATTCGGTTATAGCGGCCCAGGCCGGTAAGCATGTTTGGTGCGAAAAGCCCATGGCGATGAATCCACGTGAATGCCAGAACATAATGGATACATGTAAGCAAAATAAGGTGAAACTGGCAATTGGCTACCGTATGCAACATGAGCCCAATACTCGCCGCTTGGCGAGCTTGAAAAACACTATGCCATTTGGAGCATTTACTCGCATTGCAAGCTTTGCTGGATACGCAGGCAACGGCCTGCCCGCAAATAATTGGCGCATGCAAAAGGAAATGGGTGGCGGCGCACTCTATGATATGGGGGTATACCCTATCAATGGGGTACGTTTTATTACTGGCATGGAGCCTGTTAGCGTAACTGGGTATCACGAAAAGTCCCATCCAGATACCTTCACTGAAGTTGATGAAACCACTTATTTTGATATGCAGTTTAAAAATGGTTTAGTCGCACAATGTGGTACCAGTGTGGTGAAATCATTTAATCGGTTGGAAGTTCAATGCGAGCGCGGGGTCTATTCTCTGCAACCCATGCAATCCTATAGTGGTGTGAGGGGAAAAATCAGCGATGGTACAGTGCTTTCGCCCATTACCGGTATGCAACAGACGTTACAGATGGATAATGACGCGCTTGCCATTCTTGGCAAGGGGCCAGCGTTAGTCTCTGGGGAAGAAGGCCTCAAAGACATCCAGATTATCCAAGCCATTTTTGACTCAGCAAAAACAGGCAAGACTGTGGTGATCTAAGTGTAATGTAGAAGTTGTATCAAGTAGCCAAGCTTTAAAAATAAAAAATATGTCAGCACATACAAAATTGGTCATAGGACAGCTTCCATTCTATAAGCTGCCAACAAGTATCCTTCTCGCCACTGCATTAATTTTCATGGATGAAAATGAGCAATTGGAAACGCGTTGGCGATCTAAACCAACCCAACCAAATGGACTGGAAACCCCCCTAAAATTGGCTTTGCATAACAGAGTCAAAGCCGAACTTACTGAATACGCCATAGCCAGATTGCACCTGGCCGCAGACGAAATGATTGAAGATATTTTTAATCGTATCGAAGCGCTGACACAAGGCAAAATTTTTAATGACTTAGCTGCTGAATTGCTTGCCCCCTCAACGGCAAACTTATCAGCCAACGGTATGCTGCCTCCAGACTGGAAAAGACAACTTATGGCATATCTGTTACCTGCGTTCACCATGGATAAGCAAACCACCTAACGACATGCTGACTAAATGATACACGCATTGCCTTATGGAAAGCCCCATGCGTGGTATGCGCTCTAATGCACACTCAGAAAAGCTCCCCCCAATTGGGAAGAATATTTATCAATTAGCTAGGTACTTGAGCAGATAGCCGTTCGTTGAGAATAATTTTCAATAACTCAGCAGCCGCTTTAGCGTCAGATAAGGCTCGGTGGTGCCGTTCCATCTTGATATCAAATGTTTGCGTAAGCGCAGCGAGAGAGTAAGACGCTAGCCCGGGCTTTACTTTTCTCATTTCTCTCACCGTACACAATTTCGCTCGCTTAAATGGCAGCTCTAAGCGCGCAAACTCCTGCCTGATAAAACCGTAATCAAAGTTCACATTATGCGCCACGAATACACAATCCTGAGTAAATTCATTAATTTCACCAGCCACCTCAGCAAATAAGGGGGCCCCGGCTACCATATCATTGGTGATACCTGTTAAAGCGGTAATCGATGAGGGGATTCGCCGCTGGGGATTGAGTAAACTTTGCCAACGCCCCACTTCATGTCCATTAATCAGTTTAACCATCCCAATTTCGGTGATGCGGTGGTAATCGGATTTGCCTCCCGTTGTTTCAATATCTACTACCACGTAAGGCTGCTGCGGATCAAAATACCACTCCACTTTGCTAATCTGAACGGTAAAGCCGGCCTGCTGCAAGCGTTGGATGGAGACCAGCTGATTTCGTCTAAGTTGATCACCGGGTGCTTTAATTTCTTCAAACCGTAGCTCACCCTTTTCGATAACCATTATATCGGGGAAACCATCTTGAAGACTGTGAAAATCCTGGCACATCATGCGTAAAAAACCTAATAACGGCTCCAGTTGAGAATGTTCAAGAAGTGCGTTGATGGGATCCAACAGTTTGTGTGACCAGATAAATAATGCGTTCGGCTCCCCGTAGCGACTGCTGGCAATGGATAGTATATGTTGTTGCAACTTTGCTAGCGAATTCACTTGCGCCAACAAAGTTTCAATCTGCTTTTCGTAGCGGGTATAGAAGGTGTTTTCTTTCAGACAAACGGGTCGTCGGTCAAATTCATTTACAAACTCATCCTGCTCAAACAGGATTGGCCAGAAAATTAACCCAAACATGCTACGCCACAGTTGATTTTCAGTTCGGTAAGCTGTGATGCCTTGGCGTTTGTACTGGGCTAACACCCCCGCTTCTACCCCAGTGTTCTGGCTGATGTCCAGCTTCAGGGTGCGGGTGGCACTTCGCAGCATATCTGTTAGCGCACTGGTTCGCTTTTTCAAAAATTTACGCGCTAAAAAGTCTTCTGCAAAATTTAATATCGTATCTGACGGCGGTGTATCGATGAGTACTTCCAATTCCGCTTTAACCGCATCTTTCTGTCCATGCTTATACGCTTCACGTATCCACTTTTCTCTTGCCTTGTCCCCTGGGGCGTTGGCCAAAACGTTTAGCCCAGTGTCAATATCAATACTTAACAGTTGAAGCCCGAGGGCAAACTGATACTTCTCCTGCCATTGAATAGCCAATGGAGAATGTAGCTGTGTCTTCGCTACACGAGGCGCTGATGTAAATTGGTTATCTTGCCAATACGGCATTTGCTCTAGCTGCATGGCGTAGAAAAAAGCTGCCTGGGCGTCTTCTTGGTTATGAAAGCGAATTTGCTCTGAAGGATTTTCGTTGCGGGTACGCATCACGCCTAAATCGCGCAAAGAAAATTGGTTTAAACGTCCCTTGGTATGCCCAAAATACACAAATAAGAGAAACCTGAAGGTGTGCTCAAATCCCCGTACTAAAAACTGTTCCGGAAGAAAATTTTTTGGCCACCCCTTCAGCGAAACTTGTTGCATAAGCAGGTTACTTAGCTCAGGCTTCTTTAGCGCTGGAGAAATAGATGACTGAGTTAATTGAACTAGTAGCTCAATCAAGTCGCTTTTGGTCATCACGGCTGCCACATCATGCGCTTTAGCGGTGGATAAATCAGTAAACCATCGTTTCTCGATCAACTCATCAATCTGTTGTTGAGGGTTGAGAATTTCCTCATAATTGAAGTGGTATCGATTAATGACCGCATATTTTCGATTGGCCGCTCGTGCAATAATACATTGCTGATCGTGGGTGAGCGCGGCGAAGCCTTCAATAAAGCGGGTTTCCTGCTCGCCTAAAAGCGTCTTATTCACCCCAGAGAAAAAGCCGAGAAACTCATGAAAGTGGGTTAAATAATAGAATGTGGGTAGGGTTTTTCTCATCACACTAGAATACTTGAATAGCGAACTTGTATATTTATACAGTATTCTTCACTATTTTTCTAGTCTGCATCGATCCTGATCTTCTGCTTACTCACCCAGGCGAAATAGGCAGCCAATCGTTCATCTGACTGTAACGCCACCAAAGAATTTAATCGTTTAGCTAAATCCATCTCAGAATAAAAGCGGTGAATGCCATTATGACATTGCCGACAAATCATGATGCCTTCATCTAATTCGTGCCTTTTGTTTTTTCTGAAAAAAGTTCGTCGATGCATCTTTTTGGGTATGAGGTGATGAAAAGTCAGCTGAGCGGTGCGGTGGCAGCAGGGGCAAACCCCAACTTTATGTGGCTTTTGCATGACGTGCGGATCTGCCTCTATTTTAACTGCGTATTAATGCGAAACAAGATCAAGAGGATAGCATATGAGTCTAACCAGACCGATGTCATTTTCATGCCCCTATTGTATGGCACCAAACGACGTGGAAGTGGACGAACTTAACGATATTGGACAAACGCAAATCTTGGATTGCCAGGTGTGTTGTCAACCAATCGAATTGTCTATTCATACGGATGGTGATACGCTTAGTTTGAGCGCCGAACGGGAAAACTCGTAGCAAAAAATCTGCTGGAATAAGCAGATTTTTCTGTTTTTGGCAGGGTATAAAAGAGAATCATTTTCGTTTCTCTTACGAGGTAGGAAAAATGGCAGGATATAATCGCAGAAATTTTTTGAAAATTTCAGGTAAATCACTTATCGGAATAACGCTAGGTAGTGCAGCCTTACATACCTTGGCTCAAGAGCAATTACAGGTCAGCGATCCCACTGCTGAAGCGTTAAAATATACCCCCAAATCTCCAGAAGCTAACGCGATATGCGGTAATTGTATGTACATTCAAGGCAAAGAAGGGGACGAGCACCGCCCATGTGCAATATTCCCGGGTAAACTGGTTAACGTCAACGGCTGGTGTACAGCCTGGGTGAAACGCCCCGGCTAAGCCCCCCACCAGCTACCGCATCTATCTGAATTTCATCTTGTAAGTATTTGTAAGCGAAGGTGATTTCTGGCATGTTAGACGGAATGATTAACTTCACTTCGTCTAATATGAAATTAATAAAATTCCAGCTTTTTGTTCTACTTATTTTTTTAACGGCTTACCCCCTCCATACCATGGCTGAGGAAAAGGCCCCCCCTGCAGATATTCCAGAGCCTGTTGTAGCCACCTCAGAACATAAAACATTGTTAAATGGCACTCCGGTCAACTACAAAGTGACCGCTGGGGAAACACATTTACAGGACAGCAAAGGCAAACCTGCCGCCAGTATTTTCAGCATCGCTTATACGCGCACCGATATGAAAGATGTCACGGACCGTCCCTTACTCTTCGTCTTCAACGGGGGGCCTGGCTCTTCCAGCGTGTGGATGCATATGGGTGTTTTTGGACCTAAACGGGTTGTGTTGCCTAGCGATGCAGAACGGGTTGGCGCACCACCTTATCCTATCGAAACTAATCCATTAAGTTTGTTGGATATGGCCGATTTAGTGTTTATCGACCCGGTCGGCACCGGTTATTCCAAAGCATTGGGGGATAAAGAAGGCAAAGCGTTTTGGGGCGTAAAACAGGACGCTGAAATTTTGGCCGAATTCGTTCGCGTTTATATTACCCGCAACAAGCGCTGGAATTCGCCTAAATACTTAGCGGGTGAAAGTTATGGTACCACCCGAGCTGCTGCAATGGTAAAAGAATTACAAGAGGGCTGGGGCAGCATTGATTTAAACGGGGTGTTGCTGATCTCTTCCATTCTGGATTTTCAGACTGGCGATTTCACTGCTGGCAACGATCTGCCCTATCTGACTTTTTTACCAACTTATGCTGCTACAGCCTGGTATCACAACGCAATTCCCAATAAGTCAAAATATCCCGACCTCGAAAGTTTCTTGAACGAAGTGCGTGAGTTTGCCCTGAGTGACTACGCTAGTGTATTGCTAAAAGGCGATCTAGCGCAACCATCCCAAATTGAAAAGGCGGTGAATAAGCTGCATCAGTATACCGGGCTGTCCAAGCGTTATATTGAACAAACTGACCTGCGCATAAACGAGTTTCGTTTCATGAAAGAATTGTTGCGTGACCAGGGGAAAGTAGTGGGCCGACTTGATAGCCGTTATTTAGGAGAAGACCAGGATCAGGTTAGCGATAGTTTTGAAGCTGATCCGTCCTCGTATGCGATTGACGGGGCTTACACTGCCGCTCTGCAACACTACATGGCCACGGAACTCAATGTTGAACGGGAGGATCGATATCATATTCTTTCGGCAGAAGTGTTTCGCAACTGGGATTGGCTATACGGGGACAGCCCCCGTAGCCAGGGTTTTCTAGCCATGACGCCAAATTTGTCACGCGCCATGCGCCAGAACAAAGACTTCAGAGTGTTTGTCGCCAACGGCTATTACGATTTGGCCACTCCCTTCTTTGCCACGGAATATTCGATGAATCACCACGGCATGGATACCTCACGGGTAACCATGAAATATTATGAAGCGGGTCATATGATGTATATCCATCATCCTTCACTGGAGCAATTGGTGAAAGATATTCGTGAGTTTATGAATAAAGAATAAGGTATTATGTAAGGGTAAACAGATGTTTGCCCTTTTTTTCTTTCCCCGCATATATTTGACCGGGTTCTTCCGTCCCCCCGGTTTGGGTCAGCTTTTAATACCACCCGAAGCGTGAACTTACCTGAGTTTATTTAGATCCACTAAACCTTCACACCATTGGCTTGTGAAAAGTGTAAAAATTTACGCGCTGAGTGAGCAAACATCAGTGCGAATTGGTATTAGCCGTCTGGTGTTCGAAAAAAACGCTTTGGCTCTG
This sequence comes from Alteromonas aquimaris, assembly GCF_026183695.1. Classification (GTDB taxonomy): domain Bacteria; phylum Pseudomonadota; class Gammaproteobacteria; order Enterobacterales; family Alteromonadaceae; genus Alteromonas; species Alteromonas aquimaris. The sequence continues at coordinate 231,642 of NZ_JAPFRD010000011.1, read as the reverse complement.
CTGGGATTACAGCTTTAAATGCGGACGCGCTGACACGACCAACGCAGACACCTGTTTAGTGGCTAATTAGCATTATCCTCGGCGCCGGCATTTCCTGAATCTACGCTCTGTTCCCCTGGTTGTTCTGCCCGCTCGAGCAGATCAGCAACGTAGAACTGTCTTGTTAATGCCTGATATCGACCATCGCTCATCATCTCAGCTAATACCCTATCGAACCCCGCCCTTAATTTCGGATCCAGGATCGCGGCGTGGTAAAAAATGACGGGAAAAATTTCAAACATCTTGGTGGGAAACTGTTGATGTGACGGCAGTTGGTTTTTGAAATAGTTAAAAATGTTTCGGTCCATTACGGCTACATCCACACTGCCAAACAACAGCATGGATACCTGACGACTTTGCTGTGGCGTTTCCAAATAGCCAGAATGCCCTTCTACGGCATCGGAATATTCATTGCCCAATACGCGTTTAGCCGTTTGAAAGCCAATCACCGTGTAGTTTTTCAGGTCTGACATTCGCTTAAGCGCTACATTGCGATCTGCCAGCGTTACGGCCACATTTTGATACGCGACGTATGCTTTACTCAGGGTTGTGCGGTCGATGTTATGTCGATGATTCATGGTTAAACCTATGTCGACACTTTCTTCTCTGACCATTTTAGGAACTCGCCCCATGGGGACATAAACTGGCACCATTTCGTGCCCTAACTCTTTAAGTATGGCGCGAATTAACTCAAGCTCAAAGCCTGTATGTCCGCGGGACATAATATAGGGAGGCTTGTCCCAGCCCGCAGCCACCTCTATCTCTCGCGCCTCAGAACTCGCACTGAAAAAAAGTAGTATTAAAATAGAATTACGAATGAATAACTTCAATCAAGTGACTCTCTATAGTGAAACGCAGACACTGCCCCGGCAAAAGTATACCATTCCATTCGTACCTTGCAGACTGTTATTATAGTAATTGCCATTAAATTAATACTGACAAGTGAAAAGTGAAAAGTGAAAGTACCATGCCCTGGCTACAACTGAAAATAGATTCTTCTGCAGAGCAAGCGGAACAGATAGGCAACATGCTCAGCGCCAATGGAGCACAAGCGGTGACCTTCGTCGACGCTAAGGATACCCCCATGTATGAACCTAAACCCGGTGAAGTTATGTTGTGGCCAGATACGCAGGTGGTCGGCTTGTTCGATGCCAGCGACGATATGCCATCAATCATCAACAATCTGCAAAAAGCCAAGGTACTGGGAAAAGATTTCAACTACCGCTTAGAGCCGCTTGAAGATAAAGACTGGGAAAGAGAATGGATGGAGAACTTTCACCCCATGCAATTTGGTAGTCGATTATGGATTTGTCCGAGCTGGCGAGAGGTACCCGACCCAGACGCCGTAAACGTGATGCTGGATCCGGGGTTAGCGTTCGGTACCGGCACTCACCCGACGACAGCATTATGTTTAAAATGGTTAGATGGGATAGATGTTGAAGACAAGGTGGTGGTCGATTTTGGCTGTGGTTCAGGGATATTGGCCCTGGCGGCCTTAAAATTAGGCGCAAAAAAGGTGATAGGTATTGATATTGATCCGCAGGCGCTGCAAGCCTCCATGGAAAATGCGAGCAGAAATAATGTTGCAGACCGCCTGAAGGTGTATCTTCCCGATGATCAACCCTCACTAAAAGCGGATATTGTGATGGCGAATATCCTCTCTGGACCGCTCATCGAATTGCAAGACACCATCACAGATTACTGTAAAAAAGGGGGCTCACTCGTGCTATCAGGTATCTTAGCAGAGCAAATTGCCAAAATTGAAGCGGCCTATGCAAAAGATATTACGCTCGACCCCAGTGTAATCGAGGGAGAATGGGCACGCGTCTCAGGGATCAAGATATAAATTAAGCCTCAACATGTGGTTGATTAATCTTGTAAATCTCGCGCAAATAGGATAACCATCCTAATATTGCATACGTATGCAATAGTTTCTCTTTACGAATCAATAGTTGTTGTCAAGGGCTGAACGCAATATTTTGTGCGATTTTTAGCCTTTTCTTACGTTTCGAAAACACGTACACTTAGCGCCCCGTTTGGGCAAGTTGTTTAATTTCTGCACTATCGTTGTTTAATATTTACTATGCGAATCGGTCCTTACACGCTCGACAATAATTTGATGCTCGCGCCTATGGCGGGAGTAACTGATAGACCTTTTCGTCAGCTGTGTAAAAGGATGGGTGCCGGGTTAGTGGTTTCGGAAATGTTGTCCAGTAATCCTTTGGTATGGAATACCGAGAAATCAAAACATCGGATGGATCATAGTGGCGAAATCGGAATCCGCTCTGTGCAAATCGCGGGTGCTGAGCCTGAGTTAATGGCGAATGCAGCGCGATTAAATGTAGAAAATGGCGCGCAGATTATTGATATCAATATGGGCTGCCCAGCCAAGAAGGTTAATAAAAAGTTGGCCGGTTCGGCGTTGTTGCAATATCCCGAACAGGTCGAAGCAATCATTTGTGCGGTCGTAGCGGCTGTTGATGTTCCTGTCACTCTAAAAATCCGTACGGGGTGGGACACCGACAATCGCAATGGCGTTCAGATAGCGAAGATTGCGCAAGACAATGGCATACAATCGTTAGCCGTTCATGGAAGAACGCGTGCATGTATGTATAAGGGTGAGGCGGAGTACGAAACGATTCGGCTTATAAAACAAGCCGTATCTATTCCCGTTGTAGCAAACGGGGACATTACCTCACCCGAAAAAGCACTGGACGTGCTCAATAAAACAGGTGCAGACGGTGTCATGATTGGTAGGGGCGCTCAGGGTAACCCCTGGATTTTCAGAGAAATTCAACATTTTCTGAAAACAGGTGAGAACCTCCCACCACCATCGCTGTCTGAACAACACCAGGTACTAAGTGAGCATGTAAACAACGTGCACGGGTTCTACAGCGGGATAACTGGTGTACGTATTGCCCGCAAGCACGTTGGCTGGTATTTGGCGGAACATGATACGGATCGACAGTTTCGCAAACAGTTCAATGCAATTGAAGAGGCCGATGAGCAGCTCAATGCGCTTGGACGATATTTTCAATCGCTGCAAGCAAGAAACACGCATGATGTTTCTCCTGCAGCATAGTGATGACTAACTAAAGAGCAAGAAAGTATTATGTTCGATCAAAATGTGACTTCACCTTTTACAACAACAGTAACCACTCCTTCTCAGACGCAGGCCCAGAAGCCTTTGCGTGATTCGGTTAAACAAGCTGTAAATAAATACCTGAAGCAATTGGATAACGCCAATATCGATAATTTGTACGATTTAGTACTGGCAGAAGTAGAAGCGCCTTTGCTTGAGGAAGTCATGACTTACACCCGCGGCAATCAAACCCGCGCGGCAATCATGATGGGAATTAACCGCGGTACGCTTCGTAAGAAACTGAAGCAGTATGGCATGAACTAAGACTGCACGGGCCTGGCCCTAACGAAGAGCACCGATTGGTGCTCTTTTTGTTTCACTCTCTTTTTTATTTAGTTAATTATTATGCATGCACCTAAACCCATTAAACGCGCACTGTTAAGTGTTTCTGACAAAACCGGCATGGTTGAATTCGCCCAGGCGTTACACCAAGCAGGCGTTGAGTTACTTTCCACTGGCGGCACGGCAAAACTTCTTGCCGATGCAGGTTTACCAGTAATCGAAGTTTCTGCCTACACAGGGCATCCTGAAATTATGGACGGTAGGGTAAAAACTCTGCATCCTAAAGTTCATGGCGGCATTTTGGCTCGCCGTGGTAAAGATGAAGCGGTAATGGCAGAGAACGACATCAGTGCCATCGATTTAGTCGCGGTGAATCTCTATCCTTTTGCCCAGACGGTCGCGAATCAAGAGTGCTCCCTGGAAGATGCTATCGAAAACATCGACATTGGCGGCCCTACCATGGTTCGTGCAGCAGCAAAGAACCATAATGATGTGACCATTGTAGTTAACGCCGCTGATTACCAGCGTGTCATTGATGAAATGCAGCAACATCAAAACTCTGTTTCTTACGCGACGCGTTTTGACCTAGCGATCAAAGCATTCGAACACACTGCAGAATATGATGGCATGATTGCGAACTATTTTGGTGCAAAGCTGGATCAGACAGACTGTGAAGCAGATTGCGACCATCAGCATAGCGAGTTTCCCCGTACTTTCAACGTTCAAATGACCAAAAAACAGGATTTACGCTACGGTGAGAATAGTCATCAAAGCGCAGCTTTCTACGTAGAGAACACCATTCAGGAAGCCTCTGTTGCCACAGCGACGCAGCTTCAGGGCAAAGAATTGTCCTTTAACAATATTGCCGATACTGATGCGGCACTGGAGTGCGTAAAAGAATTCGCTGAACCCGCTTGCGTGATCGTGAAACATGCCAACCCCTGCGGCGTCGCTATCGGCGACAGCATTCTGGATGCTTATAACCGCGCATATAAAACCGATCCAACCTCTGCATTTGGAGGAATTATCGCATTTAACCGTGAGCTGGACGAACAAACCGCCAGCGCCATCGTTGAGCGTCAATTTGTTGAGGTGATTATTGCACCCTCGGTTAGCAAAGGTGCGCAGCAAGTGGTGTCCGCTAAGAAAAATGTGCGCTTGTTAAGCTGTGGCGATTGGCACGGACAACTTACCGAGGGTTACGACTTCAAGCGAGTAAACGGCGGGTTATTGGTTCAGGAACGCGATTTTGGCATGGTGGAGGCGGAAGATTTAACCGTGGTAACCACGCGTCAACCTTCAGCTGAAGAATTGCAAGATTTACTGTTTTGCTGGAAAGTCGCCAAATATGTCAAGTCCAATGCCATTGTTTATTGTAAAGATGGCATGACCATCGGTGTTGGTGCTGGCCAGATGAGCCGGGTGTATTCTGCCAAAATAGCCGGTATTAAAGCGGCCGATGAGAATCTTCAAGTTGCAGGTTGCGTGATGGCATCTGATGCGTTCTTCCCTTTCCGCGATGGAATTGACGCAGCGGCAGCAGCAGGCGTAAAAGCAGTAATTCAGCCTGGCGGTTCTATGCGAGATGAAGAGGTGATTGCAGCCGCGAATGAGCATGGAATCGCAATGGTCTTTACCGGAATGCGACATTTCCGCCACTAAGTAGAGCGTTAATTTGTTGAAATTAATCGTTTAAAACAATTCAACTTCTTAAAATTGTGGCTACACTGGTAACAAATATAACGGTAGCGAAGATTAACCTTCGCTACCTATCTGTATTGTCCATTTGAAAAAAGGAAGTCCAATGAAGCCACTTACCACTCTACTCTCTGCCGCATTACTGACCTTTGCCGCAGGCTCAGCGTTAGCTGATCCCATCACAGATGCTGTCGCTAGTGAACACCGTGAGATAAAAGACAGATTGAGGGACGAGTACCGTCACCCACAGCAGACCCTTCGCTTTTTCGGTATCGAACCTAGCATGACTGTAGTCGAAATTTGGCCTGGTGGCGGTTGGTACACAGATATTTTAGCGCCATTACTGAAAGAAAACGGCAAACTGGTGGCCGCTCATTTTCACATAACTGATAATTCACCAAAATATTACAGCCGTTACCTTGACCAATTTAAGGACAAAATGGCCAATCACCCTCCTTACGCCAATATCGAACTCACCGAATTTGATGTGATGAAAGCACCTGATCTTGCCAAAGCAAACAGTGCGGATGCGGTACTGACCTTTAGAAATGTGCACAACTGGTATATGCAAAAAGGCGAAGAATCATTAACCAATGCGTTTAAAGCTTTTTTCAAAGCACTAAAACCAGGTGGTATACTTGGGGTGGTTGATCATCAATTACCCGAAGCAGCCGATGACGCCATGATGAAAGAAAGTGGTTACATTAAAAAGTCGCTGGTAATCGAAGCCGCCCAGGCCGCTGGTTTTAAATTGGAAGCAGAAAGTGCAATTAACGAAAACCCGCTGGACACTGCGGATCACCCCCGTGGCGTCTGGTCATTACCGCCAAGTATGGCATTGGGCGATAAAGATAAGGATAAGTACCTCGCTATCGGCGAAAGTAATCGTATGACATTGAAATTTGTAAAACCTAAAAATTAACGGAAAGCTTGAATGAATGTACTTGTAATTGGCGGCGGTGGCCGTGAGCATGCATTGGCCTGGAAAGTAGCACAATCTGAGAAGGTTGAGCTTGTTTATGTAGCACCAGGTAATGCAGGCACCGCATCAGAAGCAAAACTTCAAAATGTAGACATTGGGGTCACTGATATCCCAGCGCTGGTCAACTTCGTCAAACACAAGTCTATCACGCTTACCATTGTGGGGCCTGAAGCCCCACTTGTTGAAGGTGTCGTTGACGCATTCGAGCAAGCGGGACTAACCATATTTGGCCCCACCCAGGCCGCTGCGCAACTTGAAGGCTCCAAGGCCTTCACCAAAGATTTTCTTGCCCGTCATAACATTCCCACAGCCGACTATGCGACTTTCACCGAGATAGACCAAGCTCTGGCGTATGTTCAGGAAAAAGGCGCGCCAATTGTCATCAAAGCAGATGGTTTGGCGGCGGGTAAAGGGGTGATCGTGGCGATGAACCAGGCAGAAGCAGAATCGGCTATCCGGGATATGCTTGCGGATAACGTATTCGGTGACGCCGGTAGTCGAGTGGTGATTGAAGAGTTTTTAGAAGGAGAAGAAGCATCGTTTATTGTCATGGCTGACGGTAAGCATATTCTTCCTTTCGCCACCAGTCAGGATCACAAACGCGCCGCCAACGGCGATAAAGGGCCTAATACAGGCGGGATGGGCGCTTATTCTCCTGCCCCCGTGGTAACCCCAGAAGTTCATCAACGCATTATGCAAGAGGTGATTGAACCGACGGTGGCTGGAATGGCCGCTGAAGGTAATCCATATAGCGGCTTCTTATACGCTGGGTTGATGGTTATGGCTGATGGTACGCCAAAGGTAATTGAATATAATTGCCGCTTCGGTGACCCGGAGACGCAGCCTATTATGATGCGGTTAAAATCGGATTTGGCCGAACTTTGTTTATTAGCCTGTGAAAAGAAACTTAACGAAGCGACTATCACCTTTGATGAACGCGCAGCAGTAGGTGTTGTACTTGCTGCAGGTGGTTACCCTGGCAATTACGATAAAGGTTTATCCATTCATGGGCTGGAAGCAGCCAGTGGATTACAGGGTAAAGTATTTCATGCCGGTACCGCGCTGAAGGACAACCAGGTGGTAACCAGTGGGGGTCGAGTGCTATGTGCTACTGCACTGGGCAACAATGTTACTGAAGCCCAGGAAAATGCCTACGCATTAGTGAATGAGATAAGCTGGCCTGATATGTATTTTCGAACCGATATAGCGCATCGCGCTATCGCCCGCGAAAGCCAAGTGTAAATCTTTATTACACTCCGCAATAGTAAAAACGCTAGCGGAGTGTTTCGATTTATGTCTGAGCTAAACAAACATCGATGCGGCTCGATATAACAAGGCTTCACTTAGTTTAATAAACTGGTAAGCTAATCTGCCATGTTGAATTAAGGTCGAAGTTTTTATGTCTGTGAAACACCCTATAATTGCCATTACCGGTTCCTCCGGTGCCGGCACGACGACGACCACCAACGCCATACGCCACATATTCCGTAATCTACGGGTTAATTCTGCGTTTATCGGTGGAGACAGCTTTCATCGATTTACGCGCCCGGAAATGGAAGTGGAAATACGTAAGGCGCAGGAGCAGGGTAGACATATCAGCTATTTCGGCCCCAAGGCAAACGATTTCGATTTGCTGGAAACCTTATTTAAAGACTATGGTGAATCAGGACACGGGAAATTTCGCCAATATCTGCATACATTTGATGAAGCCGTCCCCTTTAACCAGATGCCGGGCACCTTTACTCCCTGGCAAGATCTTCCGCCAAATACGGACTTACTCTTCTATGAAGGGTTGCATGGGGGCGTTAAAACCGAGGACAATGATGTTGCTCGGCATGTGGATTTACTGGTCGGCATGGTTCCCATCGTTAACCTTGAGTGGATCCAAAAGATAGTCCGAGACACCACTGATCGAGGGCATTCTCGTGAAGCGGTAATGAGTAGCATCGTAAGGGGCCTGGATGACTACTTTCATTACATTACGCCGCAATTCTCGCGCACTCACGTCAATTTTCAACGTGTTCCCACAGTGGATACATCAAACCCGTTCTCAGCCAGAGAAATACCCTCGCAGGATGAGAGCTTTGTAGTAGTGCGTTTTCGCCGCGAAATGAAAACTGTCAACTTTCCCTATTTGCTACAGATGATCGACGGCGCGTTTATGTCTCGCATCAATACTATTGTAGTGCCTGGCGGAAAAATGGGTCTGGCCATGGAATTAATTTTAACGCCACTTATCGAAGAATTGCTGGACAAGAAACGCCGGGCGGGCCATCAAATGGATTGGCTATCAGAGAAGTAATCCGTAACCTTACTGGGTCTTTAAGCGAATGATTACTTAATACCCACTGCGGAATAAATTAACCGCCTTATTTTAGTTTATTTAGTAACCTGGCATGCTCAGGTTTCAAGGGCATAGCTTTAAACGGACTGACATTCGCCCCCCCTGTATTCCCCATTGGCAGCAGGCCAAACGGGGTTTTGGTTATAGCTCCTACCATTCTAAACAGTTGCCCTGTAATTTCTTTTATAGATTTATGCTTTACCCCCCATTTGAACATTTTCCAATGGACATAGGTGTGCCAGAAGGTGGAATGTTGGCCAAGTACGTGCGCGTTTTCTAAATGCATAAATTGTTTTAAGTAGTTGAGTCGCGCCGCAGACAACTCGGCAAGTTTGATCTCTCGCTTAACCGCATCGATGGGTACAGTCATAAAATGGCCTCCGTATTTACCCATTTATATTTGCCAGCTTAGCCACCAAAATGCAACGGATAATGAATTCGCTGACAAATTTTGTAACACTCATTTACTTATAACAGAACAGATAAACTTTTTGTTTTAGGACCCTTCTGGGTATAGTGAAAACATATAAGATAAAAACTACTATTCAGAGCCAGGAAAAAGTAATGGGTCAGGAAACGTCTAAAATTCTAGTGGTTGATGACGATATGCGTTTACGCAGTCTGTTAGAGCGCTATTTGGTAGAACAGGGCTATCAGGTCAGGGCGGCAGCAAATGCGGAGCAGATGGATCGGTTATTGGAACGGGAGAATTTCCATCTGATGGTGCTGGATTTGATGTTACCAGGTGAAGACGGATTGTCTATCTGCCGCAGGTTACGCCAGGCTGAAAGCCAGCTCCCCATCATTATGCTGACAGCCAAAGGTGATGAAGTTGATCGTATTATCGGATTAGAAATGGGCGCTGATGATTATTTGCCCAAGCCCTTTAATCCTCGGGAATTATTAGCCCGGGTTAAAGCGGTTATGCGCCGTCAATCCGCTGAAGCGCCAGGTGCGCCCTCAAAAGACGAGCAAGTGATAAGTTTTGGCACCTACCGTCTAAATCTAGCCACCCGCGAAATGACTGGCAATGGTAATCCCATGAGCTTAACCAGTGGCGAATTTGCTGTGCTCAAATCACTGGTTCAGCATCCTAGACAGCCCTTATCCCGAGATAAACTGATGAATCTGGCCCGCGGCCGAGATTATAGTGCGCTGGAGCGTAGTATCGATGTTCAGGTTTCCCGTTTACGTCGTATGCTGGAAGAGGATCCGGCTAATCCTCGTTATATCCAAACAGTGTGGGGATTAGGTTACGTGTTCGTACCTGACGGTGGAGAGCAAGCTTAAGCGGTTTTAGTTATGCGCATGCTTCCTAAAAGCGCCTTTGGGCAGACTGTATTGCTGATCGGCGTACTGTTGTTGATTAATCAGGTTGTTTCCTACCTGTCGGTAACTTATTACTTTATTCAGCCGAGCTATCAGCAAATTAACAGTTTATTGGCGACGCAGGTTAAAACATTGCTTAGCCAGGACCGCCTGGCGAGCCCATCTACCGCACAGTCTGAACTTGCTAGCGCCACAGGTATTAAGGTATATACGGCGCGCCAGGCGATGAAAAAAGATTTGCCGCACGCCACCTATTACGGGTTTATGTCGGCCGCAGTCTCGAAATCATTAAATACCAGAGCTGATGTGAGGATCAGTACCCAGCCTAATAACAACGCCGCTATGCCCTATTTGGTATGGATACACCTGGAATCCCATCCTGATCGTTGGATAGCCATTCCTATTTCCGGTTTAAGCGAAGCGAATATTTCCCCCCTCACCATGTACTTAATGGTTATTGGAGTGCTAAGCGTGGCGGGGGGCTGGCTGTTCGTCAGGCGTCTTAATCGTCCGCTACAGGCACTGCAGAAGGCCGCGCTACAAGTGGGGCAGGGAAAATCGCCGGAACCATTGAAGGAACAGGGCAGTAGCGAAATGATAGAAGTAACGCGAGCGTTCAACCGCATGAATCAGGGGATTCAGCAACTTGAACGCGATCGTGCATTAATGACAGCGGGCATCTCCCATGATTTGCGCACGCCTCTTACCCGCATTCGATTAGCCACTGAAATGCTGCCCGATGAGCAAGACTGGTTAAAAGAAGGGATTGTCAACGATATCGAAGATATGAACGCCATCATCGATCAGTTTATCGATTATGCGCGGCAGGAAGGCACAGAACGCCTTGAGTCGGCGGATATGAACACACTAATCCGTGAGCTGGCACAGGCTCGCCACATCGAAGAGACTCATCACATTGAGCTTAAGATGAATGACGTGCCCTTACTTACCTTACGCAAAATTGCCATCAAACGAGTGTTAGATAATTTGATTGAAAATGCATTTCGCTATGGCAGTAACAATATTGTGGTCACCACCTTTGAAGATAAAGATCTAAACAGAGTTTATTGTCGAGTTCGAGATTATGGTCCCGGAATTCCGCCAGGCGAACTGGAAGAAGTGTTTACGCCATTTACACAAGGTGATAAAGCTCGCGGCAGTCTGGGATCCGGTCTGGGCCTGGCCATTAGCCGCAGAATTATCAAATCCCACCATGGTGATATTGTCCTGCGCAACCATCCTGAAAAGGGACTCATTGCTGAATTCTGGTTGCCAGTCTCATAAAAAAAGCCCGCTATAAAAGCGGGCATTTAAAGGACATAGCTAATCAGCGATAGCCAGGTCCCGCTGTAACAATTTTTTCATCCACGTCATACTTTGCAAAATTTTGCTGGAACTTAACGATGAGATCCTGTGCATATTCTTCGTATCGCGCTTTATCTGCCCAGGTATTTTGCGGCACCAACAAATTGCTATCGACGCCGGGTACCTCAACAGGTACGTGCAGATTTAACCCTTCGATATAGTGAGTGTCCACATTGGCAAGGCTGCCGGATACGATAGCGTCGATAATTGCGCGGGTAGTGGGAATGTCAAAGCGCTTACCCGTACCGTAGGGGCCGCCCGTCCAGCCTGTATTTACCAGAAACACTTTGGCATTAAAGTCCTTTACCCGCTTAATCAATAAGTCGGCATACACGCGGGCAGGCCGTGGGAAAAATGGAGCACCGAAACAAGTGGAAAACGTCGACTCTATATCGGCGGTAGAGCCTATTTCGGTTGACCCAACCTTGGCGGTATATCCACTCAGGAAGTGATAAGCAGCTGCTTCTTCACTTAGCACAGATACAGGAGGTAAAACACCACTCACATCACAGGTTAAGAACACCACTGAACGGGGTTCGCCACCCCGATTTTCTTCTACACGCTTCTCAATGTGTTCTAGCGGGTAGGCGGCTCGTGAGTTCTGGGTAAGGCTGGTGTCCGTATAATCGGGTGTCCGTTTGTCATCCAGAATTACATTTTCCAAAATCGTCCCAAACTTGATCGCATCCCAGATGACGGGCTCATTCTTTTGCGACAAATCGATACATTTTGCGTAGCAGCCACCCTCAATGTTAAATACGCTACCGGGTGCCCAGCCATGTTCATCATCGCCTATCAGGAAACGCTTAGGGTCCGCGGAAAGGGTTGTTTTTCCCGTGCCCGACAAGCCAAAAAATAAGGTTACATCGCCATCTTCACCCACATTCGCAGAGCAATGCATGGGTAATACTTCTTCGCCTGGTAAGAGGAAGTTTTGCACCGAGAACATGGCTTTTTTCATTTCGCCAGCATAACGCATGCCCGCAATAAGCACCTTGCGCTGAGCAAAATTAATGATTACCGTTCCATCACTGTTGGTGCCATCACGGTCAGGTTCACAGGTGAAGCCCGGTACGTTTAAAATTTGCCATTCAGGTTTGTTATCGGGATTATACGTCTGCGGCTCGATAAATAAATTTTTGGCAAAAATGTGCTGCCACGCCGTTTGCGTGCGCACTTTCACTGGTAAGGCATAGCGCGCATCCGAGCCCACTTGTAAATGGGACAAAAAGTGCTCTTGCTCCGCAAGATATGCATCCACTCTCTCCCACAATGCGTCAAACTTTTGCGCATCAAAAGGTTTGTTAACCTTGCCCCAGTCAATATCATTTTCCGTGGACGGCTCTTTAACGATGAAACGATCGTTTGGCGAGCGCCCTGTACGTGTACCGGTTTCAACCACCAGCGCACCGTTAGAGGCTAACTTTCCCTCTTTGCGCTGTAACGCTATTTCAACTAATTCTGAAGTATTTAAATCCGTATGGACGGATGCCGTTGTAGAACGACTTAAATTGGCTGCCGCAGTCATTTTTATGAAATCCTATTTAAAACCTTACACACTGGGTTACTAATCACATCAATTGCAGCAAGTGTATATGATAAAACGGATTCGACAACCTCCTTGAGGCTTTCTTTGGGAAGAAAAATGAGTGGTGGGTGTTAAGAACAATACGTTTCTGGCAAGAAAGCTTGACTGTTACAAAATAGGATATTGAAAAGATTTAAAAAATTAAATGTTGCAAGCCTTGAAAACTTTCAGAAGCGGGCAGACGATGCCCCTTCTGAAATGAGCAATGGCAATACTTATTGTGGCGTCTCAGGGGAGTCAAAGTTACCGGCATGAATGGCCTCTATATCAATTTCGTCAAACGAATACTCCGCATGACAGTACTGACAGTTCATATTTACCGCGCCATCTTCGGCAATAATATTCAACAACTCCGCTTTTTCCACATTTCTCAGGGCTTGCGCGGTGCGCACTTTGGAACACGTACAGGCAAATTTCACCGGTTGTGGTGCGAACAGTTCTACTTCCTCCTGATGATACAAGCGGTATAAAATCTCACTCACTGGTAGGCAAAACATTTCTTCTTCTGAGAGCGTCTCTCCTAGTTTAACCAGGTGCTCGAAGTCATTACCCGAAGCGAGTACGCTTTGTGAGGCATCTTCGGGCAATACCTGTAATAGCATACCGGCTGCTTTTATGTGTTCAGGATCGCGCAAATCAGTCATTAGCATTATTTTTGTTGGTAACTGTTCTGATTGCGCAAAATAGCTTTCCATGCTTTCAGCCAATGTAGGCTTATCCAGCGCCACAACCCCCTGGTAACGCTCTCCTTTATCGGGCGTGATGGTGATCACTAATACGGCCTGGCGGAGTAGCGCTTCTAATACATCAGGTAAAGATGGGCTACTTTGGTCCCAGCGAGCCACACCGCGCATGGTTTGGTTATGGGTAGCATGGATTACCGCGTAATTAACCGGCCCATTACCCTGAATTTGCAAACTGATTTCCCCCTCAAATTTTAGCGTTGCTGTGAGCATACTGGCGGCCGCCGCCATTTCACTCAGCAAACGCTGAATTTGTACGGGGTATTCCTGGCTATGAACAATATCAGTCAGACTGTCCTGCAATCGCACAAGCTGTCCCCTGACATGGGCACGGTCAATTAAAAATCGATTAAGCTGATCAAAGTCACTCATATATCTTTCCTGCTGACATCGTTACTGATGTTTGAATTTAATAATTTGGCGGCGTTGTTTTTTGTCGGGCTTGCCATCGGGTTTCGGACTATGAAAGCCGCTAAGTTTTCGCGCAGTCTGATTATCTTCACGCTGGGCGATGCTTTGTACGGTCTCCTCATACAATTGCTGCGCTAGAGGTGCTCCTTGCCGTTTATCGGTAATTTTTTTCACCACCACTTCTTTGGTATCCCAACCCGCAGGGATCTTAATCATCGCTCCCAGTTCGACGATTTTGCCCGCTTTGACACGCTGCCCGTTGTAATGCACTTTGCCAGCTTGCACCATGTCTCGCGCTACTGAACGCGTTTTAAAAAATCGGGCCGCCCATAACCATTTATCTATGCGGACGTTTTCAGATAGATTTTCAACTTTACGGTCGCTCATGTAATATTTTTGTTACTCGTTCGTTTTAGTGTTGTGACCCCTACCCCGACTAGGCTATGATGGGTCGGCTTTGATGCATTGAATCCTTACAATTATACAATGAATATAGTAGTTCCATCTTTGGCAGCATGACATTCAGCAAATTCAACTCACAATCGCTGGTCCACTTCTTTAACCAGCATCAAAAACAGTTACAACTCGTTTTGGTTGTGCTTCTGAGTCTTTATTTGCTAGCGTTTGCAGCCCGCCTGGTCTGGCAAATTATACCTCAACCAGAGGTTTCCTCCACATCTGTTGATATCGCTAACTCAGGACAAACCGTTCGCGGCCCCAAACGTGGGGACGACATCAGTCAAATACAACGGTTAAATCTTTTCGGTGAGGTAAAACAGGACGATGCGCCGCAAGTTGAGCAGGTTACCGATGCGCCTGAGACGCAATTGAACCTTACCTTGACCGGAGTAGTAGCAAGTTCGCTTGAGCAAAGCGGGGCGGCCATTATTGAAAATCGTGGTAAACAAAATACCTATGGGTTAGGGGAAAAAATAGAAGGCACGAATGCCACCTTACATCAGGTATTCCATGACCGCGTGATCATTCGTAACGGGCCACGTCACGAAACATTAATGCTGGATGGTGTTGATTTTGCCAAAGCAAAGCGACGTAATTCGCCCACCATGAAGCCTAACAGCAGACCCTTACAACGGAATGAAGAAATGTCGCCAGGGGTTCGCGAAGAGGCCCTTGAGCTGGCGGAAAACCTACGCGAAAAGCCAGCCAGTTTCACCGAATTTATTTCGATAACGCCGCAAACTCAAAATGGCCAGCTCATTGGCTACCAGGTACGCCCGGGAAAATCGCCTGAATTATTTGAAGCTGCAGGTCTTAACACGGGTGACGTGATTGTGCAGATTAACGGGCTGGATTTAACTGATGCGCAGCAATCCATGGAAGCGATGAATGAATTGCGAAATGCGCAAGTACTTGAATTAACTGTATCGCGCGACGGGGATATGCAAACCATTTATCTGGATATCCCATCCGCAGACTACGATTAAGATATAGGACGATTGTAATATGAGGCGAGTTGGCCAAAAATTGTTTTCTAAAATCAGCCTGGCACTATGCGCTGCCTTGCTCAGTGCTGCGGCATACACCGCCGAATATATGCCGAACTTCAAAGATACCGACATCAATGAGTTTATTACGATTGTGGGTAAAAACCTGCAGCGTACAATCATAGTCGACCCGAATGTTCGCGGCAAAATCAGTGTTCGCAGCTATGATATGTTAAACGAAGACCAGTACTATCAGTTCTTTCTAAACGTTCTTCAGGTCTATGACTTTGCTGTGGTAGAAATGCCAAGCGGTATTTTAAAAGTAGTGCGCGCAAAGGATGCAAAAACGTCCAATATACCTGTCGTCGAAGGCATGGAGACTGACGGCGATGAAATGATCACCCGCGTGGTGCCGGTTTACAATGTACCAGTGCGCGAACTTGCTCCTATTTTACGTCAACTTAATGACCAGGCCGGAGGCGGCAACGTAGTCAGCCACGACCCTTCCAATGTGATGATGCTGACAGGCCGTGCCGCGGTGGTGAACCGTCTGGTCGAGATCATCGAACGGGTAGATCAGGCAGGAGATGAAGAAGTAGATATCGTCAAACTTCGATTTGCCTCTGCCGGCGAAATGGTGCGTATTATCGATAGCATTAACAAATCGCAGGGTAAAGCCGCCAATACGGGAGCAAAATCCGATCCACGGGTGGTTGCAGATGATCGCACTAATTCGGTAATTGTCAGTGGCGATGAGAAAGCGCGGAAGCGTATTGTTAACTTGATCAAACGAATGGATCAGGAATTACAAACCAACGGTAACACCCGCGTGATCTTTTTAAATTACGCCAAAGCGGAAGATTTAGTGAAGGTGTTACAAGGGGTATCCGCCAGTATTCAGGCGGAGGAGCAAGCCAGCGCTACTCCCACCGGTCGCAGAAGTAGTTCAGGCCGCGAAGTGAGTATTGATGCCCATGAATCGTCTAATTCGGTGGTGATCACCGCTGAGCCTGACATGATGCGGTCACTGGAAGAGGTTATCCGCCAACTGGATGTGCGCCGTGCTCAAGTTCAGGTGGAAGCGATTATCGTGGAAGTTTTTGAAGGGGATGGCACCACCCTAGGCGTACAATGGGTTTCCGAAGAAGGTGGCGGAACTCAATTCACCAATGGTGTTGTACCCGTGGGATCGTTAGGTGTGGCCTTAAGACAGGCAGAAGACAGAACCGTTAAACGCACCATCATTTCGGCTAACGGTGAACCCGTGGAAACGGAAGAAACCATTGAAGGGGATCTTACCCCGCTGGCTAATCTGCTGGGTGGTGCCAGTGGCATGATAGCTGGGGTGATAAAAGATGGTTGGGGCGCTGTGGTTCAGGCGGTAAGTAATGACACCAACTCCAATATTCTGGCTACACCGCACCTGACCACAATGGATAATGAAGAAGCCTTCTTTATTGTCGGTCAGGAAGTACCGATTATTACCGGTACCACAGCCGGCGATAATAATTCCAATCCGTTTACCACAGTTGACCGTCAGGAAGTAGGTATCAAATTAAAGGTTACCCCACAAATCAACGAGGGTGATGCTGTGCAGTTATTAATTGAACAGGAAGTATCTAGCGTAAGCGGAGCAACTGCGGTGGATATCTCTATCAACAAGCGGGAAATTAAAACTACGGTTATCGTGGATGATGGCGGTACTATCGTCCTGGGTGGGTTGATTGACGAAGATGTGCAGGAAAGCGTCTCTAAGGTGCCGCTGTTAGGCGATATTCCGATTCTTGGCCACTTGTTTAAAACTACCTCAACCAGCAAGCGTAAGCGTAATCTGATGGTATTTATCAAACCGACTATCGTTCGCGACGGGGTCACCATGAACGAAATCAGTCATCGCAAATATAATTATATTCGCGCGCAACAACTTAAACGGCAGCAAGAAGGTATTCCGTTAATGTATGACAAAGAAGGCCCAAGCATGCCCGAATGGAATGATGCATTAACTCTTCCGCCGACATTTGAGGAATACCTGATGGAGAAAGAACGCCGCGAAAAAGGTGACGATTAATTATGGCGGAAAATGTAGAACTGCATGAAGCTCTCGTCGCCCAGGAAGAGGCGTTAGAGGCGCTACCTGAGGAAGGTATGGAGGCTGATCCCGATCATCGTCAATTAAGTTTCAGCTTCGCCAAACGTAATCATGTTCTGCTGGAAGAGAATGAAACACCGGCCATCCTGTATCATACCAAGGAAACTCCCTTGTCGGTGTTCGCAGAAGTGCGCCGCTTTTTCGGCGTACCGTTTCGTTTAAAAGAGATCCCCGTTGATCAGTTCGAATATTTGCTGACCCAGGCATTCCAACGCGACTCGTCGGCAGCGAAACAGTTGATGGAAGATTTAGGTAACGAATCCGATTTGTTTGCCCTGGCTGACGAGCTGCCCGATACCGAAGACTTACTCGATAGTGAAGACGATGCGCCCATTATTAAATTAATTAATGCCATGCTCGGCGAAGCGATCAAGGAAGGGGCGTCGGACATTCATATCGAAACGTTTGAAAATCAGTTGGTAGTACGCTTTCGGGTAGACGGTGTATTACGGGAAATATTGCGGCCTAACCGCAAGCTGTCCTCGATGTTGGTGTCGCGTATAAAAGTCATGGCCAAACTGGATATTGCTGAAAAGCGTGTGCCTCAGGATGGGCGGATAACGTTACGTATTGCTGGTCGCGCAGTGGATGTGCGCGTCTCGACCATGCCTTCGAGCCATGGCGAGCGCGTGGTACTACGTTTGTTAGACAAAAATAACGCACGTTTGAATTTGACTGACCTTGGCATGACCAAACGTAATCGCGAGCATTTTTCCAATCTTATCCGTAAACCCCACGGCATTATTCTGGTAACAGGCCCGACAGGGTCGGGTAAAAGTACCACGCTTTACGCGGGATTATCTGAAATTAACTCCAAAGATCGCAATATATTAACGGTTGAAGATCCTATTGAATTTGACTTACAAGGTATCGGCCAGACACAGGTCAACCCACGGGTAGATATGACCTTTGCGCGAGGATTGCGGGCTATTCTGCGGCAGGACCCGGATGTGGTAATGGTGGGTGAAATCCGCGATATCGAAACTGCGCAAATCGCGGTTCAAGCCAGCTTGACCGGTCACCTGGTATTATCCACCCTGCATACTAATACGGCGGCCGGTGCGATTACTCGCTTAGAAGACATGGGAATTGAACCCTTCCTGCTCTCCTCCAGCTTGCTGGCAGTCTTATCCCAACGTCTTGTGCGCACCCTGTGTGCTGATTGTAAACAGCCACATACACCCACCCCACAGGAAGTGGAGATCCTGGGTATAGCCGACATCGCCGCGCCTCCTACAATCTATGCGCCCCATGGCTGTGCAGCTTGTAATCAAACCGGCTATCGTGGCCGCACAGGGATACATGAGCTGTTACTCGTGGACGAAAAAATCCGGGAAATGATGCACGAAGGCCACGGTGAACAAGCCATCGAAAAGTATATCCGTACCTTTACCCCAAGCATTAGAGAAGATGGCTGTCGGAAAGTTTTAGCCGGGACCACTGCGCTGGAAGAAGTGTTGCGGGTTACCAGGGAGGACTAAATGGCAGCGTTCGCATATAAGGCGCTAAATACTTCCGGCCGTAACGCCTCTGGTGTGTTAGAAGGCGATAATGCGCGTCAGGTCAGGCAACAGTTACGTGAGCAAGGGCTTATTCCACTTGAAGTGGAACAGGTTGCCGAGCGCAGTAAAAGCGGCAAATCGTCTTTCAGTTTATTCAAACCCCGGGTGTCGGCCGCGGAGTTAGCTTTGATGACCCGACAGCTGGCGACGTTAGTAGAGTCTGCTCTACCCATTGAAGAGGCTTTACTCGCCGTTGCAGAGCAAAGCGAAAAGCCGCGTCAGAAAAACATGATGATGGCAGTTCGCAGCAAAGTGGTGGAAGGGCATGGACTGGCCGATGCATTAGCAGAGTTTCCCAGCGTATTTGACGAGCTTTATCGGGCGATGGTAGCGGCGGGGGAAAAGTCCGGCCATCTGGATACCGTACTCAACCGTCTTGCCGACTATACCGAGCGCCGCCAGCAAACTCGCAGCCAGATCATTCAGGCGATGATATATCCTTCATTAATGATGTTTTTCGCGCTGGCTATCGTGATCCTGCTCTTGACCGTGGTGGTGCCGAAAATTGTTGGCCAGTTTGATAATATGGGGCAAGAACTTCCCACTATCACCCAGGTATTGATTACCATCAGTACCTTCGTACAGGATTATGGTCTAGTCATGGCTGCTATTCTCATCCTACTGGCCGTACTTATCCGGCAACTATTGCAACAACCAGCGATGAAGCTTCGCTATCACCAGCTTATTCTCAAGTTACCGCTTATAGGCAAAGTATCCCGCGGTCTTAACACTGCGCGTTTTGCCAGGACATTAAGTATATTATCGGCCAGCGCCGTGCCCTTGCTCGAAGCGATGCGCATTTCCAGTGACGTGCTAGAAAATCAGCATATTAAAAATGAAGTGTCGGAAGCAGCTATCAACGTAAAAGAAGGCAGCAGTTTACGCGCGTCACTCGACAAAACAAAAATGTTCCCCCCGATGATGATGCACATGATTGCATCAGGGGAAAAGTCAGGTGAGTTACAACAAATGCTGGCCCGTGCAGCCGATAATCAGGACAGGGAATTTGAGTCGTTAATAAGTGTCTCACTTAAAGTATTTGAGCCTTTGCTCATTGTCAGTATGGCTGGAATAGTACTATTTATTGTACTGGCCATTCTGCAACCTATTTTAGCGTTAAACAATATGGTGAATATGTAATGAAAGCATTTAGACAGAATTCGGGTTTCAGTTTGATAGAAGTGATGGTGGTCTTGTTGATCATCGGTATCATGGCGGCCATGGTGGCACCTCAAATTCTGGGTAATCAGGAAGAAGCGCAGTTGAAGAAGGCGGCAGTGGATATACAGCAACTGGAAAGCGCCTTGGAAATGTACAAATTACGTAATAATGTTTTTCCTACCACGGAACAGGGATTAGATGCCTTGGTCACCGCGCCTACCATTGACCCTATCCCACGCAATTATCCTGCTGATGGCTTTATTCGTCGGTTGCCTGATGATCCATGGGGCAACCCCTATACCCTTATCAGTCCGGGAGAGCTTGGCAGAATTGACATTTTTTCCAATGGGCCGGATCAGGAAGCAGGCACTGATGACGATATCGGCAACTGGAATATCAACGAATACTTAAACTAAGTTTGGTGGTATGCAGTTAGCCCGATACCTTTTCTACAAGCAGTCTACGCAGCGTGGTTTCACGCTGCTTGAGGTTTTGCTGGTCTTATTATTGATTGGGCTGGCAAGTAGTTATGTGGTATTTAACGTCTTTAGCAGCAGCGAAACAGACCGGTTAAAGCAGGAAGCCGCCCGCTTACAAGTACTGATCGATATGGCCAGTGATTTCGCCGTACTGAACCAGCAGGAATTAGGCTTACGCATTGAAGAAAAGGATAATTTTTATCAGTTTATGCGGCTGGACGAAGACGATCGCTGGCAGGTTATTGAAGAAGACATTTATCAAAAACGTACCCTGCCCGAACCTTTTACTTTCCAGCTTAATTTAGATGATTTGCCCTGGTTGGAGGAAGACCGTTTATTTGACCGCGAACTATTTGATGAAGAATTAAGTGTGTCCGACGAAGGGGTTAACATTGGCAATGAAGAAGATAAACCGTTACCGCCTCCCCAGGTTCTAATAATGTCCAGTGGTGAAGTTACCCCGTTCACCTTAACCTTCAATTACGAACCTGGATTCGGCAGCGAGACCCCCGCTTATTTTGTGTTGATGAATGAGGATATCCCCCCTCTCACTTTAGCAGGGCCACTGGAGACGCCTGATGTCCAGTAAGCTCCCACGAGGCATGACCTTACTGGAAGTGATGGTGGCCTTGTTGATTTTTGCGATTACAGGGACCGCGGTGATGAAAGCCGCGTCCGACCATTTGTTCAGCGTAGGGCAAATAGAAGAAATTACGTTTGCTACCTGGGTGGCAAATAACCGATTACATGCCTTGCTGAGAGACCCCACCTGGCCCCCAAAAAATAATCTAAAAGGCCAACAGGAAATGTCAGACCGCATCTGGTACTGGCAGCAAAAAGTAATCCAAACCAGCGATAAGGACCTGCGTGCTGTTGAAGTAAGCGTGGGCTTACACGAAGACTATTCGAGCAGCCTTACTACTATAACCACCTACTTAGCAAAACCTTCGCAAGATGAATAGGTTTCCAGCTCGCCAACATACCGGTTTCACCCTCATCGAAATCTTGATAGCGATGGCGATTTTCTCGCTTATTGGGTTAGCAGCCACAGGTATTCTTACCACCGTGATTGACAGTAACGCGCTATCCGAAGAACGTTTTTCCAAATTACAAGAGCTACAGCGCACTATGCTTACCTTAGAAAGGGATATTCAGCAGGCCATCGCCAAGCCCACGCGTATTGAAGGGGAAATCAATGAAGTGGTGATGCGCGGAGGCAAACTGGATGGAAGCGAAGCGGATGCCATAGAATTTGTACGCAGTGGTCGCCATAATCCGCGTAACATGCTGCCTCGCAGCACGTTACAGTATGTGGGATACCGCTTAGTAGATAACAAACTCGAACGTCTTTATAGCAATTATGTGGATAATGTCATTGGGTATGAGCCAAAAGTTCGCATAATGCTGGAAGATGTGACCGACTTTAGGGTGTATTTTCTTCCCGTAACCCAGCGCGAAGGCGCTAGCGATGAGGAGAACAGCTGGGAAGAAAGCTTTACCTCCACCACTTTGCCGCTCGCTGTTGCATTTGAAATAGACACTCAGGACTTCGGTAAAATTCGGCGCGAATTTACTCTGAGAAGTCGCTCATGAAATCGCGTATTGCACCACAACGCGGGGTGGCGTTAATAATTGTACTAATGGTAGTGGCACTGGTCTCAGTGCTGGCCACGGATATGGCATCACGGTTACAGCTTCAAGTTCAGCGCGCAATGAACATAAAGGATAATAATCAGGCTTACTGGTACGCGATGGGTGCAGAACAATTTGCCCGTAAATCGATCGATTTGCTAATGCAGGAAAGTCGCGAAAAAATTGCGCTGGACCAACCCTGGACCCAGGAGTTTATGTATCCCGTTGAAGGGGGGACAATCAGCGCCACTCTAGAGGATATGCAAAGCTGTTTTAACCTCAATGCTATTCTTGATGCGGGCAGCACGAATGGCACCCGCGATGCCGAAGACACCACCAACGCTGAGGGTAATGGTGGCAACAGAAAACCTAAAAGTAAACGCAATGGCAGCGCAAATGACGTCACGCCAGCGATGGAGGCGTTTCACCGTCTACTGCTTGCGACCGAGTTTAATATTTCTAATTTCGCAGCAGACACCGTGCGTGATAGCCTGGCTGACTGGCTGGACGAGGATGACAGAATGCGCCCTTATGGCGCAGAGGATAGTGAATATGAATCACGCGAGTTTCCATATCTGGCGGCAAATGGTTTAATGTACTCACAATCTGAATTACGTCTGATTAATGGCGTGGAAGTTAAATGGCTGAATCAAATTTTGCCCTCTATATGTGTGGTGCCAGGGGTGACCGAATTAAAGGTGAATGTGAACACAATCACCGAAGAACGCGCGCCAGTCATGGCTGGCCTAACAGGATTATCCCTGCAACAGGCAAAAAGCTTAATTAGCTCAAGACCCCAGGAGGGATGGGAGAATGTAGAAGAGTTCAGGAGTGAACCTGATATCGCTGCGCTCTCCTTAACCAATGAGCAAATAGCCTGGTTTACGGTGTCATCGGAATATTTTATGTTGCACACTAAGACCCGTTACAATAAAGCGACATTCAAACTGACGTCGGTGTTTCATGCGCCTGAAGGGGAGATGGTGCGAGTAATCAGACGTGAGTTTGGAGGAATTGATTAATGGAACAATTATTAGTAAGGCTGGGTTCCTCTATTAACGAACCTGTCAGCTGGCTGGTGTGGTCAAGCACGGAAAAAGAAGTGATTGCCTCAGGCGAACTAGCCGAAGCATCTGAGCTATCATCGCTGGCAGAACGCGCAGGTGAAAGACCGGTGATCGCACTGGTGGCCAGCTGTAATATAGCATTGAAGTGGGTGAATTTACCGCCGCGGGCGAGTCGCAAAGTGCTTTCTGCCATTCCCTTTATGCTGGAAGAGGAGCTGGCACAGGATATCGGCAAACAATTTTTTGCGTTAGGCCCAAAGGTAAACGATAAACAAGCGGTAGCAGTGGTATCACGCGCACTGCTTGAGACCTGGCAAGTATGGTTAGCTGACGCCGGACTTTCCTGCGATACGATTATTCCGGACGTGCTGGCCGTGCCTCATTTTAGTGAGGGCTGGTCCGTCTTGAATGTGGGCCACGACATTATAATCCGCCAGGATGAATGGTGTGGTTTACAAGGCGAGGTTGACTGGATCCTCCCCGCGGTAGCGCATTACAGTCAAGGTCAAAAAGCACCGTTACAGATTAAAAACTACTCGCAATATGCATTGCAAGACATCCCTAATACCGAAATAGTAAACGAGGCGGTGGAACTGCCTATGTTGACGCTAGCGACGACCGCGAACAGCGTTTCATTCAATCTGCTGCAAGGCGAATACAAAGTCAAACGGCAAAATAATTCAGCCTGGAAGCAGTGGCGTGTCGCCGCAATACTGGCACTATTAGTTCTTACCGCCAGCGTCGTTGAAAAAGGCGTAAGGCTTATGCAGCTTAAACAACAAAATGCACAGTTGGCCCAGCAAATTGATCAGACCGTCAAACGGGGTTTTCCAACGATCGGGGTGTATCGCGACGTTAAACGGGCGGTCCAGTCTGAAATGACCAAATTAGAAGCAGGGGCGGGTAACTCGTCCATGTTAGCGATGCTCAGTCAGTTAGGCAGTGCGTTTACCCAGTCACGGGTTAAACCGCAAACGGTTCGCTTTGATGCCAGTCGCGCTGAAATTCGTATGCAGGCAGCGGGCAAGAACTTTGAAGCACTTGAACAATTTAAAAAACACGCTGAAAATGCCGGGTTTGAAGTGGAGAGCGGGGCTATAAATAATCGCGGAGACGAGTTTATTGGCACCATAGCCATTCGGAGTGAGTCGTGAAGATAATTATCGAGAAATATCGCGCGCTAACGGAACGCGAACAAATGTTGGTAGCGTTAAGTGGCGTAGTTATCCTCATCGCTATCTTATATTGGGGAATATTTGCCCCCTTAAACGCCGGGCTCGAACGCGAACAAACCCGCTTGGCCAATCAGCAAAAACTTCTTGAGTGGGTAAGCGAGCGTGCCAATCGTGCTCAGCAATTACGCGCCGCAGCCGGGACACCCAATCGATTCACTGGCTCATTGCCACAGGTGGTAAACAGCACGACTGGCCGCTTTAATATTGCTATTAGCCGCATGCAGCCCCAAGGTGAAGAATTGCAGGTTTGGGTAGATCAAGCGCCCTTTAACGACGTGTTGGGTTGGCTACAGGAAATGGAAAAGCTAGGCATCGTCATTCTTAATGCAGACATTGCGGAAGCGGATGAACCAGGACAGGTTAAAATCAGACGCTTACAGTTAGGAAAAGCATGAAGTCTTCGCTTTCATTTACCCTTGCCGGGGTAGTTTTTTTCGTTATTTGTGTGCTCGCCTACGTGCCAGCGAGTCAGGTTCTTGGCCGCGTGGCCCTCCCCGCCAACATCACAATCAGCGGGGTAAGCGGCACCATTTGGGATGGCAAAGTGCAACAGGTCGTGGTGCAAGGTATGCCAGTAAAAGACGTGCGTTGGCAACTTTCGGCGTGGTCTCTTCTTTCCGGGAGGGTACAAGCTGATATCGTAGCGGGAAACATTCGGGATGCCGAAGAAGTCGCCTTTATGGGACCCATTAGCGTGAGTTTATTTAATGTCAAAAATATCCGTATCGCGGACGCTTCGCTTTATTTTCCAGTCGATCGCGTGCTGGCGGAAGTGCAATTGCCCTTACCTGTTAACGCTGGCGGGCGTTTCAGAGTGTTAGTGAATGAGTTGGAGTTTACCCCAGATTGCCACAGACTTGAGGCAACGGGAGACTGGTTAAATGCCACCGTGTCTGGAACCCAGGGACCCATCGCGTTCGGTGAATATACCGCAAAACTGGCGTGTGACGGGCAAGGTGTAAGCGTTAGCGTTGATGAGCCGAATAAGTTAGGGCTAACCCTTAAAGCCAGATTAAATAGTGAATTTGAACTGGTAAGCGTAGAGGGTCAGTTTAAGCCTGATCCTTCGCTACCAGAAGAAGTCAGCCAGGCCGCCTTACTATTTGGTCAACCTGAAGCTGATGGATATACACGTTTTAAGCTTTAATTGGCAATCATGAGTGTTTTCACATTGACGAATTCACGAAGACCGAAGCCGCCGTGCTCTCGGCCATAGCCACTATCTTTAACCCCACCAAAGGGTAAATTCGGTTGTGCCAATGCATACCCATTGATATTCACCATGCCGGTGTCAAACTCATCACGCGCCAGGCGTATGGCTTCGTCTCTGTCGGCGGTAAAAATACCACCCCCTAGCCCATAACGTGAGCTGTTGGCGATGTTCATCGCGTCTTGTGTGTCTTTTGCTCTAATCAGCGCGGCAACCGGGCCGAACAGTTCATCGTCGTAGGCAGGCATACCTGCGCTAACATTTTCCAGCACAGTGACTGGATAATACCAACCTTTTTGATCCGGCATCTCTCCACCCAAGCTGCACACCGCGCCTTTCTTGACCGATTCTTGTACCTGCTGATGTAATTCATCACGCAAGTCTTTTCTAGCCATCGGACCAATATCAGTATCCTCTGCGCTAGGATCGCCCATCTTAAGTGCTTTACATGCGGTAACAAATGCATCTCTGAACTGGTCAAACACCTCATCCACGATAATAAACCGTTTCGCTGCCACACAGGTTTCACCATTATTGATAATTCTTCCCTGCACGCAGGCTTCAACTGCTGTATCTATATCGGCGTCAGCCAGCACGATAAAGGCGTCATTGCTCCCTAATTCCATAACCGATTTTTTCGCTTGCGAACCCGCCTTTTCGGCAACAGACTTACCTACTTCATCACTTCCTGTAAACGAGACCCCGCGAATGGCATCGTGGGAAATCAGCTTACTGGCTGTTTCTCCGTCAACTAATAGTGACTGATACACATTTTTAGGAAAACCAGCATCTTCATAGAGTTGCTGAACAGCTTGCGCCATACCAAACACATTAGCAGCATGTTTTAATACCGCCACGTTCCCCGCCATGATGGTAGAAGCGCTGTAACGAATCACCTGGTAGAGAGGGAAGTTCCAGGGCTGAATACCCAGTATGACCCCAATGGGTTGATAGGTGATGATGGCGGTGCCTTCTTCGTATACGCGATTTTCATCGGCCAGGACATCTTCAGCGTGGTCGGCGGTATAGCGACAAATTTGGGCGCACAGTGCCACCTCCTGTTTTCCCTGCGCACCTACCTTGCCCATTTCACTGGTCATAAGATTCGCTAAATCATTGGAGCGGGCTTCAATAAGGTCAGCAAGCGCATGAAACAGTTTAGCGCGTTCAGCGAACGAGGTTTTTCGCCATTTTTGAAACTGCGAGTGGGCGTTATCCACTGCGTTTAATGCCTCTTTCTCTGAAAGCAGTGTGTATTGGTTTAATGTCTCTTCCGTGGCTGGGTTGATCGTCTCAACGGTGTTGGACATAACAGTCTCCGACTTTGTGAATGAGACCGCACTGCCTGCAAGTTAGAAACCAGATTTTTAGAAGCCGCATTACCAACCTATAATCAGATAGATAACTGATGAGGTTAACTTTTTTTAATGTTGCTGGCGACCGCTATGGGCAATTATTCAGCACTCATCAGTAAAATTTTTACAGTCGTCACAGGTGAACAGCCAATCTCATGTTGAAACTTACTCAGCGCCAGGATGATGGCTAACTCATAAACACTTTGGCGCGTGGCGAGGTTGTTGGTCAGCAATCCAATTGCGCCGCCTTTTTGTTTAACGTTTGAGGTACCAAAATATTCGTCCATTACATCACCTAACTCCTGCCCTTGTTCGAGCGCCTGATAAATCGGGCTTGGCAGGGGTAAATTTGCACTGCGACCAATTGACCATTTGTGCTGATGCCAGATAGCGATGTAGGCAAACGTGGCGGGACCGTCCACAAATTGCTGCGCACCGCCCTCGATGGCCACCACCCAGTCCGTCTCCATTACGCAAAGGTGCGAATCCTCTAAAATAGCGTTTACCCGATTAATCGCACCTAGTCTGGTTTCAGCTTCCGACATAGGTTGGCGATTTACGCCAGAAGGTGAATTAATGCCTTCGGCTAGCAGGGATTGGGTACTAAATGCTTTCATGAACGCCTGCTTTGCCGCGGCGACTTTAATGGGATTACGTGAGCCGACTAATAACTTCTTCATGGCTTTTTTATTTCTCTACTGGATACTGACGAATCTCTTCGAGTAAAGTCCGATAGTCAGCGATACTGGGAAAATCTTTGATTTCGCGCTCAGGTTGCTGACTGTCCGGGTTTCTCACGGCTAGCAGATGCGCTATGCCGAATTGTTTTGCGGCGGTTAGAATAACCAGACTATCATCCACAAACAACGTACGTTGTGGATCAAATTGTAAACGCGCCTGTAATTTCTGCCAAAGCGTCTGCGATTCTTTGGTGACATTGAATTCATGAGTCGAAATTAATGTGTCAATATGCGCGTCGAGTTGGGTATGCTCAACCTTTAACGACAGACTATTGGGATGCGCATTGGTGACAAGTACCACCTCTCTACCACTTTCGCGCAACGCATCCAGAAAAGGCAGCGAATCTTCTCGCATCGCAATAAGATGCTCGATCTCACGTTTGGCAGACATGATATCCATCTGCAATTCGTTGGCCCAGTAATCCAGGCAGTACCATTCAATTCTGCCTTGCACTCGCTCATAGTGCGCCAGCATGTCAGCGCGACACAATTCAATGGGTTTTTGGGTCAGCTGTGCTACCTTTTTCGGTAAATGTTCGATCCAAAAGTGGGTGTCGAAGTGTAAATCTAATAACGTTCCATCCATATCGAGTAATACGGTATCGATTTGGTTCCAAGGCAGAAATGGCAAGCGAAATTCCTTAAAATGCAGTAACCTTAACTTGTTGTACTAATAATAACGAAAGTTGTATCTGATAACATGAGTAAAATTGATCCTTCCAAACCATTACCGTTAGTTCACCATCGTGAGATAGTTGCGCAAAGTCGTCTGTTTAAGGTGGAAAGGCTGGATCTGGAATTTTCTAATGGTGCCACCCGTCAATTTGAACGCATGGCCGGTAGTGGGCGCGGGGCCGTAATGATTGTGCCAATGATAGATGCCGATACCATGCTACTGATTCGTGAATATGCTGCAGGTACCCACTCCTATCAGCTGGGCTTTCCCAAAGGTTTGATTGACCCCGGCGAAACCCCGTTACAGGCAGCCAATCGTGAATTGCAGGAAGAAGCAGGCTACGCAGCCAAGTCACTGCATCTTATCCATGCTGTGAGCATGGCACCCACATTTTTTAATGCCACCATGCATATTGTCATCGCGCAGGATTTGTATCCCCAACAGTTGCCTGGGGATGAACCAGAACCGTTGGAAGTGGTACAGTGGCCTATGGCTGATAGCGATAGCTTGCTTGGTCGGCCAGATTTCGTCGAGGCTCGCTGTGTCGCAGCCTTATTTCTTGCTCAGAAGTGGTTAAAGGAGCAGTAACTATGCCCGAAGACTCCCTTGAAGACTTACTGAAACTGGCCAAAGACGCTGCGGTAGAAGCTGGCCAGGCGATCTTGTCGGTATACGATAAGGGCGCTTTTGAAAGTTATACCAAAGCGGACGACTCCCCCGTGACGAGTGCCGATTACCTGGCCAACGATATCATCACCAAAAAGTTGACTGAAAAAACACCGCACATCCCTATTTTGTCGGAAGAAAATAAAAACGCTAAATTGAAAGATCGTAAATCCTGGTCCCGCTACTGGCTTATCGACCCTATTGATGGCACCCAGGAGTTTATTGCTCGGAGTGGCGATTTTGCGGTAAATATCGCCTTAGTTGAAGATAATGAACCTATTCTAGGAGTAATTTTTTGGCCCACAGGTCAAACGATTTATTACGCTACCAAGGGTAAGGGTGCGTTTAAAGAATGCCCGGATGAACATAAGCAAATTAGGGTGCGTAAGTTAGATGACCCGCATAATGGCGTGGTAATGATCGCGATAAGCCGTCGCCAGTCACGGGATAAAATATTCAAGCGTTTAAGTGGTAACCGCATCTACCAGACATTACCTTTAGGGAGTTGTTCACTTAAGTCCTGCTTTATCGCGGAAGGAAAGGCAGATGTGTTCATGCGCATTGGCATTACAGGCGAATGGGACACGGGTGCGTCACAATGCATTGTTACTGAAGCAGGCGGGAAAATTTTGGCGGCCGATTTCGAGCCATTGACCTACAATCAAACCAAGTCGCTAAATAATCCGGACTTTGTGGTAATGGGGGATCAACGAGTCCCGTGGAAAGACATTGTCCAATACGAAAAGGAATAAAATATGACACTTAAAAGTTTAATCGCAATTGCATGGGTATTGAGTGCGCCTGTCTTCGCACAGTGGCAAATTGATGCAGATGCTTCGAGTCTCCATTTTGTTTCTACTAAAAACGCACAGGTCATCGAAGTACATCGCTTTGACGCGCTTTCGGGTTCGCTGGATAAATCAGGTAAGTTATCGGTTAAAGTTCCGTTAGATAGTGTGAATACCAATATCGAAATTCGCGACACCCGGATGCAGGAAAAATTGTTCGAAGTAGCCAAGTTTCCTCATGCGACCTTTACCGCCCAAGTGCCGGAACCTTTGATGAACGTTGAGTCGGGAAAAGTGATTCAGGGAGAAGTCAGAGGCACCCTTGAACTCCACGGTAAACAAGCACCGGCTACATTTAATGTAAGTGTGGCACGCAACGACACTATGATGACCGTCACCACGGTCTCGCCCACAGTGATTGATGCTAATGCCTTTGATTTAGGCCAGGGTGTAGAAGTATTGAAAGAGATTGCAAGCTTATCTAGCATTACGCTGAGTGTACCGGTGACGTTCTCCGTTACCTTTACCCAACAATAGTCGGCGGGCAGCTTGCACTGCCCTTAATACCCCTGTGCATTGATGCCTTGTTTACGATGTTAACGGGACGTTGCACTGGCGTGTCTGAAGCCGGCCACAATCATCATCATCATCAGCATAAGGATGGTGCTCAACACTTCCCTGCGCTGGCGACGTTGATTGCCACGACAAAGCTTAGCCAGATTAATCGGTTTATTAAGGTGCGTGAAAATACTTTTCATCATGTTCCCCCGATGACAAATGAAAATCAGAGTTTGCTTTGCAAATTTTGCTCCTAAACAAACACATTCTCTAAATTTTTAACTTATTTGTTGTTTTTCAGTTGGTTATATTAAAGTCCTCTGTCAGGGGATTAGAGGTAACGAATGATTTTGATAGGTTGCAGGAGAAAGTGTGGCTATTTTCAAACACTATTCAAATGTTAAACATGTTTCAGAACGCAATTATCAATAGAGCTGTCTGCTACTACGTAATCAGTTCCAATAATAAGTGACGCGCACTAATCTTTATCAAAACTTATTATCGAGCAACTAAACGCGCTTTTGTTGGTGGATCTCTTTGCCTTTAGATTGCAATAACGAGCGCTTCTTGGTGACTACTTAAATAAGGGTAAGAGGTGCAAAAAATAAAGGCCTGAACCGGTGTTCAAGCCTTTTATACTATTTCTATAAATGCATTCTCTTAGTGTAGGAGAATATCAGTCCAAGCCACTATTCCGCAGCGGTTTCAGCCTCAGCCTCCAACACCCGAATATAGGTGTCTTCTACCCATAAACCGGTGAACTCCAGCGCGTCACCTACTGCAATTGAGGATAAAAATGTTTCCAAAGAAACCGCATCGTCATTAAATTCAAGTTCACTCTCCTGATCAAAGCGGAGTTCATAGCCAGCCACTATTACCGACTCACCGTTAATTGCTTCAATCAGCCCCTCAAGTTCTACTTTATCAGCTTTTCCATCGTCCTCGTCCTGATCATCGTTATCTCGATTAGTCCGCACTTCTACTTCCGTGGCGATAAGGCCTAGTTCACCATACTCACCTTCAACTTCTACAATAAGTGCAGTGTTCCCTTCAGCCAGAGTAAGAAACTGTTCCGCAGTAATATCACCCTCGTCTGTTTCGAACTCTGTATTCTCATCAAACAACACGGCCACACCCGCCACTGTCATTCCTTCCAGAGTAAGTGCTTTCACCACGCCTTTAACTTCGCCTTCGCGATCGTCTTCATCAATGCGTTTAACTTTCAGCGCCAGTACCGTACTGTCCGGTAATTCCCTGGAAGCTACTTTTAAGATGTCGTTTACTACAATATCGTCAAAGGTAAAACGACGTTCGTTTTGTTCTGACTCATCTTCATATTGGGTGTCAGCATTTGCAGTAAAGGTAATACCGTTAATAACAAAGGTTTCGGCCTCACCGTCAACAGCGGTAACCTGGCCTTCGGATTTACCGTTATTTTTACGCTCTTTAAATTCGATCTGCTCAGCCACAAAGGTATCGCCGTCGCGACTTCCCTCAACCTTAACCCACAGGTTACCCGCAAAATTTTCAAGGGCGCCCTCTTCGAATTCGGTTTCATCGTTGAGCACAAAGTTATAGCGATTTACCTTAAACGTGCCTGCCGCACTATCGTAGCTGGTAACCACCCCTGCAATTTCAACTTCATCTACATCATCGAAATCATTTTCCACATCCGGTTCTTTATTTTCCACCTCTATCGCGGTCAAGGTTTGGGTCTGGATATCGTAAACGCTACCTTTTACCTTCACTACCAAGCCATCTCGCAAATCCCCAGCAAGCATATCGTCAAAACTCGCTTCACTGTAATTCACCGTAAGCTGACCTAACGAAAAAGTCTGCGCTTCAGTGTTTAACGCCGAAACAGAGCCAGCCAGTTTTATTTCGTCCTCTTCTGCTTCAAGCTCTACGTAGGTGGCATAAAAGCCTGACTCGGTGACGTACCCACTAATTTCGACCATGTCCCCAATACTCAACTGAGCTGGATCGACATTTTCAAACTCAGTCAAATCATCGAAATACACAGCCTGCCCCAAAATAGTCAGTCGGGCATTACCGTAATCGATTAGGCTAACAATACCTTGTAACGTTTCTTCGTACTCTATTTCACTGGCTTCCGGATCCTGACCTTCTTCTCCTTCGGTAGCTTTCACTTTTACTACCATTCCCATCTTGAGTCCCGATTCCTGCGCACCACTTTGGCCTGCAATAGTGAAGGAAGCACTGTCAGAAACATACCGTTTACCATTAACATACACACTGCCAAAGCCTGTGATGACACCTTGGGTCACAGTTGGAGAAGCAGTAGGGGCTGGTGTAGGCGCAGGTGCTGGTACAGTTGGCGCAGGAGCCTCTTCCACTGCGGGAGGGGCAGAATCACCGCCACCACAAGCGGTCAAAGCGGTAGCGATGGTAATAGCGAGTAAAGAGTTACGATATGTCATTGGTTAATTCCTGAGTTGAATTAATATCCTGAGCATACACGGGTTATTTTGTCTCTCAATATTAGGGGGGAATGTAAGCTTATACCTATATAAGGTAACAGATACGAGACGACGTTAGCCTTTGAGGTACGCCTGGAGAACAAAGCCTTTATTATAAATAGCTTATATAGCTATAGTGAGTCGGACTCGTGATTAGTCGCCAGTTCAGAAAAATGTTTAATATCGACGGATTCGTGCAGTTCGGAATAGACTAATACCGCCTCACCCGTCTTGAGCTGTGAGATGACTTGTTGCACTTTATCACTCAATGCCACTTCTTCATCGCCATAATCGGTACCCTCTCTAAGTACAAACTCTTGTGCGATATTTTGTAGGGTTTCTGGCGAAAGTTGATCGATAGGAATTATCATCTATTTACCTCCGTTTCGATGGGAAGATAGCGCTCGACAAACCGTTTTATGCGCTTGTGTAGCCACACCGACGGACTGGCCATCGAACCTTGCATAAAACCCACATGACCTCCTCTATCACTCAACTCGATGGTCACCTCTTTAGCCAAGTTTTCTTCACTAGGAATGATCAGGTGATTCATAAACGGATCGTCAATACTATGCAGAATAAGTGTAGGACAATGAATTGCACTTAAGTAATGAAAGGCACTACTTTTTTCGTAATAGTCTTCGGCATCAGCAAAGCCGTGCAATGGTGCCGTCACTTTTTGGTCAAAATGTTGAAAGCTGGTTATGTCATTTAAATCACTAGGTTTGAGCTGAATTAAGCGGCGGTAATCAATATATTCCATTTTCTTTTTCAAGGTAGCCTTCATGCTACCTAAAAGATATTTTTGGTAAACGCGAGAAAAGCCTTGGTTAATGCTCTGTGCGCATTCTGATAGTTTTAACGGGGCCGACACGGCCACTGCTGCTTTTAACCACTTCTGGGCTGGGTTTTCACCTAACAGTTTTAGCAACATATTGCCCCCAAGCGAAAAGCCGACTGCCACTTTCGGGATGCTGGGAAAGCGCTTATGCAAGACATCCAAAAAATGACTGGGATCTTCCGTTTCTCCAGAATGATAGGCTCGAGGAAGTTTATTAGGCACACCGCTACAACCCCGATAATGCATCATTACCACCTGCCAGCCGTTGGTACTTAAAATAGCCATAAGGTCGTTGGCGTAATGAGAGCGTATATTGCCCTCTAGACCGTGAAAAAGCGTTACTAAACCAGTCAGTTTTTTTGGTTTAGGCCCCCACGCCAGATCAACAAAATCGTCGTCGGGTAACGCCAACCTTTCCATAGAAAATTTAAGAGGCAGACGTTTTTGAAAAAAACGGGGCCAGATAGTCTGGATATGCCGATTACGGGCCCAGCGCGGAGCGGTGAATGCGCTTTCAATGATTTTTCCGTGATTTAGCTGAGGATGACTCATAACAACCGACTTTACTATTTTCTACAGTGAGTTAATAACTTCGGCCATTAACGCCAGTGCGTCGGGTTTACCGCGCAAGTTATATGAATGAACAAAAGCAGGGATACTACCATTAACCTGGTCAGGCTCAATACAAAGATGGACTTGCTGACTAAACTGCTCCAGCATATCCGCTTGCTGCCTACGTTCCAATACTAGCTCCTGATCCTTTAAAAGCTGATAGCGAGCGCTGTCAAATTGCGTCTTTTGCTTTTCTTTTTGGCGCCTATGGCGATGAGCTTTTAAATTTTCGTCACTTTGTTCAATAGCCCCTTGCAACTCATTCCACTGAACCAGCGTCACTATTTTATGATGTGTGATGCACCAACCTAATAAAAGCAACAGGTTAACATTCACGCCATACTGATCCTGTAATGTCAGGCAACATCGTTTATTTTCGCCTGCCAAATAGTGTGTAACACTAAAATTCCAAAAGTGCTGGAAAGAGAGTTTTGTCATTGGTTGCCATTACTTAGGGGCAATCTTTGTGCCCCTTTTCTAAACTAATTAACGGATTGTGTTTATCACGTATGCGCGCTGGTAACGTAAAATCAACCAGTTTCGCTCTTTCAAAAAGCACTGCCGACGCCGAACGACGCGCCATAGTATCTTCTTCACATACATAGAGAAACCAACACGACGCTCGCCGCTGCGTGCGTGCGTGCGTGATCGATTGTAAATGAGTTCGTGTTTAACACAACACTGGTTTTTTCGTAATTCCAACAATATTGCGTCTTAGTGGGCGATAGGGCGTACACCCACCAACGTTGTTTTATTCCTCTAAAATGAAAGAGGTGAAATCGCTCGCCAGTACGCTTACAAAACCCAAGCTAATCTTATTTATGATTATTCAAAATACGGGAGAGTGCAAAAAGCGTTTAGGTTAGAAAAGTAAAATGCCCGCTAATCAGTTAACGGGCATGGGGTAACTAAAGAATCTTAGTTCGATGAATACCGCGGCTTTTACGCGAACGTGCGGCGGCGTCTCAATCCTAAACCGGCTAAACCCAGTGCCAATAATCCTACCATTGCAGGCTCTGGTACTTGTGCGGCTTCAGAGGTGAAGGTACCGGTTAAAAAAGGAGCCGAAAAGAATTTGGTAGACCCATCCTGTGCGTAGACAGGGAAAGGGATATCTTCTACAGGAGGGGTGCCTAAACCCCACATAAGGGGGTCAAAGCCAACAAACAACCCTTCTATGGAACCCATAAATCCATCAGTATCTCGAATTGCTCCCATACCACTAAACGGTACATTATCAAGGCCAAATAATAGAACTATTTCAGGGACAGGCAGACTGTCTATCTCGGGGCCTGTTGGCAAGCTTCCCAGATCGACCCACCGCCCGGTAAAGAAATGGGGAAGCCCGTCTTCCAGTGTGATTGAACCGCTCTCGCCCAGACCGACTGTAAGTAGTTCGCCGTTTACTGAGAAACCATCTTCAAAATCTCCGGCAGTAATAGTTATGGTATCCACATCACTATCATCGATATGGATATATGCAGCTTGCGCCGATATCGACATAAAGCTTAATAATAGAGCCAGTATTCTTGCTGTTTTCATGTTGAGTGCCTAGTTAGTGTTATTGTTCCGCTTAGGCATAAGCAACGATTAAGCCAATAGATAAATTACTCGTTAAATCAATAGGTTAATTTAACCCGAAATCAACAATTTTTTGTTACTGTAAAAAAAATGGACAGAGATTGACCACTTGTTAAGCCTATTCAGTATCGGCTTTTTTCTCCTGCATAATGGTTTCGATAGCATCTTGCGCTTCCAACCATAGAGATTCCACCTCTTCTACCTGCGTTTTTAAATGTGTTTGACGGGTGAGTAGCTCAAGCAATGTGGCTTTATTCCTGTCATCGTAAATATCCGGTTGGGCTAATTGCTCTTCAATCTTTGACAATTCATCAGTAGCGTTCGCCATCTGCTTCTCATACTTTTCTAGTGCCTTTTTAAATGGCGCTGCTTGTTGACGAAGTTCCGCCTGCTTGCGCTTTTCAGCCTTGCGATCTACCTTAGCCTCTGCGTCAACTGGCTGCTGCACAGCTTTAACCTGAGCGAGTATCCAGTTTTTGTAGTCCTCTAAGTCGCCATCAAACGGATTAACTTCGCCTTCATTAACCAAATAAAACGATTCGCACACTGAACCGAGCAGAAAGCGATCGTGCGAAACCAATACCATGGCCCCTTCGTAGGCTTGTAAAGCGATATTCAACGCATGGCGCATTTCCAGATCTAAATGGTTGGTGGGTTCATCCAGCAATAGTAGATTAGGCTTTTGATAAACTATCATGGCTAACACCAATCGCGCTTTCTCACCGCCTGACATAGGCGCCACCGGCGAGGTCGCTTCGTCACCATGAAAACCGAACCCACCCAGATAATCACGCATCGATTGTTCAGTCGCTTTTTCGTCCAGACGCTGAATATGCAATAACGCGCTTGCTTTAGGGTCGAGGGTTTCTAACTGATGCTGGGCAAAGTAACCTACGTTCAATCCTTGTGCAGTGGTGAAATTACCATGCTGTGGTGTCAATACGCCCGCTAATAATTTGATCAACGTAGACTTGCCCTGACCATTGCGCCCTAACAAACCAATACGACTCCCGGGTACCAAGTTAAGCTTAACTTGTTTAAGAATGGTCGTTTCACCATATCCCAGCTTGATATCGCTCATTTGCACCAGCGGATTGGGCAGCGCCGAGGGTTCGGCGAATGAGAAGTTAAACTGGCTCTGGGCATGAGCAGGCAGCAAATCTTCCATTTTTTGCAACTGTTTGATTCGACTTTGCGCCTGTTTCGCTTTACTCGCCTTTGCTTTAAATCGATTGATAAAAGATTCCAAATGCGCTCGTTTCGCCTGTTGTTTTTCGTACTCAATAGTTTGCAAGCGCGCGCGCTCGGCACGCTGTTTTTCGTAGCTGGAGTAATTACCGGTATACGCCACCAGCTTTTTGTGTTCAATGCTGATAATGCTGGACACCGCACTATCAATAAACGCCTTGTCGTGGGATATGAGAATTAACGTTCCTTCATAACGTTGAAGCCATTTTTCCAGCCAGATGACGGCATCCAGATCCAAATGGTTGGTAGGCTCATCCAACAGCAACAAATCAGAAGGACATAGTAATGCCTGCGCCAAGTTCAGCCGCATTCGCCATCCTCCTGAAAATGCGCTGACTGGATGCACTAGTTGTGCTTGCGAAAATCCCAGCCCAGCTAGTATAGTGGCGGCTCGCGCCTCTACGGTATAGGCGCCTGAATGCTCTAACTGGCCATGCAACTTACCTATGGCTTCGCCATCATGGCTTTGTTCAGCTTTAACCAGATCCGCTTGCAACGAGCGCAGGTGGGTATCACCATCAATAACATAATCAATTGCCCGTCGTTCGGTAGCAGGCGTTTCCTGCGCGACGCTAACAATGCGCCACTGAATGGGAAGGTTACATTCGCCGGTTTCCGCACTCAGTTCGTGACGCAGAAGCGCAAACAAACTGGATTTTCCACAACCATTTGCACCGATTAACGCGACTTTTTGACCCGGATTAATTTGCGCTGACACTTCATCCAGCAGCACCTTGTTGCCCCGCATCAACGTCATGTTTGACAATTTAATCATGTAATATCCGTCTCCCCAATTTCGGCGCGTATCATACCAGAATGTTTGAGGAATTATTAATGGCTTAATTGCGGTATAATCAGCGTCATCCTAATAATGAAAGGAACACAATGACGACGAAAAAACGCAAGCGTTTCATCGCTGGTGCAACGTGCCCTCAGTGCAAGGCCGCCGATACTGTTATGTTATATATGGAACATAATGTTGAAAAACTTGAATGCGTAGCCTGTGGATATAGTGAAAGCCAGACCGAAGAAAATGTGCAGCATGCAGCAAAATCCAAGCACAGTGTAATCGGTGTTTTTAAACCTTAACTCTGCTTTATTTATGATCGTTCTGTCCTAGTTTGCCGTTTGAACGGTAATGGATTAAAGCAGGGTCGCTTCGATGCAATCAAAAACGTATTCTCGCTGGATCACGGGGGTTCTCATCTTTCTGGGGATCATAATTGCGTTGCGTTTAGCACTGCCTTACGCGGTTGAGTGGTATGTCAACAGAATGCTGTCGGAACCGGAAGGATTTGCTGGCAACGAAACCCCTCAGGAATTTGTAGGTCGGGTAGGTGATGTCGATATCATGCTGTGGCGAGGAGCTTACAGCTTCGAAGATATTGTGTTGGTCAAGCGCAACGGAAAAGTTAAAGAACCGTTTATCAAAGCGAATGAAGTCGAGTTTAGTTTACTGTGGTCGGCTCTGTTAGATGGTGCATTTGTTGGGTCGATAAATCTTTACCAACCCGAGCTAAATTTTGTTGATAGCAAAGACAAAACCAAGGCCCAATCAGGTAAGGATGAAAAGTGGCTGGTGCTGGCTGATCAACTATTTCCACTTAAAATAGATCAGCTACGTATTCATAAAGGTAAGATTGGCTTTCACAACACTGATGTTGAACCTGAAGTCCACCTCTCTTTGCACGATATTGATTTAATCGCACAAAACCTTGTCAACAGCAGAGATCTCTCCAGAGATCTAGTCGCTCGTGTACAAGCCCAAGGTCAAACTGAAGACGCTGGTACCTTGAAGTTCCACGCTTCTTTAGATCCCTCCACTAAAAATCCCACCTTTGATATTGATGCACAAGCTGAAGGAGTGGCGCTCGTCAATTTCAAAAATTTCCTCGATACCTATGCGCCATTCGACTTAGAGGCCGGCTCACTTGATTTGGCCTTGGAGTTGGCTAGTGACAATGGCAAAATATCGGGCTACGCCAAGCCAGTATTGCATAACGTGGAAGTCTTTTCGTGGAAAGGGGATATTGAAGAAGATGGGGATGGTTTTTTCGAAGGGTTAACAGAAATGCTCTCTGCTTTTGTTACTGAAATATTCGAGAATCAGTCTGAAGATCAAATTGCTACCCGCATCCCCATAGAAGGGTCTATTGAAGAGCCAGATACCGCTATTATCCCTTCCATTCTGGGTATTTTGAAAAACGCGTTTATTCGTGCGATGCAAGGCGACCTGGAAAATAGCGTGGAATTGGAACAGCCCAAAACCGACGAATTGGAGCCATCTGAAACAGAAAATGCGGAAAGCGATAATAAGTAAGCCTCCGGCGTTACTATCGGATAATTAATTTTACCTTAATCTATTATTAGGCAAAGAAGTTTTTTGCAGAAGTAGTACCGCGAACATTTTTTATTCGATGGGCAAACATTACACATAACGAAAAATGAAAAGCTGAAGGAACCAGCTTACAGCTGGCTCCTTAATCTGCTGGTGATGAAAAGGAAATTATCTATCCTTGTCTTCTTCGTCTTCTTCGTCCTCGTCTGGCATGGTGACATCAACGGTGGGCACCTCTACTTCCTTCGTAGTAGTACCTACATCTACGTCTGCCACATCGACGTCATATTCGGGCATTTCGCCTCCCTCTACATCGACATCGGGAAGTTCGCCTTCATCGGTTTTTTTGACCTCATATTCAGGTAGCTCACCTGCATCAGCATCTACGTCAGGCAGTTCGCCATCTTCTGTCTTATCCACGTCACATGCGCCTAAGGCCAAAGCCATACTGGTAATGGCTAAAAATTTATGAAATTTGGTCATTGTTCATCTCCATTTGTTAGCTCGATTACATATACGCACAGAATGTGCCATCCGCTCACTTAATATTGAACTTTATAGGTTTTTCATTTCGTGATGGTGTCTGTCTAATAAGTTTTGATAAACCTAATCATAAAAACTCATCACAGCAATCGCTTATATGAATTAGCGGTAAATGGAAAGTTAATAAGTTGTAACCTATATTTTCGATAACTTTGTGGCTCTC
The DNA here is from genome assembly GCF_026183695.1 of Alteromonas aquimaris. Lineage (GTDB taxonomy): Bacteria > Pseudomonadota > Gammaproteobacteria > Enterobacterales > Alteromonadaceae > Alteromonas > Alteromonas aquimaris. Next base: position 191,190 of record NZ_JAPFRD010000011.1, on the reverse strand, counting down.
CCGAATAAGGCGTTTATATGCTAATGCGTAAAACAAAGGTCGCGACATTATGTGCGTTACTCGTGGCAACACCGCTCGCAGCTGATGATCGTATCATTAGTGAACTTTCTTCACCGGTATCCAACCAATTCTGGTGGCCGGATCAACTGGACTTGTCGCCATTAAGGGACCATGAAACCCGCTCCAATCCGTATGGTGCTGAATTCCGTTATGCAGAAGAATTTAAAAAGCTGGATATTGAGGCAGTAGAAAAGGATGTGAATGAGCTCTTAACATCGTCGAAGGATTGGTGGCCAGCAGATTTTGGTAACTATGGCCCTCTGTTTATTCGTTTAAGCTGGCATAGTGCCGGCACCTATCGCACCGTAGACGGTCGAGGTGGCGCTAGCGGGGGTCAAATGCGTTTTGACCCTCTGAATAGTTGGCCCGATAACGGTAACCTGGATAAGGCTCGTCGGTTGCTATGGCCGATTAAACAAAAGTATGGCAGAGCATTATCCTGGAGTGACCTGATGGTGCTGGCTGGAACAATTGGTATGAAAAACATGGGTTTTGAAATCTACGGCTTTGCTTACGGCCGCGCTGATGATTGGGAGCCAGATTTTGTTTATTGGGGGCCAGAAGTTGAAATGCTTGCCAGTGATCGCATGAATAAAGACGGCGAATTGATTCGTCCGTTAGGGGCAACTCACATGGGGCTGATCTATGTTAACCCCGAAGGCCCAATGGGTAAGCCTGATCCGATGGGTTCGGCAAAAAATATTCGAACAGCGTTTAGTCGTATGGCCATGAATGATGAAGAAACGGTTGCGTTAATCGCCGGTGGCCATACATTCGGTAAAATGCATGGAGCCAGAAAACCGGACTGTGTAGGTAAAGAACCGGCTGCCGCAGGTTTGGAAAAACAGGGGCAGGGATGGATAAATAAATGTGGCAAGGGTCATTCAGAAGATACCACAACAAGCGGAATAGAAGGGGCTTGGACCCAAACTCCAACCAAATGGTCCTCTTTGTACTTGTCTAATTTACTTAATCTTGAATGGGAACAGACAAAAAGCCCTGCCGGCGGTATTGTCTGGCATCCTAAAGATAAGTCCCTGCACAACGCGGTGCCCGACGCACACGTAAACGGAAAGAAAAATCCTCCGGTAATGACGACCGCAGACCTGGCGCTGAAATTCGACCCTGAATATAGAAAAATTGCTGAGCGTTTTCTCAAAAATCCCGATGAGTATAAAAAGGCATTCGGTAAAGCGTGGTACAAACTCACCCACCGCGATATGGGACCCACGACACGTTATCTAGGTAAGGGCATTCCACAGGAAGAACTAATTTGGCAAGACCCGGTTCCAACTGTCGGTTACGAGCAGGTTAGCGACGAGGATATTGCGTCACTTAAGCAGCAGATTCTGGACAGTAAACTGACGGTTTCTGAGCTGGTCAGAACGGCGTGGGCTGCTGCTTCAAGTCATCGTGTCACGGATATGCGTGGGGGCGCTAATGGTGGACGGTTGCGCCTTGCACCGCAAAATAGTTGGGAAGTTAACAACCCTGATGAGCTTAAGAGAGTGTTATCCACGCTGACCAAAATTCAGACTGATTTTAATAAAAATTCACAGCAGAAACAGGTCTCTATGGCAGATTTGATTATCCTTGGCGGGGCTGCGGCTATTGAGAAGGCTGCGCAAGATGCGGGTCACCCCGTAGCGGTGCCTTTCGAGGCGGGTCGAGCTGATGCAACACAAACACAAACCGATGTTGAATCCTTTGCGTTACTTGAGCCCACTGCCGATGCATTCAGAAACTATTACAATGAAGCCAATAGTTATCGTCCGGTTTTAGAAATGATGGTAGATAAAGCGGACCAGCTAAGCTTGACAGTACCCGAAATGACCGTCCTCATTGGTGGAATGCGAGCGTTAGATGCAAATGCGAATGGTGCCCAGCACGGTATCTTGACGAATAAACCGGGTACATTGAATAACGACTTTTTTGTTAATCTGTTAAGTATGGATACGAAGTGGGAGAAGATGGACGACAATGAAGGATTATATCAAGGGGTCGACCGCAAAAGTGGGAAAAACAAGTGGACGGCCACACCGGTCGACCTCGTCTTTGGCGCCAATGCGGAACTTCGGGCAGTGGCAGAAGTTTATGCCTCAAATGACGCAGATCAAATGTTTGTCGATCACTTTGTTAAGGCGTGGCACAAAGTAATGAATTTAGACAGGTTTTAGTCTTAATGCCCATGTAAAAAGCGTCCCGGTGACGCTTTTTTTTTATGTGCTTTTTACTTATAGTAGCGTTTCTGCTCATAAACCGGACCCTTTAAATGCGCCCTTTCGTCTTATTGTTATTACTTAGTATTAATGCCGTAGCTTCCCCTTTTGAAGAAATATTGCCACTCAAGCAAAGAGCAGAAATTGTTGATTCACTTACACATAAACGCGTCCATCAAATACTACCGCAGGCAATGAAGGACGCTGACATCGACATGTGGCTGCTGATTAGTAGTGAATACAATGAGGATCCTGTTTTAAAGACTTTACTTCCTGCAACGTGGCTATCGGCTCGTCGTACGACCATGTTGGTGGTGACGTTGACAGATGAGAATACCGTTTTAACCCACGCCATTGCGCCTTACCCCGTGGGCAAGCTGTTCAAGCGCGCATGGAACAAAGATGCACAACCCGACCAGTGGCGGGCACTTGCAGAGTTTATAGAAAAACATAATCCTCAACGGATTGGAATCAATCAATCCGCAAACTGGGCGCATGCCGACGGCTTGGTAGCCAGTGAAAAAGCACGCTTAATTGCGGCATTAAAACCGCAATATCAAAAACGCTTAGTGTCTGCAGAGGCGGTAGCGGTGGCTTGGCTGGAACAGCGTTTACCTGAAGAAATCGAACTCATGAAAACCATGGGGAAAATAGCCCACGCAATCATTGCCGAAGGGTTTTCCAGTAAAACCATTACCCCGGGCGAAACCACTACTGAGGATTTAGTCTGGTGGTTTCGCGAAAAGGTGGTGTCCTTAAGGTTAGACACCTGGTTTCATCCCTCCGTTTCCATCCAACGCCGAAGTGCAGCGCAGTTTGACCATGAAAATACTTTTACTGATGCATCGGCTAAAGTGATTCAACACGGCGACTTACTACATGTCGACTTTGGAATAAGCTACTTACGCTTACATACCGATACCCAACAGCATGCCTATGTATTGAGGCCACACGAAAAAACCGCTCCGGATTTTTTGCATGAGGCACTGGCGAAGGGTAACCAGTTACAGGATATTTTTACCGTCAGGTTTGCAGTAGGCAAAACGGGCAATGAAGTGTTAAAAGAAAGTCTACAGGCTGCTAGAAAAGCGGGATTAAAACCCACTATTTACACCCACCCTCTGGGCTACCATGGGCATGCCGCTGGCACCACCTTAGGCATGTGGGATCAACAGGATGGGGTACCCGGCGATGGCGATTATCCTCTGCATGCGAATACTGCTTACTCCATTGAATTAAATAACGCTTATGATGCAAAAGAATGGAACAAAGAAATACGCATCATGTTAGAAGAAGATGCGTATTTTGACGGACAGCAGGTTCACTATTTTGATAGCAGACAGACTAAATTGATCGAAATTCGCTCTCAGGCAAATTGATGCGCACGGGTGTCTCGGTTGTGCCACCGGGTGCCAAGCAAATAGCTGGTACCCAGCATAATGCATACTGCAGAACTAATTAACCAGAACAACGGGGGATTGGCCGCGGGTAGATAAAAATTTGGTGATACAACAAATACCAGCCCGATTGCACCCCGTACTAAAAAAACCCCGGTAAGAAGGTAAAGAACAGCTTTTTGAAGGGGTAATCTGGTCAAAAGATTTGCCGCGGAGAACGCATACAAAGCCCCGATGAATAATCCCAGCGCAATAACACCGGTAACGATAACAGGATATAAACTACCTGATTCTGCCAATCGAGCCATCTGTTCGCCCGCACCGAAGGTGCGGTACCAGTCAGCACCTCGGAAAATGATGGCCACATGCAGTAAAGATGCGAAAAAGCTGGCACAGCCTGCAAGAATTAACCAAAACCTACCCATATTTATTACCCCTTTTTCTTATTAACCCACTATCCAAATTGTGAACGGGCTTCGACCTGCTTACAAATTAAACAAATTTGCGCTGTGGAATCAAGTTTTTTAATAAAACACCTACACAGACCACCCGTGTACATTTATCTTCAGCGTTTCAAATGATGTAAAGTAAAGCTTATACCTATTCGCATTAATGTTTGGTATTAATAGGAATACAAAGGGGTGAATTTATGTCAGTTCAGGTGGGGAAGAGGAACCTACTCTTCTCCACCTGAAATTTACGAAGTGAGATGAGGCAATCGTGCCCACTTACTCTCGCGCGCTAATAATGGGGAGGGGGCGTTTCTTCAGATGGCTTGGCAATATTGGATGGCTCTATCGCTTTGACTTTTTGTAATACTTGTTTCATTTGGTATTGCAGTTTATCTAGCTGATGCTGTTGACTGGCCAACGCATCGTTTAATAATTCGATAGTGTGCTCCTGAAAAGCCACTTTCGTTTGCAGTTCTTCGATAAACTGCTCTGCACTATGTAATTGTTGTTCTATCAATGGATTAGTCATTTTCGCGACTCCATAACTCGGCCAAACCGCTACTGCTTTCTGTGAGCACGTGTTTCTCATCGATATACCCTACGCCATACACAACAGCGCTGGGAGGGCTCATATTTTCTCGGGGAGCCACTTTCCATTCATTTATTTGCTCACCCGTTTGGATATCCCACTCATAGACACGACGAGAGGGGGCTCCCGTTAGCAAGCGCTTACCATCTTTTGAGAATACAGCATCGGTAAAAATTTTCTGACGCGCAATATACTGCAAATTACTTACCGGCGCACCTGTTTGCGCGTTCCATATCTGTGACTTTTGCTGGCTGTCCGCAGTAAACACGTATCGTCCTTCATCATCTATAGCGACCAACGTTACTCTACTAGGATGGGTAAAGGTATGAATGATTTGTCCCGATTCGGTACTCCACAGATAGGCCACATAATCATTGCCGCCACTTAAGGCAAATTTCCCGTTGGGTGAGATGTCAACGCTATTTACTTTTTCCTGGTGACCCAAAAATTCCAGACGTCGCCCAGTCATTGGCTCAAAGTACATTACTTTGCCGTTGGAGCGAGCGACAAGAAGCCCTTTGCCCTCATTTGCTACGGCTATATCACGCACCGACGACTCGTCGATTCGCCAAAAACCAACGGGCTCTCCGCGCCGCATGCTCCACAAGGCAAAGGCTTCTCTGTCAGAGGTGGCAACATATTGGTTATCAGCAGAAATATGCACGGAAACGACCACATTACTGCCCGCGCCTTGGTGGCTCCATTGATAGATGGGCTCTTCTTTCCCGTATTGCCACACATTAATGCCCTGCGTAAGGCTAGACACAACTGAAAAGCGACCATCCGGACTGATATCGGCCGCAAAAGCTGCTTCCTCCGCATGACGCCAAACTTTGTCAGGTTTACTTTCTGGCACTGAGCAGGCAGCGATGAACGTAACCAATAGGAAAATTAATAAAGCTTTAGGGAACAATTGTTAATGATTCCTGTCAAATGGGTTTCGCTTTGTTACTACTACGTTTACCATAGCACGGAACACGTTTAATTTTACACTGTAACGATCGTCAAAACGGTTACCATTTAGCAGTAGCACTATGACATTGTGTAACGTGCCAAAAAACGACATGGTAAAGTACGATTTAAACAAGATTATGGAGAAGTTTTTTATGCGTAAGTCGCTAGTCGCCTTATCTACCCTTACTGCGTTAGGCCTTTTTGCCTGCCAACCAAATACCAATGAAGAAAACACAACCGCCACAGACAAAGCTGAGTCGGCTGAAATTGCTTCGACGGACAATCAAGGCAGTGAAATGACGGCTGCGCAGAAGCAAGCATATGCCATGGGCGCAAGCATGGGTCTTTTTGTTGATAATCGTGCGAAGCAGCAAAAAGAAATGGGTGAAGAGATGGACCAGGATGCTCTCATGCAAGGTTTTAAAGATGCCTTAAACGACAGCCTGAAATTCTCAACTCAGGAAATCCAGCAATTTGCCCAGGAAGGTGAGCAGTCGCTTCGCGCTAAGCAACAAGAAATTGCTACGAAAAAAGCAGAAGAGAATATTGCCGCTGGTGAAGCGTATTTAGCCCAGAACGCTAAAAAAGAAGGGGTTAAAACCACTGATTCAGGACTGCAGTATGAAGTACTTGAAGAAGGTGAGGGGAAAAGCCCAGACAAAGAAGATACAGTTAAAGTGCATTATAAAGGCACTTTACTTGACGGCACCGAATTTGATTCGTCATACGCACGTAACGAACCTGCTGTTTTCCCACTTGATCGGGTTATTGTCGGCTGGACCGAGGGTGTCCAATTAATGAAAGAGGGTGCAAAATACCGTTTTCATATCCCTTCAAACTTAGCTTATGGTAAGCGTGCGACAGGGAATATCGCCCCTAACTCTACGCTTATTTTTGAAGTTGAACTGTTAGAAGTTATACCTAAAGGCGAAGAAGAAGCGTCTGAATAAATGTGAAAAAAGCCGGCAGTTACCTGCCGGCCTTTCTCATATTTTTGGGGATGAGCATAATCCTTGCTCGCCTTATTCCACATGTGCAGAACTTAATATGTATCTGCTTAACCCGGATTAAATATTCGGGTATTTTTTAATTTCGACTTTCTCGAATTGTCACTTAAGTATAGCGTGGATTTCGAAATTAGCCCCTCCTTCAGCACTTATCATTAAATTGATTTGTACTAATCACGAAACTATTATAGCTAAATGTTTTAAAGCCAGAATCCTCTACGTCTTTCCCTCTTTAGGGTCAACGTAGCGTAATGTCTGATCATGGTCAGACCTACCTTATAGAGTATAGCTCCAGCTAGTAAATATGCCAGTTTTCTCACGTTTTCCCAACTGCCAAAAATATCCACAAAACCCACAATAACCAGCAACGCCCCGGTCAAAAAGAGGAAGAATCCCGATATCGTCACTGCCAGATTTAAGGCTGAAACTGACTGAGAACGCGTAGAAAAACTTCTATACATAATACGTAACACCGTAAAAACGCTTTAAGTATGAATTATGACCGTTTGCGTGAATTTTTGTTCACAAATTAATCATTAAATGATTTTCATGATTTTCTTTGTTCACCGGCGGACATTTTAGCAAACGCTTGTTGGTATTTTATCTTATTGATATACCAGTCTTTTTTGCCAGAAGGCGTGGTCACAGTGCACACATCATCTACTTCTTTCTTGAGTAAGGCTCGCGCCATCGGCGAATCAATCGAAATAACCCCTTTTTCTTCGCCGTAAATTTCTTCCGGGCCCACTATTCTAAAAGCATGAATTTCACCCAACTCATTTTCAATTTCTACCCAGGCACCAAAAAATACTTTTCCTTCCTGTTGCGGCGAATAATGCACAACGGTCAGTTCTGGAAGCAACTTACGCAGGAAACGAACACGGCGGTCGATTTGTCGCAGTAATCGCTTATTGTAGGTGTAATCTGCGTTTTCTGAGCGGTCGCCCAGGCTCGCAGCCCACGTTACAATTTTGGTGATTTCCGGACGCTTTTCAAACCACAAATGGTCGTGTTCGTCTTTGAGTTTTTTATAGCCTTCTGGGGTAACGAGTTTGGTTTTCACTTAAACAAGTATGTTTCTGTACACGAAAAGAATACACCGATGGTATCACAACCATCGGTTGGGGCTATATGAGGAAAAGCGAGAGTGTTAACACCAAACAAGCTATTTTATTTGCCATGTTCAAATTATCCTTGTTAAGATTTCTCAATTCCGTTAAGCGTTGATTTTTATTTGGATTTCGGTGCCTTGTTCACTTTTCACCTTCAACTCCCAGGCTTGTTGTTGACATAGCCGCTCAACAATAGCCAGCCCAAAACCGTATCCCAGACTGTGCTTCCCACGTACGGCGGGGCAAGTGATTTCGCTGGCAATTTCAGTGTCGATACCAGGACCAGTATCTTCAATCACCAGCATATTCTGGTGGAAACGAATAGTGACTTGTCCACTGAGGGTGTATTGAAAGGCGTTACTTAAAATATTGGCTAACAGTACATCCAGCATACCGGGCTGGGCCCAGACTGATACGTGACAGGAATCCTCCACATTCACTTTGACCGGTTTATCTGCCAGTAAATGATGATGGTTAAGGATAGTCTGCTCGATAATGGGCATCAGTTTTACAGCCGCTTTTTCACTTTCAACATGTTCCGCCCTTGCGAGCATTAACAGGGTGGTGACGATACGCTCCATATTCTGGCTGGCATCATCAATACGTTTGAGCTCTGCAGGCAATGTTGAGAGTTCTTGACGATATACCTCTAGTGCATTTCTAATAACGGCAAGCGGTGTTCGTAATTCATGACTGACATCTCGGGTAAAACATGTTTCTCGCTTTAACGCCTCATTAAACGCAAGCATGGTATTTTCCAGAGACCTTGCCAGAAATCGAATCTCATTATTAGGAAACTGCGTTGAGAAACCCTGCTGCATCTGTCCTGGTTGCATTGTGTTAATTAGATGCGCTAGTTTTCTGAGTGGTTGAGTAGTTCTTCGTCCAATAAGCCACGCAATTAAACACGCAATAAGCGTGACGACAAATCCACTGATGACTAAAAACTTTATGACATCGTCTCTGATTGGCCTAACCAATAATTCCCCACTGACTTCTGCCACCAGCCACGCCTCTGAAAAAGCGGGCAATTTCATTATATGGTAATGACGTCCTTGATCACCGGAAAACTCTTTTCGCTGTGGCTCGCGGATCGCCATCTCACGAATATCCTGAGGAAAATCCTGCCTGGCGAAATAAAGCTTCATATGTTCTCGCCGTGGTGCGGACCAATTGCCAGTGTTACGGTATTCCTGGCTTAAATAATTCATTTCGTGAGCCATTTCACGTTCGATAAAACGGTCTTCTAAGTTGTACAACATAATTAAACTGAGCAAACTGTAAACGGCACAGAGTATGAGGGTGAAAAGACAGAAGCGAATAATGACCTGTCTACTGATGCTGTTAAATTTAGCTAAATCGGGATCGGCTTTCACAATGAGGTATCTTTCTGATCTTGCAACGCAAACCCCACGCCGTGGATGGTTTTTAACATGGCGAATGGGAAAGATTTATCCAGCGCATTGCGTAATTGATAAATATGCGAACGCAATGCATCGGATTCGGTAGGCTCATCACCCCATAATTTATGCGTAAGCTCACTTCGACTGACCACTACCGGATACGCTTCAGCCAGTATAACTAGAATACGATATCCCATCGTGTGTAAGGGTAATAGCTCACCATTGCGGCTGGCTGATTGACGTTTTCTGTCTATTCGCAATGGCCCAATTACCACTACGTCATCGGTTTGTAGCAGGTGTCGCCGCGATAACGCAATGCACCGAACCTCTAACTCTTGAAGGGAAAATGGTTTGGTGAGGTAATCATCCGCCCCTGCCGTAAAACCGGTTATTTTATCCTCGATGGCGTCTCTAGCCGTCAGCATTAAAACAGGCACGTGTCGCGATGACTGTTGCCTAAGCTGACGACACACTTCAATACCATCCATTCCGGGTAAATTAAGGTCAAGTATAACCAGATCGTAATATTCTCGAGTGGCTAACATTAACCCTTGATCACCCCGAACGGCAAAATCAAGCACATGCCCCTGTTGCTCCATATAATCTGCAACATTTCTGGCCATATTTTGCTGGTCTTCCACCAGCAAAATACGCAATGAAGAACTCTCTGGTAACATCGCTGTGCTCATGATTTTTAACCGATTATATAGACAGGCTTTTAAGCATGTCTAGGGCAGGTTGGAAGTCAGGCGTATCTTTTAACAGCGTATTAAGGGTTACTATCGCCGCATTCACCTCGCCCAACTCGTGCTGTACTTGTGCTATTTTTACACCAAGCATCGGATGCTTAAGCGAAGGTTGAGCTACCTGCATCAGTTCCAGTGCTTGCTTGGATTGGTTGTCCGTAGTTGCCACTTCGGCATAGTAATAACCATACATCCCCACCCACTCCAACTGAACGTTTTCAGGTTGCTGCTTGAATTTATCCAATGCCTCTTCTTTACCACTCAGGTAGTCGGCGACGATTGCCAATGTATAATCGTCAGAATAGGGCGCACTCTGTACGGGTGTTTTACCGAGCTGTTCCACCACTTTATTCGCTACCGCAACGGTGGATGCAGGGTTTTGTCCTGTTATAAGTCGCTGATCTATCGCCACGTGGCTCAGCATAAATGGGCTAGACTCGAATTTTGCTCCTCTTTCGGCAAATTTATCTTCTAAAAGAAACTTAAACTCATTTATCCATTTTTTGCCAAACAATTGCTCTTCCTGATTAGTAAACCCATTTATTTTTTTATTCGCAATTAAATAACTTCCATCATCAAGGGTTACATTGACGAGTGCGGCTGGGCCATGACATACGGCCGCCACCACACCATTTTGGTGCCAGACCTCAGCGATAATCTGCTGCAGCGCCTTATCGTCAGGTAGGTCGAACATCGCACCTTTTCCACCCACCACAAATACAGCATCGTAATCCTGCGCATTCACGGCACTGGTGGGAATGGTTTGAGTAAGTTGCGCCATGATATGACGGTTTGCCAACACCTCCGCATTGAAGTCTTTTTCGGGGTTATATTTATCCGCCACGGGCGTACCTCCAGCAGGGCTGGCAATATCCACTTTCAATCCATTTTGCTTGAATACCAAATAGGCTTTGGCGAATTCGTCAAACTCGTAGCCGGGTGCTACTTCTCCAGCCTCTTTTCCGTTGCTGCTAACTATCATCAGTATTTTGCCTTCATCGTTGGCGACCACAGTAAAGGGAATACCAAGTGCAGCCATTGCGAAAAGAGCAAAGCGTAGTAACTTATTTTTCATCATCGTTCTCCTGTTGTTTTGCTCATAATGACGCCTTGTATGTGAAACAGATGTGAAGTCCGGCTAATTTTCTGCCATAAGTTGTCGGATGCTATTATTCAGCGATTGTTTGCTTGCCATCAAACCTAGCGCGGTAACCAATAGCAACACAATGCACAGGGTTGCGGCCAGCCATAGGAAATCTGGTGAATACGCCAGCGAAAACTGTGAGTGATAAATTAGCATGCCGGCCAGATAGGTTCCTGAAATGGCGCCGCAGGCGGCGATTGTGGCAGTAAAAAACCATTCAATTATCGTTAGGCGAAAACAGGTTAACCTGGATAACCCAAAACTTAAGATGACACTGTTACGGCTTCTATCCCGCGCTTCACAGGATTTTACCGTAGCCACAATGACGATTGCCGCCAGTAAGCTAATAATTAGTGAGAACCCACTGACCACCGTGGTTACCATTCCTAACACGTTGTCATATCGACGCATTAAGTCCTTAAGGGTTACCATCCGCAGCGATGGATGTTGCCGCCAAAGCTGACTGAGCTCGGCCCAGTGGGGTTCAGCCAGTTCCATGCTAGCCATGCTATAACGGGCTGCATTGAGGTGAGCCAGAGCAGCAGGGGGCACCTGCATCCAAAAAGTAATCGAGCCATTTCCGGCTTGATACTCGTGACTGGCCACAATCCTGAAGGCAGCGCGGTCAGGGCCAATTTGAAAATATAGCGTGTCACCTAGGTGAAGCTTTAAATCGGTCATCACTTCTTGCTCCACCGAAATCTGTTGCCAGTGCCTTGTATCGGGTTGCCACCACTGTCCTGTTACGACGCGATTATTGCCAGGAATCGTGTCACTCCAATGCAGCCGGATGGGTCGGGAAAGGGTTGCAGCGCTTTCACTGGGATTACTGATAAACTTTGCTAGCGCAATTGAATTCACTTCGAGTAACTGCGCGTAAACATAAGGTTTGTGCTGACGAAGGGAGATATCCTTCTGCCCAGCCCATTGCTGGATCGCGTCCATTTGCGCTGGGGTAGCTTGCGTGACTAAAACATTGCCATCATGTTGTCGGGTATAATGACTCATCGATGCCCCAAAGTCTTTTAATAACATCAGGGTAAAGAGTAAGAGAAAGCACGACAGCCCCACTCCCAGCATTTGGGTACTTTTGCTCACTATGCGTTGCCGCATCATGTAAAGTGAGAAGGGGATAAGTCCTGACATTCTCCTCGTTATACGCTCCAACACATATAATGACCCCCAACTCACTACGATCATCGTCACCACGCAAAAAGCCAATGCGATGACAACCATGAAAGTGAGGGTGTGATTATCTGAATAGAAAAAAGCAACCATAGTCAACCCGACCAGAATCATTAGCTGGCTTATCCATTGCTGCGATTTCAGCGGTGCTTCTCTTAACAGCTGAGCTGCAGAGCAGTTGATAAAAGATAGCCAGACGCGGGAATAAAAAAGCATAAAAACGACTGCCAATATCGCTATCGGCGTATAAAGCTGAGTTACATCCCAAAACCACTCAATATCGGTAAAGGTATCGCGTAACCACTTTACGATTAGCCAGTGCAGTGCTGTAGAAAATAAAAGTACGCCAGGTAATGACCAGGCAAACCCGAAAAACCATTTAAACCAAGAAATCACCGCACCAGGGAGTTTTGACGCTGTCATGCTCATGCATAAAGCGGTGAAAAGCTGATCTTTGCGCACGTGCACGTGAGAAAGTTGCTGGATTCCGATTGCCGCCATGAAAAACAGAATAATTGAAGTAAGCCCAACGAAGTTTTCCACTCTTTTCCAAAATAAGGCCAATGGATGCCCACTCCCTTTATGGTGTATCCTCGCAGCGGGCAGGTTAACGGCCTGCCAGTCCAATATGTTTTGAATGTTCGAGTTATTGGCGGCAATCAAATAACGATGCTGAATCACTTCATCCGGAAACTGCAAACTTGATAAGTCTTCCGCATTTATCATGGCGCGCATATCAACATTATGCGCTTCCAGCAGCCGGTCAGGCTCATGCAAGAGTATGCTGGAAACTTTAAAGGCGCGTTCACCCAACTCAATATCCTCGCCGACATGCACGTTTAACGCCTTCATCAATCTGGGTTCTAGCCAGATCTCTCCTAACCGGGGGATGCCGTTTGGAAAAGAAACCGTCCGCGCCTCGCCTTCCACATCTAGTTGCTGACTGTAGCGAAGCTCTCCCTGCAAGGGATAATCATTGCCCACCGCTTTAAGCGAAATCTGTTGCCATTGTTCATCCCTGGTAATCATTGCTTTTAGTTGCCGCGTCCACACAATTTTTTTAGCCCAGCTGTTTAATTCCTTAATCTGGTTGAGAGTGAGTTTTTGCGAGTGAGATACAACCACGTCAGCCCCCAGTAGTGACTGTAGATTGCGCTCTAAAAAATATTGAATATTCGAGCTGGTCAGGCTTAATGTGACCATAAAAACCAGCAATACTCCTTGGGTCCAGCGTAGCAGCACCTGATGGTTAGCGTACTTCTCTTGATGAAAAAGTTGCCAGGCTAATTTGATAGATGGTCCTAGCATAATGCCCCCCTGCGCGCATCATCTCGTTGCACACCACAATGCCCAAACTCAAGATTAAACACGCGCTGCGCTCTTCGTGCCAGCTTCTGACAGTGGGTGACCACTACCAATGCAGCGTTTTGTTCTTCACAGCATGAGAACAGTAAATCCGCTACGTCATGGGCACTATTTGCATCAAGATTACCTGTGGGCTCATCAGCAAAAATGTACTTGGGTTCAAACACCAATGCCCTGGCTAAGGCCACCCGTTGTTGCTCGCCACCACTTAAGGTGGTGGGTTTGTGGTTCATTCTGTTCGCCAGGCCTACTTTCGCCAACCATACTTCGGCTTTTTCTTCTGCATATTTATCTCCCCGCAGCTTTAAAGGGAGCGCAACGTTGTGCAACGCTGAAAGCTCTGGCAGTAAATGAAATTGTTGAAATACAAAGCCGGTGCTTCTACGTAGGCTGTCCAGCGGTGCAATGGTGTTAGATGTAAAGTAGGAAAGGCGCCCCGCGTGAGGCTGCTCGAGGCCTGCCATAATCATTAATAAACTTGACTTGCCGCTACCTGAAGGTCCGGTTATCGCGTAAGACCGGCCTTGCTGTATGACTAAATTAAGGTTGCTGAACAGATGCACGGTGGCACCTTGATCTGAAAATTGCTGACTCACATTTATTAATTGAATTTGGCTGTTCATGATGCGGCACTTTCTACTTAAATAATGTAATGAAAGTAACGACGCTAAACGATGTTATGTGAAATAAGTATGAAGTGTTACCAATCCGCTTTGATGTTTGCTATGAGTGCTACCTGACGTTTTTGATGCTTTATAGAATCTTGCCAGATTTTAATCTCCCCTCTTAATTTATCAGTGATATACTGCGTCTCTTGTTTTTACGTGAAATGAACCTATCTCTTGGCTGAGACATTCATTCTTCAGCCCTAATTAAACATTCAATTGATAATCTATGATCATATCGACTATTGCGAAAGAACTGGCGGTAAAAGAAAGCCAGATTGAAGCTGCCGTTAATCTTCTGGATGAAGGCGCCACTGTTCCCTTTATTGCCCGTTACCGAAAAGAAGTCACCCAAGGGCTGGACGATACCCAGTTACGTAATCTTCAACAGCGTTTAACCTATTTACGTGAACTGGAAGATCGTCGCAACGTTATTCTTAAGTCAATAAGCGAACAAGGCAAATTGAGTGACGAATTAGCCGCTCAGATCAAAACAGCCGACAGCAAAACTACGCTGGAAGATTTGTATTTGCCTTATAAACCTCGTCGGCGCACCAAGGGACAAATAGCTATTGAGGCAGGACTGGAGCCGCTTGCCGACGCATTATATAGCAACCCTGAACTAGATCCGGAAAACGAAGCACAAGCGTTTGTCGATGTCGATAAAGGGGTGGCCGATACCAAAGCCGCTCTTGAAGGGGCGCGATTTATCTTGATGGAACGCTTTGCTGAAGATGCAGCATTATTAGCTAAAATTCGCCGTTACCTTACCGACAATGCGGTAATGGTCAGTTCAGTGGTTGCGGGAAAAGAAAAAGAAGCGGCCAAATACAAAGATTATTTTGCGCATCAGGAAAAATTTAAAACCGTGCCCTCACACCGCGCATTAGCAATGTTCCGTGGCCGCAATGAGGGTATGTTGCACATACACCTGAACGCCGATCCAACGAACGAGTCTGCCGGTCAGCGCTCAGAATGTGAGAGCATTATTGCCGCACACGTGGAGATTCAGGATAAAGGCCGTCCAGCGGATGCATTTTTGCAGCAGGTGGTGCAGTGGACCTGGAAAATCAAAATCGGCATGCACATGGAAACGGAACTCTTTGCCAGCTTGCGTGAAAGAGCGGATGAAGAGGCAATTAATGTATTTGCCAAGAACCTGAACGATTTGCTTATGGCTGCCCCGGCTGGCTCGCGTGTGACCATGGGCTTGGATCCGGGTTTACGTACCGGTGTGAAAGTGGCCATTGTGGATGCCACCGGTAAGGTATTGGCAACCAATACCATTTATCCCCATGCGCCACAAAATCAGTGGGATAAGTCATTACGCACCCTGGCCGTGTTGTGCCAACAACATAAAGTCACTCTGATCAGCATTGGTAACGGCACCGCTTCGCGCGAAACCGATAAACTGGTGGCCGAGATGCTGAAAGCCCAGCCTGAACTAAAGGCGCAAAAAATTGTAGTCAGTGAGGCAGGGGCATCGGTTTACTCAGCCTCTGAATTAGCCTCGCAAGAACTGCCTGATTTAGATGTGTCATTACGTGGTGCAGTTTCCATTGCTCGTCGTTTACAGGATCCTCTTGCTGAATTGGTTAAAATTGAGCCCAAAGCGATTGGCGTAGGCCAGTATCAGCATGATGTAAGTCAAAGTCAGTTAGGCAAATCACTTGATCAGGTTATTGAAGACTGTGTGAACGCTGTAGGGGTGGATTTAAATACGGCTTCACCAGCGTTGTTAAGTTATGTGTCTGGTCTGAATAAAACCCTGGCTAACAACATTGTCATGTTCCGCAATAACAATGGCGCATTTTCCGATCGTAAAGCGTTGTTGAAGGTTGAGCGTTTAGGGCCGAAAGCTTTCGAGCAAGCCGCTGGATTCCTGCGCATCAACGATGGTACCAATCCGCTTGATCGTTCTGCTGTGCATCCTGAAGCCTACCCGGTGATTGATAAAATTGTGGCGCAAACGAATGTAGCGGTTAACGATTTAATTGGTAATACTGAATTACTGAGAAAACTTTCACCTGATACGTTTACCGATGAACAATTTGGTCTGCCCACCGTCAAAGACATTCTTAAAGAACTGGATAAACCTGGCCGCGATCCGCGCCCAGAATTTAAAACGGCGGCGTTCAAAGAAGGTGTGGAGACCATTAGCGATCTTAAACCAGGCATGATATTAGAAGGCGTGGTGAGCAATGTGGCAAATTTTGGGGCCTTTGTGGATGTAGGCGTGCACCAGGACGGTCTGGTTCACATCTCGGCACTGACTAATAAGTTTATTTCCGATCCGCGCGAAGTAGTCAAAGCGGGAGACATCGTCAAAGTGAAAGTGATGGAAGTAGATGTAGAGCGCAAGCGTATTTCCTTTACTATGCGATTAGATGAAACCCCTGCACCAGCCAAGGCCGCTGTACCTAAGAGCAAATCTGCATCACCCCGTTCTAATTCCAAGGGACACAATAAAGGCCAGCGCCACGCTGCGCCGGCGCAAAACGCGGCGATGGGTAATGCCTTTGCTGATGCGTTTGCGAAAGCCAAGCAGAAATAAGTTAATAAACTCTGCTATCGTGAAAAACGCAAATGTGGAGGAATGCAACAGTCTTGCATTCCTCTATTGCGTGTATAATCGGCTTTCTTAAAGCCCACCACCCTACTTATCCTTCAATCTTACACCTCACCCATAAACCTGCTGCGTGTCATCCCCCGCTGTGAAAACGTCATCATTTGGTAAAATGCGATTACTTGTACAGAATGTCAGCAGTTGTAATGTCAATGTAAGGGCGTTAGTCTTTTAGTTTTTAAATACCCGTGCAGGCAGTCAATGAACGGAGAGGCTTTCTTTCAACAAGCATTACAACATTTTTCGCGTCAAAATATTCCAGCAGCAAATCAGGCTCTTACTCAAGCTGCACAGTTTGGCCATTCAATGGCAACCTTGTATCTGGCTGAACAATATTTTCGACAGCGACCAGACGATGCTTATCAATTTTTACAGCAACGTTGGAATGCTGGGGTAAAAGGAACACTGCATCGTCTGGTAACGTTGAAAGCATTTTTCGATGAACCGGACTTAACCGTAGCAGATTTTAAATTATTACACAGTGAAGCCATAGCGGGGCACGCTGAGTCTATTCTGATTCTTTTGAATCTGAGTGATGGGCATAAAGATCAGGTCTTTTACGCAGCGTTGTTGCAGCGATTTGCGCCTAGACTGTTACATGATTTGGCCCTACACGATCTCACTAATCAGGTTAAAGAATACGCCGAACAAAATGCTGACATTGACGATTTACTTGAGTATGTGTGCCGAAGTTGGTTTGCGCGTACTCATCATGAACCTGTATTAACGGTTGAAAAAATTGGGATCAAATTATACAGAAAAGTAATTTCTCAACTCTGTTGTAACTACATAACGTTGCGTTTACAACCCCATCTACAACCGTCAATGGTGCATGACCCCGTAACCGGTAAGGGCATCAAAAACGACATTCGTACCAGTGATATCGTTCCCATCACTCCCGATCATCTCGATTGGTTTTGTCTTGAAATAGACATGATCCTTGAGTCATTAACTGGAATAAGCCGTAAACGCGGTGAATCAATGAATTTACTGCGTTATAAAAACCATCAGGAATACAAGCCCCATTACGATGCCATAGTTGGTCAAGGGCCTGAATTTGATAAGATCCTAAGTGATGGGGGTCAACGGGTGAAAACTGCGATCACCTATTTATCAGACAACTATACGGGTGGTGAGACAGAATTTCCAAAGCTTGGTATTCGTGTAAAAGGTAATGTAGGCGATGTACTGATTTTTGATAACTGGACACGCGACGGGGCCACCTTGCGTGATTCGTATCACTCAGGTCGGCCCGTGACACAGGGCACTAAGTGGATATTAACCAAATGGCTGCGTGAATCCTCCACGCATTACGGTGGAATGGTTTACCCGATGAAATAAACCGGTGAAGCACCAACAAATGTTGCTGCCGGTATCGGTAGCACATCCCCATCACAAAGGTCGGTCATGCCGCTAAGCAAAGTTGATTCATTACGCACAAAGCCGGTTAGTCAATGCGCACGCACGTGATACAACCCGTTAGACAGAAAAACTTTTGAACGAAGGCGAAAGCGTTATGCGCTGGCAGAAAAGCCACCACCTTTTGGTGATGCCACACCTTGGTAGTGTTGTTGGATAACGCCTGTGCGAACAGCCATGCTAGTTGCAGTTGCATTGTTCGTAGATATTGAATTGTCCACATCAGCTAAACGCGCCTTTAGTCCCGCCGTCGGAGCGACTTGCGCTTTTTCTTTGGCTAACTCTGCTTTAGCTTCGGCAGATTTTTGCTGCGCTTCGGCAGCCACTTTTAAATCTTGTTGAGAGGGTTGTTCAGGTGCCAACGCGGCTGCGCGAACCTGCTCCATCTTTTGAATGGTTTTTTCAGGCGTGGGCGCTTCAGAAATATCGATAGACACTTCGCCACCCACAGCATAGCGCTTGCCGTCGGGGCCTTCCTCATATTCATATTGAGGCGCGCCGGCATATTGCCCCCCTACAGATGCGTGAGCTTCTTCATGACGACGTACTTCGGCATCACGATCTTTTAATTGTTTGAGCTTTTGTTCTTCTGCTTGCTGTTGTTGTTTATCTTCGGCACTATCTTTACCGGCGCTCTCGCCGTTTGCCTCATCCTGCTCGCTGTTATTTGCCGCTTCCTCCTGCTGAGCAAGTGCTTCACTTACCTGAGACTGGATTTGAGGCTTTTCATACACAAGGGGGCCAGCAAGTTGGCCCGGTGAGCGCGCTCGATCAGAATCTGAACCTAGTCCCTTGTTGTTATCCCCCTGATCAGAGGCGGAGGTGGCGGGAATGGTTTCTATTAACAGGTTGTCACGACGCGCCGCCTCGGTATTAACGTTGGCAGTACTAAACACCACATTGGTAGGGATGGGCGTGACGATGTTCACTGTTTGCTTCTAAGCAAGCGTATCGATGATGGTTCCGAGATTATCAAATGACGTGCTCAACACTTTTGCGTTGGCTTCGGCGTTGATACTTCCCATCTTCAACGAAACTAAATCAGACGTCATATTGCCCGCTGAAGCAGACGACTGACCCGATGTACTGGAGCCACTACCATTTTGGTTCTGACTCTCTGACGTTCGCATAGTACGCTCGGCGATATTTTCAGACGCTTGCGTAATATCAGCTTGCGCTTGTTGAAGGCCGCTATAGCCCGCCGCAAATGCCGACGCCATACCTGAATCAATACTGTTCAAAATACTTCTACCTCTTACTACCCGAGGTCAATTATTATACAAAACGGCGCTAATTAAAAAGGCAGTCACCGTAAAAACACCCATTTTGCGTATGCAATAATATACTTAGGTAAGCTGCGTCATAACAAAATGCCTAATGATGTCGGCGGTTTGCTGGGGATGTGAAATAAAAGGCGCGTGTGAGGCGTGGGGTAACACTACGGAATCAGCCTGCGGATGCAGCTTGCAGATTTGATCCACGCTGCTTGGCGGAACCAGACTGTCCAGCCTGCCATACAACCGCAAAGTCGGTTGCTTGATGCGATTGATATCCTGGCGTAAATCTTCAGTGGATAAGAGCCGCAGCCCCTCGGCCAACGCCTTTTGTGCGGGCTCAGGGTATTCATGAATTGCTTGACGAATCGCTTTTATATCCTGTCTGGCGGTAGCACTCCCCATTGCTTGAATCGCTAAAAAGCGCTCGATGGTTTTTTTGTAATCAGTTGAAAGCTGCTGTTGAAACTGTGTCAGCAATTCTGCATCTATACCAGGCCAACCTGACGCCTGCTCAAATTTTGGCGAAGAAGCGATGGTGATTAAACCTGTGATGGTATGTTCATGCTGCAGAGCTAAATATTGTGCAATTAAACCACCGAGCGACCACCCCACCAAAACAGAGCGTTCTGACAGTTGAGAGGCGATTAAGTCTGCTAATGCAGGCAGGGAAAAGGGTTCGGGAACAATATGGCTATTTTCACCAAACCCAGGCAAATCAATAACAGTTAACGTAAAGTCATTTTGCAAATAAGGAAACAGCTGCGAAAAAGCGCCCCCATTCATGCCCCACCCATGTAGAAAAATCAGTTCTTTTCCTGTCCCAACCGATCGGGTGATCAGCCCACTACGTTTATGAGAATCTAGCACGTCGTACTTCCTAAAAATTTGTTTTCACACTACATACCGCGCAAAGAAGAGAGCAGATCCATGCTGAGACGATTTTTACCCAACCTGACCTGCCTGTTTTGCTGCCAATACAGCGCCAGCGCGGTATGCCGGTACTGCCAGTATGATACCGTGTTTTTTCACCACCCTGACAAACCCCCAAACCTGCTGCTGCGACCAGAGGTGGCGCGCAATATAAAACATTCAGCCATCGATGGGCTCTATGCCATCGGTCCTTACCAATGGCCGTTAAATCAGTTAATTCTCAGGCTTAAATCATCACGGGATATGGTGCCAGCTGACATCTTGACGAAGTGGTTTTCGCAAATGCTTGGCGACACCCCGTTACCCGAAATTCTGCTACCTGTGCCTATCACCTATTGGCGCTATTATCAGCGGCGCTACAATCAAGCCAGCGAGCTGGCTAGTTTGCTTGGTCAACGCTTGAACGTGCCAATGCACACGCAATGGGCTAAACGCAAATCAGCAAAGCAGCAGACCGGCCTGAACCGCCAACAGCGCCTGCAAAATTTGCGTCAGGCTTATAAGGTAACGCAAGCATTACCTTATCGACACATTGCTATCATCGATGACGTCATCACCACTGGCTGCACGGTAGATGTGTTGGCAAGGCAGTTACGACAACGTCATCCGCGCATCAAGATTGATATCTGGGCGATGGCGGTGACACTCGCTCCTACCAGCAAACGCGCCTAGCGAGGCCCATTTCAACCCTATTTGATATGGGCTGATTGATAAATAGCGTTACTCATCAGCTTGTTAGTGCCGTACCAGTAGCCTCTAAAATGAATATTGTCGGTAAATGCGATGATGACACCTTCTCCAAGCGGTTGACTGATGACCGCTGTGGTAGCTGCTATCATCTTAACCAGCTCAGGTGCGGTATACCCAGCCAGCAAGGGCTCCTGATTATAACGGGCGATAGTGGTAAACGGCGAATTATCACTTTTTACGATTAAGTTGCTCGACTTAAATACTGGGATGGCGTCTCGCTGATAACCATAAAAAAGCGGATGGGTCTGATCAATAAGCATTTCGTAGGTTGCACCGGCAATTAACTTCTTCGCTTCCAGCGCTTCTTTATCCGCATAGCGCAACCCTTCAGTGGAAAAGGCCTCTTCAATGGCTGAATCTTCTTCAATTTCCACCTCTAACCAACCACTGGATTCAAAATATTTTAGTGCTGACTGCTGTCCTATTAATACACCACCGTCCTGGATCCAGGCACTTAACTTTGCGGCAAACAATTCATCTAGTGGGCCGTAGTCGCCGCTTACAAAAACCACATGGGTGTAATCTTTTAACGAGACTTCTTTTAGCCTATCTAACTCTACGACACTGACCGGTAACCCCACTTTGGTATCGAGGTAATGCCATACCTCGCCCACATCGTATTCACTGGCTTCTTCTCCTCCCACCAGCAACAATTTAACGGGGGTGATGGGCGCCATCTTACCACTACCGATATCAATACCCTGGCTGGTTAAACCGGTTGCTATAGATTTCACCGGCACCCCTGATTGACTGCTAAGCTCACTTAACGTATCCACTATATTTTGGTCTTGTAATGCCATTGGAATAAGAATGGTGCCACGTCCAAATTGATGATTTTCGCTGTTAGTCAGGGTAGCTGTAAATGTCTCGCCGGCAGAACGCACCTTGACTCCCTTTTCGAGCAATGCTTGCAAGAGCGCAGGCGCATAGTAGTGATGCCATTCGAAAGCATAAGCATAGGCTTTAGCATCAATCTGCGTCGTCCCGGCTTGATTCAGAGTAAAGCTGTCTGACGTTTTCACTCGCCTGCGGTGGCGCTGGCTCACTTCGTCGAATTCGATATTGAAGGCAAACGGTAGATTCCAGCTTGATACATCGTAAAAGGTGTTATCTGTAAAAGATTGCCGAGTGGAAAACAATGATTTTACCAAACGATATTGGGGCTGGTTCAATGGAATGAATAATGACGAGTCAGCATCATACCGCTGTTTATCCACCTCCAGCTCTTTGCTTATGCCACGATATTCTATCTGATGCTGGTCCAGTAAATTAAGCATGGCTTGGGCACGCTGCTGGTCCTTGGGCATGCGCATCACATAACCAAACACATCATCTTCATCTATAAGTTTTTGCGTGTTTTTTGCAAAATTAGACTGGTAGTTTAACAGTGCCGCTTTATTGGCCAACGCCCCTTCTAAAGTACTTAAACTGGTCGTAACCTGATTTTGAATGGTGTCAGCAAATTCTACGTCACCGTTAATGGACGATTGCACATGACCTCGACTGCTAGCCTGTTCAAACAGGATACCGATACTGCCGTGCGCGTCAGGATAGGTTGAGCCTTTGCCATAGTAAAAATCGTCAAAGGCTTCCTGAGAGAAATACAGTACGTTATTGGCATCAAATGCTTTGGCGTGAAACTTGGCCAATGCCTCGGTCAAGGTGACATTCGCATCGGGTGTCCAGGGGTTCTTGCGGGATGCAACCCCGGGCTGGAAGAAATAGGTGCTGTCGGTATCCATTTCATGCGAATCAGTGAGCACATGCGGTCGCCACTTATGAAACTGATGAATGCGCGCCTGTGATTCAGGATGGGTGAGCAATAACCAGTCTCGGTTTAAATCGAACCAGTAATGATTTGTCCGGCCTGAGGGCCAGCCTTCCTGATGTTCACGATGTTCAGGATCGGCATTCAACTGCTTACCTTTATGCATGTTTGCCCAATGGGCGAAGCGCGATAGTCCGTCCGGATTCAGCGAAGGATCAAGAAGCACAATCGCGTTGTTTAGCAGTTTGTTTATCTCCTCACCTTGAGCTGCAGCCAGGTAATAAGCCACGACCATAGCTGCGTTACTCCCCGATGGCTCGTTTCCGTGAATGCTATACCCAAGATACATAACCAATGGGTTATTTTTGTTCGCATTCTGCTTGCTATCCAACGCGGCGATATGTTGTTTGCGCAATGATTCAATGTTGTTTTGATTGGTTTTGCTGGTAGCGGTCAGTAAGACGAGGGGACGCTGTTCATGAGTGTATCCGGTCACCTCGATAGATAGCCGGTCAGAAGCATTTGCCAGTGCCTGCATATATCCTACTAATTGATCGTGACGCACATGCCATTCCCCTACCTCTGTACCGAGATACGCCTCTGGCGTTGGAATAGCAGGATCAAAGGTGATGTTTTTAGGAAGATAAGCCGCGGCAGGTCGGCCGCCCTCATCGACCTGTGGAAATTTAGCTAATGATTGGGTCGTGCATAGTAAAAACACCACACCCACCGACGATATCAACATTTTCAGTTTCTTCATTACCAAACCTTGTTCATGTCTGCTGAACTCACGTAAAATTCTGTGCAATACTTGACTGTTTTACTCAAGTAAATTTGTTATCATAGTCTGAACATTAATTCGAGACAGGATTTGTTAATGATCACTATATCAGAAGAAGCGCAGGCACACTTTGCTAAATTATTGGAAAAACAAGAAGCTGGAACCAATATTCGTGTGTTTGTGGTGAACCCTGGTACATCATCGGCAGAATGTGGTGTCTCCTATTGCCCACCGGACGCGGTAGAAGACTCCGATGTGAGACTGCCCTTTACTGGCTTTGACGCGGTTGTGGATGAAGAGAGCGCACCCTATCTGCAGGAAGCTGAGATTGATTACGTTACGGATCAAATGGGCTCTCAACTTACACTGAAAGCTCCGAACGCTAAAGCCCGTAAGGTGGCTGATGATGCGCCCTTAGTTGAACGTGTTAACTACATGATTGAGTCAGAAGTTAACCCGCAATTAGCCAGCCACGGTGGTAAGGTAGTACTCACTGAGATTACCGAAGACGGCTTCGCTGTATTACAATTTGGCGGCGGCTGCAACGGTTGTGCAATGGTGGATGTTACTTTAAAAGAAGGCATCGAAAAACAGATGCTGGAGCAGTTTGCTGGTGAATTAAAAGGCGTAAGAGATGCCACAGAACACCAGGCTGGTGAACACTCCTACTACTAAAATGGATGCCGAAACTCGCTTTTTCGGACTGAGCAAAAGCTGGCACCGCTTTAAGTGGGGATTGCTGGTTTTTGCGTTAGGTGCCAGTGGCATGCTGTTCGCCGATGCGCAGAGCATAATTACCTTATGGGTTAGTGTGGCGATAATGCTGATGGGTTTCGCCCTGGCGATGAGCGGTTACATCGGCATCTTTCTCAATCGCTTCACCCGGCTGCGTGAGTCCCGGTCGCGACATAATCCATTTGATGAATAGGTAACCCATCGTTACCACACCCTGATTATGCTTGTATAAAACACCAATGAATTGCTGGACGCCTGAGTTGTAGTGCCAGACAAAACCCTTCATGAAGATAACGGGCCCAGGCTTTTTTGTATAGTACGATGGCTTTCTTCTGTCCGAGAGTTAACGTTAAATATTACCCCGCGTGTTCATGCATGAGTATACATCAATCGTAACCAGTTCTACTCTGAGACCTCATCAGTGCGGAGCCAGCAAAAGTTCTGACTGTCATCCCCCTGCCAATGTGTGTGTTTCTCGAACTGAGATGCCAAGGTAATATTATGCGTGGATGAATATGACTCCATTTCACCGATTCAAAAAATAAATGATACCAGTTTTGAAGTTCTGTTTTAGGCCTAGAAAGGTCGATATTATTCTGGTTTGTGTACCGCTTACAGCGTACGTTCGAAGTTTTGCATGCTTTATCTCGCATTAAGCGCTCGCTTGTGCGTTTCAACCCCAACCGCATTGATGTTTGATGAGCGCAGAGACAGAGGCGGGTATTTAGTCAAGGCATGTTTGTGAAAAGTGAAGGAGGCTAGAGCCTGTCGAGCCCGGGTAACGGGAAAAAGATTTCAGCCCTGATCTGCCCTACGCGCGGCTTTTTACCCTTTGCGGCAGGATAACTGCCCTTACCAAAGCCCATAGACAGCGTTCACTTTCCTTCTTCTGTTTTACAATTGCAATCCGTCCAAGGTAATACTGTCTCAAGCCCGACAAGAGAATTCGTGGCGGCCAGTTTAGCTACATAAAATGATATTATTCATAATAAGTGATCGTTGGCATACGTCATGTCGGCTACATCAGGGACATGCTCCCTGCTACAAGCCCAAAAAATAAGAAAAAACGAACCTATTTACTACGCCAATAAATATATTGACAGCATGTTTCATTTATGTGAAGTTAACATTTCATTTACACAGCTTATGTTAAACGGAAGAAGCATTGCTTACAAAAATACAGGGCTACTTAGAGACTCATCCGCGAGCAAAGCTTTTCCTGTTGCTGCTTGCAGTCTTACTCGCCTCGCCCATAGCAATGGAACTGCTTATCTTTCTGCAATACGGCGGCATCGAGGTCGCTTTTCTCTGTATGGTAGCTACTTTCAAACCCTATTTAGCTAAATTAAGTGCCTACCGCCAATATTTAATAAATTTGAATAAAACCATTGTAAAAGTGGTAGTTGAGCATCAAGTCACCCAGCCTCGAGCATTCTTATTTAATTCAACTATGTCACTGATTATTATTTTTGTTACAGGCAGTATTACGATGTCACTAATCGGATGGTTGATTAGTTTGACATTATTGAGGTGAGAGCAAGAGGGTGAGGTGTAAAGAGATACTGTGTTGTGGGCATTAAAATTAATCATGGCAGCTATTTTGACGACTTAACCAGGCGAAATAGCCTCCCAATACCACCCCTCTGCTAAGTAAAAATGCCAGTAACGCATACCATAGGGCTTCATTGCCAAGATTTTTAAGTGCATACCATGTGGGAAAATACACCAGCGCGCTTACTAACATGCTATTGCGCATCGCTTTGGCGCGGGTCAGACCCACAAAAACACCATCGAATAGAAAACACCAGTGCCCCACTATCGGTAGCCATACCATCAGAGGCAGATAGGTCATGGCGGCCTGCTGAAGCTTGGTAATATCGGTGAGCTGACCAATGATAATGTCGCCGAACAGGTAAAATCCAATAGAATAGAGTAATGCAAACAGACTGGACCAGAATAACCCTCTTAACGACGTAGTTTTAATTTCGTGTTGTTTTTTTGCACCCGCGGCTTCACCCACCAGCGCCTCCACAGCGTACGCTACCCCATCTAACCCCAGTGCAATTAAGACAAAAAATTGCATGAGGATAGCGTTCACGGCTGCCGCAGTTTGCCCATAACGAGCGCCCTGGAAGGTCAGAAATGCCAGACATAATTGTAGAATGAGATTACGCAGCAAAATATTACTGTTTAACGAGAGAATCGTTTTGCGCGCAGCTTTACCAAACCATTCTCGCTGCGGCTTAACGGTGTTGCACAGAGGGAAGGCAATAATCAGCGCCATGGCCACCATGGAGTATTCGGCAATGACACTGGCTGCGGCTACTCCCGCCACTGACCAGTTGAAGCCCAATACGAATAGCAGGTCCAATCCGACATTAAGCATATTCCCTACGATTTGAATCAGCATGACGGCTTTGGTTCGCTGTTGTCCCACCAGCCAGCCAATCATTACCAGATTCAATAACGCGGCAGGTGCGCCCCACACCCTGACAGAAAAATAGGCCTCTGTATGCACAGAAACCAACGCATTGGGATCAGCCAGTAGCAGACCAATTTTTAACACGGGGACGTGTAACACTAACAGTGCAAAGCCAAGCGCCAGTGCCACCGCTCCTCCCTGCCATAGCACCTGCGTCGCTTGCAGGGTGGCGTTGCCTGTATTGCCTTTGGCCTGAGCACTTAAACCCGTGGTCGACATCCGCAGAAAGCCACACACCCAATAAATCTGGGTTAGGATCAGCGCGCCGATGGATGCCCCTGCTAACATAGCAGATGAATCCATATGCCCCATTACCGCCGTATCCACCAAGCCCAACAAGGGTGTGGTAATATTTGCCAGAATCATCGGCAACGCCAGCTGTAAAAGCTGCACGTGTGGTTTAAAATAGGCGGGCGTATTCAAAACGTAAGCAATTTATTATTAAGGAGAAAGTGTGCAGTGTATCATGACATGGTTTAGTCCAGCGAAAATCCTGGGAGTGGTGCTAGGATGTGTGGGTTTCTCAACGGTCGTGCAGGCAGCAGCAGATAATGCGGTGATTTTACTCTACCACCATGTTTCAAATGAAACACCCAAGAGCACCAGTATCAGTCCTGAGCTTTTTGCCGAGCACATGGCATATTTGGATAAACATCACCAGGTAGTATCGCTTCAAGAAGCCATCAATAAGCTCAAGAGAAAAGAACCGCTGCCCGACAAAACGGTGGTGATCACCTTCGATGATGGTTATGCCAATATTCTAGAGAATGGCCACCCAATTTTAAAACGCTACAATTTCCCCTACACCATTTTTATCAACCCTGATGCGATCGGTTCGCAGAAAAACCAGCTAACCTGGCAACAGGTTATAGCTATGCAGAAAGAAGGAGTAACCTTCGCCAACCATACCTTAGACCACTCGCATCTACTCAATCGTCAGCAAGGGGAAAACGACGACGACTGGCTTGCACGAGTCTGGCGTAATATCGAGCAGGCAGAAAAGGCTATCAAAGATAAAACCGGTCAGTCATTTAGGTATCTGGCCTATCCATTTGGCGAATATAACCAGTCTCTGGCTGTAAAGTTAGCGGATGAAGGTTACACTGGCTTTGCGCAATACTCTGGTGCGATCAGCAGTAGTAGTGACTTTACTACCTTGCCTCGCTTTCCCGCCGCCGGTAATTATGCCCGCTTAGAGACACTGAAAACGAAGTTAAACAGTTTGGCAATGCCGGTTAAATCCAGTTCCATCAGTGACCCGGAAATTAAGGGGGCTAAACTAAAAGAAAATATAAAAGTGACCGTGAACAGTGAAGATGTTGTTTTGAACCAGTTAAATTGCTTTTTTCAAGGGCAAGCTATCGAACGTGAGATAAAACACCATACGTTTGCATACACCGTCAAAGAACCCCTGCCTGTGGGCCGCTCACGGGTAAACTGTACCGCTCCATCTAAACAGTATAAAGGCCGTTATTACTGGTATTCTCAACCCTTTTTTGTAGCCAACGAGAAAGGACGCTATCCGGACTAAAGTGATTTGCTCATGTGTACAAAGGGGGGGGAAACACCCTTCTTTTGAAAGCCCTGAGTAAGGTAAAATTGGATAGCCCCCTTATTTTCGCTTTCCACATCCAAAATAAGGCTGCGCTTGTGATGCTTAACTGCCTGCTTCACCATTTCTTGTAATAATGCAGTGGCCACCCCGGTGCGTCTGTAATCGGGGTGCACCGCCACGTGGCCCACCCCGAGCTGGTTTTGGCTGGGAACCTGCAACGACTCAGCAATGTGTTGGCTGCGAGCAATAACGCTCAATGATTCTGCTATTCCGAAAAAATCTGTAATACTCATCAGCGTTTGATGATCAAAGTCCTCGGGAAGCTTATCATGCCAGCAGGTGATGATACCGACCGGCAGATTGCCGTCGCACGCCAACCAATGATTGCTGCAACCGTATTGCCCGCTTTGATTCATCCAGGCATAGTTAAGGAAATCGAGTGTTTTTTCCTTGTCGCCATCGCCAAAAATAGTACACAACAACTGCTCGCCTGCCTGATATAGCAGTGTAGTGGCGGCGTGAACATCCGCTGGGGAGGCTTGGCGGATGACAATATTCATCGTTTTAATCAGCTGCCAGGGCAGCCATATCATGCAGGATTTGCTGACTATCGGTAATAGCTGGCATACCCTGCTGATGTACCGGTTTAAAGCGACCAATAACCTGAGCCTGAGGGTTCACCAAAATCACCGACGCGCTATGGTCAACCAGGTAATTCGGGTTTTCGGTGCTTTCAGATAATGCATACATCAACCCCATACTGCGTACGAAAGGGAATAACTGGTCATGATCCCCCGTGGCCGCGACAAATTCATCATTGAAAAAGTGGGTATATTCTCTTAAGCGCGCCCTCGTATCGCGTTTTGGATCCACTGAGATGAAAACCACCTGAATCGGGTGTTCACTTTGTATCTGCTGCAGTTCCGGGTAGATGCGATTTAAGGACGCCAAGGTGGTGGGGCAGATATCAGGGCAGAAGGTATACCCTAAAAAAAGCAGTGACCATTTGCCCTTTAAGGTTTCCAGCGTAAACGGCTCTCCCTTTTGGTCAGTAAGATTAACCGTTGCCAACGCGCGGGGAGTGGGATATTCACTTAAAAACTCGGTTTCAGGCCGGCTATCAAACCCGGGCGGTGCAATGTATATCGCCCCGATTACACCCCCAAGTAATGCCAATAGCGCGACAACTCCGACGATAGTATGTTGTTTCATAGGATCACAGGAATGTAGTGGTCGACTAGCAGGACAATGAATAACAACATCAAATGCAAGATGGAATATTTAAAGGTCTTCATTGCCACTTTTAAGTCGGTAGAACGTTTCAGTTTCCAGGCATAGTAAACAAACCCAGCATTCAATGCACTAGAACCCACCAGATAAATTAAAGCCGTCATCCCCGTTAGATAGGGCAATAGGCAAACCAGACAAAGCAATACGGTATAGAGTAAAACGGACGTCTTGGTAAATTCCAGACCGTGCGTCACGGGCAACATCGGCACTTTCGCGCGCGCGTAATCTTTATGGCGATGAATTGCCAGCGCCCAAAAGTGCGGCGGGGTCCAAGTAAAAATAATCAGTACCAGTAGCAAGGCATGCGCGTGAATTTCGCCTGTTACCGCAGTCCAGCCCAGCAAGGGTGGCGCAGCCCCGGCCAATCCGCCAATCACAATATTCTGCGGCGTGGCACGCTTAAGAAACATGGTATAAATCACTGCATAGCCGACTAAACTGGCAAGGGTGAGCAGCGCAGTAAGACGGTTTACATAAAGCTCCAGCAAAACATAGCCTGCTACGGCTAACAGCGCGGCAAAAATAAGCGCGTGAGTGACTGATACTTTACCTTTCGCCACCGGTCGATTAACGGTGCGAGCCATTTTGCTATCAATTTGATGATCAACCACATGGTTAATGACCGCGGCAGAGGACGATAACATACCGATACCCAACAACCCCGCCACCAGTACCTGCCAGCTGACCCACGCGGGTGTGGCTAAACACATTCCAACCAAAGCAGTCAGCAGCAATAACAGCACCACCTTGGGTTTCGTCATTTCATAGTAGTCGTGCCAGCTTGCCTGAATTTGGTTTGCAGCTACGGAAACCGATACTGATTTACTCATGATAACCCCTTTGAAGACGATGAAGATGGAATGCGATCCAGACCATAACCAGTAATAACGTGGCGGCTACCGCATTATGTAATACCGCCACCGATAGTGGCAGACTAAACACCACGTTACTTACCCCTAAAGCTACCTGAATGCCAAGTACCGACACTAACATCACTGCAGCGTGTCGTTTGAGCTGGAATTGTTTTATTTTGGCTACTCTGGTCGCAAACCAGAGTAAATATAGAAATGTTACCAATGCGCCGACTCGATGCACCACGTGCATAGTCATGCGTTCATCGTAATTGTGAGCGCCGAACTCGTAATTTTGCGCTTCAGGAATACTGAATGCACCGGCAAAATCCAAGCGCTGCACCCATCCACCTTCACATATGGGAAAGTCAGTACATGCCAGTGCTGCATAATTGGCCGACGTCCAGCCGCCAAGCCCAATTTGCGTTATTAAAATAACCAGACCGATGGCGGCTAACTTGAGTGGAGGCTTGGTTGGCAGTTGCTGAACAGGGGTACGGGAGTGCTTCAGTCGTAAAAATAACAGGAACAAACAACTTAGTACGGCAAAACCTCCCAACAAATGAGCCATTACCACAGCGGGGAGTAAGTTGAGGGTGACGGTCCACATACCTAGTGCAGCCTGAAAGATTACCAGCCCGACCAGAAAAAGAGGGAGTTTCACAGGGCGTTGTTGGCGATTACGCAGTGCAAGCGCGGCGATGGCAACAATCACCAAGCCCAGCGTACCGGCAAAATAACGGTGGATCATTTCATTCCAAGCTTTGTGCGCTTCTACCGGGCGTTCCGGAAAAGCCTGGTTGGCAGCGTCAACGTGTTCCCCTTTTGGCACCGTAAGGTGACCATAACAGCCCGGCCAATCAGGACAGCCTAAGCCGGCATCGGTCAGTCTGGTATAAGCCCCCAGAATGATGACAACGAACGCTAGAAAAATACTGAAAATAACTAACTTCTTCATGCTGGTCCCTTTAGCCGATTCGTGACAGCTTCAATAATTTTTTCAAATCCGCCAATATATCCCTGCTTGCCATGACCGCGGCTTGTTTATCGTCATGCACGTCATAGCGCAGCATAGCGTTATTAAGGGTATCTACCAACAAGATTTCGTTTCCCCGTGTATTTAACTGCAACGATTTAATCTTCTCATTCGTAGTGGTGATGGCGCGGATATTCTTCTCGGTGGCTATTTGCTGGGTGGTGTTGGCGTCGCTTTCCGGCGTGATCAGTACCGTTACTTCGGCACGATCACTTTCCTTACCTAACGCCAGCCAAACCTGGTGAATGCTATAAATCGCATTTTGACACGCCGCATCACACTCAGCTGGCAGCGTATACAATAGACGCCATCGTTTTGGCTGGTCACTCAATACTGCATTAATATCTTTCACCGGTTGTAGCAGTTCCCCTTTATTGGTGCTACCACGACTAAACCAGTCATTCTCCAGGGCAAACTTAGCTAGGATCACAGGTACGATAAAAGCAGCAAACAATAATATAATTGCCCCTTTCTTAGTCATTGTGGATTTGGTCATGGCTTTCCCTCTGTTTAAAGAAGACAACGAAAATAATTACAACTGCAGCGGTAGCAAGGCCGAACCACTGAAACGCATATGCGAAATGTTTTTCCGGCGGCATTACCACAGGCGTAAACTGCTGGACAAATTGAGGGTCATCAGGCGTATCAATGGTTATTGTAAATGGCAGAAACGATTTTCCAGCGAATACGCCCAAGGTCTCAAGCTCCACCTGTTGTATAACCATTGGAAATGCAGAAGCGATGGTAGCAGTTTCCGAGATAAACGGGTTCTTGCTGGGTAAATGCACATAGCCGGTAAATTCAGATAGTGTCTCGGGTAAGTCAAAAGTGGGCAACACTTCTCGTTGAACACTTCCTTCAATCCAACCGAAATTAGCCAGAACAGTGCCAAAGTTGGTTTCTATCGGTGCCATCACCTGATAACCCACCCGCCCTTGGTAAATCTGGTTGTCTAATAAAAAAATCCGTTGGTTGTCGGTCTGCCCGGTAAACCCCACTTTGGCATCGCGAATATCCTCATAACGATCTAATTCCGCTAATGGAATAATTCCTAAATGCTCTTTTTGCGCTATGCTAGCGAGACGTTGTTGCTTTTGATTCATACGGTCTAGTTGCCATACGCCCAACCCCAACATGGCCACTACAGCCAAAATACAAACACCAAAAGCGATATATGAGCGAGGAGACGTTAACAACACAGCTTACTCGCTCCATTTTAAATACGAGGTAAAGATGTTAATTAAAATAATTCTGGTCGGATTGCTCATATATATGATTGTGAATTTATTTCTGGCCATGCGTGTCATGATGAAAAACGATACAAAACAACCGATGAGTAAATTTATTGGCCGAAGAGTGATGACCTCTGCACTGATTGTTGTCATTATTTTGGTTGCCATGGCAACCGGTCTAATTACACCGAATCCGCGCCCTTATTGAGCGCGGAATAAACTTAACTACAATACGTAGACAAAGATAAATAGCATTACCCAGACCACGTCTACGAAATGCCAATACCAACTCCCAGCTTGGAAAGCAAAGTGATCATCGGGGGTGAAATGCCCTTTTAACACACGTAAAAACATCACCATCAAGATAATGGTTCCCAGCGTAACATGCATGCCGTGAAACCCGGTTAACATAAAGAAGGTATTCCCGTAGATGCCCGACTGCAGGGTTAAATCAAGTTCTTTGTAGGCGTGGATATATTCTTCCACCTGTAACACCAAAAATGCACAGCCAAGCAGAATAGTTACGCCGAGTAGCCAGGTTAACTGTTTGCGTTTCCCCTTTTCCAGGCCGACGTGGGCGTAATGCAGGGTAACCGAGGACACTAACAGAATAATGGTGTTGATAGTGGGTAAACCAGCCGGTCCCATCTGTTGGGTGGTCGTGCCGTCAGGCGTTTTAACTAACGGCCAAATCGCTTCAAAGCCAGGCCACAAAACTACGTTCGTCATCTCGTTGTTCATGCTGCCGCCCAACCAAGGCACCGAGATCATACGGGCATAAAACAAGGCCCCAAAAAAGGCGAAGAAAAACATGACTTCTGAAAAAATAAACCAACTCATGCCCTGGCGGTAAGAGCGTCCAAGCTGGGCGCTGTACAGACCACTCATGGATTCGTCAATTTGATTTTTAAACCAACCAAATAACATCACGAGCAAAGTTACAATGCCTGCCAGTAAGACGTACCCACCATAGCCTTCTTTACCTTGGGTTGCTTCAACAACAAAGTTACCTGCGCCTAATGCGATTAAAAACAGGGCTACTGCACCCACTATGGGCCAGGGGCTTTGTGCAGGAACATAGTATTTTTCATAGGGCTGCTGCATATTATTCTCCATATCCCTAAAGAGTTAGGTACCACTCTTAGGCTGTTCGCGTAAGTAAGGGTTGTCTTTAACAGCAAGGCTGTCACCTTTGCCGGTTACATCAAAAAGGGTGTATTGCACGGTGAAAAATGAAATATCCTCAGGTAATTGAGGATCGACGTAGAACTGCATAGGCATGGTCGCTTCTTCCCCTGCCAGCAAAGGTTGCTGGTTAAAACAAAAACATTCTGTTTTGTTAAGGTACAGCGCCACTTGTCCCGGCGAAACAGAGGGGATCGCCTGCGCGATTATCTGCTTGTTAGCCGGATTTCTGACATAAAAATTGACGGTGTGCAGTTCGCCTGGGTGAACCTTAATGCGCTTGGTTTCAGCACGAAACTCCCAGGGCATACCGGTATTGGTTCGGGTGATAAATTCCACGCTAATAGTCCGCGACTCGTCCACTTCAATGGCTGTGTAAACGGCCGCAGAATTAGCGGTTTTTCCATTTATCCCGGTAATATCACAAAATACGTCATATAGCGGAACCAGAGCGAAACCAAAGCCAAACATACCCACCACAATCACTAATAATTTAATGACCATTTTTTGGTTATCTTTAGCCTGTTCGCTCATGAATATTTCCTCTGCACTATCCTGCGGTTACTTGACCACAGGCGGCGTTTCGAAAGTATGATAGGGTGCTGGTGAAGGTATTTCCCACTCCAGCCCTTCTGCCCCTTCCCATACTTGAGAAGAAACTGGCTCGCCTTGTTTACGACAGGCTTTGATTAACAGCGCTAAGAAAATCAGCTGCGACAAGCCAAACGCAAAACCACCTAAGCTGATCCACTTATTAAAGTCGGCAAACTGCAGTGCATAGTCAGGGATGCGGCGAGGCATACCGGCAAGACCCACAAAATGCATCGGGAAAAACAATACATTCACTGAAATGAGTGAACACCAAAAATGCCATTTAGCTAACGTCACATCAAACATTTTGCCTGTCCACTTAGGCAGCCAGTAATACACTGCGGCCATGATGGAGAAAATGGCTCCTGTTACTAATACGTAGTGGAAGTGAGCCACCACAAAATAGGTATCGTGATACTGGAAGTCCACTGGCGTGATCGCCAGCATCAGTCCGGAAAGCCCGCCGATGGTAAACAAGACAATAAAGGCAACCGCAAACAGCATCGGCACTTCAAAGGTCATTGAGCCGCGCCACATGGTGGCGACCCAGTTAAATACTTTAACCCCAGTGGGCACCGAGATAAGCATCGTTGCGAACATAAAGAACATTTCTGCCGCTACAGGCATCCCCGTAGTAAACATATGGTGCGCCCACACAACAAACGATAATAATGCGATAGACGCAGTTGCATAAACCATGGAAGCATAACCAAACAGCTTTTTACGCGCAAAAGTGGGCACGATTTGCGAGATGATACCGAAAGCAGGCAAAATCATGATGTACACTTCAGGATGCCCAAAGAACCAGAAGATGTGCTGGAACATAACTGGGTCGCCGCCGCCAGCAGCGTTAAAGAAGCTGGTACCAAAGAACTTATCAGTTAACACCATGGTGACAGCACCCGCCAGCACTGGCATTACCGCAATCAGCAGAAAGGCGGTGATCAACCAAGTCCACACGAACAGGGGCATTTTCATCCACGTCATACCTGGGGCACGCATGTTGAAAATGGTCACAATTACGTTAATAGCCCCCATAATGGAAGAGGCACCCATGATATGCACCGAAAATACAAACAGTGCAGTACTGTCACCACTATAGGTGGTAGAAAGAGGGGCGTAAAAGGTCCACCCAAAAGATGGGCCACCGCCTTCCATAAATAGAGAAGAGAGTAGAATTAAAAAAGCCCCTGGGAGGATCCAGAAACTCCAGTTATTCATGCGCGGCAAGGCCATATCAGGTGCGCCAATCATCATCGGCACTAACCAGTTCGCTAAACCGGTAAATGCAGGCATCACTGCACCAAACACCATTATCAGACCATGCACAGTGGTCATTTGATTAAAAAAGTTCGGGTCAACAATTTGTAGACCGGGCTGGAACAGTTCCAGGCGAATTACCATCGCCATGGCCCCGCCAATCAGGAACATAATAAATGCGAACCACAGGTATAAGGTACCAATATCCTTGTGGTTAGTGGTATATAGCCAACGCTTTATCCCGCTTGGAATATGATGGTCGTGATGATCATCATGCTCGTGCGCCGTAGTATGCTCAGGCGCAATAGTGTCTGTTGAATGTGCCATAACGTTCTCCTATTCGCCGGTTGCTACTGCATTAACATCTTTTGGCTGCACGAGATCACCCGTATTGTTACCCCATGCATTTCGTTCGTAGGTAACCACCGCCGCTATCTCTTTGAGGCTTAGCATCTTGCCAAAAGCCTGCATCGCCGTACCTGCTTTACCGTTGATGACGATATCGATATGCGCCAACCGATCTTCTAACACCATGGCACTGCCTTTAAGCGCTGGGAACACACCAGGCAGACCTTCTCCAGAAGGCATGTGACATGCGGCGCACGCGGCGTTGTACACACGTTTACCTTCGCTCATCAGCTCTTCCATACTCATATTCATCGCCAGTAAGCGCTGTTCTTCTTCTTGCGCCTGACGCTGCGCTTCTTCCTGCGCACTCATCCACGCATTAAATTCTGCTGGCTCTTTAGCAATAACGACTACCGGCATAAAGCCATGATCTTTACCACACAACTCTGCGCACTGACCCCGATACACACCCGGCTCATCTACTTTTGTCCAGGCTTCATTGATAAAGCCGGGGTTGGCGTCTTTTTTCACTGCGAAATCAGGTACCCACCAGGAATGGATGACATCTTCAGAAGTAATTAGGAAGCGAACTTTTTGACCTGTTGGAATAACAAGAGGACGATCTACTTCTAACAGGTAATTTTCAGTTTTGGAGAAACGGTTATTAATTTGTTCTTGTTGAGTGGCTAACAGCGAATAGTATTCTACGTCACTATCCATATACTTATAGTGCCACTTCCACTGTGAACCGGTAACCAATACGGTCATATCCGGCTCAGAGGTATCTTCCATCGCGATTAACGTACGCGCCGCTGGAACAGCCATAAAAACAAGGATCAGGAAGGGCACCACAGTCCAGGCTATTTCCACTTTAACATTTTCATGAAAATGCGCAGGCTTCACCCCACGAGACTTACGGTGCAGATACATAGAAACAAACATCACACCAAATACCACGACGGCTATCGCCACGCAGATAAAGAACATTAGCATGTGAAGATCATATACCTGACCACTGATCTCGGTAACGCCTGGACGTAAGTTAAGATCAGACAACTCTTTACCACCACTTTCAGCTGCCTGAGCAATGAAACTGAAAACTAATGTTGGTAGCGTCCCCAAAACTATCGATAAGACATTTGTGAGTCTTTTCACTCAACACCTCCGTGATGGACAGAACGGAAAAAGTATCCGGTAAGTCCTGACCTTATCCAGGTTACAGCACACACTGATGTAAACAATTAGATAGGCCACTGTTATTATATTGTTAATTAGTGACTAAGAATTACGCAATTTAAAAGGCGCGTCTAGTCTTTTCTTTTAAAAAAACGTGGATCTGCTCAAGTTTTGAGCAAACCATCACTTATCGAGGGTGTTTGAGCGTTTTATGAACAGCACTGCACAATAAAAGTGCAGGTAACCTAATGAGGTAATCGTTAAAATTACTGCTAACTAGCGGAGGTACAAAGAAATTTTATAAGTTGGAAGGAAAAAGGCTGCTAACAGGATTTAACAGCCAATTAACGTTACATCCAATCAGCGTTGCGAATTACACCAACAGCGATGCCTTCAATCGAAAATGGTTGGCAAGAAAGATCAACTTTAATGGGCGAAAACTCATCGTTTTCTGCATGTAAAATAACCTGGCTGCCTTTTTTCTCCAGCCGTTTTACGGTGACATCATCTTCCACTCGCGCCACCACAACCTGCCCATTATGTACATCAACGGTTCTGTGCACAGCCAGGAGATCACCGTCAAGAATACCGATATCTTTCATACTCATGCCGTTAACCCGAAGTAAGAAATCTGCCTGGGGTTTGAATAAACCGGGATCCACCTTGTAATGCGCTTCAACATGCTCTTGTGCGAGGATAGGTTCACCCGCCGCTACCCGTCCAATTAACGGTAAGCCTTCTTCTTCGGGCTCATCGTCCTGCATTAACACCCGAATACCACGCGAGGTGCCCGGTAAAATCTCTATCACACCTTTACGTGCAAGCGCTTTTAAATGTTCTTCAGCAGCGTTAGCCGATTTAAAACCTAGTTCTCTGGCAATTTCTGCACGAGTGGGAGGCATCCCGGTATCTTGCATGGTGCCTTTAATTAGTTCTAGTACTTCCGTTTGTCTAGGGGTAAGTGGACGCATAACCAGCCTGTTTTTCTATACAGTTAGGCGCAGTATAACTGGCATAATCGAAAGCGCAAGGCAAATTTGTGGGTTCCGGTTTAACTCAACAAAATTCCGGAGGAGTTAAACTCATCCCATAAATAAATTTTAGACAGAATAAGTATGCACAATAAACACGCATCCCTTCTGACAGTATTGGATCATATCTTCTATGAAATCATTAGCAGAAAATGTAGGCAAGCCTGACGGTCAACTCACAACCATGAGCGGACCTTTATGATTAGAAACATTGGGCTTCTGTATGTGCCATATCCGGATTGTCATGAATCTATAATCGAAGGATCACTATGGTGGTTTGACGGTCTGGCAATAACGCTTTCATAAGAAGCAAAAAATAGTTGCTTGTACTTTAGCGACGTAGGAGCAGGAGGCAACTGTTTTTTGTCTTTCTTAATTGACTTGTTATGTTTTTGGTACCAAAATATATTAAATATTGGTATTGGAGGTTGGTATGGCGAAAAATACAAGTGTTACATTAGGTGAGCATTTTGATTCATTTATTAGTCAGCAATTAAAGACTGGTAGGTATGGATCTGCAAGTGAAGTTTTAAGAGCTGGTTTACGAGCCTTAGAAGATCAAGAGTTGAAAATGAACAATCTGAGGAATATGTTGATTGAGGGAGAAAATAGCGGAATAGCAGACTATTCATATAACACACTATTAAGTGATTTGGATAAAGAAAATCATTGATATGAAATTTCATTTATCTAAAAAAGCTAAATCAGATTTAATAAAAATCGCTCGCTACACACAACTTAACTGGGGCAGGGAGCAGAGAAATGACTATTTGAAATTACTTGATAGCGTTTTTCATCAAATTGCAGAAGAGCCTGAACTCGGCTATGCCTGTGATTACATTAGGCAAGGCTATAGAAAGCGACCGCAAGGAAGTCATGTCATCTATTACAAAGAATTTGGCAAGGAAGAAGTTATAATTATTCGAATTCTACATAAAAGCATGGATGTACACCGAGCCTTCTGAAAACATAACTTTTACTTAACGGGCATAAACACAGCGCTACAATCGCGAAGCGGCGCTGTGTTTATGTCCAAGTCCGCCCCTGCGGGCGTGTTTAAGTTATTGTTATGTTTCATTTACTCTTGCCGTAGACGATAAACTCATTGGAATTGGCATCTTTGAAAAAAGTGATACTATTACTACCTGTTGAGCGTAAAAAGCGTACTTTATCAGCTAGGTTTTCCACAGTAACGTTTCCAAAATAGCTGTCAAAATAACAGCCTGATACTTCTTCACTGAAAGAAGCCTTCGAGTTCAGACTAACGTTGAGTGCCTTATACCCTGAAAGAAATTCTGGACCAATGATATCAGCCTCACTTGTTGAAGATCGTAAGTTTTTGATGCATTCAGCTTGTGACGAATTGGCTATCAATAAATTAGCTGGTTTTTGACTAATCGAAAGCTGATATAGATTAAATATTACTGATAACGCCAGTGCGGCGATTAAGAAAACTTTCACTCAACTTTCCTTGAAACATAACGCTTCATTAAGAAGCGAGTTAAGGCTACCGTATATTTAACTGAGAAAGCTCCCGGCAGCCGTTGCGAGTCTTCAATGACTTATTATATTTCTATTTCACTAATTTAGGGGGTAAATAAATAGTAAATTCATTAATGGGTTCAATGAGTACGCTATGCGCATGTTGCTGCTCTTCGATAGTTACTAGCCCTAGGCGACTTAATAAACCAAAATTTGCGGATTTAAGGTTTGCTGTAGAAACCTCTAACTGCTTATGCCAAACACGATAAGTTCCCAGTTTGCCATCTCGGCGGTGGTAAAATCCAGCCAAAGGGTGAGTTAAATATACTAACCCTGTTTCAGTATCAGGAAAACCAGCTAGCTCTATAGGTTTACCTTCTTCTTGGGATAACTCTACATTTGCCGGAGCCCACTTAGCATCTGTAGTCATTTTGTATTTTCGGTAAATACGTTTCGTTTCATCGTATTCACAATCAAATTTAACTTCACCGCTATACCAGGGTAAGTTCCAACAAAATCTTGGTACTGCAAGTGTCCATGAGTCTAAAGTGGTACCAAGAAACCAAACACATCGCTCGTTTGTTTCTTTATCGATGATATAAATTCGGTAATTTGTTTGCCCCATTGTAAATTTAAGAAAAGTGAAAACTGCTGAGGTAAAGTCAACATCGATAAAAGGAACAACAGAGATTAAAGCTTTCTCTTCACCACAAATTATTAAAGTATCTAGTTTAAAACGATCTGGGAAAAGCCCATCAAACCTTGAAGGCTCTACTGCGTAAGTGATGATCGCAAAGTGTTGTAATTTACAGAGAACATCAATCCCTTTTGGGACAGGCCTTGGGTGAATAAAATCTTTTAACTTTAGGGAATCCAACGCTGAGTCTTCCTTGAA
The DNA here is from genome assembly GCF_026183695.1 of Alteromonas aquimaris. Taxonomy (GTDB): domain Bacteria; phylum Pseudomonadota; class Gammaproteobacteria; order Enterobacterales; family Alteromonadaceae; genus Alteromonas; species Alteromonas aquimaris. The sequence goes on along the minus strand of NZ_JAPFRD010000011.1, from coordinate 150,192 downwards.
ATATAACTTCTACTTAAAGGGCAAAAACGCTGTGCTAAGCTCATAGCGGCACAGGGTTTTTGTCCCAGCGCGCCCCTGCGCGCGTTTTAAAGTTTTTGTTAGCTACCGCTGCCTAATGAAAGCAGCTCTGATTTGATTGGGCATACCTTTTACCTTAGCAGACATCAGCAACTTCCATTCTCCTTTGATTTTTTTCAATGAAATTACTTCCATTTGCTCCATTTCTACTTCACCAGCGGTAACATTATTTCTGGTAACTACATGTGTTATATCTTGACCTTCGTCAACTTGCCCGAGTATTTCAATTTCCTCTAAATTTAGTCCTCCAACTGCTTCTAATTGCTGGAATGTCACCTTTATAAAAGAAGCAAAAACCTCACTATCTGATAGCTTCTCTACTGTTTCCTCAGTCGCTTCAGGACCAAAAAAGTGATGCAATAATTGCGATTGCACTTCAAGTGGCAGTTCCTTATAGAAAGACATCAATTCTCGAAATTCGGACAATTCAGAAGATTCGAAATATGAAGCTGTGGCATGGTAATTTTTATTTTTTAATTCACCTAAATACTGCTCAACTTTTTCCACTGCCGTACCAGCGCATGTATTGGCGCAGAATATGATTGATAAAAAAAATATAGTAATGCGTTTCATTTAAATCCTCATTATAGGTGGTAGCTAACGCTTAACATATGGGGCGTAGACTTGCTGGCTATAATTGCGCGAAGCGCCGGCCAGCGAGTATGCGTCCCAATGAGCGGAGCGAATGAGCATGATGTTTTTGTTAGGTGATAAACCGCTCATTGCCGACTCCAAAAAATATAAAAAGAAACTATTACAATAAATGGAAGTATTGAAGGCACCAAACACATTGCAACAAAACCAGACATATTTCTGTTTTTCCTTGCTTTTATACCATCTTTGATTGAGAGCAAAACTACTAGAATTAATGCAGCACCAATATAAGTGTTTGGATGTGTAAAATCACCGAATGTTGAGAAGATAAAAAGTGGTCCTATCACAGAACCAATCCAAGCTACAGCTACACCGGCTGCATTCATATATGTTATGTATGGATCTCGTCTAAAGCTCACTTATCACCTAACTTTTACTTAACGGGCATAAACACAGCGCTACAATCGCGAAGCGGCGCTGTGTTTATGTCCCAGCCCGCCACTGCGGGCGTGTTTAAGTTGTTGTTAAACCCTTACACTTAAACTAAAATGACCTAATAAAAGACCTATTAGGAGACCTCTATGACCGCAAGAGTTTTAGCGGAAGTCGCAGCCAGCATTACCGAATTAAAAGCCAACCCTATGAAAGTTGCTAGCAGTGCTTATGGTGACCCCGTAGCTATACTAAATAGAAATGAACCAGCATTCTACTGTGTTCCTGCTGAAGTTTACGAAAAAATGATGGATCGATTAGAAGACCTAGAGTTATTGCAGTTGGTCGAAGAAAGAAAAGGTGAAGAAAGTATCTCGGTGAGTTTGGATGACTTATAAATTAGAATTTAAGAAAACTGCACTCAAGGAATGGAACAAGCTTGGTGCAACAGTGAAATTTCAATTTAAAAAGAAATTAGCCGAACGACTTAAAGCGCCTCACGTGAACTCTGATAAAGTTTCAGGTGCTGATAACGTATATAAAGTGAAGTTACGCCAATCAGGATACAGATTAGTTTATCAGGTGAAGGATGAGGTAATTATCGTTACAGTACTTGCTGTAGGGAAACGAGAAAGAAATGAGGCGTATAAAAAAGCATTAAAAAGGCTAGATGCCAATTAGGGGTTTAACTTTTACTTAAAGGGCAGCAACACAGCGGCGAGAATATCGAAGCCGCCGCTGTGTTGCTGTCCCAGCGCGCCCCGCGCGCGTTTTAAAGTTGTTGTTATACACCCGCTCTAACCTCTTTGCCAACGCTCTGGATATAGCCCCTTAAATACAATATTAAAGAACTCATTTTTACTAATAACTTTTTTCTTGTACTTGATGCCATAGTAAACAAAAGATGAAAGGGCGCAAAAGAAATAAAGTGAAAGGGCTAGAGTGAATATACACAATGAAAAAAGTAGCAAAATTGTACCAGTATCGTATTGCCTTAATGGAGTATTAGAATCTACTCCAAAAAAGGCGGCAATCGCGAAAAATACTGGATAAGCAACAACAAAACCTAAAAGGCAACCTACACCACCCACTTTTGCTGACCTTGAATAAAAATATGGTTTAAGTTTTCTTTGGCTATTAATTGCGCGAATTAAAATTTTCAAATTCCTCTAGGGTGTATAACGCCGCCGTAAGAGGCGGAAAATGCTTGGCTAGAATTAGCGAAGAATGAGCGCAAGCCAAGCTTTTTGCGTCCTTTCTTGACGGCCTTGTTATGCCTTTAGAGGTACAATTTCAATTAACGAAATTTTCTGATTTTTATCAAGAGAAACATTCACCAATGCACTGCGCCCTTTATCAAAGGTTACCTTGTAGTTTAAAACTAACTGCTCTTTAAATTCACTAAAAGGTTTATAGTACTGATATCGCAGATAAGTTGTGTTTTCAATAAGGCCTAATTTTTCTTGAGTGGTTTGAGGTGTTTTTAAAAAGTGATCTTTGTAGTCAGGTGGCAGTTGCTGTGATAGATCTGCACGAAACTTACTTGTATCAGAGCTATTAAAGAAATCTTTGATCCACTGCGCTTTTTGGACAGATTCTTTTTCTTGTATATCCCATACAGAGGCATGATTTTTGGCCATTATTGGAATATGCCTTTCAAACTCTTTTTTCAAAAAATCAACTACTGATGACTTTAAATTACTATTTGATACTACGTAAAAGACTCTAAAGTAAGAAATATTGTCATCTGATGGTCGTACGTATCCAGTCTGGACTGCAGCTCCGTTTTCTTTGGTGATACTAGGAATGTGGTGCATGAAATATGCAGGGGAATAATACATTAAGGCCTGTGCAACTTGATCATTTTCCTCTTTGTCGGCTAGAGCCTTGATCTCTATTAACTGCATATCTTTAGCTTGAAAATTACATCCAGTTATTACGAACGTAAGAAGCAAAGTAAAAATGATTTTATTTATATGTGCCATGAGACTCCCTGAGGCATAACTTTTACTTAACGGGATAAACACAGCGCTACAATCGCGAAGCGGCGCTGTGTTTATGTCCCAGCCAGCCCCTGCGGGCGTGTTTAAGTTGTTGTTAGGTGCGTTCACTTTTAACCCGCTCATTTTTGTAGCCTGAAAATATTGGAAGGACAAAACCGTACACACTTGCGCAACAGAACAAAATGAAACTGATATTGCTAAGAATGACATTATGCTCAGCACTGTCCTGTAAAATTACAATAACTATTGCTGGCAGAAGGGTGCAACTAAAATATAAAGCAATTTGAACGACCTTGCAGCTGCGAGAACCTCTTCCTTTAAACAGCCATATTGAAGCAATAATGGTAGAAAGAACAAGCAAAACAAAAACGAAAACAGCACCGCCAGCCATTACATAACTCCAGAGCACCTAACACCCCACTAAGGGGCGATAACACATGGGCTAAAATTAGGAACGAAGTGACGCAGCCCATGTGTTAGCGTCCCAGCTCGCGAAGCGAGAGTCTTAAGTAGTTTGTTAGGGCTCACCCGCTTTAACATCCACACGTAAGGAAATTCCACACTGATCACCATAATAAATATAAATCTTACTATTTGTATCATAATCTGAATTCACATGTATGATGAATCTGTCACGCATCCTTTCAACATTTAGTTGAGCAAAGGCCTTTGTCTCCGTCAGTGAGCCAATGTTCCAAAACGCACTACTAAAGTCTTCGCCATTAATTTTTAATGGTGTTGATACTTGAAAATCGTAGTCATTTGGCCAGGTTTCTGTAGTAACTTTCAATAGATCTATGTATCTATCATTGTCCACATCTTTTGGGCAAATCGAAGTTGCTGAAACACTGAAAGAAAAAACGAAAAAGACTAAGAAAAACAACCGTAGCATAATAGTGGATAGCCCTAACACCCACATAAGGGGCAGTAATACGTGGGCTAAAATAGTAGCGAAGCGACAGAGCCCACGTGTTACTGTCCCAGGGAGCTTGCGACCGACTTAATGTGTTTGTTAACTACCGGCAGCCTTTTTAAACCACTGATTCGTCTCTGCAGAGCCATCCGGCTGTGAAGTAAGCTCAACCTTATCATAAACCCCGTCCGTAATTCTTTGAATAAACTCTGACTCTAGTGATTCTATTCCATCTAAAATTCTGCGTTTTGCAGATCCTAGGAGTTTTACGAAAGTGAAGGTGGAACCAGAATCAATTAGTTTAAGTTTTTTGTCTAAAATAGGAATTAGTTCGTCTAATGTACTGATTGGAGTTTCTAAATATTTAGAGACTTCATTTTCAAAAATATAAACAGAAAGCAGCAAATGCTCTACGATTTTTAAAGCTATCATCACAGATTCTTTTTTTGCTTTTTTTATTTCGTGAGCGGCATCATTCCCCATAAACCTGATCGCATGTAATCGTTGGGTGTCGGACTTTGAAATCATGCCCGATCTACTCATATTGTTAATTCTGACTTGCAAATTTCTACCGGTTATTTCTTTGTCATTACATATTGCTTCAATCGTCGCTCGAAGACCTAATCCTGCGAGAGTATATGCCTCTCGTTGGATCGCTGTAATTGATTCTCTATAGATGTTTTCAACAATAGGCGGTAAATCGAATGAGAATTCAAGAGGGATATGATCTTTTATAAAGTGTGGATAAGTCTCTACTGATATAGGGTGTTCATACTCATCTTCACTGATCGGATAATATTGTTCATAATCATGATACTCTTCTCGGAAAGCGATAGTTTCACAACCGTTGCACTCCAATAGATAGTATATTGTTTCATCGTGATAAATATCTGGGGGAGTTACCTTGCTAGTATTTCCAAGAACTTTATGCTTTGTATTTTGATTACACTTCCTGCAATCGTTCCATATAATTTCAGAGCTCATATCTGTCCATGTTCAATAGGTAGTTAACTTTTAAATAAAGGGCAAAAACACTGTGCCATGCTCTTTTCGGCACCGTGTTTTTGTCCCAGTGCGCCCCGCGCACGTTTTAATTTTTTTGTTAGTTCTCATCATCTTCAAGCTTAAAGTCTAGTTTTACCCATAAATCTAACTGCCTGATAGGGTTTCCATCCACAATTTTTGGCTTATATTTCCAGCTGGAGAGCGCCTTAATAGCTTCTTCTTCAAAATATCCCACTGGAGAAGAAGCTATTACTTTAATATTTTCAGTTGTTCCGGCTTCAGAAATTTCAAATGAAAGCTCAACCCAGCCTACTATTGGATGGTTAGAACGGACATTGCTAATTTCACCACAAGGACTGATAGAACTTTTACTAGTTGAGCTACATGCTGCGATTAGCACAGTAAGTAAAATAACTAAAACACTTTTATCCATAAACAACCTTTTGGGAACTAACGGCCCGCATAACGGGCAAAAATACGTAGGCTTCAATACCAAGCGAAGCGCAGGGAGCCTACGTGTTTTTGTCCCTAGCGAGCGCAGCGAGTGTTAATGCGTTTGTTATGCACTTACTCGCGGTCAATCAACGCCAATGTACTTTGATCAAACTGAATTTGAATAGGTTTGCCTTCTTCATCCCATGCTCCAATATGAATATGGGGGTTTCGGCTGTATCCATTATTACCGACTTTCGCAACGACAGTACCGCGTTTGACTGTTTCACCTTCCTTTACTTCTACCTCACGTACATGGGCTAGTAATACAGATAATCCTTCTTTAGTTTGGAAAGTTATAGAGCTTGCTCTTCCTGGGGTCATTACACCCGGTTGGTTCGTAATTGGATTTATGTGGATTTTTGTAACTGTGCAATCACATGGTGCAAGCACATTCTTTTTAAAACCAAACCAATCTTCATTTTCAAAGCCATTGTTTGTGAAGGAACGTTGAAATAGTCTTTTATCATCTTCATACCACCCCCCAATAACACAGTCTGTTCCTAGTGCATCACCAGCATATTTAAACTGGCCATCCCAATGCTCAGTACATGCAAATGTTTCTTTGTGGATCGCGTGAATTTTTATTGATGTTCCCGCATATGATTTGAAGGTAAATAAAATCACAAGCAGAAGTAACTTAGCTTTGATACTCATTTGTCTCATCCTTAAGTGCATAACGCATAGCTAAACGGCGCACAAAGTGGAGCTGGTTTGTGCGAAAATTTGCGAAGCAAATGCACAAACCAGCGGAGCTTTGGGCGTCCAGTGGAGGCCGAAGGCCGGAACGATGTTTGAGCGAATTGTTAAGTGTGTTACTCTGATGCCCATTGCTCTAAATCTTCGACTGGATTGGGCAGGCGGCCAATAAGCCACTCAGCACATGTGCCAGGCCTAAACTCCGGATTATGACACTCTATTACCCACGACAAAAATTCATCTGGACCTCCATTCATATATGGCGGCGGAGACACAGGGTGAAATGATGTAGGTAAACGCTCATCAATAGACATGTAATTAAGTACATGCGCCATCTCTTGTACTGTGTGCCAAGCATATTGGTGATTAATATCTATTTCAAATTTTACCCACCAACAACCATCATTATCAGAACCACTTCCAATGGTGCCGTATATTGCTGGAACTTTTTCCAAATATTCTATGAGTTTTGTAAATGCTCGATTATCCATAGTGACACTTAACTTTCACTTAAAGGGCAGTAGCACAGCGGCGAAAATGGCGAAGCCGCCGCTGTGTTACTGTCCCAGCGCGCCCCTGCGCGCGTTTTAAAGTTTTTGTTATGCACCATTACCTTACGTGCACAACATCAGTAATTTTGTTTAACTTAACATCATATTTCATTGTTACACAGAATTTTGCAATGCAACCCCTTATTGAGGAATCGTTACCATTATAGTCACTGGAGAATATGGAAATTTCACAATATGACTTTTTGCAAATTGGTTTTATGAAATACTCTGATACCTGATAGTTTTTTGATAGCAACCACTGCTTCGCTGCTGCTTGAGCTTTATCTGAAACAGTTAAATCTTCTGCGGAAAGGCTCGAAAAGCAAATAAGAGAAACGTTTACAGCAAGAATTTGAAAATACTTAGATTTCTTCATGGTGCATAACAATTTAATAAGGCGCAACTTGCGCGTTTTTCTACCGAGCTACCGCTCGTTTTTATCCATATTGCCATGATTATCAAGCTTGTGAAAGTCGGCACAGGCAATGGCTGCAAGAAAATAAAGTTATTTACATTTAGGACGCAAACGCGCGATTGGGTCGTTTGCTTGAATATAGGGGAAAGGCTGTTATAACTGCATTTTCATACATATAAATTAAAAGTCATGAAAACAAAATCTCCTTTCTTAAATCACATCACAGAGTACATGTTGTTAAGACAGTATGATTTTTATTAACGCGTTACATCCGGCGGCAAGTAAGTCATCTTCTGCAATACATCACCAAGTCATTGATAACTTTCACAACTTCAAAAGCCAACAAAACGATAATCAGCGTGCAAATAACCAGCAGCTGAATTAAGCTTCCTCAGGGCTGTCATACCATTTGCTGCGCAAGTCGCCACGGCAGCACTGGGTTTACTTATTAGTGGTGCGTTCGCTGCGTAATCGGAGTCACGTGAGTAACTTTATTAAATTAAATTTCTATATGTTTTTTGTAGTACTTTCATCAGGCTGCACGACAATAGGTAGTTACGTTTTATCCAACCCTGATGTTTATTTATCCGAGGCAGAGTTTATTAAAGCTGCGCCAGAGGAAATAGGCTTCACAAGAAGTGAGTTTTGCTCACCTGATAAAAAAGAGTGCATTCCATATATAACAGCCCCACCTTACCATGCTGATGACTTTCCGACGAATGGCTCGGTTTATTATAACCTCCACGCGATAGGCAATGGAGTAGAAAATACTGTAACGCATAGAATGACAGCTGACACATTCAACCGCTTTAAAGGCACTGCTTTATTACTGCATGGATATGGCGGTAATAAAGAAGTCATGATGGCCACTGCGATCTATTTCAGAGCTATTGGCATGAATGTGGTCATTCCCGATTTATTTGGTCATGGTGAATCCAATGAAACATTTGTATTTGCTGCACGGGAGCATCAAATACTTTCGAAGCTGCTTGGTCAGTTAGCAAATGAAATAGAAGGGCCGACAATAGTCATTGGTCACTCTATGGGGGCTTTGACTGCTAGTAACCTGCTTTCATCCGAACAGGTAGATGCGGCTATTTTATTAGCCCCTATGATGAGGTTCGATCTTGCTGCTAAGAAGTATTTACCCTATAAGGCACCGTTCTTAAGCCGTATTTTTTCTGACCATATAGATGATATTATTATTCAAACAATGAAAAACGCATCGGTTACATTAGACGAAACCGACTTATTAAATAATTTAACTAACACGCGGAAACCAGTTTTATTAGTAAACTCAAATATAGATTCGGTATCCCCACCCAGCTACTTTCTATCTGATGCAAACAGTCAAGTAACACAACTGATATTTAAAAATAGAGCGCATTCGAGTTTAATGGCCTTCGATAAACAAGATTCCAGCAAAATAGAGAAATGGTTGCTCAAGCTGGAAGATGTTCAAACGGCAATGTACAGCTCATCGCATGAATGATTTTTCACTGCTTGACGAGTTTCTTCATCCCAATTTTGGCTAGCTTTTACTCGTCTCTTCATTAGCCGTGATTCAATGTCGGCTTTGACTCAGCCACGTAGTTCTACATTTCGTCAATTACGGTCCTGTGCTGCTGTCCATCGCAAACCAACCATTAGGTATTAAGTACATAATCGAAAATGGACTTTATTTAACCAGCCTCCAATCTTAGAGATATTTCATGCCCTTTGTTAAATCATTAAATTTCCAACCTGAATTTTAGCGTAAGGTCATCCAGGCAATGAGCGGTGATTCATTGTACGTTATCTTGGTAATGACTCAGCCATAATTTACATTCCCCCATTCGAGTCTCTCCATACCCACACCGCTGCTGGTGAGCGCTCGCATCTCGTTCAATTTGCCAAATGATTCAGAATCTGAATACCCTAAAAAGCGAAGAAATGCATAGGAAATCATGCCCGTCCTATGGATCCCTGCCGAGCAGTGCAGGTAAATTTTTGCTCCCTCTGCTAGCAATTCTTTGGTATTGGCGAAACAATGTGAAATGACAGTATTCACCTCTTCCTCTGGGGGCTTACCATTAGAAAGAGGTAGCCACACCCACTCCAAACCGCTTTTATGCGTTGCCCTTTTGATATCCAGCGCCCCCTCTTTTTCAGAGAGAAGGGTCCAGATATGAGTAACGCCTATGTGCTTATAGTCTTTTAGTTTCTTAAGCCTGGGTCGATGACCGATACCTAGCGAGCCATTTAATAGCTTAACGTACGCTGTATCCCATTCATTCATATATGCAATGCTCCTTAGTTACTTCACTATTAGTGGTGCTCATACTGGTAGCTTTAATCGCTTGTGAAAAATTTTTTTGATTATGTGTAAGAAAATTAAAAAGTCTTTGACTATGTAGAAAAACCTGCACTTTTTGGTGTATTGAAACCGGCGACAAAAACTGGACTCGATGACAAAAGGTGAAATTTAATAGCCACAAGGATACTAAAATGAACGAATATATTGAGCAATTTACCCAAATCTGGAACCAGAGTGATGCCTTATCATTAATAGTATTCGGCGGCTTCTTTCTTATGGTTTATTTTCTGCCCACTCTGTTAGCTGTGTTTTTTAATCGCCGTCATCTAGTTAAAATAGCTGTTTTCAACTTACCCGCCGGCTTTTCAGTTATCGCCTGGGGCGCGTTGATTGTATGGGCCGTGACCGGTAAAGCGGGGGATTATATCCAACAAAAATTAGCCAAGCGTGCCGTTCAGCCTGGTTGATTCGTCACCCCTCATTTGACGTATCATCGGCTACTCGCCTTGTTCGGTTCGCGCTTATACACCCGTTGATACACTTTAGCCAGTCACCTTTCCAATAGGGCTGATGCTATCATAACCGATTCGGTCGCTTTACAGCCGGTATAAAACAGCGCTCTTACATCAGGTGGAGCGCTTTTTCTTTACACCTGAACATCTCATCATTATAAACTGCTCCTCCCGTACTCATTACGTATGTCCCCGCCCGCATTCGATTGAAAAAGGCTAGGCGCATCACCAGGTTTTAAAAAGTGATTGATCAGCGCTTGCGTCACCTACCAGGGGTATTACGCTAAGGGACCAACACGTTCTTAGCGGTAATTGAGGTTTAAACTGTATGCGCTGTGGTATTAGCTGCGCAGTTTCTAGAATGAAGTTGCGCCGAGACAAGCAGCAAACTAACACTTGATATTAATGGTGACAAAATTGAATAAAGCCGTGAAGATTAAACGCTGCATGCAGAATGAAAAGCGAAGCCAATTTATTGTTAACGATAAAAAACCGGTTTCTTGCGTTTTATTGCTTCTTATTTCTGCATGGATAGCCGGGTGCTCTATATCGCCACAACCAGCACTCGACGGCGAGATGTTAGTACAAAAAATGCCCCTCCCCGCTGGCCAGTGGGAGGTACAGCAGATTTCGTCGGAGCTTACACCGTCGATCGAAACACGCTGGACTTCATCAAGCGGCGCTGTTGCCCAAACTATTGTGACTTATGAGGTACGCAACGTCGATGTCGCTGCTTTAAAGAATGAAGATGACAACATAGGTGAGCAAGCATGTGAAGCCGGCTTTTCCAGCAAAGTGTTGACTGAGGGGATACAAAATGGCTACCCACAGCTAACCTGGCGGAGTCTCTGTCAGGCAGTGGATGGGTTAACTGCTCTGGTGTTGCATAAAGTGATAGTCGGCAATGAAGCACACTACCGCTTTCGCCGCACTTTTATGAAAAGACCAACAAAAGAGGAGTGGCTACTATGGATAGACTACGTCCACCAGTTTATAGTTTGCGACTTAAGCCATACCCTTGCCCATCCGTGTCCAGCGGATTTAGAACAAACAAATAAGTAAAGGAACTGAATATGTACAGCGGAAGTTGTTTATGTGATGCGATTAAACTCACAGTCAATGGCCCTATTTCATCAATTATTCATTGCCACTGCTCGCTATGCCGCAAATCCAGTGGGACAGCTTACGCAACCAATGGCTTTATCTTGCGTAATGATTTACATATCGAAATGGGGAAGCACGACATCCAGTATTTTGAAATGCGCCCTGGGCGTAAACGCCATTTTTGCCGAAAGTGTGCCTCGCCACTGTATAGCTCTAATGCCGCCGACCCTGCTCGACTGCGTCTACGTATTGGTATATTAGATTCAAATATTGAAGAACGTCCTCTTTCCCATAATTTTGTTTCGTCAAAAGCTAACTGGGATGATTTGGATGCCACTTTACCTCGCTATGTCAGCCATGAGCCGGGAAGGTAATAAAACTAAAAACGTGGTACCGAGCAAGGCAACGATTTGGCTTGATAACACCGCAAAGTTTTTACTGTCGTGTTCCCTAAAAAACCAAGCGGCACAGGGAAGCGGGCGGTTTTTTTCGTTTTTGCGAGCTATCCACCTTACGTGCGGAGCGTCTCTATGTTCACGGCGTTCATTGTTAACGCGCTACTGACTTTTGCATGGAGGTTAATTTTGCGGGCGTAGCGTGGGCAAAATTGAAGTTGACAGCGCTCCCGATTGGCTTAAATTGTTAAATACATTTACTCAATTATTTGCCCATGCAATTTTTAAAATTTACGCCAGATCTCGCGCCCTACTTTGACGCAATTAATCGCGAATGGATTAGTGACATGTTCACCCTGGAACCTATAGATGAAAAGGTGATCAGCAATCCACAGCACTATGTTATCGATCGTGGCGGATACATATGGTTTGCCAGTCATCCTGAACATGGTGTGGTAGGCACCTGTGCATTGATGAAAAAAGCCGATGGCGTGTTTGAATTAACTAAAATGGGCGTAAGTTCTCATGCCAGAGGATTGAAGGTAGGCGAAAAGTTGCTAAGCTTTGTGATATCCAAGGCTGAGGTTATTGCATACAACACATTGTTTTTGCTAACCAACCAAAAATGTCAGGCAGCCATACACTTATACGAAAAACACGGCTTTGTGCACGACAAGGAAATTCTGCAAAATTACGGTAAGGCTTATGAGCGTTGTGATGTGGCCATGCGCTACCATAGGAAGAAAATTCAGAATTAATCCTCTATCGAATCGAACGAGGATTGTTTTATAAGTTGTGGTACACTTCGCCGGTTTTAACTGAACAGGGCTTATATGCATGTCGTGGATGCGAAATACACTGCTTAAAGTGTTTCATTATCCCGTTAAATGGTTAGTCAAACCACACACTATTCCGGCCAACGTTACTGATGAATTGGGAATTGATACCAGTAAACCCATCATCTATTTGTTGCCAACTGACTCGGTAACCGATCAGCTCGCGCTGAGAATGGCGGCGAAAAATCTGCTCTTGCCGACCCCTAATACATCGGTAGAGCTGGCAGGTAAGCATTACCCGGGTGTGCTGTTTCTGCGCAAGACGCAACCTTTATTTATGAAGCATCCCTCAAGCACCGAGGTGGAGTCGGTGTTTACCGAACTGGTACATCTGCATCGGGATCATCCGCAAATCGATGCGCAGGTGGTGCCAGTATTTGTGTCATGGGGCAGAGCGCCGGGCAAAGGTAAACCGGGGTTAGGTGATCTTATTGCCGACCGCGCCGCACCCAGTTGGTTACGTAAACTTTTTATCGTGATGTTTTTGGGCCGAGACAACTTTATCAGTTTTAGCCGTGCCGTGTCCGCCCAACAAATGGCGGCTCATCATGGTAGCGACGCCCATATTGCACAAAAGCTCATGCGGGTAGCAAGCACTCACTTTCACAGAAAGCGTCAGAGCATGACGGGGCCTTTACTGTTAGAGCGCGAAACGCTCTATAACTCTGTATTAGGATCGGCTTCTGTCAAACGTGCTATCGCCGAAGAAGCAAAAGACAAAAAACTCAGTCACGATAAAGCGCGGGACAATGCCCGAAGTTATATCGATGAAATTGCCGCTGATTATCGCGAAGGCTTGATCCGTTTCGGTGATCGGTTACTGACCCGAATCTGGAATAAAATTTATAATGGGATAAGCGTCAAACATGCTGATCGCATCCGAGAGCTGGCGCGGAATGGTCATGAAATTATCTATGTGCCCTGCCATCGCAGCCACATGGACTATCTGTTACTCACCTATGTAATTTACCACGAAGGCATGGTAACTCCCCACATTGCCGCGGGTATAAATTTGAACTTCTGGCCTGTAGGTAAAATATTCCGCCGCGGCGGAGCGTTCTTTTTACGCCGTTCGTTTGCGGGCAATAAACTTTATACCGCGGTCTTTAGGGAATATCTGGAACTGCTGTTCAACCGCGGCTATTCGGTAAAATATTACCCGGAAGGGGGACGCAGTCGGACAGGCCGCCTGATCCCCCCTAAAACCGGGATGTTGGCAATGACGATGCAGGCCATCATCAAGGGCGTTAATCGCCCGGTGAGCATTGTTCCTGTGTATATTGGCTACGAGAACGTGATGGAAGTGAAAAGCTACCTGAGCGAGCTGAAGGGCAGCGGCAAGAAAAAAGAGTCCAATTTGCAGGTGTTTTCGGCCATTCGTAAGCTCAAGAATTACGGGCATGGTTTTGTGAATTTTGGTGAACCCATTCACCTCAATCAGTTCTTAGAAAAAACGGTACCGGAATGGCGTTCTCAGTTACCTGCCGATCCCGATAAGAAACCGGGGTGGTTGACCCCTACCGTCAATACTCTGGCCAACTCAGTGATGTTACGGATCAACAAGGCCGCGGCGATCAATGGTATGGCCATCACTTCGCTTTGTTTACTTTCCTCAAAAACCAAAGGGATGAGTGAAAGCGAGCTTACCAGTGCGGTGGAGTGTTATATGTCGATGCTCAAGGAAGTGCCCTTTAGCAATGATGCAACGCTACCCAACATGAAAGCTGCTGATTTGGTCAACGCCACACTCAAGTTGGACAAATTTACTATTACAGATGACGGATACGGTCGCTTAATCAGTCCACAGCCCGACTCAGCTATATACCTGACTTACTATCGCAACAATATTCAACATTTATTCGCGTTACCAGGTTTGATCATGGCGCAGGTCTTTACCTGTAATGGTGTAGACCGTAATCGCACATTACAACTGGTGGCTGCGTTATATCCTCTACTACAAAAAGAACTCTTTATCTATATGACGCAGGATCAAGCTCTGGCCTATGTAGATAAATTGATAACCTTTATGATTGCTGAAGGATTACTGGTTGAAAACGACACCTTCATTTCGCCTCCGCCGGCCCAGGCACCACAGTTTCACAATGCCTGGTTACTGAGCCGCTGCATGCAGGAAACATTTCAACGGTATGCGGTAGTACTGACTGTTATCAGCAAACAAAAAGTGCTCAGTCGCAATGAATTAGAAAGGGTCAGCCGCGTAGTCGCAGAGCGCCTGTCTACTTTATTTGGCATGAGTTCACCGGAATTTTATGACAAAAATGTCCTTTCAAGCTTTATCACTGCGCTGCGCGACAACCATTGGCTGGATACCACCGCCGATGGCAGTTTTAAGCACTCAGAAGAAAGTGAAGCATTACGTCAGGATGTAATGGCGTTAGTCTGGCCTGAAATTACCCAACACCTGGAAAAGGTCGATTTTAACACGGCTTAACCTATAAGAGGCTCTGCCGACAGAGCCTCCACTATACTCACTCTAGGTTACAGGTTGGTTGCACTTCAGTGGGCGTGGATAAAAAGAACCGATAAGCAGGATCCTTACTGACGTCCTGATATTGGTAATCTAACTGCCTTAAGTGATCATTAAATTCTTGCCGGCTAGGCGGTGGTATGTCAAATCCGGCTAGCACCAGCCCTTGCGCCGCGCCATGATTTCGATAATGGAATAAGGTTATGTTCCAGCGCTCCCCCAGGGTGCTTAAAAATTTAAGTAATGCCCCGGGATATTCTGGAAATTCAAAAGCAAATACCGCTTCGTTTAAGATGGTGGGGGGACGTCCTCCCACCATATGTCGCACGTGCAGCTTTGCCAGCTCGTTGTCCGACAGGTCAAACGTATTAAAACCGCCCTTTTGCAGATTATCAGCTAATGCGGTGTATTCCGCCGCCCCCTGCTTTAATCGAATACCCACAAAGACATGGGCTTCATTCTCCCCCGCGTAGCGATAATTAAACTCGGTGATGGCCTTACCCCCTACACATTCACAAAATTGTTTGAAGGCACCAGTCCGTTCAGGAATGGTCGCAGCAAACACCGCTTCTTTACGCTCGCCTAGTTCACACCTTTCCGATACATAACGAAGCGTGTGAAAATTAATATTGGCCCCGCACAAAATGCCAGCGAGCTTACAACCAGATAACGCGTTTGCTTTCACGTATTTCTTAATTGCTGCTACTGATAAGGCACCGGCTGGTTCAGCAATCACGCGAGTATCATCAAATATGTCCTTAATCGCGGCGCATATCTCATCATTTGTCACCGTAACGATGTCATCGATAAGCTCGTTACATAACCTGAAGGTTTCCGTCCCCATGGTCTTGACCGCCACGCCGTCGGCAAAAATACCCACCGCCGGTAATGAAACGGGGCGCCCCTGTTGCTTGGCAGCTTTGAAGCACGCTGACTCTTCCGACTCTACCGCGATAATTTTTATATCCGGACGCAGTTGTTTTAAATAAACGGCAATGCCTGCCGCTAAACCTCCGCCGCCGACGGCTACGAAAATGATATCGACATGGGGGAGCTGTTCTAATAACTCTTTACCGATAGTACCTTGTCCGGCAATCACATCTGGATCATCGAAGGGGGGGATAAAGGTCAACCCCTGCTTTTCTCCTAACTGATGGGCGTAGTGGCTGGCCATATCAAAACTGGTGCCGTGCTGCACCACATTGACGTATTGACCGCCAAATTGTTTCACCGCTTCTACCTTAATGTCAGGGGTGGTTTCAGGCATCACAATAGTCGCCTTCACACCGCACATTTTTGCCCCATACGCCAGCCCTTGCGCATGGTTACCCGCAGATGCTGCAATAATGCCTGCTTCACGTTGCGCATTACTGAGTGTCATTAATCGATTGTACGCGCCACGTAATTTAAACGATTTAACCGGTTGTTGATCTTCACGTTTTAAAAAGATATCGTTGTCTAGCTGGTTAGATAACCTGCTCATCAGCGTAACATCGCTTTGTACCGCCGCGTCATACACGGGCGCAAGTAAGATTTTTTTTAAGTACTCATGGTGAGAAAGCTGACTCATAGCAGCTTCTCCAATTTTTCTTTATCTCTAACCGCCCCACGATCAGCACTGGTTGCCAGCAGGGCAAACGCTTTTAACGCAGTGGATACAGTACGTTGACGCGACTTCGGTAGCCACGGCGCGACGTGACTTTCCATCGCTTGATAGCGTTTTTGCATTTCTTCATCCGCGAGCAGAACGTTTATACTTCTGTTGGGAATATCGATGGTTATCTTATCGTCATCCTCGATCAGCGCTATACCCCCTTTATTTGCTGCTTCGGGGGAGCAATGTCCTATGGATAACCCACTGGTGCCGCCAGAAAAACGCCCGTCAGTAATTAAGGCACAGCTTTTTCCTAACCCTTTTGATTTTAAATAAGACGTAGGGTATAGCATTTCCTGCATCCCTGGCCCGCCTTTTGGCCCCTCATAGCGGATAACCACCACATCACCAGCTACGATTTTATCTCCCAGAATGGCGGCCACAGCATCATCCTGACTTTCAAACACGCGCGCGCGTCCGGTAAAGGTATGGATACTTTCATCCACGCCAGCAGTTTTAACAATGCAGCCGTTTTCGGCAATATTGCCGTAAAGTACCGCCAGCCCGCCATCCTGACTGTAAGCGTGATCGACGTTTCGGATACAGCCATGTTCGCGGTCGGTATCGGCATCCGGCCAGCGACAATTTTGACTGAAGGCCTGGGTTGTGCGAATACCCGCAGGGCCAGCGCAATAAAATTCTATCGCCGCGCGATTACTCTCATTGGTGATATCCCAGGCATTGACCACGTCTTGTAGGGTGCCACCTAAAATGTGGGGGACATCGCCATGCAACAACTTGCCACGGGCAAGCTCTGCTAAAATTCCCATTACCCCCCCAGCCCGATGAACATCTTCCATATGATATTTAGGGGTGGACGGCGCTACTTTACATAAGTGAGGTACCTGCTTTGATAAGCGGTCAATATCTTCCATCGAAAAGGGAATTTCCCCTTCAGAAGCTGCTGCCAATAAATGTAAGATGGTATTAGTTGAGCCTCCCATTGCAATATCCAGGCTCATTGCATTCTCGAACGCTTGTCGGTTGGCAATATTTCGTGGCAATGCGCTTTCGTCATCATGTGCATACCAACGCTGACATAAATCGACTATTACCTTGCCGGCCTGCTCAAACAACTGTTTGCGATCAACATGGGTAGCCAGGGTAGAACCATT
This sequence comes from Alteromonas aquimaris, assembly GCF_026183695.1. GTDB lineage: Bacteria > Pseudomonadota > Gammaproteobacteria > Enterobacterales > Alteromonadaceae > Alteromonas > Alteromonas aquimaris. The sequence goes on along the minus strand of NZ_JAPFRD010000011.1, from coordinate 132,610 downwards.
GCCAGGTAACGCCAGCCCCAACGCTTCGGTTAAACAATTCATGGAATTGGCAGTGAACATACCAGAACAGGAGCCGCAGGTAGGGCAGGCTGAGCGTTCTATTTCGTCACTTTGCTCATCACTGACCGTATCATCGGCTGCGGCGACCATCGCATCGACTAAATCTAATTTAATAATTTGATCGGACAGCTTCGTTTTACCCGCTTCCATAGGGCCCCCTGAAACAAACACTACCGGGATGTTTAACCGCATCGCCGCCATTAGCATGCCGGGGGTAATCTTGTCGCAGTTGGAAATACATACCAGGGCATCGGCGCAATGCGCATTTACCATGTATTCCACCGCATCAGCGATAATTTCACGGGAAGGCAAACTATACAACATGCCCGCGTGGCCCATAGCAATACCATCATCCACCGCGATGGTATTGAATTCTTTGGCTACGCCGCCGGCCAGCTCAACGTGCTGAGCCACCAGCTGACCTAAGTCTTTGAGATGAACATGCCCGGGCACAAACTGCGTAAAGGAATTGGCAATCGCAATAATGGGTTTGCCAAAATCACCATCTTTCATTCCAGTAGCGCGCCATAGAGCTCGGGCGCCCGCCATATTGCGACCTTGAGTGGTCGTTGCAGATCGTAGTTTGGGCATGTTGTTTTACCATAATGTTATTTGTAAACGGGCGTTAACCAACCCCATTTATCAGCTGTTGAACCGTTAAACAGACCGAAGAACATGTCTTGCACCTGTTTAGTGATTGGGCCGCGGGTGCCACTGCCTACGTTGATACCGTCCACGCTACGCACAGGTGTGACTTCAGCGGCAGTCCCACACATTAAAATTTCATCAGCCAGATACATGGCTTCCCGAGGGATATTTTCTTCACGAACTTCATAACCCATTTCTTTAAGCAGAGTCATCACAGTGTCCCGCGTAATGCCAGGCAATATGGCGGCCGTCTTGGGTGTGGTGCTGACCACGCCGTTGCGGATGACAAAAATGTTTTCGCCCGCCCCTTCACTGATATAACCGTTTCGGTCTAGTGCGATGCCTTCGCCATATCCATGACGACGAGCTTCCATTGAAATCAATTGTGAAGACAGGTAATTTCCGCCTGCTTTTGCGCCCGTAGGCATAGTGTTAGCAGCGAGACGGTTCCAGGAAGAAATTCCGGCATCCACACCATTTTTGAGTGCTTCTTCACCTAAATACGCACCCCACTCAAATGCAGCAATGGACACTTCAGTTTCTTGTCCAAAGGGCACCTGCAGGCCCATTCCGATATCGCCGTAATAGGCGATGGGACGGATATACGCAGATTTCAAATTATTTTTGCGAATAATATCCAACGTACCTTCGTTAATTTGATCGAGCGTATAAGGGATGGTCATCCGATAAATTTTCGCCGAATCGAACAAGCGACGATTATGTTCTTGCAGCCGGAACACGCAGGTGCCCTGATCAGGAGTGTTGTAGGCGCGGATGCCCTCAAACACCGACGAACCGTAATGGATCGCGTGGGTCAAAACGTGAACGGTAGCCTCTTTCCAGGGAACGATTTTGCCGTTAAACCAAATATATTCAGCAAGTTGCTTAGCCATGTTAAATCCTTTGAGTGTCGGAGCAGCGCCCCGTGCTGCCAATGCAGCGTAATGAGTATCGCAACGAATAATACATGACGGGGCATACGCACCCAATAACGATTGCTTTCGTCAGACCACTTTTCATCAGCGCAGGTGTAAATTTTCCTGCCCGACGCAAGAGATAGATAAGCGCATACCTACAGATAGATAGCGAAAGTTAGATGATTACCTTTAACAGTAATCGTAAAAAGTAAAAAGAGAGAAGTGAAAAGTGAAAAGCTGGCTAGGACTCTTCACTTTTAGAATAAATAGCATGAAATAAACGGCATATTCAAGTATTTTGCAATGAACTCTCCAAGATTATCGGAATGCAGTGTGGAAGATTGGTTTCATATCATTAACTTAGCTGGTGTGGCTGTGTGTGCAATTTCAGGTACGTTAATGGCCTACCAAAAGCGTATGGATGGATTCGGTGTAGTTGTTTTGGCTTCGGTCACCGCTATTGGTGGGGGGACCTTGCGTGATATGGTGTTAGACCTGCCCGTGTTCTGGGTCCAAAACACCGATTATCTTTATATCACCCTTCTGGCGGCTTTTGTCACCATCATCTGGTTACGCTTTAGCCCACGTTTTCCTTACCATTATTTATTAATCGCCGATGCGTTTGGCTTGGCTTTGTTTAACGTGGTCGGTCTGGAAAAAGCGCTGATGGTGGATGCGCCGATGGCGGTGGCTATAGCTATGGGCACCATCACTGGAGTTTTTGGAGGCTTACTACGAGACGTAATTTGCCGTGAAATTCCACTGGTATTAAATGGTGAACTGTACGCCATAACCTGCATAGTTGGCGGTTTCGGTTATGCGCTTGCTTATAACCTGGGGCTAAGTAGCCAAACTTGCATGATGATCGCACTCATCATCACTATTCTTACGCGTTTGGGAGCCATGCGCTGGCACTGGCAATTACCCGTATTTCATAGCGAACATCCCAAAAACTGACCTTTTGCGCAGTACTTTTCCTGATCAGGATCCGCTAGCCTGAGCGCCAGGTAAATGCAGGAGAACAGCGGTGGGATTGGCGGTCGTGTATACGCGGGCAGGGACGGGGTTATCTGCACCGCTGGTTAAGGTAGAAGTCCATCTGGCGAATGGGCTGCCAGCGTTCCATTTAGTGGGCATGGCGGAAACAAGCGTAAAAGAAGCGCGTGATCGAGTTCGTTGTGCGCTGATTAACAGCGGTTTTGACTTTCCGGTACGACGCATAACCGTAAACTTAGCGCCTGCGGATATTCCAAAGTATGGCGGGCGCTATGATTTAGCCATTGCTATCGGTATTTTAGCAGCATCGAACCTTGTCCCTGCTGACCATTTGCGTGACTATGAAATTATTGGCGAGCTAGGGCTAACCGGCGAGTTAAAAGAAGTTCAAAACGTGATCCCTGCCGCCATCGCCAGCAGTCACGCACAGCGAACACTTCTTCTTCCCGAGGCTAACGCTGACGAGGTCAGCTTGGTTAGTGACGCTTACTGTTTACCGTTGATGTCACTGTTGCAGGCCTACCAGTTTTTAGTAGGTCAGGAACAATTAACGGCGGTGCGAAAACTTAACTTACAGCATATTGAGGCCAGTCCGCAGTGGGATGATGTAATAGGGCAGGGACAAGCTAAACGGGCCTTGATGATTGCGGCTGCTGGTGCCCATAATCTGCTTTTCGTCGGCCCCCAGGGTACGGGGAAAAGCTTGCTAGCCAGCAAATTAACCGGCTTACTGCCTCCCCTAAACAACGTTGAAGCGCTGGAAGTAGCCTCTGTTCATTCTGTCAAAGGAATTAGAATTGACCCTGACAAATTTGCCCAACGGCCTTTTCGCGCCCCGCACCACACCAGTTCAGCTGTAGCGCTTACAGGGGGTGGTAGTCATCCCACCCCTGGCGAAATATCGTTGGCGCACCATGGGGTGTTATTTCTGGATGAGTTACCAGAGTTTGGTCGCAAAGCATTAGATGTACTGCGCGAGCCCTTAGAAACAGGTGATGTGAATATATCCAGAGCATCAGGTAGTGCGACCTTCCCAGCTAACTTCCAGCTTATTGCCGCCATGAACCCCAGCCCTACCGGCGACATAGAAGATAATCGAATGTCGCCTGATCAGGTATTGCGGTACTTAAACCGGTTATCTGGTCCATTACTAGACCGTATAGATCTGCAGGTTGAAGTACCGCGTCTTAACGACTATCCGATGCATGACATTGCCGTATCTCCTGATACCGACTCGGCGATGAGCGCCAAAAAAAGTGTAGCCAGCGCCCGCCACACGCAACTTGAGAGGCAAGCGTGTTTAAACAGCTCAATTAAAATTGATGTATTGATTCCATTATGTCTGCTTAGCGATGAGGACAAAGCATTTATGCAGACAGCCGCCAGACAGTTAAAACTGTCAATGCGGGTATTTCATCGCACGTTAAAAGTGGCACGCACCATCGCAGATTTAGAGCAGAGTGTGTGCGTGACCCGAAAACACATAGCTGAAGCATTAGGGTATAGAGCCCTGGATAAAATTATTGCTCAATTAAGTGCTAACTGAAGCATGGCCTTTATCAGTGGATGATGACGTTTAGCTTTTAAACAGCTTAGTCCCAACTGAAACCCCGGTAGGTCGGCTACCTGAATTTGCGTCACTTTACTCCCAAGTTGAGAATGATCTAACACGACCTTAGGCACGAAACCGATGCCACAGCCGAGCGCCACCATGCTGACGATAGCTTCATTCCCCCCTACAGATGCGTAGATAGACGGTGAGATAGATTGATGACGAAACCACGCTTGGACGATAGTTCTGGTGGGGCCTTGCTCAGGCAGAATAACCTGTTGCGTCTGCCAATCAATCGTTTCTATCGTGGCTACATTGAACTCTCTTGGCGTAATGAGCACCAGGGGAATATAGTCGATAGGACTAAAAGCAAGTTCACCCGGATAATCATCGGTATGAATAGCAATGGCAATATCACATTGTTCAGACAGCACGCGCTCAATGGATGATGCCGGATCCCCCGTAGTCAGGCGAATATCAACATGGGGATGGAATTGTCTGAACTGGGACAGTAATGCAGGCAAATGGCTCTGACTGGCCGTGACCGAACAGTACATTTTGATTTCACCGCGCAATACTTGTTTTGTTGTACTCAGATCAGCCTGCAATTCCTGCCACTGTTGCAGGGTCTGCTCACCGAAGGCCAACAACTTTTTCCCTTCGTAGGTAAGCTTCACTGAGCGATTATTCCGCACAAAAAGTGCACATTGACACTCTTCTTCTAAGCGTTGAATCACCCGGCTCAAGGTGGAAGCGGTGACATGCATGGCCAGCGCGGTTTGTCCAAAGTGAAGCGTCTTGGATAAGTGGACGAATAATTTAAGTGATCGAAAATCCATACATTGCATTTTCTGCAAAATAGTTTTGCAAATATATCATTTTATAAAACATAAAGACCAGCGTAAGCTGCAACTATTCCGACGAAGGCACATGCGCTTTTCAGATCGTTAGATAAAAAGTAGAAAGTAAAGAGTAAAAAGAAGTTGGATAATTATGGCTAATTATTTTAATTCCCTCTCATTGCGTGAGCAGGTTAGACAACTAAAACAGTGTCGTTTCATGTCGCGCGATGAGTTCTCCCTCGGCTGCACGTTTCTAAAAAATAAACGCATAGTTATTGTGGGTTGTGGCGCGCAGGGGTTAAACCAAGGTCTTAATATGCGTGATTCAGGTTTAGATGTGCGTTACGCGTTAAGACAAAGTGCAATCGATGAAAATCGCGATTCTTTCAAACGTGCGTGTGACAATGGTTTTCAAGTAGGCACCTATAACCAATTGGTACCTGAAGCGGATGTAGTGTACAACCTGACGCCTGATAAGCAACATGCTGATGTGGTTAATGCGGTAATGCCCCTGATGAAAGAGGGCGCCGCTTTAGCGTATTCACACGGATTTAATATTGTTGAGCAAGGCCAGCAAATTCGCGCGGATATTACTGTAGTGATGTGTGCCCCCAAATGCCCTGGCACCGAAGTACGCGAAGAATATAAGCGCGGATTCGGTGTACCCACATTAATTGCCGTGCATCCTGAAAATGATCCGCAGCAACAAGGATGGGAGATTGCCAAAGCGTTGGCCAGTGCAACAGGCGGGGACAGAGCAGGCGTTCTCGCTTCGTCTTTCGTCGCCGAGGTTAAGTCAGATTTAATGGGCGAACAGACGATCTTATGCGGGATGCAACAATCTGCGGCTATTTTAGCGTTTGATAAGATGACCGCCGACGGTATCGATGCTGCATACGCTGCGGCCCTGATCCAGCAGGGCTTAGAACAAATCACTGAAGCGCTGAAATTAGGCGGGATCACGCATATGATGGATCGACTATCTAACCCGGATAAGCTCACCGTGATGCACCTCGCAGACGAGTTAAAACAGGTGTTGCGCCCCCTCTTTGAACAGCATCAGGATGATATTCTAAGCGGTAAATTTTCTGAACAGATGATGCAGGATTGGGCGGACGAAGATAGCAATCTACTGAGGTGGCGGCAAGAAACCCTATCAACGGGCTTTGAACAAGCGCCTGCCTACAACGGATCCATCGATAAACAGGAGTTTTTCGATAACGGTCTGTTTTTAGTTGCGATGATAAAGGCGGGCGTGGAACTTGCGTTTGAGGTGATGGTCGAAGCAGGCATGTTGCCTGAATCGGCTTATTATGAGTCCTTACACGAAACCCCCTTAATTGCTAACACCATTGCTCGCAAGCGCTTGTATGAAATGAATGTGGTCATTTCTGATACTGCAGAATACGGGAATTATCTGTTCTGCCAGCGTGCCATCCCCCTATTGAGAGAAGCGATCATGCCGAAAATTGATCTAACGCTTATAGGGAAAGCTCGAAAGCTGTCGTCTAATTACGTCAATAACCAAAAATTATTGCATGCCAACTTTGCAATTCGGGATCATTTAATTGAAAGTGTGGGTCATTCACTACGGGAACATATGCTCACAATGCGCTCTGTGGCGTAACAAATATCAAGTTCTGTCGTTAGGTGCTTTAAAAAGCCCTCTTGCCCAGCTAATTTAGCTGGGCTTTTTTATACTTTAACCAAGCGCCTCACTCTATTTTATTCGCGTTCCTGAAAAAGCCCTGCTGCGCACCCCACCATGCTGCCCTAAAATGGCACTAACATCTTAATATCAATGGTTAATCATCCTTGAGCTACAATACAGACAGAGTCCCTTGTATGCCTCACATAACTAAGTTAGTTTGCCTGATAACGACTACAAAAGACTTGTTTTTGGCACCCTAAACTGTCAACGCTGTACGTTTTTTATCCTAATAAACTGATCACCTCTTTCTTTTCACGGGTATTTAGTAATACTAAGTGATACGTATTAGTGAATTATCATACTTATGTCTAAAAGTGACGACATATAGAGACACATTTTTGAGTCTTTATAAATCAATAACTTAAGTCGATATAATAGTGTTTGTTAAATTTATGTAATGTTTAGTGTTCCCGCATTAGTACGATATATTATCGTCTGTAGCGACTTCGCAACACTCTGTAACAATTACATATCGTAACCTGTTGTTTTTATAAGATTTTCATAGTTGGCACAAAGTTTGGTTATACAATACGTCCTTCCTATATTCTTATAAAAACCAGAGGTAAATCATGCAAGCAGGAATGTCCCGTTTTACACAAGTTGGAGATTGGATTTTTGAAGTCAAAATGGTGCGAGCGTTACGTGTACAAGAGTTTGGTCAACCATACAGCGCTTTTGCAAGTATCACCGTTAATGGAGACAATCTGTATATCGACTCCCAAATGACCCGCCTAAATGAAGACTTTAATCGTGATGATTACATGTCTTTCTACGAATTCTGCAAACAACTCGACGCTAAAGAAGTGCATTACGATAAAGTACGTCGTGGCAGACGCCAACCGCGCATTGTCGCCATTGAAGAAAATCAAAAACCCCTGGCAAAAATTCAATTAGTCAAATAAAAAGCGTCATTCAGTTATTAAGAAGCTTGCGATTTTACTTGATAAGGTTTTTATCCGGCTCAATCTCGCTCAGCGTAATTGACAGCGAAAAACGCGAGCGACATAAAAACGATGAAACCTACCCCGATGGGATAAAGGGTAGTGTGGATGAATGCATCGATACTCATAGCAATTGGCACAGCCAGCAGACTGGATATCGAGCCAATAATCGCCGCTCCAAGTCCTGCCATGTTGCCTAGAGGTTGCATTGCCATGGCATTGAGATTTCCAAAGAGTATACCGATAAAAAAGAAGCCACAGAACATGGTGATGACAGTTATCCATAACGGGGGCAGCCCTTCCCACTGATGGATTATGGCGGTAAATATCAGTGAAAAGCTAATCACGCCGTAGAGTGCTACGCGGCAAAGTCTCCTCATGCCCACCCGCAATACCATGGTGCCGTTAAAAAGTGAGGCAAGACCCACCGCGAACGCTAAGGTCGCAAAATAGTACGGAAAGTGGTGGCCGGTTTTATAAAACGTTTGAAAAATAGTTTGTGAGGCACTCAGGTACGCTAGAAAAGAGCCGAAGATGCAACCCATTGCAAGGGTATACCCCATAACACCTCTGTGGCGAAAAATTACCAGACACGAGGCTTGTAATTGTTTTAAGCTGAACGGACTACGGTTAGAGGGCGAAAGGGTTTCCGGTTGACGGGCAAAAAACCAACACCCCACAATTATTGCCATTAACAAAAATAAAGTGAAAATGTGTCGCCACGAAAACGCATTGAGCACCATTTGTCCAACAACCGGAGCAAGCATAGGTACCAGGATAAACACCATCATAATAAAACTCATTACTCTGGCCATCGCGTTCCCTACATAAATATCCCGAATAATCGCCATCGACGCAATACGCGGCCCCGCCACTCCAATCGCCTGAATCACTCTGCCGTAAAGTAACATCTCCATGCTGGTCGCCAGCATACAGACCAATGTGCCCGCAGCAAAAATGAGTAAACCGACTAAAATAGTTGCCCTTCTACCCTTAGCGTCAGCGAAGGGACCGAAAAATAACTGACCGAGCCCCATGCCGACGAAGAAAACGGTAATTGTCAGGTGAACCTGTTGAAGATTTTTAGCCTGGAGATCCTCACCTATCTGGTTAAGTGCAGGTAGCATGGCGTCGAGACTTAACGCCACGAAAGAAGTCAGCAGCGCCATCAACGCAATAAACTCAGCTAAGTGAAGTGTAGGTGTGGCAGAAGTTGTCAGTGAAGCGTCGCGCATGAAAGTGACTGCAAGGTCAGAAAAATAGGCCGGGATGATACCATCTTCCTGCGGCATGTCCTGTGGTAATCCGATAAAGAGACCGATTTAACCGTTTATTTCCAAACTGAACACTACCTGCTGTTATCGCCTCTCATCTTTTGCCGATTCCATCACCACATGCGTACTTATCGTATTAACCTGCGGAATCGAACCCAGAACGTCGGTATGGAATCGTTTAAATGCGTCAATGTCGGATGTTTCCACCCGTAAAAGATATTCAAATGCCCCTGTAACGTTATGACATTCTTTGACCTCGAGCGCACCACTGACTGCTTCTTCAAATGCTGCCTGAGAAGATTTGGAGTGAGATTTAAGCCCGACTGCCACATAAGCGGTAAAACCATTGCCTAATAACTTTTCATTAAGTATCACCCGATAGCCTGCAATGACCCCTTTACTCTCAAGGTCCTGAACCCGGCGCAAACAGGCTGAGGGAGACAAACCAATAATATCGGCAAGCTCTGCGTTCGAAATACGCGCATTCTTTTGCAGCTCTGACAATATTCTTTTGTTATAAGAGTCAATTTTGAAAGTTTGTTGCATAAAGTTCGCCATTTACGATTGTTAACGCTGAGAAATGATGACATTACCGGAGTAAAATTGTTCCTACAAGCGTATTAGGGTAAATAATCATGACAACTGAAATATTGGCCGGCCTCAGTCTTTTTGCTCTGGTGTCGTCTATCACCCCAGGCCCCAACAATATTATGCTGATGACATCCGGCGTCAATTACGGCATCAAACGCACCCTGCCACATATGTTTGGCGTTGGGCTTGGGTTTACGTTAATGATTGCTGCGGTGGGGTTGGGTGTGATGGTCGCGTTTGACCGCTTTCCCGTGGTTTATTCAATATTACGCGTGGTTAGTTTGGTGTATTTGTTATACCTGGCGTATCGAATTGCCACCGCCAATGAGGCCAACTGGCAAACAAAAAATACCGGCCGGCCAATGACCTTTTTACAGGCGGCGCTGTTCCAGTGGGTGAATCCTAAGGCTTGGACAATGGCACTCACAGCGATCACGGTTTATGCGCCAGGAAGAGAGGTGTCGAGCATTTTGTTTGTTGCCCTGGTATTTGGCGTAATAAACCTACCCTGCATCTCTTCGTGGGTGATGGCCGGTACCAAATTACGCTATTTTCTTTCCAAGCCGAGAACGCTGCGGATGTTTAATGTTTCAATGGCAGTGCTGTTGGTGGCCTCGGTGTTACCGTCACTGGTGTGATAAGCAAACCATCATCGTGCTGGTACGCTGTCCTCAACCCCACGTTAGATGGGTTTCACAAACCATTTACCGACACTGACATCCACCACTTTCACGGTACTGCCGGCGGTGATTTCGGTGTCGCTATAAACTTGCCAGGTAATTCCGGAATAGCTGTAAGGTACGTGTTGCCCTTTGCGTAAATCTTCGGGCAAATCAAACCTAATCCCGTGGTAGTCCGTTTTGGTTTTCTTTTTAGAGGTATTTTTAGTGAAGTTTTTTAATGGCTTCCACAAGATAAGTGAAAGCCCCCCCACCAACACTGCAAATACCAGCAAAGCCACGTCCCAGGATTGAATTACATTCGTGTACAATAATCCCGACATCACCAGAAACGTGATACCGGCGACGGTGAGAATAATAGTTCCTCCACCCAGTATCAGCACGTCAACTAAAATCAGCCCTAATCCCAACAACATCGCTATTGCGGGTGCGCTTTGTGGAAGTTCACCTAACATTAGTCTGCCTTTACCCGGGTTGCATTAATTTTGCTCATCACTGCCATCGCCTGTGCAACTAATGAAGATGGATCCGTAGCACTCTCTGGCAATAAAATGACCGAGCTTTCATCCGCAATTGCTTTTTTCGCTTCTATGGCTTTGATCGCCAGATCCAGTTGAATAGCTTTTGCTCCCTTGTCTGTTGCAGCTTGCTCACCTACCACCCGCAACGACTCTGCCTGAGCTTCAGCCACTTTCAATATTGCTTGGGCTTCCCCTTCAGCGTATAAAATTTTCTCTGATTTTTCCGCTTCCGCTGCCAGCACTTTCGATGCTTTGTGTCCTTCTGCGATATTAATTGCGGACTGGCGTTCACCCTCGGACTCGAGAATTTTTGCCCGTCGCACCCGCTCAGCCTTCATTTGCGCTTCCATCGCCTCCATCACAGATTGAGGCGGCGTGATATCTTTTATTTCATAACGCAGCACCTGAACACCCCAGGGGTCACTGGCCTCATTGAGTGCATTCACTATTGCAGTATTCAGCAACTCTCTTTCTTCAAATGTTTTATCCAGTTCCATCTTGCCAATTTCACTGCGCATGGCGGTTTGCGCTAACTGGGACACAGCAAATTTATAATCTTCTACCCCATAGGTTGCCTTAACCGGGTCAATCACACGAATATATAGCACGCCGTCCACTGTCAACGTTATATTATCTCTGGTAATCGCGCCTTGGGAGGGCACATCAATAGGTTGCTCTTTAAGCGAGCGGTCTGCGGCAACAGATTCAATGATGGGGATAGCGAAATTGAGTCCGGCGGCCATCGAGCGGTTGTACTTGCCAAAACGTTCAATAATATAAGCTCGATTTTGCGGAACGAACCGTATACCGGTTTTCACCACAACCAGTACTACGAGTATTGCGATAACTTTCCAGGCGAAGCCGAAAAGTTCAGGTCCTGTTAGAGTTTCCATGCGACATGATTCCTTGTATGGTGGGTGTTGTTATAACTTACCCTTTGCTTACTTTACTCAAAATTTCCCTCTTTGGAAACTCGCCTAATGCGGTAAAAACGTCCTCGTCTAGTTACCCGTTAAATTTTCGTCATTAATAAAATATACAGCAATCCTTTCTTGAGCAATTAAAGTAGAAAAAGAGATGTCACCACTTCTCGCGGTTTGCCCTTTGAAAAATATTTCCGAGTTATTTTATGCGTAATCTGTTGTATTTGTACCAAATCAATAAAAAAGTCTCTACTATCCAGGTTATAATGCGATTTTTCTGCCTCGGTGCGTTCACCTCACCACAGGATTCAAGAGACTAGGGACTGTGCACTTCACGCTATTCAAAAGCAGTAATTTCCTCAATTTTACTATTCAGCATAAGCGCCTGGCTATCTATCTGATGGCACTTTGTTGCCTATTTCACAATGTGACACTGTTAGCAGTGGATTACGACATCAAAGGCGTCGAAAACGATAAACTTAAAGATAATATCAAACTACATCTAAACAACTTAAAAGTTGAACCCTCCAACCTGGCGGACCCGTTTTGGCGGGAGCAAGTGGCTGAAACCGTTGCTACCGCTGTTAAACCCTTTGGTTATTACAATAGTGAAACCCTCGTAGAAGTAAAAAAAGACGCCGTGGTGGCGTTGCTAGTTTCCCTGAACAGTCCGTTAAAAGTAGCCAATGTAACGCGGGAAATCATCGGCGAGGGACGCCAAGATGATGAATTTAGAAAACGGTTTAATGCTTTCCCGTTAAAGCCGGGTGACACGCTGGAACAGCCCGTTTACGAAGCATTTAAATCCTCCATGTTTAACTACGCCCTTTCCCATGGCTATTTTGATTTTAACTGGCAGGCCACGCGACTGGATTTAGTCAGGGAGCAACGCGAAGCAAACATTTTGCTCATTGCGCAAAGTGGCCGCCGCTATAAGTTTGGCGGGATCCGCATAGTGGGCGAGGATAAAGCCGTCGCCATCATTGAACGAATTACGCCGTTTGAAAAAGGAGAGCCGTATAGCGCTGAAAAGTTAACGGAATACAATCGGCGACTGAACCAGTCAGGTTATTTTACCCGTGTTATCGCTCGTCCCGTGGTGAATAAAGCGGTTGATTATGTTGTCCCCATCGAAGTCACGGCGCTGCATAAACCCCGGGACGCCTTTAACGTAGGCGTTGGCGCGGCGACTGACACCGGCCCCCGATTTCGTTTGCGCTGGGAACGCCCCTGGGTAAATTCACGTGGCCATTCAGTCAACTCAGAATTATTTTTATCAGAGCCCGAACAATCATTGACCATGGATTACCGCATTCCCATGGAAAATATTTCCAATGACTATGTGAGTATCGAGGCAGGCTATCAGTTCATTGAATATTCTAATACGGCGACACAAAGTGAGACACTTTCGCTCTCCACTCACCGATATTGGCAGGAAACTGATTCCCCATGGCAACAGGATGGTTCGGTAACCTATCTGAAAGAAAACTACAGGCAAGGCGATGAAATTCCTCGCACTACCGAATTGGTGATGCCCGGTTATGCAATCCGATATCTAAAGAAAGATGATTTTCTTAATGTTACAAAAGGGCTTTACCTGAAAGGTTATTTCCAAATTGGGCGGGAAGATCTGCTTTCCGATATCGACATCATGAAAGGCGGGGTGGAAGGAAAAATAATTCGTACCTATGGTAAACATCGCTGGGTAGGTCGAGCAGAACTGGGCGCGATAAAAACTAATGATTTTGACCGTGTACCGGCTTCACTTCGCTTCTTTGCCGGAGGCGATCAAAGTGTAAGGGGCTTTGCATACAGAGACATTTCGCCGCGCTCGGAAGTTTTCAACCCAGTCACGGGTGAGCGTACCGAAGCCACGATTGGCGCAAAGTATTTGACCACGCAAAGTATTGAATATGCTTATCAATTTAAAGATAACTGGCGCGCAGCCGCTTTCGTCGATATGGGTACGGCCACCAATGACATTAGCGGCACCATCGATTATGCCATTGGCGTAGGTCCTGGTATTCATTGGATATCACCGTTTGGACCGGTTCGCTTTTATGTTGCCCGGGGTTTTTCCGATTATGAAGATAGTTGGAGAATTCATTTTATGATAGGCCCTGAACTATGAAGAAGCGCAACATTTTGCTGCTTACGTTGTCTCCGGTACTGCTGGTATTGGTGCTGCTACTATTTCTGCTCACCCCCCTTAGCATGCCTCTTATCAAGCTGGTCGCAATCAAGAGTGTGCCTGAACTACAGATTGATTCACTCAGTGGAAGTTTAACCAATGAGTTAAATATTAAGGGCCTTACGTGGAAGAATGACACGTGGCAGGTCAATCTGGAAAAGGGATACGTGAAGTTTGAGTTTGGCTGTTTCTTCACGCCCCAAATTTGTATTGAGAAGCTATCGCTGGCTGGCGTTGCGGTGCAACAACTCGCTGTGTCCGAAGAAGAGACGGATGAGCCGCCTGTGGAAAATATCGAACTGCCATTTCCCATTGGCGTGCAGGCATTCGAATTGGATCGCGTCAAGCTCGATTTAGCAGCGCAAGTCATCGAATTGAAGCAACTCAAGGGCCGCGGCAGTGCGCACCAACGCATTAAGTTAGCAGCAATACAAGGTGAAAGCCTGAGTATCACCATCGCCCCTGCAAATGTGCCCCCCAGTGTGCAACCCACTAACTATACGCTGGCTTACTCGACTCCAGAATTGCCCGAAATAAGCACGCCCATCCCCATCGAGATTAATGGTTTCAGGTTTAAGACCTTAAAGCTGAAATCAGGTGAGGCTGAACAGGTAATAGAACAGATAAAATTTAAACGCCTGCATTTCGCACAGCATGATGTGTTGCTTAAAGAACTCTTCGTGAAACATCAATTAGCGACGTTAGATCTTAATGTTCAAGCGACATTAAAAGAAAACTACGCGATTAGTTTACTGGCTGGCTCTAAGATTCAGGTCCAGGATATACAGCAAACCTTACAACTTAATATTGATGGCGCGCTGAATAATTTAACTGTCGACCTGAATACGCAAGGAACTTATCAGGCACAAGCCCATCTGCAAGTGAATGTATTAAACGATGATTTGCCGTTAACCTTGCATTTGTCCTGGCCTGAGCAAAATATTGATGCCCTGCCAGAAAGTAAATTGCATCAGGGAACGTTATCACTGCAAGGCAAGATGGGCGCCTATCAGTTACGCGCCGACACCGCCCTCACGACCCTACAAACCGGTTTTATCCCGGCAACGGTTGACGCAACTATTACCCCCGACAATGTAGCCGTTAACAAACTGACCCTTAAATTATTAAACGGTGAAATCAACAACACCGGCACCTTGTACTTAAGCGATACGATAAGTTGGCAAGGCAACACCCAATTAGTGGATATCAACACTGCCCGGTTAGTTGCCCAGGGACCCACAAACTTAAATGGATCTATTCCCAGTCTGCTGCAATATGGGGCCAAAGGATTGGAAGTCAGTATCGCGGATTTAACTCTTTCGGCTTTGCAGGCCGACCTGCCCATTTCGTTGACAGGCTCGGTGGTCTATTCCGAGGCAAGTGATCTTATTGTTTCGACCGGGGCACTGACTCAGCAGAATAATATTGTTCGCTTTGCAGGTCAGTTAATCAATCAGCGCTACTTAACCGCTGATGTGTTCATTGATTTGGAACAGCTCAATTCATTATATTCCGGCGCGAGCGGAAGCATTAAGGGAAAAATTGATGCTTCCGGCAACTGGCAGAACCCCAAAGCAGTGGCGAGTTTGTCGTTTAACAACGTCAGGCTATCGCCCACCCTCAGTGCGTTCATGGCAGAGCAGGGGCCATTAAATGGTGATTTAAAGGTAGAAGGAGAACTCGCCGAACACGCTATTGATATCAGTTTAGCGTATCCCGAACACACTGTAGAATTAGCGATGTTAGGTAACTGGAAGGCCGACACCGAGAGTTGGCAGGCGAATGTAAAATCCAGCGAAGTTGCGGTATTCAATACGCAATGGTCCTTGCAAAACGCCTTCGATGTGGCATTCAAAGCAGACCCACTGATCGTAAAAGCCACAGAAAATTGCTGGTTTTCACGCAAGGAGGGTCAACTTTGTATGAAAGATTTGCTCTATCGTGACAAAAAGGGGTTTTGGAACGTTGATGCTAAAGGTCTACCCTTGGGGCTATGGGCGCACGAATTCTTACCTGACGTATTCCCCACCACCCCCGACTCCATGTTATCCATTCAAAGTGTCGGCAATTATGGGCAGGATTCACCATTAGATGCCGATTTCAATATCCAGGTAACCCCTGCCAAATGGAAAATTGGCAAACAAAATCCACTCACCCTCACATTAAGTAAAGTCAGTCTGGTGGGAGAAGCAGTCAACGATGAATTAACCGCAAAGATGCTGGTGACCAGTACTGAACTGGGTGAATTTAAAGGAAATATCAACTTAACCCCCCTTTCTGCAGAAGGGAACTTTGACGGTCGGGTGGTATTTAATGATATCGATATCGCCCCCCTTAAACCGGTATCACCCGCCATTCGCGAACTCACGGGAAACTTGAACGGGCATGTATCCTTGGGGGGAAAACTGAATGATTTATCATTAAATGGCGAAATTGATTTAAAAAATGGCGCGATGAATGTGGAGGATTCTCCAATCACGATCAGCCAATGGCAGCAGCATATCCAGCTGGATGGGCAAGCTGCCACGTTTGCAGGAAGCTTCATGCTTGGAGAAGGAAAAGGCACGCTGTCGGGAGACCTGGACTGGTCATCATCACCGGTTCTTAACGTGGACCTGACGGGTGACAAGTTTGATGTAAAGCATAGCCAAGCCACGTTAAAAGTCTCTCCGGACCTTTCGGCATCCATTCAACCTGGCAACATTACCGTAACGGGGGACATTAATGTTCCGTGGGCGCGCATTGTGGTGGAAGAGTTGCCAGAGAATGCGGTTGCCCCCTCAAAAGATGTGTATCTACGAGGTGAACCGCCTAAGGAAGATCCCCTTGATATCATTGATGCGAACGTTCAGGTTAAAATTGATGAGGCGAAACGCGGTGAAGTAAAACTGGACGCCTTTGGTCTTACGGCAAACCTGCACGGTGCTATTCGGGTAAATACGTTACCGGCCGTTGTCGGCTATGGAGATTTACAGATTTTAGATGGTCGCTATGAAGCGTATGGGCAAAACTTGCTGATCCAAACCGGGGAAGTGCAGTTTAATGGACCAATCGATCAACCTTTTTTACTGATTGAAGCCATTAGGAATCCTGATAAAACCGCTGATGGGGTCATTGCCGGCATAAGGATTGATGGGGCAGCCGATAATCCAAATGTTAACCTGTTCTCAACTCCCTCTATGAACCAGGGCGCTGTTCTTTCGTACCTGCTCAACGGGCGTGGTCCCGACTCCAAGAGTCAGGATCCAAACTACGAAGCACTGCTGGTTGGATTTGGACTGTCTCGTACGACGTCGTTAACGAATCAGGTAGGTGAATCTCTAGGTATCGAGAATTTAAGCATTGGCACAACATCCAGCCCCGGTGGTAATGACACCAAGTTATCGGTGACCGGCCAGATTAACGACAGACTATCAGTAGAATATAATTTTGACGTGGGCCTAAGTAAGGAAGACAGCTCCAGTCAGGCCTTGAGAAGAAGACAGGGGCCACCCGACCTCGCGTTAAAATATGAACTGACACCTAATTTGTTTCTCGAAGCGGTACAAGCCACTATCGAACAGCAATCACAGTACGCGTTAGATATTTATTATCAGTTTTTCTTAGAAGAACAACAAAAGCCAGTTATCAACGAGAAACTAACAAAAGAACAATGACAACTGGCTGTGAACTGATATTAAGGATTGAATTTCAGGTCGGTTATGCGTCCATTTTTGAGGCTGTAAATCCAGCTGTGAATAGTTAATTCCTGCCCCCGCGCTAGTGCGTCTTTTACAATATTATTGCGGCTTACATTGCGCGCCTGCTCCATCACATTCAGTTCGCATAAACGAGCCGAGCGATGGTCCTTGGGCAGTGCATTTACCTCTTCAGCGTGTTTAGCGTAAATATCTTTGATATTCGCCAGCCAGTTATCTATCAACCCAAATTGTTGATCTCCCATAGCCGCTTCTACGCCACCACAGCCATAGTGGCCACACACAATCACATGCTTTACTTTCAGCACCTCGACCGCATATTGCAAAACCGACAAGCAGTTAAAATCAGTATGCACAACCATGTTCGCCACATTACGGTGGACAAAAATCTCACCAGGTAACAAGTCCACAATCTGATTAGCCGGTACGCGGCTATCTGAGCAGCCAATCCACAGGTATTGAGGAGATTGCTGTTTTGAGAGCGTACTAAAGAATTCAGGATCGGCATCGTGTGTACGACGCGCCCATTCTGCATTATTATCCAGTAACTTTTCGATGTCTTTCATGGTTCTCCCGTCGGTTTGTTAACTGTTAAGTGGTACTTTTACTGTACATTCGTTAACGAGTTCAAGCGTGTGGCTTCAGCCTCAAAACGTTTTTCCCGTCGTTGCGCCCAGATATAAGTGGCGGTTAAACTGACTACGCTAAATACCAGTGCCATCACATAAACGAGCCAACGCTCTGGCTTAAGTTCGTTGTTCCAATAAAGTATGCCATAAAAAGTACTCATGCCGACGAAAACAACCCAGCAAAAATATCTGGTCAGACGGGCTATCAGTACATTATTGTGAATTTGCTTACGTAATATTTGCAGGAAATCCTGAGTATTTTTACTTCTGAAGAAAGCGGCATGGCGACGAAAATAAATCAACGTAGCCACGTATACTAAAGCCAAAAATCCTACGATAACAATAAGTGTAAAAGCCAATTCTGACATTTTTTCCTGCATAAAAAGAAGGATATAGGCAATAGGTAGCATTGAGGCAATATCCGCAATAACATAACAACGTTGTTTCCACCGTTGCCCTTTAAACTGCTTTTCAATTTTCTCAATGTCCAGGTTTTGCACCGGCTGTTGTTGCCACAGCTGTTCGAGGTTTTGGTTATCACTGCTCATCGTTCAACCTCTTCGATAAAGACTTTTTAATCCGATTAATCATGACGCCCACATGCGTTTGGGTGAGTCCGCTAAGTTGCGAAATTTCTTCATAGGTTAACCCCTCTAAAGACATGGTAATGACTTGCTTTTGCTCCAGTGGAAGCTGGCGAATTTCGGCAAGCAACCTGTCCAGTTGTTGATTTTGTTCTGCATGACCATGGGGAGTAGCGGCTGGTGACGAGGGTGAGTAAGCCTGATCATCCCATTCTTCAGCCTGAGGATGCCGAACCTGGCTGGCCACGTGACTGACCGCGCGGTTATGCGCCACTTTGAGCACGTACACTTTCACGCTGCTGCGGCCTTCAAACCGTTCCAGAGCCTGCCATACAGCAATCACAATTTCCTGTAGTAACTCCTGTTTTAGCGCATCATTTGCTTCGTAACTGCTGGCCACACGGCTGAGTAACGCACCATACTTATCCCATACTTCTTTAAAACTGAGTTTCACTTTTCACTTTTCACTTATTATTTCCCTGCAACTTGTGTGTTTTTCAGCTTGGTAGTGAATGAGTCAGACACTATAAAAAAAAATTACGAGTAATGTGTAATATTTTTTAAGTAAGTCCGACTGATAGGAATAAGCTAATTTACTTTTGGTAACTGGAGAAACTTATGAGTGGCTTACTGATTATATTCCTTTTTGTTGCAATCATGGGAGCGATGTTAATCGTGCACTTTATCGATTCAAAGTTGAACCTTAACTTTTTTGCGTGGTTAAATGGTGAAAACGTTAATCCGTTTGAACCGAAACAATCGCGCTCAAAAAAGGCATCAAATAATGAAAATATTGACGCGCTAAAGCGTCGAATCGAGACGCTGGAAACCATCGTTACGGAACCGGCTTACGAGCTGAATAAAAAAATTAATCAGCTTTGAGAAAAGCCGCCAAATTGGCTATCGCGGTGTCGAATAACTTTTGTCTGGCTTCGTTTGCCACCCAGGCACAGTGAGGGGTGATGAGCAGATTAGGCAACCCGGCGCAGATGAGAGGGTGATCCGGCGGAGGCGGCTCTTCACTTAGTACATCCAGACCCGCCCCAGCCAATCTCCCCTGCTCCAAGGCTGCGAGTAATGCGCCCTCATCAATTAATTCACCGCGCGCCGTATTCAGCAGAAATGCAGTAGGCTTCAGCAAGCTAAGCCGGGATGCGTTTATCAGGTTGCGGGTGGCGTCGGTGAGCGGACAATGCAGACTCACCACATCGGCGGTGGGCAGCAGGCTGTCAAGTGAGGGGCGAGGATCATTTTCAGCCTCCACTCTGGCAGCAAAAGATACGTGCATATCCAAGGCCTGAAACAGTTTAGCGACCTGATTGCCAATGGCGCCACTGCCAATCAATACCGCATGTTTACCGGCTAGCAAGGATACTGGATGGTGATTCAAACAAAATTGCTTCGCTTCACTCCACCTCCCCTTACCAACGTCATGGTGATACAGACAAAAAGACGTAGTTAAATTTAACAGCAGCGTTAAAGTGTGTTGAGCGACTGCCACACTGCCGTAGTTTTTAACATTTCGCACGGTTACACCATTACGCTGACACCAGTTAACATCTACATTGTCGGTGCCAGTTGCAAGGATCCCGATATATCGACACAGGGGAGCTTGCATCATTATTTGGGCAGATAATTTTACTTTGTTGGTAAAAATAATATGGGCATGGCGAATGCGCGCCACGACTTCATCCGGATGAGTGTGAGCATGCGTCTCAATGTTTACGTTTAGTTTGCTTAGCGCCGATACATCGATTGATTCCAGATCCAGCGTTGCAACATCTAAGAAAACAGCGGTAAGCTTTTCCATCTAAAACACCACCATATCGTCACGGTGTACCACCAAGCCATTCGATTGATAACCCAGTACCTGACTTAGTTCACAGGTTCTGCGCCCTTGGGCCAATGTAAGCTCAGCGGCTGAAAAAAGTACTAACCCCTTCGCTACAGGGCGGCCGTTGCATTCTATGCTCACCGCATCGCCTACTCTAAATTCGCCTTCGCATCCGCTTACACCTGACGGTAACAAAGATGCGCCATGGTCGGTTAGCGCTGCCGCTGCGCCTTCATCTATCTTTATACAGCCTTTGCTTTTTAAAGTATGGTGGATCCAGAGCTGGCGGGCACGTCGACTAGACTGCTTAGGTTTGAACAAAGTCCCCATCGCCTTCCCATGCTGCAGTGATGCAAACACGGCGGGCTTGCGCCCATTTACAATTAAAGTTTGAATGCCACTATGCATGCACTTTTCCGCGGCCTGCAATTTAGTTTGCATGCCCCCTGTGCCCATTTTTGTCCCAGCACCTCCGGCTAACTGATAGGTCGCTTCATCAATGACGTCCACTTGACTAATTAATGATGCCTGAGGATTGCAGCGAGGATCAGCCGAATAGAGGCCATCCACATCAGAACAGATAATAAGCGTATCTGCTTGCGCTACCAGTGCGGTGTAAGCCGCCAGATTATCATTATCTCCCACTTTCAGTTCGTCAGTCACCACGGTGTCGTTTTCATTTATAATGGGCAGAGCATGATGGGTAAGCAATTCACGTATGGTACTGGCGATATTGACATAACGTGTACGGTCACGAAGATCCTCTGCACTAAGCAACACTTGGGCGCAAGGGAAGTCGAAAAAGCGTTGCCAGTTCGCCATCATACGGGTTTGGCCGATCGCCGCCATGGCCTGTTTTTCCGCTATGGAAGGTTGATGATTGACTTTCACACTGTTGCGACCGGCGGCCACACTGCCAGATGACACCACCAGCACTTCTTTACCTGCTTCTCGACTTGCAGTGATAAATTGGGCGATAGCCAGCAGGTATTTTGCGCTGCAATGGGTGCTGTCAGGCGCAATTAACGAACTCCCGACTTTAAGTACAGCCCTCTTCCAGGTAAACACTGTGTTATATCCTCACGATGGAAAGCCTCAAGCATACGTTAAGTCAAAGAAGATACAAAGCGGCAGATTTGCTCCCCAGGTTCGCTAATGTCGATGAACTAACCAGCTTAATCGGCCAGCAACTGGAAAGCCCCCCCGCAGGCTTGATACACTCACTCGATTTTGAGAACAGGCTTGAGCTTGTCACATATTGAGCCATTGGTTCGCTTTATAGAAGGACGGGGAATGAAACTTAACAATTTACGCTGGGCATGGCTGATCCCACTTTTGGGGCTATCTCTGGTGTCTGGCACCCAAGCCGCGATTAAACAGACAAAAGGCACCTTTGAAGATAAGTTCCGTCAATTAGACGAAGTACTTGCTACGCCGAATGTGTACCGCAATGCAGCTGGTGAGCCCGGCCATCAATATTGGCAGCAGAAAGTTGATTATGCAATTGATGTGAAACTGGACGAGGATAAGCGCCGCATTGATGCCAGTGAAACCATTACTTATACCAACAACTCTCCTGATACATTGAAGTATCTGTGGATCCAGCTTGACCAGAACAAATTCCGTGACGACTCAATGTCAGCGCTCACTACCACCTTTGGTGGTATCGGGAATCGTGGCCCGGCAACAAAATCTGCATCAGATAAAGAGCCTGCAAAGATAAGTCTGGGAGCATTACGCCGACAACATTTTGTGGAAGATCACGAACTAGGTTATCAAATCAAAAAAGTCGCTTCAAAACAGGGCAAAAATCTACGCCATGTCATCGTCGGCACCTTAATGCGGGTGGATTTAGATTCTCCGTTGAAACCTGGCCAAAGCACCCAGTTTTCCATCGACTTTGGATTTAATATCGTAGAAGAAAACGCGGTTTCTGCCCGTGCCGGCTATGAACACTTTCCTGATGACGAACGCGAAGGTGGGAATGATATTTTCTTGTTAGCGCAGTGGTTTCCAAGACTAGCGGCCTACACGGATTACGAGGCCTGGACAAATAAAGAGTTTATCGGTCGTGGGGAATTTACGTTAGAGTTCGGTAACTATAACGTCAGTATTACGGTACCCGCTGACCACATTGTGTCTTCCACAGGTGAGCTGCAAAATTCCGCAGACGTGTTGACCGAAACACAGCGCCAACGCTTGGAAAAAGCAAAAACTGCTGAGCGTACAGTCTTTATTGTGACGCCAGAAGAAGCCCTGGAAAACGAAAAGGCAGGAACAAATAAAACCAAGACCTGGCGTTTTAAAGCCGATAATGTGCGTGATTTTGCCTGGGCCTCATCGCGTAAATTCATGTGGGATGCGCGGGGCTACCAACAAGGTGGCGATATTCAGCCCACTGTAATGGCCATGTCTTTCTATCCAAAAGAAGGCGGGGATTTGTGGAAGAAATACTCCACGGAGTCGGTGATCCACACCATGGAAGTGTATTCACGCTTTTCATTCGATTATCCCTATCCTGTCGCGCAATCGGTGAATGGGCCAGTGGGCGGTATGGAATACCCTATGATCACCTTCAACGGCCCTCGCACTGAATTACAGGACGATGGATCTCGCACCTATTCATTAGCGGAGAAACGTTTCCTGATTGGTGTGGTTATTCACGAAATCGGGCACATCTACTTTCCCATGATTGTTAATTCCGACGAACGCCAGTGGACCTGGATGGATGAAGGCTTAAATAGCTTTTTAGATGGCGTGGCCGGTCGCGAATGGGACCCGGATATTCCATGGGGCGTGGAGCCGCGCGATATCGTGGGCTACATGAAGTCGCAAAATCAGGTTCCCGTGATGACCCAATCGGATTCCGTGTGGAACTTAGGGCCAAACGCGTATACTAAGCCTGCGGTAGCCTTGAATATTCTGCGAGAAACCATTTTGGGCCGAGAACTGTTTGATTTCGCTTTTAAAGAATATGCCCAACGCTGGATGTATAAACGCCCAACCCCTGCAGACTTCTTTCGTACCATGGAAGAGGCGTCAGGTGTTGATCTGGATTGGTTCTGGCGCGGTTGGTTTTACACGACTGACC
Source organism: Alteromonas aquimaris (assembly GCF_026183695.1). GTDB lineage: Bacteria > Pseudomonadota > Gammaproteobacteria > Enterobacterales > Alteromonadaceae > Alteromonas > Alteromonas aquimaris. The sequence goes on along the minus strand of NZ_JAPFRD010000011.1, from coordinate 108,927 downwards.
ACGTGGATATCTCGCTTGACCGCGTGAGCAAGCTTCGGTTGGACACTAAAGATCCTGATATTGATTTTGCAAGGGAACGACAATTTGAACAGGACAAGCCGCTTTCGTTAACCGTCGAACGCAATCAACAGGAAGGCAAACAGCTATGGGTTGATCGGTTCGAAGATATTAAAGATTTCTACGATGAAAACGATCAGTTCACGGTGACGAATAAAGAACGCAATGAATACAGAAAGTTTTTAAAGGAACTTGAGCCGTGGGAATTAAAAGCCCTTGAGCGCGCAGTAAAAGAAGATAAAAACTACTACGTACTCGATTTTTCCAACCAGGGCGGTCTGGTGATGCCAATCATTCTTGAATTAACCTTTGCTGACGAGAGCACGCAGATGATGCGGATCCCGGCAGAAATCTGGCGGCGCACACCAAATGCTGTCAGTAAGCTGATTGTCACCGACAAAGACCAAGAGCTGGTCAGTGTAACCGTTGATCCGCGCTGGGAAACGGCCGACGTAGACGTGGAAAACAACTATTATCCGCGTCGTATTGTCCCTTCGCGTATTGAAGCGTATAAATCAAAAAGGCGTGCCGATAAAGTTCGTCGCGATATCATGCACGATATCACCACTGAACTTGAGCAGGACGAGGAAGAAAGTGAAAAAGACTAGTATTTTTTCACTCAAAAAGTGGGGCGTTTTCGCCCTGCTTTTAGCGTTAGCAGGCGTTGCTCACGCCCATCAGATTAAAGCAGCCATTTCAACCGTGTTGTTTAATCCACGCACCGAAAATATTGAGATCATGCACCGCTTCAATTTGCATGACGCCGAGCATGCGGTAAAAACGATGTTTGATAAGCAGTCAGATATTTTAAAGGACAAACAGACGCAACTGCGTTTTGCCGAGTATGCGGCACAGCGCTTTAGCTTGCGTGATAGCGATAATCAATCACTGGTATTAAAGCTGGTGGGGTTTGAGGTAGAAGGCAAGCATTTTTGGGTATATCAGGAGACTGAGCAGCCCCCCATCCTGAAGGGATTGAGTATAAGGCATGATGCGTTAAGAGATTTGTGGCCTCAGCAAATTAATACGATCAATGTGGAAGGTAATGGCGAGCTGAAAACGTTAGAATTCCGCGATAATGTAGAACTGCTTGAAGTTAAATTTGAGCGAGCGCACTAGCTCGCGCTATCGTATAGAGCCCCAGCGGAAACTCAAGTCGTACGCTATTGTTGGTTAGCGTGGACGCTATCCGCCCCTTCCACAGAGCGTTAGGTGTCAGCGCAAATGAGCTTTGAAAGGTTGCAAACACATCAACACCTCGTTGCCGGTAGCGATCTCGACGTCTCATATGATCGCTTTACCACGAAGTTTGAACTTAAAGTGGACGGAAGTGCAGTTTACTCTAAATACTTGTTGTTCTGGCCTAAGCATAACGCTGTTATCCAGATTCATTCTAAACCGTACTCATTAAATGTTTACTGGTTTCTACTATGGGGAGCCAAGTTAAAAAATGCGCATACGGTTATTATCAAAGAGCTGTTACCTAAACGGCGTAGGCGTTCGATTGTTATACTGGGTTATGGTGTGTGTATGCTTTTAACCAAGGTTGCAGTGGTTGTATTTACGCCATAACCTTAGCAAAAAATTAGGTTGCCCGCTGATGGGAACGGCGCGGTAGCCATTTGCACTGACTTGTTTCGCGTGTGATTTGCCCCCTCATATTAGCGCCCCCTTATTGAAAAGTAAGAGCTTCCATTTTAAGTTCTAATTAACCCCCTCTTGCCAGCACTTAACGTAACGGCTCAATTCGCTGATTGCTACCTGACAGATTAACTCCAAAACATTCACAAAAAATGCGATATCCGACGACTCTTCAGCTGTCTTGCCGAAAGTTAATTGCCGCATATCGCGTTGCCATGACAAGCAAACCGACCCTGTGATGAAACAGGGCGGTGATTCTTATCAGGCAAGCGTTGTTAAATATCCTTTTTAAGCAAATCCTTCAGTTTTTCATCCGCTTTTTCCAGCAGCTTGTCTTTTTCCTCTTCAAACTTTTCTTTGGCTTTATCCTTGGCAAGGTCACGGGTTTTCTTTTTAGCTTCAGCGATCACGTTGTCCAGCATGTTGTTGACAATCGCAGCACCTACTTCATCGGCGGGCAGACCGTTGGGTTGTCCAATGGGCCCTGCATTAAAAGTAGGAAGCGTGACTTCGTATTTTTTCTTATCCAGTTGTATGCCTTGAATTTCATATTTTTCAAAATCGATGGTCAATTGGGTGTTAGCCACCGTCACACTATCCACCTTCACTAAGGGGGCCGGCTCTTTAGAGGGTTCAGCAGGCTTATTTTCCGGCAGGTGAGACTGAAGATTGTTTTTTAATACGATTAAATTTCCGGTCCCGTCCGCATTAACTTCATACAACATTTCAGGCGCATTAATGGTCAATTCCTGTACATGATAAGGCTCTTTTAAGGAGTTGCCCAAATCAAAGGTTAATCCATCTACGCTTAACGCATCTTCATCGCTAAAGCCCTCAGGATTGTCAATTTCCAGTTCCTGGATCTCTAAACGCCCTTCGCGAAACTTGAGATCGACGCCTGAGACACTAACTGTGGTGCCAAGATACTGACTGCCTTTTTGTTCGATTTGCGACTTTAAAAACTCATTGGCGCCACTCATTACGTACCAGACGATGCCACCAATTACGATGATAACTATTAGTAAACCAAGAAAAATTTTTTTCATTATTTGCTCCAAGGTGATGTTCTTATTGCTTATACCTGAAAACCGCAAAGGTGGTTTGAAATAGCGATAGCGATTATTAAGCAAGGTATCATGAAATTAAACGGCAGTGCCCCTGGCTTTAATTCGCTGCCCATACCAGCGGTATACAGTGATGGGATCACATAATCTGCACCCAACTGCCTATATCGGCTAAAAAATATATGGTTCATCCCTACTAACTGTACACAAAACAAACTATATTTAATTTTGTCAGTAAAGGATTACTCGCTGTTTAAGTGTCTTACCTTAGCTGTCAAACCACAATACCAATCTCACAGAGGGGTACCGGGGATGACTGCAAAACACATTTTACCCATACTTATCACCTTCATGGGTTGTTTCGCTTCAATCGGAGCAAGCGCAGAAAAAACAGAAAAGCGTGCCTGCATTAGCATGGTGAAAGAGGGCTTTCGCCCTATCGATGAAAATAGACAAACACGTTTTTTAGGCAAGGTCGCCGAAGATACGGCGCTTTGTCGGGGCGGAGAAAAAGCCGCAAAATATCGCACCACACCCTGGGTCGACTGGGCAAATTACTGGGGAACCGGTGACACCGCTTCGTTGAGGGAAGGAAGCAAAGCAAAAACAATCATCGGAGAACACCTTAAACCTAATGGCAGAGGCATTGACGGCTCGTTGATGGACCTGGAATACCAGCGTATTGAGTTAATCAAATTCAATTTGTTTGATAATTACACGTATGAAGACTACATCAAAGGCCGCGGCAGTGTTGAAGGCCCAGCTATCAACCAGTGGGACGAAATGCGACTGGATAAAGATGATCCCTTTTATGCAGCAGTAGGGGGTGAGGGTGAACAAGTCTGTTCAGGCGAGCTCATCCGTCATCGCACATTAAGTGGCATTTGCAATGACCTTATTAACCCCAAAATGGGTGCTAACGGCACTTATTTTGCGCGGAACGTGGATTTTGCGTCTACTTTTCCCCGCTTAGGTAAAACGGAATTAGTCCGCAATCGTCACAGCGACAGTGAAAATGGGATGCGGTTGAGCTTGCTCACACCCGATCCACAACTTATCTCTCGCGCTCTATTTACCCGCCAGCAGCAAAGCGATAATCACTGCAATAATGGTTTAGGCTCGGGCAATGATGCACCCAGTGATGAGTGTGATTATATCAAAGCCCCATTTTTCAACGTACTGGCGGCTTTTTGGATCCAGTTTATGACGCATGACTGGTTTTCTCATCTGGAAGAAGGGCGTAATCAACCCACTCTGGTGTCGGTAGGATGTAAAACGGATAGGGCAGAAACGCTAGGCTGTCGGCCTGGGGACCGCATGGAACCTGCGCTAGTGGCGCAACATAGCGAACCTGCCACCTTCACCCATAACAAAGAAGAATATTTAAAACGCGCCTACATGACCACTAAAAACACCACCACCGCGTGGTGGGACGCGTCACAAATTTATGGCTATGATGCGATTTCGCAAAAAAGAGTGCTGCGTGATCCGCAAGATAAAGCGAAGCTAAACATGCCAGATGGGTATCTACCACTTTTGCCCTCCTGTGATACACGCAGTAGTGAGGAGTGTGAGGTGCAACCTCAATGGCGAGGTCAGGAAGCCACCGCCTTTCCCGACAATTGGAACATTGGGTTAAGCTTTTATCACAATCTTTTTGTGCGCGAGCACAACTATTTTGTCGATCGTTTTCGCGCTCTGCAACAAGCTAAACCCAATCAGGATTCGGGTTTACGTCATCCTGACCGGCCCAAACAAATCATTGCTTACAATCAGGTGACTGATGAAGAGCTTTACAATGCGGCACGCCTGATGGTGGCAGCAATGATCGCCAAAATTCATACCATCGAATGGACGACCCAACTGCTATATAACGATCCCCTTTATCGCGGGATGAATTCAAATTGGTTCGGCTTATTTAATCTGGAAGAAAGTAGCAAGGTCTCATCTGTACTCAAGAAAATTACCCACAACGAAGAAAATTACTTCAGCCGCATGTCTCAATGGCTAGCGCGTATTTTTAGAGACAAAGAGCAGCCGCAAAAAGCCAATTCCTGGTATTCGGTATTTGCCTCTGGTGCTGGCATATTTGGCCTGCAAAACGCCCGCCATGAAGGCGCATTGTGGTGGAAAAAGGATAAATGGGATATCGGCAATCCCGAACATGTAAATGGTGGGGTCAACCATTTTGGTTCGCCGTTTAATTTTCCAGAAGAATTTACCTCGGTTTACCGTTTACACCCCTTAGTGCCAGATTTAATAGAAATGCGCGATTACCAGACGGCCAACCGCATCACCGCCAAAGTGCCTGTCATCAATACTGTGCGGGGTGAGGCAACGGCGCAGATGCGTAGGTTTGGTATTGAAAATTGGGCATTAGCGATGGGGCGTCAGCGACTCGGGGTATTGCATTTACAAAACCACCCGCGCTTTTTACAAAACCTGCCCATGCCCCATCTTGACTCACCGAGTCAACAAATCGATGTGGCAGCGCTGGATATCATTCGCGATCGTGAGCGGGGCATTCCCCGATTTAACGAGTTCCGTCGTCAAATAGGTTTAAAAACCCTGACCAGTTTCGATGATTTTGTCGATCAGAGGCTGGATAAAAGTGATCCCAATCGTATTGCGCAAGAAAAGATAGTTAGTGAGATTCGCACTATCTACGGCACTCACGTATGTGATGCCACTAAAATCATCACTAATGCGCAACTCACTGATGAAGGTCATCCCATTACCGATTGTCACGGTGCCCCGGATGGAAGCGAAGTGGATAATATTGAAGATGTGGACTTGGCAGTAGGTTGGCTTGCAGAGTATACCCGGCCGCATGGATTCGCCATTTCCGAAACCCAGTTCCATATTTTTATAATCAACGCTTCCCGTCGCCTGTTTAGTGACCGTTTCTTTACGTCCAGTTTTCGCCCAGAGTTTTATTCGACATTAGGTTACAACTGGGTGCTAAACAACGGGCCGCTAGATGAGTGCCCTTTTGAGCTGGAAACCAGTAACGATGGCGTAACCCAGTGCAATGAGCCTAGCCAGTCTAATGGCCATACCGTTGCGGTATCTCCTCTTAAACGCTTACTTATGCGTAATGTGCCAGAACTGAAGGAGCAATTGATGCCTGTCGTCAATGTATTTGACCCTTGGGCCCGTGACCGCGGAGAATATTACTCCTTGGAATGGAAGCCTCGTAAGGGCGCAGCAGATGATCCTGCTTTCCTTCAGTAACCTTCGTTGATAGTGTGAGATTAAATGTGGCTAACAAAATACTGATATTGCTGTTGTTTTCTACCTTGAGCGCGGCGCAGAGTTTTCCTGGTGAAAATTTTAAAGGCAATGAAGATAACTTAGCCCGACAAATGGAAAACACGATAAAACAAGTCGTTCGACAACGCTACTCAGCAGGGGCAATGAAACGCTTTAATCAGGCAAAATCGTTAGGCTGTTTTGATGCTACCTTTACTGTAAAAAAAGATATAAATCCTTCTCTGCAGCACGGAATTTTTGCTCAACCCGGCAGTCACCGCGCGTTAGTGCGTTTCGCCAACGCCAGTACCACTGATGATGCCAAAAGCGACTTACGCGGTTTATCTATCCGGGTTAGCGGTGTAAAGGGAAAACCTGTGTGGGGTAAGGCAGGTTATCAGGATTTTGTACTTAACAGTCACCCGGTTCTTTTTGCCGCTAACCCTGAGGAATTTTTAGCGTTTATTGAAGCGCAGCGTAACGATAGTGTTATCTGGCACCTCCTCACACCGACAAACTGGGATACCTTATATATTTTATTATCGGCACGAAGTAACCCTGCCAGCCCATTCGATATTCGTTACTGGAGCACCACACCTTATCAGCTCGGCGAAGAACAAGCGGTGAAGTATTCGCTCCAATCCTGTTCAAGTTATCAAAGCGAGATGCCAGCAGAACTTACCAATAACTACCTTCGCGCCGCAATGCAACAGCATCTAAACAACGCAGAGGTTTGTTTTGACTTTATGGTTCAGCGGCAAACCAACAACGAGGATATGCCCATTGAGGATGCGTCTGCAAAGTGGAATGAAGATGATTCTCCGTTTATCCCGGTGGCTCGGCTGATCATTCAGCCGCAATCCTTTATTTCCGCGGCAGACATCGCACAATGTGAAAAAACGGCGTTCAACCCCTGGCAAAGCCTCGCCGCGCATAAGCCTCTCGGTAGAATGAACTACGTTCGCAAACATGTGTATTACGCACTTTCACGCTTTAGGAATAATCGGAATTAATCAGCGGCAAAAGTAGATTAATTATTCATACCTGCCTGCCAAAGGAGCATAGGGAAATGAATGAAACCATAGAATACTGGTTGCGGTTAAACCGGGAAGAATTAGATGATATTTATATCAGCCATTCAGCGGGTTCGTTACCCCATGGCGATACGCAAGGGACTGCTATTGTAGCTGGTTCGCCACGGGCGAAAACGTTTGCCAGGTTCGCCAGAGCATTGGCATGGCAAGGAAAAGTTTTCGATATTTTCCCACCCAATTTTGAAAGGGGTATTTTAATTAATAAAGTACTTCCTGCTGGGCTGGGAATGATTGTGGCAAAGGTCTATCGCGATAAAAGCTGGATGGACGGTAAGGAAACCATAGTTATCGACTACAGCTCTACGTCAATCTTAGCTAAAAAAGTACGGGATGAAATCAGAGAAATTGAAGACGGGCTTTATTTGGGAAAAGTCTGGTGGGGCAAAAAACGTATTCTCGACTTCGCACTCAACAGCCATAAAGCAAGAGCATAAATGATGACCACCTCTGGTAAGATAAGTTGCAGCGCCCTTATCCTGCTTGGGATATGTGGCGTAAGCATCATTGTCGGCACCTACTTTGCTAACAGGTTTTTTACTGATCGGGCGGTCGACTTTAAGAATATTGAGGAACACTTTAAATATGGCTCGCTGGGGGGTGAACGCAACTTAGGTATTCCGTACTGGTTATGGCAATCTGTTCCCCTCTTATGCCCAGAATTATTACCCCAGAAACAACCGGATGATGTGGGTTTTGAGTCTATCGGTATGCTGTATGAGCCAGGTAACAGTCTACCGGTTGGCGTTTCCAAGCGCCGTCATTTGGGCCTCGACCGAGTTTTTTTTAATTGCGCCGTATGTCATACCAGTACAGTGCGCGAATCAGCCAGCGCTAAACCCACCTTGGTATTGGGTATGCCTGCAAATCGCTTTCGTTTAATGCAATTTGAGAAAATCTTTTTCGGCTGCATGGCCAACCAGAAATTCAACCGTGCCAATATCCTTCCCCTGGTGCAATCTCTTGGTGCCAATCTCGATATTATCGACCGCTATCTGGTTTATCCTATTGCCATTTGGCTGACTCAAGAGCGATTAGCATTGCTTGAAAGCAGATTAAGTTTCTATCAACATCAACCAGAATGGGGCCCGGGTCGGGTCGATACCTTTAATGCAGCGAAAGCGGTGTTTAACTGGGACTGGAAAAGGGCCCACCCTGAGGAAATGATCGGTACGGCAGATTTTCCATCGATCTGGAATCAGGGTCAACGCAAGGTGCGAGATGATTCAAAACCGATGGAACTGCACTGGGACGGCAACAATGACACGGTTGAAGAGCGTAATCTGTCTGCTGCATTTGGCGCCGGTGCCACACCCACCAATATCGACCACGCGGCACTGTCTCGCATAGAAAATTGGTTGCTGAGCTTGCCCGCGCCAAGCTACCCCTTTGCCATTGATCAGACCTTGGCTGAACAAGGTAAACCTTTATATAGTGAGTATTGTGCGTCATGCCACGGTAAATCGGGGAATGACTTTACCGGTCAATATGTGGGGCATGTGCAACCTATTGACGACATTGCTACCGATAGATGGCGTTTGGATTCTTATACCCGCGAATTAGCGCAAAATCAGGGCACGTTATATAGCACCCGCGAACAGCACCGATTTAAACGATTCCGCAAAACCCACGGTTACGCCAACATGCCACTGGACGGGCTGTGGTTGCGAGCTCCTTATTTACATAACGGTTCGGTGCCCACTCTACGTGATCTATTGAAACCTGCAGCAGAGCGGCCAGTCCGCTTTTATCGCGGAAACGACATCTTTGATCAACAAAACTTCGGTTTTGTCAGTAAGCAGCAACATGCTTACGCAAGGCCCTTATTCTTATTTGATACTCGTATTGAGGGCAACGGCAATCAGGGCCACGAGGGCGAAAAATACGGCACATTGCTCTCCAGTGCACAAAAAAACGCTTTGATTGAATATTTAAAAACCTTCTAACACCATGGGCGGTTTGAACTATGTTACAGGTGAAAAATAACCCTATAAACGCCACAGGCACAATTAGCTGGTGGTTGACGGTAATAATAATACTGTTAGGTCTGGGCAGTATTGTTGCGGCTGTGGGTTGGTACAAGCTTTTTCGGGACGAACCGCAACCCGCTTGGGTCATATCGACACCTGAAATGCGTTTTAAATACGGTTCGATCGGCTCTGAATATGAAGCAGGCCTACCCTATTGGATCTACATGGTGCTGCCTCAGATGTTCCCTGAATATCTCCCCGGCAACGGTGGCTATGCCTCGTTAGGGTTACCCTGGGAAGAAGGCCAGGCATTACCCGTTGGCTTTACCAAAAAAACCATAGGTTTCCCCAGAGTAGGAAATAATTGTGGCATGTGTCACACCACTCCATATCGGACAAGTGAATCCTCTCCACCGGTTTACGTAATTGCTGGTGCAGGGCATACGGTGGATATCGAAGGCATGTTCACATTTTTGATCAAAAGCGCAAAAGACCCGCGCTTTAACGCAGACAACATTCTTGATCACATAGCTATGATTCACCCGCTATCCTTTGTTGATAAGCTGCTCTATCGATTCGCCATTATCCCTATTACCAAAAAGCGATTAAGCGAACGAGAGGCGCAGTTTGCCTGGATGTTCCGTGAAGACTTTCCAGATTGGGGAAGGGGACGCGATGACCCGATGAATTTAACCAAGTATTTTATGCTAAACCTTTCGATGGACGATTCCTACGGCCCTGCTGACATCCCTTCCATCTGGAATCTAAAAAAATATGACCAAAAAGAACTTAGCCTGAACTGGGATGGAGCGACCCATGACGCGCATTCAGTCATCATTGATTCAGCGCTAGGGATTTTAGGTGCAGAACCCCACGATACCGATGATTTTTTACAAGAAGTAAAATGGCTGGAAGACTATTTACGCAATCTGCCCCCACCCAAATGGCCCTTCGCACTTAATCAGCAACTAGCCCAACAAGGTGAGCGCATATTTAAGCAGGAATGCGCCCGTTGCCACGCCAGTGAGCTTACGGGCACACCTCTGCCTATCTCGGAGATAGGAACCAGCCAGGCAAGACTCAAAACGTGGAATAAGCAGAATGCCATTGATGCTAATCAAGTCGTTAACCAGTTGGGAATAGAAAGAGCTGGCTTAGTGGAAGAATCGCTGCCTGGCTATGTGGCTCAATTTTTAGATGGTATATGGTTACGAGCGCCCTATTTACATAATGGCTCCGTTCCCACACTCCGTGATTTGCTGCGCCCCCCTGCTCAGCGTGCTGTCACGTTTTACCGTGGTTATGATGTTTACGACCAAGAAAATATCGGCTTTATCAGCCAAGGCAAACATGCCCGGCGCGTTGGAACCTTGTTGGATACACGTGTTAGAGGCAATAGTAATCAAGGGCATGAATTTGGTACACAGTTAAGCGATAAAGATAAAGAGATGTTGATGGAGTATATGAAAACGCTTTAGAGGAGTCACTTGCCTCTCCCTAGCGACCTTACCTCAAAAAACCTCGTTTTTCCCACGAAGGTGGAATCTTCCAAACGAAGATTTTGACGGGAAAGGAAAGCGGTTTTTTAAACTTCTGCGCAGTACGCGGGAGTTCCTCCGCCTTCGCGGAGGATGACGAATTATGGGTACGGAGAATGACTATCTTACACCGCTGGCGAGTGGTCATTTGCCTCTCCCTAGCGACCTTATCTCAAAAAACCTCGTCATTCCCACGAAGGTGGGAATCTTCCAAACGAATATTGACGGGAAAAGAAAGCGGTTTTTTAAACTTCTGCGCAGTACGCGGGAGTTCCTCCGCCTTCGCGGAGGATGACGAGGTATGTTTGCGGAGGATGACGAGGTATGTTTGCGGAGGATGACGAGGTATGTGTGCGGAGGATAACGAGTTATGTGTGCGACGGATGACAAGTTATGTGTGCGGACGATGACGTGGTTTGTTTGCGGCGTGCGGCTGGGGTTTTTCAATTTTGCCGAATTCGAAAACAAAAGCAGGTTCGTGCTGTATTTTCTGCATGGCCGCTTTGTTCGCTTTTTCGTTTGTCATAGTGAAACCGAACCAGGTATTGCGTTGGTTATTTTTAGCCGCATAAAGCGCAAGATCGGCAATACCAAGAGTGGTTTCCCAGGACAAACTGGAAAAGTATGAGCAATTTAGAGGATAAGCAGCATAGCCGATGGAACAGGTCACATCGATGGTTTCACTTTCCTTAATGCTGTAGGGTTGCGTGCTGATAGAGTTTCGTACACGCTCTGCCAGTGTGGCGGCCTCTGCGCGCGGCGTATCATGCACTACAACTAAAAACTCTTCGCCCCCCCAGCGGATCAAATAATCAATCTCCCGGAATACCTGGGTAAGCCGTGCAGCTGTTTCAATGAGTACTTTGTCTCCGATTGGATGACCATAGTTATCATTGATAGATTTAAAGTGGTCAATATCAATCAGGAAAAACAGTAAATCGCTGGTATCATCGGGAATGACCGCATTTTTTTGGCAGTCTGCATAATACCTATCCAACTTAGCCACATCGCGCTCAATGTTTTGCGCCAAAAATCGACGGTTATGCAGGCCGGTCAACGCATCTGTTAAACTGGCATCGCGCAAGGCCTGCGCTTGTTGCTGCAACACTTTGTTCGCATTGACTAACTCAGCCGTGCGCGCTGCCACCCTTTGTTCAAGGATTAACTGACGCGAGTGCAGCTTTCTCACACGCATACGGTGCAATCCCACTGTGACAACCACTAAGATTACTAGCAAGGTGACTTTCGCCATCCACGTCTGATACCAGGCAGCAGGCACATTGATTATGCGCTCAATGCCATTTGCTTGCCAGTTCACCCCATCATACGAATACTGTATCTGCAACTGATAAACGCCGGGATCAGGTTGAGTGAATGTTGCCACTCGGTGTTTGGAATCCACCATTACCCAGCTGTCGTCAAAACCATGTAATCGATACCGGTAAACAATCTGCTGTGGGGTCACATAGTTTAGTGCGGTAAATTCAAAACTCAGTCGTTTAGCTAATGCAGGGGTTTGAATTTCTTTCGCGTATAATGACGGCGCAAGTGTTTTATTGTCGGCAGTTAAAATAGTGCTTTCGGTGAACACTATCGGGAGCGGTGATGGTGTCCAGGTTAGCGCATCCGGCTCAAGCAGGGTAAGCCCGTTTGCGCCTCCAAATACCACTACGTCATTGTGCGCAATCGTCGCTGCGCCGCGACGAAAAGGGGCGTTAATAGCGCCTGGTCCATGTACCACCGGAGAAACGTGCAATGTTTCAATATCCACCGCCACGATACTTTTTGCAGTACTGGCGTAAATGTGGCCGTTCACTTCGCCCGCAATCGCCTCTACCGTGCCACCTGCCTGTGTTACATCAACATCGATTTGATGCCACCCATTGTTCTTCCGGTAGATAAACAAGCCAGCGTTACTGGTTGCGGCCCACAATTGCTCAAGGCTATCCAAATATATATCTGCAATAAATTGTTCTTGCAGAAGCGCAGGAGCTTGCGGTGCAACAACCACTTTGCTTGATGCAGAAGGTTTGTCGAGTACATGCAAACCTTGCCAAGTGCCGATCCAAAGCCGCTCATCGGTGGCAAGTAATGAAGCTACGCGCCGTTCGTATGATGCATCGGTCAGCCAATTTTTCACAGACTCTTGCTCAGCTTGATAGGCCCACAGGCCATCAGTGCCACCTACCCAGAGAGTATCGTCAGTCTGCACGATTGCAGCAGTGTATTTATTTACCGGCCGGCCAGGGATCTGCAAACTCTGATGTGTAGCTGTCGACAAATCAATCAGCGTTGAAGCAAAGTTACTTGAGGCAAATAAGCGCTTTGCATCAATGAGTGCCAACGTCTCGATAGGGTCATTGCTCTCATTCAATAGCGTAATTGATTCACCGCTGACAGGATTAAGTTTTTCCAACCCGCTACTCCCTGTTCCGGCGATCAGATATTTATCATATGCCTGAACCGCATGTACCTGCCTTTGCAAGAGTCCCCCAGCCGCGGTTACGCCGCCCAGTATATGCTTTACACCTCGATTATTCGCATCATACAACTGCAAAGCAGTATTGGCCCCAATCCACACCAATCCACGGGAATCGGTATGTAGAGTCCAGATATTGTCGCTGGCCAACCCGGCCGGATGCAGCGGATCAAATGTTGTGCGCTTAAATGAATCAGAAGTCAGGTCGAGGGATATTAAACCCTTACCAAACGTACCCAGCAATACTGTTGACGGGTTAATCACTGACAAGGCATAAATCCAGGGTTCGGCCTCGGCATCAAAACTGATTTGCTCAAATACCTGTGCACCGGTTTGCTCGAACAATCCGTGGCTGGCTGTGCCCACCAGTAATTGCTGGGCTAAAGTTGAGGTTACAGCGCTGATGCGAATGTCAGGAGGGAAACCGGGCACCGGTAGCAAACGCAGCGGGGTTTGCGCGGTATCCAATTGTAGCAGGCCCTTACCACTACCCACATAAAGCTGTTGGCCTAGCCCATGTAGCGCGTGGACTCGGGCCTCAAATGGCATGTCGATTGATTCAAGCTGGTCTTGTCCTGGCTGGTAGCGGTACACCGAGCGGTCAGTGGAAAAATACATCGTAGTGGTGGGATTATTGAAAACGACTACATCCTGGATAGACAAACCTGAAAGAGAAGGGGATACCGCAATCAACGTGCGTTTTTCGCTATCCAGTCGATATACCCCACGATTTGTTCCCACCCACACTTGTCCATGCGTGTCAGTTACTGCGGTTTGGACTATTGGGGTAAATTTGTCAGTGAATGCACCGACAAACTTAGCACGCTCAGCAATATGCGAATCCCATCGCCATAAGCCATTAGACGCCACAAACCAGATAAATCCTTGCTTGTCTTCGGTGATGGATACGATATCACCATCCACGCCAGATACATTTTCTAACGGAGAGTGAAAAACAGGGTGCTCAAATAAGGTGTCAGCTTGCACACTTGGCCCAACAGATAACCAAAAGAGGACACACCACAGACAATGTGAAAACCGAACCTGGATTTTCATGCGTTTCTCGCGAGTTGTTTTTATTGTAGGCGTACTAAACGCAGCTAGTATTCAAGAGCAGATAGAGTATCGGCTTGCACAGATCGTTGCAATGGGAATGGCCAAGTCAACTATGAATAGTCTAAAGATCATCTATTTGGTGCCTAGCTTTTTACTTACTCGGGATAGTTGCTCAAACACTCGACGGACTTTCAATTAAAAAGCTCAGACCCGAACCACTTTTACTTTCCCTCATTTGACTAATGCTCTTCAAACAGCTAGTCGGATAAAGGTGCATTAGCATAATGTTAACCTTTAGAAAAAAATAAATTCAAAAAATGTTTACCTGCTTATCGAATACAACGACTTAAGTGTCAGATATTTTTACAAACACATTTCTCACGTAACACTATAAGTCTGATTTATATATGTTTTTATAAAAGGCGTAAATATTGCTAATTATAATTGCGAATTTTTAGCTATGAGTAGTTTTAATGGAATGCAAATATAATAAAATGGTAAAAGTGGTCACGTTTTGCTGTAGCTTGGTGGGGCTCCCTGCATTTGGTGCACTTTTAAGTGTAGATGTCCAGATTACAGATAATGTGGAAACCGTGGTAATTGATAGCGTCAGTGACCAAACTTACAATTCTGTCGATCTTGTGGATTTACAGTTGCAATTTAATATTGACTTTGAACGGTCTCCCCTCTCCTCTGAACCAGAGAATGGGCCTATTTTTTTTACACATACGAGCGAAAGAAGTGGAGTTCTCTATTCGTATTTTGCTGCTGAAATATATGCTGAGTGGGTCCCTCCAACGTCACCATTTACCAATGATTTACTCTCACTGATACCATGGGACGACGAAAGCGCATTGTATATTGAGCAGAAATTATCGTTTTATCAGCAAATCGCTGTCGATATTGAGAGCGGAGAACTGCTAGAAGAAAATTCATTTAAGTATTTTCGGTTCACCAAATCCTTCGGCAGTTTGTTTACCGAAGACTTTGAAAAGATGATAGGACAAGAATATGCTTTTGAACGGGTACTTCACAGTCACATGGAAGTAACCTACCAACATGATGGTATGTTAGAATACTCAATGCCACAGGTTGAAAATATGCTTTTCTCATCGTCCGAATTGAACTTCCGATACAACGAGTTATTTCATCGTACAACTTACGACCTGGCAAATGATAACCAAGAAATAGAGCACTATATGTACGGGTATGTCGGCAATGGAGTTAGCAGGGTACAGGTGTCAGAACCTCAAACTGCGATAGTTGTTGCTCTTGGTCTCTTAGCGTTTTTCGCGAGAAGAAAATAGTATAGTGACCTTACTTCTATAGACACTAATAAAGCTCTATTCTACTGGAGCTTTATTATTTTACTGTTTTCTGACTCTCCCTATGATGAGCTTGGCTCATCACTTAAATCATCCGTTTCGTTAATTTGATGTGCTACTTTACGTAGCACCATTAAACCAATTATCAAACTCACACAATGCAGCGCCACTATACTGATTTGCAACCACGTAGCCACATCCATAAAACCAAGTAAAACGGCTATTGAGATTAGTCTGATGCTATCCAGCTTCAACGCTCTTGGCATGCCTTGCAGGATGAACCCAGTCATTACCGCGCTGCTCAGTACCGCCAACACCAAAGCGAGTTGCGCCGTGCCGTTTATGCTTTGTAATGCCAATAACAGATAAAGCGTTACGGTTAGCATAATACCGTGCTGTAGGGTGCAATAGAGCTTGGTAAGGGGTGATTGTGACGGGTCAAATTTTACAAAGTGCTCGAGCAAGGTTTTCTGCAAAGGGAAACGTTGTGACACATCAGTGGGACGCCAGCCAGTACGCCCAAACCACACGCGCAATTTGTCCTGCCAGCGTTTGGTATGATAACTGTCTTTAATTAATTGTGCATAAATCTGACAGTTTGCCCACACCGGGTTAAAACTGTTAAGCGCACCACGAATACCATAGATTATTTCAACGTCCTTTTCTTCATGCTTGAAGGTGTTGAAGAGCCGATCCCAGATAATAAATACGCCCCCATAATTTTTATCAATGTAGATTTTATTCTGCGCATGATGAACGCGGTGATTTGAGGGGGTAACAAAGATTTTTTCCATCCAGCCTAAATCGTCGATATGACGGGTGTGGACCCAGAACTGATACACCAGATTCAATGCCGCTATCGTGATAAACATCTCAGGTGGTACACCTGCAATCGCCATGGGCAGGTAGAAGATCCAGCTAAAGATAGCGCCACTCGTTTGTCTAAGTGCGGTAGTGAGATTGTATTCTTCGCTAGAATGATGGACCACGTGTGCGGCCCACAGAATACTCATTTCATGACCTAGCCGATGATTCCAGTAATAGAAAAAATCGTATGCAATAAAGGCAAGTAGCCACAGCCACCAGATAGCGGACAGAGAAAATTGGGCGAACTGTTCAAACACCAAAACATACACGGTGATGGGGATAAGTTGATGGGCGACTACCATTACACGAGACAACACACCTGCACTTAAGCTGGTAATCGCATCATTGAGCCGATAAAACCCCGTACCGCGGACCCGGTCAACCCAAAGTTCCAGCGCAATCAGCAAAAAGAAAAAGGGAATGGCGTATAAAATCACCGTCATTGTTTAATCCAGCTTAAAAACTAATCACTTCGTCCATTGCGACAGTATATAGCAAAATACTTCAACCCAACGCTGATTATTAAATATTCATTACATGCTCTGAGCTTTTTGTTTGCTGCAGCGATCGTATTCTCTACATTTAAAGTAGAAAGTTTTTATAAAATAGTAAGTTGTAAAAATTAAGCGTAGACTGAAAGAATAAGATAAAACCTGACTATTTTGTCTTTGTTACTATAATTGCACGAAGGGAATTAATTATATCTAAGGTGAAAAATTATGAGTGAACCTGGGGAAAAGCGAACGCTAGCACCGCATGTTGTCATCATTGCGATTATTATTGTGGTTATTTTGGCCATTTTGCTTTGGCCAAGTAGTGAGCCTGAAGAAGACGTGGTTGAAGAGCCGGTGGTCACCGAACAGGAACCTCTGGATGTGGAAGAGCCTGAAGTATTTGAACCCACGCCTGAGCCTGAGCCTGTGGAAATCGACCCAAATGCAGAAGTTGAACCTATGCCTGAAACACCGGAGGTGGAACCTGAGCCAATGGACACCACGGATGACGGTATTCGTGCCTCGCTAAAATCAATCAGTGAGGAGGCTAAAGCCGATGAGCTATTAGTAAAAGACGGGTTGTTGCAGCGCTTCGTGGTATCCGTTACTAACCTGGCTAACGATGAGGTAACACCCAACCACCAGTTATTTAAAGCGCCAGAGCAAGAATTTCGCACTTATAACCAAGCTGGCAAAGAGTGGATTGATGCCGCAAGTTATAAGCGCTACACCCCTTACGTGAATATGCTTGAGTCGTTCGAGAATGAAGCATTGATTGATTTATACGACCAGTATAAAGATGACGTGCAAGCGAAATATGCGGAAATTGGAAATCCGGATAAACCGTTTAATGAAGTGATTATCGACGCCATCGATCAATTGCTCAATACCCCTGAGGTGCCCGTACCGGTAGAGGTATACAGTGATTCTGTCGCCTACAAATATGCAGATGAACGCCTAGAAGAACTTAACGATGCGCAAAAACAGTTGTTACGTACTGGGCCAGACAACATGCGTAGAATAAAAGCGAAGCTACGGGAAATCAAAACGTTGCTTGAAGAACGAAATGGATCTGAATAAGCTGCAAACCCAGATCACAGGCCATCAGGGTGATGGCCTGCCACCTGTGGAAAAATGGGACCCGCCTTTTTGTGGTCACCTGAATATGCAGATAAAGCTGGATGGTCGCTGGTTTTACGAGAACTCCCCTATCGGGCGGCTTGCGTTAGTAAAATTATTTTCTTCAGTACTCAAAAAAGAGGGTGAGCAGTATTTTCTTGTCACGCCGGTGGAAAAAGTTGGATTGACCGTAGAGGACGTCCCCTTTCTTATTACACAATGGAAACACGAAGATAGCGTTTACCATTTCACCACCCAAACAGGTGATGAGCTCACACTGGATGATGACCATCCCATTGAATTACGGCATCCACCGGGAGCATTAAGCGATCCACAGGCCACGCCAATCCCTTACATAAGGGTAAGACGAAATTTATGGGCGCGCTTTAATCAAAACGTTTATTACCAGTTAATTGAGCAAGCTGAACAAAGCAAAACGGATGATGGCCGCATCCACTTGCACCTTAATAGTCAGGGTAAAAACCACTGTATCGGTACGTTATCGAGCGATTTGGCATAAATTTATATTGCTCGCCCCTATCTTTATACTAAGTCCGAGCCACCATGCACTTGATATGTTTTTTCTACGCAGGCATCTAGTTAAAAGTCATGACTGCGCGAAAGTATGTCATTACGCAACGGCAGTGTGATTGCTTCCTTTTTCAGCAGTGGTTTTGAAAAAATCAGCTAGGGTTCAACAGCGTTTTCGATTGAGAATAAACTATCTGTTTGATCAGAAAGTAAAAAGCAGTCTATGGTTTAGGTTGCGCTTTATATGGGCCTAATCTAAAGTAAATTTCAGCATAAAAAAAGTAAGAAGAAGATGAAAAGAATCTGTTTTATAGCCGCACTGAGCCTGTGGGGGGCAGTAACGCACGTCGCTGCAGAGACGCTTATTCACGCAGGGCATCTGTTTACCGCAGAAAGTAATGAACTGCAAAAAAATATGACCATTGTGGTCAAGGATAATAAAATAACTGAAGTTGTCGCGGGGTTCAAAGAGGCCGGGAAGGACGACAAAATTATTGATTTAAAATCGGCCACAGTGTTACCGGGCTTAATGGACATGCATGTGCATCTGTCGGGTCAACATGGCGGGCCTACCACCTATCTTGAACGTTATACCTTAAATGAAGCGGATGTAGCGTTACGTGCAGCATATTACGCTGAAAAAACCTTACTTGCTGGCTTCACCAGTGTGCGAAATTTAGGGGATGGTTATAACGAAACGGTTGCCTTGCGTAATGCTATTAATAAACATCAGCAATCCGGTCCACGGATTTTTACTTCTGCCAAATCAATCGCCACCACTGGCGGGCACGCCGACCCGAGTAACGGCATGGCCACACGTATCAGACCCGATGTGGGGCCCACAGAAGGGGTGGTTAACGGCGTTGCAGAGGCCAGAGAAGCGGTACGCCAGCGTTACAAAGACGGGGCAGACTTAATTAAAATCACCGCCACCGGTGGCGTCTTAAGTGTGGCCAAAAGTGGTCAGAACCCGCAATTTATGCAGGATGAGCTAGAGGCAATCGTCACTACCGCCAAAGATTACGGTATGCGGGTGGCTGTGCACGCGCATGGTAAAGAAGGAATGAAACGTGCTATTCAGGCCGGGGTGGACTCTATTGAGCATGGTACCTATATGGATGAAGAAATCATGCAACTAATGAAGCAACACCAGACCTGGTATGTTCCCACGATCCTGGCGGGAAATTTTGTAGCCGAAAAAGCCAAAATTGATGGTTTTTTTCCTGAGCTCGTCAGGCCAAAAGCGGCTTCTATCGGGCCCTTGATCCAGCAGACTTTTGCCAAAGCGTACCAAGCAGGAGTCAACATTGCTTTTGGCACTGACAGTGGCGTATCACCTCATGGCGATAATGCAAAAGAATTAGCTCTTATGGTCGAGGCAGGGATGTCGCCCGCTGAAGCGCTGCACAGTGCTACCACCAATGCAGCGAAACTGCTAGGCGTAGAAGACGAACTAGGCTCAATAAGTAAGGGTAAACTCGCCGATATTATTGCGGTTCCGGGTAACCCGTTAGACAACATTCGCATAATGGAAAAGGTAAGTTTCGTCATGAAAGACGGGCGCGTGTATAAGTAAAATTAAGGGCTGGTATGTCGATTAAAGGCGCGATAAAGCAAAAAACGCATAACCTGGTTCATTCGAATCATATGTTGACCAGCATTACCGTCGCCTCTTTTCTAGAATCAACAATCATACCCATTCCACTAGAAGCGATCCTTGTCCCCCTCATGCAGGCGCGGCGCGAGCGTCTGTGGATGATCGCCCTGATGGCGACCATCGGTTGCATTATCGGGGCTGTGTTCGGCTATGCGTTGGGCTTTTTTCTGTTTGATATGGTGGGAGAGTGGGTGATTCAAACCTTTTCCACGCCAGAGCAATTCGACGGTATAAAGCAGAAAATGCAAAGAGAAGGCTTTTGGTTTGTGATGACACTGGGTATTGCACCTATCCCTTTTCAGATCGCCATGTTAGCCGCTGGTGCGACCCATTATTCCATTTTGAGTTTTTTGCTAGCTACCTTAATCGCCCGGTCCATCCGCTATTTCGGGTTGGCCGCGGCCGTTTACTACGGGGGTAACAAAGCGGAAAAACTGATTCGCCAGTATAAAACTAAGGCTATTATTGCTTTAACATTAATTATCGTACTTCTCTGGTGGGTAACCACGCAGCTCTAACAAACTCTATTTGATAATAATTATCATTTGCAATAAATTAATGCTATATGTTTGTAAGAGTGTTAACAGGAGAAGCCGATGACCTCCCCTATAAATCAATCTGACCGCTTTATTAATATTGATATTAAAACTTCGACGCTGGTCGACATACTGGCTTCACATAATGTTCATATTTGTGATTTACATTGTGCCAGGCCGACCGATAAAAAGCTTCTGCAGCGTTTGTTACTGCAGGCAACGTCAAATACTATCAGGCAGTTATGATCAAAAAAGCCTAATTTCCTTATATAAATAACCACCAACCACTTTTGAGAACAAATATGGCTGATCACGAAACCTGGATAAAAATAATTGCTCGTACTGGTTATGCGTCGAAAACTGTTATCTATATTTTGCTAGGCATTTTTGTCATCAGCTCTGCAATATCGTCCTTCTCGGCTGAAAATCCGAGTCAACAAACGGTTTTTACTAAAATTTTACAACAGCCCTTTGGGAAGTACATGCTCATGGCGGTCATTGCCGGTATGGTGTGTTATTCGATTTGGCGCTGGCTGCAAACCTTTCTTAATACAGAAGAGTTGGATATGGGTAAAGCCAAAGATATGGTTATGCGTATTTTTCTGTTCATTTCCGGCATTATCTATGCCACAGGGGCTTATGCGGCGGTCAAGGTATTAACGGGACAAAGTAGTGATGACGGGGGGAGTGGTCAAGGGAGTAACTCCAGTGAAAGCATTGCCTCAACCTTAATGGAGCAAAGCTGGGGTGGATATCTGGTAATGGCTCTTGGCATTATCATCATCATTTTTGCTTTTATACAATTTAAGCATGCTTATAAAGCCGATTACATGGACAAGTTTGTTACCTCTGATATGTCCTCGAAAGAAATTAATGCCAGTCGAAAGGTCGGTCAGTTAGGTTATGCTGCGCGCGGCGTGGTTTACAGCTTAATAGGAGCCTTTTTTATTCAGGCGGGGTGGACCAATGACCCTGATGAAGCAGGTGGGTTGAAAGAAGCATTTCAATCGATTATGGAACAACCTTTTGGTGACTGGGCATTAATGGCGATTGGTGTGGGTATAGCGATGTTCGGGGTATTCTGTGGCTTTGAAGCCATCTACCGGCAGACGGCTAAAAAATATAATCGTGCCAATGCCTAGCAAATAAAAAAGGGGCATTAAGCCCCTTTTTCTATAACAAACTCATAAGGCAAGGTATCAGTCTGGCTAAATACCAGCGAATGCTGCATAAACTGACAAAAGCTTGGAATATCCCGCGCTGTTGAAGGATCATCTGCAATCACTAATAACGTCTGCCCAGGCGTCATTTTGCGCAGCGTCAGGCGCGTCATCATGACTGGCTCAGGACAACGCAAACCCAGTGCATCTAACCTGTTATCACTGTCTGGCGCTGCTGAATCACGCATTAATCTGTAACGCCATACTGATTGCGATATGCTTCGATTGCTTCTACATCCACGGTCGACTGTCCCTCTTCTTTCAAATAGTTGATAACATCATCGAGCGAGACAATCGCTACCACCTTAGTGTCGTAATCACGTTCTACTTCCTGTATCGCAGACAGTTCGCCCTTACCGCGTTCCTGACGGTTAAGGGCTATTAACACCCCTGCCAACGACGCATTGTGTGCATTAATGATATCCATGGATTCGCGAATGGCGGTACCCGCAGTAATCACATCATCCACCAGCATCACTTTGCCTTTTAGCTCACTTCCCACTAATGTGCCGCCTTCGCCGTGCGCCTTGGCCTCTTTGCGGTTAAAGCAATAGGGTAAATCCACGCCATATTGGTCGTACATGGCCACGGCGGTAGTCGTGGCAATAGGAATACCTTTATACGCGGGACCAAATAATATATCGCACTGTATGTTGGTATGGCTCAGCGCAGCGGCATAAAAACGCCCTAATTTGGCTAAATCGCTGCCTTTGTTAAACAGCCCCGCGTTGAAAAAATAAGGACTTTGACGACCAGACTTTAATGTGAATTCACCAAATTTAAGCACCTTTCGTGCTATGGCAAATTCGATAAATTCTCGTTGAAAATCCTGCATGGTTTACCCCTTTACGCCAGCGCTGATTTTTGAATATCAAACAGCTCACGTAAACCGTGCTTAGCAATTTCAAGCATCTCGGTCATTTCTTCAAAGGAGAAAGGTTCCGCCTCTGCAGTACCCTGTACCTCGATAAGTTTACCTGTTTCGGTCATGACAATATTCATATCGGTGTCGGCCGCCGAATCTTCGGTATATTCCAGATCCGCCACGGGCATGCCCTGATAAATACCCACTGATAAGGCTGCTACCATATGTTTGAGCGGGTTCGCTTTGATAATTCCTTTACTGCGCATATAGGTCAGCGCATCCACCAAGGCAACACAGGCGCCGGTGATTGAGGCTGTACGGGTGCCGCCATCCGCCTGAATGACATCACAATCCAGGGTAATTGTGTTTTCCCCTAATAATTTAAGATCAACCGCGGCACGTAGTGAACGCGCAATTAACCGTTGAATTTCTAGTGTACGGCCCCCTTGCTTGCCTCGCGCTGCCTCGCGATCACTACGCGTATGCGTCGCTCTTGGCAGCATGCTATATTCCGCAGTAACCCAGCCTTTACCCATGCCTTTCATAAAACGCGGTACGCCTTCCACTACGGTGGCGTTGCACAATACCTTGGTGTTGCCAAATTCCACCAATACTGAGCCTTCTGCATGACAGGTATAATTTCTGGTAAGGGTGACAGGTCGAATCTGACTGGCGGTTCTGCCGCTTGGACGCATAGTGTTCTCCGTTGGAAAAAGCATTAATGATGAGGGGCAAGTATAACGCAGTCCCGCCTCAGCGGGAAAATCAACTTGCCATTAAACGCTATTCATAAGTGAAAAAAGGGCGTAATTGCCCTTTTTAGTAATCATAATCGGGTAAGGGTTCGTCAACCATACCTGACTTATATTGTTCGCCCTTCGCCTGACCGAGCTTTTCACGATTTTTTTCGGCGTATTTGCGTAACTTTCTAAAGTCACTGCTTTCTTCAACCGACATCAGGGTATGCACATAACGCGCATTACCAGAGCTTCCAAGCGCGTTAGTTAACCAGGCAAAGGTATCAACCTGGTGTTTTTGCGCAGTTGCCGCATGTCGAAGTAAAATTTCCGCCGCCATATCCAGAATATGCTGATTATTTACACGCTTACTTACTACTTCTCTGGCTGCTTGTTTCAGCCCACTTAAGTCACCTGCCAGCATTAATTCTTTAATCCGAAGAATCTGCTCAGATTCATCTTCCTTTGCATACAGCTTAGCGGGTAACGGGAAAGTGCCTGCTATGTATTGTTCATTGACTGGCTGTGGAAGATTGTCGCGCGCCTTGTCCGCATGTTTACGCAGCTTTTTATGCTCAGTATTGTCGATTACCTCGGTTAACACCGAGTAATAACGGTCATTTTCTGAGGCCCCGATGGCTCTGGCCACCCATGCTAGCGTATCAACATCATTTGCAAAGGCGTGGGGGTATTTTTTTAGCAATACTTCGGCCGCAATATCGATTAATTCAGGGTTACTGATGTCCTGCTCGTATATCCTCTGTGCAGCCACTTTTACCTGTCTTAACTCACCAGAAAGCAACCTGTCAGCCAGTCTTTGTTCACTTTGAGTAAGCTTTGCCACTGCACTAAATGAGAGTAAAACTGTAAGAAGCGACAACCATACATTTTTCATCTTAAGTTCCTGTTTCCATTCATTTGTTAATAATTAGTACATGCCGCCATTCACACTAATCACCTGACGGGTGATGTATTTTGCACTGTCAGATACAAGAAAACCTATTGTTTCTGCCACATCATCCACATGCCCAAAGCTTCCCAGCGGTATCATTTTTTTTGCTTCCTCGGAAAACACGCCGTCAGTCATACCAGTATCAATTACTCCTGGGGCGACGCAGTTAACCGTGATTTTACGTTTACCCAATTCTACAGCCAGCGCTTTGGTGGCACCGATAATTCCCGCTTTAGAGGCACTGTAATTCGTTTGTCCCCGATTCCCCATTAAGCCTGAAACCGATGATAACGTAACAATTCTGCCACCCTGTCGTAAACGAATCATTGGCATAATGGTGGGGTGTAAGACGTTATAAAAACCATCCAGGTTGGTATGCACCACCCCATCCCATTCCTCACCCGTCATAGCTGGAAACGCGGTGTCTTGGGTAACCCCTGCATTGCAGATCACGGCGTAATAAGCGCCGTGCTTTCCAATATCACCTTCAATCGCTTCGCGAGTAGCTTCACGGTCGGCGATATCAAATTGCAAGCTATTAGCCGCTCCACCCTCGGCAGTAATTTTGTCTACGATCTCCATGGCCGCTTCTTTTCCTCTGCGATAATGCACCGCTACGGCATACCCTTGGCTGGCCAGCTTATAGGCGGTGGCTTTGCCGATCCCGCCACTTGCACCTGTGACTAAGACTCTTTTTTTATCTGACATGAGGTCTTCTCTCCTGACTCTTTTTTTGTTCATTAAACAGGCTGATTGCCGCAATAAAATTGATCGTGTTACCGATGAGGATGGTACTGCCGAAGGCCTGCACAATAGGCATGGAACTGAATGCTAATAAGCCAAAGGAAAGTAAACTGGTGACGGCGGACAGCATAATGGCTTGTTGGGTGGTTTCGCGTTGGGCAGCCATTTCCTTAGCAAAAATAATGTAATCCATTCCCAGTCCCAAGACCAAAAATAACGCCATAATATGAAAAACGGTAATGGATTGTCCCAGCAATGAAACTGCCGTCAGCGTAATTGCACTGGCTGTAAGAGGGATTAACAAAAGGAAAATAGTGGAGAGTTTTCGATAATACCCAGCCAGCATCAAAGCGATCAGCACATAGGCTAATAACAATAATTGTGAGCCGGTTACCCGTTGTGCTTTGAGCGCAGCGGAGGCATTAGCCAACGTATTAACATACTGAACTCCATCCACATCGCGACTTACCGCTGCTATTTTATTCAAGTCACTGTCTTTGCGAATTAGTGCAAAACTATAAATAGTATTTTCAGATTCGATCCACAGCGGCGGCAGGGAAGGCAGTTGTTTCATTAGCGCGGTAAAATCTAACGTCTTACCCTTTGCTTCTTTATACGCCGTTTTCAAATCAGTGAACTCTGATTTCGGTAATCCTATGCGAGTGGTGAAAATATCCAATACACCATCCTCGGAATAAAGGGCATGCTGGAGTTGGTAATTTTTAACTTGGGATTCAGGCGCGGGCAGCCAATCAAGCACGCTGGATAAGGATTTACTTTCATCGCCAAGCAATGCATACATTGAGTTTAGTGAATCGAATATAGCGGCGGGGGTCTGTCCATGGATAAGCAGGTAGCGTCCCGCCTCGTAGATTTGGGTTAGCTGGGCGACTTTCTGTTCCTGTTCCAGTAACGTAGGTGATACGTGAAAGAAACGTCTGGGGTCGTCATTGGTTTCTGCCTGTCCCGCGAACAGAAATACGCCCGCAGCGCAGGCCAACACCAGCCCGGTGACAGCTAACCGCTGTGGATGGCGAGCAAACACTGCGCGACAACCCGCGATAATTTGGCGTAACGCCGCCTGGCGTGCGTGAATGGGCCGTCGGGTCGCAAAAGGACCCAACACCATGACACTTAACCATGCCATCACCAAACCCGTACACGAGAACAAAGCCACTTTTTTCAGAATCAACAAATCTGATAGCCCCAATGCACCATAACCAATCAGGGAGGTCAGCACACTGAGTAACATTGCGCGAAATAGTGTCGTATTGGTTCTGCCACGTATACGCTCATCCTGAGGGTGAGAGAGATAATGGTAAAAATAATGCAGCGAATAATCTACTACAATCCCAATCAGACTCGCCCCAAATACCACCGTGAGGATATGGATAGAACCAAATACATAGAGGCTGGATAACACCCCAAAACTAATGCCAATAGCAATTGAACTTAGGGAAAGAAATAGCGGTAGCAAGGAACGAAAGATAGCTATCATCAGCAATAAAATACCGATGATCGAGCCTACTGCAATAAGTTGTATATCGGCTTTTGCAGACTGGGCTGAATCTACCGCAAAAAAGAACATGCCCGAATGCAATACTGATACATGAAACTTATTACGAACCGCCGTTTCTCTTGCTTTGATTAACTGATACAGGCTTTCTTGTTCGTCTAAACTCTGTGGATATTCACTGAACGAGACCACAAATGAGGTGACGTTTTTTCTGTTTTGACTAAACGTATCACTGGCGACGTCTAAATCGTCAAATTGCGATAAAACATACGCAGAGAACCAGCCGAGGGGGTCTTGTTCGAATGGTATGACTCTGAACCCGTCCCCTAATTGGTAAAGTTTGCGCAGGGCATCATTTGCCAGAAGCTGTGGACTTTTATCTTCCAACGCTTGACGCTGGTTATCCGACAGTAAATTAAATCGATAAGGCGACAATGCATGCAGATAATTTTGCTGCACAGTTTGATCGGAAATGACCTTTAGCCCGGGAAGTGCATTAAGCGCGCGCTGTAATGCCTGACTGGCCGCGCCAACCTGATCCGTGTTATTCCCTTTTACAACTACCACAAAACGATGACTGATATCCTGCGAAAGTGTCTTCAGAGCGCTTTTTAAGCCCACGTCCGCGATCTTTTCCGGGTTGAGATCATTCAGGTTGGTGTCGATGCGGATGTGTTGATAATTAAAGGAAAAGAACAGTACGCTAAGCAATACCGCGATAAAAAAAATGGATCTCGTCAGCAGGGTAATCATCGACGAATATGGGCGGGCGAACGTAATACCTGACACCAGGCCGAGTTATCCGAATACAGCTTCTCACACTGTTCAAATGCCCCTCTTTTTCCCTCTATCTGGTAAGCCCGAATTTTGTCGATACTGACATGAGTAACTTGGCCCGTTACATCCGTAACGTCTACCAATAAGGTGATACCCAGTTCATCGCTATCGTTTTTTTGAAAGCGAATACTGTCGATGCCTTTTTTCATAAAGTCACTCTCGGGTTTTAGCTCCACTGAAGTATTATCGTCAGCTAATTTAATGGCGAACTCGTCGACAAAATACTGTGTATCCCCTTTTAGCAACTTAACGAACACATTCGACATTATATAGCGGGTAACACCTGTCAGTGGGGTGAGGGAGCCGTCTTCGTGGACGCGAAAATTATTGCTGCTGTTAACATATAAAATCGCTTCCCTGAAAGGTTCCTGTGTATGCCAGATAAGGCCTAGGTCACAGGAAAAAAAGAAATCTCCCGTGGAATGAAGGGGTATAGGTAAGCCTTCAACGTTCTTCTTTTGAAGGAACTGTCCAGAAAAATGGCAATTTTGAGGGAACAGGTTTGTTAGCAAGGCTATTTCACTTTCCCCCTTAGGGTTGGCGAACACACTTGGCACAGCCATGCACAGAAAAAGCAGGCCTGCCAACAAAACTTGATAACACCTAGCTATTTGCATCTTGCTGCATCCATGTATCCACCGCGTCGATTAAAAACGGAGGTGAAACATAATGAGTAACGTGATCGGACGCGGATACGGCAAACTGTTTGGTTTTGGCTTTAGTATACACATCACCCGTTTTCTTATCTTTAATTGCGTATTTGATGATAAGCCGGTTCTCCCACTCCGCCAGCCACGCTTCAATTACCACTTGTTGTTCAAAAAGCAGAGGCTTTACGTACTTAACCTGAATATCCACAATAGGAAAGAAAAACCCGTTCTCTTCCATCACGCTGTAGGGGCAGCCAATGGCTTTGAGCAGGGCACAACGTGCCATCTCAAAGTATTTTGGGTAATTGCCGTGCCAAACAATTCGATATGCATCCACATCGAAAAACGGTATGTCGTAATCCAGCGCTATCCGCTTCATAAAATCTTACGCTTTTGCTTGTGCTTTTGCAGATAACTCAGCAAAGACATCGACGACATCTTGGATTGTTCTAACTTGTTTGAACTGTGAAGGCGTAATTTCCACACTGATGGTTTTTTTCAGGTCCACCAGCAAATCGACTGCATCTATGCTATCTATATCCAAATCTTCGTAAAGCCGGGCTTCGGGTACAATTTCAGATCCATCCAGCTCAAATAGGTCAACGAGGGTCGCTCTGATTTGCGCTAATATATTTTCTCTTTGTTCGTTCATATTACATCCACTACATTTTTTGTTTGCAACTTATACTACTTTTTTGGGGATTCAACAGCCACCCAGTCTTGATAATATTGCTCTAGAAACTGGGTCAAGTGACGATACTGTTTGGGTCGCGGTAGTGACGTATCGATGCACTCATCGAGTTCAAGTAAGGGGCCAGATTTCAACTCAAATGCAGGTCCACCATCGGGAATATCATACCACTTATCGCCTTTTTTTAACGCCCCAGGATAGCATTTTATCAGTACCGGCATAATCGGCGCGTTCACCGCTACCGCCATATTAGCAGCCCCGCGTTTAAAGTGAATAACATTATCGTGCTTGGTACGCGTGCCTTCTGGAAAGATAAGAATGTTTTCACCCGCTTCAAGCTTGGCAGCAGCCATGGGAAGGAGCTGTTCGGTGTGGTTAGGGATAAACCCCGCCTGCTTTACCACTGCTCCAGTGAAAAAATTATCCCACACCGCCCCTTTAACAAAGCAGCACATTTGCCTGTTTACTGCTAATAACAACACCACATCTATTAACGTTGGATGATTGGCAATAATAATATGGCCGGATTTGGCACGTATCATCGATTTCACATCGAATGAATAACGAATTAACCCTAACGCCCGCATAATGCGGATAAATGAGTGACATCCTTTATGAATGCACCAACGGATCCATGTTCGTTTGGTAGCAGAGGAAATGAAGGGGACAGGATGTAGTAAGCGGAAAAAAATGCCCACTGATAATGCCCCAAGACCGAACAGGAAGTAACAGACAGCCGCACTGATGAGCTGCCTAATTTTACTTAAGCTGAGATATTTCATGCACACAGTCTACGGCAAGTGATGGCGAAGGTTATCGACAGAAACACTCTATTTCTACCAACAAATCGCTACGACAAATATCAGCAAGAGTGAACACCGCCCCCACGTGCGGATAACGCTGCATTAGCCAGTCTTTAGTGCGCTGGATATGCTCAGGATAACGCACATATACCTTGAATGTAGACAAAGAACAGTTATCAGGATTGGCGTTTGCCATCAGATGTTCAATATTGTTCAGCGTGACTTCTAACTGGCGTTCCAAGTTTCCCGCTTCAACAGTTTCATGACCAATAATACTGGCGGTGCCAGAGATAAATAAGTATGGCGCGCGCTGCAATGTTAACGCGGTAGCTCTGGCGAATGAAGGGCTGCTGATACCATACTGACGCGGATATTCGTACGCATTAACCTGGTGGTGATTGTTAAAATGAAGTGGTTTTATGGCGCTGGCAAAAACATAAAACACGGCCCCTTCAGTATGATGACCTAATGCTGAGGCAGAAGGAAAGTTATCGGGTGTCAGACCTGACTTTTCGAAGGCGTTTAAGCGACCTGTACAAAACTTTTTATATAGCTCTTCGTCGCCTTGGCCTACATTGATCCCGGGCAAATAATTCCAGAACCGAAATGGATAAATAAACCCTTCCTTTTCCAGCAAAGCTAACATGGCTTCGTACCCTCTTTGGGTTGAGTCCTCAATATTGCCGCAATCGTCCTTACTCAGCCAATACGCCACGCATATCAAATCGGAGGTTTTACTCCAGTAACACTTTCCCGTTTTACCCCTGCTAACGCTATCAGATACCGTCCACACCTCATTCATTTGCTGTGAACTGGCCTCTTCAAGCCCCGCAGGAATCACCCCTGCTTCGAAGGGTTCGCAATTTTTAACCAGCGGGATGACGGCCAGGGTATCTTTTCTGGATAACAATTCGAAGGTAGAAGAGGAAGAAAAAGTGTGACTTAACATGCTAGATGACGCTTACTACATTAGTGTGAATTTAAGTCGAGACTGACGCTGACGACACTCTCTGTTCATTACAACTTGTTGATTAACACAAACTATGACGTTGACTGAAACCGGTGGGCACAATATTAGTGTTTAATTTTGCATTAGTTTAAACTAGCGGCAGATAAAAATGAAGTGAATACCAACAAGCAAGGCCGCGATGCCAAATACATTTCCTCTAATCACTCGAGAACTTGATGACCCTATTGCCTATTTGACCACGCCCATCAGCTCAACAGGCTTGGCAGCAGGGAAAGTTGATACCCGCACCTTTCTTTGCCACGTGAATGCGGTGGCTGAGCAGTTGCCACAGGGTCACTTTGCAATCAACTTATGTGAAAACCGCTATCTATTTATGGTTAGCTTCTGCGCGGTAATATTACGAGGGCAAACAAATTTATTACCCCCCAATAAAAATATCGCCACGCAACAACAATTACTCCAGGACTATCACGACGGCTATATCGTTCACGACGGCATCGCAATTACAGAAGCGAGTTCGAGCTTTAATATCATTGACGTGAAAATGCCGCCGGCCCAGAAGGGGCTGTCTGATGTACCTGACATATCAAACGACCACCTGGCTTGTATTAGTTTTACCTCAGGTTCTACCGGGCATTCTAAGCCGAACCTGAAATATTGGCGAACTCTGCATGCCAGCACGGCAATCAACTATGCGTTTATGCTCAACGCACCCGAACAAACACTTTTTCAGTTAGCTACTGTACCAGCCCAACATATGTGGGGGTTAGAAACGTCAGTATTGATGCCCATGTTCACTAATGTGTGCGTATGCGATGCAAAACCCCTTTTCCCACAGGATATTATAGAAACGCTAGAGCGATTACCTCTGCCTAGAATGCTGGTGTCGACGCCGATCCACTTAAGAGCTTTAACCGCAGTAGTCCAGGTTACCCCGCTTAAGCTCGTACTGTGCGCCACTTCCCCCTTAACCGCAGCACTGGCACGAGAAATGGAGCAAAAATTCTCCACCACCCTAAAAGAGGTCTATGGTTGCAGTGAAGTAGGCTCGATGGCTGTCCGACGAACCGCTGTGGAAGAAAAGTGGCGCCGTTTTGACGGCATCCGATTTAGTGAAGAAAGTGAGGGAACAGTTGCCAGCGCGGATCATCTACCGTTACCAACCGTATTACAAGATTTTATTCACGTAATTGATCCGCAGCATTTTACCCTTGCCGGCAGGGCGACAGATCTGATCAAAATTGCGGGAAAACGGGGGTCACTATTCGAAATTAACCAAACGCTGCTTGGTTTTAAGGGCCTGAATGACGGCGTGGTAATTTTTCCTGACTCAAATAAAGCGGTGCCCCGTTTATGTGCCATCGTGTCGCTTAAACCTGGCATCACAAAATCCGCATTGCTCGATTATCTGCGCCTGCATCTGGATAGTGCCTTCATACCCAGACCTGTTTATCTGGTTGAAACATTACCCAGAGAACATAATGGCAAGCTGTTAAAAGTAAAAATTGATGCGTTACTGGAATCGTTGCGCGTGGTTAAGTCTTCATAGCGAATTTATTCGCCTGGCATTACTACCATGCCAGGCAAAAGATATACCCTACACGCGTTTGATGATTAACGACGTGTTAATGCCACCAAAAGCCAGGTTGTTGCTCATAAAATACTCGGTTTCAATATTTCTACATTCATGTTGAATAAAGTCCAGCGGTCCACATTCAGGATCGACATTCACCAGATTCAGTGTGGGCGCAAACCAGTTCTCATTCATCATCATAATGGTAGCCCATACTTCAAATGAGCCACATGCACCTAGTGTATGCCCGGTATAGCTTTTCAAAGAACTAACGGGTTTTTCGCCCATTACCTGATAGGTAGCATTACTTTCGGCAATATCCCCGTGACTGGTGGCCGTACCGTGCGCTGAAACATAGCCAATTTGTTCGGCGCTGACACTAGCATCTTTTAATGCGTCCGACATTACCCGTTTAACCGTATCCATATTCGGCTTGACTAGGTGAGCCCCATCGGTATTGGTGGCATAACCTACCACCTCGGCAAGGATGGTTGCGCCGCGTGCTTTAGCATGTTCTAACGATTCTAGAATTAACGTACATGCCCCTTCCCCCAATACTAACCCATCCCGATCTTTGTCAAATGGACGCGGTGTGGCTTCGGGTGTATCGTTTTTAGTACTCGCGGCAAACAAGGTATCAAATACTGCCGCCTGTGAGGGGCACAGCTCTTCGGCACCACCGGCGATCATTATATCTTGCTGTCCATAACGGATAGCTTCAAATGCATAACCAATTGCCTGACTACTTGCCGTGCATGCGCTGGAAGTGGTGTACATACGCCCTTGCGTACCAAAATACACGCTTATGTTTACCGCAGCAGTATGACTCATCATGCGCAAATAGGTGCTGCTGTTAATGCGCGCTGTAGACAGATTCTCAAGCATTGGCGCAAATTCTAAGGCTGCCTGACTGCTGCCCGTTGCTGAGCCATACGCAACCCCTGTGGCGTGCGAATTAATGAGCGGATCATCAAGTAAATTAGCACTCGACAACGCTCGCTCTGTCGCCAGCACACCCAGTTGAGCCACGCGGCCCATGCTGCGTTTTTTCTTTTTGGTGTAGCGAGGGGGAAGTTCAAAGTCATGGATGGGGGCGGCAAGGTGGGTACCTAACCCTTCATATTTCTGCCAATCCTCCATGAAACATACGCCAGACTTCATTCCCTGCAGTCTTGCTTTGACCTGTTGCCAGTCATCACCCAGTGATGACACGACACCGGCTCCTGTAATAACCACGCGTCTATAATTATTATTCACCATTAGCCCCTTCATTTAGTGGACGCCGAAAAACTGACAATGCGGCTGTTGCCAGACATGCTGCTTGTTGCGCCTCTTCAGTATATATTTCAATTTTGCACTCGAATGTGGCCAGTCCATCTCCCACCACTGCCTTTTCATTGCAACTGACTTTGATTGTACCAGCCTCAAAATAGTCACATTCAGCATTGAAGGAGCGGGTGCCCAGTAAAAATCCTAGATGGGGTGCCACCAACCCTTGTTGAAGTTGGTGACCGGCAATGAGTGCCGCTGTTTGCCCCATGTATTCAAGACCCACCCAAGCCGGCACGCCTTTTTCGGCCTCGTAAAACGATGTCTCGCGATCAATAGTGACCAGCGCAGAGGATGAAGATGCATTAACCGTCAACACCCTGTTGATAAGCAGCATGGGCGGGCGATGGGGAATAAGATCATATAAGCGCTTATCGAAACGTGGCGGCATCCAGTTCACCCTCTTTCCCGTGTGTTATCAAGGGCATCATTATCCTGTTTGAGTGGTTGCCAGAAGTTATAAAAGTTGAACCACTGATAGGGCGCTTTTAAGCAGTGCTCGTGCAGTTTATCGGCAAATTGCTGGGCATAATAGCGGATGTCGGCCTCCCTGTTTTTGCGGGAAATTGCCACTTTATCGCCCATCGGCATCACATCAAACAGCACTTTATTTCCCGCAGCGGGGTATCGATAAGCAAACATGTAATTGACCGGACAGGCGAGCGCCTTGGCGAGCATATATGGCCCAATAGGCAATGGCGCTTTATCACCAAGAAAATCCACCTCCACTGTCCGCTCCACACCACTTAGTGGAATGCGATCCCCGGCAATAAACACCCATTCACCTGCCGCTATTTTTTCTTTCAGCGTCAGAATGGTGGTCATGTCAAACTCGTCTACCTGATACACGTTCAGGCGTGACTCATCATTCTGCTTTTGCATCATTTTCACAAAATTACCGGCGTGCTTGTCGTACAGTAAGATGTTGATCACCTTGCTTCTGTAACGGTGCATAAAGCCACGGCAAAACTCCAGATTACCAAAGTGGGAGCCGATAATAAGTTGACCACGTGGATCGGCCAGCAAAGTGTCGACGGTTTGCGGCGAGGTCAACACAAAGTCGCTTTCATCAATTTTTATAAGCCATCCAAGCACTTTATCCAGTATCACTTCGGCAAAACTTTTAAAGTGCATTAAAACATGCAGGTTATTGGGTGGCATGCGCCAACGATGGGGGGCTATCTTATAATGTGCCTTTAAAAATTGGCGCGAAGCCTGCCTCTGGGTCGGTTTGGTCATAACAAAGTAGAGCGCAACCGGATACATTATTAACGAAAAAAACCAGCGTCCAAACAGTCGATATAACCAATAGATAAGCCGCATTCCGGTTAGCGTACCGGCCTCTTTAATATGCGACCAGTGCTGCGGATTGTCGGTAGACTGTTTAGAATTAGTGACGTTCATGGTTTACCTGAAAATAGCGGCGATACGCGAATAGAGAATACGTGGCAGGCGAATGAGCATACCGAACATTAATCGAACATGGAGTCTGATCAACATAAGATTGTCTTGCAGATAATGAAAATGTGAAACCGTATTTTCATGATAAATGACTTTAGTTGGGATGAAATGCACATTAATGTTGGCCCATACTGCTTTCACCAGTAGTTCTGGATCGAAATCCATGCGCGGGCCCAAGTAATAATTATCAAACAAGTGTTCAACTTGTTTTAGCGGGTACACGCGAAACCCACAGAGACCGTCTTTGATCCTGAAAGACAATGTCTCCAGGGCCACCCAAAAATCCGTAATTTTACGTCCGTATTTGCGAATAAAGGGCGCTGTTTCATCAAAATAAGGTTGGCCAGAAATAATGGCAGATGGATGTGCTTTACTGTAATTGAGCAGTTTTTCCGCATCCTCTATATTGTGCTGGCCATCTGCATCAAGCTGGAGCACGTGGGAAAATCCCATCGCACTGGCATGGTAACAGCCAGTGATCACCGCGGCACCTTTTCCCCTATTAGATTGGTGCTGTACCAGATGAAAGTCAGGGTAAGAAGCCAACATGTTGGTTAGCTTGGCAATACTCGCTGCGCCGCTGCCATCATCTACAACAATACAAGGCAACTTGAGTTGAGCCAGATAGGGTAAAAACTGTTCGAACAGAATTTCGTGTTTGTAATGTGGAACGATAATACAATATTTCATGATGGGATAAATTTAAAGCTACCTGACGAGAACGACTCGTTTTCATTAAAATAATGGAACTTAAGACTGCCTTTTTCCGCGCTATAGCTTAACTCAAGTTTCATATCAATATTGGGCAGCACCATGGTTTTAAATTTGATATTTACCAGTTGTTTAAAACGACATTCTTTAACAAGTAGCGCTTTGCCGATGGTACCTGCCCAGTTGACCTGTACGATGCCAGGGAGAACCTTGTGGTCAGGGAAGTGTCCTTCGAACCAGCTAAGTTTCTCATCAACATGTAAGGCGATAATGACTTTCTCATTGAGTGACTCAATCGCGGTGACCGTTGGTCCCTCGTTCTTTTTAAACAAGGCGTTAAGCGTGTTAAGGTTTATCATCGATAATATTGTGTCTCTTTTTGTAATACCCACGATAACCCCACTCCATAGCGGCAAAGCATGCAAAAATTAAATAGGAGATGACGCCGTTATAGACTGCCCATGCTGACAAGCTGGCAAACCAAGCAGTATAGGCAGCTATCAAACCATTCAATAGTAACAGCCCGCCCCAACATAGGGTCAATACTCTTAAATAGTTCTGCGCTTGGGGCGGTGGCGTTGTTCCCCCTGCTTTGGCGAATTTTTCTATCAGGGTTTCTGAATCAAACAGCGAGGCAATAAACAGCAATCCCATGCCAACACTCATCAGCACAGGGTAAAATTTTACCAGTAGCTGACTGTCGAAAAACATTATAGAAAGACAATACACACTGACCAGCCCCACTATCAGCCAATCGCTTACGCGTCGAGCTCCAGTGAGTACAGAACGAATTAGCAACACAGTAAGTAAAACTGCGCCATACCAGCGCGGGCTCACTTCGTCGATGTGCAGATAAACCACGAGAGGATAGGCGAGCATCAGCAATAGCAGAATAAGCGTAAACAATGCCGATTTTCCAAACTGACTGCGCGCCATCATTAAGCCAGCACGCTTTGACGATAATGGCCTAATAAGGCCTGTTCGGTTTCATCGATATCAATAGACGGATCGTCGCTAAGCATGTCCTCAAAATATGGGACCACCTGCTGCATGATGGCGATATTTGCCTCTAGCGCATGTTCAACATTGACGTCTTTTGTCTTTAATACGTCGTTTAATTTGCTCAGGCAGGGGACCAGGAACTGGTCCATAAAAATGCTTTTCGCGGGCAGCACTGCCCGTTTCTGCGCCCGTTGTCTTAGCAGCGTTTGCATTTTTTTATTCAATTTTTGTGACTTTAACAGGTTCGGCGTGATTTTCCGCATTAACTCAATATCACCGATAGCATCGGTGAAAAACAGGAGGGCGAAGACCCCCCAGTAATAGGTGTAATCCCACACCAGCTTGACGGACATCATTTTGCGATCGCCAAACCCGCCGTACTGATCTTTATAAAGTGACAAGGTATTTTCAAAAAAAGAATCGTAAAACTTGTGAAACAACGCACTTTCAAGGCGGATATCTTTACCTTGCATATCCCGTTCGACTAAATGCGTGATAAAGGTATTATTCAACGCGATAAAGTCGCTGCCCGGTGAATAGAATGGATCTGAAAATGCCCCGGCTTCCCCTGTCATGGCCCAGCCCTGATCAGAAAACATTTGCTTGCAACCGTAGGAATAATCGCGCATCACTTTAAAATCTAATAATGTTGCTCCTTGTAAAGACCGGGCACAGTTAGGCTGCTCTTTGGCTAACCACTCCAGCGTATCCTCGAACGATTGGATATTGCTATCATTTAGCGCCTGATCGTCCATTACAATACCGAAACTGGTGGCTCCCGATGCTAAAGGAATGACCCAGACCCAATAACCGGGCCCCATCAAATGATTGGTGCTTAGCCACCGTTTTCCCGGTTCGCATACGCGTTGCTGCCATACCTGGTTTTCAGACCAGTCGTCGATAATGACTCTTTTATCCACCCGAAAAAAGACCGCGTTTCCTTTATGGCCAGTTTCCTTATTCAGATTGAGTTTGTTTCTTAGTAGGGCCTGCCGTCCTGCCGCATCGACAAGCCATCGACCGGTAAAGGCGTGCTGCTTATTTCCCTTGCGACATATCACTGTATGTTGTTTGTCACCCAGGTCAATATTTTCCGGCACCGCACCATCAACGATGGTGATACCTTTGTTGGTTAGCAACTGGTGAAGATGGTTTTCTAATGTACCGCGCTCAATCTGATAAGCCGGAATGCCGAAGAGCTCACTCACACCCAGTTCGTCATGTTCGTCGAAATTACCCTGAACATTACCGAAGAAACAACGTAAGCCGTATTTCTGTAAGTGATTTTGCTGAAAATGCTCCTTTAACCCTAATACTTCGGTAAAGTAATGTGCGCCTATCTCTACGGTTGACTCACCCACTTTGGCGGTGGTATCCGGTACGGGGAACGTGTTTTTCTCGATAATGGTAATGGCCAGATGCGGGTTTCGATTGTGAATCTGTAGCGCCAGACTCATTCCCGCCAACCCGCCACCTGCAATAATAATATCCGTAGCTACGTGTTGCATATCAGAACCTATGAACCATAAAACGTGATGGAGGTACCTTTGCTTAAAGGCAGGTTTATCCCCTCATGTGCTTTGTTCTTTTGGTTGAATATTTCAGCCAAACACAGAATTTTCGCACTTGGGTTGTCAGTGTATAACCCTGAAATATATTGATTTTCGGTGGATAACACTGGCCAGGTGGCCGTTTGACTATTATTGACACGCGCTCTTAGCGCTATCCCCTCGATATCTGCAGATAGAGGATAAATAATCAGCGAAAAGGCAAAGGGTTCCTGGTTGGTTAAAAGTGGCTTTAACCTGTCCGCCACTGGCGCATCGTAAAAGGTGACCAATAAAGGGACCCCTTCGGATTCACATTGGATCATGGCTTCTAACAAAGTCAGCGAAACAGATTCCTCAAAACCCGCCACCGAGTTGGCCGCGCACATGGTTTTCGTACTGATGGTCCAGTAACCGGCTGGCGCATTATGCACTGAATTATGAAACTTAGTAGGCGATAATTCTTTATGCTCAGATGCCAGTACCTTACACATATAATCGGTTAAATCGGTATCGCCTAAGCCAGATACAAATACACAGGTCAATGTATCGGGTGCGATCCCTGCTGATTGGGAAGCTTGCCACGAACTTTCTACCGCGAGCCGAACGGGAAGGGGGGCGCGACGACGTTCATTAGGAGGGATGACTTCAGGTTTCGGACCTTTATTTTTCGCTGCGGGCACCGACTTAGTTTGCATCAATTGTTGAAGGGTTTCCCAACTATCAAAATAGCTCCCCCACGCGCCAATACTTGCCACTTTACAGGTTAAGTCTCTTGTTTGCATATTACTCAGCCCTACTAAACAGAAGCGTGCAATTATTCCCGCCAAAACCGAATGAGTTAGTCATGACATGCTGACACACTCTTTGTTTATGCGACGACTGGATGGAAAAATTCAGCGCATCATCAAGCTGCTCTAAATTTTTTGAGCCAGGAATAAAATGGGTACGCAGGGTATCCATGGTAATAATCGCCTCCGTGATCCCCGCCGCGCCGAGCGTATGCCCCATCCAGGCCTTGGTGGACGAACATTGGGTTGAGGAAGGAAACAGATCGGCTATTAAGCGCCCCTCAATCAAGTCATTTGCTCGGCTCGAAGTACCGTGTAGATTAATATAGTCGATGGAATTCGCCTCTAAACCAGCGCGGTGTAAAGCTTGCGTCATGGAATGACGCGCCCCTAATCCGTCTGGATGAGGATGGGACATATGATACGCATCCGAGCTTTCACCGTAACCTGCTAACAGAATGCCCAGGCCATTAGGGTTTTCCCCCGCCCGCTGTAAAATTGCA
Organism: Alteromonas aquimaris; assembly: GCF_026183695.1. Classification (GTDB taxonomy): domain Bacteria; phylum Pseudomonadota; class Gammaproteobacteria; order Enterobacterales; family Alteromonadaceae; genus Alteromonas; species Alteromonas aquimaris. Next base: position 69,348 of record NZ_JAPFRD010000011.1, on the reverse strand, counting down.
AAGCCCGCAGCTTCGCCTAAATTGATACCGTCTCGGTGCTGATCAAAAGGTTTGCAAGGATTAGCAGATAACAACTGCAGAGAATTAAACCCATGCAATACACTTAAACATAGCGTATCTACTCCCCCCACCAGCACGGCATCGACAATTCCATATTCCAGCCAGCGCGCCGCGGTGGCAAATACTTTAGCGGAAGACGAACAGGCAGTGTTAATGGTAAGGGAGGGTCCCTCAATACCAGTATAATGGGCCACAAATAAACTGGGAGCGTGGGGATTATGCACCAAAGGTTGCTGATATTGGGGCTTGAGATTGGCATCTTCGTCCAAGTCAGTATACGCGGTTTCAGTTCTGTCGATACTGGATGTGCTCGAACCCATTACCAGGCCCACACGGGTGTTACCGTATTTTTTAAGTAACCCGGCAAGTGTCTGTTTAAGCGTACCCTGTTCCAGACCGAGGGCAGCAAGCGCATTATTGCGACTTTGCCATTGCTTTAAATCGGTAATCGCATCAACTTGCTCTACTTTGCCTATCCAGGTATCTAGCGTAGAGCCCGGTATATTATTCTTTATCAGGCCACTTCTATAATGCTGAAGTGATTCACGCAGTTCAGTCAGATTAGTACCTGCTGCTGAACAAGAGTCATAATCGATTATATCTATTTTCATTCGTATACTTTTTACAGCCGATCTCAATATCCTACGCCACGGCAATGTTACGTGTGCACATAAGGCCACTCAGGGGTTGCCTATTAGCGAAATGAGCATCCTTTAAAATTATCAGGATCACATGAAGTTATCAGTGGCTGGTAGACAATGAAACGAAAATGTAATCAGATTGGAGATGTCTCAATAACATGAACAGCGTTTTTCTGAGGAAAATTACTTATTACTTTCAACATACGCGGTCAAACTTCTCAACGTGGCAAACGCTTCACGAGTGGTTTGATCTTCAGCCTTCATTTGCACGCCATACTCTTGGGAAATTGCCAACGATATTTCCAGCGCATCAATCGAGTCCAGCCCAAGACCATCACCGAATAATTGTTCTTCAGGATCGATCTCTTCTGGCTCCATATCTTCTAAATTTATCGCTTCCGCAATAAGTTGTGCCATTTTTAATTCGGATTCAGTTTGTGTAGCCATTGGTATTGCAGTCCTAATCCATTTTTACTTCGAACTTATGGGGTGGCTAGTTTAAACTAATGTTGGGTTAAAAACTATTTTCACGGTTTGAAAAAGTTAAGAATCTGTTTATATTGAAATATTCTCCACAAAGGGGGAAAAAGCAGGGTAATGCCTAAGGCGCCCGCTAATTAATGTATTACTATACGCGGGTAAAGTAGAGCTATGAGTCGATTTCGTCATCTTTCTTCTAGTGCGCCACGCTCTCATGAAGTCCATGTATGGCTACTTGATCGTGATGACATAAACCCGACTACGATAACAGCGTTTGCGTCACTATTACCACAACAGGATCGCGAGCGGATGGAGACGTTTCGGTCATCTACCCGTCGCCATCTATTTGTGCTAACGCGCATGCTACTACGAAAGATTCTCAGTGCATACATAGCCAATAGTACACCTGACTCGCTTGTGTTCACCCAGAATGCCTGGGGAAAACCCCAACTTGTCCCTAACTCCCAAGCGCTTCACTTCAATCTTTCCCACTCAAAAGATAAAGTGGTGATAGCGGTGGCAAATAAAAGAGTATTAGGGGTCGATATCGAGTACATGGACCGCTCGCGTAATTTCAATAATATAGCCCAGCACTATTTTCATCCAACTGAGTGGAATGACGAAATAGTCGAGCAAAATTGCATATTAAACATGCGGCGCTTTTACAAGCTATGGACGTTAAAAGAAGCGTTGAGCAAAGCGGAAGGCCAAGGTTTAGCGTTGCCATTTGATTCATTTTATTTCAGCGATGTAAATAGTAAACAGGTAACATTGCACAGCGCAGCTGATTTTAAGCCAGCGTGCCCGTGGCGGTTTCACCACCAATTTACTCCAGACAACTATAGTTTAGCGATGGCCTTTGAAGGGGTGGCTGAGGATTCGCACACAGCAGTGAGCATCGTCCAACGCTTAGCCCTGGACGATATAAGCTAACCAACGCACCCTGATATCTATTCCAGCCCCTAAGCTATATGCGCCGATGCTGTGCCCGTTAACACCACCTGTTTTCGGCGCGAAGCAGTCGGATCATGCAGCTCAAATGATAAATCCTGCTCTGTAGGCATTACGTGAGCTGAACGTTTTAAATGAGCAGTACAGGGGAGTGCAACGGGATGGTTGAATTGGCTACTTAATAAATAGGGTTGTTCAAACAAATTAGTGTTGAGTTTAGATAATGTCAGGGCGAGGACATGCATGCCGTGCGCGATATTCGTTTTGAAACCAAATATTTTGGCGGTCAATTTGGATAGATGAATAGGATTGTAGTCACCGCTTAAACTGGCATATTTGCGACCGGCATTTTCACCAAAGCGCATCGTTCCTGCGTCTTCCAGCACGCGGGAAATGGGCGCAGATGAGGCTGAGTCCGTGTGAGAAGGATTGGGTGTAACTTTGTCCGACACTATTCGATATAAATATTTACTGCTTGCCTGAAGACACAGTTTATCAAACTGATAGACGCTCATTTCAATTGTCGTGGTGACGCCCCTAGCGTGAGTGGCAATATCACTTAACCGACAATCTATCCGTAAATCGTCATTACGTAGCTTTTTAATCGATTCGATACGGTTTTCTAAGTGAACCAACCCCATCAACGGAAAAGGAGAACGGTGATGGGCCAAGGCGTCAATGGTCTGGGGCAACCCGAGAAACTGGGGAAAGCACGGGTGTAGATATGAATAATGCCAGTCATGTAACTGATTAAACGCTGCTAATTTTGGGTCAAAGTCCGTGGCAGTAAAGTGGATTGAAGAAACGATGTCAGGAAGCGCAATCGGCTGACCGCTATGAAACCACGCATTGAGCTGATTTTTATTCCCTCTTTTCAATGCCGCGCGAATTAATTGCATGAAGTTTCTAATAAATGATTCCGTTTCGCTATTTTTTGCTTGGTTTATACCTGGTGTCAATGCCTGTGCAAAGTTATACCTCAAATTAAAAACAATGCGATCGCATTTTTCATGGTTAAAATGAGCTAAGATGAACATGCAAAGTTTCTGTCAATTTGACTTTTAATGGCGCAAAGAGCCGCTGGTGGCTGTTTGTTTATACAGAAATTAATAACTTCATAGGTGAATTGTGATTTACAGTATGACCGCGTTTGCGCGCAGCGATGTTAAACAAGATTGGGGAACCGCCGTTTGGGAAATTCGTTCGGTCAACCAACGTTTTTTAGAAACCTACTTTCGCTTACCTGAGCAGTTCAGAGCCTTAGAGCCGGTTCTTCGGGAGCGACTGCGTAAAAAACTGCAGCGGGGTAAAGTGGAGTGCACCTTACGTTTCACCGCAAATGAGTCAAATGTCAGCAAGTTACACATGAACGAAGAACTGGCAAAACAGGTATTGCACGCAGCAGACTGGGTACAATCTCATGGTCAATCAACCGGAGTTAATCCTCTGGATGTTTTGCGTTGGCCCGGTGTCATCGCGGCAGAAGAAGCCGATATGGACGCCATTAACAGCGAAGTGTTAAAACAATTCGACGTTCTTATCGAAGACTTTTTACAGGCGCGCGCCAGTGAAGGGAATGCATTAGAGGCAATGATCGAGCAGCGTCTGGATGGCATTGAAGCGGAAGTAAAAAAAGTCGAACAGGAAATGCCAGATATTATGCAATGGCAGCGAGACCGTATTACGTCTCGATTCGAAGAAGCAAAAGTAGAACTGGAGCCAGGCAGGCTTGAACAGGAAATGATCATGCTTGCCCAAAAAATCGATGTTGCCGAAGAGCTCGACCGCTTAAAAGCCCACGTTGCCGAAACCCGCAAAATTTTGAAAAAGGGCGGAGCAATCGGCCGCCGTTTAGATTTTATGATGCAGGAATTTAACCGCGAATCAAATACCTTGGGCTCCAAATCAATTAATACTTCCATCACTCAATCCGCAGTAGAAATGAAGGTTTTGATTGAGCAAATGCGCGAGCAGATCCAGAATATTGAATAAGAATTAAGAAAAATTCACAACACCCTATGAGCCCTTTAATGCTTAGGGCTCCCTATCTTTAGGCAACTCACTGAGCATAGCTGAAAAACGTTAATTATGAGTGTAACTAATTAAAGAAGTTTTACACCGTCATGACTATGCGGTCATTGAAAAGTAGCGGAAAATAGCGCTGGCTCTAGATTTAATTCTACTTGCAAATCACCTTCAATTATAAAAAAGCTTTTCTCTTTTTCGCTTTCAACCATATATACTCGATAGATATAATATGAGCCTGATAGTTTTTTAGACGTAGCTAGTTCATTTTTTGAGAGAAAGAAAGGGGTATTTTGATTACCAGATGTAGTTTTTACTTCTATATATTTGGGATGCCCATTAACAAAATATGACTTAATATCATATCCAGCTGATGAGGCAGTTAATGCAGTATGCTCCACTTTTTTAGCTAAGTCTTCTCTACCTTGGCTAATCAAAAAATTGCGCTCAACCTCCAGAATAAATTGCTCGCCGATTTCACCCTTCCTATGATTTTCTTTATAAATTTCTAGGTATTCTTCTGATGTTATGTGTGTATTACTTTTTCGTGAAGTGGAAGGTTTCTTATTTGGGCGAGTGGTCTTTTCAAGACTATATTTTGAAAGGTCGGATAAAAAATTAACTAGGCTTTTTTCTGAAACTGCTATTTTGGGAAGCGAAGCACCGTGTTCTCTTGCTAATTCTTGACATGCAATAGATGTCAACACATATGTTTCTACTGTGTTGCTATTAATATCTATAAAGCTTAATGCATAATGATCCACTAAACTAGCTCTAATGTAGCCCGCTACGTCGTAGCCATTTATCTTTTCTGCACTTAAAGTATTAGTAATATGCACAAACCCAAATTTTTCAGAGATTACATGATGACAGTTTAGGTCACCATTGAAGCCGTACATTGCTTCGCTAAAGCCATATTGAGACAATAGGTCTACAATAACTGGCTGCAGCAGTTTCTTATTTTTAGATGGGCTACTCGATAGCTGAATTTTTTTTTTGATAATGTGTTCACGGTCTTGACCGATTAAATCTTGCTTAATTGGGTCAGGCAGATCTTGAATATTGATATGGCTCGTTTTAACCGATACTTGTTTAAATACTGAGTTTTTATTAAATAATTCTCCATAAATAATGTGCTCATTCAATCCATGATAATAATATTCATCTTCATATAATAGGATACCAAAGAAGGCTCTGACTTTAGTATTTTTATCATCTATCAAATATTTTATAGACTCAAATTTATACCAACTAAATACAACTACATTTTTTGTCCTGATATCCTTAAAATGGGCTACTACACAAATTTGACCATATGAAATTTCAGTCAAATACTTACTCTGACCCCCTATTACATCTAGATCGTAAAACGCACCATTACCAAATAATGATTCGTGATCTCGTCGTCTACTGTTGTTTAGTAAAACTAATTCCATTTTAGTTAATTTTTTATAATCTTTAAATTCGAAGCATTATTAAACAATTTTGTCGATGAATGCAAAACCTTTGAAATTGAGCGTTACTTTAACCAACTGCAGAACGCACCTATATTAATCTCTCCCTAGATTAATATATCTGAAAACACCAATGTAGAGTTGTACATAATGCAAGTTTCTGCACGTGTAAATTACTATTCGTATCTGTTACTTATCTACGAACTTCATCACAGGTTTTCAACAAATATTTTTCTTAGTAATCTAGTGGTTCCTTCCTCAAACCTCATTCGTAGACAACAAATACCCTTTATTGGTAGCCATGCGGATGATTGGATGTTCATCGAGTCCAGTGTGAGGCCATCTTGCTTCTAATAGTCTATCTTTTGCAATTCGCGTGACAGTAACAGCGTTGGACTGATTGCCGCCTATAACGTGATAGGCCGTATCATCTTCTGCCCAATATAGTCCTACGTGTCCCTTATAACTTTCCTTCGATTCGCGCCAGAACACTAACACCGCACCTAACCCTGGTGTGGTTTGCTTTCCAAATTTTCGCCAGTTTCTCGCTAGTAACGGGTTATTCGGAATAGACTCTTCGCAAAGTTGCGTACTGATGCAATGGGCAACAAATAATCCGCACCATGGAATATCATCGTCGTGGTAATCAGAGAGGCCTAACTTGGCTGCCCAATCGATAATTAACGGGTTAGAACCCTGCCCCACCACTTCCTTCACATCCAGAAGGTTCATAGCTATTTCCAGCCAGGGTAGCGAAAGCGGAAGGCTTGTCTCATCTTGAGCAATTGTCGACATTTGAGGAAATAATTTGGCCAGGGTTTTCGGTCCTACCAGGCCGTCTGCTTTCAGGTCATTAGCCCGCTGAAATTGCTTAATCGCATTCGTAGTCAGCCGACCGGGAAAACCATCTATTGGGCCGGGGTCAAAACCTCGGTCATACAATGCTTGTTGAATATCTTTGGTATTCATTGTCGATACCTTAGAAGGGTGCACGAGTGTAAAAAATAAACGGGTTATAAGAGGTATAGCTTAAATTACAGAATGCTCAATGGATTGTAGGGGACATTTAAATATTCATTGAACTGCGTAAGCATTTTAACACTGTTATCGGACAGTAATTTAACCAAGCTTCGCTGTGTTCAAAAATCTACTTAATTATAGGAAAATCATCGTTAACTGGCGGGGTTCTCCACTAGTCCGTTCACCGAAAGGACAGTAAAGACTGCGACAGACTGGCTATCGCAAACTAATGAGTCGTATAAGGGATCCACTCCGGGGCCCCCGGAGTGGATTAAATTAAACGCCTTCGCGAAGTGGGCGAATTTCCAGCTCTACGCGACGGTTCATCTGTCTGTTGGCGGCACTGTCATTGGGTACTTTAGGCTTATACTCGCCCAGACCAACGGTGGTTATACGGGTGGGGTTAACATTATAAGAAGTTAATTGTGATTTGACCGCTTCTGCCCGACGTTCGGATAACCCTTGATTATATTGGTCGCTGCCGGTGTCGTCCGTGTGCCCTTTGATCATCAGAACGGTTTTCTCATAATTATTGACCACTTTGGCTACATCATTTAAAACGGGATTAAAGTTAGGGCTGATTGACGCACTATCAGTAGCAAAAGTAATATCACCAGGCATAATCAGGCGCAGATTGTCACCATCGCGAACTACATCCACCCCGGTATCAGCTAGCTCTTCGCGTAATTCCTGTTCTTGCTTATCCATGTACTTGCCTATTGCGCCTCCTGCAATGGCTCCAACGGCTGCACCCCATGCGTAACGACTTTTGTCGTGATCGCCAGTGGCTTTACCTAACAAGGCCCCTACCACTGCCCCAATCGCTGCACCTTTTTGGGTATTAGAAGGGTCGTTTGCACATCCTGCAACTACTACCGCTATGCTCATTATTGCTACTATGACTGCTTTTTTCATATTTAACTCATCCTTATTGAAATCTAACACACACATCGTACCGAAAGATTCTATGTACTATTGCGGTTTCATACGTAAGGGAATGCAGAATAGGTTCATGATTATGGTGTGTAGGGAAGAGCTAGCACAAGCTAACTTATTCCCCCTTATGTCTTAAAGAAACGACTAAGCGGAAAACGATATCTTGTACTTAAATAGAAATTGATTTTTCGAAAAACGAATTGAAATTAATATTGTAATCACTAGCCAGTACGGGTTTCTCTATCTTCGCAGTCACTGAAGATGCATTTAAATCGATATCCTTGGGTTCCAGAAAGTGATTACCTCGTAACGAATAAAACACCTTCACCTTCGGGGCTGTGGCAGAGTCAGTTTGTTCTACTACCATAGCCAGACGCTCGTTATCCAGTTTAACCAGACTGCCGACAGGATATATTCCCATACATTTAATAAACAAATGAACCAACTTTGCATCCAGTTTATGGGGGGTGTCTGAGAGCAGAATCTGTAACGCTTTTTGACTAGGCATTCCTGCCTTATAACAGCGGTCTGCCGTTAAGGCGTCATACATATCGGCAATGGCTAGCATACGGCCAGCTTGGCTAATTTCTTCTTCGCGGGCGCCATTAGGATAACCGTATCCATCGAGTCGTTCATGATGTTCACTCACCGCTTGCACTAAATGCGAAGCTATACTCATTTCTTCTAATACTTTTACGCCATAATAAACATGATCTTTCATCACGTTCATTTCCATCTCGTCTAATCTACCAGGTTTGTGAAGAATACTATCGGGTATTTTGATCTTACCGATATCATGCAAAAAGCCGGCGTAAGCTAAATCCTCTACTTCCTGATCGCTCATTTCAAGATAGCGTCCAAAATTGGCCAATAAAATAGCCACATTTAAAGAATGCTCTAGTAAATAATCGTCTTTTTCCCGGATTTTGGTTAGACAAATTAATGCATCAGGATTGCGGTCAATGGAAGACACTAGATTCTGACTGAACTCACGCGGAATTTTATCATCAAAAGGCAATCCTTTCTTCACCGCATTAAGCAATTGTTTCTGAATTGCCTTACCGCGTTTGTGAAGTCGCTCTGCTCGTAACAACTCTTTATTAAAACTTACGCGCTCTTCACCTTCCTTTTTCGCCACAGCTGATTGCTCTAAAGTAGAATTAGAAGCTGCATCATTGTTTTCTAAAGAAGAAATTTCGCCTTCAGCAGTAAAGTTTTTTGATTCATCAATGGTTAAGGTTTTTACACCCCTTTTTTTCAAACTATCCACTATTGCTTGGCTGGTAACACGTCCCTTACTTTTGATTTGCACCTTCCCCGACTGTTCATCTATATGATGCACATACATTCCAGGCTTGAGCTCATTAATTTTTATTTTTGTGAGTGTGTTATCAGACATAAGCTTTATACTAAAGTACTAATTTTAGAAAGTAGACGTTACCTAACTTTGCTCGTAGTAACAAGTCTTTAAAATTTTAAGTTATATAGTATATCGACAATTTCTGGCATCCACTGATATTTTTTCATATTGATACGAAAATTTGTAACTGAGACCCCCTCTGATAATAAATACTGGCACTGCTTTTTAGCCATCTCAGAGTCGTTTGGAAAGGCAATTTCACCATTAGATTTTATTACCCTATGCCACGGGATGGTGTTTGTCGACTCGAGTTGTTTGAGATAATAGCCTACCAGTCTGGCTCTGCGAGGTAAGCCGGCCAAATCAGCTATTTGTGCATAGCTTGCCACTTTTCCTTCAGGAACAAGCTTAATTGTATGGTAAATTTGTAGCTTTCTCTGATCCGACATATTTTTAGAAGCTCAGTGGTCATTACTATGCGACCTTATTGTTCTCACTGCCATTACCCAGCATCTACTTGCTTATGTAAATACATAGCGCCTGTATCATGTCCCGTTTCGCTTATAATACTCCAGCATAGTAATGAAGCATCGCACGCTAAAAACACGGTGAGACTACTGAAACTCGCGATTCCAGAAACGCGCATTATCAAAGGTAAAACGACTGAAGATTTTCTTGGTTTAAGCGCTGAAATAATGCCGAACGCCTGTGCTGTAGTTTATCCCACTGCAAACAGTGTTGCTCTGGAAAACTATGCCAATAGCACTGTGAAGCCTGCCTTTAAACAACTTATCTTTATTGATGGCAGTTGGCGCCAAGCATATGCAATCTGGAAGGCTAATTCGTGGTTGCACGCGCTACCCCAGTTCCACTTAAATAACGCGCCGAAAAGTGATTACGAAATCCGCCATGTGAAAATGCAAAACAGTCTTTCAACCCTGGAGGCGGTTAGTCATACTGTCACAACCCTCTTTAGTGCAGATACGACCCCCCTGATTAAACTGCAAGCAGCCTTTCAGCAAAAATGGCGTTCCCCCCTAGCTCATCGGCGCAAATAACTATTTATCTGACCATACAGCGAATTCGCTCCCCCCAGGCTCAATAAAGTGAAAACGCCTACCACCTGGGAATGAAAAAATTGGTTTAACGATGATACCGTTTGCGTTTTCTATTAATGATTGCGTCTGTGCAAGATTATCGCTATAAAAAACAATCAGTGCTGCTCCTTTGTTCACACGGGATGCCTCACTACTTGCATAGAAGCCGCCTTCTATTTCAGGCGTAGAAAAAGCGACATAATCTTCGCCGTAATCAGTGAAGGACCAGTTAAACACGTTTTTAAAAAATGTTTTGGTAAGCGGAATATTTTGACTGGGTATTTCCAGGTAGTTTACTGACAAATTGTTAGGCATTGGCTTGCTCCTCTTCTGACTAGGAGTCAGAATACTTGGCCATTACCTCAGCGCCGGTCATATTCGTTGTAGCGTTAGAAAATTCATAATAATGAGGCTTTTCGTCAATGAAAATCTGCGATGCCATGTGCACGCTCTCAGGCAATTTCATTAGCCCCGCTGGGACAAAGTAATTACCAGATTCCAGATAATGATAAAACAAATGGGTACCACAGCGTTTACAAAAACCACGTTCTGCCCACTCTGACGAGTGATACCTTTCAATATTTTGTTTTCCCTCAAACGTGACGTCGGTACCGCAACTGGCGACAATCATAGGCCCTCCTCCCCACTGTCGGCACATTGAACAGTGGCATACATGTAATTCGGAGATGGACTCTGCGATGGAAAGTGTGACTGATTCACACAGACATTTTGCTTGATGGGGGCGATCTTTCATGACTCATCCTTGTTCGTTAAGTCAACTATAACCTTATACCGATTACTGAAAGTTCACCATAAAAAAACCCGGTGAGTTCACCGGGTTTTTTAAAGTTTTAATCTAACCTTACTTACGCAATTTTTGAATCAAGCGTAACTGAGCGATCGCTTCAGCTAACTCTTGAGCCGCTTCTGCATAATTGAAGTCAGCACCTGGATTACTGATGTGCTCTTCAGCACGGCGCTTAGCTTCTTCAGCGGACTGTTCATCCAAATCTTCTGCACGAACAGCGGTATCTGCAAGAACGGTTACGTTACCAGGTTGAACTTCTAAAATTCCACCCGCCACGTAGATTACTTCTTCCTCACCATGCTGCTTAACCAAACGCACCATACCAGGCTTAATTGGAGTGATCAGAGGCGCGTGACCAGGATAAATACCTAGCTCACCTTCGCTTCCGGTCACCTGTATAGTTTCAACGCGACCCGAAAAAATTGCTTCTTCTGCGCTTACTACATCCAGATGTACTGTCATAGCTGCCATTTAAACCTCCGAATAGGTGCCCAGCAAAAATAAGTTAAACCGGCCGCAGCCGGTCTACATTATTTAGCTTTTTTGGCTTTTTCTACTGCTTCTTCGATTGAACCAACCATATAGAACGCTTGTTCTGGCAGGTCATCGTATTCACCAGCAAGAATGCCTTTAAAGCCACTGATTGTGTCTTTCAAAGAAACATACTTACCAGGTGAACCAGTAAATACTTCAGCTACGAAGAAAGGTTGCGACAAGAAACGCTGAATTTTACGCGCTCTTGTTACAACTAATTTATCTTCATCAGACAGCTCGTCCATACCTAAGATGGCGATGATGTCTTTAAGCTCTTTATAGCGCTGCAATACAGTCTGAACGCCACGAGCTACGTCGTAGTGGTCCTGACCGATTACTAACGGGTCAAGCTGACGAGAGGTAGAATCCAGAGGGTCAACCGCCGGGTAAATACCCAAAGAAGCGATATCACGTGAAAGTACAACTGTCGCGTCCAAGTGAGCAAACGTGGTTGCTGGTGATGGGTCAGTCAAGTCATCAGCTGGTACGTATACCGCCTGAATTGATGTGATTGAACCAGTCTTGGTAGATGCGATACGTTCCTGTAGTACACCCATTTCTTCTGCCAGTGTTGGCTGATAACCTACCGCAGATGGCATACGACCCAACAGTGCTGATACCTCAGTACCGGCCAGGGTATAACGATAGATGTTATCGACGAAGAACAATACATCACGGCCTTCATCACGGAATTTTTCCGCCATAGTCAAACCAGTCAGTGCAACACGTAGACGGTTTCCTGGTGGTTCGTTCATCTGACCGTAAACCAGCGATACTTTATCCAGTACGTTGGAATCATTCATTTCGTGGTAGAAGTCGTTACCCTCACGAGTACGCTCACCTACACCAGCGAATACTGAGAAACCACTGTGCTCGATTGCGATGTTACGGATAAGTTCCATCATATTAACGGTTTTACCAACACCGGCTCCACCAAACAGACCAACTTTACCACCTTTTGCAAACGGACATACAAGGTCGATCACCTTGATACCGGTTTCTAGCAGTTCAACAGCACTTGATTGCTCTTCGTAGCTAGGCGCCGCACGGTGAATAGACATTCTCTCTTCTTCACCAATTGGGCCTGCTTCATCAATAGGGTTACCTAATACGTCCATGATACGGCCTAGTGTGGCGGTACCCACTGGAACCATAATCGGCTCGCCAGTATTTTCAACAACAGTGCTACGACGTAAACCGTCGGTAGTTCCCATAGCGATAGCACGAACAACACCACCACCTAGCTGCTGTTGCACTTCCAGGGTTAACCCGGCTAAGTCACCATCGGTAACTTTAAGTGCGTCATAAACTTTTGGTACCACGTCTTGTGGAAATTCAATATCCACAACGGCACCAATGATTTGGACGACCTTACCTTGACTCATAATTTGTCCTCGTTATCTTTTATAAACCTTTGCCTACACCGCTGCCGCGCCGCTCACAATCTCACTGATTTCTTGTGTGATTGCGGCCTGACGTGCCTTGTTGTATATCAATTGCAGGTCATCAATTAAGTTACCGGCATTATCAGTAGCGGCTTTCATCGCTACCATTCGGGCCGCCTGCTCTGATGCAGCGTTTTCCACTACACCCTGATACACTTGAGACTCGATATAACGAACCATTAATGATTCCAATATTTCTTTTGGATCCGGTTCGTAAATGTAGTCCCAGCGATGCTTATATTCTTTGTCATCTGACTTAGGCAAAGGCAGTAATTGGTTCATCACTGGTTTTTGCGTCATGGTATTAACAAAGTTATTGTAGACCAGATATACGCGATCTAATTTACCTTCGTCGTACGCATTTAACATCACACGTACTACGCCTACTATGTCGCTTACTTTAGGCTTATCACCTAAACCTGATTCAGCGGCTAATAATTTGCCACCAAAACGGTTAAAGAACGAGCAGGCTTTTGACCCTAACGCTGCGAAATCAACTTCTACATCCTTTTCGCGCCACTGTTTAATTTGTTGCGCGACCAGTTTGAATTCGTTGGTGTTCAAGCCACCACACAAACCTCGGTCAGTCGAAATCACAATAAATCCAACACGCTTAACCTCGCGCTCTTCCAAATAAGGATGGCGATATTCAAGGTTACCGTTGGCGATGTGACCAATCACTTTAAGCATGTTTTCCGCATATGGACGACCTAGGGCCATACGTTCCTGCGCCTTTTTCATTTTTGACGCAGCAACCATTTCCATTGCGCTGGTAATTTTTTGAGTATTTTTAATACTCCCAATCTTACCTTTAATCTCTTTACCGCTTGCCATGACTATTTCTCCGATTACTCAACGATGAGCTGACATACTGTCAGCTCGTGATGATTACCACGTTTGAGTGGCTTTAAACTTAGTTAAAGCTTCATTCAACTGTGCGGCGATATCGTCGTTGTAGTTACCTGTTTCATTAATAGTCTTCAGCAATTCAGTGTGCTCACTGTTCATGTATGAATATAGAGCTGCTTCGAAATCCAGAATTTTGTTTAATTCAACGTCTTTCAAAAAGCCTTTCTCTACAGCAAACAGTGAAACACCCATGTCACCGATAGACAGCGGCGTATATTGTTTCTGCTTCATAAGCTCAGTTACGCGCTCACCGTGCTCAAGTTGCTCACGGGTTGCATCGTCAAGGTCAGATGCAAACTGCGAGAACGCAGCAAGCTCACGATACTGTGCTAATGCTAAACGAATACCACCACCAAGTTTCTTGATGATTTTCGTCTGTGCGGCACCACCAACACGTGATACGGAAACACCCGCGTTAACAGCAGGGCGGATGCCCGCGTTAAACAAGTCAGTTTCTAAGAAGATCTGACCATCGGTGATCGAGATAACGTTCGTAGGTACGAACGCAGATACGTCACCGGCTTGCGTTTCAATGATAGGTAGCGCTGTAAGTGAACCGGTTTTACCTTTCACTTCACCATTAGTGAATTTTTCAACATACTGCTCGTTAACACGGGCAGCACGCTCAAGAAGACGCGAGTGAAGGTAGAAAACGTCACCAGGATAAGCTTCACGACCAGGAGGACGCTTCAATAGCAATGAAATCTGACGATAAGCAACAGCTTGCTTAGACAGATCATCATATACGATTAGCGCATCTTCACCGCGGTCACGGAAGAACTCACCCATGGTACAACCTGAATATGGCGCAAGATACTGCAATGCAGCAGATTCAGACGCTGATGCAGCAACTACGATAGTGTGAGCCATCGCGCCATGCTCTTCCAGTTTACGTACTACGTTAGCAATAGTTGATGCTTTCTGACCAACCGCTACGTAAATACACTTAATACCTGTGCCTTTCTGGTTGATAATCGCATCAACCGCCATAGCTGTTTTACCACACTGACGGTCACCGATAATCAACTCACGCTGACCACGACCGATTGGAATCATCGAGTCAACAGACTTGTATCCAGTTTGTACTGGCTGGTCTACTGATTGACGCTCGATAACACCCGGTGCGATTTTCTCAACAGGCTCAAAGCCTTCTGCGTCGATAGAACCTTTACCATCAATTGGCTCACCTAGTGTGTTAACAACACGACCAAGTAACGCACGACCTACTGGTACTTCAAGAATACGGCCAGTAGATTTGACTTTAACGCCTTCTCTTAAGTCGGCGTATGGACCCATAACAACCGCACCTACAGAGTCTCGCTCCAGGTTTAGTGCAATTGCATAGCGACCACCAGGAAGCTCAATCATTTCACCTTGCATTACATCGGCCAGGCCGTGAATGCGGATAATACCATCGGTTACTGCAACGATGGTGCCTTCATTTCGAGCTTCACTGGTAACATTAAACTGCTCAATTCTTTTCTTGATCAGTTCTGCAATTTCAGTGGAATTAAGTTGCATGCTCTTATCCCCGTTATGCTTGCAACGCGTCTTCGAGACGGTTCAGTTTAGACTTCACGGAACCATCGATTACTGTATCACCGGCTTTGACTACAAAGCCCGCTATCAGCTGCGGATCCACGTTACAATTAAGCTTCACTTTACGTGCCAAACGTTTTTCTAAGGTTGCGCTGAGTTCATTCTTTTGCGCCTCACTAAGTTCAGTAGCAGAGGTGATATCTACCTCAACTTCTTTATCGTACTCAGCTTTATAGACGTCAAATAGTTCTGAAATTTCAGGTAACGCAACCAAACGTTTATTTTCAGCCAAAACTTTTACAAAGTTCTGACCATGTTCATCGAGCTGTTCGCCAGCCACACTGATAAAAATTTCAGCCAGTTTTTCAGCCGCGAGAGCACCACTTAATAGTTGATGCATCTCATCGTTCTGAGTTACCGCACTGGAAAATGCCAGCATGTCCTGCCATTGAGTAATGGCGTTACGCTCGACCGCAAAATCAAAAGCTGCTTTAGCATAGGGACGAGCAACAGTTGTCAATTCAGACATGGCTCATCTCCTCGTTAAAGTTCAGCGACAAGTTTTTCAACAATGTCGTTTTGTGCTTGAGCATCGATTTCACGTTGAAGAATCTGCTGTGCGCCGGCAACTGCTAATGCAGCGACCTGCTTGCGTAATTCTTCTTTGGCACGATTGCGTTCAGCTTCAATTTCGGCATAACCCTGAGTGATAATTTTTTCACGCTCGGCGTGACCACGCTGGGTTTCTTCGTCAACAAGCTGGTTAGCTCGTTTCTTAGCCTGCTCGATAATTTCAGCTGCTTGCGCTTTCGCCTCTTTTAATTTCTCAGTAGCTTTCTGCTGAGCTAATTCAAGGTCTTTCTCGGCACGATCAGAAGCTTCTAAGCCATCGGCTATTTTCTTCTGACGCTCTTCAATTGCTGCCAATAGTGGTGGCCACACGTACTTCATGCAGAACCACACGAAGACAGCAAAAGCGATTAATTGACCAATTAGAGTGGCGTTAATATTCACAACCGCTCCTCCTCGTTAAGTTCGCTAATAGACTTGAGTTAATAAAAATTAAGCACCAACAGCGAACAATAGGTATAACGCGATACCAACACCGATCATCGCGATCGCATCGATAAGACCCGCTACGATGAACATTTTTACTTGCAGTTGAGGGGCTAGTTCTGGTTGGCGCGCAGCAGATTCTAAGAATTTACCACCTAACAGACCAAAACCAATAGCAGTACCAAGGGCACCCATACCGATCAGAATTGAAACAGCGATGTATAACATTTACGTCTCCAGTTTAAGTTTAAATTTAAAGTTAAAAAAACCGTTTATTACTTTTACTTTTTTACTTAAGGCCGCCAATGCGGCCTTGTTAAAACTACTTAGTGGTCTTCGTGAGCGAGGCTCAAATACACGATGGTTAACATCATGAAAATAAACGCTTGCAGCACGATTACCAGAATATGGAATACCGCCCATGGGAAGTGCAGAGGAAGCTGCCATAAGCCCAGGGTGGCGATAAGAATAAATATCAATTCACCTGCATACAGGTTACCGAATAAACGCAGCGCCAATGAGAAAGGGCGGGCCAATAAGGTAACTGATTCAAGAATGAAGTTCACCGGAATAAATGCCCAGTGGTTAAAAGGCTGCATGGTAAGTTCTTTGGTGAAGCCACCCACACCTTTTACTTTGATTGAGTAAAACAGGATAAGGAAGAACACACCCAACGCCAGTGCCAAAGTTAGATTCAAGTCAGTAGTGGGTACGACCTTCATATATACATCATGTGGGTCCATACCAAAACCATAGTAACCGACCTGACCAGCTAACCAAGGCAGAACGTCTACTGGTACCAAGTCCATCAGGTTCATCAGGAACACCCAGACGAAAATGGTGAGCGCTAGTGGTGCGATAAGGTTATTACGACCGTGGAATGAGTCACGTACGTTGTCATTCACAAATTCGATAACAATTTCAACAAACGCCTGCCATTTTCCCGGTACGCCCGTGGTCGCTTTTTTCGCCGCGCTACGGAATAACCAAAGAAACAAAATGCCAAGGCCGATCGACCAGGCTAATGTATCGACATGCCATGCCCAAAAGCCCGCATCGGCACACGCTTTATTAAAAGCAATGCCTTGGTCAGTTGAACACATGGTGGCATTGGTCAAATGGTGCTTGATATATTCTGAGGTAGTAATTTCAGATGCCATTATTTAACCCAAGTTTAAAGTTTAGAAATCTCGTGTAATTTTTCGTGCATGTTTGTTAATGTGGTTTTACCCTGCACGAAAAAATGCTAACCAATAGCTAGCGGCTGTGATAACAAAGCCTGCAAACAATGCAAGCGGTTCAATAGTAAATTGAACAAACGCCACCACAAACAATATTACAGTAATAAGCAATTTTACTTTCGCGCCCTGATTGAAGCTTTTTACAACCAGTCGGTTTTTAGTCGCCCCCGAGTATCTGAATGCAAACAGCGCGAAAACGCCGTTTGGGACAATACTGATAACCGCGCCTATAGCAAATGATAACGCCCAAATTTTCATTCCGGCAATCGCGATAATTACGCTTAGCAACACCGCGACAATACACTGATACAGTGCGCCAATTCGCGCCAGCTTTTTGCCTTTTTCAGTTATTTCCATCGTAACCGGTAAAACCTGTTAATTTGACGCCGACAAAAAGCGACAGAAGTATACTGTTTTGTCGATTTTTTTCAACCATCCAACGCGTTTTGGAAGCGAAATTGAAACTTTACATGTTAACAACCGATTAACATGCGCCATATAATCAGAAAAAAATAAGTTTTGCGAGAAAGATCGGTTAAAAAAACAGTTTGTTTCTAGTGAATTTTTGCCAAGATGCCATCTAATTGTTCTAAATCACTAAAACTAATTACCAACTTGCCCTTGCCCTTCGCATTGTGATCAATAGACACATTGGCACCTAAATTTTCTGATAATCGCGTGACCAGTTGCTCAACATCAGGATCAACCACTTTCTCCGGTTTCGGTGGTGCTGGTTCAAGAAATTTGCGCACTAACTTTTCAGTATCACGCACTGTCAGACCTTTGCCGGAAACAATTTGTGCCGCCTGCGATTGTTGTTCACCTTCCAAGGCAAGCAGTGCTCGCGCATGACCCATTTCGATATCACCGTGCTCGAGTAGCAATTTTACATCGTCTTTTAGGTTATTCAGACGCAATAAGTTGGTGACCGTGGTGCGGGACTTGCCCACCGCTTCGGCTACCTGAGCATGGGTTAGCTCAAATTCCACCATCAAGCGGTCTAAAGCCTGTGCTTCTTCCATCGCATTTAAATCTTCACGTTGAATATTTTCTATCAAGGCGATTGCGACAGCCGCTTCGTCTGGTACATCTTTGATAATACACGGCACCACATCTAACTGCGCCAATTGTGACGCACGCCAGCGTCGTTCCCCCGCGATGATCTCGTAACGCTGTGCGGATGTTTTACGTACCACGATAGGTTGGATAACCCCTTGGGCACGGATGGATGATGCAAGTTCTTCCAACGCTTCAGGCGACATATCTTTGCGCGGCTGGTATTTGCCAGGGCTGAGATATTCTATAGGCAATTTACTTAATTCACTTTGTTCAGCAACTGTTCTGTCTTGTTCTGTGGCAGGGGAGGCCTGGCTCGTTGCCAGTAAGGCGTCTAACCCGCGCCCTAATCCTCTTTTTTTTGCAGACATAATACCCTCAGTTCGTTCGCTATATGATTTAAGTGTTGTTATTAGCTTGCTTGCGCGGCTGTTTGACGTGCTTTATCGCGACGTCGCAATATTTCTCCAGCCAGCGCCAGGTATGCCTTGGCACCAGTAGATGATTTGTCGTAATACATTGCTGGCGTGCCAAAACTCGGCGCTTCTGCCAAACGGACATTACGTGGGATAACGGTTCGATATACCTGCTCGCCAAAATGACGTTTTAGCTGTTCAGAGACATCGTTGGCCAGGCGATTACGCGGATCATACATGGTTCGTAATACGCCTTCTATTTTTAATTGCGGATTCACCACCGATGCGAGTTTTTGAATGGTATCCATCAACGCAGTTAACCCTTCCAACGCGTAATATTCACACTGCATTGGAACTAGTACTGAATCTGCTGCCGCCAGGGCATTTACCGTTAATTGGCTGAGGGAAGGAGGACAATCAATAAAAATAAAATCGTAATA
Source organism: Alteromonas aquimaris (assembly GCF_026183695.1). Taxonomy (GTDB): domain Bacteria; phylum Pseudomonadota; class Gammaproteobacteria; order Enterobacterales; family Alteromonadaceae; genus Alteromonas; species Alteromonas aquimaris. The sequence continues at coordinate 49,880 of NZ_JAPFRD010000011.1, read as the reverse complement.
GGCCATGACGGGTTTTAGCGCATTCCGTAAGCGTAATTCCCGCGCGAAAAGCTCCATTAATTTAATTTCAGCAGCCGTAACATCTCCGTTAGCCGGAATCAGATCATATTTGCCGGCTGTTTTTTCCACAATGACGTCTTTAATTGGTTTTTCTTCCACCAATAATTCGTAACAAGTAGCGTCGACATCATACTTATCGACCCCACTTCCCATGGTGGCATTGCCTTGGGGATCAAGATCGATTAGCAGCACCTTGCGCTTGGTTGCCGCCATGGAAGCGGCTACGTTAACTGCGGTAGTCGTTTTACCCACACCACCTTTTTGATTCGCAATTGCTATAACTTTTGCCACTAAGCACCCTGATAGTCGTTATTGTTTTTTGATGGTAACCAAATGACGTTCGCCAATTAAGTCAGGCACAGACAGCTCAGTAACAGACTCAATATGATAGTAATTACTTACTTCATCTATTTCCTGTTGAGGATATTGCCCTTTCAACGCCAAAAATCTCCCCTCAAAATCTACCAGATGTTGGCACCAGTGCAACATATCTTTTAATGAAGCAAACGCGCGACTCATCACAATATCGTAGTAAAAGTCAGGCTGATGGGCTTCAACGCGACTCTGTAACGGGTGAATATTTTTCAACTTGCACTCGTGCGCCACTTGTTTCATGAAGCGTACACGCTTTCCTAAGCTGTCAAGTAAGTCAAATTCCACGTGTGGCAACACAATAGCGAGGGGGATACCGGGTAATCCTGGACCTGTTCCCACGTCAATTACCCTTTTTCCGCGTACGAAAGGCATCACGCTGAGCGAATCCAATATATGCTTCTGAAGCATCTGTTGCGGGTCGCGAACGGAAGTTAAATTATAGGCTTTGTTCCATTTTACCAACATTGCAAGAAAATCGAGCAAGGTCTGCTGATGCTCATCGCTTATGGCAAACCCTAGTCGATCTATTCCCAAAGCCAGTTCTCGACTTAAACCTTCTCGATCAAAATTCACCGTCACGCTGATTGACGCTCCTGTTTGCGCATTAATCCGTGTTTTTTCAAATACACCAGCAGCAGTGAAATAGCTGCTGGTGTAATACCTGAAATTCGTGATGCTTTACCGATAGTTTCTGGCCTGGCATCGGTTAATTTTGCCACGACTTCATTCGATAAGCCTGAGATTTGAGCGTAATCGAAGTCCGGCGGTAAAAGCGTATTTTCATGACGTTGCGCTTTGGCAATTTCATCCATCTGACGGGCAATGTAGCCTGCGTATTTAATTTGAATCTCTACTTGTTCGGCCGCTTTCGGATTTTGCACGCCCGGCCCTATTCCTTCAATGGACATGAGTTCGTCATAGGTCATTTCGGGTCGCCGAATGAGTTCTTCTAATGAATGCTCACGGCTGATAGGATTTTTTAGCTTCAAATTAAGTTGGTCAACTGCGCCATGAGATGGATGGACCCACTGACTACGCAGGCGTTGTAGTTCGTGTTCCACTACATCTAATTTTTCGTTAAATGCTGCCCAACGCGCATCATCTACTAACCCTATCTCACGCCCTAGGGCGGTTAAGCGAATATCTGCATTGTCTTCACGCAATAGCAGTCGATATTCGGCCCGGCTGGTAAACATGCGATAAGGTTCTTTTGTACCCATGGTAGCCAGATCATCAATTAGCACACCCATGTAGGCTTGATCGCGACGTAAGACAAAAGGATCTTTATGCTGTGCCTGCAGCGCAGCATTGACACCGGCGACCAGACCTTGCGCTCCGGCTTCTTCATAACCGGTGGTGCCATTGATCTGTCCCGCGAAAAATAAGCCGTTGATAAATTTGGTTTCCAATGTTTGTTTCAAATCACGGGGATCAAAGAAGTCGTACTCAATCGCGTACCCAGGTCGGACAATATGCGCATTTTCAAACCCTTTAATAGATCGTACCAGCGCCATTTGCACATCGAAAGGAAGACTGGTTGAAATGCCATTTGGATAAACTTCCATACTGTTCAAGCCTTCCGGCTCGACAAATATCTGATGTGAAGTTTTATCAGCAAAGCGCGTAATTTTATCTTCAATGCTAGGACAATATCGCGGCCCAACACCTTCGATCACCCCTGTATACATTGGCGACCGGTCGAGACCACTGCGAATAATTTCATGAGTATTTTCATTGGTATGGGTGATATAGCAGGGGATTTGACGAGGATGCATCGCCTGTGAACCCATAAAAGAAAATACTGGGGTAGGGTAATCCCCTGCCTGTTCCTGCATAACAGAAAAATCAAGACTTCTGGCATCTAGTCTAGCGGGCGTCCCCGTCTTCAATCGATCTACCCTGAAGGGAAGTGCACGTAGACGATCTGCGAGCGCGATAGAAGGAGGATCGCCTGCGCGACCTCCTCTGTAATTTTCAAGACCTATGTGAATAGTCCCACCCAGGAAGGTACCAACGGTTAACACAACGGCCTTAGCTTTAAACTTTAGACCCATTTGAGTAACGACTCCGGTTACCTGATCCTGTTCGATAATGAGATCATCGCAACTTTGCTGAAACAACGTCAGATTTTCCTGTTGTTCAACCATATTACGAATAGCATTGCGATAGAGCGTACGATCAGCTTGCGCGCGTGTGGCCCGTACAGCAGGCCCTTTACTGGAGTTTAATGTACGAAATTGGATCCCACCGTGATCAATGGCCAGCGCCATTGCGCCACCCAGGGCATCGATTTCCTTCACTAAATGCCCTTTGCCGATACCACCAATAGCTGGGTTGCACGACATCTGACCAATTGTTTCAATATTGTGGGTAAGCAGTAAAGTTTGCATGCCCATACGTGCTGAAGCCATAGCAGCTTCAGTACCTGCATGACCTCCACCTATAACGATGACATCAAACTCTTTTTGGTAAAACATGAAAAAACCTCGCTTACCGGAATGCTAAATAAGATCCCTGAAAAAGGGGGCGCGTATTTTAGCGAAGTTATTGCATAAAGAAAACGGTTAAATTTTCTTCAAATGAGACTTTTATGAGAAAGTTGATCTGAGCTAATTATATATAAGATCTATTTAGATCTTTTATATTTATTACTATTAAGCAGCGCTTTTACTGTTGATAAGCCACTATTTGCACTAAAGATCATTAAGTTACGCAATGAACAAGATCTGATCTAGCTTGGTTTAAGTGCCCCTTGATCTTGTTGATAACCCGCTACCTTATCCACAATTGAAAATGTTTGAAAAGTTGTCCTTTTTTAGATCAAAGCTTGTACACAGCGTTATAGGGGATCTTATGCACACCCCTGATCTTGTTGTGATCCAGTTGGGGATAACTTGTAGAAATGATCGTATGATCTCACGGCGGGACCCTTTTAAGAAAGGATCCCGCTGTGTATGGAAAGTTATTCAGATCTGTTTTTTAATTTTTTTCGATCCGGATGCTACCGCCTGATGTGTGCAAGGTTAATTTTGGACCACCACCATTTACTTTGCCTTCAATTGAACGTTTTTTTACCCGCCCATCCACATCAAACTCACTTTTTACTCTGCCGCCACTGGTAGAGGCATCCAAATCCATTCGAATATCTGCGGGCAGACTTGCCACAATTGACCCGCCTGACGTATCCAAGGTTGCGTCCTTAGTGAATTGTTTGGCAAAAGCGACCTTAATACTACCGCCAGAGGTATGCGCATCTATTTCACCTTCTACATCTTCAGTGTGAATTGACCCACCTGATGTATGAAGTTGTACATCCCCTTTAACTGACGCGATTTTAATTGCCCCTCCGGACGTTCTAGCCTCGATATCACCGATGAGCAGGTCTGTGATCTCGATTTTGCCACCAGCAGTATCCAGATCCAGGTTGTATCGCTCAGGAATGGTAATCAAATAAGTAATGCGTGTGCGGTTCCACCCCTGTCTATTTTTTCGCTCACCGCGGATGCGCAGGCTGTCGCTACGTTGTTCGAAATTGACATCGAACTCATCCTGCTCTTCTCCATCTATCTCCACGTAGACTTCGATTGAGGCGTTTTTGTGAGTTTTAATTTCAATGCTGCCCTGTTCGGTTTTTAAATGAAGCGTATCGTCCGGTTGTGCAGCAAATTCTTGTTCAATTACCTTTGCCTGGACAAAGGGCGACAATAATAACAATGCTAAACAAAGCCTTGGAACAGCCTTTGGGAGGAGAAAATTTTGCATAAGTGACATTCCTTTAGTGAGTTAACTAAAGGTTTGTCGCCGCTAGAGTGAGAAAGGTTTAAAAAAAATCAGGCTATCGTAGCTGATTGGGTTGGTAAGCAGGGGAGGATTGCGGCTCCACTTCGTCACTGGCCAGGCCCTTACGTCTACTTGGACCTGCAAACCTGACTTTATAGGTATCGTATTCACGGATTGACTCAAAACAATAGCGACCAAGCGCAGTTTCTAGCTCCGCCAGATTATGGTTGGTGATTAAAATACAATTTTTTTTGTTCACCAATCGCTGGCGTAACAAATTTCCCAACCAGCTTTGCGTATTCTTTTTCAGCATGCTCTCATTAACACAAACTTCGTCAAGAATGAGCAAGTCTACTTCTAAAAGTTCCTGGTAGGCTTGGCGAAACTTTTGGCCTACGTTATCTTGCGCACCAAAATCGTACGACGAATATCGCAGTTCTAACAGTGTGGAAAGCTGTCGGTATAGTACGGTAATTTCATATTGATCAATCAGTTGGTGGGCAATAGCCCCAGCAATATGCGATTTTCCACGGCCATAATCACCATAAAAAATCATCATGTGTGAACCTGCATTGCGCCAGTTGATATCCTCGTGAGCAGCGATAAAAGAATGTGCAATGCTAACCGCTTCAATCACATCATCACTATCTTCAATAAGATTGGCAAATGTCCATTTCGGGTTTAAATCGGACTGCCCGTGCAACATGGAAATTCGGTGATTTTTACTGACCTGCTGAGCTTGTTTGACTTCGGCATTCGCCTGCGCTTCATATTGTTTACGCAAGGTTTGATAATCTGTGTACGGCTGTTGATTATCTGCGTTTTTACCCAGTGCTTTGGCTAACCCATCAATTTTATCTTTCAGCGATTGCATAGTATTGGTGTCTTTTTGAGTTACGGTTTGCGACGATACTTTTCGACTAGCTTGCGAGTATTATCATCTGCTTCAAGAGAAGGTGCAACTTCCACGAGATTGCTTAAATCTGCTTGCTGTTTTGCATCGGATCGACCGAAGCGTTTATTACGCATCGAATAAACGAACTTCTGGGTCCATTGAAAATGGCTGAGGACGGTAGAGGGCCGGCCTAACCAATAGGCAATAAACTCATTTATGTCATCTTGATCATAGTGTTTGTCAGGCAGACCTAGCAGAGTTGCCATTTCGGCAAATAGCGCTTCGTCTGGCTGCCACTTCATCGTAATCGCCTGATGCTGACGGTGTAAATGACTAAACGAATCATGTTTAGTCTGGATAAGTGGAAGCAGAATTACTTTCCCGTTTAACGATGATTCCAACGACAGGGTTGGGGGCAGGGCGATTAATCCCGCTTGTTCAAGTAATTTTAGAAGGTCGTTAAGTTGACGGCCTCTGGTAAACGGTTTGTCCTGCGAATCAGCATTAACCAAAGCGAGCAGAAATTTGTAATTTAACGGTTCAGAGGTGGCTGTGGTCGCATTGGTGGTGGGTCGCAGGCCAAGGCAGTAAAGTACCCTGGCGGCATTAGCCAGGGGGCTGCATAAGGCGTGATACTCAGCTTCAGTAAACATACAGTTATGCTGATTGCGCGCTCGTTTGAGAGGTGAACCAAGCCACCGCCTCGTCCTCTGGGATAGGATACGTCAATACGTCGATATGACAGGGGGGCGCGAGCAGCGTGGCGCCTGCTTGTATAAGTAGCGTTTCCATGGTTTTTGCACCGTGGCAAAAGGTATCATAACTGCTATCGCCCAAACCAATTACGTAGGCAGACACCGCTGATAGATCTGCATTTTCGAGTTGTTCAGCGAAAGGTTGAATATTATCAGGCAAATCGCCTGCGCCATGGGTCGAGGTGCAAATTATCCAGATTGCATCGTGTGATATTGCAGGCAGATCTGGGGACAGGTGTATTTCAACTGCCTCCTGGTTTTGCTTTATAGATTCGGCTAATGCATCGGCCACATATTCTGCGGCGCCTAACACAGAGCCTACGATAATTGCGTAATTTGACATTTTACTTACCAATACAAAATGAAGAGAATATTCGACTTAATAAATCATCAGAGGTAAATTCACCTGTGATTTCAGTAAGTTCTTGATGGGCGAGGCGCAACTCTTCGGCTAAAAGTTCACCAGCCATATGTTCTGACAATTGTAACTGACCTGTTTCAACATGGGATAGCGCATTTTGTAACGCATCGAGATGTCGCCGCCGCGCAATGAATTTACCTTCTGAAGTGGTATCCAATCCCATGGTTTTAGCAAGATGTTGGGTTAATAACTGAACGCCATTGCCGGTATTGGCTGATAACCTGATGATGCTGGTAGCGTTATGTTCTGAAGACAGGGTGTCTAGACCTATTTGCTCACCGGATAAATCCGCTTTATTTCTGATGACGGTGACAGGGACGTTATCAGGTAGACGTTGCATAAACTCCGGCCATATTTTGTACGGGTCAATTTCATCTGATTGTGTACTATCTACCACAAATAACACACGGTCTGCGTCTTCTATAGCTTGCCACGCGCGCTCTATGCCTATTAATTCTACCTTATCGGTGCTTTCTCGTAACCCGGCGGTATCGATAATGTGGACAGGCATACCTTCTATGTGGATGTGTTCTTTTAAAATATCCCGAGTCGTGCCAGCAATATCGGTTACTATGGCACTTTCGCGACCCGCCAATGCATTGAGCAGGCTGGATTTGCCTGCATTGGGTCTACCTGCAATTACTACATGCATCCCTTCCCGTAACAGGGAGCCCTGTTTTGCCTGATGTTGCACTCGATATAGTTGCGTCAGAATTAAGCTTAAATCCGCCGCAACCTTGCCATCGGATAAAAAATCAATTTCTTCATCGGGAAAATCAATAGCAGCTTCCACATACATTCTTAATTGAATAATGAGCTCGGCAAGGTGATTAATCTGATGAGAAAATTCCCCTTGTAACGAACGCAGCGCACTTCGTGCAGCCTGCTTTGAGCTTGCATCAATTAAATCAGCAATTGCCTCTGCCTGCGCGAGATCGAGTTTGTCATTTAAGAATGCTTGTTCACTGAATTCACCGGGGCGAGCTAAACGCAAACCTGGAACCTGCATCACGGCCTCAATCAGCATATCCATCACCACCTGGCCGCCGTGGCCCTGTAGTTCAAGTATATCTTCACCGGTAAACGAATTAGGGCCGGCAAAAAAAAGGGCGATACCTTGATCGATAATATTGCCATGCGAGTCATAAAAAGGGGTATACGATGCAACTCTTGGGGGCAGTGAAGTGTGTAAAATTGCTTCACACACCGTTTTAGCCTTCGGACCCGATACACGAATTATCCCTACGCCGCCTCTACCGGGTGCAGTTGCTTGCGCAACAATAGTGTCGTGTGTAGGGAATTCCATGTGAATTAGTCTCTAAAATTGGTGTATTGGAAAGGCTGACCTAAATCTGATTGCTTAATGAGTGCGATAACTTCCTGTAAATCATCCCGCTTCTTACCGGTAATGCGCAGTTGCTCACCCTGAATGGATGTTTGCACTTTTAATTTAGCATCTTTGATAAGCTTAACGATCTTTTTAGCCATCGGCTGTTCGATACCCTCTTTGAAGGCGATAGTCTGAAAAACGTTTTTTCCGCGATGGTCAACATTTTTTACATCCATTGCGGCCGTATCCAGATTTCTTTTAGAGCAGGCAGTACGAAATATAGATTCCATTTGTTGCAATTGGAATTCTGCTTCAGCCTGCATTTTCACTGTTTTATCGGTGTATTCGAAGCTTGCGTCGACACCACGAAAATCGAATCGGGTAGATAATTCTCGACTGGCATTCTCAGTAGCATTTCGCACTTCTTCCATGTTGATTTCTGAAACGATATCAAAAGATGGCATAAGTTTTCCTCTTACTTAATCAAAACAGCCCCTGAAGGGCTGTTTGAAGTTATCTCTATTTTGTCTGTATTCCGCGTTTTTCCATTGAAGCGTAAATAATTTTCGCCTGTATCAGCGTAATCACGTTACTGATAAGCCAGTACAATACCAATCCTGCCGGGAACCAAAGGAAGAAAACACTCATCATTACAGGCATCCATTGCATAATTTTTTGCTGCATCGGATCGCTAATAGTATTTGGTTGTAACTTCTGTAATAGATACATACTCGCTCCTGTCAGGATAGGAAGTACGTAAAACGGGTCTTTTACTGAGAGGTCGGTAATCCAAAGATAAAATTCAGCGTGACGTAATTCGACACTTTCCATCAATACCCAATACAGCGCTAAAAAGATTGGCATTTGCAGTAACAGAGGAAAACATCCGCCCATCGGATTAACTTTTTCTTTGCGATACAAATCCATCATGCCTTGTGACATTTTCTGACGGTCATCCCCATATCGCTCTTTTAGCTGCTGCATCTTTGGCGCCAGATTGCGCAATTTCGCCATGGATTCATATTGCTTTTTGGTTAATGGGTACATAATTCCTTTCACAATTATTGTGATCAGAATTATTGCCAGGCCCCAGTTTCCAACCAATCCGTGAAGGAATTGCAATAACTTAAAGAGTGGTTGAGAAATCCACCACAACACCCCGTAATCCACGGTTAAATCTAACCCACGGGCGATTGTTGCCAGTTCATCCTGATCTTTTGGGCCAAGATAAAGCTGGCTGGCCAATGTGGCAGATTCGCCGCTGGCAACATTAATGGGCTCACCGGTAAAGCCAATGATGGCATACTGATTGCGGATTAAACGGCTATAAATTTTGTTTACTTCATCCTGTGGAGGCACCCACGCGGAGACAAAATAGTGCTCCAACATACCGACCCATCCGCCCGGCGTGGTTTCTCGAAGATTTTTATCTTCGATATCGTCAAACGTATATTTGTCATACCGTTCGTCCTCAGTAGAGTAGGCAGCACCCCGATAAGTTGGCATGAATACATTACCGTCAGACTCGGCGAGTACTTGTTTGAGTTGCGCATATTGTTGGAAGTTGGCGGTTTGCGCTGTGTTGTTGTTAATGGAATAGGTCACATCAATATTGTGGTTACCACGTGTAAAGGTAAACGTCTTGGTTACCACAATGCCCGCCTCGTTGCGCCAGGTCATGGGCACCTGCAGGGTATCACCCTCAAGTTTAAAACTTTCCTGGGTCACACTGTATCGAGGTCTGCCCTGTGCACTGCCGTCGGGACCATTTGCGCCCACCAAGCCGCTTTGGGCAATGTAAAGCTGATCATTATTGCGCAGCAAACTATAAGGTTGAGAGGAGCCTTGTTTTACTGGGAATTGTTTCAAATCAGCATGAACAACATCACCGCCAATCAAATCAATTTTAAGATCCAACGTATCGGTGGATACAGATATTAGACGGGTTGAGGCCGAATCAGCTGACGGCACCTGGGCAGTTGACTGTGAGGTTGAAACAGGAACATCTTCACTTGTTCGGTTGGAGGGTTTAGCAGAAGCTACGCCCTCATTTGGCGAAGATTCTAATTGTTCTGTGCCTGCAGGCTCGACGGGTTTAGGACCATAATCTACATGCCACTGCTGCCAAAGCAAAAAACTGACAAGTGCCAGGCCAATAACCAGAAAACTACGTTGCGATTCCATAGAGGTCTCTTTACTTTATAGGTTTGTTGTTTTGTTTATTTGGGACCGGATCATATCCACCCGCGTGCAAAGGATGGCATTTTAATATGCGTTTAACCGATAACCAACCGCCAATTACTAATCCATGTGCTTTTAATGCCTCAATAGCATATTGCGAACAGGTAGGATGAAACCTGCATCTTGGGCCAATCATAGGTGAAATCATCAGCTTATAGCCCCAAATAAGTAACAGGGGTATGCTTATTGTGATTCTACGCAACGCTTGGCTAATTTTTGCCATTGCTTTTCCAACGTTTTAAAAATCTTGTCATTGCTTAATTTGTCAGCACCTGATTTTCCCACTACAACTATATCAATCGAGGGTAATTGGTGAACTTTATGGCGAAAGCTTTCACGAATTAACCTTTTTAAACGATTACGTTCGTGAGCTTTTTTGATGCGCTTTTTAGATAAGGTGATGCCAAGCCTGGGTTTTTCAAGCTGATTATGTCGGGCAAGTAGAGTAAAAGCAGGAGAAACGGCTGGAATAGCCTGATTAAAAACGCGAGTAAAGTGGGAGGGAGTTAGTAATCGTAACTCCCTAGAAAATTGATTTTCGCCCACTTTGGCAACTAACCATTAAGCAGAAAGGCGAGCACGGCCCTTAGCACGGCGAGCTGCAAGTACTTTACGACCATTTTTGGTCGCCATACGAGCACGGAAACCGTGTGAACGCTTACGCTTTAAGTTGCTCGGTTGAAATGTTCTTTTCATGACCAAAGTCTCACAAACAAAATTAAATTTAGGGAGTTTTTAGAAAGAGTCATATTTTTAAAGCATGACAATTTTTTAGCTACCCTTCCAAAAGGACGCTGAATTCTAGAGATCTAACGCCTCACTGTCAATCTTAACTACGATAAAAACCAAAAATAATGTCGGATATTTGTGCAAAAGACACAAACCCTGTGTCACGAGCTTTTTTATGGTGTGAATAACTCAATGCTTTTTTTTTATTTATCCACAATAAGGAGGTTTTCTGCTATTAGAGAGGGAAATATATTGAGCATTGATCGTATGTACAGTAGATCTTCGATTGCCCGATTTGTCAAGGAGGTTACGAAATATTAATAAGTAAAAACAGCTATATAACTAATCGATCTTAGCGATCTTGCATGATCCTGATTTACATTTGAGGGTAAAACAAGGATAATCCACAGCATAAAATTAAACCTTAAAAAAATTGCGCTACGTTTGATATTTCTTATAGTGAAATATCCATTCTCAATTAGTTCTTATTCGTCACTTTTTGATAGTCGATTCTTACTTCGTCGCGCATTGGAGCACTTTTTTAACATGTCATTATGGAACCTCTGTCTTGATAGGTTACGGCAAGAGTTGCCTAACCAGCAGTTCAGCATGTGGATAAGACCGTTGACATCTGATGAGCAGGCTGACGTTATAACGTTATACGCACCTAATCGCTTTATTTTGGACTGGGTTCGTGATAAGTATCGCGATAAAATTACCGCTTTATTTGCTGAGTTTTCCGGTAGCGATGCGCCTCAACTGCGTCTAGAGGTAGTAAGTCGGCGAGCGTCTGAAACACGAACAGTACAAGCTTCTCCTGCTAATCACACTAGCGTTTCTACGTTGTCCACCTCTACTGTTGAGAGTTCGCCAACGATTACCGTAAATGAAACAGCCGCTCCTCATGTTCATATTAAATCTCACTCCACCCCTAATGTGGTGCCGATTCCTGAAGCAGCCAAACACAAGAGTAATATCAATCCTAATTACCAGTTTGAAAATTTTGTAGAAGGTAAATCCAACCAATTAGCAAGAGCTGCCGCTACTCAGGTAGCAAACAATCCGGGTGGTTCATATAATCCGTTGTTTATCTATGGCGGTACGGGTTTAGGTAAAACTCACCTGCTCCATGCGGTGGGGAATGGGATCATAGCCAACAGGCAAGATGCAAAAATTGTATATATGCACTCTGAGCGCTTTGTTCAGGATATGGTGAAAGCCTTGCAAAATAACGCGATCGAAGATTTTAAACGCTTCTATCGGTCAGTAGATGCGTTGTTAATTGATGACATTCAATTTTTTGCAAACAAGGAACGCTCTCAAGAGGAATTTTTCCATACGTTTAATGCATTGCTAGAGGGCAATCAGCAAATTATTTTAACGTCAGATCGTTATCCTAAAGAAATTGACGGTGTAGAAGATCGCTTGAAATCCCGTTTTGGATGGGGCTTGACCATTGCGATAGAGCCCCCTGAACTTGAAACGCGGGTGGCTATTTTAATGCGTAAAGCTACTGAAAATAGGATTACGTTACCAAATGAGGTCGCTTTCTTTATCGCCAAACGCTTACGGTCTAATGTACGTGAACTTGAAGGCGCGTTGAATCGTGTAATTGCTAACGCAAATTTCACTGGCAGGCCTATTACGATTGACTTTGTTCGCGAAGCATTACGTGACTTACTGGCCTTGCAAGAAAAGTTAGTTACAGTAGATAATATTCAAAAGACCGTTGCTGATTATTACAAAATAAAGGTGGCGGATATTCTTTCTAAGCGTCGTAGTCGCAGTGTGGCCAGACCAAGGCAAGTTGCTATGGCATTATCAAAAGAATTGACCAATCACAGTCTCCCGGAACTTGGTAATGCGTTTGGGGGTCGTGATCACACGACGGTGCTTCACGCATGTCGAAAAATAGAGCAGCTTAGAGAAGAAAGTCATGATATAAAGGAAGATTATAAAAACCTAATCAGGACGTTATCTTCTTAACTTTGTACGACGTTACGATGTATTTAAAGAGGCGCAACAAGAACAGATGAAATTTGCCATCAGTCGAGAAAAATTTTTGCAACCCCTACAATTGGTGTCTGGCGCTGTTGAACGTCGACATACGTTACCCATTTTATCCAATGTGCTGTTGAAAGTTAGTGAAGGGTCACTTTGGTTAACAGGGACGGATCTGGAGGTAGAATTAATTTCCAGTATGCCCCTTGAAGGTGACGTTCAAGAGGGGGAGATCACCGTCCCCGCTAAAAAACTGTTTGATATTATCAGGGGGCTGTCCGATGGTTCAGAGATTCAATTTTCACTAGATGGTAATAAAGCGCTAATTAAAGCGGGCAGAGGAAAATACACGTTATCGACTTTGTCAGCTAGTGACTACCCTAATCTAGAAGATTGGGAAGGCGAGGTCGAATTTGAAGTCTCATCTAGTGATTTGAAACACTTAATTGATAGCACTCATTTCTCTATGGCTCAACAGGACGTGCGCTACTATTTAAATGGCATGTCATTAGAGACTGAAGATAATTTGGTACGTACAGTAGCCACTGACGGACATCGTTTAGCATTATGTCGATTTGGTTTTGAGGGGGCTAATTTACCTGTTCGTCAGGTCATTATTCCTCGTAAGGGCGTTTTAGAGATATCTCGCTTAATAGGGGAAGAAGATAAGTCTCTAAAGATTCAGATTGGCGCAAATCATCTTCGCCTGTTTTCAAGTGAGTTTATTTTTACCAGTAAATTAGTCGATGGCCGTTTTCCGGATTATCGTCGTGTTCTCCCTAAAGATGGAGATAAAGTAATTACGGCCAGTAAAGCCGTTTTGAAAGAAGCATTTTCGCGCGCAGCCATTCTGTCCAATGAAAAGTTCAGGGGAGTGCGTTTAAATCTATCATCGGGTGAGCTCAAAATTACAGCCAACAACCCTGAACAAGAAGAAGCAGAAGAAATTGTTGATGTTGATTACCAAGGCGATGATTTAGAGATCGGTTTTAATGTTGCCTATCTCATAGATGTACTAAATGCGCTTTCTTCAGAATCGGTGAAAATATCATTGTCGGATGCCAACGCCAGTGCGTTAATTGAAGCCGCAGATGACGATTCTGCACTTTATGTCATCATGCCTATGCGACTTTAGTTTTTATCGCACTCTGCTTTTAATAGAGTAGAGTGCGTTAATCAGCTATATTAGATTTTGAGTCCCCTATGAAACTGGCGCAAGTCCAGATCACAAATTTTAGAAATATTTCCTCGGCTTGTTTAGATTTGTCACCTTCGCTATCGGTTATCAGAGGGCAAAATGGCAGTGGAAAGTCTTCTCTGATTGAAGCGATTTATTATTTAGGTTACGGCCGTTCATTCCGGACGAGCAGGCATGAATCTGTAATTCGGGAAAGCGTAGGGGCGTTTAGTGTTTTCGCCAAATGTAATGACGACACGGGTAATCTGAGTAGAGTGGGTTTACAACGTACACGCAAGCACGAGGTTACCTGCAGCATCAATGGTGAACACTCTAAGAAACTGTCCGACCTGGTTAGCATGGTTCCAGTGCAACTGTTCACGCCCCAAAGCACCGATTTACTTGTTGGTACGCCTTCAGAACGACGCCGGTTTATTGATTGGGGATTGTTCCACGTGGAACATTCTTTCAGAGAGCATGCAAAAATCTATCTTTCGCTATTAAAACAGCGAAACGCAATATTAAAACAAGGTAGTGATCTATCAACAGCAGAACATAGTTTTTGGTCTGATAAACTCATTGAAGCTGCAGAACTAATTGATTTAAGTCGACAACGTTACATTCAGGAGGTTTTCCCGTTTTTTAAAGCTATTATGGAGCAATTTTTACCTGAGTTTTCCGTAGAAATTGCTTATTATAGGGGGTGGGAAAAACAGCTATCTTTTGAAGAGGCGTTAGCGAAAAAGCGCGAATATGATTACAAGGTGGGATACACCTCAGTTGGCCCTCATAAAGCCGATTTAAAATTAAAGGTAAATAACTTCGCTGCACAGGAAATGCTGTCCAGAGGTCAGCTTAGAATGACAGTCGCGGCATTGCAACTTGCTCAAACCCAGTTATTTACCGCCCAGTCGCAACGTCAAAGTATATTTCTACTTGATGATATAGGTGCAGAATTAGATAACATACGTAGAGAAAAGTTTCTAACGCGTTTATTAGACACCGATACGCAAGTAGTCGTAACTGCAATAGTCGATGAGAAAATCGACTTTGTAGAGAATTATAACGATAAAAAAATGTTTCACGTGGAACATGGCATCGTGAAAGAGGAGAGCAACTAAGTATGTCAGAACAGCAAAATTACGATTCTTCCAGTATTAAGGTACTGAAGGGGTTAGACGCAGTACGTAAGCGTCCGGGGATGTATATTGGTGATACTGACGATGGTACCGGCCTACACCACATGGTATTTGAGGTTGTAGATAATTCCATCGATGAGGCGTTAGCTGGACACTGCAGTGAAATCGTTGTTCAAATCCATTCCGATGGTTCCGTTTCCGTTTCCGACGATGGACGAGGAATTCCAACTTCTATACATGAAGAAGAAGGTGTATCCGCAGCTGAAGTAATTATGACTGTCCTGCACGCCGGCGGAAAGTTTGACGATAACTCGTATAAAGTCTCGGGTGGTCTTCATGGTGTAGGGGTTTCGGTGGTCAATGCACTCTCCAGAAAACTAAAGCTACGGATCCGTCGACAAGGTAAAACCCATGAACAAGAGTATCAGCATGGCGTACCCCAGGCGCCCCTGGCCGTAATCGGCGAAACGGACAAAACCGGTACCTCTCTACGTTTTTGGCCCAGTGAAGATACATTTTCAGACGTTGAATTTCACTACGATATTCTCGCTAAGCGTTTAAGAGAGTTATCTTTCTTAAATTCTGGTGTGTCGATAAAGTTACTAGATGAGCGCGACGGTAAAGAAGACCATTTTAAATATGAAGGTGGTATACAAGCGTTTGTTGAATACCTGAACCAGAATAAAACACCTGTTCATCATAAAGTCTTTCATTTTGCCCATGAACGTGAGGAAGACGGTATTTCTGTTGAAGTAGCAATGCAATGGAATGACAGTTTTCAGGAAAATATTTTCTGTTTCACTAATAACATCCCACAGCGCGATGGTGGTACACACTTAGCAGGTTTCCGCGGTGCGTTAACACGTACACTAAATAACTACATGGAACAGGAAGGCCTTAACAAGAAGGCTAAAACTAATGCGAGTGGGGATGATGCCCGTGAAGGCTTGACCGCAGTAGTTTCTGTTAAAGTACCTGACCCCAAGTTTTCATCGCAAACCAAAGATAAATTAGTTTCTTCAGAGGTGCGTCCGGCCGTTGAGTCGACTATGAATGAAAAGCTTGCAGAATTCCTTTTAGAAAATCCTACTGAAAGTAAAATCATTGCGTCTAAAATAATCGATGCGGCACGGGCTCGTGAGGCTGCTAGAAAAGCGCGGGAGATGACCCGTAGAAAAGGGGCATTAGACCTGGCTGGCCTACCCGGTAAATTGGCTGATTGTCAGGAGAAAGACCCAGCTTTAAGTGAATTGTACATAGTGGAGGGTGACTCGGCAGGAGGATCTGCTAAACAGGGTCGAAGCCGTAAGTATCAAGCCATTTTACCGCTTAAAGGAAAAATTCTGAACGTAGAAAAAGCTCGTTTCGATAAGATGTTATCGTCACAGGAAGTGGCTACGTTAATTACCGCCCTTGGCTGTGGAATCGGCAGAGACGAATACAATCCGGACAAGTTGCGATACCATCGTATCATCATTATGACCGATGCGGACGTAGATGGTTCACATATCCGCACCTTGCTGCTAACGTTCTTTTATCGCCAGATGCCAGAAATAATTGAGCGCGGATATGTTTACATTGCCCAGCCTCCTTTGTACAAGGTCAAAAAAGGTAAGCAAGAACAATATCTAAAAGATGACGATTCACTGGTTCAGTATCTTACTTCTATTGCCCTAGATGGTGCAGCTTTATATGCGAGTGAAGATGCCGCACCAATTAGCGGAGTGGGCTTAGAGCAACTGGTCAAGCAATACCAGAGTGTAGAAAAAATGATTACGCGTATGCGCAGGGTGATGCCAGAAGTCATTTTATATCGCTTACTGTACTCTAACACGATTAAACTGGAAGACTTGAAAAACGAAGCGGCACTGCAACAAATAGCAGAATTGTTAGTGGCTAGTCTTAACGACAAAAAATCGTCTGACGGTGCAGAATTCCGATTTGAAATAAAGCGCGATGAGGAAATGAGTGAATTCTATATTTCCATAATTATGCGTATGCACGGTATTGATTACGAATACAAACTTAATCATGATTTTATCGATTCTACAGAGTATGAAAAGATTCGTAACCTGAATGATGCGATTAACAACATGATGGATGAAGGGGCTTTTGTCCAACGTGGAGAGCGTAAACATCCCATCAGGTCGTTCAAAGAAGCATTAGATTGGTTAATGGCCGAAGCGAAACGGGGGCAGTATATACAGCGCTACAAAGGGCTAGGGGAAATGAATCCTGAACAGCTTTGGGAGACAACTATGGATCCTACTAGTCGCCGTATGTTGCAAGTCACCATCGAAGATGCGATCGCCTGTGATCAGTTGTTTACAACATTAATGGGTGACCAGGTCGAACCGCGTCGGGCCTTTATTGAAGCCAATGCGCTTAAAGTAGAGAACCTTGACGTATAGCACTTTCAACTGCGTGAATTTTTGATTACCCAAAAGCGGCCTTTTAAGGCCGTTTTTTTATAGAAAATAGCAGAACAGCGATAGGTAAATGCAGGTAGTAAATTTGTGGGTAATAATACATAAAGAGTGTCACCGTCGCGGCATAATACTTTGTTTAGCGCGCGGAGCCATCTGCCCCTATATGGACATAGTGAAGGTAAATAGGGTTTCCTGATTGTGCGAGGCAACCGTTAGTTTCCCCTCATGGGCTTTAGCTATCTCAGACGCAATAAATAGCCCTAAACCGAGACCTTTACTATTCTTATCTTGTAAACTACGCCAGAAAGGTTGAAATAAACTTTCCAGCGTGGTGGTAGGGATGGTTTTCCCTTGATTCTTTACTTCAAGTGTAAACTGTCCATTTTGTATATATGCGGTGACATAGATTGGTTGGGTATTGTCCCCGTGCGTTATCGCATTCACTAATAGATTTGATAGCAACTGACATATACGGTCTGAATCGCAAACTAAAGCTCTTTTAAGCTGGATATCTGCGATGATCTCACATGTTGAGTGAAGCCCAGCAAGTTCTGAAATAGTATGTTCAAGGCCGGGGGAAAGGTCTTCTATCGGCCTGAGATTTAATTTGAGGCCATCACCAACACGACCATACGTGAAGTCCATAACATCGTTAATCAATCCATTCATCCTCGCCACACTGTTTGTCATTTTACCGAGAATCTTATTTATAAACGTATCATTAGTATGGTCTTTAAGGAGGTCTACACATAAGGATAAAGAAGATAAGGGGGTGCGGATATCGTGCCCAAGAATGGCAATATATTGTTCACGCAACCGTGCAATTTCCTTTTCATCAGACAAAGCCGTCTGTAACTTGTCTATGCGTTCCTGCGCCATCAATTGACGAGAAAGTAAATTTGAGAATGCTTGAATCTGACTTTCAATTCGTTCATTTTTCAAATCAGCCGCTTTCGGATCCAATCCACACAAGGTGCCAAAAAATGACCCGTCTTGATCATATATTGGATACGAAAAATAACTCTCGAAGTTATACATTTTAGGAATGGGACTATCATGGTAAGTTTGATCATTGTGAACGCTATTAATTATGACCGGCTTTGAAGTACTTCTTACCTGTGAACAAAAGGTGGTATGAATCGCAAGTTCATCGCCAGGTGTTAAATCAAAATTAACTAAATCCAGCACCGCACACATTGTCCATTTATTCTCGGTGACTCTCGCTATGCAGATAAAGCGAAGACCAGTTGCTTCCGAGAGCATTTTTAAAATATGGGGGACCGATTCAATGGCTTGAATGCGTTTAATGTCGTCTAAAATAGATGGTGTCACTTTTCAGAATTGTCCCAGTTGCGACTCAGTTTAAGTTTATCTAGCATGATGACCACTCTACAAATGAATCGCACTCCCGAGATATTGCATACATATATATGTGCAAAATAAGCGTCGAAAACCACAAAGAATCGTCATTTGAGATGCAAAACCAGCATATAGATAAGAGAACGAAAAGACAATTGTTACTTGGCGGCTTATAAAATAAGCGGTTACTTACACTGCGGGGGTGCGAGCTATAGCTTGAATGGACGTCAGCAGTAGCTAGAAATAAGTAAACTTAAGAAGTTTTGATAATAAAGGTGACGCAACTGTCCGGTACTCTAAACGGCTAAAAACATAAGGATAACTTGCGTCTTACCTCCCGATCGTAGCCTTAAGCAACTCACAATGAGGTGCGAGCTACAGGATAAAAGCGACGTACCAACTCACATAAATGCATGTAAAGCATGGCAGTATGAAGCACCTTTTAATGAAGAGTTAAAAAGTTCTCTAACCAGGAAACGCGCAACTGGTATGTAATCACTAAAAGAACGTCGCTAAGCAATATTGCACACCCCGTAAAAGAGTGTGCAATACGTAAACCTTATTCTAGTCGCAGGGTAAAAGGAGTCGCGAACACGTTCATAGTAAAACGGCGTACGCCGCTTTGGGTAATATCCAAATTAATATTGTTTTTACCTTCAAGTTGTATGGTCTTTCCCACGACAGCCTGTTCAAACGAACCATAATCAAGGGCTGACCAATCACTGCTGGCGACTTTGAATTGATATTGACCCACCTGCATTTGGATATCCGTCTGATATTTGCCGTTGCCGATATAAACCATCGGATGAGAGGTTCCCCATCCGTTAAACGCTCCGCGAATATAGGGAGTGGCTGCTAGTGGCCCAATGTCTTCTTTTACCGTTACCCTAGGTGTGAAAGGCTCAGTAGCATCAATTTCAAACAAATAGTTACCAGCGTAAGGGATAACTACGGTAACATCATGGCTGTCGCCATTAACCATGTCCCAAGGCGTATTTAGCACTATTTCCTGGCCCGTGGTAGTGACACCGATGTTAACGGTAGACCAATCCTGACTTGCTAATTTAAAGTTATAACTGCCCTCGTTAAGTCCGCGAGAAACGGTATAACGACCATTGCCATGGTAGATAAGGGGATTGTCGGTGCCCCAGCCGTTCATCGTGCCGCGTAAAAACACTTGCGTTTCCCCATAGGGCGCAGGGGGCGTATCATCTACATCAGCAGCTAGCAGCAATGTTGGAGGTGAGGTATCTGACAAAGTAAGTGTGAACGTCACGCTAGTACTCTGGGCTAGGGAAACCCTTAAATTATCGCCATATTCATAAATGTTGTAGGCTTCATTTAGCGGTATAGCAAAGCCACCACCGTACTGCAAGTTCCAACCTTCACTTGCCAATTTAAACTGATACACGCCGGCAGTCAGGTCCAAGGTGACGCCGTAACGTCCATTCCCCTGATAAGCCAATGGGTGATCAATGCCCCAGCCATTCATGTCTCCGCGCAAGTATATCTCTTGATCGCCAAGTGGGGGGCGTGCAGAAATGCCCTCACCTTGAGCCCCGTTTTGCGGCTTTACAAATACCGCCGTGGTTTGAGCAGGAACGGTAAATGCGTTTTGGCTTATCGTTACTGAGCTTAATGCAATATCAGTTGAACCAACTTGTACCGGGTGTAATTTAAATTGGTCTGCCTGTGGTAACGGCACATCAACGGTTGCGCTGGAACCATTCACGACTACCACTATTGCATCATGTAGTGGGTCAATATCGGTCACCCCAATGCCGTCATCTAAAGCCATCACTATTAAGCCGATTTGCTGTTCAAAACCAGTGTTGCGAAAGGATAGACGCTCAATGATATCTTGTTGGGTTGGTAACCGAAATAACACGGACGACTGGCGGATAGACAACCATTCTTTAAATCGCTCAAATGTGGCGTGCATTAGATCACTATCTGGCGCAGTGGCAGGGTTGTTGATAATTTTTTTCATGGTCTCCCACTTGCTCGCATTATCCTGAGCTAAGGGGAGCCCAATATTCCAATTGCTTTGCGTCATTGAAAAATCAACTTTGTTGAACCAGTCGCCTGCGTCGTAAGAATTTCTGTCTAATGATTTGGACCGCAGCAGTTCCGAGCCCATATGCAGGAAAGGAATACCCTGACTTAAGATGGGGATAGAGAGCGCAACCGCTTGAATGCGGGCGCGTTCACTAACCGACAACGAATCCGGCAGCATTAACTGCAGTTGGTCCCACAATGTTTCGTTATCATGTTTTGATATGTAGTTAATCGTATCGGCGGGATCACTACTGTACCCCGCAGGCTGGCCATTCCATTGATAATCGTACATTTTCACGTATTGGCCATTAGCCGCCACGAATTGCATATCGGCCATATTCCCCGCCATGCCTATACGGATCACATCCTGTTCATTTACATTGCCTGCACCGGTGAAAAGCGTAGCGCCGCGCACGGCTTCTCGCTGGCGGTCTGAGAAGGTGCCAATTTCGGTACCTGCCATATTTAGCTGAGAAGCCTGTACAAAACGGCGGTCGTTGGCAACTTCGCCAAAATTCCAGCCTTCTCCGTAAAAGTAAGAATCAGGATCAACTGCTTGCACCGCAGCCCGAGCGCGTTCGACGGACGCTTTAGGAACATGCCCCATTAAATCAAATCGAAAACCATCAAAACCATAATCGCGAGCGAAAATGACTAATGAATCAATCATCAGTTTTTCCATCATTCGGTTTTCGGTAGCGGTGTTTTCGCAGCAAGTGGAACGTTCGATAGCGCCAGTGTACTCATTCAGGCGGTGGTAATAACCGGGTACGACCTTATCTAGAACAGATTTATCATACAGTCCTGACGACGCTGTGTGGTTGTAAACCACATCCAAAATACTTCGCAATCCCATATTGTGAAGCGCCATATTCATCGCCCGCATTTCGCGTACGCGACTTTCTCCCGATGCATCGGTGGCGTAGCTGCCTTCTGGTGCAGCGAAATGATGCGGATCGTACCCCCAGTTAAAACCGTCCATTCCACGAAAATCATCTACTAAAGCCTGGGAATCGCCCGTATCAGGTTCGTAACTTTCTAACACGTCAATCAAACGCGATGAGGGTGACGCCACATCACACACAATGGCAGAAGGCTTACGCTGGCACAATGTGCCCACCGTATCCGTAATTTCCACACGTTGATCACGGTTTTCTTCAATTGAAGCGATATCATTTGCAGGAAGTAGATGGATATGGGTAAGTCCTGCATCAGCGAGTTGCTGTAAATGTTGCACAGGCTGTGAATCCGTTTGCGTAAACGCCATATACTTACCCTGATATTCTGGTAGAACAGAGGGGTCAAGATTACTAAAATCACGAATATGCGTTTCATAGATCACTGCGTCCTCAGGATTGGACACCGTTGGAACACTATGGTTGCGCCATCCGGCAGGTTGTAAATCAGCATCATTTAAATTTATAAATTGGCTGTGAATGCCATTGTCAGATAACGTCAGTGAGTAGGGATCTGATGTCATCATTGTTTCGATATTATCGGTAAGTGGGTGGTATGCAGTGACTTCAAACCGATAATATTTTCGATCTAGCGTACGCTTGTTACCCTCAAAGCGCCAAAAACCCGTGTGAGGATCGTAGTGCATGGGTTTCTTGCCAGATGATCTTCCCATCCATTTCAAATTACGATTGTACAGATGAATCGAAACGCTCTGTGCGGTGGGGGCCCACACTGTTACTGATACATTATCTCCGGCATACATCACCCCCAGATCAGCTTCATCAGCATCGTTATCGCCCGCCGTATAGAGCGAATCGAGCAGCGTAGCCCGTTGAACGTAGGTTGCCGCTAAGACATTGTTGTCATTATCGAGAGCCACTACAATTAACTGATCTTTCGCCATTTTCTTGGCATCATCTACAGAGACCGGAACGTTGAAGCCAGTAAAGCTGCTTAAATGGGGGAATTGTTGTTTAAGTGACGCATCCCAATCGGAGGGGATTAAGTTTACCGACTCACCCTCATTTGCCAGTAACCCAAAGACGATGGCCATGTTGGCTTCGGTAGAGTGATATAAACGGTATTCTGCTGCCTCTATAGCATTTGCCCATACCAAGGTGCCTGGCGTTAGCCAGTGTGCACTGGCCCCAGTGGCGAAAACGGGCGGTGTAGAAACGGGGAAATACCACATATTGTCATTGCCATGAAATGTAAAGGCTTCTTGACCTTCTGCGGGGACAAACTGTTGATCACCACTACCTACACCGCGCTCATCGCCTTTATGAACAATATAGTTATAGCATTGCGCACCCGGCTCAACGGTTAAAATAAAGTAAGCACCATATTGCGGATGTATACCGTCCGCAGGGTAGGGTGAGCCCCAGTTATTGAAATGGGGGCTGAGGGTAGTGGGTTCTGCATAATTGCCGCAAGCCTGTCCACTCCATAGGTGTAAACCCCAACCCGCATAATCATGATCTTTCCGTTTATAGAATAGCGCGATTTGATCATCGGCTAATTGCAGTACGTTACCGGCTGTACTCGCGCCACGGCTTTCCACGCTGAAATCGAAATTAAACGGTTTACGTTCCTGTCCTAGTCTTAGTACAACTTGATTGGTTGTGCGCGCACCCAATACCGTAAAAGGCAAGATTTTGTAAGCATTGCCGTTGTCAACGCCATCTAAATCCAACAGAGAATGAGAGCTTTCGTTAACTACTAAGCGGAACGGGCCGATAAGTTGCTGATTACTGGCGTTAGTGATGTCGACGGTGATTTCCATTGCCCCACCGGGCAAATGACGAGGCTTTGACGGATTAGATACTGCTACCTGGTCGGGCGATCGCCAATCTTGAGCGTATGCTAGGGAGGTAAGAAAAAAGAGAACAATACTGACAAATAACGCGCGCATAACGGCTCCTTGGTTAGCTGACACGGTATGTAGCTAAAATGTAAATGATTAACAATTAATCAACAAAGAGTAAGGGAGTTGTAGAACGCTGCCAAGTGTATGTGGTGTGAATACGTATGCATCAGATTAATTCTGCGCGTGGGCGCATCGTTGTGTTTGCATAGTGGTGAGATTGGCGAGTATTCGACTGGGTTACTAGCAGTTAATCTTTGATTGTTTTACCCTTTCATTGCATTTCAATTAAATCAAATGTGAGGAGCAGGTTTGATTAACCGGGATAAATTCTGTTACGCGTTTTGTATGTCGTTGGTTCTATCAACCCTGATGTCTGGATGGGTGACCTTTATAAATATCGGTTGGGTAGATGGTCTTGGCGAAGCCTGGATGAAAGCCTTTATTTTGGCGTGGCCTGCAGCATTCCTGATCTCTCTGTTCATGGGAAAGCCAGTAGGCATGGTTGCAGTAAAACTAAGTCACCTGGTTAAGCGTCTTAACCGCTAAAGCCAAGCGGCGACCGTTTCGCAGCATGGCCTATTAATTTATTTGACCTGAATAACGCTTAAGGTAAATTCACCTCTTCCTGCATCATTGATGATGAATCGATACGTACCGTCATCTGATGGGGTGAACTGTAAATTTTGCGCGTCTGCTCCACAAGTTAAGTAAAGGGTACTTCGTGTTGAAACCAGTTGGCCTGCATAACGGCCACCGCAGGTTTGTGACGGACTCCAGTACTGGTTTGAAAACTTGAAATCGTTAGGTTGACCATCCGCAATAAGGTCTACGTCAACCACACCTTGCCTGCCTTTCAAATTTATCCGGTGATTTTCTTTGGCTTCCCACCAATTAAATACCCCACGAATATACAGATCCTCCAGGGCTACATTTACGTTACTGCCCTGAGAAGACGGTTGACTGCCCGGCTGTGCAGCACAACCGGACAAGGCAAGCATGGTAATGATTCCAAGTGTTCGTAGTGTCACAAATACCCTTAGTAGTGTTAGTTTTTGGCTAACAGGGAAATATCCGCTGTCACCATAAAGAGTTCACGTAGCATCAACAGTAATGCCAGGCGATTATCTCTTACGGCATTGTCATCAGTCATGACCATCACGTTATCAAAAAAAGCATCAATACTTTCTCGCAACTGGGCTAACCGAGTTAACACCGTTGTGTAGTCTTGTTGCTCTATGGCCATATTCAGTTCGGTCCTGGCGGACTCCAGCTCATGGTAAAGGGTTTGCTCAGCTGATTCGGTCAGCAAGGCGCTTTCAACCTTCACCCCGGTTTCAACATGTTGTTTGGCTAGAATGTTGGCTACCCGCTTATTTGCTGCTGCCAGCGCTTCTGCGGCGTCGAGAGCCTTGAACGTACTTACTGCCTGTATACGTGCAACAAAATCTGTCGGTTGGGTCGGACGACGCGCACTGACCGCCTGAATGACGTCGATACTTATGCCTTGATCCTGCAACAAGGCATTAAAACGACCCAGCACGAAGTCGACTACCTGTTGATGGCAGTCTTCATTGGTAATTTTTTCTGCGTAGATTTCAATCGCTTTACCTACCAGATCCTCTAAGTCGAGGGGTAGTTTAAGCTCACTGATGATCCGCAATAGACCAATTGCGGCCCGCCGCAGGGCAAACGGGTCTTTGTCCCCTTTGGGCAATTGACCGATACCGAAAATCCCTACCAAAGTATCGATTTTGTCTGCTAGCGCTACTGAGGCACTGACCGGATGAGCGGGCAAGTCGTCACCTGCAAAACGGGGCAGATATTGGTCGTAAAGGGCATTAGCTACTTCCTCTGATTCGCCATCGTGAAGCGCGTAATATTTGCCCATTACGCCCTGCACATCAGGAAATTCCATGACCATATTGGTCATCAGATCGGCTTTGGCTAATTCCCCCGCACGATAAGCAAGTGCCGCATCGGCGTTAATTTGTTGGGCTATATAGGACGACAGCGTTGCGATGCGTTGAGACTTGTCTTTTAACGTACCTAACTGTTTCTGGAATAGCACAGAATCGAGGCTGTTTAAGCGGCTTGCCAATGAATGCTTCTTATCGGAATTAAAGAAAAATTCTGCGTCGGCCAAACGTGGACGAATAACTTTTTCGTTGCCACTGATCACCTGGATGGGATCACGGCTTTGAATATTGCTGACGAACAAGAACTGGTTACTAAGTTCCCCGTCTTCGTGCAGTAATGGGACATATTTTTGATCATCTTTCATGGTATAGATAAGCGCTTCCTTGGGAACCTGCAAGAATGAGGTGTCAAAGGAGGCTGTCAGTACCACTGGCCATTCTACAAGAGAGGCAATCTCCTCTAGCAGTAACTCATCAAAGTCGGGCTTTAAGCCAAGCTGGGCGGCGTTTTTTTCAAGTTCCTGCCGTACCAGCAGTGTGCGTTGCTTAAAATCGGCGATGACATGCTGTTTTTCCAGCGTGGCCAGATATTCATCTGCATGCGCCACAGTAACGCCTTGTTCGCCATGAAAGCGATGACCATTGACTTTATTATCGCTGCTTAGACCCAACGCCTTTGCTTCAATCACCTCACTGCCGAAAAGTACACACAAGGTATGCACCGGACGAATAAATTGCGTAGTGTGATGTCCCCAGCGCATCGGTTTAGGAATGGGCAGTTTTGATAATGCCTGAGTCAAAATACCTTCAAGTAACGCATTGATAGATTGTCCAGCTTGGTGGGCCTTATAGAGTAACCATTCACCTTTCTCTGTCACCAGCCGTTCTGCATCACTAATTTCTATGCCGTTACCACGGGCCCAGCCCAGTGCAGCTTTAGTAGGTTCGCCCTTTTCATCAAACGCGGCGCTGACCGCCGGGCCGCGTTTTTCTACCGTCTTATCTTGCTGCGTAGCATCGAGTTTTTTAACTAACACAGCCAGACGACGGGGCGCGGCAAACCATTCGATAGCCTCAAAAGAAAGTTCGGCGTTGGTTAGCCCTGCGTGAATATTTTCTGCAAAGCTCGTTGCTAAGGTTTTGAGCGCTTTCGGTGGCAATTCTTCTGTGCCTAACTCAATAAGAAGATTCTCTTTGCGCACGATTACTGCTCCTTTTTGCACAATGGGAAGCCCAATTCTTCACGGGCTTGGTAATAACTTTCTGCACAGGCTTTGGCGAGAGCTCTCACCCGCAATATATAACGTTGACGCTCGGTGACCGAAATGGCGTGGCGGGCATCGAGTAAGTTAAACGCGTGAGAGGCCTTCATTACCTGCTCATAGGCAGGAAGCGGGAGATTCTTTTCAATTAACAATTGACTGGCTGCTTCACACTCATCAAATGTTCTGAATAATACCTCAACGTTCGCATGTTCAAAGTTGTAAGTAGACTGTTCTACTTCATTTTGATGAAACACATCACCATAGGTCACTTTACCTAATGGCCCGTCTGTCCACACCAGATCATAGATACTGTCGACGCCCTGGATATACATGGCAAGACGCTCAAGCCCGTAGGTGATCTCCCCAGTTACCGGCTTACATTCGAGTCCACCCACCTGCTGGAAATAAGTGAATTGGGTAACTTCCATTCCATTTAGCCACACTTCCCAGCCAAGCCCCCAGGCACCGAGCGTTGGCGATTCCCAGTTGTCTTCAACAAAACGGATGTCATGAACCAGGGGATCAAATCCAAGCTCTTTTAGTGAACCAAGATATAACTCCTGGATATTGTCTGGGGAGGGTTTCAGCATCACCTGAAACTGATAATAATGTTGCAAGCGGTTAGGATTTTCGCCATAGCGACCATCAGTGGGACGGCGACAGGGTTGCACGTAGGCGCTGCTAATTGGCTCAGGGCCAAGGGAGCGCAAAAATG
The DNA here is from genome assembly GCF_026183695.1 of Alteromonas aquimaris. Classification (GTDB taxonomy): domain Bacteria; phylum Pseudomonadota; class Gammaproteobacteria; order Enterobacterales; family Alteromonadaceae; genus Alteromonas; species Alteromonas aquimaris. The sequence goes on along the minus strand of NZ_JAPFRD010000011.1, from coordinate 22,411 downwards.
TCATGGGATGAAACGTACCCGCGCCCACTTCCATATCTAACGGCTGAATAATCACACAGCCTTGTCGGGCCCAGTAATCCTGTAACGCCAGGATTAACCCCTGAAAGGTTTTTATATCGAAATTGTGCATTCTCTTTATAACCACGTGCTTCAGTGACAAATTAAAGGTCGCCTAGTATACAGATAGTGAGTCTATGAATGTAGGCTTTAGCGGGTTAAAGTCTGCTTAATCATCAAATAAGGGAAAAAATATGGCCGCTTGCAAACTCAATCGATGCGCGTGGGTCTCCGATGACCCGTTGTATCAACGTTATCACGACGAAGTCTGGGGTAGGCCAGAACGGGAGGATGACGCTTTATTTGCTAAACTTTGTCTGGACGGTCAGCAGGCAGGGTTGTCATGGATCACCATTTTACGTAAACAAAAACATTATGAAGATGCGTTTTGTCAATTTAATGCAAAAAGCATAGTGACCATGCCAGAAGAGGAACGCGCAAGACTAATACAGAATTCAGGAATCATTCGTAACAAGCTTAAAATCAATTCGATATTCAAGAACGCAGAAGCCTATTTAGCCATTAAGGAACAGGGGTCGTTCACGGACTTTATCTGGCAGTTCACTGATGGCAAAACGGTTATCAATCATTGGAAAACCCAGCAAGAAGTTCCAGTGAGTACTGCTGCATCAAAAAATATGGCGAAAGCTTTGAAAAAAGCAGGGTTTACCTTTGTAGGTGAAACGATTTGTTACGCGTTTATGCAAGCAGTGGGTATGGTCAACGACCACACCACAGATTGCCACTGTTACGCCGACGTGTGCAAAGAGGCAATACGCTAAAGGGTATCGCAGTAATCTTGCAGGGCAGGGAGCTCTTTCAATACTGCTGTTTCATATTCAGACTCGATTTGCGCGCGCGCTACATCCTGCCGCATTCGCTCCGACTTGGGCAATTTCGCTCTGGCGTCTAAAATAGCGAAGCCACTGACTTTGTAAAAAAATTCATAAAGCTTCGGGTATTGTCTGGAATAATCAGGGGGGGATGCGGAAGGTAGCGCTTCCAGCAGATTGCATAACCTGATAGCCCCTTCAGACAGTTCGCATTGTTGCTGTAGCATGGCTTTGGCAATGACCTGAATACTCTCAACGATGGTGGCCGTACGGCGTGCTCTTGCAAGTTGATGACGCTGATTTTGTTGTTTAAGCTGGAATAACAACCGACCTGCATAAAACCCTAACGCTAAAATTATAACTACGCCTGTAACGGCCAAACCCATCCACATCATCAGTTAACATTAATCCTTAAAGTCGTCTATATTCAATCGTTCAATATTGTCCAGCGGTGAGACTTCGTTGTCTTCTTCCTGGTCTTCGTCAGTGATACCGAGCAATTCACAAAGAACGCGATGGCGTGCCAGTTTTTCATCTACATACTGCTGTTCGCGCGCACTTAATTTTACACCATTCTCGGATTTGTCCAGCAGCACGGTCAGGCGTTCATCCGCCTCTATGTCAGCTAATTCCTGGGCAGGCGTGGCGTAACGACGCTTTTCTGCTTGGGTGGGTTTGGGAACTAAAGATACGGGTTTTTTACTACCCAGCCTGGGATCGCTTAGGGCCTTTTTCGCTGCTGCAGGTTTATTCGAAGAATCGACATTGTGACGGCTGCCTGCCGGCTTGCCTTTTGACTTTTTACCTCGTTTCGGTTCTTTCGGGGGACGCGGGGCGTTGGGATCTTTACGAACGCCAATTAAACCTACTTTTCTGGACTTCTTTTTACGCGGCATAGCTATTTATCATTCCACATTCTACTTTCATTATGAACGCTATTATAGCGGTGTTTTATCAACAACGTGCGGTTGATTTCTAATCATTGTAACAATGTAAGCAAGTTAACACGCTAGATTTTCTGCATAAGTACTACATCAGCACCTGCGAATTCCAGGGTGTAACCATATTGACTGGCTATAAACTCAAACGTTGTATCACTGAAAAAGCTGACATGTGTAGGATCATTTTTGTAGTGCCAGTTTGCAAAACGCGTTTTGCTGAGTACGCGTTTAGTCATAATAGCTAGCCAACCATCTTTTTTAATGAGTTGGCTGAATAACATAAGCTCACGTTGTGGATGATGGAAATGTTCAATTGCTTCAGTACACATAATGAAGTCATATTTGTCGGCTAACACCGATTTGTCTGGTTGGAAAAAAGGATCGTACAGTGCAACCTGGTGCCCCGCCTCAGCCACCATATCGGCCAGGACAGGCGAGGGACCGCAGCCAAAATCCAAACCACATTGCTGTGGAGGTAAAATTTTTAGCAACGGAACGGCTAATCTGGATAAAAATTGTCGATAGCCTGAATCATCCGAATTGTTTTCGTGCAAGTTGTATTCGTTTAGTTCTGTGCTTGTAGAGGGCAGGTCATTTTTATCCACGAATACTAATGTACACCGTCGACATTGCCGATAGACACGAGTTCTGTCTTCATAATAAAAATCTGTGTGTGTGCTTGCGCAAAGAGGGCAGGTATGAATTGGCATTAAAAACGTAATGTCTCAAAAGAAAAAAAGGCGATAGCCTGAACTATCACCTTGTTTGTATGAGTGTCTGATGACACCTCTCCCGTTATTGCACCTCTGTGTGCTAGTTAGCATCCTGCTAAGCTCTACTTTTTCTTATTATTGACAGAGCATCGTTTCTTGTTGTTTTGGGTCTTCCTGACGCTTTATGACGTCGTCCTTGCAACTTTTTTTATTATTATTGTTATGTATTCCCCTGAGGCCACATTGTTTTATTATTATGCGTGGACATCAAAAGTTATGCAGTAGAATACATGACAGATTTTAAATTTCAACTACTTTTATTACAATTATTTAACAAATTGATGAATTTAGTAGAAATTTAGTGTAATCCTGAAATGTAACTGGCCAGTATGGCAATATCTTCATCAGTTAATTTTTGGGCGATATCACGCATCATACCGTTCATATCATTGTGACGGAGACCGTCTTTAAAGGCGTTTAGCTGTGCTGCGGTATAGGCCGCATGTTGTCCACTAATATCTGGAAAACCTGCTAATTGCATTCCATTCCCATTGGGACCATGACAAGCGATACACGCCGTAATACCCCGTTCTTCGTCACCGCCACGATACAATGCTTCGCCAGGCTCAACATATTCTTCTATCGTCGTCCCAGAAGTCATTTCCTGACTTGCGTAATACGCTGCGATATCTTCCATATCCTGTTGAGACAGGGGGGCGGCCATACCGTTCATTACCGCATTGTTACGGCCCTCTTCGCCACCGGTTTCTGCGGCCAGCTTGAATTCTTGTAACTGTTTAACAAGATAGTTCGGATGCTGGCCAGCCAATTTTGGATTCGCTTCAATTACACTATTTCCATCAGGCCCATGGCAGGCTGCGCAGGTCGCTGCTTTCTCTTTGCCCGCAGCAGCATCGCCATTAGCAACGGCTGCGCCACTAAGCATAAATGTCATTCCTATCAGCAAACACAGTTTTTTCATAATTTATCTCTGTAATTGTCCCAACGGCTCGCGTGCTATACGTGTTATCATGGCTATTTTACACATTTAATGCGTTAGAAAAACCTATTCCATGATAAAACTATGGTTTTTCGCCCTTTTTATCGCAATATCCTGTCATTCAGTTGTATATTGCGCAACTAAAATTTGAGCTACGATACATGACGTACTATACAAAAGCGAAATTTTTAACCAGTGCACCTGATATTAAACATCTTGCCGATGAGGGGGGCATTGAAGTGGCCTTTGCAGGGCGGTCCAATGCAGGTAAGTCCAGTGCATTGAACACACTCACGCGCCAGCGAAATCTTGCCCGTACCAGTAAAACCCCAGGAAGAACGCAGTTGATCAACGTGTTTGAGCTGGATGAACAGCGACGGCTGGTGGACCTGCCTGGTTACGGTTACGCACAAGTTCCTTTGGCAATGAAGAAAAAGTGGCAACTGTCATTAGGTGAATATCTACAGAAACGCAAGTGCCTTAAAGGACTGGTGGTGTTGATGGATATTCGACATCCATTTAAAGATCTAGATCAGGATTTAATCCATTGGGCGGTGAGTGCCAATTTGCCTGTACTGGCGTTATTGACTAAATCAGATAAGCTGAAATCGGGCAAACGTAAGGCACAATTGTTGATGGCTAGAGAAGCGGCGCTCGCGTTTTGCGGAGACGTCACAGTAAACACATTTTCTGCATTAAATAAGCAAGGCTTACCTGAGTTAGAGCAAATGCTTAATCGATGGCTGGAATTAGATAACACTGCGGGACAAAAAGAAAACCCCGCTAATTAGCGGGGTGAACACGTATTAAAAGTGTACATTCGGCGTAGTAATAGCTGGTGTAGTTCCACATCTGTTACCCACTATTATCACTGATTCTTAGCATCTTGAGCTTGTGCAGGAGAGGGTTTTGCCTGCTTTGATTTTGCCACCGTTTCGATCCTCTATTGAGCTATTGGATCTGGCAACAACATTTGCACTAACATTGCTACTGCCATTGCGGCATACCCTCTTGCCGGTGTGCCCAATGAAACATCACCAAGAAAAAACAAATTGTTGCAAACCCCAGCCCCACGAATAGTGGAGTTCGTAGATGCTCTAAGTGTTGCATGGCGAAGCCCTTCAATCTCAAATCTGACCTTATGCGTCGGTGATAATCTTTAAGAAAGAGCGAAATGAATAGAGCTTTTTTGTGGCTGGTAAGCGACGAGTGAGAAATTGAAGCGACAATGGTTAGCCGCCTCAGGCAAAATTAAACTTAACTGCCCAGATGGGTTTAAGGGGGGACCACACTTTTATCCTTCCATGGCGCAGGTTGTTAGCTTGCTGGGGCAATCTGGCCCATACCCGTTGAGTCGCAAGCGCACCCAATTGCAGCGGGTGTGACAACTGCTTCTTTTTTATAAGGGGTGTAATGGTTTTACCGACTACTAAACTTCACTATATCAGCGATTACCAGTCAAACGACTGATCATAAACCTACATGGGGAGTGTTTACTCTCTGTTCATCTGACTGAAGTACGAGCAGAAGTAGGCTTTATACGCGTGTATGCTGCAGCTTTACGGGGAATAATGAAAAACTAGCAAATGGATTCGTATTCGAAAAACGTTTTCGTGGGTGATTAAAAAAGAAAACCCCGCCAAGGGCGGGGCTAAACACAAAGAGAAAACACATTAAAACTATATATTCAGAGTACGTCTTGACGCATTAGTTCAGATTTTTTTATTTTTATTTAAAAAACGTTTTTCGTAGTGATGTGAACGGAGAGCAAGAGAGGCTGCGCGAGTTCTTCAATATATAAAAAAACCCCGGTCAAACGACCGGGGCCAAATCAAAGGAATGAAAACAGTGTTTTCACCTCTGTACCCTACACAAATAAGGGTACTTAAATGAAAACTGCTTAGCAAGCATTTTGTGTAATTTAATTACTGAAAAGCCGCTATTTTGAATATAAGTATGCCAAATGTCGTAACCTAATTACTTTTTAATGTGCTTCATCCCAGTTATTTCCGACCCCAACTTCCACATCTAATGGGACTGAGAGTGTGGCGGCGCGTTCCATTAATTGCTGGATTTGCCTACTGTGTTTTTCAATGTTTTGTTCTTTTATTTCAAAAACGAGTTCGTCATGTACCTGCATCATCATGAAAACGTCCTCTTGGGCCTCTTTTTCTATCCATTCATCAACCGCAATCATTGCCAGTTTGATGATATCTGCCGCGGTACCCTGCATCGGCGCATTAATAGCCGCACGCTCTGCCCCCTTACGGCGGGCCCCGTTGCTGGCTTTAATATCAGGCAAATATAAGCGCCGCCCGAACACTGTCTCCACGTAACCCTTTTCTTTAGCGCTTTCCCGGGCTTCATCCATGTATGTGCGTACCCCTGGGTAGCGAGCGAAATACAGATCCATATACTCCTGAGCTTCGCCGCGTGGAATGTTGAGCTGTCGGGCTAAGCCAAATGCAGACATACCATAAATTAAACCAAAGTTAATCGCTTTTGCGTTGCGACGCTGATTGGTTGTTACCTCTTCCAGCTTCACCCCAAATACTTCGGCTGCGGTGGCACTATGTATATCTATTCCCTCCGAAAACGCGGTAAGTAAACCCTTATCATTGGAAAGGTGTGCCATGATGCGAAGTTCAATTTGTGAGTAGTCGGCGGCAACTATTTTGAATCCCTTTCGCGGCACAAATGCCTGACGTACTCTACGTCCTTCTTCGGTTCGGATCGGAATATTTTGCAGATTAGGATCAGTAGAAGACAAACGCCCGGTGGCTGCAACAGCTTGGTGATAGGAGGTATGCACACGCCCTGAGCGATGATCGATCATCTTGGGTAGCTTGTCGGTATAGGTATTTTTAAGCTTAGTTAACCCTCTATACTCCATGATTAACTTGGGAATCGGGTAATCCAAGGCCAGTTCCTGCAGAACTTCTTCCGAGGTAGAGGGGGCTCCCTTCGGCGTTTTTTTAATGACAGGTAGTGCGTTTTTCTCAAACAGAATTTGTTGAAGTTGTTTAGTAGATCCCAAATTAAATTCTTCACCCGCTTCTTCATGTACTTGTTTTTCTAGTTCCATGATACGCTTTGCCAAATCCTGGCTTTGTTGATTAAGTTGCTGGCTATCGATGCGCACACCAAGCTGCTCCATGCGTGCCAACACATTGGCCACCGGCATTTCGATATCCAACAATAGCTTTTTTAAAGGCTCGACTTGTTCAAGTTTTTCCCATAAAACCTGATGTAATAAAAAGGTAACTTCCGCATCTTCCGCGGCATAGGGTGCTGCTTTATCAATTTCAATCTGATTAAAGGTGAGTTGTTTAGCCCCTTTTCCCGCAATGTCCTCAAACTTTACCGTTTGATGGCTAAGGTAAGCCAAGGCTAATGAATCCATATCGTGGCGTGTGGCGGTGCTGTTTAACACATAGGATTCCAGCATAGTGTCAAAAGCAATGCCGTTTAGTTTAATGTCATAATTGGCAAGCACATGTTTATCGTATTTAAGATGCTGCCCAATCTTTTTGGCTTCATTATTTTCCAGCAGGGGTTTAAATTTTTCCAATACCAAATCGCGAGAGAGTTGCTCCGGGGCGTCCATATAATCGTGCGCGACCGGCAGGTATGCAGCTTCACCCGGCCCTGTGCAAAACGACATGCCCACTAATTCAGCGTCTTTGTAATTAAGGCTGGTGGTTTCGGTATCAAATGCCCAGAGAGGGGCTTGTTTGAGTTTCTCGATCCATCTGTCCAGCGCGGCTTCGCTGAAAATTACTTCGTATTTACTGTGGTCAATATCAACCGATGGCGAGGAAGCTGGAGCAGCGTCTTCCATTTCCTGTGCCGAGGTTTCTGAGGATACTTCCTGGAGCCACCGTTTAAACTCATACTCAGTATATAACGCGGCTAATTTAGTGTTATCTGCTGTAGCGGGCTTAAGATCATCCGGCCTCACTGAAAGTTCAACATCGGTTTTAATGGTGGCAAGCTGATATGAAATACGTGCTTGCTCTTCGTATTCCTGCATCTTGGCCGCCATTGTTTTGCTGCCCCGGAAACTTAGTTCTGCGAGCTTGTCCAGATTATTATAGATAGCGCTGATGCCCCCAATGCCATTTAACATCGCCTGCGCACTTTTATCGCCCACACCAGGAACGCCCGGGATGTTATCCACCTTATCGCCCTTGAGGGCTAGAAAGTCGATAATAAGTTCAGGCGGCACGCCGAACTTTTCATTGACGCCTGCTATATCCATGAGTTGATTGGTCATGGTATTGATTAACGTGACATGCTCATTGACCAGCTGGGCCATGTCTTTGTCACCTGTGCTGATAAGTGTATTGATACCAGCCTCCGACGCCTGCTTGGCCAACGTACCGATAACGTCATCGGCTTCCACGCCCTCTTCGATGATGATGGGTAAACCCATGGCGCGAATGATTTCGTGAAGTGGCGCAATCTGGCTACCCAACTCCTGAGGCATGGGCGGACGATTTGCCTTATATTCGGCGTACATTTCATCACGAAACGTTTTGCCTTTAGCATCAAACACTACCGCAATGTGAGTGGGTTGATATTGTTTCAACAAACTCTTAAGCATATTGATCACGCCGTAAATTGCTCCCGTATCCTGTCCTTTAGAGTTAGTTAATGGGGGTAACCCATGAAAAGCTCGAAATAGGTAGGACGAACCATCAACAAGAATAAAGGGTGGGGTAGTTTGTTTTGACATGCTGGATACGCTTTTCGCTTGGAACAATAGATTGAGTGAGAGGATGCCACATGCACCTGCACTTCGCCAGATGATGGTGTAAAGAATCTTTTTAATCCTGTGGATAACTCTGTGACAAAAAATGGTGAGCTGAATTTTAGATATAAGTAAGCCTCAGGAATTGAGACCCTGAAGTCGTTTTGGTATAAGGCGTAGACGGCTAGAAACAAGAACCTTATTTTTATTATTTTTGTTTGCTTTTTTGTGGATAACTTGGCGAGCTTTATTTTTATCATTACCAAGTTAGCGAAGTAATGTAGCATAACCAATTCAAAATCCTAACAGGTATTTTGATATCTTTTTTGTTCAATTGAGATTGAAAAATGAACAAAAAAGCATAAGTCTGAGAACGCAAGGCCTTGGAGGAAATATGAAAAAAGTTGCAGTAATCTTAAGCGGGTGTGGTGTATTTGACGGTGCTGAAATTCACGAAACGGTATTGGCGCTATTGGCGATTAGGCAACATGGGGCCGAATATCAGTGTTTTGCGCCCGATAAAGCGCAGTTGCATGTGATCAATCATTTGTCCGGTGCCGAGGAAAGTGGACAGTCGCGGAATGTGTTGGTGGAGTCGGCCCGTATTGCCCGCGGTGAAATAAAGCCGGTAACTGAACTTAACGTAGATGAGTTTGACGCACTGATTGTTCCGGGTGGGTTTGGTGCTGCGAAAAACTTGTGTACTTTTGCCACTGATGGCGCAGACAGCCAGCTAGATAGTGACGTTGCAGCGGCATGTAAGGCATTTGCAAAGTGTGGCAAGCCCGCAGGATATGCCTGTATTGCCCCAGCTCTGGCAGCGTCGGTGTATGGTAACAATGTTAAAATGACAATTGGTACCGATGAATCAACTGCGCAAGGTATAAATGCGTTAGGGGCTCAGCATGTCAGTTGTCCGGTGGAAGAAATAATTATCGATAGTGAAGCGAAATTGGTCACTACACCCGCCTATATGCTGGCGCAGGATATTCTGGAAGCGCATGCGGGAATCAATAAAATGGTGCAGACGGTTATTGGGATGGCATGAGTTGATATGGCAAAGAAAACAACGCTTTTTTCTTTGCCAGCATTCATGTAACCGCGCATAATATTAAGCCAAGTGATAATATTTAAAATTCGCTTTTTTTAACTGCCCGATAAATCAAAGAAAAATAAGGCAAAAACATGCACTATCGTGCGATAGTACGAATTCTTGGACTGCTGGTTGCACTTTTTAGTGTCACAATGATCCCCCCCGCGGTGGTGTCGGTGATCTATCAGGATGGGAGTGGTCTGCCTTTCATTCTTACCTTTATCATGTGTGTGGTAACTGGGCTGGGTTTTTGGTATCCACAACGGGGTCATCGTCGCGACTTACGCGCCAAAGAAGGCTTCTTAATTGTTGTCTTGTTCTGGACTGTACTGGCGAGTTTTGGCGCTATCCCTTTCATATTATTAGATCAACCGTCAATGACGGTCACCGATGCGTTTTTTGAATCGTTCTCCGGATTGACAACTACTGGCGCTACTGTGATTGAAGGCATAGAATTTCTGCCTCACTCGGTGCAATTTTATCGTCAGCAGCTGCAGTGGCTTGGCGGTATGGGGATTATCGTACTGGCGGTGGCAATACTGCCTATCTTAGGGGTAGGGGGAATGCAGTTGTATCGAGCTGAAACACCCGGCCCAGTTAAAGATTCTAAAATGACCCCGCGTATTGCGGATACCGCGAAACACCTTTGGTACATATACCTTTCCCTAACAATAGCATGCACCCTGGCATATTGGTTTGCCGGTATGGGCTGGTTCGATGCGATTTGTCATGCGTTCTCGACGATTGCGATTGGCGGTTTCTCGACCCACGATGCCAGTTTAGGCTACTTCGATAGCCCCATGGTAAACGTGGTGTGCTCAATATTTTTGTTGATAGCTGCGCTTAATTTTTCCCTGCACTATGCCGCTGCGGCTACCCGTTCAACAAAAGGGTACTTTAACGATCCTGAATTTAAAGCATTTTTTGTTATTCAGGCGTCGATAATTTTAATCTGCTTTTTAGTATTAGTGCTCACAGGCTATTATACCGATGCCGAAGAAGCCTTGGACCAAGCCATGATCCAGGCGATATCGATCAGCACTACCGCCGGGTTTGCTACCACCGACTTCGCCGCTTGGCCGGCTTTTTTACCTATCCTGTTAATCTTCGCAAGCTTTATTGGAGGATGCGCTGGTTCAACCGGGGGCGGGTTAAAAGTGATCCGCGTATTTTTGTTGTTTCTGCAAGGCAAGCGCGAAATAGACCGTCTTATCCACCCTAAAGCGGTTTATTCGGTAAAGCTTGGAGAAAGAGCGATGCCGGATAGAGTCGTCGAAGCGGTGTGGGGCTTTTTCTCAGCCTACGCGATTGTTTTTGTGGTTATCATGATCGGCATGATAGCCACGGGGTTAGATAACCTTTCGGCATTTACTGCCACTGCGGCGACGTTAAATAACCTTGGTCCAGGGTTAGGTAGCGTGTCCGTAACGTATTCTGATGTGAGCGATGCGGGTAAGTGGTTACTGGTGATGGCCATGTTATTTGGACGACTGGAAATATTTTCTCTGCTGGTATTGTTCTCGCCCACGTTCTGGCGAAGCTGAGCGGTCACCCAAAAAAGAAAGCGCTGGGTTGGAACAGCTTTTCCACGTCTCCGATATACTTTTTATCCACCAGGAACAAAATCACATGGTCATTGGCTTTAATAACAGTGTCACTATGAGCAATGATCACTTGGTCATCGCGAACGATGGCTCCAATTGTGGTGCCTGGAGGAAGGCGTACATCACCAATTTGTTTACCGACCACTTTAGACGTGTTTTCATCGCCATGCGCGATAGCTTCAATGGCCTCAGCCGCTCCACGGCGTAAAGAGTAAACATTAACAATATCTCCGCGACGTATATGCGTGAGCAGAGCAGAAATGGTGGCTTGTTGCGGCGAGAAGGCAATGTCGATTTCACCCCCTTGAACTAAATCAACATAGGCGCCCCGTTGGATTAGCACCATGGCCTTTTGGGCCCCCATGCGCTTAGCTAGCATGGCAGACATAATATTCGCTTCATCATCGTTGGTTACTGCAATAAATGCGTCTACCCGCTCGATTCCTTCCTCGGTAAGAAGCTCGGGGTCCGAGGCATCGCCCCGAAAAACGATGGTTTTATCTAAATGTGCTGATAAATATTGCGCCCGCTCTGCACTATATTCAATCAGTTTAACATTGTGTTTGTGTTCCAGTCGTTTGGCTAAGCCAGCACCAATTAGGCCACCCCCTGCAATCATGATGCGTTTATAACTGGACTCGAGTTTTTGTAATTCACTCATTACCGCACGAATGTGTTTGGTTGCAGCAATAAAGAAAACTTCATCATCGGCTTCTATTACGGTGGTGCCTAATGGCCTGATAGGTTTGCCACGCCGATAAATAGCTGCTACCCGTGTTTCCACGTTTGGCATATGCTCTTTTAAAGCAGATAGGGCATGACCCACCAGCAAGCCACCGTAATACGCTTTAACTGCGACCAAACTGGCCTTACCTTCAGCAAACTCCACCACCTGCAGGGCGCCTGGGTAATCAATTAATCGTTTAATGGAGGTGGTAACCAGCTGTTCAGGCGCGATGATATGGTCAACCGGTATGTTCTGCTGCTTATAAAGCTGCTCTTGATAAATGATGTATTGTTCGCTGCGAACACGGGCGATCTTAGTGGGTGTTTTAAATAAACTGTAGGCGACCTGGCAAGCCAGCATATTACTTTCATCACTGCTGGTGACGGCGATTAACATATCGGCATCTTCAGCGCCGGCTTTACGTAGCACATCAGGATGAGAGCCCACGCCTGTAACGACTTGTAGATCTAATCTGTCCTGCAGGGTGCGAAGCTTGCCGGGATCAGAATCGATAACGGTGATTTCGTTCTTTTCACCAACTAAATTCTCAGCGAGAGTCCCGCCTACCTGTCCAGCGCCCAGAATGATAATTTTCATTGTATTAAGCAAACACCCTGTTTAATTACGATGCAGACTTTATCAGTCTCGCATAATAGAAACCATCCATTTGCCCTTCCCCGGGTAAAATTTGCCTTCCAGGTAAGTCATTAGTTTCATTATTCAATATTGGATCTAACTTAGCATCACTATGAGAGGCAAGGAAACCAGCAATTTGCCGTACATTTTCTTGCGGTAAAATAGAACACGTGGCATACAGTAATGACCCACCTTTCTTTAATAGTGGCCAAAGGGTATTCAGCATCTTTTGTTGAAGCGCCACCAATTTCTCAATATCAGAGGCCTTGCGCAGCCAACGAATATCAGGATGGCGACGGATCACACCGGTAGCTGAACAGGGAGCATCAAGCAAAATACGATCGAACAAATTTCCATCCCACCAACTTTCAGTATCGAGTGCGTCAGCATGAAGGACTTTTACAGAATGCTTTAATCGCCGCATATTTTCTTCGAGTCGGGCAAGCCGAGCAGTTTCGTTATCCAATGCGATACATTCAGCCAAATCTGGCACCAACTCCATAATATGGCTGGTCTTGCCGCCGGGGGCTGCACAGCAATCCAAGACCCGCTCATTAGGTCGCGGAGCGAGGTAACGAGCTGCATGTTGGGCTGCTCCATCCTGCACCGAAAACCAGCCATCCGCATAACCCGGGAGAGAGGGAATGTCCACACGAGACTGCAAAATTATCGCTTCTGGATGGTCGTTGGATAGTGTGAATTGAATGTTTTGATCACGCAGATGCTGAGTGAAATGGTCTATGTCAGTTTGCCGTTGATTAACTCTAAGCCAAATTGGCGCTATGCGATTGGTTTGTTTGATAATTTGGGCAACTTCCCTTTGCGAATAGTATTGTTGCAGCGATTTGACTATCCATTTAGGTAAGCCGCTGGCAACAATTGGATCACTGCTCAACTGTTGTGCCATATGCTCGCGCTGAAAGCGACGTAAGATAGCATTCACTAGTCCCTTCAAACCTGGGTTACCTAAATTAGGGCAGGCATTGACCGTTTCAGAAATTGCAGCATGATCTGACACGCGAGTAAACGCTATCTGATAGAGCCCCAGCAATAAAAGATGTTCGATAATTTTCTTTTTGCCTTTTAGGGGTTGTTCCAGTAATTCCCTAAGCCACAATTGAAGTTGAGGTAGTTGTCGCATTACGCCCATGGCCATTTCCTGGATCCATGCGCTGTCTTTGGAAGAGTGCCTGCGTTGCGCTGTGTTCAAACATTCCCGCGACGATTTACCCACTTCCAAAATTTGATAAATCACCCATGCAGTATCGCTACGTAAAGTGGGCTGTTTGGGAAGAGCGTGTTTAATCATGCGTTACAACTGCTAAGAACAGTACCAGGAGTAAACCAGTCACATCGAGAATTGAGTACATCGGCAGCAGATAATGGACGTTTCCCAGGTAACTGTAGCTGCGTAATAACAAGTGCGTTAGATCCAGTCGCCACCACTATTCCCTGCTTATCTGCGCGCAATATAGTACCAGGTGCTGATGTGATAGCGGTTTTTTCTATGCTGGCCTGCCACAATTTTACGTTCTCATCTTGCACTTTTGTCCATGCAACGGGCCACGGGTTGAAGGCGCGAATGTTTCGCTCTAGCTGCTCAGCGTCTTCTTGCCAATCAATACGCGCCTCATCTTTTGACAGCTTCTTGGCATAGGTAGCCATAGCATTATCTTGGGCTTGCGGTGTGAGTTCTTCCAGTTGATCAAGGACTTTCAATAATGCCTTGGGACCCAGCGCTGCTAATTTGGTGTACAAGCTGGCGCTGGTATCATCAGGGTTAATTGGTAAGGTGGCAATATCAAGAATATCCCCCGTGTCCAGCCCTTCGTCCATTTGCATTATGGTCACACCGGTCTGAGTATCACCCGCCCAGATTGCGCGCTGGATAGGGGCAGCACCTCGCCATTTTGGCAGAATTGAGCCGTGTACGTTTAAACAACCTAGACGGGGGGTTGCTAAGATTGTTTTTGGTAGTATCAATCCGTATGCCACTACCACCATAATGTCTGCATCCAAAGCTGCTAGTTGTTGTTGCGCATCTTCATGGCGTAAATTAGCAGGTTGAAAAACGGGGATATCATTTGCCAGTGCTAATTTTTTTACATCACTTGGCGTAAGTTTTTTGCCCCGACCGGCTGGGCGATCGGGTTGTGTATACGCGGCAACAACATGGTGTTCGGAGTGGATTAAGGCATCTAAGTGCTTGGCGGCGAAATCAGGTGTTCCCGCGAAAATAATTTTTTTTGCTATGGTCACGTCGACTCTTACGCTCGGGCCGCTAGACGGGCTTCTTTTTCAAGTTTTTTACGGATACGTTGGCGCTTTAAAGGGGACAAATAATCCACAAACAATACCCCTTTCAGGTGATCAAGCTCATGTTGGATACAAATAGCAAACAGCCCTGAAGCTTCTAGCTCAAATGGCTCGCCGCGTTCATTAAATGCCTTTACTTTAACAGACTCAGCACGATCTACTTTGGCATAGTTGCCAGGCACAGACAAACACCCTTCTTCGCTGGTGACTTTGCCCTGCTTTTCAACTATTTCAGGATTAACAAAAACATATGGCGTATCTTGATCTTCAGATACATCCATCACTACCACCTGAATGTGACGATCCACTTGCGTAGCCGCCAGCCCAATGCCATTTTCGTCTTTCATTGTTTCAAACATGTCGGCGACAAGTTGTTTTAGCTCGTCGTCAAATTTTTCTACCGGTTTTGCGATTGTACGCAAGCGTTCATCCGGAAAGCTTAATACTTCTAGAGTGGCCATAATCTCACTTGTAGTCTATCCAGTGACAGCAAACCGACCCTAAACTGTATAAAAACATATACGATCCGATTGCCAGCACTATTTACACCTATTAATAGCGTACTATTCTAACGTATATCCATACCTACGTGCATTTTTTTGTTTTGGCTTTATAGGTATAGTAACAGCAAGGTGCAAGTTGATGCAGGGTGACGTAAGTGCAAACAGACAGGAAAGGGGCAATACATACATGATTTTTGTAAAGAAACTGATAAGCAAAGGTGCATGTCTACTTACATTGCTCACCTTTGTGGTTGCCGGCTTCGCCATGGCACAACAAGTGGATATAAGACCTAGCGCTCCTAAAACCTATACCGTAAAGAAGAATGATACGTTGTGGGATATCGCCAGCTTATTTCTCGACAAGCCTTGGCTATGGCCTGAGCTTTGGCGCAAAAATACACAAATATCGAATCCTCACCTGATCTATCCTGGCGATGTGCTGACGATTAGGTATGTGGACGGCCAGCCGATCTTGGAAGTAGTCCGCAATAAAAAACAACTGACCCTGACACCCACCACCGTCACGGAAACGAAGCCGCAGCCGATAAGTGTCCTGCCTTGGTCAGCCATTGCTACCTATGTGAATCAAAATGAATTGTTGGCAGAAGAAAACTATTCACGTTTGCCCTACCTATTAGGTAATCAGGAAGCAGACATGCGTTTTGTAGAAGGGGATTTGGTGCTCAGTCGAAAGATGGGCCGTCCAGAAGATCAGTATCGGGTTATTCGTAAGCAAAGTACTATTAAAGACTTCGAAGGAAATGTACTTGGCGTGCAGGTTCACCATGTTGCTGATGCAACGATGGTAGAAGACAAGGCTGCTGACCAGTGGTTGGTAAAAGTTGATAAGTCAAACTTTGAAGCCCAAAGGGGTGACAAACTTTATGCTGGCAAATTTACTGATGCGAAAGACTTAACCCTGGCTGCTGCAACCAGTCAACGAGGTCATATCGTAGGTAATTTGCATGAACATACGCTTACAGGCAAACACGATGTGGTAATTGTTGATATAGGCAATAAACAGATAGCACCTGGAACCGTTATGGGTATCTACACCCAAGGTCCAGACATAATTGATGGCCATACTCCCCGTTATAGCAGTGAAACCAATGTGGTAAAAAGTGTGTTTAATGATGGTTCAACGGTAAAACAACCCGCTTTGAAAGTAGGAGAACTGATCATCTTCAAAACATTTGAAAAAGCCAGCTATGGCATTATTACGCGGGCAAAAGATAGTATTCAGAGAGGGGCAATCGTCGCTAACCCGTAGTCGCAGAGGGTCCTCGCTCTGACTGAACAGAACGCAGGAAGGGCAAATGAATACGATTGGAGTCTGCAATCAGGAAGATTTAATTAAATGGCTCACCCTAACCACCATCAAAGGCGTCACCCCGAGGGAATGGTTAGACGTAATTGAAAAAAATTCGATTTCACTCGACCACCTTTTTACTGGTAATTGGCAGCCTCAAGTAAACCACCAAGCTGAGCTACCCGAAAAATTAGCTCAACTTATACGCGCAGCCGATCTGCAGCGTATCGAGCAAAGTCTTGAGTGGCAGTCTCAGGAGACCTTAAATCAACTGGTCAGTATTGATTGCTCGTCTTATCCAGAAATGCTGAAACAATTATGTTCCCCGCCATTGGTGCTCTTTGTGCGAGGTAACGAGAGATTAATATCACAGCCTTCTATAGCACTGGTGGGGAGCCGCCGCTGCACCCACGCAGGTAAGCAAATAGCTCAAGAATTTGCCAGACAATTAGCTGAGCTTGGTTGGAGCGTTGTGAGTGGGCTCGCGACGGGAATCGATGCTGCCGCCCACCAAGGAGCGTTGCATGGGCAGGCTAAAACTATTGCCGTTACGGGTACGGGGCCTGATAAAATTTATCCTGCCCGAAATCAGAAGCTACATCATTCCATCGTTGAACAAGGCGGTACCATTGTGAGTGAGTTTTGGCCCGGAACTCCACCAAGAGCTTGTCATTTTCCCAGACGAAATAGAATTATTGCAGCACTGTCCACTGGAACTGTAGTAATTGAGGCGGCAATTAAAAGTGGCACCTTGATAACTGCAAATTTAGCCATAGATCTAGGGCGAGAGGTATTTGCTGTACCCGGTAACATTTATAATTCCACATCAGAAGGTTGTCATCATTTAATCCAACAAGGTGCAAAACTAGTATTTAAGGTGGAAGACATTATCGAAGAATTCGCTTGTGTACCATCGCAACTGGCATTGCAAGGTGTGGATGAATCGCAAAAAAGTCCATGCGAAAACTTGGCAACCGATGAATTATTAGATAGTGTGGACTTTGATGTTACAGCTGTAGACGTTATTGCCGAACGCAACAAGTTGTCAGTTTCAGAGGTATTGGCAACCCTTTTAGAATACGAATTGCGGGGTTGTGTAGCAGCCGTACCAGGCGGCTACGTCAAATTGAGGGGTAAAAAAAATGTTCGACATCCTCATGTATCTATTTGAAAACTTTATTCACAGCGAAACGGAAATTCGCGTTGATCAGGATGAATTAACGGATGAATTGGTTCGTGCTGGCTTTCATCACGACGAAATCTATAAAGCGCTAGCGTGGTTAGAAAAACTTGCTGCATTGCAGGAGACGGACATCAAACCGTATTTCTGCAAAAATATAAATTCCAGTCTGAGCCGGATTTATACGCAGGAAGAACAGATGCGGCTGGATATAGAATGTCGCGGTTTTTTGTTATTTTTAGAGCAAGTTGGAGTGCTGGATGCGTCAACCCGTGAGATGGTAATTGATCGGGTAATGGAAATAGATTCAACTGAGTTCTGTCTGGAAGATCTTAAATGGGTAGTGTTGATGGTGCTGTTTAATGTACCAGGTAAGGAAAATGCCTATGCTCAGATGGAAGATTTGTTGTTTGATGAATCCGATGGCACGCTACATTAATTTTTTACCATTAACTGGTTATGGTGAATGTCAAAAATTGACCTTTCTTTGTTTAGCGCTGAGGAACACGCGCTAGACGACTCACTTGGTCCTTGTCCTGAATGTGGCAAGGCCTTACATATTAAGAACAGCAAATCAGGTCCCTTCGTTGGATGTTCGGGTTTTCCCGATTGCCATTTCAGTAAACCCCTGCATGATAATCAAACTACAACGCTAACCGCTATTGATGGTTCTGTATGTCCATCTTGTGGTGAGGGTTTAGCGGTGAAAAAAGGGCGCTACGGTATGTTTGTCGGTTGTTCTGGATTTCCAGATTGCCAGCATATTGCCCCATTGAAGCAAAAAACGGATACCGAGGTAGCCTGTCCGCAATGTCATGAAGGCAAAATAACCGAGCGCACTAACAAATACGGGAAGCGATTCTATTCCTGCGATGGGTATCCCAAATGTCGTTACGTGGTAAACTGGCCTCCTGTGGCAGGAACCTGTCCAACTTGTGGTTGGAAGATGTTAATTGATAAAAAAGGTACCGTTTGTTGCCCCCAGCCTAAGTGCGACTTTAAACAGTAGTAACTGGCACACACAATAAAACCTACGTCGCTATAGTTAAATTATTTTATTTCAGGTAGTTCCACATGAACGAAATACAGCGTGCCGAGTTCAAGCAGGCATTTGATGACGGTAAGCTGGTGGTGTATCCCACTGAAGCAGTAATGGGCATAGGGTGTGACCCAGATAACCGTGATGCAGTGGATGCATTACTAGCACTGAAAGCGCGGCCAATTGAAAAAGGTATGATCCTGATTGCGGATACTTACTCACGCTTGCTTCCATATGTTGATGACCAAAAAATTTCATTAGATAGACGGCCTGCAATTTTTTCTTCGTGGCCTGGCCCGGTAACGTGGTTATTACCTAAAAGCAAAACTGCTCCCGATTGGATTACCGGAGGACAGGAGCAAATTGCAGTGCGTGTTACCAATCATCCAGTGGTAATTGAGCTGTGTAGAATCGCAGAAAGTCCGCTCGTTTCTACCAGTGCCAACCCTTCCGGGTTAGTACCTGCGACCTCTCTAGCGGAGGCAAAAACGTATTTTGGCGAAAAAGTGTACTATGTCGAAGGTGAAACCGGAGGATATGATTCTCCCTCTACGATTCGTGATAGTCAAACTGGCAATATAATAAGAGCGTAGTGAGAACTTTAATGAGTAACGTGGAAGAATTGACCCAACCGGAACAAGCCATCCAGCAAGTCCAGACCTACTTGCAGTCATTGCAAAACAACATCTGTAATACATTGGAAGCCGTAGATGGTAAAGCCTCATTTGTAGAAGACAAATGGCAACGTGAACAGGGTGGTGGTGGTCTGACTCGTGTCATGAAAGATGGTAGGGTGATAGAGCAGGGCGGTGTCAACTATTCATATGTATTTGGTGATGCCATGCCGGCATCTGCCACCGCTTCACGCCCCGAGCTGGCGGGTAGAAGTTTCAAAGCTATGGGGGTGTCGTTAGTTATACATCCGCATAACCCATATGTACCTACGTCACACGCAAACGTGCGTTTTTTTATTGCAGAAAAGCCAGGCGAAAAACCTATCTGGTGGTTTGGGGGCGGCTTTGATTTAACCCCATTTTACCCTTATCCAGAAGATGTCATGCATTGGCATCAGGTTGCAAAAGATATATGTGCACCCTTTGGTAACTCTACTTACGGCAAATATAAAAAATGGTGTGATGAATACTTTTATCTAAAGCATCGTAATGAGACGCGCGGCGTAGGAGGACTATTTTTTGATGATCTAAACCATTTCGGGTTCGAGCAATCCTTTGCCTTTATGCAGGCGGTAGGGAATGGCTATGTGGATGCTTATGTGCCGATTGTTGAAAAACGCAAAAATACTGCTTTTGGCGAGAGGCAAAGACAGTTTCAACTATATCGACGTGGTCGTTATGTTGAGTTTAACCTGGTTTATGACAGAGGAACCTTATTTGGTTTACAAACAGGAGGACGGACCGAATCTATATTAATGTCAATGCCCCCCCTGGCCCGATGGGAATATTGTTACTCTCCCGAAGAAGGTAGCGATGAAGCGTCGTTACAAGAATGGTTGAAGCCCCAGGACTGGTAAACGTTAGTCCTTGGTATTAATCATGTGTTCAGCTAACTCATTCAGCGAAGCCAGTATCCGATTAGCCAGCGTTTTATCGGGGACATGCTTAAATATGGCTTTTCGCATACAATACATCCATTGTTCCTTCAACACTGGCGTCACGGTAAAAGGAAGGTGGCGTGCGCGCAGTCGGGGATGACCGAATTGCTCTTCATAAGTATTAGGCCCGCCAAGCCACATAGTTAAGTATAGTGCGAATACTTCACGAATTCGCGTTAATGGCTTAGGATGTATTGCCATCAAATCCGCTGCAAGGGGATCTCCCTCCATAATGTCGTAAAAGGTTTCTGCGATGGCGTTAGTTATGACTTGCCCTCCTATAGCCTTAAATGGCGTGGTGGGTTTCTTTTTAAGCGAGCGAAAAAAATTCATGAAAAAACTAGCAGTGTTTGGTAATCCGATTGCGCATAGTCTATCACCATCTATCCACCATATGTTTGCCCAATCCTGTGGTGAAACGATTTCATATGAAAAAATTGAATGTGCGAAAGGTAATTTTGCGCAAGCATTAACTGCTTTCTTCGCTGATCCCGAGGCAATTGGTTGCAACATCACTGTGCCGTTTAAGCAGGAAGCTTTTGAATTGACGCAATCTAATTGCGACCGTTATGCCATGCAAGCGCGAGCGGTGAATACGCTTTTACAAGCGGACATTCTGCGCGGTTTCAACACGGACGGATTGGGATTAGTCAGTGATTTGGTTGCGCAGATTGGTTCGCTTCAAGGTGCGTCAGTCTTACTGATAGGAGCTGGGGGGGCTGCAAGAGGGGTGATAAAGCCATTACTGGATACAGGAGTGAGCGAGCTTCATATTAGCAATCGAACTTTCGAAAAAGCAAAACGCCTGAGTGATGCATTAGGTATTAGTCAGGTCAAAGCGATGACAGGGGACGAATTGGCTTCACAACAATACGATATTATCGTGAACTGTACATCAGCTAGCTTAACTGGAGAACTGCCAGAGCTGGGCACCTTAAAAATCGGACAAAGCCAGCTTGCTTACGACATGGTATACGGGAAGCAGGCTACACCATTTATGCGCCATGCATTAAGTAACGGCGCAGCAAAAGTATCGGATGGATTAGGTATGTTGATAGGCCAGGCTGCTGAAGCGTTTTATATTTGGACGGGTAAACGACCTGCAATTACAGAAGTGCAAGCCGCGTTAAGGGATATTTAACGTTCGCTATTTGACGTCGTGTTGAGATAGTCATTCTTGAGCTCAACATAGTTGATGGCTGACTGCTTTAAAAAAGCAATTTCAGCCTCTGTTAATGGACGTTTTTTCTGCATAGGATTACCCACATACAAATAGCCACTTGCTAGTCTTTTATTGGGCGGAACGAGAGTACCTGCACCAATAAATACGTCATTTTCCACAATCACGTTGTCCATAATAATGGCACCCATGCCTACTAAGATGCGGTCACCAAGTCTGCAACCGTGCAGCATACACTTATGGCCGATGGTGACATCTTTACCAATTACCAGGGGGTAACCCTCAGGATTTGAGCTTGTTTTTCGTGTCACATGCAACACAGTGCCGTCTTGAATATTTGATCTTGCGCCAATCGTTATCGTGTTTACATCTCCACGGGCAGAGACAAACGGCCAAACACTAACATCATCCGCCATATGGACGTCGCCGGCGATAAGGGCCATTTCATCAATATAAACGTTGTTGCCCAACGTTGGTGAGATAGTTTGGTACTGTCGAATAGTCATATAATTAAACACTCGTTAGGAAGTAGGAGAACTATACCTGTAGAAAACGTGCAGAAATAGAGCTGATAGTCTATAAAGTAACCGTTCAAACGAAATGTGGGAGTTTTTTTTAAATAAGAGTTGACGCAGAAATTTAAATCCCTACAATGCGCATCCGCTTCGGCAGGAAAGTCAAAACGACAACTTGCAGGAAAAGGCGAAAGCCTTATCGGAAGCGGTTTTCAGCGAAACATTTTAGAAAATAATTTCAAAAACATGTTGACACTGAAAACAAAAGGCGTAGAATGCGCCTCCCGCTTCGGGGAGAACCTGAAGCAACGCTAGAAGGCAAAAGCTGAAAAGCGTGCTAATCGGCAAGTCCGATTAGCAAAACGTTCTTTAACAATTTATAACAAGACAATCTGTGTGG
>NZ_JAPFRD010000010.1:415701-531612 GCF_026183695.1 Alteromonas aquimaris | reverse complement strand
AGGAGAGACTTGAACTCTCACGCCGTGAAGCACTGGAACCTAAATCCAGCGTGTCTACCAATTCCACCACTTCCGCAAGGTAAACAATTTTCTTTCATTGGGCACAACAGAAAGAAAACAAGATTGGTGGCTACGGCGGGACTCGAACCTGCGACCCCATCATTATGAGTGATGTGCTCTAACCAGCTGAGCTACGTAGCCTCCGAAATCTTTACTCCCTCAGGAGTGGCGCGTATTATGCTCATCTGCCCGAGGGTCGTCAACCCCTTTTTAAGACAACTTTGTTTAACTGGCGAATATGTGAACGCTAAAGGCCAAGAAAACACCTATTGTCTTCAAATTCTGCTGTAAAAAAGTCTACAACTCCTCAATTTGTGTTTGGTAATAGCACACGTCAATAGGACGAGGAGATAACACCCGATCAACGTAAAACGAATTATCTAAATTTTTTGCCAACTTTATTTTTTCCAAGTAATCAGGATGGCTGGGTAATTGAATACGGAAATGACGTTGTGCGCCAGCGGGCAAACTATCCCCCATACGAATAGAAATAATTTGATTATCCGCATTCGTGGAAGCTGGAACATTAGAATTCATGTATCCGCTCCTCGGGAGCTTCTGCAAAACATCTAATCCCGCCACCACCCGACCGAAAACGGACATGTTTCTGTCCAAATGACGAGGAGCTTGACCAAGTACTACATAAAATTCAGTGGTGGCAGTATCTTTTTTGTTATCACGGGCCATAGCCAGCATACCGGGACAATGCATTAGCCAATAGCTATCTCGCTGCAGCGTAGTGGCGGCAGGAAAGCCATTAATGAACCCACTTGCTGGTGCGAACATATCCGGGCGTTCAACTTCATAAAAGCCTTCAACGGATGGGCGCGTGAATTCTGCTTTTAGCGGTGAGGTAATATCTGTTAACTCATGATCGCCATTGCTACCGCCCTGCGCCACAAACCCATCGATTACCCGGTAAAAGGATTGGTTATCGTAAAAGCGACTTTTGGCTAATTGCTTAAAACGTGCAACATGGTTAGGGGCAATACTGTCAGTTAACGCGACAATAACCAGGCCATGGGGCAAATGTATATATACTAATTCTGATTGTTTGGGGGTATACCAGTGCAGATCGTTCTGAGCGCTAACCGCCGTAGCCCCTAACAACGCAATAAAAAAAACGAACTTAAACATGCTTTTATCTCTTCCTAAGGCAGTGAGTGAATAATTTTAATTGGCGTTGATGTATGAATAGCGCAGAAAACGGAAGGCATCAAATCTAAACGCCTTCCTAACAATTAAGCAAGGGTTGATGACTTTTAAAGTCACTGTAGTAATGAACACGTTTACCTCTACTACGTTTCGCATGCAACTTTTTCTTTCGCTGAACTAGGTCAATAATCTTTGTTGTAGTTTTACAATAAGTTTCTCAATCCAGCTTGCCAACAAGTTGGCAAGCTTAAGTGCTGACCGGATAGACTTCAATGCAGATAAGCATAATCAAGAGCAGGTTATATCAGACGCGAAAGGGAATAAAAAAGCCCCGCAGTAGCGGGGCGAAATGTATTACGAGCTAGCTATGGTGTGTGCTCATTTAGCACAGCTGGGTTACACATTAAAGCGGAAGTGAATCACATCACCATCTTTAACGATATAGTCTTTACCTTCAAGCCGCCATTTACCTGCATCCTTAGCGCCTTGTTCGCCGTTGAATTCAACGAAGTTATCATAACCAATAACCTCTGCGCGGATAAAACCTTTTTCAAAATCAGTATGAATTTTGCCAGCTGCTTGCGGAGCAGTGGATCCTTCCGGGAAGGTCCAGGCGCGCACTTCTTTAACGCCCGCGGTAAAGTAAGTTTGCAATGTTAGCAGGTTATAACCGGCGCGAATCACGCGATTCAGGCCCGGCTCTTCCAGACCCATATCTTCCATAAATTCCGCTTTTTCGTCGTCATCTAACTCTGCAATTTCAGATTCAATTGCCGCACATACTGCAACCACTACTGCATTTTCTTTTTCTGCAATCGCTTTTACCTGATCAAGGTATGGATTGTTCTCAAACCCATCGTCATTTACATTGGCAATATACATGGTGGGTTTTAAGGTCAACATGTTCATGTAACTGATGGCGGCGAGTTCTTCTTTACTCAACGTCAGTGAACGCAATAAGTTACCCTCATCAAGATGAGGCTTTATTTTTTCGAGCACTTTTAATTCGTACTTAGCATCGGCGTCACCCCCTTTGGCTCTTTTACCTACTCGGATAAGCGCTTTTTCGGTGGTTTCTAAATCGCTAAGGGCAAGCTCTGTGTTAATGACGTCTATATCATCCTGAGGGCTGACCTTACCTGCAACGTGGACAATGTTGTCATTGTCAAAACAGCGGACTACATGGCCGATGGCATCCGTTTCACGAATATTGGCCAAGAATTTATTTCCCAACCCTTCACCTTTTGACGCCCCCTCAACTAGGCCAGCAATATCCACAAACTCCATAGTCGTGGCAATTACGCGTTGGGGATTTACGATTGCGGCTAACTTATCTAAGCGTGGATCAGGAACAGGTACCACCCCAGTGTTAGGCTCAATAGTACAGAAAGGGAAGTTAGCCGCTTCGATGCCTGCTTTAGTTAATGCATTAAAAAGGGTCGATTTTCCAACATTTGGCAACCCTACAATGCCACATTTAAAACCCATGGGATGAATCCTTATGTATCGTCAGTCTCAGGCAACGGTTGCTGAGAAGGAATGTAATCTGTTTTGTGCTTGTTTCAAGTCATGCTTGATAAGCAATTCTGTACAGCGAACCGCTTCATCGATAACTTCATCAATGGCTTGTTTTTCAGCTGTTGAAGGTTTTCCCAGCACGTGGCCAGTGACCTTACTTTTATGCCCTGGATGACCAATGCCTATCCGCAGGCGTAAAAAATTTTTGTTGTTCGCCATGCGCGCGACAATGTCTCGCACACCATTTTGGCTTGAACTCCCACCCACCTTAAATTTGGCGATTCCGGGCGGCATATCCAGCTCATCAAAGGCTACTAATATTTGCTCAGGGTCAATTTTATAAAAATTAGCCAGGGCTGCTACCGATTGACCACTACGATTCATAAAGGTGGTAGGGTAAAGTAAGCGAATATCTTGCCCACCAATATTAATTCTGGCTGTGTGTCCTGAGAATTTTGTATCGGGTGTAAGCGAGGTGTTATGCGCTGCAGCGAACTGGTTTAGAAACCATGCGCCGGCATTATGACGGGTGTGTTCGTATTGTGGGCCTGGATTACCCAGGCCCACAATAAGACGAATATCAGCCAAGCTGATTATTCCTTATCGGCTTCTTCTTGCTTAGCAGCTTTAGCCGCTGCTTGCTCTGCTTCTTCAGCATCAATAACTGGAGTCTTTGGAGCAGGCTTAATTGTCACAACAGCTAAGTTATGATCTTCGTCACCGCGTGCCAGCTCTACAGACGATACGCCTTTGGGCAATGTAAGATCTGAAAGGTGAACGGTTTGTCCCATTTCAACAGCTGACATATCTACTTCAACGAACTCAGGCAGATCTTTTGGCAAACACGTGATTTCGATCTCATTCACATGGTGCTCAGCAATACCGCCCTCGTTCTTCACGGCTGCACACTTGTCTTCATTAACAAAGTGTAGAGGAACGTGAGTGTGAACTTCCTGACCTGCGATTACACGTTGAAAATCGATGTGAGTGATCTTAGGCTTGAAAGGGTGGCGTTGCATATCTTTTACTAATGCTTCAACGTTTTTACCGTCAATATTTAACGTTAAAACGTGCGAGTAAAACGCTTCAAAGTCAGCAGCATTGTTCAATTTGTTGTGATCTAAAGTAAGCGCAACAGGTGCTTCTTCACCACCGTAAAGGATCGCAGGTACTTTATCAGCACGACGTAGGCGGCGGCTCGCACCTTTCCCCATATCTGTGCGAACTTGCGCATCCAGATTAAAAATTGCATCAGACATTGAATGTCTCCAGAAAATAAATTAATAAGCACGGATTTTTGCGACCAAAATCCGCATGAAGAACCCTCATGTTTTGAGGGCGGCGAATTCTACCACCTAGGCGTATAAGATACAATTATTATGCAGTAAAAAGGATAGGTAGCGGATTAAGGTTTGCAGGGACGTTTTTTTAGCATACCGTTAATTGAATAAAGAAAACGGAAAAAATAATATGTTTCTTAAAGTAGCTGGGTTGGTTTTTATTGCATGCGTGTCTTTTTCAGCAATGGCGGCAAAAACCGCGTTAGTGGGGGGCAGGCTCATAGATGGCTTTGGGCACCAACCCCTACATAATAGTGTGATACTAATAAATAATGACACTATCGAAGCGGTAGGTACTATTAACACCCTAGACGTACCCTCAGAGTATAAGGTTGTCAGCACTGAAGGCATGGATCTGCTGCCAGGGCTGTGGGAGAACCACGCGCACCTGATGTTAAATGGCCATGCCGATTATGAACACTGGCATCCTACCTATCGCAACCGCTTAAAAGATGAAATCATGCCAGCCAGCGCTTTACAATTATTATTGGCGGGGGTCACCAGTGCACGGGATCTCGGTGCCCCACTTGAAGAATCTATCACCCTTAAAAATAAAATTGAAACTGGGAAGCTGGCAGGCCCTCACTTGTATGTTTCAGGTCCTTTTTTACAAGCCGAACCTTACCCCGGCACTCAGCACTACCGCTGGGGAGTAAAGACAGTCCAAGAAGCAAAACAGAAAGTCAATCAATTGGCCGATGCTGGCGTAGATATCATAAAACTAGTGGATCAGGACAAAATGCCGCTGAACGCGGCTAAAACGATTGTCGAACAAGCTCATGCGCGAGGCCTCAAAGTTGTTGCACATTCTCACCGTCCTGAAGAAATTAAAGTCGGCCTGAAAATCGGCGTGGATAACTTTGAACATACTGGACTCACAACAGCGCCTGAATATGATGAAGATATTATCCAGGCATTACGCGCCAGAACCGCAACAGGAAGAGTGGCAGGCGGGCCGTTATTTTGGACGCCCACCATCGAAGGGTTATGGAATTATGAGCTGACCGTAGCCAATCCGGAAAAGTTAGACAATAACTGTTGGCATCGCGGGCTTAGAGACGACACTATAGAAGACATCCGGCAGTCGTTGAAAGCGCCAGGAACACTTGCCTATATGCAGCTTACCCCACTACGCAAACCTACCTTAAAACGAAAATTTGCCCAATTGAAAGAAGCTGGAGTGGTGCTCTTAACAGGAACGGACAGTGGTATACCCACCAAATTTCATTGTCAGAGCACCTGGAACGAACTAGCGATTTGGGTTGAAGAATTTGCTATGACCCCGATGGAAACGCTGCGCGCTGCGACCTGGTGGCCAGCGGTAATGATGGGGGTGAGCGATAGTTTTGGCTCAGTTAGCGAAGGAAAAAGTGCAGATATCATCGGTGTAAAGGGTGATGTCCTGCGTTATATCAATTTATTACAACACGTGGATTTAGTCATGAAAGCCGGTGTCATTTATAAACAAAACGGGCAAGTCATTGAAAGCACGATTCCAAACAACTAACCTACATTGCTCTATACTTTACTAAAAGCAAAGCAAGCCGAATCTAAGACAAACCGATGCTGTCATATATAAAAAAACAACTTAATAGAAAAAGTGCGGACGTGGTGATTTATCCACGAATTAAAAACCGTAAATATTTAAAAGAATTGGAACCTATCCACAAGCAATCACCGGACTCAATGCCGTTTTATAAAGTATTGACCCATGATTTGTTACTCACATTTGCCATTGATGATGGTGAGAATTACCTTTCGCTAAGCCCGTTGCTGATGGCTAAACATAATATCAGCGAAGAACAAATGTGGGATCGAGGCCTGGACACAGGTTTTGCAGCTATTCAAAATAGTCAGGTTATTGCCAGCGAAGCCGTGTGGGAGATACGTCTTGATGAAATGGCCGCGTGCACTATCTTGTATCCCAGTTTCTGGCACGGGGTTGAACAACAAATGGGGGGCCAGGTGGTGATAAACTTTACGCATAAGAATTTTGTGTTATGCGCACGCAAGGATAACCCCGAACACCTACGTACTTTGATCAGTATCATCAACGAAATCGGATTTGGAGACACTCACTCGCTTTCGCCAGAGCTTTACACATTTGTAGGCGATGAAATACAACGTGTCGAGCTTCGGCAAGTCAACAACTAGGCACGGCAAAGTGCCAAAGCCGCCTGAAGAGTTTAGTGACGGTCGTTAATTGGTTTTACTTGCGAATCGTCAATGATTTCGGCTTTTTCCACTTCAAACACAGTCCCATACTGGGTAAATGTCATCACATCTTTACGCGGCTTACCCCACACTTTGATTTTTAGACCGTGCTTGTTAAATTCCTGAGGCAATTTTTGGAAGGTGAATTTTTCATTGTTTTCATTGATGAAACCATAAAAACCCCCTTCAAGATTTTTATATACAACAGTGCCCGTCATACTTTGCATTATGCCTTTATCGCTTTTTTCCTGTTTCGGTGCTTTCATTTTTACCTCCTGGGGCTGAACGCTGGCTTCTTCGACGGCAACAGGCGGAGTATTATTTGATGAAAGCTCAGGGGAACAACCTAGTAAGGTTAAGCCTATTGCAAAAGTAAATAGTGGTTTAGTCATAACGCGTTTTACTGCCGGTAAAAGAGAATATCTTATCTTAGGCAGAGGGGAGAGGGGAAATCAAGTGATAGCAGGGTTGGTGCAACGAGAAAAGGCCATCGGCAGCATACCGATGGCCAAATAATTAATATTCGAACATTGCCGAGATTGATTCTTCATTACTGATACGACGAATGGTCTCCGCCAGCATTTCTGACAGCGTTAATTGCTTCACTTTGTCAATCGCGCGCATATCATCTTGTAATGGAATGCTATCGGTAACAATGATCTCATCAATCATAGAATCTTTCAGATTCTTTGCCGCATTCCCCGAGAATATAGCGTGAGTTGCGTAAGCATAGACTTTACGGGCGCCGTGGTTTTTTAGTGCTTCCGCGGCTTTTGCTAAGGTACCACCTGTATCTATCATATCATCTACAATAATACAGTCGCGGTCCTTAACATCACCGATAATGTTCATCACCTGCGCGACGTTGGCTTTCGGACGACGTTTATCGATAATGGCCAAGTCTGTATCGTTTAACAGTTTTGCGGTTGCGCGCGCTCTAACCACCCCGCCAATATCAGGCGATACAACGACAGGGTCAACGAAATCCCGTTTCATCATATCAGCCATCAGGATAGGGGTGCCGAACGCGTTATCAACCGGTACATCAAAGAAGCCCTGAATCTGTTCAGCATGTAAGTCGATAGTTAAAACACGATCAACACCCACATTGGATAGGAAGTCAGCCACTACCTTAGCGGTAATGGGGACCCGAGCGGAACGCACCCGGCGGTCTTGTCTGGCATAGCCAAAATAAGGAATAACCGCGGTGATCCTTCCGGCCGATGCTCGACGCAAGGCATCAATCATCACGATCAGCTCCATCAGGTTATCGTTCGTCGGTGCGCAGGTAGACTGAATAATAAAAACGTCCGATCCACGGACGTTCTCATGTATTTCGACGCTGATTTCACCGTCGCTGAATCTGCCAACACTGGCTTTACCCAGTTTAGTATAAAGGCGGTCAGCGACCTTCTGGGCAAGTTCTGGTACTGCATTACCTGCAAAGAGCTTCATGTCTGGCACAAGTTATTCCTCAGTGCGTTTTTGAGAAGAGGTGGCTGGGGTAGCAGGACTCGAACCTACGAATGGCGGGATCAAAACCCGCTGCCTTACCAACTTGGCTATACCCCAATTGTAAAAAACTACATGTCTGATGCGGCGCGCACTGCTTGTTGTTTTATTTTTAGTGGCGATTGCTCCACACCTTTAGCAATAAAACTGGTCCATTTCTCAGGTAATTTGGCCTGAATTTCCATGGCCTGCGCTTCAGTTGCAAAGGTGGCGAACACACACGCTCCCGTGCCCGTCATCCGCGACGGTGCGTAGTGTACCAACCACTGTAATAATTTTGCAACTTCGGGATGCCTGTTTGTAACGAAAGTTTGGCAATCGTTTCGCGTTTCTTCAAATTTATAGTTATCCCAGCGAATAGGGCTGGCATTTCGGGGAAGCTCAGGCGCGGCAAAGACTTCAGCGGTACTCACATGAATTCCAGGATTAGCCACCAGATACCATTGTGACGGCAACTGTATGGGAAAAATTTGTTCACCCACACCACTGGCGAATGCGGTCTGGCCATGAATAAATATAGGCACGTCGGCACCCAAAGCTAAGCCAAGTTCCGCCAACTGTGTGTTGTTTAGTTTACAGTTCCAAAGCTCGTTCAATGCAACCAGGGTGGTTGCAGCATTCGAGGAGCCGCCCCCAATACCCCCTCCCATCGGAAGGTGTTTATCCAGTGTAATGGTCACACCTTTGCTAATGCCACAGGTAGACTGCAGCAGCTTGGCTGCCCGAATGATGAGATTTTCCTCCTCAGGGACACCCTTTAGGGGGGTAGATAAGCTGATTTTTGCATCATTTGTAAGCTTAAATGCGAGTCGGTCCCCAACATCCAACATCTGAAACAGGGTTTGTAACAGATGGTAACCCTTTTGATTTCGTCCAAGAATATGTAAGAAAAGATTAAGTTTCGCCGGGCTTGGCCACCAATCGTCTAATAGATTATCCATTCAGAAATCCGAATTTTAATAAATTGTTTAGGGTCATCAGCGCGGGTCATAACAAGGCTATGCGGAAGCCACACCTCGCCGATTTTAGCGTAATTATCGTAAACGATTTGCCAGTCATGACACCGATTGCATGCAGGCGCAAGGGAACGTAACAGACCATGTTCAGACAGGGTATAATAATCTTTATGCTTAGGTAGACCTTTTACCCAGGCCAATAAATCCGCAAGGGGTATATCCCATCCGGTAACCTGGGCAATTAGCTCACTGGCATTATGATGAGTATATTCAGTATCATTCGCGGTCAGCGTAGCTAATCCGGGCTGTGCCACCATATCTACCAAGGTAATACCTAAAAAATTTGTCAGCGTAAAATGAAAGTTGTTGCGCTGAACATCCCATCTGACATTGGCACTTACTGCCTCTTGGTGGTTTCGAATGGCCATTTTCCCTTTTAGTTGCCAGGCGGTCACTTTTTCCAACGCAGCAACTTGCTTTGGCAGGTTTACCGCTTCCTTAGGTCCCTCAGGTAAGGATGAACATCCGTACAGGGTGAGTAGTGAGAACACTAAAATGTATCGCAAATAAAATTGCATAAAAAATTTTCGATTTACGTGTGTTTTTATGGTGGTTATAGGAACACAAATGCATCTGTACTTTCAATCAATTTGCGTTTTTCGTACAATGCGCTCCGACTCTGTCAGTATGAAATTGAATGACCTTACTAGCCCTCGGAATTAATCACACAACTGCACCTGTTGAACTACGCGAGAAAGTGGCGTTTACGCCAGACTCGATGGTGGCAGCGCTGGCATCTCTGAAGGCATTGCCTGGAGTGCAGGAAGCGGTGATCGTTTCGACCTGTAATCGAACCGAAATTTACGTAGAAGCACCGCAACTGGCAATGGAATCAGTGAGCGAGTGGTTAGCGTCTTTTCATCGATTATCTCATCAAGAGATCATCTCACATAGTTACTGCTATCTTGATCAACATGCTGTCCAGCATGTCATGCGCGTTGCCAGTGGTCTGGATTCGTTAATATTAGGCGAACCGCAGATTTTAGGTCAGGTTAAGCAAGCCTATACTGACGCGAAGCATTCAGGAATGGTCGGTTCGGGGTTTGAAAAGCTCTTCCAGCAAACCTTTGCTGTAGCGAAAAAAGTGCGCACAGATACGGATATTGGTGCTAATGCAGTGTCGGTAGCCTTTGCCGCCGTTCAACTCGCCAAACATATTTTTTCCGCATTACCAAAGCGTGCAGTATTATTGGTGGGTGCTGGAGAAACAATTGAACTGGTTGCGCAGCATTTAAAAGAGCAGGGCGTTGTTCAGATTGCCGTGGCAAATCGCACCGTGGCACGGGCCCAGAATCTGGCAGATAAACTAGGGGCTAAAGTGTTAACACTTTCTCAGCTTCCGGCGCAGTTAAAAGAGTATGATATTGTAATAAGTTCTACCGCCAGTCAGTTGCCGTTGATTGGTAAAGGAATGGTTGAAGATGCGTTGAAACAGCGTCGAAACCGACCTATCTTCTTAGTAGATTTAGCCGTGCCTCGCGACATTGAAGCACAGGTGAATGAGCTAGGTGACGCGTATTTGTATACCGTCGATGATCTTCAGCATATTGTGGAAAAGAATCTCGCATCACGAGAAATGGCAGCCCAGGAAGCTGAAAAAATTATCGCGTTGTACGTAGATAATTTCCTTAACTGGCAACTATCACAGCAATCTATAGATTTGGTAAAACAATATCGGCAACGCAGTTTAGCGCAACGCGATCAGTTGGTATCTCGCGCGGTAAATCAGTTACAGGAAGGCAAGGCTGCCGACGATGTCATGCAGGAGCTGGCTTACAAATTAACCAATGCATTGATGCATGGGCCCACTCGTGTGCTGCGCGAGGCGGCAGCAGAGAATAACACCAATATCACGCAGTGGCTGGAACAAGCACTGGAACTGTCTTCTGATATCAATCAGAACGAAAAATAAATTATTATCACTATTTGTGAAAGGTTTAGTACTTACGTATGAAAGAATCGGTCATTAGAAAACTCGAAAATCTGGTAGAACGTTTTGATGAAGTGCAAGCGCTGCTTGGCGATCCGGAGGTGATTGGAAATCAAGATAAATTCAGGAATTTATCAAAGGAGTTCAGCCAGTTAGAGGATGTAGTGGCCGGCTTTAACGCTTATCAGCAAGCGCAAAAAAATCTTGAATCAGCCCAAGAAATGTTAAATGAAGATGATGCTGAAATGCGTGAGATGGCGCAGGAAGAGATAAAAGAAGCGAAAGCACAATTAGAAAGCCTTGAAAGCGAATTGCAAATATTACTTCTGCCAAAGGATCCTAACGACGATCATAACTGCTTTTTAGAAATTCGTGCAGGAGCCGGGGGGGATGAAGCGGCTATTTTCGCTGGGGACTTGTTCAGAATGTATAGCCGTTATGCTGAATCCCGTGGTTGGAAAGTCGAATTGGTAAGTGCAAATGAAGGCGAGCATGGTGGATTTAAAGAGGTTATCGCCAATCTTTCAGGTGAAGGCGTTTATGGGGTAATGAAATTTGAGTCTGGCGGTCACCGTGTTCAACGGGTGCCTGAAACAGAATCTCAGGGGCGAATTCATACATCAGCATGCACAGTGGCGGTGTTGCCCGAGATTCCCGAGTCACAAGCCATTGAGATCAATCCGGCAGAACTGAGAGTTGACACTTTCCGAGCCTCCGGAGCCGGGGGACAGCACGTTAACAAAACTGACTCTGCTATTCGTATCACGCATTTGCCTACTGGCTTAGTAGTAGAGTGTCAGGATGAGCGTTCTCAGCATAAGAATCGCGCCAAGGCGATGTCTGTTTTACAGGCACGGTTGAACCAAATTGAAGAAGAAAAGCGGGCGAAAGAAGAAGCCACTACACGACGCAATCTGGTAGGGAGTGGCGACCGTTCTGAGCGCATTCGGACGTATAACTTCCCTCAGGGCAGGGTCACGGATCACCGCATCAACCTGACATTGTACAAGCTGGATGAAGTAGTGGAAGGCGATCTGGCTGCGCTGGTAGAGCCTATCAGGCAGGAACATCAGGCTGATTTACTTGCCTCGCTCTCAGACGAATAGATTGTGATGCGCATCGAACAGGCGCTACGGTGGGCACAACAAGAGCTCGTGGGGACAGAGTCTCCCTCGATTGATTCACGGGCTCTGCTCTGTCACTGTCTGGGGGAATCCCAAAGTTATCTTTATACCTGGCCTGAGCGAGAAATTACTGCATCACATCTTGAGCGTTTCATGGAATTGGTTGCGCAACGCAAACAAGGCAAACCCATTGCTTATTTGCGCGGATATCAGGAATTTTGGTCGCTTACATTTAACGTTTCTGCCGCCACCTTAATTCCACGCCCGGAAACCGAGTTAATTGTAGAAAAGACCCTTGCGCTAAATAATATCGATAACCCAGTGATTCTGGATTTAGGTACCGGAACAGGTGCTATCGCTATTGCGTTAGCAAGTGAACTGCCAGATGCTGACGTGATCGGAGTGGATAAGGTGCCAGATGCCATCGCGTTGGCAAAATCAAATGCCTTACTAAATCAAATTTCCAATGTTACCTTTATGCAAAGTGATTGGTTTTCTGCACTTAGGAATCAAACCTTCAATGTCATCGTCAGTAATCCCCCTTATGTAGAATCAGCAAGTGAGTATTTAGCGCAAGGTGATGTGCGCTTCGAACCCACCTCTGCATTAACCGCAGGTGAAGATGGATTGGATGATATACATCAGATCCTCGCTGGTGCCTCCGCCCATTTGACCGACAACGGTATATTGTTGATGGAACATGGTTTCGAACAGGGAGTTGCTGTGAGAGAAATATTTGCCCGACATGGCTTTAGCGATGTCACCACTATTAAAGACATAAATTTGCTCGACCGCGTCACCTTTGGACGCTGGTGCACTTGCGAATAATTGAACTTGCAGTAGTATGCAAATAGCAAAGCGGTAAAAAGAGTATAAATAACATGAATGATGACCTGTTATTCGCTGAAGATACCGACGAACCCCCCATCGAAGAATTAGGTTTTTGGAAGGTGTTAGTAGTTGACGATGAACCGGAAGTTCATGCGGTCACTAAGTTGGCTTTGAGTGATTTTATTTTAAATGGAAAACGCCTCAAATTTATCAGTGCGTATTCAGGAGCTGAAGCAAAAAAGTTGTTCCGGGAACATGATGATATCGCTGTCGTCCTGTTGGATGTTGTCATGGAGACGGATGAAGCGGGGCTTGAAGTTACCCAGTTTGTCAGAGATGAATTAGATAACCACTTTACCCGAATCATTTTACGTACTGGCCAACCTGGTCAGGCCCCGGAAAAGCATGTCATTATCAATTACGACATTAATGACTATAAATCCAAAACTGAACTTACCGCGCAAAAATTATTTACCGTGATCATCGCTGCATTGCGCTCGTATCGCGACATTATTTCGATTGAAGAGAATCGTGCAGGTCTTGAAAAAATCATCGATGCCTCGACGGATTTATTTGCCACCTATTCACTTGAAAAATTTATCCAAGGCCTTATTCAGCAACTCTCATCAATATTAGGGTGTGCCAAAGATGCGGCCTATATTACCACTGCCGTGGTGCTACCCAAGCCATTTGGTAAACATACAACTGACGATCTCTATGTTTTCGCGGGAAACGGTGAGTATGCAGACAAGGAAGGCCTGAAGTTAAAGGCTGCGGTGGATGAAAATGTGTATGCGTTGTGTAAAGAAGCATTGCGTACCAAGCAGATTGTTTACGGCGAAGATTACGTGGTGGCGTATTGTGACAGTAAAAATCGAAATGGTTCCTTACTCTATCTGACAGGCCTGTCCAGGAAAGTAGGGGAAACGGATAAACGTCTGGTGAAGCTGTTTTCCGACAATGTGCAAATAGCATTTGAAAACCTGTTGTTAACCAACGAAATAGAAGACACGCAACGCGAAGTGATCGAACGTTTAAGTAAAGCGCTTGATCATGAACCGCAGGGTAACCGGCATATTGAAAGAATGGTGAAAATGGCAGAGCTATTTGCCAGAGGCCTTAAAATGGAAGAACGGCGGGTGAAAACGCTGATGTTGGCCATTCCATTGCACGATGTAGGCAATGCGCTGATTTCACCCGCTATATTACACAAAACAGATCCGCTTACCGAGACCGAAATGTTTCAAATTCGTCGACACGCTGAGTTTGGTTATCAAATCCTTAAAGATTCAGACAAGCCAACGATTCAGCTTGCCGCCACCTTGGCCAAGCAACATCACGAGCGGTGGGACGGAACGGGTTATCCGGATGGGTTAAAAGAGAAGGAAATTGCACTTGAGAGCAGAATCGCTGCTTTAGTCGATGTATTTGACGCCTTACTTAATAAACGGCCTTACAAAAACGGATGGCCGGTGGATAAAGTGAAGAACACGCTAAAAGAGGAGTCGGGTAAACATTTCGATCCTCGTTTAGTTTCTTACTTGCTTGAAAACATTGATTTATTCATGCAGGTACAACATGATTACGCCGATTTAGAACAACAATAAGGTAACTACCATGTATGCAGCTGCAAAGCATATCCACTTAACCGCTATAGCATTAAGTGTACTTTTATTTGTCATACGATTTATATGGGCACAATTTAATCCCACATTTTTGCAGAAGAAATGGGTGAAAATCGTTCCTCACGTTATCGATACAATTCTGTTACTTAGTGCCCTATGGCTATGCATTATTATTTCGCAGTATCCATTTGTGCACGATTGGGTAACGTTTAAGGTAGTAGGTTTAATTGCCTACATTTTACTGGGCATGTTCGCATTAAAGTGGGGAAGAAATGCACCTATGCGTTGGATTGGCTTTATTGGTGCGATTATCTGGGTAGTTTTGATTGCCAATGTCGCCATCACCAAACAGCCCATGTTTTTTTAGGAGAGTAATCATTGCTTATGAATGAATCCAAATCTGTGGTTTCAATCAATAATATACAGGTGGCTAACTCATCACCGTTTGTGCTTTTTGGCGGCATGAACGTATTGGAGTCACGGGATCTAGCCATGCGCATCGCCGAGCACTATGTCAGGGTGACGGAAAAGTTAGGTATTCCTTATGTTTTTAAGGCGTCATTCGATAAAGCAAACCGATCTTCTGTGCATTCTTTTCGGGGGCCGGGCATGGAAGAAGGGCTTAAGATTTTTGAAGAAATTAAAAATACCTTCTCTGTACCATTAATTACGGATGTACACGAGCCCCATCAAGCGGCACCGGTAGCTGAAATAGTTGATGTCATCCAATTACCGGCTTTCCTGGCACGACAAACGGATCTGGTGGTTGCCATGGCAAAAACCAATGCGGTAATCAATGTAAAGAAACCGCAATTTTTAGCACCGCATGAAATGAAGCATATTATCAACAAGTTTGCTGAAGCGGGGAATGATAAAATTATTCTGTGTGAGCGAGGAAGTTGTTTCGGTTATAACAACCTTGTAGTGGACATGTTAGGCATGGACGCGATGAAAGAGTATGCGCCTGTAATCTTTGATGCGACGCATGCGTTGCAAAAACCGGGCGGCCGAGAAAGTTCTGCTGATGGCCGGCGAGCACAAGCGGCTCAGTTAGCTCGTAGCGGTATGGCTTTAGGGTTGGCAGGGCTGTTTATTGAAGCTCATCCTGATCCGGAGCAAGCAAAGTGTGATGGGCCCTGTGCATTGCCATTAGATAAGTTGCAAGCGTATCTGGAACAGATGAAAGCACTTGATGATTTGGTAAAAGGATTTGCCGAATTAGATACAAGCGAAAGTAAATCGCATCAATAGGATGAGTAAGCATCACTGGCGGCATATACCGCCAGCTGCTTATCAGGTGTGTATAGGGTATTACTCGCTACGTATTCTCGTAATTTTGCGCATTTTGCGTGAGGCATTTTTCACTAGCAAAGCGTCTTTATTTACAGGACTCATTTCAGCGGCAAAGGCCTTGTCCACCTGAACTTGAATTGTTTCTGTCAATTCAATGACTGGCTTAATTGAACCTAAATCAATGGCTTGGTAAGCCATAGTATTTAAGTTTTGATAATGGATGTCAGGATGTTTTTCAGTCGCATTGACGGCTGCTGACGCAAAGGCGACAACAGAAATAGAAGCTAAAAGTAATTTTTTCATACCACACCTAATATAAGTAATTTAATCTTGGTTGCTGAAATGTTAAATTTTTAACAAGTCGTTACAGTCTTACTCCATGAAATAAAAAGAGTATTTTTTACTGCGAGGAAATAATAAACAACTTTTCGTAAACTTGAAAACGAGTTAAAGTATGGTATGTGCATTAAAAAAACTAATGCTAATGTAGCCCTTATTTCACTATGTTGAATTAACCAGATGTATCGAAGATTACCTCCTCTAAACGCACTCAAGGCCTTTGAAGCTGCGGCGCGCCACTTAAGTTTTACCCGTGCTGCTGACGAGCTGTTTGTGACGCAGGCTGCAGTGAGTCATCAAATCAAGGCGCTTGAAGATTACTTATCCATGAAACTTTTTCTTCGCCGTAATCGGACATTATTACTTACTGAAGAAGGGCAGGCTTACTTTCTTGAACTGAAGGACATCTTTAAAAATCTTCAGGAAGCCACCGAAAAATTACTCGCTAAGGGCTCCAAAGGCGCCGTTACCGTGGCAATGCCACCCAGTTTTGCCAGTCAATGGCTGGTGCCACGAATCAGCAAGTTTAGTCAGGCCCATCCTGATATAGATGTCAGAATCAAAGCAGTCGATTTTGATGAAGGTTTTTTGGATGATGACGTTGATGTCGCTATTTACTACGGTAAAGGGCGCTGGAGTGGCGTGAATGCCGATAAATTACATACAGAGTTCCTTACACCTTTGTGTTCTCCAATGTTGTTTAACGGGCCTAAACCACTGAATAATCTATCAGATTTAAAGCACCATGTTCTTTTACATGATTCGAGCCGGGCTGCTTGGAAGGACTGGCTAAAAAACGTGGGGGTTCAGGGGGTGAATGTCAATCAGGGACCTGTGTTCAGCCATTCAATGCTGGTGCTACAGGCCGCTGCGTTGGGGCAGGGGATCGCATTGGGAAATACCGTGCTTGCACGGCCTGAGCTTGATGCTGGTCGGTTGGTGATACCTTTTGAAGAAAAAGTAGAGAGTCGGGATGCGTTTTATTTAGTGTGTGACGAAACTCAGGCAGAGTTAGGTAAAATCGCCGCTTTTCGCAGCTGGGTGTTAACTCAGGTAGAGGAAGAACAAGATGTCCTTTAGTATTGAGATGAAAAAGGCGCGTAGTTCCCCTATCGCCAGAATAATTCTTGCTCATGGGGCTGGTGCAGGGAAATCATCAGACTTTATGCAGACAATAGCAAATGAAATAGCGCAGCGGGATGTAGAGGTTTTGCTTTTTGATTTTCCCTATATGCAACGTATTCAGCAGACTGGTACACGACGTCCTCCAGACAAGATGCCCCTGTTAGAAACGCATTTTCATGAGATCATCACGCAAAGTATGCAAAACCAAAACTCCATGCCAACTTTCATAGGTGGAAAATCCATGGGAGGAAGGGTGGCGACGTTAATCGCCGATAAGTGCAGGATAAAAGGAGGAGTGGTGTTTGGTTATCCGTTTCATCCTCCTGGAAAGCCAGAAAAAACACGAACTTCTCATTTAGCTGACTTACAAACTCCCTTTCTGATTTTGCAGGGTGAGCGAGACCCTTTTGGTACAGCCGATGAGATAAAACAATATTCCCTAAGTCAGAGTATTCAAACATCAATCGTTGGGGATGGTGACCATAGTTTCAAGCCACGAAAAGCGAGTGGCTTGTCTCTAGAGGACAACCTCCAGACCGCAATTGAAAAGACCATCCATTTTATAAAAGAACGGTGTATTGCATGAGATTATTTTTTGTCGCGGGCGCGTTAAGTGCATTTTTAGCAGTGGTTTTAGGTGCATTTGCGGCCCACGAATTAAAGGATTCGTTAAGTGCAGACGCGTTGAAGGTGTTTGAAACGGGGGTGCGTTATCAAATGTATCATGCACTGGCAATGCTGTTATTGCCCGCCTTATCAGCATTTGGTCATCATCGCTGGCTCAAACGGGCGGGCTGGGCTTTCCTCATTGGGAGTTTGTTATTTAGTGGTAGCTTGTACCTGTTGGCGACCACGGGGCAGCCTGTTTTCGGCCCTATTACACCTGTCGGTGGAGTGGCTTTCATAATTGGCTGGTTGTGCCTGTTTGCAGCAAGTTTACGGGGATTCAATAATGACTAGTTTGATAGCATACTGCCGCAGCGGGTACGAATCTGATACAGCTAAAGAGCTCGCAGAACGAACCGCCCAGCAGAATATTTACGGATATCCAATTTTTCGACCTAATCAGGGGTTTGTAGAATTCCCGTTTTATGAACCCCCGTCAGAAACGTTTATTTCCAATGAATTCGATGTGAAAAATACGATTTTTCCCCGTCAACTGATTTGGGTTATAGCTGTGTTATCGGATCTGGAACCTTCAGACCGAATTTCTCCCATTCTAAATGAAGTGACGAAACACGCGGACAAGTTTGGAGCAGTGTGGGTGGAATATCCTGATACCGACGAAGGTAAAGGCCTGGCCAAATTTTGCCGAAAATTCGCCGTGCCGTTGCGACAGGCACTCCGCAAGGAGAATTACCTAACCAAGCAGGAGAAATTACTGTATCCTGTGTTGCATGTGTTTTTCACTGACTTTAATACTTGTAAACTAGCGATCAGTTACCCCCATACACGCAGCCCATTTGAACTGGGGGTCTGCCGATTAAAGTTTCCTTCATCAGCGCCGAGTCGGTCTACGTTGAAACTGGAAGAGGCCATTTTGACTATGTTGAATGACAGTGAGCGCAGATTAGTATTCAGAGCTGGGGCGCGAGCAGTTGATTTGGGCGCCTGTCCCGGTGGTTGGACATACCAGCTGGTCACTCGGGAGATGTATGTTGAAGCGGTAGATAATGGTTTAATTGATGAAAAATTGATGGCAACGGGACAGGTAGCCCATTTTGCTGCAGATGGCTTCACCTATAGACCACAACATCATAAAGTAGATTTGCTGGTGTGTGATATGATTGAACAGCCTGATCGGGTTGCAAAATTAATGGGTGACTGGTTAGTGACGGGCCGCTCTCTACACGCTATATTTAATTTGAAACTTCCAATGAAGCAGCGTTACGAAACAGTTTCACAGGCGTTGTTGTCCCTAAAATCACGATTAGTAAAATTAGATGATCAATTTAGCGTGAAGGCTAGACACCTTTATCATGACCGGGATGAAGTTACAGTAACAGTCGTTCGGCAAAGCTAAATTTTTATAAAATCAGTAAATTTTATTTATTTCGATTAACGTGTTGATATATATAGATTAATTCCAATGTTGCGGCGGTTTTTGCGAGCAGAAATTAACCTTTCTGCTGAAAAAGGTATAAATGTGGTAGCAAGATCCTTTATAATCCCGCCGTTTTTTTACACTGAACCAACGAAAGTGAACCAATGGCAGACTTATCTCATTACAGAAACATAGGTATTTTCGCCCACGTAGACGCGGGTAAAACTACCACTACAGAACGTATTTTGAAACTTACC
The DNA here is from genome assembly GCF_026183695.1 of Alteromonas aquimaris. Taxonomy (GTDB): domain Bacteria; phylum Pseudomonadota; class Gammaproteobacteria; order Enterobacterales; family Alteromonadaceae; genus Alteromonas; species Alteromonas aquimaris. The sequence continues at coordinate 512,229 of NZ_JAPFRD010000010.1, read as the reverse complement.
GGTAAAATCCATAAAACTGGTGAAGTACACGACGGTGAGTCAACAACTGACTTCATGGAGCAGGAAGCTGAACGTGGTATTACCATTCAGTCAGCTGCGGTTAGTTGCTTCTGGAAGGATCACCGTTTAAACGTAATTGACACTCCCGGACACGTTGACTTTACCGTAGAAGTATATCGCTCTTTGAAAGTACTTGATGGCGGGATCGGCGTTTTCTGTGGTTCTGGTGGTGTTGAACCACAATCAGAAACCAACTGGCGCTATGCGAACGAATCAGAAGTTTCGCGCATTATTTTCGTCAACAAACTTGACCGTATGGGCGCTGATTTTTATCGTGTAGTTGGCCAAGTGAAGAAAGTACTTGGTGCAACGCCACTTGTAATGACACTACCTATCGGCATTGAAGATGATTTCATCGGTGTCGTAGATGTGCTTACGAAAAAAGCGTACGTTTGGGACGACACTGGTCTTCCTGAGAACTACTCGATTCAAGATGTGCCTGCAGACATGGTTGATAAAGTCAATGAATACCATGAAGCGCTCATCGAAACTGCGGTAGAGCAGGATGACGAGCTGATGATGGCTTATATGGATGGCGAAGAGCCTTCGATTGAAGACATTAAGCGTTGTATCCGTAAAGGTACGCGCGATCTTGCTTTCTTCCCAACATTCTGTGGCTCGGCATTTAAAAATAAAGGTATGCAGCTAGTATTGGATGCCGTTGTTGATTATTTACCGTCTCCGACAGAAGTTGAACCACAGCCTCTTACCGATGAAGAGGGTAACGAGACTGGCGAAGTGGCTACCGTATCTGTTGACGAGCCATTAAAAGCATTAGCGTTTAAAATTATGGATGACCGTTTCGGTGCGCTTACGTTTGTGCGTATTTATTCGGGTAAAATCAACAAAGGTGACACCATTTTAAATTCGGCGACAGGTAAAACTGAACGTGTTGGCCGAATGGTAGAAATGCAGGCTGATGAGCGTAATGAACTGACTTCCGCACACGCTGGCGACATCATTGCAATTGTTGGTATGAAGAATGTTCAAACCGGTCACACACTATGTGACGTGAAGCATCCTTGTACGCTTGAAGCAATGGTCTTCCCTGAGCCTGTAATCTCAATTGCAGTTGCACCAAAAGATAAAGGTGGCTCTGAGAAAATGGGTATCGCAATCGGTAAAATGGTTGCAGAAGATCCGTCTTTCCGCGTAGAAACTGATGAAGATTCTGGTGAGACGATTCTTAAAGGTATGGGTGAACTTCACTTAGATATTAAAGTGGACATTCTAAAGCGTACCTATGGAGTAGAACTGATTGTAGGTCAACCTCAGGTTGCATACCGTGAAACGATCACGCAGCAAGTTGAAGACAGCTACACGCATAAGAAGCAATCTGGTGGTTCTGGTCAGTTCGGTAAAATTGATTACCGTATCCGCCCAGGTGAACAGAATTCTGGCTTTACGTTCAAGTCAACGGTAGTTGGCGGAAACGTACCGAAGGAATTCTTCCCGGCCATCGAAAAAGGCTTCAAGAGCATGATGGAAATTGGTCCTGTTGCGGGTTATCCGGTTCTTGACGTTGAAGTTGAACTGTATGACGGTGCTTTCCACGCTGTTGACTCATCAGCTATCGCGTTTGAAATCGCTGCGAAAGGCGCATTCCGTCAGTCAATGCCTAAAGCTGGTCCTCAATTACTTGAGCCGATCATGAAAGTTGACGTGTTTACTCCGGAAGATCACGTAGGTGATGTTATCGGCGACCTTAACCGTCGTCGCGGCATGATCAAAGATCAGGAAGCAGGTGTAACAGGTGTGCGTATTAAAGCAGACGTTCCGCTTTCAGAAATGTTCGGTTATATCGGACACCTACGTACAATGACATCGGGTCGTGGTCAATTCTCTATGGAATTCAGCCACTACAGTGCATGTCCACAAAACGTAGCTGACAAAGTTATTGAAGAAGCTAAAGCTCGTCGAGAGAAAAAGTAATATCTTCAAGTCTTTTGAAAAAGCCCGCTAAATGTTAGCGGGCTTTTTTTTACCTGATCGAAAGCTGGTCTTGGCATATTGACAAGGGTGTATGAAAATCGATTGCACTTATTGATTATAGTCTTACAGTGCGAGTACACCCTTGCCCATCAGTTTCCAAATTCTAATAGAAACAGTGTTATTTTGTGTCAGTGGATACTGTTGGTGGCGGTGTAGTCTGTTCCATACCTTACTTGCAGGTCAAAAAGGTGCAAAACACAAGGTGGTCATTATACGTCCGTTAAATGTCGTTACGCCTGGTGAATTCAGAGCCATAGCCATTTCCGTTAGCATGGTGACAACTATTGTGTGTCAACCTCAGGCAGTAAGCTTTAAATCTGGCCCCTTTAATATTATTACGCTTATTGTGCCCTCGCGGTGGGTACGCCGATTGGCCATAAAGGCAAAAAAACGCTTTCCTATGGCGCAGATCGTTAATCGCGATTAGTACCCGGTACCTTCACCACCTTTTTCTGTAACGCTTTGAGGTCTTTACGCATTTTCGATAATGCAGCGTTAAACGCTTTGTCATCAAGGGGAGGATATTGGTAGTGATAAGCAACAAAGGTATGAGTAATCTCATAAAAATGACTTTTCGCTTCGTCGGGGAGCAGGTTTGCAGCCTCTTGTAAAAATGTCAGAGGTGGTTGATTATGACGCGCAATCCCATATGCGGAGCTAATAATTTGAACTGCGCGAAGATAAAGCTGGGTAACTGGATCAATCGATTTACGCTTCCATCGTGGCAAGAAATATAAAGCGAGAAAGCCACTAATCGCCAACATACATCCCAGCATCAGAAAGGTAATTTTAAGCGGGGTAAGCTGTCCGAATAATAAGGTAAATAGATTGACCTGCTGGTGGTGGTCGAACCCCAATACCCATCTGCCCCAGAAATAATTTAAGTGGGCAACGATTAACCTGATTTCCTTTACTACACCAGCCTGTCCGATACCTGAAAAAAAGTTGTGCTGCTGTAACTCTCCGGAGGTCTCTAATACTTCTCTTAATCCTGCATTTAAGCGGGATGGAGCAACAACGGCCGTAGGATCGTAGCGCGTCCATCCTGCGTCACTAACGATAGCTTCCACCCAGGCATGGGCATCATATTGATAAACGCTAATCACCTGATCTTTAAACCGTTCCCCTCCCTGATAGCCAGTAACCATGCGTGCGGGAATACCGGCAAGTCGCAGTACGTATGCCATAGCACTGGCGTAATGTGAACAAAAGCCCGCTCTTTTATCAAACAGAAACGTATCAGCAAAGTTCTGCCGCATGGGGGGCGGCGAAAGTGTGTAGACAAACGGATGTTGTGCAAAGTAGTGCATTACTGCTGCAACGAATTGGTGATTGTCTGGGTGCGTTTGTCGTAGCTGTGTCACCCATTTTCTGGTTTTCTCATTACCCTGGCTGGGAACCATCAAATTAAGTTGGCTTTCCAGCGCCAGGTCGGGAGAGGGAAGAAGAGCTGCCGGATAAGATTTAACATTATATGCACGTTTGCTCATCAATGGTTGGTTGGCGATTAGTTGATAATCCCTTGAAACCCATATCTGCTCGTTATCTGCACGGGTTGCGGGAACCGCAATGTCGATAGCATATAACCATGAACGCCCACTTGCCTCTGCGATAACTTGATAATCATAAGATGGCGTAGATGTGAGTGGTGAAAATACATTATTAAATCGCTGATTTCGTTGCCGAAACCGTTCCCGGTGAGGGCTGATTTCCCATGTTCTACCATCGAAAGCTTCCAAGGTAAGCGCACGCCAATATCTGTCCTGGCGAGGAGGAACCTTACCGTCGAAGGTTGCGTGAAAAACCAGTTCATCTGATTGAGTTAAATTAGCAATGTCTCCTGGCGTGACTTTTTCAGCCAGGCCAGTCTTGGATGTCTGACTGGTAGGCATCTTCCATAGTGGACTTAAATGAGGCATGACCAAAAATAAAATTATCGCGATAGGCAATGCTTGCAGAAGTTGGAAGCTAATTATCTTAATTCTTTTCTGCCACGCCAACTGAGGAGTAAAGAAGCTGAGCAAAGCGAATAATAAAAATAATAACGTCGCAAAATAGAAAAGCGCACTTAGAATGCTTTGCTGGTAAATAAATCCACACCCAATTAAAAATAGTCCGCAAGCAAATAGTTGCAAAAAATCTTTTCGTTTACTGAGTGTTATTAGCTTTAATGAACACGCAGCTACCAAAAGATTGATCATCGAGAGTAACAGGCCCAAATCAAAACTAAACCATGTTAATGCCAGAGAAGTTAAAATGGCTAGCAGATTTATCGTTCGTTGGCTGGGAGCGTGTTGATACCACCCCAGGTAGAGTGAAATCCGCACAAAAAGAGTGCAAAGAGACAGCATGATTACCCATATCATGAGGGGATCAAACAGACTTAGTGACAGCACACAGATAAAAACGGCGATGCTCATACTCGCCGTGTGACCCTCGATGGGTAGGCGACCGGCAGTCACACTATTTCGCCTGTCGTGGGGTAGTGTGCTAAGGCAGCTAGACAACGGTGCTTATGTTGCTCTCCTTGAGACGGTTCGATTGTCGCATTACCCAGTTTCAAACCGAACAATATGTTATTCTCAGAAAGCGTTAATATTTGGTAACACAGGCGGCTTAACTCAAGCTCTGTATCGGAACATGGTGTGATGAGCTCGAGATAACCCGCCTGCGACTGTACATGACTAAATGATTTACTTACCCATTCACCGCCTTTCGCCACGTTTTTCCAAGCTACTCGATGAAGCGGTTCACCTTGCTGGTAGGGACGTAAGGCGTAAAAGTCGTCATGTCCTTCTTGTTGCGTGGAATATTGTTCACCATTTCCAGGTTTAAACTGTAATTGAACTTTAGATGCATGCGGGGCTGGATATACCATTACATGTTGATCCAGGTTAAGGTGGGTCCAACAGCGGTAAAGGCCAAAGGGGTACTCACTGAAAAGTGTCACCCTGGGTAATGAGTAGATGCCCCGCTTGGGCGTAAAGTAGGGCAAGCTTATCCGCGTGTACCCTGAGTCCAAATCTACACATTGTACGGTGTTATCGTTCCACCAACAGGCATTTACCATGCCGTGCGCAAGTGCATCCTCATCGGTGGGCTGCAGGTGAATAGCTAATGAAGCGTGACCCCCAGCAAACACAGGTTGAATGGGAAGGGCATGAATTTGCAGGCGTGAAAAGTTCATATAACTGGCGAACAGATTAAGTAAAAATAAGCCAAGGAGCAAATCGAAAAGCAATAGCATTAAGTTATTCTGGTAATTGGTTCCTAAAATGAATAACCCTGCACAGGTAACGAGGTAACCTAATCCGAACCAGGTAGGGAAAATAAATATCGAACGTAAATTCAGGCGCTGTTTTGAGGCCGCTGGGATCCGTTTATTCAGCCATTGATTTACCCGACCTTGCCAACTTTGTTTGACATAATTGAGCATTCTTATGCCTCACGCTGCAATGGGATCAACACTTTCTAACAGGCGTTCACTAAGGACTTTTTGTTCGCGAGGGTCATCACGTTCTGAGCGCAATCTATGTTCGGCAACTGCCACAAATACAGCCTGAATATCTTCCGGCACGACAAACTCGCGCGCATGCAGATAAGCCCAAGCCTTGGCCGCTTGAAGTAACGCTTTACTCGCTCTTGGTGATAAGGCGTTTGGGTAGACACCTTCTTCTCTGCTTTGCGTAACTAAGCGCAAAATATAACTGATCACATTATCGCTACAGTGAATTTGATTGACTTCCTGCTGATAGACAAGCAAGTCTGCGGTGGAAATAACTTCCGGCATTGTGAACTGCTGCCTGTTGCCTCCCCCTTGCAACATGGCTGTTTCTGCTTCCCAGCTCGGGTAACCCAGAGAAATGCGCATTAGAAATCGGTCAAGCTGTGATTCAGGCAGAGGGTATGTACCCGATTGGTAACTTGGATTTTGCGTGCCAATAACAAAAAAGGGGCGGGGAAGCGCGTAAGTTGTTCCATCTACACTTACCTGATGTTCTTCCATAGCCTCTAACAACGCACTCTGTGTTTTTGGACTGGCGCGATTAATTTCATCTGCTAACACCAATTGGTTAAACAGTGGCCCAGGTTTAAACGTAAATTCGTGTTGTTGACTGTCAAAAATATTGACTCCCAGCATATCTGCGGGTAACAAATCTGAGGTGAACTGTATGCGCGAGAAATTTAAGCCAAAGGCACTAGCTAACCCATGTGAAAGTGTGGTTTTACCCATCCCAGGCAAATCTTCGATAAGTAAATGGCCATTCGCTATCAGACACGTAATGGCGAGTTTAATTTGTTCCTGCTTACCAATAATATGCTGGCCCAAAGCTTTTACCACAGCGTGAAATCGTGCATTCATGTTCATATCCTGACATCAACTCCCATGTGCCACATCCTAGCAAGTTGTTTGCAAGAATAGGTGAGTGCTCTGATACTTAAGTATAGGGTACGTGTACTAAAAGTGATGAAGATTCCTTTTAATGCATAAAATCAGAAGTTCAGTGGCTACGCTTAAAGATCTCTGTTTAAAAATATATCTCCTCCATGTCAATGTACGAGATACATTTTCGACCAATGCTTGCACAAAGAAGCTACTTTGGTCGCTAAATTGGTAAACAGGGTGATTTTGACGGTTTTAACTACTGCAGCATCGAGTCAGGTTGTCTATAATGAGTCGTTCTCAATAGGAAGTAATTATGAAAACAATTGATATTGATGAAGATTTATACGCATTTATTGCTGGGCAGACAAAGCACATTGGGGAAAGCGCCTCTGACATTTTGCGGCGCTTACTCATGCCTGAAACCCCGGCCCCGGCTGGCAAACAAGCACCGAACGACACGATTGAAAAAGTTAAACCCCCAATGCAAACTACGCGAACTGATTGTTCAGCTGAAAGCCATGACATCTTAGAAAGGGTTTCTGAAGCGGAACTGGCAAGGTTTAGCAAACGCGTGGATCAGTTCCTTTTCGTGTTAGCGCAACTGTTTCAACTACATGGTAATGACTTTGGTAAAGTTGAGCAGATTCGAGGAAAGAACCGAATCTATTTCGCGCAAAGCAAAGAAGCATTACTTGAAAACGGTTCTAGTACCAATCCCAAATCTATTCCGGATAGTCCATTTTGGGTGGTCACCAACAACAATTCTGCGAAGAAAGTAGCCATGTTAAAGGAAGTGTTGGAAACGCTTGGCTACAGTTCGGAAATTATTGATGAGATTACTGGTCGCTTCGCACCAGAGACCGTAGAAAAATAGATTTTAGTAATTGAATTAAGGACCTTCAATGGCACTACACGAACAAGCGGGCCAGCCAGCCGCTTCTGATCAACTGATAAATGTTGCTGAATTAGTTAGTCAGTATTATACATTGACGCCAGACCCCTCCGATCCCGCCCAGGCAGTGAGCTTTGGCACATCAGGTCACCGTGGTAGTGCTGCGAAGCGTACTTTCAATGAAATGCATATCGCCGCAATCTGTCAAGCCTTGGCAGAATATCGCAAAGCAAACACTATAACCGGTCCCTTATTTATTGGTAAAGATACCCATGCGTTATCCGAACCGGCAATGCTTACCGCTATTCAGGTACTAGCCGCCAATAAGGTGAATGTGGTAATACAGTTAAAGGACAATGCGAGCCAAGGCTTCACGCCTACACCCGTAATTTCGCGTACCATTATTCGCCATAACCTTGCTAATGAGCTTGTTAGCGCTGATGGTGTGGTAATTACGCCTTCCCATAATCCACCAGAAGATGGCGGTTTTAAATACAATCCCCCTCATGGCGGACCCGCTGATAGTGATGTCACCAAGGCCATCGAGGTTCGGGCTAATGCTTTAATTGCTGAACAGAATCGAAATGTGAAAATGTTATCTTTGGAACAAGCCTGGCTATCAGGATTTGTCAAAGAAGAAGATTTTATGGAACCTTACATCGATGATCTGTACCAGGTCATTGATATGGAAGCCATTGCAAAAGCAAATTTAAAGCTTGGCACCGATCCCCTTGGCGGAGCCGGAATCGGTTACTGGGAGCGTATCGCAGAAAAATATGGTCTTAATATCACAGTGGTTAACAAAAACGTTGACCAGCGTTTCGCCTTTATGCGCCGTGATAAAGATGGCAAGTTACGCATGGATTGCTCATCTGCATGTGCTATGGCCGGCTTAATTGAGCTTAAAGACAAGTTTGACCTCGCGTGGGGAAATGATCCTGATTTTGATCGCCACGGAATTGTGTGCAAAAGCGTTGGGCTGATGAATCCCAATCATTACTTGGCGGTGGCTATTGATTATTTATACCGCCATCGTAAACAGTGGCCTGCGACTTTGAAAGTAGGAAAGACGTTAGTTTCCAGTAGTATGGTTAACCGTGTGGTGGGACGGTTGGATAAGCAACTGGCTGAAATGCCAGTGGGTTTTAAATGGTTTGTACAGGGGCTGGCTAATAAAGAAATTGGCTTTGCAGGTGAAGAAAGTGCGGGTGGCATTTTCTTACAGCGCGATGGAGAAACATGGGCAACAGATAAAGACGGATTTATTATGTGCTTGCTGGCTGCTGAAATCCTGGCGGTGACAGGCAGTGATCCTGGTCTACATTACCAAGCACTCACCGCACATTTTGGAGAGCCGGTTTATATCAGGAAGGACGTAGCTGCTACGTTAGTGCAAAAGAAAAAGCTTTTACAGATGGATGCCAGTGTGATCAAAGATGACTCTTTAGCAGGTGAACCGATTGTTGCCGTACAAACTCATGCGCCTGGGAATGGTGCAGCGATAGGTGGGGTTAAAGTAGTTACTGAAAATGGATGGTTCGCCGCTCGCCCTTCCGGGACCGAGCAAATTTATAAGATCTATGCTGAAAGCTTCAAAGGTCAATCTCACTTACAACTATTGCTGGACGAAGCGCAAAAATTAGTCAATAGCATCATCCACTAATGAAAATGTAATAAACTTTCAATCTTATTGTTAACAAAGCGTTAAGATTTGTTGGCTTGCATACGTTTTCATGAAAAATAATGCATAATTTAACACTTTGTTAACACATTGCTGCTTAAAACGCTGCTATATTGGTTTTCATTCAACAGTTTTCGTAACTTAATTACCACCTTATGCCTGTGGTAACTAACACGGTGAGAATCATCCCATGAGTCGCAAAGCAAAAGCTCCGTCTACAACGGCCTCTGAGGCCATCAATAAAATCGATTTCAAAGAGGCAGTAATACGTCACCTTCACTGCACCTTGGGTACTGATGAAAATAAAGCAAATAATCATGCATGGTGGAAAGCCACCTGCGCCGCCATCCAGGAGAATGTATTAGAAGGGTTACGTAAAACGCAGAAAACGCATTATCTGAATGATACTCGAGCCGTGCACTATTTTTCCGCTGAATTTCTGATGGGTCGATTACTTTCAAATAATATGCATAACCTGGGTCTGTTTGATACGGCGCAAGAAGCGTTAAAGGAGCTTGGAGTTGAGCTGACAGATATCATGGAAGAAGAGCCTGATATGGCATTGGGGAACGGTGGGTTAGGGCGTCTTGCCGCCTGTTTTATTGATTCACTGGCTACCATGGAACTGCCTGCTATTGGTTATGGTATTCACTATGAACATGGCCTTTTTAGGCAGGAAATTAAAAGCGGTGCCCAGATTGAGCGGCCTGATAGCTGGCGTGACTACGGTAATCCATGGGAGATTTGTCGTCCTGAATCTATTCAGGAGGTCTCGCTGTATGGATATGTAGAAACAAAGTATGGGGAAAATGGGCGCATTCAAAAAGAATGGCACCCGGGGGTGACGGTGAAAGGTGTGCCGTGGGACATTCCTGTCGTGGGCTATGAAGGTAAAACCGTCAACGTGTTACGCTTGTGGCAGAGCGAAGCGTCGGATTATTTTAACTGGGACGTGTTTAACGCTGGTGGGTATGTGGATGCGCAACGGGAAAACGTACACGCAGAAACTATATCCAAAGTTCTTTACCCTAATGACGAAACGGAAGCGGGTAAAGAGTTGCGTCTCGTCCAACAATACTTTTTCTGTTCATGTTCGTTAAAAGATATTATTCGTCGCTATAAGCGTGCCCATGGCGATGATTGGAGCCGCTTTGTCGAACAGGTCGTGATACAACTGAATGACACGCATCCTGCCATCGCGATCCCGGAACTAATGCGTATCCTGGTTGATCGCGCTGAGCTTGATTGGGATAAAGCCTGGAACATCTGTACACAGGTATTCGCTTATACAAACCATACCTTGTTACCTGAAGCGCTTGAAAAATGGCCTGCGCGAATGATTGAGAAGATCCTACCGCGGCACTTAGAGATCATTTACGAAATAAACCATCGTTTCATGGCATTAGTTGATAAAAAATGGCCAGGAGACAATGAGAAAAAAGCCAAACTTTCTATCATCGAAGAAGGCAACGAGAAAATGGTCCGCATGGGCAATTTGTCTGTAATTGGGTCGTTCGCCGTAAATGGGGTGGCGGAAATTCATTCACACTTAGTTAAACAGAATTTGTTCCCAGAGTTCGAAGCGTTATGGCCTGGTAAAATTACCAATGTGACAAATGGCATCACCCCGCGACGGTGGTTAAAAGCCTGTAACCCAGCATTATCAGCGTTAATCGACAAGAAAATTGGTAACGACTGGCCGCTAGACCTGAACAAGCTGGAAGGTTTGTCAAAACACGCTGAAAATAAAACTTTCCAAAAACAGTTTATGCAGGTTAAACACGCTAATAAACAACGTCTGGCAAAAGAGATAAAACACTCTTTAGATATTGATGTTGACGTTAATGCAATTTTTGACGTGCAAATAAAACGTTTACATGAATACAAGCGTCAACATTTAAATCTACTGCATATAATGGCGTTATATCGCCGTATTTTAGAAAACCCCGATTACGATATGCACCCTCGAGTTTTTATCTTTGGCGCGAAAGCCGCACCAGGCTATCGTCTTGCAAAAGACATTATTTACGCCATTAATATGGTGGGTAATAAAATCAATAACGACCCGCGGGTGAAGAATAAAATTAAAGTGGTGTTTATGCCCAATTATCGGGTTTCGTTGGCCGAAAAAATGATCCCCGCTTCAGATGTATCTGAACAAATCAGTACCGCAGGAAAAGAAGCGTCCGGAACAGGAAATATGAAGTTGGCGCTTAACGGTGCATTGACAATCGGAACACTGGACGGGGCCAATATTGAAATCGCAGAGGAAGTAGGTGATGACAATATTTTTATTTTTGGACTGACGGTAGACGAAGTTGATGCGCTTAAAAACGACGGGTATAACCCCCTTGATTACTATTACCGAGACGCAGAAATCAAGGCAATACTTGACTGGCTTGAAACCGATTATTTTACCCCGGGTCAACCAGGCGCATTGGTATCAATCAAACAAAGTTTGCTAGATGAAGGTGATGCTTACATGGTGTTAGCGGATTTTCGCGCTTACTCTGACGCCCAAATCAAGGTTGATGAGGCGTATCGCGATAAAACGCGTTGGGCCAAAATGGCCATTATTAACACCGCTAAGATGGGTAAGTTTACTTCAGACCGTTCTATTCAGGATTATGTGGATAAAATTTGGAAGCTTCGTGCCTGCGAAGTGAAATAAACTTAAGCAGTTGGGAGTTATATCTCCCAACTGCACCCTCGTCATAATCTATATTTACTTTCGTTTAAAAAATTCCCTTTACCCACCCCCTCAATCCTTCTAGAATCCCTTCGCCGACTGTGTAGTCATTATTTATAAACGTTAGTCGATGCGTCTGGCTGTTCATTGAGTGGGTTGGTCTGGACAAGTAGTACCTAAGGATAAAATATGAAACGATTTACTGTTGTGCTCTGCGCACTATCCCTCTCGCTGTTGGGATGTGGTGGCGGGGGTTCTTCCTCTCAAACTGTTACTCAATCTCCTCCCGTAGAAGAAAAAATCAGATTAACGATTAATGGCATAGCTACTGATGCGCCGCTCGCTGGTGCCGATGTCACATTAATGTTGGATGGTGTAGAGACCGATCATACCACCACCACCGATAACGATGGCCACTATTCCTTTCAACTTGAATTCGTAGACAGCGACTTAGATAAATTTGTCACCATAAAAGCAATGGGAACAGGAAGTCAGATCACGGCCGGTTTAATCTCCCTGGTGGGCGAATTAAATGAACTGGTTGAAGACGCTGGCGACGACAAGGTTTTAGTGGCAAGTGAAAATTTTGGTGTGATTGTCAGCCATCTCACTACTGCGAAATATGGCTTACTGATTGAAGCCAATGAAAGTGAAGAAGTTCATTCCCAAGCGGTGGTAGAAAGACTTTCTGAAAATATATCTCAGCAAGATATTCTTACCCTGGCTACCGCGATAAAAGTGGCGATTGATAAAGCTGTAGATAATGCAGAACTCGCTCTGCCGCCTGGCTTCGACGATACACTCGAGCTTATGCGATATAGCGAAGTCATGCACGAATATGTCAATTCGGTTCTCCTTACCGAAGAGTTTACCGCTGCGCAAAAAGAAACCCTGGATGATCCCACTATCTATGACAGTGCTTTGACGTTTCCCACATCTTTTGAATTGTATTTTCTCGATTTCGCCGGAACCGAGATGGCAAATCACGCGTTTAAATTTAACGCCGACAATACTGGGAAATATCAAAATGTAGATTTTTCTTGGAAACATTCAGGTAGCAGCCTGGACATTCAGTTTGCCAAAGAAAGCTACACTGAGAGCTTTTCATTTGAAGGTGAGCCTCAACAAAGTGTGCGCCGTTTACACGGCTTGCAGAAAGTTAACCTGAGGATGGTGAGTGAATCCGATGACACCCTTGGCTTAGCAGTTCGCTATACGCACGAAACTTTATTCCCTGATGATCCAGAACGCGAAAATGAGGTCGTCGAAACGTCTGAGTTAGTTACCGCCACGATGGATACATACCTCATTTCGTTTGCTACACCTACAACGCTGCACATTCCCCTGGCGGACCAGGGCAACCGTAAAGGGTTGACTCTCAACAGTGATGCGGTCGACTTTAATGTAAGAGCTGATAAGTTTACCTTCAATGCGGATGGGACGGCGGTTGGCGAAATCACCGGTATTACTGCGAATTGGCTGTTTGAAAACGATGCACTGATATTAGAGTATGTAAGCAGCACGCAATCCTGGCTCAGTGATTACGTTTTCCCGTTTACCTCTATGGCAATGCGTAAAGTTTCAAGCGATAATTTTGTCGACAAAGTACAGGTGAATTTGAGTGATGCGAATGGTGTTGAAACATTTGCAAACGTGTATCAAGCCAATTTAAGTGAAAAGTCTAAAACCTGGGACAAGGAAGAAATACCAGGCATTTATGCCTTTGAGTTTGACCTTGATGGGTCTGCGTTGAATCAGTTCTACTTTATTTTGCATGAAAATGGGGATGCCGACACTATCTCCACGGATGATGAAAACGGCGATGGAGAACTCACGCTAGATGAAGTCACCCGGTTTTATGGTACTTGGACGGTTGAAGAAAATTCGCTTCAAATTTCGCGAACCATGTTACGAAATGGGGCCAGCAATTCAGAGTGTCGCACCCCAGGTGTGCTTTCCACCCAGGAAGAGTGCTTACTTTTTCATGAACGTTCAATGGAACTAATTAATCGCCAGGATGACGAGTTCTATCTTTTTCATAATGGGCATTTTTATTTTCAGAATGTATATGGTGAGTTTGGCGAAAACGTACCCGATTACATCCTATGGGACTTAAGGCGTTTGTATAAGACCTCAGGAGTGCCTGTCGATCTATCTCATCTTTAACATTAGGTCATCTCTCTCGCGCTGTAAGTTCGGGGGCGAAATGGCTGAAATACGAAAGAAGAGAACTGCTTTCATGAAAAAAGCTTTTCTCTTTTTTTTCTTACTCACACCTGAAGATTGTTTAGTTAAGTGGGAAAGGGTAAAATTCATCCAGTTTTTAAACTGGGCAGCGAATTTAAAAGTCATTGCGCTGATGTAGAAATTATATACCTGCGTATGCAGCATTATACTTTCATTAAGTTGCTCTATTCCATATCCCCGTGTTTTGATAAGCTATAGCTAATATTAGAAGTGCAATTTGTTGCGCAGGAAGTTTTCGGTCAATGAGTAGTTTGCATACATCGCTCGCCACCATTCCTAATCGATACGCGTTTATCGATACGGTTGACCGCTGCGCTTCTGTCGGTTCGCATATTTCATTAATGCTCATAGATATTGTGCGTTTCTCTGATGTTACAACCAGTTTAGGTATGAAAGTTGGCGATCGTTTCTTGCTCGAAATTGCCAATCGTATACGCTTTTTGTTTGGTAATGACGTGGAGATAGGACGTATTAGTGGGGATGTTTTTGGCGTGGTTTTTTCTGGCGAAAAAAGTCACAAGCAATTACGAGCAAAATTTGAGCATTTGGTAGAGCATTTTAAAACGCCAATGCACTATGATAACCACGCATTTATCGCCGACTTTAACGTTGGTGTGACAAGCGCCTCCACACAAGGCTTTAATTTAACGGCTTTTGTGTCTCGCGCGGAAGCGGCTTTAAAACAAGCTAAAGAAAATAAGTACGAAAATTATTTTTTTATTAACGGCCATGAAAAACCCGCCACTGGCAGGAGCCTAGCGCTAAAAGCCGATCTGAAACGTGCCTTGCAAAATAACGAACTAGAACTGTATTTCCAGCCGCAGGTGGATTTAAATACGCTAAAGATAATCGGTGCGGAATGTTTGTTACGCTGGAATCATCCCTTAGACGGAGTGCTTTTTCCTGGTCCGCTGATCGAAGCTGCTGAATCTTACAATATGATGCAAGAGCTGGCTTACTGGACATTTGACAGAGCCTTTTACAGTGTCGCTGAGCTGAATTCCAGAGGCATTGATATCATGATGTCAGTCAATATTTCCCCTACGCAGCTATATGACAGCAAACTTATTAGTCATCTGAAATATTTAAGTCATTGCTATGCAGTTGATTTAAAAAGGATCGAGCTTGAATTAACTGAAGATATCGCGCTGACTAATTCACTCATGGTCAAGAAACAACTCTCGCAAATTCGAGAGTTAGGAATAGGGATATCGGTTGACGATTTTGGTAAGGGCTATTCAAATTTAGCTTATATACGCGATCTGGATATCAACGCCTTAAAAATCGATAAAAGCTTCGTGCTTGAACTGAGCGATAATCCAATCAATAAAGCCATTATCGAGGCGGCACGGGTAATAGGGAAAGCGAAGCAGTGTGATGTCATTGCCGAAGGTATCGAAACCCTCGAGCAGTTGCACATTCTTCGTGAAGTGGGATTGACGATGGGGCAGGGCTATTTGTTCTCGAAAGCCATTCCATTGAACGAATTTGTCAGTTTAACGAATCAGGAAATTATTGTTGGTGACTCGCCCTTAAGAAAACGACTGATGTAACGAATAATTCTTAACCTCTTATCCTTTTCTTTTTCTTTCGTTTTGGAAATTCTTTCTGCTTACCGTTAAACTATCGGCATTAACGTTTTAGATGGATTAACGATGCAACGTTTGATTGAAACAGGAGATTTTCTTGAAATCTCCCGCCGCGAACCTCAACTTCTCAATAATATTCCTCCTTTTACACTCGACAATGAAACCACTGTGCAGGTTGTTGCACCTGGAATTATCCAATTTGCGCCGCCTCAGAATGAGAGCGTTACTTTAAAACATATTGTATTGTCATGTGGTGTCCATGGTAACGAGACTGCACCCATTGAGATATGCGACGAACTGGTTCAGCGCATTCTTACTGGGCAGTTAGTGCTCAAGCATCGTGTCTTGTTTCTGTTTGGTAATCTAGCAGCAATGGATATTGCCGAACGGTTCGTTGAAGAGAATATGAATCGTCTATTTAGCGGTGCCCATTCACAAGGGCCCGGACTGATAAACGCTGAACGCAGGCGAGCTAAATTGCTAGAAGACTCCATCACGGCGTTTTTCGCCAGCGCAGAAAAGGGAGCAACACGGATTCACTATGATTTACATACAGCCATACGCGACTCGAAAAATGAAAAGTTTGCGGTATATCCCTACTTGCACGAGCGCATCCATAGCAAATCACAACTCGCCTTTCTGGCAGCGTGCGGAGTAAAAACAATTTTGCTGTCTGAAAGTCCTACTACTACTTTCAGTTATTATTCCTCTCATACCCACCATGCACATGCATTTACGGTGGAGTTAGGTAAAGTCAGGCCGTTTGGTGAAAACGATATGAGTCGTTTTGAACAAGCAAAAACTGCACTGACAAAGCTTATTTCAGACGCTGATTTTTCACCTGAGTATCAAGAAAATGACATGTTGATCTATCGGGTGAATCAGGTCATCAACCGCGAGCATGAAAATTTTCAGTTACATTTTGACGATGACACGCCTAACTTTACGGATTACGCTAAAGGAACGGTGCTGGCTTCAGATCCCGATCACACCTATGTAGCCGAGATGGACGGAGAAGCCATAGTGTTTCCTAATGCAAACGTTGCGCTAGGGCAACGAGCTTTGTTAACGGTGGTACCCACTAAGCTGGATATACTGGATGTTTAAATTAGATCCGCGGCTGGAACGAGACACCTATGTAGTCGGGGAGCTCCCACTTTGTTGTGTATTGTTAATGAATGATAGTCAGTTCCCCTGGCTGATTCTTGTGCCTAGGATAGAAAACGCAGTTGAGATCTGTCAGCTTAACGCTAAGGACAGATTACAGTTTTGGCAAGAGTCTCATCAGGTGAGTGAAGCGATGATGGCACTATTTGCGCCAGATAAGTTAAATATCGCTGCGCTTGGTAATATGGTTAAACAGTTACATTTACACCATGTCGCTCGCTATACAAATGACGTGGCATGGCCTCAGCCCGTATGGGGTAAGCAGCCTGCCATGAATTATTCAGCTGAACAAGCATCTGTACAATTAAAACGGTTGCGTAACAAACTTAACATGGAGAAGTAAGCGCATGATCATTACTACAACCCCAAGCCTGGATGGTAAAAAAATCGAGCACTACTACGGTATCGTGGTTGGTGAAGCAGTGATGGGAGCCAATATCGTTAAAGATATTTTTGCTTCTATTCGGGATATTGTGGGGGGGCGTTCTGGTTCGTATGAAGACGAATTGACCAAAGCGCGCCAGATTGCCTTTACCGAACTGTCCAACGAAGCGCGTGCAATGGGGGCAAACGCCGTGGTGGGCGTTGATATTGATTACGAGGTCTTAGGCGATAAGGGCAGTATGCTGATGGTGAGTATTAGCGGTACAGCGGTTAAAGTGGTAGATGCTTAAATTGGTGAAGACGGCACCTACCAGGTGTCGTCTTCATCCTTGTCTTTTGGTGGTTTAGATTTGAAGTCTTTTGGTATTTTAAATCGAGAACTATAGCGTAACAGCATGACATTGCCGAGCACCACGCCAAAGACCAGTAGTACGATAACAATTATCCACCCAAAACTCATAGTTTTCCTCGATTCAATACGTAACGGTCATACAATTCTTCTAATCGTATTAGAATGGCATCTTTTCCTGAAATGTCACTTTCCGTGAGCACTTTTTTAAGCGCATGGATATTCCTGGCTTCTTCGTAGCGTGAGGCGGTGGGAGAATGGCTTAAATGCCAAGGCTCTTTTGCTACCCCCCCGGTATATTGTTTAAATGGTCTGATAAACCCATACTTGCCAGCATTCTCATTCAACCAGCACGCCAGTTCATAACACGGCCCGTTTTGTTCGTACTCTGGTACAATGAGTTCAAAATTCCAGTTGCGATTTTCCACGCCGTGCCTGTCATAAACATCGAAATCTGTACCCCAGTGGTGCCTGCTCCCACCGGGTAACGCTGACCATGAGAGAATAGCTTCTATTTTCTCATCCGCTGTCAACTCAGTATGGTTTAGGCGATTACCCCGCGCATCGTATAAAGTCGTCTCACCCGCCCATTTTCGATTCCATATACTTAACTGGCGTTCAAAACTTCGATAACTGCTTACCAACTGACAATCAATTCCATCACTTTTAGCAGCGATCTGCATCGTTTTAAAAGGCGTTATCACGGCATGATGAAGTTGATGGCGTTCATCTAGGGGGATTAATTGTGAATGTGATATTCCTAACCATTCTTCATTGCTAATCATGCCAATAACCTGACCAAAATGTGATAATACATTTGAGCGAGTAATTCCAGATCGGTGACCTTCACGTGTTCATTGACTTTGTGAATAGTCGCGTTTACGGGGCCCAATTCAATTACCTGCGCGCCTGTCGGTGCGATGAAACGGCCATCAGACGTGCCTCCAGCTGTACTTAACTGCGTTTTCTTTCCGGTTACCTTAGTAATGGCAGCTTGCGCCGATTCTACTAATTCACCCTTGCCCGTTAGAAAGGGTTGACCGTTATGAGTCCACTTAATCGCGTAATCCAGCTTATGTTTGTCTAATACGTCAGTAACCCGTTTTATCAACTCACTGTCGGTAACTTCGGTAGAAAAACGGAAATTAAAGCAAACATGTAACTCGCCAGGAATAACATTGCCGGCACCGGTACCGGCGTGAATATTAGAAATTTGAAAGCTGGTAGGGGGGAAGTGAGCGTTTCCTTCATCCCAGGTCATCGAAACGAGTTCTGAGAGCGCAGGGGTTGCAAGGTGTACGGGATTTTCGGCCAGATGAGGATAGGCCACATGGCCTTGGATACCTTTGACAATTAAATCGCCTGTTAGCGAACCTCTGCGTCCGTTTTTAATCACATCTCCAACAAAATGGGTGCTTGAAGGCTCGCCTACCAGGCACCAGTCAATTTTTTCATTGCGCGCTTCGAGTGTATCAATAACGCGGGTCGTCCCATTAATAAATGGGCCTTCTTCGTCACTGGTAATTAAAAATGCAAGGCTGCCTTTGTGATCTGGGTAATCGCGAACAAAGTCTCTTGTCGCCACCATCATAGCTGCTAGACTTCCTTTCATATCAGCAGCGCCGCGGCCATGTATATAGCCATTTTTTTCGGTTGCAACGAAAGGAGGGGTATCCCATGCTGCTTCAGGGCCGGTCGGGACTACGTCAGTATGACCCGCAAAGCAGAAAACTGGGGAAAACTGCCCTTTTCGAGACCACAAGTTGGTGGTGTCATCAAATATCATTGTCTCATTGACAAATCCCAACTCACTTAACCAGTTTTGCATTAACAACTGACAGCCCGCATCATCAGGTGTGACCGAAGGTTTGTTGATCAGTTCTTTTGTGAGCTCAATAACTTCACTCATTTATTGAATACTTCCTTAAATTGCGAAGGGGAGAAGCCGATATGGTAGTGGCCGGTATGCTCGACGATGGGGCGTTTGATCATGGCGGGATATTTCGCGAGTAGCAACAACGCTTTTTCCTTATCCATATTTTGCTTGTCTTCTTCTTCCAACTGGCGGAACGTGGTGCCTCGCTTATTTAACATCACTTCCCATCCTAAATGTGGTTCAACTGAGTTTAACCAGTCTATCGTTACGCCATCTTTTCGATAGTCATGAAAATCATAGTCAATTTGATGCTCGTTAAGCCATTTTTTTGCTTTTTTAATCGTGTCGCAATTAGGAATGCCAAAGATAGTGGTCATAGTAATGCAGTAAATATCTAGATTGAAATGGGTGAGCATCAGTTTATCCTGCCGGCCTTCTTGTTGCAAAAACTGCAATTTACCCTGCAAGCGTTACATAACTGTTACCCTAATCCTGCTGTCAGAAAGAACACGTTAAGCGAAGAGATATGCTTGGAAAAAAAAATTGAATCGGTTGGGAGGGTTTCGCTGAGTCGGTTTTCACAACAAATAAGTTGTCAATTTCCCACTTGCCACCTGATTAACAAAGAACCCGCTTAGACAGATCCTCTCTAGCCAGAAGTACTCCCCTTGTCTGAATCCCGCCATCGTTGCCACTTTCTGCGATAAACTACGCTGGCCCGCCGCTCACCTGAATATGCGTTTGTGTAATTAACGTGAGTAGTAAGTTTATTTTGTTTGAAGCGCTAAGATCTGCGTTGACAAAATATGCACACCATAGAAGAACATGGGATACATCGCGTGAGTAGTTTTTTCCGCATTAATAGAAAGAATATAAACAAGGCACGAACTCTGCACAGGATATAAGCACATCAATTTTATGAAAGGATAAATTATGTCGATGGTCAGAACTGCAAACGCACAATACCAGCCCTTAGGAAAAAATGGCCAAGGTCAGGTTTCGTTAGGAAGTGGTGTAATGTCCGAACAGCCTTATGGTTTCAATACACGTTTTGATGATAAACCGGGTACCAATCCTGAGGAGTTAATCGCAGCAGCACACGCCAGCTGTTACGCAATGGCATTGTCTTTTGCGTTAGCTGAAGCAGGTTATGAGAGGGGTAAAGTGAATGTTGATGCTGCGGTCACATTGGAAAAAGATGGCGACGGCTTTAGCGTAACGCAATCAGCTTTAGTTCTAAACGCAAAAGTCGATGGAATGGATGAAAAGGAATTTGAAACGGTTGCCAACGATGCTAAGGACAATTGTCCTATCTCTAAGTTACTCAATGCCGAGGTCACATTGGAATACAGTTTTCAAAGTTAATTTTTACCAGTAGACGTCGTATAATGGATCTTCCAGCGCTACCAAGCGCATATTGTTAGCCGGAACCAAAGCACGGAGGCTTTTTGTATTGCGCACTGTTACCATACATATTGGTTCGATACCTTTAGATTTCAGCCATATAGGATTAATATTCATCAAGGGTGAACCTGCCGCAACTTCGTCGCCGACACAGACTAATCGTTGACACTTTTCCCCCATCAAATGATGTGTAGAAGCGCCTATCCTGATCCACAACTTTAGCCCTGCAGCTGAGCGCAACATTATTTCATAACCTGTTTCTGGAATTGCTTCAATACGCGCGTCAAGAGGAGCGTACAATGTACTACCCGTGACGCGAATAGCGCTACCATCACCCATCGCGCCGCAGGCAAATAACGCATCGGCGGCCTTTTTTTTAGCTACTCTGGATCCTGTAGCCGGAGACAAGATCGCAAGGTGATAGGTAAAATTGCTCGGAGGCGCGCTTGGTAAGGGAAAAATAATGATACCTTTACTTATTGGTTACTCTTCAATTACGGTATAACCCGCTTTGCGTAAAGCGCCAATAGCATCAGCCAATTTACTGTTTTTTACCAGAAAAAAATCTGTTTCAAAAGTAGAAACGATGAAAATACTAATTTTTGCTTTGGCCAGTACATCACCAATCTGCGCCATAATTCCTACCATCGATAGCGCCAGTGGACCGATAAGTTCAAGTGCCCGCCATTCCAGGTCAGAATCAAGCGAATCTACAGAAACATTCGAGGGAACGACAATGGATAGCTCTTCTCTGGTTTTACCTAAGAAAAAAAGCGGGCTAGATAGCACCTCGTCAGGAATTTTCGTACTCGACTCTAAACTGTGAATCGTAAATTCCATAGGTAAAACCGCCAGTGTCTGTTTCGACATACCATTCCTTTCTTTAATGAATTAAAAAATGTTAATCACAGTTATTAAGCCCTTCCCAGTTATCACCAGTTATCCACTTATTCTGTGGATAAGTTTGTTAAGTAGCGTGGGGTGGATTTGTAACTTGCTGAAATACTTCAAATAAATGTGCTGATTATTCATTGTTCAATGCAAGTCGATTATACATTTCAATCATTTTTTTTGTTGAATGTCTATAATTATTGTAGAGTTTTTTTAGTTTTGCAGGTTATTGTGACTCAACTTACTAGAAAAAAGGAATAAATTCATGTCCACAGATTCAAGCTCCTCATGGTGTGATATTACGGTAGAAGACGCTGAAGCCCTCGCGAATTTTTATAAAATAGTGATGGGGTGGTCGGCCGAACCTTATAATATGGGAGATTACGACGATTACGTTATGAAGGACAGCAAAGGAAATGTGGTGGGCGGAATATGTCATGCTAAGGGGGCTAATGAATCTTATCCAACAGGTTGGATCCAGTATTTTACGGTAGCTGACTTGACCAAGTCATTGAAAGAGGTTTTGCGCAGCGGTGGGGAGCAGATAGGCGATGTTCGTTCACATGGTGACGCACAATTTTGTGTAATCAAAGATCCTAGCGGGGCATATTGCGCTCTTTATCAGGCGGCTTAATTTTAAATCAAGTGTTGAATTGTCTAAACGACCTGCTAAATTAGCCTCCCCAATGTATTAAATAACGGGAAGGATAACGTTGGCAGCACCATTGGATATCTATGCCGGACCTTCGGCAATGGCTGCGTTGAAGCAGCATGGCTTTTATCCCTTACTTTTTAAATATTTTCTTGGTGCCTCAGGTGGGCCTAAGTGGTTCGTATTAACTGGCCTGGATCGCGTAATCTTTCCCGCATGGTTTCAGCGCCGAGGAGGGCAGGTTCAGGTAATTGGCTCTTCTGCCGGTGCGTTTCGGGCTGCTTGCTTTGTACAGGATAATCCGCTCGCGGCCATTAATCGGCTGGCCCATATTTATGCTAATACGACCTATCCGAAAAAAACAAACGAATCCGACGTTTCCCGCAGCGCCAAGCAAATAATTCACGACATGCTGGGGCCTGAAGGGGTCATGAACGTGTTGACAAATGAGCGCTTCAAGTTACACGTTTTTGTCGCCAAGTGTCACGGAATGATGAAAAATCACGGTCGGCTGGCGCAACTTGGGGGGCTCACCATGGCGGCCAGTGGAAATGCGATTCACCGTCGCTATCTGCAACAACAATTCAGCCGATTCATTTTTTCTGCCCCCCATAGCAAGTTTGATATAACCGATCCCTACGATCTGAAGACAGAGCACCTCGAATTTAGTGAGAACAATGTCAAAGACGTGCTATTAGCTTCAGGCTCTATTCCCATTATTATGCAAGGCGTTGAGCATATACAAGACGCACCGGCTGGCGTATACCGCGATGGTGGGATTATCGATTATCATTTTGATCTTCATTTCGGGCCTGAACCTGGGCTGGTGCTCTATCCCCACTTTTACCCGCGCCCTGTGACCGGTTGGTTCGACAAGGGGTTGAAAGGAAGGTGGCCCCATGCAAATAGTTACGATAATACTGTTATGTTAGTACCCTCCGCTGATTTTGTTAATGCGCTACCATTCAATAAAATTCCTGATCGCAGTGATTTCAAAAAGATGAATGATCAAACGCGGATTACCTACTGGGAAACGGTCATCCAGGAATCAGACAGGCTAGGGGAGTATTTTATGAAAATTACGGAAGATCAGTCGATAGTCGATTTGATCAAACCGCTGCCGTTTAACTGCTTACCCTTAGTGAAAGAGACTAAACTGACTACCGTTTAGACAGTTAATCGGTTTGAGTTGAAATTGTGCTTGCGTCACAGCGGGAGCATCGTTATTATACGCGCCGTTCCAACGACTTCCACGTTAGGAACGGCAGCAACTTCTTATATTGCGTCTATAGCTCAGTTGGTTAGAGCGCTACCTTGACATGGTAGAGGTCCCCTGTTCGAGTCAGGGTAGACGCACCATCTTATTTTTCGCTTAAATTCAATAGCAATCTTTAATCTCTACAAATCATTGGCTTATATAATATTTTAGTTCATTAGCGTTCAGCTGGGATTGTTAAAACTCATAATTTATTGCAGTGTCGATTGTAGTGTTGAACAATTTTTGGTGGTTTGGCGCGTGATGAAGTCGCCGCAAATGCAGTTGATATTGGATGCGCTGGAGCAAGCCTTGTGGGCACACGGTAAGCCAAAAAGCGTTATTCATCATAGCGACCGCGGCAGTCAATACCTATCCATTCGGTACTCTGAACGATTATCTGACGCGGGCTTTAACGCTTCTGCTGGTAGTGTCGATGATTCATCTGACAACGCACTGGTAGAGACTAGCAATGTTTATTTAAAACCGAAGTCATCTATAAAGATGGACCTTGGAAAGAATTGGAGCAGGTTGGACTTGTCACGCTAGACTGGGCTAACTGGTTTAACATAAAACGGCTGCTAGAACTCTTTGGCTACATTCGACCTGTTGAATATGAGGAAAGCTATCATCGACAACTAGTCGAAGATGCGGCAGCATGACTCAAATAAATTTGCCTCCTAATTTACCGATGCGATTCACATTTAGATGAAGAATGAGTAAAGACACAAAGATCCAATATACTAAGATCAGAAAACATATGGGAATATACGAGTTCAGCTTTTCGGGCGATACAGAATTATCTGTGTCGTCCCTTTTCCTTTTTGACGAGCCATATCAAAGACAGTGGAAAGCTTAGCTATTACATCTGTTACTTTTGTGGAGCCATAGGTTCGTGGGTCAAAGTCGGGTTTGGCTCTTTTTAGAAAGCTTCCAGCAGGACCAACATTCACCCAACCGTCATCGTTTTGGTAAAGCTCCCACGCTTTAAGAAGTGCAGGTATCAACTCTTCTACTCCATTTAATGTATTAGTTCCTGTTTGCTTTGATTTGTCTGACTTTGATACCTGTCCGGCCTCTAGGTTTTCAGTAAAAATGAAATCGTCACAGGCGTTCCTAAACGAGATGGGTGTTTTCTTTTCACCTACACCAAACACAAACTTTTCTGACTCTCTCAACCGCGAGGCTAACTTAGTAAAGTCACTATCACTTGATACAAGCGCGAATGCATCTATTCTTTCTGAATAGAGTAAATCCATAGCATCAATAATCATCGATGCATCTGTAGAGTTTTTGCCTGTCGTGTAAGCGAATTGTTGAATGGGCTGGATAGCTAGTTCGTTGAGTGACGTTTTCCAATTCTTTAAGGCATCAACGGACCAGTCACCATAGGCACGTTTGATTAATACATCGCCGTGAGCGGATATTTCATCCAATATCGCGGATAATTTTAAAAGTTGGGCATTGTCTGCATCGATAAGTACAGCGACTTTTTTGTGGACATCCAAGTCTTTCATTATTCCTCCTTTAATCTCTATTGAGTATAGCGACATTTGGGAAAGTGAGTGCATCCTAAAAAGCTACTGCCTTTATTGGGGCCGCGCTTCGCTTGTCGTTCCACAAGGGCACTGCCACATCTGGGACACGATATCTGTCTATCCGTTGCTAATGCTGAGTCAGTTTGTACATCTTTAACGAGCGAAAGCAATTGGTTTCCATTTAGTAACTCGATTGGTTTATCAGAAGCAAACTCCACAGCTTGTTGGGTAAACTTGCCTGAACAGACGATAATAGCTTGGTTAGCATTACCGGCAGTTAGCACGCCGAACATTTCCCGCACTACACTCACACCAACTTTTTGCGCTCTCCACTGCTTGCACTGTACAAGCACTAGCTCATCGCTTTTCCTTAACTCCAGGTCAATCCCACCGTCGGCACCAAAACCACCTTCTGTTACTCGATATCCCTGTCTGCGAAAGGCTTCTGCAACCAGCTCTTCAAAATTGCGCCAGTGCAAATCGCGCACGGTTTGTAAATTACGCTGGGCATTTAACTGTTTGGCCTTACGGCGAGAATTAAAAAACGCAAGGGGGGCAGCTAACAACATCAGGCATGCGAGATAAGGCGCGGGGATCACAAAGGCTTTAAATGCCATTGCGGAGATTTGGTTATCGGTTTGAATGGATGGCAACACATGCACCATCACCACATAGGCCGTGGCGGATACCAGTACCGACACCCACCATGGTAATTCTGCCAGCAGGTCAATAAAGATGGTTTTGATTCTCGGCATTCACAAACATCCTTGTTTAAATTACCTAAAGTGTACTCAAATGCTACTAAGAATAGGGTATATATCTTTATCGTGTGGTATTAAGCTAAAGCATCCCACCACCACGAAATATAAAAAGTGTTTCACTAAGTAGGGGCGTGATATATTGCACCACCACTACTAATCTAGACGCGTCCTAGCCTTGGTGTAAAGTGGACGGCCCCAGCCTGAAGATATATGCCCCGGCTTCAGCACACTTTTCTCCGTCGGAATAATCCGAAACCAGTTATTGCCACCACGCTTGCAATCAAAGGTTCAGGCACCTCAGAAGTAAACAACTCTCCATTGGTGTCGGACATTTCCAGATAACTATTCGGGCCAAAAATGACATACTCTTCTAGCGGGGGAAACGTGGTCGCGTTTATTAAATAGTAGGAATCGAGAGTGAACTGGAATTCCCAGAAACCAACTTCCAGGTATGGATCAACGTTCACGAGGGGATCAAATTCACCTTGGTATGCCATGGTCAGACTTTGATGGTCGGCACTAATGGCGTGGCTCGCAGTTTCTTCCCCGAAAACTCGAAATACAACCCGACCCATAGAAGCTAAGTTTACCCTTTCAAAATTAATGACAATTCGCGCTTCCTGTATCACTCTTATTGGTGAGTTTTCAATATCTAACAAGAGATAGTTCGCCCCTTCTCCATCATCTGACTTATACAGGGTTTCTCCTAGTAACTGGTCTAAATTATATCTCACTACGGTGGCGTGGGATGAGAGCGAAATAAAAAGAACAAGCAACGTAATCAGAGCTTTCATAGTAAATCCTTTTTTTAAAACAAATAAATATGCTGAATACTAAAATAGGCTTTTGTTAATATTTTTTTGAGATTGTAAAAAGTCGGTACTGCCTGACCAGTCTACACAAGCCGCATTAAAAAAAGATAATTAAATTTTTTGTTGTTAAATTATTTTTTGGTATTTCGAAGCAATCACTAGCCGTGGATATATCGAGTATTTTCAGGATGAATTTGTTTGGTTGTTTTGTAGACAGTAGTGTGAGTAACTCAACGGGAAAGGCGGAGAGACTTATGGCATTATCAATGGGGTATCGCGATCTGTTATCAAAAGCGGAGAACTGCGTATCTGCTGTTACGCCGGATCAGGCCAGTCATGGAATGTATAATCCCGACGTGGTGCTGGTTGATATTCGTGATATTCGGGAACTGGAAAAAAGCGGACAAATACCAGGCGCATTCCATGCTCCTCGTGGAATGATAGAGTTTTGGGTGGATCCGGAAAGTCCCTATTTCAAGCCTATTTTTGGTAAGGACAAATCCTTTATTATCTATTGTGACTCGGGTTGGCGGGCAACGCTGGCGGCAGCTACTTTAGCGGAAATGGGGCTCACCTCAGTCAATTATCTTAAAGGTGGATTTAATGGCTGGAAAGCGAGCGGTTATCCTGTTGAGCCAGTGGCAAAAGAGGCATTAGTGCTAAGCTAAAGAACACTAGATTCTAATTTAAAATGCACTGTCAGGCTGCTTCAAAAAAGCATTTTCATCATGCGTGGATGCTCGACCTAAAATCAGGTTTCTGTGTGGATAACGTCCAAATCGCTGAATAATATCCCGGTGTTGTTTTTCGAATTTCAAATTCATTTCAAGCCCATTGATTGAGAACAGTTCCATCGCGATATCATGCATGGGAAGTGACTCGCTATGCATAAAAGGCATGTAGAGAAAAGCTCGCTGATCAATAGTTAGCATTTTATCCGCGCCTATACTGATGGCTTCCTGAGATAATGCCAAGGCAAGGCTATCATTGGCGAAAGCTAGTGCGCTCTGCCGGTAAATATTTCGGGAAAACTGATCAAGAACAATAATCTCTGCTAGCCGACCTTCCGAGGTAACGCGCCAGGGCCAAAGTTCACATCTTGTGGCCGCATCATGTAAGTGTGCATAGCGAGATGCAATCAGTTTGTCCAAGTTAGGATCTTTTTTAAACCATTGTTGTGGACCCAGCTCATCAAACCAAAAAGCAATTACGTCCGACGCTTCTTCAATGGAAACACTTACTTTCTCTACCATTACCTTGCTCTTGGCCCCACTGGCTATTTCGTTAGCAATGCTGGTTTTTTACCCTACTTTTATTTGTAAGTAATTGAAGATTAATTAGATCATAAAATTCTGCCAGATGAAGTGGGGGGGCGTTAGCCTGTAAAACTCGGAAAAGAGATCACGACTCAGGTGGTAGACGGAGTAAGTGCAATATGCGCTAAGACAATCTTTTCGTTTTGATATAGGCACAAGTAATCTTCACTCTTTGTCAGGGTAAATCCATGAGAAGAAGAAGAGGTGTATTTAACGTGAAATTAGGATCTTATCTGCTTATTTCACCGTAACTTTCTTTGTGTGTAACCAGCTTTGAAGGACGTGGTTTGGAGAATCTGACAGGGTATATTAAAGGGCAAAGTACTCCATTCAGTGAGGCACTTGTCAGCATTAAATCGAGCATCTATGAAGTCAGTATTTCATTTTTAGAACGTATTCCCAGTCTCGCCTTAGGCGCGGTACTGCTGCTTGCTCTTATTCTTCTTGCATCACCACTGTCCCGCGTAATTCTTAAACCATTTAATTATGTTACCCAAAGTGATCTCATTCGTTCGGTATCGAGACGGGCAGTCTCCTTACTGATCATTCTATTGGGGTGTTATCTGTTTTTAAAGCTTGCCGGCTTAACTGAATTTGCAGTCGCGATCATAAGTGGCACTGGGGTACTTGGACTTATTCTTGGTTTCGCATTTAGAGACATTGCAGAAAATTTTATTTCAAGTTTGCTTCTCACTGTACAGCGACCCTTCAAACTGGGTGACATTATCAATGTGAACGAATATACGGGAGTGGTACAGAAGGTCACCACCAGGGCGACCACCCTGGTGGATTTCGATGGTAACCATATACAAATTCCCAACGCCATTATCTATAAGGGGGTGGTAAAGAACTATACGACCAATCATAGAATGCGGGGAAGCTTTGTCATTGGTATCGGCTATGACAATAATGCCAAATTAGCGCAACAACTAGCCACCCGATTACTGGCTGAACACCCCCATGTACTGGACGAACCCGAACCTCAGGTGCTAGTGGATAACCTGGGTTCATCCACAATGAATTTAAAAGTTTATTTCTGGATAAATGTTGAAGTAGTAAGCGTTTTGAAAATGTCATCAGTACTCATGCGCGATATTGTCGCACTATTTGATAGTAATGGGATCAGCATGCCGGATGATGCCCGTGAAATCATTTTTCCTGAAGGCATAAGGGTCACCCAGGCCGCGTCAGGTGGACATGAGCAGAAAACTGAACTGTCAGCAAAATTGAAAGCGAATTCACCTGCGCGTGAGTCGGATGTGGCGAAAAGTGCAGATGATGATGTAAGCAGTGAAGCGCAATCCATTCGTCAGCAAGCGGCGCAGACAACCGACCCAAAAAGTGGTGAAAATATTCTTTAACCCTATTTGCAAAGGGGTGGAACGCGTTTTCTAAAGAGGCTGTCTATCTCCAGACATGCATGGTTTGCATGGCGTCTGTACGGGGCCTTGCTGATTCTATTTTTCGTTGTCATTCTCAGAACGGGTTCAGCTAAGGGTTGATATTAAATACACTCATGCTGAGCCAACCTTACTCATTGGCAATGCGTTTACCTACCTGTTCGCAGAGACTTCCATGCCGCATTGTTTGAAAAAATTTTGCCACATCAGGACATGCTCATGCATGGCAGTTTTGTAGTGAGAAAAACCATCCTGAGTGTGTTTGCGAAGGTACTGTTTAAACGGAGGGCTTAAGTGTTTATCGGTGATCCAACGTTCCCATATAGGCAAAAGTTGGTATTGATAATGATTTAATTCACTGCCAATGGGCTGAATTTGTTGGATAAAAAATAGCTGAAAGACATTCCGTAATATTTCGGCTTTACTGAAGTCTGTGGTCTTACTACAGTCCAATTCCTCGAGCTCGGTGGACACAAGTTGAGTAATATTGGTTAGCTGACGCGTGAGCACCATTTGTGTGCGCCAAAGTTTTGCCGGCAGTCTGGAAAGGTACAGGGTTGCCAAACTGGCTTCTACCTCTTTATTGACGACTTCTAATGGTTTGTCTTTTAGAGAATCTAAATACGACAGCGCAACCACTGAATTCATTTCGCTGTGGGTAGACCTGGTAACTAACGATGCGTTACTGACACTTAAAGCAACTTTCATTTCATCACTCTTCTGAATTAATAACGCCCATAACGCAGAAAATTGCGCCTGTTTGATGCGAAATATCTCTCCCACACGTTTCGATAGTCCAGCATCCGTTAGTGCAAGAGACAGTTCGCAACGCTCTAGCAGGGTGAGTAATTTAGCTTCATAAATAAATCGTTGAGACAGCGGCTGTACTTTACCAAGAGTAGTATTTCGTTCCGCGATGAGTGATGACACTTCACATTCGTTCAGGCGATTAAAGTCAATCAGGTTGATGTTGAGTTGTTGAATCGCCTCAGGGTTGTCCGGCAGGTCTGGTAAGTGAAGCTCGGGACTGCGAACCGGTGTTACCACCTCAATATTCAGCACACGTTGAAGGCGCTGCTGGTAGTCATCCAAGGTGGTTTCTAATGTGGGTTGGTAACTGCATGACAGCAGACTCACAGTAAATACAACCCATATACAGCGCAACCTTGACCGGTAAAGAAACTTAAGCATCATGCGATAGCATTGGACTGAATACTTCTACCCCCATCTACATACAGCGTCTGTCCGGTTACATAGTCTGCGATGAGGAGAAACTGCATGGCATGGGCTATTGCCTCTGGCGTACCTAAGCGTTTTAGCGGGACAGTAGAAATTAACTGCGCTTTTTCATCATTACTCATTTCCCTTTCTGGCCATAAAATTGGACCCGGCGCGATGGCGTTGACGCGCACGGCAGGAGCTAGTTCGCCGGCTAAAGATCGTGTTAGCGAACTCAACGCAGATTTTGCTAGACAATATACTGAATGGGACGGAAGCGGCCTGTCAATATGCATATCAGTAAGATTGATGATGCAGCCTCGTTGTTTTTGTAATGAAACTTTTAGCGCTTGCGCTAGAAATAACGCACCCTTGACGTTACTACCTACTAATTCATCCCAAACCGTAGAAGTAATTTCTCCTAATGGGGTAGGGTAAAAAGCTGAAGCATTATTGACCAATACATCGATTCTGCCAAAAGCCTGCAGCGCCTCATCAGCCATTTTTTCCACTTCATTAATATTGCAAAGGTTTGCCTGAACAATCTCAGCTGAATCAGCTCGCTGAGCATTAAGCTGCTGTTTAAACGTTAAAGCCGCCTTTTCCGAATGGTGATAATGTACAATTACGCGATATCCATTTTGGTGCAAGCTTGTTGCCAGCGTCTTTCCTATGCGTTTGGCCGCCCCAGTAATTAACGCCACGGGTGAATCGGTCATAGAAATCCCTAATACTGATGAAGAAATTGCTGAATAATAGATTGGGAGGATGACACATAATCGCCGCCAAATAAAAGGGCATGATTAAGTAAGTGATACAATTGATAGACCTGTTTGCGGGCTTCGTAACCCGGGTTGAGCGGAATGCTTTCATAATAAGCGCGATAAAAATTGCCGTTAAATCTGCCAAATAATTCAGTCATGGCGATGTCGGTTTCGGCATCGCCAATGTAAATGGCGGGATCGAAAATAACCGGCCCGTGTTTACTGAAGCCTATGTTGCCTGACCATAAATCTCCATGCACTAGAGAAGGCCGCGGTTTGTGATCTGAAAGAAAAATGAGTACGCGTTCGACCAGTTGATCGGGGTTTATCATGCGAATATTTTTATGTGCAAGCATTTCTAACATCGCGCCGATTCGTTGTTCGGCAAAAAAATGTGCCCAGCTTTGCGAAGGGGTATTGGTTTGGACGGTTGCGCCAAGGTAATTGGATTGCTGCCAGCCAAATTGATTGTCAGGTGGAGGAAATTGGTGCATTGCGGCAAGTTTCTCACCCAATTCGGACCAAGCGTTGTCTGAACTGGATTGAAACTTAATGTGCTGCAGGACCAGATAGCTCACCGGCTTTTCATTTGTAGTAATTTGCCCCCAACAAACTACGCTCGGACACCCCAGCGTGCTCGTGGCGCGGATTGCAGCCAGTCCTTCTGCTTCCTGGGTAAATGCAGAGAGAGGGAGTACCGTTGAAGTTTTAACGAAATATCTATGTGTATCGTCTTTGACGATAAAGCAGTCATGCGTGTCTCCCCCAGCCACACGATGGTAGTTTTGGACAACAAAATCAATCTGCGCTTGTTCACTGATATGTTCGCTGATGAAATGCCACATAGTTTGGGTTTGTTGTTAAGCAAGATAATACGAAAGTATGACAAAGAATCAGTGCATTTCCAGAAAGGCCCACCTTTCTTTCGTCGAATATTAGGATATTAAGGAAATACCGTTGCATAACGAAAGCTTACCGTTATAATCCGTTGGTTCCGGGCGTTGTCGCCCTCACGATTCGCAGTTAGCGGTAAATCAAATAGATAAAATACAAGTGGCACAGAGTAGGTGTCACCACTGTTAAGGAATTTTCATGCCTGTAATTACACTCCCAGACGGAAGTCAACGCGTTTTCGACCACCCAGTTTCAGTTTTAGATATCGCTCAGGATATTGGTCCCGGCCTAGCTAAGGCAACCATTGCCGGGAAAGTCAATGGTGAACGTGTGGATGCGGTTGATATCATCGAGCACGATGCGAATGTACAAATTATCACTGCGAAAGATGAAGACGGCCTGGAAATTATTCGCCATAGCTGCGCTCACTTGATTGGTCATGCCATTAAACAGCTTTGGCCAGACGCTAAGATGGCAATTGGCCCTACCATTGATAACGGCTTTTATTATGATGTGGATATGTCCCATAGCCTGACTCAGGAAGATCTGCAGACGTTGGAAAAACGCATGCTTGAGTTGGCAAAAACCAATTATGATGTAGTGAAGAAAAGGGTGAGCTGGGCGGAAGCCCGTGAAGTATTTGCCCAGCGAGGCGAAAGCTATAAAATTGAAATTCTAGACGAAAATATTAGTCAGGATGATCGTCCTGGGTTATATCACCATGAAGAATATGTGGATATGTGTCGGGGGCCTCACGTTCCCAACATGCGTTTTTGTCACCACTTTAAACTAATGAAGGTAGCTGGTGCATACTGGCGTGGTGACAGCGAAAATAAAATGCTTCAACGTATTTATGGTACCGCCTGGGCGGACAAGAAACAGTTGAAAGCTTACCTGAATCGTCTCGAAGAAGCTGAGAAACGCGATCACCGTAAAATAGGTAAGTCGTTAGATTTATTTCACTGGCAAGAAGAAGCGCCTGGTATGGTATTTTGGCACAATGACGGCTGGAGTATTTATACCGAGCTGGAAAAGTTTATTCGAGGCTTATTGCGTAAATATCACTATGATGAGGTTAAGGGGCCATTGATGATGGACCGCTCATTATGGGAAAAATCCGGACACTGGGACAAATACGCTGAGAACATGTTCACTACTGAATCGGAAAAACGCGAATATGCGATTAAGCCGATGAACTGTCCTGGCCACGTACAGATTTTCAATCAAGGCCTTAAATCTTATCGCGACCTGCCTATTAGAATGGCTGAGTTTGGTTGTTGTCACCGGAACGAGCCTTCCGGCGCGCTGCATGGGTTAATGCGCGTACGGGGCTTCACCCAGGATGATGCCCATGTTTTCTGCACTGAAGAACAAATCGAAGCAGAAGTGGGTAGCTGTATTGATATGGTTTACGAAGCCTATGAAACCTTTGGTTTCAAAAAGGTGGCGGTTAAATTGTCCACACGTCCGGAAAAACGTGTAGGCAGCGACGAAATCTGGGATAAGTCAGAAAAAGCATTAGCAGATGTGTTAAAAGATAAAAACATCGAGTTTGCTTACTTACCAGGTGAAGGTGCCTTTTACGGTCCTAAGATTGAATTCACCTTGTACGACTGTCTTGACAGAGCATGGCAGTGTGGAACTGTGCAATTAGATTTCTCCATGCCTAACCGTCTTGGCTCCACTTACGTGGCGGAAGATGGCGAACGTCGGGTTCCGGTAATGATCCACCGCGCAATTTTAGGCTCGCTGGAGCGTTTCATTGGTATTTTGACTGAAGAATTTGCTGGGTGGTTTCCGCTTTGGCTTGCTCCCCAACAAGTGACGGTGATGAATATTACCGATAAACAGTCTGAATTTGTCACTGAATGTGTACAAAAGTTGCAAGAATCTGGATTTAGAGCAAAGTCTGACTTGAGAAATGAAAAGATTGGCTTTAAAATTCGCGAGCACACTCTTAAAAGAGTACCATATATGCTTGTCATTGGTGATAAAGAAGTGGAAGCCGGTGAAGTTGCGGTACGAACCCGCAAAGGCGACGATCTTGGTAAAATGTCACTCGATGCATTTATGGATAAAATTCAGCAGGAAATCGCTGATAAATTGATTTAATATCTTAATCTGATATCAGATTAAGATTAGTGGTATACTCGCTGTGCCACGACGGTGCCCCGACCACAATGGAATGGTTTTGGGCGTTGGATTTTAATTTTTGGAGGAATAGCACATTAAAGGCGCTAATAATAAGGCTCAGGGCGATAAAGCCCGCATTAACGATGAAATCAAAGTCAATGAAGTTCGACTCATTGGTGTAGAAGGTGAACAGATTGGGGTAGTACCGATTTCAGAAGCTTTGAAAAAAGCAGAAGAAGTAAATCTGGATCTGGTCGAAATTAGTCCGAATGCTGAGCCGCCAGTCTGTAAGGTTATGGACTATGGCAAATTCCTCTTTGAAAAAAGCAAGGCTCAGAAAGAGCAAAAGAAAAAGCAAAAGCAAATTCAGGTCAAGGAGATTAAATTTCGCCCTGGCACTGATGAAGGCGATTACCAGGTAAAACTGCGCAACCTGCGTCGCTTTCTGGAAGGTGGTGACAAAGCCAAGGTCACAATCCGCTTCCGCGGTCGTGAAATGGCGCATCAGGATATTGGCATCGACTTACTGAATCGGGTTAAAACCGAATTGGAAGACATTGCTAACTGTGAGTCTTTCCCCAGAAGGGTGGAAGGCAGACAGATGATCATGGTGCTCGCCCCAATTAAGAAGTAGTAGTGGTCTAAAGTTTTCAGGATTCTGCACCCCGAAACACCCTGCTGCAAATGTAACCGGTGATATGATGACTGCACATCACATAAGCCGATATTAAACAATGCGGAGTTTTAGCAATGCCTAAAATGAAATCTAACAGTGGAGCAGCCAAGCGCTTTAAAAAGACTGGCTCTGGTCGCTTCAAAAGTAAACAGTCTCACTTACGTCACATTCTGACTAAGAAGAGTACTAAGCGTAAACGTCACTTACGTGGCAAAAAACTGGTTCATGATGCTGATACCAAATTG
Source organism: Alteromonas aquimaris (assembly GCF_026183695.1). Classification (GTDB taxonomy): domain Bacteria; phylum Pseudomonadota; class Gammaproteobacteria; order Enterobacterales; family Alteromonadaceae; genus Alteromonas; species Alteromonas aquimaris. Next base: position 476,957 of record NZ_JAPFRD010000010.1, on the reverse strand, counting down.
GTACAGCGTATGTTGCCATACGTTTAAGACGAGGAGACTGAATAATGGCTAGAGTAAAACGCGGTACTATCGCACGTGCCCGTCATAAAAAAGTTCTAAAGCAAGCTAAAGGTTATTACGGCGCTCGTAGTCGCGTATATCGCGTAGCTGTACAGGCTGTAACTAAAGCTGGTCAGTATGCTTATCGTGACCGTCGTCAGCGTAAACGTCAATTCCGTCAATTGTGGATTGCACGTATCAACGCGGCAGCTCGTCATAATGGTATGTCATATAGCCGTTTCATAAACGGTTTGAAGAAAGCGTCTGTCGAAATTGATCGTAAGATCCTTGCCGACATCGCAGTACATGACAAAGCAGCATTTAGCGCATTAGTCGAAGCGGCTAAAGGCGCGTTAGCTTAATTATTAACTAATTAAGTTTAAGTTCTTTCGGAAAACGGCGAACCAGGATGGTTCGCCGTTTTTCGTTGTAGGGCCGAAATTTCTATAATATGCATAAAATTTTTGATTATCTGCGTGAACAGGTAGCGATGGGAACAGCCTGTCGTGTAAACTACGCTTTTTGAATTTTTAGGCTGACTGTTAACCAGTCATCATGCCAATCGGGGAAATCATGGAGCTTGAAGCAATTATCAATCAGGCCAAGGCGCAGATTGAGACTGCAAATGATGCAGCATCACTTGACCAGGTCAGGGTCGAGTTTATGGGTAAAAAGGGTAAGCTTACGGATCTGTTGAAAGGATTAGGTCGTTTATCGGCTGAAGAACGTCCGGCTGCGGGTCAGAAAATCAATCTGGCCAAGCAGGAAATTCAACAAGCTATCAGCGCCAAAGGCGATGCGCTGCGCACCGCAGAAATGAATAAAAAGCTCGCTGAAGAAGCCATTGACGTTACGTTACCGGGTAGGGGTGAAGTTGCAGGAAACCTGCATCCTGTAAGCCGCACGATAGAGCGCATCGAATCTTTCTTTTCACAACTTGGCTTTGCAGTGAAAAGCGGTCCAGAGGTGGAAGACGGCTTTCATAATTTTGACGCTTTAAACATACCCGCTAATCACCCAGCGCGTGCTGATCACGATACGTTCTACTTTAACCCGGATGTCATGCTACGCACGCAAACGTCGGGTGTGCAAATTCGAACAATGGAAGTGGAAAAACCACCTCTACGCATTATCTCACCTGGCAGAGTATATCGTAACGATTACGACCAAACACATACCCCAATGTTCCATCAGGTGGAAGGGTTGATGGTGGATAAGCATGTCAGCTTTACCGAGTTAAAAGGCATTCTGCATGATTTCCTACATCACTTCTTTGAAGAGTCCTTACAGATTCGCTTCAGACCTTCCTATTTTCCGTTCACTGAGCCATCAGCGGAAGTGGATGTGATGGGTAAAAACGGTCAATGGTTAGAGGTACTGGGTTGTGGAATGGTCCATCCAAATGTACTAAAGGCGGTCAACATTGATCCAGAAGAATACACCGGGTTTGCGTTCGGGATGGGCGTGGAGCGCTTGACTATGCTTCGCTATGGCGTTAACGACTTGCGCGCCTTCTTCGAAAATGATTTACGTTTCCTCAAGCAATTCAATTAAGGCAAGTGACTAATGAAGTTCAGTGAAAAATGGTTAAGAGAGTGGGTTAACCCGGCAGTGCCAACTGCAACGTTGTCTGAGCAACTTAGTATGGCGGGCCTTGAAGTAGATGGTGTAGAACCGGTCGCGGGTGAGTTTGAGGGCGTAAAAGTAGGTAAGGTCGTAGAGTGCGGCCAACATCCGAATGCCGATAAGCTTCGCGTTACAAAAGTGGATGTTGGTGAAGGCGATCTGCTCGATATTGTTTGTGGAGCACCCAACTGCCGTGAAGGTTTGATGGTCGCCGTAGCGGTTGTGGGAGCTGTACTACCGGGCGATTTTAAGATCAAAAAGGCCAAATTGCGTGGCGAACCTTCAATGGGCATGTTATGCAGTTTTTCTGAATTGGGAATCAGTGACGATCATTCAGGTATCATCGAATTGCCTGCTGATGCCCCTATTGGTCGGGATATCCGTGATTATTTAAATCTCGATGATTTAACGATAGAAGTAGATTTGACACCGAATCGGGCAGACTGCCTGAGCATTCGAGGTGTGGCACGTGAAGTTGCAGTACTTAATGAACTTGATGTGAATGAACCCGAAGTACCGGCTGTTGAACCTGCAATCGAGGCCAAGTTATCAGTAGCACTGAATGCGCCTAAGGGGTGTCCGCGCTACCTTGGCCGAGTAGTGAAAAACGTTAACGTTACGGCCTCATCGCCACTATGGTTAACCGAAAAACTACGCCGATGTGGTGTACGTAGCATAGATCCCATAGTTGATGTAACGAATTTTGTCTTGTTAGAGCTGGGGCAACCCATGCACGCCTTTGATTTAAATAAAATTGAAGGTGGCGTCCAGGTTAGAATGGCAAAACAGGGTGAATCATTAACGCTGTTAGATGAGACTACCGTTGAATTGTCTGATAACACGTTAGTCATTGCAGATGATAACAAAGCCTTGGCAATGGCGGGTGTGTTTGGCGGTTTAGATTCTGGCGTCTCATCTGACACGAAAGATATCCTGTTGGAAAGTGCATTTTTCAGTCGTGATGTCATTATGGGTCGGGCGCGCCAGTACGGTTTACATACCGATGCGTCACATCGCTATGAACGCGGTGTAGATCCCCAACTCCAGCATAGAGCCATGGAACGAGCCACTGCATTAATCTTGCAAATCTGCGGAGGAGAGGCCGGTCCTGTGGTGGAAGCGGTGGAGGAAACTTTGTTGCCGCAAGTAAATGCAGTGACCTTACGCCAAGACAGGTTGAATCGGGTTTTAGGAATAGAAATTGACCCAGCAAAAGTCACGCAGTTACTTTCTCGATTGGGTTTGGCCACCACCTATGCGAATGAAAAATGGAATACCATTGTTCCTAGCTACCGTTTCGATATCGCTATTGAAGAAGACTTAATTGAAGAAGTTGCGCGTATTTATGGATACAACAATATTCCTGATGTAGCGCCAACGGCACACTTACAAATGTTGCCGGCAAAGGAGGCGCAATTATCTGACGCCCAATTAAAATCCGTATTATTACAGCGAGGTTACCAGGAAGCCATTACCTATTCCTTCGTAGACCCTAAAATACAGCAAACACTTTACCCAGATATCGCTTCGCTGACACTCCCGCATCCGATATCTTCTGACATGTCAGTCATGCGAGTCAGTGTTATCCCAGGCTTGCTCGGTGCCGCTGCTTACAATCAAAAGCGTCAACAATCACGCATTCGCTTTTTCGAAACGGGATTAAAATTCGTCGCTGATGAGGCCGCCCCTAATGGTGTTATACAAACGCCCGTGATAGGTGGTTTGATTGTGGGCAAACGTAATGTAGAACATTGGGATTTAGATGATAACGCATTTGATTTTTATGATATCAAAGGTGATGTCGAAGCCTTATTAGCACAGACAGGCAAGGGTTCTGAATTCACGTTCGTTTCATCTTCGCAATCTACGTTTCACCCTGGCATGGCCGCGGATATAGAATTTAATGGTAAAAAAGTTGGCGTGATTGGCGCAATTCATCCACAATTCATGAAGTTGCTTGGATTAAATGGTCGGGTTTTTGTATTTGAACTTGATCTTAGCGAGATTAATACGCGTAATTTGCCACAAGCAAAACCCATTTCTCGCTATCCCGCAAACCGTCGTGATATCGCCATTACAGTTAAAGATGACATCGCGGTAGGGGATATACTAAAATTCGTAGAAAAAATTGGCGTAAATCAACTAGTTGGCCTAAACTTGTTCGACGTATATAAAGGTAGTGGAATTGAACCCGGCTACAAAAGCCTGGCAATGACGCTTATTTTGCAGGATACAGACAAAACTTTAGAAGAATCTGAAATACAACAAGCCGTTAATGCGGTTATTTCAGGACTGGAGTCAGAGTTTGAGGCAGCGTTAAGAGAGTAGACTATGGCATTGACCAAAGCCGAGATGGCTGAACACTTATTCGAAAAATTAGGCATAAACAAGCGTGATGCAAAAGATTTAGTAGAAGCTTTTTTTGAGGAAATAAAAGCGGCACTTGAATCAGGTGAACAAGTGAAACTATCAGGTTTTGGTAACTTTGATCTGAGGGATAAAAATGAACGCCCTGGTCGAAATCCTAAGACTGGTGAAGATATCCCCATTAAAGCCAGAAGGGTGGTAACCTTCAGACCCGGACAAAAATTAAAAAGCCGGGTTGAAAACTCCAAACCCAATGAGTAATACCGTTTAGTTTCTCTATCATTAATATAAAAAACAGTCGACGTAAATTCGACTGTTTTTTTATGCAAGGGCTAACCAAATGGATTTGCAGTTTACATACATGTGCGTTCGGCTAATACCTGATTTGAGCGTTAGATATGTATCAACTGAATAAGTATCACGCGCAATTTTAGCCGCCGCTTCTTATCACAACCTGTGATTTGCCTTACTCCTGTTTAACATCCCGTGTTTTTACATCTGTGGCTTTCAAGTGATATCGCTTCCGTTTTATTTCATACGAGCAAAGCGTTTGAGCAAGATGCATTGAAATACTGGAGCCTCATTCTGGCGTCAAGTAAACAGCGTAAAATGGTTATCTCGATTGCGTGGAATAATAATTCGACTATTAAACCAATTTACCCGTCCAAATATTCACCGCAGTACTATTTTTGTCTCTCAACTATGCTAAATTGCCAAATAAATTTTTATGATAGTGGAGATGACATGAAGCGTTTGGCGTTAGTCGGTTTGTTGGTGTTAACGATTACCGTTGTAGGTTGGTTTGGATGGTTATCGAGAGAATCAGCCAGCGATGAAGTTGTTCCCGTCATTACGGTCATGGATATTTTGCATGCCACTGATTTGCAGGAAGGCATAAAACAAGGGGTGTTAGAAAATGACCCGGATAAGGTCGCATATTGGCTTGAAAAGGCGAAAGAGGTCGCTGAAGCGGCGCAACTGCCAGCCTCCGATCTTGCTTACTTAGACTCGCGCCAAGCAAAAGAATACGTCAAGTTTAATGCTAAGCGGAGCTTATTTAATGATGAATTCGAACAGCGCTTTTACGCCCTAAAGGGCATTGAGTCGTTAAAGGAAAAGTATCCTGAAGCAAGGGATCTTTTTGCCAATGCGGAACGGCTACTGGCAAAACGTGATCAAATCGTCATGAACATTGCTTCGACACTGTCAGATGGCGCCGCGCCTGGCGAAGCTGAGATTAAAAAGGCTAAATCAATGTGGATGGAGCGTTACCAGCAGCAGACCGAGAACGAAAAAAGCGATGAGTTAACCCAATAGATTGCAACCTACACGGACGGCATACGCCGCCCGTTTTCTACTAATTTCTCGGCGTGATGATAAGGGTATGCTCAATTTCCCCTGGCAACAGCGGCGTAGAGCGATGCTGCGCATAATCATCAAACCCTGTTTTATAATACGGGGAGAGTGGGTGGCCCGATTGACCACCGGGAATGGTCATTATCGCTTTTTCCAGATGTTTAGGTTGAACGAAAAAGCGTTGGGACGCCCCAAACGCTGGAAGTTGTACTGCAGGCATGTAACTATCACCATACCCTTTTACTTTCTCCATATTCAAATAATTCGCCAGCGGCGGGATTTGTTTTGCGAAAGGATGGTTCACTTGCAAGGCGTTTATTTCTCCCCAATTTAACTCGGCAAGTGACTGGGTGTTATGTTTCTTAAACAATCTCCGCTTAGCCTCATCATACTGCGCTATTAAATATGTACTCCATGACTTTTGTTCAGCAGGCAGCCAACTTCCAGGTTGTTGCGTGATCAGTTGCCACAATGCGGGTTCAATTTTTCGATGTAATGGTGCTGGATCTATTCCCTTCTCACGCAGCGTGCTGAATATGGGGCTGAACACTGCATCGATAACCGCTGAGCGGTATCGTCTTACCAAAGTGTATCCAACCGACGATTCACACGCGCAGCTCTGCCAATTTTTGAGTGCTTGAATATCCTCAGCATATCGATTTGGTGCTGTTTGCAACAACGATAACAAGTGTTGCTGCCAGGGGGATAAAAACTCGGCTTTATTGTCTAGTTGAATAGCGTAAAAGTCGCTTTCGTCAAACACTTCTTTTTCGAATAGACGTTGTTTAATTTGTTTAGCCCGTGCACCTAATGCATAACCGCCATCACCGAAACGTGATAATTGCTCAACAGATATCACCCGCGAATTTGCTGTCCATATCCTGTTGTGGAATGGGTTTTTCACCGTAGGAAGATGTGTTTCGTTGTGTGCCCAGCCTTCGTGCCACTGTTCTTCAGTTATTGCACTCAAGGAGGGGGTGGGACGCGCTGAGACGGCACCACCAGGCATCCACGCGGTATTGCCATTTTTATCTACAACCACAAAGTTTTGCGCTGGTATAGCCATGCTTTTAGCCAGCTCAAGGGCTTCATCTACCGATTGGGCAAGATCTAAATTAGTAATATTCAAATTTACCGCGTAGGGAAAATGCGCTACCCAGGTCAATGCATACCGTTTGCCGTCGATATTTTTGACGGGACCATATGGGCTCATCTCTAACTCGTAATCATGTTGGCTCTCGCCTGCCTCAATGCGTTCCACAAACATACTTGTTTTGGTAGATTCGGTCAGCTCAACCCAGTCAACATTATCCAGGTTTGAATTGGTAAATCCCCAGGCTATTGCGCCATTTGTTCCTACCACTACACCGGGCAATCCAGGCAGAGAGACGCCAGTTAGCTGGACATTTTTATCGTCACGTTGGTAGTTCAATTGAGTGCGGTACCAGATAATGGGCACGCGTAATCCTAAGTGCATATCGTTCGCTAACATACCGCTGCCAGTTCGGGTTAGCGCACCTGTTACTGCCCAGTTGTTACTGCCTATATCAAGCGGTTCGAGGGTGGGAGCGTAGGTAAGGTTATCGGGAATATTTAATTCGGGAATGGGGGGGTGAGTATCAGCGATGACGCTGGAATCAAGTGCAGCCTGATAAGGACTCGGCTGCGCAAGAAAATTGTGCATGGAGGTACCAAAATAGCGTATTACACCAGTTCGGGCCATATCAAGTTCTACCTGCCCAAGTTGCAGATCCATATACATAGAATAGGCAACCAAAATACTGTCTTGGGGCGTCCAGCGGGCAGGCGAGAATCCAGTCAATAGATATTCCATCGGCGGGGCAGTCAAATTCTCAATTATCTCATTGACCCCCTTGGAGTAAGCGATTAACAACGCCTGATTATCAGCATCTAACTGGCGAAAGACTGCATCAGCTCGTTGACGAAATTGATGAAAACGGGCTTCTTTATCAATCTCAATTAAGTTACTACCCAACCACTGAGCTAATTCACCTGCTGCCACCCGGCGTTGCAAGTCCATCTGCGTTAATCTGTCCTGGGCGTGGGCGAGACCCAGTAGATAGGCCGCGTCATTGCGGTTTTCGGCGGAAATAATAGCCTGCCCTAATGTATCCCGCGATAACGAACCTTGTGTACTGATGTTAGGCGAGGTGAGTGAACCATCAAGCGTTGGAAGGCTCAATCTAAGAATGATGATCAACGTAACGGAGGTAGCTAAGACAATGCTCAATATTCCAATAATCAGCCATTTCATCCAGTGAATCACGTGTTAAACTCCAGCTTTTTCGTCTATCCTAACCAACACGTTGAGTGAAGAGAAGTTACTTTTTAAGAGGTATGTGATGGGTCCCTTGATGATGGACTGTTCCGCAGAATTATTAACGGCGCAAGAGCGAGAGATGATTGGTCATCCATTGGTTGGCGGGATAATTTTATTTGCGCGGAATTATCATGATAGATCTCAACTGCAGGAGCTAATACAGCAAATTCGTAAAGCGAGTACCTCGCCCTTAATTATCGCCGTGGACCACGAAGGTGGCCGGGTACAACGCTTCAGGCATGAGTTTACGCATTTACCAGCCATGGGAAGTCTCATAGAATACGCTAGCTCAATGGAGGCGGCAGGGAAGCTTGCTCAAGCGTGCGGGATTATTATGGCCTACGAACTTAAATTGATGGATATTGATTTAAGTTTTGCACCAGTGTTGGACATAAACGGTGTGTCGAATGTTATTGGCGATCGTGCCTTTGCTGATAACGTTGATAATGTGACCTTTTTAGCGAAAGAATTCTTAACGGGTATGCGGCATATGAATATGCCGACGACCGGTAAACATTTTCCAGGACACGGAAGTGTTGAAGCGGATTCCCATATAGCGCTGCCAGTAGATGATCGTCCGCTAAATGCAATATTGAAGCAGGATACGGACGTATTTAAAGCATGTATTGAAGAAGGCCTGCTTGATGCCATTATGCCTGCGCATGTCGTTTATTCTGCGGTAGATCCGGAGCCGGCTGGTTTCTCGTCGTATTGGTTACAAACCATGCTCAGGCAACAATTCGGCTTTTCAGGAGTAATTTTTTCAGATGATTTGTCCATGGAAGGAGCTACAGTCGCTGGCAACTATTGTCAGAGAGGGGAGGCTGCAATGCACGCTGGATGCGACATGATTCTGGCCTGTAATAATCCAGCTGGCGCCGCTCATATTCTCGATAATCTGTCGCAAACGCATATTGGTAATCCGCGGCTGAGTCAGCTAATCCACCATAAATTACCTAAAGAAAGCAAGGCGTTGTATCAGGCTGCATTAAGTGTCCTGCAGCAAGCCATCCAGTGAAAAGCCCAAAAAGGGTCGGAGTCAATTAAGTTAGTTAAATGACTCCGACCCCTTTTTATGCAATTAGAGGTTAAACATGGCGATATTTTTACTGTTACAACTATACGGATCATCTTTATTTTCAGGTCCGATGATGCGTATGAAGTCGTAGCTAATATTTTCTAACAGCGGGTGAACTTGTTTTTCGAATTCCCTGGCTCTCACTTCAATCCGGCGTCCCTCCTTTTCTAAAGCGGAAAAGTCAGCTTCATGCGCCTTGATTAGGGTTTCCAGTTTTTCCGTTAGTGCTTTTTGTTCATTAAGAAGTGCTTTATTAATGAAAAGCATATCGCCTTCTTCTTTGACCGCACGCTCGGTTAATTCGCCTATTTGCTCTGAATAGCTATCAATGTCATCTTGAATGAGATGAATAGGTTGTGAAATCGATTCCATTCTATTTTCTGAAGATTTAAGTGCCCTATAAGCTTCGATTTGCGATGCGTTTAATTCATGTTCAGTTACTACTTCACAGTTATCAAAGGCAATTAAACGATATTCACTGGGGTTGGCCAAAGACAAATGAGTGGTGAATGCGACCATTCCTGAGGCAATAATTGCAACTTTGGTTAACTTTATCATGATGTGATCCTGTAAGATTTTCGTTAAGTTATTGACTAAGTCGCAGTCATGTGAAGAAAAGTTGTGCGAGCGGAATAAATTTTTGTTTTTGTTAGACGACCTGAATAATGTGGAACAGCTTAATGATAAAAAGTATGTATCCACGCCCGCTTCATTGGTGAAAAATACGCAACGAGGCCGCTAATTTATTCGTTCACTGCAATGTAGCGTGGAGTATTTTTGCTACTTTTTCTTGTTATGAATGTGGGGCCTTCATGTTAGTGCTGCGCTATGTCAACCCGGATAGGCTTTCACGACCGTGACGCAGAGTACGCATCCAAAATCAGAAGAATTATGTAATGAGTGATCCCTCGTGCCAACTAAGTGGAATCATTACAGGGGTATCTGGTTAACTGATAGGTAAATTCTTGCTGATTTGTGTCTATCACACCGCGAAGAGAAATGGTTAATTGCTTATGTTTTCGCTGATACGAAATAAGCTGGGGAAAGTCATGCGAAGGATTTTCAAATATAACCTGGTTTGTTGACTGCTCTAATAGCGCAAAGGTTGTACGTGTCTGGTTAGCGGGCGAAGCAATGTATGTCAATGTATCCGCGTTGGTTTTGATTTCAAGAAATTCATATTGGGTGGTGACACCATTCGCCACCGTAAATCCCACCCCAAACATTATGTTTCCCTCTAAGGGTAGCCAACGCTCCACCGTTTTCTTTTCTGCGGACTCATGCTTCCAGCAACCAGATAGCCACTGTAACGAAGGGAGGTCAGAAGCTTGTGGTGATGCGAAGGGCAACCAACACAGTGGAAAGATACATAACAGGGTGGGTTTAACGAGATATTTTCTCAACATCTTCAACCCCATTCGTCGCATTTTCATAACGAGCTAAAATAAAGAAATAGTCTGATAGCCGGTTTATAAACTGCATTATAACGGCTGGGATTTGGTGTTTTTCTGATAACGCAACGAGCGAGCGCTCAGCTCGTCTGCACACTGCCCGACAAATATGAGAGTGCGACGCACTCACGGTGCCTCCGGGTAAAATGAATGCTCGCTGTGGAGGAAGTTTCGTGCTGAGACGATCGATTTCATCTTCGATAGCCGCTACGTCTTCTATGGTTAACGAGGTTGTCGCCGAGATGGCAAAGCCAACTTCAAACAACGCATTTTGTATCGTTGATAACAAAGGGTTCGGTGGTTTACTGACACTTATTAATAATCCTATGTTGGAGTTGAGTTCATCCAGGTCACCGTATACCGTCAAAATCTCATCCGACTTAATTAAGCGTTCTGTTTTTTCAAGATAAACCTGAGTGTGCCCGGTGTCCCCTTTTTTTGTATAAATTTTTGCCATGGCTAATTCTCATCCATAGGTAACTGATGCCTTCTGATCTGCACTACCATTCCAAATAACGGGTGATCAAAGTAATGAATTTGCTTACTAATCACTCTTCGCATTTGCTGAAAAGGAATGGACACTAGGCGGTATTGCAAATCTTCCTGGTCATTTTGCTTAGCTGTCAGTGGGATCGGCTGACGATAAAATAGTTCACTTTCGATATGCAAGTAGGGCACGCGATTGATGTATTTCAAATACACTTTCATGTATCCATCAAGCTTCCAAATCGGAATACGGGCGAAATTCGTTTCCGTCGTCGAACCTTGTTTAGCCTTACGCTCATCATCTTTTATCGCAGCCATCATGCTGGCGAAGGGAACTTCCTGAGGTTCAGCTAACTGACGATACAAATCATTAAAAAACTCGTCTTGAGTGGCGTCTGCCACCCCTTCTTTAGCAAGTGTTAATTCAATCACTTCATCGCTTTTTTCATCGCCAGTGAGCGTGAACTGATTCGAGTAGTCATTTCCCGCGAATAACCTGACTTTGTCTGCTTTATCTTGACCAAACTTTACCTGTTGTCGCCAGGTCATGTGGAGAAGCCTGTTGAGGCCTCTTGCCTGCCGTATCTGTTGTGACAGCTTTGTCAATTCACGGGCGGAATCAGGCAATATGCGTGGATAGTTAGCAGCAGGATTATCATCCCCATTTAGCTCGATTTTAATCTCATCTGGATAGGGTATGGAATTATCTTCTCGATGCCATGTCCACTTACCATGTTCCCATGTAAGCCAAGGTGTTATCTCACGGCAAAATTGCATCCTTGGCACACTCGGACGTGGTGGAAGGGGCGGCAACGCATTATCCATCCATAGTTGAGCAATCCTTTGGGCCGTGACCGGGTCTGCTACACCTGAAGCCTGAATGTTACTGTCTGCATTAGGTTGAGCTGGGCGCGCCGCAGGTTCTATAGCGTAAGCAGCATCTGATGCAACGTCAGCGGGTAATTCGTTTTGTAGCGAATTTGAAACATCGTTAATTCTATTATTTTTACCATCTTGACGTACCTTCCATTTTTCATGCTCACGCAAAATGGACTCAACTGATGGTGGCGAAGTAAGCTGCAGCACATGGTCTTTTCCACATTCAGGAAGGCTTTGTTTTAAGTGGGTTATATCCGGTTGCAGCAAGTTGGTTATTAGGTCCAGATCAGCGTCCACGGGACGTAAGTTATCAGCAAAGGGGAATTGTTCATCAAGTTCTGTGAGGGCAACGGCACGATCAAATAAAATAACCTCTACGTCGAACCACCATTTATCATCGGCTTGAGCTCGCGCTAAATCCGAGATAAATAGTAAAGCGAATAAACATCGAAAATTCATTTTTTAATCGTTCCTTTTGCAAACGCGGCTAGCAATTCGCTGACAAACGTTAGGCGTGCCTTGGCCGAATCGGTTTGTTTGACAACTCTCAATTTTTGGCTTCCCTCGAATTTGAATGTATTAGATTGGGTTTGCACCAGTTGGATGATGAATCCTGGGTCGACTTTTGCATTTTCGCTGAATTCAATAGTACCACCTGCACTGGTCATATCCAGCTTAAGGATGCCCAAATCTTTTGCCATGAGTTTCAATTCAGCCACAGCGGTCAAGTTCTTAGCCGCATCGGGTAGTAAACCAAAACGATCGATACATTCAATCTGGAATTCATCAATTTCAGCCTTTGTAGCGCAGCTTGCCAGTTGCTTATATAAAGATAGGCGCGTGTTTACGTCTGCAATATAGTCTTCAGGTAACAACGCAGGAATTCGCAACTCAATCTCCGTTTGATTTGCAAGCGTATCATTTAACGTTGGTTCGCGACCCTCTTTCAATGCAGTCACCGCTTGATCCAACATGTCCATGTATAAGCTGAAACCAATACTGGTAATCTGGCCTGACTGACCTTCTCCTAATAATTCCCCTGCACCGCGGATCTCTAAATCATGGGTGGCCAGGGCGAAACCGGCGCCTAAGTCTTCCAGTGCGGCAATCGCCTCCAGACGTTTGGCGGCATCTTTGGTCATTCGCTTAGGGTGCGGCGTAAGCAAATATGCGTATGCCTGATGATGGGAGCGGCCAACGCGCCCACGAAGCTGATGAAGTTGGGCAAGGCCAAGATGGTCCGCACGATCCATAATAATGGTATTCGCAGTGGGTACGTCTATTCCTGTTTCAATGATTGTGGTACAAACGAGTACATTGTGACGTTGATGATAGAAATCACTCATCACTTGTTCAAGCTCACGCTCACGCATTTGGCCGTGACCGATAGCAACCCGTGCTTCGGGAACAATTTCGGCAATTTCCTCGGCGGTCTTAGCAATGGTGTCCACTTCATTATGCAAGAAATAAACTTGTCCACCACGTAATATTTCACGCATGATAGCTTCACGAATAGTGGCTTTATTTCTTTGTTGCACAAAGGTTTTTATCGACAAGCGCTTAGCGGGCGGCGTGGCGATAATGGATAAATCGCGCATGCCCGAGAGGGCCATATTCAGCGTACGTGGAATAGGTGTCGCGGTGAGCGTTAGTATATCCACATCTGCTCGCAGGGATTTAAATTTTTCCTTTTGACGAACGCCAAAACGATGTTCTTCATCAATGATGACCAAACCAAGGTCGGCAAACTTGATATCGTTTTGTAACAACTTATGGGTGCCCACCACAATATCAACTTTACCCTGTTCAATATTACCAATGATCTCTTTTTGACTTTTGCTACTAACAAAGCGACTCATTACCTGAATATTGAACGGCCAGTTAGCAAAGCGATCAACAAAGTTTTCATAATGCTGCTGGGCGAGTAGGGTAGTTGGTACCAGTATCGCAACCTGCTTACCCTGATTGGCCGCTAAAAACGCCGCACGCATGGCAACTTCAGTTTTACCAAAGCCGACATCACCACATACCAGTCTGTCCATGGCCTGTGGGCTACCCATATCTTGAATTACGGAAGTGATGGCTTGCTGCTGATCGGGGGTTTCCTCAAAAGGAAAACTGTCGGCAAAGGCATTATACTCTTCCCAATTTATCGGATATGCATAGCCAGGCTTTGAGGCCCGTTTTGCATAGACGTCGAGCAGCTCTGCTGCCACATCGCGTACTTTCTCGGCTGCCTTTTGCTTGGCCTTTGTCCAGGCATCAGAGCCCAAAGCATTGAGCGGGGCGTGTTCAGCATCTCCACCGGTATAACGGGCAATTAAGTGGAGCGATGATACAGGCACATACAACTTGGCTTGTTTCGAATATTCGATGCACAAGTATTCAGTGGTAACGCCTCCCGCATCCAACGTTTGCAGTCCTAGATATCGCCCAACCCCATGGTCCAAATGCACCACGGGTTGCCCGATAGATAGTTCTGCCAAGTTTCGAATGACGGCATTTTCATCGGTAGCAGCACGTTTCTCACGTAAACGTCGCTGGCTTATTTTATGTCCAAGCAGTTCTGACTCGGTAATGACTACAATACGCTCGGTGGGCGTTTGCCATATAAAGCTGTTTTCTACCTGGCCTACCGTGATCCCTACTGTTTCATCGCTGGTTAAAAAAGCGTTAAACCCTGCCGATGCAGCAGGACGAATACCTGATTTACTCAGTAACGCTAACAGATTTTCTCTTCTGCCTTGCGATTCAGCGCAAAACAGTACGCGATCTTGTTGTGATTTAGCCTCTTTGAGTAATTTTTTAAGTCGCTCTGCCGGATGTTTCTTTTGCGGTTCAAATGCAATGTCAGATAAAGGGGTAAAGCCTGCATTAAAGTGCCCGACTTTCTCAGGCAATGTCTCACTTTGTAAGGTGACGCGCGGCCACTTTTTTATTTCTTCAAATAACTCTGTTACCGGTAAAAAAACCTCTTCCGGAGGCAATAACGGGCGGGTTAAATCATACCGCAGTTGTTCATAACGTTCCGCAATGTCCTTCCAATGGGTTTCACTTGCGTGAAAAATATCGCCGTTTAAGAGAACCACGAACTCCGGGTGAAGGTAGTCAAACAGGGTGGCGGTGCTTTCAAAAAATAAAGGCAAGTAATATTCAATGCCACTGGGTAAGGTGCCTTTGTTGACCTGATAGAAGATTGATTCGCGCGCATTACTGGCATCAAATTTAGTTAAAAATTGCTGTCTGAACAGGGACAGCGCATCTTTATCGGTAGGAAATTCCCTTGCCGGCAGTAAACGAATCTCCGTAACTTCGTCGCTCGAACGTTGGTTATCAGGGTCAAAGAACCGGATGGAATCAATTTCGTCATCAAATAAATCAATACGGTAAGGCTTATTACTACCCATAGGAAACAAATCAATAATGCTGCCGCGTATTGAAAACTCGCTGTGACTCATCACTTGATTTACATGCAGATAACCCGCTTGTTCCAGCCTGCGCCTGAAATTATCTCGATCAAGCGTTTCGCCCTTATGTAACATTAACAGGTATTTATTCAGATAATCGGTCGGTGCAAGGCGCTGCATCAACGTATTAACCGGAACAATAAAGATACCTTTGGCTTTATTCGACAAGTAATAAAGTGTTTCAAGGCGTTGCGAAACAATATCCTGATGAGGGGAAAAGGCGTCGTAAGGTAATGTCTCCCAATCAGGAAAGAGGGTAACGGTGGCCTTGTCATCATTCAAAAAGAAATGTAGTTCACGCTCAAGCTTCATGGCCGACGGGGTGTCGGTAGTTAATACAAGCAATGGCCCGTCGTGCTGCGTATAGGCTTGGCTAACAACCATTGCTCGAGCGCTACTGGTGAGCTGCCCCCATTGCTGATGATCGCCAACCTTGGCGTGAGACTTTATTTTTGGTAAAGGAAGCGATGAACGTGAGGCAGTCATATCACCCTGTCACAAGTTAGTGGTATCGTTTAATAAGAAGTGTACTTTGTGCGCAAGTCTATAGCTCACGGCGCTTTTGCGAACGTTTACGCAATTGCTGCGTTTGCAAATGCAAACTCGCCCGCACAAGTAATTCCTGGTCTTCTTCCCGGATACGATTAAAAATGAACGCTATATGGTATTCATCTTCAGCCGGCTGACAAGTAATAACTTCACCATAGCAAAAAATAGCGGCAGCCTCTTCAGTTAAAAAAAGCTTCAATTCAGCTTTAGTTCCAATGGGGATTTCAGCATCATGGTGCACAACTAATCCACCACCACCAAATTTCACCGTTTCAAAGCGGGCTTCTGGCTCGTCCTGTTGTTGCAGGATGTAAGACATCATTAGATCTATTTTACGCGACTGTAAATTAAGATAGTCCACTAAGTCACTGGCATGTTCACTTAACCCACGTAATGGTCGTAGTGATTGTGAATGGACCGTTGACATCTCACTCGCGACTCGAAAAGCAAAAGGCATGACATCGTCAAACTTTTCCAGTTCTGGCAACACAAAGTCGTCGGTCAACAAATTGATATTGATTTTTATTGGATGGGCAATCATGAAAAATTCATCGAATTGCGCCTTTTTTTGTTCCAGCGTTAAGTTGTCCATCTAATCTACCTGATACTTCTCACTTCTCAACTTGTTAGTGCGCTAGCTTACACGTACTATAACGAGTTTACTATTGTTGCCTGTGCGCGAGTACTGCCATATTAATAGGCTGTATAATTTATATAAGTATAGGCATTGACTTAAGAAAGTGATCATTTCGTACACTATGTTAAATTCATTACCTGCATTTATCGCTCTTCGCTATTCAACGTCAGGGAAGCATAAAAGCTTTGTGGCGTTTATTAATCGTTTTTCAGTCGCAGGCATTGCGCTAGGCGTCATGGCGCTAATAGTGGTGGTGTCAGTAATGAATGGATTTGAAGGGCAGTTGAAGGAAAGGGTATTAGGTATTGCGCCGCATGTTGTCATTAAAGCGAACGATTCAAAAGCAATTGAGGATTTATCTACTTTTCCTGGCGTGGTCGCGGCAATGGATTTTCTCGAATCGGAAGGCGTGGTGCAGTCGCGCAGCGGGTTACGAGGTGTTCAATTACAGGGTGTCGACCCGCACATCATGCAAGAACACAGTATCGTGCAGTCAAAGCTACTGGCTGGGCAGTTTAACCACCTCAAACGTGGCAAGTATCATGTTGTGATAGGCAGAGCCCTGGCCGTGCAACTCGATCTTGACGTGGGTGACCGGCTGCGCCTATTGGTTGCGGGAGCTAGCATATATACCCCGTTTGGCCGCATGCCCGCGCAAAGATTGGTAACGGTTGGCGGCATTTATGATGTGGGCTCCCAATTAGACGATAAAGCAATTTTTTTACATGTTGAGGATCTGCAGAAGTTACTCAGAATGCCGTCCTCAGCACCACGTGATCGCCGCCTATTTTTAGAAGATGCGTTTAAATACCAGCAAGTGGTGCAGGCTTTGGATGATTTGCAAGTGGCCAGTGAGAATTGGCGGACTCGCCAAGGGCCATTATTCGACGCAGTGAAAATGGAAAAAAATATGATGTCGATGATGCTATTGCTGATCATAGCCGTAGCGGCATTTAACATTGTCTCCTCCCTGGTAATGGTGGTAACCGAGAAACAAGGCGATATCGCCATTCTGCGCACGCAAGGAATGCCGCGTAGCCAGATAATGAGTATTTTTATTTTTAATGGTGTGTTTAACGGCATGAAAGGTGCCTTAATCGGTGGCGTCTTAGGAATATTGCTCTCAACACAACTTAACAACCTCTTAACTTTATTGAATGTCCCCATCGCTTTTGCAGAAAACGGACTTGGCGTACCTATCGACTTACGCTGGTCACAGATAGCCCTGGTAATGGCCTTTTCTTTAATTTTGTGTGTGATCGCAAGTTTGTATCCAGCGTTCAAAGCGATGTCTGTACAACCTGCCAGCGCATTACAAAATGAGTAGATTTAGCAAGTGAGATTACGTTTAGACCGTGCAAAACAAGTCCGAATTCACTATACTCCCGGTCTTTTAATCATTACGCAGAAGTCAGTATGAAAAAGCATTATATTACCTCCCAGTCTTTATTAGAGGATAGCTTTCGCCTAGCTGCGAAGGTGTATGACGATGGATTTCGTCCTGATTTTATCATTGGGATCTGGCGGGGTGGGGCGCCCATCGGCATTGCGGTACAAGAGTTTTTTGAATTCAGAAATACGCCTACCGATCATATAGCGGTTCGCACCTCTTCTTATTACGGGATTAATCAGCAGTCAAAAGAAATCCGCGTGCATGGCCTGCATTATCTGGTGGAAAATGCCAATGCGGGTGATTCATTGCTAATCGTCGATGATGTTTTTGATTCAGGGCGTAGCGTGGATGCGTTGATCAAACAGATTAAAAAACTAATGCGTTTAAACGTACCTCAAGACATTCGCATTGCTTGCCCCTGGTTTAAACCTGCTAACAATAAAACGGATATCGAACCAGATTATTACATTAATAGCAGCGAAGAATGGCTAGTGTTTCCTCATGAAATTACAGGCTTGAGTGAAGAAGAAATTCGCGAGGGTAAAACCGAATTAAGTAGTGTGATGGATATACTATTTAAAAAGTAACGCTTGATGTAGTTTATTTATTATCGATATAAAATTTGTCATGAAACGTATAAATCCACTCAGGTTTATAAATTGTCAAAAGTGTTAAGGTCATTCCATTTAGCATGCCCTCAGGGAAGAGGAGCAGTGGAATTAAAATCAAATAGTTATCTTTTATCACCTCCCATTCATACATTCCATCTATAAAGTAGTAGCCTCCTAGTAAACCCATCTTTATGGCTATCATAGCCGCGCCGGGAAAAAAGGCACAGACAAAAATGTACACGAATAAGTTTCTGGGAATGCGGTGAAAGGAAATGATGTAAATAACATACGTTAAGGCGATAGGGGCACAAATACCTAACAAGCCATTCACCCCAAACATAGACCACGAATCTAAACCAATCACCGTCGTACCAGCCAAGGCGAAGCTGGCTGCTAAAATAGCAAAGCGAAATCCCAATATTAAGGCTAGCGCGGGAAGCCATAGAAAATGGACATCCAGCCCCGGAAATATGCCTGCCCTGAAAATCCACAGGAAGAATACCGAGGCCGCCGCCCCAAAAACAATATGCTGGCGGCGACTATCCGCACGAAATTGGGCGAACGGGATATTTTTAATTGTCAGGCCGATAACAATAATGAAAGCGACCAGACAGATAATTTGAAGAATAGTCAACGAGTGCACTCAGTTAAAGGTCGTATTCCGCCCAGACAGGGGCGTGATCCGACGGTTTTTCTATTCCGCGCAGTTCATAATCGATGCCCGCACTCTGCAGCGTTTCGTGCACGGGCAAGGTGCTTAGGATCAAATCAATTCTCAATCCGCGGTTGTCATTAAACCCTTTTGAGCGATAATCAAACCAGCTGAATTTGTCGTCAGTGTGCGGGTGTAAGTCACGGAAACTGTCTTTCAATCCCCACTGGTATACCGTATTTAACCATTCACGCTCCTCTGGCAAAAAACTGCATTTTCCTGTGCGCAACCAGCGTTTTTTATTTTCTTCGCCAATACCTATATCATTGTCTGTAGGTGAGATATTTAAATCGCCCATAACGATGATATTCTCATCAGGTTGGTGAGACGAATTAAGGTATCGCATAAGATCTTGATAGAACTTGCGCTTGGCAGGGAATTTTGTCTCATGATCGCGGTTCTCCCCTTGCGGGAAATAACCATTTAAAATTGTCACAGGCTTATCAGAAGCTCCTTTAAGCGTAACCATAATCATTCGGCGTTGGGCATCTTCTTCATCGGTAGGGAATCCCATAACCACGTTATCTGGTTTATCTTTTGTCAGCATAGCCACTCCGTAGTGACTTTTTTGACCATGATAAAAAACGTGGTAGCCCAACTCTTGGACTGCTTCAAGTGGAAACTGGTCGTTGTGTACTTTGATTTCCTGCAAGCCGATAACATCTGGTTGATGTTTATCAATGAGTGCTTTTAGCTGATGCAGGCGGGCGCGGATACCGTTGATGTTGAAGGAAATAACTTTCATCTATTGTGTTCTTTAGTCAGAATTCATTGTGCAATGGCAGCATACTACCAGATATGTTCATGATTCAAAGCGGTGCGGCATGTTTCCGAGTGTCAGTCGGGACAGAGACACACGTATGCTGGGTCTCATGTATAATTGCCTCAAACCATTTATTTGCATATCTAATGATTGTTTCAGCTTGGATCTCATCGTTTTGTAATTGTTGGCTAATAAACAGCTTGACCTGTAACCACTTTCCAGACTGTTGCGCCATTTTCTGGTAATAAGCGTTCGGTAACGACGCTTCATTTCTTCGCAACCACTTTAATAAAATTTGTGCCCCCATG
Organism: Alteromonas aquimaris; assembly: GCF_026183695.1. Lineage (GTDB taxonomy): Bacteria > Pseudomonadota > Gammaproteobacteria > Enterobacterales > Alteromonadaceae > Alteromonas > Alteromonas aquimaris. The sequence goes on along the minus strand of NZ_JAPFRD010000010.1, from coordinate 456,894 downwards.
CTTGAGCCCGCCCATACATAAGCTAAGGCAAGTAGCGAATGAATATCATCCGAGCCAACCGATAGGGGTTGCACCTGAGAAATATCGAAATGGGTATCCAGTTGAGACAAATCTTGATAGATAGCAGTCGAGATCGAATGGGGCTCTAACAGAGTTTTCAATTCAGTTTTAGTTTCGCTGGCGCCTAACGAGGTAATGCTTAGATGAAAAGCTGCCATCGTGTGCAGAATGTGCTGGTAACTTTGCTCATCGAAACGCTGCGGACACATTAATGTTGAGAACGGATACATTTTCTCCAAGCGTTTGTGAGAAGGTGCCGTTATGCGCTTAATGTGGTCAAAAAAACACGTATTAATCATACTAACTATATTGATCTTATGTTTAAAAATGGAGGTAAACTAAGTACGTACTAACGTACATCATTATAGATGAAGAAGTCATGCCATCATTTGCATCTCCAGCGTACCCTGAAAAAGTCGATTTATCCAACTGTGATCGCGAACCCATTCATTTGATCGGGAGTATTCAAAGTCATGGTTGTCTCATTGCACTGCAATCCGATTGGTCAGTTGCCTATTGCTCAAAAAATAGCGAACGTTATTTTGGCACCTCTGCCGAAAAAATTATCGGCGAACCGATTAAAAATTGGCTCGACAAAGATACCTTGCATCATATTCGATCAGGCTTACAGTCATCCATGATCACAGGCTGTAACGAGCGTATATTCAATCAGTTTATCGATGCAACCAATATTGAAGTAGATGTGTCAGTCCACCACAATGGTGAATTCATCATCATCGAATTCGAACCTGTAGCCAAAGAGCATGATACGTCAGAACATTTCGTTCGTTCATTATTGAGTCAATTTTGTCGAGCAGATGATACCGAAGCACTCATCGTATCGGTGGCAGAACAGCTGCGGTTAATTACGTCCTTCGACCGTGTAATGATCTATAAATTTTTATCTGATGGCTCGGGTGAGGTGATAGCTGAAGCCAAATCTCACAAACAAGAAGCGTTTTTGGGCTTACGTTTTCCAGCGTCGGATATTCCCAAGCAAGCCCGCGCACTTTACCTTAAAAACCTGTTAAGAATCATTGGAAATGTGAATGAGGAGATTCACCCGATACTCCCCATCTGTCGGTACCCGGATGAAGCAATAGATTTGTCATTGTCTACCCTTCGTGCTGTGTCACCCATGCATATTGAATACTTAAAAAATATGGGGGTGGTGGCATCACTTTCTGTATCACTTATTGTAAATGGCAAGTTGTGGGGGCTCATAGCATGTCATCACTACTCTCCCAAAGTCCCTTCTTACTTCCAACGTACTGAACTTGAGCTATTTGCAGAAGTTTTTGCCCTTGAGCTTTCTTCGCGGCTAGCAAAAGATCGTGAAGCTGAAAGCCTCCGTGTGCGCAAAGTTCATGACAAAATCATGTCGACCATTGCTTCCGACGGGGCATTGGTAGATATCATTACAAATCAGTTTGGAAAGCTGGATGAGTTGATTGAAAACGATGGGATTACTGTAATTATTGAGGGGCAGGTCAGTAGTACAGGTAAATCCTTACCTGATGAGGTACTAAGACGCGTAGTGCGATATCTAAACAGTCAGCCCCCCAGGCAGGTCAATACGTTAGTTTCAATGGCAAAGGTTTTTCCACAGTATGCTACGAAGACCCACGGCATTGCTGGATTACTCGCCATTCCTATCTCAAAATCTCCCCGTGATTATCTGTTGTTTTACCGAGAGGCACAAACGAAAACAATTAATTGGGCTGGCACTCCACAAAAGCCTGTTTCGCTCGGGCCTAACGGATCAAGATTGCTCCCCCGGGGTAGTTTCAACCAATGGCAAGAGACTCATGAAGATCTGTGTCATGAGTGGACTGATCAGGAGCAAATCATCGGAGAGTCATTACGGATTACGTTACTTGAAGTCGTGCTTCGACACATGCAAGAACGGGACTCTATTGTACGAAATGCAAGCCGCAAGCATGAAATATTAATATCAGAACTTAATCACCGCGTCCGTAACATTCTTAATCTGGTCAATGCAATAGTATTGCAGACCGACCAAACCGACCGAAATACTGAAGAATTTGTTAAAGTTCTTACGGGGCGGTTAACCGCGCTGGCATCGGCTCATGACCAACTAACCGCGTCCGAGTGGACAGAGATCTCATTGAATGAATTACTCGAAAACGAAATTCAAGCGTATGTCGATGTCGATAGCCGCATAACGCGCTCAGGCCCTAAAGTTAACTTACATTCAGAAGCGGCCACGCCAATTGTGCTGGTGGTGCATGAGCTTTTCACTAATGCGGCCAAATATGGCGCTCTGTCCAATTCGGGACGTGGCAAAGTGGAAATTCATTGGCAGTTATCCAGTGATCAACAGTTAATAATAGAATGGCGGGAAACAGGCGGGCCGCCGGTTGCGCCCTCAATACGCGAAGGTTTTGGAATGATGCTGATTCAATCGGTGATACCCCATGAACTTCAAGGTTCAACTGATATTGAACTTGCGCGGCATGGCTTGCAGGCACGCTTCAGTATTCCCAAACGTTTCTTCACTGAAGTGAAGGGAAATGAATCGAAACCGGAGTTTAGTGAAAAACTAAGCGAAACCCAAGTGTCCGCTCTACCTCGGTCAGCTTTGGTGGTAGAAGATAATTTAGTGATAGCTATGGACATCCAAAACAAGTTAAAAGATATAGGCGTAGAACAGGTAGCAGTGGTAGGCAATATTAAAACGGCAAGACAACTCTACGAAAATGAAAGTTTTGACTTTGTGGTATTTGATATCCACCTGGGTAAAGACACTTCACTTGGCCTTATTCAGAGTGTACTTGCTGACAACATACCCTGTATGATAATGAGCGGATACGGCGATCAGTTACAACTTCCTAAGGAATTTGGATCTATTCCTGTTTTGACCAAGCCCGTATTAGATAATGAACTGAGACAGCAATTGAAAGCCATGTTTCAGGATGATAAATAGGTTTTGGTGATGACGTTAATTGAAAAGTGCCGTGTCTTAATTGTTGAAGATACAACCATAGCCGCTACCTATCTGGCGCGAGAGATGACTCAGTTAGGCGCAGAAGTGGTGGGTCTCGCTCGTTCAGAAGAACAGGCTGTTGAAAAGACAAAAGCCGAAATGCCAGAGCTTATTCTCATGGATATTCACCTGGCTGATGGTAGCGATGGAATTGCGGCAGCAGAAAAGATCTCGTCTCAATTTGCCATTCCAATCATCTTTACAACCGCTTATTCTGACGATAATACGGTTAATCGTGCGCTAAAAGCATCCCCTTATGGCTATATTGTAAAGCCGTTTGACACTAAGACGATTAAAGTTACCTGCGAAACTGCACTTCACCGATTCGCCCTTGAACAAAAAGTCATTAATTCGGAGAAACGCTTTAAAGTCGCCGCCGAAGCGGCACAATTTGGCGTGGTAGAATTAGATGGTAAAGGAAAAACCTTTTCGTTCGATGGGGCGAAAAGCCTTCAAAATCGACTGGGGGCAGGAACTCAAATCGCGCGGGAGGATTTTTTAGCGTTATTTCCTGAAAGCGAACGTAAAGAGATTGTTCATACGCTTGAAAAACGTGCCAGTCTTAGAAAAACTATTGTATTAGAAGAGCAGGGAGCGGGAAGAAAATACCTTGATATCGTTTTCAGTGAAGTTGATTTTCACAATGACGATGTGATCATTGGTGCGGTAATTGACGTCACCGACAAGCAACGCCAGATAAAACAATTACGACTGTCTAACATAATCCTGGATCAACTGGTAGAAGGGGTGGCACTGTTAGACGAAAAATTTAGCATTATCGAATGTAACAGAGCACTCTCAACACTACTGCGACTTGACCTCAATAGCCTGCATCATTGTGATATATTCCAGTTCGGACTGGATGCCTCGGAGCTGAAAAAGGCCCTTAATACTTTACAAATTGTACGCCGTAAATCCATTCTGCTCACCGCTGACGGGGTGGAGTTTCCCGCTTTTGTTACCATCTCAGAAATTGCGCCGCGTCATGAGCAGATATGCTATGTGGCAACTTTTTCAGATATTACCGATCTGAATAAAGCGGAAAGAAAGCTGGAATCGCTTGCCTTTACTGATCAGCTCACCGGGGCCGGTAACAGAAATTACCTCAAACTTATTCTCAACGAAGCGTCCTATGCCCAAGCCATACAGGCATTAGTGTTTCTTGATTTAGATGGCTTTAAACTGGTCAATGATACCTATGGGCATAATGTTGGCGATGAATTGTTATCTCAGTGCGCCACCCGCATCCGTTCTGTGATCCGAAACGAAGATACCTTCATTCGTCATGGCGGGGATGAGTTTGTCATCCTGGTACAGGAAGAGGGTGACCTGACTCAATTGGGTAACCGACTATTGGAAGTATTTTCTGATGTTTTCGATGTCAGTGACACTGAACTGAGAATTAGCGCCAGTATCGGCATCGCCCAGATGGACGAAAGCGTCGAGCCTGAAAATCTATTGAAACATGCTGATATCGCCATGTATGAGGCAAAACGTAAAGGTAAGAACCAAGTAGTATTCTTTTCTGGCGAACAAAATGATGCGATTGAATACCGTTTATATGTCGAACAAGGTTTATTTAATGCGATAGAAAATAAAGACTTGCACGCTCGCTTCCAACCTATCGTCGACACGGAAAATCGTGTGGTGGCATTGGAGGCGCTGTGTCGTTGGCACAGTCAGGATATTGGTGATATTCATCCTGAAAGTTTCATCCCCATCGCTGAAGAGACGGGGATGATTAACGCAGTAGGCTTAAAAATGCTGAAGGAGGTATGTATTGCCTGCGTGACGTTAAGGGAAGCTGGACTTGGACAGATAAAGTTTCATGTAAACGTGTCTATTCTGCAGCTTAACTCGAAATTAATGGTCAGCCAATTTTTAGAGTACCTAGAAGATTTTGATGTAAAGCCAGAGGCGCTTGTGTTGGAAGTGACTGAATCAGCCATGCATGACGTTGGCACGCGAAAGGTATTACGCGAACTGGCTAAATCGGGCTTCAGTATAGCGTTGGACGATTTTGGTGCGGGTTATGCGTCGGTTTCTGAACTGGGTGAATCCTATACATCGATAATAAAATTGGATAAGTCTCTTGCTCCCGGGGAAGATAAATCAAGCCAGAAAAATATCATTGCAGAAAGTATAATACAGCTATGCCAACGATTGAATAAGGCTATTTTGCTAGAAGGGATTGAAACGCAAAAGCAGGCTGATTTTGCTCGTCAAGCTGGTTGTCACTATATGCAGGGATTCTATTTTTCAGAGCCCTTAACCCTCACTGATGCTATTTCTTTTATCCAGCAGGAATAAGATTTTATTCATCTTTCCCTTCAGTGCTGCGCAAACGTTGGTCGATAAACTGTTTAGATGAACAATTGTGTTCGTATAGTACTGGCATGGTAAATTTGTTCGGGCAAATCATTTCATTTATCATGGTATAAATGAGCTGCGGTGATTGCGTGGCGATGGCAATATTGCAGCCAGATTTAGAGGTTTCGCACACCGCAACCGTGCACGGCAACTGTTCGATCCGGTCTTCAATTAATTCAAGCATACTCAGCGCATGGCGTGGAAAGTTATTTAATCGCATGGCGTGATTCTGCGCAATGGCTTCTTCTGTCCATAAGAAACGTACTTCGACGATATCGCCTTCAATTTCAGATGCAATGTCACTGCGCAAATATAGGATAAAATGTCTGAAGTTGATGCTAACTATGTCACGACTGTCAAACCGAGCGGGGAGAATAAACTGCGTTTTTACATTGTGTAGTTGCATGGTCTAAACGTATTCTTTACCGAAATTATGATTATTGACATACATTGAAATGGGAAATTTGTCGTATACTTTGTCATTCGCCATGGGCGTACCATGTACGACAAACAAGTTAGCATGCTTATTACCATGCTCGCTTACGAATACACTAATGAATTCGTTTACCAGTTCATTAGCTTTAACAAAGACAGGCCTAACCAAGTCCATTGCCTGATCATGCAAACGAGTAAGGCTCTCATTGAATGAGGTAAGCATATCAATTAAATCGAGGGTTCCTGATACTTCATTGAAAACTGAAGCTCTAAATTCAGCCGGCCCACCGATGTAATCTTTCTCTATATAAGCATTCACAAAAAAATGTCGCTCATACTGTTGGACATCATTGGGTTTCATTTCACTCGTGATTTTTATGGTATGGATACTTAAACCATAGTGCGCCACATAATCATACAACGAATCAATAAAACGATAAGCAAATGAGCGCTTGTACTCACTTTCCATTTTTCTTGAAAGCACATTCACTAAATCGCGATCCTGTGGCACACAACCTTGCACGTGACGCTTTAACTGGCTGGTAAATATGCGGGCGCTTAGCACATAGTTATTAATATTGGCGTTAAGGCGAGCTTTGCCATTTTCAATTGCTTGAATGTTTTCCTGTCTTACATATTGCTCGCCCAACGCACGCATCGCTTCCAGGATCAGTTCGTAATTGGATAAAACCAAGCGATGCTTATGCGAGATCGCATAGGCGGACGAGAGTCTTTTACGTGCTCGTTTAAGTTCTTTAAACTGTTCTTGGGTTAACGCAAGTCGGACATCCTGCTTGCGCGACACGATAAAAAATTCTGAATCCATTGTTCAAGGCTACGTCAAATACTTAAAACAGATTAACACGCTTTTAAATGAAACTAAATTACTACAATTCGATTACGGTTTTATTCAAAATCGTATTAAGGCGGGATGAATTCGTCGATTAAAAGTCGATCTTATTAAGACTCACTAATACCGAGTGATGGTCGAAATTTCTAATCTATGCAAGGATAGTTGAGTCAATCCATCCCCCTTTTTCGGGGCGGCGCAGTTGCACCGTTGAACCGCGCCAGTTATGTTCGATCTAGTCCCCCGGGAATACGATCGCTTAGCGGCTCGGTAAAGGAGAAGTTTTGGACAGACGAAGCGTCGTATAAAGATCAATAGTATTGCACTGGCTGAAGAGGAAAGTATGCTAGCCAGAGCATCTTGCATAGCCTCTGGAATTAAGGTGGTTATTCGAAGCGTATAATTTTATAATCCACTGCGTTTTAAAACCGGAGCGAGAAAGTGTTTCCCAATACCATTACTGAATCTTTACCTGACGCTATCATCAAACAGGCGGCTGCTTTATCGGCGGAAGAACGGCTGGAATTATTTTTACAATATGTGGACAAAGCAGGTGAGGTGTGGGTTTTATTAGGGGAAAACGGCTACGTTATGATGGAAACGTTGGAAGGGCACTGTTTGCCTGTCTGGCCTCACCAGCAATTAGTTTCCTGCTGGCATCAATCACAAAAAAGCGAAGCTAGCGCTAAATCCATTGGGATAGAAGAATTTTTGCAGACATGGCTTCCTGGTCTGGATAAAAATAATACTACGCTGGCGATCTTTCCCGCTGCTGAAAATGAGGCAGCAATTATTGTGACAGCTGAAGCGTTTAAACTAAGCCTTAGTGAAACTGGCTAATAAGGTGTGGCTATGTCCTCTTCTGTTGATTATCAACCGCTTGCTCTGAGTGTACTTAATGCCAAAGGGTGGGACAATAAGATGCGGGCGTTGGTGCTAGCCTCCAAACAGTTACCCATTCTTGATGCAGATCGTCGAACCAGTGAGAATTTAGTAAAAGGGTGTGACAGCGAGGTATGGCTGGATCGTGATGATTCAACCCCCACGTTAAAATTCGTTGCATATTCACCAAGTAAAGTCATTCGGGGGGTACTGGCAGTGATCTTAGAGCAGGCCCACGCCGTCTCCACAGATTCATTGAAAACCTTTGATTTTGACGATTTTAGTGAGCGAATTGCATTATCTCGTTTTTTAAGTCAATCCAGAGGTAACGGTTTGCGGCAGGTTGTTTCTCGCATTCAGAAGCTTGCTACCACTTAACTTAAATTCTTGGTTTGTTTTTCTCTTCGATCCACTGAGACATGTATTGCGTGCACCGCAATGTCTGCTGCCAAACTACAAATTGCATTGGTAAAGATGCTCTATGCGTTTCCACGTCTTCACAAAGATGGGTGATTCGCATGAGCAATGCCCGTTTGTTTGTTTTAGAGTCGAATTTTGGTTTTAACACCTCTTCAATCCTGGCTTGCTGTTCACACCAATACGCTTCATCGAGATACAGCTTTACCGCATGATCAACAAAATCCTGCCAGTTATCCGCCACTGCTCCTGGCCATTTGGAGGAGGGGGCAATCCCCTCTGCTCCCACTGCTGTTGTCACGCTAGGCATTCTGGCTTGCATGGCAGCGAGCAATTTTCCTTTCACACCCGCTCCAAACCTGATTGGGGCCAACATCACACGATAGGAGGGTAACGATTTAGCGATATCTTCTACCCAACCATTCACTACAAACCCACTTTTGTGATCTTCTAACTGCGTTGCTTTTTTAGGGGGGTAGGCACCCATCACAGATAAGCGAACATCTGGCAGCTTCTGTTTAATTCGGGGCCAAATATGCTGTTTTAATTGTAATGTGGCATCCCAGTTTGGCGCGTGTCTAAAATTGCCTATCCAGACAAAGTCCTTCCGTTGAGAAAAAGCAGGGGAAGTACACTTAAACTCTGTTTCTAACAAGGGTAAATGCATTAATTGTTGCGCAGGAATACCGAACTGGTTATTCAGTATCCACTGCTCATGTTCAGAAATCACCAAGGTTAAATCGCTTCGTAATATCGCCGCAATTTCTCGTTGAGTAATTTCACTATAGATATCGCATGTTTGTGGTACGGGCTGATTAGACTTGATCGCTTGATGTCGAGTATGTCTCAGGCTATGCAAATCTTCTGAATTAATAATGCGAAGCGCATGCGGACAAACGTGTCTTACCCGCCATGAGAATTGCTCTTCTGTCATAAACCGGTCGAATATGACAATCGAAGGATCGAGTTCTGCTACATAATGGTCAAAGCTACTGTCATTCAAGGTAATGCAATCGAGAGTAATTCCCACTGCGCTAAAATCTGCTTTGTGCTGACTGTCGGTGGCGGCGCTGGCAAAACGTACTTCCCATCCACCTTGAACAAGTGCGTGGATAATACCCATCATGTTCTGGCCGGCTGCAGAGGAGTTGGGTTCAGGCCAGACAAATCCGATAATTAATGCACTCTTTTTCACGACTACTTCCGCACAACGATAATATGAGACAGAATTGTATCAAATTATCGTTTAAGGGGAGCACAGTGTTACACGTAGTTTTCGGCGCCGGACTGGTTGGTTGCTTTTTGGGGACTGCATTAGCCCGGCAAGGGATTGAAGTGAAATTTGTTGCCCGGGGACAATGGCAGGTTAGGTTAACACACGACATTGTGTTGACCGATTATGAAGGTAATCGCGTCAATATGGCATTACCTTCTCCTTTGCTTGAAGCAGGTCAAAAAGCAGATGTCATCTGGTTAACCACTAAATGTACAGCATTAGCTTCTTCACTCAATTTGCTTAAAAAAATCGTTCATGAGGATACGGTTATCATCTGTTGCCAAAACGGTGTAGGGGCACATAAACTTGTGCAACACTATTTTCCCACTATTTGCGTCGCACGGGCGATGGTGCCCTTTAACGTCATTTATAGAGCGCCAAATATATTTCATAAAGGCTCAGAGGGTTCACTGACGCTTGAAACATTGCCACAAAAACAGGCTGAAGTTGAACGTCGTGTTTTGGCCGCAAGCCACCCCATTATGCAAGTACAATCAACCGCTAATATGGATGCCTTGCAATGGGCCAAATTGCAACTCAATCTCGGCAATAGTGTTAATGCGTTGGCCAATCTCCCAGTCAGGGCGATGTTAGAACAACGCAGTTATCGTCAAATTATAGCGCTAGCGATGGAAGAACTGCTCACTGTGGTAGATTGTATGGGAATTTCCCTGCCTAAAATAACCAAAATACATGGCCGCTATTTGCCATTTGTTCTACGCACGCCTGACTGGCTTTTCAAACGGGTAGCAAAGCAGATGTTAGCAATTGACAATAACGTCAAAACTTCCATGTGGTGGGATATTCAGGCCGGTAAGCCAACTGAAATTGATTACCTGAATGGTGCCGTGGTGGCTGCAGGAATGCAGCATAATATTCCCTGTCCCGTTAACATTTTTTTGCTAAATGAAATTAAAAAAGGCGAGCAGCACAGCGCTGTGACAGGAGAATACGAAGGGATTGCAGGTATTGACCTATTAAATAAATTAATGAAAGAAGTGAAAAAAGCTCGGCCTGATTAAGGAATTGTTGAAGATTATTTTTAAAAAACTCAGTAAAATAGGTGGAACTGATGGGTTAAATGGCCTATACGTACTAGTTAGGATAACCTCAATTATCAACGGAACTGAAGTATGCGATCCTTTGATTTGCAGGATGGCTTTCGGAGTTGCTATTCAATGAGCGTAAAAGATATTGCCGCAAATGCTAAAGACATATACGTCTTACCGGATGCGGTCGCCCGGTTAAAAGAGTGTCTCGACGATAATGCTGCGTCAATTGACGATATAGCCGAGATTATTTCGTTTGATCCTGCGCTGGCATCACAAATCCTTAAAGTGTCAAACAGTGCACTATATCGCTTCCCCAATAAAATCGAAACTATTGGGAAAGCGCTTCAGGTTATTGGTACCCGCTCTGCGTACGACTTGGCGCTGGCTTATGGTGTTACGCACGCATTTAGTGAAGTAGATGGAACTGTCATTGATCTGGACAAATTTTGGGAACAAAGCGTTTCGTGTGGCTTATTAGCTAAGTTTATTGCTGAGCAAAGAGGAATTAGAGAGCCAGAACGATTATTCGTGGCCGGCCTGTTACACAACATTGGCGAACTCGTCATCTCACAAGCACAACCTAAACAGGCGGAACGCTGCTTAGCCTTTAATGAGCGTGTTAGCCCCGCTGAACTACAGCAGGCTATACTGGGCTTCACATACGCTGAGTTGTCAGCTGAGCTGGTAAAGCAGTGGGGTATTCCTGAAGGGATATATCGACCCATAAACCAAGTCCATCAGGTATTTGATGAACGCACCGTTGAAGATGAACGTATTTTACAGCTAAGTTATGTATTAGCATTAGATAATGTTAATCCTGAAATTTATCCAAGTTACAGTAACTTAGAACCACACCTTCACGAATCCCTCGCGTTGGAGATGGACGATTTAGAAGATGCGCTGGATATCACTAATCTACAGTGTTTAAGTGTAATTTCCTTATTTAACCCCAGCGCCTTTATGCTTTATTAATCGAAAACGGCAACGGTTTGACGACTAAGTGCTATCACCTGATTATATTTGTCCCAAATTGTTGCTTCGACATGTCCATAGCCATCAGCTGCCTGACGAGTGTGGGCCTGATAAGCAAACCAATCTTCGCCCGACACTTCTCTATGCGGGTGGATGAATTCAATATTCCAACTTCCTGTACTGGCAGGAGCCGGCCATCTAAGCATTTGTAGTAGAGTGGGCGGCCAGGCATCAATCAGGGCAATAACATGGGCATCATGAATTTTTTCTGGCGGATTAGAAAACCGCATATATCCATGATAACTAGCTGTTTTCTTCCCTGTAAAAGGTATTCCACCCTGATCGATTGATAAATCAAAATGCTGAATAAATTTCGGGGTTATTTTAGGGATCTGTGGGATAAATTTAGCTTTTGTGGGTGCTGGCATAGAATGCCGTTGACTGTTTTCAACCGCTATTTTTGACTTGCGCGCAAGCGCAAAACACGCTTGCGAAAATACACACACGTGGCCATTTTGAATAACTTCACCGGTATATTGAGAAACATTTTTTCCTGCGCGCAGTTTGGTAACTCTGACTGTGAATTCAGTATCTAAGGCTAAAGGTCCGACAAAGTTAGTGGTAAACGAGCGTAAGAGTCGGGTGTCATCGTTTACCATTTGCTTTATTGCAGTGTAAACAATAGCAGCAGAAATACCGCCAAATGCAGTACGCCCCTGAGACCAGTCTTTCGGAATAGTCAGTGCAGTGAATTCACTGACTGTATCATTGAGGACTGATGGCTGAGATAAATTAAGTAAGTCGTCTACAAACATTTGATCTGGTCAGATGAGTTAGGGTAGAGTGCATCATAACGAAATAATGGGTGAGCGCCAATACCTGAGGGATGCATTTTAATATCATGACGTTTCAGCCGGAACAGAAAATTTGTTTACATTTTGCCCATGCTAACGGTTTTCCTTTTGGGAGCTACCGCACGTTAGTAGAAGCACTTCCCTCACACTTTCGGATATCGGGGAAAGAAAAGTTAGGTCACGATCCCCATTGGCCTGTAAGTGATAACTGGTCATATATTGTCCAGGAGTTGTTAAACTATCTTCAGTTACACAGTGAGTCAGATGAGCGTGTGTTTCTGGTCGGTCATTCGTTTGGTGCCGTGGTTTCATATATGGCCGCGTGCTTAGCGCCAGCAAAAGTGGCAGGACTAATCATGTTGGACCCACCGTTGGTCACTGGCTGGCGTAGTCATCTAGTCAAAGTGCTTAAGAAAACCCCTTTAATTGATAAGATCACGCCAGCTGGTCTAGCGAAAACACGCAATACCCAATGGACTGGCTCTATGGACATGGTCGAGTATTTTTCCAATAAGGCCCTTTTTGCTGAAATGGATAGGCGCTGTGTGGAAGATTACGTACATAGCGCGACCAAAAGAGAACAAAATGCCATTCGACTCACTTTTCGACATGACATTGAGGCCGCTATTTTTCGGAACGTTCCCGACAATTTAAATACTTTTGCAGGTAAGCTTCAGTGCCCGGGGTTGCTGGTTACAGGAAAAGATTCCACTGTATGTATGCCCTATATGCGAGATCTTTTTATAAAACAAAATAGCCTTGAACATGTAATTATGTCAGGCGGGCATATGTTTCCCTTAGAGTACCCGGAATCTACAGCTTCCCTTATTGAGCACACATTGTTTCGCTGGCAGAACGGTACTAGGAAGCGGGATTAAGTCCGCCAACAGGTTGATTAAGCATTTCCCGGGTAACCAGAACGACCCCTTTGTCAGATACTCGGAATCCCCTGGCACGATCGTGTTCATGGTCATAACCTATTGTGGTTCCTTCTGGGACCACACATCCTCGATCGATCACCACCTTTTTTAATTTACAGTGACGCATGATTTCCACATCTGGCAAAATCACCGCTTCTTCAATTAGCCCGTATGAATGCACGCGAACATTGGAAAAAACTAAGCTTCTGCGTAAAGTCGAGCCGGAGATGATGCAGCCTCCAGAGACCACCGAATTAATTGCTTCTCCGCGACGATCCTGTTCTTCCCAGACAAATTTTGCTGGCGGCAATTGTTCCTGATAAGTCCAGATAGGCCATTTATGGTCATACAGATTAAGTTGAGGTACCGGAGCGACCATTTCCATATTGGCTTCCCAAAATGAATCAATGGTGCCGACATCCCGCCAGTACACGTTGCCACCTGCGGATTTTTCAAAAGGGTAGGCAAACACATCATGGTCTTTGATGATGGCGGGTATGATATCTTTGCCAAAATCTCGCTCTGAACCCGAGGTTTGCGCGTCACGAAGGAGTTGATCGAATAAAAACTCCGTATCAAAAACATAATTTCCCATTGAAGCCAGGCAGCGATCCGGGTCATTCGGCAATGGGGTAGGTCTCGCGGGCTTTTCCTCAAATCCGTGGATGCGGTAATGCTCATCAACAGACATTACCCCAAAGGCTCCGGCAGCTTCCTGGATGGGCACTGACATACAGGAGACGGTCATTTTTGCTTTATTTTCCACATGGTGTGCCAACATTTGTCCGTAATCCATGCGATAAATATGGTCACCTGACAAAATCATTACATACTTGGGTAATTCGTCACGAATAATATCAATATTCTGAAACACCGCATCGGCGGTACCTTCATACCAGCTTTCGGAAAATCGTTGCGAAGCGGGTAATATCTCAACCGACTCACCCAGCTCCTTCTTAAAGTGTCCCCAGCCGCGCACTAAATGTCGAATCAGCGAATGCGATTTATATTGTGTGACCACACCTATTCTACGAATACCAGAGTTGACACAATTGGATAAGGGGAAATCAATAATGCGGAATTTACCACCAAAGTACAGTGCCGGTTTAGCGCGCCAATTGGTAAGCTCATGCAACCGAGACCCTTTGCCCCCTGCCAGTATCAAAGCATAGGTGTCGCGGGTCAAATTACTGATATAACGTGAACTTTTATCCACCATTGGCGGCGCTCCTTGTAAGTGACACATTACCGCTGTGTCGTGACTTTATTCATGTTAATTTAATTATCTTACACACTAACTTAAAATTAGCCAGTAAACACCTAATGCAAAGCAAAGATTCGAATAAAAAGAAAAAGGTCATTTTTGATCACGATGGTGGCATAGATGATTTACTCTCATTGTTGCTGTTGGTAACCATGGAGGAAGTAGAGCTTGTAGGCGTATTGATCACACCTGCAGATTGTTACCCTGATGACGCCTTGCTCTCCACACTAAAAATTCTCACTCTAACCAATAATGCGTCTGTACCAGTCGCGGTGGGTACCTTAGCTGGACTTAATCCGTTTCCACCAGATTGGCGGGCGCAACCTAAATTCTGCCATGCTTTACCAGTAATGCTGCGTACTAAAGAGGTAAGAGACAATGTGAGCAAAAAAGACGCGCATTCCTGGTTAGCAGAGTATCTTTCGCTTGCAGACGAACCCGTCACTATACTCATGACAGGTCCTGCCACGAATCTTGCGAAGGTCATACATCGGCGAGCCGACCTCCGATCCAAGATTGAGCAGGTTATCTGGATGGCAGGTGCCATCCAGGTGAAAGGTAATGTCGCCATGCACGATAGCGATGGGTCGCAAGAATGGAATGCGTACTGGGATCCCTTGGCGACCAAAACGCTGATTGAATCTGGGGTAAACCTATGTCTGGTGCCGTTAGATGTTACGAATGCATTGCCTATCGATCGGCAGTTTCTAACTCAATTGTCCAACGTCAACAGCGAGTTATCTGAACTGGCGGGCCAATTCTGGGCTGCTACTACCACATCCATTCCCAGTTATGAATTTACCTATTTTATGTGGGATATTCTTGCGACAGCGTTGTTAGGTCTTCCGAAACCTAGCTGGCAAGTGTCTACAGCGACTGTTGTGGTTGATATCGAGCCTCCGCGTGCCGGTGCTATTACTTGCGATGACCACGCTGGGTATAATGTGACGTGGCTAAGTGCGATAGATGAAAAGCAAGTGCGCGAATATGTCATAGATAAATTTAGTCGCGGTTTCAATACATTTTTTACTAACAAGTGTTAATAAAATGTTATAAAGTTGTTTGGTTAACATCCCCATGGAGAGAATCATGTCAGCGTTAAAGAAAATATTGGTAGCAGTGGTCGCACTGTTGATTATTGCGGTGGCCGTGGGCTTCACCCTACCAAAAGAATATGAAGTTAAACGCAGCATTGTCATCAAGGCCCCCGCG
Source organism: Alteromonas aquimaris (assembly GCF_026183695.1). Classification (GTDB taxonomy): domain Bacteria; phylum Pseudomonadota; class Gammaproteobacteria; order Enterobacterales; family Alteromonadaceae; genus Alteromonas; species Alteromonas aquimaris. Next base: position 441,323 of record NZ_JAPFRD010000010.1, on the reverse strand, counting down.
CAAACGATTTATTCGAATGTGGTGGATTTGAAATCGTGGCCTAAGTGGGGAGTGTGGTTTAAACGTGATCCTGCAATGGAGGTTACCTATAAGGGCCCTGACCGAGCTATCGGAATGCGCTCTGAGTGGGTAAGCGAAAGTGAAGGAAGTGGCCAAATGGAGATTACTGAGTTAGAACATAACAAAAAAGTGGTCTATAGCTTGTATTTTCCTGAATTTGAAATGGGCTCGACAGGTTTATTTGAACTTGAACCAATTGGCGATGAAGGTACTCGTGTTACCTGGATTGACAAGGGGAAAGTCGGTAACAATCCGGTTGAACGTTACTTCGTTCTCATGATGGACGATATGATAGGTCCGGATTTTGAAAAAGGGCTGGAGAATTTAAAAACAGTCTCGGAAAACCAAAGTTGATAAGGGTTATCGTGATAAAAAAATAGCGCCTTAAGGCGCTATTTTTGTGTATCTAGGCTAACGCGTTGGCCACCTTTGAAGACGGAGGGCGTTTTATCACATTACTTATCCCACGAGCCGCATGTAATAGTTTATGCAGATCGATGCCTGTTTTAATTCCCATACCATTAAGCATGTAAACCACATCTTCTGTCGCCACGTTCCCACTCGCTCCCCTGGCATAAGGGCATCCCCCTAAACCAGCCACTGCGCTGTCAATAGTGGCAACGCCGTATTGCAAGGCAATGGTTAAGTTTGCCAACGCCTGGCCGTAGGTGTCGTGGAAATGAGCCGCTACCTGATTGACAGGGATCCAATTTAGCACTTCTTCCAACATGGCAGCGGTTTTCACTGGAGTCCCAGTTCCAATCGTGTCACCCAGTGAAATTTCGTAACAACCCATATCCAGCAATCGTTTACTCACCTCGGCAACCGCAGTGGGCGAAATCTCACCTTCATAAGGACAACCAAGTACGCAAGAGACGTAACCTCGCACCTTGATACCGGCTGTTTGAGCTGCTTCGACCACAGGCGCAAAACGATTTAAGCTGTCCTCAATCGAACAATTAATATTGCGCTGAGAAAAGCTTTCTGAAGCGGCACCAAATACCGCCACCTCGTCTGCTCCGGCTTGCAGGGCTGCCTCGAAGCCCTTCATATTTGGCGTTAGGGCCGAATATGTGACACCTTTGTGACGCTTGATACGCGTAAATACGTCCGAGGAGTCAGCCATTTGCGGTACCCATTTAGGTGACACAAAGCTACCGGTTTCAATGCGCTTCAACCCTGCGTTCACCAGATTGTGAACTAGTTCCACTTTACTTTGTGTAGAGACGGGCGTTTTTTCGTTCTGAAGACCGTCCCGCGGGCCCACTTCCACGATACTGACCTGTGCAGGGTAGGATCGTCTATTCATCTTCTTCAAACTCCAGTAGTGGTGCACCACCGTCGACCAATTCACCGGCTCGATAGAAAAATGACGTCACTTTGCCTGTTGCGGGCGCTTTGATGCTGTGCTCCATTTTCATGGCTTCCATCACCATAAGTGTGGTACCTTTTTCAACGGTTTCATTTGGCGTTACCAATAACTCAACCACTGTGCCATTCATTGGAGCATTGAACCCCTGAGCACTGTTATTATCATCTTCTACCCCTAAATCAGGAAGCTGGTGGGTGAAGTGATAGGCTTCGTCCGCCGCGAATAGAACAAACTGGTTGTCCTGTTGAGACCAGGTAAAGCGTTGGCGATGGCCATCCAAATTAACTGTTAAACCGTGCTCTACAAGCTCACCAGTTACCACCCATCGACTGGTTTCATAACTTACCTTCCAGGCGTTAGTGGTTAAACCGGTTTGTCTGTCATTTAAAACACTGACCTTAAGCGCGAACTCCTTGCCAGCATAATGCAAGGTGAGGGTTTGCTCGTGTAGCTCATTGGCCCGCCATGAAGTGGGTAATGACCAGGGCGAAGTGGGGTCGCCGGTGGATTTGCGGCTGCGCTGTTGTTCACTGAGCAACATTAATGCTGCCATTACGGGAAGCTTTTCTATATCTGGAGCCACTTCTTTTGCAAAAAGAAGGTGTTTATTTTTTTCAATAAAAGTAGTGACTAATTCCTGTTTACGAAATGGCTGACTAGCGGCAACGTTATATAAAAACTCGATATTAGTCGCCACGCCATCAATATAGTACTCTCGTAAGGCTTTAAGTAATCGCTGCAATGCTTTGTCACGATCTTCGTCCCACACCACTAATTTGGCTATCATAGGATCGTAATAAACTGACACCTCATCGCCTTCAAGTACACCCGTATCTACGCGTACATGCTTATCTTCCTGAGGGGGTTGTAGTAATTTAAGTCGACCGGTAGAAGGTAGAAAATCGTTATCAGGATCTTCAGCGTAAATACGCGCCTCAAAGGCATGACCATGCATGGTCAGTTCAGTCTGATTTTTCGGCAGGGTGTGGCCCTGGGCAACATTAATCTGCCATTCCACCAAATCTTCACCCGTAATATATTCAGTGACCGGATGCTCCACCTGAAGACGCGTATTCATTTCCATAAAATAGAAACTGCCGTCTTTATCGTACAGAAATTCAACTGTACCGGCCCCCACATAATTAATGGCTTGCGCGGCTTTTAACGCAGCTTCACCCATTTGTTGGCGAATATCATCTGATAACCCTGGCGCGGGCGCTTCTTCAATCACCTTTTGGTGGCGTCTCTGAACGGAACAGTCCCGCTCGAACAAATAAACACCGTTACCATGTTCATCACAAAAAACCTGAATCTCTACATGGCGTGGCTGGGTGAGGTACTTTTCAACCAGCATAGTGTCGTCACCGAAACTGGCACTGGCTTCTCGTTTTGCTGCCCCTAGTGCGTCTTTAAACTCACTTTCTGAGTTAACTAAACGCATGCCTTTACCACCTCCACCAGCGGCGGCTTTTAACAACACTGGGTAACCCATGTCATCAGCAGATTTTTTCAGTACACTTTCGCTTTGATCATTGCCGTGATAGCCAGGCACCAATGGCACACCAGCCTTTTCCATGATGTGTTTTGCAGCCGATTTGGAACCCATTGCCTCTATTGCACTGGTAGGGGGACCGATGAAGATGATGTCATTTTGCTTACACTTTTCTGCAAAAGCGGCGTTTTCAGATAAAAAGCCGTAGCCAGGGTGTATCGCATCAACATTCAGTTTTTTCGCTGCGTCGATAATTCGATCCGCCATCAGATAGCTTTCTTTCGATGGTGCCGCACCAATGTGTATAGACTCATCTGCTTTGTGAACATGCAATGCATTTGCGTCTGCGTCGGAATATACCGCGACTGTGGCAATACCCATGCGGCGGGCTGTTTTAATTACCCGGCAAGCAATTTCTCCGCGGTTAGCAATAAGAATTTTTTTAATCATCGTTAGCTCTCCTGCCATTTTGCGGGACGCTTTTCTAAAAATGCGTGCAAACCTTCCTGACCTTCGTCTGAGACCCGGATATCTGCAATCATTTTGCTGGTTTGTTGCATTAACTTTGAAGTGATCGGTTGATATGCCACTTCTCGCACAAGTCGCTTAGCTTGGGCCACTGCATTGGGGCCATTTTTAACGATTTGTTCAATTAGCTGGTCAATAGTGATATCCAGTTCTTCCTCGGTCACTGACTCACTTAATAAACCCAGTCGTCTAGCGCGTTGAGCCGAAAACACTTCTGCTGTTTGAAAGTAACGGCGACAAATACGTTGGCCCATGGCCTCGATAACGTAAGGACTGATAGTCGCTGGTATCAACCCTATCTTTACTTCGCTTAAGCAAAACTTACTTAACTTACTTCCGATGGCAATATCACAACAGGCTACTAAGCCCACTGCACCACCGAAGGCGGCTCCCTGAACGCGTGCAATGGTGGTTTTGGGAAGGGTATAAAGCGTTTGCAGCATGGTCGCCAGCGCCATCGCGTCTTTTTCATTTTCAGCATGGCTGTAACCTGCCATTCGCTGCATCCAGCTTAAATCAGCGCCAGCACTAAAGCTTTTTCCCTTTGCCTCAAGCACGACAGCTCGCACTTGGTCATCTTCTCCAGCACGCTTGAACGCATCGGTGAGTAAGCCAATCATATGGTCGTCAAATGCGTTATGTTTGGCAGGTTTATTCAAGGTTACAAAGGCCACACCACGATCATCAACGCGGTAAAGAATCGGTTTCTCTGTTGTATTTTCCATTTCAACTCCTCTCGCGTTACATGCGAAACACACCAAAACGGGTGTCTTCAATGGGTTTGTTTAATGCTGCAGATAAGGAAAGCCCTAGCACCATGCGGGTATCGGCCGGGTCAATAACCCCATCATCCCATAACCGAGCAGAAGCATAATAAGGATGCCCTTGCGACTCATACGTATCTATAATGGGTTGCTTAAATGCTTTTTCTTCTTCTTCCGACCAACTTTCATTTACGCGGGATTTTTGATCGCGCTTCACCTGGGCGAGCACGCCTGCGGCCTGTTCCCCACCCATGACTGATATTCTGGCATTGGGCCACATGAATAAAAATCGCGGATCGTAAGCACGCCCACACATGCCGTAATTACCGGCCCCAAAACTGCCGCCAATGAGTACGGTCAACTTCGGTACCTGGGCGCATGCCACTGCAGTGACCATTTTCGCGCCATGCTTGGCAATGCCGCCAGATTCGTATTGCTTTCCAACCATGAAGCCAGTGATATTTTGCAGAAATACCAAAGGGATCTTGCGCGTTGCGCAAAGCTCAATAAAATGAGCTCCTTTTAATGCACTTTCACCAAATAGAATCCCATTGTTAGCCACAATACCTACAGGATAGCCAAAAATTCTCGCGAAACCGCAGACTAATGTGGTGCCATACAGAGGCTTAAATTCATCAAATTCTGACCCATCCACAATACGCGCAATAATTTCTCTGACATCAAACGTTTTACGGGTGTCTTTTGGTACGATGCCGTAAATCTCACTGCTCTCATATAGGGGATCACAGCTGGGTTTAATATCCATTTCGATATTTTTAGTGCGGTTGAGTCTGGCGACGGCATCTCTTGCTAACTGTAATGCATGGTGATCATTGTTTGCCAATTGGTCCGCCACGCCCGACGTTCGCGTATGCACATCGCCACCGCCTAACTCTTCGGCCGATACGACCTCGCCAGTGGCGGCTTTAACTAAGGGCGGTCCACCTAAGAAAATGGTACCCTGTTCTTTAACAATAATGGAGACATCTGCCATGGCAGGAACGTAGGCGCCGCCTGCCGTGCAAGAGCCCATCACCACGGCGATTTGTGGAATATTCTTCGCCGACATATTGGCCTGGTTGAAAAATATGCGACCAAAATGTTCTTTATCGGGAAACACTTCGTCTTGTCGGGGTAAATTTGCCCCTCCTGAATCGACTAAATAAATACAGGGCAGATGATTTTCTTCCGCAATGGCCTGCGCACGTAAATGTTTTTTTACCGTCAAGGGGTAATAAGTGCCACCCTTTACTGTTGCGTCATTGGCGACAATCATGCATTCAACACCGGAGACCCGACCAATACCCGCGATCACACCGGCGCTTGGTACATAATCCTCATAAACTTCCCATGCAGCCAATTGGCCAATCTCTAAGAAAGGTGAGCCTTTATCCAAAAGAGCATTAATTCTATCTCGAGGTAGTAATTTACCTCTGGATTCATGGCGTTGATTTGACTTTTCACCGCCTCCTTGTTTGATTTGAGCAATCTTTTCCTGCAGGTCATCTACCTGCTTTTGCATATGCGAGGCGTTTTCTATGAACGCTTCAGATTTTGCATTTACCGCAGTACGGAGAATGGGCACGAGTTACCCTCCTTTTGATCCTAAAAAAGCCGCGAACACTCTATGCAGTATTCGCAGCGTAAATTTGCACTGTGTGATCTTTATTCTGATTCTTTAAACAATTCGCGACCGATAAGCATGCGACGAATCTCTGATGTACCCGCACCAATTTCATACAGCTTGGCATCTCGAAGCAAACGTCCAGTGGGATATTCGTTGATGTAGCCGTTACCCCCCAGTAATTGGATTGCATCTAATGCCATCTTGGTGGCCAATTCAGCGGAGTATAAAATTGCCCCTGCGGCGTCTTTACGGGTGGTTTCACCGCGATCACACGCTTTTGCCACTGCATACACATAGGCTCGGGCCGCATTCATCTGCGTATACATATCGGCTACTTTACCCTGAACCAACTGGAACTGGCCAATAGACTGACCAAACTGTTCGCGGTCGTGTATATAAGGCACCACGGCATCCATACACGCCTGCATGATGCCAAGCGGACCACCTGAAAGCACAAGACGCTCGTAATCCAGTCCACTCATTAAAACCCGAACACCTTCGCCGATGTTACCCAATACATTTTCTGCTGGCACTTCACAATCTTCGAACACTAACTCACACGTATTGGACGAACGCATACCTAGCTTGTCGAGTTTTTGGGCCTGACTAAAACCAGCGAAGCCACGCTCTACAATAAAAGCAGTGATACCTTTTGGCCCAGCCGCAGGATCTGTTTTAGCGTAAATAACAAATGTATGCGCATCCGGCCCATTTGTGATCCACATCTTATTTCCGTTCAAAATATACTTGTCGCCTTTTTTTTCTGCGCGCAATTTCATGCTGACCACATCTGAGCCTGCATTCGGCTCACTCATCGCTAATGCACCTATATGTTCACCAGAAACTAATTTAGGCAGATACTTTTCACGCTGAGCTTCGTTACCGTTGCGAAATATCTGGTTTACGCATAGATTGGAATGCGCGCCGTAACTTAATCCGATACCAGCCGAAGCGCGACTGACTTCTTCCATGGCGACGGTATGGGCGAGGTACCCCATATCGGAACCACCATACTGTTCAGAAACTGTTACGCCCAATAAGCCCATATCCCCTAATTTAGGCCACAACTCATTGGGGAACGCGTTCGCTTCATCGGCTTTTTCGGCTAACGGGGCGATTTCTTTTTGCGCAAACTGGTAAACGTGATCGCGCAACATGTCGATGTCTTCGCCCAAGTCAAAATTCAGTGTAGGGTAAGGGGCATTCATACAATATTTCCTCTTTTTAATTCTGTGAGTTCTTCGCGACAGCGGCCTTCAACGTCATCTAGTTCATTCATTAACATTTGAATATCGTGTAACTGTTGTCGAAGCACAGCGCGTTTTTGTTCTGTCAGCGCCAGCATGGTTTCCAGCTGCACCGCCGAGTTTGGATTTGAATCATATAATTCGAATAAGTTTTTTATTTCTGCTAATGAAAATCCCAGTCTTTTGCCTCTGAGTATCAGTTTTAGCCTGACGCGATCTTTACCGGTATATATGCGGTTCTGGCCGGTGCGTTCAGGACTCATCAAACCTTGTTCCTCGTAAAACCTGATGGAACGAGGGGTGATGTCGTAATCCCGCGCCAGTTCGCCAATCGTAAAAGTTGGCTCCTGTTGGTGGCTACTCATGCCTGACTACCTCATCAATAATAGGATGCTTTTCATAAATTCTGCGATTTTCTTGTAAAGCTTTTCGCACAGTTCTGCTTCAAACTGCTAACGGTGAAATTGACACGCAGAAACTTCAGGTTTACGTTAACGTAAATTGCAATTAACGTTAAGGTAAAGTAACGCGAATTATTCGTCAATATCTGGCAACATAGCGTTACGACAAACCAACCTTATGTACTTTGGGCTAGCTTCTGGACCCGTAGTACATTTATTCAATATTAGATGAAGGGGAGAGGGTATGAATACCGATTCAGTAGTAATAGTAGCGGCAAAAAGAACACCAATGGGAAGCTTCAATGGCAGCTTGTCATCCGTGTCAGCGACAGATTTAGGCGCCGCAGCGATAGGCGCAGCGTGTGATGGGGTCGATGTTAATATTGTCGATGAAGTTATCATGGGGTGTGTATTGCCTGCTGGATTGGGACAATCTCCTGCCCGTCAGTCGTCCCTTAAAGCAGGGCTGCCGCTAGGAGCGGGGGTAACCACCATTAATAAAGTGTGTGGGTCAGGTTTAAAAGCAGTCATGATGGCTAACGATCTGATTAAAGCGGGCAGTGCAGAGGTGGTTTTAGCGGGGGGGATGGAAAGCATGTCGAACGCCCCCTATATGTTGCCTAAAGCACGTTCAGGTTACCGTATGGGACATGGGCAGGTACTAGATCATATGATGCTGGATGGGCTCGAGAATGCTTACGATGGGCAAGCCATGGGATGTTTCGCTCAAGCCACCGCTGATGATGAAGGTATCACACGAGAAAAAATGGATGAGTTCGCCCTTAGCTCTCTCTCCAAAGCTAGTGCGGCAATCGAATCTGGTGCGTTCGAGAATGAAATCTGCGCTGTCACAGTGGCTTCCCGTAAAGGTGACGTTGTGGTTGACACCGATGAAGGCCCCGGCTCAGCACGACCTGACAAAATCCCCCAGTTGCGCCCCGCCTTTAAAAAAGATGGGACCGTCACCGCAGCGAACTCCAGTTCTATTTCGGATGGTGCGGCTGCATTACTCGTGATGAGTGAAGCAAAAGCAAAAACGTTAGGCATGCAACCCATTGCCAGAGTAGTGGCACATGCCACGCATTCCATCGAACCAGAAAACTTTACCGTGGCACCTGTGGGCGCAGTAGAAAAAGTCCTACAAAAAGCGGGTTGGAACAAAGACGACGTGGATCTGTTCGAAATTAACGAAGCATTTGCAATGGTGACCATGTTGGCTATTAGCAAACTAGGCCTGGATAACGAGAAAGTCAATATACACGGTGGTGCTTGTGCATTAGGGCATCCGATCGGCGCATCGGGCGCGCGTATCCTGGTTACTTTACTGCATGCGCTAAAAGCGAAGGGGCTGTCGAAAGGTATTGCGACATTATGTATCGGTGGCGGCGAAGCTGTTGCCTTAGCAGTAGAAGCCATTTAACCGTTTGTGGGCGCGACAGAGGATGTTGCGCTATTAACCCATGCAGGATTTAGTTGTGAGTGGCTTCAACATAGGTTCGGCCGCCGTCGCGTACAAAAATAAGATTCACACCTCTTATATTCAAAGCCCTTTTCGTTAAAAGAGCTTTTTCTTTAGAAAACCTTTGTTTAGCTCAGTTCAATAATTGCTTCAATACGATATACTTACTTCTTTTCACCGGCGAACTTTGTTCCTCGTTTAGCATTTAGTTGAATTGAGTCCTTCATCACTGTGCGTTTACTTTTACAATACTGTTTTTGTAGCCTGATGGCTGTATGGTCAATTACCATACAAGCGCAGGAAAAAGATATTATCACTTATTGTATCGATCCTGATTGGATGCCGTATGAGGCGTTAAGGAACGGCGCACATATAGGCATGTCTGCTGATTATCTCGCTCTTATCACCGAGTTGACCGACATAAGATTTGAATTTATTCAAACCGAAAGCTGGCAGCAATCAGTAGATTTTGTAAAACATGGTGCCTGTATGATGGTGACCTTGATCAACTCAACCCCTACCAACAAGCAGTTTCTTACGTTTTCCTATCCTTACTTAGAAGCGCCAAACGTCTTAATCGCACAAGAAGGGACCCCCGTTATCCAAGGATATTCCGGAGTAGGTAATCGTGTGTTGGGGATTGTAGAAGGGTATCGACATGCTGAATATCTGGCTCGCTACTATCCGTCTGTTCAGGTTGAGTATGTCAGTAGCGAAAAAGAAGGCTTACAGAAAGTAGCAGATGGCAGTATTGACGTTATGGTTGGAGCGCTGTTAAGCGTAAATGTTAATATTAATGCGTTGGGAGCACACAGCTTAAAGGTGGTGGGGTACGCTGAGCCATTTGACTCGTTGCGTTTTGGGGTAAACAAAAATTTCACTACCACCCTAGAGCGTCTAAATGCCGCCCTAAATGCTATTCCTGAGTCTCGAAAAGTAGAAATTTATAAGCGTTGGAACACCACGTTGGTTCATAACGAATCCTCATCTATGACGGTGCTGGCTACTATCGCTGTGGGAGGGCTGAGTTTATTTTTGATGATCTGGTATCGAAATACCAAACACAAATGGCTATCACAACTGAATAATAAGACTGCTGAAGTGGAAAGTCTGCAGTCTATACTTCTTGAAAAAGATCGGACGCTGGAGTTTTTATCCAATCACGATACGGTTACCGGGCTGTACAACCGAACTCATATGATGCATAAAGCACAGGAAGAAATTTCAAGATTTCAACGTTTTCATTCTGCCACAAGTTTAATCGCCGTCGAAGTGGTGAAAAACAGCAGAGGCAGCCATTCACAACGATCGAATGAATTCGAAAATAAGCTGAAATTTGTCGCAGGAATCTGCCTGGCCACAGTGCGAGAGGTTGATATTGCAGCCAGATGGAGCGAAGAACAATTTATAATACTGTGTCCGCAAACAACGATTTCAGAAGCCAAAGCGCTCGCTGACAGGCTGATGAATGAGTTAAGAAACCAGTCATCTGTAGACGAGGAAAGGTTGCAAATTGCGGTGGGTGTGGCCTCATTGCACGGTAATGAAACATTTATCGAATGGTATGACAGAGCGGCTAAAGCGCTGTATCACTCCAGACGAAAAGGCTTTAACGTGGTGTGTTTAGCCGATTAAACAATCGGCTCATAATGCCACTGATGGCCTTCGTATTTCACTTGAGAACGATCATATTCACGCTCCGAACGCCAGTTTCGGTTATTTAGCTTTACAGATACACCAGCATATAGCCGTTTGTTGGCGATAAGCCTGATTTCACTCTGATACTTGTCTTTCGATTCTTTCATCATTGAAGCCTTTGCTTCGATCCAATGCAATAATGCCTCTTCGTTTTTAAGTAACTCCAAGGCTTCATCCACTTTTGATTTAAGATCGGTAGGGATAAGTTTCTTTTTAATGAAATCTAGCTTTTCTTTATGACGAAGATTATTCTCTTTGATTTGTCGTAAGAGCTCATCTAAGGAATCTTTACGTTCAAGCAATAAATTAAAGCCAGGACTGAAATCAACCTTAAGCGTACTGCCAGATACTGCCCCCAGTGTTCCCGCGATAACTTTATTTTGGCTGACCACGTCACACGCAAATAAGTTTCCTTGCGGATTATCAAGTTGTCCGACAATAACGGAACCGCCACACTTCAGGCGACTATACGCTAGCTGACGTCCAACAGTAATATCACCAGTACACTGTAAATCCAGCCCTTGTCCATGTTGGACATGAATGCTACCGGCAGCAGTTAACTGGCAGGAATAGGATGACGCGCTGTCATTCACCTTACCCATCGCGCCTTCAGTGATAATGATGTCTCCACCTGATTCAATCTGCGCTGATTCTACAAAACCGTTTATGGTGACATCACCGGACGCTTTTATAATCATTTTCTCGGTCACGTCGCCATTGACCAATACTGCGCCGTCATAATTTATATGGCCAGTCCCCACATTAACGCCGTTACATATGTAGGTATCATCGATATTCATGACCATATCACGCCATTTCGGCATGCCGCCAATGGTGGCAACCAGTACGTTTTCGTCTTTTTCGCTGACTGCCGTATTATCACCCATTTTAAAGTCTTGCCATTCTCCAGACGTTGCCTCTAATACATTGCCCTTTACATCAAACCCTTTTCGTCCTGAGGTGGGCGGCGTGCGCCTAAGCACCTCTGTCTGCGCTTTTACACAGATGACTTCACCCAAGTTACGCATGTCAACACGACTGCCATCACTATTTTGCGGCCTCAATACGCGCTCCAGGGCGTTTGGAACGAGGGGAATAAAGCGGGAGTTTTTACCCTCTCGAGGGGGCAACCCCTTTGCACATACTTTTTCTATTACTGTACCCGGCTTTACTTCGCGAGCTTGTTTGATAACAGCTTTGAGTGCTTTGATGCTGAAACCTTTACGCACATTATATTTCTGCGCAAGAGTTTTAAGTGTCTGTAATGAAGGAATTTTACCGCCGTATGGTGTGACCAGAACCAGCGTGGCTAGCATATTTTCGTTTTCGAAACGAAATTCAACTTCCGCATTGCGCTTTTCGCCAATTCGTTCACTAACAACTGTTTCTTCTTTGTTTTTAAAGTAATGATTCGCTTTATCAATCGCTGATTTTAATGTGCTTTCTGAGATATAGAACTCGGAAAACTCACTGTCGCTAATTGCGGCCATGATATCGCGCATGTCCGCTTCTTTATTGAAAAGCGTCGGTTCAAGCTTTAAATCAATATGATTCTTTGTGTCGTCTAATGAGACAGTTACGCCTTGCATGAGTAATTCCTGCTAAACAGGGGGTATTCTTTTAACGGTAGGTACGCCCACTTTCTTTAGCGATACTTTATAGTGAAGGCGATCTTTAGGTCAAAGGTTTTCTGCATATTGATACAAAGCCCGCAAAATGGCAGTACGCTCCGGGTTATCTCGGTGTTGTGTAGCCAATTGTTCAATCTCAAATAAATACGACTCTAAGGTGATCGAACCACCTGAAAGCGGGTCTGTTAAGCGATCCCGACGATGGGCTTGCCACTGGTGCAATTCGCTGTCACTCAGAGTGTGTGGATAATTTCTGGCTCGGTAACGGAACAAAAGGGTTTTTAATTTCGGATTTTGCATATCATCTTGCAAAAGCACCAATTGGTCTGGGTTGGTTTCACGGACACGTTGACACCAGTTTCTTTCCTCATTAGTTAAAAAGCCGCCACTATACAAAGCGTGATCCGCATCTACGTGTTCATCGGGACGACCTGATTCATCTCTGTACACATCAATGATTTTTTCTCTTAGAGCATTGTCACTTGTTAGTAATTTATAGTTTTTGGCACATAACTCTTTGTCTATGCCGAGGTGCAATGCGCGTTTATCTGTCAACGCGCTCGCAGGGGCGATAAACGGGGAGCGATTGATATGAATGAGTTTGATACCAGGCCGCAACCCATCGCCAAGTTCAGCGGTTGGGGTATAAAGCATATTACGAACGCGTTCGGCATCGTTATTTTCTAATGGAGAAAGCGACTTATTTAGATCAATCGCAATGATGCTATTTGGCTGATGAGGGTGCATAGCAATTGGCAAGATCCAGGTGCAGCCCCCCTGACGGGCAGGGATCCGCGAAGATACATGAACCAATACTTTTGAGTCGGTAAAATTAAACTGTTTGAGTACGTTATGCTTCTGCCTAAGCGAGTAATACCAATTAAATAATTTAGGCTGTTTGGCTTTTATCAGTTTGGCTAGTGCGATAGTGGCGTACACATCAGATAAAGCGTCATGAGCCTGTCCGTGGTCAAGATTATTGGCGGCGCTCAGTTCTTCCAGTTTAAAGGTTGGGAAACCGTCTTCCCGCGTTGGCCAGTTTATACCTTCGGGTCGCAACGCATAGCATGCACGAGTTAAATCGATAATATCCCAGCGACTGTTACCATTCTGCCATTCTCTGGCATACGGGTCGTAAAAATTTCGATAAAAAAGGTAACGGCTGACTTCATCGTCGAATCTAATGCTGTTATAGCCCACTACACACGTATTGGACGTACTCATGTATTGCTGAATTTTACGTGCAAATTCGGCTTCCACCATCCCATCCCGTAACGTTTGTTGAGGTGTTATGCCGGTCACTAGGCAAGCCTGTGGGTGAGGTAGATAATCATTTGCGATTTGACACATGATATTGATGGGCTTGGCAATAATATTCAAATCCAAATCGGTACGGATAGCTGCAAACTGGCAGGGTAAATCCTTTTGAGGACTGGTACCGAATGTTTCATAGTCGTGAAATAATAAACTTGGCGCCTGCGTGTTCACCTGTCCCTCAATGCCATTGAAAAATCTAAAGCCGGCAGTGTACATCTTTCCTAAATCTATACCAATGACCAGCTTTGATAAATTCATGCTAACCTATGTTGAAACAATAACATTTAAGGCTAGTTTTTAATGAAATTATCGCTTTGTACTCTCGCATTATTATGTAGTCTCGTGGCGCATGCTACTGAGAAGCCCGCTCCTGTCGCCATCGCAATTCATGGTGGTGCGGGGACCATCGTAAAGGAAAACATGACACCAGAAATGGAAGCCGATTTTACCCTAACGCTCTCTCGAGCCGTGAAGCATGGATATGCACTGTTAAAGGCAGGTAAACCTGGGGAAGAGGCCGTGGTGGAAACCATTAAAATTCTGGAATCTTCGCCTTTATTCAATGCAGGGATCGGGGCTGTCTATACATTTGATGGCGAACATGAACTGGATGCTTCCATTATGCACGGTGGAACTAAAAATGCGGGTGCGGTGGCAGGCATTAAAACGGTGTTAAGTCCCATCTCACTTGCGCAAGCAGTAATGAATAACTCTTCTCATGTCATGTTGTCTGCCACGGGCGCAGAAGAATTTGCTAAAGAGCAAGGGCTTGAATTGGTTGATAACAAAGTATTTGATACGCCGCATCGCCTAAAGGCACTGGAAAAAGTGAAAGCCAGAATGGCAAAGGCAGGCGTGTATGATAGTGCTCAGCAAGGAAATGAACGATTTGGCACAGTGGGGGCAGTGGTGCTGGATCGCGAAGGCAATCTGGTTGCCGGTACCTCTACTGGTGGAATGACCGCAAAGCGCTACGGTCGCATAGGTGACTCACCCATTATCGGTGCCGGAACGTACGCCGAAAACGAAAGTTGTGCAGTCTCCGCTACCGGGCATGGTGAATTCTTTATTCGCTATCACGTTGCAGCGGATATTTGCGCGCGGGTTAAATATCAAAAAGTGAGTTTACAGGATGCCGCAGATGAAGTGATCAATTCTGTGCTGGCGCAGGCGAAAGGGGAAGGGGGTGTTATTGCCATAGACAGTAAAGGTAATATATCTATGCCGTTTAATTCGGCTGGAATGTACCGTGCGCGCATTGATGCTGATGGACAAATGGCTGTAGGCATTTACCAAACGTGGCAGCTACAACACGACTGGCAAAAAACGGAAAAATAATCAGTTTATAGATGGCTGGGTACGTGTCTATCAACTAAACTTACGTTAGCACGGTCTAGCCTGAACAGGCTCCCTGAAAATTGCATGAAAAAAGAAATGTTCTCTCAGCCTGTTGTGTAGTTTGGCTTACTGTTGTGTATAAACAGACAAGATTTTGCGTTCGCTAATAATCCTGTCTGATAATTTAGCAGTAATGATAATTACAAGCGCAAGATTTCACGATGATGCGATGAAATCTAAGGGGAAACAACATGGAATCTTTAAAAGTAAGCGACTACATGAATACTCACCCAGTGAAGCTGGGTGAAGAAATGCCTGTGGCTGAAGCTGTTGAAAGGTTACTTCAAAGTGGCCAGACCGGGGGCCCAGTGATCGATGTAAAAGGTAAGGTCGTCGGGTTCGTTTCAGAACAGGACTGCCTGCAACGCATGATTGAATCAAGCTACTACCGTGAACAGGTGTGCCGTGTGAAGGAAGTGATGACGACACCAGCATTGACGGTCAAACCCTATTCTTCTGTGCTTGAACTGGCGCAGATGTTATTGCAGGCTCGGCCTCGCATCTATCCGGTCGTTGATGATGATGGTGTGCTGGTTGGAACCATCAACCGTGCGGCGGTCTTGCGGGCGATTGACCTGCAATTGCGTTCTGGTTATCAAAAAATGGCCAGTTAACTTCATTCTTGAATTTTGCCTGACTAATTTTGTAAGCAGCTATAATGTTTGTGCTGCTTTAATCTTTTCTGGTATTCCTTATCCGCATCTTCTAGGATCGCTGCGCTAAGCATAAGGAGCCTGGATTTGCCTGAAATATCATCATCGCCAACTTCAATTAAACAGTTAAAACGTGCTATCAATAAATGCATGATTATCGACCAGTTTGCTTTTCAACGACGCCTCCGCCAGATTGCGTCAAACCAAAAGCGAAGTGACGAAAATGAACAGCTGGAAAAATTGGCCCGAGACATACAGCAATCTCAGCTTAGACGAAGTGAACGTGAGAAAAATATTCCCACCATAGATTATCCTTCTTTACCCGTTAGCGACAAACGGGAAGACATTAAGCAGGCGATCAGCCAACACCAGGTAGTGATCATTGCTGGCGAAACCGGCTCAGGTAAAACTACCCAGCTGCCTAAAATCTGTCTTGAATTGGGACGAGGGGTAGCTGGCCTTATTGGGCATACACAGCCACGCCGACTCGCAGCGCGAAGCGTGGCGAGCCGTATCGCCGAGGAAATGAATACGCCAATGGGCGAAAAGGTGGGTTTCAAAATTCGTTTTTCTGATCAGGTCAGTGAAAGTACGTACATCAAATTAATGACTGACGGTATTTTATTGGCTGAAATGCAGCAGGACAGGTTTTTAAACCAATACGATACAATCATTATCGATGAAGCACATGAAAGAAGTCTGAACATCGACTTTTTGCTGGGGTATCTTAGACAATTACTGGCAAAGCGTCCCGAACTAAAACTTATTATCACGTCGGCCACCATTGATCCTGAGCGTTTTTCCCGGCATTTTAATGACGCACCAATTATTGAGGTAAGTGGCCGTACGTATCCGGTTGAAATTCGTTACCGAGACCCAACTGAGCAAGAGGAAACTCCCGATTTAGCTGATTCTATCATGCAAGCGGTGGACGAATTAGGTCACGAACCGCCGGGTGACATTCTGGTCTTTTTGAGTGGTGAGCGGGAAATACGCGACGTACAGGAGGCCTTGCAGAAACGACAGTACAGGCATACCGAAGTCGTGCCGCTGTATGCACGCTTATCCGCAGTAGAACAGAATCGTATTTTCCAATCCCATAGCGGTCGTCGTATCGTGCTGGCCACTAACGTGGCAGAAACCTCTCTAACTGTCCCCGGCATCAAGTACGTAATTGATCCTGGAATGGCGCGGATCTCACGTTATAGTGCGCGCAGTAAAGTACAACGCTTACCCATCGAACCTATATCGCAAGCCTCCGCGAACCAGCGAGCAGGGCGATGCGGGAGGGTTTCTGACGGTATATGTATTCGTCTTTACAGTGAAGAAGATTATTTGGGAAGGCCCGAGTTTACTGATCCAGAAATTCTGCGTACGAATTTAGCCTCAGTTATCTTGCAGATGCTGGCACTGGGCTTGGGGGAAATTAGCAAGTTCCCGTTTGTGCAGCCCCCCGAGGATAGGAATATAAACGATGGCTTCAGACTACTTGAAGAAATACAAGCGACCACTCGGCATCATGGTAAACATGTGCTGACTCAGTTGGGCCGACACGTGGCGCGCCTGCCAATTGACCCACGCTACGCACGAATGGTTATCGAAGCAAAATCTACTAATGCCGTGCGAGAAGTCATGATAATTGCAGCAGGGTTATCTATTCAAGATCCGCGAGAGCGGCCACAGGATAAACGTCAGCAGGCCGAGGAAAAGCACAGCGAATTTCATGATAAAGCCTCGGACTTTATCAGTTTACTCAATTTGTGGAATATGTTCAGTGCCCAACAAAAAGCGCTGACTAACAACCAGCTACGTAAATGGTGCAAAGCGTACTTTATTAACTACCTGCGGATGCGTGAATGGCAAGATATCGTCAGCCAGTTGAAAAAATCTTTGGCGGATATCGGTTTAGGTATTGCCAAACATGAAGCCGATTTCGACAGCATACACCGCGCCATCTGCTCCGGTTTGCTTTCTCATATTGGTTTAAAAGATAAAGAGCGGGAA
The DNA here is from genome assembly GCF_026183695.1 of Alteromonas aquimaris. GTDB lineage: Bacteria > Pseudomonadota > Gammaproteobacteria > Enterobacterales > Alteromonadaceae > Alteromonas > Alteromonas aquimaris. The sequence goes on along the minus strand of NZ_JAPFRD010000010.1, from coordinate 423,672 downwards.
TACTTGGGGGCACGCAATACCCGCTTTGCCATCTTCCCGGGGTCAGGCTTAGCCAAAAGCCAGCCAAAGTGGGTAATGGCAGCAGAGCTGGTGGAAACTTCCAAACTATTTGCGCGCCTCAATGCGCGCATCGAACCACAGTGGCTCGAACCGTTAGCAAAACATTTAACCAAGTCGTCTTACTCAGAGCCTCACTGGTCAAAAAAACGGGGGGCTGTTATTGCGTATGAAAAGGTCACGCTGTTTGGTTTACCCATAGTGCCAAAACGTGCGGTGGTATATAGCCAAATAGATCCAGCGCTGTGTCATCAGTTGTTTATTCAAGAAGCTTTGATTAACGGGCAAACGCAACTAAAGGCGGATTTTTTAAGTGAAAATATGGCCCTGCTGGAACAAGCGGACGAGCTTGAGCAAAAAACACGGCGCCGCGATCTCGTTGTTGAAGAGCAGACATTGATAGATTTTTATGCGCAACGCATACCCGCGCATGTCAACAATGAGGCTGCATTTAAAAAATGGTATAAACATAATCAGCAAATTGATTTACTGCTGACAGAAGCCGATGTACTCACCGAACAAGCGGATACATGCATCGCTAATGCGTTCCCCGATGAGTGGCAGCAAGGCCGGTTAACATTGCCTCTCACTTACCATTTCGAACCTAATTCAGCGGTAGATGGAGTCACGGTTAATATTCCGCTGCCGGTGTTAAATCAGGTAGAGAATGTTGGTTTTGACTGGCAAGTACCCGGACTTCGACAAGCAAAAATAGTGGCACTGATCAAAGGGCTTCCTAAACGCCTAAGAAAGAATTTTGTGCCAGCGCCGAATTATGCACAAGCGTGTATTGCCGATATCAGTATGCAGGATAAGAAAGGGAATCCGGTAGCGCTTACCCTTGCTTTGTCGGACAAACTAAGACGGATGACCGGCATTCAGGTGACAGAAGAAGACTGGCAGGAAGTTCAGCTCGAACAACATCTGAAAATGCACTTCGCCGTAGTTAACGAAAAGGGTGCCGTTATCGAAACAGGTGATGACCTCCCGACGCTTAAACGCGATTGCCAGGGGCAGGTCAAGCAAACCTTTGAAGCGGCTGCCACGGATGAGTTGGAACGCAAAGATATTGAACAGTGGGACTTTGAAAAATTACCTGAAACTTTTACGCAAAGTTTAGCCGGTTTTGAAATTCAGGCTTTCCCAGCGTTGGTGGTCAAGCATAACAAAATCAATATCGAATTAATTGACGATAAAGATAAAGCGCAACGAAAGCACCGGGAAGGGTTGGCTCATCTGATAAAAAAAGCCATGCCTTCGCCACTGAGCTATTTGCAAAATAAATTGCCCAATAAAGCAAAATTAGGATTGTACTTTAACCCATTTGGTCAGGTGAATGCGCTTATCGATGATTGTATTCTTGCTGGGATTGACCAGCTGGTTTCCGAGTTTAGCGAGGGTAGAAACGATCAGATAAGAGATAAGCAGACATTTGAGCGCTGCGTTGAATACGTTCGAGGGCGTATCAATGACACCGTGCTAGCAATTGCCCAGCAGGTTGAAGCTGGTCTGACTGTGGCGCATGAGTGTCAGAAAAAGATGAAAGGAAACGTACCCCTTACTATGATAAACGCACTTAGCGACGTTAAACAGCAATTAAATGGCTTAGTCTACCCGGGCTTTGTATTTTCTATCGGTGCAGAGAAGTTAAGTGACTGGAATCGATACTTGAAAGCGCTGGCCAGGCGATTAGAAAAATTACCAGTTGACCCAAATAAAGATAGGTTGGCGCAATTAGAAGTAGAAAAAGTAACCCATGCTTACCATCTGGTTTTGAAGAAATATCCACAGGAAAAAGTACCGCAGCCGCTGCGAGAAGTCAGGTGGATGCTGGAAGAGTTACGCGTTTCGCTTTTTGCACAGCAACTTAAAGCAGCATACCCTGTGTCGGCAAAGCGTATTCAAAATGTACTAGCAGAATTTTAAAGTTTTGTTAAAGCTAATTTCACATTGACAAGCAGGAGCTAGCACCCTATAACGGTGTAATTAGCGTTTGTTTATACCAATTAAACATCAGGTAGAGTCGGGAGAGGTAAAGATGTTGGGATACGATGATAAGCGTAACTTTTTTCGCATGATGGTAAATTCCCCATGCCAGCTGCAGGTGAATGACGAAGAGTCTAGCCGTACTTTGCATGCGGTATGTAAGGATATCAGTGCAACAGGGATGTCGTTGGAAGTAGCCGAAACATCTGTGGAAGTGGGGACACATGTGGAAGTGTCTATCGACTCAAATAGTTCTCAAATCCCCTCATTGTCGGCAATGGCAACTGTAGTGCGTTGTGTACCAGAGTCTGAGAACAGTTGCATTATTGGTGTTGAAATTTCAGAAATGAAATAAGAGATGATCAGTTTGGGCCTGCCAAACTGATCGACTACATCAGTCAGTTACCTCGCATACTAACCCTTTAAGGTAATACCCTTCAGGGAATGCGCCCAAAACGGGATGGTCCGTCGCTTGCGCCAGCCTTTCGATAATTTTAATATTTTTTCCTGCATCCAGAGCGGCATCTGCAACAATTTTTTGAAATAAATCAGCGCTCATTAAGCCTGAACAACTGAATGTGAGTAACAATCCACCCGGTTTTACCGCATGAATACCGTACATGTTAATATCCTTATACCCTCTGGCGGCACGGTTTAACGATGCTTTACTGTCAACGAATTTTGGGGGATCTAAAATCACCATATCAAACTGTTGTTGATCCCGGTGATAGTTGCGTAAGACGTTGAATACATCATCGTTTACCATAGTGCACTTGCTTTCATCCAAATGGTTTAGAACCAAGTGTTCGCTTGCGCGTACTAGTGCAGGTTGCGAAACATCAACATTGGTTACATGCTTAGCCCCACCTTTTAGCGCATAGCAGGCAAATGTCCCGGTATAGCTAAAACAATTTAGTACTGTCGCATTGTTGGCGTAACGCATGGCCGCCAGTCGGCTATCCCGTTGATCTAAATAAAATCCGGTTTTATGGCCCGTTGCCACATCTACCCGGATGCTAATCCCATTTTCGATTATATCAACCGATTCCGGCACATCCTCACTAAGCGGCTGGACAAGGGGTTCCAGCCCTTCTTTCAAACGAACGTCCACATCACTGCGTTCGTATAATTTTGTCCCCGGAAGCAGTTTTTGTAATGCCCAGACAAGCTTGTCGCGGTGCTTATCTGCGCCTGCGCTGAGTAATTGCAACACTGCAATATTAGCGTATATATCAATTGTCACGCCGGGCAATCCGTCAGATTCTGAAGCAATCAGTCGATAAGCGTTAGTGATGTTTGGGTCAAAAAGGCGTTGTCTCAGGCGCAAAGCCTGCTCGATGCGGCGCACGAAAAACACATTATCAATGCTTTCATCTTTTTCAAATGTCCACATCCGAATGCGAATTTGGGAATCAGGGGAGTAAGCCCCTCTACCTAGCCATTTTCCTGTGCTATCTACCACATCGATTGTATCGCCTCTATTGCAACGCCCTTGAATTTTCTCTATGGCGCTGGCGAATACCCAGGGGTGACGACGAAGCAAAGATTTTTCTCTTTGCGGAGCGAGAATTGCTGTTGCTGACATAATGGCTAAAATAATTAACTTGGATGGCCGCGAAGTATAGCGAATTAATCAGCGAATGCACCCTGAGTTTAATTTGATACGCTGTTCACCCGTGATAGGCTGAGATAAAACCTTTGGATCAAGTCATGTTATGAAATTTATTAATTTCAACTCAGGCGCTAATTCCGACGAAATGTTTGTGGATGACTGTGCTGCTCCCGATGTTGCTCCCCATCAAATTAGAATCAAGGTACACGCTTTTGGGGTTAATCGTGCGGATACGCTGCAACGTCTGGGTAAATATCCGGCACCAGCGGGGGAAAGCCCAATTCTTGGTTTAGAAGTAGCCGGTGAAGTGGATGAAATAGGAAGTGCCGTTTCGCAGTGGCTCCCGGGAGAATGCGTTTTTGCGCTGGTCCCAGGAGGAGGTTACGCGGAGCAGGTGGTGGTAAATGCCGATCACGTAATGCACATTCCGGCAGGATTATCATTTACTGATGCCGCCGGTATCGCCGAGGTATTCCTTACCGCCTATCAGAGTCTGTTTGTAGTAGGGAATGTAACAGAAGGTGATAATGTATTAGTTCATGCTGGGGCAAGTGGCGTTGGCTTAGCTGCAATCCAGCTTGCGAAGATGAAGGGGGGAAATGTGGCAGTGACTGCCTCCTCCTCTGCCAAATTAGAGCTGTGCAAAAAAATGGGCGCCTGTGTGCAGATCAATTATAAAGAGCAGAATTTTGTAGATGAACTGAAGACGCACTTTAATCAGGGAATAAATTTCATTTTAGATTTTGTGGGTGGAGAATACGTAAACCGTAATTTGAACGTGTTGGCGTATGATGGCATGGTCGTGCAATTAGCGATGCTGGCCGGGCGTTTTACCGATAAGCTGGATATAGGCATGATGCTTAAAAAACGCGCTACATTATCTGCCTCTACGTTGCGTAATCGCAGCGATGAATACAAGAGCGAATTGATAGCGAACTTCAGTGAGAACTGCTTACCCGCGTTCAGGAATAAAAAATTAACCAGCAATATCGACACCATATATAGTGTATCGAACATCGGCCTAGCCCATCAACGTATTGAGAGCAACGATACCAAAGGTAAGTTGATTATTACTTGGTAAAATCGTCAAGAAGGAAGTTGCGCCTCCAATGAAAAGACTGAAATTCGGGTGTGATCCAGGTACGAGGATGAATTTTTAACAATGCACAGACCGGTTCATAGTCTGCCAACGTGGCAGGAACGAAAATTGTGCTCAAAAACGTCAATGGCTGAGAAACACATTACCCCCTTTGTCGATGGACGGATTGTACCTGAATAGGCATAGCATTAAATCAGCGCCAATGTCAGTCAGCAAACCCTGTATCAACCTTTGTCGGATTAGCGGTGGCGGCTTCTCTTGCCAGTTCATCACAGCGTTCATTTTCTGGATGGCCAGAGTGACCCTTTACCCATTTCCAGTCAATGTCATGGCGGTTTACCGCTTCATCAAGTTGTTGCCATAAATCTGCATTTTTTACCGGCTTTCTGTCTTTTGTTTTCCAGCCATTTTTGCGCCAGTTATGGATCCATTGGTTAATTCCGTTTTTTACATACTGGCTGTCGGTAGTCAGCGTGATATGACACGACTCACTCAAACTTTCCAGAGCTTTTATCGCGGCTAACAATTCCATTCGGTTATTGGTAGTGTGCGCGAAGCCATCGGCTAATTCTTTGCGATGATTTTTGTAAAGTAATACCGCGCCGTAACCTCCTGGCCCTGGGTTGCCCAAACAAGACCCATCGGTATAGATTCTGACTGACTTTTTTGACACGTAAGACCCTTTTTTTTAACTCGTCATGGCTTCAATGCAGCAGCCTGATATACTATCAGAAAAACGTCAGCCAAAGAGCAAAAATACATGCGCCAGATAGTATTGGATACAGAAACTACAGGTATTGAGCCAAAAGAAGGCCACCGAATCATTGAAATCGGGTGCGTTGAGGTTGTTAACCGTAAACTCACCGGCAATCATTTTCACGTCTATATCAATCCTCAGCGCGAAATAGAACAGGAAGCGATTGAGGTACACGGTATTACTAATGAGTTTCTTGTCGACAAACCTAAGTTCGCTGATATCGCGGAGGATTTTCTTGCCTTTATTAAGGGCGCACAGTTAGTTATTCATAATGCGCCTTTCGATGTAGGGTTTATGGATCATGAATTTGCCATGGGGCCGGCTTCGACGCGGGTAGTCACGAAAGACGTCTGTGACGTGCTGGATACCCTGGTGTTAGCGCGCCAAATGCATCCCGGACAAAAAAATAATCTGGACGCATTGTGTAAACGTTATGGTATTGATAACAGTCATCGGGAGCTTCACGGTGCATTGTTGGATGCGGAGATCCTCGCTGACGTATATCTGATGATGACTGGCGGCCAGACCAAACTTAATTTGGCGGGTAAGCAAGGCGATGGCAGTGGCAACCAGTCGGAGCAGATCCGTAGAGTCCAGCGTGGTGCAAATAAATTAAAGATTATTCATGCAACGGCCGATGAGTTAAAACAACATGAAGCGCGTCTGGATATTGTTCAAAACAGTGGTGGTCAATGTCTGTGGCGAAACAATTAAAATACGTTAAAGCCCATATATGAAGCATTTGCTAACAGGAATTTTTTTGCGCAGTTACCATATACAGCATGTATTGTTAGTCTATCCTAAGCATTTTTATATGTGTTTACTGCTGCTAACGTTGGTGCCATTAATGGGGAACGCACAGTCAGCTGAGCCATCCCAGTCATCTTCTAACAAGTCTTCTCCCATTTCTGCCCTTGGGGATAATTACCAGAACTCCATTGAGCTATTACGTAATCGCTTTCGCGTTGATCATCATGTAAATGAAATCACCTTGGTGTTTTTTCGCGAATATGGTTCCACACCTGTGGTGCTGGTGAAACCCGATGGTTCTAAGATTTTTCAGAGCCAGGCGGAAGATCAAAATGTTGAGTGGCACGATACCGCTACGTACGACATGATTAAGCTGTCTAACCCAGTTCCAGGCCCTTGGCAAGCGGTGGGACAGGTCTTGCCTGACAGCCGAGTGATGATTTTATCCGAAGTCAAATTGCATGCAGAACCATTGCCTGAATTATTATTTTCAGGTGAAATTCTAAAGTTAACTGCTAGATTGACGAATGGCGATGAGCCTATTAAGTACAAAGAATTCAGAGACGCAGTTGACCTGACTATTGAATTACTCAGCACCAATAACCCCAATTACGATAATTTTGGCGCGGATGATCAATTGATTGCAACATTTCAGGACAATGGCATGGGGATGGATGAAACGCCTATGGATGGCGTTTTTACCGGCCAATTCAATCTTATGATCCCCGCGGGTGAATGGCAGCCTGTATTCAGGGTAGTTACTCCCATGTATAGCCGTGAACAGACTCATCCGTTAATTGTATTACATCGTAATCCGGTAAAGTTAGAGATGGAGCTTGATGACGGGCAACGGGGCTACCATAATTTATTGGTGGATGTTGAACGGGAACTCGTTGATATAAATTCTTTGTTGGTGGATGGCAGAGTACGTTATCCCAATGGTGATATTCAAAACTTTTCATTAACCGAAACCACCAGTGACACCCGTCGCTATAAAATTGTCGCCTTCGAAGATGGTTTATTCCGCGTTAAGCTGACCGTATATGGCACGACCGTGGATGGGCGCGATTTCATATTAGATGTACCTGAATATAATTTTGAAGTTGAACCTGAAATTGTCGAGCCTCCTATAGTGGGTGTAGATGGGGAGCCTCTCCTGCAGCCTGCTGCCATCGATAGCAATCCTCTTTCCATGCAACAAGCAGTGGAGCATTCGCCTCCTGCACAAGAAGAAAATGTGTTACTGACGGTTTTACTGGTCAATGGGGCAATTTTACTTTTTGGCGGTGGAGCATTGGTTTTTGTGGTCATGAAGCGTCGTCAGGTTAATGCCTCAGGTAAATCTGCTGAGGGATGGCTGACCAAATTTAATTTTGAAGAGAAGCTCGCAGCCACTAAACAAAAAATAGCGGCAGCGCTGAACAAAAAGACGAAAGAAAAAGGCGACGACAAAAAGCCTGACTGAATAATCTCTGAGCAGTATGATGATTATTCAGCCAAACAAACCCATGCAATAAAGTTTCTGTAAAAAAACCATTGACTCTACCGGGGTGAAACTTTATTATCTGCGCCGCAGTGAGGGCAGGGGTTTTTAGCAAATTCTGTAACTCGCTGAAATTATTAAAGTAACTGGAGCGGTAGTTCAGTTGGTTAGAATACCGGCCTGTCACGCCGGGGGTCGCGGGTTCGAGTCCCGTCCGCTCCGCCACT
>NZ_JAPFRD010000010.1:48071-415693 GCF_026183695.1 Alteromonas aquimaris | reverse complement strand
GGAGCGGTAGTTCAGTTGGTTAGAATACCGGCCTGTCACGCCGGGGGTCGCGGGTTCGAGTCCCGTCCGCTCCGCCATTAGTTCAGCTTGTATCCTGTTGGAGCGGTAGTTCAGTTGGTTAGAATACCGGCCTGTCACGCCGGGGGTCGCGGGTTCGAGTCCCGTCCGCTCCGCCATCATTTAAAAATCCTGTTAAACTGTTGGCCTTCGCTGGTTATCGCGATAACATGCCTCCCATTCTTTCTATATAATTTTAAAAGTAAATGCCATGGAAGACCTGCTGGTTTGTCAGGACATCAGTAAAACTTATCACGATGGTGAAAGTGATACTGCCGTTTTAAGTAACGTCTCCTTCTCGGTTTCTGCCGGTGAACATATTGCCATTTTGGGAAGCTCCGGTTCAGGTAAAAGTACGCTTTTGCATATCATGGGTGGCCTTGATACCCCTTCAAAGGGGCGCGTATTGTTTAACGGTAAAGCCATAGATACCCTCAAACCAAAAGACCTCAATAAAATTCGTAATCAACAAATGGGATTTATCTACCAATTCCATCATCTGCTGGGTGAATTTTCAGCCTTAGAAAATGTCGCCATGCCTTTGCTTATCGGCGGAATTAGCCGAAGCAAGGCAGAAGAAGAAGCTAAAAAAATGCTTGAATTGGTTGGTCTTGCACATCGTTTAGAGCATAAACCAGCCGCGCTTTCCGGGGGGGAAAGGCAGCGGGTGGCGATTGCCCGCGCGCTAGTGACAGAGCCTAAACTGGTAATGGCGGATGAACCGACGGGTAATCTTGATCATAAAACCGGATTAGCAGTTTATTCATTACTAAAAGATATCAGTCGCAAGTTGAACACCACCTTTATAGTGGTGACCCATGACAGAGAATTGGCGAATAAAATGGACCGTGTATTGACGCTCCAGGATGGTCATTTGCAAGCGCTGGATAATGCATCGTTATGAATCTTGCCTTTTATTTTGCAGCCCGTTTTCGAAATGCGAAACAAGCCAACAAGTACATTTCTTTTATTTCACTTTCCTCATCAGTAGGGGTGGGTTTAGGGTGTTTTGTGCTGATAGTTTTATTAAGCATTATGAACGGTTTCGAACGGGAATTAACCCATCGCATTCTGTCGTTTATTCCTCATGGGGAGCTGTTTGCATTTGATGGCAAAGGGATCGAAAACTGGCAAGCTCAACAACAGCGGTTAGCGAAAGATCCGCGCATTAAAAAAGTAACGCCATATACCAAAATTACCGGAATGGTACAGTTTAAAGGCAAGTTAAAAGCGGCCGAAATAACTGGTATAGAAATTTCTGACCAGCCACAAAATTGGCTCACGCGTGTGTCCGACCAGACATGGCAACGCTTCCAACAAAATCCATATGGTGTGCTGCTGGGTAAGGGGATTATGGATAAATTGAATATTACGGTAGGAGATCGGATCCAATTTTTAGTGCCAACCAAAACTGCCGACTTGTCGTTTAAAGCACCCCAAACCGTATCTTTAGAGGTTGCAGGCAGCATTACCATTGGCGGCGAATTGGATAATCTTGTAGGGTTGATGCATCTGCATACGGCATCGGCCGAATCTGGTATCGAATCGGGCGCCCAAGGGTTGCGATTTATGCTGTATGACCCATTTTCGGCAAACGCAGTTATGCGCGAAATTGGTTACTCCTTTCCACAAGCTATTTATATGTCTGATTGGACCCGCACGCAGGGTCATTTATATGATGATATTCAGTTGGTTAGGGTAGTGGTGTATATTGCACTGACGTTAGTTATCGCTGTCGCTTGTTTTAATATAGTTTCGACTCTGGTAATGGCAGTGCGGGAAAAGCGCAGCGCTATCGCAATTTTAAAAACGATGGGCGCCTCGGATAGTTTAATCAGGAATATCTTCATTACGCAAGGCTTGTTAAACGGCATGGCGGGGATTTTTCTGGGTACAACCGCTGCCTTACTTGTGGCTCCCAATCTTTCAGTAATTGTCAGCTTTATTGAGAACTTTTTAGGCGTGAGTGTATTATCGGGCGATGTCTATTTTATTAATTTCCTGCCTTCCGAGTTACACACCAAAGATGTACTGTTAACCGTCGTGGTAGCCACCGCACTTTGCATAATCGCTACTTTATACCCTGCCAATAAAGCAGCAAAAGTGGCGCCAGCGGCCGCATTGAACGGATAATGCCAAACCGCATTTAGGTGTGAGCATCTCAAAGATAGAGGCGGGTTTATCGTCAAGGTGCGTGGGTGAAAAGTGAAGAATGCTACAGGCTTTAGAGCCAATATTACGCGGAATAGAGATCCGTCTCTATCTCCCGGTGCGGCTTTTAACACTTTTTAACCGCACCAATTACGCTCAATTTAGACCCACTAAGCCTTCTCATAATCGGCTTGTTAAAAATAAATAACTTCACCCGCTGATTGAACAAACATTCATTGGGATTAATATAAAAAAGCCAGCGATAAATTCGCTGGCTCCTACAATAAATATTCAATTAGACAGCCGACATTGTTTACTTCAGATTGAACTGCCGGTTAACTGTTCTGGTCGAAATGCTTTAAATCGACTTCTTCTTCTCTTATGCCAGCGTCAGGATCATTGTAGACTGCTTCGTCTATCTCACCTTCACTCTTACCGACAATACATGCCACAGTGCAGTCGCCGGTGATGTTTACCGCAGTGCGGGTCATATCTAACAAACGGTCAACGCCAATGATTAAAGCAATGCCTTCAACGGGTAGGTTAACTTGTTGTAACACCATAGCCAGCATGATCAAACCGACTCCAGGGACACCCGCAGTACCAATCGAGGCGAGGGTGGCGGTCAGCACTACCATCACATAATCATTGATAGACAAGTCCACCCCATAAACCTGGGCGATAAATACCGTTGCCACTCCCTGCATGATGGCCGTGCCATCCATATTTATTGTGGCCCCTAGAGGGAGGCTGAATGATGTGACTGATTTACCTACACCAAGCTTATTGCGTGCCGTTTCCATCGTCACCGGTAAGGTGGCGCTGCTCGACGAGGTACTAAAAGCAAACAGTGCAGCTTCGCGCATTTTCTTAAACAGCGACCAAGGGTTTAAACCGGTAAACAGTTTGAGTAAAATCGGATAGGTGAGAAAGGCATGGATGGCAAGAACGGCGAGCACCAATACAAAGTACTTAGCGAGGCTACCAATCGTATCCAGACCAATGGTGGCAAAGAGTTTCGCCATGAGTACGAAAACGCCGTAAGGTGCAAGATTCATGATGATCGTGACCAGCCGTAAAATCACCGTATTGATGTCTTCAAAAAACGCTCCCAGACGTTTTCCTGCCTCACCGACCATTGCCATGGCTATTCCAAATAACACCGCAAAAACAATAATTTGCAGCATGTTGCCCTTTGCCATTGAGTTGATTGGATTTGACGGGAACATATCCACAATCACCTGCGAAAAAGAGGGGGCTTGTTTGGCAGTGAACTCAGCATCGGTTGAAAGGTTAAGGCCCTCCCCGGGAGATACCAGTAATCCTAGACTGATTGCCAGTGTTACGGCGATAGCCGTCGTGAGAATATACAAGCCCACTGATTTCGCCCCTAAGCGACCGAGCTTACTGGGCTCTGTCAGACTACTGGTGCCGCAGACCAATGAAACAAATACCAAAGGCACAACCAGCATTTTTAAACTAGCGATGAAAATTTGACCTAAGGTAGAAAATATACCTTCTACGAGAATGTTATACGTGGATATCTCGAATGAGAATATCGAAAAGCGTAAATCTCCGCTATCATCGAAAAGCGCTTGCAGTATGGCGCCGATAATGATTCCGGCGACCATGCCGATAAAGATTCTGGTAGTTAAACTATATTTGTGTGATGACTGAGACATGTATGTTCCCTGAGCATTCTGATTTTAGTTATTCGCTGGAATACAGATTCTATTGAGTTTTAAACATGAATACGACCCTAAAGTGAACAAAAGAGGTCCAGGAAGACAATTATGAAAGCATTTGCCAAGTCTCTAGCATTTTTTAGCATGCTGCTTTTCCTTTACGCTTGTGGGGGAGGTGGTGAAATTACACGTGATGGAGACGGGGGCACCACACCACCACCAGATGCCACCGGGGAGGCTAATGTGGTGGTGACATTAGTGGATCCGAACGGGGATGCCAGTAGCGATTTAAACGCCGACAACCCGTTAACCGTGCAGGCAACGGTTACCAATACCGACGGCGAGGCGGTTACCGGTGAACTTATCACCTTTACCTTATCCTCTGACACCCTTGCCAGTTTTACTAATGATGCCGGAACCGCACTAACCAACAGTGAGGGCGTGGCGACTATCGGATTGGAAGTAGGCGCAGGCTCTGGCAGCGGTACAGTAACTGCAACGCTGGACTCAGGCGAAACAGGCAGGGCAGGCTTTACCTCGAGCGGTACCGATGTGGCGCAGAGCAGTGCAGCATCGTTAGACTTTTTCGCCAGCCAGTCCCAGTTATCTTCTGCAGGCGCTGAAACGATAGAGCTATGGGCGGTAGTTAAAAATGAACAAAACGTGTTGCTGCCAAACATTAAAGTGAATTTTGCCGCAAACGCCAATGCATCAATTCAGGATGTGCAATCGACTACCGATGAAAGTGGTATCGCCCGGGTTAATTTAAGTACCGGTGGCGATTCTGAAAATCGTATAATCACGGCCACTGCTTCAATCGCTAGCCAGCCAGAACTGACGCAAACTATAGAGATTGCTGTTGTGGGTACCTCCATCAATATTAATGGTTCGGAGTCAGTCATAGTCGGTGACAATGCCAGTTTGACAGTTAGCCTGGTTAATTCAGACGGAAAGGGGGTTAGCGGAGAAGCGGTTGCGGTTAGTGCTATCGATTCAGCGGGCAACGATGTTTCTGCAGACACCTTAAACTCAACCACTGTCACTACCGACAGGGATGGTCGCGCAAGTGTAATTTTTAATTCCTCGACCTCTGACGATTTTACCGTGATGGCGTCGGCACTAGGTGCAAGTGAATCGTTTCTGGTTACCGTACAACAAGATGAGTTTCGCTTTGTCAATCCACCCGACGTGGAGGATGTGAATGATGATATCCCGTTAAATGAAAGCAAAATATTAACATTAGTATGGAAAAAGGACGGGGTGGCTTTCGCAGGTGGCAACGTGTCACTAACCATATCACGGGGAACCATCACACCGTCTGGCGTTACCAATGCCAGTGGTGAACTTGCTGTCTCGGTTCAGTCGAGCAATGCGGGCGAAGCCACCATCGTTGCCACCGGCACGGACGGTAGCGAACAGGTCTCAACTCGTCTAACCATCGCCTTTATTGCAGAAGTTGCGGACAACATCATTGTGGATGCGACTCCAGATTCAATTGGGCCAGATGGACAAACCAGCACCATTTCTGCAGTAGTGCGTGATGCAAGCGGAAACCGCGTGCGCAATAAGTTAGTTAATTTCACGCTGAATGATGTGTCGAATGGATCTTTAACTGATGCCCAGGCGCGTACTGACAAACGGGGCATTGCCACCACGGTTTACCAGTCAAACGCAATAACATCAACCGACAGTGTTGTGGTGACAGCGACGGTGGATGATGATACGTCGGTCACCGGCTCGACTACACTGACTGTAGGAGACAGAGCATTCGATATCACCCTGGGAACCGGCAGTATAATTCAGGTTCCGGACGACTCTTCATACCTCAAAGAGTTTTCGGTATTCGTTGTAGACAGTGACGGTAATCCTGTTGCAGATACACAAATTACACTATCCGCATTACCGTTAAAAACATCCGAAGGAAATACTTATTCAAAAGGCTTTTGGGTATACAACGATGTTGCAGGCATTTGGGAGCAACAGGTGAACGCAAGCTGTCAAAATGAAGATGTTAATTACAATGGCATTTTGGATTTAAGCCCGGTGAACGAAGATACCAATGGCGATAACATGCTGACTCCCGGGATTATGTCCTCTATTACAGATACAGTAACAACAGATGAAAATGGCCAGGCCATAGTTTCCCTACGTTACGCTAAGCAGTTTGGCGGCTGGGCAACAGTAAAAATTACAGCAAAAAGCGAATCGGGGGGATCGGAGTCGAGTGAAAGCATGAGTTACCGGCTTGCCGTGGCAGCGGATGACTTGACAGACGAAGCCGTGCCGCCTCCAAATAGTCCTTACGGTTTATCGGCTGATTGTTCAACTACTGATTAAACCAGTGACAAAATATTAAAAAAACGCCGCGAATCTAAGATTCGCGGCGTTTTTGCATAAAGTTTACTAAAGAGGAACGCTATACCCAATCTGCTCCTCTAGTGCGCAGTTTAATCTTGTTGGAACGGATACACAGAACCAAGCTTCATTAATTGGGTCAGTTCATCCAGAGCTGCGCGCGATTCCATCAGTAACTGCGGGTCACGTAAATCATTTTCCGTTAAGGCGTCGCGATAGTGCTTATCCACCCAAGTATTCAGACGCTTGAATTGATCATCGTTCATTAACGTGTAAGGGTTAACGGCATCCAGTTCATGCTCTGTCAGCGCCACACGCAGACGTAAACACGCCGGCCCGCCGCCATTGCGCATACTTTGTTTTACATCAAAGTATTTCACTTCCTTAATGGGCGTACCCAGGGTAACCAGTTCCTGCAGATATTGGTGAACGGCTGGGTTTTCTTCACATTCGGTGGGTGCAATGATGGCCATGGTGTTATCGGGCAACGTAATAATCTGGGTATTAAATAAATAGGTTTTCACCGCGTCTTCTACGGAAACAGCACTCGTTTTCACTTCAATAAAGTGCAGGGGATGCTCACCAAATTTCTGGCGAATCTCATCAAGCGAAGACTGCGTATTTAAAAATGCCTGTTCGTGATAGAAAAGCACATTCTGGTTACCTACCGAGATAACATCATTGTGAAATACACCTTGGTCGATAACATCCGGGTTTTGTTGCATGTACACCACTGATTCGTCACTTAAGCCATGCAAGCGCGCAATGGCCTGACAGGCTTCCAATGTTTGTCTGGCCGGATAACGTGTAGGTGCTGGTTTCGATGCATCAAACGCATGCCGTCCGTACACGAACAACTCAAGCCCCGCATGACCATAGTCTGTGCACAAACGGGTATGGTTCGCGGCTCCTTCATCGCCGAAATGGTCGTTGTCCGGCAAGTGGGTGTGGTGTGCAAAGTATTTTTCGTTAGCGAACGTGGCTTTTAAAATATTGCCCGTTACTCGGGGTTCAAGTGAACGGTGAAACTTATTCGTAAGGTTAGCGGGAGTAAAGTGTACGCGTCCGTCTGCGGTATCCGGACTGGGTGAGACAGTGGCGGCATTGGCAGTCCACATACTGGATGCCGAGCAACACGCTAAAAAGACCTGTTTAGCGTTTTTAGCAGCGTTCTCTAAAACCGTTGCGTCTGACCCAGTAAAACCCAAACGTCGCAGCATGGCGATGTCAGGGCGCTCCTGAGGGGCTAAAATACCCTGTTGCATGCCCATGTCAGCCAACGCCTTCATTTTTAATAACCCTTGCTTTGCCGCTTCTTTGGGATTACTGACTGCATTAGCATTATTGAGTGAGGCAACGTTTCCGAACGACAAACCCGCGTAATTATGGGTTGGCCCCACCAGGCCATCAAAATTAACTTCGTATTGCTTCATAACTCCCTCCGCGTAAATATAGGTTATGATGGCTGGAAAACGTGAACAAGCGATACGCCATTACTTTTGTCATTATTAACTATAATGGACAAGCGTAACGCTTCAATTTCAGCAATCAGATGGACATCAATGGCGGCATTATACGGGTTTTGGTGTGCTTGCCAATCCGGGCGGTCAAATATTAAACAGTTATTGGCGCGTATTAGAGCAAACGGGAGAATAAGTATGAAGAAGATCTTGTTTTCCATTCACTTTGTAGATATATGTTAAAAAAGCGAAGGTATCCCTCGGGTGCCCAAAAACGATGAAACAGAATAGAGTAAACGTATATAACTCTATATAAATCAATAGGCTAAGTTCATCTATATGGCAAAATCACTGGTCATTGTCGAGTCCCCCGCGAAAGCGAAAACGATAAATAAATATCTCGGCAAAAATTTTATTGTGAAATCTTCTGTCGGACACGTCCGCGATCTCCCCACTAAAGCACTGGGGAAGGTTGAAGCGAAAAAAAGTGCCAAGGAATTAAAGCAATTAAGCGAAGCTGAAAAGCAAGATTATCTCCAACACTATGAATACAAAAAGCTGGTCGATCGTATGGGGGTCGACCCGCAAGCTAACTGGAAAGCGCATTACCAGGTTTTGCAAGGCAAAGAAAAAGTCGTCAATGAACTTAAAAAACTGGCTAAAGATGCGGAGACAATTTATCTCGCCACCGATTTGGACCGCGAAGGAGAGGCAATTGCCTGGCACTTACGGGAACTACTCGGCGCTAAAGACAAATCTTTCCAGCGAGTCGTGTTCAACGAGATCACCAAAAATGCCATACAGGATGCATTTTCCCACCCCGGAGAACTCAATCTTGACCGCGTGAATGCGCAGCAGGCTCGGCGTTTTCTTGACAGGGTAGTGGGCTTCATGGTCTCGCCCTTGCTTTGGAAAAAAATTGCCAGAGGATTGTCAGCCGGCCGTGTGCAATCTGTTGCTGTGCGATTGGTGGTTGAACGCGAGCGTGAAATCAAAGCTTTTGTGCCGGAAGAGTTCTGGGATATCCATGCCGATCTCACTGCGCAGAAACAGGGTTTACGCATGTTGGTTAACCGGTATCAGGAAAAACCGTTTAAACCAGTCAATAAAACCCAGACCGACGAGGCAATGCAGCGGTTAGAAACGGCGACGTATATTGTTGAGTCGAAAGAGTCTAAGCCTACTCAAAGCCGTCCCTCCGCTCCTTTTATCACCTCAACCTTGCAGCAGGCTGCCAGTACGCGACTAGGTTTTGGGGTGAAAAAAACTATGATGATGGCACAGCGCCTGTACGAAGCCGGTCACATCACTTACATGCGTACCGACTCTACTAACCTGAGTAAAGAAGCGCTGGATAGCTGTCGTGATTTTATTGGCGACAACTTTGGCAACAAGTACTTGCCCGAAGCGCCGAACCGTTATGGCAGTAAGGAAGGTGCACAAGAAGCACACGAAGCGATCAGACCGTCAAACGTAAATATGCAGTCCAGCGCATTAGGCGACATGGAAAGAGACGCTCAGCGCTTATACGAGTTGATATGGCGACAGTTCGTGGCGTGTCAGATGACACCTGCGAAGTACGATTCCACCACAATCAAGGTGAAGGCAGGCGAGTATGAATTAACCGCCAAGGGGCGCGTATTGCGTTTTGATGGGTGGACAAAAGTGCAGCCACAAATTCGTAAAAAAGGCGACGAAGAGCTAACCTTGCCTGATGTTAAGCAAGGCGAGGAACTTCAGCTTAACAAGCTCGACCCGCAACAGCATTTTACAAAACCCGTTGCACGCTTCAACGAAGCGTCGTTAGTAAAAGAGCTGGAAAAACGCGGTATTGGACGCCCCTCCACTTATGCTAGCATCATCTCAACTATTCAGGATCGCGGCTATGTCAGGTTGGAGAACAAGCGTTTTTATGCTGAGAAAATGGGAGAGATCGTCAACGATCGCTTGCATGACAACTTTGAAGATCTGATGAGTTATGATTTCACCGCTAAAATGGAACAGCGGTTGGATGACATTGCCGAAGGTAAGAAAGACTGGAAGCAGGTTCTCGATGAGTTCTATCAAGATTTTTACAGTAAATTGCTCACCGCTGAAAAAGATGCGGAAGAAGGCGGTATGCGGCCCAACCAAGCAATTCCTGCGGGAATTACCTGCGCTAAGTGCGGACGGGAAATGAACGTAAGAACGGCCAGTACCGGTGTCTTTCTAGGATGTTCGGGTTATAACTTACCACCTAAGGAGCGATGCACCAATACCATGAACCTGACCCCCGGTGGGGAAGTGGTTAAAGTGGATGACGAGGAAGAGTTAGAAACCGAAGCATTACGTGCGAAGCGCCGTTGTCAGGTGTGTGGTACCGCGATGGACAGTTACTTAGTTGACGAAACGCGAAAATTGCATGTATGTGGCAATGCGCCAGCCTGTTCTGGCACCTATGTAGAATCAGGCACATTTAAGATCAAAGGTTACGATGGCCCTCTTATAGAGTGTGATAAGTGCGGCAGCGACATGGAGTTGAAAACCGGGCGCTTTGGTAAATATTTTGGGTGCACTAATGAAGAATGCAAAAACACCCGCAAACTGTTGCGAAATGGTGAACCGGCACCACCCAAGGAAGATCCGGTAGATTTGCCGGAGCTGGAATGTGAGAAGTCAGATGCGCACTTTGTCTTACGTGACGGAGCCTCAGGTATTTTCCTGGCAGCGCATAACTTTCCGAAATCTCGTGAAACCCGCGCACCCAAAGTTGCGGAGTTAGCACGCTTTCGGGATCGTATTTCCGAGAAATTTCACTATCTGGCCGATGCCCCGCAGCAGGATCCGGACGGCAACCCAACCATCGTTCGCTATAGTCGCAAGACCAAGCAACAGTATGTCATGTCAGAAAATGACAACGGCAAAGCCACCGGTTGGTCAGCCTGGTATAAAGACAACAAATGGGAAGTCAAAGACTCCCGTAAGAAGTCATAGGTGGGTTAAAAATGGCATCATTACAGGAGCAATTGCTTAAAGCTGGCCTTGCGGATAAATCCAAGGCCAAGCAAGTACGCAACGAAAAGCGCAAAAAACAGAAGCAAAAAAACAAACAGAAAGTGGTAGAAGTGGATGAAGCCACTTTGGCCGCCCAACAAGCCGCTGAAGAAAAGAAAGCCAAAGACCGTGCGTTGAACGAAGCACAGCAGCAGGAGCGTGAAAAGCGCTCTATTGTGGCCCAGGTCAAACAGCTTATTTCCATCAACATTCAGCAGCGGGGGCCGGCCCAAACGGTACTGAACTTTACTCATGACAACGTCATCAAGCGCATGCATGTCAGTGAAGAAATTCACAAACAGGTGACCAAGGGCAAGCTCGTGGTGGTCATGTACGAAGGCGGTTATGAACTAATACCCACCCCCGTGGCGGACAAAATAGCGCAAAGAGACGAAGCGAGCATTGTTTACCGCGCTGATTTACAAACTACAACAGGCGAATCGTCGGGCGAAGAAGATGACTGGTACGCTGATTATCAAATTCCAGACGATTTAACTTGGTAAGCGGCGCTGCGAAAGCGTTTGACCTATTTTCATCATCGAAGTGACCTAATACACCAACCGAACAAGGTTATGGGCACTTCGAAATCATTCCAAGCACCACTTCCATTTCGTTTCTTGACATAACGCTCAGGAATTTTCTTACGATTATTAGTAGTTAAAAATTTCTTAAATACAAGATTCTATTCGCAATTGACGCACCCGTATTAGTATTTTTTTATGTTGGTATATTTAAGCGCGGCAATGTAAGCGAATGATACTTTTATCCATTTCATTCTGAACGCTATGGCATACTGAGATCATTAACCCTAAAAAAATTTTCGTATTCGAGTATGGTGTGACTAAGTGATTTCTGCCACATCGTCGTAGCAATTCCAGTAACGTTTCTTTGATTCATTTGGCGTTAAATCACAGTTGTATGCTCCGATCACAGTAGGCTGTAATAGCCAACAATGTAATCGCCAATCTTTTGTTTAGCTTCTTTAAAGCTTCGCTAGCCTGTTATGGGAAGCCATTCTGTATTATAGCTTTTGAAGAAGTATTCCATAGGACTGTTGACGCACTTTTCTTCCAACAATTTCCTCTGTGGTTCATACTTTGCTTTAAACGGTATGGGCACTAACTACGCGGCCGCTTGGGGATATATGCGGTGGATAGCCAAAATTAATATCCATGACTTATTGTTTCATTAAAGGTGGTTTATGATAATAGATAATTTTACATGCTATTATCGAAGCTTCCGTCCAGCAGAAGTTGGCCGTTTTACCAAAATAAAAAAAGAAAAAATATATGAAGTCCGTTTACCGTTATCTAATTACTTTCACTTTATTACTCGCGGCGATCTCGTCGTATAGTTGGGGTAATCAAACGGGCATGTTTATATTCATTATTCTGGGTTTTATTTTAGAAGGGGCGTTCTGGTTCGGGCTGTTACCGCGTAAGCGAAGTAAATAAAATTTTCTGGCTGAAGATAGCTTGAACCAAAACTAATCACTGCCGTTTTTTGCTTTGACGGAGAAGCAGATGTTCCATTTGGCTTTACATTTTCTTGTCCCTCTTTTTATCGCGATTGCGTTTTTTCGAAAAGACTGGCAAAGGGCCTATCTGATAATGATATTGACGATGTTAGTAGATCTGGATCATTTACTCGCTAATCCAATTTATGACCCTTTGCGCTGTAGCATAGGCTTTCACCTGCTGCATAAACTTTGGTTAATACCACTGTACGTATTGCTAATCTTTTTTCCAAAAAGCAGGCTAGTGGGAATGGGACTAACGCTGCATATGGCACTGGACTCGATAGATTGCCAGGTAACCAATGGTGTTTGGTCAAATTAAGCTATAAAAATAAAAGTTGCATTGCGCAGTGTCCATATCTTAATGGTTAGGCCTAACGCCAGGCCTATGCAGGTATTAAAGCAGCGTTGTGAGGCGTAAATTATTTACCATACGAAGGAGATACGATGCCGCTAAAAAAATGGCTGCTGCAATATAGCTTTGCTTTTCCCCTACTATTTTTAATTCTTGCCGGGGTGCAGTACCTCAAGGGACACACTGTCATTTATAGTATGGAATTTGGCCTGTTATGGACGGCAATTTCAATCATTGTGTTTGCACTTCGCCGTGCCTATTTCTTTCGCAAAAAAATTAATTGTCAACTTTGTAACGACTTGCCCGCCAATAACACTCAGAAAAAGTAAATTGACCCGCTGTAATCAGGGGATGTGGATGTTCAATCACTTGAGTTATCGACTATACTTGTGTCAGATATTGCGTATTGATATCAGCTGTTTAGCGAAGATTGCCACGCGCGTTTCAACCCAAAATATCTTAAATTGGTTTAGGGTAACTATAAAAACAGCATGCGTAATATATCGTAACTGTATGAAACACAGAGAATAGGAATGACTAGGTCAGCTACCCACGATGACTACATTGCAGCCGCTTCCGCGCCATTACAATTGGTGTTGGCGGAGCTGCGGGAAAACTTTCCTATTGTTTACCTGATGCGGAAGAAGTAATCGGATACAAGATGCCAGGGTATAAAATTGGCAGCGCTATTGCTGTTGGCTACGCCGCATTTTCTAAACAAGGTGGAATTAACGTTGCGAGCGCAGCGATTGAATCACTTACCGAGGAAATCTCGCGTGCCGGGCTGAATGCCACTAAAACGGGTGTTACCTTCTCTCCTAAGAAAACCATTCCCGGTGATTTAATTGAGAAACTTGCGATCGAATCGCGAAGGGAATATGGCGTGTAAGTAGTTGGGTTTCGTCAAGCTTGTGGTGTGATTTTGTGGCTACTAGGCAAGAAAACTAGGGAGGTTAGTTTGGAAATTAAAGATGGCGTCAACTGCGTGGTGTTGGCTGGCACTCATAAAGGTAAGACTGGTTTAGTTCGTGATATTCATACCAGTAAGTGCGGAAACGCAACGATCACAGTAGTGCAACAAAATGGTGAAAAATTTAAAACGCTAGCCAAAAACGTCAGGGTTTCAGAGAGGGCTAGCACTTCCATGAAGGGGACGTAGCTCATATTGCAGCCGTGTTCAAGGCTTGCAGCATAATCCAATCAAAAACTGCTCAGGCCATTTCAGGCGGGGTTAAACAGTTTAGAAAGCTCGGTTAGATGACTGCTGTGCACAATTATACCTTTCTTATTGATGCGCTCTTTTAAAAAGAAAAGAGGCTTCTTTGTAAGTGGGCTAATGACTTCTCGTTTTACGTAAGTTGTCAGTGCGAAATGGTTGTCATTTCTTTCCAAGCATATTCAATTATTTTGTAAAAGAATCTGTCAGGTTTCATACTTTTGCAGGTAGGGAATCTTGATTCGATTGAGATGACGCTTAGTTGCGTTAGTACTTTAATCTCCTATCTTAGTGCGGTAAGTTTACCTTGATCCGTGCTACATCTGCTAATTCTGTTGTAATTGTTTAGCGGACCAAATACATGTATAACAAGATAATAAACACGTGCGATGGAGTAAGCACAGTGTCCGCAACTCGCTTCATGCCACTTCGTTGGCGTACTTTCTTGGGGCGATAAGCATGAGGAGTGACCATGCCAGATTCATTATCATTGTCTCAATACGTAAGAAGACGAAATGGGGTGCCAATGGGCGCCTCGCATTCGATGCGGAATATGCTTTCACGCGCTTTTGGTGCTAAGTCTTTCCCTGTTTTTTGGCATTACTGGAACCCAATCTGGAGTTACTATTTATCACGGAATGTTATGCGGCCTCTCAGTACTTTTCTGCCGGTACCACTGGCTATTTTCATTACATTTCTTGTCAGTGGAGCGGTCCATGATGTAGCAGTATCACTGGTAAAGTGGCAAACCGTCATATTTTTTACGCCGTGGTTTGGCTTAATGGGTTTAATCGTAATCACTACGAGCAAGACGGGTATCACCTACGAAAAATTTAAGTGGCAAACCCGGGCGTTTATAAATGGATTAATTATCTGCACGTCACTGGGTTTAACCTACATGATAGAAAGCGTATACGTATGATAACGCGCGTTGCCCGTTGACGGTATTCTGGGGTGGTCGTCGTGAGAGCGCTGCGCCATTGTGTCGCAGGTTTTTGCGCCGCAGGTGGTAGTTTTCGGCAGGATAACAATGCACACCACCACATTCCGAAAAGGATGTGAAACTGCCAATCAATAAATAGGTGATGCAATACAGTGTAGCTTTCCCTATAGTTCATGTTGCTTGCCGGGGTGCAATATGTCAAAGATTACCCATTTTCATATTATGCTAAGGCCGGTGTAATGTGGGCTTTAATAGCAATGGTTTTATTTGCTATTCAAAGAGCGTACATGTGCGGTGAAAATATCGGTTGCGCACTCTGTAACGGTTTGCTTTTAGGCGCTAAAAACACAAAGTGATGTTGCAGGAAGCTACGTCAGAGTGCTGGCTAACCTCCACATAGCGGCAGTTTATCTCGCCTGAAAAGATATGATGGGCGCCACCAAGTCGAATCGGAATAACACATTCGCGTCTCATGATTGTGTAGGGCATCAGCGTGCGCTACTGTAATAGCAAGTTTTATTAATCTTAACTTCTTTCTAAGGACGGTAACCTCATGAGATGTATCACTTCCAGATCTAAAGAAATCAATGGCGCGCCTGCGGCTGTTTGGGCAGTTATTTCGGACATTCGTAATGCTCATAACCACATATCTGCAATTAAGCATATTGAAATTCTCGAACAGCCACCAGAGGGAAGCCTGATTGGCTTAAAGTGGAAAGAAACCCGCGAATGGATGGGCCGGGATATGGATGAAGTGATGTGGATCACAGATGCTGGGGAGAACTCCTTTTACGAAACGCGTGCTGAGAGTCATGGGTGTATCTACCAATCGCGCTTAGAACTTGTCCCTACTTCGACGGGAACAACTCTTACAATGGCATTTTACTGTCAGCCCCAAAGTATGGGGGCAAAAATCATGTGGGTACTGACTGGCTGGATGGCAAAGAACTCACTTAGTAAAGCCTTCGATAAGGATCTGGAAGATGTTAAAAAAACGGTCGAGAGCCAAACAGAGCGGTAAGTCTGATGGCAGGCGCGCATGATAACCTCTGACCTGCGCGGATCTTTGATTGGTTAAAAAACTGAATTCTTCCCTGTGAGTAGTTGCCAAAGCGGCTTGCCATCCACACTGAATTCAGCGCAACATTATCTGCAAGGCCTTTGGAATACTGTTTTTAACTGTGCTAGCTTTGTTGGCTCACTTAACACTTTTAAAAGGTACCGGAAAATGGATTATTCAACTGAATGCGATTGCGGCAAAGTTAAAGTGTTAGCATTTTTTCCTCTCCCAATTGAGAACTACGAGGCTCGCGAGTGTGACTGTGACTTTTGCGTCGCTCATGGCCTTGCTTATCTTTCAGACGTGAATGGCACTATTTCTTTTTATCCTAAAGACTCTTTGACGCCACTGCAGCAAGGTTCAAAACAAGCTACTTTTTGGCAATGTCGGTTTTGTCGAGATATTGTTGCCGTATCTTATACACGAAACGGTGAGACGAGAGGGGCTGTTCCTGCTGCTCTTTTTGATAAGGAGCATAAGCTTAAACCGTTTATATCGGTAAGTCCTAAAAAGCTATCGCCCACACAAAAGAGCGAGCGATGGTCCACCCTTTGGTCAAAGGTTATTTAAAATCAGCCAATAGTGCTGGCCAATGCAGATGTAGTCAAAGCAGGTCCAGAGAACTCGCCATGTTAAACCCATACGTTATACAAAAATGACCATGATTGCGTTGTATACTGCCAAAAAATGGAAAGTAGGAAAAAATACACGTCCTGAATCTTGCAGCACTGCTAGTGTAGATTTTATTGCTTAAATGCGTACTGACATAATGTCTATCCTCATCGACTGAATCGACACCAATAATCTAGACACTTCTTAATCCTTCTAGATATTGTTTCACCTACTCTATTGGTGAAAGTAGGCCAAAATATAGTCTGCAGAATAGGCGAATTCTGCGAAGCGATAAATTTGTATCCCCGTTCTTCAAACAGAGATTAAAAAATAGCTTTTTGCGAATATGTCAGGTTATACTTTTGCATAGTTTGAGAAGATGTAGAAAGTTTACCCCCTTCATGAAGTATGGCTTAATTTCTGTAATATTGATTTTCGTGTCATTTTCTGGGCATGCAGAAAAAGAGCCTTTATTGATCGCGGTTAATCTTGGGCCTCCATGGGCCTATTATGACGATAATGACTATCCTACCGGTATAGAAGTTGAGACAATTCGAGCGGTCTTTAATGAAATAGGATATTCCACCCGTTTTGTCATCTTACCCTACAATCGATTAATTAAAGCGTTCAACGAACAAAAACTTGATTTTGCCAGCCCAGCCGCGTTTGCATCTGATGTAGGGACGCGTACGATTCGCTATCTGCCGTATCATGATGTAGCGATAACTCGCAAAGCCGATGCCATTAAGCTGGATAACTATCGCGATCTGCGTAACAAACGTATCGTTGCCTATCAGCATGCGCTGCAGGTATTAGGGCAAGAATTCGAACAGGCGGTTTCACTTTCTAATTATATCGAACTAGCTGAGCGTAAAGTACAGGTAAAACTGCTCGCGTTTGAACGCACTGATGTTGTCGTCGGCGAAAGTCGATTGCTGCACTATATCTTGAACGAAACGCACCCTGAACTTGCAGTCACCACGCATCCTATTTTTCCGGTTAAACACTATGGTGGAATCGCACTGGAGGAGACCGTCGCCCATCAATTTGATGAAGGTGTGCAACGTTTCATCGAAGACGGAAAATTCGACGCGTTGTTAAAGAAGTGGGATCCCGCTTTAAATCAACACTAAGTTAGAACTGATTTTGGTCAAGCATAGCTAGCGCAAATGCCGTTTGCTCGTGCAGGTGTTGATTTATCTTCCAGTGCTCTGGTGACCAGCCAGACAGAAAACGATGGAAGTCCGCACATGCGATAGGGTATAACGCCCTCCAGGCACTTTCAATCTGCTTTATCTGATGCTCGTCAAAGTTGGCAGACAACGCCTGTGCAAGCGTGCTGAAATAACGGTCCAGGCACGTTTCCCAGTATACGACTTGATCCTTATCAGTAAGCG
Organism: Alteromonas aquimaris; assembly: GCF_026183695.1. Lineage (GTDB taxonomy): Bacteria > Pseudomonadota > Gammaproteobacteria > Enterobacterales > Alteromonadaceae > Alteromonas > Alteromonas aquimaris. The sequence goes on along the minus strand of NZ_JAPFRD010000010.1, from coordinate 397,853 downwards.
CACTGCCAATAAAATAAGCTACGTCGACAATCCCGGGTGCGCGGCCGGGGTATTGAAAATCAACGGCTGCACATTGTTGAAAGTCAGCGGTAAAGCAAAAGTTAGCAACTTTAGCATCGCCATGAATGATAGTTTGATAGGGGCATGTTGCCAGCAACTCGTCGAGCTTGCCTGCGGCCGACTTCAACGGGTCACTCTGCGTTTGCTTTAATTCATCCTGCCGTGTGCTGAGATGCCAGTAGCCTCCTTGAGGCCAAAGGCCCTCACCAGAGTGGTGTAAAAAGCTTCCGTGAAAATGAGCGAGCCAGTCTAACACGCCAAAACTTTGTGCCACTGTTATCTGTGTACAGGTGTTTATGAACCCTTCAGCTTTTAAGTCGCTCAAAGCGAACAACCAGCCATTCTCCAGCGTTTTTAGTGTGAAAGGTTTAGGCAATTGGGGGAGCGGGGTGTGAAGAGCGTAGTGCTGATAGAAGTTCATTTCAACTTCAAAAGACCGACACTTTCTGGCGTGACTGCGCTTCGTAGTCCAACCTTTTGGGTGATGGGTTAACGTTGTTGGAAGGGCTACAACCTTTACTACAACATACCTTCCTGATCGCAACCTACAGCGCACACAGTAACCATAGTCATTCCATAACGGCTGAATAATTTCAATATGACTCGGCTGAGCCAGGGGCAAATATTGCGTTAGGGTATGAACGATATGGTTTGGGATAGACATACAAAAAGGCCACACTGATTGTGTGGCCAATAAAACGTTATTGACTAGGAGGTAGGGTAGTAGGGGCCTTGGCACCCGACTTCTTAAATTCCATGCTAGCGAGCCTTCCAGACACATCAAGTGATGGTCGTGATGAATCGGCACGCGCAGTCAGTGGTGTTTCTCCGAACGTGGCTTCAACTTCAGCTGGCAACGCGGTAGGATGGGAAACGTTTACCTTACCTTTACCACTTGCATTCCTCGCTGGGGGGGAAACGCTGGATTTGTCGACGCGTGGGGAGGCCGGCGTACTTACTTTTTCATGCGCTTCAACGATCTCAGTTTGGACCACAGGCTCTTCTTTGGTTTCAAGGTTCTGCTGAGGCGTCACTGAATCATCGGCCTTATCGGCTGATTCCTCTACCAAATCAATCTCAACTTGCTCAGGTTCATCGTTTTGAGACTTCGCTGAAGCTGAGGTTACTTGCTCAGGTGTCTGTGAAGGGCTGTCGTCAGGTAAATCAAACTGTAATTCATCCTGTTTGACTTCAGCGTTTACTGGCGATGTTGCGACAGCATTTTCTTCAGTCTCAGGCTTGTCACCGGTTTTTTTGCGACGCTGACCAGCTGCTCTCACATGCCGTGGAGAGCGTCTGCTTCTACTACGCGTCGCATTACTTTCGTTTTCACCTTGCTCATTGGCTGAAGTGGTGCGTTCAGCAACCTGATCAGCCTTTTCCTCCGAGCCAGTAGTATCAGGGCTTTGAGGCTCGGCAGCAGGGGAAGTCATCTTCTTCGCATCTACGGTCTTGTCGACAGGCTTTTCAGTGCGCTTCTGAACTTGTTTTGGCGCCTGACCTTGCGTCTCCATTGCGGTTTGTTCTATCGATCCCTGAAGATTGTTAGCCTGTTGAGACGGTACAGCCGAATCGGCATCCTGTACTCGAACACTTCTTCTGCCATCACGACGTTTACGACGTTCAACAACTTGTTTCTTTCTGGTAGAGGAGGATTTATCCTGTCCGTCTTTTGGTGCAACATTTTCCGGCGACTTAACATTGTCATCTTGCGCGGGTTTACGATTGCGGCTTTTGTTCCGCGTACGCTTTTCTTCAGAACGTTGGCTGGAATCGTCTCTATCCTCTACTGCGCTGCGCTCAGTGCGTTTGTTCTTGGGGCGCGAGCGGCGCGGCTTTCTGTCATCGTCACGACGAGCCCGCGAGGAGGGTTTTTTATGACTGCTGGTAGGTGATTTCGTTTCTTCTTTCTCACTACCTGCAGCGAACAAGCTTTTTATCCAACCGGAAATCTTTTTCACAAATGAGTCAGAAGGCTTGTCCACTTTTTCAGCCTGGGCTACCACTGGTGCCTGTGAAGGGGCCACAAGACCCTGTAAAGCAGGCTCTTCGCGTTTACCAATAGCCGCTGATGGCTTACTGGTTTCCGCTTCGCTAAGCTCGGCCAAATCAATGTTATAACTTACTTCAGTTACTTTTTCTTCAGGTCGTCTGCGGGTAACCTGATAATGCGGTGTTTGCAGATTGGCATTTGGAATGAGCACTAGCTCAACGTGATAGCGTTTTTCAATGGTGCGCACAGAGCGACGCTTTTCATTAAGAAGATAAGTCGCCACTGATACGGGTAGCTGCGCTTCGATCTGACCAGTATTATCTTTAATGGCTTCTTCTTCAATGATACGCAAAATTGATAGCGCTAACGATTCAGTACCACGGATTGTGCCGTGTCCTGAACAGCGGGGGCATACATGATGCGCGGACTCACCTAACGAGGGGCGTAAACGCTGGCGTGACATTTCCAATAAGCCAAATCGAGATATACGGCCCAGTTGAATTCTTGCCCGGTCATTTCTGACCGCTTCTTTCATGCGATTTTCAACTTCACGCTGATGACGTACTGGCGTCATATCGATAAAGTCAATAACTACCAAACCGCCTAAGTCACGTAAGCGCAACTGGCGGGCAATTTCGTCTGCGGCTTCAAGGTTTGTATTGAATGCCGTTTCTTCAATGTCTCCGCCTTTTGTTGCGCGGGCGGAGTTGATGTCTATTGATGTCAATGCTTCGGTAGGATCAATAACAATCGAGCCGCCTGAAGGTAAGCGAACCTCGCGCTGGAAAGCGGATTCAATTTGACTTTCAATTTGAAAATGGCTGAATAACGGTACATCACCGCTATATTGTTTTACCCGATTGGCAAAGTCTGGACGCACCAACCGAATATGCTGCAAAGCCTGCTCATACACACTGGTTTTATCAATGAGTATTTCGCCAATGTCACGGCGTAAATAGTCGCGGATGGCTCTGACAATAACATTACTTTCCTGATGAATCAGGAATGGGGCGGGACGATCTTTCGCCACCTTAGAAATGGCTTCCCAATGGGTGAGCAGAACTTTTAAATCCCAGTCTAGCTCTTCAAAAGATTTTCCTACCCCGGCTGTGCGTACTATTAAGCCCATGCCGTCAGGAAGATGTAGCTTATTTAACGACTCTTTAAGCTCTGAGCGTTCATCCCCTTCAATTCGACGCGATATACCCCCTGCGCGAGGATTATTTGGCATCAGTACAAGATAGCTTCCGGCAAGTGATAAGAAGGTAGTAAGCGCGGCGCCTTTCTGACCACGTTCTTCCTTATCAATTTGAACAATGACTTCCTGGCCTTCTTTGATTACGTCTTTGATGTTGGGACGGCCGTCAAATCTATAGCCATCAGGAAAGTATGTTCGCGCTATTTCTTTTAAGGGTAGGAAACCATGGCGTTCTGCGCCATAGTCGACAAAGGCGGCTTCTAGACTGGGTTCAACTCGCGTGATTTTGCCTTTATAAATATTGGCTTTTTTTTGCTCGTGCCCAGGGCTTTCTATATCAAGATCATACAAGCGTTGCCCATCAACCAGGGCCACGCGCAACTCTTCTTGTTGAGTTGCATTTATTAACATTCTTTTCATTGTATCTAACTCTGCATAAACAGCCGTTCAGACACAAAATTAAAGTGACATGTGCAAACCCTCACCGCGCAACCTCACGGCTGGACGGGGACTTTGTTGTTGAGTCGTATTACCTAATAAATACTTTATGTAGCGCTAAGATTCTCATGTAAGCGCATCATTTAGGTGTCGGGAACGACGGCCCTGATAACTTTTCATATCTCATATTCTACACGGACTCTTTTGCCAGCGTAGCTGTCAATTCAATTCTGTAATGCTAAACGGCGAACTTCATTGTTTGTTACGTCATATCGCAGGGTGTTCAAAAATGCTTTAGTACTGCATTTTTTACTACTTTGGCGCTTACATTTTTAGGCTGGCCAACGCGAAAGAGCATGGTTTACTTTTTTACAGTTTGTTCAACCGATTCTATTTTCTTTTTAACTTCTGAAAATAAAACAGAGGGATTATGGCATTAATTCTAGCAATTTAGCAAGAAATCCCTTTGCTCTTTTCACTTTCGCTCATAAGAAAACCTGACTTTTCTCACCCCAATGGCAAGTATTAACGAAGTATGATTACTTTGTTAGATAATTAGCATAGCGTTGCCATACTTGAATGCAGTATACTGCGCGCCATGAATACAGAAGTAAATAATTCCGTTCGATTTATCGAAGTTGACGAGGAATATGCCGGTCAACGTATTGATAATTTTTTAAAGAACCAATTAAAAGGCGTGCCCAAAAGCATGATTTATCGGATCTTACGCAAAGGTGAGGTGCGGGTAAATAAGGGGCGGGTCAAACCTGAATATAAGCTTCGTGCTCAGGACGTGGTGCGTGTTCCCCCTGTAAGAGTTTCGGAAGGCACGCCTACGCCTTCGCCTAAATTACACAAAGTGGCAGAGCTTGAATCGCAAATTTTATTTGAAGATGACCGACTACTGGTTATCAATAAGGCCTCTGGCACCGCCGTACATGGCGGCAGTGGACTTAGTTTTGGCTTGATAGAGGGATTGCGCGCGTTACGTCCTGAAGCTAAGTTTCTGGAGTTAGTGCATCGTTTGGATCGTGATACCTCTGGTTGTATTCTTATCGCGAAACGGCGTTCAGCGCTGCGTCATATGCATGAACAACTGCGTAACGGGCAAATGGATAAACGCTATCAGGCTCTGGTAGCGGGGAAGTGGCCCGCAACGCGATTTAAGGTTAAAGCGCCGTTGCAAAAAAATGTCCTGCAGTCTGGAGAGCGTCTGGTTAACGTGAACGAACAGGGAAAACCCTCGGAAACACGTTATCGCATATTGCAACAGTTTGACAACGCCACCTTGGTCGAAGCTTCGCCCATAACTGGTCGCACCCATCAAATCAGGGTGCATTGCCAGCATGCTGGACATCCCATTGCCTGCGACCCGAAATACGGTGACGCAAAATTTGATGCTTACGTTCAAACCAAGGGCTTGCAGCGTTTATTTTTGCATGCTGCAAAAATCAGTTTGTTTCACCCCAAAACGGAACAGTCTATTTCTTTTGAAGCGCCCTTGGATGAGCAGCTACAGAACGTTTTGAGGCAATTGACATGAAACAGTACGAACTGATCATTTTCGACTGGGATGGCACTTTGATGGACTCAGCTGCCAAAATTGTCAGCTGTATGCAGATTGCGGCAAAAGAGTGTGATATGCCGGTCCCTGGCTTTGAACAAGTTAGTCATATTATTGGAATAAGTTTAAAGCCAGCAATAATGCAATTATTTAAGCTTGAAGATGTCGCGCAGGCTGAGCGACTAACACACGCGTACAAAAATGCTTATCTACAACAGGATGCCACTCCCTGTCCTTTGTTTGCCGGTGTAGAGTCTATGCTGTCGCGGTTAATAGAAAAGGGAAGCCGGCTAGGCGTTGCCACAGGTAAAGCGCGCCGAGGGTTAGAGAGAGCCTGGCGCAATACCAATACCGGCCATTTTTTCTCTGTTTCACGTTGTGCCGATGAGGCAGCATCCAAGCCTTCTCCTGATATGTTACTGCAAATTCTGGATGAAACTGGAGTGACTGCGGATAAGGCATTGATGGTTGGAGATACCACTTATGATATGTCGATGGCACAAGCAATTGGCATGGACCGTATAGGTGTCTCGTATGGCGTCCATGCCCCGGTGAACTTACAGGCCCACTCACCACTTAAAATTGTGCACGATATTGCCGAACTTGATGCCTTTCTATTAGACCGTGTTCAGGCTTCGGCCTGAGTACTTAGTTTAAGTAAATCAATTTCAAATTCTGCCAGTATTTCGCGCAGTAAAATCAGCGGCATGCCAATTAATGCGTTAGGATCACGAGAACTTAAGCGTTCAAAGAGAAGTATCCCTTTCCCTTCGGCCTTGAAACTGCCGGCGCAGTCGTAAGGTTGTTCGCTTTCCAGGTAGGCGACAATGTCCGCTTCATGTAGTGGTCTGAATGTTACCTCGGTTATTTCAGTACGCACAATGCTTTTTGCATTGCGAGCATGCTGCACACAAACGGCGCTAAAAAAGGTCACGGTTTTACCCTGACACTGTAAAAGCTGTAATGTTGCTTTTTCGATATTACCTGGTTTGCCTAATATAACCGATTTATCGTCCACATTAACGCATGCGGTCTGGTCGCTGCCGATAATCACTGCGTCAGGATATTGCTGGGCTATTTTTTGTGCCTTTGCCTGGGCTAATCTTTCCGCTAAGATTTGAGGATGTTCAGCGGATAAGACCGATTCGTCAATCTTCGGTGCTACTGATTCGACCTGCAACCCCAGCGATGTGAGCTGTTGTCTGCGGTACGGTGATGAACTTGCTAAGATAAGTATTGGTGACATAACTATATTGACCGGTAACCCATGTGAAGTGTCATAGTGGTTAACCTGTGCCTAGTTTAGCTCACAGGTATTGAGGCGAGTTAATACTCAGTATAAAAAATGAGTGGCAAATATGAACAAACCTTTGACATAAATCGGTTGACTCTATATTATGCGCGCCCTATGCAGAAAGTGAAATTACCGCAATCGGTCGATCCATTCAAGAGTGCAATGAAACGCTCTGACTATCAGGGTATTGTTGCATCCAAAGATATGGAAAGGCTGTTAGATGCTGTTGTCACTTGTGATGATGCAGTTGAAGTGGAAGTGCAGTTCGAAAAAGACGCGCAGGGTCTTACTGTTTTTCACGGTAACTTATCAACACAAGTATCACTTATCTGTCAGCGGTGTAATGGTGAGTTTACTTACCCGCTTCATGTGGATTTCTGTTATAGCCCGGTGCAGGGGTCAGAAGAAACTGAAGTATTACCCGAAGCTTACGATCCGGTTGAGGTCAACGACCACGGAGAAGTTAATTTACTTCAATTATTTGAAGACGAATTGATTTTATCATTACCTTTGGTAGCCCTTCATGCAGAGGAGGATTGCCCAGTAGGTGAAGACGATATGCAATTTGGCAAAATTTCACCGGAACAAGAGCGCCCAAACCCTTTCGCGGTTTTGAAAGAACTTAAGCGAGACCAGGAGTAAGTTATGGCAGTACAACAAAATCGTAAAACGCGTTCTAAGCGCGGTATGCGTCGTTCACACGATGCATTGACAGGCGCGACTTTGTCTGTCGATTCAACGTCGGGCGAAACACACCGTCGTCATCACGTAACCGTAGATGGTTACTATAAAGGCAAAAAAGTCATCGATCGCTAAGCGACCGGTATACAATTTTGTCTAAACTAACCATAGCGTTAGATATCATGGGGGGCGATCATGGTCCCCCTGTTACTCTTCCTGCTGCCCTCAAAGCTATTCAGCAGCATTCTGAACTTCATTTTATTTTATGCGGTAAAGAAACACTCATTGCGCCTTGTTTACAATCGTTGACAACTGAACAGCGTGAGCGAATAAGCATTGCTCATTGTGAGCAAGTGGTAGAGATGGGCGAGTCCCCCAGATCTGCACTGCGAACCAAAAAATCCTCTTCAATGCGCAAAGCAATCGAACTTGTCGACGAAGGCGTAGCCGATGCTTGTGTGAGTGCGGGGAATACGGGAGCGTTGCTAACCTTAGCTTTCTATATATTAAAGACCTTACCAGGGGTAGACCGTCCGGCCCTCATATCCATGATGCCAACGGTGGATCATCATAAAGTATTCTTACTCGACTTAGGTGCAAACGTTAATTGTACTGCTGAAATTCTTTTTCAATATGGGGTGATGGGATCGGTTTTGGCAGAGCAAATAAGTGGCATTCAGCGTCCCAGGGTGGCGTTGTTAAATGTGGGTGAAGAGGATATTAAAGGAAACGCTCAGGTCAAACATGCGGATCAGTTATTTAGACAAGCGGCCGAAATAAATTATATTGGCTATGTCGAAGGTGATGATATTTTCACCGATAATGCTGATGTGGTGGTAACCGACGGCTTCACTGGGAATGTGGCATTAAAATCCAGCGAAGGATTGGCAAAATTGGTGATAAACGAGCTACGGCAACACTCTCAGGCGAATATATTTACTCGCCTGATGGCAAAAATCGCCTTACCTTTATTAAAATCTATCTATAATCGGGTGAACCCCGACCAGTATAACGGCGCCAGTTTGATAGGATTGCGCGGAATTGTTGTAAAGAGTCATGGAAATGCCTCTTCGGATGCTTTCTACTACGCTATTTTAGAAGCGATGAAGGAAGCGAGAATTGGTGTTCCAGAAAAAATAAAAAACAAAATAGAAACCGTTTTGTTGGAGCAGCTTTGAGCAAATTTTCCCGAATTATTGGAACCGGCAGTTATTATCCCAGCGAAGTGAGAACTAATGCTGACCTTGAGCTAATGGTGGATACCAGCGACAAGTGGATAACTGACCGCACCGGCATTAAAGAACGCCGCATCATAGGTGCAAACGAAAGCGCTGCAACCATGGGTGCAGAAGCAAGTAAAAAAGCGCTTGAAGCGGCTGATATTGATCCCAAATCCATCGATATGATCGTATGCGCCACTACCAGCGGCCGTTATGCGTTACCTTCGAGTGCCTGTGAAATTCAGCAAATCCTAGGTTTGGATGGTATTCCTGCCTTCGATGTGGCTGCGGCGTGCGCAGGTTACTGCTATGCATTGAGTGTGGCCGATCAGTATATAAAATCTGGAATGGCAAAACGCATACTGGTGGTGGGTACCGATTGTTTAAGCCGGCTTGTCGACCCGTCTGATCGTACAATGGTTATTCTATTCGGTGATGCTGCCGGTGCTACGATCATCGAAGCCAGTGATGAACCGGGCATATTATCTACCCACATCCACGCTGCAGGTTCTTACGGGAATTTGCTGTATGTGGGGAACCCAACTCGTGGAGACGAAAAGTCGATTCATGAAAACTGGGGTGTAATGAAAGGCAATGAAGTTTTTAAAGTAGCAGTGAACAAGCTATCACAAGTGGTAGAAGAAACGTTAGCTGCAAACAATATGGCGAAGTCCGATTTGGATTGGCTAGTACCTCATCAGGCTAATTTCAGAATTATTAAAGCCACAGCTAAAAAACTGGACATGTCCTTGGAACAGGTGGTTCTCACCCTCGAAAAGTATGGCAATACTTCCGCAGCAACAGTTCCAACAGCGCTGGACACAGCTATCAGAGATGGTCGCATAAAGCGTGGTCAGCATTTGTTACTGGAAGCCTTTGGGGGTGGATTCGCCTGGGCTTCTGCTCTTGTCCGTTATTAAGTTATCAGTTTGCGATAAGGAATAATTATGACCATGACTGCATGCGTGTTTCCCGGACAGGGATCACAGTCTAAAGGTATGCTTAGCGATCTTGCTCAGTCTCATTCTGTAGTAATTGATACATTCAATCAGGCGTCAGAGGTACTTGGTTACGATTTGTGGAAAGCGGTTCAGGAAAATGTAGACAATAAACTGGATGAAACACACGTTACCCAGCCCGCAATTTTATCGGCAAGTGTCGCTATTTGGCGCGCCATGGAAGCGGATAAATCGACGTTTACGTATTTGGCAGGTCACAGTTTAGGTGAATATTCTGCGTTAGTGTGTTCAGGGGCGCTGGCGTTTACCGATGCCGTGAAGCTAGTTGAAGCGCGTGGTCATTTTATGCAACAGGCCGTGCCAGCCGGAACTGGTGCTATGTACGCGATTATTGGTTTAGAAGACGATAAAATCGCGCAAATTTGTCAGCAGATCGCCGCGGAAACTGGGAATGTCGTATCACCAGTTAACTTTAACTCTCCAGGTCAGGTTGTCATAGCGGGTGAGAAAAATGCGGCCGAAAGAGCAGGCAATGCGTGTAAAGATGCGGGGGCAAAAAGAGCCTTACCCTTAGCCGTCAGTGTACCTTCGCATTGTGATTTGATGCATCCCGCAGCTGAACAACTTGAACAAGCGCTGCAATCTATTGAATTATCGACACCTGAGATTGCAGTTATCAATAATGTAGATGTGGCTATTGAAACCGATCCGGCTGCAATTAAAAATGCGTTAGTCCGCCAATTATACTGTCCGGTGCAGTGGACACGCAGCGTTGAATTCATGGCCGCCAAAGGTGTGACGAAGCTACTCGAAGTTGGACCTGGAAAAGTATTAACTGGCCTGGCTAAACGCATCGATAAGTCGTTACATGCAACGGCGATTAATACACCCGAATCACTTGCAGAGCTGTAAAATAAAAGGCAAACAAATAATTATGCAAAATCAATTAAATGATAAAGTGGTGCTGGTTACGGGAGCGTCCCGGGGCATCGGCAGAGCCATTGCTGAACAACTCGCCAGTCAAGGGGCGAAGGTGATCGGTACGGCAACCTCACAAAATGGTGCAGACGCTATTTCGGACTATCTAACTGCATCAGGAGGCAAAGGTCTGGTAATGAACGTTACTGATAAAGCCTCTATTGATAATGGTTTAAAAACAATTAATGACGAGTTTGGCAGCATTGATATTTTGATTAATAATGCGGGCATTACTCGTGATAATTTGTTGATGCGAATGAAAGAAGAGGAATGGAGTGAGATTTTAGATACCAACCTGACTTCTATCTTTTTACTGTCAAAAGCGGTATTACGAGGCATGATGAAAAAACGCTTTGGTCGTATCGTAAACGTGGGCTCAGTAGTGGGCAGCACCGGTAACCCGGGACAAGCAAATTATGCTGCCGCCAAAGCTGGTGTAGTCGGCTTTACCAAATCTATGGCGCGCGAAGTTGCGTCTCGTGGTATAACGATTAATGTGGTGGCCCCAGGCTTTATTGATACAGACATGACGAAAGCATTGACAGATGAGCAAAGAGAGGCGATCTTTAAGGACATTCCTGCCAACAGGCTAGGGAAGCCAGAAGAAATTGCTGCAACCGTTGCCTTTTTAGTAAGCGAAGGGGCAGCGTATATCTCAGGTGAAACCATTCACGTGAATGGTGGCATGTTTATGAGTTAATTACGTTAAAACGTAATTAAATTCTTTAGTGAACAATTGGTTAAGGTACTTGCACGTTAAATGATTGTTCATTAGACTTTGGTAGATCGCTGGTTTGACCAGAAAAGAAGTTTCAACTGGGACTTGCAAGCTGATACCTTGCAAAATAAACTAGCGAAAATTTTATATCTAGTGACGTTAAGGGAAACCTAGAATTATGAGTAACATTGAAGAGCGCGTTAAAAAGATCATCGTTGAGCAGCTTGGCGTGAAAGAAGAAGAAGTAAAACCTGAAGCCTCATTTGTTGATGACTTAGGCGCAGATTCACTTGACACTGTAGAGCTGGTAATGGCGCTGGAAGAAGAGTTTGATACTGAGATTCCAGACGAAGAAGCTGAGAAAATTACTACAGTGCAGTCTGCAATCGACTACATCAACGCGAATAAAGACGCGTAAGACTATCTAGCAAAGCGGCTCTTTCGAGCCGTTTTCTATTTTACCTACCTTAGTTCCAATGCGAGGGCTTTTTGTGACAAAACGTCGCGTAGTGGTTACTGGTCTTGGCATGTTATCTCCACTTGGTCAGTCTGTTGATCAGACTTGGCAGCGTTTGCTTGCGGGCGAAAGTGGCATTGGGGATATCACTCTTTTTGATTGTAGTAACTATTCAACCCGATTCGCAGGTCAGGTTAATGACTTTGACCCGCAGGATTATATTGATAAAAAAGAAGCAAAGAAAATGGACCGGTTTATCCAGTTCGGCGTGGCTGCGGGTAAGCAGGCGTTGGCACATTCCGGTTTAGTGGTGAACAATAACAATGCTCATCGAGTAGGTGTGGCGATTGGTTCAGGTATTGGTGGTTTGGAGATGATTGAAGCGAATCATACCAAGTTACTCAATAGCGGCCCTAAAAGGGTTTCACCTTTCTTTGTCCCTTCGACTATCACGAATATGATTTCAGGCTTTTTGTCCATTATGGAAGGTCTGAAAGGGCCCAACCTAAATATTGTTACCGCTTGTACAACGGGGGTTCACAATATCGGTGTGGCAGCACGTACCATCGCTTATGGGGATGCGGATGCCATGTTGGCAGGTGGGGCCGAAGCTTCTATTACTCCATTAGGCGTTTCAGGTTTTGCTGCGGCGCGGGCATTATCCAGTCGTAATGATGATCCTAAAGCGGCGAGTCGCCCGTGGGATAAAGACCGTGACGGCTTTGTAATGGGTGAAGGTGCAGGTGTGGTGATGCTTGAAGAGTACGAGTCAGCTAAGGCGCGGGGCGCCACCATTTATGCTGAACTTGTTGGCTTTGGCATGAGTGGTGATGCGTATCATATGACCTCACCACCAGAGTCCGGAGAAGGTGCGGCGGCTTCTATGGAGCATGCACTTAAAGATGCTGATATAGCGGTTGACCAAATCGGCTATATCAATGCGCACGGAACATCCACTCCTGCCGGCGATGTGGCTGAAGTAGCAGCGGTAAAACGGGTGTTTGGTCAAATGTCCAAATCACTGTTGGTCAGTTCCACAAAGTCTATGACTGGTCACTTACTTGGTGCTGCTGGTGCAGTTGAAGCTATTTTTACTGTGTTAGCACTTAAAGATAAGATGGCTCCGCCTACAATTAATCTGGATAACCCCGGTGAAGGGTGTGACTTAGATTTTGTCGCCCACAAAGCGAAGTCATTTTCGCATGAATATGCGTTGTGCAATTCATTTGGATTTGGGGGAACCAATGGTTCTCTTATTTTCAAACGTGTAGAGTGATGATTAAAAGAGATAGCGTATGCTATCTCTTTTTCGCATAGTATTCTCGTTCACGCTGTTCGATTCAATTTATTAAAAAATAAGACCTCATCAATTTTAAAAGATTTAATCGTCATAGAATTGTTTGAGCACAATTACTATCAGATAAGTATTGAACTGGATTGTTCGTTTATCCTTGATATACTGCCAAGCTGTTTTCACTATTCACGCATTTAATCTATTAGAATTTATGTTTACTAGCAATGACCGTGCGGCCAACTATGGTGATGGAATATTCACTACCATGCTGGTTGAAAACGGCGCGGTAGCATTGTTTGAACGCCACGTAAGTCGATTACTATCAGACAGTAGCAAACTTCGCTTAAACGTGAATGAAGATGAACTTCGACGAGCTATAGCTAATGAGGTCTCCACCTGCGAAAGCGGCGTGCTGAAACTGCTAATTAGCAGCGGTGAGGGAGGACGCGGATATTTGCGCGGTAACTCGACCAGTCCAGGGTTTCATTTTAGCAAGCATACCCTCCCGGCGAGCTACTCAAAGTGGCAGCAACAAGGTGTGAATCTAGGGGTAAGCGATATTCATCTTGCCTCTCAACCCTTACTGGCTGGAAGTAAGCATTTAAATCGTTTAGAACAGGTGATGATAAAACAATCACTGGCCCAAACAAATTTTGATGATGTGATCGTCTGTGATTATGATGGCCATGTAATAGAAGCGAGTGCCGCAAACCTGTTTTGGTGTATTAATGATATGTGGTTCACACCTTCAGTAACGCGCGCAGGTGTAGCGGGTGTAATGCGAAGTTTTATGCTGGATTATTTAACCCATCAGGGCAACCACATAGTTATCTGCGCGTCCGCGGTTAAAGAGTTGGCGAACGCAGATACAATTTTCATGTGTAATTCATTAATGAAGCTGGTTCCGGTAAGAACATTAGAATGGGAAAATACGCTGACAGAGTACGATCAGGCAGTAGTCAGTAGGCTTCAACAGACAATTGAATCAAAGTTTAAGGAAGAATATGTCTCGTTTAGTTAAAGTCGTGGCGGGATGCCTGCTCTTTTTTGTCATGGTTATCGCCGCCTTTTATTGGTGGTTGAATGATATCAATAAACCTTTAAATTTGGATACTCCCGTTTTATTTACGGTTGCGCAAGGCAGTAGCGGTCATGCGTTATTGAATCAACTGGAACAACAAGGCTGGCTGGCTTCCAATCCGCACTCGATAAAATTATGGATGAAGTTTGGTTACCGTGGTCAATCTGCAAAGGCGGGTACTTATCAACTGGAGACAGATATGACAGTGCCTGAGGTATTCGACCATTTTGCCAATGGAGATGAGTATCAGTTTTCAGTGAGTTTGGTTGAAGGGCTGACATATTCCCAGTGGTTGAGCACTCTTGCTAGTCACCCTCAACTGGTGCATGACATCGATGCAAATACGACGCAGGCACTCATGGATGCCTGGCCCTGGCAGCCTATGGATGGGTTGGTGAATCTGGAAGGATTGTTGTTAGCGGATACTTATTATTTCACTGCAGGAACCAAAGCAAGCGATATCTTAAAACGAGCCATGCGTGCAATGCAGCATTACCTTGAAAAAGCATGGGCAAACAGGGTGGCGGGCTTGCCTTTCGAAACAGTTTACGAAGCACTTATAATGGCTTCTATTGTAGAAAAAGAAACGGCGGTTGCGGCCGAACGAAATGAAATAGCCGGCGTATTTGTTAATCGGCTGGAAGCCAATATGCGATTACAGACCGATCCTACAGTCATCTATGGGATCGGACCTGATTTTGATGGTAATCTTACCCGTAAGCATCTTAAGCAACGCACACCCTATAATACCTATCGCATAAAAGGGTTGCCGCCGACACCCATCGCCATGGCTGGAAAACCAGCAATCGAAGCTGTGTTACATCCTAGTGAAACTGAGAACCTCTATTTCGTGGCAAAAGGAGATGGTTCACACCACTTTTCAGCAACGTTGCAAGCGCACAACGATGCAGTGTATAAGTACCAGATAAAAAGAAGTGAACAGTAAATTATGAAAGGTAAGTTCATCGTTGTAGAAGGGTTGGAAGGAGCAGGCAAAAGCTCAGTTATTCGTTTGATCAGAGAAACGTTGGCTGCTCACGATATCCAATCAATCAGTACCCGAGAGCCTGGCGGTACCCCAATGGCCGAATCGATACGAGATTGTGTCAAGCACAACTGGGAAGAAGAGGTAGCGGTAGAAACAGAGCTGTTGTTGATGTATGCAGCTCGGCTTCAGCTCTTAAATAACACCATCAAACCCACGTTAGAAAAAAACGTATGGGTAGTAGGTGATCGACATGATTTGTCCACTCAAGCATACCAAGGCGGGGGACGCGGCGTATCCGAGGATGTACTGGCGTCGCTCCGCAAAATGACACTGAAAGACTTTTCACCAGATTTGATTATTTATATGGATGTGGAGCCAGAAGTAGGGCTCAAGCGCGCACGGGGCCGAGGTGAGCTGGACAGGATAGAACAAGCAGGCATGGAGTTTTTTAAACGAACTCGCCAGCGCTATCTTGAATTAACCGCCGACAATCCTGCTATAGTGAGAGTGGATGCGAATCAGGAAATGAGCTGGGTACATAACAAAGTCAAAAACGTGTTGTTGAGATATCTAAATTAATGTTGCCCTGGTTTGTTTCCTATTATCACACGATAGTCAGTCGCCTTAGCGCCAATCGTTTGCATCATGCGCTTTTGTTAGCCGGAACCGAAGGTATTGGTAAACTGCAGCTGGCTGAGCATATTGCCAAATTCATGTTATGCAAAATGCCGGTAGATGAGCAAGCTTGTCAACGCTGTCAGAGTTGTCAATTATTTGCAGCAGGTACACATCCTGATTTTCATATATTGCAAAGCGAAAGACAGATTGGTGTGGACTTGGTGCGTGAAGGCATAAGTAAACTTAGTCGCACATCACAGTTAAGTGGTAATAAAGTACTGATCATTCCCGCGGCGGAAAGCATGACGGAAGCAGCGGCCAACGCCTTATTAAAAACCCTGGAAGAGCCGACCGCGAATACCTATTTAATTTTAGTTACCCATCAGCTTTCCAGAATGTTACCCACTATACTAAGCCGGTGCGAAAAACACGTGCTTGTCCCCCCTTCTACGGAACAAAGTCTGAGCTGGCTCAAGCAACAGGGAATGGGGGAGGTAACAGAGGCTCAATTACATGCATATGGAAATGCACCGCTGAAAGTGCAACGCAGTTTATCTACGGAAAGTGGCATTCAATACACAGACTTTGTGGCGGCATTAGACAATATAATTGCTGGTAAAGGGGATGAAATGCAATTTGCAGGTGAGTGGCAGGATGAAGCTAAACGGGTAGTCAGTTGGTGTCAGCACTACGTTCATCAGCTGTACATTCGCAACCAAAGTCAATCGGCATTTTCCGTTTATAACGAATGCATAAAAGCCCACGTACATTTACAAAATCCTGGTGTAAACAAAAAGTTAGTATTGAGCACTTTGTTAGCTCAGTTTTCCCATCTGGATATGACGTAATTTGGAGTTATTTTGTTCATTGATTCACATTGTCACTTAGATAGATTGAAAACCGCTGATACGGACCTGGATGAGGTTATTGAATTCGCCCGTAAGCGAGGCGTGCAGCATTTTTTGTGCGTTTCTGTTTCGGTGCGTGAGTTTGATGACATGCTTGCCAAGGTCCAACGATATGAAGATGTGTCTGTTTCTTGTGGTGTTCACCCATTGCATCAGGATGATGCGTGCAGCTATGAAGAGTTATTAGCTAAAGCCGACAATCCGCGGGTGGTGGCGGTGGGCGAGACCGGGCTGGATTACTTTTACAGTGCAGATACCCAGGAAGTGCAACGTCAGTCTTTTATTGATCATATCAAGGTCGCGAATGCGCTTGGTAAGCCTTTGATTATTCACACCCGCGATGCCCGTAAAGATACTATCAGCTTACTGAAAGAGCACAAAAACAAGCAAACCCAGGGGGTTCTTCATTGCTTTACTGAATCGCTTGAAATGGCCAAGGCGGCTATCGAACTAGGATTTTATATATCCATCTCCGGTATAGTGACATTCAATTCTGCTGGCGAATTACGCGAAGTAGTTAAACAGTTACCGCTTGATAAACTGCTGATAGAGACGGATTCTCCTTGGCTCGCCCCCGTTCCCCATCGAGGCAAAGAAAATCAACCTGGCTATGTGGTAGAGGTGGCTGAGTTTATTGCCGAATTAAAAGGTGTGAGCGTAGAAGACGTGGCAAAAATAACTACCGAAAACTTCTATAAACTGTTTCCAATGGTTAAACGTGTCTGAAATCGAAAGCTGGCAGGATAAACTAATTCGTTCTTTGGATAAAACCCAAAATGACCCCGTTTCGCGTTTCTTTCAGTTAGCCACAGTTGACCGAGATGGTCGACCTAATATTCGTACGGTGGTATGTCGGCGGTTTAATTCAAATGCAGAATCGATTGATATTATTACTGATTTGCGTAGTGAGAAGTGTCGTCAGTTGGAAAGCAATATCAATGCATCGATATGTTGGTATTTTGCAGCCACGCGTGAGCAGTATCGCTTGGGTTGTAGTGCTAAAATTTTTCATCAATATATTGAAGTGACTAAAATAAAGCATTATTGGGATAAGCTACCAAATAAAAACCGCTTACATTTTTTTGGGGCTCCGCCCGGGCAGCGGTTGACAAGTAAAGACGTTTTGGTAGTTTCTAACACAGATTTACCGCCACCAAATTTTGCAGTCATTCGCTTCAGGATACACGCGGCGGAATACCTGAATGTGAGTGAATTGCCTCATGTACGGATACTTTATAAGCTCGATAATCATCACTGGCAAGCGAAACCTGTTGTCGCTTAACAAATTCTTTTTTCTGCTAGCTTGCCTTAGACTGCGTTCCTATATATATGAGAAATACCGCTAAAGAACCACAGCTTTTATGATTTAATTCAGGACCAACCATGCGATGCCTTCACCGCTTTTGTCGTGAGAGCCTCTGCTATAGGTATGACGGTTCTTCCTGGGACATTGAGGCAATAATGAGGCTAAGTGCACTACATCTCTATTTGAATCCCTTAACGGCGTAAGATTAAGACGTATTAACGTGACATCAGTGAAATCGCTGGTTGCGTAGTCATGGTATTTAAGCGTCTAAATTCGTACTCATTTGTGAACCTCCTGGTGAACAATCAAGTCTGTTCAATATGAGGGGGTGTAAAAATATCTACGAATCAACGCTTTACCTCAACTTATATTAAGGTTTTAGTCTGTCTCCGAACTATAAAAAAAGTAGGAGAAATAAATGATAAAACTTGAACACCTAAATCTGATCGTGAAGTACATGGATTCTACACTTCACTTTTATCAGGCTGCGTTCCCTCATTGGAGAATTCGTGGCGAGGGTGAAGGTGAATGGTACGGTATTATGCGCAGGTGGTTACATTTTGGTGATGATCATAATTATCTCACCTTTAACGACAATGGTCTGGGTGTGAATAGAAATCTGCAGAGCAATAATATGGGATTAGCTCATTTTGCATTTGTTGCAGATAATATTGATGCGGTGGTCGGCAGGTTGAAAGATGCCGGATATACAGTAGAAAAAGCGGGTGCTAACGGACGCTTTCGTAAAAATTGTTATTTTATCGACCCTAACGGATATGAAGTTGAGTTTGTGGAGTACCTGTCTGACTTACCTGCAGAACGCAATCTTTACGAGGTGAACTGATGAAAACTGCGATTATTTTTGGCTCTAGCTGCTCCCAGGGAAATACGAGCGGATTAGCCCATGAGGTTAAAAAACTGCTTGCAGCGGATTTTTATGATTTGGCGCGCTATAAAATTGAACCGTTCGATTACCATAATAAGTATCAGGATGATTTTTTACCTCTAATTAACCAGCTCCTCTGTTACAAAAAACTGATTTTTGCTTCACCTGTATACTGGTATGCCGCTAGTGCACAAATGAAGGTGTTTATGGATCGATTAACTGACTTGCTTAATTTCCACCAACGTCAAGGTCGCAGACTACGTGGAAAGGGGGTTGGTTTGCTTGCTACAGGTATAGAGACAAGGGCGCCCGATAGTTTTGAACAAATGTTCAAACTGACTTTTGAATATTTAGGCATGGATTATAAAGGTATGGGGTATTGTTGTACGCCCGACACCTTTGAAATCACTGATCATGTGACCAATGTTAAAAATTTTGCAAACTGTATGACTTAAATACTGTGGTCAAAAATTAACATGGAGTCTATGAGCAAGTCTATTTTGAACAAAGCGGATAACGAGTAATATTGTTGTAGAGTATTCGTAGTATGTTGGCGCAGTACACGCAGGGAAGATGGTCTCCTTCGTCGATTTAAAAACGGACTCTTTTTTCGTCAGTGTGGCCAGTTGGGGGTTGACGCAGATTCCCACTTTCGTGGAAATGACAAAATTAAACAGCGTCATCCTCCAAGCAGGCCGAGGATTTCCTTATACGACTAAAAAAGCACCGGTAGGTACCAGTGCTTTTTGGCTCAATGGGAAATCATTACCAGCCGCACTGACGGCCCTGATTCTGCTCATCCAGCCATTTTTTCAGTGGCGCAAAATAAGCCTGGATTGTGCTGGCGTCCATCTGCTTGGTACCCGTCAGCTTTTCCAGGGCGTTTTGCCAAGGTTCGCTCATACCCATTTCAAGCATATCATTCAATGCTTTTCCTGCTTCTTTACTACCATAGATAGAACAGCGGTTTAGCGGGCCTTGATCGTTTGCAATATCACATAAGGCCTTGTGGAATTGGAATTGCAATATATGCGCTAAAAAGTAACGGGTATAAGGTACATTAGCAGGGACATGATATTTTGCTCCAGGATCGAACGCTTCAGCGTCACGTTCAATAGGGGCCATTACTCCTTGGTATTTGTTTCGTAATTCCCACCAAACGTCATTATAGTTTTCCGGCGTGACCTCACCAGAAAGCACCTTCCAGCGCCACTGGTCAACCATGAGTCCAAATGGAATAAATGCAATCTTGTCCAATGCTACCTGCAACAACATCCCGATATCATTTGATTCATCAGGAATGGTATCGATCAAACCAATCTGCTTTAAGTACTTGGGTGTAATGCTAAGTGCAATAGTATCGCCGATTGCTTCGTGGAATCCGTCGTTAGCCGATCCCCGGTAAAGAAGAGGTTGGTCCTTGTATGCGCGCTGATAATAATTGTGACCTAATTCGTGATGAATAACATTGAATTCCTCACCGGTCTTCTGAATGCACATTTTAATGCGTAAATCTTCTTTATCATCCAAATTCCACGCTGAGGCATGACATTGCACATCACGGTCTTCAGGCTTCTGAAACAGTGAGCGTTCCCAGAATGTTTCCGGTAATTCTTCAAAACCCAGGGAAGAGAAGAACGACTCAGCCTGTTTGACCATTTTAATTTCATCGTACTGTTGTTCTTTTAACGCTTTGGTTACATCCGGTACTTTCATTTCCTGTTCCGGTTTAACCAAATCATAGATGTTGCCCCAAGTTTGCGCCCACATATTGCCTAATAGGTGCGCAGGAATGGGTTGGTCCTGTGGCACTACATCGGTCCCATAATGTTCGCCCAATTTGGCCCGCACATGGCAATGCAGCGATTCATAAAAGGGTTGAACCTGACCCCATAAACGGTCGAGCTCTTTTGGGAATTCGTCAGCAGGCATATCATACTTCCCGCGCCATAACTCGCTCACATTTTTAAACCCGAGTTCTTTGGCTCCTTCATTGGCGATGGCTACCTGCTCTGAATATAGTTCTTTCATTGGTACTGATACTTCACGCCAACCCTTCCAGTACTCAAGCAAAAGATCCTTATCACGGGAAGTAGCCATTTCAGCGCTCATGTCTACCAGATTGATACAGTCATTTTCGGTACGGCAATATTCACCTGCTCCATACATACCTTCCAGCTTGGAATTAATTTCTGCCAGACGTTCAGATTTCTTGTCGTCTGCAGGCGGTGGCATGGTTAATCCATTACGCAATAAATTTAATTTACGACGCGTGTCTGCATCCACCTTGACGTCATTAAATTTTGCCGCTTCCTTGGCGAATTGGGCGACTTTATTCGAATACATCTCATTTAGATACGCACTGACCGCAGCAGTATCGATATTAATGTTAGTTGCGTAGCTCCACTGCGCGTGTGCGGAAGGCGTTTGAATTTTTTCAATTTCCGCTTGCGCATTGTCTAAGAAAGCTTTTGCATCGGAAGCAGTGAGACGCTGGTCAGGGGATTCATTATGGGCTATTGCATTGGCGGACAGAAGGCTGGCGCCAATTATTGCCGCAATAAGGGTTTTCTTTTGAATGAGTTCCATAGACATTCCTTGAGTGTCGATTATCGTTATCGTTTTTAAATCAATATTAGCTGAGCCAGATATTATTTCTCTCCGAAATACAGCTAATGCCGCCAAGGGCAGTTGTTGTTAGTTACTTTAATAGAATTGTAAAAGTTTGGTAAGTATAAAAAGATGAATTACTGCTACCGCCGTAAGCAGCATTGTTTATATTTTTTTCCACTACTACAAAAACAGGGCTCGTTCCTGCCGATCGTCACTTTACCGCAATCCTGGTGGAGTTGCCCATCCAAATAACGCCACTGCTCTTGTTCCTTTATAAAACGAGATGTTTCGTGTAGCAGAAACACTGTATTCCGCTCTTTCGACCAAGCCTTAAATTCAACCTGATCATCTTGCCCAATAGCAGGCGAGACAATTTCAAGATGAAGCCAAATAGTATCTTGGGCGGCGTCCTCCAGTTCTTTTTGAGATAACTGCTGTCGTTTTACGCTGGCATACGTATTGAGTATGTAGAAATAATTATGCGTGCAATACGCTGTGTAGCGCGACCGCATAAGCGCTTCAGCTGAATTTGCACTTTGTTCCCCATTCAAAATGGGTTGGCAACAGTTTTGAAATTTTTTACCACTGCTGCAATAACAATTGCTCGCCATACTATTTACTCCACATTTGTGGACACGAGTCTAGCGGGCTAAGTTAATTAAGCCAAGTCCCCGAACAAATGTTATGAAAGCTGGGAGATGTAAACGCGGAATTTTTTCTGACACTAATCAGTGCTACAGAATGTAAACTGCATAATTCGATAATCTGCTGTTGCTCGTTTAAGGGCAGCTGCATATCTTCCACAAAAATAGTGTTGCATTGTCCCGCCATAATGAGTTTTTTTATCCAACAAGGTATCACTTCCTGACTTGGCTGCTGAATACGTATGGCATGGGTGGCATCTTTGGAGAATGCGAGCGTTTTTGCTAAAAGATAAGACCAGCCTTTCGGTTTACCTGTAACGGGAGCCTTTTTAGGTTGGGGTTGATACTCTATAGGCAAAGGTAATTGAAAAACGTTAGCGGTCATAGCGATTTCCTTGTTTATTTATACAGTGTACGAATATACAGTATTTTAAAAATTACTACTGTGCAAGAAAAATTTTGAAAATGTTCACCATGCGAAGAAAGAAAAGCTAATCGTATCCACTGGTCTTGCGCTTATTTACCGCTGTTCCAGCGTAACTGCTTGCGTAATTTGCGCTTTCTAAGTAACTAGAGGAGAAGTCCATTGGTGAGATAGTCAGGGTAGGGAACGCTATGACATTTGACGACTCCCCGCAGTGAACTATGGCTTAATTACAGTGAGAAAGATTAAATTCATGCAGCGGTTACCCGTGTTTACATATTTTTCTGGGGAGTGGATTGGGCAAGGTCCGGGCAAGCAAACGAGTATAATGAGCATGCAAAAGTCGACTGGTATATGAGGGGGTCTATTCGTTTTCCCCACACATTCGCTCCGAAGCTGTCGAGCAAAGATAATATGAGTAAGGAAATGAGCTAGAGCACAAACCCACAGCAGCCCTTTTAATACCAAGCTGCGTTAATGTTTGACCAATTCAGGGTATAAAGGCGAGTATCTAATCAAGGCGCTATGCTGAAAAGTGAATGTTAAACTAGCGCCCTTCGAGCCAATATAATGCGTAATTGATATTCGCCTCTATCTCCCAGTGGGCGAGGCTCTTTACACTTTTGAGCAGCATTAGTTGAGTTCGATTAAATCACGCTCTGGTCAGGCTAGCTCGTATATCTTTCATTTCGACCCCGACTTGGGCTTGGGGATCAGTTTTACAATTAAGGTGTTAATACTTCTTTGCCGCTACCGTGCTTGGGAATAAACATTGTGGCGTACAATCGCGCTGCAAACTCGTCAGTCATCCCAGAAATATAATCGGCAATTACGCGCGGGCCATTCTCACTTTTTTCCGCTTCACGCCACTGCTCGCGGGTACTTTCAGGTAATAAGCGCTCAGGATCAGAGGAAAAGGCCTCAAACAATTCCATCACTATCTGTTGACCTTTATATTCAAGTAACTGAACTTCAGGTTTTCGAATCACTTTTTCGAACACAAAACGCTTAAATTGGCCTAACGCATGTAGATGTGTCTCTGGAAGGTGGGCATTGTACGCAAGTAGAGGGTGCTCGAATTGCTCATTGCGATGAACCTTTATGGCGGTAATAAAGCAATTTACCAGCGCTCCTATCGCATTTTTTCGTTCAAACTGATAACGACTAAAAAGCTTTTCTGATAGTAAATGGATTTCATTTGAAAGCCACGGGATCTCAAATCCCCTTACTGGATCCGCTACGCCGACAATAAAATCGTTGAAACTAATCATCTGCATGGCTATGGCATCTTCTAGATCGTGAATGCCATAAGCGATATCGTCTGCAAGCTCCATGATGGAACAATCGAAAGACTTAAATCGCGTCTTGTGATGACCGTCTTCATACTCATGAATGTTCATGAACAGGGCTTTATCTGCGTCAGGTAAGGGCTCCAGCAACCAATTAAATAAAGCCTCATCACAACGATATAGCCCCTTTGGGGGCTTACCATGCTCAGCTTTCACTTTGCGTAATGATGCTGGACGTGCGGCTGATTGGTGATGGGTTAACACGTCGATGAAGTTAGGATACTTTATCAACCCTAGTATACTGCGGCGGCACAGGTTCATCCCGTGATGCTCAGTGTAAGGTTCTAAACGGGTAACTATCCGGAAGGTCTGCCCGTTGCCCTCAAAACCGCCATGTTCCTGCATCATGAAGTGCAGTGCGATTTCGCCACCATGCCCAAATGGAGGGTGGCCAATATCGTGTGCAAGACACAAGGTTTCGATTAAATTACCATCCAGTTTAAGTAGCTGAGTCTCAGCGGGAAACTTTTGCTGTAATTGCGCTGCGATACCCGTACCTATTTGGGCGGCTTCCAGAGAATGGGTAAGTCGGGTGCGGTAAAAATCGCTAATACCCACACCCAAGACTTGCGTTTTCGCCTGCAGGCGCCGAAAAGCGGCCGAATGAAGTACTCGCGCTTTATCCCGCTGAAAGGGATTGCGATGATCGCCATCTCTGTTCTGTGTGCGTGGAAGATGTCGCTCCAACCAGGCGGTGTCCCAATCAGCATTCATAGGTTTGTTGCCTGTAGGCATAGTCATAAAGTCCTTTATTCTTCCTGGTTAGTTGTATCGGCACTGCGTTTCACAAATTCGCTTTCCTCCTGAGTTATCTCGTCCAGACTCAACGAAAAACTCGGCACATATTGGGTCAGAAAATAATCGACCTCAGGAGAATGATATTCTTTCAGCATTTTATCGAGTCGTTTTTTGGCCAACTTAAACTCTCTGTTTCCTGCCGCTAACTCTTCTAACGTTTTCAAATAAGCACATAGAACATCAGCGGCTTTGACGATAAAAGCTTCTTCTTTACTATGATACGCCCCGTCTATCAGGCGCGCATAATCATCTTTAAATGCTTCGGGAGCCATGTCGATCAACGCCTGTTCAGCCGCTGTCTCAATCTTTTTATACTCTTCTTTAATCGCTGGATTAAAATACTTTACAGGTGTAGGTAAATCGCCGGTCAATACCTCAGAAACGTCGTGAAACATTGCCAGCGTGGCAATGCGATCGGGATTCAGCTCGCCTTCGAAAAAACGGTTCTTAATAAGTGCCAACGCATGGGCCACCATGGCTACCTGTAAGCTGTGTTCCTGCACATTTTCAATACGAACATTGTGCATCAATGGCCAGCGATGTATAAGTTTCATACGCGCTAAATGCGCAAAAAAATGACTACCTTGTTCCACGTTTACGTCCCAATTTGCTGGTAATGTTTGAAAAAGTTCTGGATACGCGAAAGCGCAGGTCCAAGAATATCGCTATGAGGTAAAAATACTAAACGAAAATAGGTGCCCTGACGCATATTAAATGCGCGGCCGTGCACCAGCAATATCTTCTCTGAGCTTAAGAGATCTAACACCATTTGTTCATCATTTTTTATACTGAACTTCTTCTCATCAACCCGGGCGAAACAATACATTGCACCCATCGGTTTTACGCAATGAATGCCATCTATTTCATTAAGCATTGAAGTGGCGAGATCACGCTGCATTTTCAGTCGGCCGCCTTCAGCGATTAAGTCGTTAATGCTTTGGTACCCGCCTAACGCCGTTTGAATGGCTGTTTGGCAGGGAACATTTGCGCACATCCGCATAGAACAGAGCATATTAATGCCATCGATATAATCTTTGGCTACCCGTTTATTACCACTCACTACTAACCAGCCAGCCCGAAAACCGGCGACGCGATAATTCTTGGATAAGCCACCCAGGGTCACACAAAATATCTCGTCTGACAGCGATGCAATGCAGGTATGTTCTGCTTTGTCATATAAGATTTTGTCGTAAATTTCGTCGCTAAATACAATTAAGCTATGCTGCCGGGCCAGTTCAATGATGTCTTCTAAAAGCGCCTTACTGTATACCGCGCCAGTCGGGTTATTGGGGTTAATCAGGACGATGGCCCGCGTATTCGGTGTTAACTTACTTTTGATATCGTCTATATCAGGAAACCAGTCAGCGTGTTCGTCGCAAACATAGTGAACAGGCGTTCCTGAAGAGAGACTAACAGCCGCAGTCCACAATGGGTAATCCGGGCTGGGCAGTAACACTTCGTCACCGGTATTGAGCAAGGCCTGCATTGCAATCATGATCATCTCTGATACACCATTGCCAATAAATACATCATCTACGCGAATATCTTTGATGTTCATCTGTTGATAGTACTGCATGACAGCTACACGCGCCGCATAGATACCTGCAGAGTCTGAGTATCCCTGCGAAGTCGGCAGGTTGTGAATGACGTCTCGCAAAATATCATCTGGTGCGTCAAACCCAAATGGAGCAGGGTTGCCAATATTCAGCTTGAGAATACGATGACCTTCATCCTCCATTTTCCTGGCTTGAACCGCGATAGGACCGCGAATGTCATAACAAACATTATCCAATTTGTGAGAGCGAGATACAGATTTCATAGAATCCACAATTCAATAGTAGTGGGATCAGAGTATCGTACCGTGGGGTGTAGTGTTAAGTACTATTTTTAAATGAAATAGTAATCATTCAGCAAGGTGACTAAGATTTCTTCTACACTGGTATTGATTAGAATTATTTTAACCAGAAATATCTTTGTCTTCGCCATCATAGGTTAGTATGAAATTGCAAACATCAAATAATATTCCGTTACAAAGTACCCTTTGAACTCAGACTAGCCAGCACATATATATATACATAGCGGGGCACTATTGATGACGGTAAATTTTAGTGAGGTGTTATGCCTATACCATTGATTTGGCTTGGGGCGGGTTTAGTTGCCGCAGCGGCAGGTGTCGAATATGCCCGTGAGCAACAAAAGGCATCGGGTGATGTGCGAGTCTTTCCCGGCGAATGTAAAGGCGAAGTTGAGCCGGTGGACGGAGCCATTGTGTGTTGTGGGATTTATGGCGTGTTTCAACATACCGGCATATGGTTAGATGGAAAAATTGTCGAACTAGCTGGAACAGGGCTTATCCGGGCAATTTCGCCAGCGCGATTCTTAGCAAACCGCAGCGGTGAGAAAATATTTGTTGCCTGCGATAAAAAGTTGAATGCCCTTACCAGCCCCGACATAATCCGGCGTACTGCACAAACAATTTTTCAGTATTCAAAATATGATGTGGTAGAAAACAACTGTAATCGTTATGTAAACCGATGTATGACTGGTACCAACCCAGCCATAACGCGCTTCGCTCAGCTTAACGCCTCTATCTCAAGGCACTATTCAACGCCCGTGAATTGGCAATTAGCGTGCTTTTAAATCATTTTCAGCAGCCTCCTTTAGCGCCCCAACTACTTTGAGGCAGGCTCTGACTAAAAATTACACATAAGCGATTAAAGGTTGTATAGTAACCAAAAACCTATAAAAAATAAGAAAACCAATGTCGCAAATTCGCCCCACTTTATTGACCTCCTGCAGTGCGCTTATCCTTTATTCTGTCAGTCTTTTTGCCTACGCCGATGCTTTCTCTGATGTCTACAGTGAGTTTCAATCGGCGCTCGCAGCTAACCAACATAAAAAGGCACTAAAACTAGCCGAAAAATCCTATCATTTAGGGGTAGAAAAGTTTGGAGAGAATAGTGTAAATACTGAAGCCTTAATTTTTAATTATGGCAATATGTTGGTAGCGAACTATCAGTATAAAGATGCCATCTCAGTCTTTATGGAGGTAGAACGCCGGTATGAAAAGCGTTATGGAAAATACTCTGCGGAGCTGTTTGAACTTTATATCACCATAGTAGATGCGATGGATTCGCTGGATGAAAAAACCGAGCGACTCTTCCGTAAGCAGCATGTTGACTATCTTAGAAAAATCATTCTGAAAATGCCTGGCGCATTAGATGATTTAGGCGATCCTGAAGCGGCTATTGCGCTTTACTATCAGGGGGCTTTAGCGATTAAGTCGGCGGCTTATCTCCCTTCATTCAATTCCTCCATTGTAAAATATATGGATAGAGCAATTGCTATGATGAGCAAGCACCTGAATATACAGGACGAAAGGCTGATAATGGTGCAGTTCTTACAAGCTGACTTTTTGAAGATCGCAGGTGACGAAGATAAGGCCATCGCCCAATTAGAAAATATCGTTCAATCATTTGAACACCTCGGCGAGGCCAATCACCGCTTAGCGCTCTTGTCTCGTGGGCGTTTAGTTGCCTTCTTTGAAGATGCTGGTGAGTCTGAAAAGGCAACGGAACACTGCGTGGCAATTGGTAAAATGACCCCTTGGAATGAAAATCAGTATGCTCAGCCCATCTATCGAATTGAAGCAGATTACCCTAACAATTATGAATCGTTACAAAAAGAAGGCAGTGCGCTGATCAGCTACGAAATTGATGACAAAGGGTTTGTAAGAAACGCTGAGATTAAGGCAACACAGGGAGGCAGTTTGTTTGGTGAGGCCGCGAAAAAAGCGATAGAGAAATGGCGCTTTGCACCTAAGTTTGTCGAAGGTAAAGCGGTGTCAGTTAAAGGGCAGCAAACCAATTATCGTTTTTTTGTCAGACGATTCAACCTCTAAAATGCGTTGATTCAATACCAGACAGAATGGTACAGAGCCGGTAATCTCGTTCCTCTCAGTTAAATCAACACGGCTGACTAAAGTGCCTGCACGTTCGCAGGCCTTGAACAATTAAATAGGGATACGCGATAAAGTGAGTCCTGCTTCGTAAAACATCTTTAGCTGATATAACGTCAGCCCTTACGGTATTTGCTAAATTAAATAATGCGTCGTTTAACATAATTATTTTCGTGAACAAGTGTACGAGAGACAAAGTTTGCACACTAAGAATGCGAGCACAGATATCTTCCCATCAAAGCAATAGGATAATAGAACGCTATGAGCGATAGGTGGTGTGCTCCACTTGTGGATAGGGCGAAATCTTTCTCCAACAAACATGGCGAGGACGAACTTAACTTATATTTCCAAAATCATTTCTTTATCGGCTTTTGACTCCCCGGAATATTTTCAAAAGAGAGTAGAGCTGAACATTTATCGAAGAGGAAAGTTCCTTCTTTCCTCAAAAGTGTTTAAATATTTGTGAAAAAGTTGAGAAGCTACCGATCTGTGCCTATCGTAAATGTAGGTAAGTTGTGAATTATCGCATCGGTTATACCTGATCATTATTTTTCGGGGGAAATATGTCGCAGCACTTTAAAGAAACACCACGGAACGCCATCACAGAAAGTGGCATAGCAAGGGTTATCCCATGCAAAGAGTTAGATATAAGCGATCCGATAAAGTGGTTATCGCTAGGCTTTCAGGATATGAAGCGCGCTCCAGGAATCTCGTTGTTTTACGGAATTATGTTTGCACTTATTCCATGGGCTATCACCGCACTGGTCGCGATGACAGGGTGGCACTTGGTCATTATGCCGGCCATAGTCTGTTTTATGTTACTTGGCCCGTTTTTAGCGGCTGGGTTATATGATGTCAGTTGGGAGATGGAAAAGCAGCATAAACCCAGCTTGCGACATTCACTGCGGGCAATGAAGCGAAATGCAGTGCATGAGTGGGGCTTTGCCGTACTACTCATTGTGCTTATGATATTTTGGCTACGGGTAGCCTCGCTCATCCATGCACTTTACCCTCCAAGCTATGACGAGACATATCAAAGTTTTATACCGTTTTTAGCCGTTGGTACCTTTGTCGGTATGATATTTACCGTAATCTTATTATTCATAAGCGCCTTTACCCAACCGATATTAATGGAAAGAAAAGTTGATTTAGCCACGGCCGTATTAACCAGCGTCAACGCTGTATGGGAAAATAAGCTACCTATGTTTATTTGGGCAGGCATAATATTTTCTTGCGTTGTCCTGGGCTTTTTGACGGCATTTATTGGCTTTATCTTTTTAATGCCATTGCTCGGCTATGCTTCCTGGCATGCATACATAGATGCTATCACCACCAAAAAACCACGCAATTACGTATAATTTGTTAAACATTTTTAGCAACATAGGATTTCCGACAAGTGAGCACGTCGGAAATCTGCTTTCTTATCTCTTTTCGTCCCCACTTCCGCTGCAGTAGTAAATTTAGAGCTGTACAAAGTGAGAACGGATAACGCATTCGCAAAATGTGCAGAAAATTTTTCCATCCCCTCGTTGAGACAGAGGTGTTGGGAGAAGTTTTTTATTTAGGGGGGATTTCACGCCAACAACGCGTTGACTGATTATATAGGCGCAAGAGTACTTAATGATCGCATTGGCTGATTCGATTCCCCAATGCAACTACCCATCTACAAAGCTGTGACACCTAATATAAAGGCTGCCGCCACAGCTTAGCTTAATATGACGATTATATGCTAACGGACACCCTGGCTCGCAGGGGGGAAGTGTGGCTAGTACGGACCAGGCAGATGTGAAGCAGGTGACAGCGAAAATTCGACCTGAAGCACCGAGGTCAACCTTACTCATTTTGCAAAAATGATGGGGCGCGCAAAGTGCATCACTTTTCACATGCGGGTCTTACTTGCCAACGAAACTTAACATTGAAGTCAAAAGGCTGCATAACGAAGCAGCCGATTAAGTTAATTTGCGGCAGGGGGGCTAGGGAGAATTAGCTCATATTCTTACCCAGCGGGTAACCCTCGCGCGGCTTTCGAGTAGCAACTTTTGACTGTGGCATCTAAGTTTTAGCAACGCAACATAGGTAAGAGGGACCAGAAATAAGCTGGTTAGCGTTGAAAATAACAGTCCGCCAATAATTGCGATGGCCATAGGCGAATAGGGGGGGCCATCGCCGCCGATGCGCGTGGCACCAATTGCCAGCGGCACTAACCCTAACACAGTTGTGGCCACAGTCATTAGAATGGGCCGGATGCGTGAAGCACAGCCATCTATTACGGCATCATAAAGAGGCTTCCCGTCAGCAATGAGTTGATTGACCCTGTCCACCAACACGATGCCATTGTTCACGACGATCCCCATAAGGATCAGCATACCAATCATTCCCATAATCGACATGGGTGTTCCTGTGAGCATAAATGCCCAGAACACACCAGTAAACGAGAAGAGTAAGGAGGTGATCACCGCTGATGGAAGCAGTAGTGATTCGAACAGGGCTGCCATCACTACATAAATCATACACACCGCCAACAAAAGATTCATTTGCATGACACCGTTCGCCTCGTCTTGTCGGCTAAAGCTACCATCAAGTGTCCATGAATAACCATTGGGGAGCGCAACATACGCCATAGCCGCTTCAATTCGTTCACGCGCTTGCTCCATTGTCAGCTCACTTTCGAGATTGCCGCCGATGGTAATAGCATTCTGTCGGAAATTCCGCGTAATCACGGAGGGTTGTGGTTTCACGGTAATGTCTGCAATCATGTTTAGCGTTAGCGTTTTACCATCAAGGTAAGTTAAATGCAGGTTCTTCAAGCTTTCTACCGACTCCTGCATATCCTTACCGTACATCAAACTCACATTGATCTCGCCAACCTCTGCGTAACGAAATGTGCGTAAATTTCTCCCTCTCAGGGCAGTCGATATTAACTGCGCAACATCGGCGGTATTTAACTGGTAGCGATTAATTTTTTCTCTGTCCAAGCGGATTTGAATTTCCTGCCGCTCGCCGCCAAAATCAGGACGCACATCGGCTAAGCCTTCTATCGACGCTATAATCGGAGTAATGTCGTTTGCTATTTCACGCAACCGTTCAGAGGATTCTCCCAACAAGGTAAGCTTAACACCGCCGCCATTGCCTTCGTCCCACTGAAAGGAAGGGCGTGCTCGGGCAAACGCTGGCATGGCTTCGCGGATCTGTTTTTTTAGCTGATTTACATCAACAGGCAGATTGTCGTGCAACGTAATACCGGAAACTGCGTAGCCTGCGGTAAAATATGAATAAACTTGTTTTATATAGAATTTATTTTGATTTGCGTACAAAAACGCTTCCATTTTGTTAACGGTTCGCTCTACCTCTTCCAGACTGTAGTTATGCGTTATATGATAATTAAGCCAGACTCTTTGCGGATCATTATTTCCTTCTTCGTCACCCGTTACTACTTGCATGGGAATGACCGTGCTCACCAGAATTAACAGCGCGACAATCGCTGTTTTGCCCTGATTTTTCATTGTCCAACCCAAGATGAGACGGTACCTGTTGATATAGCCCGGCACTGGTGATGCTTTTTGACGCTGAACTGGCAACTTGCTGGTCAACAGCGGGATCAGCGTTTGCGAAATAATTAACGAAGCAAATAATGAGATGCAAATCGCAATCGCAACGTGTTCTAAAAAGATGGTGACATCAATTTTCACTCCCACGATGTTAGGTAAAAAAACGATGGCGGTGGTGGCAGTTCCTGCAATCACGGCGAGGCTCACTTTACTCACTCCGGCCTGCGTCGCGGCGGCGGTATTGGTGTGATGTTCACGTTCCTGAAAAATGCTTTCAGTGACTACCACCGCGTTATCTACTAACATGCCTACCGCCAGTAACAGACCCATCAATGATAAAACGTTGAGGGTGTAGCCGAACATATACATCGCGCCTAGCGTAATACATATGGAGAAGGGAACAGACAAGACTACAATCAAAGTTGTTGTTATTTGCCGAAGAAACAAGAACAGCACGACAATTGATAACGCTGCTCCCAGCAGGCCGGCTTTTATCAAATCAGAAAGTGAAGAGGTGACACTTTTGGCTATATCGTCCATGACAAACAGATTGATGCCGTTAAACGCGGGATCCTGTTTAGCATTTTCTACAACTCTCATCACCGCATTGGATACTTCCACCAGATTACTGCTCGATTCACGAAACACATTGAAACCTACTGCAAAGGTTCGATCCAAATGCCGCCCTTCAGTTCTGCGAGGCGTCTCATATGTAATGTTGGCAATATCCTGTAACTGAAGACCCGGTTGAATAATTAGCTGTTTATAATCGTTTAAATCGGTGAATTGCCCTACGGGATTAACCAGAATGTTTTGACCTTCGCCACGTAAATGTCCGGCTGTCAGGGAAAAATTCGCTTTGCTTAGGGCATCATAAAGTTGCGCAGTATCGACATGTAATGAGGCGATACGCTCAGGAATGAGGCGTATGGCAACTTGTTTTTGTAGCACGCCGTATAATTCGACCTTGGATACGCCAGGTACACGCTCTATTTGACGTTTTAAATTACGATCTAATAAATCGTAGGCATTGGATAAGTCTCTTTCACTGGATACGCGGAGCTGAAAGATAGGCATATCATTGGTATTAAATTTAAATACCATCACCCGTTCAACATCGTCAGGTAGCAGATGACGAATTGCATCCACTTTCTCCCTTGCTTCAATACTTTTTGCTTTGATATTTTCATCCCAGGCGAACTCAACCATAATTTCAGCACGATCTTCAAATGAAGTGGCTTGTAGGCGTTTTATACCTGACATCGTTGCTATGGCTTCTTCTACCGGACGAGTGATGAGACGTTCAATTTCAGAAGGCGTGGCATTTTGATAAGGCACCTGAACAACCATCTGTGGGATGTCGATGCCAGGGAATTTCTCCAATGGCAGCAACTTTCCTGCGGTAATGCCAAAAATTAACAGCGAAAAGAAAACCATACACACAGTAACGGGACGTTTCATGGCAAATCGCGCTAAGCCGGCACCGGCCACTGCAAACTTATCCATAGGTACGCTCCTCATTATTATCACGTGGCACCAGCTGAACCGTAGAAATGTCCGCGTAGCGTTTTACGTCAAACAGGCTGTATAACACCGGGATTAGCACAAGGGTAAGCAAGGTGGCAAACAGTAAGCCGGAAATGACCGTGACTGCCATTGGGGCGCGAACCTCTGCGCCATCACCAAAACCAATTGTTAATGGTATCAAACCCAGAATAGTGGTTAATGATGTCATTACGATAGGTCTTAAACGACTTCTGGCCGCATCAATGATTGCATAGTGTTTATCCATGCCCTGATTGCGTAGCTGGTTGATGCGATCAACCAGCACGATAGCGTTATTGACGACAATCCCGCTAAGCATAATCAGCCCGATAAACACAACCACGCTGACTGTCGTACCAGTCAACCACAAACCATAAATAGAGCCAGCCGCAGCGAGTGGAACGGCAAATAGAATAAGAAGAGGATGCAACAAAGACTCGAACTGCGCTGCCATCACCAGATATACCATGAAAACCGCCGATAACAACGCAAATTGGAGTGACCGAAAACTGTTTTGCATGTCTTCGCTTTGTCCTGCAATAGACGCTGTTAGCGCCACCGGCAAGGTTAAAGAATTAAGAAGACTTTGTGCTTCTGCAACACCTTGATTTAAATCACCAAAAGCAAGGTTGGCTTCGATTAGCACCACGCGTTGCTGACCTACTCGAGTGATTTCGCTTGGTCCTGAGCTCATAAATACATCGGCAACGGCTTCGAGTGGGATGGGATGCTCGCTCTCTGGATTAACGATAATAGCCCTGACATCTTGAATATCATCCCGTTGGTTATCATTGGTCCGCACGAGCACGTCTATTTTTCGCTCATCAAAACTGAATTGAGTCGCCACGCGTCCTCCGACCTGGGTAGCAATCAGTTCTGAAATGTCAGCAGCATTTAGGTTGAGCTGTGCAAGGCGAGGGTGGTCAAATACCACTTTAAGTTCAGGGGTTCCATCGCGCAAAGTTCGTGTAACATCGGCGAAACGCTTACTCTCCGTGAGTCGTTGTTGAATTTGTTGACTATAAGCCTGCAATTGCATCAGATCATAACCCTGTAATTCAATTTGAATAGGCGCAGCAAAAGAGAATAACTCAGGCTCGCCGAAAGTGCTCTGCACACCAGGTTGGCGAAGCAGGTGTTTTCGCATCGCATCTTTTACATTCAGTAAGGCGTCCTCATTACTGCCAGGCTCCATCACTACATTTAAGCGTCCCCAATGGTCGCCACCTTGGGTGGGAGAGGCACTTAATAAGCTGCCGGTACCTGCAAGAGAATAGCTTCGTGCCACCTCTTCGAAGTTTTCTGTATGGCGCGCTAAATCAGCTAACGCTCTATCGGTTTGCTCTACTGTGGAGCCGGCCGGTAAGGTAACGTCAACATAAAACTCTCCCTGCGACATGGTGGGGATCAACTCCATACCCAGTCTTGGGATAAGCATCAAGGCTCCAGCTGTGATGGCTATGGTGATTGTTAGTACAACAATTCTGGCTGAGAGAGCAACCTTCAGGAGGCCATTATAGAAATTTTCAAGGACACGGAACCCTGCCGTAAACGCCCAGCAAAAAGGTGTAAAAATGAGGTGCACTGCGCGACTGCCAATCCGCCACATACCAATGAGTATTGTCATTAATCCTGCAGGGAGATAGATGAAAACGAAACGTAACAAGAAAGTAATGGGAAAAAATAGCCAAAAAAGAATTTTACCCACTCGTGTCTGCGGCGTTGTTTTCGCTTTGGTCGTTAAAAATACATCTGCGTGAGCGGGAGAGTGGCTTTTTTTTCTGCTGGCCAGGCAGGGAATAAGGGTTAATGCAATAACCAATGATGCCACTAAAGCGAAGGAAACTGTTAAAGCCTGATCACGGAAAAGCTGGCCCGCAATGCCTTCTACAAAGATTAACGGCACAAACACTGCTAGTGTGGTTAGCGTGGAAGCCAAGATGGCAGAAGACACTTCTTTCGTTCCGGTAGCAGCGGCGTCAGCGGTCTGC
This sequence comes from Alteromonas aquimaris, assembly GCF_026183695.1. Taxonomy (GTDB): domain Bacteria; phylum Pseudomonadota; class Gammaproteobacteria; order Enterobacterales; family Alteromonadaceae; genus Alteromonas; species Alteromonas aquimaris. The sequence continues at coordinate 362,342 of NZ_JAPFRD010000010.1, read as the reverse complement.
ACTTCACCCATCGCGCGCTGTTTTTGTTTATGCCGATCTATATTTTCCAGCACCACGATACTGTTATCTACCAGCAGTCCTACGGCCAAAGCGATCCCTCCTAAACTCATTATATTTAGGCTGATATCGTGTCCGTACATCAGGTTGAACGTCGCGATGACTGATACGGGGATAGAAATTGAAATTATCAGCGTAGGCCAGAACTCGCGCAGAAACAGGTATAGCACCAACATAGCCAGAAGACCGCCTACTAAGGCGGCCGATTTGACATCCGCTATAGCCCCTTTAATAAAAATACTTTGATCATAAGTGGTTTTTAGCTCATAAAGTGGCGGCATTGATTGTTTGATATTGTCCAGGCGTTCCTGAACGCGACGAGAAACGTCTACTGCATTAGCATCGCCTTCTTTATAGATAGCGATTTCGATTCCTTCTAGACCATCAAAACGTGTAACTGCGTCGCGTTCTTTGAATCCAGACGTTACAGTAGCAACATCTTTAAGTTGCAATGCACGGCCTTCCACATGGCCAATGTAGAGTTGTTCAATTTCATCAAGAGAAGAGAATTGGTTTAGCGTTCTGACTAGGTAAGTCTGACTACCATCGTTTATACGGCCCCCAGCAGCATTCACGTTTTCGCTTTTTAATCGGTCGACAATTGTTTTGAGTTTGATATTAAGTTGACTGGCTTTGCGTTGATCGATAAGGATTTGAATTTCGTTTTCCAGCCCCCCACCTACTTTAACTGAGGCAACCCCTTCAATTGACTCAAGATCTCGCTTAATTTGTTTTTCTGCAAATAAGCGCATCGATTTCATTGCATAAACGAAAGAAGCCTCATCTGCTTGCTGATTACTTTCGCTGAGCCCCAGGCCCATTTTTAAAACAGGGTCAAAGCTAGGGTTAAAGCGTAACAGCCTTGGCTTGTCTACATCTAAAGGTAACTGAAGAATGTCTAGCTTCTCTCGTACCTCCAGACTGGCGAAGTCCATATCTGTTCCCCAGGCAAACTCTAAAATAACATCGGACTGCTCTGGGCGGGAAACCGATTTCACGTTACGGACGGCTTTCACCACTCCAATCGCTTCTTCAATTGGCTTTGAAACCAGTTGTTCAACTTCAGTTGGAGCTGCACCTGTGTAGTCGGTACGGATAGTTAAAGTAGGATAGGACAAATCGGGCAGTAAGTTAACCGAGAGTCTATTCAACGCTACCATCCCAAACAATAGGATGGCAAACGTAAACATAGCAACGGCCACGGGACGTTTTACAGCAATATCAACAATGCGCATGGTTCTGGCTCCAAGTATTATTATCTGATGCTAACTAGCTGCTTACCACTTCAACAGGCGCACTGTCTTTTAGATTCTGATGACCAACAGTAACAACGCGTTCTGAGTGTTTTACCCCAGATAAGATCTCTATGGTATTGCCTTCTTCATAACCCAGTGTAACGTCACGTTTTTTTGCCACGCCATCTTCTACGACAAACACACTATTCGTGTTATCGATTGAAATTATTGCCTGGCGAGGCAATAACGTCGCATTTTCGTGCGTATCGTAATTGATTGCTACTTCAGTAAACATTCCTGCCATCAGCTGCGAATTTTCGTTTGGTACATTTAAAGTGACTTTAAATGTACCTGTTTTGGCGTCAATGACCGGGCTGATGCGTTCAATATATGCGGGGATAGCAGTGCTACTTAAAGCGGGTACGATAAGCGAAGCCTGTTGATCTTTGCGGATCCTTGGTAACTCACTCTCTGGTAGATATACGACACCTTGAAATATGTCTTGTTGGACAATATGGAACATGCGTTCGCGTTGAAATGACTCAGTAAGGTTACCTACCTTGGCATTGCGTTCAGCGATATATCCACTGATAGGCGCAACAATAGTGGCTTCTTTCAGATCCAGTTCCGCTAACTTGACAGTTGCTTTAATCGATTCATATTGGGCAGAGAGTTTGTCATAGGTATCATCGCTGACGAGCTTTTTTGAATATACCTTATCTATTTTGGCCAACTCTTGCTCAATGCCTCTTAAATCAGCGCGGGCCTTTTTAAGACTCAACTCATAACGATTAGGGTCGAGCTGAGCAAGAACCTGGCCTTTTTCTACGTAATCACCTTCTTCTACGTAGATGTTTTCAATAATGCCCGACGCACGTGCCACAACAAATGCTTCTTCTTTGGCTTCAAGGATAGCGGTTGTGGTGTAATTTGAAGCAATTTTGCCTAGTCGAGCTTCATACACCTCCACCGGAATCGACAGCACTTTTTGCTCTTCAGCTTTTGCCGATTCAGCGGATAAGGTGGCATCAGCATTACCGCAACCAGTAAGAAGGAAGGGGGAGGTGAAAAGGGCGCTAAACAGAATTGCTTTAGTTATCTTAGTTAGTGGCTTATCCATGGACGTAACCTTTACGTTTTAGTGTCATATAATATGAATAACACCAAATAGCATTCGCTGTGCCATAGATGTAGTTATTAATATTTCTATATTAAATCAACGGGTTACGTATATTCGAGAAGGGGGGTGGAAATCAGCTTAGACACAAAGATAGCTGATTTCGCCAAATGATGGTGTTTATCACCAAATTAGTTAAGTGGTGATAATTTCATAGGATGTTGAGATTTTTACTGCATCTTTCAGCATCAACATTACCGAACAGTATTTTTCAACAGACAAATCAACAGCTCGTGCCACAGCCTTGTCTGTCAAGCCCGTTCCTTCAACCTTATAATGTGCGTGAATTTTCGTGAAAACTTTTGGCGGTGAATCAGCACGTTCTGCGCGTAGCTCACATTCGCAGTGATTGATTTCAAAACGTCCTTTTTTCAATATGTCTACGACGTCGATACTTGAACATGCACCTGTAGCAACCAATACTGACTCCATCGGTGACACGGCTTGTCCGCTGCCATCCATCACCGTTTTATAACCTGAGTCGGTTTGTCCGGTAAAGGTAAGATCTTTGTCCCATTTAACTTGTGCTTGCATGGTACTCATTTTTTCGCAGTTTCCTGGTTAAGTTTTATCATGTTTGGATTGATTGTTATGCGGCGTTGTTTATATAACGACCCAAGCGCCTTTTTATAGGCTCCCTTGCTCACATTGAACCGCTTATAGATATCATCAGCAGGGCTTTTGTCGGTTATTGTTGAGAAGCCTCCATGGGCATCTAAATCATCAAGAATCTGTTGTTCTAAACTCGCTCGACCTTTGTGCAACTTGGGTTGTAAAGCCACATCAATTTTACCATCTTCGCGAATTGTTTTAATAAAGCCCGCTGTTTCATCGCCAATTTGCAAGGGCTTAAAAGCATCGCTTTGAAAAATTAAGCCCAGACAGTTCTGATTGATGAGTATCTTGTAGCCAAGCGGGGTCTTGGCATAAACCTGACAGCGCACTTCATCACCTTCTTTGAGGTAATGGTTCTGCTCCTGATAAAATGGGTGAAGACGTGTGGCACCCATTATTCTGCCCGTTTGCTCATCCAGGTAAACGTGAACTAGGCAACGCATGCCCTGATGGATTGGGAATTCCTGTTGACGGGGTTTTACGAGTAGATCTTTTGCAAGCCCCCAATCGAAAAAAGCACCAAAGTCAGTCACGGAAACGGCCGTAAGCACAGCTGCTTCGTCAAGCATCACTCTGGGAGCGGTGGGAAAAGCAATCAGTTCGCCGTGTTCATCAGTGCCAACAAACACATCGACTTCATCCCCTTGTTTTATGTTAGCGGGTGCATCTTCAATCATCAATGTAACTAAACGATCTGCTTCCTCGGGCGTAGAAAGGTGAAAGCCAAAGGGGAGTTCAGCAGAAACTGTTAGTCGATTCATCTTGCCAATGTTTATCATAAGGGCCATATGTGGATAGAATTACGCATGCAATGATAACTAAATGTAGGGATAAGCTGAACATTTATGAAATTAAATTGTGATTTGGGTGAAAGTTTTGGTGCATGGAGAATGCCGGTGGAGGAGGCAATTATGCCGATAATCGACCAGGCAAATATAGCCTGCGGTTTTCATGCTGGCGACCCGTTAGCGATACAACAGGCGCTAAGGCTAGCAAAACTGCACAATGTGGAGGTGGGCGCGCACCCCGCGTATCCTGATCTGCAGGGATTCGGTAGACGAAGTTTGGCGATGAACGCCGAGGAGATAATTGCCATGTTGCACTATCAGATAAGTGCGTTGCATGGTATGGCCGTATGTGAGGAAATCGCTATCTCTTTCGTAAAACCCCATGGTGCGCTTTACAACGATATGTTGAGGTTACCCTTAGTCCGCCATGCGGTCATGGATGCAGTGGCCAATTTTAAAGGGGCTAACTTAGAGTTGGTTATGCCAGCCCACCCAGATTTCAACTTATTTCAAAAGGAGGGGCTTGATAAAGGGGTGACTATACGTTTCGAAGCCTTTGCTGATCGTTGCTACACCGACCAGGGTGCACTGGTTTCACGTCGTGAGAAACACGCGGTTCTGTCATTCGAGAAAGCCTTACAACAGAGTAAAAAACTTATACAGGAAGGATGTGTTATTACTGAGAGTGGCAATAGTCTGTTGCTGCACGCTGAAACGCTTTGTGTCCATGGTGACACCCACGATGCAATAAAGATGGCGCAAGCCCTGCGTCATCTAATAGACAATCCTGACACAGCTGTCTAGTGAATGTTGGAATGAAATTATTTAAACACGTGAGAAAAATTGAGCATGCTGGGATTGACGGCATGATTGTCTATTTTTCCGGGGATCCACTACTGGCAAATCAACGCGTTCAGCAGTATTTACTCGCCATAACCACCGCTCAGCCTAAGTGGATTAGATCGGTAGTTCCAGCGTACGATTCATTGCTGGTATGTTTCGATTGTTTCAGGGTTGATAGCCACTTTGTCTACCGATACCTTGCCGAACTTGCAGTCGAAACGACTATGCATGAAGAGAGCTCACATCACCAAATTCCTGTTTGGTATAGTGCACCCCAAACGGATGATTTTGAACAAATAAAAAATCATACTGGGCTAGAAAGAGAAGAAATTATCGACCTGCATACCACCCATACTTTCCAGGTATTTGCGGTAGGGTTCGCGCCAGGTTTTGCTTATATGGGAGAGTTACCGGATGAACTCATTTGCCCGCGACTGGCCACCCCTCGTAAAAAAGTCCCGCAAGGCGCTGTCGCAATTGCCGAAAGACAAACTGCTATTTATCCCTTTAGTTCGCCAGGAGGATGGAATTTATTGGGCCTTTGCCCGTGGTACCATAATTTAAACGATCCCGGAGATTTACCTGAATTTGCCGTGGGAGATCACGTTACTTTTTTTGCGATCACGCAGGAACAGTTTGAGGAGATTGCAAGTGACAAATAAATTGCCTATTGGAATTGTCATTGATGACCCCGGTTTATGTGCAATTATTGTCGATAAGGGGCGACTCTACGGGCAGGAACGGGGATTTTCTGAAGCTGGCCCAATGGATGAGGAGGCTTATTTTTGGGCTAACTGGTTGTGTGGCAATGAGGAGTCCGAACCAACACTTGAATGCATTGGATCACTCGCGTTTACGGTTAACGCCTCAATGGCAATCGCGGTCACGGGCCCCGCAGTAAAAGTGGTGATCAATGGAGAGGAGTGTTCTTCGTGGAAAACGCATGCGGTGGTGCCAGCAGATAAGGTAGTGATCTCTGCGGACTGCCCGACGGCAAAAATGTATGTCGCCTTGGGCGGAAAATGGCTGCTAAAACATGTAATGGGCAGCGTGTGCACCGTCATGCGAGAAGGCATAGGCGGCTTACACGGAAATGGTAAACCCCTGGTGACGGGTGATACTATTCCTATCAGAGTAGGTAGCATCGAGAGCAAAGAAGTGCCCGCCTGGCTGATACCTGCTTACGATTCTATGAAACCCATTGATGTCATACCGGGTTACCAGGTTGAGGAGTTTCTACCGTTAGCGCGTAGACGGTTTTTTTCTGCGGATTATAAAGTCACCTCAGATATTAATCGCATGGGGTACCGTCTACAAGGACCAGCGGTGTCCTCTAAGATAAGCAATATGCGTTCAGAAGGGATAAATTTTGGGGCTATTCAATTTCCTTCCGATGGTCAGCCTATCATCATGCTAAGAGATCGCCAGACCCTGGGTGGATACCCTAAAATAGGCTGTGTTGCACCTTATGATATACCGCGATTAGTGCAAACCCCGGTCGATGGTGTAGTGTGTTTCCAAGAGCGCGCAGCGGATGATGCGCGAACCAACTGGCTGCTCGCTAGGTCTAAAAGAGTACGCTATTTAACAGAGAGTTTATAAGAAAAAAATCATATGACGACTATAGCATTTTTAAACCACCAGTATTTGCCGTTGAGTGAAGCCAAAATATCCCCGATGGATAGAGGGTTTTTATTTGGAGATGGTATTTATGAGGTTATACCGAGCTTTGGCGGGCGAATAGTGGGCTTTTCTGCTCATATGCAACGCATGGAAAATGGGTTACGAGCATTGGAAATAGAGAATCCTTTTGATCGTGAAAGCTGGCAGAGGGTTATTCAGTCTTTGTTAGATAAAAATGGCGCGCATTTGGGGCCCAGCATTGGCGTGTACCTTCATGTTAGCCGGGGGATGGAAATGACCCGTAATCATGGCTACAGTGAGAATTTAACGCCAACGGTATTCGCGTTTGCTTTTCGGATACCACCTTCACAGTCGGCGCACCCTGATGAAGTTAAGGGGTTACATGTTTCATTAGCGAAAGATTTGCGCTGGCAGCGTTGTCATATCAAGTCAACGTCATTATTAGGGAACGTTTTGCATTTTCAGGAAGCAAAACGAGATGGTAAGCACGAATCTATATTGTTTAACCACCAAAACGAAATAACCGAAGCCACAACGAGTAACGTGTTTATTGTAGAACAGGGTATTGTAAGGACCCCCCCGCTGGATAATCAGCTGTTACCGGGGATTACTCGAAAGCTGCTCATCGAAAGTTTAATTAATGAAAATATCCAAGTTGAAGAAGTAACTATTTCAACTGAAAAATTAATGAATGCTGACGAAATTTGGCTAACCAGCTCGAGTAAAGAGGTGGCGCCCGTGGTAAGCGTTGATGATAATTTGATTGGAGATGGAAAGCCTGGGCCGCTTTGGCGCAAAGCGTTGCTCGCGTACGATCGCTATAAATTTAACTAAGATTTGTTTTCATTGATCAATACATAAAAAAAGCCTGCTCATGAGCAGGCTTTTTATTAGAAAGAAACTGACTAATCTTGCTCTTCACAATTGCCGAGATTGCATTCACCATATAAATAAAGACTATGGTGAGTGAGAGTCATATTATTTCTCTTGGCCACTTCTACTTGGCGTTGCTCGATGATGTCGTCTTCAAATTCTATAACTTTGCCACACTTTAAACAGACAAGATGATCATGATGTGCTTTATGGCTAATCTCAAAGACTGATTTACCGCCTTCAAAGTGGTGACGATTGAGGATTCCTGCATCATCAAATTGGTTTAGCACGCGGTATACCGTTGCCAGCCCAATTTCTTCCCCGTGTTCGATCAAAATTTTATACACATCTTCAGCGCTAATGTGTTGGTTTTCCGGTTCTTGGAGAATTTGCAAAATTTTCAATCTTGGAAGGGTAACTTTTAGTCCCGCTTTTTTTAATTCTTTATTTTGATCCATAGATTGTAATAGCTGGCTGCTTAAAGATAGCTTCTATTATAGGTAACTTGGTCAGATTTGGAAGTAAAAGCCGCCCAGAAAATGACAACTGCTCAAAATTAGCACGCTCGTTGATGGCGAGTAAGCGGTGTGAAAAAGATGATTAAATCGCCGAATGTTTCTTAAGATTTATAAAAAAGTTACGATAACTTTAATAAAGCTGTATTTTTTGTGGTATAAGTTTTGGGTATTTTAATATCCAATCGTGCACAACCAGAAAACTAATTCAGGCCTAATATGGCGAATAAATTCGTGCGCGTATACTTGTATTAACTTTATCCGTTTACGTGACTTATTTACTAGCAGCCGTCTGCTTTAATTAGTCGGGTAACGTAAAGAAAAGTAAATTCGTTTCCACCCGACAACTCATAATAAAAAGTGGAAATAGGAAACAACATGAGTGAGACATTGCATGCAGTTAACTGTCGTTAAAAAAATCACCTTGGGATTTGCGCTTTTCGGTTGCTTATTATTATTAACCAGTATTTTATCGTACTTTGGCTTGAACGATATTCGTCAGTCAGCTGTGGTGGTGGTAGAAGAAAAAATGCCCGTGCAGGCGCAAATGGTTGAAGTTAAAACCGACATACTTAATCTTGCTCGAATCACCGCAAACGGGTATCACGAATCAACGGCAGAAGGACTGCTTGGTAACCGCAATGAGTTTGAAACCAAAGCTGAAACCTTTGTTCAACAACGTAACCAACTTGTCTCTCTTATCGAATCCAGCGATACGCTAAAATCAGCGGTCGCGTCCAGTGATAAGTATTTAAAAGAAAGCGTTGCGATGTATGAAGCAATTGGACAACGGCTCACGTTAGAGGCGCAATTAGCGACAAAGTTAGAAGAAGTGTTGCGTGTTGCTGACGAGGGGAGTGCGCTGATGCTTGACTTGTCTTATCTGGATAGCGATGACCCAACGGTAAATACATTAATTGGTGCTGGAACAACCATTGACAATAAGCTGCTCACGATGAATACCGCTATCAGCGAGCTAGGTACGACAAATGACGAACAAGTTACGCAAAACATTGTGGAAGATTTAAAGTACCAACTAAGTAATTTGCAAGTAGATAAGGATTATTTAAATAGATTAGCTCAAGATGTGGATGATGGTGGAACTGTGGCTATGTTCAATGAACAGTATGAGCAGCTACTGGATGGGCTGCAGGGAGAGAACAGTCTAGTGTCATTGCAATTGCAAAAGCTGGAGCAAATAGCAGCAAGTAATCGCCATCGCGAATTAGCTTCTGAAGCCCTGAATGTGGCCCTTGAAAATATCAATACCTTGTTTGAAAACGTCCGTCAATCGAGCCTTGATGGACAGAACGACATCTTGGAAACAGTACAAAACAACCTTGTCAGAAATGTCATTGTTTCAGTCTTTGGACTCATTGCCGCAGCAATTCTGGCGGTTATCTCAACCCGCAGTATAGCCAGACCTCTTGCAAGAATAAATCGTGGTTTAACCATGTTGAGTAAAGGTGATCTATCTAAAAAGTTGCGGGACGAAGGTAATGACGAATTTTCCGATTTAGCACGCAAAGTAAACAGTTTAACGGATAATCTGCGTGAGCTTATTGGTAATATTCTAAAACAGGAAAAGCAGCTTATTGCCGTTACCAAAGAAAGTGTTTCTATGGGAGAGCGAAGTTTACAGGATGTTGACCAGCAACGTGAACAGGTGCAACTCACCTCCAGGAATACAGAAAATGTGCAAAGCACCAGCAGAAGTAATCTAGAACAAATTAATCTTGCGATGGAAAAGCTGAATTCGGTATCAAAACAAAGCGATCATATTTTTCAGTTGGTTCAGGAAAACCGTAGGCAGGTTGAAAGTCAGGCTTCTCAGGCCGAAGAGTCTGCTACTATCATCCATCGCTTGGATCAGAACAGCCGCAATATCGGCAGTATTTTAGATGTGATCAAAACCATTGCAGAACAGACTAACTTACTGGCCCTGAATGCTGCTATCGAAGCGGCACGAGCAGGGGAACAAGGTAGAGGGTTTGCGGTGGTGGCAGATGAAGTACGCACCTTAGCCACAAGAACACATGATTCAACTGAAGAAATTGAATCGATGATAGGAAATGTACAACAAGATGCCGCACAAGCAGTAAAAGCCATCAACCTTGGACGTGAACAAGCTAAGGATGGAGTCACCATTACCAGCCAGGTAAGTGAGCAAGTAGACGACATCCGCAAAATTATCGAAGCACTCAGTCAAATAAATCACCATATCGTTGACGATACGCGTATGCAGGATAAGTTACTGGCCGATGTGGCGGATAGTCTGAATACGATTGTCAGCCTGGCCGATTCAAGCGCAGAAAGTACCCGTTTATCAAACGAATCCGTCATGCGATTAGACGCTCAGGTCGAATCTCTCAAACGCGCCGTGGAAAGGTTTACACTGTAGACATTAGCGAGTCGTAGTAAACTATATACACGCACTAACCGCGAGTGAATTTAGTTATTACAGCACGTCCTTTTAGCGACCTTCTCTGATATATCTGCATAAAGCCAGCGTCTTCCCCCGCCCAGGCGTTGGATCCCGTATTCCTCCGCGCAGGTATTATATTCCTTCCTCCGCGCAGGTGTTATATTCCGTCTTCCTCCGCGCAGGTATTATATTCCGTCTTCCTCCGCGCAGGCGGAGGATCTGGTTGTTACTCCTCGGTAATTAAAAAGTGCTTTTTGGGTCTATAACTTCCGTTTAAGAGGTTCCCGCCTGGGCGGGAAGGACGAGCTGATTTGCGTTTGGGAATTCTAGTTGAATTAAATTGCGCTCAGATGAGCGAAGGCGGCTTATGCTAGTTCTTTGTGATGGTAGCGTTAACTCAATAGAAGGGACTCTGGTAAGGCTCTTTCATAAGAAATGAAGTGGAGCCTTCCCCAGGTTAGGCTAATTCTGCTAAACAGAGTTCTTCGTGCAATTGTTTACACCATGTCTTAACACGCTGATCGGTTAACTCTGGCTGACGGTCTTCATCAATCCCTAAACCAACAAAATGGTTGTCATCCTGTAAGCCTTTAGAAGCTTCAAAATCATAACCTTCTGTAGGCCAGGCACCTACTAATATTGCGCCTTTGGGCTCGACAATGTCTCTTATCATCCCCATCGCATCTAAGAAATATTCAGCGTAATCTTCTTGATCACCACAACCAAAGATAGCTACTAATTTATCGGTAAAATCAATCTCTTCCAATTCAGGGAAAAAGTCATCCCAATCACACTGCGCTTCACCATAGTACCAAGTTGGTATGCCAAAAATTAATAGGTCAAAATTTGCGATATCTTCTTTCGTACTCTTTGCAATATCTCGCACATCTATTAGCTGTTTACCTAATTCTTTCTGAATCATCTTAGCAACGTGTTCGGTATTTCCCGTATCGCTGCCAAAAAATAGGCCAACGCTTGCCATATTTAACCTCTTAAAAACTAAAAATTATACCCCAGTACTGAGCCAGAATAACTCAATAACACCTTTTGCCACAAAACCCAATGCGCCCAAACCTAGCACGCCGTAAGCAACAATGCGGCCGATTAACGGAACATCGTTCTTCTTTAACACGTCGTGAACTGCATAGCTCATCAGCGCAAATAGCCCGAATAGGGTTACATACAATACAACGGTTTCAATTGTTTCGTAATTTTCGGCAATCATACAGTTTAATATGTTTTGCTCAATTCGATAGGGCGGCAACTATAGCACAAACTATGTATGTCGCGTAGTGTATAGCTGATATTTGGCAACAGAAAATCATTCGCATTACGTAACTACAAAAAGTGGTTTGGAATAGGTGAAAAAGTTTTAAATCAAACCTGCTGTTCTAAAAAGTGTTCAACACTTCGATTGAATGCCTGTGGTTTTTCGGCATGTAGCCAATGCCCGGCCCCCTGCAATACTTTTGCACTCGAGTTGGGAAAGTATTGAAGTACCTGTGTCTGATGTTTGAGAGTTAAATAATCTGACAATGCACCTTTTATAAAAAGGGTGGGCCCGAGGTAAGACTGCTGACTGGCGGGCCAATCGCAAATATCATCATAATGGGCTATTAGATTTTGCAGGTTAAAGCGCCATTGCCACCTTTTATCATCATCTTGAACCAGACTTTTGAGCAAAAATTGTCTGACACCGACCTCAGGAATGTAAACGGCTAACTGCTTTTCGGCCGCCTTGCGCGTAGTGATTTGCGTTAACTCAACATTGTTCAGACCTTGAAAAACCTGACGGTGACGAGGGGGATACCGCACTGGCGCTATATCAGCAACAATTAAGCCTTTAACCCTATCCGGCATTGCTAACGCCAATTGCATTGCCAGTTTCCCCCCCAGTGAATGACCGAGAACATAGCAGGTTTCTATCTGATGGGCTGTTAAGGTTGAAGCCAATAAATCAACCCACAGCTTAAAAGAAAAATGATCAAGCTTGAGTGAACCGCCGTGATCAGGTAAATCGATATTCAAGATATTATAGGATGATGCAAAGTGGCGTTTTACCACGGCAAGATTATCCAGACTTCCAAATAATCCATGAAGAAGAATTAACCAGGGGGCATTTTTATCAATTTGATGCTTTTCAGCATGTAATGTTTCTAACATATCAATATATTTTCGCAAGAATAAATATTAGGCAGGTGGCTGAGCCACCTGCCTAATACATGGTTATTAGAATCCGTTTTTGGTTATGGAAACGGTAGAGCAGAAAATATCGGCAAAAGGGATTTAAATAGAAAAGTTTTCTAATTTTTTACCTTTTTCTAAAGCTTCTTTAAAGACTTTAGGCATCCGGCCTATGCCAGTCCAAGAGTGAAGTTCACCTTGGTTGTCTTTAATTTGGTATTTGACAGGCCGTTTCTTTTTAGGTTTACCCGTGGTACCCTTAACCGCATTTAGCTTCTGCAAATCTTCAAAGTTCACACCCATTGCTTTCATCTGAGAATGTATTTTTTCAGCGCTGGCAAGTCGTTCTTTTTCTTCTTGTTGAAGTTTCTCTTCTTTAGCCTTTTTCTTTTGTAATATTGCATTCAATTTTTGCTGAACGTCTTCTAATTCAGCGATGGTTAAATCTTTAACGGCTCCCTGTAAACGTCTTCCATGGGTCAGTACATTTAAAAAATCATTCATTTAAAAGCCTTAAAATTTGAACACCAGTCCAAATTTATATTATGTAAAATTGACCTAAAAAAAAAGCGGATATTATCCGCTTTTTAAAATTAATTAACTTTACATATTTGGATAATTTGGTCCACCCGTACCTTCCGGTGTTACCCACCGAATATTTTGTGAAGGATCTTTTATATCGCAGGTTTTACAGTGTATACAGTTTTGCGCATTGATTTGAAATTTTGGTTGGCCCGCTTCTTCCACCACCTCATAAACACCGGCCGGACAGTACCGTTGTGCTGGCTCGTCAAATTTAGGTAAATTTACTTCAATCGGAATTGATTCATCTTTTAACTGCAAGTGACAAGGTTGGTCTTCTTCGTGATTGGTGTTTGAAAGGAAGACAGACGACAGTTTATCAAAACTCAACTCGCCATCTGGCTTCGGATATGAAATTTTTTCGTGGGCGTCAACGGTTTCCATTTTCGCGAAATCTTTGGTGTCATCTTTAAGGGTGACAAACATATTACCCCCGAAGAGATTTTGCTCAATGGTATTAAATGCTCCACCCCAGAAATTACCGAATTTATGAATAGCAGGACCAAAATTACGGGATTTATAGAGCTCTTCGTGCACCCAAGATTGTTTGAATTTCTCCGAAAATGAAGTAATTTCAACAGGAGCGCTATCAGCTTCATTTAAGGACTCGAAAATAGCTTCGGCGGCCAACATTCCCGATTTCATCGCTGTGTGATTGCCTTTGATTTTCGCGAAGTTCAGTGTGCCTGCATTACAACCCACAAGTAAACCCCCAGGGAAGGTCATTTTAGGTAGCGAGTTCAACCCTCCTTTGGTGATGGCCCTGGCACCATAGCATACTCGTTTTCCCCCCTTTAGATACTGACTAAACAAAGGGTGGTGCTTTAATCGCTGAAACTCGTGAAAGGGGCTTAAATAAGGATTTTTATAATCTAAATCGACAATTAGGCCTACCAGGACCTGGTTGTCTTCAGCATGATACAAATAACTACCACCTGAGGCGCTATCCAATGGCCACCCGGCGCTATGTACGACCAAACCTGGCTGGTGTAAGGATGGGTCAATATCCCAAATTTCTTTAAATCCGATTGCGTAATGCTGGGCTGTGGCTTCCTTATCAAGGTCAAATTTCTCTATGAGCTCCTTACCCAGATGGCCCCGGCTTCCTTCCGCAAAAACGGTGTATTTTGCACGCAATTCCATCCCTGGCATGTAACTATCTTTGCGTTCACCATTGGCACCCACTCCCATGTCCCCAGTGATAACGCCGCCCACACTTCCGTCGTCATTGTAAATAATTTGTGCGGCTGGGAAACCGGGAAACACTTCAACGCCTAAAGATTCTGCTTGTTCTGCTAGCCAACGACAAACGTTACCCATGGAAACGATATAATTGCCATCGTTATGCATGGTTTTAGGCGTCATAGCAATAGGAAGTTTTTTCGCATCATTCTCGTTAGAAAGCAGGTAAATTTCATCTTTGGTAACCGGTGTATTAAGCGGCGCTCCTTTTTCTTTCCAATCAGGAAAAAGTTCGTTCAGTGCCCGGGGCTCAAATACTGCACCTGAAAGGATATGGGCCCCAACTTCAGAGCCTTTTTCAACCACGCAGACCATGAGCTCCTGGTCATTTTCTTTCGCCAATTGCATCAATCGACAGGCAGTTGAAAGTCCTGCTGGGCCTGCACCAACAATCACCACGTCAAATTCCATCGATTCTCGTTCCACAACCGGCTCCTCATTTTCGTTATTTATATCTGCACTATAGCTGAAAGCAGCAATGCAGTTGTCAATTTTATGTAATTATATTGGGTGGGAAAGGTAAAGCAGGTTGACGTTTACGTCAACAGTAAGTACATTTCAATCCAGTTTACGTTAACGTAAACTCCCTACATAAGATAAGGCATAGGTAAGTAATGTGTTTTTGTCGTGTTTTTTTAAATAGATCCAACCAAATAATTGGATAACACGTAAGATCCGCAATGCCTTAAAACTCAACGATTGAGGTAAATCATGAAAATACTCGTCCCGGTAAAACGAGCTATCGATTATAACGTCAAGGTGAGAGTAAAAGCCGATGAATCCGGCGTCGACCTGACTAATGCAAAAATGGCGATTAACCCATTTTGTGAAATTGCGGTTGAAGAAGCCGTACGTTTAAAAGAAAAAGGCGTAGCCACAGAAGTGGTTGTCGTCTCGATAGGTGACAAAAGTTGTCAAGAGCAGATTAGAACCGCTTTAGCTTTAGGTGCTGACCGTGGCCTGCAGATTGAGGTTGATAGCAACTTGGACTCACTTCAAGTCGCCAAGTTGCTTGCGAAAGTGGTCGAAGAAGAACAGCCCCAGTTGGTTATTTTAGGGAAGCAAAGTATCGATTCTGACAATAATCAGACCGGTCAAATGCTAGCTGCGTTAACCGGCATGCCGCAGGGGACATTTGCATCTGAAGTGACCATTGAAGGCGACAAAGTCAATGTCACCCGTGAAATAGATGGTGGATTGCAAACTGTCGCGCTCAATCTACCTGCAGTCGTCACTACCGATTTACGCTTGAACGAACCTCGTTACGCATCACTACCTAATATTATGAAAGCCAAACGTAAGCCTTTGGATGTTAAATCTGCTGCTGACTATGGCGTGCCGTTGGAATCCAAGGTGAAAATTATCAAAGTAACACCACCGCCTAAGCGTGAGGGTGGGGTAAAAGTAGCAGATGTGGCAGAACTGGTTGATAAACTCAAAAACGAAGCGAAGGTGATCTGATGTCTATTTTAATTTACGCTGAACACGATAATATTCATCTTAAGCCTGAGACTGCTAAAGTTGTTGGTTCTGCTGCGAAAATGGGCGATGACATTCACGTATTAGTGGTGGGTGAAAATTGCCACGCGGTGGCAGAGACTGCTGCAAAAATAGATGGGGTTAAAAAAGTGTTATTGGCAGATAATGCTGCCTACGGTCACCAACTTGCAGAAAACATTGCAGATCTAATGGTTTCATTGGCACAGGGATACACCCATATCCTTGCCGCCGCCACTACTACAGGCAAGAACTTTATGCCTCGGGTTGCTGCTTTGTTGGACGTAGCACAAATTTCTGATGTTATTGAGGTAGAAACTGCTGATACCTTTGTGCGCCCGATTTATGCAGGAAATGCTATCGCGACGGTACAATCAGAGGACACGGTAAAAGTGTTGACAGTGCGAGCATCGGCATTTGATTCGGTTGGATCAAATAATTCTGCGCCCATTGAAAGTATCGATGAAGTAATAGAAGCGGAGAAATCAGCATTCGTCAAAGAAGAATTAACTGAATCCGAGCGTCCTGAATTAACAGCTGCAGAGGTCGTTATATCTGGTGGGCGCGGCATGCAGAATGGTGAAAACTTTAAGTTGCTTGAAGGTATTGCAGATAAACTTGGCGCAGCTATAGGGGCATCGCGTGCAGCAGTGGATGCGGGTTTTGTACCTAACGATATGCAAGTGGGGCAGACAGGTAAAATAGTTGCACCACAGCTTTACATTGCGGTGGGCATATCGGGAGCAATACAGCATTTGGCCGGTATGAAAGATTCAAAGGTTATTGTTGCTATTAATAAAGATGAAGAGGCGCCTATTTTTCAGGTCGCTGATTACGGGCTGGTAGCCGACCTATTTGAAGTTTTGCCTGAATTGGAGAGTAAACTTTAAAAAGTCCTCCGTAAAATTCAGCTTTTAACTAAAAAAGGTGGCACATTGTAGTGCCACCTTTTTTATTTCTCTAATACACATTTTCTAACAATCTATCACAAGCCTCTTTTAAATATTCCCGATAAACTAACCTGTGCATTTTTAAGATAAATGTATGACAGTGGACCTGTATAGCAGACAATAAAAATTTAACCGCTGTTATGGTGTGGATGTAAAAGTCACACGTTATTACACATTCCAGTTAATTGCCTTAAAGGGAAAAAGAATGGCATTGCGAAATTCCATGTTAATGAAAAGCGGTATTCCTTTACTTATCATTCTAGTTGCAATTTTTGCGGCGGCACTTTTGATTAGTGCAAAAAAGCCTCCAGAGCAAAAACCTGTAGAAACGAAGGCGTTTTTAGTCGACGCCCAGCAGATCAACAGCGAAGACGTACGCTTCAAAGTATATTCGCAAGGGAATGTGTTACCAAAGCACCAAACCAATATCAGTACGCAGGTAAGCGGAAAAGTTGTGGAAGTCTCTGAAACGTTTGTGGCGGGGGGCTTATTTAAAAAAGGGGATCTTCTGGTTCGCCTGGAACAGGAAGATTACGCTACTGATCTTAAGTTGGCAGAAGCAGAGTTAGCGCAGGCTAAAGCTGCCCTAACCGAAGAAAAGGCACGAAGTAAAGTGGCTGAGCAAGAATGGCGTTCGGTAAACTCCACTGTCGCCCCAGAACTAGGGCTGAGAAAGCCTCAGTTAGCTACCGCACAGGCGAATGTAAAGGCGGCTGAAGCAAAATTTGAACGTGCTAAGCGCAACCTTAAGCGCACAGAAATAAGAGCACCATATGACGGTTTAGTGGTTTCACGAAATGTTGATTTAGGTCAGTTTATCTCAACTGGTTCTATTGTCGGCAGCATTTATTCAACCGACCAAGCTGAGATACGACTGCCTATTCCAGACAGCGAGATGGCGTTTATTGACCTTAAACGTCAAATAAATAAGGCCGCACCAGTTACCCTGACAGCCTCGGTGGCAGGAAAGAAAAAAGCGTGGGAAGCTGAGCTTGTTCGTTCAGAAGGAATTCTAGATGCGGGGAGCCGTGTTATCTATGTTATCGCTCAACTGGACGACCCATATGCCAGAGAAGACATTGATAAAACGCCACTAAGGTTTGGCCAGTTTGTACAAGCTGAAATTACCGGAACTCAATCTCAACGATTATTTGTGCTGCCGCGAAATGTACTTCGCCTTGACAATACTGTGTTACAGGTTACGGACGCCCGCGAAGTCAAAATCAGTCCGGTAGAAGTAGTGCGTACAAACGCCCAGCATGTTTATATTTCATCAGGTTTGGATGAAGAGAGTCAGGTTATTACCAGCGCTGTACCTAATCCTTATGATGGGATGAAAGTGCGTTTACCCGGTGATGAAGTTCCTGCAAGTGCATCTCCAGAGAATGACAAAGAGGATGATACTTCCAGTATTGCTGCACAAGAGGCGGCCAACTGATGGATAAAATCGATACTCAGCATGGCATCATCGCATGGTTTGCTCGCAATTCGGTCGCAGCTAACTTATTGATGTGGATCCTCATTGTTGGTGGGATAATGGGCGCCTTCGGTATCCAGAAGCAAATTTTCCCTGCGTTCGACATCAATATTATCAATGTAAGGGTACCGTATTTAGGGGCGGCGCCTCAGGAAGTGGAAGAAGGTGTCATTGTTAAAATAGAAGAGGCGGTAAAAAACCTTGAGGGCATAAAACAAATCACCTCGACCGCTACTGAGGGAATGGGAACAGTTTCCATAGAAGTAGAAGAAGACTATGACGTTCAAGATGTTTTGGACGAAGTTAAGGTGCAGGTGGATGCGATTCCTACCTTTCCGTTGAATACAGAAAAGCCTGTGGTTTACCGGCAAAAGATTCAGCAGGATGTAATTTGGGTGTCGGTATATGGTGATGCATCGGAACGCGAACTTAAAGAGTTTGCCAAAGACATGCGGGATACCATCGCTAATCTGCCGGGCATTTCCAGTGTGGAAGTAGTTGGAGCGCGAGACTATGAGATATCCATCGAGTTGTCGGAAGTTGATCTGCAAAAGTACAACCTAACCTTCGCTGAAGTTGTCAACAAAATCAGACAATCTAGTATTGATTTACCTGGTGGTTCAATTCGTACCGAAAATGGCGATATTTTGCTTCGAACAAAAGGGCAGGCTTACACAGGTTGGGACTTCGCACAAATCGTGTTACTCAATAACGAAGCAGGAAGCCGGGTTAGTCTAGGTGATATAGCGCGTATTAATGACGGTTTTGTACAGGAAAATCAGTATTCTTTGTTCGACGGCAAACCCTCCGTAAGTATGCGGGTCAGAGCCGTTGGCGACCAAAATGCGCTGGAAATATCCAAAGCCGTGAACGGATATATTGAAGAGGCAGAAAAGACGTTTCCTGCTCACATTAAAGCCGCCACATGGGGGGATAGCTCATTTTATCTCGCCGATCGCCTGAACATGATGCTGGAAAATATGTTTTTTGGCGCGTTGTTAGTATTTTTGGTTTTGTCGCTATTTTTGAAGATCAAGTTAGCATTCTGGGTAATTGTAGGTTTACCGGTTTGCTTCTTAGGTACGCTGCTTGTATTGCCACTTGATATGGTTGGTGTCTCAATTAACCTGTTAAGTTTGTTTGCGTTTATTCTTGTACTGGGGATAGTGGTGGATGACGCCATTATAATGGGCGAGTCGGCGTATTCTGAAATTGACCGCAAAGGTCATAGTACCGACAACGTTATTGCAGGAGTTAAAAAGGTGGCCATGCCCGCGACCTTTGGTGTACTAACCACTATCGCTGCCTTTTCACCCATGCTAATGGTTTCTGGTCCGTTTGGCGTAATTTGGAAAACCATAGGCGCAGTGGTCATTATCTGTTTAATATTCTCATTAATTGAATCGAAGTTAATTCTGCCGGCTCATTTAGTGCATATGAATATGAAGCCTTATGACCCGCAAAAAGCTAACCGATTACAACGATTCAGAGATATCTTTAGTGAAGGCATTAAAACCTTCGTAGAGTATCGTTACGCCCCATTTTTAAAAAAGGCGATAAAAAATCGCTACACGACCCTTGCCACGTTTATAGCGATGTTGATTTTAACCATAGGCTTATTTGGTGGGGGCTTGGTAAGATTTGTGTTTTTCCCTGATATTCCGAGCGACTTCATGATGGCGACGGTAGAAATGGAACCTGGCTCATCACTTTCACAACGTGACAACGCCATCGCCAGTTTGCAAAAAGCGATGCATCGCATGGATGATAAAATCAAAAAAGAAAATGGTGAAAAGGTGGTGCAACACGCTATCGCCTTTGATACTGGAAACCTTGGGGGGCAAATCTTTGTGGAACTCACTAAGGGTGAAAATCGAGACATGACGGATTTCGACATCCATCAAAAGTGGCGTGATGAAATGGTGGAAATCCCGGGGGTTAAGTCATTCAATATTGGTGCGCCCGGTGGACCAGGAGGAGGGGCTGACTTAAGTTTCGAATTTTCCTCTAATGATATCGAAGCCCTGCGAAGCATCAGTGATGAACTCAAGGACAAACTAGCTACTTACGATGGTGTTGCAGATATTAATGATACGTTTGCCGGCGGCAGTGACGAAGTTCAGCTCTCCCTTAAAGCTCAAGCCGATGCCCTTGGAATTACCTTGCAACAATTAGGTCAACAAGTACGCTATGGTTTTTACGGTGCTGAGGTTCAACGTTTACAGCGTGACGAAGAAGAAATCAAAGTTATGGTTCGTTATCCGGAATCTGAGCGCAATTCAATTGAACATTTAGAATCAATGCGGGTCAGAGCGCCCAACGGTGATGATATACCGTTTGAAGAAGTGGGAGAAATGACCGTAGGCAAAGGCTTTGATTCGATTATTCGGGTAGATGGTGATCGATCTGTTACGGTGACGGCGAAGGTAGATAAAGCATTGCTTGATCCTAGCGAAGTTACTCGAGAAGTCATTACTACCGTTATGCCAGAGTTAAAAGCACGCTATCCTCAGGTCAACTTTCAGTTGCAAGGAGCGTCAAGAGAGCAGGGCGAAGCGATGCTCAGTCTAGCTAAAGGCTTGCTCTTCGCATTATTCGCAATTTATGCATTGTTGGCCATTCCGTTACGCTCATATTCGCAGCCTTTAATCATCATGTCAGTGATACCCTTTGGTATTGTCGGAGCTATTGTTGGACACCTTTTGTTGGGTAAAGCGGTGAGTGTGTTGTCTATCTGCGGTATCATCGCACTATCCGGGGTAGTCGTTAATGACAGCTTGATTATGGTGGACTTCGTTAACCGTGCGCGGAAAGAGGGACATAGCCTAATAGAAGCAGCGATAAGTGCTGGAACACAACGCTTCAGAGCGATAATTCTGACATCGCTGACAACATTTATGGGCTTGCTCCCTATTGTTTTTGAGCGTAGCTTACAGGCGCAAATAGTGATACCGATGGCGATATCTCTGGCTTTTGGTATTTTGTTTGCCACCGTTATCACGCTGCTGTTAGTTCCATCTCTGTATCTTATCCTTGACGATGTACGCGGATTATTCAGGAAACGCCAGAAAGAGAAGGTGACTGACACTGTCTCTATCCCGCAATAGGCAGTCAAAACGGAGTACTAGCACTAACCCGCTTTGTTTGCCGGAGTCGGTCAGGGGCAAGGGTTTAAAGCGGGCGGCATTTATCGGCGTGGCGGGGGCTAGTACCCAAACACCCTAGAACGGGAGAAAAACCCATGTTGGGGAACAGGCAATCGGGGCGATGCTTATCTACGCGGCCAAATGATAAAGGGGGCCAGAGACGCCATGCAGATAGTCGGTTATGAAATCGATAAAGCCAGTCAGTGGTGTCAGCAATACTTCTCGCTAGTTATCTAAAACAATGTCTGGCAATCGGAGAGGGCCATATTTGGAATTAATGGCGGCTGTTAAAATACTGATGAACCTGGATTACCGGCATTTGACATAAGAAAAAGCCTCACCTGTTAGCAGGGGAGGCTTTGTACTTATCGAGATTTATTGCTGATAGGCACAATGCTTATCTGGCACGATAGATTATACGACCTTTCGTTAAATCGTAGGGTGTCATTTCAACCGTCACTTTATCGCCAGTTAAAATACGAATATAGTTTTTGCGCATTTTTCCCGAAATATGAGCAGTCACTACGTGACCGTTTTCAAGCTCTACGCGAAACATGGTGTTTGGCAGGGTATCCAATACCGTCCCTTCCATTTCGATACAATCTTCTTTTGCCATTGAAAGCAGTTACCTCAGTAAGTCTATATTTTTTGCCGCGCAGACATTAACCAATCTGGCTCCATGTGTAAAGCGCTTAGGCCGATTTTTTATCTATTCTACACCATTTTCCTTCACTAAACCTCTCGTGAGGTAAAAAACGTGTCTTATAATTCATTTTTTTACATCCATCTACCTGATAGCCTAAGTATAGCCAATTTTTATTTAGCCGGGCTGCAAACTTAATTTGTTGCAAAATCATGAAGGTGCCGATTGACCGGTCCGCGTATGCCGGGTTAAAAAAAGTATAAAGCGCTGAGAAACCGGAATGACCAAAACCATCTTCAATAACGTCAGTTACCGCAACAGCAATTAATTGTTGATCGTCATACGCTTCAATAAACATAGGCGGTTGCCACGAACAGGTAATAAAACTTTCAAATTGCTCTTCACTGGGCGGGTACATGCTGCCATCTATATGGCGAGTCGAAATGTAGTTTTCGTAAAGTGGATAATATGATGGTTGAGGAGCGCTGCTTAGTACCGTTCTAATCATTTTATTGCGAGAAAGAATGCGTTTTTGACTTTTTGAGGGAACAAATTGAGAAACAGGCACCCTTATGGATTCGCAGGCGTGACAGTGTGGGCAGTGAGGCCGATAAATTTGTTCACCACTGCGGCGAAACCCCACTTGAATAAGTTGCGCATAACGGTAAGCGATAAGTTTTTCTTCACCAGCAAACACAAGTAGCTGCTCATGTTCGTCGGGCAGATAACTACATGAAAAAGCTTGCGTGATGCCAAATTTCATGGCGTGATTTCCTGTGCTTTCCAGGCATCACAATATGCATCAAGTAAATATCCCTCTTCGTCTACTGTCGCATTATTTTTGTGCAATGAATGAATAAATTGGTCACGCTGCACGGTTTTGGCTCCCAGACTCTTTAAATGCGGAGTAGGAAGCTGACAATCAATAAATGCCATTTCAAATTTTTGCATATGTTTTACCAAAGCCATTAATGCAAGTTTCGAACTATCTGTGCGCGTGTGAAACATTGATTCACCACAAAAAACCTTGCCAATTCCCACGCCGTACAGTCCCCCTACCAGTTGGTCTTCATCCCACACTTCAACCGAATGGGCGAGTCCAGATTCGTGCAACGCACGATAAGCAGTGACCATATCCTCGGTAATCCAGGTACCGCTAAGCTCAGTGCTCCCTGGCAGGTGGCGAGGAATTTCAGCACACTTTGCAATTACCGCCTTAAAGTTCCGATTAAGGGTTACCTGGTAACGCTTTTTATTGGCTAACTTACGTAAGGAGCGAGAAATATGAAACTCATTTAAATAAATAATAGCGCGCGGATCAGGGGACCACCAGAGAATAGGTTCTTCTTCGCTAAACCACGGAAAGATACCCTGTGAGTAAGCAGTAAACAGACGACTCACATCGAGTCCGCCACCAAACGCAAGTAACCCGTTTGGCTCGTCAAGAGCAGTCGATACCTCAGGGAAGGGACTTTTAGGATGTAGATACGGAATTTCAATCATAGGTAAAGAGATGGAATAAGAAAATTAGGCTAAGGTAAAGCACCTTAGCCTGTAATAAACAACACCCTACTGCTCCATTTTAATACCATCAAGATATTTCTCGGCATCAAGGGCCGCCATACAGCCGGTTCCTGCAGATGTTATCGCCTGACGATAAACATGGTCGCTGACATCACCAGCCGCAAATACACCTTCGACACTGGTTTGCGTCGCATTACCGTTAAGTCCGCTATTGACAATAATATAGCCATCTTTCATTTCAAGTTGGCCGGCGAAAATATCGGTATTAGGTTTGTGTCCGATAGCTATAAATAAACCCATGACGTCCAGTTCTTCTTTTGCATCAGATTGGGTGTCAGCAATACGAATTTTATTTACCCCCATTTCGTCTCCCAATACTTCATCAAGAGTGCGATTTAAATGAAGGACTACGTTGCCATTTTCTGCTTTTTCACGAAGACGTTGTTCAAGAATTTTCTCGCTGCGAAACGTTTCACGACGATGAATAACATGCACTTCAGAAGCGATGTTGGATAGATATAGTGCTTCCTCCACTGCTGTATTACCGCCCCCCACAACGGCAACCTTTTGGTTGCGATAGAAAAAGCCATCACAGGTAGCGCAGGCAGATACACCTTTACCCATAAATGCTTGTTCAGATTCAAGTCCAAGATACTTTGCGGATGCGCCGGTGGCAATGATTAAGGCATCACAGGTATACGTGCCATTGTCGCCATGAAGAGTGTAAGGACGCTTTGAGAGGTCTGTTTTGTTGATATGGTCAAAGATAATTTCAGTATCAAACTTCTCCGCATGCTTTTGCATTCTGACCATCAGATCAGGTCCTGTTAATCCCTCTGGGTCGCCGGGCCAGTTTTCAACATCCGTAGTGGTAGTTAGCTGACCGCCTTGTTGGATACCGGTTAATAAAACAGGTTCCAGATTTGCACGCGCTGCATATACTGCGGCTGAATAGCCCGCAGGACCCGATCCTAAAATTAAAAGGCGCACATGTCTGCTTTCTGCCATTTTTTTCTCCAAAAATTTTTCATGAAACTGTCTCAGATTTGTGGGGCCGAATTTAGCACATTCAATGGAAGATGCCTATTTTCTAACGTTATTAGAAAGATCTGAAGCCAAGGGATGAAAGCAGTGAAACGAGTTTCTGAAAGCCATGGGTCATATAATAGGCCACAAGAAACTTTACATTTTTGTAATTTTGAACAACTTTCTAGGCTATACTGAGAAAAGTCGCGTATTATATAAATGTTTTTTTATGAGATGGTAACGCTTGCCATTGAGTTCGTAGTAATAGCGGGGTGCAATGTGTCTCAATCTGTAGCTAATATTTTCCGGGAAGGCCAATCCTATATGAACACCTGGCCTGTCAGAAAGGAATTATACGCTTACTTTCCCGATAGTCGTGTCGTCGCAACGACTAAATTCGCCCTGAAGACTATGCCACCAATGGCGGTGCTTGCCTGCGCGATTATGATTAACACCTTTGGACTCGACTATTTACCACAGTCTCTGGCAATTGGTGCGTTTTTCTTAAGCCTACCTATGCAAGGACTCTTTTGGTTAGGGCATCGCTCCAACCAAACATTGCCTCCGCAACTTAAACATTGGTACCACGATATTCACGCTAAAATGCGTGCCCAGGGGTGTCAATTAAGTTCGTTAAAATCGCGGCCTCAATACAGAGAACTAGCTCAACTCCTAAAAGTAGCGTTTGAGGATGTTGATAAAATGTTTACCCGCAATTGGTTCAAATAATACACCTTAATGTATCTCTGCTCAGCAAGGTATTAAGTCTTCTTTACAACGTCGACATCGGTAGGTAGTCCCTTTACATATTCGATTATGTCTTCGCTGCGTTAATTCCACTTTTTGGCATTGACAGCGGTAGGCAAATGTTTTGATTTGTAAGGAAGAAGTATCAAGACTATGGGTAGTGTGAGCTTCTGCACCAAATACTGTTTTCATTACATGTTGCCACTCCTCTCCGTGTGGTTTCACAGTGACAGACTGCTTTCGAAATAATCCCGTTTTTATCACCCGTTGCAGACCAAAGTGTTGAAATACGATTAGGTGCGCTATTTCATGGGGAATAACTTGATCGAAATATTCCTGCCAGTTCTCTTTTAATAAAACGGGATGTAAGTTAATACGATTTTGTTGTAAAAAAGCAGTGCCAGCATTTTTTCCCGACCGTCGAAATGAAATTGTTGGGGCAGGGAAGCTTTGTTGAAAATATTTAGACGCTTGATGCACCAACTGGCTACTGCGTTGGTGCACCAAGTCAACTTGCATTTCGCTAAGTTTTATTTTACCTGACATTGTATACACAGGACGTAAACGCCCTGCGGATCATTGAGCTGATTAACTACATTAAACTCATTAACCACCGTTCTTACTATTCCTGCCAACGCACTATTAGAATTGGAGAACTGAAGTTTTGCTGCCCAGATCATTGCTTGTCCAAAAAATTCATTCCAGAATTGTTCATGGGGAGTTAATGGGCGCTCTACATAATGCGTATCAAACGTCTCGAGCGATGCCAATTCTGCCGCTACCGCCACTGCGTCCTGAAGTTCACCAAGTTGGTCAACTAAACCTAATTCCAGTGCAGTTTCGCCAATCCAGACACGTCCTTGAGCCATTTGATCGACTTTTTCCACCGGGATATCTCTTGCCTCTGATACCATATTGATGAAGCGTTGATAACTGCTTTCTACATTCCGTTGCAGAATATCACCAAACCGCGGATCTAAAGCGCGCATGGCTGAAAATCCGGTTAATTCTGTAGAGCCTACACCATCAGAATTGATGCCAAGATATTCAAGTGAGTTTTCGTACGTCATAAACATACCAAATACACCAATTGAACCTGTTATCGTGCTAGGTGATGCTATGATGCGATCTGCGTTAGCTGAAATCCAGTACCCGCCTGACGCTGCATAAGTGCTCATAGATACTACAACGGGTTTGCCAGCCGCTTGCAGTTCTAACACTTCCTGACGGATTATTTCAGAGGCAAAAGAACTTCCACCGGGGGAGTCAACCTGCAGTACTACTGCCTTTACAGTTTCATCCAGCCTGGCCATCCGGAGTAATCTAGCGGTGCTATCACCCCCGATAGTACCTGCCTGTTGTTCACCATCTAATATGGGGCCTTTGGCAACCACGATAGCAACTTTATCCATATTACTCTGCATACCGTGCATTGGGTTGTTGACGATTTTCGAGTAGACATCATACGGTGTCACATTCACACCTAGTTCATTTTCATCACTGCCTACTAAATCTACGAGTTCCAGACGTACTTCCTCGCGTGTACGCAATGCGTCAACCCAGCCGTTTTCTAAGGCATAACGAGCAAAATCTCCACCTGACTGTTCAAACTTTTGAACGAGGACATCCAGCTTTTCATCGAAATTATCTTTGCTCATGTTTCTCGCCGCAGCAATGTCGGTTTTATAGTGCTCCCAATAAGCGTTCAGCCATTGCTCATTGGCTTCTTTTGCTGCTTCAGACATATCATTACGTAAGAACGGCTCTACTGCTGACTTGTAAGTACCAACGCGAAATATATGCGTGGTTACTTTCAGTTTTTCTAGCATATCCTTGAAATATAGAGAGTAACGACCGTAACCCTCAATCAATAGCGCGCCCATTGGATTGAGGTAAACATGATCGGCATGGGCAGCCAGATAGTATTGAGTTTGCGTATAATAATCACCAATGGCATACACAGGTTTTTGCGAGGCTTTGAAGTCATTTATTGCGCGGGCTACTTCGCGAAGTTTGTCCAAACCGCCATTACGTAAGCCGTGTAAATCTAAAATTAATGCTTTGATACGTTTATCTTGCTTGGCATTTTCTATTACTTTTACTACATGACGAACTAAAATCTCAGGGTTCTCTTCTTCTTCCGAAAAAGCTTCTTGCATAAATTGTTCTAACGGCTCTACGGCTTCTTTTTCGATAACTAAATTACCGTTTAAATTAAGGTATAGAGCACTTCCGTGTTTCACCATAATGGGATCTTTGTCACTAGAAAAGATGGCAATAATGCCGACAATAATGACAATGAAAATAATATTGAAGAATAGTTTCCGACAAAAATTTAATGCCGTCCAAATCCCCACAAACAGGGATTTTGTCCAATTGCTGCCAGTGCTCATACGCAATACAATACCTCTTCGTACAAATATAGGATGTATGTTATCTGAAATGAAAAGAATGGCGAACCTAAATTGTAATATTTTGTGAGGGATTGGGCCGCGTCTGTCTACCCCTTCTATTTTTGTTGTTCATCTTCGTCAAGCCACTTCTTAATCAACGCAGCTATTTGACGATGCTCATTATCGCCAAACAGCATCAGCATCCTGGCTTTCTTATTGGAATACTTAACCTTGCTGTGGCCTTGTTGCATCAGGCGAACGAATGGCGAACCGTTTTTTTTCTGCATAATATTTTGAAAGTTAATTTTCGTATCCTCGTTCATAATTATAGTAATTTTTAACTTTTTGCTTTTCGCTTTCTGCAATCGTGAGTTAAGTACTTCCTTTTTACGGCTGCAGAAGCGACCTATAAGCAAACTTAAAATATGAGATAAAAAGAATGGTCATTCGAGCCTATACCAGCTTCAAAAAAGCATTAACGCATTTCGACGGGGCTCCATTGCTGCTGCTCAGGCTGTACTTGGCGCCGATCTTCATTCAGGCTGGATGGACAAAAGTTATTGGCTTTTCCGATACGGTCGCATGGTTTGGAAATCAGGAGTGGGGCCTTGGACTACCGTTTCCCGCGGTTCTCGTTACCCTCACAATAGCAGCAGAATTGGTTGGTGGGGTTATGCTTTTATTAGGGCTTTTCACCCGCTTGGTTAGTATTCCACTGAGTATTACAATGCTGGTAGCTATGATTACGGTGCACGCTAAAAATGGTTGGCTGGCTATTGCGGATACATCTAGCTGGTTTGCGGACGGTACGCTTTTTTATGATGGTTCAGTGATGGCCTCTGCAGATAGACTTGAAATGGCAAAATCCATCTTACAAGAATATGGCCGCTACGACTGGTTAACCCAAAGTGGAAACTTTGTCATTCTTAATAATGGAATTGAATTCGCCGCTACCTATTTCTTAATGTTGCTCATCCTCCTGTTCTATGGGGGTGGGAAATACGTAAGTGTAGATCATTTACTGGCACGCCAAAAACCTGTGCCGTAGGTACTAGATTCGATGGTCTTTTCAAATGAATAAACGTAGGATCGACTTTATCTTGATTCGTTGAGGACCTACTGTGGATGCACTTACTCTTTTACTAAACCGAACTTCACAACCGCGACTTGGAGCACCTGCTCCCCAAGGGGAAGCTTTGGAAAACATCAAACACGCGGCGCTTAGGGCACCAGATCATGCAGGTCTGACGCCGTGGAAGTTTATCGTATGTGAAGGAGGGGGACTCAATAAACTAGGTGCGATCTTCGAACAATCTGCCATCGCATCAGATAAATCATTAAAGGAAATTGAGCGGGCTCCTCAGCTTCCGCTAAGAGCACCGATGGTAATAATCGCTATTGCCAAGGTAAAAGAACATGAAAAAGTACCGCGAGTAGAACAGGTGGCTTCAACCGCCTGCGCCGTTGTGGCCATGCAAATGGCTGCAGTTGCACAAGGCTTTCAAGGAATTTGGAGAACCGGTAGTTACGCGCAATGTGATAAGGTAAAACAAGGTCTCGATTTAAATGAAGAGGATGAAATTGTAGGCTTTTTGTACTTAGGAACTGCAGTGGTGGAAGCGCCTGTTCGCCAACCTAAAGATGCCGCTCAATTTTTCACTCACTGGTCATGAGCATTAGCTAAAAAATGCAGAAGGGAAGGCCTCGCCAATCCCTTCCTTTCTTATTTTTAATCTACCTTTACAATCTTGAAGGCATTTGTGGCGCCCACCTTTTCCATCTCATCACCATACGTCATGATAATGCTGTCCCCGCTGGCTATCAGCTCTTGTTCCTTTAATGCAGCAATAACATCGTATTTGAGCTGACCGGGTTCGCTGTGGCGGGAGTCAAAATAGACGGGTATCACACCGCGGTATAATGCCATCGAATTGAGCGTGTCCACATGTCGAGACATAGCAATGATAGGAAGGGACGTCGTTATGCGTGACATAAGCTTTGGCGTGTTACCACTCTCGGTTAACCCAACAATGGCACGTATGCTAGGCAAATGGTTCGCGGCATATACCGCTGACAAGGCAACCGTCTCACTGACAGTGGAAAACACATCGTCCATTCTGTGTTTCGATATTTTCACACTGGGGTGTGTTTCAGCGCCCTCGCAGACGCGGGCCATGGCCTTCACTGTTTCTACAGGGAAGCTGCCTGCTGCGGTTTCGGCTGATAGCATTACCGCATCTGTACCATCTAACACAGCGTTGGCAACATCCATCACCTCTGCGCGGGTCGGCATTGGGCTGGAAATCATCGACTCCATCATCTGGGTTGCCGTGATAACCACTTTGTTCAATTGGCGGGAACGGGAAATAAGTTTCTTTTGCACACCCACCAACTCAGCGTCCCCAATCTCTACACCTAAATCACCCCGTGCTACCATCACCGCATCCGAAGCACTGATGATGTCGTCAATGGCGTCAGGCGTGGCAACAGTTTCCGCTCGTTCTACTTTCGCACAGATTTTGGCATGACAACCCGCCTCCTCCGCCAGTTTACGCGCATAATTCAAGTCGTCACTTGAACGAGGAAACGACACTGCCAGGTAATCTACTCCCATTTGTGCTGCTGTTTTAATGTCTTGCTTGTCTTTCTCGGTCAATGCTTCGGCTGACAATCCTCCGCCTTGACGGTTAATACCTTTATTGTTGGAGAGTTTTCCTCCCACGCTTACCTGAGTGATGACTTTTCGACCTTCAACTCGTTTGACTTTGAGTTGAATACAACCATCATCCAGCAGCAATAAGTCGTCCTCACATACATCGTCTGGCAGCGCCTTATAATCTATGCCTACCGCATGTTGAGTGCCCTCATCTTTGCCTAACTCAGCATCCAGCACAAATTCGTCACCCTCCTGGAGCATAATGGAATTTTCTTTGAAACGCGCCACCCGAATTTTAGGGCCTTGTAAATCGCCTAAAATAGCGACATGAACACCTAAGTTTTTTGCTGCCTGTCTAACCCGATTCGCGCGTTCAATATGGTCTTCTGCTTGGCCATGGGAAAAATTCATACGCATTACATTGGCGCCTGCGGCAATAATCGCCTGAATTTTTTCCAATGAATCAGTCGCCGGACCTAATGTTGCAAGTATTTTGGTTCGTCTTGTCATAAATTCTTGTCGCTTATATTGTTGTTTTAGATCCCCAGTGCACCACCAAAAGGGAATGTTTGTAACTATTTTACGTAATATAATTACTTAATGGTAATGGATTAACGTACAAAAGTGAAAGTTAAAAGCGTTAAAGTTAGGATAGAGTGCAGAGGTATGACTTCTGCAACGCGTTTAACGTTGCAGAAAGTATAGCTTGTTTAGTGAAGTCCGTTTTTCTTCTGAGGCCAGCTGGGGAAGAAGGATTCATACGATGTGGTCTGATGTAACTAGTCTGACTTCTTGTCGTAGCGAGAACCGCGCAGGGTATCCTTAACTCGCTTAAGATTTTCTCTGAATTTGTTACCACGCCTCAGGGTGAAACCGGTCGCAAGCACGTCGATTAACGTTAGCTGAGCTATCCGCGATGCCATTGGCATATACATATCGGTATCTTCTGGCACTTCCAGAGAAAGTACGTAAGTGCATTCATTCGCCAGCGGACTATCTTCGGAGGTAATGCCCACCACTGTAGCGTCATTGGAACGCGCAATCTGCGCAATCTCTACCAGACTTTTTGTGCGCCCGGTATGTGAAATCAGCACCACTACATCGCCTTCGTTACAATTCATGCAACTCATCCTTTGCATCAGGATATCTTCGAAATAGACAACAGGAACATTGAAGCGAAAAAATTTGTTTAACGCATCATGGGCGACCGACGCAGAAGCGCCTAAGCCGAAAAAAGAAATACGTTGAGCTTGCGTAAGCAAATCTACCACCCGATTGACGGTGTGAATGTTAACGGATTGGCGGGCCACTTCCAGCGAAGCCATCGTCGATTCAAAAATCTTGTTGGTATATTCTTCTGGGGTATCGCTTTCGTCCACATGCCTGTTTACATACGGAGTGCCATTAGCAAGGCTTTGCGCTAAATGTAGCTTAAAGTCCGGATAACCTTTGGTGTCCAGCCTTCGGCAAAACCGATTTACAGTAGGTTCGCTGACATCTGCCATTTTTGCCAATGTTGCTATACTCGAATGGATAGCCGTTTGCGGATTAGACAGAATAACTTCAGCAACCTTGCGTTCCGATTTACTAAAGGCGGTTTTGTTTTGTGCAATTTTTTCTAATATATTCATATGACTAAAGCATCAGTTATGCATTACGATATATGGCATTAGCAACTAGTGTACTGAATGTCAGCATGGTGACAAGTAAATTGTAATTTTTTGACAAAAAGAGTGATTTTTTACCCCCGGATTGCTCCTGCAGTAATACCTCAACAGGGTTTTTGTAGATTGCTTGTAATTTTACTACATTTGTTGTTTACTAATGGCACGTTTTGATATGCGACTTATGATCGCGCATAGTACCAAACACATTAAGGGTGACCTTTTATGGTAATGGAAAATTCCAATGAGCCTTGTGATTTCGTTTTATTTGGAGCACTGGGCGACCTTTCCCGCCGCAAACTTTTACCTTCGCTTTATCAGCTAGAAAAAGCCCAGCTTCTACACCCGGAAACCTCAATCGTAGGGGTCGCCAGACAATCGATGGATGTGGAAGCATTTCAGCAGGAAGTGAAGAAGAACATTCAAAAATTTGGTGAAGCAGACTTGTGTGAAGATACCTGGTCACGGCTTTCAGCTCGTCTTGATTATGTCTGTGTCGACATGAAGGACATTGCCAGTTATCAACAGTTTGATGAGCACGTTAATCCAGACCGCACAATGGTATGTTATTTAGCGACGCCCCCATCAATTTACGGAGACATATGCCGAGGCCTGCATTCCAGCAATATTATTGATAGCAGTGTCAGAGTGGTGTTGGAAAAACCGATTGGTCATGACCTTGAATCATCAAATATTATTAATGACCAAGTGGCCGAATACTTCAGTGAATCTCAAATTTATCGTATCGATCATTATTTGGGTAAAGAAACCGTCTTAAACCTGGTTGCACTGCGTTTTGCCAACTCTATATTCGCCACTAACTGGGACCATAATTGTATTGACCATGTGCAAATCAGTGTGGCTGAATCGGTTGGTATAGAAGGGCGCTGGGGATATTTTGATGACGCAGGGCAAATGCGTGACATGGTGCAGAACCATTTGTTACAGATACTTAGTCTGGTGGCAATGGAGCCTCCCACGACTCTCGATGCCGATAGTATCCGCGATGAAAAGCTCAAAGTGCTCAAAGCATTACGTCCTATAGATAGTTCAAATTTCAATTCGACTACCGTGCGAGGTCAGTACACCGCTGGCTTTGTGAAGGGCGAAGAAGTGCCGGGTTATCTTGAAGAAGACGATGCTAACCAAAAAAGCCAAACCGAAACCTTTGTTGCCATAAAAGCGAATATTGATAACTGGCGTTGGGCAGGGGTGCCATTCTACCTGCGTACAGGTAAACGTATGCCTAAAAAGGTCAGTGAAGTGGTGATCTATTTCAAGCGTCAGCCACATAACTTATTTGGAGACAGTTTCCAGAGCTTGCCGCCTAATAAACTGGTTATCCGTCTCCAGCCTGATGAAGGGGTTGAGATCACGGTAATGAATAAAGTACCGGGCTTAACCAGCTCAGGTTCAATGGATTTACAAAAATCAAAACTTAATTTGAGTTTTTCAGAAGCGTTTTCAGCAGAGCGGATACCGGATGCATACGAAAAGCTTTTATTAGAGGTGATGCTGGGAAATCAAGCACTGTTCGTTCGGCGCGACGAAGTTGAACAAGCCTGGACCTGGGTTGATTCGATTCTGGAAGCCTGGAGAGGTTCTAATGAACCGCCAGAGCCATACCAGGCAGGAACTTGGGGGCCGGTAGAGTCTATAGGTTTATTGGCCAGAGAAAATCGCAGCTGGTACGAAAGTAAAATAGTTAAGAAGAAATAATATGGGACTATCAACTCAAACCTTTACCGATAAATCTGCGTTGGTGAAAGCATTTGCTGACGAAATCTTGAATATCCTAGAAAAGGGTATCGCAAAAAGTGGCCGTGCATCCTTAGTAGTGAGTGGCGGTTCCACGCCTGTGCCGCTATTTAAAGAGCTTAGTCTGCGTGATTTAGCATGGTCTAAAGTGGATATTACCTTGGCAGACGAACGATGGGTCGACGAAAGTCATGCGGATAGTAATACCAGGTTGGTAAAAGAAAATTTATTACAAAATAAAGCTTCGTCAGCCCACTTCGTATCTCTTTATAGTCATCACAGTGATGCGTCTGAGGGTATTGCCGAAGCGGAAGCAAGGCTTTCTTCCCTATCTCAACCTTTTGACGTTCTTATCCTTGGGATGGGTGAAGATGGACATACCGCATCCCTGTTTCCCTGTTCAGAGCAAATTGATGAAGGATTGTCATTAAGTAGTGGTCGGGTCTGCCTTGCGGTACAACCCAACACTGCGCCCCATCAACGTATTTCCCTCTCTCTTCCTGCTTTGTTAAATAGCAAAAATATATTCCTTCATTTAACAGGCGACAAGAAAAAAGCGGTTTTGCAGGATGCAATGCAGAATCACACTGAGCGAGAGAAACCTATCACAGCTGTTGTAAACCGTGCCCCAGTAACCTTAATGTGGGCGCCGTAGGAATATGAAAATGAACTCACAACTGGCTGATGTTACTCAGCGAATAATTGAGCGTAGTAAAGCAACACGTCAAGCGTATCTGGACAAAATTGAGCATGCCCGCCATGAAGGCCCGCATCGTGGCGTTCTCTCATGCGGAAATCTCGCCCATGGCTTTGCAGCTTGTGCCCCAGAGGATAAATCTGACCTTCGTAGCATGACAAAAGCGAATGTGGCAATTGTTTCATCATACAACGATATGCTTTCTGCACATCAACCGTATGAAAGTTATCCAGCGATTATCAAAGATGCTATCCGTCAGGTAGGTAGTGTCGCGCAGTTCGCAGGTGGCGTCCCAGCGATGTGTGATGGGGTTACACAAGGCCGTCCCGGAATGGATTTAAGCCTGATGAGCCGGGATGTTATCGCGCAAAGTGCAGCTATTGCTTTATCTCACAACATGTTTGACGCCGCGATGATGCTGGGTATTTGCGATAAAATTGTACCCGGGCTGCTCATGGGGGCCCTGGCATTTGGTCATCTTCCCACGGTTTTTGTTCCTGCGGGCCCTATGCCTTCAGGGCTACCGAATAAAGAAAAAGCCCGCGTGAGACAAGCCTTTGCCGAAGGTAAAGTAGGCCGTGAAGAATTGCTGGAGGCTGAATCTCAATCTTACCACTCGGCCGGCACCTGCACCTTTTATGGCACAGCAAATTCGAATCAATTAGTGGTTGAGATGATGGGATTACATTTGCCCGGTTCGTCTTTTGTTAACCCGGGCACCGAATTGCGCGAAGCCCTGACACGAGCGGCCGCCGTTCAAGCGACCCGGTTAACCGATTTAGGAGACAACTATACCCCAATCGGACACATTGTGGACGCCAAAGCCATTGTTAACGGGTTAGTCGGTTTATTGGCAACCGGGGGCTCGACAAACCATACCATGCATTTGATCGCGGTCGCCCGCGCCGCGGGGTATATTGTCAACTGGGATGATTTCTCAGATATTTCCAATGCCGTACCCTTGTTAACCCGTATCTATCCAAACGGCTCAGCAGACATTAATCATTTTGTTGCTGCTGGGGGCATGGCATTGTTGTTTAGACAGTTATTAGATGCTGGCTTACTGCACGAAGACGTCAGAACGATTTGTGGTGAAGGACTCAGCCGATATACCAAAGAGCCCCAGTTACAGGACGGCGAACTGGTTTGGAAAGATGGACCAGTTGAATCTTACGATAAAGAGGTACTCACCTCAGTGGAAACACCATTTAAACCTGATGGTGGTTTAAGTGTATTGAAAGGTAACCTCGGTCGTGCAGTAATAAAAACTTCCGCATTACGTACGCCCCATGTCCATATTAAAGCACCCGCAGTAGTGTTCGAAGATCAATTCGAATTAGATGAAGCGTTTCGTAGTGGCAGGTTAAATAAAGACTGTATTGTTGTGGTCCGTTTCCAAGGTCCTTCTGCGATTGGCATGCCCGAGCTCCATCGCCTGACACCTCCATTAGGCGTGTTGCAGGACCGCGGTCATAAGGTCGCATTGGTGACCGATGGACGCATGTCAGGGGCCTCTGGTAAGGTTCCTGCAGCGATTCATGTCACCCCTGAAGCATACAATGGGGGCTTACTCGCGAAAGTTCAGGAAGGCGATATTATAGAGCTCAACACGCAAACTGGTGAGTTAACGTTATGTGTTGAGGAGAGTGAGCTGGAAAATCGTGAGCCGAAAGAAGCCACTTTACTACATCATCAAAAAGGTATGGGACGAGAATTGTTCGCGGGTACACGTGCAGTGTTAACCGGCGCCGAAGAAGGGGCATGCTCACTATTTTTCACTCAGGAGCAAGCGAAATGAGTGAACAGTTTGTAGCCGATGTGGGCGGCACAAATATACGTCTTGCGCGGGTTACTACTGATGGCCTGTCGCACATTAAGAAGTATATTTGCCGTGACTTTGCCAGCATCGACCTCGTTATTCAGCACTATTTTGATGAACTGGCAGAGTTTAAATTTACCTGTGGATGTATTGCCATTGCTTGCCCGGTTGCCGGTGACCATGTTGCCATGACTAATCATAGCTGGGCGTTTTCGCAACGTGCACTGCGAGCTCAACTTAAGCTGCACGCTCTTTACGTCATTAATGATTTTACCGCTGTGGCCCATTCTTTACCTGTCTTGCAGGATGAGCAAGTGATACAGATAGGGGAGGGTACCGCTAAAGATAATGGAAATATCGCTGTATTTGGTCCTGGTACAGGCTTAGGTGTTGAACATATCACCATGACCAGCAAGGGTTGGCAGACTTTAGATGGTGAAGGCGGTCATGTCGATTTTGCGCCTATTGATGAAACCGATATTATCATCTGGCGTCATTTACAAAAATTACATGGTAGAGCGTCTGCGGAAGAGGTAATGTCGGGGCGGGGAATTGTAAATATTTATAATGCGTTGTCATTACATCGAAACACCCAAGCGAAATTTAATGATCCAGCCGATATTACCACCGCTGCGTTATCTGGTGAGTGTGATACGTGTGAAGCGACGCTCACGCAATTTTGTCGCATAATGGGGAGTTTTGCAGGAAATCTTGCACTCAACATGGCGACCACTGGGGGAATATTTATAGGCGGGGGTATTGCGAACCGCTTTGCAGATTTTCTTCAACAAAGCGATTTCCGAGCACGTTTTGAAGCAAAGGGGATCATGAAGCACTATGTAAAAAGTATTCCTACTTACCTAATTGCTGAACCTGATCATGGTCTATTGGGTGCAGCTGCATATCTACAACAACACATTGTGAGTTCAACGAAATGACATCAAACTGGAAATTAACCCCGGCTGAAATTTTTGCGTCCGGTCCTGTTGTGCCCGTTCTAGTGATCCATGATGTGGACAAAGCAGTTCCGCTGGCTAATGCACTGATGGCGGGCGGTATTAAAGTACTTGAAGTTACGTTGCGTACCCCTGTTGCGTTAGATGTAATCCGAGCGATTGCGGAACAGGTACCTGAGGCATTGATTGGTGCAGGTACGGTGACGAATGCACAACAGTTGAAGGAAGTTACCCAAGCAGGAGCAAAATTTGCTATTAGTCCGGGGATGACGGCTGAACTACTAAAAGCTGGCCAGGAAGGCGAGATTCCTCTCATTCCTGGCATCTCTTCGACCTCCGATTTGATGAAAGGCAAAGATGCGGGCTATACACATCTGAAGTTTTTCCCTGCCGAAGCGTCTGGAGGGGTAAAAGCCATTAAATCAATTAGTGGCCCTTTCCCTGATGTCGTATTCTGTCCCACCGGCGGCATCGGTCCAGACAATTTTAAAGACTATTTGGCTCTTAAAAATGTCAAATGTGTGGGGGGATCATGGGTGGCACCTGATGATGCGATTATTAACGGTGACTGGGATAGGATTACCCAATTAGCGAAAGAGGCAGTGGCAGGCGCTAC
The DNA here is from genome assembly GCF_026183695.1 of Alteromonas aquimaris. GTDB lineage: Bacteria > Pseudomonadota > Gammaproteobacteria > Enterobacterales > Alteromonadaceae > Alteromonas > Alteromonas aquimaris. Next base: position 324,593 of record NZ_JAPFRD010000010.1, on the reverse strand, counting down.
CGTAACGAAATAAGGCGTCACAGGGCGGCAGTAGCGACGCGCCGCCCTGACTTTTCTAAGAGATAATCTGTGTTAGGGTATGCTGATCACCAGGCTGTATTTCCTGACCTGAGGTGACTGCCGTTTCTACGCAAATCATTTGCTTGTATGCAAAGGCATCCATGTCAGAAATTGACGCGGCGCTTTGCCACGGGTTCCATACCACGATGGAGTCATGACCTGCTGAGTTTATTTGTATACGTTTTGCCTCTTTATCATATAACCCAATTTCTTTAGCCGCATGCTCATGGATACGGTCAGTTTCCTGACTAAAGCGGTAAGGGATGGGGGTTTCTTTCACAGCGAAGTCATCCGTTTTATCCCTGTAGTTTCCTTTTAAACCTTTCAATTCGACTTGGTTAATATCCTGCACTTCAAAATAGCTATGTAAAGCTGTGTTATAAGTGAAGGGAATAATCCCAGTATTATGGGTGGTCAAATTTACGCTAAGCTTTTTCCCTATAATTATTTTCAAGGTTACCTGACAGTCATATTCGAATCCATCTGCGCGTGTGAAAGCTGGAGCTAAAGTAATAACCGTTCCATTTTCTGTGTCTTCGGATGACTTTAATTGCCAGATCTGTGAACGCAGAAAACCATGCGCAGGAAGCGCCCCTTTTTCTCTACCATGATCGTCACTGAACCATGGCCAACAGATAGGAATACCTCCCCGAATCGGTTTTTCACCATTCATATAGGCATGTGGACTTACCCACAAACGTTCAATACCATCTGATTTTGGTATAAAGGAGAGGATGTGACCACCGTACAAACTGATTTGTGCCGTGGCAAAGGTGTTATCTACGTTTAGAAATGTAATCCCTGAAGTTTCGTTTATCGTTATACTGGGAGCAATAGACATAATCCTAACCAGTTATTTTAATTATAAAATTCTATTGTGCCTTGAAAATAAAAAAGGTGCGACACAAATCACACCTTTCAGTACATAATTAATTATCTTACAGATCAGACAAAGTCAGGGGATTACTGACTAATATGTTTAACTAAATCTAACACCTTATTTGAATAACCCCACTCGTTGTCATACCACGCTACTAATTTAACAAAGGTATCGGTTAACGCGATACCTGCTGTCGCGTCAAATACACAGGTATGCGCATCACCAACAAAGTCTGTTGAGACAACCGCCTCTTCAGTGTACGCCAAGATACCTTTAAGTTCGTTTTCTGCTGCTGCCTTCATCACTTTACAAATATCATCGTAAGAGGCAGGCTTCTGCAGATTAACCGTAAGATCCACCACCGATACATTAGGGGTAGGCACACGAAACGCCATACCTGTCAGCTTGCCGTTAAGTTCAGGTATCACTTTCCCTACAGCTTTGGCAGCACCCGTTGAGGAGGGGATTATATTCTGACCAGCACCCCGGCCTCCACGCCAATCTTTATGTGAAGGGCCATCAACCGTTTTTTGTGTAGCAGTGGTGGCATGAACAGTGGTCATTAAACCATCTTTAATACCAAAGTTGTCGTTAAGTACCTTTGCCAGCGGAGCTAGACAATTAGTCGTACAAGATGCGTTAGAAACAATGCGCTCGCCAGCGTAATCTTTTTCGTTCACACCCATTACAAACATGGGCGTATTGTCCTTTGACGGCGCTGACATGACCACTTTCTTCGCGCCTGCTTGCAGATGTTTTTCTGCCGTTTCACTGGTAAGAAACAGGCCGGTGGCTTCAACCACCACATCAGCTTCAACCTCGTCCCATTTAAGCTTGGCTGGGTCCTTTTCATTAGTTACCCGGATACGCTGACCGTTCACAATTAAGTTGTGATTGTCAACTTCAATGGTGCCACGGAACTTTCCATGAGTAGAGTCATATTTCAACATGTAGGCAATATAATCAGTCTCTAGTAAGTCGTTTACAGCAACGATTTCAATATCAGAACGTTCCATTGCCGCACGTAACACCAACCGACCGATACGGCCAAAGCCGTTGATACCAACACGAATAGTCATAACATCCCTCAATCTTTTATGAAAATAAATTACGTAAATTATGGATCATAATGAGACGATGATCAAAGTTATCTGTTAAAATGTTGCAAAATTACGGAAATAAGTTATGCAATCGTATTCAGTTTCGTTGCAACTCACTTTCAACAATAATGTTAACAATTTGTAGTCTGCACTGTTGTGTCTTCACCACACTTTATCGGTGATGGTTATTGTTTGCATTACAGCCGCAGCGAAAATATTAAAACAGGAAAATCATCATGACAGAGCACGTTTTGCAAAAACTGGTTGAAATGCGAGGCATAGAAACACATTATGTCGACGCGTGGGGTAAGCCCGCAACCATTGCAGAATCCAGCAAAACCAAGTTGCTGAACGTGTTGGGATACAACACCGAAAGTGAGGCGGTCATAGCCGAACAAATTGAACAGGAAGCTCAGTCAGTTTGGTTATCACCGCTAAATCCGGTTCAGGTAATCCGTCTTAATGAACCTGTAATTCTTACAGTACGCCTTCCCATTTCTAATGTTAACGATTCATTTACGTTTATTGTAGAGACAGAAAATGGCAAACGTCATCATCAGATTTTTACACCGGTAGATGGAGAATTGATCAATGTTGCCCATGTGGACGACGAAGAGTTTCATGAGTACGCTATTGAATTGACCAATAGCGTACCGCTTGGTTATCACACAGTATCATTATCATCCCCTAAGAAAAATACGCTGGCATCTATGCGTTTGATCGTTGCCCCGAAAGCGTGTTTTACGCCTGAGCCCATCCAGCAAGGAGAGAAAATCTGGGGATTGAGTGTTCAGTTATATTGTGTAAGGAGCGCTAAAAACTGGGGGATCGGCGACTTCACAGATTTAAGTAAATTAATTAAAGAAGCAGCGACTAATGGCGCAGACTTTATTGGCCTTAATCCGATCCATGCGCTTTATCCTGCCAACCCAGATGCCTGCAGTCCTTACGGTCCTTCTTCACGTAAATGGCTGAACTACCTTTACCTTGATGTGACTGCGATAGAAGGGTACGAATCAGAACGTGTCCAGCGCCTTGTTTCAACGGACGATTTCAAGCAACGCCTGCAACACGCTAGGAGTGTCGATTTTGTAGATTATCAAGCGGTATCAGCATTAAAACTTGAAGCGCTTAAAGCCGTATTTGATGAATACTACACCCGTTATCTAAATAAAAATTCTAGACAAAATAAAGCGTTTAAAGCGTTTATTGAAGAAGGCGGGGAAAGCTTGGATATGTTGGCCGTCTATGATGCCATGCAAGCACACCTTAAGGAGTCTGGTCGCGCGTCCTGGGGCTGGCCAGTTTTCCCTGATGAATACAAGGAATATCATAAGCCTGCTGTAGCTAAGTTTAAAAAAGATAATCTTAAAGAAGTAAAATTTTATTTATTCCTGCAATGGCAAGCAGCTCTTCAATTAGAAAAAGCAAGTAATGTCGCTCAGGAGAGCGGTATGCTCATTGGCTTGTATCGTGACCTTGCTGTGGGTGTAAGCGAAGGCAGCGCTGAAATTTGGGGAAACAAAGATCTTTACTGTGTTGATGCCAGCGTTGGTGCGCCGCCAGACATATTAGGTCCCCTTGGTCAGAACTGGGGACTGCCGCCCATGGATCCAGTGAAACTCTATGAGCAGCAGTACCAGCCGATTATTGACTTGTTTGCATCTAACATGGCTTCTTCAGGTGCGTTGCGAATCGATCATGTGATGGCACTACTTCGTTTATGGTGGGTCGTAAAAGGTGATAATGCGAAAGACGGGGGGTACGTGTATTACCCGGTTGATGATTTGCTAGGTATTCTTGCGCTGGAAAGTCATCGTAATCAAAGCCTTGTCATCGGGGAGGATTTAGGAACAGTACCCCAAGAGATTCGTACAAAACTGGCTGAAAATGGTGTGTATTCTTATCGCGTATTTTTCTTTGAACAAGCGGAAGACGGTGGCTTCTTTTCGCCCTCCCACTATCCCGTTCAGTCAATGTCTACCTTGACCACGCACGATATGCCGACGCTTATCGGTTACTGGCATTGTCTAGATTTGGAATTGGGTAAAGAGTTAGGTTTGTATCCGACGGAAGAAATATTACGTACTCTTTATCAAGACCGACATGACAATAAACAGGCTATTTTAGATTCGTTACACGGTCATAATAGCGTCGATGACAGTGTGGGGCGTGATGTGAATTTTACCGGTATGACAGAAACACTGAACTTTGGAATTCAGACTCATATGGCCAAGGGATCCAGTGCATTGTTAAGTTTGCAACTTGAAGATTGGCTACAAATGGACAAACCTGTCAATATACCGGGCACGTTTAATGAGTATCCAAACTGGCGCAGAAAGTTAACCCATACCCTTGAGGAAATTTTTGACAATGCTTCGATTCGGTCCCTGGCTGCCAAGTTAACACACGCTCGTAAACAAGCTGAAGACTAAGTTTTTTCGAACGCCGTCAACCTAAGATCCGCGGCTTTGCTGCGGATTTTTTATAGGAGCAGCATATGCTGATAGAGGAACAACTGAACGAAGCGTGTTGTGCGCACCCCTTTAACGTCTTAGGTCGTCACACTAACGAGGCGGAGCATAGCGTCACAGCTTGGATGCCTGATGCAGAAAAAATCAGCATAAGTAAGCTCGGCTCCAATGCGGTTATCTGCACCTTAAAGCCTACCTCAACGAAGGGGCTGTTCAGGGGTAAAAGCAAGCGGTTGACAACGACAGGTTGTTATCAACTTAATATTACCCGAAATAGTCAGACATGCAGCGTAATCGACCCCTATCAGTTCAAGGATGAGGCGTTTCATGCGGTGCATTTTATTGATCATCAACCACAAAATCTTTATCAGCAAGCAGGCGCGCAATTAATTACGATTGAAACCCCGACCAAGCAACTACAAGCTGTGCGGTTTGCCGTTTATGCACCGAATGCTTCTGCGGTTTCTTTGATCGGTGATTTTAATCAGTGGGACGGGCGTATTCATCCCATGCAGAAAACTGACCTGGGTTATTGGGTGCTTGTTGTACCTCAGTTGCAGCCAGGGGAAAGATACAAATATCAGATAAAAGATGCCGATGGGAATACGTTACCGCATAAAAGCGATCCGTTAGGTTTTCATGCCGAACAATATCCGTCGCATGCGTCGAAAATATATGACCACGAACAATATCAGTGGCAGGACCACGCATGGTTCGCATCGGATAGTCGCGATCATTATTCAACCCCGATGAGTATCTACGAAGTGCATCTGGCTTCTTGGAAACGACCTGAAAATAAAGAAGAAAAGCGCTATTTAAGCTATCGGGAACTGGCCCACGATTTGATTACCTATGTTAAAGAGATGGGCTATACGCATATAGAATTGCTACCCATTTCGGAATTCCCGTTTGACGGTTCCTGGGGATATCAGCCCGTGGGCATGTACGCGCCCACCAGTCGCTTTGGCGATCCTGATGAGTTTAAGTATTTTGTGGATAGTTGTCATCAACAGGGGATTGGGGTAATTATCGACTGGGTACCCGCCCATTTTCCTGAAGATGGACATGGACTTGCACGTTTTGATGGTTCCTGTGTATATGAGTACGCGGACCCTCGAAAAGGATGGCATCCCGATTGGAATTCATGCATTTATGATTTTGGCAAGGGGCCGGTCAGACAGTTTTTAGTGGCCAACGCGATGTATTGGTTCGATAAATTCCACGTAGATGGCATTCGGGTGGACGCTGTGGCCTCCATGCTATATTTGGATTATTCCAGAAAGGACGGAGAGTGGATCCCTAATGTGGATGGGGGGAATCAAAATTATGAAGCGATTAGTTTGTTACAGTGGATGAACGAAGAGGTATACAAACACTTTCCCCATGCGATGACCATCGCCGAAGAATCCACGTCTTTTCCCAATGTATCCCGCCCGGTATACGAAAATGGGTTGGGTTTTGGTTTTAAATGGAATATGGGCTGGATGCACGATTCGCTGCACTTTATCAGTAAAGATCCAGCGTATCGCCGTTATCACCACGATGATATTACTTTCAGCATGGTATATGCTTTTACTGAAAATTTTGTCTTGCCCATTTCCCATGACGAAGTGGTCCACGGTAAGGGAAGCTTATTAAATAAAATGCCGGGAGACGAATGGCAGCAAGCGGCCAATTTACGATGTTATGCTGCATTTATGTTTGGACACCCCGGCAAAAAGCTTAATTTCATGGGGAATGATATTGCCCAGAGTCGAGAGTGGAATCATGATTGCTCTATTGACTGGCATTTACTTGAATATGAAAAACATAGCGGCGTAAATGCTCTCTACCGCGATCTGAATAAAATATACAAAACGACAAAGGCGTTATTTGAATGCGACCATCAGCCTGAAGGATTCAACTGGATTGATCATCAAAATAATGCACAAAGTGTGCTTTCGTTTGTGCGCAAAAGTGCAGGGGGGACGCAAAAGGTGTATGTCGTATGTAACTTTACCCCCTTACCCCGCCAACCTTTCAGATTAGGGGTAGAAGATGCTGGCGAATATCGTTTGTTACTAAACTCTGACGAAAAACAATACTGGGGTAGTGGGTACAACATACCAGCGCATACTCATGCGACGCACGATTCCTGGAACAGTCAGCCCTTTAGCGTAGATATTGCGTTGCCGCCTTTAGCTACCTTATTTATTATGTGGGAAGGTAAAAACTAATATATGACGATGGAAGCGAACGTGCAGGTTAACGTAGGTAATGCGCGGCATCTGGGAGCGACCCTGACTGAATCGGGTTGTAACTTTGCGGTTTTTTGTACGAATGCGCATGCCGTAATATTATGTTTATATAGAAGTGACACAGAAGAACCCATTAACGAAATACCGTTACCAGGCAAAACCGGCAATATATGGCATGCTGAGATAGCAGGGATCAAAGCTGGGCAGTATTACGCCTATAGGGTAGAAAAGGGGGATGGTGAATTACACAGTGCCCCTGTCGAAAAGTTGTTAATCGATCCCTATGCAAAAAAACTGAGCCGTCCGGTGGTGTGGAATGCGCGTCAATATTCTCATGATTCTCAATTTATGATCCCCAAGTCGGTAGTGATCAATGAGGATGACTACCGAAGAACAATTCAGCGACCAAACTTACTTCCTCACCAAAGAGTGATTTACGAAACGCACGTAAAAGGCCTTACGCAATTAAGGAAAGACCTTCCTGAAGAAGCAAGGGGTAGCTATAGCGCGGCGTGCCATCCATTAATTATTAAGCACCTTAAAGAGTTAGGTGTCACCACTGTGCAGTTTATGCCCCTGGCGGCTTTTATGCCTGAGCCCTACATTGTAGAAAAGGGATTAACTAACTACTGGGGCTATAATCCGGTTAACTTTTTTGCGCCGGAACCACGTTATGGCAGAGAGGATGCGCTGACCGAAATTTGTCACATGGTGGATGCCTATCACGCAGCAGAAATGGAAGTAATTGTAGACGTGGTATTCAATCATACTGCTGAAGGTGGGGAAGGAGGCACGATCCTGTCATTTAAGGGATTGTCGACCGAACAAAGTTATTTAATCGAACAGTCTAAACAGGGAAGGCTGATTTTTAGCAATCATTCGGGCTGCGGCAATACGGTGAATACCGCCTCTGCTATGATGACCCAAATGATCCTGGATGCCATGCGATTTTGGGTAGATGTGATCGGCATTGATGGCTTCCGCTTCGATCTGGCAGCCTGCTTAGGCCGAGATCCGCAGCACTTCTCGCCAAATTCAGGCCTGTTAAGGGCAATTCATCAAGATCCCCTGCTGAAAAACTGCATTCTCATTGCTGAGCCTTGGGACATCGGTCCTGATGGCTATCAATTAGGAAGTTTCCCTCCTCCCTGGCTCGAAGTTAATGATAAGTTCAGGGACACCGTAAGGGCGTTCTGGCGGGGCGATGATGGTAAAACGGCTGATTTTGCCACACGTCTGATGGGCTCCCGAGATGTTTTCGTGAAAGGTAATCGCCATCCGAACTCTTCAGTAAACAACATTACCTACCATGATGGATTTACCTTACAAGATCTGGTGAGTTACGCTGAGCGTCATAATGAGGCAAATGGGGAATCGAATAAGGATGGCCATGGGCATAATCTGTCTGCCAATTACGGGGTGGAAGGGGAAACCACAGATGAAAAAGTTCTTTCATTACGGGAACGACAAAAGCGTAATTTATTTGCCACTCTGTTGTTAGCGCAAGGGACGCCGCACGTGCTGGGCGGTGACGAATTGAGCCGTAGTCAGCAGGGTAATAACAATGCATATTGTCAAGACAACGAAATCAGTTGGGTCGATTGGGAGTTAAATAAACGTAAGCAAGACTTTTTTGCGTTCTGCCAATATGTGATCGCACTGCGTCAGCAAAGCAGGCTGTTGTCTCAGGTATTGATGAAGGATGATTCGTTTCAACGCGCCGTTAATATTAAGGAAATTAATTGGTATAAACCTGATGGCAGCGACAAAGCGTCTGCAGATTGGCAAGCCACCCATAACAAAGCTTTTGGATTAGAAATTATTGGTGAACCCTTACCGAACCAACCGTATGAGCATTGGTTTATCGGCTTCAATGCAAGTGATAACGATGTACGGTTTAATTTGCCCATGGATGAGCAAAAGGGAGGCTGGGCGTTACGATTGGATACGCGCTATTGCTCCCTTTCTGAACAACCTCAGATTTGTATTCAGCGCGTATTTTTGCAGGCTGGAAAAAGCTTGGCTGTTTTTTCCTGGCAGGCGTCGGGCATGTAATGAGGGCAAGTGCGACTAAAGTTAGTTTAAATTTACCATGTAATACTGTTCTTCTGAGAAAGCAGTGGTATCATGCGCCCCCATCAAATGCATATGCGACAAAACGGTGGAAAGAGAATGAGCGATAAACAGTGTGATATTGGGTTTATTGGTTTAGGCGTAATGGGAAGTAACCTGACGTTAAACCTGGCTGATCATGGTTATCGCGTTGCCTGTTTCGATCTGGATCAGAATAAGGTTGATGCCATTCTTGCCCAGGACGCTTCCGAAAGAGGTGACCAGCCGCCACGGGTGGAAGGCTGTAACTCCTACACAGAGCTTTTAAGTAAGCTGAAATCCCCTCATCTTATTATTCTTTCTGTTCCCGCTGGTGCGCCTGTAGACCATGTCTGCCATCACCTGATTGATGCTGGGGTACAGGCAGATGACATCGTAATTGATACGGGTAATAGTTTATGGACCGACTCCGTCGAGCGTGAAGAGCAATACAAAGGAAAGTTTATCTTTTTTTCCACCGCGGTTTCAGGTGGCGAAGTGGGTGCCAGATTCGGCCCTTCACTAATGCCTTCGGGCAATCCGTACGCGTGGACACGCATCGAGCCGGTTTTGAAAGCCATTTCGGCCAAGGTCGACCCAAATACGGGTAAGCCCATTGAGTCTTACGCCCCTGGCAAACCAGTAAAAGAAGGCGAACCCTGTGCCACCTACATCGGGCCGGTGGGGGCAGGGCATTATGTCAAGATGGTGCATAACGGTATTGAATATGCCGATATGCAGCTGATTTGTGAAGCGTATCACATAATGCGGACGGCCTTCGCCATGGGCCCTGATGAAATTGCACATACCTTCAGACAGTGGAATCAAGGCAAACTTAACAGTTATCTGATGGAAATCAGTGCGGAAGTGTTGGAGCAACAGGATCCAGAGACAGACCAACCCCTGGTTGATGTAATCCTTGATAAGGCAGGCCAAAAGGGAACGGGATTATGGACAGCGGTTAGCGCCCTGCAAGTGGGCAGTCCTGCTCAAACTATTACCGCTGCTGTATTTGCGCGTAGTATATCCAGCTTAAAGGATGAGCGTGTCACCGCCAGTCAACAGCTGGCTGGACCAACACAGCAGCCATTATCAGATGCCGCCAAAACCCAGGCTATATCACAACTGGAACATGCGCTGTATTGCTCTAAAATTTGCGCGTATGCGCAAGGCTTTCAGCTAATGGCGACGGCCGCGAAAGAACATGGCTGGGAGCTGGACTTTGCTGAGATTGCCAAAATTTGGCGAGCAGGCTGCATTATTCGCGCTGTATTTTTGCAATCGATTGCGAAAGCTTATGAGCAAGATGAAAATTTGGCTAATTTACTCCTTGCACCGTATTTTTCTGAGCAAATTGCTAAATACCAAGCTGACTGGAGACAATCTGTGTCGCAAGCTACCTTAAACGGTATCCCTTGCCCGGCGATGATGTCAGCAATTAGTTATTATGATGCTTACCGCACAGCGGTATTGCCGGCCAATTTGTTACAAGGACAACGGGACTATTTCGGTGCTCATACCTATCAACGCCTGGATAAACTGGCAGGTAAAAAGTTTCACATTAACTGGAGTGATCCTGCTCGTCCACAGGTAGCTATCAAAAAATAGTTATTGAGTTAGCAGGAATGTGCGATGACACACCACAATTGGAAAAACAAACTTTCAAAAGATGAATATCGTATTTGTCGTTTAGGGGGCACGGAGCACCCTTTCACGGGAGTCTTGCTGAATGAAGAGCGAGAGGGCGAATACGTATGTAAATGTTGTGAAGCTACCCTTTTTAAATCCGAAACTAAATATGATACGGGGTGTGGCTGGCCTTCGTTTTACGATCAGGCAGAAGCAGAAAATGTCGGATTTCGTGAGGACGATAGTCATGGTATGCATCGTGTGGAAATTTATTGTAAAAGGTGCGATGCGCATTTAGGCCATGTCTTCCCTGATGGACCTCAACCGACTGGACAACGTTATTGTGTAAATTCTGTCTCTTTATCATTCAACCCGGCAGGGGAGAAGCAAATAAAAGGGTAGCATTTTACCACAAACGGTTCTCAGGTTGCGTAAGCTTCCAAGTGGGAAGCTGAATCATCCATTATATAAAGTAATAAGTAGTGTAAAAAATTTATTGCACGAAGTGGACATGAAATTTTATTACAGAAACAGGTCTGTTTTGTATTGAATTGCGATTATCTTTTTTCGTTAAATTCGATTGAGCGCAAACTTTCTAGCATCAAAATTACCCTCATCGAGAGCATCTATAACCTCGTCGGCAATCTCTTCAAGTCGGTTCGTGTCTAAATTAAATCGCTTTGCCCATACTAGTTTGTCATTAGTTGCTATCTGCGCTTTATACTCTTCCGCCACGATTGACCACAAATAAGCTTGCGCATATTTTTCTTGTTCCAGAGCAATAGTCACTAAAGTCGGGAATACCTCGACATCAATGTTTTTATCGTCTTTATAGAGGCTTAGGGCTTGGAACAAGGTTTTCCTCGTTTGCTCCAAATCATATTTGACTTGTACGCTGGCTAGGGCAATCAGTAATTCAGGTGTATTTAATTTACCTTCTCGATTGGCGGTCATAAAGCGTTCTAATGCTTTTTCATCGCCATACCGTGACCAATGGTAATAAGAAAGGAGGGGATGAGGATCATTTCTGGTGGCTCTGGATAAGCGTTTTAGCTCACGCTGCGCGGTGATAACCCCTTTCATCCTTTCAGATTCTTTCTCGCGGTATTTAATATGTTCGATTCCTGACGCTTTGGTAATGCACGCTTTGTAATTTTCAAATAATATCATTAAGTTGTATTGCTGCTGTGAAGTAAGCTGTTGCTGATACCTGAACCTATGATTAACAATTTCAGCTTTTTCTGAACGGCACCAACTGTCTGTATTTAAGTCATTGCATAAATGAGGATTATCATTACAGATATCGGCAATGTTGGGCGCAAAGATTTCCTCGCATCCGGACAGGGATGAAAGGGCCCCACAAACGATGACCACCCTTTTTAAAAGTGTCGAAAAATTACCAACATTCCAGGTTGAAATACGGTGTTTATTCTTGTTTTTGAAACTTCTCAACAATTTGGTGATCCCATCATGTTTAATTACAATACCGCTCGTCTTCAGAGGGGATAATAAGTTTACCCTACAATCTTTTCTGATGCGTTGAAAATTTTTCTTTTGAATCGAAGGCAGAAGCATGAACCAACAGTTTGAACAGGAATTGCAAAATAGCTGGCAGGAACGTCAGGAATACGCTGAAATGATGTTGCCGCTGATCGGTAAATTATACCGCAATCACGCCGTTGAAATTTCCGTATACGGTCGTCCACTTTTAAACGCCAGTGCAATTGATGTAATTAAAGCGCACCGTAAAGTTCGTTTACACGAAGGTATCAAACTGAGACTACGTGAAAGCTTTCCTATCTTAGAAGCTATCAGTAAGATGCAATTAGCGCCAGCACAAATTGATATCGGTAAGTTGGCCTTTGATTTTCATTATGGTAGCGCAGTGGACCAGGATGATCTTCAGGCCTATTTGAATGATAAATTGTCAACGATTGATGGTCGCGGGGATGACCAGCAACCTAAAGATGTTGTCTTATACGGTTTTGGGCGTATAGGCCGTTTAATGGCGCGCCTGCTTATCGAACGAAACGGAATGAATAACAAACTGCGTCTTCGCGCCATCGTTGTACGAGGTGGTAAAGAGGGCGATCTCGAGAAGCGGGCTAGTTTGTTACGCCGGGATTCTGTGCATGGCCCTTTTAATGGCAGCATCACCGTTGACCATGAGCGTCAGGCTATCAAGGCTAACGGCGCATTTATTCAGGTTATTTACGCAGACAGCCCTGATCAAATTGATTACACCAAATATGGTATCGAAAATGCCATCGTGGTCGATAACACGGGTAAGTGGCGTGACCGTGAAGGTTTAGGCTTACATCTTAAAGCAAAGGGCACGGCAAAAGCGATTCTGACTGCGCCGGGTAAAGGTGACATTAAGAATATCGTACACGGCGTTAATCATGACGATATCAAACCGGAAGATACGATTATCTCTGCAGCAAGCTGTACCACCAATGCCATTACACCTGTGCTTAAAGCGTTGGATGAAGAATATGGAATTGAGAATGGCCATGTGGAAACCGTGCATTCGTATACCAACGATCAAAACCTGATCGATAACTTCCACAAAGCGGAGCGCCGTGGTCGCAGTGCCCCATTGAATATGGTTATCACTGAAACTGGTGCTGCTAAGGCTGTTGCGAAGGCCTACCCCCAATTGGAAGGTAAGCTTACTGGGAATGCGATTCGTGTTCCTACCCCGAATGTTTCACTGGCTATCCTGAATCTTAATTTAGCAAAAGAAACTGATAAATTAGCGGTTAATGAATTCCTGCGTAATACCGCTCTGTTCTCACCTTTGCAACACCAAATCGACTACACCGCAAGCACTGAAATTGTATCGACAGATGTAGTTGGGTCTCGTGCTGCATCAGTGGTTGATTCACAGGCGACTATCGTAGCGGGCAACCGCATCACGCTTTACGTTTGGTATGATAACGAGTTTGGTTATAGCTGCCAGGTAATGCGATGTGTGATGGATATGGCGGGTTTGACATTCCCTACATTGCCAGCATAACACGCACACTTAACTAAGTACTCTGATTAAAAGCCGACCCTATGATGTCGGCTTTTTCGACTCTAGGGCTGCTTTAATTGATTCGGAAACAGCTATGTATGCAGACTTTCAGTGTACGTGGTGCATTTAGGCGAAGTATTATTCCCTGTATAGCATGGCATTGTGAGATAAGAATGTGCTAAATTACCGCGCAATTAAAACAAGGAAAAAGGCAGGGCTTATGCATATTTCAAGTCAATTCGACAGTGGCAATATTCGTGTCATTCAAGCCGAATCTCCCGATAACATCGTTTTATCCATCAACAAAGACAATCAGTCAGAGTTTTATCAATGGTTTCATTTTCGTCTCTTCTCCGAGCAATTTGTCGAACATAAAATTACTCTTACTGATCTAGCCAAGTCCGCTTACCCTGATGGTTGGAAAGAATATAACGTTTTGGCCTCCTACGATCGACAGGAATGGTTCAGAGTGGGGTCTCAGTTTGATGGGAACAATCTCACATTCTCCATTAATCTTGAGGAACCATCGGTCTACTTTGCGTATTTCATTCCATATAGCTATGAACGCCACCTTGATTTTATTCATGATGCTCAAGTCTTTCCGCAGTGTGAACACAGGTTGTTAGGGCTAACATTAGATGGCCGCGATTTGTCTATGTTGGTCATTGGCGAGGAAAGCCCTGAGAAAAAGAAAGTTTGGATTACCGCTCGCCAACACCCGGGTGAAACCATGGCGGAATGGTGTGCTGAAGGTTTAGTCTATCGCCTACTGGATGATCAGGATGGGGTAGCGCGTCAATTACTTCAACAAGCCGTTTTCTATGTAGTTCCCAACATGAATCCCGATGGAAGCGCGCGAGGTCACTTGCGCACTAATGCCGTCGGTAGCAACCTTAATCGAGAATGGGCAACTCCCTCGTTGGAAAAAAGCCCGGAAGTATATTATGTGTTAGATGCTATGCAGCGTTCAGGCGTAGATATCTATCTTGATTTGCATGGCGATGAAGCATTACCTTACAACTTTGTCGCAGGTAGCGAAGGCATCCCCAGTTACGATGATGCGCTTAAACACCTTGAAGATACATTTAAAAACGCCTTATTAAATGTTACACCCGAATTTCAAGACGAATTTGGTTACCCTAAAGATGAACCAGGACAGGCGAATTTAACTGTTGCATCCAGTGCGGTGGCAGAGAAATTCAGGTGCATGGCATATACTTTTGAGATGCCGTTTAAGGATAACAAAAATTTACCAGACGCTGACTATGGGTGGTCAGTGCCGCGTTGTCAGCAACTTGGTGAAGACCTGTTGATTGCAATCGGTGCGGTAGTTCGTGAATTAACCAAATAATAATTATTTTTTAACTACAACAATAAATAATAAGAAGAGGGACTCAAGTTGGAGAGTTTATATAGTTTCTTGCTTTTACTGGATTCGATGCTCGGCGGCGCAGGGTGGTTTCCATTTGTTCTGCTTGGTGTGGGTTTGTTTTTTACGATTTATTTAAAGTTTCCCCAGATTCGTTTTTTCAAACACGCTTGGTTGGTCGTAACGGGCAAATTTGATCACGCTGGTGATCCGGGCGATACCACCCATTTCAGAGCCTTAACTACCGCTCTTTCTGGCACTGTGGGAACAGGTAATATTAGTGGGGTTGCGTTCGCTATATTTTTAGGTGGACCGGCTGCATTGTTCTGGATGTGGGCAACAGCTTTTCTCGGAATGACGACGAAATTTGTAGAAGTAACGCTTTCGCATAAATATCGGGTCAAAACAGAAGACGGAACTATGGCTGGTGGTCCCATGTATTATATGGACCGTCGCCTCAACATGAAATGGCTGGCAGTGGCATTCGCCGTGGCAACGGTTATCAGTTCTTTTGGCACCGGTAACTTACCGCAAAGTAATGGTATTGCAAGCAGTCTTGAAGCTACATTTGGTGTAGATCCCCTGTTAGTAGGGAGTGTTTTAGGTATTTTACTGGCCCTGGTGATTCTTGGCGGAATTAAGCGTATTGCGGCGGTAACGGCGAAAGTTGTGCCGCTGATGGCAGTCATTTACCTTATTGGTGCATTAGCGGTTATTTTCGCAAATCTTGAAAATATTGGGCCGTCTTTCATGGCGGTTATTGGCGACGCGTTTACCGGCTCAGCCGCTGCTGGCGGCTTTTTAGGTGCGTCGTTAGCCTACGCCTTTAATCGTGGTGTGAACCGGGGCTTGTTTTCCAACGAAGCAGGTCAAGGTTCTGCGCCAATCGCTCACGCCGCTGCGAAAACAAAAGAACCAGCGTCGGAA
Source organism: Alteromonas aquimaris (assembly GCF_026183695.1). Taxonomy (GTDB): domain Bacteria; phylum Pseudomonadota; class Gammaproteobacteria; order Enterobacterales; family Alteromonadaceae; genus Alteromonas; species Alteromonas aquimaris. The sequence goes on along the minus strand of NZ_JAPFRD010000010.1, from coordinate 308,807 downwards.
GGTATGGTGTCGCTTCTTGAGCCGTTCATTGACACGATCTTGATTTGTACTATTACCGGTCTGGTTATTCTATCTTCTGGGGTCTGGAAAGAAAAACATGAAAATGTTTTTGATCGTTCCGATATGCTGTTCATTGAAGGAGCCTACGAAGAAACTAATGAAGATGATGTCGCTCAACTTTATGCTCTCGTCAATGAACGGGTTGATAGTCAGGTTAAGCCTTTCACCGGCACGATATCGGTCGTCAATGGGGTAGCAGTAAGTGAAGGGTTTACCTTGATTAATGCCCGCTCGATTGCTGAGGATGTCAAATATTCATTTGGGGGAGATGACCCATTCACAGGCTCGTTGAAAATTGAAAACGGGAAACCAATTAAGGACAACTTAATTGTCAGCGGAAAGTCTTTAGTGCACTCGGCTCCGCTAACGACTATTGCGTTTACGCGTGGGTATTTCGGCGAATATGGACAATATATTGTGTCTATCGGGCTGATGTTGTTCGCCTTCTCGACTGCCATAGCCTGGTCTTATTATGGTGATCGAGCGATGACGTATCTGTTTGGGCCTAAATCAGTTATGCCTTACCGAGTTATCTATGTAGCTGGTTTTGTGTGGGCTTCGTTTTCTGATACTACCCTGGTGTGGGCGCTTTCCGCTGTCGCCATCGTTGTAATGACGTTACCTAACTTATTTGGCATCATGCTCTTAAGTAAGGAAATGAAACAAACAGTCAACGAGTATTGGAAGAAGTACGGTAAATAGTTATCGTCTGCGTGTGCTGTAGGACCATCTAGTGGTAGGTCCTCCAGCCCGTTTAAGAACTGTTTGTCAAAGCTAAACGAAACATCCTAAGTCTCATTTAGATAATACTTAGGGTGAAAAGTACAACTATACGTCCGTTACCACTACCTTTATAATTTAGTCAACATAGGAGAAGGTATGGCACTCATTGATTGTCCTTCATGCACCAAAAAAATTTCAGATAAGGCGGACACCTGCCAACATTGTGGCTTTAACTTAGGTCAAGCTACCGATGAAGATATCGTTAGAAAAAAGCAGCTTAATCGGTTTAAAAAGCTGAATAGTATCCAAACCCAATCCATGATCGCGATGTTATTGTTCGTCGCAGGGTTTGCCTTCATGTATTGGGGAGGCGCAAGGCAGGATGAGCTGCATTATAATATTGCCGTGCTCATGTCTGTGGTAGGCTTTGTCTGGTACATTGTAAATCGCATTCGTATTTTAATCATCAAACGATTTTCATCATGAATTTAGATGCTTTACTTTCGGCGATGACCCCTGAGGTTTTTGAGCGTATTCAGGAGGCTGTAGAGACGGGTAAATGGGGCGATGGCAGTCGTCTTTCCGAACCGCAGCTTGAGAGCTGTATGCAAGCAGTTATGCTGTATCAGGCGAAAATTGCCAGATCAGCAGAGCACATGACAGTAAATGAACATGGGGAAATAGTTCATAAATCTAAACAAGAATTTAGACGCGAGCTGTCTCCCTCGCAACCAGACTCTATCGCGCGGTTTAAACATGAAGATCTTTAAGCGTCTATTTTCTTCATCGCATAAAAGTGCTGATCCACAGAAACGTATTGTTGCTATTGACTCGCTAGACCCCTCAACGCCGCAGGACAAGCAAGCTTTACACGAACTTGCTTTCAATGATGAAGACCCACATGTCTCCTTAGCCGCATTGCGAAAACTCTCCTCATTTGCGTTGTGGCAGAAAATGGCTCAAATTGCGCGTGATCCTTTTGTTAAACGTGAGTCACAGCGTTTTGTTGAAGAAGCAATACTGGGTCAAAGTCATTTCAAACTCGCAGAGAAAGAATGCACAGCCTATTTAATGGAGAGCGCAAATAACGAGCTTCGAATTCAGTATCTTAACCAACATCCCCAAACGCAATCTGATGAAATCACTCTAAGCTTGTTGGAAAAAATAAATAGCTCATCGTTTACGTTGAAATTCATCAACCAGTACGCAACACCCAGTTTGCAGAAAATCTGGTTAACATCAGCGCACGATAAAAAAGTACTACAAAAGCTCAAAGCTAAAACGACCGATAAAGACTTTGCTGATGCGATAAAACGGCGACTGGAACAGTTAAAACATGACCAAGAGAAACCGGTCAAAGTGATACAGCAAACTACATTTGTATTATCTAAGCTACAAGCGCTGGCAGAGCGCACTGATTATGAAAATATTACGAATCAGCGTCGAGTGCTTGTAGAAGAATATCAGCAGCTCAGTCAGGACTTTAATGTTTTATCAAACGTTCAGAAAGATGAGATTGAAGAGAAATATAGTCGCATTAATGGGCGAGTAGAAAAAGTTTTAACTAACCTGGCACCCGAGTGGGAACGCCAGCAACAAGCGTTGGAACAAGCGCATCGGCTATCAAGTCTGCATCACTTAAATGACGATTTGGCCACGCTATTAGATGAATTATTAGTGGTTGAGGAATCTTCACTACAAAAAACCATTAAGGAAGCGGAAGATAAACGCGACCACCTCTATCAGGAAGTTCAGCAAGCGGAATCTTTTAGTGATGATTTTCCTCAGCAGAAGTTTATTGCGGTAGCCGATAAGGTGACCGATACAGTGGCTAACATCACAGCTTTGCGCGGCAATTACGCCCAAGCCAAAGAGATCATTCATCAGTCAACAGCGTTAATTGAAAATAAAGACATCGCTTTTAATGAAAAATTAGAGCGTCAGCAGCAATTAAGGCAAAGTTGGGCGAAATTAGCAGAGTCCTTTCCTGGTATGCCTGCTGACCTCAGTCATTTATGGCGTTCCATTTCTAAACGATGGAAAAAGAAAGTTGATGAAGCGGACTCACGGCAAGCTGAGTTGGGAAAAACCTGCCGTCAGCAGATAAATGCAATTGCCAGCTTAATCGATAAAGGTAAATTTAACGCCGCCATTGTTAAATTTACCAAGTTGGAAGCGAACCTGAAAAAATTATCTGAGAAACAGCGTACTTCTCTGGCTTATCGTTTTGAGACGGTTCGTGAGAGTGTCCAAAGGTTAGAAGAATGGAAAAATTACCTTGCAAAACCGCGTCGACCTGAACTCATCGAACAGGCAAAAGCGCTTATAGCAGAGCCTATTGGCTCCATAAAAGAGCGTGCCGAAAAAGTGAAGTATTTACGGAAACAATGGCAAAGTCTTGGCTCCCCTGAAAAAGATGATGAACAAGCTATGCAGTTTGATGAGCTGATCGAACGGGCCTTTGCGCCATGCAGACTGCATTATGAAGAACAAGAAAAGCTTCGCGAACAAACTAGACATAATCGTCAACAGCTTATTGAAGAAGCGCGCGATATTGATATTAATACTGATATAGAGTCGCTAGCCGCGCAGTATGAGAAGCTTGTGACCCGTTGGCGCCAAGAGGGGCGGCTCGACAGCGAAACTTGGCATAAGATGAAACGAAATTGGGAAGAGGTGCTTAGACCAATTTCCTCAAAAGTCAGTCATTGGTATCAAGACAATCGCCGTCGTAAACAACAGTTAATAGAGCAAATTAAAGCTCAGAGGGATAATGAAAACCTTGATGAGGCGGCTGAGTCTGCCAAACAGGCTCAATTACAATGGAAAGCGATTGGTTATGCCGGTAAAAAGGATGAAAATAAGTTATGGCGAGCCTTTCGTGCCGTTAACGATGAAGTTTTCACCCGGGTCAAAGCAAGAGAAAATCAAATAAAGGATGACTACGCGCAGAAAAAAGCGTCATTATTGGGGCAAATTCAATCTTTCAACCACACACTTATTGAAAAAGATACCTCAGATAGTCAACAAACGCTTGGTGAGCTTGAATCAGCCATTGAAGCCACTGGATTACATAATGACAAAGCTATCAAAAACGCCTGGGCAGGGTTAGTTAAAACAGCACGACACGTTGAAAAGCGAAAACAAAATATTGGCAAACAACAGCAATTGAACGCGTTATTAACCGCTATCCCAGTTTATCAGGGAATTAATTCTCCCAACTTTTCCATTCCGAAAGAAGTATGGGAAAAACTGGATAAAAAGCAGCAAAATTGGTTTACCGATCAAAGGCAAACTGTGGGCAAGAGCCGAGCGTACTTAACTACCACATTAGAGTGGATAACCGGGATAGATAGTCCGGAGGATGCGCAAGACGAGCGTAAGCAAATAAACCTCGAACAGTTAGCCGCGAAAATGGAGCAAAATCATGTCGCCGATTTTGAGACAGTATTGGGGCAATGGATTATGTGTGGCCCACTGGCCGACGAAGAAGATATTCTTTTTGAACGTCTAAGCCGCTGTGTACATAAAACAATTGCTGACTTGGAAACGGTAACGCCATGAATATTCAGCTTCAATATAAATTTCCTTCAGAACAACTCGCCTATCGGTTCTTGAATACGGTAGCCCATTTGGATGCTGAGGAATTGAAGGTTAAATTTGGTCAAACCGACCATCATGTGCGGGTAAATTATAAATATAAACAAGGGCAGTTCGATAATGTAGCCTCACAGCTCGATGATCTGGCTGCAAGAATGGAAGGCGAGGAGGTCTAACGCTGGATTACTTTCCGCGGGAGCAACAAATAGTCTGGTGCTAATCTTAATTATCTTGTTCCTGAACAAATGATTCCCTTATCACGGCTTCAATAGCAAAGCTTTCATGCTACTTTGCGTGCAATAGGTATCATTTATTCGTACATGGCCGGATAAAAGCATCGGCATAAGCTTTAATAAACCTCTAATATAGAAAAGTAGCACAAAATCGAGTGGTTTCGAAGCTGATAAAAATGTATGAAGAAGGTGAATGTGAGAACTAATGTGCGCTTAACACCTCGTCCGGTGAACTCACAGTTAGCCAGGTAAACACATATAGCCAGTCCTTATGGTGCAGGGCGCCTGGTAGCATTACAAACCACGCTAATACTATTTAAGATAGCTTTCGTTTTAATTTTTGGCGATCGCGTCTAAATTTCGTTAACTAAACTTTGTTCTATGTAAACCCGATCTTATCCATTCAAATAGTTGGCTAAGCCGTAAACATTTCCTCTTGTTGTCCAAAGTATAAAATCAGTTCGTTAACCGTGACGCAAACCATACATTTTTGGATAACGGGAAATACCAACACGCGAAAAGTTTATTTTCTTGAATGTGTAGACTATCGCTCCCACTCACGTCCTTTGATGCGATGTCGCCATTAATTACCACTGATAAGGCAGGTCAGAAGTTAGACTTTAGTCTAACTTTGGCGTGAAATTGATACAGAGTCACAGGCCTTACACAGTAAAAATTGCAAACGAGTTTATGGGTAAAGGCAGAGTAATAGGTCTCCTTACTTACCATGTTCTTATAACTATATGAAATGTAGAGGAATTGCCTCCGTGACAAAGTATTAATAATTTACTGGCATAGCTGTTGCTGAACTACGTAGGTTTGTAGAAGTAATCTTACTCGATGACGCAGTGACGTCAGATGGGTAATCAGCAGTGAAGGAATTTAGTGTGCAGTCTCTATCACATCCTCCCCATCCAGGGCAGTATTTTCAAGACAAGTATCTACTTAAAGGCAAAGCGACCTTAACAGAACTTGCTTCCGCAATGTCAATAAGTACCACAATGGCGCTGGAATTTAGTCATGGCCTGCTAGACGTAGATTATCCAAAGGCAGTCGCATTAGGGCGGTACACGAAAACCAGTCCCACACTATGGCTGGCATTGCAGCGCGACTATGATGAACATATCGCAGACTTTATCAAGCAGGTAGAATCATTTAAGCCCGCGGCAATGTTACCATTAACCAATGTCGCATAGTTCATGGGATAAGGTGAATACCTGTTAAAAGGTATTCATCCACTTTACAGCTCGAAGCGGATTCAGTTATCCACTTCCAGTTCTACCTGATATCCAGCAAATTTTCTAAAATTGATCACACGGTCGTCTGTCAATAACCAATATTGTCCCTTTATTCCCTTTAGCTCTCCTTCGAAAGTAGCTGTTTTATCGAGATTAATAGATTTAATCTTAGCTGGGTATTGCTGCACAGGGAAGGAAATCTCAATGGCATCAGTTTCAAGAGGCACATAGTCAAATGCGCTGTGGTCATGACTCAATAGTGATAATTCAGTGCTGATTTTTTCAAGTAACTCACGTCTTGCGTGGTGCATGTCAATTCTTTCTGGCTCGCCTTTCAACATGGTTCGCCAGTTGGTTTTGTCTGCGACGTGTTGCTTGCAAATCATTTCTACTTTCCCACTGGTTAGTCGGTCATTCACTTGCAACAGAGCAATCGCTTGAGTCGCGCCTTGATCTATCCAGCGGCTTGAGACGCCCGATGTTACATGGCGGGTAATACCCACTTTCAGGTTACCGGTATTGGCAAGATAAATAAAATGCGGCGCGAAACAGTTCTCCTGGCCCCATTCTGGCTCTCTGCAAGTACCTTCGTGGTAATGACAGAGTTCGGGCTTAATAATGCAGCTATCACAACGGGCAAGGGTAATGAGGCATCGGTAGCAATAACCCTGATTAAAGCTTTTATTGGTTTTAGCCTGACAGTGCACGCAATGTATCTCACCCGTATACTTGAGCGTAACTCCCTTGCCGATAAACTCATTAATATTGAGCTTATCGTTCCCTAACTGAAGCGTATATTGAGCCACGCCATTAGGCTTGGCCGCGACAGACATTTTTCTAAGTTGACCTGAATACATTACGGTTGCTCTTCTGATAATTCACCGCGCAAGTTGGCAACTAATTGCGCTTTCAACGTTGCAAAGTTCAGCGATTTGCTTAACAGGTAGTGCAGTTTTGCCAATGCAGCCTCAGGCGTCATATCAGAACCGGACAATACGCCTACTTCCTGTAACGCGTTTCCTGTCGCATAGCCACTCATATTGACTTTTCCACGTAGACATTGGGTACAATTTAGCACCACAATTTTTCTTTCCTGGGCATACCTTAATTGCTTGAGCAAGGCAGGTTGCTGCGGGGCATTACCGACACCGTAACTTAACAATATCAGTGCATTTACAGGTTGTTGTAAGGTGTTTTTAATAACTTCAGCCGAAATACCCGGATATAAACTCACCATGCCAATGGGCTGGGAGGATACAGGGCTAACCACTAGCTTTTCATTGGTACTGTGCGCAACCCTGCCTGCTTTAACTCTGATATGGATACCTGCTTCAAGCAAAGGAGGGAAATTAGGAGAATCAAATGCATTAAAACCGTCTGCATCAACTTTTCGGCTTCGGTTACCCCTCAGTAGCCTGTTGTTAAAGAATAAACTCACTTCTGGGATTGGGTAATTGGCTGCTATATACAATGCGTTAAGTAAGTTAACCTGCCCATCCGAACGTAATTCCGCGAGGGGTATTTGCGAGCCGGTAACAATCACAGGCTTATCCAGGTTTTCCAGCATGAAACTAAGTGCAGAGGCCGTATAAGCCATAGTGTCAGTGCCGTGCAAAATTATAAAGCCGTCGTACTGCACATAATGTTCTGCTATATCATCGGCGATGCGTTGCCAGTCGGAAGGCGACATATCAGAGGAATCGATTAAATGTTCGTATTCGTGAACCGTGAACTTGGGCATTTCAGCACGGTGAAACTCAGGCATTTTAGCAAGGGTTTCGGATAAATATCCGGCCGCAGGAACATATCCTTGTTTGGAAGGGCGCATGCCAATCGTACCGCCTGTATAGGCTACATAGATGTGCTTTCTCATTAACTCATTCCCAGGCTTTTTACATATTTTACCAGCTTATCCCGCGATGTCATTAAGCAGTAGGGCTATATGATTGATAAATATTCGTTTTCCGACATGTTTTTTCACAATTATTCGATGGGGGTTTGCATTTTTTCATGCTTTAATGAATGAATACCCTTCGACTTTATTTTCGGTATGGAGAACATTGCGTTCACCTGTTCGCTAACTGGATTACTTTAAGGATCATTCATGAAGAAAAACCTCCTTGCTTTAACGGTAGTATCTGCGCTGCTCCCGCTCACAGCCTGTCAAACCGCTTCCAATCAGAGTCCGATGGAGCCAGTATCTGCTGTAGAAAGCACAAGTGAAGCTAAAAAATTGGATGAAATTACTCAACAGTATTTCGATGAAGCGCTTGCACTTAACCCTCTTATGGCGACGTTTGTAGGGGTTCATAAATACGATGATGAATTTAACCCTCCGCTTTCTGAGCAATTTCTGGCAGATGTTAAAGCCTTTGAGAAAAACTATCTTGAAAAAATAAACCAGTTAGATCCCAGTAAGCTGACGGGTCAGAATTGGTTAAGTTATGAGATTTTCAAATACGACAGACAACATGCATTAGCCCGCATGGAGTTCCATCAGGAATATATGCCGCTTTCGCAGATGGGAGGAGCGCATACGTATTTCGCTATGTTGGGTTCAGGACAATCTGCCCAACCTTTCAATACCGCGCAGGACTATCGCGAGTTTATGCAGCGCGCTAAGGGATTCGCCGACTTCATGGATAGTACGATTGTATACATGAAAAAGGGAGTGGATAAGGGGGTGGTATTACCCAAGCCTATCGCTGAAAAAGTGTTGCCGCAACTTTCATCGCATGTAGTCGACGATGTTAGTCAAAGCGTTTTCTTCGCACCGCTAACAAAACTGGATACACTTGAAAACATTTCAGAAGAGGAGAAGACAACGCTCAAGGAAGAGTACGTAAAGACTATTAATGAAGTCATTATTCCTGCTTATGATCGCGTTTATCAATATATGAAAAATGATTATATGGATGATACGCGTTCTTCGGTGGGGTTGTCCGCTTTACCTGATGGTCAGCGGTGGTATGAATATCAAATTCAAACCCACACCACATTACCCCTAACCGCTGAGGAAATTCACGAATTCGGTCAAAACGAAGTGAAGCGGATTCTGAAGGAAATGAGGGCTGTCAAAGAAGAAGTTGGATTTGAAGGTGATCTGCAAGCATTCTTCAAACATTTACGCTCCTCGGATGAGTTCTATTTCGACTCTGAGGAGGCCGTCATAGATGCTTATACCAATATTAAACAGAAAATTGATGCGCGTTTACCTGAATTATTTAGCTTGTTTCCCAAAGCCGGATACGAGGTGAGGGCAGTTGAGTCTTATCGCGCAGCATCTGCAGCAGGGGCGAGTTATCAGCCGCCAGCCCCGGATGGCTCTCGACCGGGCATATTTTATATCAATACGCATAACTTAAAAGCCCAACCTAAATTTCTTCTGGAGACATTGAGTATTCATGAAGCTGCGCCAGGCCATCATTTTCAAATAGCGATACAGCAAGAGGTAGAGGGGTTACCGCAATTTAGGAAGTTCAATAATTACACTGTGTTTTCAGAAGGCTGGGCACTTTATGCTGAGAGCCTAGGTAAGGAAATGGGGATGTTTGAAGACCCGCTGCAATGGTATGGAAGGTTAGTGGATGAACAACTACGCGCTATGCGTTTAGTAGTGGATACCGGCCTACATGCTAAGGGGTGGACACGTCAGCAAGCGATAGACTTCATGGTCAATAATTCTTCTATGTCAGAATCTGATGTTGTTGCGGAGGTTGAGCGATATATATCGATGCCAGGGCAGGCTTTGGCCTATAAAGTAGGTGAACGTCACATCAGGCAATTAAGAGAAGAGGCTGAAAACAAACTTGGTGAAAAATTTGATATACGCGACTTCCACAAGCAAGTACTTATCGATGGAGGTATACCTATGCCGCTTCTAACGGAAAAAATTAATCGGTGGATAGAATCGCAAGGGTAAAAGGTCAGAAGCAGGCACATACTGCCTGCTTCTAACAAATTGCGCGACTTACTTAATGTCTACATCTTTTTCATGAGCGGCTTTCGTTTAAAGAAGGCCTTGTTTACTTGTTTTTCGACTACTCGTCCGTTAGGGGTATTTCTTGCCCTTAGTTCAGACAAGGGACAGCTAAAACCTGCTGTATGTAGCGCATAGCACGGAGCCACAAGACCCTCTCGTCAATATCGACCTCCGGCTTGGGTAACCAAGTAGAAATGAGCCCATCTTTTACGGGGGCACGTGAGCTCAAACCAGGCCTTATAATTGGTACTTACCTGTGCTGCTATTTAACCTCTTGGCCAGCGGCCTGCCGATCGGCATGGTAGCTAGAGCGCACCATCGGCCCACAAGCGGCATGAGAAAAGCCAATTTCTTTAGCAAAATCACCAAGCGCATCAAATTCTGCCGGTGGCACATAACGCTTTACCGGGAAGTGATGGCGGCTGGGTTGCAAGTATTGACCCAATGTCAGCATATCAACATTGTGGGTTCTTAAGTCTTCCAAGACTTTTTTGATTTCTTCATTTTCTTCTCCCATACCCATCATCAAGCCGGATTTAGTGGGGATGTCTGGATGTTGTTCTTTAAACTTTTTCAATAAATCCAGCGACCATTGATAATTTGCTCCAGGGCGGCACTCTCGATACAAACGAGGAATGGTTTCTAAATTATGATTGAATACATCTGGTACACCGTTTTTGAAGATCTCCAGCGCACGATCCATTCTTCCTCTAAAGTCCGGCACCAGTACTTCGATGGTTGTGCTAGGGCTGTGCTCTCGAATAGCATTAATACAATCTACAAAATGCTGAGCCCCGCCATCACGTAGATCATCGCGATCTACAGAGGTTATCACCACATATTTAAGGTTCATCTCAGCTATGGTTTTAGCGAGTTTTTCAGGCTCTTCTGCGCTCGGTGGTAAGGGCTTTCCATGCGCAACGTCACAAAACGGACAGCGGCGCGTACATATATCTCCCAAAATCATGAATGTCGCCGTACCATGATTAAAACACTCTGCCAGATTAGGACAGCTGGCTTCTTCGCAAACAGAATGAAGATTATTCTTGCGCAATGTCGCCTTAATATGGTCAATTTTGTCGGTGGTACGCGGAAGTTTTATTTTTATCCATTCGGGTTTACGAAGCATTTGCTCCTTTTCCGTAGGGATAATAGTAACTGGGATGTGTTTTACTTTTTCATCGTCGCGGAGTTTCACTCCTGCTTTTGGACGGGCGCTACTCATCGAAACCTTCTTTATCTATTGATTCAGTGATATTCAATTCACCTAAAAGCTTATTAATTAAAATGGGAGCCGTTTGTGTCAACGAAGACGGACCATTTAACGTATGTAAATCTACCATTTCGAGGCCTGCATAACCACAGGGATTAATGCGTGTAAATGGGCTCAAATCCATATGAACATTTAAGGCAAGTCCATGAAAAGAACACCCTCGACGAATGCGAAGGCCAACGGAACAGACCTTCTTATCCTCTACATAGACACCTGGGGCATCTTTTTTAGCTTGTGCCTGAATGTGATACTCGGCAAGTAAATTGATGACGGCATTCTCCATCGCATTCACCAAATGACGGACCCCCAATCTACCACGCTTGATATCTATCATAAGATATACGACTAATTGACCCGGCCCGTGGTAGGTCACCTGACCACCACGATCAACTTTAACTACCGGAATATCGCCAGGCATTAGGATATGTTCTTCTTTCCCCGCTTGGCCTTGAGTAAAAACAGGCTCATGCTCAACCAACCAGATCTCGTCAGCCGTATTGGCATCCCGTTGATCAGTCAATGCCTGCATTGCTTGCCATACTTTTAAGTACGGTTGGCGATGTAAATGCCTGATAACAACAGGCAACGATTTTGCCGTCACTACAATACAACCCTGACAAGTTCAATTTTAGCTAATTCGGTATAAATTTCTTCCATATGCTCTTTGCTGGTAACCCGAACGCTAATGGAGACTGAGTGATAATTTCCTTTACTGCTAGGCTTTACGCTTGGCGAATAATCACCGGGCGCTAAGCGCTGTAAACAGCTGACCACTTCGCCAGGAAGGGCATCATCAGCGACACCCATCACTTTAAACGTCTGATAGGTGGGGAAGTCTAATAATTCATCGAAACGGGTATCCATCAGATATCCTTCAAAACTTTATTGTGTTAAACAAAAAACGGCGGCCGGATTATAGCAAATCCTGCCGCCGTTTCACATCAACCAACCATGTTATTAAGAAGGCTTATTCACCCCAGCCAAGTTGTAACATAATATAGTCGATAATACGGTCGAAGAAACTGCCCTCTTTGACTTCCTGTAGAGTCACCAAGGGGTACTGCGCTACGTCTTCACCATCTAGCTGTAAGTAGAGCGTTCCTACAACCTGTCCCTTGGCGAGAGGGGCTTCAAGTTTCTTATTCAATTCAAAGTTGGCTTCGAGGTTATCAGCTTGCCCACGGGGTATGGTGATAGGCGTTGCCTGATTAATTCCTAAATCTACCGTCTCTCTGTCACCCATATAGATACGATGCGACACAAAACTTTCACCGGCTTTGTATGGGGTGACGGTTTCGTAAAAGCGGAAGCCGTAGCGTAACAGCTTCTTATTTTCTACCTTACGGGAGCGCTCACTGTCAGTACCCATTACTACCGAAACCAGACGCATATCTCCTTGCTGTGCAGAAGTAACCAGACTGTATCCAGCATCTGATGTATGTCCAGTTTTAATGCCGTCGACATTTAAGCTTTGATCCCATAACAGACTATTTCGGTTGTATTGTTTGATACCATTGAAGGTGTATTCTTTTTGTTTGAAAAGCGCGTATACATCAGGGGTCTCTTCAATCAATGCTTTTGACAGGACTGCCATATCCCTTGGTGTGGTGAAGTGGTCTGGGTCATGCAGTCCGTGGCTATTAACAAAATTAGAGCCTGTCATACCAAGATTTGCGGCGTGCGCATTCATCATGCTGGCAAATGCACTTTCAGACCCAGCCACATGCTCTGCTAAAGCAACACATGCATCATTACCTGACTGGATAATCATGCCGTGTAACAGTTCGTCAACTGTGACCTGTGTGCCCACTTCAATAAACATCTTTGATGATTCGGGAAACTTTTTTGCCCAGGCGTTTTCTGAGATAGTCACTTTGTCAGATAAAGCGATGTTACCTTCGTTTAGCTCCTTTCCCACAACATATGCAGTCATCATTTTGGTCAAACTGGCGGGCGCGAGTTGCATGTCCGCATTTTGCTCTGCAATGGCGTGACCTGTCTCAAAATCAGTTAACACAAAGCCTTTAGCATCGACACTGGGAGCAGGCGGTATGACCACTGCGGCCGAAGCGGTAAAAGTAAACCAGCTCGCCATCAACATCGTGCTGATTAGTGGAAATAAGTTAGCGCGTAATTTCTTTTTTAGCATAATAATATTTTTCAATCGTGTAATCGTAACGATAATAATGGTTGGATTCTATCGTAAGGTCGGTTGTACGACTAGGTTTTACCGAAAAAGTTTAGCTTTTAATAGATAAAGAGGCAATTTTCCACCATAAAGCCATGGAATCGACACATTTGAACCAGGGTTCTGACCGCTAGCAACTGTCCTTTACAAAGCCATCTCTACCGTATATGCCCCTGGGTAGCCGTTCCTCTTCAATTCAGCTAGCAACATTTTAGCCTGAAAGCGGTCTGTCAGGGGGCCCAGACGTAGCTTATACACATTATCCACTAACGGCATTTCAGCAGGAACCTGATAAAGCGAAGAAAGTACGGTCGATACAGAACGCGCACGCTCAATATCGGTCAGAGCCGCTACCTGAATGTACAGCCCTGAGGTGAAAGTTAACTCGGTTTTTTCTTCTGGTGGGTCAACAGGCGTAGCAATCCCTGCGTATTCTGCGTAGGTGACAGTGGGTTGATTGCCGACGGTTACATTATTCTGCTCGTCAAAATGAATCACTTCAAGACGAACTTTGGCAGTACCCTTGCTCTGATAACCTAGTTTGTGCGATGCAGCATAGGATAGATCAATAATGCGTTCCGAATGAAAGGGGCCCCTGTCATTTACCCTTACGATCACTTGCTTGTTATTTTCTAGATTGGTGACGCGCACATACGAGGGCAGTGGCAATGTCTTATGTGCAGCAGTCATGGCAAACATGTTGTAGGTTTCGCCGTTTGAAGTAAGGTGACCATGAAATTTTTGCCCGTACCACGACGCGTACCCTTCCTGTTCAAAGCCTTTACCCGTCTGCAAGGGGAAATATCTTTTTCCCAACACTTCATAAGGGCGGCTATTATAGGTTCGATAGGGTTCATATTTTGGAACCGCATCTACGATCGATATTTCCTTATGCTGAAATCGTGGAGCAGAGTCATGTCGCTGTTTATACCGCCCCTGGGGAGCCGTTTGACAACCTGCAACGGTAAGGATTAACAAAATAACAACTACGTAGCGCATTATCGTGAAAGTAATCTTTTTTGTGTACTTATTGCCATCAGAATGCCAAATCCTGCCATTAATGTCACCATTGATGTCCCACCATGACTGACTAAGGGCAATGGAACACCCACTACCGGTAAAAGTCCTGATACCATTCCCATATTAACGAATACATAAACAAAGAAGGTGAGGGTGATACTACCTGCAAGCAGCTTACTATAAGCATCTTGCGCGCGGTTTGCGATAATCAGGCCTCGGGTAATAATAAATAAATAGATAGCTAACAGGCCCAGTACGCCAATCAGTCCAAATTCTTCACTGAAAACTGAGAAAATAAAATCGGTGTGGCGCTCCGGTAAAAACTCCAATTGTGATTGGGTACCTTCAAGCCATCCTTTTCCGTGCAATCCGCCTGAACCAATGGCAATTTTTGACTGAATAATATGATAACCGGCCCCTAATGGATCGCTCTCGGGGTTCATGAAGGTAATGACTCTTTGTTTTTGGTATTCCTTCATCAGGAAAAACCACATTATGGGCAGAAAGGCCCCACCTAACAAAGTTAGAAAGCCAATTAATCGCCAGCTCATCCCGGCTAAGAAAATTGCAAAGATGCCGGAACTTGCAATGAGCAATGAGGTGCCTAAATCGGGCTGTTTGGCAATCAATACTGTGGGTACAACAACAATCACAAAAGCAATAAAAACCTGATTGGTTTTAGGCGGCAGGTTGAAATTACTGATGTACCACGCCACCATCATGGGTACAGCGAGCTTCATCATCTCAGAAGGCTGGAAGCGAATAACCTTAAGATCAAGCCATCGCTGAGCTCCTTTGCCCATATCGCCAAAAAGCAATACAGCAATCAGCATACAGATGCCGATTGCAAAAGCGTAAATAGAAAGTCTTCTATATGCCAGGGGGGGCACCTGGGCCATTACCATCATGACAACGAGCGCCACACTCATTCGCATAAACTGACGTTGTAACTGGTCTGGATCTTGTCCGGTTGCAGAAAATAAAGTTGCCAGGCCGACTGCCATCAAAACGAGCAAGCCCAAAACGAGTGGTCCATCCACGTGAATGCGTTGTAAAAAGGTGACCTGATTGGGCTTAATCTGCGTGCGTTTCATGTTTTCTGATTACTTCTTTGTCAGATTGCGATAACTGCGGGGCAAACGAATGGTTACGAAAGTAAAAATCCATCATGTTACGTGCTATGGGGGCAGCATTACTGCTGCCGCCACCCGCATTCTCAAGCACTACGGTGATCGACATTTCTGGTGCTTCGTAAGGCGCATAACCAACATACATGGCATTGTCTCTTAACCTTTCCGCCACATCTTCCTCTTTGTAACTTTCATTTTGTCCTACAGAAAATAGCTGGGCAGTGCCCGTTTTGCCTGCGGAAATGTAAGGTGTGTCTTTGAATGCTGCCTTTGCTGTACCATCTTCACGATTCACAACACCGTACATGGCATCTAGCACGATATTCCAATTTTTGGGCTCGTTGACGACTATGGGGCGCAGTGATTTCAACGGCTCCAGTTCAATGGTGCCCAATTCACTCATAAATCCACGCATTATTTGGGGTACGTATCGTTCCCCTCGATTAATTAATGTGTTTACCGTGTGGGTCAGTTGAATAGGGGTAGTTGTCCAGAAACTTTGCCCTATGCCTACTGGAATGGTATCCCCTATATACCAGGGTTGATTGAAGCGGGCTCGTTTCCAGCCCCGACTAGGCATATTAGCGTCAGATTCTTCATACAGATCTATTCCGGTATAATCGCCAAAGCCAAATTCTGTCATCGCTTCACTGATCCGATCGATACCCAGCTGATATGCGAGATCATAGTAAAAAGTATCACAAGATACTTCGATGGCTTTGGTCACGTTTACCTTGCCGTGCCCCCAGCGCTTCCAGTCGCGCCAGACATGATCCACGTTGGGCAAGCGATACCTGCCATGATCAACTATTGTGGTATTGGCGGTAATAATTTCCTGCTCCAATCCTAACAACGCCAAGTGGGGTTTAACCGTTGACGCGGGGGGATATTGTCCTTGGGTTGCCCGATTAATTAGCGGCCGATCTTGGGAATTGAGTAAAGCGGAATAATTGGTGCGGCTGATCCCGTGGACAAATAAGTTTGGGTCGTAGCTTGGGCTACTATACAATGCCAAAACGCCCCCCGTTTGTGGTGAAGTTACCACAATCGAGCCCCGTTGACCTTCAAGCTGGCGTTGCGCAGCTAATTGCAACTCAATGTCGATATTCAACACAATGTCTTTGCCAGGCTGTGGAGGCTCCACATCCAACACACGTATAATCCGTCCCTGATTATTCACTTCAACCTGTTGAAATCCCACCGTACCGTGCAGTAAATCCTCGTGAAATTTTTCGATTCCTAATTTGCCTATATCGTATGTGGCGGCGTAATTAGCTTCCTGACCTGCTTCAACAATTTTTTGTAAATCGGTTTTGTTAATTTTGGCAACATAACCTAATACGTGAGTCAGAGTACTGCCGAAAGGATAATGACGCGACAACCTTGCTTCAATGCTAACGCCCGGAAACCGATGCTTTTGTGCTGAAAACCGTGCCACTTCTTCTTCATTTAGAAGGGTTTTCAGCGCTACAGGTTTAAATCGACGTTGACCGCGGAGAGTGGCAAAGAAATTTTCTATTTCTTCATCGCTGATTGGCAGCAGTTTTGTCAGTTCTCCCAGCGTGATGGGGAGGTTGTCTATCTGTTCTGGAATAAGTTCCAAGCTGAAAACCGGGCGGTTTTCTGCCAATAGCACACCATTACGATCATAAATTAAGCCCCGGTTAGGTGCAATCGGCAGAACTTTAATGCGATTGCCGTTTGAGCGCGTCTGAAAATCTTCGTATTGTTCTACTTGAAGGACATACAGGTTACTGACGATAATGCCCAACATCACAAATACAATAAGAATAGCCACGGTAGCCCGGCGGGCAAATAGATTCGCTTCGGCGCTGTGATCACGGATAGTCTGGCGTTTTCTCATTATCTCAACCTACTCTCTGTGGTATGGGTGATTCTGAGTAACGGTCCAGGCCCTGTATAAGCTTTCAGCCACAATAATTCTGACTAACGGGTGGGGTAGAGTCAGGGGAGAAAGTGACCATTTTTGCTCGGACGCAGCAATGCATTCGGGCGAAAGGCCTTCAGGCCCACCAATAAGCATACTGACATCACGGCCATCCATTTTCCAGTTCTCAAGTTGCGATGCCAGGTTCGCTGTGGACCAAGGTTTACCTTTCACTTCTAGAGTAACGACGCGGTGATTCTTCTCTACATGAGATAGCATAGCCTCGCCCTCCGCTTTTAAAATACGGGAGATATCAGCATTTTTACCCCGTTTGCCCGCGGCAACGGGGGTAAAAAACACATCTATGTCTGGGCCAAACCGGCGTAAAAATTCATTTACTCCTTGATTAACCCAATCGGGCATCTTCGTACCAACAGCGACGATTTGAATGCGCACGTTTGTGTATTACCTAGTTAGTTTAAATACAGGTTCGTTACGCCCACAGTTTTTCTAATTGATAAAAATCGCGGGTTTCATCCTGCATAACATGCACGATGACATCGCCCAGGTCAACCAGTACCCATTCACCACTTTCTTTACCTTCAACATTAAGTGGTGGGTGGCCCGCTTGTTTGGTTTCTACCAATACTTTGTCAGCTATTGAGATAACATGACGTTTGGAATTTCCAGAACAAATGATCATGGTGTCGGTGATAGTGGATTTACCGTGAACATCTAGCTCTAACACGTCACGGCCTTTCATATCTTCGATCTTGTCTTTCACGAATTGCTTGAGTTGTTGACTCTCCAATTTTGCTCCTCTATCTATATAGTGACTGAATGATACAGTCGGTTAATTTTAATATAGTTGAATACTGGTTTAGGTAACCACTTTATTATTTCTTTCTCGCTGGACCTAGCCGCCACTGGATTCGCAGTAAAATAATCCATTAAGCTTTGTCTTAACTGAGTGGAAGAAATCTCGAAAAACGGCGTCTCGAGAAAAATTATATTGCCCGCCACTGACTCATTAGCTATGTTTTCTCTGCTAACGCACTTTCCCTCCATCCACCTTAATTGTTCTGGTGGTAAAGGCGAATTATTTCCTTTTCTACGCATTACTACAATATGACAATAATTTGTCAACGCGCGCCAATTATACCAGGAGGTAAGCTGATTAAACGAATCTTCGCCCATCAGAAAGTAAAGCGCGGTATTTGGATGAAGGCTACGCAGAACTTGCAGTGTGTTAGCACTGTAGGAGGGAGGCGGTAACGTGAGTTCGCACAACTCAGGGTAGATTCTGGAGTCAAGCTGACAGGCTAACTTCGTCATTTCAATTCTGTGCTTTTCATCTATTTCTGAAAGCATTTTGTGCGGGGGCACTTTGCAAGGCATTAATCCCAGTTTGTCTACACCCAATGAATCAATAGCTGTCAAGGCCGGTTGGATATGACCAAAATGCGGTGGATTGAACGTCCCCCCCAGAATGGCAATGGAAGAAGAACTGCCGGTCACTTACTCTGCCACCTGATATTGTTGTACAGGCATAGCTAAAAAAAGCATACAGAGGTGACATAGCTTTATGTAAGGCTTATTCACACTCGTTTGCTTGAATAGCAAATCTGCTTGCTGTAACTGCTCGCGAATGCTTTCGAGATGCCCTTTATGTAAACGGTTCAGAGCTGATTGATAGAATGGCTGCCGATTTTTCCAAATGCCAAATTTTTGCCACACAATGGGTTGATGAGTATTGCGCAATTGATCGAGTGCCGACAATGTTTGCCACTCTCGGATGAGTGCCCAAATAATAATATTCGGTTCAATGCCTTCACTTTCAAGGCGTAGTAACATTTTCACACAGCGCTGCTTATCGCCTTGCAATATCACGTCAACGAGTTGAAAGACATTAAACCGGGACTGATCAACCAGCGCTTTATCCAATAAGTCCAAGGTTACTGGCGTGTTTGCATAGAGCAGGGAAAGTTTATCAATTTCTTGTCTGGCAGCAAGCAAGTTTCCTTCGCAAAAGTCAGCGAGACGTTTGATACTCGCATTGTCCAGGTTCAAGTTGACCAACGTGCAACGATGATTAATCCATTGACTTAATGTTTTTCCCTCAAGCGGGTAGCACAAGCTATGCACGCCAATTGCGTCCAGTGCTTTAAACCACTTGGTCTTTTGCACATCCTTGCCGACACGAGGACCGTGAATTACCACAATTACGTCGTCGTTAGTGTGCTCTGCAAGCATAGTAAACGTTTTGCTACCCTCTGACCCCGGTTTTCCGGTGGGTAATTCAAGTTCAATCAGCTGTTTGCTGGCGAAAAGCGACAGCGTCTGAGTAGCCTCTATTAATTGAGACCATTCAAAATCAGCGTCAGCAACGAATGTTGTTCGCTCTTCAAATCCGGCAAGTTTGGATTGCGCGCGTACTGCATCGATCATTTCAATTTTTTGTTGAGGTTCATCACCAAATAGCAAATAAAAAGGCTTAAGACCTTTGGCTAGCTCATCATTAAAACGATTGGGGTACACTTGCATCTGGTATGTCGACTACTTTGTGACCGAAGCTTGACTGGATAAGCGGCGAATGATTCTATCTGCCGCTTCACGGCGCATTTCGCTAAGTACTAGCTCAAGCTCTCTGGATTTAGCCAATACTTGGTCGGGATCATCCTGATAATCACGCACTATTTCAAAATAGGCATCAATCATATCATTGTTCCCGAACCGCACAGAGTAGGGCACCCCTAAAATAAGCTCGTACTCGGCGACCTGTCCGGTGGAAAACACAGACAGTAAACGCCGCTCAAGCTTTTCTGGGGCTAAGTGTAGGGTTATTGTGTAAGGATGCTTATCATATTGTGTCCCCTCGATAACCCCTATGTTGTGAATCTCCATGCGTTTAAGCAATGCCCGCTTAAGCGGAGCTTGACTTTGAACCGCCTGAACGTGCAGGTACTCATAGCCTGCTGGAAGACTATGATCGCCCCTTAATTTAAAACCGCAGCCGATTAAAAATAAACAGAGACAAACAGCAACGACTATTCGTGAAAAATTCATTAGTTCGCCACGATGTTAACCAATTTGCCCGGGACGACAATGACTTTTCTTATTGTTTTCCCATCAGTAAACTGTGTCACATTAGGTTGCTTCATTGCTTGCTCTTTAACTGCATCTTCACTTGCCTGGGCAGGGACGGTTATTTTAGCGCGTAGTTTTCCATTAACCTGAACGATAATCAATTTCTCATCTTCAACTAATGCTGAAGGATCCGCTTTAGGCCATTCTGCTTCTTCTATCGGCGATTGATACCCTAAGTCCTGCCATAACTGGTGACAAATATGCGGCGTAATAGGGTTTAACAACAATACTACTGATTCGACCGCCTCACGCATAACCATGCGATCTGCTGTGCTTTCGTTAGGGGCTTTTTGTAAGTGATTAAGTAGCTCCATAATTGCCGCAATTGCAGTATTGAAGGTTTGTCGACGGCCTAAATCATCCGTGACCTTTTCAATTGTTTTGTGGACCTCACGTCGTAATGATTTCTGTGCATTATCTAATGACGAAAAATCTAACGAAGTAACAGCTGCGTCTGCCAAGTGGTCATGAACCAGCTTCCATACGCGACGCAGGAACCTGTTAGCTCCCTCTACCCCAGAGTCTACCCATTCAAGCGTTTGTTCCGGCGGAGCTGCAAACATAGTAAATAACCGCACGGTGTCCGCCCCATATTGGTCGATAACCTGCTGCGGATCGATGCCATTATTCTTCGATTTCGACATCTTCGTCATGCCGCCATGGATGACTGGCTCGTTGGTTGCGCTTAACCACGCTTTGACAATACGCCCTTTGTCATCTTTTTCTGTCGACACATCAGCGGGTGCGTGCCAGGTTTTCTTTCCGCTCTCATCTTCACTATAAAAAGAGTCTGCTAACACCATGCCCTGACATAGTAATTTTTTAAACGGCTCATTTGATGTCACTAACCCCTCATCACGGAGCAATTTATGAAAGAAGCGGGCATAAAGTAAATGCAGGATGGCGTGCTCTATGCCACCGATGTATTGGTCGACGGGTAACCAGTAGTTGGCTTCCTGAGGGTTAAGCATCCCCTCACTTTCCATCGCACTGGTGTAGCGCGCATAATACCAAGAGGATTCCATAAACGTATCAAAGGTATCCGTCTCACGGTAGGCCACGTCCCCGTTATAAGTCGTTTTAGCCCACTCTGTATCGGCTTTGATGGGGGAGGTGACCCCGTCCATGATGACATCTTCCGGTAGTACGACAGGTAATTCATCCGCTGGTACCGGCACCGATTCACCGTTTTCCAAATTCAACATCGGAATTGGTGCGCCCCAGTAACGCTGCCTGCTCACACCCCAATCACGAAGGCGGTAATTCACCTTACGCTTACCGTGACCCATCTGTTCTAGTTCACTGGCTATCTGATCAAACGCGTCCTCAAATGCCAGGCCGGTAAACTTGTCAGAATTTATAAGCTCACCTTTTTCAGTAAAGGCAGATTGGCTTAAGTCAATATTTTTACTATCGACAGAGGTGATAACTTGTTTCAATGGTAAAGAATACTGGTGAGCAAATTCCCAATCGCGCTGATCATGCGCAGGCACTGACATCACCGCACCAGACCCGTATTCCATCAACACAAAATTAGCCACCCACACGGGAATGGATTCCTGCGTTAATGGATGAACAACTGAAAAACCGGTCGCATAGCCCTGTTTGTCCATTGTGGCAAGTTCAGCTTCCGCCACTTTTGTGTTTTTGCACGAGTCGATAAATGCAGCAAGTTCAGGGTTAGACTTTGCAGCATGCTCTGCTAAAGGATGCTGCGCAGCAACCGCCAGATAAGAAACACCGAATACCGTATCTGGTCGGGTAGTATAAACTGTAATCGAATCTATTGGGGTATCCTGTTCAACCATGTCAAAGGTAATGTCTACCCCTTCGGAGCGGCCAATCCAGTTAGCCTGCATCGCTTTAACTTGGTCGGGCCACTCTGGGAGCTCTTCCAAATCAGCCAGCAGTTCTTCTGCATAGTCAGTGATTTTAATAAACCACTGAGGAATTTCTTTTTGCTCTACCAGTGCTCCTGAGCGCCAGCCGCGACCATCAATGACCTGTTCATTTGCCAATACGGTTTGATCGACAGGATCCCAGTTTACCGTTGAGTTCTTTTTGTAAACTAAGCCTTTTTCATACAAACGGGTAAAAAACCACTGCTCCCACCGGTAGTAGTCCGATTTACACGTAGCAACTTCTCTACTCCAGTCGTAACCAAAACCCAAAGATTTAAGTTGCCCTTTCATGTAGTCGATGTTGGCGTAAGTCCATTTTGCGGGGGCTGAATTATTATTAATAGCCGCATTTTCTGCAGGTAAACCAAAAGCATCCCAGCCCATAGGCTGAAGAACATTTTTCCCCTGCATACGCTGGTAGCGGCTGATAACGTCGCCAATGGTATAGTTTCGTACATGCCCCATATGCAATCGTCCACTAGGGTACGGGAACATACTCAAACAATAGAATTTCTCTTTTTCAGGTTGGGTTGTTGCTTTAAATGTTTGATTGGCTTCCCAGTTTTGTTGGACTGACTGCTCAATATGTTTTGGGTTGTACTGTTTTTCGGCCATGAAAAAAAGGCTTCCGCTTATAGACTGAATGGATTAAAAATAATGGTCTACTAGAATACCTCAAGCCCACCGTGTACCACAATAGCGGCTTGCCTTTTCTTCCTCAGCGTAAGAATGTCGGATCGATGAGATGTTATTACTTGCGCTTCGCCTCAATGAATGTTTTTAATGCATTAAGCTGTTGGTTCTGAACTTTCGCAACTACCGGTGCAAATTCTGTGAATCCTTCAGGACGATAACCTTGAGCATGATAGGTAAGAGTGACTTTGGTACCTTCTTCTACTTTTTCAAACTGCCAGTTTAATGCACCATACACTCCCATGCCCTGCAATGGTCCAAGTCCACCAGTCATTCTCAGTATTTTTGCTGGATCGACAAAAGTTACTTGCATGTGCTGAGCTTGCTGTTTTCCTTTTTTCTCGCAAAAACACCCTCCCGCAGAGGGAGCAATGGTAAAGGTTCCTCTCCACCAGCTATGATCTTTTGGCCACCATTCATCGACATCATTAACGAGTGCATGCCACACTTTTTTAGCGGGAAGGGCCGTTATTATTTCGTTTTCAATAATGAAACCCGCGTCGTCCGCGTGCAGGACCTTAGCTTGAACGGTTGTAAGAAGCAGGCTTGATGCAAGTAATATGACTTTTATCATGATATTTTTCCTTAACATAAAAAGTGATTCACATGCTTGATTTTTGCCAATAGCGGCGCGTGTCAGAATAATCTAGTTATATAGCGCTTTATTCAGCAAGTACAATTTTTTGCATTGGAGCGCTAGGAAGTGTTTGACAGTGACGCCTAATCACGTTTCACTTAATACAAAGAAATCTAATGAACAGAATATGTCAGGCATCCAAGCAATTTTGCCTCTTACTTCGAAGCAGTTATCCCCGCAAATAGACCGCAGCAAAATCAAGCAAGCGTTGGAAGATGATCAATCTATCAGCGCGACCTTTATAGGGCAGGAGCGTGCTCGCGAAGCACTCACCTTCGGACTTGGGATGAAAGCAAGGGGCTACAATTTTTACGTGATGGGAGAAGCTGCTACGGGTCGCTACACGCTGGTTCGTGACTATATCCAGCGCCACGCTAATAGTCTGCCAAACCCCGACGACTGGTGCCTAATCAATAATTTTGATGAAGAACGTGAGCCGTTTGTGGTAAGAATGCAGGCTGGCGGCGCGCGCGCCTTCGTAAAAGATGTCAGTCACTTAATCGACGAGCTTCTTGATACGTTTCCTGCAGCCTTTGACAACCCTGGCTACCAGCGCCGAAAAGCTGCTATTGGACGAGAATTTGACCAGCGTTATGATCAGGCGATAGATTCAGTTGAGCGTTTCGCAAAGGCCAATCAGGTTGCGTTACTGGAAGAGGGGGGCACCATCAGTTTCGCCCCTATAGTAAATGGCTCAACTATTACCGATACAGAATTTACTAATTTAAGTGACGAAAAACGCACTTACTTTTATCAACTCATCGATGAATTGGAGAACCGCTTAAGCGAAAGCTTATTAAGTTTACCTGCCTGGAAACGAGAGAATTCAGAACGCTTGCGCGAACTTAATCGCCAGACAATTGAAAGTTGTATTAAACCGTTATTGAAAACGCTAGAGCATAAGTATGCTTCTAACTTGGCAATTTTAAAGTATCTCCGGCGCATGAAAGGCCATTTGATCGATACAATTGTCTCCACCCTTATCGAAGAAAATAAAGAAGATAAACTCGATGAACAAGAACGCCGCGCGTTACTCGAAGAGCTTTATCTTCCCAATGTCTTGATGGGACACGAGATAAATGCCAGCGCGCCAATTATTTACGAACCCAATCCTAATTATCAAAATTTGTTCGGCAAAATGGAATACACCAGTATTCACGGAAATGTGTATACCAATTACCGAATGATTCGCCCAGGGGCCTTGCATAAAGCCAACGGGGGCTATCTACTACTCGATGTCGAGAGGTTAATTGAGCAGCCTTATGTATGGGAAACACTGAAACTGGCCATTAAATCCAGTTCGTTAAAAATGGAGTTGCCCCAACAAGATGTGGGAATGGTTAACGCCATGACGTTAAATCCTCAACCCGTCGACCTTAACGTGAAGATCGTGCTTTTTGGTTCTCGTGAACTGTACTATACCTTGCAAGATTACGACGAAGAGTTTATGGAGTTATTCCGTGTATTGGTAGATTTTGATCCGGATATTCCCCTAAGCCGTCAATCGCAGTTTGACTTTATTGGCAGAGTTAAACGTGAGCTTGTCGAATTAGGGATTAGTGAAATTTCTCTACCAGCCATGCAGCGCTTAGTTGAATATTCGTTACGTATGGCTGAACATCAAAAACGTTTGTCTGCGCATTTCGCTGATGTCATTGAATTGATCCATGAAGCAAAATATTTTTGCGATAAAGCCCTTACCGATAAACTTGAACTTGAACATCTGACCACCGCGCTGGAAGCAAAAAAACGCCGCACCGGCCGCGTTAGTCAAAGCCTGCTGGATGATATTAAAGAAGGACACGTGCTAATTGCTACTGAGGGGAATGCGGTTGGCAAGGTCAATGGGTTAACCGTTTTAGATATAGGCGATTCCACCTTTGGTACACCCGCGCGTATCACGTCAACGGTATACGCTGGAGCAAGTGGGGTGGTTGATATTGAAAGAGAGGTGGAGTTAGGCCAATCCATCCATTCTAAGGGCGTAATGCTGTTAACCGGCTACCTAGGCAATAAGTATGCACAACACTTTCCCTTAACCTTGTCTGCCAATATAGCATTAGAGCAATCGTACGGTCATATTGATGGGGATAGTGCTTCCTTAGGCGAACTGATTGCACTGATATCGGCGTTAACCGAAATCCCTGCTACTCAAAATCTGGCGGTGACAGGCTCGATCAATCAGTATGGCGAAGTGCAGGCGGTGGGCGGTGTAAACGAAAAAATCGAAGGCTTCTTTGATTTATGCCAACACCGCGGCCTGAATGGTCAGCAGGGGGTGGTGATCCCTAAGTCTAATGCGATTAATCTCGTATTAGACAAGGCGGTAATCGATGCGGTTAAAAAAGAACAATTCAGGGTTTACACGGTTGAAACGGTAGATCAGGCACTTACCTTACTTATGAATAAAGAAGCTGGGGTGATCAACAGTAAAGGACGATATCCTAAAAATACCATCAACTATCATGCTGTTAACCGGCTTTACAACATTGCGCTAACAGTAAACGGTGGTGAATAGAAGAGGGTACGCTGACCCTCTTTCTTTTCACGTCATTTAGGCGGCATGCGCAATGCGCCATCTAAACGAATCGTTTCACCATTGAGATAGGCATTATCCATCATATGCACAACAAGTTTGGCGAATTCAGCGGGTAAGCCTAAACGCTTTGGAAACTGAACGTTCGCAGTAAGGGCATCTTGCACTTTATCGGGCATGGCCAGTAGCATCGGCGTTCCCATCACACCTGGTGCAATAGTATTCACTCTGATGCCCAAGGGGGCTAAGTCGCGGGCCATTGGCAGTGTCAAACCGATAATTCCGGCTTTACTGGCTGCATAAGCGGTTTGCCCGATTTGCCCTTCATAACCCGCAACTGATGCAGTGTTGATAATTAAACCACGTTCATTCGCTTCCCCTTGGGGAGATTGCGATGCCATTTTGGCTGCGACTAATCTGGCTACGTTAAAGCTGCCAACCAAGTTAATGTCTATGGTAGTCTGAAAACCGTCTAACGGGGCGGGCTTTCCTTCCTTGTCGAGTAAACGTTTGGCGGGTGCGATACCGGCGCAATTGACTAACAAGTGGATATCACCGAACTCGGCTGCAACTCTTTCTAATGCTTGTGAAACAGAAGTCTCATCTCGCACGTCGACTTGACAGAAAAGAGTATTATTGGCTCCTAACTCAGCAACTCGCTGACTCCCGAGTTCTTCGTTTAGGTCAAATAACGCAACGTTTAAACCAGCTTCACGTAATGCGATGGCTGTAGCATGGCCTAAACCAGAACAGCCACCTGTTACAATGGCCGTTGCTCCGTTTAATTTCATTGTTTTTCCTTTCTTTAGGGCTAACTAGGGTGATTGCGTATGCCAAACATCGCAATTTCTGGATTTTATTTAGGTAATTGAATTTTTTTCTCTTCGCTAGGACGATAGATGACCAGCGTATGGCCAATAACCTGAAGCTTAGCGGCGTTTGTTTCACGTACTATCGCGTCCATAATTAACGCTTTTTCTTCACGGTCATCAGAAGGGACTTTTACTTTTATCAATTCGTGATGATTTAATGCATTTTCAATTTCAGCAACCACGCCTTCGGTCAGCCCATTGGCGCCGAGCTGAACAACTGGTTTAAGAGAATGGGCCAGTCCTTTTAGAAACTGTTTTTGTTTTGTTGAAAGTTTCATTTTTATAAATTCTTACAATTAAAGTAACGGATGAGACACGAGATAACGTATTCTAGCGCCTTCTGTTCCACAATCCTAACCAGTTTATTGGCTAAAGACAAAAATTAGATGCTGATGGTAGGTAACTTCCCGGTAAAAAGGGCTATGCGCTATGGACTTTTTACACACCGTTTCCTTTGTACATTTCTTTTAATGTCAGAGTAAACAGGATGTCGAGTTGATGCGTATACCTTAACTTGCGCTTTGATGTATTGTGGTTAGGAGTAAACAGGCATAATAGTGAAGCCACCCTGCATACTGCTACTTTTGATGTTGCGAGTTATAGCCTCTGAAATATCGACTGAAAAAGCCTTCAGCCGGCTAGACAAGGCTAGTCACACTTTGTTGTCTAGCGACGGTGGCTTGGTAGGCGAATGACTATGACAGCCTAGAATAAGATAAACCGTTGTAGTCAGTATTATTTTATCCGTAATGGTTGTAATTGAAAAAAGCGCCACAATCTTAAAGTAGCTGGCGAAGACTCTCTGAATGAGCAGGAACTTCGGAACAGGAAAGTTAACTTGTCGATTGCGTTACCCATCGTTTACGAAGTACGAGATTGGCTTGGTAATTGGTAGCGTGTGAAAATAAAGTGTAGTACCCTTTTGGTAGGTAACGCATTACTAAATGCAACGCGGTGTAACGAAATTATGGTAAGAATATTGCTGTGAGATATTACACACCGAGTTGTTTTTAACAGAGGTTAATAGCATTGAGCGATATGGCAAAAAATTTAATCTTATGGCTGGTCATAGCTGTAGTGTTGATGTCGGTGTTTCAGAGTTTTTCTCCAAATGAATCCACCCGCGCACAAACGGATTACACCACCTTCCTTAAAGAAGCGAATCAGGGGAATATTCGTGAGGTGCGCATCAATAGTGACGCCCGTGAAATTCGCGGAACAAAAAGAAATGGTGAGTCCTTCGTCACCTATATTCCTTATTTTGATGATCAGCTGGTTTCAGATCTGGTGAAGCAAGATGTGCGTATTTTGGGCGAACCCCCTGAAGAGCCCTCTATTTTAACGTCAATATTCATTTCCTGGTTCCCAATGCTATTGCTTATTGCTGTGTGGATATTTTTCATGCGACAAATGCAGGGCGGTGGTGGCCGAGGCGCGATGTCATTTGGTAAAAGTAAAGCGCGATTACTGGGTGAAGATCAGATTAAAACAACCTTTGCCGACGTAGCAGGCTGTGACGAAGCGAAGGAAGATGTATCGGAATTGGTAGATTTTCTTAAAGATCCAAGTAAGTTTCAAAAGCTCGGTGGGAAAATTCCAAAAGGCGTATTAATGGTGGGCCCGCCCGGAACAGGTAAAACATTACTCGCTAAAGCGATCGCAGGTGAAGCCAAAGTTCCGTTCTTCACGATTTCTGGTTCAGATTTTGTAGAAATGTTTGTAGGCGTGGGTGCATCACGTGTACGCGACATGTTTGAACAAGCTAAGAAAGCGGCGCCGTGCATTATATTTATCGATGAAATCGATGCTGTAGGGCGTCAACGCGGGGCCGGCCTTGGTGGCGGTCACGACGAGCGAGAACAAACCTTAAACCAAATGTTAGTTGAGATGGATGGCTTTGAGGGGCATGAAGGAATCATTGTGATCGCAGCTACTAACCGTCCCGATGTTCTTGACCCAGCATTATTAAGACCGGGTCGTTTCGATCGGCAGGTTATAGTTGGATTGCCTGATATTCGGGGCAGAGAGCAAATTCTTAAAGTACATATGCGTAAGGTTCCGATCGCTGATAATGTTGAGCCATCGGTTATAGCGCGTGGCACCCCAGGTTTTTCAGGGGCTGATTTAGCAAACCTGGTCAACGAAGCTGCTTTATTTGCAGCTAGATCGAATAAACGTCTAGTTAACATGGAAGAATTCGATAAAGCTAAAGATAAAATCATGATGGGCGCTGAGCGTAAATCTATGGTTATGTCTGAAGAAGAAAAAGCGATGACTGCATATCATGAAGCAGGTCATGCTATTGTTGGCAGGTTGGTGCCTGAGCACGATCCTGTGTACAAGGTTTCAATTATTCCTAGGGGCAGAGCCTTAGGTGTAACTATGTATTTACCGGAACAAGATCGAGTCAGTCATTCCAAGCAGCACCTTGAAAGCATGATTTCCAGTCTGTTCGGAGGACGTATCGCTGAACAAATCATCTTCGGCGATGAGAAAGTCACGACTGGAGCGTCCAACGATATCGAGCGCGCCACTGACATCGCCCGTAAAATGGTCACGCAATGGGGTCTCTCAACTAAAATGGGACCAATGCTTTATGCTGAAGAAGAAGGCGAAGTCTTTCTAGGCAAATCTATGTCGAAGGCATCTCATATGTCTGACGATACAGCCAGAGCAATTGACGCAGAAATTAAAGCTATCATAGATTCAAATTATGAACGTGCGAAACGCATTCTTGAAGAAAATGTTGATATACTTCATACAATGAAAGATGCGTTAATGAAGTATGAAACCATTGATGCTAAACAGATAGATGACCTGATGGCACGACGTGAAGTCAGGCCTCCGGCTGATTGGGATGATCGCACGCCAAGTGGTGGAGATAAGCCCACGGGCGGAACGCCACAGCGTGAAGGTGAAATAACCGATGATGGAGTGGATAAGCCCTCGGTTGGTAAACCTGGTGACCTTCCTAGTTGATAAATAAGTGAAACGCCAGAAGCTTTTCTGGCGTTTTTTGTTTTGTTGTGAATTTTTCTAGCCTCAACCTTTCCTCGTTATGAAGTTCAAAGATAAACACATCGATCTCTCTACTCCACATGTTATGGGGATTTTAAATGTTACACCTGATTCATTTTCTGACGGTGGTCGTTTTAATTCCTTAAACAGTGCACTTAGCCATGCGCGTCGAATGATTGATAATGGGGCATCATTTATTGATGTGGGCGGTGAGTCGACCCGTCCCGGCGCTAATACTGTCAGTGAAGCAGAAGAACTGGACCGGGTTATTCCTATTATTGAAGCGCTTAAAAAGGAAACGGACTGTGTTATTTCAGTAGATACCAATAAGGCGCTTGTGATGAGAGAAGCGGTGGATGCAGGCGCAACGTTGATTAACGATGTTTATGCGTTAAGAAATGTCAACGCATTAGAAACGGCCGCAAAACTTAGTATTCCTGTTTGTCTCATGCATATGCAGGGAAACCCCCAAACGATGCAGGACGCTCCTCAATACGCTGACATCGTCAAGGAGATCCGGAAGTTTTTTAAGCAACGGGTGGAAGAATGTGTAAAGGCGGGGATAAAAAAAGAAAACATTTTATTGGATCCCGGTTTCGGCTTTGGAAAAACACTACAGCATAACTACCAGTTATTAAAAGAACTTAACCATATTTCAGTAGAGGGTTTACCTCTTTTGGTAGGAATGTCTAATAAATCAATGCTAGGTAAATTACTTCAACGTGAAGTAAACGAGAGATTGGCAGGCAATGTTGCAGTCGCTACAATCGCAGCACTAAATGGCGCAAAGATATTGCGTGTACACGATGTTGAACAAACGTGTGACGCCATAAAAATTGTTAATTATTTAAATGCCTTAGAAAAATAAAGAGATTAAGGAATCCTGATGGGACATCGTAAATATTTTGGTACTGATGGTATCCGCGGAAAAGTGGGTGAGAGTGCAATTAACCCTGAATTTGTAACAAAATTAGGCTGGGCCGCGGGTAAGGTACTAGCGGGCAGGGGAACAAACAAAGTATTAATCGGAAAAGATACCAGAATTTCGGGGTATATGTTGGAATCTGCACTGGAAGCGGGATTGTCGGCCGCAGGAATCAATATAGGATTGCTCGGGCCGATGCCCACCCCTGCAATAGCGTATCTGACTAAAACGTTTCGGTCTGAAGCAGGAATAGTTATTAGTGCCTCGCATAACCCCTATTATGATAATGGAATAAAATTCTTTTCCTCTGATGGCTTCAAGTTAGATGATGATATCGAACTGGCCATTGAATCAATGATGGATCAACCCATGACGTGTGTAGCTTCTAATAAATTAGGAAAAGCTACCCGGATTGGCGATGCAGCAGGACGGTACATTGAGTTTTGTAAAGGGACATTCCCTTCTGAGCTATCCCTGCACGGATTAAAAATAGTAGTCGATTGTGCCCATGGCGCTACGTACCATATCGCTCCCAATGTGTTAGATGAACTAGGTGCAGAGGTTATTGAAATTGGCACGGCTCCTAATGGTCTCAATATCAATGAAAATGTCGGTGCCACATCACTACAGGGATTGGTAGATAAAGTGCTGGAAACAGGAGCTGATGTTGGGTTCGCCTTGGATGGCGATGGTGATCGGATAATGATGGTGGACCAATTGGGTAATATCATCGACGGTGATCAAATCCTTTTCATGATTGCCAGAGATGCACTTAAGAACGGTAGGATGCAAGGTGGCGTGGTAGGAACCTTAATGAGTAATCTGGGGCTTGAAAATGCGCTTAATAAGTTGGGAGTACCTTTCGCTAGAAGTAAAGTCGGTGATCGTTACGTCATGGAGTTATTGCAGCAAAAAGGCTGGAGTATTGGCGGGGAGAGTTCCGGCCATATATTAAATTTAAATGTTGCGTCAACTGGTGACGGGATAGTTGCTGGTTTACAGGTGTTAATCGCCATGATCAGATCTACTATGGACCTGCATGCGTTAAGTAGTGGCTTTGAAAAATATCCTCAACAATTGGTTAATGTGCGTTATGCGCCTGATGGTAAAAATCCTCTGGATGACGAACACGTTAAATCTGCCACGGTAGACGCCGAAAAAGCGCTCGGTAAAACAGGTAGGGTTTTGTTACGTAAAAGTGGAACCGAACCATTAATTCGAGTGATGGTTGAAGCAGAAGATGAAGCTGCATCCGTCAAGTGGTCTCAGTGCATTGCAGATGCTGTACGTAAAGTAGCCAGTTAACGCGCATGTTTATGTAAAAGCGTTTTTATACTTGTATATTAATCCCGAAATCGTTAATATCACGCCCGCTTAAATAGGGCTAAGGCTGGAACAGAAATGGAAAACAACCGCATACCTATGGTGGCTGGAAACTGGAAGATGAATGGAGACCGTTACTTGGTCGAGCAGTTTTCCAAGGGGCTAAAAACACAACAGTTAACGTGCTCCGTAGTAATTTGTCCTCCATCAGTATATTTGCCGTTATTTTCGGGCCATGATTTCAGTCTTGGTGCGCAGAATGTAAGCCACCTTGAAAATGGTGCACATACTGGTGAATTATCAGTAGCTATGCTTAAAGAGGTAGGTTCAAGCCACGTAATTGTTGGCCATTCTGAGCGGAGAGAATCCCAGCAGGAGAGTAGTGAGCTTGTTGCAAAAAAAGCGCAACAAGCAGTTGAACATGGTTTGGTGCCCATTATTTGTGTAGGCGAACCGTTAGATGTTCGCGAGCAGCAGACTGTTGAGACCTATATTGCAGAGCAGATTAACGCATTAACAGATTTGCTCAGTGTTGAGGCGCTGGCGCAATGTGTCATTGCATACGAACCAATCTGGGCGATTGGAACGGGTAAAACGGCTACACCTCAACAAGCTCAGGAAGTGCACGCATTTATACGTCGCACGTTAAATGAACACGCGGCGGGGCTTGGTGATGGGATGCGTTTGCTTTACGGCGGAAGTGTTAAAGCCGATAACGCCAAAGAGCTTTTCTCTCAACCCGATGTGGATGGCGGCCTGATTGGTGGTGCTAGTCTTAAGTTAGAAGATTTTATTGCAATTTGCCAAGCGGCAAACTGACGAGGTATTTATGTTATACGAAGTGCTGTTAGTGTCGTACCTGATTGTTGCACTTATGTTGATTGGATTTGTTCTGATCCAACAAGGCAAAGGAGCTGGTATGGGCGCATCGTTTGGTGCGGGTGGTTCAAATACGGTTTTTGGTTCAAGTGGATCGGGTAATTTTATGACGCGCACCACGGGTGTGCTTGCGACCTTATTTTTTCTAATCAGTTTGATACTAGGTAACCTGACTGCAAACCGAGAGTCTACAGAAGACGAGTGGGATAATTTAGATGTGCCTGCCGTACAACAGGGTTCGGTTGCGAATGAAGAATCGACTATTCCAGTAAATAATTCTGATGTTCCTGTAGGGGATCAACAGGATTCAGATGTTCCCGTTGGAAATCAACAGCAATCTGACGTGCCAGTTTCTGAAACTGAAAACGAAAAAAACGGTGACAAGTAAATTTTAGCGGAAGTGGTGGAATTGGTAGACACGCCATCTTGAGGGGGTGGTGAGCATAGCTCGTGCGGGTTCAAGTCCCGCCTTCCGCACCATATTTTAAAAAAAGCTGCACAGAGTGCAGCTTTTTTCGTATTTACTCTTTCAGTTTATCGATCCTGTCGCATAAGCAGTGGATCCAATTTGATGAAATTCCCGCTTATAGATTGAAGGGCCGTCTATAACAACGTATTCGACTTTTTTATTTTGCTCAGACGCATTAAACAACCCCCAAAACGATTAATTTTAATTACCTCAATTTATAGATGAATCGAAAGAGTGCTCGGTGCTCATTCCCTTTTTGAATACGTGTTGGTAAGCCAGCTTAAAACTGATATCAATCTGTACTGATTTTTTATATGAATTGATTGCAGGCTCGCTAAGGTAAATGGACGCAGCATAAGAAAGAAGTTCCACACTGGCTTACAAGTATTGACTTGAGTTTCTTCAACCAGTCGTTTAGGCCCGCTAGGGGAAGATAGCTATAGTGCAGATTCTTGTAATGCGCGGGGCTTTTTTCTGACTACGTAGTTTAATCATTTCTCTTGCTGCACATATCGTTTCATTTGCACTACATTGGGATATAAATTCATTTTTGCTGGTCGCTGGACCATTAGGTTTTTTTAATGGGCGCAGCGAATGTGTGCTAAATAGCTGTGAAGCAGCGAAACGAAATTTGAAAGTTTTGCACGATTCTATATTCAAAATTGCAATTACTGACTAATGAATTGCCTATCTTCTCGTGAGCCCCCTAAGTTGAAAACCTTATTATCGCTCAAATTAGGATAAGGCTATTTCTTACAACCAACGCATCTATAGGTAGCAATAAACAAAATGTCATGCTACAGCAAGGTGAGCATGCTTGTTAGCCTCTCCTTGGCGGCATAAGGACTGACGGTTTGTTATGCGGGAGGAGGAGCCACTTTTATCTCATAGATATACGGCTAATAACCGCTCTCTTTTTTCATACAAATATGCGCTCAACTAATGCAAAGCCTACCACCAATAATTTTCAATGGAAGTTTGGCAAGTAACTTGCAGAATAAAGTGTAGTGATCGCTATTAAGCTCGCATTATTGTGCTGATGGACGATCGTCCATGTTGTAAAACACATAGTTAATACTAATTGAGGATTTCGAAATGGATATAATACGCATTATTCTCTCGATATTATTGCCTCCGCTTGGAGTTTTCTTACAAGTGGGCTTAGGTAAACATTTCTGGATCAACGTGATACTGACGTTATTGGGTTATATTCCAGGTATAATTCACGCCATATACATCATTGTTACACGATGATGATTGCAGGTGTCGAGGGGGCCAATATCTAATTGGCTCCTCCAGACCTTTCCTTAGCGCGATTACGCGGTGCAAACACCGTCTCGTGAACGTCAAAGTTTACCATCCGTTGGCTAATTTTTTCTTTGTCTACCAGCGATGGTCTGGCATCTAACAATAGTTCACAAGTCGCATTAGCTTGTTGCTGAATAGTAGATTCATATTCCTTATCCAGATGGCATGACAGTTTATGTAAACAATCTAGAATATGTAAGCCGACCGCTACGTGGGCTTTCCCAGATTGACGTATTTGATTAAATGACATATTGATAACACCACACAAGTTGAAGGTTCGGCGTTTCAACCAGATTTGGCCTTTAGTATTGAGAATAGTGTTAAAAGGAAAAGGACGACGACTCATTAAAATACATGCCGTCGTAAGCTTGTCTAGACAAGAGATTGCCGTAAATGGGTCGTTTATTCCAGGTGATAGTGCACGCAGTGCTATTTCCACCAGCTGTCTAACCGCAAATTCAGGATCTTGTACAGGTGTTCTTCGATGCCCCAACAGAATCAAACCGTTTAAACTTGTGAGGTCATCTTCGGTTAACGCATAATTTGAATGGATGACGACGATTTCATCTCCAGGCATGACGTGATCACCGCTCCTGACTAAAATCTCAAAACCGCATACGCCATTGATTTCAGATTTAAGAAATTCATCGTAGTTAACCGTTTGAACATAACCGCCCGACTCAGAAAAATAAGATATTTGAAACTCAGCTTTGGGAAGAATCCGCTCCGGGACCGGTTGTTCGTTACTCTCTTTCTCAGGTTTAGGAAGCAAAGAAGAAAGGTTTAGCTTAAAATCTTCAAAACTTTTGTGAATTACCTCTTCCGCCTGAATGGCGTTAGAGAGATGATGAATGAAAAAGATGAGCGCTAACAAATTCAATATGCCGATGGTAAGTGTCACAGTTGAAATAATGGACAAAGCGTCTGCATCATCGCGAATTTCTCCCAGGTGATGAAGCGCAATTATGCAAAATAAGAAAGACGACACTAAAATGCCTAATACGCTTTGCGTGGCTTTGTCTAACATAAAGGTACGCAATAGGCGAGGGCCGAATTGAGCCGACGCCATCGTCAGTACCACAATGGTCATCGAAAAAGCGATACTTGTCGCAGTGATAATGGCAGTGGCCAGTGTCGAAAGTAATTGCCTGGCACCGACTTCTTTAACAGTTGGAATAAAATCAATTATAAATTCAGGCAATTGCGAACGCTGGACGACGAATAGACATGCTAAACAGAGTATAGTCATACCTATCATCATGATTACAGGTATAAACCAATAGCTAGTACTGACACCTTCCCACATTGTCTGGAGGCGAGTCTTGAATTTGTTTAAGCGCATTAATTTATTGAAATATGAATGTTTAAGCTTTAAACGACAGATATAGCTAAATAGACCTGTTAAAAAGGAAATTGCTTATCAATTAACGTTCGCGTAATCCTGGCTAATACCATTCCGCACTGATGTTTGGTATTAGAAGCGCCGTGAGATTTACCGAAGGGGATGATTCAGAGGAATGTCGCGGGCACCGGTACCAGTACCCACTAAGAAAAAGGAAGTCCGTCTATAACGGTAGAAGCATTAATGGTGAAGCTCAGCCCGCATCTCTTGCTGATAATTGTTAGCTAATTTTTCTTTTTGTGATTCGTTTAAAACTTTGCCTGCAACTTGGAAAAATTCGCGTTCTTCATCCGCAAGATGATGTTCAACTTTCTCTTGCAACGTTTTTAAGTGACGTAACCAAGCGGGTGAGCTCATGTCAGTATTGTCAAGTTTTTCGAGAAGCTCATCGATTTCATGATGCTCGGCTACACCATGACGAGAAAGTTCTACTGTGTTATCAGACTTCATCAGTGGAGAATAAAAATAGCGCTCTTCTGCTGTAGCATGGGTTTCCAACTGCTCTTTTAATTCAGCATAATATTCTCTTCTAGCAGGAGTGTCACCACTCGTTTCGGCCAAAATCTTTAGTAATAGACGTTGTTTTTCGTGGTCTTGTCTTAGCGCTTCAAAAATTTTCATGGAATATCTCCTCATCCAACTTACTTTATCTGATGCGATATTCATTCCAGAAAACTAAACTCTCTAAGTCCATGTTATACATAGCAAAAAAGAAAGCTATTTGAACGGGAACAGATTGCAAGTCAACTTGTGCGCTTTTTTTACACAGGTTATGGCATATTTTTCTTGCACTTGCGAATAATTTACTTATATTCCCTGGGCTACCATGGCATCGGCCAGCCGTCTAAATGCAGCAATGTTTGCGCCTTTTGCATAATTGATGAAGTCCCCTTCGTCACCTTCTTTCACACACTGCTGATGAATGTTCGCCATAATTTCTTGTAGAGCTGAATTCATCGCCTCATACGTCGCTTTATGAAACGTAGCGTTTTGTGCCATTTCAAGGCCAGAGAGCGCCACTCCACCCGCATTTGACGCCTTTCCCGGAACAAACACTATTTTGGATTCCGTAAATGCTTTCTGCGCAGCTTCGTTACAAGGCATATTGGCCCCTTCGAGAACAAATTTACAGCCATTTTTTATCAATAATTTCGCATCTTTTCCAATTAACTCATTTTGCGTCGCACAGGGCAGAGCGATATCGACTTCGGCACTCCATGGCGTCGCGTTTGCCTCCCAAGCGCCTTTTATTTTTTTATTGAGGGATAGCAAAATGTTGTCAGGTTTTCCTTTGTGATCGATGACCCATTTTAAATCCTCTTCGCTAAAGCCTTTTTCGTAAAATAACGTGCCGCGACTATTGGATAAGGAAATCACCTTTGCACCATGCTGAGTCGCTTTTAATGCAGTATGTAATGCGACGTTGCCGGCTCCAGATACAGCTATACGCTTACCTTCTATACTTGTCCCAGCCTGTTTTAACACATCGTCAAGAAAGTAAACCAAGCCGAAACCTGTCGCTTCAGTACGCACATAGCTACCACCGAATTCAATATCTTTACCCGTGATGGCGCCGCCAAAGCGGTTATTTATTTTCCGATATTCGCCGTATAAATATCCTATTTCGCGACTTCCCACGTTGATATCACCCGCGGGAACATCAGTGTAAGGGCCAATGTGTCTCTGTAGCTCTTGCATAAAGGCCTGGCAAAATCGCATGACTTCATAGTCACTTCGCCCTTTCGGATTGAAGTCCGACCCGCCCTTGGCACCGCCAATAGGTAGGCCTGTCAACGCATTCTTGAATGACTGTTCAAAGGCCAGAAACTTTAACACCGACTCATTTACGGTGGGGTGAAACCGTAGGCCACCTTTATATGGGCCAATTAAGCCATTGTGCTGAACACGCCACCCCTTATTGATTTCAATTTCGTGGTTATCATTCAGCCATGAAACGCTAAAGTAAATGATGCGTTCTGGCTCACATAGGCGCTTAAATACTTCCCATTGTTTGTATTTTTCATTTGCGTTACATACGGGAATAACATCTTTCGCTATATCGAAAGTGGCTTGTAAATATTCTTTCTGCTCTGGATAGCGTTGGGTAATCCACGCTTTAAATTCATCCAAATTTGATGTGTACGCCATACCAACGTTCCTTTAGCATGAAGTTAACCAACGGGACAGCCATTTGGCGTACGGTGTCCCCCCAATGCAGTGTACTACCACTCAATATTTACGAGTTCAATTGCCCATCGCTTAAGATCTTTAAGCTTTTCGGCAGAATTTTAATATGGATTTTTTCTGCCTTAAAAATTTCTCCATCCAATGCGTACTCACGTTCCCGCGCAAACGATATCTCAACTTCAGATGCTTGTTTATGATTCACTCTGGGGGAATCCTTTTTTGTTTCTGCATCACTGAATACCAGTTCGGCTAAGGATAATAGCTGCTGATCAGAGTTTTCCTGTGGAGTGAGCCAGGTAATATCTAATTTACCATCGGTTAAATCAGGCTCATCGCCCCCTTGCGCTAGGGCGGTAGTGATAGGAGCTGCATTCGCAACCACTAAGCTGGGAGTGTCCAGAGACTCTACTGGTTCATGGTCAAATTTCACTTCTAGATGAAGGGTTTCGTTTTTGCCTATGGCATCCCATAGACCTTTAAGATAAGCCATCTGTCCGCCTTCGTTTTTCTGTGAACGGTCTGCGGTGGCTATCATTTTCTCTTCAAAACCAACGGCTGCGGCTAAAAGCATCAGCTTGTCATTGCATAATGCTGTATCAATTTTGGTAACTTTGCCTTCGATGATGGTTTGACATGCCGTATCGAACGGGTCGATTTGCTGAAATACGCCGTGCAATACCTGACTGAGAGCATTCGCTGTTCCTAAAGGAATTACTCCAAGGATCGTGTTTGTTTCAAGGCACTGCCTTGCCACCTCAGAAATCGTCCCATCGCCGCCACAAGCAACGACAATATCTGCGCCCTTTTGGATAGCCTTTTTGGTTAATGTGGTAGCAGATAAATCTTCTTTGGTTTCAAAAACACTGACGCGAAAATGTGGATTTAGCTGAGCTAAGATGTTTTCTTTTTCTCTTTCCCATTTACCTCCGCCAGCCACCGGATTGGCTACAAGGATAAGCGAATTAAGCAATTTTAGCCGACCACCTTGCTTGATCTGAGTCAACGACTTTAACTGTCTTTTATTTAAACGTGCGGTGCTGCGAACCGACTGTATCTTATTCATTGCATCCATCACGGATAAGCTGTCATCTCTCGTTAACAAATAGGCTGCTAAGGTTAACACCGAGCGGCCACGACCCAGCGCACAGTGAACGACGACTTTATTTCCCTCGCTAATATGTTGATCGAGCCAGTTTATTGCGGTGTTTAATTGCTCAAGTGTTGGACTGGTATGATCTAAAACAGGAATATTCAAATAGTCACAATCTGCCTGGTGTGCCGTCCAATCCAGACCATCGAACTCAGCAGTGACGTCTAAAATGGCGGTAATACCCAGTTGGTTAAGTGTTTCTATGTCTTTGTTAAATAACCTGCAAGCCAGAAACAGGTGGTCATCGATTTGCTGAATCGGGGGGACTTTATCATGTTTACGTGCCCAGCTATTGTAGGCATCCGTACCTAGTAAGAAGGGAATGAACATCCATCTGACATAAAAAGGAATACTGCCATCATTCCTTTTACGAAATAAGGAAGGATACCCAAAAATATAGGCGCTACTGACGACGGTGAGGGAAAGTGCAATCCACCAAAATACAATACTTAGAATTAGCCACGGCGAAAACCAGGCGAACAAAGCAGCGACTAGAGCACCTATAAGATAGTACTTCACCATCTTCACGTATATTTCTCCTTTCTTTCCATGCCCTTATTACTACTGTGAATTGAACCATGTTAGTTCAGTTTCGTAGCAAGATGATGTAGATAAATTTAGATTCGTCAGAATTCTATTGGCAGAAAAATGGGCTGGGAAATGTTACATACACCACAAAGCCGACACTTTTTACTATTTAACGTAGCGTGGTTTCAAGTTGTATGGTTTTTAGCAGTGGTTTATCAAATGAGGTTTATCTATTGGATCTTGGCCCTCTTCTTTCTGCATTTTCTTATCACCAAAACTAAAAAAACCGATACCGTTGTGATGGTGTTGGGAGTATTAGTCGGTTGCGTAATTGACAACATTCTCGCTGTGACAAATGTTTTTGTTTTTTCCCAGCAATATTCAGTGGGTTTAATTCCCCTTTGGTTAGTCGTGCTATGGGCTGCATTTGCGCTTTCCATTTACCACAGTTTGTCTATATGGCTTAAAAGTCGCGTTATTCAAATGGGGGTAGGTGCGATAGCCGGTCCGGTTAGCTATTTCGCCGGACACCATTTTGATGCGGTGCAATTTTCTTATTCCCCACTGACTACATTTGTGATTTTAGGAATAATCTGGGCTTTTTTGCTACCAGTGCTTATTGAGCTGGTGAACTTCTTAAACCAAATCCTTAGTAAGGTAAAATCGAAGGAATCAATATGACTTCAACTGTCTTAGTGACTGGTGCTAATCGCGGAATAGGGCTGGAAATAGCCAAAGGTTTTGCTGCCAGGGGATGTAAAGTGTTAATGGGAGTGCGAGATGAGTCGGAGGGAGAGTCTGCACGAAATGAAATTCCTGGCAATGATGTTCAAGTGCTCGAAATCGATCTGACCAATCCAGGTACCATTAAAGAGTGTATTGTGCGGGCTGAAGCAGTCTATGGGGATATTGATATTCTCGTTAACAACGCTGGCATTCTCATTGATTCATCTTTTGAAGAATTGGCAGAAGCAGACTTTGAAAAGTCTCTACAGGTTCATGTTAAAGGGCCTTTTTTATTATGTCAGTTGCTACTGCCAGGGATGTTGGAGCGAAACTACGGTCGTATCGTTAATATATCGTCAGGGTGGGGAGCATTCACAGAAGGGATGGAAGGGCCTTTGGCGTATGCAGTCAGTAAAGCGGGGTTAAACGCACTGACTAAAAACTTGTCTAATATCGTACCAGAAAACCGTAATGTTAAAATAAACGCCATGTGTCCAGGATGGGTGCACACGCGCATGGGCGGGAAAGATGCACCTCGCTCACCGCAACAGGGAGCGGAAACCGCTCTGTGGCTAGGTTCGCTGGAGCAGGATGGCCCCAATGGTGGATTTTTCCGAGATAAAAAGCCAATCGAGTGGTGAAAAGCACGCTTATAACACGTATTTCCTTCACCCTGTGGGGTTAGTGGATAGCTTCGACCACTTGTGAACTCTTGCGTCTTAGAACTTGTGTCACCTTGGCTGCGGATTGATTTTTTTTCAGGTTTATAACTAAGGCATAATGACGCGTTTTTATCGCGTGCCTAACGGTATCGATGATTTCAGTACGATCTGGCCGTAAACTAAATAAACCCGCTGCAAACAAACCGATAAAGAGCCCGGGGCTAATCAAGGCAATATAAGTGAAAAATGGGTTCTGTTGGGTAAGGGCCGGTCCGAAGTTAACCAGTAAAGATGCGGCGATCAAGCCAGCCAATAATCCAATGCCGCCAAGTAATAAGTGAGAGTTCCACATTGACTTGCCAATTGTCCGGCTGGAACCTTCCAGCTTCTCACTATAATGAGCATCATTGGGGTCTATCACCACAATTTGATTCCGATCAATGCCGGTGTCGTGATTCAATTCTTCGGCTGACAGTCGGGCATCTTCAGCGGTATCGTAAATGGCAGCGATCTGTAGGTGATTGGAATCAACTAACGTTTCCTTGAGCGTATCGTGATGTTCTGCCTTATGACTCATGCATCCTCCTTTTCTCTTAACGCAAGTTGCTAATTATTTTGCAGCCTTCACATGAATAGAATGAACAAAGGGGCATCTGTTAGTCAACTTTAGCTTATTAACTGTTTATATCCTTCAAACATCGTACCTGTTCAAACCTTAAACAGATAACCGCCTAAAAGTTAAAAGATTTTATTTTAAACACCCGGTCTTGACCTGCAAGAATGAGGCATAGCAGGAATAAATTTCGAGATGGCCTGCAATAATTTCTCATTTTCTGTCATAGGCAAGGACAAAAATAAGGGGGGAATGGCCAAAAATTTGTAAACGGATAGTGTATCAGGGCAGTAAGAAGTAGTGAATTTGACGGGGAATGACATGGGTCGCATTAATATGGAATCAGTTTCTTTAGACATTCTTAGGAAACGCCGTGGAAAAGGGTTCGAATATTTTTACGAATCTGGGAAAAAAGTTACCGATAAAAAACTGTTGAAACGCATTGACGGGCTTGTCATTCCACCTATTTGGAAAAATGTTCAGATAAGTCGTTCGCCTACACAGCATTTGCAAGCTGTGGGATATGATACCAAAGGGCGCAAGCAATATCTTTACCATGAAAATTGGCATAAAGCTCGTCAGCAGGAAAAATTTGCGAAGCTGAGCGATTTTGGTAGTGGTTTGCCTGAATTCAGAAAGTATTGTTGGAGTCATGTTCATGAACAACAATGGACAATGGATAAAACCTTATCCTTAGTGACGTTATTACTAGATCATACAGGGCTGAGGGCGGGTAATCGACAATATACAGAGCAGAACAATACCTATGGTATCACCACTCTCAGACGTAAACATGTTTATACAGATGGTGGGGCGGTAAGGTTAAATTTTATTGGAAAGCATAAT
Source organism: Alteromonas aquimaris (assembly GCF_026183695.1). GTDB lineage: Bacteria > Pseudomonadota > Gammaproteobacteria > Enterobacterales > Alteromonadaceae > Alteromonas > Alteromonas aquimaris. Next base: position 265,650 of record NZ_JAPFRD010000010.1, on the reverse strand, counting down.
AAAGATAGGAACGTTGAAATAGAAAACCCTCAACTAGCTGATTTGGTCTCGCAAAGTGCCGAGCAAAGAGGGTATGCGTTGTTCAGATTTATGGATGATGAGGGGCGTTGGCATGATGTGGATAGCGATGATGTGAATCATTTTATCCATACGCATTTGGGCAATGACTACTCTTGTAAAGATTTCAGAACCTGGGCCGCTTGTCGCTTTGGATTGTTCAGTTTACCTTCGATAAAAGAAATGGTCAGCCAAAGTCCACGTCGAAAATGGTCCACAACACTTACCAAGCACGTGGCTTCGATGCTGGGAAATACACCTGCAGTCTGCCAACAATATTACCTTCACCCGAAACTATATGAAGTGGTTGAAAGCCGTTCTGAGAGAGAAACTATTATTCGCAGAGTAGCTGAATATGCACCTGAAAATATTCTGCATGATAACGCAGTTTCCGCGACTGAAAGGCTTCTTAGTCAAATTATTGCAATTCAATGAATCGGGAGGGTATTTTGCCTTATAGTCATTATTTTTATACGTTAGATAATTTCCTACGTGCTGTTTCAAGCTTCTCGCCACTTCTCACTTTTGGCGTTCTGTAAAAGTAAGTGATTGAAAATATTAGTTATATAACTAGGTCTCTGTAATCGAGTAATCCTTGATATGACAGGCAAGGGATTACATATCTAAGTAAGATAAGTACTAGTTGATAAACTCCCTCAGTTGCATTCTAACGTAAGATATGAATATAATTAGTGTTCGAATTAATGGTGTTCGATGTAAAACTGCTTTGAACATCTTATATTTTAGTAACTGAGGTAATTTTTCTTTTATGCAAGCAGAGAGCTACATTTCACTGGCATTGTATTTTGTTGCGATGCTGGGTATTGGCTTATTCGCATATCGACAGTCAACAAGCGATATTTCCGGTTATATTCTCGGGGGACGTAAGGTCAGCCCTCAGGTCACCGCACTATCCGCTGGTGCATCGGACATGAGTGGTTGGATGTTAATGGGTCTCCCTGGCGCTATGTTTGTGGCCGGGTTTGACGCTATGTTTATCGCCATTGGCTTGGTGGCAGGCGCCCTGGTGAACTATTTGCTCGTCGCACCGAAGCTTCGTGTGTATACGGAGGTCGCCGACGACTCGCTTACAGTTCCTGAATTTTTTGCCAAGCGATTTGGTCAAGCAAATGCAAGTGTTCGAATCGTTTCAGCAGTAATTATTGTGCTCTTTTTTACGCTCTACACTTCAGCTGGCCTTGTCGCTGGGGGCAAGTTGTTTGAAAGTGCCTTTGCATTGGATTATCAGTTAGGACTTTTGATCACACTTGGTGTTGTGGTGTCCTATACTTTGTTAGGTGGATTTCTTGCGGTGAGTCTCACCGACTTTGTCCAAGGTTGCATTATGTTTGTGGCCCTGGTGTTAGTTCCTGTGGTGGCTTTTACTCAGTTCGACAGTGTCGAACAACTAAATGCCGCGGCATTTGAATCAATACCAAATTTAAGTGAGACGTGGCAGTCGCTAACGTTAGTGGGGTTAGTTTCCAGTGTGGCCTGGGGCCTTGGCTATTTCGGACAGCCTCACATCATCGTTCGTTTCATGGCGATTCGCTCCGTTGGCGCGGTTTCTACTGCACGGAACATTGGCATGTCGTGGATGCTCGTTACTATTATTGGCGCGTTAGCAACCGGGTTCGTTGGTATTGCCTATGCTAATCAATTTAATTTAGATGTGGCTGACCCAGAAACGATATTTATTATTTTTTCGCAAATATTGTTTCATCCGTTAATTAGTGGCTTCTTAATGGCCGCAATTTTAGCAGCGATTATGAGCACGATTTCATCGCAACTATTAGTGTCAGCAAGTTCGTTGACGGAAGATATTTTGAACGTGGTATCCACCAAACAAGCCAGTGCGAAGGCAACCGTGACCATGGGGCGGTTCGGTGTGGCTGGCGTGGCAATTGCAGCGTTAATGTTGGCCATGGATCAATCGAATAGCATCTTGTCGTTAGTCAGCAATGCGTGGGCAGGGTTCGGTGCAGCTTTTGGTCCGTTAGTACTGTTTTGCCTGTATAAAAAGGACCTGACGCACAAAGCTGCGTTAGCGGGCATCACTTCCGGTGCGGCCACCGTTCTGGTTTGGATTTATGTGCCGCTATTACCAGACGGGCAAACGTTAAGCAGTGTGATGTACGAAATCGTTCCTGGGTTTCTTGTAAGTTCGCTTACGCTGTGGGGAGTGTCAAAACTCGATACAGAGCCTGGCCCTAAAACTATACAGATGTTTTCAGAGGCTACTCAGGAAATGGCAGATCAAAAAAGTTAAACGTAAGGTGAGTGAGATACATGAGTTATAATTGGAAACGTGTGGTAGTCAAAGTAGGGAGCGCACTGATCTCTCCCAACAAGATTGGCTGTAGCAGCCACTATTTATTGAGTATCGCCCAGTTTATCGTTAAATGCCGAGCGATGGGCACACAGGTGGTGCTGGTGTCATCTGGTTCAGTGGCAGCCGGTGCACATCAGTTCAGCGACCATGAGAAATCTGAAATCGCAGTTAAAAAAGCGATGGCAGCAGCGGGGCAAACAGAAATGATTGCTACATGGGATAGATTATTTGACTTTCCTTCCGCGCAAATTTTGTTAACCCATGCTGACCTGCGCGACAGAGAGCGTTATATCAGTATTCGTGAGACTATTTTCAGTTTGTTGGAGCATGAGATACTGCCCATAATCAATGAAAATGACACGGTTACCACGGATAAACTTAAGGTTGGCGATAATGATAATTTATCGGCGATGGTTGCTGCTGCCGCCGATGCTGATGCGCTTATTATTTGTTCTGATGTAGATGGATTGTATGACAAAAATCCAAATGAACACGATGATGCAAAACTATTATCCTGGGTGGACAACATTGACCAAAGTATTTATGACATGGCCGGTGGCGCAGTTGCAGGTGGTGTAGGCACTGGCGGCATGCGGACTAAAATCGAGGCAGCAGAAAAAGCTGTTTCGCATGGAATTGATACCTTTATCGTCAATGGCTTTACCGAAACAACCTTTAATCTGTTACTGGATGGGAAGAACCCTGGTACCCATTTTCAGGCACACGATAAGCCTATGAAAGAAAATATTCATTGGATGCGTCATACGTCTAATGCACAAGGTGAAGTTATCGTTGAAAGTGATTTTGCCGCCTCGCTTGAAAGTGAAGCCGAACAGTTGACCAGCAGTGAAATTATTGACGTCAAAGGTGAGTTTTCGGTAGGTGACACCATTTTGGTAAGAAAGGATGATGGTACAAAACTAGTCAAAGCGCGCTCAAATTACAGTAGCTGCTTGTTGAATTTTATAGCCAAGCAAGACAATGAAGAATTTGCTCAGGAATTTGAGAAAAAAACTGGGCCAATTATTTCTAATAAGCATATAGCAAATTTGGAGAAAGAATGAGTTTAATTACACAACTAGCGCAAGAAGCCAAATCAGCGGCTTACGAGCTGGCTGTCTTGGAAGAAAGTAAAAAGAATGAAGTGTTGCAGGACATGGCTGATGCCATTCGTGCGAACAAACAAAAAATCATCGAAGTGAACAAAAAGGAAGTCGCTCGCGCCAAAGAAAACAATCTGGAAGCATCTATGGTGGACAGATTGGTTTTGGATGAACAGCGCATCGAAGATATGGCGGCGGGGATTGAAACTATTGTTGAGTTGCCTGATCCCGTCGGTGCCACACGTGAATTTGGCAAACGACCTAATGGATTGGATATTAAGAAGATGCGTATCCCGTTAGGGGTGGTATGCATGATTTATGAAGCGCGTCCTAACGTGACGGCCGATGCAGGTGCCTTGTGCTTTAAATCAGGAAACGCGGTTATTCTACGTGGCGGTAAAGAAGCCCTAGACACCAGTTTGGTCATCGCGGGCTTACTGCAGGATGTGCTGGAGAAACACAATTTACCTAAGGCGTTAATTACAGTCGTGCCAAATCCAGATCGTGGTTTAATGCAGGAATTGATGAATCAACGCGATTACATTGATGTGATAATACCGCGTGGCGGTGAAGGGTTGATTAATTATGTAACTGACAACGCAAAAGTGCCGGTAATCCAGCATTTCAAAGGAGTGTGTCATTTATATGTAGATAAAGATGCCGATTTGGATAAGGCAATGAACTTGCTGTTAAATGGCAAAACTCAGCGCACTGGTGTATGTAATGCGCTGGAGGGGTTATTGGTTCACCAGGCGATCGCCGGTGATTTTCTTCCAAAAGTGGCAGAGGCACTTCGCGAACATAAGGTTAAATTGCACGTAGATAAACGCACAAGCGAATGGTTTCCCGATGCCGACATCATTGATGAGTCCGGTTACGGTGAGGAATATCTTGACCTGGAAATCGCTATCCGCGTGGTGGATGATATGGATCATGCACTTCAGCACATTGCTCGCTTTGGGAGTAACCATACGGAAGTTATCTGTACCGAAGATAGGGCTGCAGCTTCGCGTTTCCAACGAACGGTTGATGCGTCGGTGGTAATGGTGAATGCATCCTCCCGCTTCTCGGATGGCAGTCAATTAGGTTTAGGTGCAGAGATTGGAATCGCCACCACCAAACTACATGCCTATGGTCCGATGGGGCTGGAGTCCCTTACCACTGAAAAGTACCTGGTCAATGGAGAAGGGCAAATCAGATCGTAACTGATGTGTATTGTATCAATAGCTTACCTTGTTCATAATGTTAAGCACCGGAAAATATTTCCGGTGTTTTTTTATTAATTAAGGAGTGGGTGAGTGACAGAAATTAACGCAGTGTGGAGTGAAGTGGTAGCAATATTGGTGACAAATAAATTGCTCGCCTCTGCGTTATTAATAGTTGTTTTTCTTCTAGTAAAGCGTCTGATCCTTAAGATTATTAAAAAAAGAAGTAATCGAAAAGGAGAAGACACGAGGCATCAGATTACCATCCTTGCGCAATTGGGCAATGCGTTTCTCATTATCCTCCTGATGATTGTATGGGGCTCGGAAATTCAGTCTTTGGCGATTTCAATTGCTGCCTTTATGGTGGCAATTGTGTTAGCTACCCGAGAGTTTATCCAATGTTTTATGGGCTTCATTTATTATCTCGGGGCCAGACCGTTCAGGGTAGGTGACTGGATACAAATGAATCAGAATCTGGGTGAAGTGGTGGAGATGGATTGGGCTAAGACCGCTTTGCTGGAAGTCGATCCGGAATCTTTTTCGTACACGGGTAAGCATATTTACGTGCCAAATAGTCAATTGGTAACGCAAACGGTAAGAAATCTAAACTTCCTACGTCGTTACACCATGCATACATTTTCGTTAACGAATGAGCCTACCGTGAATGCCTACAAGTTGCTACCTGCGTTTATTGCCAGGGCACGGGCTCATTGTGAATATTTCCGTGATGTGGCAGAACGGTATAAGGGATTGATTGAGCGTAGTTTGGATGCAGAATTTATTTCCATCGATCCGGATGTGATGGTCGAAACTAATGAATATGCTAAGTTGATTGTAACTGTGTCGTTATTCTGCCCTACCGATCAAGCGTATTCTCTACAACAAAAAATTAGTGCCGACTGGATGAGTCTGTGGTTTAAAGAATTGCAAGAGCAGCAAGAACAAGAGGATAAATTAAGACATGTCGATCAAACATCAGCCTAAAAAGTAAAAAGTAAAAAGTAAAAAGTAAAAAGATGCTAGAGAAACGCTACGGTGATTAAAAACATGGTTTCTGCAGCGGCATTTTGATTTCATAATGGTATTAGCTTCTTTTCGCGGCTATACTATCGGCCGCGTTGAAAAGCGAAACAAAAATAGAATTGAATAGAAAGGACAAATAGTGACTCCTATTACTAAATCATTTCAGTATGGTCAGCATACTGTAACGCTTGAAACGGGGGTTATTGCCCGTCAAGCAACCGCTGCCGTTATGGCAAGCATGGATGATACGGCTGTTTTAGTGACAGTTGTAGGCAAAAAAGAAGCCAAAGCAGATCAGGACTTCTTTCCGTTAACTGTAAACTATCAGGAAAAAACCTACGCAGCGGGAAAAATTCCAGGTGGATTTTTTAAGCGAGAAGGTCGCCCTTCTGAAGGTGAAACACTCACCGCACGTCTTATTGACCGCCCAATCCGTCCATTATTTCCAGATGGTTTTAAAAATGAAGTTCAGGTAGTGGTAACGGTCGTTTCTGCGAACCCTGACATTCCTACAGATATCATTTCGATGATAGGCACCTCTGCTGCTTTAGCGATCTCCGGTATGCCGTTTAATGGCCCGATCGGTGCTGCACGTGTAGGTTATTCGGATGGTGAGTATTTATTAAATACCCGTACCACTGAACAAGAAACCAGCCAACTCGATCTTGTTGTTGCAGGTACCCAAAATGCAGTACTTATGGTTGAATCTGAGGCTTCCGTGCTTTCAGAAGATATCATGCTTGGTGCGGTAATGTTCGGCCATGAGCAAATGCAAACGGTGATCAATGCCGTTTCTGAATTTGCAGATATGGTTGGCAATGACAAGTGGGATTGGCAGCCTAAAGAAGAAAATACTCAGCTCAAGCTTTTAGTAAAAGAACTTGCTGAAAAAGGTATGACAGAAGCGTATCAAATTTCAGATAAAATGCAGCGCAAAGATGCGGTCACTGCGGTTACTGAAAAAGCTTTGGCAGAAATTATCGAGCGTGATTCTGAGCAGGATCAAAAAGAAGCGTTAGACATGCTCCATGAGCTGGAAAGTGATGTAGTACGTTCACGGATCCTAGACGGTCAACCGCGCATAGATGGCCGTGAACCAGCGATGGTCCGCGCGTTGGACGTATCCACTGGCATTCTTCCCAGAGCACACGGTTCAGCCGTATTTACTCGCGGAGAAACACAGGCACTTGTAGTAGCTACGTTGGGCACAGAGCGTGATGCTCAGATGATTGACGAACTACAAGGTAAACGCGATAGCCGTTTCATGCTTCACTATAACTTTCCTCCATACTGTGTGGGCGAAACCGGCATGATTGGTTCTCCAAAGCGCCGTGAGATAGGCCATGGGCGTTTAGCTAAGCGTGGTATTCAAGCGGTTATGCCAGATGAAGCTGATTTCCCTTACGTGGTTCGCGTAGTGTCTGAAATCACTGAATCAAATGGCTCTTCTTCCATGGCTTCTGTGTGTGGGACTTCATTGGCGCTGATGGATGCTGGTGTACCGATTAAGGCATCCGTTGCCGGTATCGCGATGGGCTTAGTTAAGAGCGACGAAAACTTTGTAGTGCTATCAGATATCTTAGGTGACGAAGACCATTTAGGTGACATGGACTTTAAAGTTGCCGGAACCACCGATGGTATCACCGCGCTCCAGATGGACATCAAGATCGAAGGTATCACTAAAGAAATCATGCAAGTCGCTTTGAAGCAAGCTAAAGAAGCGCGCTTACATATATTAAAAGTGATGGATGAAGCCATTGGCGGACATCGAGACGAGTTAAGTGAATTTGCGCCACGCATATACACGATAAAAATTGATCAAGATAAAATTCGTGATGTTATTGGTAAAGGCGGCGCGATGATTCGTCAGATTACCGAGGCGTCAGACACTAATATCGAAATCGAAGATGACGGTACCATTAAGATCTTTGCCACCGAACGTGCAAAATCGGAGATGGCCATCAGTATGATCGAAGCGGTTACAGCTGAGATCGAAGTGGGTAAAACATACCACGGTAAGGTTACTCGCATTGTTGATTTTGGTGCATTTGTGGAAGTATTACCTGGGAAAGAAGGGCTAGTACATATTTCACAAATCGCTCACGAGCGTGTTAACAAAGTGGCGGATTATCTATCTGAAGGCCAAATGGTAGACGTAAAGGTAATGGAAATTGATCGCCAGAACCGTGTTCGCCTAAGCATAAAGGAGTTGCTGGAAAAGCCGGCTGCTCCGGAGCAACCTAAAGAAGACTAAATTTCGACTGACTTAAGTAGGAAAGAGAGCGCATGACGCTCTCTTTTTTTGTGCACAGAAAAGGGTAACCTAAAAGGGCGGGTAAGCTTGTTTAGCCCATGCAAAACAAGCGCGTGTACAGCAGAAGACTTACTTTCATTTAGCTTAGATAAAAAGCTAATAGACAAAGTCTATCGGAATAAAATATAAGTTGTTCCTAATCAATCGCTATTCGGAATGATAATAAAATCATAGCTAGTGAAATTTCGGTATGAAGCGGAAATAGCCATACCATTTTCATCTAGCGCTATAACGTCAAATAGATAATACCTTCCTTCCTGAAATTTATCGGTGTATTGCCCAATGTTTAGGTGATTTTCATTAGTTTTTAAACTAGCAGGAAAAATATGTTTACTTCTATAACTATCAGGATTAGTTTTTTCGTAAAACTGAACTTCGTATGAATATGCTTCGGGGTACTTTTCCCAAGAAATATCCGCATTTTGATCTAATACCAAGGTATTTGTAGCGACACTCTTAACCACTGGGCGAACATAACTTAAATTTAAGCCTTTACCTTCCTTGTCACTAGAAGCACTAACAAGGTCATTTGATGTATGATTTCTGGGTGAGTCTATTAACCCTGACATTACGATATTGGCAGAGTCGTAGTCTAGCTCGTATCCGTCAATTTGATATTCGCCTGCTGGCACAGAAATATGATAACGTCCATTAATATCTGTGGTTGCCCATTGGCTCATTACTGCACCATTAAGCCCTAAACGTAACTTAACACCTTGAATTGGTTTGCCTTCTCCTAGAACTGAACCTACGATAATCGCGTCACCACTGCTTAGAATTTTGTTACGATCTTCAACAAAGCTTCCTGAAAAAACAGCAGAAGATCCATAAAACCTTTCAGGTCGCTCAGTAACAGGTGGAGCTTCCAAAACGACCTCTTCTACTGAACCTTGATTCTTTATGTTGATAAAGTGGAAGTACCCCCAAACAACAGCAATAAATGCTATTGCAAACCCTGCTCCAAACAGTAATCCATTAATAAATTTTTTTAACATAACCTTCCTTGATAAAGAGTTTAAGAATCTAGGTTAATTCAAAAACATAACATTAGGAATATTCAAATAAATAAAAGAAAGGGTTTCCTAGCGGTAAATGGTATATATTGGTCAATTAAGGTGATAAGTCATTCTAATACAAGGCTAATCGTACATCTAATATCTGTTGCGCAAATTAAAACCCTTGTTTTTACATAGAGTTACAATGCTATAGTAAAGCTAAAGCCACTAAAAATTCATTTAGTGGCTCCAAGTTGACTCAATAGCCCGTTTAACAGACGGGGTTTTTTAATTTCACAGTCGATACTAATCAGTTCCGCAGTGAAGCGGTTGATTGCAAGTGTTTTCGGGCTAACTTTACTAATTGGACTTTTTACCGCGGGAGCAGGGGGAATATGGAATATTGTGTTATCTCGATAATAAAAGAGACTAGCCGTAGCCGATTTCGGGAGTACACCAGTAAACTTTATCTTGAATCCGTAGTTATTTTCGCCATTAATAGATGATAAATCTTTACGGTAAAATAATGTGACTGATTCTATCCAGTTTTTCCCTTCCGCGGCCAAGATGAAGTTTTCGGGAGCAGGGGAATTTCCATCTTTTGCGATGTACCAACCGACGCATTCCTTTCTACTTATTCTTTCAACCAACCCTCTGGATTTTGATTTACTTTGGGGGGTGATGTTTCGATTTTTATTACTTTTTAATTTTCGAGAAAATCCATTGATAATACGAAAAATCGTTCTTCGTGTAGATGCAGACTTATCCATTGTTTAGTTTAACTCTTTTATACTTTTACTAGTAAAATCCAACTCTGTTTTGTCAGTAAGTGGGATTCGGACGCAGTAAAGGGTCTTCCTCTTCCACTATCTAAACGCGATTGAAAATATAAAGCACGAGCGTTGCGGGGAACCGGACGGTTAACTAGTCCATGTTGAAAGCAAAGGGCAACAACTCATCTAACAGAACACTTTTTTCTTTACCCTGCTGGCTAAACATAACAATCTCGGTATTTTTATCAGCGAATTCGGCGATTTTTTGCCGACAGCCACCGCAGGGGAAGCAAAGCATATCATTGGGACTTACAATGACTATTTTGTCTATTTTAGTACAGGCGTTGTTTACCATCGAACCGATGGCGGTCGCTTCGGCACATTGGCCAAGGGGGTAGGCAACATTTTCTACATTACAACCAGAATAGACATTTCCGTCATTGCCTAGAATTGCAGCACCAACTTTAAATCTGGAGTAGGGGGCATACGCCTTTTCTTGCGCAGAAAGGGCATGGTTCTTAAGGGTTTGATTATCCATATTACTTTATAATTAGCGTGTTATACTTTACTTTTACAATCAAATACGCGATTGTGACGACTTTGCGCTGCTTACAATGTGCAGCTTTCCATTTGTTTTCGAGATTTCTTTTTAACATGCGCCACTCTATAAGTCTCACTTTATTTTTATGTAGCATTTTATTCTTAGGGGGTTGTGCAAAAACCAACCCGCCAAGTAGTTCCAAAGCAGAAATGGGGAACTTGTTACTCGCAGAGCCCGCACCTATTAACCCACGTTCCCAGATGGCAATTGCGCGCTATAATCAGATCCTGGCCAGTGAAGCCATTAATGATGAAGATAAAGCAGAATTGTACTACCAACGGGGCATGTTATATGACAGTGTTGGCCTGGCTGGTTTAGCTCAGTTCGATTATTCCCAGGCTCTGGTATTGAAGCCAGATATGGCGGAAGCCTATAATTCTATTGGTATCCACTATATCCAGCAGATGGACTTTATCCAGGCTTATGAAGCATTTGACTCTACATTGGACATTAATCCTAACTACGACTTTGCCTTTTTAAATCGAGGTATTGCCCTCTATTATGGTGGTCGTTCGGATCTGGCGATAGATGATCTCAATCGTTTTCTGGCTATCGATGAGAGCGATCCGTTTCGGGCTCTATGGACGTATTTTGCTGCCGCGGAAGTTGATGCTGAAGCGGGAAAAGTCAAATTAAAGAAGATGCGAGAAAAACTAGAGCCGCTTCACTGGGCATCAAAACTAGTAGATTTGTTCCTGGGTGAGCTGACCGAACAGCAGGTTCTGGCGGCGTTACTCGATGGTATTTCGAGCCAGAAAGAGCTTACTGACAGATTATGCGAAGCGTATTTTTACCTAGGAAAATTCCATACCCAACAAGGTAACCGAGGAATTGCCGCGAATTATTTTAAACTCGCGTTAAGCACTAATGTATTTGATTACGTCGAGCATCGTTACGCCAGACTTGAACTTGTACGTCTTCGCAACCCAGATAATTTAGCTGAATAAAGTCTTAGTTTATGCGCGGATTTTTTTTGGCTTTGGCTTTGTGCTTTTTGCTGTCAGGTTCGACTGGGCAGTGGCCTGCACAATTATTCTTTAATGCAAGTCAAACCCCTCAGGCAGGCATGCTACTTTGGTTAGCCGCGAAATCAGGCGACGCTGAAGCACAAACTTCGTTAATCGACTATTCAGTAAAAACTAAGCAGACATACTGGCTGAAGAAGCTCGTTGCACTGGGTCATCCCGGGGCGGCCTGGTCGCTACATCGTTTGCTTTCTAAGGACGATAAGGATCAAACACTAGTTCAAATGGCTGCCAAAGGTAACGTGCCAGAAGCGCAGTTGGCCTTTGCGATGACTACCGAAAACGCGAGCGTCCGAGAAAAATGGTTACTCAAGGCATCAGCGAATAATTATTTACCAGCTCAAGCTGCGCTAGCAGATTGGTATCTCCTAAAGGGTAACGTAAAAAAAGCGCGTCCGCTGCTTGAGAAAACACAAGGTGCTTTCACCCAAAGTGCGTTTTATCTTGGCCGAATTCTCATTGATGAAGGGAAACATAAGCAAGGCTTAGAGGTTTTGCTCCGGGCAGTCGAAGAGGGTCACCCAGAAGCAGAGCATTGGTTAGATTTAATTGAAAAATATCCTCAGCGCACGGTAGACTCCATTGGGCCGGTCGATTGGCCCACACATAAACAATGTTTACAACGTATTCAACTATTTACCACATCTCTTGCTACCACCGAACGAGCGAACGATATTTACCAGCATTTCACTAGTGATAAAAGATTGATGGCATTACCCATCTGTGTTCAAAGGCCGGTAAGGATTAAAGCGGAGACGCTGAGTTGTAACGAAAATTGGCGTAAGAGTGGTCGCCTTGGGTGTGATATACGACCCCTCTCGTTTGCTGTGAAGACCAGAGACCTCACCCATGCTGTTATCTTTTCTCAATCAGGAAAAGCGAATGTCAATAATGGTGTTATGTTTTTAGATGTGACAGATAGCTACGATGTGTTTGTACACGAACTCGCCCACTTTGCTGGTTTTATTGATGAATACCCATTATCCAATGGAATGGCAAATCGTTATTGTAATCGCCAGGAAGCCCCCAATCTTATTTTCGACGGTGAATTAACGTATGCGCCAATTGAAACCCTCACCCGATGGCAAAACCAACCTGAGTTCTCAGGTATTTGGCAAGCAAAAACCTGTGCAAATGCTGACATAAAGGCCTACAAGCCTACTAACGACATTACCTTTTTGGAACATCACGACAGTGGGAAAATTCCTCCTGTGTATATAAAGCTGTGGGAGCAACAATTGAAAGATCCCACTGCTTCCAGGCCCATCTACATGAACCTATTCCAATCGTTTTATCGTAACGGGCAGGCGACACAAGCTGATATCTGGTTGCGAAAATATGAACGGTCAAAGCAAACCACCATCCATTCAAATGTTAGCCTTAAGGCCTCGTCTGATTAATTCGCCTGTCTAAATCGGGGCGTAGTTTCTCAACCCACATAGCCGTGGCTCCGCAAATCGCCACCGGCATAACGATGAAATTGATTATTGGTATTAAAGAGAAAATGTTTACCATAAAACCGAAAGACAGCGCCGAACCTTTATGTTGACCAAGGTGGTCGCGCATAGAAGAAAATTTGATTTTGTGATTATCGTATGCGTAATCGCAATATTGAATGGCCATCATCCACGCACTGAACAAAAACCATATTGCCTGACCGATAAGCGGAACAAATAAAAAGATGAGGAAAAAACCAATCGCTCTAGGAATATACCACATCAGCTTCGATAGCTCGCGACCAAGTACGCGAGGTATGTCCCGGATCAAACTTAATACACCCTCGTCTCCAAGGGGTTGTCCGGTAAGGTGACGTTCGACTTTTTCGGCAAGAACGCCGTTAAATGGTGCAGCAATCCAATTCGCTAATGTTCCAAATATCAGCGCAAAGATAAGTAAAACACTGATAACAGCGATAGGCCAGAGAATAAACGCCAGCACATCCTTCATCCACCCTAACCAATCAGGGATACTCGAGATTAACCATGTAATCCCTAATTCAATCTGTCCAAACAAGAAATAGAATGCGGTCGCAAATAAAATCAAGTTAACCGTTAAAGGGATTAACACAAACCGTTTCAACCCTTTTGTTTTGATAAGACCGAATCCCATCACAAAATAACTGATCCCACTTTTCGCTGGCATTTTTATTCTCCTGATAACACTCACAGCAGATTGTACCGCTTTTACCTCCCCCAAAAAAATCACAATTGTTACAGGCTATGAGTTTTGGTAGAGTCGCGAGATAATAATTATTAAATTCAGCGCGCAAAAACTGTGATTGTTAATCGGTCAATATTCACCGGTACGAAAGTAGGTATCGATACTCTACTACATTTGCCTCTCGTTCAAGCCGTGAGGTCTGCATGCGGCTGAAGAAAATTAAGTTAGCGGGTTTTAAGTCTTTTGTAGATCCCACCTCCATTCCGTTCCCAGGAGAAATGACGGCAATCGTTGGCCCTAATGGTTGTGGAAAATCCAATGTAATCGATGCGGTACGCTGGGTTTTGGGAGAAAGCTCAGCGAAGAACCTCCGTGGCGATGCGATGACGGATGTAATATTTAATGGCTCTTCCGCCAGGAAACCAGTTGGCCAATGCAGTGTAGAACTGGTGTTTGATAACAGTAGTGGCCGCATCGAGGGCGAATTTGCCAAGTACAATGAATTATCCATTAAACGGTTGGTGACCCGTGATGCAACGTCGACTTATTTCTTAAATGGGACTAAATGTCGCCGTCGTGACGTAACCGATTTGTTTTTGGGAACGGGACTGGGCCCGCGAAGTTACGCCATAATCGAGCAAGGGATGATCTCGCGGCTTATAGAATCTAAACCCCAGGATCTTCGGGTTTTTATTGAAGAAGCTGCGGGCGTCTCTCGTTATAAAGAAAGACGACGAGAAACTGAAAATAGAATTCGTCACACCGTAGAAAACCTCGAACGTCTAGAAGATGTGCGAGGGGAACTTGCACAGCAAATTGAGAAACTGCAAAGACAAGCCGCGGCGGCAAATCGCTATAAAACATTAAAAGCAAGCGAACGAACATTAAAAGCCGAGCTTAGCGTGATTCGCTGGCTTAAGCATTCTCAAAAAATGGAAAAGTTAAACCAGCAAAAGCAAAAACAAGAAACAGAGTTAGAAGCGTTGATAGCCCAACAAAGGGGTGATGAAGCGGGTATAGTTAAATATCAGCAAAAAGCAGATGAACTTACCCAATCGTTAGATGATTTACAGCAGAAACGATTTAGCACCGGTACAGCCATCACACGAATTGAGCAAAGTAATTTGCACAGTCAGCAACGTAAATCTCAAATTTCGACTGAATTAAGCGATTTAACCCATCAAATTGATGAAATTGACCATGCCATTACGCAAGCTTCTCAGGCAAAGGATATGTCCGCTGACTTAATTCGGCAGCTGGAACCTGAAAATGAAATGCTAACGTTGGCAATTGAACAGGCTGAAGAGCAAAAAGTCTGCAAAGAAGCTGAGTTGAGAGAGTTTAATCAACATACCAGAAATCACGAGGCACAATATCATCAATTAAAAAACCAGGTACAAACCTGCCATAGCCAACTTCAGGCATTGATGGACATGCAGCTTCGCACTACTCAGCGTATAGGTGAAGTGGAAGAAGAGCTGCGTGAGATTGAGGGACAAACATTGCAGACTGAGGTTAACCAACTTGAGGCTGAATGTACGCAAAAGGAAAGCGAGATTTCCTATCAGCGAGGGCAGGTCAAGGAGTTGCTTTTGCTTAAAGAAAGGGCAGAGACTACCTTAGCTGAACATCAAAATGTCCTTTCCACTATCTCAGAACAGATAAACACTGTGAAAGCTAGCATCTCAGCTATTGAGACAATGCAAACCGAACGTGCTGCAGCTCAAGGTACTAATGAGAATTTGACGTCTATCTGGCAGCAGGTCGAAGTGGCCTCCGGCTATGAAAAATGCTTTGAAGTAGTGTTGGAGGGATTATCACAGCCATTGGTTAGCCAGGCGATGGCATCTCATGCGATACCCGCCGAAGTCGCTAGCTTACCACTAGGACAACGCGTTGTGGCGTTTGATGCGGTTAAGCAGGACGTAGAAAAAGGTAGTTTAGCTGAACGGATCACCGCCGGCCCACATTACGAATTTTTCAATCATATCTTTATTGTCGATACGCTAGAAGAGGCTAATCGTAAACTTGACAGTTTATTGCCCCATCAAACAGTCATCACTAAACAAGGGCAATGGCTTTCGCATTCCTGGGCGATCAATCAGCATAGAGTGCAAGGTGAAGGTTCTTTTGCGCAAACAAACCGACTGCGCGAATTAAATGAGCAATCGCAGGGACTGATGGCTAAGTTTAGCGAGCAAAAAGAGCAATGTGCAGCTCAACAGCAGCAGCTCAGTATTCATGAAGAGACGTTAGCGGAACGTCAGCACGCATTGAATGAGCTGCTAACTGCTCAACAGGCGCTTCAAAATGATGCGAAGTTCGCTCGCATGCGGTGGGAAAACAGTGAACAGCGGCGGCGTAAGTTAACCGACGAGTTAACCCGGCAACAAGAGCGCCTGGAAGAAGAAAAATTGCAACAGGAAGAAGTGTCGATAAAACTTGAAGAAGCGTCGTTAAAGCAAGTTGAACTTGAAGAGCAGAATCAAAAGAATGACGAGAAACGTGAGTTGATTGAAGCTGCCATTGTAGATATCAGACAGAATCTGGAAAGACAAATAAGCCAGCGGCATCAAATTGAATTATCGTTACAACAGCAGAAAAGTCAGTACGAACTTTATACTCAACAGGTTACGCGTAACGAGATGCAGCGGGAGAATCTGCGTAATCGGTGCGCATCGTTGGAAAATGAAAGAGAAAACCTTTCGGCACCAATGGCGACGCAACAAGCACAGCTTCAAGAATTGTTGACTATGCGTGAAGAGCTCGAAGCGTTAATTAGTCAACGTCAAAGCGACTTGAACGAAATGCATAAATTGCTTCAGGAAGCAAAGCAAGGCCAACACGGAATTATGGAGCAGATTAATCAGCGCCAAGCCACGCTAGAAAGTCTAAGATTAGAAGTTGAAGGCTATCGCGTGCGCGCTGCTGCGGTGATAGAGCAACTACAGGACACAGGACAAAACCTTAAAGCTGTGCTGGAGACCCTGGACGAGCACGCGGAAGAATCAACCTGGCAAAGTGAACTGGAATCCACCCAAGCTGCTATAAGTCGACTGGGTGCGGTAAACCTGGCAGCAGTGGATGAATTTGAGGTTCAGTCTGAACGTAAACATCATTTGGATACGCAGTTCGAAGACCTTAATGATGCCCTTGATACTTTGAGAAGCGCGATTAGAAAAATTGATAAGGAAACGCGCCAACGTTTTGCAGAAACCTTTGAGCAAGTTAACAATGACCTTAAAACGCTGTTTCCAAAGGTTTTCGGAGGTGGCTCTGCGTATCTGGCATTAACCGATGATGATTATCTTGAAACCGGAGTCACAATTATGGCGCGACCGCCGGGCAAGAAAAATAGTACAATTCATCTGTTAAGCGGTGGAGAAAAAGCGCTAACCGCTTTATCATTGGTATTCGCTATATTTCGACTCAATCCAGCACCATTTTGTTTACTGGACGAGGTTGATGCACCGCTTGACGATGCTAATGTGGGCCGGTTCTGTAATCTGGTCTCAGAGATGTCTCAAACGGTTCAATTTATTTACATTACCCATAATAAGATAGCGATGGAAATGGCTAGCCACCTTACTGGTGTTACTATGGCGGAACCCGGGGTTTCGAGAATGGTCGCGGTAGATGTGGATGAAGCCATCTCGTTCGCTGAAACATAACAAAGGGCAATCAAAGTCAATGCAAGATGAATTACGCCTGTCTTTATTAATCGCTGGTACACTATTTATAATTGCCATTTTTGCGCATGGCATGTGGAAAATTCGTAAACAAAGTAAGCCAGAAGAGAAGAAATCCCGTCTTGAGCCGCGCTCGTGGGACATTGACGATGATGACGAACTTAATGCGGATGAAGGGGCATGGCGCGAAGAAGATATGGGGCGCCGCAGCGAATCAATTCGCGCTTCTCAACAGGGAGAAGACTTCGATGAGCTAGGAGTGGGTAAAGTGCGTGTGGTTAAACCAAATGCAGATGATCCCTCATCACGTATTGTTGAAGGAAAAGAAGGCGATAAAGCTCTATCTGGCGAGCAGGAGATGGAACCACCCGCCGAAAAAGCGTCGAAACCTGCCACTGCAGAGCCTGAAATAAAACTATATGGTTCGGTGGTGTCAAACCCGAAACCGCACATGCAAAACCCGCGTCATGCAGGAGAAAGTGAAAAAGATGATATTCCCGCACCGCCCGGTTTTTTATTAAAAAAAGAAGCAGCGCATAACCAAAATACTGAAAATTCTACGCCTGATCTACACTCTACACCCGCTCCGAAAATGCGCGAGCAGGAAGCAGAGGTCGATGACTTTAGTTTAGATTCTCAACCTGCTCCCATACATATGAATGAGGCTAACGAAAAAGAACAGGCAGAGGGTGAAAGCCTTACCGAGCAAGCTCGTCGGTTTATGTCACGTAAACGCAGTAAACCTTCTACTAAAAAAGGGCGTCAGGAACCGAAGTTTGGCGATGATCAGATGCGTATTGATTTCGATGATTCCGCTGAGAAATCGCATGATCATGCAGACCCTGAAGAGGTAGAAAGCGCGGGGCATGATGCTAGTCAGCAATCCACATTGCCAGAGCAAGAAGTATTGGTATTGAATGTTAAAGCTGCTGAAGATGCACCCATCTCAGGCGCAGCGTTGCTACCTATGCTATTAACGCTGGGCTTCAAATTTGGTGAGCAGGATATTTTTCATCGCCATGTTAATTCCAATGGAAAAGGGCCCGTACTATTCTCACTGGCAAATATGTTTAAGCCCGGGGTATTTGACATTGATAATCTAGAAACCTTTACCACGCAAGGGGTCTCGCTATTTATGATTCTTCCTATTGAGGGCGATGCACATCAAGTATTCAATATGATGCATAATGCAGCGCGAAAAATAGCGGATGAATTCGGTGCTCAGGTGCTGGACGGTCGTAGAAGTGTGATGACTAAGCAGGGATTACAGCAGTATATAGAACGTATTCGCGAATTTGAGCGCTTGCGCATGGTAAAACGCTAGTCATTTACCTGGATATTCACTGAAAATTTTTTAAGTCGGTATTGTAATGAATGATTCTTCACGTTCTGAATCCAGAATTTTAGAACTGCGTCAAACGATAAATGAGTATAACTACCAGTATTATGTACTGGATGATCCGAGTGTGCCGGATGCGCAATATGATCGTTTATTCAACGAACTTCTTGAGTTAGAAAAAGCGCATCCACATTTGGTGACAGACGACTCGCCTTCACAAAAAGTAGGCGCGGCGCCGCTCTCCTCATTCAGTCAGGTTCAGCATGAGGTCCCAATGCTTTCGCTGGACAATGCATTTGACGAAGAATCACTGCTTGCCTTCGAAAAACGTTTGCACGATCGTTTGAAAGAAGACACTGAATTAACGTTCAGTTGCGAACCCAAACTCGATGGACTTGCGGTTAGCATACTATACGAAAAGGGTAAGTTAGTAAGAGCAGCCACGCGGGGCGATGGCCGTGTGGGTGAAAATATTACTGCAAACGTGCGTACTATAGCCAATATACCGCTTTCGCTTAGGGGAAGTGACTGGCCAGAACGTATAGAAGTGAGAGGCGAAGTGTTTATGCCTCGTTCGGGCTTTATCAAACTAAACGAGAGTCAAAAAAAACATGGCGCCAAAGTGTTTGCTAATCCGCGAAATGCAGCGGCAGGAAGCTTGCGGCAATTGGATTCACGCATTACAGCAAAACGTCCACTACAATTCTACGCGTATTCTTTAGGGGTTGTTCTACCCGATTCCTATTCTTTACCTGAGTTTCATTCACAGCGGTTACGATTGCTAGGGGAGTGGGGCCTGCCATTGTGTCCCGAAATAGGTACTGCAACGGGAGCAACGGGCTGTCTGCAATATTACCACCAAATCCTCAAATCAAGGGAGAAGCTCCCATACGATATTGATGGTGTGGTATTCAAAGTGGACAAAATCACGTTGCAGCACACATTAGGTTTTGTCTCGCGTGCGCCACGCTGGGCCATTGCTCAGAAGTTCCCAGCGCAAGAAGAAATTACCACATTGCACGATGTAGAGTTTCAAGTAGGCCGTACCGGTGCGATTACTCCTGTTGCCCGTCTGGAACCTGTATTTGTAGGCGGCGTAACGGTATCTAACGCCACGTTACACAACGATGATGAGATCATCAGGTTGGGTGTACGAATTGGCGATCAAGTGGTAATTCGTCGTGCGGGTGATGTGATTCCCCAGGTGGTCTCTGTGGTAGTTGAAAACCGTCCAGACCACACTAAACCCATCCACTTCCCCTCTGTATGTCCGGTATGTGGTTCCAAAGTTGAGAAACTTCCTGAGGAAGCCGTCGCCAGATGTTCGGGGGGCTTATATTGCGCTGCCCAGCGAAAACAAGCACTTAAGCACTTTGCTTCGCGTAAGGCGTTTGACATCGATGGTCTTGGCGATAAATTAGTAGAGCAATTAGTAGAAGCTGATCTGGTTAAGGACCCGGCAGACTTTTTCCATTTAACTATGGAAAAACTGGTGGGTCTGGAACGTATGGCAGAAAAGTCAGCGGCAAATTTATTAGCTTCGCTACATGCAGCGAAAACTACCACGTTACCTCGCTTTCTATACGCCCTAGGGATTCGAGAAGTGGGCGAAACCACCGCACAAAATTTGGCTACCCATTTTGGAAGTCTGGAGGCAATTAGAGGTGCCACACAGGAGGCGCTGATCAGTGTGCAGGATATTGGTTCAGTAGTGGCTCAGCATATCGTCAATTTCTTTGCGGAAGAGCATAATAATGATGTCATCGAACGCTTGATTGCCGTAGGTGTCAACTGGCCAGATGTGGAAAGAGTCGAACTGGAGGATGCCCCGCTGGCAGGGCAAACGTGGGTATTAACAGGGACACTAACCTCAATGGCTCGGAATGATGCCAAAGCTCATTTACAAACCCTTGGCGCGAAAGTATCAGGATCAATCTCGACAAATACTCACGTACTCGTGGCAGGCGACAAAGCTGGTTCCAAACTTACGAAAGCGCAATCGTTAGGGGTGGATGTGTGGGACGAAGATAAATTACTGGAATTACTTCGCCAACACCAATTAGTGAATTAATTTTTTTTTCGCGCAAGCCGTCTGAGTTTGCGCGCATCCCATGACTTTTGTACTGAAAACCGCCATATCCAGTTGAGCCCAAAATAGCCCAATACTCCAAAGAACACCCCACATATCAAACTACCTAACAGTAACGCAGGGCCAATAGTTCCAAGACTTTGCATTAACCATTCGAGGCTGAACTGAATATCGAATTTTTGTTCCCGTGCCCCAAGTACAGTAGTTCCAACTTTATAAGCACCATAAAATATAGGCGGCATAGTGAATGGATTGGTTATCCACACCGTGGCCACGGACAGGGGTAGATTCGCCCTGACGGGGATGGCGGTAGCCGCGGCTAACCACATTTGAAAAGGTACAGGCCAAAAGGCAAAAAATAGGCCAATGCCAAATGCCCGCGACGCAGACCTTCTATTTAAATGCCATAAATTAGGTTCGTGAAGAATACTGCCGAACATCTGTAAAGCACGTTGATTTTTAATGGTCTGATGATCAGGTAAAAATCGTTGAATAAATTTTCTTGGCATAGCGACTTCTTAACCACATATCCAGGAGATAAGCGAAGGGATGCAAAATATAGCACGATGGCTGATTGGATTCTGTGCAGGAGCACTGTCCGCCACCGTATGGCCGGTACTACCATCCTTACCTAGTTGTTTGCTCTTCTTTGTCATCAGCAGTGCTTCTTTATTTATCCTGAAACGTCCAATATATGCTTGTGTACCATTTTTCGGACTAAAAAGATTTCAAATTAATCATGGTTTGGTCAATATGGTCTTAGTGTGTGTCCACGGTCTAGCGTTAGGCACCATCTGGATGGCGAGTGTAGGGCATTGGTACACCAGTTGGCAACACACCGTGAGCAAATATCAACACGATGTCATATTGAGCGGTAAGATAATAAGCACTTCATCGGAAGATGCCATCGGAAAAATAACGATGGAGGTCGACTTCATCGATAATAAACCGACCCTTTTCGCACCGAATGTTCTGTTATATTGGTATAAGCCAGGAATCCGCTTACGACGGCATCAACAGGTTACCCTTAAAGCTAAATTAAAACCTGCATACGGGCTGGCAAATCCAGGTAGTGCCCTTAAACAACAATGGTTGTTAAGCCAGGCAATTGTAGCCACCGGTAATATTACACAACCTGACCATATACGAGTTATCGCCCCCTCATTTTCTCTACACAGCAGATTATCAGAATTTTTAAGCCAACCCTATTTTGAGAACGGGCGGTGGTTAAAAGCCCTACTTATTGGTAACCGAGATGAAATATCCAGGCAAGATTGGGAAATATTACAGCTCACGGGTACGGCACATTTATTCAGTATCTCAGGATTACACATGGGGGTTATATTTGCTTGGTGTTACGGATCACTTGCTGCACTGCTTACACTTATACAAAAATGTGCGTTTCCAACTTCCCCGCGCTTCAACCTCACCACATGTCTACTTTGGCCGCTTATTATTTTTACTGGTGGGTATGCGGTGCTGGCAACCTCAGCGTTGCCGGTGATACGCGCATGGTTACTTATTTCACTGTATCTGTTACTGCAAACTACTCGCATCAGCTGGGGTAGATTAGATAAAGCCCTGATTATGGTGGCAAGTTGTATTGTTATTTTTCCTTTCTCCCTATTCAGTGCTTCATTCTATCTAAGTGTTGGTGCAGTAATGACAATTTGGTTTCTGCTCTGGCGTTTTAATGTAGTGACTACCCGTATGGGGGATAAAATAAAACAGTTACTGATCATGCAGTTCTGTCTTTGTGGGCTTATGTTGCCTTTGACCATTCTTTGGTTTGGACAATTCAGTTGGGTTGCTCCCGTAGCCAATTTGCTATTGGTCCCATTAATTTCGTTCACTCTCCCTTTTTTTTTGCTTGCCCTCGTAATTGACTATTTTAATGATTTTGCTGAGCAAGGGTTGTTGCGTATTGCGGATCAGATGATGACCTGGATTTTTGAACTGATGTCGTATATCGCTACTTTTGCCATAGCAAATGATAGTTTATCGGTACCCTTGGCAGCCGTCATATTTTTATTATTGTGTGTGGTATTAATATTTTTACCACCAGTCCCTTACAAAAAGACGGTGCAGATTGTGTGTCTTTTCCCCTCGCTAAGTCTTTTAATTCCGCCATCTGCCAACAACTGGAAACTACATGTTTTCGATGTAGGACAGGGGACATCCTTGGCTATTTCCCGCGGAGAAGAGGCTGTTCTATTCGATACAGGGGCTGGTATTCAAGGGCGTTTTAGCATGATGAGAAATACGGTTATACCCGCCTTGCGAGCACTTAACATACAACGGGTGGAAACTCTGTTTATCAGCCACAGCGACAATGATCATGCAGGGGGCAAGGAGGACTTTGTGCACTATTTTGCACAGCAAAATGGCAACCAACCAACCATCTACTCTAGCCAGTCGGGCTGTATTGCTGGTGAGCAGTGGCTCTGGAGGGGGCTGTCGATTGAAGCGTTATGGCCCCATGCGCCTGCCTCAAGAGGCAATAATTTTTCCTGTGTACTTAAAATATCTGATACTCAGTATACCGTATTAATTCCAGGCGATATTGAAAGTACGGCTGAGTATGGAATGCTCTATCAGCATCGCGATCTAAGATCCGATATACTTATTGCGCCGCATCACGGCAGCGCCACGTCATCTACTCAGATTTTTGTAAATTCCGTATCCCCCAGGTGGGTGATCCATACCACAGGGTTTAGGAACCGGTGGGGTTTTCCTGCCGATGAAGTGATCTCTCGCTATAAGAGAGCAGGATCGAAACAATTGAATACAGCTGCGCACGGTTATTTGCAGATAGTGTTGGATAAGCGTGAAATGCGAGTGAAAAATTTTAGAGATAATTTTCATAAGCGCTGGTATTTACAGCAATCAGATGAAGAGATGCCAATTTCAATACCGCTAATGTATTGAATTACTCGCAAATTAGCACCATAACCTAGGGATTTGCCGCTTAACGAGCTACAATAGCCGCATTGATTGTTACAGGTGAGTTTACATGCAGCCAGCAGACCCTGACGCAGCGCAGTTAAAACGATTTTTAAACTATTTGCGCGAATACAAATTACCCTTTTTTGTTGCCATTATCGGCATGATCGGATATTCCGCTGTAGATACATTCGTTATTGGTCAAACTAAAACGCTAATAGATGAATCTTTTGGTAAAAACGATCACGAATTTTTACGTCTGGCGGCTTATGCAATTGTGCCGCTGTTTATCGTCCGCGGCCTGTGTAATTTCATGGGAACGTACACCCTAAGATGGATAGGCGCGAAAGTAGTAATGCGCATGCGCCAGCAATTGTTCGAAAAATATATTCATTTACCGGTCTCATTTCACGATCAACATTCTACTGGCGCACTTATCAGTAAGGTCACATATGACACCGAACAGGTTGCTAATGCAGCCGGCAATGCTTTACTTACCCTTGTTCGTGAGGGCGCACTGGTCATCGGTCTGTTATTCGTAATGTTTTATTATTCATGGCAACTGTCACTTATATTTCTGCTCATAGGGCCTGTCGTAGCCGTAATTGTGGCATATGTGAGTAAACGTTTTCGGGTGGTGAGTAGAAGTATACAAACAGCTATGGGAAATTTGACTTCAGCTGTAGAGCAAGCGGTGAAAGGTCACAAAGTAGTGTTAATGTTCGGCGGGCAAAAAGTCGAGCAGGCCCGCTTTGCACAGAAAAACAATGTTAACCGACAGCAAAATATGAAGTTGGCGGTCACCCAAATATTGAGTGTATCGTCCATTCAGGTGATTGCTTCTATTGCGCTTGCGGTTGTTCTTTATATCGCGAGCACCCCCGAAATGGTAGAACGGCTTACCGCTGGGGTCTTTACCAATGTGGTATTGTGTATGGTGATGCTTCTTAAACCTCTGAAACAACTTACTACGGTAAATAATGAATTCCAAAGAGGGATGGCAGCCTGTACAAGTATTTTTGCCATTCTGGATGAACACGATGAAATCGATAACGGGGCAAATGAAGTGTCTCGAGTTAAGGGTGAAATTGAGTTTAACAGGGTGTCATTTGCCTATCCTGGAAAAACTACACTAGCTTTAAAAGATGTCAGTTTTACCATTCAGCCTGGCCAGACAGTGGCGTTAGTAGGGCGATCAGGGAGCGGTAAATCTACCATTTCATCATTACTAACCCGCTTTTATAACCCTCAACAGGGTGAAATACTTCTTGATGGTAAACCTATTACTGACTTTGACTTAAAAAATCTTCGTCAACAATTCGCATTAGTCTCTCAACATGTAGTTTTATTTAACGATACCATTGCTAATAACATTGCTTATGGGACTACGAGCGAGGTTGGCAGGGCTGAGATTGAGCGTGCTGCGCAGATTGCTCATGTGGATGAATTTTTAACTCAGCTGCCAGAGGGGCTCGACACGATTGTGGGTGAAAATGGATTGATGCTTTCTGGTGGGCAGCGACAACGAATTGCAATTGCCAGAGCAGTATTAACAAATGCACCGATTCTCATTCTCGATGAAGCTACGTCAGCGCTCGATACTGAGTCTGAGCGGTTAATTCAGGATGCCCTCGAGAAGTTACAACAAAACTGTACTAGTTTAGTGGTAGCGCATCGCTTATCCACCATCGAAAAAGCTGACTTAATTATGGTGGTTGAACAGGGAGAAATTATCGAGCGAGGAAAGCACGATGAATTGTTAGCCAAAGAGGGTCATTACGCTCAGTTACACGCTCTTCAATTTGGTGAGAAATAGTGAGCAAGCTGTCGCAGGCGTGGTACAAAGGAGCATGGTGGGTATGGGGTTTACTGCCTTTAGCCATCCTTTTCTGGTTACTTTCAAGCCTTCGCCGGTGGTGCTATCGTAGCGGGATTTTATCTTCCTCAAAACCTGATGCTTTTATCATTGTAATTGGCAACATCTCTGTGGGTGGAAATGGTAAAACACCTGTAGTCATTGCGCTTGCCAATTGGTTCCAGCAACGAAATATACGAGTAGGGGTGCTAAGCCGAGGTTATGGGGGAAATGCGACCTCATTTCCGCATAGCGTAAACGCAACAGATCCTGCGTATTTGGTTGGCGACGAACCTAAACTTATCGCAAACAGAACTGGCGTTCCTGTGGTGATAGATCCGACCCGTACGCGAGGGGCGGCATATTTAAAAGATAAGTTTAACTGTGATGTCATTCTATGTGATGACGGCCTTCAGCATTATGCCTTAAAAAGGGATTTCGAGCTGGTGGTGATGGATAATCGCGGTGTAGGTAACGGCAAATTGTTACCCATGGGCCCCTTGCGAGAAGGGCAGTGGCGATTAAACACCGTAGATGCCATTATTCTTAATAATCACGGGGAGAGGCAAGCAGGTATACTTAATTCCGTTTCTGTGCCGCAGTATCCTATGTCTTTGCTTGCGCAAAACTGTGTGAGTGTGATGGATAGCAGTCACATTATAAGTATTGATAAATTCCGTGAAGATTATGCGCGATTTACCGCTCTGGCCGGTATCGGTGCTCCCGAACGTTTTTTTAACTATCTGGCCCAGCATAATCTCCATGCGCAGAAAAAAGTCAGCTTTAATGATCACCATAGCTTTGAAAGAGCTGACATACCCAATGGAGTCGTATTGATGACGGAAAAAGATGCAGTTAAGGTAAAAAGTATCGGGCATGATCAATGTTGGTACTTACCCATTGTGGCGCAGCTTCCCGATTCGTTTTACTTACAACTTGAAAAAGCCTTACCCCAACCGATTAAACAATTAAGGTCGCAAGATGGCGTTTGATAAGAAACTTTTGGATGTAATTGCATGCCCCGTATGCAAAGGAAAACTTATTTTATTAACTGACGGCCAAGCGTTGGTTTGTCGATTTGACCGCCTGCAATTTTCTATACAAGATGGCATACCGGTATTGATTGAAGAGAAGGCAAAACAACTGTCCCTCGATGATTTAGAATCAATCAGGTAAAGGCGGCGAAATGAAATTTACCGTTATTATCCCAGCGCGATTTGGTTCAACGCGTTTTCCTGGTAAGCCACTGGCAGATATCGGTGGTAAACCCATGATATTGCATGTCGTTGACAGAGCAAAAGAGGCGGGCGCCTCGCGGGTAATTGTCGCCACCGATGATGAGCGAATCAAACAGGTTGCTCAACAGGCCTGTGAAGTGTGCATGACCTCTGTAGTACATACGTCTGGGACTGAGAGGCTGGCAGAGGTGATATCCATACTTAGCATTGATGATGCTGAAATTATTATCAATGTGCAGGGGGATGAGCCGTTTGTTCCTGCCCAAAATATCAGGCAAGTTGCGGAGAATTTAGCGGTAAACAAACCCGCTATCGCCACATTAGCCTGTGTAATCAATGATCCGGAAGAGGTAGTAAATCCAAATTGTGTCAAAGTGGTGTTGGCGGAAGATCGTACAGCGTTGTATTTTTCCAGAGCGATCATTCCGTTTGTACGCGGTACAGACTACGCGGATACACGTGAAATTGACACGACACTCTATTTGCGTCACATAGGGTTATATGCCTATACAGCAGGTTATATAAAGCAGTACATCAGTTATCAGCCGACGAAGTTGGAGCAAATGGAATCGCTGGAGCAACTTCGTGCGCTTTGGTATAACGACGTAGTTCATGTGGACATCGCTAAGGAAACTCCTCCAACCGGTATCGATACACCGGAAGATTTATCCAAATTAGTACAGAGATTGCAGACAAGTGCATAAAAAGGAAGTGTGAAAATATGAATGTAGTTATTACTGGTGCAAATAGAGGCATAGGGCTGGCCTTAGTCAAATATTATATAGCACAAGGTCATTCAGTATTCGGTGTTTGCAGAAATAGTAGCGATGAATTGCGGCAGAGTGGCTGTACTGTTATCGCTGGAGTCGATCTTGCTCAGCCGGATCTATTAGGCGACAAACTGGCGCAATTAAAAGAGTTAAAAATCGATATATTAATTAACAATGCGGGCGTACTTGGCAGAGAGTCATTAGATGACTGGGATCCTAATACCATCGACTACCAGTTCCGCATTAATGCGTTAGGTCCTCTGCTTGTTACCCAAACCTTACGCGCATGTCTTAATGAGAGCAGTAAAGTGTGTTTGATCACTAGCCGAATGGGCTCTATGGAAGACAATGGTTCCGGAGGCTATTATGGTTATCGAATGTCTAAAGCGGCTCTAAACGCGATGGGAGTTTCTCTGGCGCATGATTTACGCCCATACAATATCGCTGTGGGCATTTTTCATCCCGGCTTTGTACAGACAGAGATGGTCAACGGCAATGGTGACATTAGCGCTAGAACTGCTGCAGAAAGACTCGCCGCCCGCATTGATGAGCTGAGTCTTGACAATAGCGGCCAGTTTCGCCATTCAAATGGTGATAAGTTGCCATGGTGAAGAACTGGACTGTCGCTCTATTATTCTTCAACATCGCAGTATCCATATCTGCTGAGCCCTACCGATGGGAAAGCGCACCAAACATGCCCAGCCCCCTCCAGGAAATATATCCTGCATTGTGGGGTAATCGTCTTGTGGTTGCAGGTGGTCTCGCAGAAGGGGAAAGAGAAAAGCTCTCGGTTTCCGCTGACGTTTACCAGCTAGAACACGAATCAAAAAGCTGGTCCACCCTGCCAGCGTTGCCTGAGCCACGCCACCACGTCATGTTGGTACAACAAAGTGACGCTATATGGGCATTCGGCGGTTTTGTCGAGTCAGAGAAAGGGCAGTGGACCAATACTGATACCGTCATGGTATTGCGTACCCAGTCAGGCAAATGGGAAAAACGCAATCCTTTGCCGCTTAAATTATCTGAAACGGTCTCTGCAGTGTTGAACGGAAATATTCATCTTGCCTCGGGCCGAACACTTAAAGCTGAAGATAATGGGCGATGGAGTGACCATATCGACACCGATTGGCACGCCTTTTTTGACGAAAAAAGCGGCGTTTGGAAACGCTTAGCTCCAGTCCCTACCTCACGTAATAGCGCTTGTTCAGTCGTGATCAACGATGATTGGCATGTTATAGGGGGCAGGACGGTTAACGGCGGCAACGTGGATGTGCATGAAGTTTACAATGATAAAACCAAACGTTGGAAGAAGTTGGCGCCTATGCCAGAAGCGCGTGGGGGGATAGCCTGTGCAACAGACACCCAGTATATTTATGTATTCGGTGGCGAATATTTTGATAATGGCGGGGGCCTTTACTCTGATGTGTTACGGTACGAAGTTAAACGGGATAGATGGAAAGTGGTCAGTAGTATGCCTATGGCAACACATGGACTTGGAGCTGTTTATTGGAATAGCGAAATCTGGATTATAGGCGGAGCGGCACAGCCGGGGGCCAGAAAAACAAAAGCTGCCGTGGTGAAATTTGTCCCTTAAATTCACCAAATTTATCCGTCGATAATACGGTGCAATACCGCACCGTATTATCTATATAAATAATGACTTAAACTGAATTAGTCATCATTTGAACTGACACTTTCAACTAAAGAGCTGAATCAATTCTGACAGTCCCTTGTGTACGTGAAGCAGCCATTAGAAAATAGGTTTCAGTTCCACCCCAAAGTATGGTTATGATGTGTCTACTTAACTAGTGGCGATTCATTCGGATGACGTTTTTGGTTGAAAAGAATGAATCGCTTTATCCATAGAAGATAAGTCTTCTCAGTCTGAATAGAATAATGTTTGGTCCTCATTATTTTGCGTATAGTTTCTAGAAACGGACTTTGTGCCATGAAATACATCCAATTTTGTTTTGTGTGTAATTACTGAGAGTTCTCAGTAATACGCATTATAAAATCGTCATGAGTGCGCTGTAGCCTTTACTAGGTATGGTTTTGGGTTCAGATTTGGGTATGTAATTACTGTGAAGTCTCACTAAGTGCAGATAATGAGTGTTAAATATATATAACTAATTGAAAAATATAAGATTAACATTTTTTTGAGGCCGGGCTTACTGAGAAGTCTCAGTAATACGCAGAAATTCTGATGGTAAAACACTGAATTTTTAAAGTAAGCTAGTGATATCAATAAAGAATTGTGGAGACCAGCAGTGAAAGTCTATGCGTGTTACTGTGAGGTCTACATAATAAGATGTTAAGTGTAATTTTCGATGAGCATTTTCAAGTTTCAGCCAAGATGGAAAGAAGAGCTAGTCGTTACTGGTCCAGGCGGTTCATTTATTCTTGAGCTTCCCATGGGAATCCTTACTGCTTATCTTCCAACACACTCAGCGTGGGAACAGAAAGGTCCAAGTTGGGCACAGAATCTTTGGCCTCATTTAAGGCTGGAGCTTGAGGCATGGTGCGTTGAAAACAAAGCTCAATTCGTCATTGATGCATCTGCTGGTGTCTACTAATGGGCAAAGTGCTAGCCACACTTAACAAACCGCAACATTCGCTCCCGCTGGTCGCTGGGACGCCCAAAACGCTGCGCTTATTTGGTCGCCCATGTGCGCGGCGTTAGCTTTCAAAGGTCCTCTAATGCGGTATTTTCTTTTAACAGCTTTTTTGTTTTTATCAGAGGTTGCTCATGGCACTTCGGTTTGCCTTGGAAGCGACGTTAGCGAAGAACTCGGTCATTTAGTTAAAGTAACCGTTGAGGATTTTGGGGGGGATGGCGAGTTTACGTTCAAGCTTGAAACACAAAAAAAAATAAATGGCTCGGAGTTAGATTCAGCTTTTTTAGTGATGCTAGACGACGATAGTCCTGCTTTGATAGCTGGGCTAAATATCGACTTTGAAGAAGAGGTTGCTACTGTAGATATAATTTCAACAGATACGATAGAAAGCCAAATTACATTGCAATACGGTGGTCATTGTGGATTCAGGATAACAAAGTTAGTTGCTAGGAATGAAACCTAACAAACCACTTAAGGCTCTCGCTTCGCTTATGTGGACTCCCCCTTTGTCAACAACATTAATGGTCAATTGAAGAATAAATGCGTGCTTATGTACGAGCTCTAATAGGGAAGCTATCCCAGGCTCTATGATATTTACGCGGACTTGTTGTCAAATCTCGATAGCGAGCTCGAAACTCTGAGCGAAGCACTGACTAAACAAGCTGATTTTCATCTTTTATTGAGCATATTTGTTGTTACCAAAACCTCGATTAAGCAGTCAATAATTCTGCTTTGTACTCTGTTCCATTTGCTAACATAGCGAATGCCGTTCTGACTGTTTTATTCGCTAATGCGACCGCTGTACAGCGCTTACCCCTTCGTTCAACCATTTGCTGGATCCACAACTCTTTTTTAGTTTTTGCTGGTCTTCTCATCGCCTGATTAACCGCCGACATCGCACCGCTAACTAAGTAACTTCGGAGCATATTGTTTTTAACGTACTTGCCCACCGAGCCTAGTTTCACTTTACCGCCTGATGAATGCTGAATAGGCGTTAAACCAATACACGCAGACGCATCGCGACCTTTTTCAAATTGCCCCATCTCTCCACAGCCCAGTGCCATGTAGAGATTCACGGCGTTTAACGGCGTTTAACGGGCCAACGCCCTCTAGGGCTTGTAACGATTTGCACGTTTTGTGTTGGTTTGCTGCTTTTTCCAAGTACAGATCGTACTGTTTTATCGATTCGATACCCCGTTGGAGTTGTTGCCAGCTTGTATTGAGGGCCTGCCTAAAAACCATTGAAAAGCCGTTTTCAGCATCTTCCAAAACACCTTCAACAACGCCGCTTAGCCCACCCTGACTGGAAGACACCCGGATATTAAACTCTAACAATAAGGATTTGATTTGTTGCTGCATGGCGACTTTATGTTTAACGGCCAGCTCCCGTAGGCGAACCAGGGTTTGTAACTCTTGCTGCTCTTTCGATTTGCCGTTAATAAACGAAACATCAGTAAGTTGCGCCGCTTGTGCAACCGCTAAGGCATCGTTTTTATCTGTTTTTTGGTTTTGCCTCACACTGGCAACTAACTTTGCTGAAATTAATCGAGCATCATGCCCATATTCCAGTGCTTTTTGCTTCCAATAGTTTGATGTACTACATGCTTCAAAGACAATTATCATTGGTTTAGACAAGGCTAGCCAAGAACCGAATTCTGTCGGTATCATCGCCTGATTAGACTGCACCTTGTAGCGTTTACAAACGCAAACCTGAATTTCTTCTTTCGCTAAATCAACACCTGTGATTATATTGTACATGTTGGACTCCATAATATTTTTGTGTGAGAACTAAAATATTAACCCAGCTCACCGAGTTGGGGGAGTCCAATTATCTCGGTATTATAGCCTACGTATTTTTGCCCGTTATGCGGGTGTTATATGCCCTACAGGGATTCGTAAAAACTTGAATAAATTTAACTTTAGATTTGACGCAACCCCTAACTCCAAGGCTAAGGTAATCCGTAATATCGTATATACGATTCTTATATCTTTAGCCTCTTTCTCATTAGTGTATTTTATTCACTATGTGGGAGATGTATTAGGAGTTGATGTTGACAAACCGTTAAGGGAAATGCCAGCGCATATCGTTGTCTTGGGATTGTCGGGAATACTTGTGAGTTTAGTTTGTATTTATTCAATTGTACTTTTGGTTGCGAGAGCAATATTTACGAAGTTCAGAGTTTAGTTCGGGCATATAACAAATGAATAATAAAATTCGTAACCTCACTGGGACAAATACTCGCTGGCCTTCGGCCAAAGCACTCGCATTTGCCCCATATTCAAAGCGTTATAAGCCTTAGTTGAAAAATGAGCAAATTCGAAAAATTTTTACTGATTTTTTTGGTGTCTACTATAGGTCTATTAGGCTTCTATGGATTTAATCAAAGTTTTATATATTTTGGTTATTTTGACAAATACGATACAGTTTTCGGGGTAGTAGTCGCCTCTCTCATATCATATTTACTTTTCAGGTATCAGTTCTTTGTATGGCTACCAAAAAACAAAGAGGTAAAGTACAAAAAGAAGTTAGTTGCTAGCATTTTTGTTGTTTTTATTTATTGCCCTCTCTTTTCTTTTTTCTACGCACATAAAGCTTTAAATTCAGGAGTTGGCTTACTTTTGACTCATTTATATGGAATTGCTAAACCTGATAAAGAGGTATTAATGACCGTCAAGTACAGCAAAAGTGTTAGAACTTGGTGTACTAAGTATTTGGTTAGTGAGGAATTTAACAATGGAATTTTCAATGAGTTAAAGCTCTGCATTGAGGCAAATGAATTTTCAAGTATAACCACGAGAGCTAGAGTGAGGTTGAGTGTGAAGGAGTCAAAATTTGGTTTATACGTTTCCACATGGCGTATTGACGGCGTATAACAACACGCTTAAAACGCGCCCCACAATGCGGGTCGCTGGGATAAAAACACAATGCCGCTTCGCGATTATGGCATTGTGTCTTTGCCCTTTAGCTCAACGTTGACCGTTCGTTCCTTGTCTGTAGCTGCCTGTCAGGTTAGGTCGAAACTCTCGATCAAAAGTGTCAGATTAGATATGGGCTAATACACTTAAACTTTATTCGTCCACTTCATCTTCATCATCGCTCTCAGACAATATCGCCCATAAGTCATGTTCATCGCAATGAATCACTTCCGCCCACACTTTATCACCAGGCTTTAGATGATATACACCGTTTAAATGTACTACGCCGTCTACTTCGGGTGCATCTGCGTACGTTCTGCCCACCGCACCTTCAGCGTCTACGCTATCGATGACAATTTGATACTCATTACCAATACGTTGTTGTAATCGCGCTTTACTGATTTCACTTTGTACTTCCATGAACCGCGCTAAGCGCTCCTGCTTTACATCTTCAGCAATGGGGTCCGGTAAATCGTTAGCCTTAGCGCCTTCAACAGGTGAATATGCAAAACATCCAACCCGGTCAAGCTGTGCTTCTTTGATAAAGTCCAACAATTCTTCAAAGTCTTCTTCCGTTTCACCCGGAAAACCAACGATAAACGTAGAGCGAATAATCAACTGCGGACAGATCTCGCGCCATTTTTTTATACGTTCCAAGGTACGATCCGCGCTGCCTGGGCGTTTCATCAGTTTAAGAATGCGTTTATTAGCATGCTGAAAGGGGATGTCCAGATACGGTAATATTTTTCCTTCATTCATTAATGGAATAAGATCGTCTACGTGCGGATAAGGGTAAACATAATGCAAGCGTATCCACATATCCAACTCGCCTAGCTTTTCACTGAGTTGCTGAATATGTGTTTTAACAGGCATGCCATCCCAGAATCCTGTACGGTGCTTTAAGTCCACTCCATAAGCGCTTGTGTCCTGAGAAATAACGAGCAGTTCGTTTACCCCCGCAGCCTTTAAACGTTTTGCTTCATCAAGAATGCTGCCAACTGAGCGGCTCACTAAATCGCCACGCATTGATGGAATAATACAAAAGGTACATCTATGGTTACACCCTTCAGAAATTTTTAGATAAGCGTAATGCCGGGGTGTGAGTTTCACGCCGTGATCGGGTATAAGATCAGAAAAGGGGTTGTGTGCGGGCTTGGGTAAATGTGTGTGAACTTGATTCACAACTTCTTCATAGGCATGAGGGCCGGTCACCGCTAATACATTTGGATGCACTTCGCGGATTTCGTCGTCTTTTATACCCAGACAGCCCGTGACTATGACGCGGCCATTCTCTGCAAGCGCTTCACCAATGGTATCAAGTGATTCCTGAACGGCTGAATCAATGAACCCACACGTATTAACAATGACTAAATCTGCGTCATTATAAGTAGGCACCACATCATAGCCTTCAGTGCGTAACTGCGTCAGAATACGCTCTGAATCAACCAGATTCTTTGGACAGCCAAGACTAACAAAACCAATCCGTGTACCTTGCGCGTCAACATTTACGTTGCGACTTTCTTCCAACACTTTTACAGGAGTTTCAAGTGTGGTGGTTTGGTTTGGGGTAAATGTTTTGACTGTCATTATGCCTCGCTGACAATTATGGTTAAGGTGATGGGTGTAAAAATCGGCGGATTATACACGAGCGCATCGATAAATACAGCACGTCAGTGTATAAAAATCGAACAGTATCGTATTTTGTCATTATCCCTTGAAGTAGTTACAATTGCGAACTTACGCTATAAATAAGGTGCCCGAATAGTTAAATGATTATCGTTGAACGTATTGAATCGGAAACTGCCCTCAAAAAGGCGGCCAGGGTTATGCTTGAATTGCGCCCCGCCTTTACCGCAGACAAGGTTATAGAGCAGATTTTACGCCAGCAAGCTAATGGATATGTGCTTTTTGGTGCGTTTGAAAACGAAGTGTGCGTGGCTGTTGCAGGTGGTCTTGTTGGGGAAAAGCTCGCGTGGGGTAAGCACTTTTATATTGATGATTTCGTTACCCGTGAAGGAATGCGTTCGCAGGGAGTGGGAGAGCGTCTTTTAAACTTCTGCATAGAATATGCGAAAGCGAATGGCTGTAAGAGTTTGCATCTTGATTCTGGCGTGCAACGGTTTGCGGCACATCGATTCTATTTGCGTCATAAGATGGATATAACCAGTCACCACTTTGCTTTGGAATGGGCGGAGTGAGTCGCCGTTTGCTGTTGCCGCTACATTGTTATGATGAGGGCGGCGTCATAAAGCCACCGAAATGGTTCTACTGGTTATTACTATGCGTGTGCATAGATTGGGTGGTTGTTATATTTTCCCTTGCACTGAGGGAGCATACTACCTTACTGCTTAATCTGTTCTATCCAAATCGTCAGCTGTTGGTGATTCAGTTGCTCGTTACCGTCCCATTTATTATCACTTTATTGCTACTAGGCAATCGCGGTCGCTTATGGAGAAAAGGATGGGGTCGATGGTCGAAAGCCATAATGCCCCTAATGTTTACCGGCATTGCATTGTCATTTGTCTCGACCATTTGGCAGTTAAATCATCGAGACTGGGAATTTGCTTTACTGCAAGCCTATAGGCTCGTCCTAAATCTCTTACTGGGACTCTTACTGTTGCGGAGTTTACATATAGGATTGATGCTTAGCGATTGGCGACACATCAATCCAGACACAGCGAAATAGGTTACTGAGTTTGATTTGCCAGTGCTTTTTCAAAATAGTTTTTGACACTGATAGCACTATTATTGACTAATCTTTCGTAGCAGATACCGGAAAATGCATATGAGCGCTCGCCCACGTCAAGTACCACAAATGGGGCATCAGGATTACTTTGATCGTACCGCCAGGTGCCCCCAGCTATTTTTTTGAATACTTCACCAATATAAGCCCCATAGATGTTACAAATGGTAAAAACCGCATTGTCTTCCAGTGCCTTATCTTGATATTTATCCACAAAAGAAAGCAACACATTGTCAACACTCCCTAAACTCTCTTGAGTCAGGTCCAGTTTTACATTAAATTCCTCTTGCGCTGTCTGCACTGCGTCACTGGCGCATTCTTTCATCAACTGATCAAGTTCGTGTTGTTGCACGTGTTTCTCCTAGTACTGCATAATTTCTTAGTATGGATGAAATGATCACTTAACTCCACTTAAACGATTGATCACCCGAGCTGCGGCAATCATGCCAAAAGTTGCCGTCACTGTCACCACTGCACCAAAGCCTCCCGCACAATCTAAACGAGTCGCTCCATTCATTGTAGACTTGTTAAAACATACCTGTCCATCAGGTTGGGGATATCTCAGTTGTTCGGTGGAATAGACACACTCAACCCCAAACCGACGCTTAGGATTAGTAGAAAAGTTATAATTACGACGTAATTCACTGCGTACCTTTGCAGCTAGTGGATCCTGCGTCGTTTTAGCCAGATCACCATGCGTGATCCGCGCGGGATCGAGTTGCCCTCCTGCGCCGCCAACCGTTACTACAGGTATCTTATTTCTTTTACAGTGGGCAATAATTGACGCTTTTGCTTTTACGCTGTCGGTGGCATCAATTACTGCATCAAAACAGGAGAGGTACTGAGCTACCGAGTCCGGGGTAACAAAATCTTCAATTGGCGTTACCACACAGTTTGGATTGATCAGCGAGATGCGTTGCGCCATCACGTCTACTTTAGCACAGCCGACCGTATCAGTTAGGGCATGCAGTTGGCGATTAGTGTTAGTTAGACAAATGTCGTCTAAATCAATCAAGGTAAGGTGTCCAATGCCTGTGCGAGCAAGGGCTTCTGCTGACCAGCAACCAACCCCCCCTATTCCTATTACACATACATTAGCTTTTGAAAAAGTCGCTAGCGAAGATTGGCCGTATAAACGCCCTATACCACCAAAGCGTTGTGATTCACTCATACAAAAAGAAAAATTCCAGAAAATTAAACGAAAATGTCAGTAGGGCGGTATTCTAACCGAATTATTTCAATCTATCAGTTTTCGAGTGTAATAAGTGAAGGCACAGTTTGATTTTATCATTATCGGTGCAGGTATCTTAGGTGCTGCGGTCGCAAGAGAATTAGCCTGCAAATTTCCTCGTAAATCTATTGTGGTAATTGAAAAAGAAGCGGGTCCCGCATACCACCAATCCGGGAGGAACTCGGGCGTCATTCATGCCGGGGTTTATTATGAACCGGGTAGCTTAAAAGCACAATTTTGCCGAGAAGGATTAGATGCCACAATCAGTTTGTGTAAGCAATACTCTATTCCATTTGAGCAATGTGGAAAAATCGTGGTTGCGACCAATGAGCAAGAAGAAAAGCATTTGGCCCACCTTTACGAGCGCTGCACAAAAAATAGCTTAAATCCGCAAATGTTAACCGCTAAGCAAATTGTACGAAAAGAACCGCATATCAATGGTGTTGCTGGGATGTGGGTGAAGCAAACGGGTATTACAGATTTTAAGCAGGTAACGGATTGTTTATTTGAGAATGCAACTGGCAAAGCACCTGTCACTTTTCTTTATTCATCCAGGGTGTGCCAAATTAACGAAGAGCCTGACAATATCGCCGTCACTATACAAAATAATGGGCGGCAACGAACTATTAAAGGGGATTATCTAATCAGTTGCGCTGGTGTTTTTGCAGATGAATTAATTCATCTGCAAGGGTTGTCCTGTGATTTCAGAATCGTTCCCTTCAGAGGCGAATATTATCGCCTAAACTCGCGCTTTGACGGGGTGTCGCAACGGCTAATCTATCCTGTCCCGGACCCGAGCATGCCTTTTTTAGGCGTACACCTGACAAAAATGATTGGAGGATATACCACCGTGGGACCCAATGCGGTGTTAGCGGCTGGCAGAGAAGCGTATGCGGGCCTGAATATTTGCCCACAAGAGTGGTGGAGGATGATGTCTTTTCCCGGATTGTATAAATTACTTTGGCAATATAAACGTAGTGTAGTGTCAGAGTTGATAACAAGTCTGAGTAAGCAGCAATATGTAAAACAGATAAATCGCTACTGTCGAATGATCAATGTAGATGATCTTTTACCTTACCGGCCGGGCATAAGAGCTCAGGCTGTTTCTTTGAATGGTAAACTGGTGCACGATTTTAAATTTGTCAAAAGTGACAGAGCCCTTCATGTTGGAAACGCCCCTTCACCTGCAGCAACCAGCGCAATACCCATAGCAAAATCGATAGTCAGCCAATTGGGTTAAGTTGTGGCATTGTTTGCAATGACGTTCTAAATAATAGAACGGATTGTTCAAGTATCTAATCCTGCAACTGGTTTTCGTTATGCTACATTGAACTAATTCAAAGTGTGGAGAGAAATAAATGGGCTTGTTGGTAGAGGGTGAGTGGAAAGATAAATGGTATGATACTGATGGCAATGAAGGGAAATTCAAACGGCAAGCTTCACAATTTAGAGAGTGGATTAGCAACGAAGCTGATGCCACCTATAAACCCGAACAAAAGCGATATCACTTATATGTGTCGTTGGCTTGTCCATGGGCGCACCGCACTTTAATCTTCAGACAACTGAAGCAGCTAGAGGATGTGATCGATGTTTCGGTCGTTAGTCCAGAAATGTTGGAAGATGGATGGACTTTTCTTCCCTTTCCGGGGGCGACTAAGGATAAATTATTTGATTTCGTTTTTTTGCGTCAGCTTTACTCGCGAGCTGTTCCGGATGTCACGACTCGCGTTACGGTGCCTGTTTTATGGGACAAGAAAACCGCGTCGATAGTAAATAATGAATCTGCTGACATTATTCGCATTTTCAATTCAGCTTTTAACGAGATTACTGGGAATGACCAGGACTTTTACCCCATTCAATACCACGCAGAGATTGATCAAATAAATGAACGCGTTTACGACAAAATAAATAATGGTGTATATAAAGCGGGGTTTGCGACTACGCAAGACGCTTATGAAGAGGCAGTCACAGAACTATTTGATACGTTAAATTATTTAGAAGAAAGACTATCTGCTCAGCGTTATCTTGTAGGAAATATCCTGACTGAAGCCGATTGGCGATTATTTACCACTTTAATTCGGTTCGATGTGGTGTATCACGGTCATTTCAAATGTAATATTAAACGTATCTCCGATTATCCGGCGCTATCAGGATATATGCGAGAGTTGTATCAATATAGAAATGTTGCTAGCACGGTAAACTTCAAGCATATCAAACATCATTACTACTTTAGCCATACCATGATAAATCCGACCCAGATTGTTTCAGTGGGGCCCGATTTACAGCTGGATCGCCCGCACGGCCGGAATCATCTCTAACTATTGAGCGCTGGCCGCGCGGAGGCAGTTTTGCTCTGGATTATTCCTTGGTACCCAAATATTCATTAATGGTAGATTTCCATTTGTCGCTTTCTATCACCCTCAACAGCGCAGTGTTTATTTGCTCGCGCCTTGGGCTATTTTCGGGAAGCGCAATGGCGTAATCTTGCCTTTCTATAATTTCGGGCAAGATATATAAATCATCAGCAAAGTGGTTTTTAACCAGGTACTGAAGGATCGGTTTGTCGTAAACTACCGCATCCACCTTTCCTTCAGAAAGTGCAGTTAGTGCCTTATCAAGATTTTCAGCTTTTCTATAATTGATATTATTAGCATCAAGAAATCTGGCGCTTGCTGAATTCTCAATGGTATAGACTTTCGCCGTGGGCAGATCTTCAAGCCCCGTAACGGATTCTGAAAGCTGGCTCACCGTTAAACTGGTAGCGATAGCCGCGGTAAAACTGCTTATTAGGATGATTGCAGCGAACATCCAGA
Source organism: Alteromonas aquimaris (assembly GCF_026183695.1). Taxonomy (GTDB): domain Bacteria; phylum Pseudomonadota; class Gammaproteobacteria; order Enterobacterales; family Alteromonadaceae; genus Alteromonas; species Alteromonas aquimaris. Next base: position 225,821 of record NZ_JAPFRD010000010.1, on the reverse strand, counting down.
TAAAACCAATGACGCGACCTCCGAGGGTAATGGGGGCTTTGTCACCGTACCCGACCGTAGTCATGGTAACTGCCGCCCACCAAAAGCTTGAACCTAACCCCTTTGACGTTCCGCCGCCAAATTGTTCAACGTTATGTTTACGTTCGAATACCCAAAGTAGGGTGCCAACGACGAATAACAATAAACATAAACCGCCCAATGCCACAAAAAATTCCCAGGAAAAAAATCGGGAGATAGCTGCCATCAATCGCCCATCAGCTTCCTTTACGGCAATAGCCAGCCCGGTCGTAAAGTAGGGATGAGAAAAGTCTACCTCTTTTTCACGTTCCGCCGTTACTGTCACAGCGGCAATAGACATATCAAACGTTTGTTCGTTTACCCCTTTTAATAAGGTACTTAGGTCAGCTTCCTTGAACTCATATTCAAGGTTCAATTGTTCATTGATTTGTTCCCATAAATCAATGCTAATACCCGTCAGTTGATCATTATCGCCCTTCATTACAAAAGGAGGCGCGATCTTTGTACCAATAGACAGGGTGGGGGCTGAACTTGACTCGCTCTGAGCATAAACGAACAAATTTAAGCCGAAGCTTAAACAAATAAGGACCAATATTTTGAGGTACGGTTTGTGCATAAAAAGCCTTCTTTTTGTGTTTTTATAGGTGCGCTTGCAAATATTTAAAATGAGTACGTAAATTTCACATCAAATCAATAAACTATTTTTCATGATAATGAATACTAAACCATGAAATACGTTGATCATTTTTCCTTTATTTAAGGAAAATTGGGCGCGGAATTGCGTGCAGTCTTAAAATCAAAGTATATTCAAGATACTATCTATATAATTAAGTGGTTCAAAAATTGAGCCCGACGGTAATATTAAAAGGAAAATAGATGAAACCGGTTATTTTAGCTGGCGGTAGCGGTAGCCGCTTATGGCCAAAATCACGAGCGGCGCTGCCGAAACAATTTTTAGCCTTAACGTCTGACAAGACGATGCTTCAGGAAACCATAACCAGGCTAAGCGGTACCAGTGCAGAAAAGCCTATTGTTATTTGCAACGATAACCACCGGTTTTTAGTTGCTGAGCAACTGCGTATGCAAAACATTCAACATGGTGGTATCTTGCTTGAACCAATGGGTCGCAACACTGCGCCAGCAATCGCATTAGCCGCATTGCACGCGATAAAGGACGGCGAAGATCCTGTGCTGTTGGTGTTAGCCGCCGACCACCTGATAAAGGATAATTCAGCATTCCACCAAGCAATCGAGAGTGCGAATTCACTCGCATTAAAAGACTACTTAGTTACTTTCGGGATTGTGCCTGATGTGCCACATACTGGCTACGGATACATCAGAGCGGGAAGTGCTGTCGAAAACGGAATGTTGGTGGAAGAATTCGTCGAAAAACCAGATTTGGAGACGGCAACAAAATACGTTTCTACGAAGCAGTATTTTTGGAATAGCGGTATGTTTATGTTTAAGGCCAGCCGATATATCGAGGAACTTGAAAAATATCAGCCGGACATCTTGAAAGTCTGCCGCGCGGCGGTCGATTCAGAAACGAAGGATCTGGATTTTATTCGTATTGACCCGGAGACGTTTAAGCAGTGCCCTGACGATTCCATCGATTATGCTGTGATGGAGAAGACCAAGATGGCTGCAATGGTTCCCCTTGACGCAGGCTGGTCAGATGTTGGGAGTTGGAGTTCACTTTGGGAGACTGCAGACCAAAAAGATGCTAACGGAAATGTCGTTATCGGCGATGCGATATTAGAAAACGTGAAAAACAGCTATATCAACGCAGAAGAGCGCCTTATCTCCGTAATTGGTTTGGAAGATGTGGTAGTGGTGGAAACGAAAGATGCGGTGATGGTCGCCCATAAGGATAAGGTACAAGAAATTAAAAATGTCGTCAGCCGGCTTAAAAAGGAAAAACGCCCCGAATTTGAATTTCACCGCGAAGTCTTTCGCCCGTGGGGCAGTTACGATTCCATTGATAACGGGGCCCGCTTTCAGGTAAAAAGAATATCGGTTAAACCCGGTGAAAAGCTTTCTGTACAGATGCACCATCATCGCGCTGAACATTGGATCGTCGTTTCTGGTACGGCGAAAGTGACCGTGGGAGAAACCACTAAATTAGTTACTGAAAACGAATCGGTATACATTCCCATAGGGGATGTCCATGCTTTAGAAAATCCAGGAAAAATCCCACTTGAGTTAATTGAAGTTCAATCAGGGGCTTATCTTGGAGAAGATGACATCGTGCGTTTCTCTGATCGCTATGGCCGCACGAATTAAGGGGTAGTGGGTGAATAAAGCAATAACATGTTTTAAAGCGTATGACGTACGCGGAGAATTAAACTCGCAACTTAATGAAGAGGTTGCCTATCGCATAGGTCGCGCGTTTGCTGAAGAACTCAATGCCAACTCCGTTGTGGTAGGAGGAGATATTCGTAAAACCTCGGCGCCATTGAAATTAGCGTTATCGGCGGGACTTATCGATGGCGGTGCAAAGGTAATTGATATAGGAATGGCAGGGACAGAAGAAATTTATTTTGCCACTTCTCATTTGAACGTCGATGGTGGGATAGAAGTGACTGCCAGTCATAATCCTATTGATTATAACGGAATGAAAATGGTGAAGGCTAAATCAGTGCCGATAAGTGGCGATACGGGCCTTCATGCGATCAAAGAGAAAGCGGAAACCTATTCCACCGATGAAGTAACACGCCGGTTAGACTATTTCACTGACGGTGAGAAAATCAATTCGGATGCATTTGTCAATGGTACAGCTCACGTTAAAACGCGTGTGTTGCACGCAACGGGTAAATATAGCGTGCAAGCTGTGCTCGAAGAATACGTGGAGCACATACTCTCGTATGTGGATCTTTCACATTTCCGTCCTTTGAAACTGGTGGTGAATGCGGGAAACGGTGCAGCTGGCAAGGTGTTAGATGCCTTTGAAAAAGCGTTTCAAGCTAGAAGTGTACCGATAGAGTTTATTAAGGTTAATTATGCCCCCGATGGGAATTTCCCTAATGGCATTCCAAATCCTCTGCTTCCCGAGAATCGCTCCGATACGGCCAATGCGGTCATCCAACATAACGCCGATTTTGGCATTGCCTGGGATGGCGATTTTGACCGTTGCTTTCTCTTTGATGCCCAGGGGCAGTTTATTGAAGGATATTATATTGTCGGTTTGCTAGCCGAAGCGTTTCTAGAAAAAGAGCAGGGTGCGTCAATAATTTACGATCCCCGTTTATATTGGAACACTGAAGCAATTATCTCGGCTAAAAATGGCGTCCCTGTCAAATCGAAGACGGGGCATGCGTTTATCAAAGAGCGCATGCGTAAAGAAGATGCAGTATATGGTGGGGAAATGAGCGCCCACCATTATTTTAGAGATTTTGCCTATTGTGATTCAGGTATGATCCCTTGGTTACTGGTTGCCGAATTAGTCTGCACTAAAAAGCAGTCGCTTGCCGATATGGTTTCTGAGAGGATCAAAGCCTACCCGTCATCTGGTGAGATCAATAGCAAACTTAAGGACGCTGACGCGGCGCTTGAGAGAGTGCTCGCAAAATACAAAAAAGAAGCGACTCATATTGATGAAACCGATGGTATTGGTCTTGAGTTTGCTTCTTGGCGGTTCAATTTACGTAAGTCGAATACCGAACCGGTGATACGCTTAAACGTGGAGTCAAAAGGTGACATTCCGCTTATGGAAACAAAAACGGCTGAGTTACTCGCTATTATCAGGGATGAGTAATAACGAGTAAAAAAATAGCGCCTTCTTAGGCGCTATTTTTAACTCTACAAACGTATTTACTTTTTGATTGGCGTAAATTTACGTTGATTCTCGCCCGTATACAGTTGACGAGGGCGGCCAATTTTCTGTTTAGGATCACTCATCATTTCATGCCAGTGAGAAATCCATCCCACCGTTCTGGACAATGCAAAAATACAGGTAAACATATTAGTAGGAATACCAATTGCCTTTAAAATGATGCCAGAGTAGAAATCTACGTTAGGGAAGAGCTTCTTCTCTTTGAAATAAGCATCGTTTAAAGCAATACGCTCGAGTTCCATCGCTACATCTAACAGTGGATCTTCAATCTTAAGTTCATCCAATACTTCATGGCAGCTTTCACGCATAACGGTCGCGCGCGGGTCATGGTTTTTATAAACACGGTGACCGAAGCCCATTAGGCGGAAAGGATCATTTTTATCTTTAGCTTTTTCAATAAATTCAGGGATACGATCCACGCTGCCGATCTCTTCCAGCATATTCAGGCAGGCTTCATTCGCACCACCATGCGCTGGACCCCATAAGGAAGCAACGCCGGCAGCGATACATGCATAAGGGTTCGCACCCGAGGAGCCCGCCAAACGAACAGTAGAGGTTGATGCGTTTTGTTCATGGTCTGCATGCAACGTAAAGATCCTGTCCATAGCCCTTTCGACTGCGGGACTCACCGCATATTCTTCAGCAGGAACTGAAAACATCATGTTCAAAAAGTTTGCTGCATAGCTCAGGTCGTTACGTGGATAAACAAACGGTTGTCCAACGTTGTATTTGTAACACATGGCCACTAATGTTGGCATTTTTGCAATCAAACGGTGTGCACTGCGTACACGCTCTTCGGCTACCGAAACATCCAAATCACTGTGATAAAATGAAGACATCGCTCCTACCGTGCCGCATAGCATTGCCATCGGGTGAGCATCGTTTCTAAAACCATGGAAAAACATGTTGATTTGTTCATGAACCATGGTGTGACGCGTAATTGTGTTCTTAAACTCTTCGTACTCCTCAGCCGTGGGTGCTTCACCGTGTAACAGCATATGACAGACTTCTAAATAATCTGCATCCCGGGCTAATTCATCAATAGGATATCCACGGTGAAGTAACACACCCGCGGCACCGTCAATATAAGTAATAGCTGACTCGCACGAAGCGGTGGCCATAAAGCCAGGGTCGAAAGTAAAGTAGCCATTCGCTCCCAGAGAACGTATATCAATAACGTCCTGTCCTTCAGTACCAGAGTGAATCGGGAGTTCAATTTCCTTCCCGTTCACCGTAAGAATGGCTTTCTGATCTGCCATAAAAGCTCTCCTCAGAATAGTTCTGTTTGCATCGAAACGACACGAAAATGTCCGCTTCTTTGAAAAAAGTGGCGTATATTTACTTTATTATGTACCGATAAGTCAATTTAAATGCGGATATGCACAATAAATATTCTATATGCATATCAAAAATACGCTAAAAATTTTTGAATTGATTGTTGTTTATTCGTTTGATGGTGATTTTCGTTCAACTTCCCAGTGAAATTTAATCAAGCACCTTATCTTTACTTTTAGCATTGTGCATTCTGCCAATAATGACAGCGGTTATCACACGTGAAGATCTAAACTCTATTATATCCGTGAAAACGGTAGAAAGTGGCGTGACAGTATCTTCTTCCCCGGTATATAGAAGTAACGCTTGCTACCGGTAAAAACTTAGGGCGAGACCCTATTCGTCACCAACTCGCACAAATGGATAGGTATATTGATACTATGTATAACCTTAGCCATTTTACCCCCGCAAATTAAACTCCGAAAATTGGTCGCTGTAAAAACCTTCCTTTCCTTTTTACTCATACGGCTTACATTTCAGCGCGCCTAAATAACTCCGTTTGACAAAAATTTAATCAATTAATTCTAAAATTGCCCACATTTTGAGCATTGGTGGTTTTTTGTGCCACAATGAGCAAAGTAACGCCTTAATATGGCACAAAAAATTGTAATTATACTATGTGCTGGATATACTCTGCGTGTGGCAGCGACTCTGCGCGAGTAACTGTAAATAAACTAAAAATATGTTCACAAATTGTTAACATCTCAAAGGATGAGACTCTTAACAGATAAAAACCGAATTGCTCCATCAGGACACAATAAAATATTGAGTAATTCATTATCCCTACGGATTAAACAGGCATAAATTGTGAAAAAGCAAAGACCAGTAAATTTAGATCTTTCTACCATTAAATTTCCTCCTGCTGCTATTTCGTCAATTCTCCATCGTATTACCGGTGTCGCTATGTTCTTTGCACTTTTATTTGTAATCGGTGCATGGGCTGTGTCACTTTCGTCTGCGGAAGGTTTTGCAGACGTTCAGACCGCGCTTTCCGGTATTTGGGGTAAAGTGATAGCCATAGGCACGCTGTCAGCGTTGACTTACCACCTGCTTGGCGGTCTCCGTCATGTGGTAATGGAAGCAGGGTATTGGGAAGAAATTCAATCAGGCAATCTTAGCGCGAAAATTCTCATAGCGCTTTGGGTTATTCTGACCGTTGTTTGGGGAATTGCACTATGGTAACGAATAAGGCAAGTATGAAGCGTAATGGGGTGCAAGATTTTGTGTCTCTACGTGCAACTGCAGTATTAATCACTGCTTATGTTATTTTCATGGGGTGGTTTTTCCTAACAACTGAAAATATCACTTACTCAGTGTGGCAAGAATTGTTTTCATCTATTGCGATGAAAACTTTTACGTTACTCACATTGGTAGCCATTATGACCCACACGCGTATCGGTTTGTGGCAGGTGTTAACTGACTACGTCAAAGCTCCACTTTTGCGTGCGGTAATGCAGTATGTCTTGAACATCATTGCTTTCGCCTATGTGGTAGTTGGTTTAATCGTATTGTGGGGAGTCTAATATGAAGTTACCTGTTCATGAGTTTGACGCCGTTGTTATCGGTGCCGGTGGCGCTGGTATGCGAGCCGCTCTGCAAATCTCTCAATCAGGAAAATCCTGTGCGTTGTTATCCAAGGTGTTTCCTACACGATCGCACACCGTTTCAGCACAAGGTGGTATTACTGTAGCGCTTGGCAATTCCCATGAAGATAATTGGGAATGGCATATGTACGACACAGTAAAAGGTTCTGATTACATTGGAGATCAGGATGCTATTGAATACATGTGTAAAAATGGCCCAGAAGCCATTATAGAAATGGAAAATATGGGGTTACCGTTCTCACGATTTGAAAACGGTAAAGTTTATCAGCGTCCTTTTGGCGGCCAATCAAAAAACTTTGGCGGCGAACAGGCTGCTCGAACCGCTGCTGCAGCGGACCGGACTGGTCACGCACTATTGCACTTGTTGTACCAACAAAATGTTAAAAACAAAACAAAAGTGTTTAGTGAATGGTATGCCTTAGATTTAGTAAAAAATCAGGACGGCGATGTGGTGGGTTGTACTGCCATTGATATTGAGACAGGTGAAGTGGTTTACTTCAAATCTCGCGCAGTCGTGCTGGCTACGGGGGGCGCGGGTCGAATTTTTGCTTCTACCACTAATGCGCATATCAATACCGGTGATGGTGTGGGTATGGCGATCCGAGCAGGCGTTTCCATGCAGGATATGGAAATGTGGCAATTCCACCCCACAGGTATTGCGGGTGCGGGTACCCTGGTTACTGAAGGTTGTCGTGGAGAAGGTGGTTACCTGCTCAATAAAGATGGCGAACGCTTCATGGAGCGTTATGCGCCCAACGCGAAAGACCTTGCAGGTCGGGATGTTGTAGCACGTTCAATGATGACCGAGATTCGTGAAGGCCGTGGCTGTGAAGGCCCATGGGGCACTCACATCAAGCTCAAACTTGACCATCTAGGCAAAGAAGTGTTGGAGTCTCGTCTTCCGGGTATCCTTGAGCTATCACGTACCTTTGCTCACGTTGATCCGGTTAAAGAGCCTATTCCGGTTATCCCTACTTGTCATTATATGATGGGAGGGATTCCTACTAACGTCCATGGCCAAGCGCTTACCATAGATGGTAATGGCCAGGAGCAGGTAGTAAATGGATTGTTCGCATGTGGTGAAATTGCCTGTGTATCTGTGCACGGTGCAAACCGCTTAGGCGGTAACTCGCTACTGGACTTAGTCGTGTTTGGTCGTGCAACGGGCTTACACCTTGGTGAAACATTAAGCCAGATGAGTTCTACTCGTGATGCATCTGAATCTGATGTTGATGAAGCGATGTCACGTTTTAACCGTTGGGAAACATCAGAGAAAGGTAAAGGTGAAGATCCGGTGCAGATTAAGAAAGACATGCAAGAATGTATGCAGCTTAATTTCTCTGTGTTCCGTGAAGGTGATGCCATGGCTGACGGTCTTAAGCAGCTCAAAGATATACGTGAACGCTTACAGCACGCAAGATTAGATGATAAGAGCTCCGATTTTAATACGCAGCGTATTGAGTGTTTAGAGTTAGATAACTTAATGGAAACTGCTTATTGTACCGCTGTCGCAGCTAATTTCCGTACAGAAAGCCGCGGCGCACACAGCCGATTCGATTTCCCTGACCGTGATGATGATAATTGGTTATGTCATAGCATCTATCGTCCGCAGGACGAGTCAATGCTCAAGCGTGAAGTCAATATGTCGCCAAAATTGCGGGAAGCATTCCCGCCAAAAGTGCGTTCATATTAATAAGGGGTGAGTAGCATGAAATTATCGTTTTCTATATATCGTTACAATCCTGATGTCGATGCAAAGCCGCACATGCAGGATTACACGCTTGAAGTAGATGAAGGGCAAGATATGATGGTGCTCGACGCTCTTCTGGCGCTTAAAGAGCAAGATCCAACTTTATCTTTCAGACGTTCATGTCGAGAAGGCGTTTGCGGTTCAGACGGTATCAATATGAACGGAAAGAACGGTCTGGCATGTATTACGCCATTATCCGCGTTGGGTAAAGGTAAGATAACAATCCGCCCTCTACCCGGGTTACCAGTAGTGCGGGATCTGGTTATCGATATGACACAATTCTATACCCAGTATGAAAAAGTCAAGCCGTTCCTGATTAACGACAGTAAACAGCCTCCTGCAAGAGAGCACCTGCAGTCTCCTGAAGAGCGTGCTAAGCTTGATGGTCTTTATGAGTGCATATTATGCGCGTGTTGTTCGACATCATGTCCGTCATTCTGGTGGAACCCTGATAAATTTATCGGCCCGGCAGGATTGTTGCACGCATATCGCTTCTTAGTTGATAGTCGCGATACTGCCACTGAAGAGCGCTTAAATGATCTTGATGATGCTTTCAGCGTATTTCGCTGTCATAGCATCATGAATTGCGTAAGCGTTTGTCCGAAAGGGTTGAACCCGACCAAAGCAATCGGCCAGATTAAGTCGATGCTTTTACAACGGGCTGTTTAGTTAGGCATTTTCAACATTTTGTTGATAGTAGTAATGCACTAAATGGCCATCCGTATTGGATGGCTATTTTTATTTAAGGGATTAGGGTTGTTTAATAAATAAACAATCGCTTAGAACTTCTCGTACTAGTAAGTTTTTAACGAAGCAAGGCACAAAAATGCAAGACAGCGTGATGAAAGCGTGGTGGGACTCTTCACACATGGCAGGGGCAAATGCGCCTTATGTTGAAGAGTTATACGAGGCTTATCTTGAAGATCCGCAAAGCGTCGAAGAGGCGTGGCGTCAGGTATTCGATAGTCTGCCAAAAGTTGAAGGCACTCAACTGGAAGATAATCATACTACTATTCGTGACCAGTTCCGCAAACTGGCCTCGTTAGGACCAGTGGCGCGCATGAGCAGTGCTCCAGCCACCAGTACTGGCGGCTCGGACGAAAAACAAGTAAAAGTACTTCAGTTAATTAATGCGTACCGGTTTCGCGGGCATCAACATGCCAATCTGGATCCTTTAGGTTTATGGAAACAAGATCGCGTTCGAGACCTGGAGTTGTCGCATCATTCACTAAGTGAAAGCGATTTTGATACCGTATTTAACGTTGGCTCATATGCGGTGGGTCAAGAGACCATGTCATTAGGTGATTTATTTAAATCACTTAATCGCACTTATTGCGGAAGCATTGGTGCAGAGTACATGCATATCACTGACACAGAACAGAAACGTTGGATTCAACATCAGTTCGAATCAGTGCAAGCGAAACCTGAAATCAGTAAAGATGAAAAGCGTCAGATACTGAAAGGATTGATTGCTGCAGATGGAATGGAGAAATATCTTAACTCCAAATTTCCAGGCGCAAAGCGATTTTCGCTAGAGGGGGGAGACTCGTTAATCCCCATGCTTAAAGGGCTTATTTCTGAGGCGGGCACCACGGGCACGAAAGAAGTCGTGGTGGGTATGGCGCACCGAGGAAGATTGAATGTTCTGGTGAATGTACTAGGCAAAAATCCCTCTGTACTTTTTGACGAATTTTCTGGTAAGCATGATGAGTCGCTTGGCGCAGGTGATGTTAAGTACCATGCAGGTTTCTCTTCCGATTTTGCTACCCCAGGTGGAAATGTTCATTTAGCGCTGGCATTCAACCCTTCACATCTTGAGATCGTTAATCCAGTGGTAATGGGGTCTGTACGAGCCCGTATGGAACGTCGCAAGAATGACCCTAACGCAGTATTACCTATCACCATTCACGGTGATTCGGCGATCGCGGGACAAGGGGTGGTGCAAGAAACATTTAATATGTCGCAAACCCGCGGATTTGCGGTGGGTGGTACAGTCAGGATTGTGATCAATAATCAGGTTGGCTTTACTACTTCAAAAACCGAAGATACGCGTTCAACACAATACTGTACCGATATCGCAAAAATGGTACAGGCACCCATCTTTCATGTAAATTCTGACGATCCTGAAGCGGTATTGTTTGTGACCAAACTGGCACTTGCTTATCGTAACAAGTTCAAACGGGATGTGGTTATTGATTTGGTGTGCTACCGCAGACACGGTCACAACGAATCAGATGAGCCTAATGCAACCCAGCCGTTGATGTATCAGAAAATTAAAAAACACCCAGTTCCCCGCCAAATCTATGCAGACCAGTTAACAGCTGAAGGCAGCATTGAAGAGCGTGAAATTGAGCGGTTAACCGATGAATACAGAGCCGCACTGGACCATGGTGCATGTGTGGTTGAAGAGTGGCGTCCAATGACTGAACATTCAGTTGATTGGAGTCCTTACCTGGGGCACGATTGGGATGTTGATTACGACAGCGCCATAAGTGTCGAAAAACTGAAAGAACTGGGTGAAAAAATTACCACCTATCCGGATGACTTTAAGCTACATTCCCGGGTAAACAAGCTATATCAAGACCGCAAAGCCATGGTAGCAGGGGATAAAAATCTCGACTGGGGAATGGCAGAAAACCTGGCATATGCAGCTATCGTGGATGCTGGCAACGCCATTCGCTTAACCGGCCAGGATTCTGGAAGAGGCACCTTCTTCCATCGTCATGCGGTTTTGCACAATCAAACAGATGGCGCTTGTTTAATTCCTCTTCAACACCTTCATGATAAGCAGGGTAAAATAGATATTTATGACTCTGTTTTATCTGAAGAAGCGGTGATGGCGTTTGAATATGGTTATGCGACAGCGGAACCTGGGTGTTTAACTATTTGGGAAGCTCAGTTTGGCGATTTTGCCAATGGTGCGCAGGTTGTTTTCGACCAGTTTCTAAGCTCAGGTGAAGCCAAGTGGGGCCGCTTATGTGGTCTTACCGTATTGCTTCCTCATGGTTACGAGGGGCAGGGGCCTGAGCACAGTTCAGCGCGACTTGAACGCTTCCTACAGCTATGTGCGGATCATAACTGGCAGGTGTGTATTCCTTCCACGCCAGCACAGGTATTTAATATGTTACGTCGTCAGGTTTTAAGACCGATGCGTAAGCCATTAATTGTAATGTCACCAAAATCACTTTTAAGACACCCCCTTGCTACATCAACATTAGATGAGTTGGCAGAAGGTGTTTATCATAATGTGATTGGCGAAATTGATGAGCTGAATCCTGACAACGTTAAACGCGTGGTAATGTGTTCAGGTAAGGTATATTACGACCTGCTTGAACAACGCCGCAAAAATGAACAAACAGATGTGGCTATTATTCGATTTGAGCAACTTTATCCGTTTCCTCAGGAAGAGTGTGCACAAATCGTGGCAAATTATGGTCATGTAAAAGATTGGGTCTGGTGTCAGGAAGAGCCGCAAAACCAAGGGGCATGGTACAATAGTCAGCATCACTTCTGGCAAGCCATTCCTGATGGGGCGCATTTGAGATACGCAGGCCGTGAAGCTGCTGCCTCGCCTGCAGTAGGTTATGTTTCGGTTCACAATCAGCAACAAAAAGCGCTGGTTGAAGACGCACTTACGATTAAATAAGGAACAATGATGACAATTGAGATAAAAGTTCCGGTCCTACCTGAGTCAGTTGCTGATGCCACGATTGCAACCTGGCATGTTAAGGCTGGTGATTCGGTAAAGCGTGACCAGAATTTGGTTGATATTGAAACTGATAAAGTTGTGCTGGAAGTTGTAGCTCCGGCCGATGGTGTTATTAGTGAAATCATTGACGGTGAAGGTGAAACGGTACTTGGTGAACAAGTCATTGCTAAACTTGATGAAAAAGGAAAGGCTGCATCGTCTGCACCTAAGTCTGATTCATCATCTGAGTCAGATAGCAGTAGCAAAGAAAGCAAAGCTGACTCCAAACCAGCCCCTAAAGGTGAAGGTAAAGAGTCGGATATAAAAGTGCCAGTGCTACCTGAATCAGTCGCTGACGCCACTATTGCAACCTGGCACGTTCAACCTGGTGAATCAGTTAGCCGTGACCAGAACCTGGTCGATATTGAAACGGATAAAGTTGTACTTGAAGTGGTTGCCCCTGCAGATGGTATTGTATCTGAAATCCTTGCAGATGAAGGGACTACTGTGGGTGCCGAAGAAGTCATCGGTAAATTTAAAGCCGGTGCTGCGGGCGGTGACAGTGCAAAACCTTCTTCTGATCAGGAAGATACATCAGCCAGTGACGATAATGATGCTTTAAGCCCGTCCGTCCGACGCTTACTTGCAGAGAAAGGCGTTGATCCTGCGAAAATCAAGGGTAGCGGCAAGAACGGTCGAATCACCAAAGAAGATGTGGAACAACACCTGAAGTCTGATAAAGGTGAAAGCAAAGCGGCTACTACACAGGCTGATACGTCAAGCGCGAACTTGCCTACCGGTGAGAGAACTGAAAAACGTGTGCCCATGACACGTCTTCGTAAGACGATAGCTAATCGCTTGTTAGAAGCGAAGAATTCCACCGCCATGTTAACTACATTTAACGAAGTTAACATGAAACCTATTATGGATATGCGTAAGCAGTACCAGGAAAGTTTCGAAAAGCGCCACGGTATCCGTTTAGGCTTTATGTCATTCTATGTTAAAGCGGTAACAGAAGCACTGAAGCGATTCCCCGAAGTCAATGCCTCCATCGATGGTGATGATATTTGTTATCACAATTATTTTGATATTTCGATCGCGGTTTCGACTCCACGTGGATTGGTCACGCCTGTGTTGAAAGACACCGATTCCCTAGGAATGGCTGGTATCGAAAAGGGCATTAAAGACCTTGCACTTAAGGGACGTGATGGCAAGTTGTCTATGGCAGATTTGCAAGGCGGCAACTTTACCATTACCAACGGCGGTGTGTTTGGTTCATTAATGTCTACACCTATTATCAATCCGCCTCAGAGTGCAATACTGGGTATGCATAAGATTCAGGATCGTCCTATGGCGGTAAATGGTAAAGTAGAAATTCTACCTATGATGTATTTAGCGCTATCTTATGATCATAGAATCATAGATGGTAAAGAATCTGTAGGATTTCTGGTAACCGTAAAAGAAATGCTGGAAGATCCCGCACGTCTTTTACTGGATGTATAAGGGACTTTCCCTATAAAACAGTAAAAAGTGAGATGAAACGTATTTAATATACGTTTCATTCTCCACACGCTGATATTCGGCCTATAATATCAGCACTTTGAATCAAGTCGCTAACGCGGCTTTTGTCTTAATAAAAATCGGATAGAAACACCATGAATTTGCATGAATATCAAGGTAAGCAGTTATTCAAAGAATACGGCCTGCCTGTTTCTGAAGGATACGCAGCAGATACTCCTCAAGGAGCAATGGAAGCCGCTGATCGCATTGGCGGAAATGAGTGGGTAGTAAAGTGCCAGGTGCACGCTGGTGGCCGCGGTAAAGCGGGCGGCGTAAAGCTGGTAAAAAATAAGAGCGACATTCGCGAATTTGCTGAGAAATGGTTAGGCAAAAATTTGGTGACCTTCCAGACTGACGAAAAAGGTCAGCCAGTTAGCAAAATTTTAGTTGAATCCTGCACAGATATTAAAAACGAATTGTACTTAGGTGCTGTAGTAGACCGTACCTCTCGTCGCGTAGTGTTTATGGCCTCAACAGAAGGCGGGGTTGAAATAGAAACCGTTGCTGAAGAAACGCCAGAGAAGATTCTTAAAGCCGAAATAGATCCAATTGTGGGCCCTCAGCCCTATCAGGCTCGTCAGATGGCTTTCAAACTTGGTTTGGAAGGCGTACAAATCAAACAGTTTACCCAAATTTTCCTTGGGTTGGCGAAAATGTTTGAAGAGCTTGACGTTGCTCTAATTGAAATCAATCCGTTAGTAATTAAAGCAGATGGCAACTTGCACTGTCTTGACGCCAAAGTGGGCATCGACAGTAATGCGCTTTACCGTCAGCCAAAAGTGAAAGATATGCACGATCCTTCTCAGGAAGATGCACGTGAAGCACATGCGGCTCAGTGGGAACTTAACTACGTAGCTCTGGATGGTAACGTTGGCTGTATGGTCAATGGTGCAGGTCTGGCCATGGGCACCATGGATATTGTAAACCTGCACGGTGGTAAGCCTGCCAATTTCCTTGATGTTGGTGGTGGCGCAACCAAAGAGCGTGTCGCAGAGGCGTTCAAAATTATCCTGTCTGACGACAACGTAAAAGCGGTTCTGGTTAATATTTTCGGTGGAATTGTGCGTTGTGACATGATTGCCGAAGGTATCATCGGCGCTGTTAAAGAAGTCGGCGTTAATGTTCCGGTAGTTGTACGTCTTGAAGGAACAAATGCTGAAAAAGGCCGTGAAGTACTAGCTAACTCTGGTCTGGATATTATTGCAGCTGAATCGTTAACAGATGCAGCACAAAAAGTTGTTGCAGCAGCGGAGGGCAAATAATGTCAGTTTTAATCGATAAAAATACTAAAGTTATTTGTCAGGGCTTTACCGGTGGACAAGGGACTTTTCACTCTGAACAGGCCATTGCATACGGTACGCAAATGGTCGGTGGTGTCACACCTGGTAAAGGTGGTACTGAGCACCTGGGCTTACCTGTTTTTAATACAGTTAAAGAAGCGGTAGAAGAAACGGGCGCAACCGCTTCTGTTATCTATGTTCCAGCTGCTTTCTGTAAAGATTCTATCGTCGAAGCTGCTGATGCTGGTATCGAACTGATAGTTTGTATTACCGAAGGTATTCCTACGCTTGATATGCTTTATGTAAAAGAGTATGTGGACGCGAAAGGTGTACGCATGATTGGCCCGAACTGCCCCGGTGTGATCACGCCTGGCGAGTGTAAGATTGGTATCATGCCTGGTCATATTCATAAGCCGGGTAAGGTGGGTATTGTATCCCGCTCTGGTACATTGACTTATGAAGCGGTTAAGCAGACTACAGACGAAGGCTTTGGTCAGTCTACCTGTGTTGGTATTGGTGGTGACCCTATTCCGGGTTCAAACTTTATCGACATCTTAAAGTTATTCCAGGAAGATCCAGCGACAGAAGCGATTGTCATGATCGGTGAAATCGGTGGAACAGCAGAAGAAGAAGCGGCGGCATTTATTAAAGAAAATGTGACTAAGCCGGTTGTTTCTTATATTGCTGGTGTGACTGCGCCTCCAGGTAAGCGTATGGGCCACGCAGGCGCCATTATTGCTGGCGGTAAAGGAACGGCAGATGAGAAATTCAAAGCGTTAGAAGCGGCAGGGGTTAAAACTGTACGCTCATTAGCAGACATCGGTAAAGCGTTACGCGAAGCTACTGGCTGGTAATTTAAACGGTTGATAAAAGCCCGCTTTTTAAAGCGGGCTTTTTTTTGCTGCAAACGTATTCAACAGCACGTCAGTTAAATCTGCAGTAGGCTAGTATCTGATTGTGATGAAATGTGTTTACACGCTGAAGCGACGCTTCGTGATTTCAAAATGTATAGCGCATAGAGAGTAGAAGAATGTGTAATCCGACACGCAGATAGCTGAATAACTAGACTGTTGGATTATCGAACGTTGGAAAAAAAAGCGTGTTGTACTCTTCTGAAGAAAAGCACACATCACTTTCGATCGTAAAAGTAAACCACTATGATAATGGATGCTTATGAAACGCTTCACACTCTTAGTTACGTTGCTTGCCAGTTTTATGCTGCAAGCTCAGGATGCTAAAAACCAGACGTTAGCCGCATATCAGCCTGCGCCTTATATTCATCTCACTCATCCTGAGTGGGCAAAAAATGCCTCTATCTACCAAATCAATACCAGACAGTTTACGCCCGAGGGGACTTTTAAGGCTGCGCAGCAGCAACTACCCAGACTCAAGAAGCTAGGCGTAGATATTCTGTGGTTGATGCCGATCCATCCGATTGGTGCAAAAAACCGAAAAGGGGAATTAGGGAGCCCTTATTCGGTTAAGGATTATTTCGCAGTCAATCCAGAATTTGGTACAGCCGACGAGCTTAAACAATTCATTGATGAGGCCCATGCGCAGGGCATGTATGTCATTTTAGACTGGGTTGCGAATCACACCGCCTGGGACAGTGACTTAGTTGAAAACCATCCAGACTGGTATGAACGGGATTACGACGGCAATTTCCGTCCGACTCCCTGGTGGGATTGGTCGGACATTATTGATCTGGATTACAGTAAACCCGAACTTCGTCAGTATATGACGCGCGCGCTCAAGTACTGGGTTGAAGAATTTGATATCGATGGCTACCGCGCTGACGTCGCTGGATTTGTGCCTGTAGATTTCTGGAACAATACGCGTAAAGAACTGGATGCGATTAAACCTGTTTTCATGCTGGCAGAATGGGAGTCCCGCGACTTGCATGCTCACGCCTTTGATATGACCTATGCCTGGAGCTGGCACGAAGCTGTTATGCACGTGATCAAGCATGAAGGGGAAATGAGCAAACTGTTCGTTTATTACTCATGGAACGAAAGTGCCTATCCAAAAGATGCCTATCGTATGACCTATGTGTCCAATCATGATGCCAATGCCTGGGAAGGTACCATGTATGAGCGCCTAGGTGATGGCGTGGAAGCTGCACTGGTTTTGTCTTTCATCGGCGAGGGCATGCCATTAATTTACAATGGGGTTGAGGCTGGCAATGATAAGCGTTTAGCATTTTTCGAAAAGGACCCTATTCAATGGAAATCTCATCACTTCGCCGATTTGATTACGCAACTAAATACCGTTTTAGAGAATAACCCTGCGCTGTGGCACGGCAAAGAAGGAGCTACTATGCTGCGTGTTAAAAACAGTGCTCCGGATGAAGTGCTATCGTTTATAAGGGAAAAGGATAGCAACAAAGTGTTCGCTCTGTTTAATTTCACCTCAAAGAACATAGCGGTGACGTTTGACGATAAGAAGCATTTTGGGAAGTACAGTGATCTTAACGGCAATCAAATCACTGTGGATGCGCAATCCAGCTACGAACTAAAACCGTGGGAATATAAGGTGATGTTGTCTGGTTCTGAGAATTAACAAAAGCGCCACTTCACACAGAACAGTGCGGTGGCGCTTTTTTCTTAATGCCCGCCCGTTCCTGAAATAAGCAAGCACTATGGCGGTTACTCGCCATTAGAAAACACAACTACACCATGGTTTGCAAGAACGATTCATGGGTGGGTAGTTGATTTACCGTACCGTCAATCAACTGCTTCAGACTTGTCAGTAAATCACTTCGCTGCGCATCTGACAAACTGTCAGCAAGGGGATGAAATTGCCTGGGTACAATCCCTTGGCCCAGCATCACCTGGATCCAGGCGATTTCAGTAAATAATTCATCCTGTTCCCGGAAAACTCTGCCCGATTCTTTGAACAACGCTATTTTACTGGCAAGGGAGTCGGGAATATCCATGTGACGACAGCGCTCCCAAAACGCACCGTTTCGATTATTCAGGTAATAATGCAGGATAATAAAGTCACGAATGCGCTCAAATTCAATTTTTGACTGTTTATTATATTCGTCAACGTCTACGGCATTAATTCGCTTGTGGGGGAAAAACTTAACTAACCGAACCAGCCCTGCTTGCACCAAGTGCAAGCTCGTCGATTCCAATGGTTCAATAAAACCACTGGACAAGCCTAGTGATACGCAGTTCTTGTACCACTGCTTTTGCCGGCGACCGGTGATAAAACGAATGACTTTAGGTTCGTTGAGCGGTTCACTGTTTATATTATTAAGCAGATTATTTAAAGCCGTGTCATCATCCATAAAGTCACTGCAATAAACCGAGCCATTACCTGTGCGATGCTGCAGCGGGATCTGCCACTGCCAGCCAGCTTCATGTGCGGTTGATGATGTATAAGGGGGCAGGGGAGAAAGCCTGTCACTGCCCGCAGCAATTGCCCTGTCGCAGGGTAGCCAGTGACGCCAGTCTTCGTAACCTGTTTTAAGCGCCCCTTCAATAAGTAAAGCCCTGAAGCCAGAACAGTCGATAAAGAGGTCTCCGCTGATGACTTCACCGGACTCAAGCTGTAACGACTCAATAAAACCTGAAGCAGGTTCAAGCTTAACGTGGTTTACTTTGCCTTCAATGCGTTTAACGCCTGACGCTTCACTTAACTGGCGTAAATGAGCGGCATAGAGACCGGCATCAAGATGATACGCATGCACCAGTCCTGACATTTTAGTATTAGGGATAGTGGGCAGCGTGGTGTATTTATTTTGTTTACTTGCCTGGAAGTTTAACGAATAGTCCCACAGATTTTTTGTTTCACCCAAACTTCTGGCTTTTAACCAGGTATGATGAAACCCCGCAAGTCCCATATCTTTTCCAATCGCTCCAAACGCATGCATATAACTTTCATCGGCATTAAACCAGCCGTTGAAATTGATCCCCAGTTTTATTGATCCTTTGGTTTTACTCAGAAAGGTTCTCTCGTCAATTCCTAATACGCGGTTAAAATGTTGAATAGCGGGAATGGTAGCTTCACCCACTCCCACGGTCTGGATTTGATCTGACTCTATCAGGGTAATTTGCAATTGGTTACCCATAAGACGGGATAACAGACTTGCCGCCATCCAGCCAGAAGAGCCCCCGCCAACGATAACTACTTTCATATTATTTTTGTGCCCAATGTTTGCACTTGCCAGAAACAAAAATACCCTTGTGAGACGAGTCCCGCAAGGGTATTTGCATTACTAATGTTTAGCTAAAACTAACTATTAGAAGGTGTAGTTGATACCAAATAAGTAGTTGCGACCAAAACGTTGAACGTCGCGTACGTCAGTTCCGCCATCAACCGAGTGGTAAGTAATGAACTCTTCATCAGTCAGGTTTTGCGCCTGAAGGGTTACAGTCAGTCCATCAAGTGCTTCAATACCAGACTCAGAGAAGTCATAACTGATTTGCGCATCTACTAAGGTGCTGCCATTCACGTTTACTGGTTCACGGTTTAAGCTTAGACCCGCTACTTCACCTAAGAAATCGGTACGTTTTCTCATACTTACACGTGTCTGGAAACCATGTCTTTCATAATAGACAGTTGCATTGAACACTTCGTCCGAAAGGCCGGGTACGTTATTGGTAAATTCAATCACTTGCGTACCACCATCAAGGTCGGTAGGTACTTCTAACTGATAGCTTAACTCACTGTCTAAGAATGTAGCAGAGAAAATACCACCAAACCCTTCCAGAGCGTCAGAGAACATCACACCTGGTAAAGAAACGGTGAACTCGGCACCAGACACTTCACCGTCGCCGACGTTCTGCCAGGATGAAAGCACACCGATTGGCGCTACAGGCTGCCCAGTAGGAGGAGTCAGGTCAGATGTATCTACGAAAGAGGGTAGTCTTTCCTGCCAGTCACTGATGTCTTTATAGAACAACGCAGCAGCAAAATAACCTTCAGCATGGAAATAGTTCTCATAGGTTAAGTCTAACTGATTCGCAGTAACGGGCTTCAGGCCAGGGTTTGCAACCGAGCCAGACCAAATACCCACTTGCTCGTTATAGTTCAGATCACCTGTACTTGCGTTCATACGATCCATACGAGAACGCGACATGGTTTTAGACACACCAAAACGAACCGCCTGATCATCTGCAATATCAAATATCAGATTCAAGCTAGGTAATACTTCGACGTAGTCATCTCCCCCTGATGTATTACTCACCACTACTCTTCTATTCGCAAGGCGGCGTGTAGTGAAACCGTCAGAGCTTTGGTCGGTATGCACAACCTGAACACCCACATTTCCGCGCACCGGTACATTGCCAAGTTCCGTGTCGATGTTGGCTTTTATAAAGGCTAACGAAATGTCTTCAGATACATCCCAAGTGTTTTCCCAACGTGCCGGGTCGGCCACTCTTGAATCAAATTCAACATAGTTGCCATCACTCCAGAATCTGAACGAGTCAAATGAAATCATGTCATCTATGCCAATGAAGGCTAAAGAGGTATTTGGCAGGCGATATTCTTCAGGAACCGGCATCCGATATCCAGGAATGACTTTGCCGTCGCTGTCTAACGCACCTGGCAGGGTTAAGAATAAACCAAGATCTTGTTTAGATTTTTCACGTTGGCTGAAATAGGTACCGAATTCGATGCTGCTAATGAAGTCATTGCTAATCACGCGCTGAGCGGCTAGCTTCAACGTAGTCAACTCATCGTCAATGGTTGGCGTATTGATAAAGCCATCCTGATCATCATTGCTTTCAAGATCAGTTAAGTTCCCCCAACCCCAGCTTTGCGGGTTACCTAATTGGATTACACTGTGATCACCGTAATCCAGCATTGGATTAAGGTTGACGCTTTGGAAGTCTGGAGCAAAACTAAAATTGATTTGCTCAGGCTGACGATCTGCAAAACCACGGCCAGAACCTGCATAGGTCTCAAGGGCCCAGGTGTTACGTTCCACTTGTGAGTAAGCAACATCAAATTCCAGTACCCAGTCTGCGTTCAGGTCGTATTCCATGTTTAAGCCCAAAGCGAATAGTTCTGCTTCACGAACGGTAACGTCATTACGCACAACACCACCAACAGGTGAACCAGGTCCACCGATTCGACCCGTTAAGCTTTGACCATTTAAGGTCTCGTCTACACGAATACCCGCATCACCCCACGCAGCAGGGATCTCAATACCACGTAGCACCTGATTATCTTCAAAATCAATGTACAGTGCATCGGCATTAACACGTAAATCGTTAGAAGGGTTAAACTCTACTACTGCCATTAACGTATCGCGAGTTAATTCGGCTGAGCGAACAAACGGCTTCATACCGCCAATGGTGCCATCGGGCCAACCCCACGTATTAAAACGTTCTTCGTTATTAGGTGAGTCCATGTGAGAATAGGCGAAAGCCAGGCCTACTTTGTCGTCTGCAAACTGGTCAATATAAGAGAAACTTCCACGCCAGCCAGTGTCTTCACCATCCGGGTTTAATGCACCAATATCGTTTTTCTCTCCGCGCAGGGTTACCGCAACAGTTTGTTCGCCATGGGCAAGTGGCTTGATGGTACGCATATCGATAGTACCACCGATGCCTTGCGTCATCAGTGTCGCTTCTGGTGTTTTATAAACGATAACTTCGTTCATGATTTCAGAAGGGTATACGTCAAACTCAACACCGCGGTTGTCACCAAGGGTTACCTGTTCGCGGCCATTAAACGTCGCAGTACTGAAGTCTTCACCTAAACCACGAATAGAGATTGAGCTTGAACGGCCGTTTAAACGCTGAGCGGCCAGACCGGGTAGGCGAGCGATTGATTCAGCGATACTTGAGTCGGGTAACTTACCGATATCTTCGGCAGTAATCGCTTCTACAATAGATGTTTCAGACATTTTGATTGCCTGAGATTTTTGTAAACTTGCACGGATACCTGAAACTTCAATTACCTCAACAGTTTGCTCTTCTGCGTCAGTTAGACTGGTATCATTTTGCTGTGCCATAACTGGCAACGAGCCAAGTGTAATTCCACTGGCAACAATAGCCGTGGTAATTAAATTGGGTTTGAATGTTTTCATATCAGAATCCTGAGTAGTAATGTGTGTTTTCTTTGCTTATTTCAAGCATTATTGTTCTAGATTAAAATGCATCTATTAGGACGATGAAATAGTACCGCCTGTGGTTTTAGCGACACAAGCGACTGCATACGTATTCATCCTGTCTGGGTAACAAAAACTTAACAAATATGCGTATGGACATGCGCTTTATGCAACAGTTTTATAAATCTTCCGTAACCTTCAGAATTATCATTATTGTAGCAGTGTGTGGGGTAGCCAACCAATTGTCCAGCAGTATCTGTAGCCATGTTTGTAAGACCCAAATTGTTAAGACAAAGTTTGGAATTTAACAAGCGTGGTAGGCGTAGGAGGACGAAATCAATGAATACGTATTCAAAAGCCCCTAACCACTTTTGCGCGACAAGATGGGGCATGGAGTGGTGCTATCCGTCCGCTCGTTCATTCCATAATAAAAGTTAGTTGCGCCCGCCTATTGGCCAGGGAATTTAAAAGCGACTCATTGCGCTGGTCAATTCAAAAGCAATGCGCGCAGCAAAACGTGCTGTTTTGTTATCGCTATCCAAACTTGGATTTAATTCGGCGATATCACTTAGCCGCCACTCTACATCATGCTCGGTACATGCGTTACTGAGCCACTGTATGACTTTTATGGTTTCATTTGGACAAATGCCCAGCGCGGACGGAGCACTAACACCAGGACACAAAGATACCGGAAAGGCATCCATACACACGGTAACGTAAAGCTGATCAACCTCTCTAAGCATAGGCAATATCGCTTGCTGGGCATTGCTCAAGGTAAAATCAATATCAAACAGCATGCTGGTGTGTGTTTTTTCAGCATAATCGAATAGGGCTTGAGTATTTGCAGCTTTTGAAACGCCTAAGCAGGCATAGTGAAATTGCAGTCCATTGTGTTGACAGTATTCTGCCACTTGTCTGAAGGGGGTGCCCGATGAGGTGGCTGGAGCCGGTTTGCGCAAGTCGAGGTGGGCATCAAAATTAATTATTCCAATGCGTTTAGCAGAATGTTGGGCCAACCCCTGGAAACTGCCCCATGCAATATCATGTCCGCCCCCCAGGCCCAGCACACTTTGACCATTTTCTAGTGCTTCTACTACTTTAGCGGCAAAAGCCGACTGGGTTGTTGCAAGCTCATCTGAAATGGGCGCGTCACCCGCATCTAACAGTTCACTGTTTTGATGCCAGGGTAAGTTGGCAAGAAACTGCCTGATAGCGTTCGGTCCTCCCGATGCGCCTACTCGACCCTTGTTAGCCGCCACACCCAGATCATTCGGATAGCCTATTAGGGTAGTTGTCTCTTTTGAGACGCAGGAGCGTTCGAATTTTACAACCTGATGCCAGCGCTGTCCTGTTGCACCATCTTCTGCATCGACTCTACCTTGCCACAAAGTTTTAAAGGACACGTTTACCTCCTATCCATTTAGCTGTGGGGCGATAACCGTTAATTTCATATACCAGAGAATCAGGCGACCCGATATCCCACAAACAAACGTCCGCATCAAACCCTTCTTTAATTATCCCTTTTCGTGTCAACCCTAACGCTTTTGCTGCATGGGCTGTTATGCCTGTCAATGCTTCTGAAGTGGTGAGGCCAAATAAAACGCAAGCCATATTGGTGCACGTTAACAGCGATGCAATGGGCGAGGTGCCCGGGTTCATGTCGGTGGAAACCGCCATCGGAACTTTATATTTTCTGAGAGTCTCAATCGGTGGTAGCTGGGTTTCTTTCAAAAAGTAGAATGCCCCCGGCAACAACACAGCAACCGTGCCTGCTTCGGCTAACAGAGGGACATCGCCCTGGGCCAAATATTCAATGTGATCTACCGACAGTGCATGGTATTTTGCTGCAAGGGCCGCCCCCTTACTGTCGCTCAATTGTTCAACGTGGCCTTTTACGCGTAAATTTGATTGTTTCGCTGCCATAAAGACCCGTTCGGTTTGAGCCAGATTAAAACCTACACGTTCACAAAATACGTCCACTGCGTCTGCTAATTGATGTTCGGCGACATACGGGATCATCGTTTGACAAACAAAATCGATATATTCTTCTGCAGATAATTCGGAATCAGGGGGAAGAGCATGCGCCCCTAGGAATGTACGCTGAATATTGAGATTGGCGAGTTCGCCCACTTTCTGCGCCACGTTTAGCATACGGATTTCAGTTTCTTTATCTAGACCGTAGCCTGACTTTATCTCAACCGTGGTTACTCCTTCTTCGGCAAGACGTTTTGCTCTTCTAAGGGTTTGGGTGAGCAACGAATCCTCATCCAATGCTCGTGTGGCGCGCACAGTGTTTTTGATTCCCCCTCCTTGCTTACTGATGGTTTCATAGCTCACTCCAGTCAGACGCTGAGAAAATTCATTGGCGCGGTTGCCCCCGTAAACCAGGTGAGTATGACAATCGATAAACCCGGGTAAGCACCACTGGCCGTTAGCATCAACCGTGGTCTCAGCCTCAACGGTTAAGTTATTACCCATCGCGTAGATTTTTCCGTCTTTAAGCAACATTTCAGTTGCATCAACATGAACAAAGTCGCCGTGTTCATTTGCAGTAGCTATGCGTGCATTTTTGATGAACGTGGAAGACATAATAGAGGCTCTCAGGTAAAAGACTTTTATTTAGTTTACTTGTCTACACTTGTATATACAAGTTAACATGAGTAAGGTGTTATCACTGTCAACTGAAGTCTACTGCTCATGGTTCCTCGCTATTTATATATCAAGTCAGATTTGCTGCAACGCATAGAAGCCGGTGATCTAAAGGCTGGTGAGCAGGTGGCCTCTGAAAATCAACTTGCCAGTGACTATTCGGTTAGCCGCATGACCGCGCGAAGAGCGGTATCAGAGTTGGTCGAAGAGGGGATTCTCGCTAGAAGCCAGGGAATTGGGACCTTTGTGGCCGATGCCAGACCGATGAGTTCGATATTGACCATCAATAATATACAACACGAAATTGAGTCCAGAGGACATCAATATAGCAACCAACTACTATTACATAAAAAAATGGAAATTTCAGCTCAACAAAGCCAGTGGATTGGGCTTGAGAAGGGCAGCCAAGCATTTCGCGCACAGGTGGTACATTACGAAAATGGTAATGCGGTTCAATTGGAAGACAGATTTGTTAATCCGCAATGGGCTCCGGGATTTATCGACCAGAATTTGAATGAAATTACCGCACATGAATATTTATCCAAAGTAGCACCGTTGACCGAGGCTGATCATACAGTAGAAGCAATCTTGCCTACCCCGGCTCAAGCAGCATTGTTAAAAATTGATTATCACCAACCTTGCTTACAAATTAAACGACGTACATTTTCTGCCAGGGGAGTGGTGAGTTTTGCTTTACTCACTCATCCTGGTAATCGATATAGATTGGGCGGTCACCTTAACTTTACGACCGCCCCAAAGGAGACAAAATGAAACGACATGATCCTGGTCGCACCATTACTGCGCCTACTGGTACGCAACTTACTGCCAAAAGCTGGCTTACAGAAGCGCCGCTGCGCATGCTGATGAATAATCTCGACCCTGAAGTTGCAGAACACCCCGAGTCTCTCGTGGTCTATGGTGGTATTGGCCGTGCAGCCAGGGATTGGGAGTCTTTTGATACCATTGTTGATGTACTTAAACGCTTGGAGGAAGATGAAACGCTTTTAGTGCAATCTGGCAAGCCTGTCGGGGTTTTTCCAACCCATAAAAATGCCCCCCGAGTTTTGATCGCCAATTCAAATCTTGTCCCCCACTGGGCAAACTGGGAACACTTCAATGAGCTGGATAAAAAAGGTTTAATGATGTACGGCCAGATGACCGCTGGTTCCTGGATTTACATTGGCTCGCAGGGTATCGTTCAGGGAACCTATGAAACCTTTGTCAGTGTAGCGAAAACTCACTTTAATGGTGACGCAACAGGACGTTGGATCCTCACGGGTGGACTTGGCGGTATGGGCGGCGCACAACCACTGGCAGCTACCATGGCAGGCTTTTCAATGATCGCTGTTGAGGTAGATGAAAGCCGCATAGATTTTCGTATAAAAACGGGTTACGTGGATAAGAAAGCGAAATCGTTAGATGATGCGCTGGCGATAATTGAAGAAGCGAAATCTACAGGTGAAGCGATATCTGTCGGCTTATTAGGCAATGCGGCAGACGTCTTTCCTGAGCTGGTAAAGCGCAATGTCATCGCTGACGTGGTAACTGACCAGACCAGTGCCCATGATCCACTGAATGGGTATTTGCCTAAAGGATGGAGTCTGCAGCAAGCCGCTTCATTGCGCGAATCCGACCCTCATACGGTGGTCAAGCAAGCGAAGCAGTCGATGGCGTTGCAGGTTAACGCTATGTTGGCCATGCAGGAACGTGGTGCCGCTACCCTCGATTACGGTAATAACATCCGTCAGATGGCGCTGGAAGAAGGGGTCAGGAATGCGTTTGATTTTCCCGGTTTTGTCCCTGCCTATATCAGACCTCTATTCTGTCAAGGCATAGGGCCGTTCCGCTGGGTGGCACTCTCAGGGGACCCAGAAGACATTTACAAGACTGACGCCAAAGTTAAGCAACTAATTCCAGACAATCCTCATCTACATAATTGGCTGGATATGGCACGAGAACGAATTCAGTTTCAGGGACTACCCGCACGAATCTGCTGGGTGGGCTTGGGTGAACGCCAGAAGTTGGGGCTCGCATTTAATGAAATGGTGCGAAACGGTGAGCTTAAAGCCCCCGTGGTGATAGGGCGTGATCATTTGGATTCGGGTTCCGTCGCTTCGCCAAACAGGGAAACTGAGTCAATGATAGATGGCTCTGATGCAGTATCCGACTGGCCTTTATTGAACGCACTATTGAACACTGCTGGGGGAGCGACCTGGGTGAGTTTACACCATGGAGGGGGTGTCGGCATGGGATTTAGTCAACATTCAGGCGTGGTAATCGTGTGCGATGGCAGTGAAGATGCAGACGCCAGAATTGCGCGAGTTTTACATAATGACCCTGCTACAGGGGTAATGCGCCATGCCGATGCCGGTTACGACATTGCAAAAGACTGCGCCACTAATCATAACCTCGACCTACCTATGCTCAACAGGAAATAAACATGACAAAGCATTTTGTATTAAAGCCAGGTCAGTTAACCGTAGCGGACTGTTACCAATTTTTTCGTCAACACCAACCTATTTCTTTAGATGCTGAGGCTTATGCTGCCATAGATGAAGCTCAGCAAACTGTTTTAAATGTGCTAAAACAAGGTCGAACGGTTTATGGAATCAATACCGGCTTTGGTTTGCTCGCCAATACTCGCATCGCTGAAGAGGAATTAGAGCTACTTCAGAAAAGTATCGTGTTATCCCATGCAGCCGGTATCGGTGATCTTATGCAGGTTTCGACGGTACGGCTGTTAATGCTGCTAAAAATCAATTCACTCGCGCGAGGCTTTTCGGGGGTCAGAAGAGAGGTCATAGATGCGTTAATTACCTTATTTAACCATCAGGTATGGCCGGCGATCCCGCAAAAGGGGTCGGTAGGTGCATCAGGAGATTTAGCACCGTTAGCGCATATGAGTGCGGTGTTACTGGGCGAGGGTGAAGTACTGGTTGATGGGGAACGATTACCGGCTTGTGAAGGGTTGAAAAAAGCGAATTTAGCGCCCTTAGCCCTGGCACCCAAAGAAGGGTTAGCCTTGCTTAATGGTACTCAGGCTTCCACGGCTTTCGCTTTTGAAGGACTTTTTTATACTGAAAACGCCTTATTATGTGGTATCGCCATTGGTGGGCTCAGCGTCGATGCAGCGCAGGGCTCGCGAGTGCCATTTGATGATCGTATCCATCAGGTCAGAGGTCAGCAGGCGCAACGCGATGTGGCCGCAATGTTTCGTGATGTACTTCAGGAATCTGAAATTGGTAAGTCTCACGAAGGCTGCGCGAAAGTACAGGATCCTTATTCACTGCGTTGCCAACCTCAGGTGATGGGGGCGTGTTTGCAACAAATTCGCTATGCAGAACATACCCTTATTGCTGAAGCGAACGGGGTGTCTGATAATCCATTGGTGTTTTCTGAGCAACAAGATATTTTATCGGGTGGGAACTTTCACGCAGAAATTATCGCTATGGCGTCGGATATGCTGGCTATCGCACTGTCTGAGATTGGCGCGCTGTCTGAAAGACGCATGGCATTATTGATTGACTCCAATTTAAGCGGACTGCCGCCATTTTTAGTGGAGAACGGTGGCGTGAATTCAGGCTTCATGATTGCACAGGTAACCAGTGCGGCGTTAGCCAGTGAGAACAAAACCTACGCTCACCCGGCGTCAATTGATTCGTTACCTACCTCAGCCAACCAGGAAGACCATGTTTCGATGGCAACGTTTGCTGGGAGACGATTAAAAGATATTTTTGAAAATGTGGCGGGCATTTTAGCTATCGAGTGGCTTGCCGCTGGCCAGGGTATCGACTTTCGTTCGCCTGGAAAAACCAGTGAACCTCTACAGCAAATACACGCGTTATTAAGAAGTAAGGTAGCTTTCTACGACAAGGATAGGTATTTTGCTCCTGATATTGCGCAGGCACGGGATCTTATTGCTGAGCATGCGCTTGCAGATTTGGTAAAATCACATATACACACCGCCATTTACGCATAAACTTGGAACAGGGCGAATTTTTCTTCGCCCTGTTTATCTGGAAATCACCATGCATAACTCACACACCTTCAGTATTGGCCTTATTAACCCTAAATCGGCGGTAAATGTTGCCTCCGTCTTAAGGGCAGCAGGTTGTTATGGTGCAAGTAGCGTATTTTATACCGGACAGCGCTATCGATATGCCAAGGAGTTTCAGGCAGACACACAGGATTTTTACAAGAAGATTCCCACGGTCGGAGTGGACGACTTGGAGTCGATGCGTCCTCGTGGCGCTAAAGCAGTGGCGATAGAATTAGTTGAAGGTGCACAGTCATTAATTGATTATCACCATCCCATCAATGCCTTTTATATTTTAGGGCCAGAGGACGGATCGTTAAAGAAAAATACCCTAAGCTGGTGCGACGATATCGTTTATATTCCAACCCGACATTGTATGAATTTAGCCGCAACGGTCAATGTTGTGCTGTATGACAGACTAGTCAAAATGAATGAGCCCATTAATCCTTCTTTAATAAGAGAAAGCCGGGACACAAACAATAATCAAAAAGTCTGATCAAACCTTCCTTGACGAGTTTCGTAAGATCCTAGATAAAAGATTTTTTAAATATTCGATGATCCCGCCGTTGCTGGCTATATATTCGGATGGGGATTTGATCTAAAAGCATTAAAAAGAAGTAATGCTAGACTGGTTTATTAATCGAACTAATTGTAATGAGATTGGTCGATCCAGAGTCAGGACTGTTTACATCGATCTCAAGATCGTGCAGTGTAAGGTCCCAATGTAGTAGTGGATCCGAAATGATCTGTAGTGGACGAGTGGGGGCGTATGAAGGAATTAAATATATAACTATTATTATAGGGGAAATCGTGTGAAAAGACGTTTGCTGAACGCGCTTCGAAAGGTCAAGCACGTACCCGGTCTAAATCGAGTTGTAAAGCCGGTTATTAAATATAAAGTTAATAAAACGATAGACGCTGTTGCTTCACATTTTTTTGAACACTTTAGCTTAGTCATTGCCAGTGAAGAAGAAGATGTAAAAACCTGCTTCAGGACCCGACATGAAGTTTATTGCGAAGAGTTGGGTTTTGAGGAAGCACGAAAGTCAAAAATGGAATTTGACGAATTTGATGAGTACTCATTAAGTTGTTATATCAAGCACCGAGCATCCGGAGAGTGCGCTGGTACAATTCGACTAGTCATGCCCCAACACGCAGGACAATTGCTCCCATTAGAAAGTAGTTGTCCAGGTGCCATCAGGCTGGCAGAACATAGCCCTGGAAAACTACCCCGTCATTCTATCTGCGAAGTCTCTCGTTTGGCGATCCCTAAGCGGTTTAGACGCCGTGCAGCCGACCAACAGTTGTCACCCGTGGGGGGCACACCCAATCATAAGAATGGTAAGATGGATAAGGAATTAAGTCGTAACTTCCCCTACTTATCGTTAGCACTGTATTTCTTCGCCGCTACCATTTGCATCTTACGTGACATAGAAAACGTTTACATGATGATGGAGCCTCGATTAGCACGAAGTTTAAAGTTTATAGGAGTGCGCTTCGCCCAATTGGGGCATGAAGTGGATTATCATGGTAAACGTGCAGCGTTTCTTATTTCTCCCGACGACTTTGTTAGCCAACTTTCTCCAGCGCTACTTAAGTTCCAACGCAGCATTCTAAAAGAAATTGAGGATGTGCCAAATTTTGGTGCCATTTATAATCCGTTTTCAGCCGTTACATCGCCCAAACGATCATCTAAACAAAGCCGGGCTGCATAACTTAACTCATTGGGTTTAGGGCTTTTTCAAGCCTTATGAAATCGTATGTATTTTGTTTAACATTCCATTAACGGGTATGCTTTGTTTCAACATCAGCGATATATCTAATGGCTTATAATGTTGAAACACAAACTAAATCGATTAGCTTCAATTTCTATTCCTCTTCTCCTTTTTAGTTTTGGATGCTCGATGGAATCCCCCAAAACAAGGGCTACTGTAGTAGAAAATAATGAAACCGTTGAGGAGGACAGATTGGCACAGCGGCCTGTCGTCTATCAGGTATTTACACGTTTATTTGGCAATAAGAATACAAACAATGTGACCTGGGGTACAAAAGAGGAAAATGGCGTAGGTAAATTTTCCGATTTTAGCCCAACTGCCTTATCCGAAATTCGTGCGCTTGGTGTGTCGCATATCTGGTATACAGGTGTGCCTCATCATGCAATGGCCGCCGACTATACCGAGTTTGGAATTTCGTTAGATGATCCTGATGTAATAAAGGGTAGAGCAGGGTCACCTTATGCAGTAAAAGATTATTACAATGTTAATCCCGATCTCGCCGATGATCCATCACGCCGTCTCGAAGAATTTGAAGCACTCATTCAGCGTACTCATGCCCATGGAATGAAGGTCATTATTGACATCGTGCCAAATCATGTGGCCCGACACTATCATTCGCTATCAAAACCCGAAGGCGTCGATGATTTTGGAGCAAATGACGACACAAATACAGTTTATTCCCGCCACAATAATTTTTATTACGTCCCCGGACAGCCGTTCAAAGTGCCTGTGTTTTCTGAAGACACCATACCGCTGGGAGGGGCTGAGCATCCGTTAGTAGACAATAATTTTGACGAAAACCCAGCCAAGTGGACGGGTAATGGGGCGAGAGCCGCGCAACCCGATGTCAATGACTGGTACGAAACGGTTAAAGTCAACTATGGTGTAAAACCTGACGGAACTTATGATTTCCCGGTGTTGCCGACCGGGTATGAAGATGAACCGACATCCGCTCATTATAATTTTTGGCGTGATAAGGCATTACCTGATTCCTGGTATAAATTCGAAGACATTGTGCATTACTGGCTAGACAAAGGCGTGGACGGGTTCCGCTTTGATATGGCAGAGATGGTGCCAGTAGAATTTTGGTCTTTTCTCAATTCCTCTATCAAACATAAAAATCCCGATGCGTTTCTATTGGCAGAGGTATATCAGCCAGATAAATACCGCGACTATCTGCATGCCGGTAAAATGGATTATCTGTATGACAAGGTAGGCTTTTACGATACGTTAAAAGCCGTCATGCAAGGCACCGGTAAGGTATCCACAGTCATTCAGGCGCACAAACGTGTTGCTGATATCAGTAACCATATGTTGCACTTTCTCGAAAACCATGATGAACAACGAATTGCCTCACCTGAATTTGCGGGGGCAGCCGAAATTGGCAAGCCCGCGCTCGTGGTATCATCGTTGATCAGCGCATCTCCGTTCATGCTTTATTTTGGCCAGGAAGTTGGCGAGGATGGCAGCGAATACGCTGGGTTCGGCAAGCCAACACGTACATCTATCTTTGATTACATTGGTGTACCTGCTCACCAACGCTGGATGAACGAAGGAGAATTTGATGGCGGGCAGCTTACTGACGAGGAAAAATCATTACGCGCGTTTTACAAGAAAGTACTCAATATTGCGGCGTTCCATCCGTCAATGCAGGGGGACTTTATTAGTTTGCATGATTCGTCGCTGACAGCAAAGAGTGACTATTCAGAACAACATTTCGCTTTCGCTCGAGATAGTAGTGCCAGTAAACTCATCGTGGTCAGTCAATTCGCAGACAAGTCAAATGCAAACGTACAGGTTGTGTTACCTGAATCGGTGGCTCAGCGATGGGGATTGCAGGAAAGCGCTCAGTTATCTGATTTGCTTACGGGCGAAACCACTACACTGACCTTTGACGAAGGTCAAGCCACCATCACTACCGAAATGAAGCCTTGGGAGTCAAAAGTGTATGTTATTGAATAAATCATTTTTGATCATTGTGTTGAGTATTCTCCTCTTTGCATGTCAATTTTCAACTCCCCAAAAGGCGCCAGTGAAAGCAGCGCCAACATCAGCGGCTGACTCTAATCCCTCTACACGTAGTCAGAATGTGATAATTGAAACCAGCAGTTTTTATTTTCCCAAGGGTAAAGGTCGGAAGGTTTGGATATATCTGCCGCCTGGATACGAAAGCTCCACTAAGCGTTTTCCAGTACTTTATATGCACGATGGCCAAAATGTTTTTGATAGCGCTACCAGTTACGTGGGCGAATGGGAAGTAGATGAGACACTTAATACCCTTGCTGGAGAAGGCTGGCAGGTTCCTATCGTAGTGGCAATAAACCACGGCAACGAAGAAAGAGTGAATGAGTTAAGCCCATGGGCGCACGAAAAATATCCTGAGGTGGTGGGTAAAGCCTACGCCGAGTTCATCATCAACCAGGTGAAACCGAAGATTGATGCCAAATATCGCACCTTACCGGGGGCGTCTGATACCAGCATAATGGGCAGTTCGCTTGGCGGATTGATATCTCACTATATGTTGGTCGCTTATCCGGATACCTTCGGGAAAGCAGCCATGTTTTCGCCCTCATTCTGGTTTTCACAACAGGCGTTTACATTTGCAGAAAGCAACCCTGTGCCGTCCACCCATCGTCTTCTGTTTATTGCAGGAAGTGAAGAAGGTGAACAAATGATAAATGACATGAATTCTATGGTGAATTTGCATTTGGCCCAACA
The DNA here is from genome assembly GCF_026183695.1 of Alteromonas aquimaris. Lineage (GTDB taxonomy): Bacteria > Pseudomonadota > Gammaproteobacteria > Enterobacterales > Alteromonadaceae > Alteromonas > Alteromonas aquimaris. The sequence continues at coordinate 192,513 of NZ_JAPFRD010000010.1, read as the reverse complement.
GCATCCACAAAGCAATCTCTACTCCACCGCCATAGCAGGTGGTCAACACAATGAAACATTCTGGAAACAGCAATTTGCATTTGCAGTAAAATGGCTTGGGATCGTAAGGCAAAATAATGATTAAAAGATGTATAGCAGTTACGCTCATATGGTTGATTACGTGCCCATTGTTGGCAGCTGATTTTCAATCATTCACACATAAAAAAGACTCTGTCGAAATTGTATTAAGCAACCAGACCCAGGTTGAGATTCAATTAATCAACCCACAAACCATTGCGGTTAATTATCGAGTCGACGATCAACTTGTACCGCCGGCGCTTGATCTAATGAAAGCTGCCGGTTCACTTCAGTTTAGGGTGGAAGATAAAGCCGATACCATCAAATTTCATAGTGGTGATCTACAAGTCGTCGCACATAAATCACCCTTCTCGCTGGCCTTTAAGTACAAAGGGATCTTGAAAACTCAAGAAGAGATTGGGGTGTTTTCACAGCGGACAGTGCGTGGTTTTCGATTTGCCTTACAGCCTGGCGAAAAGCTGATGGGCGGTGGTCAGCGTGTGTTAGGAATGGATCGCCGTGGCCATCGTATGCCGTTATATAACCGAGCTCATTATGGCTACGGTACCGAGTCAAACCAGATGTACTATAGCTTACCGGCTGTGTTGTCCAGTCATAACTATGCCATCGCCTTTGATAACACGGCACGGGGGTTTTTAGATATAGGTAAATCTGAGCACGATATCTTACAGTTTGAAGCAGTAGCGGGCAGATTGCGTTACCTCGTGAGCATGGGAGAATCATTGGCTGAGGCTTCCCAGCAGTTAGTGGCAGCTCTTGGTCACCAGCCTTTGCCACCGAGATGGGCGCTAGGAAATTTTGCTTCGCGGTTTGGCTACCATACTGAACAGGAAACCCGAGATATTGTTAACGCTTATGCGGTTCACGATATCCCCCTGGACGCGGTGGTACTCGACTTGTATTGGTTTGGTAAAGATATTAAAGGCCATATGGGTAATTTAGACTGGGACAGGGATGCCTTTCCTGATCCTGAACGCATGATTACCGATTTCGCTGAGCAAAATGTAAAAACGGTGGTGATCACCGAGCCGTTTATTCTTGACTCCTCTTCCACCTATGAGGATGCGATTAGCTCCCATGCGCTGGCGACTAACGTGGCCGGCGAACCTAAGATGTTCGATTTCTATTTTGGTCATACAGGGCTTGTCGATGTATTCAATGCTACGGGACAGAATTGGTTCTGGCAGTTTTATGACAAGCTAATGAAGCAAGGCGTTGCAGGCTGGTGGGGCGATCTGGGTGAGCCCGAAGTCCATCCAGCAGATACGCTCCATACTTGGAACAATCAACTATTCACCGCAGACGAAGTACATAATATCTATGGTCATCAATGGGCCAAAATGGTGTATGAGCGGACGTTAGCAGCGCAGCCTGAAAAGCGCCCATTTGTATTGATGCGAGCGGGTTATTTAGGCAGTCAGCGCTACGGTATGATGCCCTGGACAGGTGATGTGAGTCGCAGTTGGGAAGGATTCAAACCCCAGGTGGAACTGGCGTTGCAAATGGGAATGTTTGGGTTAGGTTATATTCATAGTGATTTAGGAGGTTTCGCTGGTGGCGAGAGCTTCGATGAAGAGCTTTATTTACGTTGGCTGCAATTTGGAGTGTTTTCACCTGTATTTCGGCCTCATGCGCAGGAACATATCCCGCCCGAACCTGTCATGCATGGACCTAAAGTAATTGATGCAGCGAAGAAACTCATCGATTTACGTTATCAATTGATGCCTTATAACTATACTCTCAGTTTTGAAAACGCAATGTTTGGCAAACCATTGATGCGCCCTCTGACTTATCATTTCGACCAACATAAGTGGTTTGATAACAAAGAGAGCTACCAGTGGGGCGAGGCATTCTTGATTTCGCCTGTTACCGAAGCAGATCAGTCCGAATGGAAAGTGGAACTTCCTGCAGGGGAATGGTACGACTTTTGGTCGAGTACGTTATATAAGGGTAAGCAGTTTATTGCCTACCCCTTATCTACACACACTTTTCCGGTTTTCGTGAAAGCAGGGTCGATTGTGCCCATGGTCGGCTCGGCGAAAACCAGTGAAGACATTAGGTGGTCCACTATGCAATTGCACTATTGGAACCATAATAAAGCGTCAAACTTCATTTATTATGAAGACAATGGAAATGATCCACTTTCAATCGAAAAGAATCGTTATCAAACAATACGGTTTATGGCGCAACCCACTGCGAAAAGCGTTGAATTGATGTTTGATGTCAAAGGAACTTACCAAGGTGCACCAAAAAATCGAGACATTGAATGGATTGTGCACGGGCTCCCAAATAAACCAACCCACATTGAACTTAGTGAAGGTAGGTCAGTCAGGCGGGAACATTTCTCCGAGCAAGGCATAGCATGGAACGAAAATACCAACCAACTCACTTTGCTTTCTAGCATAGTTGCGGGTAATAAAGGTAAAGTGGTTATCCATTACTAACAATTAGGTTGAATATGGTTATCAGTTGGTGGTCGTTATTGTGGTGTATAGTTCCTGTCGCAATAGTGGCCGCTATTTATGCATGCTGGTGCGCAGAGGATTTACTTGAGGTACTGTACGCGTGTCTACGTATGGTGATCCAGCTGGCACTCGTTGGTTTTGCGTTAATCTGGTTGTTCGACCATCCTGATGCCTATATCAGTGTGGCTGTCATTCTTGGCATGCTTGGGATCGCCGCATGGATAGCGATACGACCCTTAAGAAAACTCGCTGAATTTTCACCGCACAGCTGGCTGGGTGCGGTCATCGCGCTAGTCATAGGAGTAGGTATTTGTCTGCTTATCACTATGCTGGGGGTATTAGCGATCTCGCCTTGGTTCAAACCCAGTTTCATTATCCCGTTAGCCGGCATGTATCTCGCCAACAGCATGAATGTGATTAGCTTAAGTGCTGAACGTTACTTTGCTGAAAGGAGAGGGGGCTGTTATAAAAGTCAGGCAAAAAAGCGAGCGTTCAAAGCGAGCATGATCCCGCAGGTCAATGGTTTGTTTGCTGTGGGGCTAGTATCCCTTCCGGGAATGATGACAGGACAAATTATATCAGGGGTGGAACCGATGATCGCCGTACGCTATCAGATTATGATCATGGCAATGTTATTAGGTTCAACAGGGATGGCTGCCGCACTTATGCTAAATTGGCTCAGTTCTAAAGACCGCATTCTCCGAAATACATAAGAAAACTAAATCTGAATACGTATGCAGGTAGTTGGTGTACGACATAGCTAAACGGTACTATGCGCTAAATCTTAACGGTTTGTTAACAACAGAGATGCGGTGATGAGGCAACGAAGAATAGCGTATAAATTAACATTAATGTTTTTGGTTAATCTGAGTGTTGTTTTTCAAGCGATCAGCCAGACGCTCTCCGTTAGCTCTCCTGATTCCGCGGTGGTGTTTACACTGCAGACCACTCAAGATGATTTGCTTTATTCGGTTAAGTTCAACAATGCCCCGCTTATACAAGCTTCTCGTTTAGGGTTAAGGTTTGCAGACTCCCCCGATTTTGCTGGCCGACTCAGTGTATCTGAGGTGGAGCGAAATACGGTGGAGAATACGTGGGAACAGCCTTGGGGTGAAGCGCGTTTTATTCGCGAACACTTCAATGAATTATTGGTAAAATTTGACAATGCTGGCATCAACCTCCGTGTTCGCGTATTTAACGATGGCATTGGTTTTCGTTATGAGGGAGCAGGCAAAGGCATAGCACCCATTTCGATTATGGATGATCTGACAGAATTTAATTTTGCCCAATGGCAACAAGCCAAAGCGTGGTGGATACCGGCGCAAAGCTGGAATCGTTACGAATATCAATACAGTCAAACAGGGTTTGATAAAATTAAACGGGTACACACACCCGTTACACTTAAACTGAATGAAAACGCATACGTAGCGATCCATGAGGCAGCTCTGATAGATTTTGCTGCCATGTATCTGGAACAGCGTAGACCAGGAGTTTTAAAATCAATGTTGGTGCCGCGGGCAGACGGTACAAAGGTCAAAGCCAAGCCTGATTTTGTATCTTCATGGCGCACCATTCAAGTAGCTAAAAAGCCTACCGGTTTAGTTAATTCAAGGTTAATTTTAAATTTGAATGAACCCAATAAGCTCGGAGATGTAAGTTGGGTTCAGCCAGGTAAATATGTTGGAATATGGTGGGGGATGCATCTGGGAAAATATACCTGGGGCACGGATGGCGAGCATGGCGCCACTACAGCGCGAACTAAACAATATATGGACTTTGCTGCAGAACACGGATTCGATGGGGTGTTGGTCGAAGGCTGGAACAAAGGATGGGATGGGGAATGGTTTAACAATGGCGACGTGTTTAGTTTCACCCAAAGCTACCCTGATTTTGACCTCAAAGAAGTCACTGAATACGGTGCACGAAAGGGAGTAAGGCTGATTGGGCACCACGAGACATCGGGCAGTATTTCAAATTATGAAAAGCAAATGGAGGAGGCTTACGCTTTGTATGCCAAACATGGCGTTAGGCAAGTCAAAACAGGTTATGTAGCCGATGGCGGGCAAACGAAATGGGAGCAGGATGGCAAAACTGTCTTTCAATGGCATGACAGTCAACCTATGGTTAACCACTATTTACGCAGTATCCAGCTTGCAGCGAAATATAAAATCAGCATAAATACCCATGAACCTATAAAAGACACCGGGTTACGCAGAACCTATCCTAACTGGCTTACCCGTGAAGGGGCCAGAGGACAAGAGTTTAATGCATGGGGTTCGCCGCCTAATTCTCCAGAGCATACCGCTATCCTTCCATTTACCCGTCTACTGGCTGGGCCGATGGATTTTACCCCGGGCATTGTGAATTTGGCATTTAATGGTTTGGACGCAGAAAATCGCGTTCGTACTACGCTAGCCAAGCAGCTTTCCTTGTATGTGGTGTTATATAGCCCCGTACATATGGCGGCAGATTTACCAGAACATTATGAAAAACAAATGCAGGCGCTGGAATTTATCAAAGCCGTACCTACCGACTGGGAAAAGAGTATTGCGCTTGCAGGAGGTGTTGGCGAATATATTGTGATGGCTCGTCAACAAAGGGGAACTGACCTCTGGTTTGTCGGCGCGCTCACCAACGAAAGCGAACGAACGGTGACACTGGATTTTTCGTTTCTACCAAACAACAAAGCTTTTCAGGCCACCATCTACCAAGATACAAAAGAGGCCAACTGGCGTAGCAATCCCTATGCATTAGAAGTGATTAAGCGGCGGGTGGACAGCCAGACTAAATTAATTCAATTCCTGGCAAGTAGTGGCGGCGTGGCAATTAAGTTGGAGCCCCTTCAATGATTAAGCGTAATTTACTCTTGTTAACCAGTCTGTGTTTTTTTTCATTACCAGCAAGTGCGATTGAAGTATCGCCCCCAAATTGGTGGGCGAACATGAAACACACATCTCTACAACTGATGATTACCGAGAAAGGTATTGCTGACGCTGAGGTAAAAATTGATTATCCAGGTATAAAGGTGCAATCGGTTAATGCGCTGGATAGTGCAAATTATTTATTTATTGATTTGCTGGTCACCGATGCCCCACCTGGTACTTTTCCCATCCGTTTTTTTAAAGATGGTGACCTGATAGAAGAAATTAATTATGAGTTAAAAAGGCGAATTCCAGACGCTGCAAATCGCGAAGGGTTTGCAGCAACTGACAGTATTTACTTGATCACCCCTGATCGTTTCGCAAATGGTGACTATGAAAATGATACCGTCGAAGGGTACGCTGACAAATCAAATCGCGACTATAAAGGTGGCCGTCATGGGGGGGATATTCAGGGCATAATCAATCATCTTGATTACATCGCTGAACTCGGCTTTACGCAAATCTGGACAATGCCTTTGCTTGAAAATGCGATGCCGCAATATTCATATCACGGTTACTCAACGACAGATTTTTACACTATCGATCCCCGCTTTGGAACTAACGCGCTTTATCGGGAACTTTCAGATAAAGCGGCAGAAAAAGGAATCGGTATCATCATTGATGTCGTTCTCAATCATATCGGGAGTGAACACCCGTGGATGGAGGATAAACCCAGCGCAGATTGGATAAATAACGAAACGTTTACTCCGACATCACATCGTCGGGAGGTGCTGCATGACCCACATGCGGCTCATGAGGATAAAGCTGCATTTAGTGATGGCTGGTTTGTCCCCACGATGCCTGATCTAAATCAAAGAAATCCCTATCTTGCCCAATACTTAATTCAAAACTCCATATGGTGGGTAGAGCATGCCAACTTAAGCGGAATACGCGTAGATACCTACTCCTATTCCGATAAAGCGTTTCTCAGTGATTGGACTGCGCGAGTAATGACAGAATACCCCCAGCTAAATATTGTGGCTGAAGAATGGTCTGTAAATCCACTCATCACCGCTTATTGGCAGGAAGGGAGCCAACGGCACGATAAATATACAAGCGCGTTACCCAGTGTTATGGACTTTCCTTTACAATCCAAGTTAGTGAGCGCGTTATCCAGTGACGAAACCTGGGCATCCGGATTACGAGAACTCTATGAGGTTCTGGCCAGCGATTTTGTTTACGGGGATCCGGGCAACCTGGTTGTGTTTGCGGATAATCATGATATGAGCAGGATTTATACCCAGCTGAATGAAGATAAGTCGCTGTGGGATATGGCGGTCACCTTCATTCTCACTACACGTGGTATTCCCCAACTATTTTATGGTACAGAGATACTTATGAGCAATCCCGGCACTGATGATCACGGGCTAATTCGTAGCGATTTTCCTGGGGGGTGGCAAGGCGATAAGGTCAATGCATTTACGCGCAAGGGGCTTGGCACGGATCAAATCTGGGCGCAGGACCGAATTAAACAGTTATTAATGCTGCGCCAAGCTCATCCGGAATTGCTCGCAGGGGAATTGACCCACTACGGTCCGCAAGACGGTGTGTATGTGTATTTTCGCCATGCTGAGCAAAGTCCGAATAAAGCGCTTATGGTAGTAATAAATAAGAATAAAGAAAAAGAAGAGGTCGTTTTAGAAAGATTCAAATCAATGCTAAAAGATTTTAAGCAGGCACGGAGTGTGGAAAGCGATCAGACCACAACGTTAGACAACCCTATAACTGTACCGGCTCAAAGTGCCACCGTATGGTTATTACAGTAAATCTGTTTTTTAAAATAACAAAAATTACGAGTAAATTATGCAATCGAATCAACCCAAATTAAGCTTTTGGCAGATATGGAATGTCAGCTTTGGTTTTCTAGGCGTTCAGTTTGGCTTTGCGTTACAAAATGCAAATGTCAGTCGAATTTTATCAGATTTAGGCGCAGACCTGCATTCTCTATCACTCTTCTGGCTGGTTGCACCCGTAATGGGTTTATTGGTCCAACCCATAGTGGGCGCAGCGTCAGATAGAACGTGGAACAGGCTGGGCCGGCGCAGGCCATTCATTTTAGGAGGGGCTATTCTAGCGGCTGTGGGCATGTTTTTAATGCCAAATGCACCGCTGTTTGTGGCCTTCATGGCGCCTATGATATTTGGTGCATTAATGCTCGCATTAATGGATGCCTCCTTCAACGTATGCTTCCAGCCATTTCGTTCTCTGGTATCAGATATGGTGCCTGCAGAACAACGCAATATAGGATATTCGATTCAGTCTTTGCTGATTAATATTGGCGCGGTGATCGGATCTCTTCTTCCCTTTGTACTGACAAACGTGGTGGGATTGTCAAATACCGCCAACGCCGGCGAAGTGGCACCCTCAGTTGTTTGGGCGTTTTATTTAGGTGCGACAATTTTACTAGGTTCTGTTTTGTGGACAGTTATACGCACCAAAGAATATTCTCCCTCACAATATTACCAATACAAAGGGGTAGATCCCAAACTGGCAGAGGCAGAGGCGGCCCATAAGGCTCCTCTAAAAGACAGGCTTACGCAGTTTTTCGCCCTGGTAGTAAACATGCCTACAACAATGAAACAATTGGCTGTCGTGCAGTTTTTTTCATGGTTTGCACTGTTCATTATGTGGGTGTATACGATGCCAGCCATTACCCAACATATCTGGGGTATTGATAAACAGTGGTTTGACCCCGACTATATTGCGCAGGTTGGCATGGTGCCGGATGCGGTGATAGCAGCAAAAGGGGCGGCAGGTGATTGGGTTGGGATATTATTCGCGGCCTATTCAGTATTCGCAGCGGTGTTCTCGGTATTTCTGGCAAAGTTGGCAGACACGTTCGGTCGCAAGTTTATTTATTCTACCTCACTGTTACTAGGCGGTATCAGCTATGTGAGCTTCCTGGCTTTTCAGGACCTTACACCGGTCGATGTAAACCTGCTAATCACACAGGTTACTGTTCCCGCCGGGGCGGTCGATTTACTGTTACCCATGATTGGGATTGGTATCGCCTGGGCTGCTATCTTAGCCATGCCATATGCCATGCTGGCGGGGGCGCTACCGCCAAATAAAACCGGTGTCTACATGGGGATCTTTAACTTCACTGTGGCATTGCCGCAAATCGTGTCAGGATTAGTCGCAGGCTGGATACTGAGTTCTGTGTTTGACAATGACGCCAAATACATCATCGTGGTGGCGGGTGTCTCCATGATCTGCGGTGCAATAGCCGTCTTTTTCGTAAAAGAACACAAGGCGGCACCTCTGGTCAATGAAGAAGGTGAAGTTATTTAACTTTCGCTTTGAGATTTGAATTGTGCTGGGCAGGACGGACTAAATCCTGGCCAGCAACTTCTTCCAACCAGACGCCGGTTATTCAATTCCTTGCTGCTTATCGGTAACGCATGTGATCTTGATGAGGAAAAAGGCGGAGAAGTAAATAAACGCCATTTTACCGCGCTATTCCCATTGCTTATCCACCCGTTTAAATCTTCGCAGAGATCTATTTACTCTGGCTACCGCAGGATTGACGAATAATCAGTTCTGCCGGCATCAAATAATCTTGCACTTCTTCCTTGTTTATCGCTTTAAGTAACGTTTCCACTAAAATCTCGCCCGCTTTCTTAGTGTTCTGCTGTACCGTGGTGAGCGCTGGGGTGGTAAAGGCTGACACTGGGATGTTATCGTAACCAACCACAGCAATATCCTCGGGTACACGCAATGACGTCTTTCTTAATGCTCTAAGCACACCAATAGCGATTAAATCAGATGCGCAAAATACAGCATCCGGAAGCTCGCTTTGTTTTAGTAAACGATGCATTGCCTCAGAGCCTGAGTCTTCAGTAGAAATAGCATCTAATTGGGTAACATGCGAAGGGGCAATCTGGTGATTTTTTAGCGCTATAGTGAAGCCGGTAAAACGAGCAAGAAATTCAGGCGCATGGCTGGCGGCATCGCCGAGAAAAGCAAATTTTCTATGACCTGATTGATACAGATGCTCGGCAATATCATAACCGCCTTGAAAGTTGTCACAGCCGATACTAATCCCTGGGTGAGCCGCGTCGTGGGCTCCCCAACGAACAAAATGTGTGCCTTGCTCTTCAAGCTGTGCAAGTTTTGTTCGGTATGAAACGTAATCACCGTAGCCTAATAATATAATTCCATCTGCTTTGTTTGAGTCTTCAAACTCTGCGTGCCAGTCATCATCCAGATTCTGAAAGGAAACTAATAAATCATACCCTGCGTTCGCGCATGCCCGGGTAATGCTGCCAAGCATCGAAAGAAAAAACGGATTAATCATTGAATCGTCTGAGGTGGGGTCTTCAAACAGGAGTAAGGCGATGGTATTACTTTTTTGCTTGCGAAGATTACTGGCGTTTTTATCAACTTTATAGTTAAGTTCGCGGGCGATTTGTTGAATGCGCTCCCGGGTTTCTTTATTAACTAATGGGCTGTTACTCAGTGCTCGTGAAACCGTTGACTGAGATACCCCAGCCATGTGGGCAATATCGAAGGAGGTTGCTTTTTCTTTCATAATTCAAACAGCGAACGCTAAGCAATAATTTGTATAAAATTATGATACCACACTTAGAAAAGCAATCATTTGGTGAAAAATGATTGCTTGCACATGCCATAATTACGTCACCACAGATTTGTTGTTATCTAACTGGCGAAATGGATTGTCCCTTGTCGGTTGCCCGGCCATAACTGAGAAGATTTCCGTGCGATGTATACAGCAGATTTGACAATAATCTACACTCAGATCCTTTATGACGACGGTGAAATCCTTCTGCGTTTTCGATAAAAATGGTAGCAGCAGCGCCCACTATTGGCGTAACCGATGTGTTAAACCTGTCATTTATTTCATTACTGGGAACACAATGACGAATAACATCCCGTAAACCTATTTTCTGTGCGCTGCCTTTTACATAGATATAAAAGGAGGACTGTGCGTTTACATCTGTAAGATGAACAAATACGTTTAATGATTCCCATCCCGCATAATCGAAATAAAACAGGTTCTGGTTATGGTCAGGGAGACCTGTCTCTGGTCCTGTTACAAACAGAGATGCTTTAATGAGCTTGGGCTCTCGTTTAAAGTACGTAAGCAGTAACGATATCAGCGCAGGGTCCTGGCTCAATTGAAAAATTTCATCAGCAACCTCGTGAACAAGCCTATATCCATTCCACGCAAGATAGTCGATCTTTCGTCGTAGGTTATCTATATATTGCTCAGGTAGTTTGCCTAATACGACCAGCCCGTCTGAGCGAAAGGTGGTGACCACCTCGTTAGGCTTATGCCGGGGATGGATACTGTGCAATGTCTGGGCGCTTTTCGTCTCCTTCGACGAGGAGAGAAGCGTTACTGCGATTTATCGCCAAGGACCAAAGAGTATTAGCTATCGGGTAGTGGCGATCAGGCGCGTCAGCCTGAATTTTTTGGCTAAAAATCTTAACTGCGCTAACGGTGTAGATAAATAGAGTGGGTTCAGTTGAGATCCCTAAGACATCGGCATGACTCCTTTAACGACAAATTTCGTCTGATTTTCTGGCTTGCAAGTGCATGCACTGGTTTACAGGTTGTTTAAATAATCAACCGTTTTCAAGTTTTTTCTTATTCCGCATCAGAAGAAAAGAAGGTTTGTAAATTTAGCGGTATTGCTCTTTAGTAGCGGATGATATAATTGCACGATTAACGCATATAAGAATTGTTTTAAGAGGATACTAAGCATGGCCGAGACAGAAATTCGTCCGACCAACTTTATACGTCAGATTATTGATAAGGACCTGGCGTCAGGAAAACATACGGCAATCAAAACTCGTTTCCCGCCAGAACCGAATGGTTTTTTACATATTGGTCATGCTAAATCAATTTGCCTTAATTTTGGTATTGCCGAAGATTTTAATGGCACTTGTAACTTACGCTTTGACGACACCAATCCGGTGAAAGAAGACATCACCTATGTTAATTCAATCAAACAAGATGTGCAGTGGTTGGGCTTCGACTGGGATGGCGAAGCTAAATACTCTTCAGACTATTTTGACAAGCTGCATGGATTTGCACTCGAGCTGATTGAAAAAGGATTGGCCTATGTTGACTTCTCTTCCCAGGAACAAATTCGGGAAATGCGCGGAACATTGACCGCGCCGGGTATCAACAGTCCTTATCGTGATACCGATGTAAAGACCAACTTAGCTGCATTCGCGGATATGACTGCCGGTAAATATAAGGAAGGCGAGTGCTGTCTGCGTGCGAAGATAGACATGGCTTCCTCGTTTATCTGCATGCGAGACCCGGTTTTGTATCGAGTTAAATTCGCCCATCACCATCAGACTGGAGACAAATGGTGCATCTATCCGATGTATGATTTTACTCATTGTATTTCAGATGCGTTAGAAGGGATCACTCATTCGTTGTGTACGTTGGAGTTTCAGGATAACCGTAGACTATATGACTGGGTGATCGAAAATATTTCTATCGATTGTCAGCCGAAACAGTACGAATTTTCGCGCCTGAATTTAGAATATACCGTGCTAAGTAAGAGACGGTTAATCCAGTTGGTCACTGAAAACCATGTTAACGGCTGGGATGATCCCCGTATGCCAACTATTGCTGGCTTGCGACGTCGTGGTTACACGGCTGCTTCAATTCGCGAATTCTGTAAGCGAATCGGTGTGACCAAAATGGACAACATGGTTGAGATGAGCATGTTGGAAGCGTGTATCAGAGACGACTTAAATGTCAATGCTCCACGAGCGATGGCGGTGCTTGAACCTATAAAGCTTGTGATCGAAAACTACCCCGAAGAAAAAACAGAAACGTTGACTGCACCTAACCATCCTAACGATGAAAGTATGGGTACCAGACAAGTACCATTTAGTCGCGAAATATGGATAGAAGCGGAAGATTTTAGAGAATCAGCAAATAAAAAGTTCAAGCGCTTGGTATTAGATAAGGAAGTGCGCTTACGCAACGCTTATGTAATAAAAGCTGTGCGCGTTGACAAAGACGACGCGGGCAATGTAACGACCGTCTATTGCGAATACGATCCTGACACCTTAGGCAAAGACCCATCCGATGGTCGAAAAGTGAAAGGGGTAATCCATTGGGTTGAAGCGAAAAGTGGGGCACCGGCAGAATTTCGTTTGTATGACCGTTTATTTACCGTGCCCAATCCTGCGGCGCAGGATGATTTTGTCAGTGCAATCAACACCGATTCTCTGGTCATTAAAAAAGGCTGGGTTGAGGCAGGGTTGTCCGAAGACCACGACGAAGCTAACGCCTGGCAATTTGAACGTACCGGCTATTTTTGCCGTGACAAAGATAGCCGTGATGACGCATTAGTGTTCAATCAAACGGTTGGGTTGCGAGATACCTGGGCAAAGATTGCAGACTAAAACAGGATTAACCGAATAAAAACGAGCCATTTTGGCTCGTTTTTTTATTTCTTGGGCTGGCAATCTAAAGATTGGCCATTGACCTGGATACTGTCATCGCCCATCAGGTAAAGATACAGCGGCATTATTTGTTGCGGCGTTTTCAGAGTGCTGGCGTCCTCAGCAGGGAACGCGCTAGCACGCATCTGTGTCTGGGTTGCCCCTGGATTGATACAGTTAAACCGAATGTTTCGGTTTGCATATTCTGCGGCTAAGACCTGCATCAACCCCTCGGTGGCGAATTTCGAGACGGCGTACCCGTTCCAGAACGAACGGCCTTCACGACCAACACTGGAAGTGGTAAAGATAACTGATGCCTGCTCAGATGCACGCAGTACTGGAAGCAGTGACTTAAGCATAAACGCAGCGCTATTTACATTCACCTGCATAATTTGTTGCCATTGATCTGGTTCAATATCGCCAAACGGGCCAATGTGCCCCAGGATGGATGCATTAAATAATATGCCATCCAACCGCCCGAATTGATCCTTTATTGTCATCGCCATTTGATCATAGTGGGTTGGGGTGGCACCGTTGAGATCCAACGGAACAATGGCAGGTTCAGGATAACCCTCGGCAATGATTTCATCATAAATTTGTTCGAGCTTGCTGACAGTTCGTCCTAGGAGAATGCACGTGGCGCCGTGAGCCGCATACGTTTTGGCGGCCGCAGCTCCAATTCCATCACCTGCACCCGTAATTAATATAATCTTATCTTTTAACAGCTCGGGTACTGCCTGATAATCGTTCATATAAATATTGCCTCAATGCTAATTAATATTATTCAGCTGACGCTGGCCGAACAGCAGCGGAGGCGAAGGATGATACCTGTTAAGCCTACAAAGTAAATAACCAATTGAATCGCATTTTTAGCACTTAAACTTACAAAGTATTAACAAACCTTTGCAAAGTTCCAGCAAAGTCAATAAGATTGGCTATATTCAACTGGTCTAACATGTTTACAAATCGCTCTAAAGATGTTTTTTCTATGTAACAGGTAGTTTGAAATAATATTGAGTAGAGCGAAAGATAGAATAACAACAAAGAATTAAAGGGAGAAACAATGAGAAAACTCTTTATCAGCTCCAGTGTTGCTCTTGCACTTGGACTTGCAGGCTGTGGCGGTGGTGAAACCATCGAAGATATTCAGGCAGAAACACCTACCGTAGCACCATCTTCCCGCGTAGTTTTCGACCCGGCAAATGGTGAGCTAAACACGCCAAATGATCTTCTAATGTTACCGGGTGACGATGGATTCTTTGACTATACATTGAATATTCCGGTGGCAGACCCTACTGATTTTTCTGATCCTCAAAATGCATTGAATATTTTGGATGGCTGGTCTACACAACATCCCTTCGTCATCAATGTTAACACGGTAGAGGGGGCATCCCTTGATGAGTCAACGTTGTCTGCGGGTGTGCATATTTTCGAAGCGACGTTAGGTCTGGATCAAACCGACCCTGATTGCGCTCAAGCGGAAATCCCTTCTTCAGGCTGTAAAATAGGCGATAAGTTAACCTTTGGGGTTGACTATGTGCTGAGCTTATTAGACGGTGATACCATCTCGGTTGTACCACTAAGGCCGTTAAAGGCATCACAAGGTCATATGCTGGTGATGACCACCGATTTGAAAGACTCAAATGGTAACGCAGTACAGGGCTCAACCTCGTGGGATTTAGTTCGTCAGGACATTAATACCAATCCGTTATCAAGTGATTCACAACTGCAGTTGCAAACGTTGGTTAATAGCTATATTGACCCCTTACTCGAAGAAGGGTTCGAGCGTGAAAACATCACGTATGTTTCTGCGTTTACCACGCAATCTACTGATATTGCCTTACAATCTATCAAACAAAAAATGGTAGCTGAATTTGCAGCTCGAAGTGCAGCAGGCGACCCTACAGCCGGAACTGCGTTACCTGCAATTGTCATTACCGATGCAACAGGCCCAACTAATTCAATGGAAACATTAAATCTGGTTGATGATGAGACATTGGCGGGCGCGGTATTGCTAGGTATCAGTGAATTGCCTCCTGAATCGGCTTCACTCGAGCCATTTGTGACGGCTACGGACTTCAGTTCATTACAAACCTGTGATGGTTTATTTACTGCTCAGGCTGGCGCGTTTGTCCTGGCTACGGGCAGCACTACCGGCATCCCTACGGTTGATGCAGGATTAGACACTTTTGCGGCGGAGTTATCTGCAGGTATTTTAGCCGAAGTCGGACCATTTTGTGCCGCTCAGCGCTACGAAGGGACTGTCAGTCTGCCTTACTACTTAGGTGTACCCACAGCTGACAATCCAACTGCGCCGGTAACGGATTTTTGGAGTGCGGCATGTGACAGTGGAATTGTTTTGGCGGGCGCACCAGATGAAGTGCTAGCCGAAGCTACACCAGGACCTAATTTTGAAATGTGTCAGCAACTTGGTTTGTCTGACCTGCGGGTAAATGGTGAACTGCTGGATAAAGACCGTAATATCACGCGGTTTAACCCTATCCCAGAAGAAAAGGGATCTGATGAGGGCAACGTTACCTTAGATGTGCAGGTAACGGTTCCGAATGTAGATGTGGCAAATGGAATTCTCGCCTCTGTTGGTATGTCTCCGATTGCTAAGCCTGAAGCAGGGTGGCCAGTGGTGATCCTTGTTCACGGTATTACCAGTCAGAAAGAAGATATGTTAGCAATTTCTGGTACGCTTGCGCTTGCAGGTATTGCCTCGGTGGCTATCGACCACCCCCTTCACGGCAGCCGTGGTTATGATCTTGACCCAACACAAGAAGGCGATGAGATCAACGCCACGACAGTAAGTGCTACGCATTATATGAACCTGGCAAGTCTGCCTACCGCACGTGATAATTTGCGTCAAAGCGTGGCTGATTTACTCGGCCTTCGTCTTGGTCTGAATGCAGTTGTAGATATGACCACCGGTGAAGCGGCTGATTTTGATCTTTCCAGAGTTTCTGTGATGGGTGTGTCGCTAGGCGCGATGACTGGTGGTAATTTCGCTGCTGTAGCTAATACAACTATGGGTGACGAGTTAGGCGCGCTTGATGGCATGTATGCCGTGAAAGAGGCCTCATTAGAGTCACCAGGGGGCGGTGTCGCAACATTCTTGTTAGAGTCGCCGACATTCGGTGATTTGGTCAAAGGTTCCTTATTGCGTGAAAGTTCACCAGAGTTTGTCGCTCTTTTAGGGCAGCTTTACCCTGAAACTGCCCCAGCGGATTTATCGGATGAGGAACTGGTGGCAGCAGTTGGTGAATTCGACGAAAATGCCACACCAGAGCAACTCGCTGAAGTGCAATCTACACTTAGTCGGTTTGCATTTGCAGCGCAAACTGTTTTAGATGCTGGAGACCCGAATAATTACGGCAAAATGTTGGGTGAAAATACCCCAGTACACATGATGACCGTAATTGGAGATGGAAGTGAGGAGAATCTGCCGGATCAGGTAATTCCACCTACCACAACGCTGCCGCTTTCTGGTCAGAATCCGCTGGCCGCTATTATTGGTCTTGAACAGGTTTCATCAACTGTCACCAGTGAGAGCACAATAAGCGGGCAAGTGAAGTTTGTTAAAGGGGTACATGGGTCAAGTCTGAATCCAGTTTATCCTGATGTAACTGAAGAGATGCAACGAGAAGTTGCCGGCTATATTTCGAGTGATGCTACGGCGATCGTTATTACTAACGAAGAAGTAGTAGCGAATTAGATAAGGCGGGATGCACGCTTCTAGTTAAAAGTTCAAAGCCAGCGTAAGCTGGCTTTTTTTTTGAAAAGCGATATTGGCCACATACTAATTGTCGGGCTAATTATCTTATAGCAATCCGCACCGATGTTTGCTCACTCAGCGCGTGAGTTTTTACACTTCCGACAAGTGACAAGCCAATTGCGGAAAGGCTTAGTGGGTCTAAATCGAGCGCAATGGGTGCCGCGCAAAAGTGTATAAAGCCGGGTCCAAAGGGAGATATAGACGGATATCTATTCTGCGTTGCATTGGCTCGAAAGGCTTTAACATCCTTCACTTCTCACCAAAGCCCTTTGACTAGAGACTCGCCTCTATCTCTGAGCTGATTAAAGAGCAATGCGGTGGGGTATTGGTTTGCGTTGGTAGAGGGGGAGAAGGCGAGAGTTAGGGGTATGCTTAGCGCTCCCCACCCAACCGAGAGACGCAATCCAGACGACGATAAAGGAATTCTTGCTCAGTACCATTCGTAAGGCGAATGGGCAATGAACCTATCGCCTGCGAGATAGGTTTGTGTAAGGAGGGATTCTCGTATCCAAATAATCAAACTATTTAAAGCTCGCCGACGTTAAGCATTGTCAACATATGAACTTAACCGCTCATTGTAAAAGCATATTTATTAACCCGAACTAGGTACATACAACAACATGAAGCACTATATCGCTTTCCTTATGTATCGACGACACTGCTCGATCCCGATGGTTCAGCTTTAGCTGGCTTTCGTCTTGCCCAGATGTATCTGTAGTTTTCACTAAAGTGAAAATTGACAAAAAGAAAATTAACCCGTTAACGTTGTCGTCAGAGAAAGTTAACACTGGTAAACTAGCGGTAATTGTAAAGTTCAGAAGGACCGCTGTGATCCTTTTGTTTTATTTTTGAAGGAGACAAGTTTGGAGTTTTTGTACGAATATGGACTCTTTTTGGCGAAAGCAGTAACCCTTGTTGTAGCCTTAATCGTGATTGTGGCAACCATAGCAGGGGCTGCCAGTAAGCAAAAACAAGGCAAAGGCCAACTGGAAATTCTATCGCTTACAAATCAGTTAAAAGATATTACTCAATACGCTCGCACGGTATTGTTAGATAAGGCAACGCTTAAAAAGCTGGCAAAAGAGCAGAAAAAAGAAGAAAAATCGAAGAAAGATGAGCCCAAAGATCAATCCCGTCTTTTCGTAATAGACTTTCATGGCTCAATGGATGCACACGAAGTCGAACGTTTGCGTGAAGAAGTCACTGCTATTTTATGTGTCGCCAACGAAAAAGACGAAGTGCTAGTACGTCTGGAAAGTGGTGGTGGGGTAGTGCATGGGTATGGGTTGGCCGCATCGCAATTACAGCGCCTTAAAGATAAGGGCATTAAGTTGACGATTGCGGTCGATAAAGTGGCGGCCAGTGGCGGTTACATGATGGCCTGTGTTGCGGATTATTTACTTGCTTCTCGATTTGCTTATATTGGTTCAATTGGGGTGTTAGCGCAATTGCCAAACTTTCATAAATTGCTCAAGAAAAATGATATCGAATTTGAGCAGCACACTGCGGGCGAATACAAACGTACATTGACTATTTTTGGCGAGAATACCGATGCAGGCAGGGCTAAATTCCGTGAAGAAATAGAAGAAATTCATGATATGTTTAAGGATTATGTACAAAGTCAACGTCCACAAATGGATATTCACAAAGTCGCCACGGGAGAGTTTTGGCCAGGAACGAAAGCAAAAGAACTTAACTTAGTCGATGAGATCATGACGTCAGATGACTACATACTCTCTCACTATCCACAACGTGAAATATTCAGTGTGAAGTACACGGTGAAGAAGAACATGGCGGAAAAACTTGGGATTTCTTTCGCCCAGGCAGCCGAGCGAACAGTGATGCGTGTGTTAAGTCAGGCCAAGAGCTGGTTCTAATTTTCAGCCATGTCTGCTAAGACCAAAGTACGTATATTAAATGCCGCAGAAATGCTTTTTGCTGAACAGGGTTTTCAGCAAACATCTATGCGGCAAATCACAGCCAAAGCAGAAGTAAATCTTGCTTCAATTAATTACCACTTTGGTAATAAAAAAAACCTGATCCAATCCGTTTTGCAGCGTTATTTCGATGCGCTCATGCCTTTGGTTGAGCAATCTCTGCTAGCTTCTCGTACCGAGACGGTGCACACCGTGTTAGAACGGCTGGTTAAACCAGTGATGTCACTTAACAAACTGCGTCCTGACGGTACCGAGATTTTTGTGAAGCTACTCGGACGGGGCTACAATGAAACGCAAGGACATTTGCGAGCTTTTATCATGGCGCATTATGGGGCGACAATCTCTAAGCTCATCGCAATGATAAAGAATTGTCTGCCTGATATTCAAGATGAGGAAGTTTTTTGGCGGCTGCATTTTGCCTTGGGGAGTTTCGTATTCTCAATGTCATCCAGCCAGGCATTAAAAGAGATAGCTGAGTCAGACTTTCATCAACAAGTAAATATGGAAGATGTTATCAGGCATTTAGTACCTTTCGTAGCGTGCGGAATTGAAAGCGGTGTTAGCAGGGCAAGTGGATAATATATGGAAAAACAGTTTTGGATCGAACGGTGGGAAAGCGAGGAAATAGCGTTTCATGAAGATACCGTCAATACACGCTTAATCAAATATATCCAACGGATCTGTCCGATGGGCGGGCATGTATTTGTCCCCTTATGTGGTAAAACGCTGGACATCGGTTGGCTACTCGAAAATGGTTATACAGTCACGGCCGTCGAACTAAGCCGCAAAGCTATTGAGGCATTATTTGCACAACTTCAGCTTACGCCGACAATTACCACTATGGGCAAGTTTGTTGCGTATTCCGCTCCTGCCATCACCGTCTATGAAGGGGATTTTTTCGATTTAAAACAAATTCACCTGCTGGATGTTGACTGTATATACGACCGCGCCTCGCTGGTCGCTTTACCACCTGAGTTGAGAAACCGTTATATCCAGCATCTTCCGGTTATCTCGAGTTACGCTTCGCAATTACTCATCACAGTAGATTACGACAGGTCACTCATGGATGGTCCTCCTTTTGCTATCACTGGTGAAGATATAAGGTCGTATTATGCGCCCTCATTTTCGATAACAGCTTTAGAGACGTCAGCGTTGCCGGCAAAACTAAAAGGTAAATGCGAGGCTACTAGCTCAGCGTGGCTACTAACGAAGAGGGAAGACACATGAAAATCTGGGTGGATGCAGACGCATGTCCGGTGGTGATTAAAGAAATATTGTTTAAAGCTGCACTTAGAACACAAACTGAAACCACTTTTGTCGCGAATCATTCATTCCGCTTACCAGCTAATCGCTTCGTGAATCTTCTGCAAGTAGAGAAAGGATTTGATGTAGCTGACAATGAAATCGTGCGGCGGGTTTGTGCAAATGACCTTGTTATCACCTCTGACATACCGCTTGCTGCGGAGGTTGTTGAAAAAGACGCGCTGGTGCTTACCCCAAGGGGTGACGTGTTAGACAAACAGAATGTCAGGCAGCGTCTCAATATAAGAGATTTTATGGATACCATGCGCAGTAGTGGTGTGCAAACTGGAGGTCCACCAGCACTTAGTCAGAAAGACAAACAAAACTTTGCCAATTTCTTAGACAGCACGTTAAGGAAAGTAAAAGGCTAATCGCCTTCTTATTTTAAGAAGGCGGGATAGGTTCTTACTTAGCGAGGAGGGCGCGAACCAGGATTTTCCTGTTCAGTTTTTTCTGCCCAGAACGCTTTCACCGAAAAATCGCCTTTCTTAGCGGCAGACTTCTTCTTCGAGCTGCTTTTTTTAGTAGTCTTTTGTTTAGTCTTACTTTTTTTAGACTCACTTTTTGGGGTTGACGTTTTCGTCTTAGCCGGGCTTGAATCCGTCTCAGCTTTTTTGCCACCTGCTAGTTCGTCAGACCATTCCTGAAGCTGAGCAAGACGCATATTTTTTCCACCATTAACGCTGTACCAGCCACCCTTAGCTTCTATCTCAGGTTCTTTCCCTTCGGCTTTTTTAAAGTTTTTGGTGAAATCAGCTATTACCTTATCTTTATCTAAATCACTCATTTTAATTATGACTCTTTGTTCCTGGTTAATGATAAAATCAATGCGAATTGTTATAGACTATGTTTTTATAACGTTTTCTTAACGAGATGTCTAATTTTAGGTGAAATTGTGAGCATTACCAGGCAGCTTTTGCTACAAGAGTTAACAGACCTTTTGCAACCAGATAAAGTGAATGATTATTGTCCTAATGGGCTGCAGATTGAAGGTAAACCCAGTATTGATTCGATTATTACCGGCGTTACAGCTTCACAAGCACTAATCGATGCGGCAATAGTTCGTAAGGCAGATGCCGTGCTGGTTCATCATGGATACTTTTGGAGAGGTGAGGCGCCTGCTCTAACCGGGATAAAATATCGCCGCATTGCGTCACTCATAAAACATGACATTAATTTGTTTGCCTATCACTTACCCATTGATGTTCACCCAACGCTAGGTAATAACGTACAGCTAGGTAAAATATTGGAGATTGACGGGCTTCACGCCGTACCTTCGTTTGTTCCTGAAGGTATTGTCTTTCAAGGGCACTACGCTCTTCCTAAATCAAGCGAAGAATTCACTGCATTAATTTCACGGAAACTTAATCGTGCACCAGTGGTGGTGGGTGATTCAACGAGACGTATCGCTAAGGTTGCGTGGTGTACGGGAGGTGGGCAAAGTTTTATTGAACAAGCTGTTCAATTAGGTATTGATGCCTTTATTAGTGGGGAAATATCAGAACAAACTACCCATATAGCAAGGGAATCTGGCATTTTCTATTGCGCTGCCGGTCATCATGCCACCGAGCGATATGGTGTTAAGGCGGTTGGTGAGCATTTAGCATCCACACTTAAAGTGAATGTCGAATTTGTTGATATTGATAATCCCGCCTAAGTATGAAAGAAAAGAAATCTGACATCCACTTTGACGGTCTGGCCAACAAATTTGCCACCAACATTTATGGCACTACAAAAGGACAACTAAGACATAAGATACTTTTGTATGCCATAGAAAGCCTTTTACGCTCCCCTCCGACAAATGTCATTGAAATCGGAGGGGGAACCGGTTTAATGGCGAAAGCGCTGTTAGAAGTCGGCCATAATGTCGTATTTACGGATGCTTCGGCAGAAATATTGGAACATGCCAGGCTAAATTTAGACGGGTTTACAAACGTTAAGTTTCGCCATCAAACCCTAGAGGAAATAGACGACCTTTCTCAATACGATGTGATCATTTGTCATGCTGTACTTGAATGGCTGCATTCACCGCTTGAAGCCTTGTCCCATATTCTTGTGAAAATGAAGGCAGGTAGCCAATTGAGTTTAACTTTCTTTAATCATGATGCGACCCTGTTCACCAATGCGATCTATGGAAATTTTGATTACATAGCACGTGGGTTGAAAGTTAGGAATCAGGTCCGTTTGAATCCCAAAAATCCGTTACGCCCCAAGCAGGTGATTGAGCACGTTACAAACTGCGGCTTACAGGTTGAAAAAGTCACTGGCGTGCGCTGTTTTCATGATTATATGAAAGTCAAGCCGGAAGGTGAGCAGGAGCAAGAACTGCTAAATTTGGAGATGAAGTACTGTCAAGAGGAGCCCTTCATGTGGATGGGGAAGTATGTCCATCTACTTATTAAGAAGCCTCTGCCAGATAACGCCTGATTTCACTGACTAACGATTCAGGTTTAATAGCGGGAGAGAACCGTCGAACCACTGTGCCATCTCGACTAACTAAGAATTTGGTGAAGTTCCATTTGATGCGTTTTGATCCCAGTATTCCTCGTGCTTCATTCTTAAGGTAGTCAAACAACGGATGCGTATTCTCACCATTGACTTCTATCTTTTTAAATAACGGAAAAGTGGTAGCGTAATGGGTAGTGCAAAATTGCTTTATTTCTTCGTCGCTACCAGGCTCCTGATGGCCAAACTGATCGCAGGGAAACGCCAACACTGAAAACCCTTGTTCTGAAAACTCCTTATGTAACTTTTCCAAGCCTGCGTATTGGTACGTAAACCCACATTTGCTAGCAGTGTTCACTATAAGTAGAACCTGGTTCGCATATTTATCCAGTGAGACTTCGCTACCATCATTTTTAGTCGCGGTAAAATTGTGTACCGACTTAGTCATATGTTTTCTTCGCTGTAACCTTTATATTGAAGATATATGATGTAGCGATTCTTTGATAGTATCACCTCACAATAATCAAGTTATTTTAAAGCATTAAATCATGAATACATCCAAAGTGAGTTTTGTGGGCCTGGGGGTCATGGGGTTTCCCATGGCTGGACACCTTGCTGCAGCGGGGCACGAGGTAACGGTTTTTAATCGCACAGAGGCAAAAGCGCAAGAATGGGCCAGGTCTCATCCTGGCAAGGTGGCCAAGTCTCTTGATGACGCTGCGAACGGTCAGGATATTGTCTTTATGTGCGTGGGGGATGATAAAGATGTGGTGGCTGTTGCCAGTCAGTTGATGGCTAACATGAAAGAAGGGGCAATATTGGTTGATCATACTACTGCCTCAGCAGAAGTTGCCCGCAACATGCATTCAAAAGCGAAAGAATGCCGGCTAGGTTTCATTGATGCCCCTGTTTCAGGAGGTCAGGCGGGAGCAGAGAACGGACAACTTACTATTATGTGTGGGGGAGAGCAGGAACACTTTGCACGGGTCGAACCGGTTATGGCATGTTATTCACGACATAGTCAGTTACTGGGCGACTGTGGTAGCGGGCAACTTGCTAAAATGATGAACCAGATTTGTATTGCAGGGATTGTGCAGGGGTTGGCAGAAGCCCTTCATTTTGGTCAACAGGCTGGCTTAGACTGTGAACAGGTTATTAATGTCATCAGTAAAGGCGCGGCCCAGTCGTGGCAAATGGAAAATCGCGCCCACACCATGTTAAAGGGCGAATATGAATTTGGTTTTGCGGTAGATTGGATGCGAAAAGATCTTGCTATTGCCCTGAACGAAGCAAGAAGAAACGGGTCTACGCTGGCACTCACCGCTCTGGTCGATCAATATTATGCCGACGTACAAAAGCTGGGTGGTAACCGATGGGACACCTCAAGCTTGCTTACACGCCTAAATAAAAAATAAACAGACAAAGCCTGGCAGATTTGAAGGTGTTGCTTTTTATCCGAACAAATGCGAAAGGCTGGTGAGTATGCTCATAGGCATTCTAGTGATGAATACGCTTTGCGTTGTCTTATATTATGCATACATGAATAATAGCAAACCGCCTTGATGTTTGATCAGCGCCGAGATAGAGGCGGGTCTCTCGTCAAGGGGCTTTGATGAGAAGTGAAGAATGTTAAAGCCTTACGAGCCAATGCCATGCAGAATAGATATCCGCCTCTATCTCCCTTTGCACGCGGCTCTTTACACTTTTGCGCGGCTCCCATTACGCTCGATTTAGACCCACTAAACCTTTCCACAATTGGCTTGTCACTTGTTAAAAGTGTAAAAGCTCACGCGCTGAGAGAGCAAACATCAGTGTCGATCGATATAATAAGATAAATTGCCGTGGTTAACCTTGCCATAAGTGCGGCATACAAAAAATTAATTATTACAAAGCATGGTTCACATCAGCGTTGTATATCGGCTCGGTGAGAAAAATTATAATGCATTAATTAGGTGTAGTGGGAGGCCTGATTCTACTTTCGAAAGGAGGGGCTAACCTGAATTTTTTGATGATGAATGTGAGCCCAAACTGAGCACCTGCCTACATTGTAACTGTTTTAACTTAAATCTAGCTGGATTTCCGCCTAAGCGTGATTCTCTTTAGATGGCCGCGGGGGCAGCTCATCCCCACTGGGTGGGGGAGTTAAAAATATATTCGCCTTCTTTGCTACTGACTGCTGCAGTTGTTCAAATCGTTTTAGGTTTGGAGCACTCATTTGACGCATCTGCTGAAGTGAACTAATCAGTTCGGTCACGTGACATCGTTTGAATACGGCTTGTTTTGCTTCAACCATACATTGCAGTAGATTAAGTGGGAAGGCTGCTACTTCAGGCATCAATTGAAAAGCCAGATAAAACTTATCCATTGCCGCTGCGTATTTCTTATCTACAAACAATAAGGTGCCTTCTTCATTCAGCTCGGCCGCTCGCTCCTCTGCAATGCCCATATTGATTTCACCAGTGAATATCGCATCGTTATTGCTTACTAGCTCCGCGATGCTCAGCGACTTCTGATTACGTTGCTGGGCCATTACGACAAGACTTTTGGCGCGTTCTTTATCTCCCAGTGCACTGTACACTTTAGCTGCTGTTAAAAGAGTGGCAGGGTCAGTTCTGACAAACACTTGCATGTTATCCCCGCTTAAATAGTGACGAGCTTTCTCTTCATCACCCTCTAATAAAGCAGAATGAGCAAGCAGATAATCCCGTTTTTGGACGAGTTGTAACTCACCCTGATTGCGACCGGCTACACCCACTAAGCGTTTCGCTTGCATAAGACTTTGTTCGCGATTACTTTGCGGTTGGTGTTCGGCAATATTTAAATAAAATGCGGCAAGCTCGAACGTGAACTCCGTGTATTTATCTTTTGCGGCTCGATTAACGTCACGTTTACGTTGTAAAAGGTCGATGCCTTCGATCACTTTATCTTGTTTCTGATAGGCGATGGATTTAAGTTTAGTGGCCTGAATGCTTAGATCACTTACATTTATTTGTTCCAGATAGTATTCAGTCTGATTCCAGTTTTGTTGCTCAAAACTTAACCCAGCCAACCATTCAAGTGCTTTATCCTTAGCCAGGTTCGTGGTTACCATCGAGTGGAGACGTTGCGTGCAATGTTGCCAATCTCCATTGATATATTCGCACTTAATTTTACCCCACTGAGCCCACAATACTTTTTCGGATCGCTCTAATACTGAATCGTATAAATTTTTAGCTAGTTTCACCTGTCCGGCTTCAATTAACAGCCGTGCTTTTAGCTTTTGTACATCTGACTTTATTTTTGGGGGTAAGGCTTTTCGCATAAGAGCAGTCAGTTTGGCTAATGCATCCCGCGGATCATCATTGTCTAACGAAAACAGCGCTGAGGAAGCATATTCTCTATAGTCAATGTAATGCATTATCGCCCGAGTGATGCTGCCAATCGTATAGGGTTTAATAATTAACAGGTCTGGGTGAACGTCAATTATCTGGCCGATTGTTTGTGGCATTCTGTCGGAAGTGATGAAAATGATACCGGTACTTGGCTTAATATAACGACTTTGTCTGAGCTCTTGTATCCACTCTACGCCCGTCTTACTTTGGCCTAAGTGAAAATCCATCAGAATGAGTTCGAAATTCTGTTTTTTTAGCGCTGCTTTAAGTTCGGTGCCATTACTAAAGCTACTGATATCAAATTGTCCAAGTGGCAATATATGGCTGCGCAAGTTTGCTCTCGCAGTTGCATTATCTTCAACGATGGCCAATCGATACAACATTTCAATTTCCTCTACGGCATCAGCATAATCGACGACTGGATGACAAGTGCAAAGTGACATGAACAATTTTTAACATCCCACTATAAACGTAATAGGATAATTCGCAACTGAACTGTTAATATGACATAGCTGTCACATTAAATTTACATGTAATGGGATAACGCATCTAAGGTTTACGTTTACGTGAAGGGTAACTTTTAGGTACTGTATCACCATTACAGACCATACTATGTTGAGGTTGCAATGCAAAAGGTCCCTTTACTCATCAATGGAGAATTCGTTCAATCCTCCTGTGATTCATTTATCGATGTAACAAATCCAGCAGATAATTCAGTTATCGCCCAGGCTCCTCGCGCGACAGACGCCGAGATGGAAGCGGCCATTGCTAGCGCAGAAAAAGCGTTTGAAACATGGCGAGAAGTGCCAGTCACTCAACGTGCTCGTATTATGATGCGTTATCAGGCGTTGTTAAAAGAGCATCAAGAGGACATCGCAAAAATTCTTGCTTCTGAAACGGGCAAAACCTTCGATGATGCCAAAGGTGATGTATGGCGTGGTATCGAAGTGGTTGAGCAAGCCATGAATGTACCGTCGCTTATGATGGGCGAAACGGTTGAAAATGTAGCGCGTGGTATCGACACTTACAGCTATATTCAGCCGCTAGGGGTATGTGCTGGTATTACACCATTTAACTTTCCCGCAATGATTCCATTGTGGATGTTCCCTATGGCTATCGCGTGTGGTAACACGTTTGTGCTTAAGCCCTCGGAGCAAGATCCATTGACGCCGATGAAGTTGGCTGAATTATTTAGAGAAGCAGGGGCCCCGGACGGGGTATTGAATGTGGTACACGGTGGTAAAGAGCAGGTCGAGCCTCTTCTTACTGACCCCCGCATTAAAGCCGTATCTTTCGTTGGCTCAGTACCAGTTGGACAACACATCTACCGTACCGCTACATCGCATATGAAGCGCGCTCAGTGTTTTGCAGGCGCGAAGAACCATACGGTCATTATGCCTGATGCTAATAAGGAACATGTGTTAAATAACCTGGTGGGCGCATCCGTTGGAGCGGCTGGTCAGCGTTGTATGGCTATTTCGGTGGCCGTGTTTGTTGGCGAATCACAAAAGTGGATCCCAGAATTAGCTGAACGAATCAGTAAAGTTAAGCCTGGTTTATGGGACGATGAAAATGCCGGTTTTGGTCCACTTATCAGTCCACAAGCCAAAGCGCGCGTATTGAGCATGATCGAAAAAGGTAAGGAGCAAGGTGCTAAGTGCCTAGTTGATGGCTCTGACTTTACGTTGGAAGGCTATGAAAATGGTAATTGGATAGGCCCGACGGTGTTCTCTGACGTTACGGCTGAGATGGATATTTATAAAGAAGAAATCTTTGGGCCGGTGCTTTCCTGCATGGGCGCGGACTCATTAGAAGATGCGTTAGCATTGGTCAATGCTAACCCGTACGGGAATGGTACTTCTATATTCACTAATAGCGGACCGGCGGCAAGAAAGTATCAGCGTGAAGTCACGGTGGGTCAGGTTGGTATCAATATTCCCATTCCAGTTCCACTACCTTTCTTTTCGTTTACGGGCTGGAAGAATTCGTTTTACGGCGATCTGCATGCTTATGGAAAGCAGGCTATTCGTTTCTATTCAGAAACCAAAACCATCACCTCTCGCTGGTTGGAAGGTGACATTCCAGGCGGCCCTAACATGACTATCTCATTGGACTAAGCAGGAAAAGGCATGAACTTTGAGCTAACAGAAGATCAAATTGCTTTTGCCCAAACGGCAAAGCAATTCGCAGAACAAGAACTTGCGCCGTTCGCGGCGCAATGGGATAGAGAGCACCACTTTCCTGTTGAAGCTATCCAAAAAGCAGGCGAGTTAGGTTTTTGTGGTCTGTATACACCTGAAGAAAGTGGTGGATTAGGTCTGTCAAGGCTTGATTCTTCAATCATTTTCGAAGAGCTGGCTATGGGCTGTACCACTACCACCGCCATGTTAACTATTCACAATATGGCCACCTGGATGATCGCCACCTGGGGGCAGCAGGAAGTGAAAGACCAGTGGTGTGATGATTTGGTTACCGGTCAAAAACTTGCCTCATATTGTTTGACAGAGCCGGGTGCCGGTTCTGACGCGGCATCGCTTAAGTCGTCCGCGAAAGAGCAGGATGGTGGATACGTTTTAAATGGAAGTAAGGTGTTTATCTCAGGTGCCGGCAGTACGGACGTATTAGTGGTGATGGCCCGCACCGGAGAAGATGGCCCCAAAGGGGTGTCGGCCTTCGCGGTACCAGCGGATGCTGAAGGAATTAGTTACGGTAAGCCCGAAGAGAAGATGGGGTGGAATGCTCAACCTACCCGCATGATAACCTTCGACAATGTGAAGTTGGAAAAAAGCTGGCGTTTAGGCGATGAAGGCCAAGGCTTTAAATTAGCGATGCAAGGTTTAGATGGTGGCCGCATCAATATCGCTACCTGTTCAATTGGTACCGCCCAACAGGCGTTAAATACCGCCCGGAATTACATGCAGGAGCGAGAACAGTTTGGCAAACCTATCGCCGCCTTTCAGGCCTTGCAATTTAAACTGGCTGACATGGCGACGGAACTTGTTGCTGCTCGCCAGATGGTGCGATTAGCGGCGTTTAAATTAGACAACGGTGATGCAGACAAAACAACGTACTGTGCCATGGCTAAACGCTTCGCTACCGATATCGGCTTCAAGGTTTGTAACGAAGCGCTGCAACTTCACGGTGGATACGGCTATATCAAGGAATATCCGCTCGAACGCCATGTTCGTGATGTACGTGTTCATCAAATCCTTGAAGGTACCAATGAAATTATGCGCGTGATCATAGGTAGACGATTGATTAGCGACGAACGAGAGATTCGATAAGGAGTAGAATTAATGGTAGAGAGCCTGGACATGCAGTCTCCTGTACTCGTGCAGGAAAAAGAGACCTCTTCGGGTCAAATCCTTGCACATTTAACCTTGAACAAACCGAAAGCTCTTAACGCTCTTGATCTTGAAATGGCGAAGATCATGCTTGATGCGCTTAAAAGCTGGCAAAATCGGGAAGATGTTGTCATGGTGCTGATTGACGGTTTTGGTGAAAAGGCGTTTTGTGCAGGGGGAGATGTCGTCTCCATGCACCAAGCAATGAAAGCCTCACCCGATGCTATTCCAGGCTTCTTACAAGAATTCTTTACTGTGGAATATGAGTTGGATTACACGATTCATACCTATTCTAAACCCGTGGTGGTATGGGGCAGTGGCATCGTAATGGGCGGCGGCATGGGACTGTTATGTGGTGCCAGCCATCGTGTTGTCACCCCGAGTTCGCGCTTGGCGATGCCTGAAATAACAATTGGATTATACCCGGACGTGGGAGGAAGTTATTTTCTTCCCCGTCTACCTGGAAAGAGTGGACTATTTCTAGGGCTGACGGGCGCAAGCATGAATGCAGCCGATGCGCGATACCTGGGTTTAGCCGACCATGTGTGCACCGATGCCTCCAGAGACGACGTGCTAACTGCGTTATTGTCGTATGACTGGTTGACGGAAGATGATGTGCCAACACAACTTAGTCAGTTATTATCCGATTTTGCCCCCGCGGAAGAGCAGATTCCGCATTCTAATGTGGAAAGTCATCAATCTTTAATCGATGAATTATGTAACTCCAACTTTTTATCAGACGTAGCGCAAAATATTAAAACGATGCAGACCACCGATGACAAGTGGTTGTCACGCGCGCAAAAGACATTTTTATCTGGCTCACCCATTACGGCACACTTAGTTCATCAACAAATCAAGCGTGGCGCTGATTTGTCTTTAGCAGAGTGCTTTAAAATGGAACTTATCATGTCTTGCCGATGCGGCGAAGTGGGTGAGTTCCAGGAAGGTGTAAGAGCTTTGCTCATCGATAAAGATGGCACGCCGAATTGGCGCTATGAGTCGATAGAAGAAGTGCCAATGAGCTTGATTGAACACTTTTTCACGTCACCATGGGCGACCGAAAATCATCCACTTGCGTTGTTAGGAGAATAAAATGAATAAAATAGCGTTTATTGGTTTAGGAAACATGGGTGCTCCCATGGCCGAAAACCTGATTAGAAGTGGTATGCAGGTAACCGTGTTTGACTTGGTGGACGATGCTGTCTCCGCATTAAAAAGTAAAGGGGCCAAAGCGGCAACGAGTGCCACCGACGCAGTGAAAGACGTGGATGTGGTCATTACCATGTTACCCGCAGCGAAGCATGTAAAATCCCTGTATATGGGTGAACAATGCTTAATAAACGCCACCCGTCCCGGCACCCTGATGATTGATTCAAGCACCATCGATGCCGAGTCAGCACGAGTAGTCGGTGAAGCTGTGAAAAAAGCGGGTAGACTTTTTGTTGATGCACCGGTTTCAGGCGGTACTGCTGGTGCTCAAGCGGGTACTTTGACATTTATTATGGGGGGAGATGCTGAAGCTATCGCCAAAGCTACCCCTGTACTCCAGTGTATGGGAAAAAATTTATTCCACGCTGGCGATACTGGGGCCGGGCAGGTAGCAAAAATTTGTAATAACATGTTACTGGCGGTATTAATGGCAGGTACATCAGAAGCACTTCAGCTTGCCATCGACAACGGATTAGACCCCAAAGTGGTATCAGATATTATGTTGCAAAGCTCAGGGTGTAACTGGACGTTGCAAAAATATAACCCGTGCCCTGGTGTTATGGAGAATGTTCCCGCATCTAAAGATTATCAGGGGGGCTTTATGGTCAAACTGATGAATAAAGATCTAACGTTGGCCATGAACGCGGCGGCGACCAGCGAATCCTCCACTCCTATGGCCGCAACGGCACAAAGTTTATACAAACTACATCAAAATAAAGGCAATGCCAATAAAGATTTTTCTAGTATCTTTCAGCTATTTGACAAATCCTAAAGGGGAGGGCAAAGCCCTCTCTTTTCATCTTTTGGCATAACTTGATATAATTCAAACCATTAATTTCCCGCACGAGTTACCCCACCATGTGGTTATGCCCGCTTTGTTCAGAGTCTTTGCGCAAAACGCAAAAGATCTGGATGTGTAAAAATAGACATAGTTATGATGAAGCAAAGGCAGGCTACGTCAATTTACTACCCGTACAACACAAACACTCTCTTGTACCAGGGGATAATAAACAAATGGTCAAAGCACGTCGCCTGTTTCACGCGACGAAAGGGTATCAACCACTAATGGATGAACTAAGTCGCTTGATATCGAAGCTTGTCCCCTTCCACGAGGTAAGCGAACTATCTTTGTTTGAAGCGGGGTGTGGCGAGGGCAGCTATTTAGCAGCCCTCGCTGATAGCCTGGCCCAACACGGCGCTGGCGTGAAGAGTGCAGGGATAGATATTTCCAAACCGGCCATCGAGTTAGCGTCGAAAGCTTACAAGGGGTGCCAATTTGCTGTGGGAAGTAATTTTAAATTGCCTCTGCAGGCGAATTCACAGGATATTATCTTGCAAGTATTTGCACCTGGCAAAATGAGTGAATACAAAAGAGTCTTAGCACCCCGCGGGATCCTTGTAACCGTTGATCCTGGCCGTAACCACCTGTGGGAATTAAAAGAAAGAATTTATGCTACTCCTAGACAACACGAACAGTTAAATCAGCAGCAAGATGATTTTAAAAATGTGGCAACCGAAGCACTTTCATTCAACCTCGATCTTACCGATAAAGTCAGACAGCAAGGATTATTAGATATGACGCCTTACGTTTGGAAGTTAAACGATCACAAGCGAGCTCAAATAGATGCTGAGCTTACTAGCGTAACGGCGGACTTTACGCTAAGAATCTGGCAGCAACTGCCAGAAAATGGAAACGAGGCTGAACATGCTCAATAAAGGGTTATTTCTCGATCGGGATGGCGTTATTAATGTTGATAAGGGGTATGTGGGAAACGTTGCAGATTTTGAATTTATGGACGGCATCTTTCAGCTAATTAAACAATTTACAAAACTAGGGTTCATCCCCATTATTATTACCAACCAATCAGGTATCGGCAGAGGATTCTATACAGAGGAAACCTTTTTAAAGTTATGTGAGTGGATGAATTCACGCTTTGCAGAACATGATATTGCACCGATTCCGGTCTACTTTTGCCCGCATCACCCCACCGATGCTAGAGGTGAGTATCTTGCTGATTGTCAATGTAGAAAGCCCCAACCTGGCTTATTTTTTAAAGCTGCTAAGGACTATAGAGTCGATTTGTCGCAATCAATTATGATAGGTGATAGCTTAAGGGATTTAGAAGCGGCGGAAGCTGCAGGGATACCTGTCAGACTTTGGGTAACAGAAATAAAACAAAATCAAATTGCTTCATCCTGTACCCATAGCTATAACACTTTATCTGAAATCGATCCTATGACCATTCATCCTAATGGGGTTGGGAAAAACGCGTAAGCTGTTTTATAGCTCGACTAAGCAAGTCCACGTTTAATGGAGCGTTGCTACGATTGCCGTTATCAATATTAGTAATTTCATAACTGCCGTTGCTTAACACTTCGATACGCTGATTTTCATGGATAACCACGACCCTTTCCCCTGAAGTACTTACCAGCCAGTTGCGTTGCGGATTTGTGAAATCCTGGCCGGTAGAGTAGTAGTGACTAGGCGCGTTACACCCAAGTGAATTTAGTATGGTGGGGGCCAAATCTTCTGTACTAATCGCGTCAGCTTTCACATCCAAGTTCGTCAATAAGGTTCCACGTTGAGCGCCAGCCCCGGTAGCAAAGCCCGTCGCAATAATAAGACCATTTTTTTCAAAATCCACTTTCTCGTCCTCTAAGAAAGCATTTATCTTGGATGCAGGGAGAAAAGCAATGTGCAATCCTGCTCCTGTATTTTCCATTGCCTGCCTATAATCGTTAAGCATACTGGTGGGTAATGATTCATCGATATGAATGGCAACCGGCATGCCTAACGCTTCCGGCAGTTCCATTAATACTGGCCGTTCCTGGGTAAGGGTTTCAAAGTAAATTTCAGGCACGCCAAATAAAGTAGACATAATTAGGGCGTCCAGGGAAGAGGCATTGGTAAAATAATTGTTGGTTTTATTTAAATTCAACGAGTCGAGCTCTAGCCCATTTCCATTGTCCGTTTGCACGATGAGATACATGGTATTGGCGATATCAATAGCGCAATAAACAGGCTCAGTCGGATAAACTATCTGATGAATATCTGGAGCAAATTGCAATTGCTTACGTTCTTCATATGTTTCCAGATCCAGCAAACCATAACGTGACATGGTTGTTTTCGCAGTGGCAGGATAAGACAAAGGAAACATGTTGTCCTGCTTGATTATCGGTTGGTATAAAGCCGCATCCGCCCATACATGCACCGCATGGCTGCTAACAAAACATACGATGAAAAAAACGGTCACGAGCATGCCGATTTTACGCTGTTG
Source organism: Alteromonas aquimaris (assembly GCF_026183695.1). Lineage (GTDB taxonomy): Bacteria > Pseudomonadota > Gammaproteobacteria > Enterobacterales > Alteromonadaceae > Alteromonas > Alteromonas aquimaris. The sequence continues at coordinate 158,951 of NZ_JAPFRD010000010.1, read as the reverse complement.
GAAGCGATCCATGCGCTTCCAGATAGCATTGGCTAATAACAACTGAAAGCCAAGCCAAATTACAAACAGAAGCAGCAAATATCCCCACTGCTGAATACCAAACTGGCTAATTTGCGTCTGCGCCTCACTGCGCAACAAGTCCGTTGAACTGAAATTGATATGAAAGCCAGTGCGGTTATATAGCAATGCATCGAAGGCTAAAAGCGCCAGCCCAATTGCCGCAATGACTGAGGCAGCAGCTTTTATCACTTTTGCATTGGTCGCTAAGTAGCACAAAGGTAAAATGAAAATGACAAAACCTGCAAAGGTTAGGAACCCTATGTGTCCAAACCAGTTGGACAGTAAGTAAAGAGTTCCAATCGCCGAATTTGGGCTTGGTGAAGAAAAAATGAAAACTGAAGCTATGACCAGAGCCAGAAATATGTTTACAAATGCAAACCAGTGACCCCAGCTAACCAGCTTTGTAACGCGTTGCCGTCTTGGCGATTCAGCTAATATCATAATGCGTCAGGTTACTCGTTAATACTTTTTTTGAGTATGTCGGTGAATTGTGCAGCGAATTGTTTGCGGTTTGAGGCCGGAATTTGTGTATTCATAATGTGCGTGACCACATTCCCAAGAACCATCAGGGATAAGTCACGGTCGGCACCTTCCTGCTCCAGTGTCAGAATGACTTTGTTCATGAGTGCTTCAAAATCTTTATCCTGATAACGGCTTTGTTGAGGCATGTGTTGTCTCTTTTTTATGTTTTCTTTTATAAAAAGAATAAATTCTTGAATAAAATGATTATAATCGTTGTTTGAGTGATAACAATCATTGATTCACAAAACTCCCTTATCCTCGGGTATTTTTCAAACAATTTTTAATAAAAAGGCAAATTTTACTCTATGAGCGCACTGATTCATCATTTTGTTGTTCATCGTATCGTGGTAAACGATGAAGGCAAAATACAGGCAATTCCCCGCGAAAAATGCCTTGCTGTTACGCCGGAAATTGAGCACTTGGCGCATCAAATAAACCACAGTTTTAATACTAAACCAGGTAAAGGAGTGGGGCACTTCGTTGACAACCCACCCAGTGAGGATGACAGCCTCCCTTTTAACCAATCTTTACAAGCGTTTGTAACGGCACAAAAAACCGGCGGGGAAGATTTAGAGCAACAGTTTCATCAGTTTTCGCTAGCTTCTACCAGTCAGCTCATAAAGGCGTTGACAGATACGGGACAGGTCGAGACGGGTTTCTTGATTTTTTGTCAATATGAGTATTTGGCGACCCAGTATTTAATGATTACATTACTTAATACCCGCTCCCATGTTGAAGTTAACCAAGAGCTTGAACTATCTGCGCGGGAACATCTTGATTTGGCTAAAATGCAACTGGCGGTGCGAATTGATTTAACCCAGTGGCAGATTCAGCCTGAACAGCAGCGGTATATTTCTTTTATCAAAGGCCGTATGGGCAGAAAGGTATCAGATTTCTTTATGCAGTTTGTTGGTTGCGAGGAATTAGTGGATATCAAGCAACAAAACAAACAGCTCGTAAGCACCGTGGATGCATACCTGGCCAGCGAAAATCTAGCCCCTCAGGAACAGGAACAACATCGTCAGGAAGTAAAGTCCTACTTTAAAGAAAAAATTGATAGTGGCGAAAATCTGTCGGTAACAGAATTGTCTTCTCGTCTTCCGAGTGATGATGCGTCGCAACATAATTTTAAAGCATTCACCTCCTCTCTGGAGGCCCCATTGGAAGATTCCTTCCAGCCTGATCCGGCAGCACTTAAGCAATTGGCAAAATTTACCGGCCAGGGCGGCGGGCTAAGTCTAAGCTTTGAACGTAAATTACTTGGCGACAGGGTAATTTACGATCCGAGTACTGACACCTTGACGATTAAAGGCATTCCACCCAACCTTAAAGATCAGTTAAACCGGCAGTCAGGCACGGAATAACGCCTGCGAAGGCAAGTTAAAACACGTATACTAATCCTTTTCACTATTCACTTTTTAATTTTTAAAAAGTGAATAGCAAACAGCACAACAGCTATATAAGGGTAACATGCAATTATTTGTTAATGACCTTACAGTAATGGATTTTTCATATCTGTGCCATGAGCGTGGCATGGTGGGTGAAAGTTGGATCGTAGATGTCATTCTTGATGGTGATTTGAATGAAGAGAGCATGGTCCAGGATTTCGGCAAGGTCAAAAAGAACTTAAAGCGATTAATCGACGACTATGTAGATCATAAATTGTTGGTGCCAGCCGAACACCCGGCGTCTGTTGTCATAAATGGTCACGACGAAACTGAAGTGGAAGTTCGTTTTCAATGTGCTGATCATCGTCAGTTGATGTTGCGGTGCCCAGCTGAAGCTTACGCATTTATATATAGTGATGCCGTTACCAAAACCTCGGTGGGTGACTATCTAAAAGAGATTATTGCCACCCATTTACCTGACAATGTTGACAATATTACGCTTAATTTGCGCACAGAAGTCATTGATGTCCCATATTATCATTACACCCACGGTTTAAAGAAACATGATGGCAATTGTCAGCGTATTGCGCATGGGCATCGATCGAGAATTGATTTATTCGTTGACGATAAACTGTGCCAAGAGAGTCAACTTTACTGGGCAACTCGGTGGCAGGACATTTACATCGCCACTCAAGAAGATGTTTTGGAATTCTCTCAACGCAGAATAACCGGCCAATTAGATAACGAAGATGAATACTGGTGTTTTGGATACGAGTCGTCACAAGGGTATTTTGAGCTTATTATGCCAAAGTCAGACTGCGAAGTGATCACCACCGACTCAACTGTTGAGTGTTTGGCGCAATACGTTTTTGAGCAACAAAAACAACGTTTTCCCAATCAGAAAATAAAGGTTATTGCTTATGAAGGAGTCGGTAAAGGTGCGATGGTTGCAGACTAAGTTATTCCTGACACTATTTTTCTTTATCGTCCCGGTTAGTCAGGTTACGGCAAAAAATGAAGCGTTAGTGCTGAATGGAGAGTTGACCCAGGGAAGTCTGGTAAGAGGTCAGGTAACGCCTGGCGCCACAGTGACGTTTAATGGAAAGCCCGTTAATATCAATGCGCAGGGTAAGTTTGTCATCGGTTTTCCGCGCGAGGCGGAAGAAAAACATCTCCTTACGTGGACTGATAAACAGGGAAAGGTGCACGAAAAAACTCTTCATGTTGCGGCCAGGGAATACGATATTCAGCGCATAGATGGACTTGCACCTAAAATGGTCACCCCTCCAAAAGAGGTGACAGAAAGAATCCGAAATGACAGCCAAAAAGTGTCTCGCGCCCGTGCCAATGTGCGCGATTATGATGCCGTGTTTACCCGCTTTATATGGCCAGCAGAAGGACCTGTTACAGGTGTATACGGAAGCCAACGCATCTTAAACGGCGAGCCGAAATGGCCTCACTATGGTCTTGACGTGGGTAGCCCAACCGGTACGCCTGTTGTGGCCCCAGCAGCCGGTTACGTGGTTTTGGCTGATGACCTGTATTATTCAGGCAATACTATTATTCTTGATCATGGAATGGGGGTTTATTCGACCTTTCTGCATTTACATGAAATGCAAGTGAAGGTAGGTGAACTGATTGAACAGGGTCATCAAATCGGTACCATAGGCTCCACGGGTCGCTCCACTGGCCCCCACCTTGATTGGCGCATTAACCTAGGGAAAATGCGCCTTGACCCGGCTTTACTGGTTCCACCGAGGAATTAACGAGAAGTACTTAACCAGGACGAAAAAATTGATTCGTTTTCAATTTTCAGATAATAATTATTTTTCTGTGCTTCAGTGACGGGTAACGACAGATTTAGTACGCGTCCATCTCTAATGATTACCATGGGGAGCGACTTCTCGGTGGTGGTCTGCATCAGTCGTCGAAATAATGTCTCATTAATTTCATATCCGTTAAGCGCGATGATACGATCGTTTATCTGCACGCCAGCTTGGCAGGCAGCCAGACCTGAAGTTACTTGTTGAACGATGATTCCGCATTCCATGTTTTTTACCCGCATGCCCAGCTCTTTTTCGAGGGTGAGTTTGTCAATTTCGCTTTTGTCCTTATCACTATCCTTTGCGTTAGTGCGTTGATGAAGTGATAGACCAGCGATGTGAAGCAATTGGGTCAGAGGAACATCTTTTGTTCCATATACCACGTTGTCGATAAAGTCTTTTATATCGATATTAAATTCACGTTTGCACAAGAGCAGTATCGAATTGTTAACTGTACCCACACCAGGTTTTCCATGCTGTTGCCACAATAATCTCATCAAATCATCAAGACTGTATTGATTGTTTGATTGCTCTCGAATTAACAGATCCAGAGCTAAGGCAATTAACCCGCCCTTTACGTAATAACTCACGATGTGGTTGCTAGAATTTGCATCTTGCTTATAGAAACGTGTCCAGGCATCAAAACTTGATTCGGCGACACTTTGTTTCAATCGCCCTGTTGTCTGTATAACTTTGGTAATATTTTCAGCTAGAAGCTCAATATATTTTTGAGGCGAAATAAGGTTAGTGCGGACTAATGCTAGTTCATCGAAAAAACTGGTAAAACCTTCATATACCCACAATTGATGGGTATAAACCTCTGCATGAAGATCTGGTTTTATCAGCTCCTCGGGTTTAATTCGCTTAACATTCCACGTATGAAAAAACTCGTGGCTACATAAACTTAAAAATGTGATGTAACTATTTTGATTTTGTTTGTCTTCGCCTACAAGCGGTAGGTCGAAGCGGGGAAACAGTAATGCCGTTGAATTGAGGTGCTCAAGGCCACCGTATCCTTTGTCACTTAATAAAGTGATAAAAAGGTAACTCGAAATGGGCGGTTCATCAGCGAATAGTTCGATATGATGTAAACAGATGGGCTTTAAATCGGCACAGATTCGCTCAATATCGATAGGGTTTGTGCCACTAAATAACACCGTAAACTTAACACCTCCCGCTGTGAAGGAAGCTGATTGGCATTGACCTATGAAGATAGGGTGATCAATAAATTCTAAATAACTATCGCAAGCAAAGTGATTGCTCTTATCCTTTCCCATTAACGCAGGCATTGATGTGTGCAGATGCCAGCTTTCCGGCAGTTGTTGTAGATCAATTTCCAATTGATATCTAAAACTATCTGCGTGATTGATATTTAAAAAGACACTGGTGCCATTACAAAAAGCATATTCATCACTGATGTACGCAGATCGCACAGATAGGTCAAAGGCAAATACCTTATACCGAATGACGATGGCTTCTGCGCTGGGATTTTGAATCGCCCATGATTGTTTATCCACCTTACTGCAGGTCAGTAGCGCCCCCTTCTTGCCATATGCATTAAGTTCTACTATGTGGCGGGCAAAATCACGAATCATATAGCTGCCAGGGATCCAGGCCGGCAGCGAAACTTCCAATAATGTCTCGTTTAAGGGGGGGATTCGCATTTCGATGTGAAAAAGGTGTTCACTGATTGAATCAACCGCCAGGGTGTACTCGATTACAGGTACCGATGAAGACATAACAACAAACTCAAAATTTTAAATTTCCTTATGATGCATTAGCGGGTTAACTTTGTCAGCCATTCTAAAGTATGCTTAGAGGAAGTTTCCTCAATATATATGTATTGCAACTTATGGGTTCCAAGCGTGACTATGATTCACTAACCAGTAATGACATCCAATGGCTACGGGCATTGCAACCAAGTACCCTGGTTGATTTGCAAATCGCCACTCCGACCTCGCCAAAGCGAGTCAAGACCCAATATATCGGTATGGATGCGCCTAATGGGATATTTTTTCAGGTGCCTAATTCTCCTAACTGGCAATTTACTCGTGATTTATTAACCCCCGGTAACAATATTGTGGTGCGTTATGTCCTGGAAGGTGGAGTGGGGCAGGTCATTGCATTTCGAGTAAAAGTAATAAAACTGATTACCAAACCATTTGGTGTGTTAATTACTACGTTTCCAAAGTCGCTTCAAACCTTTGGTTTACGAGAAGAAAAGCGTGCCCAGCCAGGCATCGCAGTCACCATTGAATGCGCGCAGCAAGATGGAGAAACAGTAATTCATGGAATTATTGTCGATGTCTCCAGCAAAGGATGTCGTGTAGCACTGGCCATTCACCCAGATTATCCATTTTTTGACCATGAAGATAGTATTACACTGCAATACGATTCAGCCGGGAAAGCCTTCACTATCAAGGGCAACGTGAAGAATAAAAACTCGGATAGAGAGCATCACTACTACGGGATCCGGTTTGCGGAAAATCAGCAAACTGTCCATAAATTGTTAGAAAAACATATACTCATCGAGCAGTAATGCAGTAGACTTTAGTCTGTTAACAGTAAATTAACATAAGCTCAAGGCGGGGATAGCAGTATGCGACAAATTGAAAGGCTGTTAAGCCGATATAATGAAAGCCATCAAAACAGAACCAATGTGGCGATTCACGCCATTGCGGTGCCCTGCATATTTTTCGTAACAGTAGGCCTGATCTGGTCTGTCCCTGCTCCAGACTGGTTAAGCCAATTTAATATAAACTGGGCACACGTCGTGGTTATACCGGTTTTGTATTACTATTTTAAATTGTCCGGCCCTATTGGGGCTGCAATGACATTGCTGACTCTAGCGTCATTTGGCGGTGTGAAATTACTTGAATATTTACATATTTCAGTCTGGCAATTCTGTTTGGCCCTTTTCATTATCATGTGGATTTTGCAATTTGTAGGACACAAAATTGAGGGAAAAAAGCCGTCTTTTTTAGAAGACCTACGCTTTCTGCTTGTGGGACCAGCCTGGTGGTGGACTCACTGGCTTAAAAGAATGAACATCGGTTATTAGTGAAAAGTGAAAAGTGAAAAGTGAAAAGTGAAAAGTGAAAAGGGAACGATTGTATGAGAAGTGCGACCAGACGTCCTTGTGTTACGACCAAGCTCGCGAAATCACCACTCAAATTCATTATAATATTTCCATAAGTTAATATTTTTCGGTAGTTTTGTGAGCCGCTGGCATCGCCTTTTCGACAGTAACGAACGATTATTCTGGGTACTTCATTGCGCAGGGTGGACTGGCTTTGCCATTGTCTATTATATCGGTTCATTCTTACACGACGTCAGACCCATCTGGATATTTGTTATTCTTTTGAATGCGTATGCTGGTTGGCTTCTGACCATTCCATTGCGTTACCTGTTTCGATGGGCGCGAAAACAACCCCCTCTTAAAATGATCCTGATAGTGGTGGTTTCCTGCTATTTTGTCGCGTTGATTTGGGCGGTGGTGAAAAACGTCAATTATTGGGAAATATATAAGCACGGTTACCGCCCTGAAGAGTGGTACATGTATTTTACCAACACCATCAACTCGCTCATCATGATTGGTTGTTGGAGTGGCGTTTATTTTGGAATCAAAAACTTCCAGATGCTGCAAAAAGAAAAGCAAAACGCATTAAAAGCAACCACTATGGCGCATCAGGCACATATAAAAATGTTGCGCTATCAGCTTAATCCTCATTTCCTTTTTAATACGTTAAATGCAATTTCAACATTGATTTTATTAAAGGAAAATGATTCCGCTGAAACCATGGTTTCACGCCTGAGCGACTTTTTACGCTATTCTTTAGATAATGACCCCATTAAGCGCGTTCCTTTGGGACAGGAGATAAAGGCGTTACGGTTATATTTGGAAATTGAAAAAGTTCGCTTTGATGATCGTCTCGATGTGGGGTGGGATATTGAGCAAAATTGTGAAGCTGCGCTTGTGCCGAGCATGATACTTCAACCCATCATTGAAAATGCGATCAAACACGCAATATCAAGAATGGAAGAGGGCGGTCGAATTGATATTACTGCCCGTAGTTTTGGTAACGATTTATTAATGGATGTGGCGGATAACGGGCCTGGCGCCGATATCCAAAATGGTCAGCTGACGCGAGAAAATGGAGTGGGGCTGGCTAATATTCGTGACCGCTTACAGTCGCTTTATCAACGTAACTTTGCTTTTTCAATAGAACATAACAAACCAAACGGTGTACGGGTTCGCATCCGCATTCCTTATGAGGTTAACGATGTATGAATACAAAAATCAAAATTATAAAAACCATAGTTGTTGACGATGAACCTTTAGCGCGTAGAGGGTTGCGCACTCGTTTGGATAGCCATAGTGATATTGAAGTGGTGGCCGAATGTCAAAACGGGGTTGATGCGGTGAGTAAAATTAGCCAGCTGAGACCCGATCTGGTTTTTCTCGATATCCAGATGCCAGGATTGAATGGCTTTCAGGTCATTCAAAAGCTAAAGGAACTTCAACAACCCATTCCGGTAATTGTTTTTGTTACGGCGTACGACAGTTATGCGATTAAAGCGTTTGACGTGCACGCCCTGGATTACCTTCTCAAACCTGCAGATAATGAACGTCTAGCCTCAGCGTTGGGCAAGGTTCGCGATTACTTTGCTAACCAATATCAAGATGCCCAATCACAAAAACTGGTTAATCTGGTTGCTGAACTGACAGGGGATAACTGTGAGGAGATCCTGCGCAAATTAGCTAAGGGTGAACGAATCGAGACCGATCCTTATCCAGATATATTGGCCATAAAGGATGGCTCAGAAGTCACTCGCGTTGCAGTGAATGATATCCAGTGGATTGATGCCGCAGGAGATTACATGTGTGTGCATGCATTAGATGGCATGCACATAATGCGTAAAACGATGAAAGAGTTAGAGCAGGAGCTTAATCCTAAAATATTTGTTCGTGTTCACCGTTCTGCCATCGCAAACATTAAATATGTCAAAAAACTGGTGAGCCACATCAGTGGGGAATATCACCTGATATTGCAGAATGACACAGAACTAAAAGTAAGTCGCTCACATCGCGACAAAGTAAAAGCCGCAATGAAAACCTGAGACTTTCATTTCTGGTTACGCGTAACGCTCGTTCATTAATGTCTTCATTGTGGTAACCAGCTGTTGATCAAGGGGTTTTGATTTACCCCAAGTCATTTTAAAGGGGACTTCGACGATTTTGCCTTCCTGTTCCCCTAGCATGACACCGGTAATGTCTTTGGAAACTAAACTTACCGCATATGCACCAAGTTTTGTGGCAAGAATACGATCTTCACTGACGGGTGAGCCTCCGCGTTGAACATGCCCTAAAATCACGGGGCGTACTTCAGATTGGGTTTTGTCAGTCAGTGCTTGGGCCAGATTATCTATCCCGCCCGGCCACAGTTTTTCAGCGAGAACGATAATATAGCTGATGTGGTCGCTTTGTTTTCTACGTTCATTCAACTGTGTTGTTATGCAGTTAAGCGTCGTTTCTGGGTTATCGAATAGTTCAGGCAGAATCACATAGTCAGCTGACGAAGCGAGGGCGGCACGCAAAGCCAAAAAGCCGGCGTGTCTCCCCATTACCTCTACCAGAAAAATACGCTCAAATGCATCCGCCGTGTCTCTTACTTTATCAATAGAGCTGACAGCAGTTTCAATTGCCGTATAAAAACCTATTGTTGCATCGGTTCCACTTATGTCATTGTCAATGGTTCCGGGTAAGCCTAATATTTGACCTGACCAAAACGCGCCTAAGTGGTCTGCACCACGAAAGGAGCCGTCTCCACCGATGACGATCAAGGTATCAATATCCAACTCAGCTAAATTTTCGGCAGCTTTCTTCGCACCCGCATCGGTCTTAAATTCGTGGCAACGCGCACTTTGCAATATTGTTCCGCCCCGTTGAATGAGATTGTGCACCTGATTGTTATTAAGCAGGCAATACTCCTGGTTAATTAGCCCATTGTAACCGTGCTGATATCCAACAACGGCATAATTGGCACGTTCGCAGGCCAAGACTATTGCCCGTATACACGCATTCATACCGGGCGCATCACCACCTGAAGTAAGCACAGCAACCTTTTTTGTCACAAATAGTAACCTTTTGAAAATGTAAATGAATGAACTTAGACGGTAAACTCTAGCCTGCCCTTACAGCATGGCAGAATGATAACCATCTGCCAAGCTGATACGTATGAAGAAGGTTTTCGGAGTTTAGTTAAGGATATTTATGAAGAAATTGGCTTGTTTCATTTTACTCTTTTTGCTTTCAGCGTGTTCATCGAAGCTGGCATATAACAATGTTGATTGGCTGATTTATTGGTATTTAGATGACTACATAGAGTTTACGGATGATCAGGAAGAACAATTCGATGGCTATTTAGCGGCTTGGATTAAATGGCATCGTGAAGAAGAATTAGCAAGCTATGTGGGGCAATTGAAACAACTTCGACAAGATATAATTGCTAACAACCTTACGCAGGAAGTTGTGTCGGCGAATTTTCAACAGGCTACTGAGCATTGGGTGCGCGTGCGCGAAAGAATATCGCCGCAAATTGCTGAAATGGCATTGGTAGTAACGGATGAACAATTAATACAGTTTTTTGCAGCGCTAGAGAGAGATAATAAAGAAGAGGAAGAAGAACTAGCCGAAAAACTTGCAATGTCTGAGGAAAAACGTACAGAAGATCGGGTTGAAAGTATTATCGAAGATCTTGAAGAACGGATTGGTAAATTGTCCGCGGCCCAAAAAGCATTAGTTTCTGAATATGCCCCCCAGTTTGTCTCCACCCATGCCGACTGGATAAATTACCGACGCGCTATTCAACAAGCATCTCGACGGTTGTTTGTTACGCGTTCCAGCAATCAAAATTTTAAAAGCGATTTGATTCATTTAATGAATAACCCTGATGACTTTCGTAGTAAGCAATACAAAATAAATCGTGAGAAAAACTCTGCCCTCAACGCGGAATTGATTGCCAGGGTCGCTCAGTCACTAAGTGCGCAACAAAAGAAAAAGCTTTTAGACGAAATTCAGGATATTATCGACGACCTTGAAGATTTGATGGACTGAGCATACATTGGTTGACGAGTTACACCCGGTAAAAGGGCTATTACTTGCTCTGCTAACCGCTGTTTTATGGGGCGTATTGCCAATATTTTTGGTCATTTGCTTACAGGTGATGGATAGCAAAACCATCACCTTATATCGTTTTCTATTCGCAGCCGCGATCGTAGGTCTCATCCTTTTTCGCCGAAAAAAGCTCCCCCCCTTAGTCAACTTCAGTCTCCCGGTTATTGCGCTCACAATCGGCGCAACCATCATGCTTGTTATTAACTATGTTGCGAATGTCGTCGGTCTTAAATATCTGAGCCCCTCTAGTGTTCAGGTACTTATGCAAGTGGCGCCCTTTGCATTGATGTTAGGTGGCATTTACCTATACAAAGAATCATTTAATCGTGTACAACTTGCGGGGAGCGTACTACTTGTAGCCGGTTTGTTGTTATTTTTTAACCAGCGTCTCCCTCAAATCCTTGTTTCTGAAACCGAGGATGCAGTGGGCATAGTAATAGTATTATTTGCAGCCCTGACATGGGCTATGTACGCTTTGTGCCAGAAAAAACTCATGCGTTCGATGAGTGCCATGCAACTGACGTGGTTGATATATATGATAGGCGCCGGGCTGCTATTTCCGTTCAGTGAACTTAGCTTGCTCTTCCAAATTAACGCGCTACAGGCAGCTGCTTTACTATTTTGTTGCATCAATACCGTGGTTGCCTATGGTGCGTTTACAGAGGCGCTACGGGTGTGGTATGCCTCACGCGTGAGCGCTATCTTGGCGTTGACGCCCCTTTTTACCTATCTAAGTATGCTCATTGCAGAGTCGCTAGAACCTGCTATGTTCACTCAACCTGAGCTAGGCTGGGTAGCCTACTTTGGGGGGACGATGGTGATAACCGGTTCAATTTTGACTGCGCTGGGAAAACAAAGCCCCATCAATGCCGAACAAATTCGAGGTGGGGCCATAAAATAGTTGATGGCATTCTACCTTCCGCTTAGGAGTATCGGCTAAGGCTGTTTTTCTATGAATTGTTACCGCGTCACCGCACTAAGGGCGAGTAGTGATGAGGGCCACTTTTCAAACGACTATTCACTGTTTGCATATAGTATCGTGTTCATCCCGTTGATATCTGAGGCCCTCGCATTCTTCTGTAAACCTTTTTCGCGCACTTAGCGCTTGTTGAGGATAATTCGGATTACTCATCACTTTGGCCAGACGAGTACATTCCTCCTGCTGCCTATTCACTTCAACGATATCTTCACACACCGGCTGGCTGCTGCAGCCCGCTATTATCACAATGCTGGAAAAGGATAAATAGCTTAAACTCGCTTTCAGGTGTTTCCACTTAATTGATATAAGTAAATAAATCATCCTTAAGTTCATCAAATTTTTCCTGATGTTGTTTTCTAAGAGGCACATCCTCTATTAACTTATAGACCCTTCGGCATTCGCTTACCAATGCTGCATCGGGATTATCAAACTTTGCCAGAATTTTTAAAATACACTGCAGTAGATTAAGAGCGATACCTGTATTGACTGGGGCGTACTGTTGGGCCAGGTAAAACGCATCCTTAGCCTGTTCAAATTTACCTTCCTGATAAAGCTGAATGCCCTGGCGATTAAACTGCTGATACAGCTTTTGTTTTTCTTCGCTTCTTGCTGTTTCTGATGCCATTAAGTGCTGAGTATTGGGGTCGAGTTCTACACCTTGCTCTTGCATAATTTTGACAAGCGCCAATGCATCGTCATATTCTCCTAAATCATACATCACTTTCAGACTATCCGGAGCGTAAGCAATAGGGTACTCTTCGTATTTGTTTTCTAATGTGACTTGAGACTGAGCAAGATTGCGCTTAGCGTCCATCATTTTACCATCTAGCGTGCACATGCGTGCTTGTACGACCTGCTCATAAATATCTAAATCAAATTCACCTTTTAAGCGTTGTAGCACATCATCACTCTTTCCCCGTTGCAAAACGAGTAAAGCTTCTTGTTGACATCTGTTTTTCGCTTTTTTTTCTTCGGCATGTTCAGCCGCATCCAAAATGCTACGAATATAGCTGCACCAGTGAGCAACGTCCTGATGAATGGTTCGTTTTGAAAGTTGCCATATAGAAAGCGACGATTCCTGAGCTAATTCAAAGTCTTCGTTTTCCCTGGCAATGGCGCACGCGGTAAAGTGACGTTGCAGGGAGTAGGGGGAAAGTTTAATGGCATGTTTAATAGCTGAGACAGCTTCTTCTCCTTTCTCCAGTTTATTTTGCGACTCAGCAAGAATGTCATAAGCCTCCGCGTAAAAGCGGTTTGATTGCAATATAAGCTGTGCCGTATCAATTGCCTTTTGATACTCGTTCATTTGTAAATAGGTTTTTGCTAAGGCAATCTGCGACCATAATGCCGATTTTTCTTTGCTGAGTTTTAATAACAATGCTAAAGCGTTTTCGGGTACACCGCTTTTCCAATAGAGTTCAACCAATAATTGCAAACAGAATCGTTGAAAAGGAGAAGGTTCAGTCATCTTGCTTTTGCAATGTTCAATGGCCTGTTGCCAATCCTGTTCTACCATTGCTGTGTGCACAGGCAATAGAAACTGTCTTTTATTCCACGCTCTGGATAGCCGAGTTTTAAGTTGTGATTGTGAAAAAGGTTTGATCAAATAATCATCGGGTCGCCTTTCAAGTGAACCAAGCACAACAGGACGAGCGCTGTCCGCGCTGATTAACAGAAAAATAGTAGAGGGTTTAACGAGTTTTCTAATCCTCAACTCTTCAATAAATTCGTATCCATTTTTTCGATCGGCACCTAAATGCAAATCAACGATAACAATATCGAACTTGCGTTTTTTACACAGCGCGATAGCTTGTTCGGCAGAGCTTTTGGTATCGACTTCGGTCGCGCCCATAGAGTTAATCAGGCCACGAAGCAACAGCAGGAAAGGGCGTTGATCCTCAACGATAAGTACGTGTTTATCCTTACAATCCATAGGCTATTCACTACCTCTTATTCGCTATACTGCATAATACTCATTCACATTGAGGTGATTCGCAAAAAGATGGAGAGGTCATCTATTCGACGTTCGTTTCAAACAACAGTAGAGAAACCGACAGTTTTTCATACCAAAACAACGATGAGTAGGTGAATGATTCTATCTTTCCCCAAACGGCTACTTCAAATGTTGTGCTGTACCCGCGTTCTAGGTTAAGCACCTATTAATCCTTCAGAAATATGGTTTATCAAAAGAAATACATAATCCCGTCGCGTGAACATACTTCCTACGGAGAACCGTTTTGCATGACTTTTTTAAAATAGATTTAGCCAGTATATAGAGTGAACGGTACTCATTACCAGCGTGATATTTACAAAAGTTTATTAAGTTATTTCGTTACATACCGATAGCGTAAATAGGCAAGCTATAGCAAGGTAGTGAATCCGCCGTGGTAGATTCCGTTAAATCAGTACAACCAGCAAACATAGAGTGGCAAGGTAAACTTGCTGAAGCGGTACATTCAAAGTCGCTGTTTTCCCTGTATTTGGCAATGCATAGCCAGCCCGGGGCGTCACCGTTGTCGTTTCATTCAAACGCCAAGCAAGCTCGCGAATTCGATGTTACCTCCTTAAACCATTATCGTAGAGCACCGCGAGCAAGCAGTGAAAAAGCGGTGAAGTGCCTGAGCCATACTAATCGTTTGCTACAGCAAGGAGACACACCCGGTGTGTTGTTATGGCAATCCATGCACCCCGATCCACTTAGTGTGGTCGACAATCCAAAAAAACTGCCGCCGGATGTAAAATCCAACTGCAGTTATCTCACTCAACATCTGCTCCAACATGAGCATTCCAATCAGATTGAGGTAGATGAGACACTACTTGGCGACATCGTAGCGGCTTCGGTAGAATTAGTAAATTAGACGGTGCGAGGGGAGCACTCGGCTGGATTTTGTGGCACTATTTGGCTATACTCGCGCCCGCATTTTGCCCTGGTTTTACGTTCCAATTAGCAAAGGTAATGTTATGTCCCCATTCGTAGTATGCGCGATGTACAAATTTGTCGCGCTTGAAGATTATCAGCAACTTCGTCAGCCGTTACTTAACGCGATGGAAGTCAATGGTATTAAAGGTACGCTGTTATTGGCAGCTGAAGGTATAAACGGTACTGTTTCTGGCAGCCGTGAAGGTATCGATAATTTAATTGCTTATTTAAACCGCGACGAGCGAATTAATCCTATTTCTCATAAAGAATCTTTTCACGATACCCAGCCTTTTTATCGCACCAAAGTTAAGCTGAAAAAAGAAATTGTCACCATGGGCGTGGAGGGAATCGACCCGCGAAATACAGTGGGCACCTATGTTAAACCGAAGGATTGGAATGCCCTTATAAGCGATCCCGACGTTACCGTCATCGATACGCGCAATGAATATGAGATAAAGGTTGGTACTTTTAAAAATGCCATCAATCCCAAAACAGAATCGTTTCGTGAATTTCCAGAGTACGTACACACCAAGCTAGACCCTGCTAAAAATAAAAAGGTGGCGATGTTTTGTACTGGCGGCATACGTTGTGAGAAATCCACTGCGTACCTTAAAGAGCAGGGATTTGACGAGGTCTATCATTTAGAAGGCGGTATCCTCCAATATCTTGAAGATGTACCGCAAGATCAGTCGCTCTGGGAAGGTGATTGTTTTGTTTTCGATAATCGTGTTGCAGTAAATCATCAGCTTGAGAAAAGTGTTTATGATCAATGCTACGCCTGTCGCTTGCCGATTACTGAAATGGATCGCCAGAGTGATCAGTATGAAGCGGGTGTAAGTTGTCCCCAATGTTATGGGACCCACACCGAGGAGCAGATCGCCAGGTTTCGAGAACGTGAGAAACAAGTTAACCTCGCCCGCGCGCGTAATGAAGAACACGTCGGTACAGAGGCGCGAGACGTAATGGAAAGTCGTCGTCAGCAAAAAGCCCAAGAGCAACGCCAGCGCGCTTTAGCTGCAAAGCAAAAACAGGCATAGACAGTTGCTCATGTGGACGGTACACTGGCTTCTTATCGAAGTAATCAAGTAGGGAATATAAGTGGAAGCCCAACTTTCAGAAAAAAAAATTGCTGAAATACAAAGTGATTTCAATTTCTTTGATCGTGATGGAAACGGTCAGATTGATTTACCTGAATTTATCGAGCTATTAACGGTATTGTCTCCAAAAACCAAAGCCAGTCATGTGGAAGAGGGCTTTAAGCTTATCGATAGTAATAATGATGGTTACATTGATTTTGAAGAATTTCTTTCCTGGTGGCAGGAAGGTTGGTGGGAATACTAACTTAAAAAAGCAAAATCAAGTAAAGGCAGCTTCCGCTGCCTTTTTTATTGGGTTCGTTTCAGTCACGAGTAAAGAGGATTAATTCCTGCAAGGCCGATTGATTAACCTTAATTAAACCTCTTTTGGGGCGATCTAAGTCAATTATGATAAATACGATAAGGGTGATCAAAAATGACACTAAGGTTAAAGGGAGCGTAATTCGCTTTCCGGTTAAACCCGAAGAGTAGCCCATGATCCCAACGGAAGCGACGAAGACCACAAACAGCAGAAACAGGATGGGTTCGGGGACATGAGAACGCAAAATAGCATTACGTTTACCTTGACTGTCTATTGCTGCATTTAATGCTTGCGTAAAAGCACCACTGGTTACTGGACGAGGATCCTCTTTGGAGACGGCCACAGCTAGCTGCCATAACTGATTTTGTATCTCTGCCACTTTACCATCAAATGCCATTCTTACATTTTTCTCATCTAAGGGGACTTTGCTTACCTGAACCCGTAGCTTTATGTATTCCTTAAATAGGGACTTTGCCTGCGGTTGGTATGCTTCAGGCAGAAGTTGCACCCGCAAGAGGGCTGTCCCAATTGCATTTGCTTCATCGATCAATGCCATGCTGCGATTATCGAACCGCTGCATTGACATACTAAAGGTAAAGCCAAGCAGTAAAGCCAATAACCCTAGGATACTGCCTTGAACTGCACCCGTTAAGGCTTTTACCTCGTCATCTGTACTCGCTTGTACAACGCGACCCAGGCGGAAACTGAGTTCGTTGAAAGACATAATGGCCACGAAAAGTACAAGTGCTATCGAAATACTACTGAAACTAAAAAGCAATTCTGACTGCTCCACCAAATTTTATCCCTTATATATAGTTAAATAACCACCAGCATTGCAATATTTAGTTTAACAATCAATGAGTTTTACAAGCTCAGCGTTAGGTTCAATCATCTTTAAAGTTGGATTGCACGCGCTTGCGTTTCACAGGCATGTGTCCGGCATCTTCTCCAGACATGGTTTTGACGCGCTTGGTAGTTTTACCTTCATCCGGGGCGGTTGGGGTAACGTGTTTACCGGCCTCTGAATTATCAGTCTTGTTCTTTTTGATTTTTTTACCGGTGAATTTAGCAGGCGAATCAGCATGGGGCACGCAATTAAGGGAATAACTCACATTCTGTTTAATCTCCAGAAAACTTGACCAGTCTCGAGGACCCACTAACGATATTGCATTTCCTTTATTTCCAGCCCGGCCCGTCCTTCCGATACGGTGTATATATTCATCTGCATGTTTTGGTAAATCAAAATTAATCACCAATCCCACTTTGGGTAAATCCAGTCCTCTTGAAGCCACGTCAGTGGTAACTAAAATACTGTGCTTACCGCGGGCAAATTCAGACATAATATTAGCGCGTTTGCTTTGGGCTAGCTCACCGCTAAGAGAAACAGCGAATCGTTGCTTTTGGTTGAGCAATTCAGTCAGCCTGCTGGTGTCCTCTCGGGTTGCCGTAAAAATAATCGCCTGATTAAACGTTTCATTATCTATGCATAGTTGCAGCAGTTCGTCTTTATGTTCAATATGATCGGCAAAATAAAGTTGTTGTTGAATATCACCATGTTCTGCGCCTGCGTCTCCCACCGCAATGCGTACCGGCGACTTTAATAACTGCTTGCTTAACGAGGTCATTGCGACAGAATCGGCGGTAGCGGAGAACATTAAGGTTTGTCGTTTGCGATGATCAGCCTGTTCATTAATCTGAATAAGGGCGTCGGCAAAACCCAGGTCCAGCATACGATCTGCCTCATCCAGTATAAGCAGTTCCAGCCCATTCAGAAAGAATGCTTTGTCGCGAAGATGGTCTGCAATCCGCCCAGCAGTACCAACAATAATATGAGGGTTTTTACGCAACTGCTTAGCCTGGTCATTAAAATTCTCCCCGCCTAAGACCAGTACGCTTTTAAGTCCTAAAGAACTAGTCAGTGTTTTTACCTCCCCAAATACCTGTTTTGCCAACTCTCTGGTCGGTGCAAGAATAAGCACGCGGGGGTCTTGCTTACTCAACGCTTTTTGGCTCAATAATCGATGTACGGTGGGAATGAGAAAAGCCAGGGTTTTACCCGAACCTGTTTTCGACGATGCAATAATATCCTGACCTTTTAACGCTGGCAGAATGGTTTTCTGCTGTATTTCAGTAAGTTCTTGAAATCCTTTCTCTACAAGACGGGAAACGATTTTGTGGTGGACTGGGAGGTCAGATATCTGCAATGTAAACGCTCGGTTGCTTAAAAACGGTTATTATCCGCTATTGTAACAGCATTATAAAGTCTGCAGCAGAAAGATTGCGGGCTAGGGGAGCCCGCAAGGTGACAACGATTACAGCGTCATTTCTGGAATGTTACCCTCGACGATTAATTTACCCGCCGTTTTTTCCTTTATTTCTTCCACCGACACGCCGGGAGCGCGTTCTTTTAAATGGAAGGCGCCATTAGCCACTTCTAGCACCGCCAGATCAGTGATAATCCGTGTAATACAATTAACCCCTGTTAACGGAAGAGTACAAGAGGGCAGGAGCTTAGAGTTGCCATGTTTGTCAGCATGCGTCATGGTAACAATAATGTTCTTCGCCCCGGCGACTAAGTCCATTGCACCTCCCATTCCTTTAACTAATTTGCCTGGGATCATCCATGATGCGATATTCCCATTTACATCCACTTCAAAGGCTCCAAGCACAGTAAAGTCTACATGGCCGCCGCGAATCATGGCAAAGCTTTCAGCCGAATTAAAGATAGACGCGCCTGCAATTGCAGTGACGGTTTCTTTACCTGCGTTAATCATATCTGCATCCACTTCGTCTTCCGTGGGATAACGTCCCATGCCAAGCAAACCATTTTCTGACTGCAACATGACTTCAATACCGTCCGGAACATAATTCGCTGCCAGCGTAGGAATACCGATCCCCAAATTGACATAACTACCATCCTGGAATTCACGCGCTACGCGCATTGCAATTTGATCTCTGGTTAATGCCATCTTAACGATCCTCCTTAGCCAATACTTTGCGTTCGATGCGCTTTTCAAAGGTACCTTTAATTACGCGGTCAACGTAAATGCCAGGGGTATGGATCTGGGTGGGATCCAATTCACCTGGTTCCACAATTTCCTCAACTTCTACTACTGTAATTTTGCCCGCGGTCGCGGCCATAGGGTTGAAGTTTTGCGCGGTGTGACGGTATATGCAGTTACCGAAGCGATCCGCCTTCCACGCTTTAACGATGGCGAAATCACCAGTTATTGATTCTTCAAGTATGTAAGGACGGCCATTAAACTCCTTTACCTCCTTACCTTCGCCCACGGGGGTACCATACCCGGTCGCCGTATAAAACGCAGGAATGCCCGCTCCACCTGCGCGCATTTTTTCTGCCAGCGTGCCCTGTGGTGTGAGCTCTACTTCCAATTCACCATTGAGAAGTTGTTTTTCAAACAACGCATTTTCACCCACATAGGATGAAACCATCTTCTTAATTTGTTTATCTTCTAACAAGATGCCTAGCCCGAAGCCGTCAACGCCACAATTGTTCGAGACAATGGTTAACCCTTTCACCCCTTGCTTTTTAATTTGGGCAATCAGCCCTTCAGGAATACCACACAAACCGAAACCACCGGCGATCACGGTCATATTATCTTTTAGGCCCTGCATGGCTTGTTCGTAGCTGGTGACTACCTTATCAAAACCAGACATTTTGCTCTCCTAATCATTGTTTTTGTTAATAGGAAGTATCAGGGAGTAAAAATAAATTGTAAAATTAATTTAATATCAAGATTAATAAATAAAATTTATAAACATCTATGTCTATATCCTACCGTAATATGAATGCTTTTATCCAAGTGGCGGAGTCCACCACTTTTGCCGAGGCTGCAGACAAACTACACATTACGCAACCAGCCCTGTCAATTGCCATCAAAAAAATGGAAGCACAGTTAGGCGGGGCATTGTTTTCCAGAAGCACTCGTCGCGTACAACTTACCCCAGAAGGTCGCACTTTGTTGCCAAAAGCAAAACGATTGATTTATGAGTGGGATGATACCGTCCTGGATATGCAGAACTTATTTGCGATGAAAAAAGGGACACTTTCCATCGCAGCAATGCCATCCTTTGCGGCCTCCCGCTTGCCTGGCATCCTTCAGCGCTTTCATCTTAACCAGCCCAACGTGCGAATACGTGTTATGGACGTAGTGATGGAAAAAGTGATTGAACTGGTTGTGGGAGGAAGGGTAGAGCTGGGTTTTACCTTTGAGCCAGAAAATTGCGATGGCTTGTGTTTTTATCCCTTATTTAAAGATGCATTTATTGTTGTGGTGCCCTCTGGTCATCCACTTGCTCAATGCTCATTGGGGGTGGAGTGGGAAACCGTCTGCCAATCTGATTTTATTGCTATGAACCGTGGCTCATCACTGCGCAAATGGATTGATGAAATTGCTTTAAGGCATGACCCACTGAACATTGTTGCCGAAATGGGTCAGTTGGGCACAATAGGTCAGTTAATCAAACAGAACATGGGTATTTCCATCGTTCCATCATTGTGTCAGGAGCAAATGGAAAATATAGGG
Source organism: Alteromonas aquimaris (assembly GCF_026183695.1). Lineage (GTDB taxonomy): Bacteria > Pseudomonadota > Gammaproteobacteria > Enterobacterales > Alteromonadaceae > Alteromonas > Alteromonas aquimaris. Next base: position 138,137 of record NZ_JAPFRD010000010.1, on the reverse strand, counting down.
CTTACGTGTTTGCCATTACGCAATTCTCCGCTACAAAAAAATGTAGGAGTAGTGCGTTCGCTGCGGGGCAGTATGTCAGTAGCTTCACTGACACTTTGGGAACAGTGTTGTGATCAGGCTACGATCACCAAATGAGCGCATAGGGTACAGATTCGACGTTAGTGCGCATCCCTTTCGATGCTTACCACTTTTTCTTCGGAGCAAAAAGTTCGTCCAGCTCATCTCGCTCAGCTTCTTTTTTACGTGCACGATCTTCAGCGTTGGTATTTTTTAAATTATCCTGAATTTCGTGCAGCCAGTCTTTAAGGGTTTGAAGACGCGAGGTGACGTACTCGTCAGGCTGAGTTTGTGCTTCCAGCGCAATTATTGCTTTTTCAAAATACTGTCTTGCCGAACCTAACATTCCAGAATTCATTGCCTTGCGGCCTCGTCGCGCGAGTGTTTCAACATTAACTTTTAGTTGCAGGCGCTCTAGATTTTTGTCTTCTTCGATAAATGTCTTCGTATCCACTTTCCCTTTCGAATGCTCGGACCGCAACATGATTCTGAGCTTTTTTACCGCCTGTATATATTGAATTATCATCTTGTCGTTATCAGGCAAAGTAAAATCGTTGACGGGTAAACTATCCGTATTTTCCAGTGCATTGGCGCGGTTCTCCGCATCGGAAATACGTTGTTTGATATCTGCCGTGGACTGTCTGGTAGAACGTATCGCTTTTAAAGCATTAACGATCCGATTCTGTAAAATTTGTAAGATACGCGGTGATATTGGCATATTACTCGCGGCCATCATGATATTTTCTGTTTCATCGATAATGGCTTTTTGCTTGGCGACTTCGGCCCGTTCTTCAGCCTCCAGCTTTGCACGATGCTGCTGAAACGCATTAATAAAAATGGCTGCGATAATCAGCACTACGATTAAAATTATTATTATAGTGAACATAAATCGTTAAGCTCGCTTGTTCTTGGCGCATACATCATTATCGACTGCGACAGTTTTTCATTAATACTATTTCGGCAGAGTTTACGGTAATTTGACAACAAAAACACTACCACCTAGTTCACCACCATTCGATAGGGTGATAGTTCCACACAAAGTATCCCGGGTATGAGCCGCAGCAATTAGTCGGGCAAAGAATAGCCCTAATCCTGTTCTGCCTTGGCTGACGTGAAATTCAGATAGTTCAGTATTGCTTTTAATCATCATATCGTCGGGGTAGCCAGGACCATCATCTTCTACACTGATGACTAAATGAGAATGCTCTTCTTTAGCGCTCAGGCGAATTTTTGATGTACCGTATCGTAAAGCGTTTACCACTACATCGTTTATTAGCATGTAAACTAAATCCCCATCCAGATACCAGCTCAAATCGTCAGCAACATTGACCTCGATGGCCACTTTTCGCTGATTTGAATATAACGCATTCGAACCCGTTACATCTTCAAACAAATCCGCAATAAAGTGTTCATCGACTGTGATCGGCAATGTTTCAAGTTGAGCGCGGTAAAGAGACAGCATCTGCACGAGGTTTGTATTTAATCGTGAGGCTTCGTAATGAACATTGGCGACTTGATTATGTGCTTCGTCAAGTTCTCTAGGTATAGAGTCTGATAGATTTTCGATTGATTGTATCAACAGACACAGGGAATTTTTCATATCGTGAACTGCAGCCGCCAACACGGAGGAGAAGTCTATATTGGAAGTGGCGTTAGTGTGATCCATCTGCTCAGATTCGATTTTTTTATACACGACTATTCATCCTTTTATACGCTACTTAAAAGGGAAATGATAGAAAAAATATATTCTTATAACTACGTTAATAAATGAATACGTAAGGTAGTTGAAATATTTCTCTTGTTCGCAAATGCACGGCTTATTTATTCCCTAACATTAAAGTTTTATAGCAATCATGGTGAGATTTCGATATAACGTTATCATTAACCGAATAAAATTCCAGTAGGTAGCGGATACCTTGATATGAAATTACAACAGCTGCGCTATATCGTTGAAGTGCTCAATAACAATCTGAACGTTTCAGCCACAGCAGAGAGCTTGTACACCTCTCAACCAGGGATAAGTAAGCAAGTACGCATGTTGGAAGACGAATTAGGCGTTCAAATTTTTGGACGTAGCGGTAAACATCTTACCCATGTTACCGATGCAGGGCATGATGTTATCAACATATCCAGAGAAATTTTAGCCAAAGTCGAGAGTATAAAGGCAGTTGCCCGCGAACATACTTTACCTGATCAGGGCAAACTGAACATTGCGACTACGCATACCCAGGCGCGTTACGCGTTACCGGATGTTATCCAGGGGTTTATGAACAAGTACCCCAAAGTCTCCTTGCATATGCACCAGGGGACGCCTTCTCAAATATCCGATCTGGCGGCGAAAGGCGAAGCTGACTTTGCTATTGCAACGGAAGCACTGCACCTCTATAACGATTTGGTCATGCTACCGTGTTACCACTGGAACCGTAGTGTAATCGTAAATAAAAATCACCCGCTTTCTAAAAAAGAATCAATTGAAATCAGCGATATCGCTAAATACCCATTAGTCACCTATGTATTTGGATTTACTGGCAGAAGTGAACTTGACCAGGCATTCGAACGTGCTGGCCTCACCCCCAAAATTGTATTCACTGCGACGGATGCTGACGTGATAAAAACGTATGTCAGACTAGGGGTAGGTATCGGTGTCATTGCGTCCATGGCGGTAAGTGAAGAGCTGGATGCAGATTTGGTAAAAATCGATGCCAGTCACTTGTTTGACTACAGTACAACAAAAATCGGTTTCAGAAAGGGTTCTTTTCTGCGCAGTTATATGTATGACTTCATCGAACGTTTTGCGCCACACTTAAGCAAAGATAAAATTGAAAAAGCGATGATGTGTAAAAATAACGATGAGGTGGAAAAAATGTTTAAAGGTGTGACCTTGCCAGTTAAATAACGGGCAGCTACTTGCTGCCCAGATAAGGTGTTAACATTCAATTATATTCACTGCCAAACCGCCTCGCGCGGTTTCTTTGTATTTCGTTTTCATATCATTGCCTGTCTCACGCATCGTTTTAATAACTTTATCCAACGACACTTTGTGTTCACCACTTCCGCGCAAGGCTAAACGGGAGGCATTAATCGCTTTTATGGCACCCATCGCATTACGTTCGATACATGGAACCTGGACCAAACCGCCTACCGGATCGCAGGTTAAGCCCAAATTGTGCTCCATTCCAATCTCAGCCGCATTTTCTACCGCAGCCACAGAGCCACCCATAATTTCTGCTAAGGCACCAGCTGCCATGGAACAGGCAACACCCACTTCACCCTGGCAGCCTACTTCTGCTCCTGAAATAGAAGCATTCTCTTTGTATAAAATCCCGATGGCTCCAGCAGTCAAAAGAAAGCGACTCGCGGTTTCTGCATCCATAGGACGAACAAATTTATCATAGTATTGCATGACGGCTGGAATGATCCCTGCGGCACCATTGGTGGGCGCTGTGACCACGCGACCGCCCGCTGCATTTTCTTCATTCACCGCCAATGCAAACAAATTTACCCAATCCATAGTTTGCATAGGATCATTAGAGCGTTCGTTTTGTAAGCGGCGGTAAAGACCAGGTGCGCGTCGAACCACTTTTAAACCGCCAGGTAAAATTCCCTCACTTTCAATGCCACGATTGATACAGGCTTGCATTACCTGCCAAATATCAAAAAGCATTGAACGGACTTCTTTTACCGGCCGATGAACAGCTTCGTTTTTCATCATTAATGAACTGATGCAAAGCCCATGTTCTCGACACATTGCCAACAGTTCGTTAGCGCTCTTAAACGGAAAGGGAACCTTTGCTTGCTGAGACAAAGCGTGATCTTTAACTTCTTCAAACTCTTCGTCTTTAATAATGAAACCGCCACCAATACTGTAGTAGGTCTGCTGACGAATGGCTTCCTCCCCTTTATAGGCAAAGAAAGTGAGCGCATTTGCATGTCGTGGTAACGACTTACGGCGATGAAATACAATGGCATTTTTATTTGGGAAGGCAACTTCATGCTCGCCATTTAGCAGCAATTTTTGACTGTCATGAATTTCTTCAAGTCGCCTTTCAATCGAATCAACCTCTACTGATTCGGGCAACTCTCCCAATAACCCCAGGATAACCGCTTTGCCTGTCCCATGGCCTTTTCCGGTTTGCCCTAGTGAACCGTACAGTTCTACTTTTATGGAGGTGATCTGTTCAAGTATATTATCGCTTTTAAGTTTTGCAGCAAACTCAGCGCCAGCCCGCATGGGGCCTACAGTATGCGAGCTTGACGGGCCAATCCCGATACTGAACATATCGAAAATACTAATCATAGGGTCTAAGTCCAAACTATATTTTATGTGATCATGCATGTAGTCCAAGCTAACTACAACATAGTTAAGAAAATGTAGCTTAAGATGAGGAGGGACGTCTGTAAACTTAACTTGATAGTAAAAGAACAATGTGAAAGTAACTGATAAGGTTAAATAGCGCAGAAATAAATCAATTCATTCATGTCTCTTCGGCGATTAAATGAAATGACAGATTTCGTAAAATCGCAGCAGTCGCCCCCCAAATCATGTAAGCCTTCCAAGGAATAAAATAAATGGGAAACGTTTGCCCATGTCTATGCGTTTGATGGATTAAGTGGTTTGAACGGTCCATTAGGAAAGAAAGGGGGGCCTCAAAGGCACTCGCCACCTCGTTCTGATCCAGCGTTAATTTGCAATGAGGTTCGACAAATCCTAAAACGGGTTTGATGGTATAGCCGCTGATCGTACGATAGTTGGGTAACGTACCGATAATTTGCACATTTTCGGGGGGTAAGCCAATTTCCTCTTCGGCTTCGCGTAGAGCCGTACCGACGGGAAAACTGTCACCGGTCTCAGCACCCCCGCCAGGAAACGAAACTTGTCCTGCATGGTGGCGTAAGTGATGGGCGCGTTCAGTTAACAATACTTTCAATTCGTCTTGATAATCCACCAGCGGAATGAGAACTGCGGCGGGCCGACCCGTATAAGAAAGCGGATAATCGCTTTCTGAACGTACTCGCTCAATATGATGATAGCGACGGATGAATTCCGTTCTATTCATGCATTTCCCCCAACACCGGTAAAATTTTCGATACTTTATCCAGTGTTTCCTGATATTCATCTGCGGCATCGGAATCCAAAACAATCCCTCCACCAGCCCAACAATAAATGCGGTTATTTTCGGTAAGCAATGTGCGAATAAGAATGCTGGAATCCATGTCACCGCGGATGCCCATGTATAACATGCTGCCACAATAGACATGCCGCCGGTGAGGCTCTAATTCGTCAATGATTTGCATCGCTCTTATTTTTGGAGCTCCTGTTATCGAGCCCCCTGGAAAAGCGCCTGCCAGCAGATCCCAGGCGCTGCTGTCTGACTTTAACTTACCTTTAACTGTACTGACAAGATGATGAACAGCAGCGTAGCTTTCAAGTGCGAAAAGTGAAGGGACCTCCACCGAATGGGGCTGACAATGCTTGCTTAAATCATTTCGCAGCAAATCAACAATCATTAAGTTTTCAGCACGATCTTTGTCAGCGTTCAGCAGTGACTCGCTGCTTTCCTTGTCTTGGGCAGGGTCTGTATATCGTGGTCGCGTGCCTTTGATGGGCTTGGTTTCAACATTGGTTTGATTGACGGATAGGAAGCGCTCAGGAGAAATGCTTAAAACGCAGTTGTCCGGCAGGCGCATGAAAACGGAAAATGGGGCTCTATTTTGGCGTTGCAACTTAAGATAGGCGTCCCACTCACTTCCTTCGTAATTTGCACAGAACCGTTGTGCCATATTTACCTGATAACAATCACCAGCCTGCAGGTAGTCGTTAATTTTATTGAGCGCTTGCGTATATTCTGACTGGGATAGATTGGCCTGCCATTGAGATCGCAATGAAAAAGAGGGTTGAGTTATTTTCCTGTTGAGCCATTCTTGAACATCAATAGCTGGACGAGTCGAAAGTCTGCATTCAAAAATTTCCCCTGATACGCTATCTTCAATGAGCGCATGTTCATAAATACCAATAGCCATATCCGGACAGCTAAGCTGGTTTAATGCGTGCGAGGGCAATTGTTCATAATATCTTCCAAGATCATAACTACATAACCCCACTGCGCCGACCAGAAAGGGGAGGGCGCTGATCGTCTCTGCTGCCAGCTCACTATTAATCGAAAAATGTCCAAGGTGCGCTTGTAACAGGTTGCTCACCGTTTGCAGGGGCTTCTCGTTGCTCTGGCTGCATTTACCCGTCATTTGATCGTGGATAATGGTACGCCCATGTTCTGCCATCACCACAAAGGCTGGTGCCCATACGGCTATATTAAATCGGGCGTTGCTTTCGCGACTTTGTGCTGAATCAAATAAAACTGAAAAAGGTGAGCTTTCGATGCATTCGAACAACGCGTGTAAGTTAACCGACGCAGGGCACGTAAGTGCAGTTACCGTGATTTCTTTAGGCAAATTATCAAACATATGAACAAGTGAAAAATAAATTGATTTTAATTCGGGCGATAAAGGCACACGAAGCATACTTTTTTAAAATATATTTGCCTTGAACGGCTAATTGCTTGGTGAGCATTGTTAACTTGCGCTAGTATACGCTTTTTTGTAATGCCAAGACTATAATTAAACCGTTTATCTATCTTTAGCCTGTGCTTCACCGTTAACACAATTTTTCTTGTTACAGTGTCGAAGCAGGAACAGTTAGTGCCAGAATATCGCAGCCGATGAACATAGCTTTGCTAACAAAGATGATAAAACAGGCCGTAAAATACACGAGGAAGACATGACCGTAATTCGTCAACAAGACTTTATTGACAGCATTGAGGATGCCCTTCAGTTTATATCTTACTATCACCCGCTGGATTATGTGAAAGCTGTTGAACAGGCTTATTTAAAAGAACAAAGCCAGGCGGCAAAAGATGCGATGGCGCAAATTTTAATCAATTCACGCATGTCCGCGGAAGGGAAACGGCCGTTGTGTCAGGATACCGGTATTGTCACCTGTTTTGTGAAAATAGGCATGTCCGTGCAGTGGGACAAGCACGATATGACGGTACAGCAGATGGTGGATGAAGGAACACGTCGTGCCTACCTCAATTCAGACAATCCGTTGCGAGCATCCATTGTTTCCGATCCGGCAGGGGCAAGAAAAAACACCAAAGACAATACGCCAGCAGTTGTGCATATTGATATGGTTACAGGCGATAAAGTTGAAGTCATGATCGCCGCCAAAGGTGGTGGCTCAGAAAATAAATCGAAGATGGTGATGCTCAACCCAAGTGATGATATTGCTGACTGGGTGGTTAAGACCTTGCCTACTATGGGAGCGGGCTGGTGCCCACCCGGTATGCTTGGTTTGGGCATCGGCGGCACAGCCGAAAAGGCAGCAGTATTAGCTAAAGAAAGCCTGATGGATCCGGTGGATATACAAGAATTGATGGAGCGAGGCCCACAAACTACCGACGAAAAACTTCGTCTCGAAATATTTGAACGCGTCAACAAACTCGGTATTGGTGCGCAGGGGCTTGGTGGTTTAACCACAGTTGTCGACGTAAAAATTAAGTCTGTCCCCACCCACGCTGCATCCAAACCGGTAGCAATGATCCCTAATTGTGCGGCAACACGTCACGCGCACTTTTATCTTGATGGCAGTGGGCCAGCTGAATTGAAAGCGCCAAAACTAGAAGAATGGCCAGAAGTCACCTGGGAAGTCAGCGAAAATACTCGCCGCGTAAATATGGATAATTTAACCAAAGCCGATATCCAGGATTGGAAAGTAGGAGAGACAGTACTGCTTTCTGGCAAAATGCTGACAGGTCGCGACGCTGCACATAAACGCATTCAAACCATGCTTGAAAATGGCGAAGGTCTCCCCGAAGGGGTAGATCTCACTAATCGATTTATTTATTACGTAGGGCCAGTTGATGCGGTAGGCGATGAAGTGGTTGGCCCGGCCGGCCCAACTACCGCGACGCGAATGGATAAATTTACTGACATGATGCTTGAGCAAACCGGACTTATTGGCATGATCGGTAAAGCTGAGCGCGGACCGGCCACCGTCAAATCTATTGCTCAACATCAAGCGGTATATTTAATGGCAGTGGGCGGCGCCGCTTATCTCGTCTCAAAAGCCATTAAGAAGGCGCGTGTGGTGGCGTTCGAAGACTTAGGGATGGAAGCTATTTACGAATTTGAAGTCGAAGACATGCCCGTTACCGTAGCCGTGGATAGTACGGGCGCTAATGCCCACGAGACCGGACCTGCAATCTGGAAAGCAAATATTGAGTCATTAGACGCTGAACTTTCCAAATAATATACTGATGGGGGCCGACTGGCTCCCTACTTTTATACGGACTATTTAGACGTGATGTATTTTGACCACCTACCTTCGCTGGCACTTATAGGTGTGGCGGTAATTTTGAGTTTTATGTTTGGCTGGCTACTTGGGCATAGGAAACAGGCTAAAGCTATTCAGGAATTTATCGCAGAAAATACGGTGTTAAAACATCAACTAGCACAATCTCAAGCTGAATCGGCGCACCAGATTTATAAACTTGAAGATGAGTTAAACGCGCATCGCGAGCAGATTTATCATTCTCGTACTCAACTTGGCGAGTTAACAGCAAAAGCCGAACAACTCGAGCAAAATGAAGAACGCTTGTCACAGTTGCGTTATGAACTTAACGAAAGCAAACGTGATTACGCGGCGCTACATGGTCGCTATGAAGCTAAATCAGCGCGCCTGATTGAAATTGAAAAGTCCCATGAGGAGAAGTTAGCCCTCATGGAACAAGCTGAGCAACGCTTACAAACGCAATTTGAGAATCTAGCCAATAAGATTTTTGAGCAAAAGAGCGAAAATTTTAGCAAATTAAACGAGTCAGGCCTGACCGCGATATTGTCACCACTTAAAGAACAGATCGAAGGATTTAAGAAACAGGTTAGTGATCAATATATTCGTGAAGGCCAGGAGCGTGCATCGTTAAAGACAGAAATTCATACCTTAAAAGAGCTCAATCAAAAAATCACTGAGGAAGCGGCCGCACTTACTCAAGCCCTAAAAGGTGATAATAAAAAACAGGGTAATTGGGGTGAAGTCGTACTCGAACGCATTTTAACTGAATCTGGATTGCGTGAAGGACATGAATTTGAAATTCAGGTGAGTGCCCGTAATGAAGCGGGAAAACTCCGACAACCTGATGTTGTAGTGCATCTGCCTAACAATAAAGATGTCATCATTGATTCAAAAGTGAGTTTGTCTGCCTATGAGCGATTCTATAATGCTGAGGAAGAGATCGAACGAAAACGGTTGTTAACTGAACATGTGAATTCAATTCGAACTCATATTAAAGGGCTCGGAGCGAAAAATTATCAGCACCTTGAAAGTATTAAGACGCTGGATTATGTGTTGATGTTTATTCCGATTGAACCGGCTTTTTTATTGGCCATCGAAGAAGATCCCGAACTGGTTAATCTGGCGCTTTCACATAACATCATGTTGGTGAGCCCGACTAATTTACTTGTGGCCCTACGCACAATAAATAACATCTGGCAATATGAGTACCAAAATCAGAACGCGCAGAAAATAGCGCAACATGCCACTAAGTTATATGACAAATTCGTTGGCTTTATCACCGATATGGAAAAAATTGGTAAGTCACTGGAGACGACTCAGAAACATTATGAAGGAGCCTTCAGTAAATTGAGTCAGGGAAGGGGAAACATGGTACGGCAAGTAGAACATTTTCGTCTCTTAGGGGTGCAATCATCTAAACGTTTAGCAGGTGAATTAGTTAACAACGAACTGGATGACGAGACTGAAAATCTGTAAATAGGTGCGGGGATGCAAGCACAATGTTTAACATGTAGGATCATACATCGGATCAGGCATTTTGGGTGGGAAGTGTCGATTTAATCTGACAGGCAGCAAAAGACAAGGAGCAGACCTTCATTGTTGTAGTCTCTTACTATCTGTAAGTGCCATATGCAGACGCAGAGCAACTCAGGTTTGACTGATCACTGTGGGTAGAAAGCGGTAACTCGCTATTCTCGTTATTTCCAAAATCTATTCTCTAGACATCTGATTGGCAAACAATGATTAGCGGACATTTGTCCGCTGAAGAATTACCTATCTAAAGGGCTTGTAGTTCCAGAAGAATGCTGACCTATAACGTGAGTGTAAATCTGCGTGGTTCTCAGATCATTATGCCCCAGTAACTCTTGAACAGTCCTGATATCAGCGCCAGAAAGCAGCAGTTGTGTTGCAAATGAGTGCCTAAAGGTATGTGCAGTCACATGCTTTGTAATACCTGATGCTTTAACTGCTCTTCTTAGCACTTTGGTTAACGCTGTCCAGTGCAGATGATGGCGGCAATAATAGCCATCGACTGGATGCTGGCATCGGTTTGTCGAGGGGAACAAATACTGCCATTTGAACTCTTTAATCGCATAGGGATACTTTCTTGCCAGCCCGGTAGGCAAACTTGTTTCACCACCACCTTCCGCGATGTCCTTTTGGTGAACCTGTCGAACTACGTCAATTTGATCCTTTAGAGAGGCGATTAGATTGTTTGGTAACAACGTAACTCTATCTTTACCGCCTTTTCCACAGAATACAAAAACACTTTTCGCAGCGAAATCGATATCTTTTATTCTAAGTTTTAGCAGTTCAGCTTTACGTAGCCCACAGCCGTACAACAAAGAAAACATGAGCCGATACTTTTCACTCATCTGACTAATGATTTGCATTGCCTCATCATGACTTAAGACGGTAGGTACTCGTTTAGGCGCTCTGGCTCGAACAGTATCCGGTAAAAGCGTTAGCTCTCGCTCAAAGACGTGTTTATACATAAACACGATTGAGCACAGTGCCAAGTTTTGTGTTGAGGAGGTAACATGTCTGTCAACAGCAAGATGAGTGAGAAACGCAGTGACCTCTTGGTCACCCAGATCTTTCGGATGACGTTTTTGGTTAAAAAGAATGAATCGCTTTATCCATAGAAGATAGGTCTTCTCAGTCTGAATAGAATAATGTTTGGTCCTCATTATTTTGCGTATACTTTCAAGAAACGGGCTTTGTGCCATGAAATATTTCCAATTTTGTTTTGTGTGTAATTACTGAGAGTTCTCAGTAACACGCATTATAAAATCGTCATGAGTGCGATGTAGCCTGTACTAGGGATGGGTTTGGATTCAGATTTGGGTATGTAATTACTGTGAAGTCTCACTAAATGCACAAAATGAGTGTTAAACGTGTCTAACTCATTGAAAATAATAAGGTTAACAATTTTTTTGAAGTCTGGTTTACTGAGAAGTAGCAGTAACACGCAGAAATTCTGATGGTAAAACACTCAATTTTTAAAGTAAGCTAGTGATATCAATAAAGAATTGTGGAGACCAGCAGTGAAAGTCTATGTGTGTTACTGTGAGGTCTACATAATAAGATGTTATAAGCACAAGGAATTGCTATGAGTCATGAAGAGATTTTTTTTATATTTTCTGGTGTTTGGATTGTTCTAATTATAATAAGTTTTTTGGTATTCTTTGTTAGTAAAAATGCAGAGCGTAAGAAAAAACTTTGGGTACCATTTATCATTTTTGCGGGTGCTCTTTTTATAGTTGTTATGTATTTAATGGATTCTGACAAAGAGGAAATATATTTTATGGTACCGATGATTGTACTTATTTCCTTTTTTAATATCCGTTCAACAAAATTTTGTAGTGCTTGTGGGAAAACAAATAAAAACTATAATTTTTTTTCACAGCCTAAGTATTGTAGTGACTGTGGCCAAGCTCTTGAATAGAGTGCGTATAACAAAAAAATTAAAACGTGCGCGGTTGCGCACTGGGACAAAAACACAGCGCCGCTTCGCGATTGTGGCGCTGCGTTTTTGCCCTTTATTTAGCCGTTAAGTGTGATTTTCGATGAGCATTTTCAAGTTTCAGCCAAGATGGAAAGAAGAGCTGGTCGTTACTGGTCCAGGCGGTTCATTTATACTTGAGTTTCCTATGGGAATCCTTACTGCTTATCTTCCAACACACTCAGCGTGGGAAAAGAAAGGTCCATGTTGGGCACAGGATCTTTGGCCCCAGTTAAGGCTGGAGCTCGAGAAATGGTGCGTTGAAAACAAAGCTCAGTTCGTCATTGATGCATCTGCTGGTGTATACGAATGGGCAAAGTGCTAGCCACACTTAACAAACCGCAGCATTCGCTCCCGCTGGTCGCTGGGACGTCCAAAACGCTGCGCTTATTTGGTCAACCATGTGCGGAGCGTTAGCCACTCTAGGTGAGTATGAGATATATTTTTTTAGCTTTATTCCTTCTGGTATTTTCTAATCAGTCGCTAGCTTGCAGTTTAGCGCTCGGTTATGAGCCATTTAGAACATCTCCAACTTATTTAAGTGGCAAGCAACCTGAGGCTCCAGTTGCGTCTGTTACTTCCATTCAAAGAGGATTTGATGATGGTAATGGAGGTTCATGTTCCGATGCGGGCATTATTACCATCAAAGTCGATGGTGCTAATTCAATTGGTACAACCGGATACAAATTTAGAGTTAAAAACGATGACGTTTTTGCGAATATTTTCCCTTCAGAACCTGTAAAAATCTCCTCATATAGGGCTAAAGATAGAGAGTTGAGCTTTGCGTGGTATGACCTAGGCAGTACCCAAAACCAAACAATAGACTTTGTTGTTCAAATTGTTGCTGTATCGCACTCAGGTGTAGAAAGTGAGCCATTTGACTTGCTAGTAAGTGAGCTAGGCAAGTAGAGTGGCTAAAAATTAATAAGCGGTTTTTAGGGTCCGCTTCATTTAAATGTTATGTGGCAATGGAAGCAGATGAGTTGGTTTAAAATTTTTATATTCTCGTTGCTACTTGTAATCTTTCAAGTAACTCCGACTACATTAACTAGCCTCTACTTAGGTATAAATCAAGAACTTAGTTTATTAAGGTTTTGGGGCGAGTATTTTGCAATTGGGTTTATGGGGTTCTTAGTTTTCTTCCTTATGGGCTTTCAACGTCTTCCTAATCCATATTTACATGCTTTTATAGTAGCTCTTTTACAACACCTGTTTTGCGTTGTATTTTATATCGCTGTGCTAGGAGGGATGAGCTACAGTATTCTTTCAGCCATAGAGCTATCTTTTACTTTGCTTGCATTGCTCGCAGGCACATTTTTAGGTTTAAAAGTTGCCCACAGCAAAGGTGAGCAAGTTGCCACATAACAAGCACTTTAAAACGCGCGCAAGGGCGCGCTGGGACAGCAACACAGCGGCGGCTTCGCCATTTTCGCCGCTATGTTACTGCCCTTTAAGTCAAAGTTATACGCAATTGGTCAGAATAACTTTTTAACATCGCGGTAAAAGTTCTCATGCGAGCCAAGTGCTATCAATTCAAGTATTACAGTGCCATCCTCGTAGCTGTAACCGAGTAAAGTTAGCTGCTTAACCATCTTGAACTTGTATACGCGAAGAAAAGCTAGGTCGCCTTTTTTCTGCTCTCCTAAAAGAGGATCATCCATCAGCTCCTTTACAGCTTTATCCAAATCTTTTTTCTGATTCTGATGTAACTTCTTTACTGCTCTCTTAAAATTAGCTGTCTGTAAAACACTGGTAATCTTAGCCAAAATCGTAAGGCTCCAATTTTCCTACCTCTTTTTCAGCTTTGGAAATAATGGCCTGTTTCACGAATTCGTATGGTAAATCGGGATTATCTTCCATCATTTCGCCTATCTTTGCCCAGTGCTCAATTTGTTTTGGCATAGTTCTGTTTAGTGCTTTGCCCATAATGGTCGCTTTCTCAACTAAATTTTGGTCTAGTCTTACGCTTGCTGTTGCCATAACATGTCTCCTAATAGTACACCACTACATTGTAGCAATGCGCTACATATGTAGCAAGTTGCGTATGAAAAGCGCATTAACACTCGCTGCGCTCGCTAGGGAGAAAATTCGTAGGCTCCCTGCGCTTCGCTTGGTATTGTAGCCTTGGTATTTTGCCCGTTATCCGGGCGCTATTTCTGAGCCTCTGCTTTCCTCCCTGAGAAGATCGTCTGCCAATATTAGCTATAGATCCGCAACTCGCTCATAGGCGAAAATCGACTCCTAAAGTGGCAACTGCCGCTTTACGTACTCAAGAGACTGTCAAATTTGATTACGCTCTGTTTTTAAAAACTGTCAAATTAAATGGTGACTAACCCATTTAACACCATACGATATTTTTCTTGGCAAATAGTCGCTAATCATCCATGCTTAGATAACGCGCATCTACTACTATCTTGCCCATGCAAACGTCGCAAAATCTCAGATTAAAAAAAATATCGCTGACCACCGCATTGTTGGTGCCGCTCCTTGTATTACTTATTCCCTTTTTCGCCACTCTAATTAGTGTGCATGTCAACTGGGGAGTGTTCGACTTTCTCTTGGTTGCTTTGATACTAATAGTAGCGTCATTAAGTTATCGGACTATCGCAAATAAAACACGCAGCTTTCGTTATAAAGCGGGGGTCGCTACAGGCCTCGTCGCCTATCTACTAAGTACCTGGATGAATCTTGCTGTGGGTATAGTTGGCAGCCCAGATAACCCGATAAATCAAATATTTCATGGTTTTTTGTTATTCAGCGCTATCTGTGTTGTGTTTGGCCGCTTCAGTACAAGAAGCCTTTTCGCCGCGTTTATTATTCCAGCTCTGAGTTTCCTTTTTATGGCGGGCATTACTTTCTCTTATCAGGAAGTGATTGTTGTACCCATCATGTGCCTCATCCTGGCAAGTCTCTTTGTGTTGGCGACGTGGTTAATTCGTTCTACTGAATCTGTTCGTCGCTAGTAACTATTTGATTACGCCCAAAGTGCTTCGCCGTCAATAAACGCTGCTCGGCACGTCTTATCCAGGCACGCCAGTTGCTTTCACCGTTTATGCTGGCAATACCGAAACTGGCTGTCACTTTGGTACCCTGGAGCAAATGTAATTTTTCGATCGATAAGCGAAGTTGTTCTGCAACTAGATTAGCCTTTTCCATGGGAGCATTGAATAACACCACCAAAAATTTTTCGTCAGATAGACGAAAGAGTAAATCAACTTTTCGACAACGTTGCTTTAAAAAATTGCTTACACCCTTTAGCACACCGTCCGCCACATCCTGTCCCAGGTTTTCGCTTATTTGTTTGAAATGATCAATTTCAAAGGCCAGTGCTGAGATTGAAATTTCACTGCGTTGGGCTTGTTCAACCACTTTTGACAGCTCTTCATCTAGCGTGCGCTTGTTACGAAGGCCGGTTAACTCGTCAGTGACAGCTAGCTGCATTAACTGATCATGTTGTACCGAGATCACACGAATAAATATTGCTGTAAAAGCTGCTACCATGGTGAGCGTGATCGACATTCTGATGGCTAATGTCAGTTCAAACGTGAGCAGAATGTTAGGTAGAAGAATAATCAGCATTAACGCACTGGCAAACCAAGCTCTGCGTTCTGGTAGCATAAAGAAACACGCTATGATGGCTGGAAAGCACCATAAGCAACCGAATATGCCCTGAGTAATGAGTAATTCCAGTAAAAATACGATAACTGCTGGCACTAAGCCAAATAAGATCAGATCAGTATGGTAGCGTTTATACTTGACCGTACTGATAGCATTAAGCGCAAGAACTGCAATAATCCCGAACGAGTAGACCGCTAGTGTTATCTGGCCGTTAATCAAGTGATTGATTGCGAAAGGCAGGCCCATAACCACAAAGACGCAGGCAATACGAAGCGAGGATTTATAGAGAAATTCATCTTCTGAAAGCGAAAGTCGCTGAAACCATTTCAACAAAAAACTACCTGCCGTTTAGTCAAATAGGCTTTATTGTAGATGGTTTGACTGCAAAAAGTAACGCCTAACGATTGCTAATCCTCAATAATAACAAACCGGATGAAGCTGTAAGCAGCCCAGAGTGAGGTAGAGAAATCCACCAACTGTCTTTTAACATGGTAAGAAAGGTCTTGGTTTCCTGTACCTTTTTCTAACTTTATCTGGCACGATGAGTTGCTCTATCGCAATGTTAATCACATTTCGCTTTGGATTGAGGTGAGTAAATTAACTTGCTGACAAAAGCAGCGAGTAAAATTACTCACCGCTTTTAGGCTTGCTTAAATAGTTCGGGTGGCCAGGGCAGGAGATATCTGGGCCGCTCTAAATGCGGGGCCAAAGGCAGCAAGTTGACCTACAACAAACAATAATACTACTCCTGTAGGAATGTAGTACCAGTCAAGTGCTTTAACGGCAAACCATTCAATCAGCATAAAATTCAAACCGATAGTCAAACCCACCCCAAGAATGAGCCCGAAACTACTAATTATCAGATTCTCAACCATAAAATAGCGGATGATAGCCTGTTTACTGGCGCCAAGTGCTCTGCGAGTACCAATTTGTTTGCGCCGCCGATTTACATTAAAACTAGCCAGGCCAATTATGCCTAATGCAGTAATCAGTGTGAGCAGGATCATGGTGGCTGTAAGAATGTTAATCATGGCACTATGTTGGCGATAACTTTTATCCCTAGTCGCGGTGATTGTTTCAACATTACGTATTATTCGGTTGGGATATTGATTTGCTAGCGTTTCCTCCAATGATGTCATTAGCTTATCGCGCATACCGGGTTCTGTGCGAATCAAGTATCGCATACTAGGAAATGCCATCATTTCAGGTGTGAGGGTAACGTGATCTAGGTTGTTCCAGCCAACCCAAGGCGCTTGCAGTTTATCAATTATTCCTTTTATGATCATAGCTTCGTTATCCCCGATATAGATGGTTTTACCAACAACTTCATCTATGCCGAGTTCTGGAAATAAGCTTTTAGCAAGCGCCTGGGTGATAATTGCCAAATCGGGCCAATCTGATTGGTTACGCTCTCTAAACCTTATATCCTCCGGACTAAAGTTTTCGCCTGCTAGCAGTTCGGCATCGTAGGTATTCAAGGCATGATCATCGACCATGTAGTTGGCGGTACCTACACTTTCAATTTCTTCCCCTGGTTGGGTAGCTAACCCCATCGACCAACCACTTCCACTCATTGGAATAGCGTTCACCTGAATAGCATCGATAACGCCTGGCGTATTTCGAATCAGTGCTAAATCTTCGATAGTGACGCGCTTGCTTTCAAAGTCTTTGCCGAATCCTGTGGTCGTCAAATAAAACGTATTCGCTTCATCCAAACCGCTTTCCCGCTCCATCATTGCCTTACGCTCAACAATGATAAATACAGCGTTGACGATAATCGTCATCGTCACGGCAATTTGTAGTGCAATCAGAATTGCGCCTACTTTATTACGAAGGAGTGCCCGCATGATGGGGCCAAACTCTAAGTTGCTCATGTCATTTTCCTATTGATTACGCAATTGAGTGGCAGGGGGCACTGAGCATGCTTTCCATGCGGGATAACAGCCAGCCAGTACACTTGAAACAATTGAAAGTACGATTGCGATACCTACGATTGTCAGGTCCATTCCCACATGCTCACTGATAAAGTCACCATACATGGACTTGACAGCTTCTATGCCAGCCAGTGCTAACGCAAGGCCTAGGATGCCGCCAAGAATTCCAATCAATGCGGACTCAGTAATGTATTGAGAAAAAATGGCTTGTTTGGTTGCACCAATTGCTCTGCGTAACGCTATATCGGAGGTGCGGGTGGCATATTTAGAAAGCAGTAGACCCACTGTATTTAATAAACACACTAGCAGAAACAACGACGCCAGCCACATCATAATCTGTGCATCATCAGCAACGACTTCCTGAATTTCCATCCACTCCATTATGGCTGAAATACGATTGTTTAGGGGGCGAGGAAAGCGGCCTAACGTTTTTTGCTCTTCCACGTACGCATTTAAGAAAGAAAGATATTGCTTCTGTTCCGCTATATCATTTAGTTCTACCCAAAACTGATAATTTATGCACTCAGACATTAAATATCCTTCAAACCCTTCACCATCAGGGTCTTTCCAGCAATTGTTGTTACCACCACTACTTAATTCTAAAGGACGTTTTAATGTCAAAGGCATAAAGACATCTTCAGGGCTTTGGAAAGCACCAGTACTGACATCATAAAAACGCGGAATAGGTTCATAATCGTCCAGTACACCCACTACGCGGAAACGATTACCCCCGATAGTTAAGCTGCGGCCTACTGAATTCTCCCCCTCGAAAACTTGCTGATTTGTTTTTTTGCTCAGTACCACTACCTGTTCCATGTTGTCATCTGCATCTGATGGCCAGGGGCCGCCATATAAGAAAGGTGGTTCAAACATGCTGAAGAAGTTGGTGTAGGTGAGTCTTATTCCTGCCATAAAAGGCTTTAATTCGCGGTTGTCAGACTCAATTACCGCTCCCGAAGTGCCCATAGCTACTTGCTTGAACTGGCGGTGTTGCATAAGATTATTAGCATCTCGCCAGGTCACTTGATTAGGGGGTTCATTTTCATCATTAAAAGGGAAGTGGGGGCCCCAATTATCTAGCTGCACATAAAACAGCTGGTCACTTTTATGCGGAATGGGATTAGATGACATCATATAGTTCACGGTAACAGTGGTCATACATGCGCCTATCCCTAGTGCTATCGCCAGCACCATTAAGCTGCTCAACCCCATATTACGGCGGATACTTTTCACCGCTAAATTTAAATAGTATGTAAACATGTTTTGCTCCTGCTATTGATTCGAAGCAGCAGCTAAAGGCATGATAGTTTCAGCCTCACTGATTTGACCGTCCCGCACAAACACGTTGCGGGAAGTCTGCATAGCAAGTTCGGGATCGTGTGTGACCATGACAATGGTAGTGCCTTGCTGATTGATCTCCTGCAATAGCCCCATGACGCTTTTAGCCATTTGGCTATCCAGGTTTCCTGTGGGTTCATCTGCCAGTAAAAATCTTGGCTTACCCGCTAACGCTCTGGCGATGGCAACGCGTTGTTGCTGTCCACCGGACAACTGAGAAGGTAAATGCTTCATTCTATTTGCCAGACCGACTCGCGCAAGGCTCTCTTCTATCCTTTGATGCCGTTCAGCACGACTTAAACCCCGATAGCGTAAGGGCACATCGACATTATCAAAAAGATTCAAATCAGGAATTAAATTAAAGCTTTGAAAAATAAACCCAATTTTTTCGTTTCTTAATTGACTGCGCTGCTTATCTGATAAGGTTTTTACATCTATTCCATCTAGCAGATAACTTCCCGATGTATGATTTTCCAGCAGTCCAGCTATGTTAAGAAAAGTGGTTTTCCCCGAGCCTGAAGGTCCTGTTACAGAAACAAAATCACCCTCGTCTACACTGAACGTAAAGTTTCTCAACGCATGGGTTTCGACCAATTCAGTCCTGAATGACTTACATAGGTTGTTCATTTTTAACATGTTCATTCCTTGGTTTTTATTGTGTAAGAAGTACCGTGTCAGCACCGTTAAACTGTTCAAGCCCGGAAACGATGATCTTATCGCCAACGTCCAGGCCCTCTAAAATTTCCACTTTCGATAAACTGCGCGAACCGGTAGTAATGGGTACAAGATACGCCACGTCGCCATTAATTCTGTACGCGACTTTACCCCCACCACTTTGTAAAAACTGTCCCCGTGCGACGTACAGAACGTCGTCTTTAGTTTCCATTAAAATTCGGGTCGTCAGGCGCTGATTTTGGCGTAATCCGGTGGGCGAGGGGTGAGATGTTCCCGTTTCGCTTGCCGCGATAAAACGCACCCGTCCATTAACTTTGTTGTCCTGAATTTCTGGAGAGATGGTGACAAGTTGGGCAGGGAATTTATTACCGTTAAATTCCACTTCAGCAGCCATGCCAATGGCGAGGTCATCGGCATAACTTTCAGGTATGTCTATTTCCAGCTCAAACTCACTTAAATCCACCACACTTAAAATGGCTTGATGTTGTGTTACCTGATTTTTCTGCGCGACGGCCAAATTTCCTACTATGCCATTTACTGGAGAGAGCAGGGTTAATTCATCCACCTTTCGAGCAAGATCCGCTACTCTCAGCCGCTGCCGGTTAAGTTGATGTGAACGGCTTTGAATTTCAAACTCTAAGCTTTCAGCATTCAGCTTAGCGTCATCCACCGCGTGCTGGTGGACGAGTTTAGCGTTATGAAGGTCATCCTGTGCTTTTTCATAATCGATCGTGCTAATTGCATTCGTTTTGAACGCTTTATCGGCACGTCGTTTTTCTCGTTCAGCCGCAGTCAGCGCCACTTGGGCAATATCAATTGCTTTTTGATCCTCCAACATTTGTTTTTTCGCTTGAATTTTTTGGCGCGCCAATGCAGTGGTGACTTCGTCAAGTACCGCTTGTTCTTGCTCTAACTCACTGGTGAGTGCCGGGCTGTCAATGGTGGCTAACGGCTGTCCTTGCTTGACCTCATCACCCGCATCCACTTCAAAGGTAATGGTGCCTTGGGCAGGACTGTATAATTTAGGGCTGATAGCAGCCACGACACGGCCCTGAACTGATAAATCCCTGACAAGATCACCTCGTTTAACTGTTGAAATTCGTACTCGTTCAGTGGAAACACTTGCTTGTGAGTTTCCCCATTGAGTTAAAACGGGTATGAGGTAAAGCGCCAGAGCGATAATGAGCACAAAGGTACAGATGATATAAAGCGTTTTACGAGATTTTTTGGGTGCGATCAGGGTGTCCTGTCCACTGGTATCGGCAATATGCATAGCAAATCATTTTTAAGTTGTTTTTTGCTATGTCGAGCTGAGAAGACAAAAAGTTTAAACGGATCAAAAAAATATCTTAAAAAAGACGCATCACACGCTGATGCGTCAACGTATTACCGCTAATCGCGATTTCGCCCCAGTCGATCATGACTGGAGACCCAATGGCCAGTAATCACGGCGCAGGCCAATGAAATATCACCAGCAAGTACGGTTGCAGCCACAATCTCGGCAAATTTATTCGCTTTGCCTTTACCGTAACATCCTAATAACTCCAGACATTCGCGTTGCGTAGGTAATCCAGTGCCCCCGCCATAGGTGGCAACGATTAAGGAAGGAAGAGTAACGGAAAGATAAAGATCGCCGTTGGGTAAAAGTTCGTGGGATAATAAACCTGCGTGCGATTCGACCACATTCGCTTCATCTTGACCGGTTGCAATAAACAACGAGGCAATACCATTGGCAGAATGGGGTCCATTGTAGGCAGCCCCTGCTAACATCGCCCCCATATTGGCCAATACCGACGATCGCGCCATAACCGTGGTTTCGACTTTCATCATTTTTCGCATGATATCTTTGTCGAGGGTAATTTCAGCCACCACACGCTTGCCCCGCGAATGCAACATATTTAAGTGAGAATGCTTTTTATCGGTATCCATGTTTCCTGATAGCAGGTATTCGCATTCTCCCGGATAATGGCGTTTAATCCATTCACAGGCTGCTAATGTGGCTTTACCCACCATATTTTGCCCCGCCGCATCGCCGGTGGTGTAATTAAATCGAACATAGCGCAAACGCGAGACGGACCATTGTTCCAGATGCTGGAGTTTGCCAATAGAGGTGGTGCTTTCTGCCGCCTGCCGAATACCTTCCATGTTGGCTTCCAGCCAATTGCCAAAATCTCGCGCTTCTCTGGCATCGTCAAAAATGAAAGCAGGAGCGCGTTGCATGAATTGTTCAACGACCGTGGTTTTGACACCTCCACACTCGTTTATCACCCGCATTCCTCGACTATAACTTGCCACCAACGTGCCTTCCGTGGTGGCGAGGGGCACATAAAACCGTCCTTGCGCGTGTTCACCATTAATATGCAAAGGACCAGCAACGCCTACAGGCATCTGCACGATACCAATAAAGTTTTCAATATTGCCAGGCAAGACGTTGGGGTCAATTGTGTATTCCCCTGTATATTTTAATTCAGCGCCCGTTTGTTCACGCAAAAAATCTCTGCGAACCTTAGCTTGCTCATTACTGTGATCATTTTGTCCATCTCTGGGAATACGATACTGCCCATTGCCCATATTGCCTCCTGAGTTACTTCAAAAAGTGAATTTTACTGCTCTGTGTCGATATGCGTGTCGCTTTAGGCTACCACATGGAAAAAGCGCACGGGTAAGAGTGTAAAGATACCGACCTCCTATTTAGTAATATATCGATGAACGGATGAAATATTTGGTGTTACAAGGCGTCTTTTGCAATGAATTAACATTACCACCCATATCCAATGTTGGTGGCCTGTCTGGTTTCTCTAACATAACACGTCAAGCATATAAACTGCATCGCACTGACTCCACCTATGTCAGTGCTGCGTAAAATGAACCTTTCAAGCCATCGCTCAGTGCATTACTGCCGTCTTCGGTGATATAGCAAAGGTAATACCAACAGTAATAGCCAACCTAGCGCACCGCCGCCACCCCCTGTGTTCACATTGGGGGCACGCGGAGTGATGTTAACCGTGACTGTTTCAGAAACACGATGTATGCCATCGGTAACACGAACCGTGAACGTCATGCTGGCCCTGTTGGGGGCCACTCGCGTTAAACTTGCACCATTATTGCCATTAATCGTGAACGTCAAATTGTCACCCTCTGGATCAACCGCGGTAGCAGAAACTGTAAAGGATTGGCCCACGATAACATTCTCTGGTGCATTCACTGTTAATTCGGGAGGTTGATTCACCGTAGATGCGGAAAACACGTTTGTTTTTTCTGTTTGTGTATTCGGTATGTTAGGAACATTAGAGCTGGCTTGATATTTAACAGTATTAGTCACACCCGTTCCGGTAAGTGTGATATTAAGCGTGGTGGGTTGGGTTATGTCATCAGCATAGTAAAAACAGACCTGTCTACCCTCTATAAGCTGGCTTTCAACATCGCCCACGGTACTTTCTGCTTGCTCAAAGTAGGGGAGATGGACGAGTGTATTTCCACGCGTCCCCGTACTGTTTTCCAAGCCACTGGAGACAGGCGGAACATAGTCGTGGATAACATTGTCATAAGAAAAGATTATCTGCGGCTCGTTTGGTCCCGCATTATTGTTAAACACGATTTCAAAATCAGCGACATCCTTAAACGTATTTTCCAGGTTATAGAGTTCGAACGGAAACGTCACATTGTCCCACTCAATGATTGTTATACCATCTTGTTGACTTTCCGCTATGGAAACGGTCGCGCCATTCTCTACATCCAGTATCCAGTCTCGCCAAAATGGTGCGACAACCCCATTGGGTGCATTTGAATCGGGCATGGATTGATTAACCCATGGCGCCGTACCTACATCGCTATTAACCGTTACAAAACCGTCATCAGAGACAATGATGGAGTTATATTGCCTGCCAAATAAACTCGCCGAAACAGCAAATGAGCTAAGCACCGTGTCGCCATCCATTTCCGTAGGCTCAATATCGAAATCACTCAGGTCAATGTAGCCTGTGCCAGTGCCCATATCAGGATTCTTACAGTTCATGTCTGTTGCGTTTGTGGTCATTCTGTAGGTGGGTTCCAACCCAAATAGCGACGCCTGGGTAAGCGACCATTTAAGGCTGTTGCCACTAATAGTAATATTTCCCGGGCCGGACGTTGACTGTACTTGAATATTTTCAGGAAGTGGCAACGTAACCTCATAATTTCTGTCTTCAGTAGTAAAATTCGCCATCACGTTTAATGCTAATTTCTGGCTGTTTGCACTGGCTGCCTTAATGGCTTCACCCGTGATAAAAACGTCGTCTTTACCTCTGACAATATCCACAGGGATCGCGCCTAAGATTGAAGGGTTAGCGGCATCGGTGCCAAGGACTAACATGCCGGAATAACGTTTTCCGGCCTTACTTTTTTCCAAGTCCCACCTTACCCGCATATCAAACAATTCAAATCGGTCAACACTGGAAGGTGCGGTGGCGGTGAGACTGGAGGTGGGGGTGTTATCTACGACGGAAGTAGATAAAATAAACTCATCCACAGCGGAGTCTGAAGAAGCACGCCAGTTCTGCACGATAATCAGATAATCGCCGGCTTGTGGATTTTCGATGCTGATATATTCGTCAGCAGTGGAAGACTGGCTAAACTCTATCACCTCACTTTCAGAAGGTACCCCATCTTTGTTAGCGTCGAATACCACAAACAAATCAAGATCAGGTGAAGTGGATTGTCTCGTCTCCACGACTAAACGTAATGTATTCGCCTTGATTGAAATTTCTTCAATAAACACCCCATCTGACAAATCATCTAAAAAATCACTCGTATCAGAATCCTGTTCAATCGTTGCAGCAATTTCTTTAGGCGGGTTCAAACCATAGCCGGTTACCTGGAAGTCAGTAATCTCGATGGTGGTTAAGTCTTTAACCAGGTAGGAATCATGATCACGATGCGAAGTGAAGTTAAGCGTATCGGGTAAGGTACCATTAGAGGGCTTAACTGAAACCGGTAAATGTAGAGCAGGAGAAGAGGATGAAGTCATATTGACGACGCCAAATTGCCATTCGCCCGATTTTGCTCGTGAAGCATCTGCCGTCACCGTGAGAACCTGAGACTCCCCTTTATTCAAATTGAAATTCGCTGGAGAGACGGTTACCGAAAGATGCTCAGATAAGGATGATGCGCTAGTGCTCCAGCTCCCATCTTTAGTAGCGGTAACCGTTCTTGTCCAACTACAGATCCCAAAGCATTCAGTGTCGGTCACAGAGGGCAGGTTAAGGGTGCGAGGTTCACCGCCGAGTTCTGGATCCGCAGAAGCATAATTGGCGCCGGTTTCATCCATCACCAGTCCAGCTTGCACGGCCACATCCACTTGAAGCCGACCCGCGCCAATATCAAACCAATCAGCGTCGGTAGCCCCATCCTCTTTCAGCAACGCTGTGTTTGCCGTCATCATTAGCGCTGAACGTATATTATCCGGAGACCAGTCAGGATGTTCCTGCTTAACTAATGCAGCGGCCCCTGCCACGTGTGGACTGGCCATTGAAGTACCGGAAAGGTACGCAAAATCAGCAGGTGCAGATCCCGTTTCATCCTGCCCATATTGCTGGTCTGCATACGCCGCATAGATATCAATTCCGGGAGCAATAAGAGAAGGGGTTAACGTACTTATTGAGCGATTAGGTCCTCTGGAGGAGAACTCAGCTGTGATATCGGCCAGTGTATTATCGATAACCAATTCACCTACCGCAGCAGTGATAGTCGCACGATGGTTAGCGCCTGAGGCGAGCCAGTCCTTTAACCGATTTCCATCTGCAGAGCTAATGTGAATACCCGGTATTATGTAGGCATCATTGTTCAGAGTAGTTTGCCCGCCGTCAACATTCGCCAGCACAAACCCTCCGGCCCCGCCCTGGGCAACGTTAATTGCCTTATCAACCCGCGCGATATCGCCGCGATCGCACACCACAATTTGACCACTAAATGTACCGGAGGGAAAGGGCTCCAAACATTGAGCCGGATCCGTGTCGGCAGCGTTCGGATTGGCAAAGTTGCCAGCGTAGACGATTGAAGCTGTTATGCCCCCTGTATTGCTTTTGCCTTCAATAGGGGAAAGAGTGGAATTGCCACCACTAAAGTCTGTCAAAAATTTTTCATATTCCACTGAGCGCCCTGTAGAAGAAGCACCGACCGCTGTCACCCAAGGCGCGTGCTTGGCGGTTGAGAAAGGAGTGGGTCCTTCATTACCTGCTGAATGGGCGAGAAAAATTCCGGCATTGCGAGCTGATAGCCAAGCCGCATTCAATGCTCCTGTCCACGGATAACCTCCTCCAGATATGGAAAAATTAATCACATCCACCACGCCTTCATTAATCGCATCTTCAACCGCAGCAACCATTGGTGTACCCAAACAGCCGCCGTAGGTGTCACCTGTGTTGCCAGGCTGACATACTTGGTAAGAAACGATATTGGCATGAGGCGCTACCCCAGAAATACGATCAAATACGAACCCAGTGGGCTCACCATCACTTTCGTTGACATCAAATTCTGGCGTGACTTCTGGCACGTTAAATAACACATTTCCTGCCGCCGTAGCGGCAGTATGTGAACCATGACCATTATAATCTTCACCATTTTTGGGAAGTGAAACTGAAAACACCTCGTCATCATCGTAAGCATCGGTAATTTCTGGATACGAATACACCCCAATCAACTTATCATTACATAAGTCCGGAAAATTACTCGCGCAGTCACCTAGGTAATTACCTGAACCAAGAGGATTACTATGGGTGTAACCGTCTCCACCTACCTGAGCAAAAGAAGGATGATCACTATTAATGCCGGAGTCGAGTATGCCAATCACTATGCCTTCACCCTCGCGTCCAAGACCGCTTTCGGTGGAAATCCCATTCCATACGGCTGGTGAACCAATGAGCAGTGGTCCAGTGTCGGTATCAAGCTGGTAAATACGATCTCTTTCCACAGTGCTTACGCCTTTTAACGACGCTATTTTTTCAGCCTCTGCCGGCGTAGCCAAAATGGCAAGCCCATTCACTGCATATTGAAAATCAGCAATGCGTTTATAGCGTGGTATCGCCGCCTGCATTTTAGCTTCAATAACGGCTTGCTTTTGCTTTAATACTGATTTGTAACGTTGGGCAGTGGTGGAATGTACGTTTACTTTGGGTCGCAGATTACTGTTTAACGCAGCGAAAGAAGATGATGTGCTAGTCGGGGTTCTTAACAATATCCCCTTAGGTTCATTCATTAGGGCCACAGGATTATCGTCAAGTTGCACAATATAGATAAACTTTTTGGGGGATGCGCTCGGTACGCCGTGGTGTGAGACAATTTTATTCGTTGTTAACGTCGTATATTTTTTTTGCGCTAATACCGGCGGCGCGCTAAGCACAGACTCAAGTTGTTTCCTGTCCGTGTCATTCCCAGAAGTAACACCAGCAGATGGATGCACTGCCATAGATATTAACGCTGCGCATATAGCGTAAAAGAATTTGTTTCTCATATTGGTAATCTCCTACTACCTGATACCAATCCATTTAATGACATCGCCACCACCGGTTTATGAAGCTTCAACCTAACTTTGTACGGTCACGGAAAATAATTGCGATTAAATTTGTTTAATTATCGCAACGAAATATGAACATTTGCTTAACTTCAACTTTTTTAATGCTAATTTAAGCATGACGTAGATACGAGAACATTTTTCCATGATGTGACACAATAGGGTGAAATTGTTAAGCTAATCGCATAAAATTTAACATCACTTTAAAAAATTAGGATGCTTATCTTATTCCTTGCGCTATTTTTGAAACAAACTTTTTTGCAGTAGGCTTTCGCCTCGTTAAATAGCAAGGTCTTTTATGTTGCTATGATCTAGCATACACACACTTATTACTTTTATATTTCACAAATTAGTAATACTTTCCAAATTTAAATAAAAATATTTAGCCTGAATTCAGGTTACTCACCTCACACTTTAAAGAGGAATGTATCGTGCAAGACAGAAATCATCTCGCGCGGGTATCAACCACCCATAAGGTTCATGTTATCGAAAATGGCCTTATTGATATTCCGATGCTACAAATTCTGCAACCAGATGGTAGCGTGCATAAAGAAGCTGTGGCCCCAGAGCTGGACCAAGATACTGCCACAAAAATGTATAACACTATGGCATATATTCGAGTTCTGGACGAACGTATGGTTGCCGCCCAACGTCAGGGCAGAATTAGCTTTTACCTGGCAAGTACGGGTGAAGAGGCAGCAGCAGTAGGAAGTGCAGCGGCCTTATCGGATGATGACATGATTATGTCACAGTACCGTGAACAAGGTGCACTAGCGTATCGAGGTTACACCACTGAACAATTTATGAATCAGATGTTCAGTAATGAAAAGGATCCTAATAAAGGTCGCCAGATGCCCATTCACTACGGTGATAAGCCTCTCAATTTCATGACCATTTCATCCCCACTAGGGACACAGATTCCGCAAGCTTCTGGCTATGCGTATGGTCAGAAAATGGCTGGCAAAGATGCCGTCACCATCTGTTATTTTGGTGAAGGAGCTGCTTCAGAAGGCGACTTCCATGCCGGGCTTAACATGGCCGCGGTACTGAATTGTCCTGCTATTTTCTTTTGTCGTAATAATGGATATGCCATATCTACCCCGGCTGATGAACAATTTGCAGGTGACGGTATTGCATCCCGTGGACTAGGTTACGGGATTAAAACTATTCGTGTGGACGGTAACGATATTCTTGCTGTGTATGCTGCGACCAAGCTAGCCCGTGAAATTGCGCTGAAAGACGAATGCCCGGTACTGATCGAAGCAATGACCTATCGTCTTGCTGCACATTCTACTTCAGACGATCCGACCGGATACCGTTCTCGGGAAGAAGAAGATAAATGGCGTGCTAAAGATCCCATCCAACGTATGGAAAAATGGTTGGAAAGCAAAGGCTGGTTTGATGAAAAGGCCGCGCAAAAGTTATTAGATAAAACCCGTCAAGACGTTTTAGCAGCGGTTAAACAAGCCGAAAAAATAGATGTGCCTCCCATTGAAGATATTGTGAACGATGTATATTCAGAAGTACCGTGGCACTTAAAAGATCAATTAGAACAATTGAAGTCGCACATTCGCCAGTATCCGGATGTCTACCCTAAGACTTCAGGGAGAATTAAATAATGGCAAAAATGAATTTATTGCAAGCTATTAATAATGCCCTGATCACGGTGATGGAACAAGACGAGCGAGTGATGGTGTTTGGCGAAGACGTTGGGCATTTTGGCGGAGTATTTCGTGCCACCAGTAATCTGCAACAACAATTTGGTAAAGGTCGCTGTTTTAATACGCCGCTAACGGAGCAAGGTATCATTGGCTTTGCGAACGGTCTGGCGTCACAAGGTTCAGTGCCGGTGGCCGAAATTCAATTTGGGGATTACATTTTCCCTGCTTTTGATCAGATTGTGAATGAAACCGCAAAATTCAGATATCGTTCTGGTGGTCAATTCAGTTGCGGGACTCTTACCATTCGAACCCCTTACGGCGGTGGTATTGCGGGCGGGCTCTATCATAGCCAGTCACCGGAAGCCTTTTTTGCCCACTGTCCGGGGTTAAAAATTGTAGTGCCTCGCAATCCCTACCAAGCTAAGGGCTTGTTATTAGCTTCAATTCGCGACGATAACCCTGTGTTATTTATGGAGCCTAAGCGTCTTTACCGTGCCTCAGTGTCAGATGTACCTGAAGAAGATTACGAATTGCCGTTGGGTAAAGCTGACATTGTCCAGGAAGGTAAAGACATCACCTTATTAGGCTGGGGCGCGCAAATCGAAATTCTTCAAAAAGCTGCCGAAATGGCACTTGAAGATGGCGTATCGTGCGAAATCATTGACTTGCGCAGTATTTTGCCGTGGGATGCCGAAACGGTAGCCGAATCGGTGATGAAAACTGGACGCTTGCTGATTAACCATGAAGCCCCGCAGACAGGTGGCTTTGCCAGTGAGATCGCCGCTACGATCCAGGAAAAGTGTTTCTTGTATCTGGAATCACCTATTGCACGGGTATGTGGCCTGGATACACCATATCCGCTGGCGCATGAGAAAGAATATATGCCAGATCAGTACAAGACCTACGAAGCAATAAAACGTACATTAAAGTACTAAGGGTAAGATGATGACGACAGATTTTATTTTACCTGATATCGGTGAAGGTATTGTTGAATGCGAACTTCTTGAGTGGTTGGTCGAGGAAGGTCAACACATTCAGGAAGATCAGCCTGTAGCTGAGGTGATGACCGACAAAGCAACGGTACAAATACCGGCCATGCACTCAGGTACAGTGAAGAAGCTGCATTATAAGGTAGGGGAGATTGCTAAAGTGCATTCTCCATTGTTCGCCATTGACATAGATGCGGAAGAAGACACCGGTTCAACGAGTCAGCCTGCTTCTGAAGCGGTGGTTGAAAGTAATGAGAAACCGACTATGCAGCCTCAGTCAACTGCTAGCACAGAAGACTTCATATTACCTGATATCGGTGAAGGTATTGTTGAGTGCGAAATCGTGAAATGGCATGTCTCTGAGGGTGATGTAATTGCAGAAGACCAGCCCGTGGTTGAAGTGATGACCGATAAGGCGGTGGTAGAAATTCCTGCTAAGCATGCAGGAAAAGTTGCCCGGCTCTATCATCAGCAGGGTGACATAGCTAAAGTACACGAGCCATTATTTGCGCTCGAAGTTGAAGGCGGGAGTGATACGGCACCACAAAAGCCAGTTCAATCCCAAGCCTCGTCAACCAATCAGGCAGTTGTAAAATCGGCTGAGCAGCGTTGGCCTGACGGTGCCTATGAGCCTCCGGTGACAATTCCTGGTAAAGTGCTGGCAAGTCCAGCGGTTAGACGCATTGCCAGAGAGCAAGATATTGACCTGACAAAAATATCGGGCTCCGGGAAGAAAGGACGTATCCTTAAAGTCGACGTTCAAAATGTGAAAGGGCAAGCCGATACCACCTCTGCACCTTCACGTTCATCAGTTTCTACTGACAAATCTGCTGGTACGAATAGGGAAAACCGTACAGAGAAAGTGCGTGGCATTCAGGCAGCGATGGCGAAGCAAATGTCGGCATCGGTTTATACTATACCTCATTTCACTGTCAGTGATGAGTTGCGAATGGATGCATTAATAGCGTTACGCCAGCAACTTAAACCTGTTTTCGAAAAACAGGGCGTAAAACTGAGTTTTATGCCGTTTTTTGCCAAAGCATTATCGCTGGCGTTAAACGAGTTCCCTATCATTAATTCTCAGTTAAACGAAGACGCTACCGAGTTAACCTATTTCAGTGATCATAATATTGGTTTTGCTGTTGACTCAAAAATAGGCTTGTTAGTACCCAATATCAAAGGCGTGCAGAATCTTTCGTTATTAGAAATAGCGGAGCAAATGCAGGGCATTATTGATCAAGCCAGAGAAGGCAGGTTGGGTGGAGAATCTCTTAAAGGGGGTACGATCAGTATTTCAAATATTGGCGCTATAGGTGGTATGACTGCCACCCCAGTTATTAATAAACCGGAAGCAGCCATTGTTGCACTAGGTAAAACCCAAGCTTTGCCGCGCTTCAATGAAAATGATGAAGTGGAAAAGCACCATATAATGCAAGTGAACTGGTCGGGTGATCATCGCATCATTGATGGCGCCACCATGGTGAGATTTAATAATCTGTTTATGAGTTATTTGACCAACCCAAGCACTATGCTGATGCACCTGCGATAACAAGAGTCGGGCAGGGAGATTTCCCTGTCCGATCGCTTCTCAACGAGGTACACTGCGCGAATCCACTTCATTCAATTTGTATAGCCTTGTTAAGTTACAATCATATTTTTCATGCTGGTAATCATGCGGATGTAATTAAGCATTTATGCTGGCTTAATGTTATTTCTTATCTAAAAAATAAAGATAAACCTTTTACCTTGTTTGACACGCATGCAGGGGCAGGTGTGTATGCGTTAGATTCTGTGCAGGCGCAAAAAAATAGTGAGTTCAAAAGTGGTATCAGTACAGTTATCGGCTCTCACTTTTCTTCCCCGCTGCTTCAACAATATCAGGACCTATGCAGTTCTTTTTTGCATGACAATCTCTATCCCGGATCTCCTATATTAGCCGCTGAATTACTACGTCATCAGGACACGTTACAGGTTATGGAACTGCACCCAAATGAGGTGATCAACCTGAAGCGAGCGCTAAAATCGCATGCTGGCAATAAACAGACGTATGTTCATCATCGCGATGGTCTTGAAGGATTACTGGCACTAGCTCCTCCTTCTACCAAACGTGGAGCGGTACTTATCGATCCTCCCTACGAGAAAAAAGAAGAGTATCAGGCGGTTTTGAAATGCGTGTCCTCAACGTTGCATAAATGGAGAACGGCGCAAATAATTATCTGGTACCCGCTTTTATCCCAAAGAGCAAAAGAAAAAACGGGTTTGAGTGAGCAGATGGTTGCTAAAATGAATAACCTGGGCTTCGAAACCCTCACGGCAGAATTAGTAGTAGACGCTAAGTCCAACGATTGTGGAATGTATGGTTCTGGGGTGTGCGTGATAAATCCTTGCTGGACGTTAGAAAACGACTTAAGCCAAGCCTTAACTGAGTTTTGTCAGTTGACCCCATCGGCATTCAGCCGGATAACGTGGCACAATAAACAATAAGATATGAACCACCCGAAAGCACTTAAGCATTTTTATATTCCTGAGGAACAGTCGATATATCTGCTTTCTCATCAGGATGCAAAAAAGTTAAAAGACTGGGTGGCATTGTGTATTGAGCAGCTCACTCAACTTGGTTACCGCAAGATCCATTTCATCGGTAAAGGCGCATTTGGTTTTGTTTTTGGTGGTGAAACACCTGGTGGACGACATCGGGTATTTAAGTTTTCGCGTATTAATCTTCCTCAGCATGTGCAGGATAGGCTTGAAGAAGAAGCATTTATGCTGTCCCACGTTAACCATCCTCAGGTGCCAGGATTAGTAGAGTTCCAACACGTCGGTAAACAATCCATATTGGTCATGCAACGGGCGCTTGGGAAGGATCTTGAGCAAGTCAGTCTGGAAATGGGACCGCTTCCACCACGTATCGTAGTTAAAATAGCCGTACAATTAGGCGAAATTTTATTAGCGCTTAAAACACATAAAGAAAAAGGCGAACTTAAGCCGTTAGTACACGGCGATATAAAACCCTCCAATCTGGTCTGGAACGAGCGTCTGGAAAAAGTAGAGCTAATTGATTGGGGCTCATCTGTTTTTGCACAACTGGATGAATCAGGTCAGTTTATTGGCAGTAATGTCATGGACTTGATGTCTGGCGATATGCACCAAACCAACGCGCGTTTAGGCGACATTTATTTTATTGGTGATGAACAGTTAATGGGGGCTTTATCTTCACCGCGGTTTGACGAACAGGGTTTAGCCAGCACAGTGTATGCGCTTGCGTCAGGTCAGTCTTGTCGCTTTGGTAAAAACGTGATTACGCCTATGTCACTGGGTTTGCCTAAACTTTTCGCAAATATTTTAGCAAATATGTTAAGTGACAACGTACGTAAACAAAGAGCAGGCGGGGACTACTTTTTTAATAACCTGCATGTATTGAAACAGCTCGTTTTCACCGCAGATAATAACCCGAACATTAGCTCCCTTATCCCCACGTGGCTGGGGCGCACGGAAAAAAATATTGAAACGGTCGTCTACAGTTCCCGCAAATCTTTTCTGCGTTTACAGAACGAAGAACAAGAAGAGGAACTTAATTACCTCAATGATGCACAATTTGAGCGCTATTATAAAAATTATATGCAGGGCATGGGGGCCACAGAAAAGGCCTTTCTAGCTGCTATCAGCAGGCTGGGCAGATACCCCGTTGTGGGCGGGATAGTGATCCGGTGGGAAGCGGATGGTATTTACGTTGACTCCAGTTTGAATCTGTACAATGAAACGATGAAAAGCGCATTTGAACACGCCGTGAATAACGTCATTCATTTAGCTCGCGCGATCCACCGCCAGGGTGTATTTAAATGCTGTATGTTTAACGCTAAAGACACTCTGCACATTGAACGCCAACACCAACATGAAGCGTTCGTTCCCCATCCCAGCTGTCAAATACCCTTCGAACTTTCGGGACTTTCGGTAACCCATGACCAGAGCCGCACACATTCCTATTTTGAAGACGGTCAGGATCCCGATGAATTACTTAGTCTTCCTGCGGTCATGATGTCATTATTAGAAGAGCTTAACCAAATTCACCACACCGGGTGTATTATTTTTGAGGCCTTACCTACTCACCTCAAAATACATAGTTATTTTATGCTTTTGGATCATGCAAACGAGCAACAGTTTGCACGCTTACTCGAACAAATCGTCGAGGCTGTTCCATTAATCCAGGGGGTAGGCATCTCTGGTTTTATGAAACTTCCGTATAAAGATACTCGCTATTTCGACCATACGGCACAGCTACCAGAAAAGTATTATCCGCGTAATCCCAGAGCATGTTAATCTGTTTTCCTACCACTGCGTTTATATTCCATTAATTAATAACAAGAGAGTAAATTCATGAGCGACGTGAAGCTTGCTTCATTATTTGCATTAGAGAAAATCGAGAAAGGGCTTTACCGTGGTCAAAGCTGGGATTTAGGTTTTAGAGCACTATTTGGTGGCCAGGTACTCGGCCAGGCGTTAGCTTCTGCATACCAGACCGTAGAAGCGGGTCGGTTTGCACATTCCTTTCATACCTACTTCTTGTTGCCGGGAGACGCAAAGAAGCCTGTGGTCTATGATGTGGAAATCGTGAGGGATGGACGCAGCTTTTCTACCCGGCGGGTCAAAGCGATCCAGGACGGTAGGAATATCTTTTACATGACGGCCTCGTTCCAAATCCCAGAGGAAGGAGCGAGCCATCAAAGTGCGGTGATGCCCCAGACGCCTGATGTCAGCACACTGCAGTCTGATATCGAGTTTTACGAAGCCAATTTCGATAAAATTGCACGACCACTACAGGAAGCACTCAGTTATCACCGCCCCGTGGATATACGTACAATCGATGCTGCGAACGCTTATAAATCTACCCGACGTGAACCCACTCGTTATATATGGATGCGTGCAAGGGAGCCACTGGGTAACGCCATTTCGTTACATCAATCTGCGCTTTCGTACGCGTCAGATTATCACTTTTTAAGTACTTCACTGCAGCCTCACGGTATTTCTCTGCTGGATAAAAATTTACGTATTGCCACAATCGATCATGCCATGTGGTTTCACCGTGAAGTCAACTTTAACGAATGGTTACTGTATGCAATGGAGAGTCCGTTTTCAGGAAGTGCTCGCGGGATCGTAAAAGGCCAGATTTTCAATCAACAGGGTGAATTAATTGCTTCGACCATGCAAGAGGGACTGATGCGAATGGTGGGCGAATAGCATGATTTACCAGTTAGTAAATAAAGTACCTAAGCTGGCCAATGGAATTTACATTGCGCCCGGTGCACACATCATAGGCGACGTTGAGATTCAAGCTCAAGCAAGCGTTTGGTTTAACGCGGTCGTAAGGGGAGACTGTGACACTATTACTATAGGTGAAAAATCGAATGTACAAGATGGAAGCGTGTTACATACTGATGAAGGTATCCCGCTTGCGTTGGGCAAAGGTGTTACGGTAGGGCACAAAGCAATGCTGCACGGGTGCAACATTGGGGACTATAGCTTAATTGGGATAAACGCCGTTATTTTGAACAAAGTAACGATTGGTAAATATTGCATTATTGGTGCAAATACACTGATTACTGAAAATACTACCATTCCCGATTACTCGTTAGTGGTCGGTTCACCTGGGAAGATAATTCGCACTTTGGATCCTGCAGTAGAATCTCGGTTAAAAGAATCCGCTACGCACTACGCTCAAAATGCGCAACGATATCGAGAGCAGCTCACCAGCATATCAGATCCAACCACTTTCGTTTAATTTTATTCCGCCCATAAAAAATGCCCAGAACAGAGTTCCGGGCCTAGGGGAATGGCTCATTGCTGAGCCGTGCGCTAACTTTTGCAAGGGAGAGATTCATGCAAAATTTTTTACAACGGAAAGATATCATAGAACATTATTGAGTAAGATATAAACAATTTTTTGCTGATTTAAACATTACATTTCATCAAAATGTCGCCAGATATGAAAAATATCTTTAAAATTCAATTTGATAACATGTGTAAGTGAGTCAAGAAAAATTGTTAACATTTTATCCACATTAAGCGCACAAACTACCAACAGGATAATAACATCCACAAATTACGACTTTAGTATAAATGTATTCTCCTATTATTCATGTTGTGAATTATAAATATGCTGTTCTTGTTATTTGGTGAATATATTGACAAGATTAAGCTTTCAATTTTAAGAAGGACGTCGCGTGGCAGCTTCAAAGACATTTATACCTCCAACTCGCACATTAATGGGGCCAGGGCCCTCGGATGTCAGCCCTCGGGTTCTAAATGCGATGGCGCGCTCGACTATTGGTCACTTAGACCCGGCTTTTGTCTCCCTAATGGATGAAACAAAAGCATTACTACAATATGCGTTTCAAACTGCAAACTCGTTGACGCTGCCTGTATCTGCGCCTGGTTCTGCTGGGATGGAAGCATGTTTCGTTAATCTTGTAGAACCGGGCGATAAAGTAATAATCTGTAGCAATGGTGTGTTCGGAAAACGTATGCATGAAAACGTTATCCGTTGTGGCGGTGAAGCCATAATCATAGAATCCAGTTGGGGTGAGCAAACTGACGCTGACGAACTTGAAGCTACATTAAAGGGACATCCGGAAGTCAAAGCGGTGGCGATGGTGCACGCAGAAACTTCTACCGGCGTGCGTAATGATATCGAAAAACTGTGTCACATCGCAAAACAGCATAACTGTCTGACCATAGTGGACGCCGTGACCTCGTTAGGTGGTATCGAGTTGTATGTTGATGAATGGCAGATTGATGCCGTTTATGCGGGCTCTCAGAAGTGCCTAAGCTGTATACCCGGCATCTCTCCCGTTTCTTTTAGTGAACACGCGGTTGCGGCAATTAGAAAACGCAAATATCCCGTTCAAAGCTGGTTTTTGGATATGAATCTCATCATGGGATATTGGGGCGAGGGCAAACGTGCATATCACCATACAGCACCGGTGAACAGTATCTACGCATTACACGAATCACTGCTTATCCTTACAGAAGAAGGGCTGGAAAATGCGTGGACCCGACATACACGGCTGCATAACAAGTTGGTAAGCGGTCTGGAAGGATTAGGTTTATCCATGCTGGTAAAGGCGGAGGCCAGATTACCGCAGTTAAATACTGTTTGCGTGCTTGACGGGGTAGACGAAGCCAAAGTAAGAACCACACTGTTAAATGAATTTAACCTCGAAGTAGGGGCGGGGCTCGGCGACCTTGCAGGCAAAGTGTGGCGAATTGGGTTAATGGGGCATGGTTGCTCTGACCGCAATGTGGATTATTGCCTTGCTGCGCTAAAGACTGTCCTAAAGTAACCTGAATGCGGTAAACTAATGCACTGACAACTGCTGCAACAGCGGCAGCGTGTAATTTTGCCAACAACAATTATAAGAGGCGGCATGCTACATAAAATTTGGCTTTGCTTTATTGTCAGTGCATTTTTAACAGCCATTATCCAATTTTTTACCGGTACAGGGCCGGAAAGCTTCCAACATGTCATGCAAGCGGTGACAGAAATGGTCAAACTGAGCGTTGAAATAGCGATTGGGTTGATTGGTGTACTGGCTTTTTGGCTGGGTATTTTTAAAGTGGCGGAGCATTCCGGTTTAATCGATAAACTTGCCTCTCTGCTTTCACCGTTTTTACGGCGTATTATGCCTGAGATCCCCAGGCATCATCCAGCATTGGGCAGTATTACCATGAATATGTCAGCTAATGTGTTGGGGCTCGACAATGCTGCAACGCCTTTTGGCATCAAGGCGATGCAGGACATGCAAAGTCTTTCTGCTAATCCCGATAGACTGACTAATGCGCAAATTCTATTTTTAGTGCTCAACACCTCTTCCGTCACGCTTTTTCCCATTGCCGTATTTTTATATCGGGCAGAGCAGGGCGCAGCGCAACCCACCGACGTTTTCATACCCATTCTTATTGCCACCAGTGCATCGACGTTAGCCGGCTTGGTGGTGACGTGTATGCTTCAACGTATCAATTTACTTAACCGCGTCGTTTTATTGTTTTTAGGTGTTTTTTTCAGCTTAATGGCGAGTGTAATTTTATATTTCACACATTTGGCGGCAGCTGATTTAGCCAATCAATCGGCCACAGTGGCGAACTTTTTATTATTAAGTTTTATTGTGATTGTGCTGTTAGTCGGATGGAAAAAAGGGCTGGACACCTATGACCTCTTTATCGAAGGGGCAAAAAAGGGGTTTGAAACCGCAGTCACACTTATTCCGTATCTTATTGCGATGTTATTTGCCGTTGGAATGTTAAGGGCGAGTGGCTTACTTGGTATGGTCACCAACGCTATTGGCGCAGCGGTTGAATTGACAGGCTTCGATTCACGCTTCGTTGACGCATTGCCCACTGCATTGATGAAACCGTTGAGCGGCAGTGGGGCGCGCGCAATGATGATTGAAACCATGTCACATCATGGCGCGGATTCGTTTGCTGGACGTTTAGCCGCGGTTTTACAAGGTTCCACGGAAACAACATTTTATGTGTTGGCAGTCTATTTAGGCGCGGTGGGTATCAAACATTCACGTTATGCGGTGGGCTGTTGCCTGGCTGCAGATGCAGCGGGTATTCTAACCGCCATTGTGGTCAGTTATTGGTTTTTTGGTTAACTTTAGCGAATTCATATTGACGCCCCATATCCTGCATCACTATCCTAGGCGATGTGAAACTGACAACCTTAACTCAAAAGGGCCAATTCATGTTTAAGGCGTCATCGCTTAGCTGCGCATTTTTTTTGTTCTTTTTTACTGGTCACCTTCACGCGCATGACAATAAAAACGTCCCTT
Organism: Alteromonas aquimaris; assembly: GCF_026183695.1. Classification (GTDB taxonomy): domain Bacteria; phylum Pseudomonadota; class Gammaproteobacteria; order Enterobacterales; family Alteromonadaceae; genus Alteromonas; species Alteromonas aquimaris. The sequence goes on along the minus strand of NZ_JAPFRD010000010.1, from coordinate 99,639 downwards.
CAACTATCCAAGTGCAAGGTCATGGCGTTATCGACGCTGTACCAGATGCATTTTCAATTACCTTTATTATTGAAGCAAAAGGGCAGGTTGTTGCAAAACTGAATAAGCAAGTAGAAGCTGACCTGTCACAAGTTGTGGATTTTTTATTGAAAGAAGGTGTTGCTGCCAGACAGATCCAATCCATGCAGGTACGCTTAACACCCGGCTATGAATCTACCCCTCAGGGACATCGGGAGAACGGATTTGTATTATCCCGCGAAGTGACGCTTACGCATAGCGAACTAAAAGATTACGATAACTTGATCGACGGTATTTTATCGCGTGGCGTGACCCGCATACAACAATTTGACTTTGTGATCACAGACCAGGCGGCCTATTATAAGCAAGCTCTTACCGCTGCCGTGCACGATGCGAAACAAAGAGCGATGCTTTTAAGCAAGGAGTTGGGCGTGAAGTTAGGTGGTGTTGCGCAAATATCAGAATCGGGTAGTTACATGCCAGTCTCGCGGTCCAGTTATAAGATGATGCAGGCTGAAGCCGCTCCCTCATTACCTGGGCAACAATCCGTTTCGGCAAATATTAACGTAACTTTTTTAATACATAAGTAAGAGTGAACATACCTTTGTTAAATGATTTTTATCTTCGCTTGGTCAATCAAGCAGAAAGCCTGGTGTCAGGCGAACACGATTTAATAGCAAATATGGCTAATATCAGTGCTTTACTCTATACCCAGCTCGAAGAAGTGAACTGGGCTGGTTTCTACTTGTATAAAGAAGAGCAGCTGGTATTAGGTCCATTCCAGGGCAATCCTGCGTGCATTAGAATTCCCATGGGTAAAGGCGTGTGTGGGACTGCTGCAGAGCGACGTGAAACCCAATTGGTGGAAGACGTCCATGCGTTTGAAGGTCATATTGCATGTGACGCCGCCTCCAATTCAGAAATTGTTATTCCGTTGATTGTAGGCGATACTTTAATCGGTGTACTTGATATAGACAGCCCACGTGTGGCACGTTTTACTCAGGAAGATAAAGAAGGCCTGACCGCAATAGCAAACCGCTTGATGGCCACGCTAGCGTGAAGCAGAATGTGGATGTTCAGGTTGTACTGGCGACACCTGCAGACATGGAAGATTTTTTTGATGATGCCAGTGAGGCAGCAGAACAATTTAATTTTATTGTTCATGTTTTGTACGACCGTGCCGATGAAGATATTAGTGTATCGAGCATGGAACGTTTATTTCAATATTGTTGGGAAACCTGGCATCGTTACCCAGATTTAACAGACATTGATGAAGATGAATTGTTGGATTGGGTTGACCACACGTTGGCAACTTGGGATGATGCAGATAACCAAAATAATTTGTGATTAATATAGAACCATTGATGGAAGAAGCACAGCAAAAATTTTCAAACAGTAAAGAAGTTATTGCCTTTTTAGCAGATAAGTTTCCTAACTGTTTTTCTTTAAAAGGGGATGCCAAGCCACTGAAGATTGGTATTTTTCAGGAATTGGCTACTCGTTTAGAAGATGATGAGCGCGTAAGTAAGACTTTATTACGGTCGACCTTGCGGCATTACACTAATAGCTGGCGTTATTTACACAGCATCAAGGAAGGCGCATATCGAGTCGACTTGGATGGTAATCAGGATGCGCAGATCGAAAAAGAGCATGCTGAGCATGCACGTCAGCAATTAGATGAAAGTAAAGAAAAAGCTGCTCAAAAAAGAAAGGCGCAAAATAATGCAGCCTCTCAAAAGCAGAATTCCAGGCAGAATGAAAAGGCTTCAACAACATCGTCACCTGCCAGACGCAATGTTGAAGGAAAAAAGGGAACAAAAGTTAAATCCAGCAGACCAACTAAAACACCGCCGCCAAAATTAACTGAAAATGATTTGCATGCGGGTACCAAGGTAACGGTTAAATTAGGTAAAGCACCTATGCATGCCGTAATTACCGAAGTAGCTAAAGATGGCATTCACGTTCAGTTGGATTCTGGCATGGTAGTAAAAGTCACTTCTGAGGCTTTACGTTTGGCAAGTTCCAAGAGGTCGTAAAATGACAAATATCCTTCGTATTTCTATCGCTAGCGCGTTTTTATCAATGAGTGTCGGAGCAGGTGCGTCCACCAGTACACCCACTGTTGATGAGCTCCCAATACTTAAGCAGGAAACACAGCACAGTGTCGCCGCTAAGCGTGTTAGCGCACTCTTCACCCGCGCACATTATAAGGAAATTGCGTTGGATGATGCGCTGTCGACTAAAATCTTTGATCGTTATCTAAGTTCATTAGATCATAACAAACAGATTTTCTTAAAGTCTGACATTGAAAAATTTGAAAAATACCGTACCGAATTTGATGATGCGCTAAGCAAAGGTAATTTAGATATTGCCTACGACATGTACAACATCAATGCTGAACGGCGTATTGACCGGTTCAAATATGCTTTAAGTTTGCTTAATGAACCTTTTGATTTTGAAGCTGATGGTGACAAGTTTTATTTTGACCGCGAGGACGCCCAGTGGGCAGAAACGCAAGCTGAAATTGATGAGTTATGGCGTCAACGGGTAAAGTATGATGCATTGAATCTGGTATTGGCAGAAAAAACATGGGAAGAAGCTAAAGAACTTTTGACCAAACGTTATACTCGTGCCATTAAGCGCTTACAGCAGGCTAAGAGTGAAGATGTATTCCAAACCGTTATGAACTCATTCGCTCGCAGTATTGAAGCTCATACAAGTTATCTTTCTCCACGAAATGCCGAACGCTTTCAAATGGACATGAACTTGTCCTTCGAAGGGATAGGTGCAGTTCTACAAAGTGAAGAAGATTACACCGTAATTAAAAGCATTGTGCCTGGTGGCCCGGCTGATCAATCTAAATCGCTTAAACCAGAAGACAAAATTGTTGGCGTAGCACAAAATGACGACGAATTTGTGGACGTAATCGGTTGGCGTTTAGATGAAGTCGTCGAACTGATTAAAGGTCCTAAGGGCAGTACCGTTCGTTTGCAAGTACAAAAAGGAGCGACTGAAAGTAAAACGATGTCAGTGGTTAGTTTGACACGAGACAAAATTAAGCTGGAAGATCGCGCCGCAAAATCAAAAGTATTTGTTCCTGATTCAGGTCCCCATCAAGGTGAAAAATTAGGTGTTATTACCATTCCTAGTTTTTATAACAACCTTCATGCTGACGTGAAAAAGGAAATCGACGCACTAAAAGCTCAAGATGTGAAAGGTGTAATAGTTGATTTACGCGGAAACGGTGGTGGCTCACTGACTGAGGCAACCTTGCTGTCAGGACTGTTCATTGAAAAAGGTCCAGTGGTGCAAATTCGCTATGGCGAAGGTAAGGTTTCAGTTAATCGTGATACAGATGGTGTGGTTGCATATGACGGCCCACTCACAGTTTTGGTAGATCGTTATAGTGCTTCTGCATCGGAAATTTTTGCTGCGGCCATGCAAGATTACAATCGTGGGATCGTGATTGGCGAACAAACCTTTGGTAAAGGCACAGTTCAGCAGCACCGTGGGTTAGGACGTATTTATGATCTGTACGACAATCCGCTAGGAAGCGTGCAATTTACCATCGCCAAATTTTATCGCATTAACGGTGGTAGCACTCAACACAAAGGTGTGGTGCCTGATATTTTGTTCCCTTCTGCAATCAATCCGGCAGACTGGGGTGAAAGTCAGGAAGAAAATGCGCTTCCTTGGGACAGCATTAACCGCGCAAACTATACGACGTTCTCCGATAGTCAAAGTGCTGTTGATGTGCTAACTGCCAAACACAACGCGCGTATTATGCAGGACCCGGAGTTTAGTTATATTCAGGAAGATATCAGTGAATATAATAAAAACAAGGATCGTAACTATATTTCGCTCGTTAAATCCGAGCGTATAGCTGAAAAAGTTGAAGCGGAAGAAAAACAACTTAAACGTACAAACGAGCGACTGGCCCGTCTAGGAAAAGAACCAGTAAAATCGTTAGATGACTTGCCCGATGAGTTGGATGAAATCGATCCACTACTTACCGAAGCGGCAAATATCACGTATGATATGCTCAACACTGGCAAATACGCGATTACCCAAAATTAAGAGCGTTTTTTTAAAAAGAGGCTGGTGCTTATACCAGCCTCTTTTTTTTGTCTGCCAGAAATAATAAAAAATAAAAATTCAGGGACTACACATATGGCATCTCGAGGTGAATTCTCTTCACGCATTGGTTTTATCCTAGCTGCTGCCGGTTCAGCCGTTGGACTTGGTAATATTTGGGGTTTCCCTACACAAGTCGCAAGCAATGGTGGTGCAGCGTTTGTACTGGTGTATTTACTGCTCGCGTTTGTACTGGCTTACCCAGTTTTAATGGCAGAGCTAATTATTGGTCGTGCTAATCGTTCAAATATGGTCGATGCTCTCGGTAAAATTTCGGGGAATGCCATTGGACGTACTGTCGGTATCTGGGGCGGCATTACTGTTTCGCTTATTCTCGCCTTTTACGCCATCGTCGGGGGATGGATGATTGCCTACTTTGGGGAGTCGGCCGCAAATATAGTAGGGGCTGAGTCTATATCAAAATGGCTGGTGTCTTTTTCCGTTCCGCGTAACCTGATTTTCTGTGCGTTATTTTTAAGCCTAACCGCTATGATTGTACTTGGCGGGGTAAAAGCGGGCATTGAAAAGTGGTCGGTTAGACTGATGCCCACCTTGGTGGTCATTATTTTATTGCTGATCGTTTATGTAAGCTTTCAGCCCGGCGCGGCAGAAGGCTGGAGCGCATACTTGGTCCCTGATTTCAGCCGCGTTTTAGATCCCGATTTACTTATAAGTGCTATGGGACAGGCGTTCTTTTCAATGTCACTTGGGGTGGGTACGATGCTGGTGTATGGTTCCTATCTGGCTAAACAGGAAAACCTGCCCACGATTGGCGCTTCGGTAGCTCTAGTGGACATTGGTGTGGCTATCATAGCGGGGATGCTGATTATTCCCTCAATGTATGTTGCGTTACATAACGGGGTTGAGATATTCACCGCTGACGGACTATTGATTGAAGGTGATCAACTTATTTTTACCGTCCTTCCGGCATTGTTTGATTCAATTACTGGTGTAGGCGTATTTGTGGGGTTTGCATTTTTCGCCTTGATGGTTATTGCCGCCGTTACGTCCTCTATCTCTATGCTTGAAGTTCCTGTCGCGTATTTAGTGGAGAGCAAAGGGATGAAGCGTAGTAAAGCCGTCTGGCTGATGACGCTAATTATCTTTCTCGCCAGCGCGGTTATCATCTTCAATTTCCAAGCATTGTTCGGTTTTGTTATTGCGCTAACGACACAATATAGTCAACCATTATTGGGCCTGGTACTGTGTATTTTCGCAGGTTGGGTATGGCGAAGAGACAGTATCCTAGCTGAGTTAAAAGAAGGTAATGCGCAAGCAGAACATACTATGTTCTGGAAAATCTGGCCTTGGTATGTTCGCTTTGTGTGCCCAGTCGTCATCGCTTTTATGTTTTTCCGCTCTATTGCGTAGTTAGAGATTACTAAAAATGAAAAAAGAACTAAAAACGCCGACTTTATTTGATGCGCTATTCCCAATAGTTTTACTTGTCCTGATGATGGGTGCTGCGGTTTATTTGTTTGGCGATGCCTCTTCATATGGGCCTAATCAGATTGCGCTATTACTCGGCACCGGAATTGCCGCGATTATCGGGATGAAAAACGGGCTTAGCTGGAAGGAAATTGAAAAAGGCATTGTCAAGGGTATCTCCATGGCATTAGGCGCCTGTTTAATTCTGTTAGCAGTAGGTTCTCTAATCGGTACCTGGATGCTTGCGGGAACGGTACCCACACTAATTTACTATGGTTTAGAGCTACTCAACCCAGCCTTTTTCTATGCCGCTTCCTGCTTGATCTGTGCAGTGGTCGCAATGAGTATTGGTAGCTCCTGGACCACCGCTGCAACAGTGGGGGTTGCATTGATGGGGGTAGCGGCGGGGATGGAAATGTCTGCTGCTATCACAGCAGGTGCGGTTATTTCAGGGGCATATTTTGGTGATAAAATCTCACCCCTTTCAGAAACCACAAATTTAGCCCCGGCCGTTGCAGGTACCGATCTTTTTGAACATATCCGCTATATGTTATGGACAACCATCCCCAGTTTTATTTTGGCGTTGATTCTATTTGTAGTACTTGGCTTTTCTGAAAGTGGTAAGGCCTCAATAGAGAAAATAGAATATATGCAAACTTTGCTCGATGATTCCTTTTCGTTGGGATGGTATTTATTAATTCCGCTGGTTGTATTATTGGCTTTAGCCATTAAAAAAATGCCTGCGTTTCCTGCTGTATCTATCGGGGCAATATTAGGTGGTATCTGGGCAATCTTATTTCAAAGTGATGTGATTGCAGGCATGATTCAGCAGGGCGATAGTCATGTTGTAGGCACTATCAAAATTGTATGGGCTGCTTTTTTTGATGGCGTAAGTTTCTCTACCCCGGACGAAAATCTGAATAGCCTGTTGAGCAGAGGGGGGATGTCTTCTATGCTCAATACTATCTGGTTAATTATTTGTGCTTTGTCTTTTGGCGCAGTATTGGAAAGAGCTGGATTATTAAAACGCGCGGTAAATGCTATTTTGGCCGGGGCCACTTCGGCTGGTGATATGATTAGCCGCACTATCTTGACGTGTATTGGAACAAATCTGATCACGGCCGATCAATACATGGCGATTGTTATGCCCGGTAGAATGTATAAAGAAGAGTTTGAAAAACGAGGTCTTCACCAATTAAACTTGTCTCGCAGCCTGGAAGATGGTGGTACGTTAACGTCACCTCTCATTCCGTGGAACACGTGTGGCGCTTATATGCATGGCGTGTTGGCTGTTCATCCGTTCGAATACATCTTTTACGCTTTCTTTAATGTTATTAATCCAATTCTGGCAATCATCTATGCATTTCTTGGGGTGAAAATTTTAAGATTAACGCCTCCTTACCACGCCAGTACAAAGGAGCAACAGTCGTAACGATCTATAGGAGGTTACGTGAGTATGCAGGTCAAACGTAGGGCGGATTATCAACCGCCTGCCTTTTTAATTTCTAGTGTTGAATTAACCATCCATCTGCATCCGCAAAGTACGCGGGTGCATAGCGTGTTGAAGATACAACGCAATGGCAATCATGATCAAGAGTTGGTTCTGGATGGAGAACAACTCAATTTGCTGGAGCTGTCAATTGATGGGCAAACTATCACTAACTATGAGGTCACTGATAGCGCTCTTGTGATCCCATCAGTCAGCAACGAATTTACCCTTACCACTGTATGCACCATTTCTCCCGCCGACAATAAAGCATTGGAAGGCTTATACCTTTCAAATGGGGTTTATTGCACCCAATGTGAAGCAGAAGGGTTCCGGCGGATAACCTACTTTATTGACCGCCCGGATGTTTTAGCCACTTACCAGGTTACTTTACATGGGGAACGTAAGACTCTACCCACCTTGCTTTCTAACGGTAATCCGGTTGATGAAGGCATTAACGCTGATGGTACCCATTGGGTTAAATGGGTCGACCCGCATCCTAAACCTTCATACCTGTTTGCCATAGTGGCAGGAGAGTTTGATGTATTAAAGGATGAGTATATTACGCTTAACGGAAAGCGAGTAGCATTAGAACTTTATGTTGATAAAGGCAAACGTGATCGTGGTCAATTCGCCTTGGATTCGCTTAAAAGGGCCATGGCGTGGGATGAGCAGGAGTACGGTCTTGAGTATGACCTGGATATTTACATGGTGGTCGCCGTAGACTTTTTTAATATGGGGGCAATGGAAAACAAAGGGTTGAATATTTTCAACAGTAAATTCGTGTTAGCCAATCCGGAAACCGCCACAGATGAAGATTTTTTTAACGTTGAGTCCGTTATTGCCCATGAGTACTTTCACAATTGGACAGGTAATCGGGTAACGTGTAGAGACTGGTTTCAATTGAGTCTTAAAGAGGGGCTTACCGTTTTTCGGGATCAACAATTCAGCGCTGATATGACTTCCCCGCTAAGTAATCGCATCAAGCATGTACGAGTCATAAGAGAGCATCAGTTTGCAGAGGATGCCAGTGCAATGAGCCATCCTATTCGCCCTGATGAAGTGATCGAAATGAATAACTTCTACACGGTCACCGTCTATGACAAGGGCGCAGAGGTCATTCGTATGCTGCACACGTTACTTGGCAAAGAAAGGTTTCGTGCGGGCATGGACGAATACTTTAATCGTTATGACGGTCAAGCGGTAACCTGTGACGATTTTCTCAGTGCCATGCAAACTGCAACCGATTTGGATTTAGCGCATTTTTCTCGCTGGTATAGCCAGTCAGGCACGCCCGAAATAACCGTTAGTCAAAAAGTGTCGGCAGATAAAACATGGGTCACTATTTCCCAATACACGCCACCGACAGCCGATCAACAGGACAAAAGCGAATTATTTATCCCATTAGGCTTTTCCTGTATCGATTTAAATGGCCGGCACTACCAAGATTGTGAACAAAAAGTGTTGGAGGGTGTTTTAATTCTAGACCAGCCTGAAACTACACTAACGTTTGATAATGGCGGCCAAGAACTTATTCCTGTTATGCTCGCTGGCTTTTCTGCACCTGTTCGAATCAAGCAGGGGTTAAGTAGCGAAGCATTACTGGCCACATTTTTGTATGCGCAGGATGATTTTAACCGCTGGGATGCTTTGCAACAGTTATATGACTGGTGCATAACGCAATATGAAATCAATCAATCGGTGGAGGATAAGATATGGGAAGGATTGCGGGACGCGCTGGAAAGTGAAAAAAATAATTACGAATTACTCAGCGAATGTCTGGTGATACCGAGCTTCGAAACCCTATGTCAGACACGTACCAATATCCATGTCGAAACTTTGCATGCTGCAAGAGAGCAATTCGCGCGAGAGTTTATTACTAAACTTGAAAATGAACTTAAGGATGTTTACCACTCCATTCAGTTGGATAGCTATCAATATAATCAGCAGGATGTGATAGCTCGACGTTGTAAAAATGTTGTGCTTGGCCACTTGGCGAGACTAACCCAACATGAAGACTTAGTTAAGGAGCATTTTAATCAGTCTGACAATATGACAGATTCTCTTGGAGCATTGAAAGCCGCCCAACATGGTCACAGAGAGTTGTTTAAAACCTTAATGGAAACGTATGGTGAACAATGGAAAAATGATCCGCTCGTGCTGGATAAATGGTTCTCATTACATGCGACTACCGAAAGGGCGGACATACTTTCTCACTTGACCCTCTTACAATCGCATCCTCAATTTAGCATTGATAATCCCAATAGAGTCAGAGCCCTGATTGGCAGTTTTGCGTTTTATAACACAAGTGGATTTCATGCACTGGATGGGAGTGGTTATCAGTATCTGACGGATTACCTGTTAAAACTTGATGACTGTAATCCTCAGGTTGCGGCGCGATTAGTGACCCCGCTAACCCAATGGCAACGATTCGATCAACACCATCAGGAACAGATGAGAAGGCAGCTTGCGCGGTTGCTTGAGCATGATGGTTTAAGTAGCGATGTGTTTGAAAAAGTGAGTAAAAGTCTCGCCTATGAATCAACAGCTAAGTAGCGAACGCGTATATTTATTCTCAATTTCATTATCATACAAACGGTGTGAGGCGTTTTACCGTCCTGGCAATAACTCGGTAATCGTCACCGCCGATACAGGGCACAGAGTGCAGATCCCCAGTTCAAGGTTACGCACCTTTGTTACTAAGCAGGGGATTCAGGGAAGATTCAGGATGATTATTAATAATAACAACAAAATTGTTTCATTTGAGAAGATAGGATAGTGTCTGCAATGGATGTTCAAAATAAAGATAAAAAATAACTGATTGATACCTTTCATGTTATCTATTGTGGAACTGGTACGATTAGTTCTTGCGATTCAAACGAAATGATGTAATCATTTTGTTAATCAATATGGTTGGTCTTTATGTCTTCGCGTTGCAGCGAAGATTTAGGAGAATAAAAAATATGACAAACAGGCCTAGCGCATTTAAAAAGTCACCTATTGCAGCAGGAGTTATCGCCCTTTTAGGCGCAGCTTCGATGTCAACACAGGCAGCAAGCTGGCAATTTGGTGATGTTAGTGTATCACTCGACTCTAGTTTCACTCTTGCAACCAGTATTCGTACCGAAGACAGGGACTATAGTCTTATTGGAAACAGTAATCATCCACAGTTTGATTGGACCGGCTATAACGCTGCTACCAATGTTATTTATCCCAGTGCCGATGTATGGGCCAACTCCAATGGCGCTTATTCGACAAATGGTGATTTAGGTAATTTGGCGCATGATCCAGGTGACCCATATTCAACTCAAATCTCCGGTCTTCACGAATTAGATATCAACTTCGGCGACTATGGCTTCTTCGCCAGTGGCTTTTGGTTCTACGATTTTGAACAACAAGACGGAGACCGCCCTTGGTCAAATCCCATCACTGGTCAGCAAGTAGATTTGTGTGCGGACCCTGATGCTGAAGAACTGCTTTGTCAGGATGCCCGTTTGCTGGATGCATTTTTCTACGGCGACTGGTGGCTTGGTAATAAGCCGCTTACTGTTCGTGTAGGTCAACAGGTTATCAGCTGGGGGGAGAGTACTTTTATCCAACACGGCATTAACACGACCAACCCGATTGACGTAACGCGTGCGCGTGCACCTGGTGCCGAACTAAAAGAAGTCTTTATTCCGGTAGGGATGGTTTTCGCCTCAATTGGCTTGAGTGACACGGTAAGTGTTTCAGGTTACTACCAGTACGAATGGGAGCGCAGTTGGTTGCCGGTTGCAGGAAGTTACTTTGCTACCAATGACTTTGCCGGTGAAGGGGGTCAGGAAAACAACATACAGCTAGGTTTTACCGGTAATCCTGATATCGATTTAGATCACTTACTTACCTCCCTGAACCAGTTAGGTGCCGCCCTTAATGCTGGTGCTGACGCTACGCAAATTTCACAAGCGTATCTGGCTTATCCCACTAAAGTGGCTTTACGCGCTTATTCAGATGATGCACATAATGATGCAGATGACCAAGGTCAGTATGGTTTACGTCTAACCTGGTTTGCAGAATCGTTAAATGAATCAGAGTTAAGTTTCTATCACATTAACTATCATAGTCAGCGACCGCTAATTTCAGGAATAACCTCAAACTTTACTCCTGAAGCAATACAGCGCGATTTAGGTCGCTTAGCGCAAGGCGTAGATAAGTTTAATGTTACCGACCTTGAAGCCTTCACTGAAGCACAGTTTTTCTATCCGGAAGATATTAAGCTGTATGGTTTCAGTTTTAACACCAATGTTGGTACCACGGCCCTGGCCGGTGAAATTGCATATCGCAAGGATGAGCCGCTTCAGATAGATGACGTTGAGCTACTTTATACCGGAATGCCTGAACAGCTTGCCAATGCTGGATTACGTCCAGACCTGGAAGGTATATCACAGCTTAACAACATTGATCGTAATGTTGGCCCTGGTGAAACAGCTGAAGGTTTCTTGTTCTCAGACACACTTCAGGCACAAATGACCTTGTCCCATGTCTTCGGTCCTACGCTGGGCTCTGATAACTTTATCCTGTTAGGAGAAGTGGGTTGGGTAAATGTTATGGATTTCCCTGATCCGAATGTTATTCGTTTAAATGCGCCAGGCACCGCGCGTACACCATCACTTGAGCCTACCCCAAGTGGCAATCCACGCACGGGTTTGCATATGGGCCTGTCTGACGGACCAGAAGAAAATCCGTTCGCGACAGATGACGCGTGGGGGTATCGTTTATTAGCAGTAGCAGACTACAACAACGTATTCTCCGGGGTCAATTTAAGAGCGCGGGCTACGTTTTCTCATGATGTGGATGGTACGACACCAGATCCGTTATTCCTGTTTACTGAAGATGTTAAATCTGCAAGTGTTGCATTAACGTTTGATTATTTAAGCAAATGGTCAGCGACCGCTTCCTACAGTTCATTCTGGGGTGGTATTGGTACTACTAATGCGTTGTCAGACAGAGACTTTGTCTCGTTTAACATCAAGTATTCAATCTAGAGGTATCTAAGATGATTAAAAAAGTTGGTTTAATTGCAGCGGCATTGTCGTTTGCTATAGGTAGCAGCGCGCTAGCTAAAGTGTCTGATAGTGAGGCCAAAAAACTAGGTGATACGCTTACCCCTCTTGGCGCTGAGAAGGCTGCTAACGCGGATGGAAGTATTCCTGCGTGGAATGGTGGTATCACTAAAGCACCTGCTGGGTATAGTGTTGGCGATCACCACCCTGATCCGTTTGCTGATGACAAAGTGAAATTTGAAATTACAGCGGCTAACTACAAAGAGTATGCGGAGAATTTGAGTGCAGGTCAGATCAAATTGTTCGAAACCTATCCAGATACCTTCAAAATGCCTGTGTATGAAACCCGTCGTACAGCATCTAATCCGCAAGCGGTTTATGATGCAACATTAGCTAACGCCACCAGAGCAGAGCTTCTGGACGGCGGTAATGGAATCAAGGGCGCTGCTATCGGAATTCCGTTCCCCATTCCGCAAAACGGTTTGGAAGTAATTTGGAACCATATCCTGCGCTATCGTGGTGAAGCGGTAGAACGGGCGGGCGGACAAGCCGCTGTAACTTCTTCTGGTAGTTACAACGTAATCGGCTTCGACGAACAACTATTGTTAAAATACAGCGAACCAGATGCGACACCTGAGCAGCTCCTTGAAGACAATATCCTGTTTATGTTCAAACAAAAAGTAACGGAACCTGCACGTCTTGCCGGGACAGCTTTGTTAGTACATGAAACAGTGGACCAGGTCAAAGAGCCGCGTAAGGCGTGGACATACAATACAGGTCAGCGACGTGTTCGTTTAGCACCTAATATTGCTTATGACACACCAGGAACGGCGGCCGATGGTCTGCGTACTACCGATGACTTTGATATGTTTAACGGTTCACCGAATCGCTACAACTGGGAATTGAAAGGTAAACAAGAGTTGTATGTTGCTTATAACAATTACCAGCTACATAGCAAAGACGTATCGTACGAAGATATTCTTAAACCCAACCATATCAATCCTGATTTGACCCGTTGGGAAAAGCATCGCGTATGGGTAGTTGAAGCGACATTGAAGGATGGCTTCCGCCACGTTTATCAAAAACGCGTTTTCTTTATTGATGAAGACAGCTGGCAAATTCAGGTAGCTGATATGTACGATAACCGTGGAGAGCTTTATCGAGTCGCGTTTGCGTATGGGATCAACTATTATGAAGTACCAACCCATTGGTCAACGCTTGACGTGTATCACGATTTGAACTCTCGTCGCTATTTGGCTATTGGTCTAGATAACGAAGAGAAAATGTACGATTTCTCAATTCGTCCTCGTGAGGTTGAATTTACGCCTCAAGCATTACGGCGAGAAGGGATGCGCTAATCGAATTTGAACGGTTGGCTTTGCCAACCGTTTTTGTTTAACGCTACTGAAATAGGAAAAGGTTACTTGTTACTTATGAAAAAAGCCTTTTGGGCAATGGCCGCAGCTTGCATGGTTTCAACTGCTTCAGCAGAGCAAGCATTTATGGCACCACTGGTAAAGCAATCGGTTTTACTTGATGTTGCCGCTTCAGAATACATGGTAATTGTTGGCGAACGCGGTCATATATTAACTTCAGATGATGGTGAGACATTCACGCAACAGAGCGTGCCCACCCATTCTACATTAACCGCTGTCGACATAGTGGGTGATAATGTATGGGCTGTAGGGCACGACGCTATTATCTTGCATTCTTCGGACAAAGGCACGAGCTGGCAACAGCAGTTATTTAATCCAGATATAGAGCGTCCATTTTTAGACGTTTTATTTTTTGATGACCAACATGGTATTGCAGTAGGTGCGTACGGATTATTTTATCGCACAACCGACGGGGGTAAGGCCTGGAATGCAGAGCGTCATCCGACGCTACTTAGCGCTGATGACCAGGCATACCTGGAACAAGTGAGAGAAGAAGACGAAGATTTTTATCAACAGGAATTAAACTCAATTTTACCGCACATTAATAGGGTGACATTAGACGATGACATTCTTTATATGGCAGGTGAAGCTGGCCTCCTGGCCTATAGCACGGATCACGGAAAAAGTTGGAATCGCTATGAAGTCGATTACACCGGCTCGTTTTTCGATATTCGTCCTTTATCTGGCGATACAGTCGTGGCGGTTGGATTAAGAGGCAATGTTTTTAAAATGAAAGAGCAGGGAGTATGGCGATACGTCAGCACCTGTTCAACCAGTACGTTAAATTCGCTCATACCTCTTTCGGATGAACGACTTACTGCCCTGGGTAATAATGGGATCGTAGTGACGCTTAGCCGTCCGTTACCCGATAGTACAGATTCACCTTATACGCCTATCACTCAATGCAACAGACCTAAAGAAGTGTCGGTTCAACAACTGGATGATAAAGCGGCGGTATTAAATGCTGTAAAATTTAACAATAAAATAATTGGTGTTAGCGCTAACGGCATCAAAAAACTTAATTTGGATTAACGAGCGACATGTCACGTATTACTCATTTAGCAGAACGCATCGTTTTTGGGAGTCGCAAAATTGTCGTGTTCCTTTTTGTCCTGGCTACACTGTTTTTGGGATACCAGTCATCACAGATGCGCCTTGATGCGGGGTTTGAAAAAAATATTCCGCTAAATCACGAATATATGCAGACTTACATGAAGTATCGCAAAGATTTTGGCGGTGCTAATAGTGTGTTGGTTTCTGTGTGCGATAAGCAAGGGAATATCTACAATCAAAACTTTTTTGACACACTTAAGAACGTGCATGACCAACTCTTTTTTATCAATGGGGTTAATCGTGCGCTAGTGGTCTCTTTGTTTTCGCCATCCACGCGTTTTACAGAAATTGTGGAAGGTGGATTTGCAGGGGGCCCGGTAATCCCAGCGGATTTCAACTCCTCTTCTCCAGCTGCGCTGCAGCTGGTCGCAGCAAATGTTGAAAAAGCAAATATAGTTGGTCGCCAGGTATCAAGTGATTACAGCTGTGCAATGGTCACGGCACAGTTACTGGAACTTGATCCGCAAACAGGTGAACAGCTTGATACATTAAAGTTTGCCAATGAACTAGAAGAAAAAATACGTAACCAATTCAGTTCCGATAGTATATCGGTCCATATCATCGGCTTCTCCAAAATGATAGGGGATGTCGCTGACGGTGCCAAAGATGTACTGCTGTTTTTTGCTATTGCATTAGCAATAACTGCCGTGATGGTGTATTTCTTTTCACGCAATATCATGCTTACCATCCTACCGTTATTGTGTTCAGTCATTGCAGTGGTTTGGCAACTTGGCTTGCTCTCATTTATGGGATTTGGCATGGATCCCATGTCAATACTTGTTCCCTTCCTGGTATTTGCGATAGGGGTCAGTCACGGCGTTCAAATGATCAATGCCGTTGAGAAAAGAGCCGTGAATGGTTCTGGCGCCAAACATGCGGCGATGAGTGCATTTCGCACATTATTAGTTCCTGGTGGTATTGCTTTATTATCAGACACCGTGGGCTTTATGACCTTACTGGTTATAGATATCGGTATCATTCGTGAACTTGCCATCACCGCGAGCATGGGTGTAGCGGTTATCATCCTAACTAACTTGATTTTACTTCCCGTGTTAATGAGTTTCTTAAAATTTGATTCCCATTATGTTGATAAGTTTGCAGGGAAAGAAGAGAGAAGTAATAAGTTTTGGAATATGGTGGCCTGCTGTTCTCAGAAAAAGGCTGCGCCAGTTATTCTGGTCATAACTACACTTTTATTCGCGTTTGGTTTTTATCAATCACAGAATATGAAAATAGGAGATTTACATGCAGGCGCGCCTGCTTTGCATGAGTCTTCTCGGTATAACCAAGATACATTTCTGATTACCGATAAATACGAAGTGACAGTCGATTACATCTCAGTACTGGTGGAAACCTCACCGGAAGCGTGTACTTCTTACACCGTAATGAAAGCTATAGATGACTTTCAGTGGAAAATGGAAAACGTTAAAGGCGTTCAATCAACCGTATCGCTGGCTTCTGTTGCTAAAGTGGTTAACGCCGGTTACAACGAAGGTAATGTAAAGTGGCAGGTATTACCAAGAAACCAGCAGACACTGGTGCAGGCAATAGCGCGCATTCCAACCTCTTCGGGCTTACTCAATGGTAATTGCTCAGTCATGCCGGTTATTCTCTTTATGGAAGACCATAAGGCAGAAACGATATCCCGAGTAGTGGATGCTGTTAAAGAATATCGTCAAGATTATGAGACCGATGATATGAAGTTTAGCCTAGCATCTGGTCCGGTCGGTGTAATGGCCGCTACCAATGAAGCGGTTAAGAGTGCGCAAATGCCTATGATGGCCTATGTGTTCGGTGCGGTAATATTACTTTGCTTGCTTAGTTTCCGCTCGCTTCGTGCAACGCTATCGGTCGTGATCCCACTGTACGTTGTTTCGGTGCTTGCACAGGCACTAATGACTTACCTGGAAATTGGCCTTACCGTTTCCACCCTGCCTGTCATTGCTTTGGGGGTAGGTATCGGTGTGGATTATGGGATTTATATACTCTCAACGATGAGTCACCGGTTAAAACATGGCGATACGGTCCAAGCTGCGTATCTTGCCGCCTTGAAAGAGCGGGGAAGTGCCGTATTATTTACGGGCATTACGTTGGCGATAGGCGTGAGTACCTGGGTTTTCTCTACCCTTAAATTCCAAATGGATATGGGTATTTTGCTGACATTTATGTTCCTAGTGAACATGTTAGGCGCAATAATCGTATTACCCGCACTGGCCAGACTTCTTTGGTACAAGCGAAATGAGCTATAATCGTTAAAATTTTTTGCATAGCTAAGCAAAAAAGGGCCGTTAAGGCCCTTTTTTATAATGTAAAGTTGCATACTTATCTATGCTGTTAAATTGACGTTAAATAAGGCTTTCATTAGCGCCAATATTTAGCGAAAATAGCGAGTGATACTCTGCACTTACGACAACAAAAGGTTTATTCATGACAGTCACCTCTCAGCGGCATTCAGTACTGCTAGACAATGTTTATTCACTTATCGACAAAAAAGTGGACGCACGGCAAAAAGCACTAGTTCAGCAGTTTGGTCGTCTGTTATATAAAAACATTTCCAATGATGACCTGGAATATCGCAATGACAGCGACCTTTATGGCGCCACATTGAGTTTATGGAACGCATTAGAAACATTTGATAGTAAAAAGCCCTTTATTCGGGTGTTTAATCCCGAAATTGCAAAGCAAGGGTGGCACTCAAGTCACACAATTGTTGAGATTATCGTTAAGGATATGCCGTTTCTGGTGGACTCCGTGCGTATGGCGTTAAACCGGATGGGTATCAATTCCCATTTATTCCTGCATAGTCCTATCGGTTTAAAACGTAACAATGAAAATAAAATAACCGAGTTTGTAGAGCCGGGTAAAGCAGGCAACGGCATTACTAAAGAAACCGTACTTTTTATCGAGATTGACCGTCAAACCGCGAAGAAAGATATTGATACGTTAACCAAAGAGCTGCATTCAGTGGTTGAAGAAGTGTGGCTGGCGGTAAACGACTGGCAAGCCATGGGCAAGAAGCTTGACGAAGTTATCGAGCAAGCAGATAAGTTGAACTGGCCAGTTTCTGGTGACGAGAAAAAGCAGACCAAAACCTTTCTGAACTGGTTAGCTGATCATAACTTCACTCTCATGGGATACCGCTATTATGATGTGAAGGCCATCGAAGGGGATCATCGTTGGGTACCGCAAAATGATACCAGCCTGGGTTTAATGAAAAACTCAATCAGTGATCGAGAGCGCCTGGTTTCGAATTTACCTGCCACTGCACGAAGTGCAGCATTGAGCAGTAACCCACTCATCCTGACCAAGACCAACTCGCGCGCCCGCGTACACAGACCAGCGTACATGGATTACATTGGCGTCAAAGCGTATGATAAAGAAGGTCACGTAGTTGGTGAACACCGCTTCTTAGGCCTTTATTCAGCGTCGTTTTATAATTCCAGCGCAATCGACTTGCCAATCCTGCGAGAAAAAATAAAACGCGTTTGCGATCACTCAGGTTTTGAGCCTGGGACTCATGCTTATAAAGCCTTTGTCAATATAATTGAAACCTATCCTCGCGACGAATTATTGCAAACGCCTTCGGCTGAACTTGCACAGATAGTTAAGGGAATATTTCAGATGCAAGAACGGGGGATTTCGAAGCTCTTCATCAGAAAAGATATATTTGGTCGTTTCTTTTCATGTTTGGTGTTTGTGCCCAGAGAGCGTTACAACACCCAACTTCGTAAAGACACGCAAGCCCTGCTAAAAGCTTCTTTAGGTGCTAAAGAAGAAGTCGAATTTACTACTTATTTCTCTGAATCTGTGTATGCAAGAACACACTACATAGCACGGGTCGATGATAACAATGCGGAATATGATGTGAAGGAAATTGAGAAAAATATAATTGAACTAACCAAGTCGTGGAATGACAAGCTAGCCTCCTCGATCACCGCCGCATATGGTGAAGCAAATGGAAAAGCACTGGAAAAGAAATATCTTAATGCCTTTTCCCGTAGCTATATGGAGCAAAACTTACCCAGCGCTGCATTGATTGATATTCAAAAACTTGAGCTGTTAGATGAAAATCATACCTTGGATATGCTTTTCTATCGTCCTCAAGAAGAGCAATCTGACAGTCAGATCGTTAAGCTCAAGCTGTTCCATAAAGCCGAACCAATTCATCTTTCCGACGTCCTACCGATGCTGGAGAATTTTGGTCTTCGCGTAGTCGATGAAAGTCCGTACAAAATCACCTGCTCCGAAAATGAGCGCAACTGGGTCATGGACTTCACCATGTTGCACAAAAGCGGTCAGCACATGGATATGGAGAAAGCACAGGAACTGTTTCAGGATGCTTTCGCGAAAGTTTGGCATAACACCTTAGAAGATGATGCATTTAACCGCCTGATATTAGGTGGTGGCATGACCGGACGACGGGTCACCATTTTACGCGCCTACGCAAAGTACATGCGCCAGACAGGCAGTTCATTCAGCCGCGACTATATCGCAAATACCCTGTCGAATTACCCTGACATTGCCAAGTTGCTAATTGATTTCTTTGAACAGCGTTTTAATCCTAAAAAGAAGCGCAACCAGAAGAAGCAGGAAGCCCTCCTAATCGAAATCAAGTCACAGTTAGATAACGTGAGCAATCTGGACGATGACCGTATTATTCGACGCTACCTGGATTTGATGAAGGCGACTTTACGCACAAACTTCTATCAACTTGACGATGCCGGCCTTGAGAAGCCGTATGTATCATTTAAGATGATGCCTGAGCTTATTCCAGATATGCCGCTGCCATTACCTAAATTCGAAATCTTCGTTTATAGCCCGCGGGTTGAAGGTGTTCATTTGCGCGGTGGCAAGGTGGCGCGCGGTGGATTGCGTTGGTCAGATCGTCAGGAAGACTTCCGTACTGAAATATTGGGTCTGGTGAAAGCGCAACAAGTCAAAAACACGGTCATCGTACCGGTTGGAGCAAAAGGCGGTTTCATTTGTAAACAATTGCCATTTAGTGAAGGTCGGGCCGCAGTCCAGGCAGAAGGTCAGAACTGTTACCGCACCTTTATCCGAAGTCTGCTGGATATTACTGACAACATTGTTAACGGTGAAATCGTGCCACCTAAAGATGTGGTACGTCTTGATGAAGACGACCCGTATCTGGTGGTTGCGGCGGATAAAGGCACCGCAACGTTTTCAGATATTGCTAATAGCATTGCCGCCGAATTTAATTTCTGGTTGGGCGATGCGTTTGCATCAGGCGGCAGTGTAGGTTACGACCATAAGAAAATGGGTATTACCGCCCGTGGTGGCTGGGAGTCTGTGAAACGTCACTTCCGTGAAATGGGCATTAACTGTCAGACCACGGAGTTTACCGCCATTGGTGTAGGTGATATGGCCGGTGACGTATTTGGTAATGGTATGTTGCTGTCAGAACATACCCGTTTGATTGCGGCATTTAACCATTTGCATATTTTCTTTGATCCCAATCCGGATGCAAAAGCCAGCTACAAAGAACGCCAGCGTCTATTCGAAAACCCTTCGTTGTCATGGGAAGACTATGATAGCAAGCTTATTTCCACGGGTGGGGGTGTGTTCAATCGTTCGGCGAAATCGATTAAATTAACCGCTGAAATGAAAAAGTGGTTAGGGACACGTCAGCAAACAATGACGCCTAATGAATTGATCCACAATATCCTAAAGATGCCTGTTGACCTGCTGTGGAATGGTGGGATCGGTACCTATATTAAGAGTACAAAAGAAAGCCATTCTGATGTAGGGGATAGGGCCAACGATGACTTACGGGTTAATGGCAAAGATGTCCAAGCCAAGATCGTAGGTGAGGGTGGAAATCTGGGTCTAACCCAGCTTGGCCGCGTCGAATATGCAGCGCACGGCGGTCGTGTTAATACTGACTTTATAGATAATGTCGGGGGTGTAGACTGTTCGGATAACGAAGTAAATATCAAGATCTTGTTAAACAGTCTGGTCGCCAATGGTGATTTAACACTCAAACAGCGCAATGCGTTGCTTTATGATATGACCGATGATGTTGCAGAATTGGTATTGCAAGATTGTTATCGTCAAACACAATCTATTTCCATCACCGAGCGCTCGGGCGTGACCCTGCTGAAAGAGCAGTTGCGTTTTATCCACGGACTTGAAAGGGAAGGGCTATTAAATCGTGAGTTGGAATTTATTCCAACGGATGATGAAATTTCTGACCGCGTGGCGTCCGACAGGGGCTTTACCCGTCCGGAATTAAGCGTGTTATCAGCCTACGGAAAGATGGTACTGAAAGACGCATTAAATATTCCGGAAATTACGGCCAACCCCTACCATAGCAAATTACTTATCACCGCGTTTCCTGCAGTGTTGCGTGACAAATTCAGTCAACAAATGCAAGAACACCCGTTACGTAGCGAAATTATCGCCACTAAGTTAACCAATAATATCGTAAACGATATGGGGTTGAACTTTGTGTTCAGAATGCAGGAAGAAACCGGTGCCACGGTAGATGAAATTGCTAATGCTTATGCCATTATTAAAGGTATTTTCAATATAGAGTCTATCTGGGAACAAATTGAAGATTTAGACAATAAAATTCCGGCTGATCTTCAATTGGAAATGCTTGAAGCGTGTCGCCGAATTATGCGACGTGCGTCACGTTGGTATTTACGCCACGGCAATAAATCGCTAGGTATTCAGGAATCGATTGATCGTTATCGAACCACCTTCGATAATTTAACCCGGCATTTGCAGGAATACCTAGTTGAAGCGGAATATGCGTATTTGGAGAAAATGACACAGCGTTATTCTAAAGAAGGTGTTCCGCAGGATATCGCTTATCAAGTGGCCAGTTTCTCTAATATGTTCTCCAGTTTAGATCTGGCACAAATTGATGAAGCAGATTCACATGACACTTCGGTAATAGCTAAACTGTACTTCCAGCTAGGATCCCGTCTTGAGTTACACTGGTTCCTGGAGCAAATTACTAATCAATCGGTGAGCAACCATTGGCAGGCACTAGCCCGAGCGTCTTATCGTGAAGAGCTAGATTGGCAGCAACGTTCAATCACGGCTAATTTATTGCAGTCACGACCTGATGCTAAAGACGCTGACGAAATCTTAGACAGCTGGATGGAACAAAATCAGACGTTGTTAAAACGCTGGTATCACATGATGTCTGAGTTTAAAACTAGCAATACACACGAATTTGCTAAGTTTTCTGTCGCATTGCGTGAATTGATGCTTTTAAGCGTCAAGTCTAACCATTAGAATGGTGGCAATTGTTACCTGACTGAAAAAAGCCCTGGTATTCAGGGCTTTTTTATAATTGATATGCATTCACTTATTCAAAATTTACTACTCAAGTGTGAACCGGAAACCAGCCATGATCTTGCGATCAAGTGGTTGCATCGCACCCAGCACACGCCATTAAAGAAACTCTATTCGCAAAAAGTTGTTACTAAACCCACTACGGTGGCAGGGATCAAATTCGCTAATCCGGTAGGTTTAGCGGCGGGACTGGATAAAAACGGCGAATGTATTGATGCATTTGCGGCTATGGGTTTCGGTTTCATCGAGGTGGGCACCGTTACCCCACGCCCTCAAGCTGGTAACCCTAAACCCAGGTTATTCCGTATTCCGGAGAAACAAGCCATCATTAATCGTATGGGCTTTAACAACAAGGGGGTGGATTACCTTGTTGAACAGGTGAAGCGGTCTCAATACAAAGGGGTAATCGGCATAAACATCGGCAAAAATAAAGATACGCCGGAAGAACAAGCACTCAACGATTATTTAATTTGCCTAAATAAAGTGTACCCATATGCTAGCTATATCACGGTTAATATTTCTTCTCCCAACACGCCTGGGTTACGTAAGCTGCAGCATGGCGAAGCACTCTTAACGCTGCTTAATGGCTTAAAACAGGCTCAGGAAACGTTATGTCAGACCCACAGCAAGTATGTCCCAATTTTCGTTAAAATCGCGCCAGACCTGTCAGCAACTGAAGTATCAGATTTTGCCCGCGCACTGGTCGAGTCGAAAATGGATGGTGTCATCGCCACCAATACCACATTGGCACGTGAGCCTGTTGAAGGACTGAAAAATGCCAGTGAGACGGGAGGATTAAGCGGTGCGGTGCTAAACGATAAAAGTTACCAAATCACTAAACAACTTGCCGCCGATTTAGATAGAGCATTACCCATTATCAGTGTGGGTGGCATTCACTCTGAACACACTGCAAAACAGCGTTTAGATGCAGGCGCATCGTTAATCCAAATCTATTCCGCATTTATTTATCAAGGACCAGATTTGATTAAGCGTATTGCTAAATCCCTATAATTAAGAGAACTATGAACTCAATACTACTCACCACCAGCAAAGGGTTAGACGAACTGTTAGCTGAAGAAGTAAAAAACCTGGTTCCTGATGCGCAAATCAAAGCCTCACCAGGACAACTTACATTTTCAGGTACATTAGAGCAGGCCTATCGCCTCTGTTTATGGTCCCGACTAGCCAACAGAGTGGTGTGGGTACTGACGGAAAATAAATTTAATGATGCCGAAGGGCTGTATGACGCCGCCAAAGAAGTTGATTGGTCTGCACACCTTGAACCGAATCAAACGTTAAGTATTGCGTTTCATGGTACCAACCGGGTGATAAAAAACACCCAATTCGGTGCGGTCAAAATCAAAGATGCGATTGTTGATCAATTTGTGGAGCATGTGGGCGAGAGGCCTTCGGTGCAAAAATATAAGCCTGACCTGCCAATCTTTGCGCGTTGCAGACGAGAATTCATCACCATTGGTATCGACTTAAGCGGTAGCAGTTTACA
This sequence comes from Alteromonas aquimaris, assembly GCF_026183695.1. GTDB lineage: Bacteria > Pseudomonadota > Gammaproteobacteria > Enterobacterales > Alteromonadaceae > Alteromonas > Alteromonas aquimaris. The sequence continues at coordinate 76,152 of NZ_JAPFRD010000010.1, read as the reverse complement.
CCAACGTGCTTATCGACAACAAACGGGTGATGCTCCACTAAAAGAACATGTTGCCTGCGCCGTGCTGATGCGCTCTGGCTGGACTAAAGATACCTCGCAGCCACTGGTCGACCCGATGTGTGGTTCGGGCACTCTGGCGATTGAGGCCGCCTATATACAACGCAATATAGCGCCTGCAATGAAAAGAGAATATTGGGGGTTTAAGCGCTGGAAACAACATGACGAAACCGTTTGGGAGCAATTGATTAACGCTGCCGTCGGCGCACAAAAAGATGGACTAAAGAATATTTTTGCCGCGGATATTGATAAAAACCTGATTGCTATTGCACGTAAAAATGCAGATAACGCGGGCGTGTTTGCTGATATTGAATTTGCGCACTCCAACGCGACAACGTATTGTCCGCCCGTAAAGGCGGATGGATTTTTAGTGAGCAACCCACCATACGGCGAACGACTCGGTCAACTAACCGAGCTTATTTCTTTGTTCACAGATTGGGGGCAACACCTCAAAACTGCATGGCAGGGTTGGCATGTGTCGCTGCTTAGCAGTAATCGAGATCTATTGAAGTTGCTTAAATTAAAAGCCCAGAAAGACTATGCCATCAATAACGGTAAACTTGAGTGTCGTTTAGTAAACTACCTGTTAGATGAACAGAATTGTCAGCAATTCAATGTCAGTGGTAGTAATCACGAGTTTGCCAATCGGTTGCAAAAAAATCTTAAAAAGCTCAATAAATGGATTAAGTACCAGCATACTGATTGTTACCGTATTTACGATGCCGATCTGCCTGATTATAACGTGGCGATTGATCGATACGGCGACGCCCTTGTGATCCAGGAATACGCGCCACCGAAAACCGTCTCAGAAGAAAAGGCGAAACGTCGTTTGCAGGAGGTGTTGTTGCATGCTCCCGCTGTGTGTGGTGTCGGAGCGAAAGATGTCTATTTAAAAGTACGTGAAAAACAAAAAGGCACGCAGCAATACAATAAGCTTTCTCAAAAAGGCGAAACGCGTATTGTGCATGAGAAGGGCGCGCAATTTCTGGTGAATCTTACCGATTATTTAGATACCGGCTTGTTCTTGGATCATCGTGAGACGCGTCAGATCGTAAAGGCAAAATCAGCCCAGAAAGATGTGCTGAACCTGTTTTCTTATACGGGTTCGGTGTCGGTTTTTGCAGCATTGGGTGGGGCGCGCTCGGTCACCACGGTGGACATGTCGAATACCTATCTGGAATGGGCGAAAGAGAATTTCAAGCAGAATAAATTAAGCGGGCCTTATGCCTTTATTCAAGCTGATTGTGTAAGCTGGCTAGCCGACCATCAAGCCAAGTATGACTTGATTTTTATCGACCCACCTTCTTTCTCAAACTCCAAGCGAATGCATACTACCTGGGACGTACAACGCGACCATGTTGACCTCATAACACACGCCAGAAAATGTCTAAAAGAAAACGGAGAGATTATCTTTTCAAATAATCGTCGCGGATTTAAGTTAGCCACGGCAGAAATTGAAGCCTTAGGGTTACGCATCACCGACATAACCAAGCAAACTATTCCAACTGATTTCGAGCGCCACAGCAATATCCATAAGTGTTGGGTCTTATCATGTTAAGTGTTGTTTTATATACCGGCCCCGGATGCCACTTGTGTGAGGATGCGATGGCACTCCTTGCGCAGATTAACCAGCCTATAGACGTTAAAAAGGTAAATATACGGAACGATGCCGAGTTATATCATTTATACGGTGCCCGTATCCCCGTGATAAAACGTGAAGACACCCATGCGGAACTTGGTTGGCCATTCGATAACGCAACTCTTGAGCAGTTTTTAAAATGAGTTTACTTCAATTAAAAAATATTTCGTTGATGTTCGGCAGTCCACCTCTATTGAATGGCATCGACCTGGTGGTGCAACCCAAAGAACGGGTGTGTCTGGTAGGGAGAAATGGCAGCGGCAAATCCACGTTATTAAAAGTCATCGCTGGCGAGATCAATGCTGATGACGGGCAGAGAATAATTGACAATGAAACCATCATTGCCAGGTTAGAGCAGGATCCTCCGCAAACCACTAATGTAAGTATTTTCGATTATGTAGCGGAAGGATTAGCCGAATTAGGAGAAACTATAAAGGCGTATTTTCACCAAACCCAAACCGTGGCGGAAAATCCAACAGAAGCCAACCTGATTCGCTTACAAAATTTACAAGAACAATTAGAAACTCAGAACGCGTGGCAGTTCGAACAAAAAATTGAACAAACTCTGTCCCAATTGCAACTGTCTCCCGACACCAAACTTGCTGAACTATCCGGCGGATGGCGTCGTAAAGCAGCACTAGCCCGTACATTAGTGCGCGCCCCAGATATTCTATTACTTGACGAGCCCACCAACCATTTAGACATCGCCATGATTGAGTGGTTAGAAACATCGCTCGCCACGTATCATGGCGCCATTATTTTCATCAGCCATGACCGTTCATTTATCAGACGTATGGCCACGCGCATCATCGATTTGGACAGAGGAACCTTAACCAGTTATCCGGGTAACTACGCAACTTACCTTGAAAAGAAACAACAGGATTTAGAGGTTGAAGCAAATCAAAATGCAGAATTTGATAAAAAACTTGCCCAGGAAGAAGTGTGGATACGCCAAGGCATAAAGGCACGCAGAACCCGTAATGAGGGCAGGGTAAGGGCACTAAAAAAGCTTAGAGAACAGCGCCGACAACGTCGTGAAGTACAGGGTAACGCGGTAGTATCGCAATCTGCCTCGGTGCGCTCTGGAAAGACGGTTTTTGAAGCACAGCATTTAAGTTATGCCATCGAAGGAAAACCACTTGTACGTGATCTCAACCTGACCTTGTTACGGGGCGACAAAATAGCCTTGATTGGTCCCAACGGATGTGGCAAGACCACTCTCATCAAATTATTACTTGGCCAACTTCAGTCTGATAGCGGCACATGCAAACAGGGTGCTAATCTTGAAGTGGCATATTTCGACCAACACAGGCAGGGACTGGATCTCGACAAATCTGTCATAGATGCGGTGGGCGACGGCAAACGCGATTTGATTGTAAATGGACAACCCCGCCACGTTATCAGCTACCTGCAGGACTATCTGTTTCCTCCTGAGCGCGTCAATGCCCCGGTAAAGTCGTTGTCGGGTGGTGAGAAGAATCGTTTAATGCTGGCGAAGCTCATGCTCAAACCCAGTAATGTTTTGGTGCTCGACGAACCGACTAACGATCTGGATGTGGAAACATTAGAAATGTTAGAAAGTTTGCTTCTAAATTATGCTGGCACCGTGTTACTGGTGAGTCACGATAGAGAGTTTGTCGACAACGTGGCTGATAGTTCACTCTTTTTCGCAGGCAACGGCGAAATTCAGGAGTTTGTCGGTGGATTCAGCGATATTGAACAGTGGTATAAGACGAAAGGAATTTCAGTGTTTGATATTTTCGAAAGGAAGTCGCTCAAATCAGACAAAAGTGAAACTAATACGAAGGAAAATAGTCCAAAACCCGCGCCAGTAAGCAAAAAGCCTAAAAAACTATCATATAAAGCGCAAAGAGAACTAGAAAGCTTACCTCAAGAGATTGAATCATTAGAGGAAAAGCTGGCAGAATTACAAGAAGTTGTAAACCACCCCGAATTTTTTAAGCGAGCAAATGATGAAACCTCAAATGCGCTCACGCAGCTAACCGAGATAGAAGAAAAATTAGCTGCGAAATATGCTCGCTGGGATGAATTAGAAAGTATGCTGGGCGATCAGCAGTAAATAGGATACTCCATGAAAATTAAACCAATTGCAGCCGCTCTGTTAACTTTAACCAGCTTAAGTTCCATTGCTGCAACCTATTCGATAACACCGCTACCCGTTACCAATAAGGCCAAAAACACCTTTGCTCAGTCAATCGATAATAGTGATACATTATTAGTCACCACGAGCAATGAGTATAATCCTCCTATTGATGTGGAGCGATTAAAGCAGACCAACTTTTTTGCTATTAATGAAGCCTCTATTGAAAACGAAGATGATATTAAGAATGGCATCTTCAGTGATATAGATTACACGCTTATCGTGAGTTACCTTAATAACCTCACAAGCCAAAACACATTTTTGTTACGCAAGCAAAGAATTGCACAATTTAAGAGTTATTCCACCGATTTAGTCGACACCCGATTCGTTCAGGGCTTTGACAATTTCGTCGAGAAATTTGACGATTTTAGCCAGTCAGTCACCACAATCGCACGGGATAGTCTTAATGGAGATTTCATTGTTGGTTATTCTCAATCGCCCTATCAAGATGTGGAATACACCAACAATAATGACCAATTAATCAGATACACAATTAATGATATTTATCGCCGTGCCTTTGTGCAGGTAGGTTCTCAGACCGTGGCGCTGTTACCTAAAGATACATTAGTTAATGGAATTTCTGAGGCGTTTGCGGTAAACCGAAATTTTCAGGTTGGAGGCTATGGGACGACCCGATTTTCTCCGGCAATAAGAGAAAGTGCCGCAACCTGCACGGATGATGGCGAGCGTGGCGATGTCGCCAAAGAATTCTGTTTATACAGCCTTATAAATAGTCGGAGTTACCAGCAAAACTCCTCCAAACGGGCGACCATCTGGCAACTTAATGCCAGTGGTGAAGTACTGTCTTCTGAAATTTTTCCGTTACCTTTCGAACCGACGACTGAGAAATTCGCGTGGGAAAACCGCATCCTGGATATTAATAACAACGGCCTCGCAGTGGGTTGGTCACATACGGGCGAAACAGTAAATTTTTTGAAGCCTGGGGCGCAATTCAGGAACACAGAAGTAGAAACTCAGGCAGCTTACTTTGAAAATGGCGAAACCATATTCTTTCTGACTGACGAAAAAGATTTAGCCAGTCAGGCAGTAGCGGTTAACGATAAGGGCTGGATCACCGGCACAGTGGCCAGGGCACCCAATGAAGTCGCAAGAGATCGCTTCTTTATACACAATGTCGATACTAACGAAACACGTTACCCAGATGGGTTTTTTATTAACGCGGGTGTCATTCCGCGGTCGATAAACAATAGAAATATCGTTGTTGGGCGTGCGGATATTGAGTCCAGTAATGAAGCTAATCGTGAAACCAATGCCTTTATGTATAACATTAACGCAGATGAATTTATTAATCTGAACCTTCTCACCTCATGTGATTCGCCTTATACGCTTATCGAAGCAGTCGATATCAATGATGATAATGAGATTATTGCCAATGCGAGGTTTAGAGCAAACGATACCTATGCTACTGGCAATCCGGTCACAGACGAAAATGGCAATAACATCAAAGTAGATAAGATCATCGCGGTTAAGTTGAGTCCTATAGCGAATGGTCAGATTGAAGGGTGTGACGAGAAAGAAGAGGTTAAATACGAAAGAGCAGCTGCCAGCAACACGCTGTTTGCGTTGCTGGGTTTATCCGCATTTTTCTTTATACGACGCCGTTGTATTGCGAAATAAATTAAAACCGCCATTTGGCGGTTTTTTTATATTCCAAAATATCGTGTATTTGAAGTATTTATGACAAAAAAATTGTAATGAAAAAGCTAAATACAATTAATGGCTTACTGTTTGTCAATTAGTCAATTGAAAAATCTTTGTTGAACCATTTTGTTAGATACGCTATCTCAGTAGAGTGCAAAGCATTTTATCGGCACTAACAAAATGAATTTGGTAAGAGCGCTCGGTAGGTGTTTTTTTGCACGTTAACCAAACAAGAGGCTTATCAATGAAAAGACAAAAAAGAGATAAACTGACACGCGCCCATGCAAAAGGGTATCAAGCAGGAATAAGCGGTCGTTCTAAGGAAAACTGTCCATTTCAAGCGAATGATGCGAGATCGCATTGGTTAGGGGGATGGCGTGAGGCTGTTGCAGATCGACAGATCGGTTTGTCAGTTAGGTAATAATCTTTTCTGAGGTAGTAATAAAGCCCCATTGTGGGGCTTTTACTTTTTCAGCCCAAAATTAAAAAGCAGACGTGTCCTGGAATAGCCCCACTTTTAAATCATTCGCAGAGTAAATCTGGCGGCCATCAACTTCTACGATTCCGTCGGCCATGCCCATAAATAACTTACGTTTGACCACACGTTTCATGTCGATACGGTAGGTGACTTTTTTCGCTGTAGGTAATATTTGACCGGTGAATTTAACCTGACCTACACCTAATGCACGGCCTTTACCCGGGCCTCCACTCCAACCAAGGAAAAAACCTACCAGCTGCCACATAGCATCAAGCCCAAGACAGCCTGGCATTACTGGATCACCGGGAAAGTGACAATCGAAAAACCACAGATCTTCTGCAATATCCAACTCTGCAATGATTTGTCCTTTACCGTGCTCGCCACCGTCTTCAGTAATGCTAACAATTCTGTCCATCATCAACATATTCGGGGCAGGCAATTGACTGTTACCCGGACCAAACATCTCGCCTCGGCTACATGCCAACAAGTCGTCTCGGTCAAAACTATTTTTTCTTTCTGTCATTACTTAATATCGCTTCTTAAAAATGAACGGCTAATTTAGCGAACACTTGTACGCTAAACAACTCCGAACAGTCATTTATTTCATCAATTTTAACGTGTTAAACTTTACACACTATGTCACTCCTCACAAACGACTCATTTATGAAAAACGAAAAAGGTACTACTTCGTCAGCCAATGCCGAGAAACAGCGCCGATTTAGAGAACGCCAACGAGATGCGGGTAAAAAATTAATTCGCGGTTATGTGACCCCGCAAGCACAGGATTGTTACGACGAGATTAGACAAAAAACAGGCTGGAGCGACAGCGAAACCTTATCCAACGCGCTAAGAGTGCTGTTTGCAGCATATAAGTGTGGTCAAATCAAATTACTTAACGAATGGTTAAAGGATCATAAACGCTAAACGTGCACAGGGCGGCGGTGACAAATTTTTACGTTGATTTTTAACCTTTTTTCATCCACATCGTCGTAAGAACCAAGCAAGTATCCCTTTTAGGATGTTATGTGTGACTGTACCCACCACCTTAGTCTGGTTCAGGCAAGATCTACGCGTGAAGGATAATCCCGCGTTGTTTGCTGCATGTGAGAACGGTAAAATCGTGCCCGTCTATATTGATGACACCGCATGTCCTAAAAAATACCAAAACGGCGAGGCGTCTAATTGGTGGCTTCACAAAAGTTTATATTCGCTACAAAAACGCTTGAATGGTCATTTACAGTTCTTTACAGGGGATCCATTAGACTTAATACCCAAGTTAGCCAAAACGTTTGAATGCGAGTCTATAGTTTGGAACCGATGCTACGAACCCTGGCGTATAAGTCGTGACCAAAAACTCAAAACGAAACTATCGGAGGCAGGGTTTAATGTGAGCTCTTTCAATGGCTCATTATTGTGGGAACCCTTCGACATAAATAAAAAGGATGGCACCCCCTACAGAGTGTTTACGCCGTTTTATAAGAAAGGCTGTTTACAGCAGGGTCCTAATCCGCGCTATCCGCAGGGGGCACCGAGCAGAATTACCTATCAGGATGTCACTAATAAGGGAAAGTCGCTTGACGATTTAGGGCTCATGCCTGTTAACGACTGGTATTCATCTATCGATAAGCTATGGCAGCCCGGCGAAGAGGGAGCTGCAGACAGCTTACAGGATTTTATCGGTAAAGGTATTGAGCGTTATAAAGCGGCTCGAGATGAGCCCGCCGCCCGCGGTACCTCTTTTCTGTCACCTCATTTACATTTTGGTGAATTATCGCCCCACCAGGTCTGGTACGCTGTCAAAGACAAATTTGCAGGCAAACAAAGTGTACACGTTGACACCTTTCTAAGTGAAATTGGCTGGCGTGAATTCAATTATCATCTGCTTTATCATTTTCCTTCCATGTGCCACGCAAACTTCAACGACAAATTCGATAAGTTTAACTGGCGAACCGACGTAACAGCGTTACACGCCTGGCAAAAAGGACAAACGGGCTTTCCCATTGTGGATGCGGGAATGCGAGAAATGTGGCAGACCGGATTTATGCACAATCGAGTACGCATGATTGTCGGCTCCTTTTTAGTGAAAAACCTGCTTATTGACTGGCGTAAAGGAGAGCAATGGTTCTGGGACTGTCTTTTGGATGCCGATCTGGCCAACAACAATGCCAACTGGCAGTGGGTAGCCGGCTGTGGAGCTGACGCTGCTCCTTATTTCAGAATTTTTAACCCTGTCTTGCAGGGCGAAAAGTTCGATAAAGAAGGTGAATACGTACGCAAATACTGTCCGGAATTATCCGCGCTGCCGAACAAATATATTCACAAGCCTTGGCAAGCCAATGAACAAACGCTAAAAGAGGCAGGTGTTACGCTTGGCGAAGATTACCCCGAACCCATCGTCGATTTAAAGGCTAGCCGACAGCGGGCACTAGATCGTTATGCTCAGCTAAAATCCTGATAATCGCGTTACCTTTAATCTTGGTTTCCGCCTCGCCACCCTTTCCTGACGAATTAAAAAACCTAGTGAATATTTTTACTTAAAAGTGACTTTTAAATAGGGTATGACAGCATGCCCGTTCAATAACCGTACTGTCGATTTGTGGCTAAACATCCAAGCATCCTGTTCCACAATCTGCGCATTCATGGGGTCATAAATGTGCTATATCGCCTCTCAGAATATAAACGTACCAAACTGTAAGTATCGGCTGTAAATTGTTATTTTTTTCTACTTAAAAAGCACAATGCGTAATTATTAAACCGACTGAAGGTTACGCATAACCTTGTATGGGCATGATTTTCTTGAATTTTTTAGGAGCCGGCAGTTTAATGTTTTTTAATCTGAATAATTTCATTTATCACACGGCATTATTGATTATTTACGTTACACTGTGGGAACTTAGGGTTAGATATTGAGTACAAATAAGCGTGAGAAACTTTACCTGCGAATGTGGTAATACATTATATTTTGCCAACTCCAAATGTTTGTCGTGCGAACGAGTGGTAGGCTTTATCAGTGACAAGCTTACCTTATCAGCCTGCGAGGTAATAGAGGACAATATCTGGCTTGCTTACGCAGATAATCAACGTTATAAACCCTGCAGTAATTATGCTGATTACCAGATCTGTAACTGGCTAGTTCCAGTGACGCAGGAAGGTAAATACTGTGCAAGTTGCGAACTCACTACGCATATTCCCGATCTTTCACGCAAAGAAAATATTCTATTGTGGTATCGCATGGAATTGGCCAAGCGGCGGCTGTTGTTCACGTTAAAAAAGTTGGGGTTACCCGTGTGGCGACATATTCCTGACAAACCTCACTTACGTTTTCGCTTTTTAGAAGACGTGAAAGAGGATGAATATGGCCAGGAACTTACAGTTAAATCCACCGTGATAACCGGACACAACAATGGCGTCATTACGCTTAATCTGCAGGAAGCAGAGGACGCATCTCGGGTAATGATGCGAGAAAAAATGAATGAACGCTATCGGACATTAATCGGGCATTTTAGACACGAATCCGGTCATTTTTATTGGGATATGTTGATCCAAAATTCAGATATTCTCTCATCTTTTCGCAGTTTATTTGGCGATGAACGTGCCGATTACACGCAATCACTCAATACTTACTATTCTTCGGGCCCTCCCACCGCGTGGCAAACTCAATATATTAGTGCTTACGCAAGTATGCATCCATGGGAAGATTGGGCGGAAACCTGGGCGCATTACCTGCATATTATAGACACGCTGGAAACCGCGACCGAATATAATGTGGCTATCTTGAACCACCCAATGGTCAATCCATTACACGACAATTCGACCTCCTTATCATCGTTTGATGAAATTTATGAAGATTGGTGCCGATTAACGACGGTGTTAAATGCATTAAATCGCAGCATGGGATTAGACGATGCTTATCCTTTTGTTATCTCCTCAAAAGCACTGGAAAAGCTCCAGTTTGTGCATAATGTGGTAAGACAACAACCTTATTAACCCTTACTGATCTTTCTTCTCCCATTCAAAACGGGGAAGCCGATTAAATGCACGTTTCAGCCCCTGGGTCCATTGTTTTTGTAAAGACTTATACATGGGGCTGTTAAGGGTTAACGTCTGATGGAAAGGTTCATCAATTTGGTTGTTTTGATAGATCGCCAGTTCCACTGGAGGACCGACTGATATGTTACTGCGGATGGTCGAGTCGAGTGAGACCAACGCACATCTGGCCGCGTCTTCTAACGTGGTGTTGCCCTGGACAATGCGGTCTAAAATAGGTTTACCGTATTTATTCTCTCCAATTTGCAAATAAGGCGTGTCGTGGGATGCCGAAATATAATTTCCTTGTGGGTAAATCATGAAAATTTCAGGTTCCTGTCCTTTTATCTGCCCGCCCAAAATGAAACTGGATTCAGCGCTGGAACCGCTTTTTTCCATGGCTTTGGCATGCATTAGCTGTTCTTTTTGACTCAGTTTTCCGATGTAGCAGGCAACTTCGTGCAAATGTTTGGACTTAAGCAAATTGATCTCGGCGTCAGCATTTTCCAAATCGCGATAAATCGCATTCACCACCGCTTGCGAGGTAGCCAGACTGCCGGAGGTAAGTAGTACACACACACGTTCACCAGGCCAGACAAATCGTGTCATCTTGCTGTAAGTGGCGATGTAATCTACGCCCGCATTGGTGCGGGAATCTGAAGCAAAAACTAACCCTTTGTTTACTTTAATTGCGAGACAATAAGTCAATGTAATTTTCCTGACAGGATACCTTTATGGAGCATAGCAAAACCGTTGCACTTAGCCACAAAGTCTGGCATTGATATTAAAAGAAATTTTGATTTTTCGTTCATTTACAGCTTAGATGAATATACATTAAACAAGCAATTACCGAGATCAATCTATGGCTATACGCTGGGGGAATTACTCTCCGACACCGTTTTATGATGAACTTATTCGTGTTCGCAATAAACCACGCGATGCCGCGAGGGATTTGTGTGAATACCTTAAACACCTCAGCGATAGTGAAATAAACGAATTTAAAACAGCGTCTACCACAGCTATTCAAGTGATGGGTATCACGTTTACCGTCTACTCTGAAGAAGAAGGTTCCATCGATCGCGCTTGGCCGTTTGATATTATTCCCCGAATTATTCCCAAACATGAATGGGATCAGATTGAACAAGGGTTAAAACAACGGGTAAAAGCCCTGAATATGTTCATCAATGACTTATACAATGAGCAAAACGTGCTCAAAGATAAGGTACTTCCCGAAAGCATTCTCGAACACTCAAAAAATTATTTGCCCGAATGCCAGGGAATTAAGCCTCCGCACGGCATATGGGCCCATATTTGTGGCTCTGATTTAGTGCGCGATGAAAACGGCACTGTGTATGTGTTAGAAGATAACCTTCGCGTTCCTTCTGGCGTTTCCTATATGCTGGAGAATCGTCATGTTATGAAACGGGTTTTTCCTGACATGTTCGACAAATATAACATTTTGCCAGTTGATGATTATCCGTCCCAGCTGTATGACATGCTTTCGCAAATGTCCCCGCGAACCATTCATCAACCTGAAATTGTGGTATTAACTCCCGGAATTTATAATTCGGCTTATTTTGAACATGCGTATCTAGCCCAGCAAATGGGCGCAGAGCTGGTTGTTGGCAGCGATTTGGAAGTAGATGACGATGACATTGTCTATATGCGCACGGTAGAAGGATTAGCGCGAGTAGATGTCATTTACCGGCGTATTGATGATGCATTTTTAGATCCCGAAGCTTTCAAAGAAGATTCCATGTTAGGGGTGCCAGGTTTAATGCGCGCATGGAAAGCGGGTAATGTAGCGCTGGTAAATGCTCCCGGGGCCGGTGTGGCTGATGATAAAGTGGTATATGCATTTGTGCCCGACTTGATTCGCTACTACCTAGATGAAGAGCCGCTTATTCCGAACGTGCCCACTTATAAATGCGTTAACAAAGAAGAACGTGACTACGTCATTGAGAACATTGAAAAAATGGTGGTGAAACCGGCGAACGAATCAGGCGGTTACGGTATGTTGATCGGGCCGCATTCGACCAAGGCTGAACGTCAAAAATTTATACGTCTGATCAGACGCGATCCCAGAAATTATGTGGCGCAGCCTATGCTTTTGCTTTCCACCGCACCGACTCTGATTGATACCAAAGTGGAGCCGCGGCATCTTGATTTAAGACCATTTATTTTGTCTGGCAAGCAAACCAATGTGACCATGGGTGGGCTAACGCGCGTGGCCATGCGCAAGGGCTCGACGGTGGTTAATTCGTCGCAAGGGGGTGGCAGTAAAGACACCTGGATCGTCGATATGGAGGACAAATAACATGTTGTCACGTGTTGCCAACCATATCTACTGGCTCGCTCGCTACCTGGAAAGAGCCGAAAACACTGCGCGCCTGATCCAGGTTAATACGCATTTACTTTTAGACTTACCTAGGGATGTTACCCTTGGCTGGGAGCCCATCGTCGACATGCTTTCGTTTCGCGAAACGTTTTATGAGCACTACGACACCGCAGATGAAAAAAGCGTGATTAAATTTGTTGTCACCGATCAGCTTAACCCTGGTTCAATCATCAATTGCCTGGCCAACGCCAAAGAGAATGCGCGTATTATCCGTGAAATAATTCCATCTGAGGCGTGGGAACTGATTAATAATTTGTATGCAACTGCCAAAGATGACACCCAGAGCGTGTTGACTCGACGTCATCGTTTTGAATGTTTAGATAAAATTGTTGCGGGTAACCAAACCATCACTGGCCTAATGGGCGGCACCATGAACAGAGACGTGGGCTATTCATTTTTGCGTCTGGGCAGGCATCTGGAACGTGCTGATATGACCACACGTATTATCGATGTACGCTCTGCCTCATTATTACCTGATGTGTCTGGCAATATCAGTGCTTTTGAGAACATTCAATGGATGAGCGTCTTGAAATCTTTGACAGCGTATCAGATGTACCGACAGGAAATGCGTCTGCGGATCAGCCGCGCCGACATACTGGAGTTCTTATTAAAGCGCGATATCTTCCCGCGCTCTATCTGTCATTCCATTAAACAGCTTGGCAAATGCGCGGGTGAGCTACCAAAATCACACGTGCTGAAAGAAAAAGTAAAGGAGGTGTCTAAAGCGTTAGCTAATCTGGATACCAAAGATTTAAAGCAAGACAAATTGCATGCCGTTATCGATGATATTCAGGCAGCGTTGATTAAAATACACAACGTCATTAATGAAACATATTTTTGAGGTTGGCTGTAATCATTTTTGATTAGGCTATATTACCAATTAGGGAAGCAGCGTACGATTGAGCTCAATCGTACATGTAGAGTTTTAATGTAAGATCTGTTTAAGATGGAAAGAGGTAAGTGTGCGCTTTGGTAACGTTGATCAAGAAGAACTTGAGACAAAATTCACTGACCACAATACGCAGTCATTTACGTGTGACTCCTGCAAAGCAGGACAAGAATTCGAAAGTGATTTTTCCATGGCTTTCCAGCCACTGGTGGATTTATCAAACAGAGAAACCTATGGATATGAAGCATTAGTAAGAGGCCCGAATGGCGAACCAGCCTACACTGTGATAAATCAGGTCACAGCAGAAAACATCTACCAGTTTGATCAAACCTGTCGGGTAAAAGCAATTTGTTTGGCCGCGGAATTTGGACTGGATAAAACACTTAGCATTAATTTTCTTCCGGGAGCAATCAATAAGCCTGATATTTGTATTAGGAAAACCCTGGTGGCGGCAGAGGTAAACAAATTTCCTATCTCACTTCTCAACTTCGAAATGGTGGAAACCGATCATGTAACCGATATTGCCAGACTGGAGAATATTGCTCGTTATTATCAACAAATTGGGCTTAGTATTGCGCTGGACGATTTTGGCTCTGGCTATGCAAACCTTGACTGGCTAGCGTATCTTAACCCTAATAGTATTAAAATCGACATTTCTTTAGTTAAAGACATTGATCAATCACCGAAAAGAAAGCTTATTGTAAAGCAACTAAAAAACCTTACGGCGTCACTCGGGATTGAAGCGGTCGCAGAAGGGGTGGAAACCAAAGCGGAACGCGATGTATTGGCAGAAATCGGCATCACTAAACAACAGGGGTTTTATTTTGCCCGCCCCCAATTTGAACAGTTTATCAACGTGCCTGATGAATGCTATCGCTGACCCTACACACGGCTTGCTGGTCAGCGGTAGCAAACCACGACGGGGTATCACACTCACCTGAGGCTGCGCTCATATGCGAATTAGGTAAACAACCTGTTTCTACTAGTTTCCCTCATCGCTAACACATAGGTTGTTGATAATGATATGCTAATCAGATAACGGCAGGCTGTTCAAGTGGATAGCTAAAGTAGGATGTCGATATCGTTTGCCACGATGAAGTGGCGCAAAGGCGTGCATTATCATATTCAAATGAACATTATTCAGTTAACAGGGGAGAAATTGATGCGCATACTATTGTTAGGATTAGCCATGCTGGTAGTGGTGGGTTGCGATCAAAATGAGGTGGGAGATGTCTCACTGGGCATGTTTACCACCAAAGATATCAAACTTGATGCCTTTACCGACCCAGTCGTCACCGGCGTTACCTGCCATGTCTCCAGTATTGAAGCCAACCTGGATCTGTCTGATCCGTCTGATAGTTCAATTGCCTGCCGTCAAACCGGGCCGATTACCTTAGCCATGATCAACGAAATAGATAAAAGCAAAAATGGCGAGATCCTTTTCACCAAGTCTAAAAGCATCTTTTTCAAAGCGATGAAAATTCGTCGCATACTTGATGAGAAAAACCAGACCCTGATGTATCTGGCTTACTCAACTAAAGAAACCTCAGGTAGTTTTAAGCATAGTTTGTCTACGGTGCCGCTGTATGGCACCAGCGCCTATAACGAGACCACACAGCAAAGCGACTAAGCTAGGGCACGAGTTAACCCTGAGAGGATAGCAAGGTAACGTGAATACAAAAGGGAAATAGATGAGCCAGTTTCAAATCAAACAGCTGTTTGATGGTAATCGCATGCTGCATGATTGTATATTGACCGTTGAAAATGGGGCAGTGACATCATTACTGCATGACCAGGCGTTGGGTAGTGACGCACTTGATGGCATAGTCTGTCCGGGTTTTATTGATACCCAGGTTAATGGCGGCGGCGGTGCGTTGTTTAACCACGACCAGTCATTGGATACCCTTGACCGCATTGCACGGGCTCATCGTCAGTTTGGTACCACTGCGTTATTGCCTACCTTAATTACTGATAAACAATCAAAAATGGTTAAGGCGGCTGATGCTATTGCCGAGGCCATTGCAAACAACCATCAAAACATCATCGGGGTGCATTTTGAGGGCCCACATTTAAGCAAGACAAAACGTGGCATTCATGCGGCAGGATCCATTCGTCATATTGACGATGCAGCACTGAACACCTACCTGCGTCAGGACCTTGGAAAGGTCATGCTGACCATTGCGCCAGAAGCATTAAGTCCCGACGTTATTAAAGAACTAACCGCAAAAGGGGTGATCATTTCGCTAGGGCATTCCAATGCCGATTTTGAAACCGTGGTGGCCGCGATTGCAGCGGGAGCGCGTGGCTTCACTCATTTATTCAACGCTATGTCGGGGCTGAAAGCCAGAGAGCCAGGTATGATTGGGGCTGCGCTGACACAAACCGAAGCTTACGTAGGTATAATTACCGATATGCAGCACGTACATCCGGCAAATTGTCGCTTGGCGGTTAACTGCGTTGGGCCTCAACGACTGATGTTAGTCACCGATGCCATGGCGCACGTAGGCAGCACAATGCAGTCAATGACGTGGGAAGACACCGTAATCACCCGCCACGGCGATAAACTGTTAACTGAAGATGGCACTTTTGCCGGATCATGTCTTGATATGGCGGGCGCGGTGAAAAACATGGTAAATCAGGTTCACCTGCCATTAGCCGACGCACTACAGATGGCGACCTCAACCCCGGCACAGTTTTTAAATAGTAAAGACAGAGGCTTTTTGAAATCCGGTTGTCGCGCTGATTTCATTCAATTAAATTCACACTTTTCTGTGCAACAGTGCTGGATTAACGGCAAAGTGAGTTCTGTCCAAGGTTAACCCAAAACACCATGACAGCGGTAAGTTCAACACGCATCGAAGCCATTGATATCTTAAGAGGGCTCTCTCTTGCCTTTATGATCCTGGTTAATAACCCCGGTTCCTGGGCACATATCTACCCACCGCTGCGCCACGCCAGTTGGCATGGTATAACGCCCACGGATTTGGTCTTTCCCTTCTTTCTATTTGTGGTGGGCGCCGCAATGGCGTACTCATTTAAATCTGTCATTGAGCGTGATGAAAAGCCCGTTTTGCGGGTAATGAAACGCGGGCTGCTCATCGCAGGCATTGGTTTTTTACTCCACTTATTCCCATTTGATCATCCCCCTGAACACTGGCGTTACATGGGAGTGCTGCAACGCATTGGCCTGTGCTTTATCCTCACGGGACTACTGGTACTTTTTGTGTCCCCACGCCACTTGATAGCCGTCGGCATAGGTGCATTAATACTTTACACGATGCTACTCATTGGGTTTTCACCAGCACCCTATTCATTGGAGCAGAATGCCGTGGTCCAACTCGACCTTATGCTTATCGGGCCTGAGCATATGTGGAAAGGGAAGGGGACCCCCTTTGATCCAGAGGGGCTGCTAAGCACCATCCCTGCCGCCGTTACCGTATTAGGCGGATACCTGTTCGCTTTGCTGCTGCAAGGTATCACCCAACCCGGCCAAAGAGTAAAATCAACCTTATACCTTGGAGCGGGTCTTGCGCTGTGTGGTGTTGTATTTGCATATTTTCAGCCAATAAACAAATACCTGTGGACACCCACATTTGTTTTGGTCAGTGCCGGAGCCGCAGGCATGTGCCTGTCGCTATTCGTCTGGTTGTGGGAGCAAAAACAGGTGCGCTTCATACTGCAGCCATTGCGCATATACGGCACCAACCCTATTCTAATTTATGTATTAGCGTGGCTATTTACCGTCTCAATGGAGAAAATAAAGCTAACCACTGATCTCGGCACCTTTTCAATCAAAACACAGCTATTTAAGCTGTTATCACAGCACATGCCAGCGAACCTAGCTTCATTTCTGTATAGCTTAGCGCTGGTTGTGCTGTTTTATGCTGTCGCTTATCTGCTTTATCGTAAGAATGTTATAGTTAGGGTATAGCAGACCGACTTACGCGAATTAACTGTATCTGCTGTTATAATCGTTCGGAAAAAAATTATTTTTCCTTTTCTTCAGGAGCGGTGTGGAGACAAGCGATTTGGTCTTGTGTGGGTTTACCGCCGCATCGGCTGAGGAGTAATCGATAAATTACACTAATACGATCACCCAAGGGGCCACCATCGCCCTAGTCAACAATTCGACTATCAAAGTTAAAGCGACCCTTTAGCAAGTAGCGACCCCAAGCGAATATACAGGCAAGGGGAATGCCGTGGCTCTTTCACCGGACACCATAAGTCAGCACAACCCTGACTTAATCATTAAACAGCAAATCGACCATCAGCAGGGCATGCTGGCAGAGCAAACGAAGCCAGATGCACAGCATGATCTCAAGCCAGGGCAACGCCTTACGCCGCCCAAAAACACCCACCAGGTTGGCCTGAGTGCATTTCTAACGGCTGCACAAATGCGCGTGCTTACCGAAGATTTAGGCTTTGATGCTGATGCAATCAATGAAGGCCAAAAAAGCCTGTATGCCGCCATCAACCACAACGATTTAATGGCCGATGGCGTCACCCTAAGCGCGGGCGGTACCATTGATATCACCGCGGCAAAAGGCTTTACCGTAGACGGCGGTGTTGCCGGCGGTGAAGGGCTAATTTTACGCAGCGATCGCGGCCTGGATATGATTAACCTGGGCTTTTTTGACAGCGACAATTTACTTGGCCTGCAATTAGGCGGCGATTTCACCAACACCCTGGCCCTGGAAAGTAAAAACCTATGGTTAGACATTACAGGCGATATTACCAACCTGGGTAGCTTTACTGGCAGCGACACCTTAAGTTTGAATGCTGGCGGTGATCTTATAAACCAAAGCCTGATCAGCGGCGGCGCAGTTAACCTGACTGCCAAAGGCGACATCATTAACCGCTCCGAGTTCAGCCATCACACCGTAACCGATGAAAACGGCAACACCACCACCTACACCGAGATTGGCGACGCCCCACAAATTGTGTCAACGACAGTTTGAATATGGATGCCGGCGCCAACCTTCATTTGCTAGGCAACCAGTGTAGCGCCAAAGGCAATATGAACCTCCGTGCAGTAAACGATGTCTCGTTTGGTGCCGTCGACACCGTTTATATTCGCGATCGTAACAATGATGGACTATCACACTCGATTTCTAATTAACATGTTCTGAGATGGGGAGCTATTGTTTCCTTCTTACAAGAATCTTTCGCTCATAGGCGGTGAACCGCGTGTTATTTCGGCGAGGCGTCTTTTTTGTAGAAGATACTGAACAATGAAAGTTGAGAATTCCATTACATGATGCTTCGCATCGTGAAATTTCCCTCTAAGGTAGATAAATCGTTACTTTCGATTATTAATTAGAATTTTGCCTGACTGTGCCACTATAACCAGATTTTGGAGCGCCGAAATATCTTGATATGGTTTGCTTTTAACCACAAGAAAATCGGCCAGCTTCCCTTTTTCTATTGAACCAATTTGTTGTTCAAGGCCCAATACTTCAGCATTCGTTAGTGTTGCTGCACGAATCGCTTCTATCGGCGATAACCCGCACCGGATTAGCGATTTGAGTTCCTTAAATAAAAGGCCTGGCTGACCTAAATAATCTGTACCCGCAGATATCTTCACCCCTTGCTGGTGAGCAAACAAACCGGGTAGCTTCACACGCCCAGTTCTCCTGCGCTACCATCCACCGAGGCCGATTTTTTCCCTTTGCCAATAATCCTTGGTCGGCAATTAACGCCGGCTCTAACACAGTGTTGTGTTCGTTCATCAATGCAAACAATTGTGAAAATTTGCTGGAGTCTGGATTGATTTGAGCGAATGCTAGTTTAGGTGTCCAGGTTAGCACTCCCTCTCGAAAGGTTTGCGGGATATCATTTCTACCAAGTGCAACCAGTCCTTTTGAATGAATAATTTGGTTCACACCAGCAAGGACTATCTCTTGAGGATCTGCCGGGAATGTTACCGAATGGGACCAAACGGGCATCCCAATTGAAGCGGCGGCTGCAACAATTTTCTTAATCACCGCTTTGCTCACCGAAGCGTAAATTTTAATTCCCCCAGCGCCAATTTCTTTTGCATCGGCAACGACCTGGTCAATATCACTGGTTTCTGTAACCAGACGCATCCACGGAGCTTCTCCCGGCGCATAGTTCCCAGCTACTGCAGAAACCCGTGGGTCATTCAAAAAGCCAGGGCCAAAAAATACGGCAGAAAAGATGAGTCGGGGACGAATAGTATCGTTTTGGGCCAGTTCTTTTAAGACGGGAGCGCTGCCACCTAAATCGCGTACGGTAGTAATGCCCATTCTGACCATTTCGCTTAATGCTTGTTGGCGGTTTGGGTTAGGTGTTAGATGAACGTGGCCGTTAATCAACCCTGGCATCAGAGTGTGACCGGCAAGATCAATTATTGTGATATCAGAAGGTGGAAGCTTACTCCCCGTGGGATAAATTTCACTAAAAATACTACCTTTAATTAATACACTTTGTTTTAAAATAGGCGTCTGCAACTGACCGGTAATAACAGCTACGTTTTCCAACACGTAACTGTTATTTTCTGCTTTCGAATTGCCGTGCAGCATTGCTATCAAAAAGATAAAAAAGAGACGGCACCAGACAGTCATTTTAACTACCTGCTATAATTTCAGTGTGCTGTGACGGAGTTGCTTACTATTGATTTGCGGGAATAGCACAGCATCAGACCCACGCATAGCATAAGCAAGAGACCAGGTTCAGAAAGAGGGATATCCGTCCCCGCAGATTCAACTGTCCATTCAATTTCGTAAACAGAGACGTCACCGATGGTAAAGGGATCGGAAGGGCTTGTGATGAGTGATGTGTCACCAAGTAGCGAAATAATGTTTATACCATTATCTGCCATGCCCCCACGAGCATTAATAAGTCGAGGCGTTAATCCAGATGAGTCAATCAATAATGCGGGTATTACTCCAGGCTCTTCCGAACTAGGTAATGTAATAAGATCAGAAATTGTCCAAGTACCAGAAGGTAAGCCGGGAAAAATCTCAAACCCCATGTCCGAAATATGTGAGTTATTGATTATTTGTGCGGCTGAGCCATCGAGTAATGCGTCATCAAGGGTGAAGTACCCTGATATTAAGGGGTTTCCGGTTGTATTAAAGGTAATCAATTCCGCTCGTGCAGTAATAGTTGAAACAAATAAGAAAGCAATTAGAGTCACAAGTTTGTAATGGTATCGCATAATTTTTTTCCTTTTTCCGAACTGTGCAAAATCATCAATATCTACGTCCTTTGAAACCTAACTGCCAGCGACTGCACGCTTAATAAGTCTAACTGGCTACAATGATAGTAGTTCAAAAATTTTCATTTACCCATAAACCAGGAAGAACTAAATGAAAATTATAGATCTCTATCAAACAGACAGCGCTGTATTACTGCAGCGACCAAATGGAGATGCAGAAAAAAACCTTTAGGTCACGCTAGGAAAAATCATCGTGAGTAAGGAAGCAGCAATATGGTTAATTAAAAGGCGAGAGGTAAGTCAACTTGGCTAGAGGAAGGCAGAAAATTTATCGGCAATGCTTTTTGGAGCTTTTGGGGAAATGTTATATGGGGGTATCTACTGTGCTTTTTTGTAAGAAAATATCACATTTAAGAAAAACATATGCCCGAAGACACCATACGCGGGTTCAAAAGAACCTGCCATTATAATGAAGTACAATAGCGGAAAATTAACCGTTAGCTAATGTTTTAGAAAACTCCGGAAACAAAAGCTTTAAATGAGCAGCAGCCAGAGATGTGTCAATTCATTACATTAGACATACAGAGTGTGAAAAGCCGAGTTTAGAAAATTGAAATTACAGTTGATAGCCCACCATAACCCTTGCCATAGCTAATAGATGTTTTATTCGTGAAATTTCAGTTTATCCTTTCGTGTGACGTGGTGCGCCAGTTCCTTTAAGAGGCGTTTATCTTCTTCCAACGTCAACGCAGAAAGCGCGCGGTCCAAACTCACCTTTTTATGATGCTGTGCCGCTTTTTGTATTTCTAAATTGTCTAGCAACTCCAAACTTATTAAGGCTTTCTTTAAACGTACTCCGACCTCTATTGTGCTAGCACCATCTCTACCAATAGCAGTGAATGCATCGTCAAACATATCCTCAGTACGTAATGCTGGCACACTAATCCGGTCAAAGACTATCTCGCCCTGAGTTCTCAGAGTGGAAAATTTATTAAATAAAGAAAATAGGCGAACGAACGATCCTAACACTTGGATTGCTGTACCGGGGTCGTTAACGGCCGGCGACAAAGCCCTAGCCGCAATTTCTGAAAGAGCTATCAGTCCGAATCTAGGATCATCTTCAAAAGTACGCTCTTTTCCAATTCGAAACGACTCCGAAAGTTTTGATGGATCAGCCGAGGGTAAGCTTTTGATATTCTCCGAAATGTAGGCCAAAGGTTTATCAAGCGAGATAAAATTTCCAGGTATTACGCAAAGTGTTACTTGCGCATCATGATCGTTCGCCCATTGTTGCAGTGCTTCCATATCGATATGTTGTAAATACCCTATTTCTTTTGTATACAGCGGTATTCCCCCCGTGCAAGAGCCGGAAATCGGTTTTCCCCCGAGAGTAGGGCTTTGCATTCTCCGTTCTAATGCATTTTGAGCTGCTGACTCTACTTTGTCGATAGTTGAGCCAATTCTGCCTAAACGAGCAATTTTATCTACCCATCGGACGAAAGTGAGAATAACCAAAGCAAAGGCTAAAACAGTAATTGAAAAAAGAACAAAGATACCGGCATCGCCATAAAACGAATTTTTAAGCGCAATGAGGGCGACCACACTGAAAATAAATGCGCCTACGAAAGTAGATAGGGCGTTTTGAGATACGTCGTCAGCAACAACCAACGTGAAGGAACGTGGAGTAGCAGAACTACTCGCGGCCGCGTATGCTGATACCATGGATGCGACAGAGAAAGTTGCAATAACCAACATGCTTGCCGACATCAAAGATAATAATGTCTCCACCGACTCAATTTCCACTTTGGGAAAAAAGTCATTCACTTTCAAATGGTCAATAAGTTGAGCGGCAAAAACAATCGCGATTGAAAAAACGCATACCAGCAGCGGTTTGACCCAGAGCTTTTCACGAAACCTGTTTATCAGAAAACGAAGCTTATCTAATGTTATAATCGACGACATATTGTATTCCTTTTATCCAAAACTCGCCGAAATTTGGGTATTCAATAATCAGCGTTTCGATCGGGGTACAAGAGGTAGTACGTCCATTCATGCTTTTCGAGCATATAATTATTGGAGTCTCGATAGCCAATAAAATCCCCCTAATTTGACCTCCATTTAGGCATTAGCATTCAAGTGTAGTGTTCTGCCTCTCTAGGACAGCTAGGTAAATTAAAGATAACGCCCCTTGATGTGTTAGAAATTTATAGAGGCAAAGTCATCAACACCATATCCAAACTTTTAAAGTGGGTGTCTATGATTTCTATGATTTCTGATGATGATTTCTGATGTTGATAAAGAGGGAAGGTAATAGGAAAGTGTTAGACACCCATATCCCAGTTCGTAAAGTGGGTGTCTATGATTTTTTTTATTTATTGAAAGTGTTTAATTTCGACTGTTCTTGATTTCACTCAAAATGGACGTGAGATCTGCAATCCTTACAGGTTTAACGAGATGATGGTCGAAACCAGCGAGCTTCGACTGTTCGCGGTCTTCATATTGTCCGTAGCCAGTTAGCGCTATCAAGACTGTTCCCGCCGTCTGGGGCATTGCGCGAATTCGTTGCGCGAGTTGATACCCATCCATTTCCGGCATTCCGATATCTATAATCATAGCGCGCGGCACTGCCTCTTCTAAAGTCTGTAGTGCCGTAGCGCCTCTATGTTCAACCCGCGTACGATGCCCCTGCAGATCCAATAACATGGATAACATATGGGCCGCATCCTCATTATCGTCCACGATTAAAATATCGAGTAATTCACTATCTGTTATCGGGATCGCGTTACCCATAACGCTTGACTCTTGAAAATTCATCACCCGAGGCAGTAGTACGGTGAAGCGACTTCCTTTATTTAGTCCTTCACTTTTCGCCGTCACCCTACCATTGTGTAGTTCTACCAAACTTTTGACTAACGCCAGGCCTAAACCCAATCCTCCTTGGGCACGATCCGGTGAGCGCTCTGCTTGCGTAAAATGGTCAAAAATGTGAGGTAATAGCGTATCCTCGATGCCAATGCCATCATCCTGTATGGCGATCTCGATCTCGTTTGCATGAACTCCGAGGTGTAATTGGATGTGGCCATTCATAGGCGTGTATCGACTCGCATTATTGAGAATATTAGCAAGCACTTGAGTTAACCGTGTGCGGTCACCGTCGACAATAGCCTGTGTGCTGCTTGTGTTCACAACTAACTGTTGTCGCTTCTGCTCAATCATGGTGCTAACCTGCTCAACAGCGTCATTAATAACCGTTGATATGTCCACCGGTTCCAATTGCATTGAGATTAAGCCACGGGTAACTCGTGAGACATCAAGAAGATCATCCACCAACCCTGTCATGTGCTCGACCTGACGCGAAATAATATTACTGGCTTTTTTGACCAGAGAAGGTTCGGCATAGGAATGATTAAGTAACTCTGCAGCAGTACCAATAGGGGCGAGCGGGTTGCGTAATTCGTGCGCAAGCATGGCCAGAAACTCATCTTTGCGGCGATTCGCTGTCTTAAGTTCTTCCTGAACAATTTCTCTATCATGAATGTCAGTATTGGTGCCAAGCCATTGCAAAATATTCCCGGCTTCATCGCGCAGCGGGGTGGCCCGGGTAAAAAAGGTGCGAAACTCGCCGGAGGCTGAGCGCAGTGGAAAACTTAGCTCAAACGGTTCCCCGGATTGCAGGCAGCGTTTATAGGTTGACAGAACCATGGGCAAATACTTAGGTTCGTGCAGCTCTGTCCACTTCCAACCGGTAACCTGTTCCGACGTAGTACCTGTGTATTCATACCAGCGATCGTTAAACCACATGATCTGACCGTCTGGCTCTGCCAGCCAGGCTAGATGTGGAATGTTATTGGCCAGTTGCCTCAGGTGCTTTTCGCTTTCGCGTAAAGCCAGCGTTGCTTTAACGGCTTCAGAAACATCGCTACCCTCAATGAAAATGCCTGTGATCTGTCCACTCGCGTCGCGTATTGGCTGGTAAATAAAATCTACATAATAAAGTTCAAGTTCGTCGCTCGGGGGCCGTCTTAATTTAACCGGAATACCACGTCCAACATAGGGCTCCCCCGATTCGTAAACGCTATCAAGTAATTCAAAAAAACCTTGATCTTCCACTTCTGGAATTGCAACACGAGCTTTCTTACCGATGAGTTCTCGATCGCCTACCAATTGTTGATAGGCATCGTTTACCAACTCAAACACGTATTCTTTTCCGCGCAATACTGCAATGATACCGGGCGCTTGCTGAAATAATTGGCGCAGATGTTCAATTTCATTTTTGCGTTCGCGCGTGGCCAGTACTTGTTGTGTGGTTTCGGTACATGCACAATACATCCCCGCCACAGTGCCATCTTCAGCGTATATCGATGAGTAGGAAAATGTAAACCAGGTTGACTCTTCGTAGCCCTTACGTTTTAACGTTAATGGCAAGTTTTCATGATACGTCGACTCCCCAGCCATTGCCTGTTCTACTATGGGCGTAATATCCTCCCATATTTCCGACCATACCTCCTCAAAAGGACGACCTAATGAGGCTGGGTGCTTATTGCCCAGTAAATTCACATAAGCGTCGTTATACAAAAGTGCCAACTGCGGCCCCCAGGCTAAAAACATCGGAAACTTAGAATTTAATATCAGTGTGGTTACTGTGCGTAACACTTGGGGCCATGTATCGGGATGGCCTAGTGAGGAGGTACTCCAGTCGTGAGCACGTATTAAAGAGGCAACAGCATTATCACCAAACGAATCGATAACTAATAAAGGGGAGGTGGGCATATATTTTTACCATTAAGAATGAGTAAAACTGATACAAGTGCATAACTTTGAAGGGCTAAACTACACTGCAACAGGCGACTGGATATTATATTTTAACGGTAGCCAATTGCGTTGACACACAATTACTCGTCGTTCAAATTACCATGAAAGGGCTGCTCTTTGATATTAATTTATTCATCAGGGCTTTCAGTATATCTTTGTTCACTTTTCAGTAAAACAGTCCACTCCTCCGACAACTCGATAAAATCACCTGTGTAGGCTAGGTGTGTGGTCATAACGTAGTTCAATGTTCAGGAGATCATAAAATATTATTTTATGATCAAAGAATATTCATCGAAGAATATGATAAGAATATTTAGAATATAGACACCCACTTAAAAAAAGAAGGAGATAATAGAAAGTATCTCCAAAGAATATAGACACCCACTTAACAAAGAATATTAACAAAGAATATAGACACCCACATCGCAATCGATAGAAAGAATATAGACACCCACATCGCAATCGATAGGGGGGCTTTCACCCCAACCAGCTAATTTCTAACCATAAGTACAGTATCAATCATGATGTGTTTTCGGCACTGTTACACGACCTAACTGGCAATATTTGATATCAAATGCCCCGATCACGAAAATCGTTAATCTCGTTATCCGAGACACCCTATTATCACTGTATTTCTCGCTGTGTACGCAGAGCGTTTTTGTGCGGAAAAGACAAGTTTACCGGCCAAAGCTACGAGCACCGTCGTCAATGGGTTGAAGATCGGTTATTCCATCTTGCCGACGTGTTCGCTATTGATTTGTGTGCGTTTGCAGTTATGAGTAACCATACCCATGTAGTTCTTTTTGTTAATAAAACACAGGCACTTGCGTGGTCTACTGAAGAAGTATTAACACGTTGGCATAGATTGCATCAGGGTACTTTTTTGACTCGACAATTTTTAGTGGAAGCACACAGAGAAAAACTGTCCAGGGTTGAACGGGATGCGGTGGTGAAAGTGGCAGAAGTCTATCGGCAGCGGCTTTATGATATTAGCTGGTTTATGCGCGCTTTGAATGAGTATATAGCAAGACAAGCCAACAAAGAGGACAAATGTACAGGTCGCTTTTGGGAAGGGCGGTTTAAATCCCAAGCATTATTGGACGAAACCGCGGTGATCGCGTGCATGGCTTATGTTGATTTAAACCCTATTCGAGCCAGCATGGCCGACACACCAGAACAATCAGACCATACAAGTATTCAAAAGCGTATCCATGCTGCAAAACATAACTATCAACCTAAGAACTTATTTCCCTTTGTCGGAAATCGCCGGCAAAACATGCCATCAGGGTTACCCTTTCGCTGGGAAGAATACATTCAGCTAGTGGAAGACACAGGCCAACACGCTAATCCCCGCAAGCGGGGAAGGATCATCAGCACTCAGCCTATTTTAACGCGCGCAGGTTTAGATGCTGTTGATTGGAATTGGCTGGTTGAACGTATTGAGACTCAATTTGCCAACACTATCGGATTACCTTTGATAAAACGAAAATTAGACTTACTACATTTTCGGGACACTGGTTAGTCGCATAGTTGAATTCATTCTCGAAAAACTATTCTCCAATGTAAAAGGCTCTAAAGAGAGATTGGTCAATTGTAAAAGGTCGCTTTTAACGCCTAAAACTGTTTTTGGATAATGAGCATACAAACTAACATATGCGAACCCGC
This sequence comes from Alteromonas aquimaris, assembly GCF_026183695.1. GTDB lineage: Bacteria > Pseudomonadota > Gammaproteobacteria > Enterobacterales > Alteromonadaceae > Alteromonas > Alteromonas aquimaris. Next base: position 49,185 of record NZ_JAPFRD010000010.1, on the reverse strand, counting down.
AGGGTATCAAAAAACCAACTTAGTACTCGTTAGTAAACTATGGGTTTGAGCGATTGATGCTCGACAATCTGCTTTTTATGCCTTGTTTTGATAATGCTCAATCACACTGTTTTCATCCGAAGACGGACCGTCAATTTTGGATACAAGGTAAGACGCGGCAAATCCGATACAACTTCCTATCAACACATCTGAAACCCTGTGCGCATCCCGCATGGTTCGTGTTTTTCCAATTAAGGCAGTCGCCAAACATCCCGCGGCCGATGCAGCCAGTAGAGGCCCAGAAGTTTTTGGTATACTGCCGGCAACTGCTGCAATTGCAGCTGCATGACCGGAGGGCATCGAATTATATTTATCTTGCATAGTGGGACCATTGTAAGCAGGCCCGCTATCCGCACGAGGGCGTTTTCTGCCAATAATGCGTTTTAATGCTGCATTCATCATTCCAGCGATAGTTGAACTTAGCGCCGCCCGGAAGAAAAATTTTTCTATTTTTTTATTCGCACTTAGTTTAGATAACGCCAGACCTGTCGTTGTCATCGCTGAAACAGAAAGGGGTTTGGTCGCGGCACTTAAATACCTTGATTCCAGCATAGAATTCGCCTTCTTGCTCTCATCACTTTTTACGAAATGGCGGAAAGCTTTATAGGCCGTTATCCCTTTAAGCGTGTTGGTACCCAGCATAATTCGATCCTAAATAAGAAGTTAAAACGTTTATATTTCCCCAACTTCAATACAGATCGTTTTATTCGATTAAATATTAATTAAGTTTGAAACCTTACATATTTATTACTTATTTGTAGACACCTTCAAGTAATCCACTCGGATTACTCATTACTTAATTTATATAATTCGTAGACGCCCACAGGTCGTCCACTCTGACTACTCATTTTAATCAAAGACACCCATTTAGTTTGCATAACGGAGTGTTGGTGCCAGCAAAAGGATTCTCAACATTCATGTAGAGGGTAAACTTCAAAAGGTGGATGTCCATGAGAAAGAATGCTCATTTTAATCAAAGACACCCATTTAGTTTGCACAACGGAGTGTTGGTGCCAGCAAAAGGATTCTCAACATTCATGTAGAGGGTAAACTTCAAAAGGTGGATGTCCATGAG
>NZ_JAPFRD010000010.1:0-48063 GCF_026183695.1 Alteromonas aquimaris | reverse complement strand
ACAACGGAGTGTTGGTGCCAGCAAAAGGATTCTCAACATTCATGTAGAGGGTAAACTTCAAAAGGTGGATGTCCATGAGAAAGAATGGAGACTTCTGAATCACAGGCTGTTCAACACGCAGAAAGGCTTCGCGAAAAAATCGAAAAATCTGTGGTAGTAAGTGCGGCAGGACCTATTAAGTTTACTGCCAGTTTTGGAGTATGCGGTACGGTAGCCGGTAAATTTGGCCAGGCCCCATTACTTGAAGATGATTTAGAAACCATGATAAACGTAGCTGACGAGGCGCTATATAAGGTTAAAGCGGCAGGACGAAATCAAGTAAAAGCAGCCACACAGCAAGAACTACACTATCGACGTTCTAAAGTTAAGATCTAACCAGATCTATGGCGTGTATTTGTTGATTAAACAATGATATTTCGAGAAAAATCAAATTGCCACTTTCGCTTCAGAAACTTCAAATTATCTGTACAGGCGGAACGCCGCCGGAATCTGTCTCCGCTATCAAAAAATCGAGCTACCCACTAACCAGCGTTTTCCAATAACAGATGTAATAGCGTTATGTTCACAATCACTCGTTGTGAAGAAACTCGTTACACGGCAATTATTTTTCGTTCAGTTCCGTTTGTTTTAGGTGGGTGTCTTATATGAACTCGTGAATTTTTTTAAGAATTGCGATGATCTGTGATTCAGTAAAGCGTGATTTTTTCATTGTCGTCTCCTGCATTAATCATTACAGAAAACTCCAATTAAATCTGTCTCAGTTTAGGGGAAGTGGACAGGAGGGGGATCTTGTTAATTTGCAGTTTCTATGTGGAAGTAGATGGGCTGAATTTGATTTGAATAACTCTTTATATAGGCCAGCGCGTTCCTTCGCACACGCTGGCTTTAGCAATCTTTATTTATTCAGCACTAACCTGAACGTCTTTCTTTTTAAATTCGTTTACGAATTTAGAAATTGGCGCATCGTTACATACGATATTTCTTGCCTGAATTGCATTCATGCCATGTGTATCGGCAGCGCGCTTAACGCCGACAACCGCAGCATCCGCACACACTTTTGATTCTTTGTTATTTCTAGCTACTAACACTACGCTTTTTTTCGCTGGTGCAGCGTTGAATGCATGTTGTGCAATAACGGTCGCACCACTATAACGATCTGCAAAAGCAGTAACTGACAAACCATTACATTCAAGGTGTCTAGTAAAACGTTTAAACGACTTACCCGATTCACTGATTATCTGTGCCGCGGCGTCTAAACCTTGGGCAGCTGCAGTTAAGCAAACGCGAGACTCTAACGACTTATCTTTAAGAAATAAGTTAACTTTTTCACTTGCCAATGAACTAAAAGAAAGTGAAGAACCCGCAAGTAACGCAACCGCTAAAATAGCTTTCATGGTAAAACCTCAACAATTAAGAATAAAAAGTGAACAACTCAGGAAATGTGGCGCGCATTATAAGCGTGGGTGGGCAAAAAACAATCAAGAAGAGTTCGCGGATGGTATCTGCCGTGCAACAAAGTTATACGTACTCAGACTATTGTAAAAATGGTGGAAAAACATCGTCTTAAATGTAAATTTTTTGCTCAGCAAAAAAGCAAAATATACACACACTTTGCTAGAATGGTTTCGAACAGCGAGGAAACAGATCCTTAAACACAATTGTAAACAAAAGGGTTGAAGTTGCTACGACCTCACTTACCGATCGCCCCTTGCCGATAAGATGGGGCGCGTTGCCCCAGTGCTGGCTAAGACTAATGACCTTGAGAAGGACCTCCCCAGCTATCTAATATCGGTTCCATCTTTTTGGGTATATAGGGTTTGTCCGGGTTAAAGTCATCAACATCTTCTTGGGGGCGATTATCAAGCTGTTGACTCACGGGAGACTCTAGTTTTTTCACAAGATGAGCAGCAGCAAAGCCAATACATCCGCCGATTAATACTTTTGACAGCCGGCTGGAGCCTCTACGTTTTTTTGACTTATCCAGTATTGCTGACGCTGCATAACCAGCAGCTGATGCAGCTAATAATGGGCCTGAGGCGTTAGGAATAGTCCCACTTACCGCAGCGATAGCGGCTGCATTGTCGGCCGGGCCGTCTACCACTTCATTGGCGGCATCAATAACACGATCATCGTCATCCCGCTTTCGGTTTGTAAGTGCTTGAATACTTGAACTAATCAAACCTGCTATTGCTGTGCTGATCGTCGCCTTAAACAGAAAACGTTGTAGTTGCTCGTACTTCGTTAACTTTGAAACAGAATAGGCCGTGGCCGTCAAAGCCGTTAAAGAGGGGGGCTGAGTGGCAACCGATAGCGGCTCTGAGGCAACCGCTTGTTCCACTTTACGCGTTTTTTGTTTAAGCATTCTGAAAAGTTGATATGCCACTAAACTCTTTGTTCCTAAACCCATCATAAATAAATCCTCTTTCAAAAGAAAAATTTTATATGCGATTACAGCTTTATATTAGCCATGTGGATAATTAGATCGCTTCCATATCCTTCTATTCCCCAGTGATAAGAGTGTGCATAGGCTTTTAGAAAAGGGGAGGGGAAACTCATAAATAGATAAATAAAGACTCGACCTATCTAAGCCATCATGCAGGCAGAAACAAGCGCAGGTTGCGCCAGCAAAATAAACGATAGGGCTCGTCAAAGATATAGCCACCCAATAAATTGCAAATTAAGCCCAATCCTCAGCTTGTATACTAATACCACGCGCGTCCAGATCCTATTCTGAAGGTTAGAATTACTGGTGAGTCAAAATGATCTGACAGAGCAGCAGTGCTTATACATACACATCACTTACCTTCTTACCAAGCACTGCCGGTGATACATATGAGGTTTAAAGGAGTACTCTTCGTTCTTTTAGCCGCCATAGGGTGGGGGATATCGGGGGGCATCAGCTCAATCCTATTGAGTGAAGGATGGGATCCTTATCTAATAGCATTCTACCGAGGAGCCATCGGTTTTGCCTTGATCCTGTTTTGTTTGTTTTTTAATCCAACTGGCCATACTTGGTTAGACCGAAAAGTATTAGTGGGCTCCTTCATTGCAGGCTTAGGTGTAGCTGGAAATTTCACCTTTTATTTTATTAGCATTGCTGAAACTAATGTCGCAATAGCTGCCACATTAATGTACTGCGCTCCCGTTTTTGTCTTTGTAATCTCAATAGCTATTGGCATTGAACGAAGCACACTGGGAAAATGGTTTGCTCTGCTACTGATAATAGCTGGAATCGTTTTGCTCACCCAGAGTTACCAACTTGATGCTAGTAAATTCAGTATTATAGGACTGTCAGCCGGCTTAGCGGCCGGCGTATCATACGCCATCTTTATATTCGGCTTCAAATACGCGTCGCAATCAGGCTCAGCAACTCCCATTTTACTCATCGCTTTTGGTATATTGATAGGCATACTTTGGTTCATGGTGGATGCCCAGAATTTGCAGTCAGTCTGGAGCGCTTCATCGTTACACCTTTTCATCTTGCTAGGCGTGATCGGTGGTGGATTGTCGTTTATTTTATACTTTTCAGGTCTCAAGAATACCAAGCCTCTTAATGCCTCAATAATTGCGATGATTGAACCTATTATCGCAACCATATTTAGTGTGGTTATCTTTAAAGAAGAATTGACCATTGTACAGCTAACAGGAATTTTACTGATCCTATTAACCGCTACGTATCTCAATATAAATTCAGGGTCACAACAAAAATGAAAACTGCTACTTCTGAAAATTTTTGAAGAATTTTTGAAAGACATCCGTAGTTTAAAATTGGCGAAAACAGCATACTGCACTAAAATCAGTAAACACACAGTCATGCCCAATTCAGATAAAATTGTCCCTCTGCATTTGACACTCTTATTAGTCAGACTTTGTAAAAATTAAAATTCAGTTTGTCCGCCAAAAAAGAGATATATATAAAATGCGAAATATTTCATTAAACTTAACCTTAGCTATCTTATTCCTCTGTGGATACGTTAATGCTAGCGAAAAGCCATTAGTTATCGCTCATGAAAATAAAGCACTCGAATGGATGCCTTGTCCTGATTTTATACCAGAAGGATGTGAAATCTCCATACTACGTGGGAAACCGACTGCACCTAATTTAGACATTTACTTTAAAGTTCCTGGCGATTTTAAAATACCTCGTCATTTACATACATCTCAGGAGAGGATGGTATTGGTGGCAGGTACGTTAGAAGTGAAATATGACAATCACGAAAAACTAACCGTAAACGCTGGCGAATATGTATATGGACCAGCTAAATTACCTCATTCAGCATATTGTCATAAAGGTGAGCAATGTGTTTTATATATAGGATTCGTAGCACCATTGGACGCCATGCCAATTTTTACTGCCACCGAGAAATAGCATTTTAGGCAAGCTTATAAAGGAACGGTGATGATGATACATAGCAGAAAGCGAAGTCTAACCACGTAAAGGCGAGCAATAGACGAAAGGTTTATTCGATACGGAATGAAGCCAGAAGTGGCATATTCGAATACAGGACGCGTATTTAAATATAAACGCATTCATTGTTGAAGGCTCGGATTTCACTTCACGAGACTTACAAATTAGAATCAGGGTCTATTGAGATTTATCTAGAAGACAACTGCCGATTCGGTTTGAGATTGTGCACGACAAAACTTTATAAGAACCTCAGTAATGACTGAAAGGGTCAGTCAACCATAGCACACGCCACAAGTTAAGATTCTATATAGCAGAGCTATGTACGAATTCCTCTGAAATTCATAAACGGTATTTAAAAGTCAAAAAACATCCAACGCCAACGGTTTAAATAGAGCTGGAACCGTCTGATGACGAACTGTGTGCAAATGTCGGGGCTATATAGTATTGCAATCGGCCACAAGAGCGGCCTCATCTACCTTATAGTTAATTGCGCATAATGTATATTATGTTAAATAGACTATTTTATTAAAGTATCCTGACTGATGGGCGTTGTAAAATTAGTATAAGAGTATCTCTACCTCTCGTGATGTTTGGCAGTTTCACGTCCTAACCGCACTGAGAAGTTTGATTGGATCGCTCTACTTGCAACACCTGACTTATGGTTATCCATTGGCCTTTTTTTGGTGGTTATTGAACTTAGGAAGTTAATGGCTGATATTAATTATTTCGTGGCGGTCAGTTATCTGGCTGTCGTATTGCTGATAACGTTCATCTTCTAACTCTGCTATCTGTTATTTCTTCACTGTGGTTGCAGATACGCTATACACAAATAAATGTAATCCAGAATTATTCAAGATGAGTAACCATCGTTAGTAAGCTATTACTCTAATAACTTGGAGCCTTATGTTCATGGAACGCAATCTACTCTTTTTAATACCATCTTCTCTTTTACTCACAGCGTGCGGAGGCGGCGGTTCTGATGCACCTGAACCTGAGCCAGAACCCACAAACTTTACAGTCACGGCCACCGCATCAGAAGGCGGTACAATTTCTCCAGGCACAGCTAACGTTCTTACCGGCGCATCCACTACCTTTACCGTCACGCCTGAGGACGGCTTTTTAATTAAAAGTGTTAATGGTTGTGGTGGCACTCTGGATGGTTCCCAATTTACAACGGGTCCGATAAGAAGTGCCTGCACAGTAACAGCTCGATTTGACCCTGTTCAAATTAGGGTTTCCGGAACGGTTACTGGATTAGACGGTGAAATTGCGTTAAAGCTAGATAGCAAAACAGAAAAGCTTACCGAAGACGGCGAATTTGAGTTCGCTGTTAACCAGTATTCCGATTTTAAAATTACAATTACATCTCAACCTGACAGTCAAAACTGCACTATTGAAAACGGCGAACAAAAGGCTGTAGAAGATATCTCTAATGTCATCGTGACCTGTGAAGATAAACTTACCACTGCAGCAGCGATTGAGGCCGTGGCTGATTTCAGATTTAAACTGTGCCTGGAGGAAACGATTGAAGAAACTTACGCGCAGGATGTAACAGTCATAAACTGTTCAGGTAGACAAATAGAGGATGTAACCGGAATTGCCGCGTTTTCATCACTAGTAGAACTAAATATTGAATCGAATTCGTTAACCTCCTTAGACTTATCGAATAACCGTCGGTTGCAAAGTGTCAATGCGTGGTCAAACGCCCTCACCTCTCTCAATGTTTCGCGCGTGCATACTCTGAAAAGTTTAAAAGCCTATGAAAACCAACTACCCAGTATTGATTTAGCTTCAAATATTCGCCTTGAAGTACTTAATTTAAGCTACAACAATTTAGCTGAAATTGAGCTTACGCGTAACGAAAACCTTATCGATTTATCCGTCTCAAACAACAATTTAAGTGTCTTGGATATTACGCCTCATACTGCCCTCACCTTTCTCCACGCGGGTGCCAACAACCTGTCAGAGATAGATTTATCTACCAATACGTCACTTAAAACACTCTATTTATCGGGGAATAATCTAAGCAGTTTGGATGTATCCAATAACACGGATTTGAGAAGTTTAAGTGCCAGTACCAACAATCTCGGTGATGCAGGCGCTACGGTTGATGTATCAAATAATCTTAAATTGGTCGAACTCAAACTTTCTGGAAATAGGCTAAACAACATCGATTTGCGAAGTAATACGGCGTTAACCACGCTTGATTTGCCTGACAATAATTTTTCTGCGCTTGATACATCGGCAAATACCGCACTTACGGTACTTAATCTGAAAGACAACAGCTTTACCAACGTTGACGTCAGTGCCAATGCTGCACTTACTACGCTAACTCTTGACGGCAACGGGTTAACGGCTATCGATGTAGCCACTAACACACAGCTGAACTACCTAAGTATTAAGGATAACCTACTAAATGCGATAGATGTGTCTAACAATTCAGGGCTTTCTACGTTGCTTTTATCCAACAATAACTTAACCGCGGTACCTAATGGACTTTCCAGTATCAGTAATACGCTGGCAACAATTGACTTATTACAAAACGAGTTTACGGCTGCAGCGGAAAGTGAACTAGATGTACTCGTCAACACCTATCCCAATCTTGTTTACGATGATGACCATCCATAAAAACGGTAAAGGGGCGACTAAAGCGCCCCTTTTTAATTACTGAGCATTATGTATTTTGGTATCCTCGGTAGGGGGAACTTCTTTATCGGTGGGTGAATGATCGGCAACATAGGCCCCCCGCTCTCCTTTTGGTGCAGGTTTTCCCGTAGTGCTGTCTTTTTCTGTTTGGTATTCCATCGCTGCATTCAATTCTGCCCCTAACAGAATGATGTACGCGCTTAGATAAAACCACATTAGTAAAATAATTATGCCACCTACCGATCCGTACGTTTTGTTATAAGACGCGAATTCCCGTAGGTAATATGAGAAAGCAAAAGAAAAGATAATCCAAAAAACGGTCGCGACTACCGAACCAGGAGTGACCCAGCGCCATTTGGGGTTAGCTCTATGTGGGCTATAACGGTATAAGGCTGCCAACCCAGTATTAAATAGTATTAGTAAAATAGGCCAGGTGATCCAGTTTGCGCCCTGGCTTGATAACGAGTACCCGGAAATAATAGTGATCAACTTTGGTAAAACCGTAATACAGATGAGCGCGACAATCACTGCAATAATAATGGCAACCGTCAACACCATTCTCGCAATGATAGAGCCAATAAAACTGCGCCCTTCACTTTCAGAATAAGTAATGTTGCACGCGGTAATTAGTGCATTGGCTCCCTTACTGCTGCTCCATATTGTAAGAATGAAGCTTACCACGGCGCCGGTCCCTAATGCCTGAGATGAGTTTGCGATCAGATGAGATAACTGTTCTTCAAGAATATACCTACTTTGTTGGGGAACAAAATTTATTAAATAGGTCATATGCTGATCGAGTTGATCGGGGGTAACGACCAGCCCATAAAGTGAGATCAAGCCCGCCAGAAAAGGAAATATGGCTAATAGAAAGTAAAAACCGACTCCGGCAGCAATCAAAGATAAATTATCTTCCTGCATCTTTTGGTATGTTCGCTTACCTATCCGCCACCACGCCTTAGGTGAAAACTCGGCCGCTGAATTAGCATTACTACCTGACTTTGTACTCATAATACTTTCCACTGTTAAAATCTGTTGATATCAAGTCGTTACGGTACTTATATTTAAAAAGCTTCAAAAATCGTGTTGGAATTAACTTTTCGCGCTGTTTACCTAAACCTGAGCAGATGAATACTAAATAACTGGTTATCATCCAGCCATACCTTGACCGATTTAAAGCCTGCACTAGCAGCCAAATCCGAAAAGTCCGTTACTGTGTATTTGTAGGAATTTTCTGTATGGATAGACTCCCCTGCCCTGAAGCGAAATAATTCTCCATCGACACTCACAATTTGCTCAGTGTCACTAAACAAATGCATTTCAATTCGGCTTTCAGCATCGTTCCAAATCGATTCGTGATGAAACGCTCCTAAATCAAAATTAGCATCGAGTTCGCGATTCAAACGGCTTAGCAAATTTTTATTAAATGCCGCCGTAATACCTTGCGCATCGTTGTAAGCAGATTCCAACGTGGACACATCTTTTTTTAAATCAATACCGATGAGTAAATCACCGCCTTTACCTATTAAATGGCCAAGTTGCGTTAGAATACGCGCCGCTTCATCAGGCGTGAAATTGCCAATGCTGGAACCGGGAAAAAACGCGGTGCGTTTTCCCTCAAGTGGGATGGGAAGCTGCCATGGCGTGGAGAAATCTACACAAACCGCGTGGACATCGAGCCAATCAAAATCTTCAGCTAAAAGGGTTGCTGCATTAATTAAATGCTCTTTTGAAATATCTAACGCTACATAAGCCTTTGGTTTTAAAGCATTTAGTAATGTACGTATTTTAATGCTGCTACCACTGCCTAATTCTAATAAGATTGCATTTTTTCCGATCAATCCTGCAATTTCTTCTCCATGTTGTTCAAGTAATCCAATCTCTGTGCGAGTGACATAGTATTCGGGTAACTCACATATCTGGTCAAACAGTTGCGATCCTCTCTGATCGTAAAAATATTTAGGTGATAATACTTTGGGAGATGAGGATAAGGCGGCAATGACGTCGGCGCGGATATCGCCCATCGAAGGATGCAGATCGTAAAACTCAATAGTGGGCTCGGGTAGCATTGCTTGTGATTTCATAGGCTTCTCACATTAGGTAACATGTTATTCGACGAGGCGGATACCACTAAATTGCCATCGATCTTTAGGATAAAAAAAGTTGCGGTAACTCGTGCGAATGTGATCCCTTGGGGTGACACACGAGCCTCCTTTCAATACCATCTGATTACACATAAATTTACCGTTGTACTCCCCTACTGCGCCAGGTAAGGGGCGATAACCTGGATAAGGTAAATACGCCGAATGCGTCCATTCCCAACAACTTCCGAGCAGTTGGGATAGTGAGTCAGATAAGTTTGCTGCCTGCGGGTGAAAGACAGGTTCAGCGGTATGGAGAAGTAAATGATGCTGTCTGTTCTTTACAGTAAATTGAGCGAATTCCCACTGAGCCTCAGTTGGCAGCATTTTCCCTGCCCACCTGGCGAAAGCATCTGCTTCATAGTAACTGACATGTGTTACAGGCAGTTCATCAATAAGGGCAGAAAGTCCGTGCAGGGTATATTCAAACCATTGACCATCGATACACCTCCAATAAAGGGGTGCTGACCAGTTATACTGTTGCACTACTTGCCAACCATCGGATAACCACAGAAGTGGGTTGCTATAGCCCCCATCTTCTATGAACAGCAAAAACTCCTGATTGGTGATTAACCGGTTAGCCATTTGAAAGGGCTGGACTACCACCTCATGAGCAGGCGTTTCGTTATCAAAGTGGAAGCCCTGGCCAGAGAATCCCTGCCTAAAAAGCGATTGTTCAAATGCCTGCCATCTTAACGAAGGCACTGATTCATACTTTGAAGCTAGAGGAAAGTCTGCATAAACTGGAAACAGGGGATTGAACGAAAAACTGTATTTAATATCGGTAAGCAGCAGTTCCTGATGTTGTTGCTCATGATTAATGCCCAGTTCCACTAGCGCACTGATCTCAGACGCGTCACAGTTTTCCAATAAACGAAGCATACTTTCATCCACTATCTGGCGGTACTCTTCAACCTGCTCCAGCGTGGGGCGAGACAATAACCCTCTGTTTGGCCTTAAATATTGAGGGCCGACTCCTTGATAATAAGAATTAAAAAGAAACTCAAATTCAGGGTGATAGACGCTATATTTAGTATCGTACTTTTTCAGTACGAAGGTTTCGAAAAACCATGTGGTATGCGCCAAATGCCATTTCGGTGGTGAGACAGCTGCTTCAGCTTGTAAGCCGTAATCTTCAATTAATAATGGCTTACACAGCCACAAAGTCATCTCCCTTACCCGTTGATAGCGCTTGGTAAGGGTTTGCTTAACAGTCTCTCCAGATGAAGAAAGGGTTTCGTTCATGCTAATGTTGTCTTAATTCTAAGTTTGTTTTTAGTATCACAACTTCAGGTCATTACTTTTTGTACCCTGTGAAACGCCGTCACTGCTAACCGACACGCACGTCTTCTAAGGATGGTGCAATATCGAGAACTTGCAAATTAATCCTGCATGGAATGTTTATTTTAGACTAATTTAAAGACGCCACTCGAACCGTTCGTGGTTACTGTGCGTATGAATTCGCATTTGATAAAAGCGAAGGAGTTTACATGTCCGCTAAAATATCTGAACAGCATGCCAAAACCCTGATTGCGGTAATGGAGCAAACTAGCAACTGGAAATTGCACCCTGAAAAAAAGCCGGCTTTTAGTTCGAGTCGAGATGCGTTAGATTATGTTGAAACACATAATGAACCTTTGTGTATAGAAATTCCGGTGGTAGGCAAAGATAAGCAACTTTCAGTTAAAGTCACGTCAAGTGGTGAAGATATGGTTTTTACTCATATCAGTTTTGAAGAGCCAGTAGAAACTCGTGTGCACAACTCACACTTTAAACTTATTTCCAGTTCCGTTGCGGATATGTTAAATGCCAAACTGCCCGAAGGTGAAAAAGTGGCATCGTTTTAGCCCACAGCGCTGGGGCCAACATAGCCAAGCTCACACTTATAACAAGATGGAGCCCCATACAATAGCGGCCAAAATCAAGCTCACAAATACGGCCGCTGAGCCGATGTCTTTCGCTTTCGCTATTAACACATGAATTTCGCTGCTGACTCTGTCCGCTAATGCTTCCACTGCACTGTTAAGCAGTTCTGTAATCAGTACAATAAACAAGCTCATGATCAACATTAATCGTTCGACTAAGCTGATATCGACATAACAGGCGATTGGTATAAGAATAACCATCGCGGCCAGCTCCTGGCGAAACGCAGACTCGCTCTGAAATGCGGCTTTTAAACCCTTTAACGAAAAAATCGTGGCAAAGTATAATCGTGGAAAACCAGTATGCTTTGAAGTCATAAGATTAAAGTGAACCGCTTTCGTGTTGTTTAGTGAATTGAGCGTCTCTTACTTTAATCTTTGCTATAACAACGGGTCAACTCTCCGTGATGGAATACTGACCCAGCGGAGGCCGAATACCCGGCCCCAAAAATCATTTTAAACTACCCATCCCAAAGATTGTGCTTGATCGTAGGCATATTTGGGAACGTCTCTGGCTACGAAATAATGATGCAACAACATTACGCCCAACGCATGATTGAGAATGGCATCAATCTGCACTTTATCTGAAACAGGCGTGTCATCTGATTCCTGTTTGGCAATCAACGATTCCAGATAATCAGCATCTAACAAACCCGCTGCCTCCACTTTCTCCCGGTTTGCATATTCTTCCAGCAGGCTCTTTAGTTTCTTCCATTTTGCTATATCTGTGTGGGCCGGTGGGGCCATGAAAGCAAATTTTTCGCGTTCGTATAAGGTTTGGGGGAGTACCCCTTTCATTGCTTCACGTAGCACGTATTTCTCTTTACTGCCTTTAATACGCATCTGTGGGGGAATGGTTACCGCAAATTCTGCCAGCTTGTGATCAAGAAAAGGCGGCCGCGCTTCCATCGAATTGGCCATATCTACCCGATCCCCACCCCACGTCAAAATTTGACCTTCCAACATGGTCTTGATCCAAACATATTGGGCTTTATCCAATGGATGCCTATTAGCTAACAGAGACGGATCTAATTTTTTTGCAATGGCGGCGCCTGGCTCATAATTTTGAATATTCTCCCGATGTGCTGGATGAATAAGTTTCCTTGCATGCTCAGAACAGCCCAGCCAGGGCTGCAGGCAGCTGGGGGTAAAACCGATAACCTTGTCCAAATACTCAGACGTGTATTCGTCTTTGGGTAGCATCGCCCCTTTAAATAATTCATTAGAGGTTTCTAACGATTTGCGCCATTCTTTCGCCTGGTCAGCATCCAGTCCTTCCATTCCATGTAAAAACATGTCTTTGCGAAATGCGGGGTAGCCGGCGAATAATTCATCAGACCCTTCTCCGGTTAGTACTACTTTATAATTCACGTGGCGAACCTGTTGACTCATCATCAATTTAGCCACGGCTAACGTGTTATAGATGGTACGTTCGGTGTGCCATATCGTTCGGGCAAAGTTGTTGTAGAGCAATTCAGCGTTGAGCTTAAGAATTTCCTGATCAGCTTCCACTGACTCGGCCATTTCGGTGGCTATTTCTGCTTCGTCATAATCGACATTATCAAAGCTTATAGTGAAGGCTTTGAGAGGATACTGAGCGTAGCCTGAGGCCAGCCCCAGGATGGCACACGAGTCAATTCCTCCGGAAAGATAACAGCCTACAGGCACATCTGCGTTTAACCGCAACTGCACTGCATCGAGCAATTCTCTACGTACGCCTTCAATATAATATTCATCTGGATGCGCTTCTCGTTCGCCTATAGCGGGAAACTCCACGTCCCAATATTTGCTCGTCTCAATTTGCAGCTTACCTTTGCTTCGTGTCACTTTTAACATATGCCCGGGCTCTACCTGCTGGATGCCTTTGAATGCGGTAGTGCCAGGCACCATAACCTGAATTAACTGATGAAAAAGCCCTTCTGAATCGAGTTCAGCTTGAACATCCGGGTGAGCCAATATCACTTTCACTTCGGAGCCAAATACAAGCGAATCTTCCGTTTGTGTCCAATAAAGAGGCTTGATCCCAAAACGATCTCTCACCAAATATAAACAATCTTCATGCTCATCATATAAGGCAAATGCAAACTCGCCGCGTAGTTTGGCCAGTGTTTCATCCATACCAAAACATTCGTATAACGCGGGCAATACTTCAGAGTCACTTTTGCTGGTGAAGGGTTTTCCTCGGGCAAGCAAATCGGTGCGCAATCGCTGGTAATCATAAAATTCGCCATTGTGAACACACATCGTTTGCCCACCGTGTAACCAAAATGGTTGCCTGCCGCGGTTTTCATCGAGGTCGATTATGGAGAGACGCGCATGACTCATCCCTATGCCCATATCGGCGGGGTTGCAATAGCCATAGCTATCAGGGCCGCGATGATGCATTATTGCCGCCATATTCACCAGCGTTTGTGAGTCTATAACCTGCTCTTTGGATGCAGTAAAAATTCCAGCAATGCCACACATAGTTGCTTGATTCTCCTTCGTGAAAAGTAAAAATAAACTAAACGATATCCAGCACGCGTTCAGCGCGTTGAACAAGGCAGGTTAATAATGCTTGACGTAAAAATACGGCTCCTCTGGCCTGCGCAAAATACCAGTTGTGGTCGGTGTTATCCAAGCTACTGCAAAGTTCCGCTCCACGTGCCAGTGGGTGTAAAATAATCGCATTTTTCTTAAGGGGGGATGCACTGGTAATGTGAAATTGCTTCCCGTATTGATTAAACGAGTTACCTTCCCACGCGATCGCGTTTATATACACCACATCAGCCTCAGGTAACACATCGTCAAGACAATCACAGGTGTGCAAGTTTATTCCTGCCTCAGTTAACTGAGTGGCCTGCCCCTCATCAAACATGTCTTCGCGTGTCTGATCATTGACAATAGTGACCTGATTAAAGCACTGGGGGAATAGCGCCACTAATTTAAGTAAACTGCGTACTGTACGCATTTTAGAAGGTAATCCCACCACACACAGATTGATCTTTTCCTCCCCCATCGAGGTGATCAATGACGGCTTCCATTTAAAAATGGTATAGAGGTCTGCCATTGCCTGGGTAGGATGCTCGTCGGTGCCATTGCCCGCATTAATAATGGGGATGCGAAGCGCACTCATCATCTCGCGCACCGAATTTGCATTTGTATCTCGCAAAACTACGCAGTCGCCATAGTTGTTAAACATTTCGCCTACATCAGCAAGACTTTCCCCTTTAGCAATACCGGTAGTAGAACGGTCAGTAATCGACATAATATCGCCACCGAGTCGATGCCAGGCGCTTTCAAATGATAATCGAGTACGCGTACTTGGTTCATAAAATGCAGATATAAGTATTTTGCCTTGCAACGAGGTGCCGAATCGATCGGGATTCGCCTCATACTTTGCCGCCAGACGAAACAGCTGGAACAAAGATTCAGGCTCAAACTGATCGATGGAATAAATATGCCTGCTGCTTAGTCTACTTAAATGATCGCCGTCTTCCTGGATTGCCCGCAGCAAGTTTTTCGGATGCGCGTTACCGTACACATCTGGACGCTCCCGGTTAAACTTAACCACCGCTTCTAAGTCGGCTTTTACCATATCGATTTACCCTTTATATCCTTGATAAGCCAGTACAAAAGCAGTAACGGACTTATACAACTAGTGATCAAACAAGCATAAACTAAAACAGTAAGCATAATTTCTGATAAATACATGCATTACTCCTTCAGACTATGCCACGTGAAGAACGTCTGGCTATGCCGTATACCTATCTGGCATATTAGTAGCGACAATGCACACGAGATAATTGCCGCTACGTAAAACCCAATCATAAAATAGCCAATCAAGCCTGCTACAGTTCCTGCTATCATTGCCCCTGCCGCAAAGCCTCCGGTTAATTTTGGCTGATAAATACCATAAACTATAGGCCAGATAGTGGACGCCACGAAGGCCCCAGTGAAATTTAATAAAGCCCCTAACGTTGCAAGTTTCAATGCTGCCACACACCAGGTTAAAAGCCCCAACCCGACAATGACCAGCCGGTTCACCTTTAATAGTCTATTTGGCGAGGCGTCTGGTATTAAAACCCGTTTAACAATGTCCTGGGTGAGTAAGTCAGATGTTGCCGCCAATAACGAGTCCATACTTGACGCCAAGGCGGAAAATACCACGATAAAAATGAACACGGCCCCTATTTTCCCCAACAGCGCGGCAGCAACCATGGGCCCCACCATGTCGGCACTGGGTGGAGATAATTGTAAACTGCCCGCAGCCAAGGCGATAAATCCGGTTACAATGGGAATGGGCAGCCAGAGTAAACCGGCAGTCAAATAAGATCGTTTTCCTACCGAGGGAGCAAAGGCAAAAGCGCGTGACCACCAAACATTCGAATGGAAAATTTCGCCGATACCAAAAAAAACATTATTGAAAAAAAACATGATGGCAGCGGGAAACAGTAAATTGAGAAGTTCGGGCTGGCTGGCGCTTAAATTCGTGTGGATAGTACTGAAGCCTACTTCGTCGATACACACCCACGCAATGAAAACTACTCCGCTTATGATCACAATTGACTGCACGAAATCTGTCGCAATAACCGCCTTCAGCCCCCCCAGCAACGTATAAATCACGCAGATTACTAAGATTGCACTCATGCCCGTCACGTAACCCAATTCACTTAAGGATGACAGCAATAACCCCCCTGCCATGCCTAAGCTAACCAGCCAGCCCAGAGCGTAACAAAGTGATATGACTATGAATGCCATCCACGCAGCTTTTCCGTAGCGCTGATAAATAAAATCGCCACTGGTAAATCCATTTGGAAGCAGCTGTTTTATTTTTGCTGCTAGTGGTGCAAACAAAATTAAGCCCAGCGCTGCCATGCTATAGCCAAGCATTCCCCACACCCCGAACTGGTAGGTTAACTGTGGCGCAACAAGGGTAGTATTACTGGTGATCCAGGTGGCCATGGCGGTGGCTGTTGCCAGCGCAAACCCCACGTTTCTCCCTGCTAGTGCATAATCATCGAGGGTGCGATTATTTCTACCCAGGTACCAGCCCCATAAAATCCAGGCGACCCCAAATACGATTAAGATCACCAATGCGTCAGACGATGCCAAAGTAAAGTCAGTCATGCTTTGGTAAAGTGCTCCGGGGTGTGAATAAAGTGTAAAGTAAATAGGCGAACATCAAGGCCCCCATTCCGAACAATGTCACGGCACTTTTCAAAGAATAATGTTCAACCTCCAGCGTACCGATCACACGTTCTTGGTTTTGCTTGGTAAGCTGCAGTGTGTAGCGGCCATCAGATAATCCACTGACCACCCACCCTTGGCCTGATATAACAGGATAGGAAGCCTGCACACTACCATTGGTATTAAGGATTAGGAGTTGATTAAATGTCTCGTAGTCAGGCTGCCATGAAATTGTCTTCACGCCATCGTTTGATGCATAGACAGGGGGCTGCTCGGCAGCGTCTAATGCCGGTGCAGACACAAACATCCCTACCAGAAGGATAAAAACGTTGTGAGTAAGGTACAGATTGTCTGACTGCATTCGTATCCCTTTCCAACACTTTAAATTAGCCTACTAATTATTTGCACTGGAATCAAAGTCAATCTACCTTCAAAGGTATTCGTTGAACGTTAAGTTTTCGTGACGAGTATTTTTGTTACTTCATATTCCCTAATAGGATCAATATGTCATTACCTGCCATTAATCTTGAAAGACTACGTAAAGACCTGCTATCACTATTTGAAATTGGTTACGACCCTCAAACCAAAGGTGTGACTCGACTCGGCTTTACGCAAGCCGATAACGACGCCAAAGAATGGCTGATAAATAGATTTGAGATCGAAGGGTTTTGCGCGCGAATTGACCATGCAGGGAACGTACGTGGCCGCATTTCAGATGAATCTGTTCAACAGGTGGTGGCCACAGGTTCACATATTGATACAGTTATTTCAGGTGGTATGTTCGACGGCGCCTTAGGCGTGCTAGCGGGATTAGAAGTATTGCGGGTGATAAAAGAAAATAAATTGAACCTGAAGACACCGCTGGAAGTGTTTGCATTTGCTGAAGAAGAGGGACGCTTTGGCGGTATGATGGGAGTACAGGCACTGATTGGCGAGCTTACACCAGAGTGGATACTTAAAGCCCATGATGTAAATGGTGTGATGTTAGAAGATGCATTAAAAAATAGTGGCATAGATCCGCTTAGTGTGTTGGATGCGCGTGTCGATCCCGACTATTTCAAAAGCTTTATCGAACTGCATATCGAACAAGGCCCTGTTTTAGATACGCTGAAAAAGCCTATCGGTGTGGTGACTTCGATTTCGGGCGTCTTCAAATGGATCGTACGTTTAATCGGCAAGTCAAACCACGCAGGGACTGCACCGATGAATATGCGCAGTGATGCTTTTATGGGCCTGGCAAATTTTGCTAACGAGATCCCCCGCATTATCGATGAAGAAGGCTCTGACAAAAGCCGCCTGACAGTAGGTAAAGTTGATTTAAAACCCGGTCACGCGCATACCGTACCAGGGGAAGTGGAGTTCACTTTGGTAGGCCGTGATGTGGATGCTGATATCATGCACGCTTTAGCGGACAGTTGCCGAAAAGTACTCTCTGCAATTGCCCGAAAACATAAACTGATGTTTGAATTTGAACAAATGAGTTGGCTGGATCCTCAACCTATGTCCAACAACATTATTAACCTTATTCAAACCGAAGCGCAGCATCTTGATCTGCCTTTTGAGGTGATGCCAAGCGGTGCTGGTCATGACGCCCAACACATGGCAAAAGTCACAGACGCAGGCATGATATTTGTGCCTTCAATCGGCGGTGTCAGCCATGCGCCTGACGAATGGACCCACTGGCAGGATATTGAAAAAGGAGCCAACCTGCTGTTGCGCTCTTTGCTTACTCTTGCTAGCTAGGCTGACCATGTTAGTGCTCGCCATGTTTCGTCACCGCTTTCGTTTCTTCCTCTACTTCGGCCAAATGGCTAACGGGCATAAATGATTCGGCACTGGCTTCTTTCACATGTATAGCATACGATTTTGGAACATTGTCGCTTAACAAACTCCCCTTGTGAATCAAGGGAAAAAGTTCATCGTAACGTTTGACATTCGCTTGGTCGACACGCCTGAAAATGTGGGTACGATTAAGCTGTTCCACCGACGGATGGCCGGTGGAAGATAAGATATCCATCAGAGCGTGCATGGTTCGTCTATGAAACTGGTAAACACGTTCGTACTTATCCTCCACATTCAAACCTTGGGCCAGTAAAGGATCTTGCGTTGCGACCCCAGAGGGGCATTGATTAGTATTACATGACAAAGAATGGATACACCCTAAGGCCAGCATCATCCCTCGAGCACTGTTACATATATCCGCCCCAAGACTTAAGTTTTTTACGATATGAAAAGCGGTAATAATTTTTCCAGAGGCGATGATCTTGATATCGTTGCGCAAATCAAAACCAACCAGACAATCTTCCACGAACGCAAGGGCTTCGCGCAACGGAAAACCAATAGAATTGGTATACTCCAGCGGGGCTGCGCCTGTCCCTCCCTCGCCGCCATCAATGGTAATAAAATCGGGTTTTATACCGGACTGATGCATTGCTTTGCATATGGCGATAAACTCACTTTTACGACCTAGAGCTAATTTGATTCCAACAGGCTTTCCTTCCGACAACTCACGGAGTTGTTGTATAAAATGCAGCAGCTCCAAAGGGGTCGTAAAAGCAGAATGGCGCGCAGGTGAGTCAACCTGCGTGTAAGGTTCGACGCCTCTGATTCTGGCTATCTCAGGTGTATTTTTATTGGCAGGTAAAATGCCCCCATGCCCAGGCTTTGCGCCCTGGGATAATTTGATTTCAATCATTTTCACGTTGGGAAGCGTGGCTTTTTCTTTAAACTTTTCGGCACTGAAGGTGCCATTTTCCGCCCGGCAACCAAAATAGCCGGTGCCAATTTGCCAAACTAAATCGCCTTCTCCACTTAAGTGGTAGGGCGAAATTCCACCTTCTCCGGTATTGTGATAAAAGTTTCCTTTTTTAGCGCCGCGATTTAACGCTAATATGGCATTTTTACTCAAACTGCCAAAACTCATCGCCGAAATGTTTAAAATACTGGCGCTATAAGGTTGTTTGCAGTCAGGTCCGCCAATGACCACACGCGGATCTTTTTCCATTTCCTCCAGTCCCATAGCCGAGAGCGAGTGACCAATCCACTCGTAACCATCACGGTAGGTATCCATCTGGGTACCGAACGGAACAGTTTCGCGGTCTTCTTTAGCACGCTGATAAACTATTGATCGCATCATTCTGCTGATCGGTTTGCCTGAAGTATTGTCTTCAATCAAGTATTGTTGAATATAAGGGCGTAGACCTTCGATAGTCCATCTGACGCGACCAATAAGAGGAAAGTTGCGTAATACGGTATGTTCTTTTTGAATACTGTCAAACACCGCAGTTAATAACAGAAAGCCGGTTAAAAAGAGCAGTATCCACGCTGGAGCCCACAAATAGCCTGCGCCTATGTTGACTACAACGAGCAGAATCAGAAAAGTGAGAATTCGTAATCGCACATTTAATTCCAGTTGAACCTTTTGAATCAGTATGGTTTCGGCGAAAAGTTAGATCAGACCTGCACTCGGAATCGACTGTGTACGGTGTGGGCAAAATGATGAAAATGGATAAAAGAAGAGGCGACCACCCATTACGCGTAACCAGAATAAGCATGCTTCGTGAACAGCCCGTGCAATTTGGCGTACTTTTTAACCGAAAAGTATGAAGATTCATAAAAGTGACACAAAGTGGTTTTACATTACCGCCAAGTTATCGCATTCTTGCAGTACTTTTCTAAATCATCAGCGGAACGTCTTTATCCATGGAATACACGTTTTTATTGTTTGCATTTATATGTGGTTTAACAGTAAAGCTTATCGGTATTCCGCCGCTCGTAGGTTACCTCGCAGCCGGTTTTTTACTTAATTTCGCAGGTTATACCCTTTCTGAAGAACTCACTGCCATTGCCAATCTCGGTATTACGATCATGCTGTTTACCATCGGCTTGAAGCTGAATATAAAAGATTTAAGCCGACGGGAAGTATGGGTTACCAGTGCCGCCCATACGCTTGTATGGTCGGCAATTATAGGTGTGGTGCTTTTCTTTATCAGTATTTTACTTACCGCATATATAGGGGCGCTGGATTGGCAAAGCGCTGCGTTAATCGCCTTTGCACTGAGTTTTAGCAGTACCGTATGTGTAATTAAAGTGTTGGAAGAAAGTGGTGAAAGTAAAACGCGTCACGGCCGGCTGGCAGTAGGCGTGTTGGTAATGCAAGATGTGTTTGCAGTGATATTCTTGGTGGTGGCCACGGGCAAAGTCCCTTCCCTTTGGGCCCTCGCTTTATTGGGCGTTATTCCCGCTCTGCCCCTGATTAGCAGGGTGATTAATCAATCAGGGCATGGTGAGTTGCTACCTTTGACCGGTTTTGTATTAGCGCTGGGCGGCTACCACTTATTTGAACTGGTTAACATAAAAGGGGATTTGGGCGCTTTGGTTGCCGGTTTGCTCATTGCTCAACACCCTAAAGCAACAGAAATGGCAAAATCGCTGTTAAGTTTCAAAGATCTGTTCTTAATTGGCTTCTTTTTGACAATCGGATTAACCGCCCTGCCTGATATACCCATGTTAGTCTTGGCATTCGGCCTTTGTTTACTCATTCCAATTAAAGCAGGGCTGTTTTTCTGGCTCTTTACCCTGCTTAAGTTACGTGCCAGAACAAGCTACCTCACCACTTTAGTACTGAGTAATTTCAGTGAATTTGGCTTAATTGTAGGGGCGATGGCGGTATCTCTAAACTTGCTTGCCGCAGAATGGCTGGTCATCATCGCGATCGCCGTTTCTCTTTCTTTTGTATTTACCAGTATCATGTATCGCTCATCCCATTCTCAGTATCATCAATACAAGGATGTGATAAAGCGTTTCGAAAAAGATGAGCGCCTCGATACAGATATTTATCCTGTGATTGACCAGGCTCGATTTTTGGTGGTGGGTATGGGCCGGGTCGGCTCAGGTGCATTTCAATCTTTGGATAAATTGGTCCATGCAAATGTGGTGGGGATGGACTCGGATCGAACGAAGGTCCAAAAGCTTTGTGAAGAAGGATTAAATGTCATCTGCGGCGATGGGGAAGATATTGATTTGTGGGATAACCTGGATATTAGCTCAGTGAAATTGGTGTTACTTGCCCTCCCCTCTATTGAAGATATCCTCAATATTACCAAGCAGCTGAACAATGCCGGCTATAAAGGAAAAATTGCAGCCATCGCGCGTTACGAAGATGAAGTGGAATACCTGTTGAATCATGGCGTGGATAAAGTCTTTAACTTCTTTACAGAAGCAGGTCTTGGTTTCGCTGAAGAAAGTCTTGCTTACATTGGTGAAGAGTCACGTGCATTGGCTTAACTCCAGCTTAATATTTTAAATGGGAACAAAGGCTTAATTGATAACCATTAACGTTTGTATGTATATGTTTTTAAAGCATATTTTGACTTTTGCTGACTTGACTACTATACTCTCGTTTACTCTCATCAAATAGGACAGTTATGAAAGGCGACAAACAGGTGGTAGCCAAATTAAATGAAGTGCTTACCAGTGAATTAACGTCTATAAATCAGTACTTTCTGCACGCTCGCATGTTCAAGAACTGGGGCCTGAACGTGCTGAATGAAAAGAATTACAAAAAATCGATCAAAGATATGAAACAAGCTGATGAGTTGATCGAGCGTATTTTGTTTCTTGAAGGTCTTCCTAATTTGCAAGCGCTGGGTAAGTTGTACATCGGTGAAGAAACAGAAGAAATGCTAAAATGTGATATCAAATTTCAGTCCGAGCAGATCCCACAACTTAAAGATGCTATCGCGCTGTGTGAGTTGCAGCAAGATTATGTCAGTCGCGATTTACTTGAAGATCTTCTGGAATACGAGGAAGCGCATTTAGACTGGTTAGAAACCCAGGAATATCAAATTGAGAAAATGGGCATTGAAAATTACCTGCAAGCACAAGTATCGGGAGACGAATAATGAAGGGCAATAAACAAATCATAAACGCGTTGAATGAATTACTTGCGTATGAATTAGCAGCGATGGATCAGTATTTTGTTCATTCAGAAATGTACGAAGATTGGGGACTTCATAAACTTTATCAACGCATCAATCATGAGTTTGATGACGAACGGGGTCATGCTACCAAGTTGATCCAGCGTATCCTTTTCCTTGAAGGTACCCCGGACATGCAAAATCGTACAGGTTTTAAAGTGGGTAAAGATGTACCTGAAATGCTGGAAAGTGATTTGCGCGTTGAATATGAAGTAGACAAAAAGCTGCGCGACGTTATCGCGGTATGCGAAACCGAAAAAGACTACGTTACCCGCGATATGTTAGTTACCCTGCTGGATGATACGGAAATGGACCATGCTTATTGGCTTGAAAAGCAGCTTGGCTTAATCAAACGGATTGGTTTAGAAAATTACCTGCAATCGCAAATCTAGCTTTCTGTTGTAAATAGAATAAGGGCTGGCTGACGCTGGCCTTTTATTTTAATAATCATTTGCCAGCGCATTTTAGCTTCGCTGCAAGCACCTAGCATAAACCACCCTCTCCATTCATTCTTTTCTGCTGGTGACAAAACCACAGGAAGTCTTCCCATATACATATTAACCCCTTCAATTACGGCGCCCTCCAGCTCAAATGATTCTGTTGACGCAATAGTAATGTCTATTCGTTCTTCAACGATAGGCGGGCGCGACAGTGAGACTTGAAAAATCTGATTTTCAAGTTTTATGGTGCATTCGGAATTGACAAATTGGCACTGATTGCCTAGACCGTTAGAGAGCGGTTGGTGCAATATTTTTCCCTGACGCTCCGATTTATGGATGAGAAAGAAAATTGTGATTGCCAAAATAAGTACAATCACCCCGGCTGTTTGTAATTGTTTTGTTAACTTAAGGTGTTTCATTGGGCTTTTTCGTAAATGGCTCGTTACACTTTAATTTTTAAAGTATCCACATGACTTTTAAGGTTTCTTTTTAGAGGCAAAAACTTTATCATCCGCGTTCCGAAAAGTCCGTTAGCGATGCTTTTTTGCGGCTTATTCATAAGGTTTTAAGCATCGTTTACTTTACACCAAACAACAAGGCTTTACATTCGGAAACCATCTTATTGCTGAAGTGGAAGATTCATAAAAATGAGTGAAATTAGCCAAGCACAGCCAAACTACAATTATAAAGTGGTTAGGCAATTTACCATCATGACCATTGTATGGGGTATTGTTGGTATGGGCATTGGAGTGTTTATTGCAGCGCAATTATTTGCCCCGGTGCTCAACTTTGATACTCCATGGTTGACGTTTTCGCGTCTGCGCCCTTTGCATACTAACGCTGTTATTTTTGCGTTTGGGGGCTGCGCCCTCTTTGCAACGTCATATTATATTGTTCAGCGCACCTGTCAGGTTCGCTTGTTCAGCGACAAGCTCGCCGCCTTTACGTTTTGGGGCTGGCAAGCGGTCATCGTAGCGGCAATATGTACGCTTCCTTTCGGCATGACCTCTTCTAAAGAATATGCTGAGCTGGAATGGCCAATTGATATTTTAATTGGGTTGGTTTGGCTAGCGTATGTTATCAACTTCTTCGGCACCTTAATTATTCGTAAAGTATCGCACATATATGTTGCCAACTGGTTTCTTGGTGCGTTTATGCTCACCGTACTGGTATTGCATATCGGTAACAGTATGGCCATTCCGGTATCGTTTACCAAATCATATTCGCTTTACGCGGGCGCAGTGGATGCCATGATGCAGTGGTGGTACGGACACAATGCGGTAGGCTTCTTCTTAACAGCAGGGTTTTTAGGGATGATGTATTATTTTGTACCTAAACAAGCTGGTCGCCCTGTTTACTCATACCGCTTATCCATTGTCCACTTCTGGGCGTTAATTTCCCTTTATATTTGGGCGGGTCCTCACCATTTACACTATACTGCCCTACCCGACTGGACCCAGTCGCTTGGCATGGTGATGTCAATCATTCTATTCGTTCCGTCCTGGGGTGGCATGATTAACGGTATCATGACGCTGTCCGGTGCTTGGCACAAATTACGAACTGATCCGGTTCTGCGCTTCTTAATTGTTTCACTGTCATTTTACGGAATGTCTACCTTTGAAGGCCCGATGATGGCCATCAAAACAGTTAATGCATTGTCTCACTACACCGACTGGACCATTGGACACGTGCATTCAGGCGCATTAGGCTGGGTGGCCATGATTTCAATCGGTTCTGTGTACCACCTTATCCCGATTCTGTTTGGTCAGCCAGGAATGTACAGCACACGTCTGGTTAATGTTCATTTCTGGTTAGCCACCATAGGCGTGGTTCTTTATATTGTTGCCATGTGGATGTCCGGTGTACTTCAAGGCCTGATGTGGCGCGCGGTTAACGCTGATGGAACATTGACCTACAGCTTTGTGGAGTCATTGGAAGCTTCAATTCCGTTCTATATTGTACGCTTCATCGGTGGGTGTTTTGTTGTGACAGGCATGTTAGTCATGGCCTACAACACCTACAAAACAGTGCGTGCCCCTAAAGGGACATTAGCACCCGATCCTGCAACTCAAGCAGCATAAGGAGTCAGGACATGAAAAATACACATGAGTTAATCGAAAAAAATGTTGGTCTGTTGACCGTTTTAATTTTCGTTGCCATCAGTTTAGGGGCGATGGTGCAGATAACGCCTCTGATGTTTCAACAGCAGACAATGGAACCGGTCAAGGATTTGCGTCCTTATACGCCTCTGGAGCTTGAAGGTCGTGACATTTATATTCGCGAAGGTTGCGTAGGCTGCCATAGTCAGATGATACGTCCGTTCCGCGCTGAAACTGAACGTTATGGTCACTATAGTGTCGCTGGAGAGTCCGTTTGGGAGCACCCGTTCCTATGGGGTTCTAAACGAACAGGTCCTGACCTGGCGCGCGTAGGTGGCCGTTACAGCGACCAGTGGCACATTGTGCATTTACGTAATCCGCGTGATGTCGTTCCCGAATCGAACATGCCGGGCTTCCCATGGTTGGAAGAAAATGTGCTTACCGGCGAACTCACTGCTAAAAAGATGGAAGTGTTCAGAGGTTTTGGCGTGCCCTATACCGACGAGGACATAGCAGGCGCGAAAGAGGCGGTTAGCGGTAAAACCGAAATGCAAGCCTTGGTTGCGTACTTGCAATCACTTGGGACACATTTGAAATAATATGGACCAGGGCACAGTAGGTACAATTTTTACGTTGGTAGTTTTTGTTTGCTTTATTGGAGTAGTGTTGTGGGCGTTTAGTAGTCGTAATAAAAAGAAATACGATGAAGCCGCTAACCTACCCTTTGCAGATGAAGAACAAGATAAGATAAAAAAAGATAATCGGGAGTCGTGAGCTCATGACCATGTTTTGGACAATCTGGATTTCAGTTATCACGCTGGGTTCCATTATTGGTTGCTATTTTATACTGCGCTGGTGCTTAAGAAATAATGCTGGGGTACCAGAAGGCGAATCGATGGGCCACGAGTTTGATGGCATTGAAGAGTTGAATAACCCTTTGCCTAAATGGTGGACCTATTTGTTCTACATTTGCATAGTCTGGAGTTTCTTTTATCTAGCCTTGTTTCCGGGCCTTGGTGAGTTTGGTAATTTGCTGGGTTGGAAAAGCTCAAACCAAAATATCCAGTCTTTAGAAGAATCTCGTCAAATGAGCCAGGAAGCGAAGGCAACCGGCGCGTTGGTCAAATACGATCGTGAAATGAAATTTGCGGAAGAAAAATATAGCCCTATTTTCGAAGCATATGCGAAGATCCCGGTGGAAGAACTGGCAAAAGACCCAGACGCACTGAAAGTTGGCCAGCGTCTGTTTGCGCAAAATTGTTCACAGTGTCATGGTAGCGATGCGCGCGGACAAAACGGAGGTTTTCCAAACCTGACCGACGATGATTGGTTATACGGTGGCACAGGTGAAAAAATCAAAGAAACCCTTCTGAATGGCCGTAAGGCGGCGATGCCTGCGTGGATTGACGCAATGGGTGAGCAAGGTATCAAAGAAACGGTAGCTTACGTGTTGAGCTTGAGTGGCCGTGATACCGATCTGACGCTTAGAAAGGCGGGTAAAGCGCGTTTTGCAGCGTGTGCTGCATGCCATGGTCAGGATGGGAAGGGTAACCAATTACTTGGTGCCCCCGATCTCACTGATAATATCTGGTTATATGGTGGCAGTGAACGCGCAGTTACAGAGACGCTAACGCATGGTAGAAATGGTGTTATGCCAGCGTTTAAAGATACGCTAGGCGAACACAAGATCCATGTAGTAGCAAGTTACGTCTACAGTCTGTCAAATTAGTCTTTGCGGATTAAAAAAAGCCTCGTTACGGGGCTTTTTTTATATACAATATTGTTGTCAGTCAACCTGGATAGTTAACATGCATTCCCCTTGGTACAAACAGTTCTGGCCTTGGTTCCTCATTGCTATTCCACTTGCTTCATTCGCAATGGGATTTTTGATCCTCCATCTGGCCTCAAATACCACTGATAGCCTTGTCGTTGATGATTACTACAAAGAAGGAAAAGTAATCAATGCGCGCCTGGATAAAATAGAAGAAGCTCGTAGGCAAAATATTAGCACCCACCTCTCTATTCGAGATGGGGCTGTTGCGGTCGCTTTTACTTCAGGTATGCCGAAGGATGGACAGGCTTTAAAATTAAGTTTTTATCACGTTACGTTAGAAGAAAAAGACGTCTCGCTACTGTTGAGTCAGGATGCCAATGGTGTTTATCGGGGATTTACTGAATCTTCCTTGGACGGTAAGTGGAAAATTACTTTAACGCCTATGGATGAAAGTTGGAAGATACAGCAAACCGTGACCTTGCCTTACTCTGGCAAACTGGTCTTTAACCCATAGGGCATCATGTCAACGACCTGTTTTCATTGTGGTCAGGCAAATCCTGCTGAGACCCCTTTCACGGTGACGCTTTTGGGAGAAAGGCGTGAACTGTGTTGTCCTGGGTGCGAAGCTGTAGCCACTGCAATCAAAGAAAATGGTCTTGAAGATTATTATCAATTTCGGACGGAAAAAGCGGCCAAAGGTGATGCGTCAATACTAGCCTCTCTGGATGCGTTAAGCGTGTATGACGATCCGGCGTTACAGGAAGATTTTGTTTACCAAACGGATGATATTAAACAGATTCAATTAACCATTGAAGGTATTACCTGCGCGGCCTGCGGTTGGCTTATCGAAAAGCAACTTTCCAGAGTATCAGGTATACAGCAAGTTGCGGTGAATGTTGGCGAGCGTCGCGCGTTGGTGAGCTGGCAGGCGTCAAATATCACGCTGAGTCTAATACTAAAGACGCTGCAAAAAATCGGCTACAAAGCCCTTCCGTTCGAGCCGGACGAGCACGAAAAATCGTTTAAAGCTGAAAATAACCGTTTCCTGAAACGGCTGGGTTTAGCCGGGCTTATGACGATGCAAGTCATGATGTTAATGGCTGCACTTTATTTTGACTGGTTCGGCAATATTGACCAGGACACCAAACAGTATTTTTATTGGGTGTCATTGGTCCTTACTACCCCAGTGGTATTTTATTCAGGTAGTGTGTTTTATATTGGCGCACTCAAAGCTTTATCGGCGCGCAGCGTCAACATGGATGTACCTATTTCTATCGCCGTGTTAGCCACATTCTTCGCTGGCGTCAAATCCACGGTTTTGGCGCAGGGTGAAGCCTATTTTGAATCCATCTGCATGTTCATTTTTCTGTTGTTGTTAAGCCGCTATTTAGAGCATAGCAGCCGTCACCGAGCGGCGACGATCTCCGCCAACTTACAACAATTTGTGCCTGTAACCGCCAATATTCTTGATGAGACCAATACTCCAATCCGCGGTCTGGCGAAGTCACTTCGGCCTGGACAACACGTTTTAGTTAAGGCCGGTGAGACGATTCCCGTGGACGGTATCATAATCGAAGGAGCTGCAGATATTGACGAATCCATGCTTACAGGAGAATTTGAACCGGTTAATAAGCAGGTGGGTGACACCGCATACGGTGGAACGATAAATCGTGTGGGGAACGTCATAATAAAGGTTGAAAAGACGCTAAAAGAAGCATTAGTCAATCAGATAATTCGCATTCAAACTACAGCGATGGCGGGTAAACCCAAAGCCGCCCAGATGGCAGATATATTCTCACAATATTTTGTTGTCGCGGTATTGTTAATCGCGTTGAGCAGTTACCTGTATTGGACTATACAGGGTAGTGAACAGGCCTTCTGGATAGCTATTGCGGTATTAGTTGCCACATGTCCGTGTGCATTGGGACTCGCTACCCCTTCGGCCCTCACCTGCGCTATGGCTAAACTGAACAAAAACGGAATTTTGCTTAAACGCGCAGAAGCATTAGAACAGGTGAATTCAATCGACCTGATAGCGCTTGATAAAACAGGTACGCTAACCGAAGGTAAATTTATTTTACATCACACTTGGATAACCGAAGACGTGAGTCTGGAACAAGCGTGCCGGGTGGCGGCAACGTTAGAGTCGCGTTCAGAACATCCCATTGCTAACGCCTTTATTTCAGAGGAGTTGCTTGCCCTTAATAATTTTAAGGTCACGCCAGGCTATGGTGTCAGCGGTGATATTGATGGTAAGCATTACAAAATTGGGTCCGCGACATTTACTTCTGCACATCATTGCGGTTTTCCCAAACAAGCAAATGTCTTTTTACAGCGCAATGACGTATGTATTGCAGCATTTGAAGTAACTGACAAGCTTAAAAGCGACGTTGCGGAAACACTTAGACTACTTGATCAGCGCCTTATAATTTTAAGTGGCGATCAACTTAAGCAAGTACAGCATGTGGCCCGCGAAGTGGGTATAACTGAATATTACGGTGGTCATACTCCAGAGCAGAAATACCAGCTGGTACAATCGTTCCAGCAGCAAGGGCATAAGGTAATGATGTTAGGCGACGGTATAAATGATACCCCAGTGCTGGCAAGTTCCCATGTCTCAGTGGCAGTGGGTAATGCCACTGATGTCGCAAAATCCACCGCTGACGTAATTTTATTAAAAGACAAAATTAATCTTTTGCCCCAACTATTTCGGGTCTCCAGACAGACCAGGAAGATCATACGTCAGAATATCATGTGGGCAGTGGGCTATAATCTGTGTATCTTACCCTTTGCAGTAAGTGGTTTACTAAGCCCCTGGATGGCCGTGATTGGCATGTCATTAAGCAGTATAATCGTCGTCACCAATTCTACTAGAATTTTAAAATAGCCTGGATACATGAGTATTATTTACGTTCTAATTCCGCTAGCTGTAATTATCATCGCCCTTGCGATTGCTGTGTTTTTTTGGGCGGTGAAATCAAAGCAGTTTGAAGACCTGGATCGCCAAGGTTACAACATATTGTTCGATGATGACTTGTCTGCTGAAGAGAAAAAGTTAGCCGACGAAAGAAAAAAGCGAAATGAGTGAGCTTAGCCTGACTTCTGCTTTTCTCATAGGGTTGGCTGGTGGCGTCCATTGTTTAGGTATGTGTGGGGGTATTGTAGGGGCTTTTAAAATGTTGACCCCTGCCTCAGGTAATATGGCCTGGTATTCGTTATCCTATAATATCGGACGTATTTCCAGTTACACCTTGGCGGGGATAATCGCAGGTGCAATGAGCAGTCTTTCAATAGCCGTACTGCCCGTATCTAAACAGATTCTTTTTATTCTCAGTGCATGTATGTTAATTGCTATGGCGTGTTATCTGGGGCAGTGGTGGAATGGTCTGCTGGCTATAGAAAAAGTCGGTAGCAGGATATGGAAGGTTGTTCAGCCCTGGTCAAAGCGATTTTTACCCTTTAAGACGCCATTACATGCCCTGCCCTACGGTTTTATCTGGGGCTGGCTGCCCTGTGGTCTGGTATACTCAACTCTTACCTGGGCTCTCGCGTCTGGATCTGCCGTTACCGGGGGAGCTATTATGTTGTTTTTCGGATTAGGCACCTTACCCACTATGTTCGCTGCTGCAATCGGAATAGATTGGTTAATGAAAGCTTTCAGGCACCCGCTACTCAAACAAATTATTGCAGTTAGTCTGGCGACCTTTGGAGTATTTCAGCTCTTCCACGCGAGCCAACAATTCTGATCATATTTCCGGTGAGCTATTGGAGCTTAACCGGGATTTAGTATAATACACACCAAATTTATATAAGGTCCGCCGTTGATATGTCTACAGTAGTTGCAACTCATTCAGCAGCATCACAAAGCAAAGCAAAATACAGCTTTAACAAGCTGCAAAAACGTCTACGCAGAAACGTAGGAAAAGCCATTGACCAATTCGCTATGATAGAAGATGGCGATAGAGTCATGGTTTGTCTTTCGGGCGGTAAGGATAGCTACACGCTATTAGATATTTTACTTTATATGCAACGGATTGCCCCAATCAAATTTAGCATAGTCGCCGTAAATCTGGATCAAAAACAGCCGGGGTTCCCCGAACACGTTTTACCTGATTACCTTGCATCGTTAGGAGTGGAATATAAAATCGTCGAAGAAGACACGTATTCTATTGTCAAAGAAAAGATCCCTGAAGGCAAAACCACCTGTTCGCTATGCTCTCGGTTACGACGCGGAATTTTGTACCGCACTGCTACTGAACTTGGCGCCACCAAAATTGCGTTAGGTCATCACCGGGACGATATGCTGGAAACGTTATTTTTGAATATGTTTCACGGCGGCAAGTTAAAAGCTATGCCGCCAAAACTAGTTACCGACGATGGCAAGCATATTGTTATAAGACCTCTAGCCTTATGTTCCGAAAAAGATATTGAGCGTTACGCGCGCGCTGCAGAATTCCCCATAATTCCGTGTAATTTGTGTGGCTCGCAAGACAACCTGCAACGACAAAATATAAAACAGATGTTACAAGATTGGGATAGACGCTTTCCTGGTCGTATAGAGTCGATGTTCAGGGCCATGCAAAATGTTACCCCTTCTCATTTGGTAGACGGCACTCTGTATGACTTTAAGGGGATCACTACGTCAGAGGGCCCTGTTGCAGATGGTGATATTGGGTTTGATACGCCCAAATTGCCTGCCATGGACGTACCGGATGAAGACAGTATTGTACAGATTGTGAATTTAACGGAATAAATTATGAAGATTGGCTTAGCGCTAGGTGCGGGTGCAGCGAGGGGTTGGACCCACATCGGTATCATTGAGGCACTGGAAAGAATAGGTGTTCAGATTGATGTGGTGTCTGGGTGTTCCATAGGCGCATATGTTGGTGCAGCCTATACCAGCGGTCGATTACAGGAACTAAAAGAGTGGTCATGCTCGTTAACCGAGTGGCAAGTTCTCTCGCTGATGGGCGTAGGCTGGGGGCGTGGTGGCCTCGCCACTGGTGATAAAGTATTCAGAAAACTGAGTGAAGAGTTTTGTGCCCCAACTTTTGAAGAAATGAAAAAGCCGCTCGCCGTGGTCGCTACTGATTTATATTCGGGACAAGAGGTGGTATTCAAGCGAGGAGATGTAGGAAATTCCATTCAGGCCTCTTGCGCGATTCCTGGTTTATTTAGTCCGGTTGCATTTGGAGATCGATGGTTAGTTGATGGTGCTGTGGTAAACCCTGTTCCAGTTAATTTGTGCCGTCAGATGGGCGCGGATTTTGTCATTGCTATTAACTTAGATTCAGACTTTCGGCCTCAACGATTAAAAAAACAGGTAGAAGAGCACGAAAAGGCACAACGTAAAACAGATACTTTTTTGATGAAAGGCCAAAACGCCGTTCGCCAATGGTTTTCCCCTGATCTTAAGTCTGATAAACAAATACCCCCAAGTATTTTCAGCGTTATCAGCAGTTCTCTTGAGATACTGCAGGCTCGGGTTACCCGCTCGCGACTTGCCGGAGAACCGCCTGATATTCTCATCGAACCACGTTTGAACGATGTGGGACTAATGGAATTTCATCGGGCCGCAGAAATGAGTGAAAAGGGTGAACGCGCTATTGAACGTCTGGCGGAGCAAATCAAGTTTCAATTAATGTTGTCGTGACCCGCTAAGCGTATGTTTAAAGATATTATTGGTCGGAGTTGCCCGATGGCAAAGTCTCCGTGGGGGGAGCGGAGGAACTCCCTCCCCCTTTAAACAAATGAATATTTTTAAATAATAATGGCAGTAACGTCAGCGTAGCGGTAAAAATTCCTAATACTGAATCCAGTGATTGCCCACTCGACACAGCGACTGCTGCCCCAAGAAGGATTAAAATGGTAAAAAGGGGCAATCGAATAAATTGCCAGGTACTGTTATCGATATCGCGGGTCCATTTCTGGAAAACATCATCGGCCTCAGCGTTTTTGATAAATTTTGTAAAACTATGATTTATAATGTGCCATCCGTTACAACGATATATATATCCCCTACGTTGTAAATGAGCAATCACATCATCTTTCTCTGGGTTAATCCTCGCCCCATTCGCCATTTGATAAAGCGCTAATTTTTCTCCTAACGTACAAAGCTCCCACTGCTTTCTATAGAACGCCCCGCAATGTGCTAGAAAATATTCGATAATTTGGTCGGCATTCCAATAGATCTTTTGGTCTGAAGGCATGGCATTAATTTCGTTTTTAAACTTTGTTTTTATTGCGGACAATTCTCGCCAGCCGGTGCTTTCATAATTGAGAATTTCGTCAATATCAGCATGGTCATTTATTTTTGTTTTGGGCTTAGGGAGCCAACCATACTCTTTCTCGAACTGACTAAAAATCTTTGCCCATCCTAATTGTTCATCCAGACACACAGGATCTATTGTATCCACAGAATATTGGCTAATTTTAATTAGACGATACATTGGGGCGATGTCACATACAATGAGAATGTTTAGCCACCTCACATGAGAGATCGTCTTTAAAAATTCTAATATTGATATACGCTGTTCGCGGCTAACTGCAATTTCTTCAAATCCCTCTATCACCAATATCTTCGATTTTTCTAAAGATGTGGAGTTTGTTTTTTTGACTAAATGACTGAGTTCTTCGTTCACTCCACCTAGAGAGGATACAGAGTAGAACTTGTTGTCTAACAATCTATCTGCTTTAAATAATGCATCGTAAAGGCGTTGCCTCGAACAACCGATAAGCTGTTTTCGCAAGCCACCTGACGCAACAGGCGACACCATATCTATCCAGTACTGTTGGTCATATATATGCTTTTTGTTATCCAAAGCTAAGAGGGAAGAATTATTTACGTGTTCCCCCATCATCCGTCTGATTACCAGCTTTGCCAGAAGATACGCAACCAGTACCAGGCAAAACAGAACAGGAAGCAACAGCATCCAGGGATTTTCTTTCATAGCGGAAAGCCAAAATTTATCTGGGCGATAATGAAAGCTGACACTATTGTTCTGCGTTGGCTCCTTAGTATCCGACTGTATTGGGGGGGTATCGTGATTTGCGATCTTACTCAATTCCAAATTGGCAAGAAAATCGAATCGAACGCTAAAATATGCGTCAAGCCTTAGCGCATGGAAAATGTGGTCGATGACCGGATCCGTAAAATCGCTGGCAAAATTAGAATCGTTATCACCCTCATCGAATAAGAAGAAATCGCCTATATCGCTTCCCCCATACTTGGTGCCCTCCTTCCATTGAACTTGTGCATGACTAAAACTTTGCTGGATTCTCTGTGGGCTATTCCAATTAATGCTATGTACCTTGGGAAATGAAACAGAGGAAAATAATGGGGTCAGCAATTGTGTACGTGCTTTTTGAAAGTTATTGACTTCATTTTCCCAATCATATGTTTGCATTTCAGCTTGTCGCTGAAGTAGATAGCTATTTGCACTGTTGCTAACAAAGGTGGCTAAACTCACAGTAGTTACTGCCAATAAACTAAAAATAAACAACACGAAACTTAGCGGATATCTATCTTTAGAAACGTATATGGCAGTATGATTTGCGGGGACAGGGTCAGCCTCCTGCATGGCTATACTTTCGCTACCGTCCTTTGCAGAGCTACTAAAATGAAATTTGTATAAATAACTAATGCCTCCAAGGAATAAAATCAGTGAAAACGAAAAAATATAATAATTAATATTAAATGAAGGTAAACCAGGCTCTTTATTTATGAATGCTAACAATAAAAAGAATATACAAATGGCCCCCACCATATAGATGGGGGTACCTTTGAAACCCGCCGAGTAATAGTTAATTTTAAACGCATGACAAATCATAACTAAAATAGTCAGTAAGACTACCGCCCACAGCGCGAATCTGAATAATATTGACTCAAATACCCCAACTGACGTGATAAGAAAGATACATCCCCCGACATTAAGCCAGCTTAAGTATTTATACTGTTTATCCCTCTGATTTTTATAGTAAAGAATATCAGACCAGAAATGTTGCTTGATTAAATACCGAACTATCAAAAAAATCGGGATGATAACCAGAAAATAAAGAAACGTAGCAATAAAGATGAGTAACAGGTTATTTATATCGGCCTCATATTCGTTATAAAACACCACCAGTGTCCACGGAACTTCTGATAGTTGCTCTACGCCTAGCGGCCCCGCCTGCATGTGAAATTGTTGCCCGCCGTAACTGGCCTTTATAGGTAATGAGCCTACAATTTTTGACGAATTCTCGTTTATTAAACGAAATGACTCAATGCCATCTGATTCCGCATAAAAGTTTTCATTTAACGCCTTTTGATTGTCACTGTGATATAACACATTCCCCGAATGATCAATCACTGCAAAACCAAAATTACGTGGTAAAACGCGTTGATTTAAGGAGGGTAAAAAGGTGTTATATACCATTACATTTCTTTCATTCCATGGTGTTTCAAGGCTATCGAATAAGGGTAGAGAAATTTGCGTTGCCTTTCTCCCATCTTCTAAGTTACGAATACTTTGAATATAAAATAAACTTTTCAGCTGACTTCCAGACGTATCCGTCACCATATTTCCTTTTCTCTCCCAGACATCAAGTTGTATCGCTTTTTGAAAATACTCCCTTCCGCTCAAATCGATTTGATTAAAATTTGCCACGCTTTCTTTTATATATAACCTCGGATACAGAGCATCAATTTTACCTCTACTGTCTAAGACACTTGCTCCTTCTATATAGATTAGATTTTCGTCATCAGAGTCACTATTAATCGTGAGTTCTTCTAGCGCCCTGTAACTAAAAATATTCGTAGGGTTACCCCTACCCATTTTATTTTCACTGAACTGGGGCCAGCCTTTGACCGCGCCCTTGATATAATTCCGTTTAATGCTTTCCCCTCGGTCCAATAATCTTTCTAAATCAGTTTTGAAATCGTTCTGTATTGATTTAAAAATATTCTCAGCTTGCTCTTCCTTGGTATCGACGTAGTAACTGTAGAAAAATTGATCAGCCACACCAATTCCGAGGATTCCACCAATGGCAAGAAGTCCAACGCACACCTGACTGACGTCATCTTTTGTAAATGCGTAACGCGGATTAACAAAACGAATTTTAATAAGGGGGATCGCGGCAATAGCGACTACGAAGATAATTATTGCCCAGCGTATGGTTGAAGGAGCGAGAGTGTATTTATTGATGTTCAATTCAGTTTGAGGTAGCACCCCTATCAAATATCCCTTGGATGCATTAGAGGCATATTTATTTTCAAATGCATCATCTAAGGAAACTTGCTGAACAAACACCTTATAGTTTCTTGACTGAAGATTGACATCATATGTTGTGCTGGAGAAAGTAAAATCTCGCATACTTTCCCTTTGACCAGTATTTTGCGTATCACCATTACTATTTCTCTCGCCCCCGACGCTACCTGCTATGCCAGAATAGGTATTGTGTTTTCCATTGGCATTAGGAATGTGGGTATCTTTAGTCTGTTTTATTGCCTGGAACACTGTATTAAACGAATGCAAATTTATTGCAGCGGAATGATTAAGGTACCGATCATTTTCTTTTTTGGTAATTACGGTTCCATTCAGATCGACAAAATAAACTTGGGGAAATAGTTTTACGCCATTAGCTAAAAGGTTAGAGGTGGGAATTTTGAAACAAAATTCATTAAGCTTATTGAGTTTGTCTGATTTTTCGCCCTGTTCTTTTAAGCTAAATTTAAAATAGGTACTTTTATCAGGGTGAAAATAAATTGAAAACGGCGAGAAATTTTTATTGTATTGTTCACAACCTATTTCTTCTATATTTTTAAATACAGCACTTTTTCGTGCTCGCGTCTTGAAATGAGAGGCTATCTCATCTTTATTACTCTCTTTTTTGGTTACCGGAAACGACAGCGATTTGGTTATCTGATTGGTAAAATTGATGAAGGTATTTTCCAATCCAATCAGCTCTCTGAAATAGAGCCGATTTTGATAAATCTCATTTTGCTGAACGTGAAGAAGGTACACCGCGAAAATTATTCCGGTGGTGACAAATACAATAGAACTAAATAAAAATATTGCGGAAAGCCGTCTCTTAATTGGAGTCATTTAGATGCCCTTCTAATGACTATTTAGGAACTATAGTCGGGCATCCTTAAATCACAATGTTTTCCCACGGATTTAATGTTTACGAATTGCGCCTTGCCCTACGTTGACGTATGGCCTAAGTGCCGAATCAGCACTTTATCTATGATTTTGAAGCTATGGCAGTTATACGCAGTGGAGTATGAGGTAGCGTGAGCCCCTGCCCTTTCTCGATCCACTCTTTATTGAGTTGTAGCATTCCGTTCTGAATATATAGTTCGTCGGTAAGCACATGGTCGAGGGTGGAGTCGGCAAACTGTATGGTCAAGCCCTGCACAGATGGCATCATAAAGGATAAAAAGCTGCCCATCTCGTTAAAGAATGCGGTGTACTGATCCAGTAACATATCCAGATCTGCATGGGTATAGCGTTGCTTTAAATATTCAGGCTTGGTTTCTAACTGCACCGACATGTCACAAACATTCGCTGGCTCTTTTAAGGAGATTTCTACTACCGCGTCGGCTAATTTCAGTGCTTTCTCGGATTGGACAGTAAACCTGTTTTCTGCTGTCACCACTAACGGCATGACTTGTTTAGGCGTCACAATTTTAGCGTCTGTGATGTTACATAACCTGCGCTCACCCACTCTTAAGAAACCAAATGCAAACTGTAACGCATTGGTATCATCTGAATTAAGTTTGCGGATATGACTATAAAATCGACTGTATTCAACCTGTAATGTTTCTGCCAGGGCTGGGAACGACAAACACGTCAACAAACAAAATAAGCCTGCTTTCATTCAGTCATATACTCCTGGTTAAAATTGATCATAGATTGTAATTCCTCCACATAAGCAGCACCGCGCTCCGAATAATTTAGCAAGCCCTCTGCCAGTGCGTAGCCAGTTATTGGCATCTGATTGTTTCGCAAAGTGGCACGGATCTGACGAAGTTCTTTATATGCGTAATGTCGATTAAGGTTCCGCATATAAGTGTAGGTTGCCCGAGACAGGTTGGGAAATTTAGCTACTTCATGCGCTGCCCCATCATTACGTTCTGAAGGTACAAACCCGCACCCCCGTTTGAAACACCAAAGTCCAAAAAAGTTATAACCCTGTTGGGCAAAGCGCGACGTACCCCACGCTGACTCATTGGCTGCCTGTGCCATTACCAAATCTACAGGTAAAATATCGATTTTTAATAACAAGGCATCAAGCTGCTGAGGAAGGGAAAGATCTTTAGTTATCCTGTATTCTTTGGCTAACCAGCTTAACCGCTCACTATCTTTTGCCGCCACTTCGTGACCGCTGCTTACTTGTCTCTTAAGAGTTTGAACGTAATGTCGTAACGTCAGTAAGTATTCATTTTGTTTTTCAATTTCGGGTTTTAGATACTGATAAAATGCGGCCTTACGCTTGTTCACATTTTCAAAGGACGAAAAATCAGGAACAGGTTTTTCCGCTTGTTCAGTCTCAGGAACATCCAGCAAATCGGGCTCTTTGTCAGTAAATAACCATGCATTGAAAACAACAATTACCAATACGCCAATCGCGATAAGGACAATCTTTAGCGTTTCCCATTTATGCATTAAAACTTGCCTCCTGATCGTTATCAATATCAATGCTGGTAGTAGAGGGGGAACCGAATAGGTCGTCGTACAGCAACGCCAGAGTGACATAGTAAAATGGCATAACCAGTATTAACGCAATGCCAAAAGTAAGCAGGCTTGCGAAAAAAAGAACGGTAAATATTCCGTATAGAGCTAAAAAACCGGTCAGGTACTGATTAACCATTTTGCATGACAATATGAGCGCATCTGCAATACGCATTTTCTTGTCGACGATAAGCGGTAGAGTAAACGTACTCGCAATAAATACATAAAGACCCGGCAAGATAAGAAGTGCCAGGCCAACCTGTACTAAGGTTGAAATAACTAATTGCGCTAAGCCCAGTACCAATCCTAATGAAAAGTAGCTGACGATCTGAGAAGGCTGAGCAGCTTGCCGACGAACACAACGAATGCAAATCATCCACAACCCTGCAATTAACGGCGTAAGTACGAAAATACCCACTATATCCAGTACAGATTGTTGCATTGCGGAAAGGTTTTGTACGGCCTCGATACCAATAATATTGAGCAAGATGAACACCAGTGAAGCGATAACAGCGATGAGCACTAAGCAAGATCTGAATACCGTAGAGAAACGCTCTTTGCATAATGAAGAGGCACGTTTGATAAGGCCCGTTAAATCAAATTTGTACTGTCCCGCTAACGATCGGGTGATATGGTCATTATGACCATCTTGTTTATTATCTTGTGGGTTACTTGCTGACACCTGAACCTCTTCACTACATTCAATCGCGCGCAGTATACCTTATCTCATGATGAAAGCGTAAATGTTCCAGCGTGGCGTAATTATATCAGTTATATCCAAACAAGTTTCGCTGCTAAGCCGATCAACAATACTCCCATTATGCGATCCAGCCAGTATCCTTTTGTACCAATCAAATTGGCTACCTTACTGGTACTCAATAAATACGACAAAAAACAAAACCACGCGCCGGTGGCAATCGCTAAATACACACCGTAAAACGTTTTGACAGCAAGCGGAGTGTCCACACTAATTATGGCGGTAAACAACGATAAAAAGAATAATGTGGCTTTGGGATTAAGACCGTTGGTCAAAAATCCCATCCATAAAGCCCTCTTAGCGCTTAACCGAGCACAGGCGTTTTCTCCTGTTTTCGTGTTCTGCATGACCGGACTTTCGCCTCCAGGACCACTACGCAGGGCGCCATACGCCAAATAAAGTAAATAGGCAGCGGCTAAATAACTGATGGTGGCGAATAACCATGGCGTTGTTTGAATGACAACACTCAACCCCACTAACGAATAAGCCACGTGTAACAATATCCCTAAACCGATGCCGATGCTTGTCCACATGGCAACACGACGACCGAACGCCACGCTATTGCGAACCACAATCGCAAAGTCGGGACCTGGGCTGGCCACCGCCACTAAGTGAACCAGGGCGATGGTGATAAATTCATCTAACCATGGCATTAACTACTTATCCTTTAGTGAAGTTAAGAGTGTGTGAACAAACTGGGGAACCACTTGCGATGCCTTCCCATAGATGGACTGGTTAAAATTGGTATGTTGATCACCAGCTTCAAGATTCAATTCGATCGTATCAGCACCCACGTTGTTAGCCAATTCAACCAATCCTGCTGCAGGGTAAACTTGCCCCGAAGTTCCAACGGAAATAAACACATCCGCATGGCTCAATTTTTGATAGATTTCGTCCATATGCATTGGCAATTCACCAAACCAGACGATGTCTGGTCGCATTGCACTCTTAGGCGTACAACATTGACAGAGGGTTTGTGCATCAAAGTCATTCTCCCACGGTATCGCTTTTCCACTGGTTAAACACCTTGCCGAACGTAATGTCCCATGCATATGAAGAACCCGTTGGCTACCTGCACGCTCGTGCAAATCGTCCACATTTTGCGTTATGAGCGTAAAGTTATCGCCCAAGTACCCTTCCAGTTCGGCTAACGCAAGATGGGCCAAATTCGGCTGCACTGTTTGCTGTTTTAATTGTCTTCGACGTAGATTGTAAAACTCGTAGACCAGGTCGGGGTTGGTGGAAAATGCTTCTGGGGTGGCGACATCTTCTATAGGAAAATTTTCCCATAAACCTCCACTGTCACGAAACGTTTTAAGACCTGATTCTGCGGAAATACCAGCGCCAGTGAGAACAACAATATTCGGCAGACTAGTCACCCAGCGTCTCCACTGGACATTCGTCACAGCTTCCCCACTCCGACCAAGATCCATCATACACGCTGACCTGTTTCGCGCCGCATATCAATGCTGCCATGCCAACGATACACGCCGTTACACCAGAGCCACATAGCACAATCATAGGTTGCGTTATATCAATGCCTGCGCGAGAAAATAGCGTGGCAAGTTCGCTGGCAGATTTAAATTTGTTTTGTTCAAGCAAGATAGCGAAAGGCAGGTTTTTCGAGCCTGGAACATGGCCACTTACCACGCCAGCTCTGGGTTCTCTTGCTCGTCCAGCAAACCTGTCTGGGCTCCTAGCATCGATAATTTGAACCGATGAGGATATCGCATCAAGAACCGCTGATTTATCAACAAACCAGCCAGCTTGAGGTTGGGCTTCATACAAACGGTTTCGGCCAGGTGATGCTGGTTCGGCATTTAATGTAAATCCTGCGTTTTTCCAGGCTGGCATTCCGCCATTAAGCACGCTCACTGCTTCGTGGCCGATCGATTTTAACATCCACCATACACGCGGTGCACTGAATATACCGGTATCATCATAAATCACCACAGGTGTAGTAATGGCAATGCCTAGCGAGCCAAGATAGTGACTTAGTTTTTCTACTGTGGGCAATGTGTGCGGCAATGACGATAAGCTATCACTGCCCTGCCCCTCCAAATCAAAATTGCGAGCCTGAGGAAGATAGTCATGATTGTCCTGGTCGCTTTCATGCTGAAAAGGGTGCTTCATCACCGCCCGTAACAATACTACACGGGTGGAATACAGTTCATCGCTTAGCTGCGGGGGTTCAATGAGATAGGGATCCATGACATTACTCAAATGTTATTATGATTCACTTATCATACAATTGGCTTTATACCACTGTATAGAGTCAGGTAGCGTTTAGCTGTTGCGATATATCAAAAATAATAGGTTTAATCCCTGCAATAATAAATTCCACAGCAATAACCATAATAATCAACCCCATTAAACGCATCATTACTTTGATACCTGTATCACCTAAAAGCCTGATCAGCGCACTGGCAAAATATAAAACCCAGTAGGTAATAAATAAAACCAAAAAGACGACGGAAAATAATACTATCTGTCTTTGCAAATCAAACGCATCGTCCATCAATACTATTGCATTGGTTAATGCCCCAGGGCCACAAATCATTGGGATAGCAAGAGGCGTCACCGAAATATCTTCAACGTAACTTTTAACCTCGTCTTTGCCTACTTTCACTCGTGATAATCGAGCTTGTAGCATGTCCATGCCCATGATTAAGAAAATGATGCCCCCCACGATTCGAAAGCTGTCCACTGAAATATGAAAAAATGCAAACAATAACTGCCCGCCCAGCGCGAAGCAGGAAATGGTTATAAATGAAACAACCAAAGCCTTTCTCGCCGTTTTAATGCGTTGTTGAGCCGTCAGTTCAGAGGTGAGGGTCATAAATATCGGCATTACGCCCAAGGGATTAATTAAAGTGAAAAAAGAGGTAAAACACAGTAATGCGTAGGGCAACAACTCTTGCATGACAACGCCTGCCGTCGGATATTCAAAAATTGTCGGAAAGTGTAACAGGTCTGCTAAGTAGCTGAAATATTTATTGTAGTTGAGCGCTCAGATTATCTTTATAGACGACTTCGGGCACTTGCAGGTACAGTCTTGGTGACCAGTTTGTACGTTCCTGCTTAGATGGGAACGCCCCTTTGGGCACCACAATGGGAGGGTGCTGTGGGATAATACTCAAGCCGCCCTGTTTTTTCCGTTGTAACATAAACTTACTCACTTGCACGGAATCAGTGGCGGCATCATCGAGTGCTACGTACACCGCAATCAGA
Organism: Alteromonas aquimaris; assembly: GCF_026183695.1. Classification (GTDB taxonomy): domain Bacteria; phylum Pseudomonadota; class Gammaproteobacteria; order Enterobacterales; family Alteromonadaceae; genus Alteromonas; species Alteromonas aquimaris. The sequence goes on along the minus strand of NZ_JAPFRD010000010.1, from coordinate 5,787 downwards.
TTGCCTTCCTCGGTGACACAAGTCACCTCCGGCGTAACAGATTCGTTATCGTAAAAAGGAAACACGTAAAGTGACTTATAAAGGTAGTGCTTTTCCACATAATCGCTATCAACAAACTGAATGAGCTCTTCATTAAGTTGATTGACAAGTTTTTCATTTAAAGCACTTTTCTCATGATAGGTGGCCGTACTAAACCTGTTTATGAAGTTGATTGCTTCGACGGATGAGGCATTCATTGGGCACGAATACTTATCTTTGACACTTGATTCTAAGTTAACGACTGCAGGCAAAGGCTGGGGCGTAATTACGGATTTTATCTCATCAGTTGAAGTCGCAGGAACATTGTTGTCGGGAATGGCCCACTCTTTAAACTCAGTGAGTGAACAGGAACATACCAACAATGCTGTCAATAGTACAAAAAACCTCATTTACATTCCTTCGACATAAAGCACATGTTTTTATTCGAATATCCGGTATAACGTTACGCTAACCTGAATTTTTGTCAATATCGAGAAGGGGTTTGGGGTATAGGAGAGTATAAGTAAATGGTGCCCGGGGCCGGACTTTAACTCGTTCTTTATATTACTGAAATATCGACTAGTGACAATACAGAAAACATTGAAATGTTACTTCTAGTGTTACAAAAAACTTTATTGTAAGTTTGTATAGATGAAAATAATAATCACTTCACTTGTTGAGAATACTTAATAAGAAGAAATTTCAAGTTAGCAATTAGTCTTGATAGCTTTTGAGTAGTATTAACATCTACCTTCTTATTATCACTTTCAAATTCCCCCCCCAAAGCTACATCATATAGAGTACCGATATTAACTAAAAGATTGTCCTTATCTCTTTTTTCATTATTTTTAGACAATAGCTCGCAGAAAGTATCAACACTCTTCCTGAGGACGACAAACTCAGACTTTATACGAATTTCCTGTAATTTCATATCGTTAGAATTCTCATCTTTCCTTCTTTTATCCAGAATTCTCTCAGTCATCCAATATTCTGTCACCAACCCTTCAAAATTTTCTAAAAGCTTTAGGGCAATGCTAGCATAATGGGGTTTCTTATTGTGACGATTGACCCTGCTGAAATAAATATTATTGGATGTAAAAACTGCTACCGCCGCAATAATCGCACCAATGATGCCAGCTGTTATTTCTAAACCATACGAGCCATCAGGTATTGTACTGACACCGTTTATCAAATTTGGGTTACTTGAAATATAGGCTTTTCTTAACTCAATAGCAGCGTCCCGTATTTCATTTAGGCTCTGAATCAATCGTTCATCCGCGGAATAACTTTCCGCTACGACTTGAGATTCCTTATTGGAAGTTGACATCGTTTTTGGTTCGTCAACAATTTGCTCATTCAGCGAACGATGATTTTGAATATTATGCTTTAAAGCAGGTAAACTCTTGACAACTTCCTTATCTCCAACAGAAGCATCATTTTCGACCACATCAATTACTTCCATCACAGCTTATCCCTTGCAGAACTCCTCAACGAACGTTTTATCAATCAGTTCTTTATATCTTCCTTCGGCAATAGCTTCGTCTTTTGTTGAAACATATTTTTGTGAATTATATAAAGCTTCGTTTATATATTGGTTGATTTTCTTTTCGTAAAACTCGAAGTCAAGATCGTCGTAGTCGATATCAAAAGAATCTTCAACTTGAGCTTTAGTAAAATAGCCGAACTTAATTAGCCCACCAAAAGCTTCAACAAGAAATGATGACCCGTAGCCTTCTACATTTTCATCAATATTTAACTTAAACTTTTTGCCACTAGCAATTATGGGACGAAGAATTTCTTCGCGAAACTCTTCACCACTCCCGTCACCATCTGTGTAAAAACGACCAGAGGGATCGTCTGAAAAATCTTTACCAATGTACAATGTACGCATCTGCCCTTCCGTCACTTAAGACTTACACTCCAAATTATTAGCGTCCCAAATAATGGTCTCTCCATGCTCTCAGCTTTAGAATACTCTTTTCCACCTTTGATCCAGCACTTGTACAACCCATGATAACTGAATATGGACAAATATCCTTCTTTTCGTTCCCTGATGAATTCTAACAAATCTTGTAAACCTTTACCCCTATCATTTTGTTCTGTGCTAGTTCTATCAATTTTTACTGCTGCCTCAAGAAGAGTAGCATGCTTTTCAAACTCTGCTTTTGGGATATTCCACTTTGAAAAGAGGTCTAAAACTTTTTCCCAAATTTGAGATACAGGCAAAGAATTTGGTATACCGACGCCTTGATCGAAAAATGCAATTTTCATTTCTTTAGATTGCTTGTTATACGAACCGGTCAAATACCAAGATTTGTCTTCACAGGAATCATTGGCTGGATAAGCGTGATGAGTTACATTTGTAACGGCTTCTGAGAGACCACTATGGAGAATTGTCCATTTATCTATCTTATCCCCAACAAGTTTCATGATTTCTTTCTTTAATAGTTTCTTTTTTTCTTTCCCTTCTTCTAAATTACCGCATGAACCTTTGACGTACCTCACAAAGTCCAGTTGACTTTGTGAGCCCCCAGAATAACTTATATGTTTTGGTTTATTCTCAAATAAGTCAAAAAATCCAAGCTGCTCAAATTGTATAAAGATATCATCGTTCCATCTTTTAACATTTGGAACCAATTTTTTTCTAAGGGTTGTGTCCCATCTCGAAACTTCAGCTGTCAACACGAGCGCAGCTGATGTTGAAATGTTACAAAGATTGTCAAAATTCACACTAGCAAGTTTAAGCGCCTTTTTAGGTAGATTAGATTTGATATTTTCAAATAATGATGCAAGTTTTCTTATAGCAGTTAAACACTGGACAGTGCCGTCATAATCTTTAGAAAAGTTCATATTTGGGGGGAGTTGTAAGACTATTCCGTTTCGTTTAAGTTTCTTACCATTTAGACTATGCGAAATTATTAACCCTTTTTTACACTCATCTTGGACCCATTCGTTTATAGCAAGCCAATCAAATGAGCTGGTCTCTTTTTTTATAATGCCGGTATTGAACTCGCGTACTTTCGAGGTTTTGTTATACCTCTCTCTTAAAGTTCTTCTTACATCTCTTAAACGCTTTACTTCTGATTTTTTCTTCATTTTTATTCTTATTATATATTTTCCAGTGGCAGACTACGGACGTTCTACACTCTCCATCACTAACTGATTGCCATGGTAGTTGTATTTTCACCACATCATTTATAATGTTTTTATTTAGAAAAGCAAGGCTTACACATATAGCCAGAATCGCAATGTCTGATTGGTTTAAAAATAGGTAATGCTAATACTCAATTCTGAAGTAGCGGGGCGTATAAAAGTTGATCCCGAGGCACTAGTACTGATTACCTCCAAATTCCCCCCCCTCCTCATGTAAGGTTTTGTCAGGTTGGCATGTTAGAAGTTTTGAATCTATTCATCGTGTATGATTTGGCTTGATAACTAAACAACTATTCTTGAAAATAGATTGATTAACGGCCAGCCCTAGCTTTGCTGACTACCTTTGAGGTACAGGGCTCTAAAAAGTACCTACTTTTGTTAAGTTTTGCTAAGTGAAGAGTAGATCTACCACGGGGACTAAATGGCTGCCCCCAAAAGTTTGTTTAAATGAATATAAATAATGCAATAATTTGATTTAACTAAATTTACAAACTATAAAAATCATAAAAAAATACTTCAAAAAGGAATTTGATATGAATCGGACTATAATCCCACTTATCATTCTTCTAAGTGCTTGTTCAGCAAATCGCGCGATACCACAAGCTAGTTACGTTGAACTAATTAATGAAGTACCAGATAAATCACGTTGTAGATACCTTGGGGAGATAGTTGGCTCTCAGGGAAACTGGTTTACAGGTGATTTTACTTCAAATGAAAATTTAATAATTGGAGCAAGAAACGAACTACGGAATAAGGCCTATCAATTAGGAGGCAATGTTGTCCATGTGCAAAATATGAGTAATACCAATGCTTGGGGCTCATTAGGAACGACAAACACAACAGTTGTTGGTAAAGCCTATCGTTGTAGGTGACATTCATCCATAAGGATTAAAAACGCTTATCACCCTTATATTAATCCTATCTAATATTGATGTGTTCTCGACCTGGGCTAACCTTTTAATAGCTAGACGCATGTCTTTTAGGGCATACCGAGAAGGTTAATCGATAATCGATGTTGTCACTGATATAACGTCTGAAAAACGCACAATTTGTACTCTGCAATGCAATGTCCCCGTAAGGATAGAGCGCAAAGGACTTTGTGCCATCGCTAGTAGTTAGCTCCTTTTAACCTGTCCCAGAAATCATTTTAGAAGCTCTTCTTTCAAGGTATTAGACTTTTCCGCATATTCTGCTTCAGTTAAAATTCCTTTTTCAAATAACTCTTTATATGAAAGCAATTCTTTTGCAATCTGCCACTTCCTTCTTTTAGAAAAAAGCTCCGGCGTAACAACTTTTATCCCCCAATACATCGCGAGAAAAAATAGCATTGCTGGCCCAATCCCCTCATTGAAGAGATTCAATAGACCTAAACCGAAAACTATCACACTTGCCGCCATCTCTATTTTTGATACTTTCACTTTATACCTACAATTTATTCTTATTCTCATAAGTGGGTAGCACAACAATGAACTTTATATTATCTAAAATAGTCGTGATAAAGCAATAGTTTATTCATCTATACTCACGTGGTTTTAGAGCTTTTAGCGAAATACTAAAAAACTCATCTTACAAAGAATTTGCTATACCAATACCCCTTTTTTCCCGAAATATCCCTTAATGTGTGTCTACTCCTAACCATCCTTACCCTAATCTCAACCTACCATTGATGTAATCTTGACCTTGTTCACCGCTGTACATTGCAATGTTAGTGTCGTGCTGGCTATATGGTTAAAAGGCATGAGGAAATTAACGTTGTTGTTGACTATGACTTGAAAACGCACGCACACTGTATAAGCTGCGCTGATAATTACCCGTATCGATATTGAGCAAAAGAACCTAAATTTCACAACCTCGCCCTTTTATCGCCCTTGCCCTAATCTTGCCCTTATCAGATAACTTCAGATTGAGTCGCAACGAGTAAAGAGATCACCGTTTTGAGTGTAACTACAACGTCATCATGAGGAATAGTAAACTTCTCATTGTTTATATCTTGCAGCGCAATCAGGTTCGTCAAAAGCACTTCTGACTGTTCGACTTTGCTATTTTCCATGCTTACCCCTTATACCAATCATATACTAAATTTCACCTTAAATGATAAAGCACTAAACCAGTTCTTTTTAGCTGAATAAGAGTACTGTTTTTTAGCTCAGAGCTTCCCCTTATCGTAATGCTTATGGGCATATTAGTTAACTTGCGCTTCACCTATCTCCTTATAGGTAATTACAAAATTGCAGTTACTGGAATGGTTTGAGGGAAGTGTCAGGAGTATCCAACTCACACCTTTCTACTAGCCAAATTTCGCTACATTTTTCTGACAAAATTGTTTTTTCTTTGTTGAATAAAATCCAACTGTATTAACATACAGCAATGAAGCAAAAGAAACTTAAAATATTCAAAGACGGTAACCACGTTCAAACCGTCACCTACCAAAAAGACCTATACTGGAAAGCCACACACTTTATCCCGGATAAGCAGCTACCGTTCTATATGTATGAGCCACTTGAGACGCAAAAGCTGAAGCTGCAAAAGGGTGGCTATATGAATCAAACCGGGTTTGTCGGAGGCTAATTATCTTGAGAGAATTAGCCAATGAACAAGAGAGTAACGTATTCCCCA
>NZ_JAPFRD010000009.1:265452-332882 GCF_026183695.1 Alteromonas aquimaris | reverse complement strand
CCAGTTTGATAAGCGAGTAACGTTGACCTGCGTAAGCAGCCAACGGTAAACCGCGCCAATCAAGCAGGGTGCTTAGTGATGGGGTGACTGCGTACCTTTTGTATAATGGGTCAGCGACTTATATTTGGTAGCAAGGTTAAGCGAATAGCGGAGCCGTAGCGAAAGCGAGTGTTAACTGCGCGAATTAGTTGCCAGGTATAGACCCGAAACCCGGTGATCTAGCCATGGGCAGGTTGAAGGTTGAGTAACATCAACTGGAGGACCGAACCCACTAACGTTGAAAAGTTAGGGGATGACTTGTGGCTGGGGGTGAAAGGCCAATCAAACCGGGAGATAGCTGGTTCTCCCCGAAATCTATTTAGGTAGAGCCTCGGACGAATTCCATTGGGGGTAGAGCACTGTTAAGGCTAGGGGGTCATCCCGACTTACCAACCCTTTGCAAACTCCGAATACCAATGAGAACTATCCGGGAGACACACGGCGGGTGCTAACGTCCGTCGTGAAGAGGGAAACAACCCAGACCGCCAGCTAAGGTCCCTAAATATTGCTAAGTGGGAAACGATGTGGGAAGGCTCAGACAGCTAGGAGGTTGGCTTAGAAGCAGCCACCCTTTAAAGAAAGCGTAATAGCTCACTAGTCGAGTCGGCCTGCGCGGAAGATGTAACGGGGCTAAGCAATATACCGAAGCTGCGGCAATGCGATTTATCGTATTGGGTAGGGGAGCGTTGTGTAAGCGGATGAAGGTGAGTTGAGAAGCTTGCTGGACGTATCACAAGTGCGAATGCTGACATGAGTAACGATAATGGGGGTGAAAAACCCCCACGCCGGAAGACCAAGGTTTCCTGTCCCATGCTAATCAGGGCAGGGTAAGTCGGCCCCTAAGGCGAGGCAGAAATGCGTAGTCGATGGGAAACGGGTTAATATTCCCGTACTTGTATATTCAGTGATGGAGGGACGGAGAAGGCTAAGCAAGCTTGGCGTTGGTTGTCCAAGTGAAAGTGAGTAGGAAGTGAGATTAGGTAAATCCGGTTTCATAATTCCGAGACACGAGACGATGCACTACGGTGCAGAAGTTGTTGATGCCCTGCTTCCAGGAAAAGCTTCTAAACTTATGAATATATGAACCGTACCCCAAACCGACACAGGTGGTCAGGTAGAGAATACTAAGGCGCTTGAGAGAACTCGGGTGAAGGAACTCGGCAAAATTGTACCGTAACTTCGGGAGAAGGTACGCCCCTGTTTGTTAAGCCCTTGCGGTGGAAGCAGATGGGGGCCGCAGTGACCAGGTGGCTGGGACTGTTTATTAAAAACACAGCACTCTGCAAACACGAAAGTGGACGTATAGGGTGTGACACCTGCCCGGTGCCGGAAGGTTAATTGATGGGGTTAGCTTAGGCGAAGCTCTTGATCGAAGCCCCGGTAAACGGCGGCCGTAACTATAACGGTCCTAAGGTAGCGAAATTCCTTGTCGGGTAAGTTCCGACCTGCACGAATGGTGTAACCATGGCCACGCTGTCTCCACCCGAGACTCAGTGAAATTGAAATCGCTGTGAAGATGCAGTGTACCCGCACCTAGACGGAAAGACCCCGTGAACCTTTACTACAGCTTGGCACTGAACATTGAACCTACTTGTGTAGGATAGGTGGGAGGCTTTGAAGTATGGACGCCAGTTCATATGGAGCCGACCTTGAAATACCACCCTGGTATGTTTGATGTTCTAACGTTGGTCCCTTATCGGGATTACGGACAGTGTCTGGTGGGTAGTTTGACTGGGGCGGTCTCCTCCCAAATAGTAACGGAGGAGCACGAAGGTTAGCTAATCACGGTCGGACATCGTGAGGTTAGTGCAATGGCATAAGCTAGCTTAACTGCGAGACAGACACGTCGAGCAGGTACGAAAGTAGGTCATAGTGATCCGGTGGTTCTGTATGGAAGGGCCATCGCTCAACGGATAAAAGGTACTCCGGGGATAACAGGCTGATACCGCCCAAGAGTTCATATCGACGGCGGTGTTTGGCACCTCGATGTCGGCTCATCACATCCTGGGGCTGAAGTCGGTCCCAAGGGTATGGCTGTTCGCCATTTAAAGTGGTACGCGAGCTGGGTTTAGAACGTCGTGAGACAGTTCGGTCCCTATCTGGTGTGGGCGTTGGATGATTGAGGGGAGCTGCTCCTAGTACGAGAGGACCGGAGTGGACGAACCGCTGGTGTTCGGGTTGTTTTGCCAAAGGCATTGCCCGGTAGCTACGTTCGGAACGGATAACCGCTGAAAGCATCTAAGCGGGAAGCCGGCCCCAAGATGAGTCATCCCTGGACGTAAGTCCTGGAAGGGTTGTTAAAGACGATGACGTTGATAGGCAGGGTGTGGAAGCGTTGTAAGGCGTTAAGCTAACCTGTACTAATTGCCCGAGAGGCTTAACCATACAACGCCTAAATGGCTTCATTCGTTAGAATGAATCGCTCATTAAGTGTTGTGTGTGAAAGACTAGCTAAAGTAGAGTAAAGCGTTACTCTTGATTGAATTGATATCAGATTTTCCAGAATTGTTAAGTTATTGACAGTTAGTCAGTAACAGTAAGCAGACCCTGAATCAAGTTCAGGGCGGTTTACAACCGGTTTTTGCCTGGCGGCCATAGCGATGCGGTACCACCTGATCCCATTCCGAACTCAGAAGTGAAACGCATTAGCGGCGATGGTAGTGTGGGGTCTCCCCATGTGAGAGTAGCACACCGCCAGGCTCCCAATTAAACGAAAAGCCCACTCAGTTGAGTGGGCTTTTTGCGTTTAAGCGCAGCTAAGCTGTGCGGACATTCACGGGGAGCCTAACCCATCGGATAACAGTTTGGGGTTCCCTCGCTGCAAAGATTTAGAGTAACAAGCCGTCCCTGGTAGGTTGTCCAGTCACGCCATCCATGGCGTGCCGCTACGGTAGCTGCGAATGTCCACCGGACATTCGGTCTACCTCCGCCCCCATGTGAGAGTAGCACACCGCCAGGCTCCCAATTAAACGAAAAAGCCCACTCAGTTGAGTGGGCTTTTTCGTTTAAGCGCAGCTAAGCTGTGCGGACATTCACGGGGAGCCTAACCCATCGGATAACAGTTTGGGGTTCCCTCGCTGCAAAGATTTAGAGTAACAAGCCGTCCCTGGTAGGTTGTCCAGTCACGCCCAGCAAGCTGGTCCAGCCCTTCGCAGAGCTCAGGTCGTTCACACGGCGAGAATGAAATTGTTCATTCTCTCAATTCCGTGCTCACCCATGGCGTGCCGCTACGGTAGCTGCGAATGTCCACCGGACATTCGGTCTACCTCCGCCCGAGTGCGGGTCCAAACCCCATGTGAGAGTAGCGCCAAGGTGCCAATCCCTAATAGCAAGACCTAACCCATGGGGTAACAGTTGACGCTTGCGCTACTGCTTGAAAGACAGGTAACAACCCGTCCCTGGTGTAATGTCCACGGCAGCATCCATGCTGCCGGTTCTTCACTCTCGGCGTGCCACAGGCACCCCTCGCTCGCTGCGCTCACCGCTCATCACCCGAGTGCGGGTCCAAACCCCATGTGAGAGTAGTACTCGTCACGAAGTGAACCGTCTCTTGCTGGCTACGGGGCTCCCATCCTAAGAGAACCTGTTTCTCAGCGATAACTATCCGAAAGGATGGCCCTTTTTTGCATTTCACGTCCAGAAAAAACTCACCGCACTCTTAACAGGGTCAGGATAGCCCTTTCACTTAAAAAAGCACTTGCGTGCTAATCTGATAGGGGAGACCTAACCCATCGGGTAACAGGCAAAGTTTGGTGGTCTGCTCAGAATTCAGAGTATCAACCCGTCCATGGTATTACGTCCAGTCACGCCCAGCAAGCTGGTCCAGCCCTTCGCAGAGCTCAGGTCGTTCACACGGCGAGAATGAAATTGTTCATTCTCTCAATTCCGTGCTCACCCATGGCGTGCCGTTCATCGTTTGTCGAATGCCATCGGGCATTCGCCATGATTCTGCGAATCAGCGCTCTTCACCCGACTGCGGGTCCAAACCCCATGTGAGAGTAGTACACCCGCACGGCAGTGTGTCCCTTGCCGGCTACGGGGCTCCCAATTAAACGAAATGCCCACTTATTTGAGTGGGCCTTTTGCTTTTAAGCGCAGCCATGCTGCCGGTTCTTCACTCTCGGTGTGCCACTGGTACCCCTCGTTCGCTACGCTCACTGCTCATTACCCGAGTGCGGGTCCAAACCCCATGTGAGATTAGTATCGCTCACACGATAGAGTGCCCCAAAAAAATAAAGCCTGCCACGCCAGAACGCCTTTGTTAATTCACTCAAATACTATTGAGCTTTGGCTTGGTATGACCTTAAAATCATTTTTACCAAAATCTTCTAAATGCGGACAGTTATTTATAATTCCTTCCAACATAATTGAGCCGCTTGTCAGATTCGCATAAGTCCCAGATCCCGATACCAGGTTGACTTGTTCTCTTACTTGCATTGGTTCGCCGGTAGAGCAGAAGGGATCCCCAGAAATTGGGAATAGTACATCGCCTTCACTACGAATAATGTAACTTCTACTGTCACCGACCATTGTGTGTCTGGCGGTAAAATCTAGCGGGTTTACCTGCCCCCTGAGTGTACCTTGCATTTTGACAAGATATTTCGTTTTTACCTTTTCTTCACTGGAGAGACTATCCCAATCAGCTTTAACCAACCACACGGAATAACGGCCGAGTTGTTCTGGAGCCTCATTAGCTAAAGGGTTAGAAACTTCCATCGTCTTCACCCCGCCGTAAACAACTTTATACTCTCCTTTTAGGGAGTGTGTCGAAGCAAATGCTGAGTAAGAAAAAAGTACACTGGAAATAAAGCCAATAGAATATATGTTTGGTTTGAATTTCATGGTTCTGATTCCATTCTTTAGAAAAGTTGAGTGTCGCTTCTAAGATGTACTAAGTCAGCCGCATAGAAGCATAGATGCCATATTTATGAATAGCTTTTTAAAACTATATTCATAAGATGAATTTAGGCAAGTTGGAGTCGAAAATTTAATGATTTCAACGTATTTTTTGGTTTACTTGACCCATATTTGCGCGTGTTCATAAAAATTCAATTATTTTGAAAGATAACGGTCAGTGTCACGGTCTGTTGATTGACACATTAATGTTTAACTATCTTGGAGAAAGATTATGAAACAAAGTACGAAAGCTGTTGCAGGTGCGTTTGGGTTAGCAGCGCTGACTACGTTAAGCGCTAGTCAGGTAGTAGCAGGTGAAAATCCATTTGGAATTGAGCAACTATCCTCGGGGTATGTGCAAGATGCAACGGAAGGTAAGTGCGGTGAAGGTAAGTGTGGCGGTGATAAAGCCAAGCATGAAGGCAAATGTGGTGGCGATAAAGCCAAACGTGAAGGTAAGTGCGGTGAAGGCAAGTGTGGTGGAGATAAAGCCAAACACGAAGGTAAGTGTGGTGAAGGAAAATGTGGTGGCGACAAGCATAAGCATAAAAACAAAGACAAAAGTAAAGATAAACACGAAGGTAAATGCGGTGAGGGTAAATGCGGTAGTATGTAGTGCATAGCTGACCTATACAAAATAAAAAAAGGAGTAAGTGTGACGCAGATTAGAGGTGCAGGTTTGGGGCTTAGGCGTGAAATGTTAGATCAGTTGTTGCCTGAGCTGCCAACCGAAATAGATTTTTTCGAGGTTGCACCTGAAAATTGGATCCCAATTGGGGGACGTTTTAAAAGTCAATTTGAGCACTGTGCCGCGCAACGCCCTATTAGCACGCATGGTCTTTCACTTTCGATTGGCAGTCCCGACCCACTTGATATCGAATTAGTCAAATCTGTTAAGCACTTCCTCGATACCTATGAAATTTCTTTATACAGTGAGCATTTAAGTTACTGTTCTCTGGATGGTCATCTCTATGATTTAATGCCCATTCCATTTACGGAGGAAGCTGTAACACATGTCGCTGAGCGGATTAGAATTGTTCAGGATGTCCTAGATAAGCCATTGGTTTTAGAAAATGTGTCGTATTATCTGGCTCCGGAAAACCAGCTAACCGAACTCGAGTTCATTAATGCGGTGATCGCCGAATCAAATTGCCAAATGCTATTAGATGTAAATAACGTGTATGTTAATAGCATTAATCACAAGTACGATCCATATCAGTTTATTGGGGCACTGCCATCGGCAAAAATTGTGTACGGACACATCGCGGGCCATTTTGATGAAGCTGAAGATTTGAAGGTTGATACTCATGGTGCCGGTGTGATTGATGATGTCTGGGCGCTACTAGATTTTGCGTATAAAACACATGGGGTATTTCCCACCTTACTCGAGCGTGATTTCAATATTCCTCCCTTAGTGGACCTGCTTGCCGAGGTCGGTAAAATAAAGATAATACAAAATCGTTATCTCTCTAAAGCTGAATTGAGCCAGCAGACGGGGGGAGTATGAGCCAAGTGTTTCAGCAGATTCAGAGAGACTTTGTTTCCACCATTCGTTCAGGGGTACCGGTCAAGGGCGACCCCGACTATGTCCGCCGCATGGAAATTTATCAATCACTGTTATTTAACAACGTACTCAATTTCGTAGAAACCAGTTTTCCTGTTCTTAGGAGTATTGTCGAAGAGGATAAGTGGCAAAGCTTAGTGAGAGATTTTTTTCAGCATGGAAAATGTACCTCCCCTTATTTTGTTGCCATAAGTGAGGCGTTTGTCACGTATCTCAATAAGCTTGACTGCCAACAATACCAACTGCCGCCTTTTACTTTAAGTCTGGCGCATTATGAATGGCTTGAGTTAGCCATTAGTATTCGCGATGCAGAAGTGGTCTTCTATAATGATACTGATAAAGTTAATAGCGTAAAGTTGTCTCCTCTGGCTGACATCGTTTCTTATCCCTATCCTGTACATCAAATATCGCCGTCTTATCTTCCGCAAGAACCTTCAGAGAATAATCACTTCGCGGTTTATCGTGACAGAAATAACGAAGTTCAATTTAGTAAGCTTACACCTGCAACCGCATTTGTGCTGGCTCTTTTAGAGGAAAATAGCGGGGGGCTGAATTTCACACAAATAACAACGCTAGCGGTTGAAGCAATGCCAACCTTGAATCCGGATACGATTAAAACCAACCTTGGTGCTACCATTGCAGAGATGTTAAAAAAAGATATATTACTTCCAGCTTGATTTTCTTAAATTTAAGTTTGCGCTGCAAAACCCATCAAAAAAACGCGATCTTTAAGAGAAGGACTGTCATTCTTCGAGGGTTTCGATTACCATTTACCGTCTTTTGTTTTGTCAAATTTTGAGTAAATCACATGGCTGATAATATAGAGTTTAATGAACCCTTCAACTGGTGGTACTTCTTCGCCATTATTGCCGTGCTAGTGGCGCTTCCTTTAATGCATATCATTACCGGCTGGTTCACTTTCTGGTTTTAATAAGAAAAATTAGTAAAAAGTAATAGGTTTTATTGTGACAGCTGAATACATTAAATCAGTCGTTAAGACTGTGCCTGATTATCCCAAAGCAGGCATTATGTTCAGGGATGTAACCAGTGTTCTTGAAGATCACGACGCGTTTCATGCTTGTATCCAATTATTAAAAGAAAATTTCAGTGGCATGGGTTTTGACAAAGTCGCTGGAACCGAAGCGCGGGGTTTTTTATTCGGAGCTCCTTTAGCACTGGCCATGGAAATTGGCTTCATACCGGTACGCAAACCAAATAAACTGCCAAGAGAAGTGGTAAGCGAAAGCTATGAACTTGAGTATGGAATGGATACATTAGAGATCCATAAAGATGCGGTTAAACCAGGAGAAAGAGTTTTATTGATTGATGATCTGCTCGCCACTGGTGGAACTATGACAGCGTCGGCAAATCTCATTCGAAGATTGGGTGGCATTGTTGAACATGCCGGTTTCGTAATTGGCTTACCCGATTTAGGCGGCTACGAGAAGCTTAATGAAACGGGTATCACGCCATTCACCATATGTGAGTTTGATGGCGACTAAAGGTAGCAAGAGTCTATGAGTTATCAGGTTCTGGCGCGAAAATGGCGTCCCGGTAAATTCAGTGAGTTAGTTGGGCAGGAACATGTAAAAACTGCCATCATTAATGCGCTCGACAATGATCGGTTGCATCACGCTTATCTTTTTACTGGAACTCGGGGTGTAGGTAAAACGACTATCGCCAGAATCTTCTCTAAGAGTTTAAATTGCGAAGAAGGGCAAGGTGCCAATCCTTGTGGGCAATGCCCCACGTGTGTGGAAATTGAACAAGGCAACTATGTTGATCTTCTTGAGATTGATGCTGCATCTCGAACAAAAGTAGAAGATACCCGAGAACTTCTCGATAACGTTCAATACAAACCCACCAGGGGACGTTTCAAAGTTTATCTCATCGACGAAGTGCATATGCTGTCAAAGCACAGTTTTAATGCATTGCTAAAAACTCTTGAAGAGCCGCCCCCGCATGTCAAATTTTTATTGGCTACAACCGATCCGCAAAAGCTGCCAATTACAATATTATCGCGGTGTTTACAGTTTAATCTAAAGGCACTGTCCCGGGAGCAAATTAGCGGCCAGTTGCAGCATATTCTTCAACAAGAAGCGGTCCCCTTTGAAAATAGTGCACTAGGGCTACTTGCCAGAGCTGCCCAAGGCAGCATGCGTGACGCACTGAGCTTAACTGATCAGGCTATTGCGCAGGGTGATAATACGGTGACAACAGCAGTGGTTACCGACATGCTGGGGTTGATGGATCGGAATCAAGTGTTGAAATTGCTTTTAGCTATTACCAGCAAAAAAGCTGAAGATGTATTAGCTATTGTTGAAAACATGTCGAGCCATGCACCCGATTATAATCAAATTTTATCAGAGCTTAGCAGCTTAATTCATCAGATCGCCTTAACTCAATGGGTTCCCGAAGCTTGTAAGCTTGAAACGACGTCAGCTAAAACAATTTATCAGTTGGCGAAAGACCTCGCTCCAGAGGTTGTACAATTGATGTATCAAATAACGCTGCAAGGCAAAAAAGATTTACCTTATGCGATAGACGGTCGAAGTGGTTTGGAAATGACAGTGCTGCGAATGATGTCATTTTCCCCCAAAGCGAATGTCAAGAATACCCAGTTAATCATTGAAGAGGCCACACCTCAGACAGCGATTGAACCGCACTTGCAACAAGCTGAACAATTGGATGCTCATGCCGGCCAATCTGCAATTCAACAGGATTCGGTCTCATCGTCTGCCGATGAAACAGAAACGCTGCATCAACAGGTACATGAAATTGAAGAACAGGCTGCCCAGCTTCGCGATAATTCATTTGTCCAAGTTGAGTCTGCACCCGAGGTGGAAAATACACGTTATCCAGCAGAAGAGGATTATTTCCCCGCACAAAGTATGAGTGAGAATCCTGCACCGCAGGAATCTACAGATGAACGGGAAACACCAAAGGCAAGCGCCTCGTCGCAAAGCCCACTGTCTTCGGTGGAAGAAATGCTTGCACTCAGAAAACGCCTGAAAGCAAATGCGGAAGAGGAGAACTCTGCCGAGGTAAAAAAGTCTGAGGCGGCAACGCCGGTTGCCAGTCTGAGTCAATTGAGAAGTGCTACAGACAACGAACGCGCTAACAAGGATGCGTTAATCCCTGATGATGCCTCATCGCCGCCAGATTCCGTCGACAATGCGCCAGAACTAGCTGGGGCTGACCTTCCTCCGTGGCAAACTGATAGTATATCAGCTCAGGCTCAAGCAGAAGAGCCTGTGGCAGTAGAACAGGAACTCGAAGCATTATCGACTCCCCAGGAGGAGGCGGATCTGGAAAAGGATAGACCAGTTGACTATCAGGGAACATTAACCGCTTATTTGAACAGCGGCGAAAAGTTACTGCACGCTAGTCAAATTGACCGTTGGAGTGCCAAGGTCGAACAGATGGGCATAGCCGGGCTTTTAAAGCAATTGGCTCTGCATGCGTCATTTGATCGACAAGGCAATACAGTCATCCTTGAAATTGATGAGAGTCAGGCGCATTTAATAAACGAGAGCTCCACGGTACATTTACAGCAAGCACTTCGAGAAGTACTCAATGAAACAGTGGAATTAGTGGTAAAAACGGGTAAGCCCGGTAAAACTCCGTTTTCTATCCAGCAAGAGGTCAATGCTATGAGGCAGGCCCACGCTGAAGCAGTTTTTGAAAAAGATGAAGCTATCTTGACTTTGCTTGAGACGTTTTCAGGGAGAGTGGTCCCCGAATCAATCAAAGCTCGTTAGCATCACATCATTATTATTAGTTTAACAGGTGAGATTATGTTTAAAGGTGGAATGGGAAATATCATGAAGCAGGCGCAACAGATGCAAGAGCGCATGCAAAAAGCCCAAGAAGAGCTGGCAAATATCGAAGTAACCGGCGAAGCGGGTGCAGGAATGGTTAAAGTGACCGTCACCTGTAATCACAACGTGCGTCGTGTAGAAATTGATCCCAGTCTTATGGAAGACGATAAGGAAATGTTGGAAGATTTAATCGCTGCCGCATTTAATGACGGTGTTCGTCGTATCCAGGAAACCAGTAAAGAAAAAATGGGTTCGGTAACGGGGGGTATGCAAATGCCGCCTGGCTTCAAAATGCCGTTTTAATCGATGAAGTTCAGTCCTTTATTAAGCGAGTTAATTGACTCGCTTACCTGTCTTCCTGGAGTCGGCAAAAAAAGTGCTCAACGAATGGCATTTCACCTGCTTGAACGAAACCGTCAGGGTGCATTAAAACTAAGCGCAGTTTTGCATAATGCTATGGAGCATATTCGCCATTGTCGCCAGTGTCGAACGTTTACTGAAAAAGAATTATGCGACATTTGCGCTCATCCGCAGCGTAGTCAATCTAAAGTTTTATGTATCGTGGAAAGCCCTCAAGATGTGTTGGCTGTGGAACAGACTATGGCATTCGACGGGACTTATTTTGTGCTCATGGGGCATCTTTCGCCTATTGATGGCATTGGGCCGGAAGAAATCGGGCTCACTATTCTGGAATCTCAGCTTAAAGAAAAACCTATAGAGGAAGTAATTCTTGCCACCAACCCTACCGTAGAGGGCGAAGCAACGGCGCACTATATCGGTCAGTTATGTGCTAAATATGCCGTTAAAGCAAGCCGTATCGCTCATGGCGTACCTGTTGGCGGTGAGCTTGAATATATTGATGGGAATACGCTTACCCATGCTTTCTCAGGACGCCGTACTATATAAAAATTTCATTCTAAGCATTGAAATTTAGCACTTCAGTCCCTACTTCCCTGTTTGAATGTATTTCCATTTAGCTAGGAGAATCTGGTTTATGGCTGAAGCAGCCCATCAAGAAACCCACGGTTTCCAAACCGAAGTTAAACAACTTCTCAATTTAATGATCCATTCCTTGTACTCGAACAAGGAAATTTTTCTTCGAGAACTCGTATCGAATGCTGCTGACGCTGCAGACAAGCTTCGTTTTAAGGCGTTGGAGAATGATGCGTTATATGAAGATGACGGTGAACTAAACGTAAAAATCAGCGTCGACAAAGAGGCCAGTACAATCACTATTGCCGACAATGGTATTGGAATGACGCGTGATGAGGTCATTACCAATCTTGGGACGATTGCCAAATCTGGTACTAAAGATTTCTTTAGTAAATTATCGGGTGATTCGGCGAAAGACTCTCAATTAATCGGCCAGTTTGGCGTTGGTTTTTATTCTGCCTTTATTGTCGCCGATAAGGTGACGGTCCGTACGCGCGCTGCGGGCGAAAGTGCCGACCAAGGTGTTGAATGGATTTCTAATGGTGAAGGTGAGTTCACTGTTGCCGATATCAACAAACCTGGACGCGGAACAGAAATTACGCTTCACCTTCGTGAAGATGAAAAAGAATTTGCAGATACTTGGCGTTTGCGTTCAATCGTAAGCAAATATTCTGATCACATTAGTATTCCAGTACAAATGTGGAAAGATGAAGTGCCTGAACGTGACGGTCCTGATGGTGAGAAAATCGCCGCTGAGCCTGGTCAATGGGAAAGCGTCAACAAAGCTACAGCGCTGTGGACGCGTGATAAGTCAGAGATATCGGATGAAGAGTACAAAGAGTTCTACAAGCATGTTTCTCATGATTTTGCCGATCCGCTGACATGGGCCCATAACAAGGTTGAAGGTAAAACTGAATACACCAGCTTACTTTATATTCCAAGTAAAGCGCCTTTTGATTTATGGAATCGTGAACAAAGCCATGGTCTTAAACTTTACGTTCAGCGCGTATTTATCATGGATGATGCGGAACAATTCATGCCAACCTACTTACGTTTCGTGAAGGGGTTACTCGATTCAAACGACCTTCCACTGAATGTTTCGCGCGAAATTCTGCAGGATAACAAAATTACCCAGGCTCTTCGTCAGGGCTGCACCAAACGTGTTCTGCAAATGCTTGAAAAAATGGCGAAAAATGACGCAGAGCAGTATCAGAAATTTTGGAATGAATTTGGTAACGTACTGAAGGAAGGCCCCGCGGAAGATTTCAGTAATCGTGAAAAGATTGCTGGCCTATTGCGCTTTGCCTCTTCACATAACGATTCTGACGCACAAACGGTTTCTTTAGATGATTACATCGGTCGCATGAAAGAGGGACAGGAAAAAATCTATTATGTGACCGCGGATAGCTATCAAGCTGCCAAAACGAGTCCGCATCTTGAGATTTTCCGCAAAAAAGGTATAGAAGTGCTTCTGTTGGGTGAGCGAATCGATGAATGGTTGATGTCGCACCTTACCGAATATAAGGAAAAATCGTTCCAGTCTATTTCTAAAGGCAATTTAGATTTAGGTGACTTGGAAGATGAAGACACCAAAAAGGCACAGGAAGAAGCGGAAAAAGAAGTCGAGGGAGTTTTAGAGCGCGCCAAAACGGCATTAGGTGAGCGCGTTGAGGACGTGAAATTTACTCACCGTTTAACCGACTCTCCGGCATGTATCGTTGCTGATGAGCATGGTATGAGTACGCAAATGGTAAAACTAATGCAGGCTGCAGGGCAACAGGTGCCAGATGTTAAGTATCACTTTGAGCTTAATCCTGAACATCAGTTAGTCAAAATGCTTTCTGAACTGCAAGATGAAGAAATGTTCAAGCAGTGGGTAGAAGTGCTGTTTGATCAAGCAGCCTTATCTGAGCAAGGAAGTTTAAAAGACCCCTCGAGCTTTGTGCGTAATTTGAACAGTTTGTTAATCAACTTGGCTAAATAAGCAAAAAGACGATGGTTTAACTGTGTGAAATGGGCCTCTTTGGCCCATTTTTATTTTTACGGTATAAAACCATATTTTTTTAAGCCAAGGCATGGTTTAGTTTGGGGTGGGAAATATCTTTCTTTCGCTTGTCACATTTGCGCGGAGTGTGTAAAGTGCCGACAGAAATATTTAAAGTGGAGAATGCACTCATGCGAATGATACTTCTCGGCGCACCAGGAGCCGGAAAAGGAACGCAAGCACAGTTTTTAATGAACAAGTTTGGTATTCCGCAAATTTCAACCGGCGATATGCTTCGTACTGCTATCAAAGCTGGCACTGAACTGGGGATGAAAGCCAAACAGGTAATGGATGAAGGCAAATTAGTTTCCGATGACATCATTATTGGTTTAGTAAAAGAGCGCATTGCTCAGGAAGACTGTAAAGAGGGATTTCTTCTGGATGGCTTTCCGCGTACTATTCCGCAGGCAGACGCGATGAAAGAAGCGGGTATCGCTATCGATCATGTTATCGAATTTGATGTGCCTGACGATGTTATTGTCGAACGGATGGCTGGCCGCCGTGTGCACCCTGCATCGGGGCGTGTATATCATGTGATATTTAATCCGCCTCAAAACGAAGGTAAAGACGATGTGACAGGCGAGGATTTGATTGTTCGAGATGATGATCAAGAAGACACTGTGCGCAAACGTTTAGGTGTATACCATGAGCAGACTGAGCCTTTGATTGGTTATTACCAAAATGAAGCACAATCTGGAAATTGCGCCTATCATAAGATTGACGGCACCAAACCTGTCGCCGAAGTAAAAGAAAAACTAGCTGCTGAATTAACAGCCTGACATGTATAAAGAAGCCGCTGATGCGGCTTTTTTTACGTCTTTTATACTTCATTGACTGCCAAGGTAGTGAAAACTACGTTTAATAGTAAAGAAATCGTGCACTGGGGGACGTGCCAATGAGTTTACCGATCACTGCTTTTTACGCGAGCTTACTGGGGCTTTGTTACTTGTATCTTTCTCTGGCTGTTATCGCAATAAGGCGCAAAGCACAGATTGGTATAGGTGATGGCGGAAATCACGATTTGATGCGAATTTCGCGGGTTCATGCTAACTTCAATGAATATGTACCCATCACACTCATCATGTTAGCGTGCCTGGAAAGTATCAGTCATTGGGACGGGGTAATGCATCTTGGTGCAAACGCATTACTTTTTGGTCGTGTTTTGCACGCATATGGTTTACGTCATCATGACGGCGCCAGCTGGCAGCGCTTTGTGGGTATGATCATGACATTTTTATCTATGTTGATCCTGGCTGCGACCAATCTGTTTGAACTTCATTTTTTAGTTGTGTAATGAAATCGTTAAGCGACGTCATTACTCCTGCTTGTATAATCAATCAGGAAAAACTTAAAAAGAATGCAAGGCGTTTCTTCGATATCGGCGAACGGCAGCAGGTTGCCCTTCGACCACATGTGAAGACGTTAAAAAGTGTTGAAGCGGCAAGTATATATGCACCCTTACCAATGCCCATTACGGTATCAACATTAGCGGAAGCGAAGTATTTTGCCGAAGCCGGATACACAGATATTCTATACGCTGTTACCCTCACTCCGAATAAAGTCCCAACGGTGGATGCGCTATTACAGAAAGGGGTGAAACTCACCGTGGTGGTGGATTCGTTGGCCGCGATAAAAGCGTTATCTTCATCTTCTCAGCAAATTAAGCATACTATGCCTGTGGCCATCGAAATCGATTCGGATGGCCATCGCGCAGGAGTTAAACCGGATTCTCCCGAGTTAGTAGATATTGCCAACGAAATTGCTGCTTCACAATACCTGCATTTTGAAGGTTTAGTAACCCACGCTGGTGCCTCCTATGGGGCATTCACCACAGCGCAACAATGCCAAATAGCAAGAGCAGAGTGCGAAGCAGTGACTTTCGCTGCCGAACGTTTGCAGGATCAGGGCATTAAGTGTGCAATGGTGTCGGTAGGCTCGACCCCTACTGTATTTGCTCCTATTTGTCCTGTGGGTATTACCGAATTACGTGCAGGCGTATACGCTACGTTTGATTGTGTGATGGCCGGTTTAAACCTGTGCACATATGACGATATTGCCATGAGTGTATTGACCACAGTTATTGGTTTTCATTGCGACGGTAAAGGGTTATTGGTGGATGCCGGTTGGATGGCCCTATCCAGAGATACAGGTACCCACGACCACCCCCATGATTGTGGCTACGGTCTGGTATGCGACAGCCATGGCGCGTTAATGCCGGGATGGGTTGTAGAGTCTACTAATCAAGAACATGGCATCATCAGACACAAAGAAGGTATTGATCCCCAGAGGGTCTTTCAATTCGGCGATATAATACGAATTCTGCCAATACATGCCTGTTCGACGGGGGCGCAGTATGCCCACTATTATGTCACGTCTGACGACCACACCATTGAGGCGACATGGCAGCGCGTCAATGGCTGGTAGTCATTAATTTTTATTATTTAAATGTCATGGTTGCTATGAAAAGTTTAAATACTCTTCTTTGCCAGGTGGGGTACGCTTTTTTAAAGCTGACTGAAGACTGTTTGCTATCAAATCCTGGATGAGTAACGTCCATAATTGAACTCCTTAAGTTGTATGTTTTGCTTTCTATTGTCTTGACTTTTATAAAGTGCAAAAGCATGCTAAAACCTCAACTAATGTTTAGGTCAAGGTTTTGTTTATGGAAAATTTGTCAGTAGGGGAAGTAGCAAAACGATGTGGGGTAAATGTCTCTGCATTGCACTTTTATGAACGCAAGGGCTTGATCAGTAGCGCACGAAATACGGGAAATCAGCGTCGTTATGGGCGAGATATAATTCGTCGGGTCAGCCTGATCAAGGTAGCACAGCAACTTGGTATATCGCTGGAAGAAGTAAAATCTGTGTTTGAGTCGCTGCCGAAATATGGCGCTCCTAGCCATGCCCAATGGGAACGCTTGGCCTCTCACTGGCAACAGCAACTTGACCAGCGAATCGCCCTGTTGCAAAAACTTCGTGATTCACTTACCGGTTGTATTGGCTGTGGTTGCTTATCAATGCAACGGTGCCCGTTGTATAACCCACACGATGAAGCTGCAAAAAAAGGCAGTGGTCCAGTCTTTCTTTTACAAGACGAATAAGAACTACGTTAAGGGCTTAAACCAGCGGTCAGAACGGGGTAGCCAGTATTTCGTTTTGTCGAATGAGGCCACTATTTTTAATGCTTTACCCTGAAGTTCAGCAATTGGAATAAAGCCATATACACGCGAATCGGCGCTGTGGTTCCGATTATCCCCTAACACCAAAACGTGTCCAGCAGGCACAGTGATTGGACCAAATGAAGATAACGGATGAGACTGTTGCGTTATTTGCACGGTATAAAATGTCTCTTCCAACGCTTCGTTGCGAAGAGACTGAGTGATGAGCTGGTATTTAACAGGTGAGTCATTTATAAACAATCGGTTATCTACCATCGCGATATTATCACCGGGTAAGCCGATGACCCGTTTTACCAAGTGTTCGTCAGCCGCTGAGCTATTGATGGTAACAATGTCGCCACGATTAACGTGACCTGTTGAAAAAAGCTTTATATCGGTGAAGGGCACTTCTAGTGCATAAGCGGTTTTGTTGACAAATATGCGGTCTCCACCTATTAAGTTCGGCTCCATTGAAGCTGAAGGGACGTGATACCAGTCGGCGATACTGCTTCTGAAAACCAACATCAATCCTATAAACAGAATAAATGACCAGTTGGCTTGCCATAACTTCTTCACTGTCGACATGCTTTGTTCCTTTTACTTGAATGATCTTTACTATATGTAAGGTCGCAAAATAATGAAAACCATTATTTTGCGATAACATGTAAGAATCAGACGATCAAGGGGCAATCAGCTGGCATGTGCACCTGTATGCCTTCCTTTCAACACTGTGATAACCTCAGCCATAGATGTATCTGATGCTTGCAGTAATACCATCAGGTGATACAGTAAATCCGCTGCCTCATTTTTCAATTCGGCGGTATCACCGGCTACTGCCGCCAGAGCTGTCTCAACCCCTTCTTCTCCTACTTTTTGTGCAATTTGCTTGATGCCTTGCTGGTATAGAGAAGCTGTGTAGCTTGACTCTGGCGCATCGGACTTACGGGAAGCAATAAGCTCCTCTAAAGCCGATAAAAAAGTGACATCTGCAAGGGGGCTATCGTACCAACAGCTTACGGTTCCCGTATGACAGGTCGGTCCATTGGGCTTGGCCAATATTAATATGGCATCATCATCGCAATCAGACGTGGCTTCGACAAGTTCAAGTGTGTGTCCGGAGCTCTCTCCTTTCATCCAAAGACGTTTTTTTGCGCGACTAAAAAAGGTTACCTTACCTGTTGTAAGTGTCTGCTGTAACGCCTCCACATTCATGTAACCCTGCATAAGTATTTGTGCAGAATTCGCGTTTTGTACAATAGCTGGCAGCAATCCATTCATTTTCTCCCAGGCTAGTTTATCAATATTGTTAGTACTAAGTTTCATCTAGCAATCCTTTTTTAGGAAGGGGGCACGCATCGTAATGCCTGCTTCGGATAAGGTCTGTTTTAAATTGTTTATCTGAATGAGGCCTTTGTGAAAAACAGAAGCAGCCAAGGCCCCATCAACATCTGCCTGTGTAAACACATCTTTAAAATGTTGAATTTCGCCGGCGCCGCCTGAGGCAATCAACGGTAAAGTGCACACATTACGAACAGCTTTTAATTGCGAAATATCATATCCTTGGCGAACGCCATCCTGATTCATGCAGTTTAATACAATTTCACCGGCTCCCCGTTGCTGTACTTCCTGAACCCAATCTAAAGTTTTCCAAAGGGTTTGCTGCGTGCGCGTTTCGTCACCAGTAAACTTATAGACAGAATACGTATTTGTTTCCTCGTTAAAGAAGCTATCAATGCCAATCACTACACATTGCTGGCCAAACTCATCATGCAGCTGGTTTATCAACCCGGGATTGAGTAGCGCAGGCGAGTTAATTGAAATTTTGTCAGCGCCCATTTCCAGAATATGAGCAGCATCTTTTACTGACTTTATGCCCCCGGCTACGCAAAACGGTATATCTATCACCTCGGCTATACGTTTTACCCAGCTTTTGTCTACCGTTCGCGCATCAGAGCTCGCTGTGATGTCATAAAACACCAGTTCGTCTGCACCAGCTGATGCATACCGCTCGGCCAGCGGGACAATGTCGCCGATAATTTCATGATTCCGAAACTGCACGCCTTTTACTACTTTACCTTCACGGACATCTAAGCAGGGGATGATGCGTTTTGCCAACATGCAATAGCCTCCTTTACTGAAAACTTTCCTTCTAACAATGCTTTACCCAAAATTACACCGCCAACATCTACTGGTTTTAATGCCTGTATATCTTGCAAGGAGCCAATACCGCCCGATGCTTGCCACTCGATGGTGGGGTATTGCCGTGATAATTGTGTATAAAGTTTAACGTTGGAACCAGCCAGCGTGCCGTCGCGACTGATATCTGTGCATAACACATGTTTAATCCCTGCCTCCAGATAACCCTCTAACAATGGTTCCAGTTGTACCCCTGAATTTTGCTCCCAGCCGTTAACTGCCAGCCATTTTTGATCTGAATCGTCAATATTGATATCAAGTGCCAGTACAATTTGCTCCGAGCCGTAGCGCCGCAGCCAGCTCTTTACCAGATCAGGTTGCTTGACGGCCAACGAGCCAATCACCACTCGATCTACACCGCTTTGGATTAACTGCTCAATGTCCTGCTCGGTTCTGATGCCACCACCCGCCTGAAACTTCATACGCTTTGCAGCAGTCAGCTTACTAAGCAAAGAGAGCTGACGTTTGCTTGTATCTTTCGCGCCAGTCAGATCGACAATGTGTAACCATTGAGCTCCTTCATCCGCATAGCGATTAAGTACATCTAAAGGGGAGGAGGTGTAGGCGGTTTTTTGCTGATAATCGCCTTGGAAAAGTCTAACCACTTCTCCATCAATTAAATCAATCGCTGGTATAATCATAAGGTTAAAAAATTCCTTAGTAGTTGTGCGCCGGCTTCACCGGAACGTTCAGGATGAAATTGCACGCCATAGAAATTGTCTTTTCTCAGCGCTGCTGAAAACGGCTGTGCATAGGTGCAACTTGCCAGGGTATAGGGTGAAGGTTTGACACAAAAACTATGCACGAAATAAAAATAGGTATGGTCGGGGATCCCATTAAATAGCGCACTTTGCGCAATAGAAGAAACGGTATTCCATCCCATATGAGGAAGTCGGAGCGCGCCAACTTGCATGCGCACCACGTCGGCAGGGATAAGATCTAAACACGAAACCGAGCCGTCTTTACTTTCTTCAGAGCGCGATACCAGTAGCTGCATTCCCAGACAAACCCCCAATACAGGTTGGGAAAGTTGCTGAATAACCTTGATTAAGTTTTTTTGAGCAATGCTTTTCATTGCAGTAGCAGCACTTCCCACCCCAGGTAAGAGAACTTTATCTGCTTGTTGGATCAGACGCGCATCATCGGTTATCAACACGCTGCTGCCGAGTCGTTCAAGGGCGATGCGTACAGATGAGATATTGGCACAACCAGTATTTATAATGACGACTTTTTGCTGTATCACAGTGCCCCCTTACTGCTGGGTAATTCATTGCCTTGTCGGGTAATGGCCTGGCGCAACGCGCGGCCGAATACTTTAAACAAGCTTTCTACCTGGTGGTGGGCATTTCCTTCTGTTGTACTCAAGTGAAGAGATAAACCCATACTTTGCGCTAGTGAGTAAAAGAAGTGCTGTACCATTTCAGTGGCCATTCCACCTACTTGCTCGCGGCTGAATGTCGCGTCAAATTTAAGATAGGGCCGGTTAGAAATATCCATCACGCACTCTGCACGACATTCATCCATAGGAAGCGCGAAACCAAACCGACCTATTCCACGCTTATTTCCGAGCGCTTTCTTTAATGCTTCACCCAGCGCCAAAGCGGTATCTTCGACACTGTGATGATCATCAATATGTAAATCGCCCTTTACTGAAACCTGTAGTTCAAAGCCCCCGTGGGTGGCGATTTGGTCCAGCATATGATCGAAGAACCCTACACCGGTCTCAATCGAGGACTTCTCGGCACTATCTAAATTTACGGCGACCAAAATATCGGTTTCATCGGTGGTACGCCGCACTTTTGCAGTACGTTCTGTAGCAAGCAGTTGGTTTTGAATAGCTGACCAGGGATTACCTGCACGATCGTAACGAATCCCCGTAATACCCATATTGGCCGCTAATTGCATGTCCGTTTCCCGATCACCGATAACAAATGAGCGAGTAAAATCCACGCGACCCTGTTGCAAGTAGTCTTTAACCAGTCCCAGACGAGGTTTTCTGCAACTACAGTTATCTTGCTCAAAGTGAGGGCAAATTAGCACTTCATCGAAAGTGACACCTTGGCTTGCAAATAGCGCCATCATCATATTATGCGGGGCATCAAAATCTTCCTGAGGGAAACTGGCTGTACCGAGACCATCCTGGTTACTAACCATCACCAGCCGAAAACCCTGTTCTTTTAGCCTAAGTAAAACAGGGATCACGTCGGGTTCAAAAACCAGTTTGTCCAGCCGGTCCAATTGCTTATCAATGGGGGGCTCTTCCACTAAGGTACCATCCCGATCAATGAAAAGTATGGCTTGCTGGTTCATTAGACGTCTCCAGATTTAGTCAAGTAGTGATTAAGTAAAGATAAAAAGCGATCATTTTGAGAGCGACTACCTATGCTTACGCGCAAACAGTCTGCCAGCCCCAATTGTTTAGACTGATCGCGAATTAACATCCCGTTTTCGATCAGATATTGCATTAGTTGGGTGCGATAGGTGTAATGAAAGAGAATGAAGTTTGCTGCGTTGCCGCCCTTCAATGTAATACCCGGGGCGTTCGCTAAAGCGTGTCTTACCCGTGTTTGTTCTAACATGAGGTAATTAACCTGCTCTCGCATTTGCGTAATAGCATTTTCCGTCAGCGCCAGCTGGGCGAGCTGTGCTACAGGCGCAGAAATAGGATAGGGTGCTATGGTTTTTAACAGCGACTGAATAACTTCCTGATTAGCTAAGGTGAATCCGCAGCGCAAGCCTGCCAGCGCGAACGCTTTAGATAATGTTCGTAACACCACTAGATTAGGGTAGGTTTCGAGCATAGTTGCCCAGTTCTGCTGAGTGGAAAATTCTACATAAGCCTCGTCAAGAACTACGAATGCTGAATCGGCAAAATGACTTAAAACCTCAGTGATGTCGGCCTCATTGAGCAAGGTACCCGTCGGGTTATTGGGCGAGCAAAGAAAAACAAGATTAACATCGTCTACTGCCTTAATTCCCTCCACATCAAGCGAAAAATCTTCTCTTAAAGGCACCTCCACAGTATTAATTCCACAGGTCTGCGCACTAATTTTATACATCCCGTAAGTAGGCGGACAAATCAATATTGAGTCTTTTTTATATTCACAGAAGGTTCGAATGAGTAACTCTATTCCCTCATCCGCTCCGCGTGTCACCAGGATGTTGTCACTGCCGACCTGAGCGTAGCTAGCGTAGGCCTGCACTAACTCTTTTGGCTGGCAATCTGGATAGCGGTTGTATTGGGATAGTTCAACTTGAATTTCATTACAAAATGGAGATTCGTTTGCATTTAACCAATCGGTACCTCCGCTTAATAAGCGACGTGCAGATTCGTAAGGCGTCAACGTTTTTAAACTCGGATTCAATAATTTTGAGATAAGTAAGTTCATTTAGCTGCCTCTTGCAACGATTGCACTCTGATCGAAACGGCACGTTTGTGAGCATCCAGACCTTCCGCGGCGGCCAACACACAGATAGTCTCTGCAAGTTGTGTTAATCCTTGTTGCGAAATTTCCTGCACCGTGAACCGTCTTACGAAGTCACTTAAGCCTAGACTTGAACAGGTGCGGGAAAAACCATAAGTGGGCAACACGTGATTGGTGCCAGACGCATAATCGCCTGCTGATTCTGGAGACCAGGCACCTAAGAAAATTGATCCTGCGTTTTTAATCTGCGGGAGGAGCGCGCGGGCATCATCAGTTTGCACGATGAGGTGTTCAGGTGCATAAAGATTACTCACTTTCACTGCGTCCAGTACCGAGTCAGTGAGAATATATCGTGCGTTATTCATCGCCGCCCGTGCAGTATTTTGTCTGGCGAGTACTTGTAATTGTCTTTCGACCTCTGCCTGGGTTTGCTCAATCACGTATTGACTTGAGCATACCAGAATCGCTTGTGAATCTTCCCCATGTTCGGCCTGAGAGAGCAAGTCGGCCGCAATAAATTCAGGGTTGGCTTGGTCATCAGCAATTACCAGTACTTCTGACGGACCGGCCGGCATATCCATCGAAGCGCCATCAGTGCGTTGACTCAGCTGTTGTTTGGCTTCGGTAACAAAACGGTTTCCGGGTCCGAAAATTTTATCAACTTTAGGAATAGTTTGGGTGCCGAAGGCCATTGCAGCGATAGCCTGAGCGCCACCGCACAGGTACACTTTTTCTATACCACAAAGTGAGGCAGCAAAGGCAATTTCTGCAGCAATCGTGCCCTGGGCATTAGGAGGGGTGCATAACACTTTGTTGTCACACCCCGCTATCTGCGCAGGCACGCCTAACATTAAAACGGTTGAGGGCAGGGGAGCGCTGCCTCCAGGAATATACAGTCCGACCGATTCAAGAGCACTGGTGTGTTGTTCACACACCACCCCCGGACGAGTTTCTACAACTACTGAGGGCTGCTCCTGCGCACAATGGAAACGCTTTATATTCGTGTATGCGTCCTGGATGGCTAAGCGTGTTTCACGATTAACCTGTTGGGCGAGGGCGGCTAACTGTGTTGTGGATAAAGTAAGGCTTGTCAGAGAGGGGCAATCGAACTGACGCGTATACTCCAGTACTGCTTCATCGCCCCGTGCTTTCACTGCTCGGATAATTTCGCTTACTTTTTCTTTAACGGAATCTGCCGATGCCTGCGCCGGACGTGATAGCGCTTGCTTTTGCTGGTCGTAGGTTAGGGTATTCCATACAATCATAACGTACCCCTATCCCATCATCTTTTCGATTGGCATGACCAATATGGAACTGCAGCCTAACGATTTAAGCTTTTCCATAGTTTCCCAGAATAGATTTTCCGAACTCACAACGTGCACAGCCACCAGGTCGTCATTGCTTGCAAGCGGCAGGACCGTGGGATTCTCGGCTCCTGGAAGGAGACTTTTCACTTGTTCAAGATAAGCTTTGGGTGCGTGTAGCATGATGTATTTACTTTCCTTTGCCTGCATCACACCGTCTATGCGGGGAATTAAACGGTTAATTAAGGTTGATTTAGCATCGCTCAGTTCACCGTCTGCGCGCTGGATTAACACTGCTTTAGAGCGAAAAATCACATCCTTTTCGACTAAGCCATTGGCTTCAAGTGTTGCTCCCGTTGACACAAGATCACAAATGGCGTCAGCAACGCCCGCTCGCGGAGCTACTTCAACTGAACCTGTGAGCATTACCGCTTTAGCATTGACTTTCTGTTCCGCAAAGTAACGTTCGAGTAGATAAGGGTATGTGGTAGCGACGCGTTTTTTTTCTAAAGAGCCTATGCCCGTGTAACTGGCCTCTTTGGGCACTGCAATGGATAGCCGACAACCGCCATAGTCAAGCCGTCTGAGTACTTCAAATTCGCTTGGTTTGTTAGCGGCCTGGCGTTCGAGCATTTTTTCTTCTAATTCGTTTTCGCCGATAAAGCCAATATCCACCACCCCATCCATCACTAACCCAGGAATGTCATCATCACGCACACGGAGTAGGTCTATCGGTTGATTGGTTGAATGGGCAATTAGCAGGCGATCTCTGATATTAAGCTTAATACCTATCGCCTTTAGTAACGCAATACTGTCATCGCTTAGACGCCCTGACTTTTGCACTGCAATACGTAACCTTCCACTTTCACTCATTGTCGCCATCCTCTTTTAAAGTTTCCTGACGCGCAAAACCAAAAACCCCCAGAAGTTTCCTTCTAGGGGCTTGATAAACTGAATGCTTTTTACGCCGCTGGAAGGAAACAATAGACCTTCCAGCACAAACCGAAAGGTTATGCTATATGATGGTGGTGATGATTAATTGCGCAAAAATTCATGGATAAAAATAAATAATTTGATAAGTCTGTCGATAACATAAACCAGATAGGGGGGAGTTGACAAGTTTTTATTCGCATTGTTTATCCTCTTTAGTCGAAACTATTTAGTCTATTTAAGTTCAAATTGATATGAGTACCGCTTTTTTACGTATAAAAAGCGAGTAGCTAAAGGTGTAGCCATGAGTGATGACTTATTATTTTCTGTAATTCCCCGCCAAGGTAGAGCGGTTATCAAACCTGATGACAGGGTGAAACAAGTCAGTGCCGAGGCACGGACGGAAGCATTGAGTCAGCAGGAAAAAGAAGTTCACGACAATGAGCGCAAAGTCTCTGAGCGAGAGCAGTACAAACGAATAGAAGAAAACTTGCCTCATCGCCGCCAGGATAAACAAAAAAAAGGTGATCATCCACCTGAGTCAGAGAAAGAAAACAATAAAGAAAAAGATGCGCAGAAGGCGGCAGATGAAACTCCATCGGGCGATAAAAAACACCGATTAGACATATACGTCTGAAGCGAATCGATACGTTAATAAATAAGTGTGTAAGGCCTCCTTTCGCGGAATGAGCGTATTTTCCCAACGAACAGTGGCCTCTCAAATGACCAGCCATCACCTTCCACGAACAGCGGTCACCGGTTATCAATGGTCACCGGCTAACATTAGTCATAGGCTACCAATGGTCATTGGCTACCAATGGTCATCGGCTACCAATGGTCATCGGCTACCATTAGTCATCGGCTACCATTTGTCATCGGCTACCATTTGTCATCGGCTACCATTTGTCATCGGCTACCATTTGTCATCGGCTATCATTGGTCATCGGCTATCATTGGTCAGCGGCTACCATTGGTCAGCGGCTACCATTTGTCATCGGCTACCATTGGTCATCTTCCGCGAAGGCGGAAGATCCCCTTCCTAACCATATCCCGTCGGTAATAAAGCATCCATTTCTCAAACCGAATCTTAGGAGAGGCTAGCCAACCAGGCCATTCCGACTCACAGTAAACTTTCTTAAATACCTACTGTCATTGTAAATATGAAAACGACTTCGATAGTAATTAGCTGAACTTTGAGAACACGGATGTTCCTGATAATTTGTAACGAACGATATTTATACCTTACCGTTAACTTTAGTGATCCTTTCGTCACCCTTACTCGCGCGCAATATTCCACGCTGTGCAACAACACATGCATCGATCTCAGACTGGCCGGGTATCCTATGCTTCGCGTTATGCTAAAATTTTGTGTTTGTTATCTCCTAAACATCAATGCTCAGTAATTTAAATATAAGAGCAGCTTAAAAAAACATTTTTATGGTAAGTAAACTCCTTAGCTGCAGCGCAGTCTGCGTCAGTAAAAGGCCTGATTCTACGAGATTGTAGGTTTTATCAAATGTCTTACATTAAAAAAGTCTGAACAAAGGTAAGGTACAGTATGAACTATCTCGCTCATCTTTATCTGGCACAACCAACCGCAGATTCCTTTTATGGAAACCTGCTTGGTGACTTTGGTGGAAAAAGACAGGTTAAGCGGATAGCTCTCCCTGTTAAAAGGGGCCTGGAAAATCACTATTTGGTAGATAAATTTACCGATAACGACCCTGCGATAAGACAAGCGAAAGATTATTTTGCTGCCAAACGGAAAAGATTTGCAGGTATCGCTATCGATGTATTGTTTGATCATTTTTTGATTGCACATTGGTGCGATTTTCATGAACAGTCACTTAGTACATTTAAA
Source organism: Alteromonas aquimaris (assembly GCF_026183695.1). Lineage (GTDB taxonomy): Bacteria > Pseudomonadota > Gammaproteobacteria > Enterobacterales > Alteromonadaceae > Alteromonas > Alteromonas aquimaris. Next base: position 306,712 of record NZ_JAPFRD010000009.1, on the reverse strand, counting down.
CGTAAAGGTTTTCAGCTATTAAATGCTCGTATTGCAGATATGCCACCGAGGATGCAACGGACTGTTATCAGCATAACCAAAAACGACTGGTTTAAATCCTACGAGACGCTGGATGGGGTTGGCTTAGCCCTGGATAATATTGCCGACAACATCCGCTTTACCAATTCTTTTTCAGGTGCGGTAGAAGATATTCACCGCCATTACCATGAATTAAACACAGTGTTTTTAGACTTTTTTCCCCGGCTAATCAACCATGTTGAGCAAAATGCACTTGAGCAACCGGCTAGGTAGTAAAAGTGCGTGCAAACCTCATTTTTCCCATTACTTGCCAGCCAGAATTCCTGCAGTATGTTTACTGGTATTATGGCTTTGTGCAGGTTTCTAAGCTTACCTAATTAGCGATGTTTCCAAGTAAGAGGGTCTTAACTAAAATGTGCGGCATCCACGTTTAAACGAAAAATCACATCCAGGTAAGTGCTATCTTTTAGTCTCAACCCACCAAGCGCTTGAATGCTCGATATGAACTACAGCCGATTAAGTAATACCGAGCTGATCATTCAACACCTCCACGGTCTGGAGTGCGATGTAAGTAATTAGGCATATTAATATACTCAGCCAATTACAATGGTCAGTGAACTGGGTGTTAGATATAGTATATTGTTCGAACGTTAATTTAGTCGGTGTATATGTTGTACGAAGCGTCTAGCATACTGGCGCAGCCACGAATAAGGAAATAAAATAATGATAAGGATATTGCTATATTTAATTGCATTAAGTTCGGTTGGGTGTGCGAACATCCCTCTCACCACAATGCTGAAATTTAAAGACTGGAATGCAAGCTATTTAACAGCATTAAATCCTTCTGAGTTACAGGCTAAAGTGGAGCTGGAAAGCCCTTTTACGCTGCAAGTCGAAGACACAGTACTCACCGTCGATATTGACACTACGCGGGGAACACAAACGCATAGATTTCCTCTTGTACTAACCCAAGAGCTTAAGAAAACACAGAAAGGAGGATGGTTTTCTGCCGCCACCTCTTTTACCGAGTATACTTTTAAACTGCCAGAGGAGGCTTACGCCAACTTAAGTGATGTGCAAAAGATGATGAGCACTCAACAAAAAGGCTCGGTGGCATTTGGAGTGGCAACTAAATTTAAAGCAATGTCCGCAGAAGCTGAATTTATCACCTTGTCAGTGCAGCTTAAGTTAGATAAAACAACAGAATATTTTACGCTTATCGACAGTGCAGAGATCAAGGTTGATCGCGGGGATGCTGCATACAATTAATTCGCAATTAAGTTCCTTCTAGTGCTAATTGTCAATCGTTACCGAGACCGACACGATAGGGGCGGGTGAGGAGGATTTTGGTAAATCGCGGTTTGAAAATCAGCCAAACGAAGAGCTCAATTCTTTATTCGCCAAAGCAGTTGCTATACTTTACCAGCTATTTTTTACAAAACGCTTTCCAGCCAAACTACGTATAAAAAATCGAGTTACATTAACTCAAACAACAGGGGCCTTACATGATGATAACGATGCGAAAACTTCTACTTATAAGTTTTTTCCAATTTTGTTTTATTGCTGGAGTAATGGCGGCGAATAGCACTGAAGATGCACTCCTTCAGACAGAAATTAGCAATATTAAAAATCCGAAGCTAAACGTTTACTCTGCAGGCCAGCCCACCAAAGCACAGCTTAAGCAGGCGAAAGAATCAGGGGTTAAACATATTGTTAATTTGCGGCCCCGTTCAGAGCAGGACTGGGATGAGAAAGCCTACGTTAACTCCTTAGGCATGCGTTATCATCATATACCGGTAGCTGGGCCAGAGGATATTAATCAGGAAAATGCGGCAAAACTTGAGATGGCATTGGCGAAAAACCGTGGTGAACCCATCCTGGTGCATTGCGCTAGCGGCAATAGAGTGGGGGCACTAGTCGCTCTAAACGAAGGTGTAGAACATCAGGATATTGACGCTGCTATCACAACAGGGAAGCAATGGGGCCTCACCCGATTAGAGCCGGTGGTGAGGGAAAAGTTAAAAGAGTTGGTTGAATAAAGATAATTGCGCCTAGTATTATGAGTGGGGCTTAATTGAGGGGAAATCACTTGGAAGATAAATTGTAGAGTTTCTTCGATGATCACCCTCAATCACACCAGCTCTCAGAAATTGACTGCAGTTAGGGATATCCGACGACCCCCAATAGGCCTGGTCTTCATTCGTCAAGGTTTTATATCAACCCCTTCTTGAAGGCTAACGAGTCAAACTAAAGAGCAGGGCATCTCTGCCCAATACACGCTTGCGACAAAGCGCTTCTTTTTCCGCATTGAGTTTTTGCACGACCCTTAAGCTGGCTTGGTTGGCAGGTTCCACCAGCAACTCTAGCCGAACCAGCTTCATCTGTTCGAAAGCCAATTTAATCAAACGCTGGCTTAACGCCACAGCTAATCCTTTACCCGAAGCTTCAGGCCTAATCCAAAAACCTAAGTTGGCATTAAGATGAAGAGGATGGATGTAATTAATTACCCCCATTCCCAAACATTGAAATTCAGACAACAACAAATAAGCAATGCCATAGTTTTGCTGTCGACTTAATTCCAGCGAAGCAATGCATTGCTTCGCAGCGGGTATCGTTACCGGGCACAAACTGGTGCCCAGCCAAGGGCGCACATATTCAATGGAATGTTGACCCGCCTCACACAACGTGTCCACATGTTTTGCTGCAATACGTTCGATAGTGAAGGGGCCTTCCGACGACTGTATCGCCGGCAGCCTGCTTGGCAAAATGGAAAGATCTATCAAAATCGACGGCTACCCACTAACCTGATCAGTAAAAAGGTGATACACATAACGAAATATACCGCAAAAATGATCATCATCCATTCAGCCATACCTTTATCCATGAAGCGCCAACTATCCTCTAAACAGTCTCCCTTTGCAGCGAAAACGGCTGGTAGCCATTCGTGCAAAGGCGCCCACGATGGAAAGTTTGGAACTATTTCACAACTGGCAAAAAATGGATTAGGCGCATGCAGAATATCCACATGCTCGCGTGCAAGCAGCCAGCCCCAGCCTGAGGATATGCCCCAGCCAGCAAAACCAACTACGCGGGTTGGCAAGGTGTTAAGCAATACAACCAGAAGGCCTGCCAGCATAATGCCAAACATGGCCGTGCGCTGATAGATACACATTATACAAGGGGCAAGCCCCTTTTCATATTGGAAATATAGGGCTGTCAATATCAATGCGAGCGCACTTAAAAAAAGTAGCAACCACGATGAACGATGACCAGCCCAGCGACTTAACCCCTTTACCATTTATCGCAACCTCGCTTGTTTAGTGGCTCGCATCACCAGAGACTGTATCCGCTGTATGGTGTTCAATCCACTGCATCTCATATAATATTTCTGTCATATCCAAAAGATTAAAATAGGTAGCGGCTAAGCCCACGATAGTAAGCACCACAGTATAGGGCAGGGCCATATACACCATCTTGCCGTAAGATAATCGCAATAATGGTGCGATGGCAGACGTAAGTAGGAATAGAAACGCTGCTTGGCCGTTTGGCGTGGCTACGCTGGGTAGATTGGTACCCGTGTTAATTGCGACAGCAAGCATGTCGAATTCGTCGCGTGTGATCACGCCTTCTTTTAATGCCGCAGCAACCTCAGTGATATACACTGAGCCCACGAAAACATTATCACTGACCATCGATAACACGCCATTGGCTAAATAGAACATAACTAACTGTGTTTTGCCCTCAAAGGTTAGTACCCAATTGATCACCGGATAAAATAGCCCTTGGTCGATAATGACAGCCACGATCCCAAAAAAGACACATAATAAGGCTGTAAAAGGGAGTGCTTCTTCAAACGCCTTACCCAAGGCATGCTCTTCAATAACCCCGCTCATAGATGTTGCCAAGACGATGATAGATAATCCGATCAGTCCCACTGAAGCCATGTGCAGGGCAAGACCTACAATCAGCCAAATACCAATGAGGGCTTGTACCATCAGTTTGGCGGTATCTCTGGGCGTTCTTGTCTCATCATTATGCTTGTCGTAATTAGCCAAAATCGCGCGCACGTTGTCGGGCATCTGTGCGCCATAAGAGAACCACTTTACCTTTTCAAGCAGCATGGTGGTTAAAACACCAAAAATAAATACCGGGATCGTAATTGGGCTCATGCGCAGAAAGAATTCAATAAAATCCCAACCGGCCTTATCAGCAATGATCAGGTTTTGCGGTTCTCCCACCATGGTCATTACGCCACCAAGGGCTGTACCCACCGCCGAGTGCATAAGCAGATTTCTTAAAAAAGCACGAAAATTATCTAAATCACCACGGCCTAATTCAGGTACAGCGTCATCTGAAGTATGGTCATGATCGTGCTCGGCCTGAAACTCTTTTCCAGACGCCACTTTGTGATAGATAGTGTAGAAACCCAGGCCCACGCTAATAATCACGGCAATGACCGTCAACGCGTCCAGGAATGCAGATAAGAAGGCCGACGCTGCAATAAACGCCACTGAGAGGATTAACTTATTTTTTACCCGTATAACCAGTTTGGTAAACAGAAACATTAATAAATCTTTCATGAAATAAATGCCGGCAACCATGAACACCAGCAATAGCACGACTTCTAAGTTAAGCTGAATTTCATGCAGCATATGGTCTGGCGAAGTCATTCCTATGAACAAGGCTTCAATAAGTAATAAACCACCGGGTTGCAGTGGATAGCATTTTAACGCCATAGCCAAGGTGAAAATGAACTGCAAAACCAGGGCCCAGCCCGCTATGTATGGGTTCAGCATAAATAGAAAAGGATTGATAATTAAAAACGCAAGAATGGTCTTTTTGTACCAGTCGGGTGCGTGCCCTAGAAAGTTGCGATAGAGTGCAACAGACATTGACATTTGCATATTGAGTAGCCCTTAACGCAGCGACGCGTAATTATTCTATTTTTGCTTTTGAGAACCAGAATGGACCCGAAAAGCAGCATTGTTGTTATTCTACACATTATTTAAAATTAATACGTGCAAGGCCAAGACTAACTTAATTTTTGGAGCGTAGGAAGTCAAACGCGTTCAAAAACCGTGGGTTATGCCTGATATTTTTCCGTACTTTGGTGCGCTCAGCCCATAGTGTGAAATTAATCTGCAATATAAGGTTGTGACAAAAAAAAATCATCTGGTACAATCAGTTCGACAAAAACAATAAGGTGTAAATGAGACAGTTATGATTTACAAAGCTCAAAGTCCAGCAGGATTTGCTGAAGAATACATTGTCGAATCGATCTGGAGTGGTCGCTTTCCACCCGGAACGATACTACCTGCTGAGCGAGAGCTATCCGAATTGATTGGTGTCACTCGCACCACCTTGCGTGAAGTATTGCAACGCCTGGCGCGCGACGGCTGGTTGACGATTCAGCATGGCAAACCCACTAAAGTGAATAATTTCTGGGAGACCTGCGGCCTGAATATTCTTGAAACCCTGGCTCGTTTAGACCAAGAAGGTATTCCTGAATTAGTAGACAATTTGTTAGCAGCGCGCACAAATTTAAGTGCCGTCTTCATTCGCGGAGCCATTCGTAATAACCCTGAGAAATCGGTAGAAATTATTGCTCGGTATAAAGATTGTGAAGAGGACGGGCTAGCGTTCGCGCAACTCGATTATCAGATAAACCATGATCTCGCGCTGGCATCAAACAATAATGTATTTGTGTTGATGATGAACGGTTTCAGAGGCTTGTATTCTCGTATCGGTGGGTATTTCTTCTCTCATAAAAGTGCGCGCGATGTTGCACGAAAGTACTATTCTGAACTGCTTGAAGTTGCAGAAAAGGGTGACCACGATGCGGTACCGAATGTGGTGCGCAATTATGGTATTGAAAGTGGCAAAGTTTGGCAGGAAGTGAGAGACGAGATGCCAAAAGATTTGGTCGACTAATAAAAAAGTGCTGTAAGGCACTTTTTTATTATGGGTGGAATGAAAAATTATCTGCTATATCTTGATGTACAGAAAACTGACATCAGGAGAATATTATGCAAGGTAATCCCGTGGGATGGTTTGAAATATACGTTGATGACATGGAGCGAGCCAAGACGTTTTATCAACAGGTATTTGCGGTAAGTCTTGAACAAATAACAGACCCCACCAATGAAGGAGTCATTATGCATTCCTTTCCCTCTGACATGGATAAGTATGGAGCGGGTGGAGCGCTAGTGAAAATCCCTGACGTTTGTGCTGGTAACAACAGCGTCATTGTGTACTTTTCGTGTAACGACTGTGCGCTGGAAGAGAGCCGAGTGAATCAGGCGGGTGGCCAGGTTCAGCGCCCGAAAATGTCCATCGGTGAATACGGATTCATCTCAATATTCAAAGACACTGAAGGCAATACGATAGGTCTTCACTCCCTCCAATAAAAAATCAAAATTTTTGTGCTTTTAGTATGCGGTTTCTAATTGGGAAGGTTATTCTTTGACCAACTTGGTTAATGAGTGAGGAAATCCCCATGGTTAAGACTGATAGTATCAAAGGTAAATTCAACGAAGCTGAAGACTTTGCGCGTAAAATCTGGTTAGCAGGTTTAGGTGCGTATGGTAAGAGTGTGGAACAAGCACAAGGTCGTTACGAAAAGTTAAGCGAAGAAGCTAGCAAAATGTTTGACGACTTAGTACAAAAAGGTGAAACACTTGAAGACGACGCACGTAGTAAGTTTAAAGCGACTACGAATGACGTAGAGTCTCGTGTTAGTGAAGTTAGAAAAAAGTTAGGGCTGGACGTAGAGCAATCTGATCAGAAAATAGAAGAATTATCTGCCAAGATTGACGCACTTACAGAAGCCGTAGCTAAACTTGCAGCTAACAAGTAATTCTACAGCCCCGGTCCAGCCGGGGCTTTTCACTTTTAAACGTTAATCTTTGTCAATTTAGCTTTGGAGCATGTATGAGAAATTCTGAACAACGTCCATCCCCTTTCCTTGGCTGGTTCGAGGCAGGTGCAGACTTGCTGGCAGCGCAATTGTCAAAGGTGACTGCTACCGTGAATGATAGAATCGATGAATCCCATCAACTGTTTGATGAACTTCAGCATAAGGGTGAAGCCATCGAAGCAAGAATGCGCGCTACACTTAATCCTCAGGCAGTATTGGGGACGTTACATGACGCGGTAACCCATAACCCAATCGTTACGGCAATGACCCCTGGTCGTTCACAAAAACGTCTACGCGAAGCCCAGCTTGATGTGCTGTCCGCTAAAGTGGACGCGTTGGTTGAACACGTTGCATTACTGGCCGCTAAGCAAGCAGCTACAAAAGCCAAAGCGGCTGAAGAGGCCAAAAGTGCTGCGGAAAAAGAAAAACCAAAAGCAGTGAAAGCACAAACCGTTCGAAAAACAGAAAAACAAACGGCACCTAGTAAACAAATTTCGTCTGAACAAAAAAAACCGACGGAAGACAAGGTTACTAAGACAACATCTTCACCAAAATCCCGGGCTGTTGCTAACCGACGTAAAGCTCCACCAGCAAGCCGACGGACCACAGCTAAACCCACAACTAAAAAATAATTTGATTCAAGTCAGCGACAAGCCATGCCTGTGATTTGTCGCTGAATACCGAATGCTAAGGCAAACGTGTACTAGCCATTTGCGCTAAATAAAGTCGCCATTGATTTTTAGCGCATCATCTTTTCAGGACCCCGATGGGTGCGATTTCCCATTAATTGGAGAGATGAAAGAGTGGCGTAGCTATCTACCTTCTTTGTGTAGAATTGGCGAGGGGGTTATAACATTAGCGCCTGGCGTTACCCATTTCTTATCGATACAATTTATCGTCTTGCACAAAGGTTGCAGGAGCATAGTGGGTAAACGGGTGAAACTAGCCTTTATTCCACATATTTTGATTTTTCTTGAACGAAAAGAAGTCGTTTGGTTCCCAAAATGGGGGAACTAACTGTTCAATATTTTCAGGGTCAAAATCTTTTGAAAGCTGGCTCATAATTTCAATTAATCTGTCTTTACCTATTCGCATCAACTTTTTCTGATTTGCCGCAAAAAATAAATTTCGCGCCCGTTGAATCACTTCATCGTTTCCAGATGCGATATACGTCAAATTTCGCGTGGCTACCCTACAAATAGGCTCGGCAGGGTGTGAAGGGTTAAGTCGACTCACGACAGCACATTCATACTGGTTTTTTTCTTCTCCGCGTTCATTAACTGGAATAAAGGTAATGCCAAAGCCTTGCGGAAAATAGCCTACAATTTTAATGAAGGCTTCTGCCAGCTTTTCGTTTAAAGCACCTTTTTTAGCTAGTTGCTCAATTAACAAATACCCTTTTGGGAGTTCCTTCCGTGAGTAATCTGGCTTCGTGGATAACACGATGGATGCATAAATCTGGGGTATCTTGAGTAACTCGCCTAAACCGGATTTACTGACGAACGCATCTTTCGCAATGGTATGCATAAACTGGTTCGCCGCCTTATGATGCGCAACAAACTCATCTCGTTCTTCTTTATTATTACCCACGTATTTAGGAATACCTAACCCTTTTTTAAGATAATCCATCGTGTATTGATAATTATATTTTAATAGGGCTTTGCGTTGTTCTGCCTCAAGTACTCGAAATTCATCTAATTCATTGTCAGCACCGCGCAACAGTAAGAGTACATCTGGGCTCTGTAAGCCGATGTCCTGCAGAATTGCCGCGCAAATGAGCGGAATAGCTAACCCTGTTTGCCACTTTTCTAATACATTGCTGTCGCCGTCGAAACGGCTTAACGCGTTTTTATGTTCAATGAGGTAAGGGTTTTTGACCGTTTGTTCCTGGAACATTTTATCGGTCAGACGTAATGTGAGTACTGCCTTGTATAATGGCTTTAATCGTTGATGAAAACGTTGAAAACCGGCCACCTTACCGCGTGTTTGCAGCATGATCGTACCAAGAAACTTGGCGCTCAATAGTTGCGTTTCTTCGTAGCTATCGCCTTCACATAAATCCAGTAACTTTCTCGCGACTTCGTGGATACGGCCAACCCGCTCGAGTCTTTCTTCTTCAAGTTTGAGTTGAGCTTTTTTGAGCTTTTGCTTTAGTTGAGCGGCTTTGTCACTCTCTTTTTGAGAGGGGCGCACACTGCCAATTTGCATTTTTAAATCATGGGCGTGATCTTCTAAGGAGGGGGTAACGGTGAAAAAATGACGGGCGTCCTCATACACGGAACCTTGCCCAGACTCCTGTGGATAGACTAAATCCACCAGGTTTTTTACCTGTTGGGTATAAATATTATCCGGACTTTCTACTTTTTTGCTCACCGCGATTTTTTTCCTCAACGTACTTCTGTAGCACGTTAACTTTACTTTAATTGTTTGATAAATGGCATTATTTCCTGATTATTCAGTAAAAGTATCTACCAAATTTGATTTGTCAATGGCCCAGTAACTCAGCTTCTCTGCGCTTTAACAATTTTAAATAATACCTTAATGTCTCACTGATTTTGGTATTACGAGCGATTACATCCAGCTGCGGCCAGGTGGCCCGCTCGCCACTCTCAATTAGTTGCCTGATACTGTTCAAACTGGGATTTGCCAAAACTTGGGCAACGTTCCGAAGTTGCTTCTCGGGCAAAATATTAATATTACCCACATATTGCTGATCGATAATAGAGCGCACTTTATGGATCGCCAATTTTGCACCTTTGTGCGAAATAAACCGCTCCATTACATCAAACGCAAAAATACTGTTATCTTTGGCCAATTGACCCACGTGTCGCCATGCCAGATCGTACAAGGATGTGGCGTGGGTACGATTAGATGACAAAAAGGGTACGGCTAACGGGTTAGTCTGGCTCACAATACTATGGTTGACACCATATAAACGAGATAACCGTTCAAAGGGCAAATCGGCCATCAGGGAGCCATCTGCAAAGCGTCGGTTGGGGATATACGGAACAATGTCGCCTTTATTAGTTTTTGCTCTTAACTGCACCGGACTGAATAAAACGGGAACCGCACAAGATGCGCGGACGGCCTGAGTGATAATAGCATTCGGTGAAGTTTTGGCGTTCAATAAGCGGGAATGTTGGTGTAAATCAGAAGGTGAGACGGAGACGGTGATATGACGCCCGGTCTTCTTTAATGCTTCTTCGAAGGTCATTACATCAAACAGCGTAATTAACGCGTTTTCCAATGCCCGGCTATCTAACAAACTCTTTTGTCCAAAGCCTGCCCAGTGTCGCCACTGTTGAAAGTGCTCGTGAATGTATTCTGCGCTGAGCGCTTCTAATAATTCGTCATGACTACGTGTGCCAATCATGCCCGCTATAATGGAACCGGCGCTGGCTCCTGAAATTACGGTAGGTAACAAATCGCGCTCATTCAGAGACTTGACCACCCCAGCGTGAAAAAAACCTAAACCCGCGCCACCTGAAAGCATTAAGCAACTTCGGCCAAAAGCATGGGCAGTTTCTTCAAAAAACGACAGTTTATAATAAAAGTCGATTTCATCATCATTGGCATCAAAGATACTGTCCAACGCTATGACGACTTCATGCAGGAATGTTTCAATAAGGTTTTTTGTGCCAATTTTGCAACGACCGTAAAGCGCGGGGTTGGCGATGTTACCTAAATTCCCATGTAATCCCTCATGAATGATGGACATTAACGCAATATTATCACCTTTGCTACGCGCCAATTGCATCCGCTGAACGCGCTTTCTAATCAAGCGATAATCGTATTCGCGACAGGGATCTTTTGCTTTCCACTCATCCGCGCCCGAAATGGCGTCATGAGCCAGACAGGCCTCATGGTATTCTGCGTACGAGCGTGCATTTTCAATAGCCGCTTCAATGCTGGCGAGGCGGCGGTCAAACAAAGCCATAAAGCCCTCCTGATACTGAGTGGGGAAGCTGGGCGATCGCTAAGTGTAGGTAAATCATTTAGAAACCACTATCTAATTTTGGCATTTGTGTCTAAAACCTCAGAATTCATAACGTTAATTACATTAAAGATTGATTATTGGTTACGCAGCCAGTAGCCTTCAGGATGAGGTTTGACAATAAATTGTATAAAGTGACTGCGCTATAAATGGACTGGAATGTTGAAACGCTAACGTTGTTATCGATCCCGCTGATCAGCGCTATTGTTGGCTGGGGGACAAACTATCTGGCAGTAAAAATGATGTTTTACCCGATTGAGTTTGTCGGGATCAAACCTATCTTTGGCTGGCAAGGGTTGATCCCGGCTAAACGTCGTCAAATGGCTGAAATTGAAGTTGAGCTGGTGCTGGGTAAACTACTAAGTGTAGAAGAACTGGCTGAACGAATTGAACCGGCAGCCCTTACCCAAGCGATCGAGCGACGTCTTCATCAAGTTGTCAGACGGGTCATCAATGATGTTATGCAGGAGTCAGCCCCTCAACTTTGGGCCTCTTTGCCCGTGCAGGGTAAGAATTTAGTTTATAAACGCATCGAAAATGACTTGCCGCACGTGGTGCGTAAGATGGTGGAAGATTTTCAACATAATGTAAGTGAAATCCTCGATATAAAAGAGCTGGTTGTCGAACAACTGGTGAATAACCCCGAACTTATCAACGAAATATTTTTAACAGCCGGTGCGCGGGAATTTCCATTTATCATAAAATCCGGCTTTTATTTCGGCTTTCTTTTCGGTCTGCCTACGATGCTGCTATGGCACTTTTATCAGGTCTGGTGGATATTGCCGTTAGGCGGCTTGTTAGTAGGATATCTGACAAACTGGATTGCCATTAAAATCATATTTGAACCCAAGAACCCGATTAGAATTGGTCCGTTTATCATACAGGGTATGTTTCTCAAACGTCAGCGCGAAGTGTCTATCGTGTATGCGGACATCATCGAGCGCAAACTTATTACTCCCCAAAACATCACTCATATTATTCTGCATGGCTCGGGATCGGCTCAATTACTGGAGCTAATTGAGCTGCATGTTAATGATGCAATAGAACGTTACATTGCAGTGGCACAACCTTACTTCGCGCTAGGGGTAGGATCTGATAATTTTTATAAAATGAAAGCACTGGCGGTACGGTTAATTTTCGATAATTCAGAAAAATATCTGCATTACGCCTATGATTATGCAAACGGGGCGTTAAGGGTGGGGGAAGATTTAAGTCAGCGCATGCAGGCGCTTTCGTCATCAGAATTTGAAGGGGTCTTGCGCCCCGCATACCAACAAGATGAATGGAAGTTAATTGTCGTGGGAGCAATGCTTGGCATGATGGCGGGCTTTGCTCAGCTTTACCTGGTGTTTATATAAATGAAAACCGCTGAACGAATTATATTAACCGCCCTGGAACTCTTTAATGAGCAAGGAGAAAACGCTGTCACCAGTGTGGATATTGCGATGGAACTGGATATCAGCCCTGGTAATCTTTATTACCATTACAAAGGGAAAGAAGTAATCATCGATGCTTTGATGGCATTACATAAAAAGCAACTTCTTAGCTCACTTAATCGCTCGCTGGTGGAAAATATTCACGCCGAAGATCTGTTTTATTACTTCTATATTTTAATTGAGAAGCTCGACTTATTTCGCTTTCTCTATCGAAGTCCAGCAGACCTTGTCGAAAAATATCCCTCCATACAGTCACCGCAGAAGCTATTGCTAAAAGCGCTGGATGGTCAACTTGATGCTATTTTTAAAAGGTTACAAAGTACAGACGAAATAATGCTGTCCAGCTATGAACGTCCTTTGTTAGTTGAATCGCTGACGTTGCTAATGACACAGGCGAGCCAAAGCAGTAAGCCATTTATGCAACAAAATACGGAAGGAAGACTTTACCACGTACTCTCTTTAATGATGGTAAACCTGTTACCCCGCTTAAAACTGTCCGAATCAGCCATTAAACATATTCTCAACGCTATTCAGTCGCATAGTGTGAGCCACCTTAATTCTAATCTTCCCGACTTAAGTTAGGAGTTAACCGGATGGGTAAGTCGCTTTCATTTTTGGATAAATCATTTTGGTTAACCGAATCTGATGCCAACCCAAAACATGTGGCTTGCTTGCAATTGCTGGAAATGCCTAAGGGGGTGGAGGGAGCGTGTTATATCCGCCAGCTTTACGAAGACGTTAAAGCATTTTCGCGCGCATGCCCTCCGTTTAATTGCCGCGTTAAGGCAATATTCGGATACCCCATGGGGTTGCAACCCGTTAAGTCAATGCAAATGGACTACCATGTGCAATTGCATCAAGTAGAGGCAATTGACGATAAAGTAGCGCTGGATAATTTTGTTGCACGTATCCACGAGTCGCGGTTGGATTCAGATAAGCCCTTGTGGCAATACCACTTTATTTACGATGGTAAAAGTAATCTGTTTGCTATTTATGCCCGGGTACATCACCTGTATGGCGATGGGGCTACCTTGGTTCGCTGGTTTCAGGCAGGCTATTTACCTCAGCCGAAAAACGAAAGTTTCTTACCCGTGTGGGCGGTCAAACGAATGCGCAAACGTCGGCCAAGACCTAAGTTGTGGCGCAGAGTAGTGGAAAGTATCAAAAACTTTTTCCATATTGCGCTGGATCTTATCATCATCTTTGTGCGCCTGTTTTTAAAGATCATTCGCATTAATAGCCATTACATGCCTGTGCCCTTTACGGGTACAAAGACTGTATTAACCGGCCAGGTCAAGCCGGGGAGGGCGGTGGCTACCATGGAATTAGATTTTGCACGGGTTAGGGCAGTGGCAAAACGCACCCGCTCAACGGCTAATGAAGTGTTGTTATGTGCCTTTGATATTGGCGTGCATCGCCTATTGCAGGATAATGGCCATGTTTTCAAAAAAGCCTTATACACCAATATGCCGATTAATCTGCGCAAACCGGGTGACAAAACGTCGGGAAATAAAATTGCGATCGTGCCGGTGCAACTGGCCCACGGTGAACAAGATCCCTATTTACGCTTACGCCAGATCATAATTAATCATCGAATTGTCAAATTCGCCGCCCAACACGCCCACCCTGGCTCGTTCAGCGCTTACACCATCGTTATTCAGTCCATCGCGCTGGTGTTTGAATTGCTACGTTTATCGTCGCTGATAAAGCCAATCGCAAATCTGTTGGTATCAAATGTACCTGGCCCACAGGAACAACGCTATTTAAAAGACAGTAAACTACTTGCATGCTACCCAATTTCTACCATGACACCTGGCGGCGGGGTTAACATTACCCTGATGACCTATGCCGGCAAAGCCAATGTAGGCATGGTCTGTTGCAATAAAAACATCAAGTCATTGCAGCCCTTAGCTGACTATTTCGTTGAAGCCTTTGAAATGCTCGAAGCCAGCGTGGATGACCCGACACTTAGTATCGAAGATATCGGCGAGCATAGCAACGATACGCCGCTTTCCATTGTGAGTGATGAGTAGGAATGAAGTAGGATGGCGACTCTGAGCGGATAGCGGCTGCCTCATTTTTGCCACGCCAACAACTGCGCTAAAAGGTTAAGCTGACTTGACTCGGACGGCTTACCTGTCTAATGGACTTCTAGGAAATTAGGGTCGATTCAATCGATAAGTTTTTTTTAGCTTTATCTAAATCCTTTTTCTGGTTTTGATGCATTTTCTTTACCGCCTTTTTGAAACTCGTTGTCTGTAAAACACTAGTCATTTTAGCCAAATTCGTACGGCTCCAACTTCCCAGTATCTTTTTCCGCCTTCGATATGATTGCTTGTTTTACAAATTCATAAGGCAAACCTGGATTGTCCTCCATCATTCCACCAATTTTTGCCCAACGTTCTATTTGTTTAGGCATTGTGCGATTTAGCGCTTTTCCATAATAGACGCTTTTTCTACAAAATCATGGTCTAGCCTTACACTTACATTAGACATAAGATATCTCCTCTAAAGAATGGATTTATTGTAGCAAGGCGCTACAGGTGTAGCGAGTTGCGCAAAAAAAGACGATGGCAACAATAGCTAATTTACAGCCTTTAGCGCTTACCACATTACCCCATCTCTTAGCATTGAATTCAGCGCTATAACCATCTTTCTGACACAGGCTATTAATGCTACTTTTCTGGGGGCCCAGCGCTGACTAGTATTCTGTAGTATTCCTTGACTACGGGGTTGCAGTGACGTGAGAAAAACTCTTCGCGAATAGCGATGGTATGCAATGGGCAGCAAGCCGATCTAAAACTAACCAAGCAACAATCAAACTGGCCATCAACACCAAACTAAAACAAAAAACGCAATTCACCTTCTTCAACTGCTACCCGCTTACCCCAGCGGCGAAACACATATTCACGCCAGTGATCCTCACGCATGACATATTCTGTTGGGTAGTTAGCCAAGTTATCGAGTAACGCTGTTTCAATTTGCGGGCGGTGGTAATCAAGGATGCGCTGTTTGCTGCCTTCCAGGTACATACTAAAGTAGTTGCGGGCTAGGTCGCTGGTGCCGCCGGTGACCATACTCAATGCGCCGAACAGTGGACTGCCGACTAAGCGGCCCATAGATTTGGGGATAGTCAGAGGCAAAATTTTATCCATTAAGTGATGTGCATCCATTATTAACGCATATTCATCATTAACCAGGTTGATGCTGTCAACGCGAATTTGCACTAAACCCAGTACATGGGTTTGAGGGTTGTAATCAGGCCTACCGCTCACTGTGATCATCAGGTGGGCTCGATAAAGCGTTGAGGCAACGGCCGTGATATGAATACCAGCAAGTAGCTGTAAGGTAATGCGTCCAGGCTGCGCATCCAGTTTTAGTCTGCCTTCCAGTAACTCTACGCTTGCGCTCACCGCTGGCAGCGCCAGTGGGATGTTAACAGGGAAGTATTCAGGTAGAAGATCGTTAAGTTCTTCCTCGGTGAATCTATCGTACGGCAGTTTACCCATTTTAATTAGCAGAGCGCTGCCTATTACTTTTAACTTATCCTGCCAATTCAACGCTTTCATGCGGTCCTGTTACGATCATTTTGTTACTGGTCCTTCGATTTAACACAAAATACCTGTTCATTCATATTTTCGCTACCTCGAAGTGGGTAAAATTTGCTAAAGTGGTAAGAGCAGTTAGTCAGCGAGAAAGTCTATGCAAGAATCTGTTGAACAATTTGATTACATCATTGTAGGTGGTGGTTCGGCAGGTGCGGTTCTTGCCGCCAGATTATCCGAAAACCCTGCCATGAAAGTATGTCTTTTGGAAGCCGGGGGCAAAGATGCCAATCCGCTTATCCATATTCCTTTCGGTTTATCGTTACTCAGTCGTTTTGAGGGGATTGGTTGGGGGTATCATACTGAACCGCAAGCGCATTTAAATGAACGTGAAATGTTCTGGCCGCGAGGTAAAACGTTAGGTGGCAGTAGTTCCATTAATGCCATGTGCTATATTCGTGGACAAATGCAGGATTATGACCGCTGGGAGGAAGAGGGTGCGACAGGCTGGAACTTTGAATCTGTTTTGCCTTACTTCAAGCGAGCCGAGAACTATTTCGGTGGCAGTGACGAATTTCATGGCGTAGGCGGCCCGTTAAGTGTCGAGAAACTGCGCCACACCAGTGTGCTTTCCGACGCTTTTGTCGCTGCCGCAGATGCGGTTTCATTACCAAAATTAGATGACTTCAATCGTGATGAGCGGGAAGGCCTGGGCTATTACCACGTGACGCAGAAAAATGGTCAGCGTTGCTCCACTGCTAAAGGCTATCTGCAAGAAGCTAAAAAGCGCCTTAACTTGACCATAATGACCCATGTCATGGCAGATAAAATTATTATCAAACATGGCCGGGCTGTGGGCGTACAAATTCGCTCTAAAAGCGGTGTCAGCCGCCTGCTGGCAAACCGTGAGGTGCTGGTATCCAGCGGCGCGGTGAACTCTCCCCATTTGTTGATGCTTTCTGGAGTGGGGCCAAAAGAAACCCTGATGGAACATGGAATTCATGTGGTAGCGGATTTGCCTGGCGTCGGCCAGAACCTGCAGGACCATTTGGACGCCATAGTGCAATTTCGCTGCAAAGCCCATGAGGGTTACGCCGTTGCCACCTCTGCCTTACCCCGTTACATCAAAGGTATGTTTCAATATCTGTTCGCGCGTAAAGGCCTATTTTCGTCCAATATTGCCGAAGCAGGGGGGTTTGCCCGTTCTTCACTGGCTACGCAGGGGCCTGACATCCAGTTTCACTTTTTGCCGGCAATTTTGAACGATCACGGTCGTCGTTCTGTGTTTGGGTACGGATTTGGCTTGCACGTATGTTGCCTGTATCCGAAAAGTAAAGGGTTTATTGGTTTACAAAGCAACCATCCCGCTGATCATCCGTTGATAGAGCCTAATTATCTGGCTGAAGAACACGATAGAAAGGTGATGATTGAAGCCGTGCGACTGGCGCGTCACATCCTTCAATCTGAGCCGTTCGCACAGTTTAAGGGGAGTGAATGGCTGCCTGGCGAAACAGTCCAAACCGACGCTGAGATTCTGTCATTTATCCGCGAAAAAGCCGAAACCATTTATCACCCGGTCGGTACCTGCAAAATGGGTCGGGAAGATGATCCCATGGCGGTAGTCACGCCAGAATTGAAAGTGCGTGGAGTAGCAGGCTTGCGGGTGGTTGATGCCTCAGTCATGCCCTCACTGGTGGGTGGTAACACCAACGCCCCTACGGTCATGATAGCCGAAAAAGCGGTCGATATGATTAAAGCGGAACAGGCCGCTTTTGCTTAAGCGGCGAATACTGGCAGCGCATGCACCACCTTTTAACCAGTAGCGGAAGTGGCGTGGTGTTGCATAAAAAGCGCCGCCGCACAGTCGCACATTTCTTCAATGTGCGACGCGTCGGCATAAATTCCATCGATAATCAATCGGGCAATGCCGTGCAGCGTACCCCAGGTGACTTGTGCCATCCTTAACGCGTGTTGATCTGAAGGGAGTAATCCTTTTTCTTGCCATAATCGTGTCATGGTGACCTGATATTGAAAACATGGATAGGCGACTTCACGTAAGGAGTCGGTCGCTTTACCTTCGCCCCACAAGGTCTGTCCAAACATCAGTTCGTATATTTGCGGATGCGTGGTGGCGAAACCTATATAAGCATGGATGAAATCTTTAAAACGCTGTTCAACGGGTAAACTTTCGTTCGCAAAAATTTCCTCGGCTATCTGATGCCACTGCTCAAAGCCTTTTGCCGCGATGGCGCTTAACAACGCATTTTTATCCTTAAAGTGATGATACGGAGCGGTCCTGCTTACGCCTACGTCTTCTGCCAGTTTTCGCAATGATAAGCCTTCGATACCGAACTTTTCCAGACGCGCGCTGGCTGCGTCAATAAGTGTACTGTAGAGATCCCCATGATGGTATTGCGAAGCACCTGCCATAAATCTAACACCTTAAATGAATCTTGACAGTGTCAATTTAACCCTTTATCTTGACGCTGTCCAGTTGTGGTGCAGACCTTTTTCTCACCCACCGTATATGACCCAAAAACAAAGGAATTCGTATGACTTCATCTTCGCCAATGCACCCGCGTTACCCGCATCTCTTTCAACCCCTTGATTTGGGGTTTACGCAATTGAAGAATCGAGTATTGATGGGGTCAATGCATACTGGCTTAGAAGAAATGCCTGGTGGGCACAAGCGTATGGCAGCATTTTATGCGGAACGTGCACGCGGGGGTGTCGGTTTGATTGTAACGGGCGGGATCGGCCCCAATGAAGAAGGTTCTACTCACCCCATAACCCGCCGCTTAGATAGCGAAGAAGCTGTTGAACATCACAGAGAAGTTACTGCTGCCGTACATGCGGAAGGGGGTAAAATATGTATGCAAATACTGCATACCGGACGTTATGCCTATTCTGAAAAACTGGTTGCACCCTCGGCCATCCAAGCGCCCATTAACAAGTTTAAACCAAAAGCGCTAAGCGATGCAGAAATTGAACAGCAGATTGAGGATTTTATTTTCGCGGCTAAGCAAGCTCAACGAGCAGGCTATGACGGCGTGGAAATAATGGGATCAGAAGGCTATTTTCTCAATCAGTTTATTGCCAAACGAACCAACCATCGTGAAGATGCCTGGGGTGGCGAGTATGAAAATCGAATTCGTTTACCCATCGAAGTAGTGCGTCGGGTGCGGGAGGCCACGGGTGAGAATTTCATTATTATCTACCGTCTATCTATGCTGGATCTGGTTGAGGGCGGTTCAAGTCATGATGAAGTGGTGCAGTTGGGCCAACAAATAGAGCAGGCTGGCGCGACGATTATCAACACTGGCATTGGCTGGCATGAAGCCCGTATTCCCACCATTGCTACCAAAGTGCCGCGTGCCGCTTTTACCTGGGTCACTGCAAAGTTCAGACAAGCCCTGTCCATTCCAGTGATCACGTCAAACCGTATTAACACCCCCGAGGTAGCTGAAGATGTATTAGCGCGCGGCGATGCGGACATGGTATCCATGGCGCGCCCCTTTCTGGCAGATGCTGACTTTGTTATCAAAGCCAAGGAACTACGCGCCGATGAAATTAACACGTGTATTGGCTGCAATCAGGCCTGCTTAGACCATGTATTTAATGGCAAGTTAACTTCGTGTCTGGTTAACCCCCGTGCCTGTCATGAATTGGAACTGATTATTACACCTGCCCGAGAAAGCAAAAAAATCGCAGTGGTAGGTGCAGGACCAGCAGGGCTTGCTGCAGCTACCACCGCTGCCCAGCGCGGCCACCAGGTAACCCTGTTTGAAGCCGACGACAAAATTGGAGGACAATTTAATATTGCTAAGCAAATTCCCGGCAAGGAGGAGTTTTACGAAACCTTGCGCTACTTTGCTAAACAAATTGAATTAACCGGTGTGAAACTTAAGCTTTCTACGCGTTTGGATGCCGTGCAACTCAATCAGGGCGACTTTGACGAAGTGATCGTGGCGACTGGTATTTCTCCGCGGATCCCAAAAATAGAAGGAATTCAGCGCCCAAAAGTGCTGACTTACCTAGATGTTATCAAACACAAAAAGCCAGTAGGCAAAACCGTTGCCATTGTGGGTGCTGGTGGAATTGGCTTTGATACGGCCGAGTTTTTGTCTCATGGAGAATCGACCCCCAGTCAGGATATCCCCACCTTTATGAAGGAATGGGGCATTGACATGACTTGGCAGGCCAGAGCTGGGGTTGAGGGCATGCAACCCCAACCAGAGGCGTCCCCTCGTGAGATTTATTTGCTCCAGCGTAAATCGACGAAGGTGGGCGCGGGGCTTGGAAAGACCACGGGGTGGGCACACCGCGTTGGCTTGCAAATGAAAGGAGTGGAGATGATCGCTGGCGTTGAATATCAGAGAGTCGATGATCAAGGTTTACACATCAGCGTAGAGGGGCAAGCTCAGGTATTGCCGGTGGATAATGTCATTATCTGCGCGGGACAGGAGCCCTTGCGTCAACTAATAGAAGGGTTAACTAAACCTTATCACCTGATTGGCGGGGCGCACGAAGCGTTGGAACTGGATGCCAAACGTGCCATCGATCAAGGTACCCGATTAGCGGCGGAACTATAAAAAATTAACGAGCCAGAGTGAGACTCTGGCTCGTTAATTTTCGGTTATCAATCAGAAGCGTTAAATATCTTTGCAGCGGCTTGGAAGACAGGCGATTTCTCGATTTCTGCCTTATCCAGAGGGTTACCCCACCACAGCCCTTCATTATTGGCGAGTACCACTATCGTCAAATTTCTTTGTGGGAACTTAAGATAAACAGCAGTGAAGCCTGCCTCTTCATCCCATCCACCGTGCCAGATAATTTTTTCATCATTCACATACTGGATGTAACGGCCATAGGCATAAGGGATAGTGGTGCCATTTTCTGTTCTATAAGGTTGTTCGGTCAACGCTTTGATGTTAGCCGATAAAATTGTTCCGGCCTCTAACGCCATATCAAATTTGATTATGTCGCTGGCTGTGGCGCTAACGCCTGCACCACCCGCCATGTGCCGCTGAGGCTCACGTCGCATTACATACTGGTTATCTTCGATGCCATAGCCACGCGCTTTTCTGAAATACACGTCCTGCCGATTTGGATCCCACAACCCTGCCATAGAATTGTTCATCTTTGCTGGGATTAAAATTGCTTCGGTGATGGCCTGTGCCAGCTCATTATGTCGGCCTTTCGCCGCATCGATAGAATTGCCGCGTTTTGCTTCTAAAAAGCGGGACAAGCGAGAATAAAAAATTGAATTGTAGGAAAACGCAGAATCTACTTTACCATTTACCACGTGGTTTAACGCATGCTTCAGCTTAAACGTCTGATCGCATTGCAGGTTTTTCCCAAATACAATGCCGGAACCAGCCAACCACTCGCAGTATTGCTTAAATTCGGGCATGGCACTGATAGGGTCGTCTAAGCTCAGTTCACCGTTATCTACCAAGGATAAAAAAGTCGTGCCGACAAAAAGCTTACTGACTGACGCGATCCAAAAAGGGGTCTCAGGGGTGACGGGAACCTGCCCTGAGATATGTGACACACCGTGAGCTTTCTGATACACCATGTTG
The DNA here is from genome assembly GCF_026183695.1 of Alteromonas aquimaris. GTDB lineage: Bacteria > Pseudomonadota > Gammaproteobacteria > Enterobacterales > Alteromonadaceae > Alteromonas > Alteromonas aquimaris. The sequence continues at coordinate 285,221 of NZ_JAPFRD010000009.1, read as the reverse complement.
CCATCTTTGCTAATCGCCACCGATAAGCCAGGGATGTGATGCTTGTTCTTATAATTCAGTAAAAACGACTCAAACTGTTGTAATTGTGTTGAAAACGTTGTCTTGCGATGCTCTGTTGCCTCTGACGTAGGGGGGAGCAACATGGAAAGCGTGGACATTAGCAGTAGCGGGAATAGGGTTGATGAGGTGGCACTTCTCTTCTGTCTTATAAACGGAACCGATAATGGGTAAAAATACTTTTGCGAATGCAACACGGATATCACATTGGCCAGCATTACCAGGATGACAAAGGGAATGACAGCGATAAAGAAAAAGAACCCATAGCCTTCGATGGTGACTAATCCAATAAATGCTAAAACGGAGAGGAGCGACATGGAAATCTGGAAGTTAATGACTGCACGGCCATGATTATCGTAAATGACATTGTCGTCCTTTTTATGGATCCATAAGAATAATGGCAGAAAGATGTTCAGCAACGGCAGCACAAAACCAATAAACGGGGAGGCGTGCATCAACAGCAACCACTTTTTTTGCAAACTTTCCTGTCTGGGGTCATTGAGCTGTAGTAAATCATCTACCTCTATCTCCAGCGCAGCAGCGAGTAACTTTACGGTGCGTAATTGCGGTTGCACTTCGCCCTTTTCTACGCGCTGAATTGTGCGAACAGTGACGTTGGTTAAATCGGCCAGTTTCTCCTGCGAATAGCCTTTCAACTTTCTCTGATAAATCAATCTTTCTGCGAATATGTCGTTTTTCATCATGTTTACTTTGGGGTAGTTAACTAGAGGTATAACAGTAACTGTTCAGGCTCGACATTGTTACGACATTCCCCTGACATGTACCTGTCATTGATAACAAAATCATTAACTTATTGGTACAGTGCAATGATTTTGGGGAGAAATCAACGAATAGTTGTAGCGCACATTAAAAGCTTAGAGATCTCAACTTTTGTCGAGAAAAATGACAGAACAGCAGCCAATCAATTTAAACTATTTAATAGTTATTATTTGAGATACTATTATATAGTTTTTTATGTTGTGTACATTCCGTAAATATCTATTATGTAGATATTATTCATTGGGAAAAAGATAAATGGCAAATAAACAAACCTTTTTAGGGGAATTTGAACATATCGTGATGTTGACCGTGCTAAGTCTTGGGGATGACGCCTATGGTGTCACCGTTCGCCAACAACTACGTGACATCATTGGCAGAGAAGTGGCCATTGGAGCACTTTACGCCACCACTGAGCGTCTCGAGAAAAAAGGTCTTCTTACTTCAACAAAGTCAGGAGCAAGTGCACAACGGGGTGGTAAAGCAAAACGTTATTTTAAGGTAACGTCTCAGGGTATCGCGGAACTTGAGCGCACTAAGCAAAACCTGGAAAAGTTGTGGGGCCTCCAAGCCGTCTCACAAACAATATAAGGAATGCAAAGTGAGCAACAATAATCAAAAACATTGTCCACCGACACTTCCGATGTGGCTATTGAATCTACTTTTACCGGATTCAGTCAAAGACGATATTACTGGTGATTTAACCGAAGAATATTCACGTTCTACGGACACATTATTAAATAAAAATAAATGGTTCTGGTCTCAGACTATTTCAACGTGTTGGAGATTTACTATGACAAAACAAAACTTAGCATCACTTGGTCTAGCTATAATAAGCATTTTGACGTTAGGCATAATCATGCACGCCATACTTTTCTTATCGGTAGCAGACGATCCGGCGTCATTTCACAATGCGTATTGGACTGATGGTAATTTTCATCAATTCTTTTTCGATGCTCCTTTATGGCAGTTTATCAGCGAAAATAATCTATCCAGACTTTCGTTCGATATGTTTATTCACCTGCCTTCAATGGCGTGGTTAGCTATCGCCCTGTGCGGGTTTATAGTGCTGAAGAAGCAGCTTCATCTGTCCTTTACATACCAACTGATTCTGGCTGCATCACTATTAATGCTGCCATACATTGGTGGAGTGACTTATTTTAGATTGACTGATGTGGCACTCAACCAGGCTGGGCCAATTCTAGCTTTGATGCTCATTTCAGCTTTTTATCTGATACTTCCCTTTACCCACTTACTGTTGAAGGAATTGAAGTCGGTTGATTTGTAGACACCCTCTATAAAAGTGGCTGTGGTTGCGCCTTAAAGCAACCACTTAAAATCGACAAAAAACTTATTTTTTATTCATTGTAAAAAAAATGGCGCTTTTGTTTTTTAGTAAGATATCCCCACACGATGAAGGTTAGCATACTTGAAGATATTACCAGCAGCCAGAATAAACTACCGCCGCCAGTGATCTGTTCGAGCACAGGGAGTCTCACGGCAATTTCAGTAAACAGCGCCGCGATTAAGCCCAGATAGGATCAAAGCATCAGGTCGAAATGGATCAATTGCCAGTTACGATGATGGCGGAAAAATAAAGGCACAGCTATACCGGCGCTAACGGTAGGTAGCGAAGCTATCGCCAACCAATGAAATGGTCCAAATTTATAAAGCGACTGGGTAAACAGGGCGGTGAGATTCAATAGCGCCATGGTAGCAAAGTACGCATATCCTAGTAGCTTGTGCTGAGGCGTCCCTTTCTTGGTCAAAATGACTATAGCACCGACTACAATAGCCCCTAATGCAAAGAGAGAGAGTGAATGAAGTCTAAGTTGGACTGAACATACCAAATGATTGGCCAGATAAATGGTTAAGTAAGGGTATACCGCCAATACCGGCGGCCCAATAACCCTATATTAATAATCTTATAATGAACGAAATGCGTTAAATGTGAACATTGCTAAACTGTTTTTTTAATCCCTGACAGCTCCTTCATCTATTTTTCTACTATTCGTCTTACAAATATTTAATCAAAAACAGCAGGGTATTCACTTTAAAAATTCTTTTTAGCGATTAATCCTTTTATGTGAATCAAGTCAACCTTCACTACAAGGAGAATGATATGGATCTGAAAAAATGTATCGAAGCGTGTCAACGCTGTGCGGTAGCGTGTGAAACCTGCATAACCAAAATGGTGGACATGGGAGGCGACAGTGCATGTATTGAACACTGCCGCGACTGTGTCGCTATGTGTCAATTATGCGCAATGGCCGCAGCAAGGGAAAGTAATGCGCTAGAAAAATTTTGTAAGTTGTGTGCCGAGTTATGTGAAACCTGCGCACAAACCTGTGGGGATATGGAGCATGAACATTGTCAGGAATGCGCCAAAGCGTGTCGTGAGTGCATGGACGTCTGTCAGCAAACTGCAACGTCCTGTTGCGGATAACCATGCGTAAAGCTACATTACTTTCCTCACGAAAGAGCCACTACCGTGGCTCTCGCTTATGCTATAGCAGGTAACTAAACCGTCTGCCTGTCGTGTTTTCCTTCGCGAATTTCTTCCACCACTTTCTTGCAGAACGCATCGAGATCATCGGGATCGCGGCTGGTCACCAGGCCTTGGTCGACCACCACTTCTTCGTCTACCCAGTTGCCACCGGCATTTTTAATGTCGGTTTTGATGCTCGGGAAAGAGGTAAGTTTGCGATCGCGTACCACATCCGCTTCTACTAATACCCATGGACCATGACAGATGGCCGCTACGGGTTTGTGCTGAGCAAAAAAGTCCCTTACAAACTGTACTGCTTTATCGTTGGTGCGCAGGGAATCGGGATTATGCACGCCCCCCGGCAAGATTAAGCCATCGTAATCACTGGCTGAAACACTATCGACCGTTTTGTCGACTGAAAAGGTATCGGCCTTGTCAGCGTGATTAAAGCCCTGGATCTGCCCGTCTTCCAACGAAACGATATGTACCTGGGCTCCTTCATCTTTTACAGCTTTCATTGGCTGGGTTAGTTCCACCTGTTCAAAGCCATCAGTGGCCAGGATAGCTACGCGTTTACCCTCAAGTTTTGCCATAGTTAACTCTCCTTTGTTGTCAAAAAATCGTAGTATGGGTCGTCAAATCATACGCAGGGGGGCTGGGGAGAGTTTGTCGTGGCAGGATTAAATATTTGTTATGAACCCCTTGGGTTCAGCTTCAATAACAGCACAGAGCGTTGCTGATCAATTCTAAATTCAAAATGGCGCAGGACATTCATGCCCAGCAATCCATCGGCGCCAGCTAAAACGTCATTTTGTAACGTCATCACGTTGAGTTCTGGAAAACTATATTCCCCTAGCAGCACATCAAACACCTGATTCATCTCAGATTCAACCAAACCTGCAGCCGTGCGCAAATTGAATACGCCAATCCGATTAGTGTGTTGCTGACGAGTGATGGCATTCATCACACTGTGAGTCAGCGCCGTGGTGGTGGCGCCCGTATCAATAAGCAATGTGGTTGCCACAGTGCCGAACCAAACTTCGATTAAATAGTGATCACCTTTTCGCCGTAAGGGGAGGGTCTGATACTCGCTTTCGTCGAAATCTTGCGCCTGCACTAACTCATCTGATCCGGCTAATGCGGCAGTCTTTAATCGCTGACGCAATGCAAAGACGTGAGAGTCGTGCGCTGGTAGAGATGCCAAGGTGTCTTCCATCAAAGTGAATTTCCTTTGCTGGCCGTAGGCCTCGGCTAATGCCAATACAATTTGTTTACCAGGCGGGAGTTGTTGATGCAGGGGTTCTAAGAATAGAGCGAGAAGGTCCCAGCTTTGTGCGGTTTTAAGCTCTGCTATGGTTTGCTGCAACAGGTGAGAAATGCGTTGCTTAATTCGCTCTTTAATCTCTGCGCTGAAAGGCAGGTTTAGTAGGGAAGAGTAATGTAGTAATGCCTCGTTGAGTGGCTCTGTTTTCATCATCAACTCGGCTTCAAGTAACAGTAACTCAATATCGTCTGGATGTTTTCGTAACCGTTGCTGAAGTTCATCGCGAAGCGCATTGTACTGACCGTCATCAAACATCGCTTTCAACGCAGCCATATTGGAAGCGTTTACCGCCGAAACCGCCACAGAGGTGTCACTGTGAGGAAGGTTGCTTTCGGTTTCTGGTGCGTGTTCGCCACTGATTGTCAGTGAGTGCTCCAGTGAAACGGGAATTCGCTCAAACGCTCTTTGCCACTGACGGTATAACCAGATATTCGCGGTCACAGAAACAATCAGTGCTAGCAATAGTGCTAATTTCATTAGCCCACTTCTGCCTGCTCCAAGCAGGCACTTCCATAAATGCGTTGAAATTTTTCAGGCATGCGTTTAGGGGTGCCCGTGGTCATGCTGACACATATAAACTGGGTTTTGGCCGTAAACACCGTCTGTGTGCGTCGAGGACAATAAAACTGGAACTCGCGGGTAAGTGACAATGCCCGTTGGCAAGCAACAATCCAGGTGGCACACTCTAATTCATCACCTAAATGGCAGGGCGCGAGATAATCTAGCTCATGACGACGAATTACCATGCCCCGATCCAATTCGGCGTAGTCGGTAAAGTGCAAACCCAGTGAATTGGAATGCGCCCAGGCCAATCTTTCTAGTTGGGACAAGTAGGCCACATTATTTACATGCTGGTAATGGTCAAGATGTGATTGTTGTATACGCCACCTCTCGACATAAGGAGATGGGTACTTCCAGTACTCAGATTTTGACATGAGGCAACGGGTTGTGTTGGGTGAGATCCGTATCAGGACTTAATAAGGTTTCCATCAGCTCTTTTTCCCGCGTAATTACCGGGTCAACAAAACCATGCACATCACCAATGACTTTAAATGCATTAAACCCGCGTTCAAGAAACTCGTGCAGGGTCAAAAGACCAGCAATCTTAGCCGGACGACGGGCGAATTTTATCAGCATCCCGATACCTTTAATCTTGATCACATCATTGAGTTGCATGCCTAAATCATAAATTAAATCCAGTTGCTTCTGCCGGTCCGCCTGGCGCCCTACTTTCCTATAAGCGACAGCATAAGTATCGCGATTAATTTCCTGACCTTCCAGCGCTTCGGTCACCTCAAGATCTAAGTCGAATGACAGGGCATTCAGTGCTATTGCATCTTCAAGGGCAAGCATGGCTTTATCGGGCAACACCTTCGCTAACTTAGGAATAACGCGAGCAATGTCGGCATCTCGCTGACTAAAATCTTTCGGTCCATATAGTTCATCTACGAAAAAGCTCATCGCATCCTGATAACGTTTTTGTTGCGCTAAATCCTGATGCGAAGCAAGCAGACGTTCACATTGCCACGCCTGCAGCTGATGAATGTTGTCTAGTTGACCCATACGCTCAACCAATTCGCGTTTAGCGTTGAGGCGGTGTAAATGTTGTATCAACGGTTGGACAGTCTGATTCAAACGATAACCTTTTGCTTGCTTTGGACAATAGTGACGGTGTAAGTGACTCAACATGCCGTAATCTGATAGACTTCGCAACCTGTTTTACGTGGTCTACCTTTTTCCATATTTTAAAGAATTTATCGTTATTGTGAATATTTGTCCGCAAACTTTCCGCCCGTTAGATGAAGAAACGCTAGCTGTTGACGCGTTAATGGCGTTATTCGATAAAACGTTTTTCGCCGGATTTAATACTCGACTTATCCGGGGTGAGGATGAGCCTGTTTACCTTCCAGCAAACGAACTGAAACCTTATAATCAGGTGGTATTCGCTCATGGCTATTTTTCCAGTGCATTACACGAAGTGGCGCATTGGTGTATTGCCGGAGAGGCGCGCAGGAAAATGGAAGATTATGGGTACTGGTATTGTCCAGACGGTCGTAACCGGCAACAACAAAAAGAATTTGAACAAGTAGAAGTCAAGCCACAGGCCATTGAACGAGCCTTTACGCTGGCGGTGGGAAGAAAATTTTCAGTTAGCACAGATAATCTTAATGGTGCAGAACCTGATCGCGACGCTTTTACGGATGCAGTATTGAAGCAGTTTTGTTGGTACGAGCAACATGGTTTTCCCCCCCGCGCCCAGCTATTTATCGATGCGCTAAAGCATACCTTTGGTAAGGGAGGCGAAAAAATACCGGCATGAGCAATGATAACCACAAAATATTTCGATTAGGTGTACTGGTGAACCCCTTCGCTGGGATTGGGGGAGCGCTTGCCCTTAAAGGTAGTGACGGCGCTGATATTCGAGAAAAAGCCCTGGCCCAGGGGGCGGAAAAGAAAGCCAACGTGAAAATGCGTCTAGCGCTGGAAAAACTCACGGAATTAAGTGATAACCTGGACATATTCACCGCTGCGGGAGAAATGGGCGAAACGGTTTGTAAGGAAGTGGGACTGAAATACAACGTTCTGTTTCAACCGCAACACGAGCAAACGGAAGGGGAAGATTCTGAACAAGCGGCGTTGGCGATGGTCGATGCCGGGGTCGATCTGCTTTTGTTCGCTGGTGGCGACGGGACGGCGCGCAATATTTACCACAGTGTAGCCGGACGGGTGCCGGTTTTAGGCGTACCCGCAGGATGTAAGATCCATTCTGGCGTGTATGCCGTTACCCCCACTGGAGCGGGTGAGATAGCAGCCAAAATGGTGCGCGGTGAATTGGTTAGCGAGCAAGAAGGCGAAGTACGCGATATCGATGAAAACGCGTTTCGCCAAGGGAAAGTCCGCGCGAAGCATTACGGAGAAATGCGAGTGCCGCATGATCTGGTCTATCTGCAATCGGTCAAAATGGGCGGTAGAGAGAGTGAAGAGCTAGTGTTACTGGATATCGCCGCGCATATCGCTGAGTGGATGGACGACCATCCAGAAACGTATTTTGTGATGGGATCCGGCTCCACGGTGGCCGCCATCATGGATGAGTTAGGATTGCCTAATACCTTGTTAGGGGTCGATGTTATAAAAAACAAATCTATTATTGCCAGTGATGTCAGCGCTACCGAACTGTTAAACCTCACCGCACAGCAACCTACGCAATTGGTGATTACCGCCATTGGTGGGCAAGGGCACTTATTCGGACGAGGTAATCAGCAATTAAGTCCTGAATTTATTGTTAGTATTGGTAAAGAAAATATTCTGGTAGTGGCGACCAAACAAAAGTTACAGGAGTTGGAGGGACGCCCATTGCGTCTGGATACCTCCGACCCGAAGCTGGACGATGCCCTCGCGGGAAGTTTTTCGGTTATCACGGGTTATCACGATAAAGTGATCTACCCCGCTATCTGATAAGTTGTATAGGAGCACAATATGTCAAATCATTTAGAAGTTAAGCTTGACGCGATTGAATCCAAATTAGATGCTGTGGTGGATAACGGCAGTGATGATGAATTATTTGTGGCTAGTTATTTACGCGGACATTTTGATCTTGTCGCCTGTAAATTACTGGCTTTACCCCAAGCGGGCACGACAGAACTTGATGAAAATATTCGTACTAGCTTACAGCAGGCATTTGCGCAGGGGGAACTGGAATCTCATGATCAGCAAAAGGTCGCCAAACTGTGGGAGGAACTAATTGCGTCTTAGCTTTTCTGTCTAGCGGCAAATGGCTGGCAGGGGTTTGCCGCCTTTCATCGATTACTTCTGTTATACCCTCTTATAATCCTCCCTAGACAGTGTGGTACGTTTTTTGCCGTATCCCCTATAAGTGTCAGCAAATTGACTGACTTGTCGCACTCATTTCGGCGACAGTTCGGGAATAACTTTAGGTAGTACATGGCTAACCGACAACGTATGTTAAGAAATTTTCTTTTGATCACCGCCACGATGTTTAGCGGGCTGGTAGTAACAGGTTGCGGTCTGTTGCCTGATTTTTATGGTTCAGAACCTAATCCCGCCCCGGTGAAAAAAGCGGTAACGGCCACGGGTGAACCTGTGTCGGCGTTGGGAAATGTGGAGTATTACACCTTTACACTGGCGAACGAACTCTTCGCCAATCTCCGTCCCAGCAGGCAAGTAAGGTACGCGGTTACAGGTTTTGTACCCGTTACTACGATGGCATACAACAATGATGATCAGCATCCTCTCATGTTGCTGGGGCATCAGTTAGAGCAAGGCCTGGTTACCGAAGCTACCAAGCGCGGATTTTTGGCGCAAGAATACAAACTGACCGATAATATCATCATGACTGATCACGCAGAGCGGGTCCTGACCCGTAATATTGATCAACTCTCCGTTATTGACCGTGTGGATTATTATATTACAGGCACTGTGGTAAAGCAGGAATCCGGAGCTATGGTCAACGCAAGAATCATTGACGCAAACAGTAAAGAAATCATATCAGCCGCCACACGTTTTTTTCCTGCTGAAGTTTTTTGGCAGAAGGAACATGTGACCACACGTAACGGGCGGCTTTACCGTAGTGAGATTAAGGGGTAACGGGAATGAAACGGCAATCTAAATTTGCACTGGCAGGCTTTTGTGCATTATCACTCACCACAGGTTGCGCTGTGTTGGATAAGGTGGAAAAGTGGGCCTTAGGTGAAGATTCAGAAGAGGTGGCCCAAGAGCCCCAAACGGAAAATCAGCAAATACTCACTGAGCCTCCTGAAGATATACAGCCGGCTGCGACCAATGTGGTAGATATCACGGCAGCAGATCGCAATTACCGCGGATACAATAACGATTTTGATTACGATGAGGGCGAAGATAGCCGCGACAGCTTTGGTGCGGTAGGTAAGCCTCGTTTGTATTCGAATGTGCAGAATTCTTACAAAGGCAGGCCGCTAACCAAACATATTGGCGACTATGTTAAAAATTTGGCGCAAGATCTTATCAGCAACATGGAATATGTCAGTGACAAAACGCCGGTTGCCGTTACTCACTTCGCCTTACTGGATTCTGATCTGCAAAGCACCAACTTACTAGGCCAGCAAATGGCAGAATCGTTTATACATGAGTTGCATAAGTTCAGAATTCCGGTATTAGACTTTAAAACTACTGACTATATTCGAATTACCGAAAAGGGCGATTTTGCCCTGTCCAGAGACTATCTTGAGTTGAACAGTTCATTGCCGATTGAATATGTGCTTACTGGTACCATGACACGCCATCAGGGAGGAATGTTAATCAATGCTCGAATTATTGGTATGGATTCCCGGGCGGTGGTAGCTAGTGCGCAGATGATGGTTCCTTTTTATGTGGTCGATGCACTCATTCCCACCGATGGCACTATGCCTAATGGTGGCAAGGATGGTGTACGATTCAGTCGGGGATAACGCGTCATGAAAAGTAAAAAGTGAAAGCTGGGAAGTGGTTGTATGATGAACATTAGAATTTCGTTACTGTTAAGCACAACAATACTCCTTTCTGGGTGTGCGACGGTAAGTGACAGGTTCAAAGAAGCTGTGGCGTATCTATTTGATCCACAGCCTGAAGAAAACCAGGTGCAATCACCAGACAGCGCCGCCAGCAAAAGGGTTGATGAGGATGAACTGCGCGCTGCCGCGCAGGATCGCCAGCAAAGGCAACAGGAACAAAGTGTTAATGCTTCTGTGCTAAAAGAAGAAAAAACACCCGGCACAGTTAAGCCTGATGCGTCACAAGAAATCGCCCATACAAAGAGCGAGCCATCTGCGGCCGTCCAGATAGAAGAAAAAGCGGCTCCCGCGCATAGTGAGGAGACTACAAAACCAGCTCAAAGTAAGCCGGCGCAGGAAGTAGTGAACGCCTCCTCTGATAAAACCCAGCATGAATCTGCGCCAAACGCGAGTCAACGTAAACCAGCAACGAATCACAAAGAAAACAACGCGGCGACGGAACATCACTCTAAAAAACATAAAAAACCAGCACGAGAGGTAGCGCCAGAGGAAGATGAGTCACATTATGCTTATCGCGGCTATCAGGATCCGCTACGAAGTGGCTTTTATCCCCGCCAAACCCACAAAAAAGTGGCTGACTACGCCTCCCAACTAGCCATGGAGCTGATGGATAAAGCGATGGGACTCAATACCGAGGAGCTTGTAGGTATAACTAGCTTTGTCAGACTCAATACGGCCTTAAACGACACTACCATATTAGGCAACCAGCTTGCGGAGCTTTTAATGACTGAGCTACAGGCATACGGGGTGGGTGTGGTCGATTTTAAAGTGACTGACGGAATCAGGGTAACACCGCGTGGGGATATCGCCATGAGTCGCAGTGGCAAAAGACTGGCGCAATCGGTGCAGATGGACCATATTCTCACCGGTACCATGATCGAAGATTCGCGTGGGGTGAGGGTGAATGCCCGCATTGTCACGGTAAGTTCAAAGCGAGTGGTCGCCAGTGCGAGCGTTCATATTCCCGCATTTATAGTTACTTCGCTTTATACTGGTCACGCATCCGCACCATAATTGCTACTTTTGCTTCAGTTCCTTTAATAGAAAGCGGTTTGGATTGACCGCTTTTGCCAGCGTCCGACCTAACGGACTTGGCTGGTGGCATAGTTGACAGGCTAACGATTCAGCCAACAACGGGGCGGTGGTTAAACCTCGGGAACCCAGTGCGCTTAGTACGTAGATGTTCCGCTGGGCCACCGTTTCAGGCACATCATCACTGTATTTACGCAACGACTGATACCACTGATGGTATTTGTTCACCTCTGGCAACGGCCCGCACAGTGGCTGATGATCAGGTACGCCAAGGCGAATGGCTGCACGTGCGCTACCATCATGGCACAACGTATTAATCCATTTAGTGTTTTTTAAAGCTTGTTGGTGTAAAGCCAAATTTTGTTGGCTTTCTGCTAACCGCACATCTGTAGCCGTATCCCGTTTTACATATGTTGAACCCAGTGCATGTCGGTTCTTAAAGGCCGGCGTCAGGTAACCTTTGTGACATAACACGGTTTTTAATTGGTTTAATGGTGCTTGTGTAGCCACGGCTTCTACCTGACCGCGAACGGCGCGTAAAGGAAGATCGGCACATTGTTCAAAATCAGCTAATTCATGCCCTGTCGCCAGCACTACGCACTGAGCTTCTATTGCGTGGCCATTGTCAAAACCGAGCTGGGTTTGACCTTCGTGCTCCTTGAGGTGCACAAGTCGATGATGGCGATGTACAGTCAGATGTCCCGTATTCTGGGCGAGGTTCAGTAATGAATCAATTAACGAGGGAGGGTTTATCCAACCGCCCAACGGAATGTGTAATCCTGAGTAAGGTAAAGGTATTCCAGCTATGTGTTCTGCTTCTAGTTCATCAACCGGCCGAATAAGCTGCTGCGGCCAGATTCCATTTTCTAGCAACCGCTGCTGACGTTGGCGCACTGACTCATTAAAGCCCAGTTGCAAGACTCCGCAAAAGTCATGTTTAAATTCAGCTAAATCACTGACATGCTGATAAAAACGGCGGGCGAACAAAAAGGCGTGGGCCTGTAGCTGGCTGGCGATACTGGGTTGAGCATGCAGCTGCGGATATAGGCCACCTTGAGGGTTGCCTGATGCGCCATCTGCAGGTTCGTGAGCGCAATAAAGAGCAGTGCTTATGCCTTTCTGGCTCAAGGAATACGCAAGCGAGGCGGCGGCGATACCCCCGCCGATGATAGTAACGCTCGTGGGCCTAGTTTTTGTGGGTGAGTTGCCGTTAGTCTTTGGTGAGGTAAAAACCGCAGTGATCATTTCTCTTTTGCGCCCAAACCCTTTACGTTTGGATACTGTGAAGCCTGCTGCCTGTAAGCCTCGTTTGACCAATCCGGCGGCAGTAAACGTCGCACATGTTGCATGTTGTCTGGAACATCTGGCCATATTGATAAAAAGCTCGTCAGTCCACATTTGCGGGTTCTTGCTTGGGGCAAAACCATCCAGAAACCACGCGTCAACTAAACCATGCTCAGGAACCTGCCAGTCGGACATGGCGTCGTGTACATCGGAAAGCCACAGGTCGACGGTGGTAGCAAAGTTATCAAAAAGAAGGCGGTGGCAGCCGTTCAGGCCAAAAGGATATTGGGCTTGTAGGGTGTTAGCCGCCTCGGTTAACGCGGTGAAACGTGACAATGCATGGGCCATATCCTGCTGACTTAATGGAAACTTCTCGGTCGTAATAAAATAAAGCCGAGTGAGCGGGTGGTCAGGATTCGCTTTGCGAAATTCACGAAATGCGGTCATAACCACTAAAAGATTTAAGCCGGTTCCAAACCCGGTTTCAGCGATAACAAAAGTGGGTTGACGCCAATTCTGCCAGCGTTCGTGCAAATTATTTCCGGCCAAAAAAACGTATTGAGTTTCTTCCATGCCACTGTCGTTTGAAAAATAGACATCATCAAAATTATCGGCAACGGGTGTACCAATTTGGTTGAAATGCACGCTGGCGTAAGTAGACTTCACACACTCTCTCAGGTTTTGCTGTACTGAAAGGGCTGATCATACCGATGCATGATCTGCGATGGTAGTCCTGAAAGCGGATTGTGCGATTAAAATTAAATTTTGTTGAAAATAAGCGCAAAAGGGTAAAGAGCAGACCAGTTTTGTAACGAAAATCGTTACCATAGGCGGCAGCAATATAAGGGTAGATTATGAAAAGAGCAGTTATCACCGGCATGGGCATAGTGTCCAGTATAGGTGTCAACAAAGATGAAGTGCTGGCTTCGTTAAAAGCGGGCAAGTCCGGCATTACCTATTCAGAACAGTTCGCCGAAATGGGCTTACGCAGTAAGGTGTGGGGCAATATCAATATTGATTTGAAAGAACATATTGATCGTAAAGCCATGCGCTTTATGGGCGATGCCGCAGGGTATGCTTACGTGGCAATGGAGCAGGCAATCGCCGACTCAGGCCTGGAAGGAGCTGATATTTCAAACGAACGTACCGGCATCATTGCGGGTTCAGGCGGCGCATCTTCTGAGAATCAGGTGCTATCAGCGGATATTTTGCGTGAAAAAGGTGTCAAGCGTATGGGGCCTTATATGGTGCCTCGCTGTATGGCCTCAACGGTCTCTGCATGTCTTGCCACACCATTTAAAATCAAAGGGATCAATTACTCTATCGCGTCTGCGTGCGCAACCAGCGCACACTGTATAGGTAACGCCCTTGAGCTTATTCAGCTAGGCAAGCAGGATGTAGTGTTTGCCGGCGGTGGTGAGGAACTACACTGGTCGTTGTCGAGCCAGTTTGATGCGATGGGGGCTCTATCCAGCAAATATAATGATAATCCTTCTGTCGCCTCCCGCACCTATGATGCAGATCGGGATGGATTTGTCAGTTCCGGCGGCGGTGGCATGGTGGTAGTGGAAGAACTGGAACATGCACTGGCGCGTGGCGCTAAGATTTATGGTGAAGTAGTGGGCTACGGCGCCACGTCGGATGGCTTTGATATGGTTGCACCTTCTGGTGAAGGAGCCATTCGTTGCATGAAGATGGCGATGCAGGGGATCGAAGGACCCATTGATTACCTCAATACGCATGGCACTTCGACTCCGGTAGGTGATGTGAAGGAGTTGGCTGCTATTCAAGAAGTATTTGGTAAGTCAGGTGTTCCTATCAGTGCGACAAAATCATTGACCGGTCATGCACTGGGTGCGGCAGGTGTGAACGAAGCGATATACAGCTTGCTAATGATGCAACACAACTTTATCGCTCCGTCTATAAACATTGATAATCTTGATGAAGCGGCCAAAGGACTGGATATTGTCACGCAAACCCGCGAGACCACGCTAAATCAGGTGATGTCTAATAGCTTTGGCTTTGGAGGCACCAACGCAACCTTAGTGCTAAGACGCTATTCAGCCTGATAAAGCATACAATACTTCTGGCGCATATCACCCGATATGCGCTAGCATTCCTTTTTTAGTTATCTACCACGCCAGCTTACACGCCGTTAAATGATCAAAATATTATTTGAAGACAGTATTCCAAAAGGGCAGGAGTATTTCGCCGGGTTGGGAGAGGTCAGTAGTTTTCCTGCAGGTAAACTTACAGCAGCGCATCTAAACGATGTGTCAATATTAGTAGTACGTTCCACCACTACTGTTAATGAAACAGTGTTAGGTAAAAATTCCCAGCTTGAATTTGTGACAACCGCTACGGCTGGCACTAATCACTTGGATAAGGCTTTTCTTAAACAGGCCGGCATCCGTTGGCAATCGGCCGCTGGGTGCAACGCAAGGGGCGTCGCGGAATGGGTGATCAGCGCTTTGCTTATAGCGGATGCACAACATCGAATTGATCTGGCAAATGCGACGGTGGGCATTGTGGGTGCAGGCAATGTTGGAAGCATGCTTGCGACATTGTTAACGGCAATGGAGATCAACGTTAAACTGTGTGATCCGCCGTTGCAAAAACGCGGTGACAAACGAAAACTGGTAACCCTTGCTGAGGTGCTTGAATGTGATGTGATTTCTTTGCACGTGCCGTTTACCACGAGCGGAGAAGATGCGACACATCATCTAATCGGCATGGCGGAACTGGGAGCGATTAAAGACCACCAAATACTGATGAACGCTGGACGTGGTGAAGTGATTAATGAACGCGCGTTAAAGCAGCGGATGCAGCAAGCAGCGCCCCCGACGCTTATACTCGATGTTTTTGATAATGAGCCCGATATTGATACCTCACTTATAGGCTACTGTTTTCTAGCCACGCCACATATTGCAGGGCATAGTGTGGAAGGGAAGCTGCGTGGAACACAAATGGTTTATGAACAAGTGTGCAGCCAGCTTAGCCGGCCAATTGAGAAGCATCTTGATGAATTTCTTCCCGTGATCCCCCCCATAATCGTTAATGCTGACGATATCGGGCCAGATAAGCTAACGATGGCCGATTGGCGAACGTTATTATTGCCAATATATGATATCAGAGAAGATGATAAACATTTCCGCCAAAGCATGGCACAATCAAATCAATTTGCCGCGCTGCGCAAAGCGTATCGTATAAGACGTGAGATCAGCTCATGTACACTTAGTGTGCGTGGTCAGATAAATAAACATGTGCAAGCACAATTAAAAGCGATAGGCTTTATGTTATACGAGGGGTGAACACGCTTTCATCATTACAGTGTTCATATCGCCGAAATACCAAATTTAAAGTTAATAGTTAGGAGAATCAGATACATGTCACAAGCGTTTGATGTTGCCGTGTTAGGCGCCACCGGATTAGTTGGTCAAACCATGATGGAAATTCTTGAACAGCGAAAATTTCCGGTCAAAACGCTGTATCCGTTAGCTAGTGCTCGTTCTGCTGGTGGCACCGTGACTTTTAAAGGGGAAGAAATAGAGGTGCTGGATGCCGATTCGTTCGATTGGTCGCAAGCTCAGTTTGGCTTTTTCTCTGCAGGTGGTTCAGTCTCTGCAAAATATGCGCCTATGGCAGCCGAAGCAGGTTGTGTTGTAATCGATAATACTTCACAGTTTCGCTATGAACCTGACATTCCGTTAGTCGTTCCGGAAGTGAACGCCCATACCTTAGCGGATTTTCGTAATCGCAATATTATTGCCAACCCGAACTGCTCTACCATCCAAATGTTGGTGGCATTAAAGCCTATTCACGATGCGGTGGGTATCGAGCGGATTAATGTGAGTACTTACCAGTCGGTCTCAGGGGCGGGGAAGAGCGCCATGGAAGAACTCGCTAAACAAACCGCTGACTTGTTGAATGCGCGCGAAGCTAAATCGGAGTCATTCAGTCGCCAGATCGCTTTTAATGTGATACCGCAAATTGATGTGTTTTTAGATAACGATTACACCAAAGAAGAAATGAAAATGTCTTGGGAAACCCAGAAGATAATGGGTGATGACAGTATTTTGGTAAATGCGACGGCTGTGCGGGTACCAGTATTTTATGGCCACGGTGAGGCGGTGCACATTGAAACGCGTCAGCCAATTGACGCAGAAGAAGTAAAGCAATTGCTCGCTAATGCGCCTGGGGTAAAACTGTATGAAACGCGTGAACAATTCCCTACTCAGGTTTCGAATGCCAGCGGAAACGATTGGGTGCACGTCGGTAGGATCCGCAACGATATTACTCACCCTAACGGGATAAATATGTGGGTAGTGTCTGACAACATTCGCAAAGGTGCTGCTACAAATAGTGTGCAAATTGCAGAAACTCTGCTCAAAGATTTTTATTAATCCGGCCGATAAGGTCTATAGATAAAGAAAAATGCCGCATTGATGCGGCATTTTGTATTCACTTTAAAAATGAATTAGAGAGAAAATTGAAGCCAATCTAGATTGGTGGCACTAAGTGGTTTATAGTTTGTTTGGTAAAGGTAAATAACCAAGCTGGATTATAAATTGCATTGTTTTCTTGTTGTTAGGTAAAAAGACAAAATATTGTCACCTGAACAGAGCAAGAAATCAGGTAACTAATGAATGACAACACACTATAAGAGTTAAACGTCAGGAAAACGATGTTGAGAACGCGTGATTATCGACACGTTAGAATAACAACAATGCTGCCCACTCTTTAATCAATGTCGAGTGAGGCCGCCAGATTGGGTAAGAGGCAAACTTACTCATGACGCTTAAGGGCATATAGGAACGCTATGAAATTGCATTTAACCGGCTTGCTGCTACTAACGTTGTTAATGTTGGCGGTACCTTCCTTATCTGCTGGGCAAGAACGGGAGACTCCCCTTAAAGGACCAAAAGACGCCACGGAGCAATTCTCCGGTGTGGTGTACGGGCCAATAGACTCACAGGATACCTTGTGGCGCATAGCCGATCGCTATCGCCAGAACCCCAACCTGAGTGTGTATCAGGTCATGGTGGCCATTTACGAACTCAATCCGAATGCGTTTGAACAAAACAACCTAAATTTACTGATTGACGGTGAAACGTTACGATTACCTTCAGAACGCTATGCGGCAAGAATAGATAAAGAAAAAGCTCGCCAGCGTGCAGAACAAGATGATGCCGAATTCGCCCGCATGCCAAATGTTCCCGGCACCAGTGTTCGGAATCTAAAGCCACCTGTGCCTTTAGTTAACCAGGAAGATTTAAGTACTACTAAATCTGCGATAGAGGAAAAAATCACCCGCCTCGATGCACAACAATCCCGTCAGTTTGACGATTTGAGGCAACAGTTTGCCTCGTCATTGGAGAGTGTGCGCTCCATCCTTGACGATAATCGCAAATTATATGAACGAGTGGAAAAAGTTAATGAGGATCTTCAGACCCTTCGCGACCAGGTAAAAGAAGATGTTCAGGCCCAAATGGATGAGCAACTCGCTCTGCAAAAGCAATTGCTTGAGTTGATCCAGCAGCAGCGAGAGCAGCAGCCTGTTCAACGCCCAGTAGAATCCTCTGGCAGTTCTAATTCGACCATGCTCATACTTGGTTCCAGTATCATCACACTGTTATTGCTTGGTGGGTTAGGGTATTTCCTTTTACGTAAGCAACCTGCGGCCGAGGCAGCGCCGGCTGTCACCACACCGCCGCCCCAACCGAAGCCTGCTGTCGACGCAGACGATTCCGTACCCTCGCTGGTGGATGATTTTGATGACGAAGAACTGTCAGAAGATGAACTGTTTAACGATGACGATTTGTTAGATGATGTATTGTCAAACGAACTTGAAGATGCGTTGGATGATGAACTTGAAAACTTCGCTGATCTTGATGACGACATGTTGGTCCCTGATGACGAAACCGATTTCGATGAGGGTAACGATTCGCTCGAACAAGATGAGCTGGATAGTTTATTTGATGAAGAGGATTTAAGTAGTTCTTCCATAGGTAATGAGGAAGAAGATTCAGCAATAGATTTATCTGAAGATGATATTGCCGGCGATCTCGGTGAGTTTGAAGATGACAGCAACGAACTCTTTGAGGAAACAGCCGATGAATCAGAGTCTGAAGACGGAACTGAAGTTGATCAAGAAGCAGATACCAATCCTGAGCCTGAGCTTGAATCAGCCGAGGCTCCATCCGCTGAAGTGGAGGAAAAAGCTGCCCCTCAACTAGACGATGACGAGAAGCCCGAAATAAGCATTGACGAATTGCTCGAAGAAGAACAAAAAAAACCTAGCTTCGAAGAGCAGTTAGGCGATGATGCTGTTGACGAAAATATGCTTGAGAAGCTCGACAAAGAAATTAACGAGCAAAATCAGGATCTGGAGCGATTAACTGATGAGATCCTTGGCGAAATAGAGCAGCTTGAAATGATGGGCGGGTTGTCTGAAGACATGCTCGAGGACAGAGACGGGACTGATGATGACGAAACGGAAGTGTCGCCGCCTTCTCCTCAAGCTATTCAGGATCTTGATGCACTCTCTGACGATTTGGATGAAATCAATGTAGAGGACATGGCGAATGCAGACGAATTTGACGATCCGCTTTCCGATGACCTTATTGCTGAACTGCAGGAAGGTGACGCTGCGCTGGAAGGGGAGCCAACCTCTGGTGAGGAAGATAATGCTGAAGAAGTTGAACCAACGCAGTCAGAACAAGCTGGTAGCGAAGAGCCAGCAATTGAAAGCGAAGAAATCGATGATCCCTTGTCTGATGAATTACTAGCTGAATTACAGGCAGAGAATGAGGTCGATTCCGGCCAGGAAACGGACCTGAATGATCCGCTTGCTGATGAACTGCTTGCTGAACTGCAAGCAGAAAGCTCAGAAGCTGAAGATCAGTTGGACTCGCTTTCAGATGAATTAGTAACTGAACTTGAAGGCGATGAACTTGATGAATCGGACGCTGATTTCGAAGACGAGAGCCTCGCGCAAAACGATTCGTTCGAAGGGCAAGAGTTTTCGCCAGAAAATGATAAAGATGACCTCCTCGAACATGATCAAGAAAAAACGCCTGAGCAGGCTGATGAAAGTACAGAGGAAGTTGGCCTAGGCGCTGAAGATTCTAAACGAGAGCTAGAAGAGGACAGCTCGGGCGAGGAAGCAGCGGGACAGGAAGATGAAACACTTGAGCAGGCTGACGACATTACAGAGGAAGTAGCCCCGGATATTGAAGATTCTGTGCGAGAGCCAGAAGAG
>NZ_JAPFRD010000009.1:0-265444 GCF_026183695.1 Alteromonas aquimaris | reverse complement strand
TGAAACACTTGAGCAGGCTGACGACATTACAGAGGAAGTAGCCCCGGATATTGAAGATTCTGTGCGAGAGCCAGAAGAGGACAGCTCGGGCGAGGAAACAGCGGCGCAGGAAGAAGAAACACTTGAGCAGGCTGACGACATTACAGAGGAAGTAGCCCCGGATATTGAAGATTCTGTGCGAGAGCCAGAAGAGGACAGTACGGGCGAGGAAGCAGCGGCACAGGAAGAAGAAACACTTGAGCAGGCTGACGACATTACAGAGGAAGTAGCCCCGGATACTGAAGATTCTGAGCGAGAGTCAGAAGAAAACAGCTCGGGCGACGAAACAGCGGCGCAGGAAGAAGAAACCCCTGAGCAGGCTGATGAAAGTACAGAGGAAGTAGCCCCGGATACTGAAGATTCTGAGCGAAAGCCAGAAGAGGACAGTACGGGCGATGAATTAGCGGGACAGGAAGATGAATCGCCCGAGCAGGCATTGGCAAGTGAGGAGATTGAGAGTACTGATCCTCTCGACGCTGCGTTGGAAGAATTTGATCGTCAATTAATAGATGATATCCCATCGTTTGCTGAATCTGGCGGGGGCGACAAACAAGACTTTGATGACAGTCTGCTTGATGAAGCTCTATCTGACATAGATGAGTTTGAACTGGAACAGGAACAAGATGGTGTTGTTGTTGACGATAAAGCAAGTAATGCAGAGTTTGATGAGCTTGAAGATGTTCCTGGTCTTGATGATTGGTTAACCGGTGATAAAAAGTCTGATAACGAAATTTTAGATGAACTGGAAAATTCAGAGTTTGATGAATTACTTGGTTCTATGGAAAAGGAAGACGATGAGTCCCAACAGTCATTACAGCTTGAAAATCCTGATCTGGATCTGGATGCACTGTTAACTGATACATCCGAAGATGAATTAGACGAAGACAAAGAGGAAGATTACCTCGACGTTGAAACGTTGCTCAACGAAAGCATGGACGAAGAGGGAGAAGACAAGGATGAAGCCCCGCTGGATCTAGACGTGAGCTTATCTGATTTCACGGGTGTCAATGATGATGATGAAATGGTTGATATCGATAAGGATGCGGGTCAAAGCGCTAATCTCGATCTTGCTTTGATGTATATCGAAATGGATGATACACAATCGGCTAAAGAACTTCTGCAGGAAGTCATCGAGAAAGGATCTCCTGAACAACAGCAAGAAGCGAAGACAGTACTTGCATCACTAGGCTGAACTAGTACACCTCCGCTATCCTCCGGATGAAAGTAACGCTATCTTTCGGTAGAGAATATCGACATCCTCCGCGCAAAATAATGTCATCCTCCGCGCAGGCGGAGGATCCTCATCAGGCTGAACTAATACACTTGCGCCAGTTCTCGGTGGTAAATAATGTCACTGTCTAGAACTTGCTTCATCCATAAACAAGGTGGCGTCCTCCAGAATGGATTCCGCTTTTTCCAATAATTCCATAATTGACTCGCTGCATATCAACTTATGGTGTAGTCCGTGCTCCTTTAACGCATGGGCAAAAATTTTTGCTGAAGTATTTGAGGTAAGTACTAGCAGTGCCTGACAATTGTGCTGCAAAGCTTGTTGCAGCAACTCTGCTGCGGCGTGCGCAGCGTCGGGTGTAACACCTTTGGACTTATCGGGGATGGAAATTAAAACCCAGCGATCAAGCTCTGCTACTAACGAGGTAATATACCCTACGCAACGTTTCACATCGTTTTCGTCGTAATAATTACTGCCAATTTCTAATATGACATTTTTACGACGAAATATGCGGGATTTTGGTCGCGTTTCCTTCATAACTTACTTTGTTGGTAGGTACTATTAGTAAGAATAGCCGTCGATTTGAAAAGTGAAAAGGAAAAAATCAATGTGAGTTAGGCAGTTGAGCCTGCCAGTAACCTACATCTTGCCACGAACCAAATTTAAAGCCCACTCCCTCAAAATGCGCTACTTTTCGCATTCCCATTTTTTCATGCAGAGAAATGCTTGCTTCATTGGGAAGCGTTATTACAGCAATACACGAACGCGTTGCTGTGGATGATAACTGCCTGAATAATTCCTGATAAAGCGCTTTGCCGTAACCCTTACCCTGTTGGTCGGGTGAAAGGTATATCGTCACTTCTACGGTGAATCGATAGGCACTGCGCGCCTTCCATTGGGTCGCATAAGCATATCCCATCACTTGGAATTCACTCTCCAGCACCAACCAAGGTAATTTTAAAGAGCTAACTCTATCCACACGTTGCTGTATCGCTGTTTTGGAAACAGGTCGTTCTTCAAACGTGAAAACAGTGTTTTCGACATAATAATTATAGATATCAGTTATCTTAGCTATGTCGGGGGCGGAGATTTTTCGTATAGTACTCATCGTGAATGCCGTTGATTCGTAAAATATTTTTTAATATACGGTGGCTATTGAAGAAATGCTTGTTCCTGCTCCATGCTGCATTCTTCTACTGAACGGGTAGTCCCCGATTTATTGGTCACCCAGCATTCGTCATAAATAGAGCAGTAACACAGTTCAATTGCTATGTCTTCATCCAGCTTCATAACAACGGGAAATTGGTCACCTTTATATTCGAAGGGTGTCACGCTATGTTCAGCAGGTAGTGTAATACCATTAATATGCGTTTGAGAAAAATGTCTAAATTCTGGAATATCAGCCCATCTTTTTATGTAAGTAGAATCGGAACTCACTTTTACATATTTTATCAGCGCAGGTCCGGTACCCTGGTTGCTAACAATATAGGAAAAGGTCTGTATGCCATCGTCAAAGCTTCTTGCTATCTGCAAAGATAGTCATACCGATGCTCTGGCATAGGCTCTGCCAACGTAAGCTGAGTACACTGAAACGCCCGCCGTGATTAACCCTATGAATAAAGCGGAAAGCGCCACCATCATTTCAGGTTTTTTAAACCATGGGTTATCCGTTTCCACATTAACTCCTTTTGACTGCATTTTACGCGTAGATTGTTGCTAACAAAATACAGGAGTATTAGTAACCTATCTACCTTCCAATGAGTATTTAGGCTTAAAAAATTTGAACTTACTTAGAAACCCTTTAAAATTACCCTCCTCGTAAAATAACAAGTAAGCAGTGATAATGGGGCGAATTGCCTTAGGCGTCGAGTACAACGGTGCTTCACAATATGGCTGGCAACGCCAGCGGGACGTTACATCCGTTCAGGAGCATGTAGAAAAAGCGCTCTCTACCGTGGCAGCAACGACAATCGAAGTAACCTGTGCCGGGCGCACTGATGCCGGAGTTCATGCAACTGGTCAGGTGATCCATTTTGACTGTGAGGCTAAACGCCCCCTGCGCGCCTGGACCTTAGGAGTGAATGCAAACCTACCGGCAGAAATGGGTATTACCTGGGCGCAAGTGGTCGCGGACGATTTTCATGCCCGTTTCAGCGCTATTTATCGTCGCTATCGCTATATCATATACAATGACAAGTTGCGCCCGGCAATATTACAGCAGGGCCTAACCCATGAACATCGGCCATTAGATGCCAATAAAATGCACCAGGCCGCTCAGGCGCTAGTAGGTGAGAATGACTTTAGCTCTTTTCGCGCG
Organism: Alteromonas aquimaris; assembly: GCF_026183695.1. Taxonomy (GTDB): domain Bacteria; phylum Pseudomonadota; class Gammaproteobacteria; order Enterobacterales; family Alteromonadaceae; genus Alteromonas; species Alteromonas aquimaris. The sequence goes on along the minus strand of NZ_JAPFRD010000009.1, from coordinate 261,857 downwards.
GCGTTGTGTCAATCAAAATCGCCTTTTCGCAATGTGACGCACGTTAAAGTTGTTCGAAGGGAGCGTTTCGTAATTATTGATATTCAGGCCAATGCGTTTGTTCATCACATGGTACGCAATATTGCGGGCTCCTTAATAGAGGTCGGCTGCGGCGCGCAACCTGTGGAATGGATTGCTGAGCTTTTAGCGAAAAAGGATCGAACTCAGGCAGCCGCTACGGCTAAACCAAACGGGTTGTATCTGGTAGAGGTTGGATACCCACAGGAATATAATTTACCTATGCATCAGATAGGGCCATTATTTCTACCAGACAACTTCTAAGACCAGTTTTGTTTTTTGCATTTTTTTGTAATGTGGTCTAATAGCGCGTTATAGTGATGTGTTATTAAAGATAAGGTTTTTATTTGACTCCATTTTCGGATCAAATTGACTAAGGAATATTCAATGAGCTGGATTCAGAAGATTTTACCGCGCACCCAAACCTCGACAAAAGGCAATGTGCCAGAGGGTGTGTGGACAAAATGTTCTTCCTGTCAGGCAGTTCTGTATAAAACAGAATTAGAAAAACTGTTAGAAGTTTGCCCTAAGTGCGACCACCATATGCGCATTAGCGCTCGTCGGCGTATCGATAGCTTTCTGGATAAAAATGACAGAAAAGAACTCGGTAGCGACTTAGAGCCTCAGGATGTATTGAAGTTTAAAGACTCTAAAAAGTATAAAGATCGTATAGTATCTGCACAAAAAAGTACTAATGAGAAAGATGCATTAATTGTTATGCAGGGCAAGTTAAAGGGCATGCCAGTGGTGGTTGCCAGCTTTGAGTTCGCATTTATGGGCGGTTCAATGGCGTCGGTGGTAGGGGCTCGCTTTGTGGCCGCCGTAAACGCCTGTATCGAAAATAATATGCCGTTGATCTGTTTTTCTGCCAGTGGTGGCGCGCGCATGCAGGAAGCATTGATGTCTTTGATGCAAATGGCCAAAACCTCGGCTGCGTTAGCTAAACTAAGCCAAAAAGGCTTACCATATATATCGGTGATGACTGATCCAACAATGGGTGGAGTATCCGCAAGTTTAGCCATGTTGGGTGACATAAATGTGGCCGAGCCTAAAGCTTTAATAGGTTTTGCCGGACCACGGGTTATTGAACAAACTGTTCGTGAGACGTTGCCACCGGGCTTTCAACGCAGTGAGTTTTTGTTAGAAAAAGGTGCCATCGATATGATAGTTGACCGCCGCCACATGCGTGATAAATTACACGGCCTGTTAAGTAAATTACACCGTCCAAATTAAGTGAATTCTACATCATCTGCCGCTGCTCAGCCTAAAAGAACGCTGACGCAGTGGCTTTCCTATTTAGAGTCTATCCACCCTAGTACTATCGATATGGGACTGGAAAGGGTAGAGGAAGTCGCAGGTAAGCTATCCCTGGATTTCTCAAGCTCAACCGTCATCACCGTAGCGGGTACTAATGGTAAAGGCACTACCTGCCGATTTATTGAACTAGCCCTGCTAGGACAAAACAGTACTGTAGGTGTCTATAGTTCGCCCCACCTCATCGATTACCGTGAACGGGTTCGCATTAATGGAGAACTTTCTCCCGAGCAGGATTACATCAGCGCGTTTGAGCAAGTGGAAGCGGCGCGAGGGGAGGTCAGTCTAACTTATTTTGAATTTGGCACTCTGGCTGCTTTGGTGATGATGCAAAAAGAAAAAGTCGACTACGCCATTTTAGAAGTGGGGTTAGGTGGTCGGCTTGATGCGACTAATATTATCGATGCTGACATTGCCGTGGTCACTAGTATTGGGCTCGATCATCAGGACTGGCTGGGTGAGACCCGTGAAGAAATTGCCGTGGAAAAGGCGGGCATAATGCGTAAAGATGCCGTAGCTATTATCGGTGAGCCAGAACCTCCTCATACCCTGATCGATTATGTGACACGGCTAGAATGCAAATCTCTCTGGGCTGGATGTGACTTTACCTATGCATCTGAAGCAAACGGTTGGCAATGGCAGTGTGAACATATTCTGCTCACCCACTTAGCGCCTACTTCTTTTCTATATCAGAACGTCAGTACCGCACTAGCGGTGTTACACCAGCTAGGCAGGCTTCCGCAGGAGCCTGTTTTAAATGACCTGTTGGCGTCTGCCACCTTACCCGGAAGGCGACAGCGGGTGGCTTGTCAACCTGACGTATATCTGGATGTGGGCCACAATCCACAGGCGTCGGGGGCGATGAAAAGCTGGTTAGCAGACTTGCAGGCAGAACAGGTTCATTTTGTGGTTGGCATGCTTAAAGATAAAGCAATTGCGGATACACTGCTGCCTTTATCGATCTTTAAGGGGGAGTGGTACTGTGCAAACCTGCCTGGGCCAAGGGGGGCAGATGCCAAATTTATCCGCTCTGCTTTGCCTGCCGACGCGCAGCATAATGCGACTTGCTATGACACAGTCACTGACGCATTCGCTTCCGCTAAGAAAAAAGCGCAGCCAAATGATATTATTTTGGTGTTTGGCTCTTTCCTTACGGTGGCAGATGTATTAGTTTTGCATTGTTAAGTAGTATCAAAGGAGCAGCAGGTGGCATCGGCACTGCAAAACAGACTTATCGGAACGGTAATCGTAGTTGCCTTAGCCGTCATTTTTTTACCCGATTTTCTTGATGGTAAAAAGGAACGTAAATCCGAAACGTTCGCAGAAATACCGGCACCGCCGGCGCGTAAGCCAATTGTTAATCCCGAACCCTTTCCCACTGAGCGGGTAGAGAAGGCTGTACAACGTCCTATCGAAATTGTTAGCGAAGAAGCTGTTGACGACATCGCTGTCCATTCGCAACAGGTAAAAGAGCAAACAGTCGAAAGTGTGGATGAAGACGATTTAGCGAAACAAACTGTGGTAGAACAGCCTGAAGCACATGATGATGGTGCTGGCTGGGTAATTCAACTGGGTAGTTTTCGCCATCAAAAAAACGTTCGTCAACTACTGACAAAGTTGGAAAAAGCCGGTTATCGCGCTTTCAGTCGTCCCATTCAAACCAGTTCTGGGCCGTTGACAAAAGTTTTCGTTGGCCCCGATTTACAAAAAGCGAAACTCGAAAACGCTATCCCTCATTTACAGGAATTGACGGGTCTTAAAGGAAAGGTTACCACTTTTAAGGTCGATTAAGATTTGCTTAACCGGGCGCTTGGTAGCAACAGAAACCAAGCCGTAGGTGAGGTATGTGTCAGAAACAATATGTAATGTATTTCAAATTGGTAATACCTTGCGCTTCTGTTAGAATACGCGCCATCTCAATGCAGGGCAGAAGGTTGTCGCATCAGATTAGATGTCAGACCAGGTAATATATGAATTGGGTCGACTTATCCATATTAGGCATAATTGCGGTTTCTACCTTGATCAGCTTAATGAGAGGCTTTGTTAAAGAAGCGGTTTCTCTGGTGGTCTGGTTTGCTGCGCTGTTTATTGCCAGTCAGTTCTATGCTGACCTAGCCGTCTATTTTACGCGAATAGATGATCAAATTTTAAGAAACGGCGCAGCGATCGCTGTTCTTTTTATAACAACACTCATACTTGGCGGTTTAGTTAATGTGGCGCTTGGACAACTTGTTCAAGTGTCAGGATTAACCGGAACAGACCGCGCACTTGGCCTCGTTTTCGGCGCATTACGCGGCGTACTTATTGTCAGTGCATTACTATTTTTCTTGGATACATTTACGCCAGCTGCACAAGCGCAGTGGTGGGGGCATTCATTGTTAATCCCCGAGTTTACAGTGATTATTGAGTGGTTTTTCGAATTTATGAAGGATGGCTCGAGTTTTTTAACGTCGGTTTAAGTAGGTAACGAAAAGATGTGTGGTATTGTTGGAATCGCGGGTAAAACCCCAGTAGCGCAGTCATTGTACGATGGCTTGACTGTTCTTCAACACCGAGGCCAGGATGCTGCCGGTATCATTACCATTGACCAGAATATTTTTAATTTGCGCAAAGGTAATGGGCTGGTAAGAGACGTTTTCCATACGCGTCATATGAAGCGTTTGAGCGGTCATTTAGGAATTGGGCATTGCCGCTATCCTACTGCGGGAACATCAAGTTCCGCAGAAGCTCAACCTTTTTACGTAAACTCTCCTTACGGCATTGCGTTTGCGCATAATGGAAATTTAACCAATTCTCACGACCTGCAGGAAGAAGTATTCCGTAAGGCACGCCGTCACATTAATACCACGTCAGATTCTGAATTACTGCTTAATATTTTCGCTCATGAGCTTCAATCATGTACGGAAATGACGGTGTCACCAGACGATATTTTTGAGGTAGTGACGCGCGTACATAAAAAGATTCGAGGGGCTTACGCAGTCGTTGCCGTCATAATCGGACAAGGGCTGGTCGCGTTCAGAGATCCCAATGGAATTCGTCCACTTGCATTAGGTAAACGTATTACCGAGATGGGCGAAGAGTATATGGTAGCCTCAGAGAGTGTGGCCCTTGATGCAGTAGGTTTTACCTTTGTACGCGACGTTGCGCCTGGCGAAGCGGTGTACATCACTGAGCAGGGACAACTGCATACCCACCAGTGTTATGAAAAGCCCAACACATCTCCGTGTATTTTTGAATTTGTCTATTTTGCCCGCCCTGATTCTTTTATCGACGGCATTTCCGTGTATGCTTCTCGCGTAAACATGGGGCGCAAATTGGGCGAAAAAATAGCGCGTGAATGGGCGGATAAAGAAATAGACGTAGTGATACCTATTCCCGAAACATCCATGGATGTGGCATTACAAATAGCCAATACCTTACAACTTCCCTACCGTCAGGGATTTGTGAAAAACCGCTATATTGGGCGTACTTTTATTATGCCGGGTCAAACCATGCGTAAAAAATCAGTACGGCGTAAACTAAACGCTATTTCGTCAGAATTTAAGGGCAAAAACGTGCTGTTGGTAGATGACTCTATCGTGCGTGGGACCACTTCAAGCCAGATTATCGAAATGGCCCGTGAATCCGGAGCCAATAAAGTCTATTTTGCCTCTGCAGCTCCAGAAATTCGCTTTCCTAATGTGTATGGCATTGACATGCCCTCGGCCAATGAGCTGATTGCTTATGGACGTGAAATAGACCAGATTGCGGAATTGATTCAGGCGGACGGATTAATTTTTCAGGATCTAAAAGATTTGGTCGAAGCGGTTCGCGAAGAAAACCCCGATATCTCCCAGTTTGAAACATCGGTGTTTGATGGTAACTACATTACCGCTGATATTGACCAACAGTATCTGGAGAAAATCGACTTGGCGCGAAGTGAAAAGTCCAGACAAGCGCCGGTCCTGCAGGCCGAGCTGAGTAACCTGGATATGCATAATATGGATAGTGATTGAATTTTATCTGCGCCAAGGATGGTAGAGGGTGATAAAAAAGGCCGCGATTAAATTGCGGCCTTTTACTTTTTACTTTTTACTTTTTACTTTTTATTGTGTGAGGGTAAAGAGTATGTACGGCTTAATGCATATAAACGGGTCCGAAACCCATGCTCCATAAAATAACTGAACTGGCCATTAAAATAACCAATAAAACCAGGCCACAGGTGACCACTGAACTGGAGTAAATAAAGCCCTTATCTTCCGGCATATGCATCAAAATAGGCACACCCGAATAGAGCAGGTAAACCGAATAAGAAAGACCTGCCAGGCCCACTGTCATTACAAACCATAACACGGGATAAAGCGCAGCAAAACCAACCATGAATAGGGGCGTAGCGGTATACGCAGCCAATTCAAGCGATTGTGTATAGGTAGGTTTCACTTCAAAGGCATTGGCTAGTTCATGAATAAGGATCGCCAGCGCAATAACACCCACAATTAAACCAAAATACAAACTTACTGCCATCGTCAATGCGCTGGATTCGGTAAGTTTGATAACATCGCCGGCCCCAATCCGCCAACCTAAATGAGCTGAAGCATAATAGCCCACTATAGCAGGGATGAGTGCAATAATTGCAATATGACTTAACGCGTAAAAATAGCTTTCATGCTTTCTGTCAATTGTTTGCCACTCTTCTTTTGGATGAGTGTAGATGCCGACCAGATGATTTAAAATCATTAACTTACCTCACATACTGACTCTACAACGAAACTTGTTGATTTTTTGTTTTAGAGTTAACAAATTGTTTACAATTTAATATGCAGCATACGTGGTTAATCGTCAATCATTTTGTTCAAAAAGCCATCACATTGAAAGTTAAACGAATATGCGGACTATAGCGATAATGCATTAATGAGTGATAAGTGATAAGTGATAAGTGAAAAGTGATAAGTGAAAAGTGACCTGCTCAGAAATAATGGTATTCATCTAATCAGGTCAAGTTGGTCAAAGGGAAACGCGACCAGGGCCCTAAGCCAATGTAAGGATGAGTAGGGAAATTACTTTAATTTCGTCTGTGCACGGGTTTTTCCATTTTTGTACTGCGCCATTACTATTCGATTGAACCCCACCAAACATCCATAACGTTGGCATGTCAATATAGGACAAATTTTCGCGCTTAGTGAGTGCCCCTCAGTGAATATTGGTATGATTAGCTTGAAGTAGGTTATTTAGGTAAAATATCCAGCTATTTGAGCAAGAGCCTGACCAATGCAAAAACTTGTACTCGACCAATTATTAGCGCCAATCAATGCATTTTTGCAATGCCCGACTCCACAAGCATGGATTGACAAAGCGCGGGAGCCTAAACAACTCGAATCGCTGTTGATTGATCACTGCAATTGTGAATTAAAAGCCGCGCAAACCGCACTGATGCTAATTCGAAGATATGCAGTTGACGAGCAAAATGCAGCGGAATTACTCGCGTGGCTGAAGCCATACGAAGATTACGTATACAGGCAGGTAGGGGACGGTAAGTTTGATGGTAAGCATAGTGGCCTGAAAAAAATGATCTCTGCCAATGGGTTGCATCCATATGGTGATGATCTTGTCGAGAAGATGGTGTTATTGATAAAAGAAGAATTGCATCATTTTCAACAAGTTCTCGAAATTATGCAATCTCGCGGGATTACTTATACCAATGTCTCCGCGGGTCGATACGCACGAGGCATGATGCGGCAGGTGAGAACGTATGAACCACAGGCGTTGATTGATAAACTGATCTGTGGTGCTTATATCGAAGCACGCAGTTGTGAACGTTTTGCCAAACTTGCGCCGTACCTTGATGACGAATTACAGAAGTTTTATGTGTCGTTACTGCGTTCAGAAGCCCGTCATTATCAGGACTATCTTGCGCTGGCAAGACAGGTAGCCGGGGAGGATATCTCTGCACGGGTTGCGTATTTTGGAAAACACGAAGCACAACTGATAAGCACGCCTGATCATGAGTTTAAGTTTCACAGTGGGGTACCCGTTGTGACCGATGCGGTTATGACAGGATAAGCAAGGTAGGGGTCAAATAATGAACTTTTTTGCCCTTCTAACATATTGTATAAAAAGGATTCCGTTATAAAAGGTGCGTATGTCATTACCAAAACCGGTTGCACCACCTCGAAATCTTATTTGGGAATATTTACTCTTCTTTTGCACCGGCGGGTTGTATAGCATGCTATGGATGCGTTTGATTGCGCGAGATTGTCATCGTATCTGCGGAAAACCTAATACGCCTATGGTTTGGTTGTTGGTTCCACTCGTTGCACCTGTACAGCCATTTATGTTGCCTCAACTTTTTGATGCAATTAGACAATGCGAGAAACACCTTAGCCTTCGCAGCTGGCCAGCCAGCATAGATTATCTGTGGATGACGGTCACTTTTGGCGGCTCGCTTTATTTTTGGTTTGCGTATGTTTTTGACTCCACAATAAAAGCGGACCTGGTGGTTTTTATTGGCTGGATCACTTGGTTGCTTCTACTGCATAGCAGAATGAACCGAATTCGCAGACGCAAGAAACACGAGCCGATGATGCCGCGTTACGCAGGATATAATGTGGTGGAATGGGCCACAGTGGCATTATTTTTACCCATTCTGCTTACGCTGTTTTCCTGGTTATTTTATTTTGCCACTAATCAGTCGATGTAGTAGAAAAATCTCTTTTCTCTAATAAAAGCTCCGTTGGCGAGACTTTTAAAATACTGCCCTGCTCATACCAGTCACCCAACACCACTCTTGTTGCCGGTTTGCCATTCACCTTCAACGTGTGAATGTTTGGCCGGTGAGTATGCCCGTGGATTAACCGCTGTACCGCATACTTCTCCATCACCTTGACCACTTCCTCGGGGGTGACGTCCATTATTTCATTGGTGAGTTTTTGTTGCTTAAGTTGACTTTTTTTACGCCCATCTTCGGCTATTTTGCGTCGGCACCATAAAGGCAGCGCGAGCATAAGTTTTGGCCACCACCAGCTGCGAGACTTGCGGCGAAACTTTTGGTATTCCACATCCAGCGTACACAGCTCGTCACCGTGAGTAAGCAGAGTTTGCTGACCATATAAGTCAATCACAAATTGCTCTGGTAATAATGTCATCCCTGCTTTTTCTGTCCAACCTCTACGGATAGCAAAGTCGCGATTACCGTGAATGAAATATATTGGTGTACTTTTGCTTAACGTTTTAAAGGCGGCGGCGATAGTTTCATTGAAGGAGGTAATGTTGTCATCACCAATCCACACATCAAATAAGTCGCCCAACACGTAGAGGGCATCCGCTTTTGGCGCGTCAGTGTTGAGAAACCGAAGCAAGCAGCGGGTTATATCCGGGTACGCTTCGCTCAAGTGAAGATCAGAGATAAAGTAAGTGAAATTCATTCATATACACACAAAAAGAGGGGCTATCGCCCCTCAGCAATACAGAGAAAATCTTATTCGTCGTTAATGGTTATTTTTTCAATAACCACCGGCTTGATTGGCACGTCCTGATGAAAACCATTGTTTTCCGTACCCACGGTGCGGATTTCATCAACTACATCCATTCCTTCAGATACTTCTGCAAAAACACAGTAGCCCCAGCCATTCATCGATTCGCTTGAAAAGTTCAAAAAATCGTTATTTTTTACATTGATAAAAAACTGTGCGGTGGCAGAGTGAGGATCGTTAGTGCGGGCCATTGCCAACGTGCCCCGGTTATTTGAAAGACCGTTGTTGGCTTCGTTTTTAATGGGGTCCTTCGTCGATTTTTGTTGCATATCAGCAGTAAACCCACCGCCCTGGATCATGAAATTATCAATTACACGGTGAAAGATGGTGTTGTCATAAAAACCTTCTCGCGCGTAATTTAGAAAATTTTCCACAGTTTTGGGCGCTTTGTCTTTGAACAGCGTGATGGTGATGTCACCGTAATTCGTTTCTAACGTAACCATAAATGGACCTGTCAGTGAAGCTAAAAGCAATATGTTAGCCTAAAAGTGCAGGGAGTTAAATTCGAAGAATAGAAAATGGCTATTTAATTGTGACCTGCATTCAAGACAGTGATAAACTTCGGCGCAACTTTATTTATGAGGAAAATCACCATGCTACACCTTTATGACACCTTAACCCGTGAGAAAAAGCGCTTTGTGCCGCTGCAAGAAGGGAAGGTGGGCTTATATGTGTGTGGTATTACCGTGTATGACGTGTGTCATATGGGGCACGGTAGAACTTACCTAAGTTTTGACGTATTAGTGCGCTATTTACGCCACTTAGGTTATACGGTGAATTACGTCAGAAACATTACCGATGTGGATGACAAAATTATCAAAAGAGCGGCAGAGGAAGGTATCTCTCCTGCCGAATTAACGGCTAAAACCATTGCGATGATGCATGAAGATTTTGCTTCAATTGATTTGCTTGAGCCAAACGTAGAGCCTACGGTAACGGGGCATATGCCCGAAATCATCGACATCATCCAAACCTTAATTAACAAAGGGTTCGCTTATCAGGCGAGAAATGGGGATGTGTTGTTTGATGTAAGTAAATATGAGAAGTACGGAGCGTTAAGCAAACAAAATCTTGAGCAATTGCAATCAGGTGCGCGCGTGCAAGTGGCCGAAGATAAAGATGATCCAATGGATTTTGTATTATGGAAGTCAGCAAAACCTAACGAAATCTTCTGGGCGTCTCCCTGGGGTAACGGGCGTCCTGGTTGGCACATCGAATGTTCGGCAATGAATTCAAAGCATCTTGGCCATCATTTTGATATCCACGGCGGGGGGGCAGACCTGATCTTTCCCCATCATGAAAATGAAATCGCCCAGTCCTGCTGCGCATATGACACCCAATACGTTAACTTCTGGATGCACGGTGGTATGGTGCAGGTTAATGACGAGAAAATGTCAAAATCGCTAGGTAACTTCTTTACCCTGCGCGATGTGGTGAGACTGCACGATCCCGAAACTGTGCGTTTTTTCTTGCTGAGCGCACACTATCGTAGCCAGCTAAATTATGATGATGAAAGTATTCATCAGGCGCGGGCATCGCTTGAGCGCTTGTACACCGCTTTACGAGGGGTGGTGCCTGAAACGGGTATTGATTTAAATTATGCGGGGTATTTAGCGCGCTTCGAAAGAGCCATGAACGATGATTTAAATGTGCCTGAAGCGATGGCTGTGTTGTTCGATGTGGCCCGTGAACTCAACAAGCAAAAATCTGATCCCGCCGAAGCGGCTAAGCTGGCAGGCGTATTAGTGGGGCTTGGATCTGTTTTAGGTATTCTTCAATCTGATCCCGACAACTTTTTGCAGGCAGGCAGTGAAGACGACGCCGCTGAAATCGAAGCATTGATCAAAAAGCGTAATGATGCCAGAGCAAGTAAAGACTGGGCTGCAGCCGATGCCGCTCGCGATGCATTGACTGCCAAAGGTGTAGTATTAGAAGACGGACCAGGTGGCACAACCTGGAGACGTCAGTAGGTTTCGGCTACGCTTAGAATTAACATAAGGAAACAGTGGATGAAAATGACGACATGATACGTTACGCTATTCCACTGTTATTCTTTATTGGAACCTGTGCTAAGGCGCAAGGTATTTCGATAGATATCGGAACCTATCAGGATCACCAAAAAGCGATTCAGTTAGCCACCACGCACGATGATTGCCCTTCATTGGAACAGGTTAATTTAGGCGAAAATCAGGTTCTAGCAGAGTACATGATTTTTTGTCATGCCCTAAAACTTTCTCCCAATACTTACCAAATCTCACTTTTATCCTATCCGAATAATGGCCGTATGTTGAATGATGTAGAAGATAGCCGTATCGAGGGCACCGCCATTGGGATCTGGCGAAATGAGGCGAGAGAAAATATACTGGTTATTTCACCGGCACTTCTTCGCAACAACGAATTTGAAAAAGGCTTGTATACGACGAAAGAGGTGTTAGCCAATACGGTGCATCGAAGCCAGTTAAATACATCGATGACCCTCGCTAATCAGAACTGGTACCACGATTGGGAGATTATGAAATGTGCGGGCATGAAGCTATTGCATGTAAGTTCGTATGAACAAATGTTCAATATGATTAAACTGGGTCGGGGAAAATTTGTGCCTATTACGTTTGGCCCAAATGCAAATCTGGAAAGAAACCAATTTGGTGTAGCGCTTTACCCTTTTCCAGACCTCAAATTGGTGTTTGCCGATTCGACACATTTTGTTATCAATGGGAAAAGTGAAAAAGGGAAACAGCTACTGGCTGACTTGGCGTTAGGATTAGCTCAACTTAGAGTTAACGGTGATATTGAAAATGTCTATCGGCGTATAGGAATAATTAATCCCCGTGTGGCGCAGTGGAAACCCTTAAGCTGTCAAGGCGCTTCGGGGAGACATTGATGTTAGAACCTCATTCTGGCCGATCTGGGATGGCCTGTTCTTTTTTCACCAGCTCTGACTTCCAGCGTTGTTGGGCGACGTGAGATTTCACTAGCTCAAGGCATTCGTTAATAATCATTAACACCTCCTTGTCCAGCACATCTGCGGTCGGCGTGTATTCCTCTAACCCTGCATTAATAAAACCGTCCACGCGATCGGCATCAATGTCTGAGAGCAGGTTAACCAGCGATTGCGTTACGATGTCGGTAACCGCGCTTTCCAGTGTTTTTTCGATGGTTTTCCCTACCACAGGGACAAAGGTCAGGGTACTGACCTGAGCGTTACTTTTTACTGCTTTGCCAACACTTTTACTGACATGTTGACGAATCGCCTCACCATTGTCGCCGTGATGAATGGTTTGTCCTAAATGATTTAATACACCTGCTAGCCACTGTGTCAATACCGGGCGGCGAGGTGCTAATACGCGTCTACCTATATCATCAACCAGCGGAGAGCCCGCTGCGATATCTTTTTGTGCGTCAGTAAGGACCTTTACGACGATGCGGTCGGAGAGCTCTTCAACAAACACATCATAGTAAAAGGTAAAGAAGCGAAAAATGGCGGTTTGGTTTAGATCGATGATTTCGAACTTGTGCAATCTGTGCAGAATAGAAAAGATCCGTAAGAAGCGGAAGATCCGTGTTGCGCCAAGTGGAATGAGACCCACTAAGTCATACCAATGCAAGAAAGGATAAAAGTACCAGCGTAAATGTTCCTTGCGAACGATTGAAACTATCCAGCGAAAACAAAACTCAACAAAGAAAATGCTGATAAACACCAGGTCCACCAGAATGAAATTCCGGTGGATGGGGGCATAGGCTGCTTCAAATCCAGGGGTAAGCTTTTCAAGCTGATGATTGACAAACTCTGTGCCATACAACCCATCAAACAGCAACCAAATCAGGTTGATAGTCAGCAATCCGAGCATGACAATATCGAGGATAAACCAAGGAGTCTCGTGACTATTGCGTAAATTTGCCCAGTTTATCCTTAACATTGTGCTCCTAGCTTACGTTTTTTAATCGGGTGACATCTACATGCAAAGTTAACTTTTGGCCTGGTTGCAGGTAACGGCTTTTTTGTAAATCATTCCACTTGCGAATGTCATTCACTTTTATATTAAATTTTGACGCGATGCGGGAAAGCGAATCACCTTTTCTCACCGTGTAAGTGAGCTTTTTCATGATGGCGTCGCTTTGTGTGTCATTATCATCCAGCCAGATAGCCAGTGTCATGCCAGGGCGTAAGGTATCGATAGGGGCCATACCATTCCACTTAGCCAGTTTTTGTGTACTCACTTTATACTTGCGGCCAATATCCCACAATGTGTCGCCCGACTGCACCGTGTAGGTGAATTTTCGATCAGCCCGCTTGCGGTTCTGTGTGGTCGCTAAGCGTTGCTCTTTAGACAGGGTGTATGCCGATAATTCTTTTAATGCCACAGGTACCAGCAGGTGTTCACCTGCGCGAATAACGTTGGAAGTTAAATTGTTAACCTTTTTAATAATTTGCGCGGTGGTGTGATACTGATGAGCGAGCTTCAGTAGGCTGTCACCGCTTTTCACTTGGTGGCGAACCCAGTTGAGACGTTCGTTTTGGTCCAGTTCGTTAAGCCGCTGCGCAAAGCTATCGGCAATTTCTAATGGTAATACCAGATAATGTGGACCGTCGGGATCGGTGGCCCAGCGATTAAAGCCCGGATTGAGTGCCTGCAGCGCTTCCAAATCCATTCCCGCTAAATCTGCCGCAAACGCTAAATCCACTTGCGAATTAATATCTACTACATCAATGACCGCCACGTTTTCCACTTCGGGCCATGAGAAATTGTATTTATCCCGTTGTTTGAGGATATCCGCTAACGCCAACAGCTTCGGGACATAGGCCCGGGTTTCGCGAGGTAAATCCAGTGACCAGAAGTCAGTCGGTTTACCCGCCTTGGCATTGCGCTTGATAGCACGTTTTACTCGGCCTTCACCGCTATTGTAGGCGGCCAGGGCATGCAGCCAGTTGCCGTCGAACATATTGTTGAGGTAATTCAGATAATCCAATGCGCCTTGGGTTGAAGCGATCACATCCCGGCGGCCGTCATACCACCAGGACTGATGAATGCCAAAGCGTTTTGCGGTACTGGGAATGAATTGCCACATTCCTGCCGCTCTGCCATGGCTATATGCAAAGGGATCAAATGCGCTTTCCACGATCGGTAGCAATGCCAACTCTAATGGCATATTCCGGTTTTCAATTTCCTGGGTAATAAAGTACAAAAAAGGGCGTGCGCGATTAGTTACGCGAGACATATATTCTGGGTGTTTTAAATACCAGTTGCGCTGAACATTCACGCGGTCATTTTCGGGGATGTGGAAAGTAAGCTGGTTACCGATGCGATCCCAGACATTGGCAATGAACACAGCTTCTGACTCTTCAGAAGCGGGTTTTTTGTCGGTTTTTATTTCTAGCGCTATTTCTTCCTGAGGGTGGATAACTTCAATCACGCCTTCGCGGGCTAGTTCACAATCGGCCTCTTCTGAAATGGTGGTATTGGCTACCTCACAGGCTACTTTTTTGCCTTGTTTATTTTGGTTTAATGAGTGAGTTTCGACTACTTCTGTTGATGCGCATGCTCCGAGTAAAAGGGTGGAGACCAGCGCAGAAAGTAGGGAGAACTTGCTTTTCAACATGACAATAACGCCCCGTACTGATACTGCAGAACCGGTATTGTACGTATTACAGCCCAATATTGCATCAAAACTTATCTTTCCACGTGCGTAAGGTGGCAAATACGGCGACCTCGTCATGTAAAGTGTGTTCGCTTTTTGCTTGGGCTGACGATCTGACCTCTTCCTGCTCGCATCGTAAAAACGGATTCACCGCTTTTTGTGTTGCGATATCAGAAGGTAAGGTCGCTTTATTTTGCTCACGCTGTTGATTGGCCCACATTTCGTAGTCGTGTAAAGCTTGATTATTCGGCTCCACTTTCTTTGCAAACTGGATATTAGCTACCGTATATTCGTGCGCACAATATACTTTGGTATGACCAGGCAAACGTTTGAGCTTACTCAATGAATGCGCCATTTGCTCAGGAGAACCTTCAAATAAGCGACCACAGCCAGCAGCGAACAGGGTATCCCCACAAAATATAGCGCCGTGACCATAAAACGCAATATGATCCAGGGTATGACCGGGGATCTCCATCACGGTAAAATCACATTTTATGATGGGCAACCGCACTACATCACCTTGCGTTACACTTTTCGTAATCCCCCGAATATGCGAGCCTCTTGGGCCAATTACGGGTATCGCTGGGCGGGTAGAAGTTAGCCGGGTAATGCCTCCGGTGTGATCATGGTGATGATGGGTAATTAAAATGGCCGCCAGCTTAAGGTTATTCTGTTTCAGAAATGCCAAAACTGGTTCTGCATCACCCGGATCCACCACCACTGCATCGTTACTGTTGTGCAGACACCAGATATAATTATCCGTAAAAGCGGGAATAGGCGTTACACTGACATCATTAGGTAAAGTTGAAGTGGACATAAGCCCCCGCTTGAGAAAACCAAATTATAGGATACTATAGAAATTTGATAGCCCTTGTGCAATAGAATGGATCAGCCACTATTTTAATGAAATCTGCTTTTCAAAAGCGAGAGCCTCGCTATCCTGAAGGATGGGAATTACTGCCGGCAGGGGACATGGTCAAACAAGCGGTTCAGGATGTCTGCAATGATTACAGTCAACGGATATTCGGTTACCACTTTGTCAAGCTGGGTAGCTTAAGTTCACAAATTACACTAGCGAAGTGTCCCATTACCCATCAGATCAATCATACTGCAACGCAACATGCATGGTCGGGGGTGGTAGGACAGTCTCATCAGTTACCTTATTCTGAAAACAGCGTCGACGGTTTTTTGCTGGCTAACGAACTGGATTTTGTTCAGGATCCGCATCAGGTTTTACGGGAAGTTGACCGCGTAATTAATCAAAATGGTTATGTCATTATTAGTGGATTTAATCCGCTGAGCCTGACAGGGGTGGGTAAATATCTACCTTTAAAGCGCGGTAATATTCTGCATGACGCTCGATTCTTTACCAGTTCCCGGATTAAAGACTGGTTGCAACTGTTGGGCTTTGAAATAGTCGAACAACGTCAGGTGCTGTTTTCCATGTTATTTTTTAATTACAAGAGTCAGTACCCATCGAAATTGCAAAAGTGGCTCAGTCATTACTGCCCGTGGTGTAGCTCTGTATACATCATTTTGGCTAAAAAGCGGGTTTATCCGATGACCACCATCAGACCTAAATGGAAATTACAGCCACAGTTCAACCCTGTTGGGGCCAGTATGCGTGAGGGCACGTTTTCACCGGTCATCAAGCGCAAAAAACGCTAGCAGGCGATTGAATACGTTTTCACTTAAATTTCTATTTTTACGTGGTAAAATTTTTACGTACTTAAATTAAGAGAATAGGGTAGGAAAATCGATTGCGTAGCATCACCAATCTTAAAGGACTGCTACTATTTACAGGGATAATAATCTTAGTCGGTTGTGCGGGCCGGGATTATCAGAAGAATTTCGAACTTGCTCAATACTGTACCGACAAGTTTGAGAAAAATGGTCGCTCTTATGTAGGGCCGGGTTATCGTTATGGTTATGACATTGGCTCAATTCAGTCTAACTGTATTGAAAAACGGGGAATTAAGCAGTTCTATCAACTGATCTATCTTCCTCAAGGAACCCAGCAGGTTACTATCTGGTCCCATCCAAACCTGTCACTAAACGTAAAAAGCTTTTTCTTACCTCAATTGCTGGTAGAACAAGAGGGCAAGTGGGTAGAGATCCCTTATAGCAAAGAAATTAAAGGCAGCGCATTTGCCACCAAAGTTTATTACATTTATCACTACGACCTGCGCGATGTAGATACCAGGAGGGTTGTGGTAACGACTTCCCCCCAAAATTACGGGCACTGGTTCGAATATGAACACTTGAATAGCTACGATTTGACGACTATTCATAAATATAGAATGCCATATGCCAAAGGGGCCAAAATAGATTTTTCCGCGCTTCAGGAATGGCAGTTTGAAGATGAAGAGCCAGCGGAGGAAGAAGAGCAAACCGCCAGGGCAGGTTAACAGGAAACGGAGATACGAGGGCAGGTAGCCGATGGACCCATCAGCTACCCAGATACACTATTTAACGCGCATACCAGGCTTTGCGCCTTCGTGTGGCTCAAGAATATACAACTCTTTTCCGCCCGGTCCCGCTGCCAGCACCATGCCTTCTGACAGGCCAAATCGCATCTTTCGAGGGGCAAGGTTAGCGACCATGACCGTATGCTTACCGATTAAATCTTCAGGTGCATAGGCCGACTTGATACCCGCGAATACCTGACGGGTTTCCCCGCCCAAATCTAATTCCAGACGTAACAGTTTGTCGGCTTTTTCCACATGTTCAGCATGGGCGATACGGGCTATACGGAAATCGACCTTGGCAAATTCATCAAAGCTAATTTCTTCACTAATGGGATCTTTTGCCAAGGGGCTGTCGGCTTCAATCTTAGGCGCAGAAGCAGCCTGTAAGTTTTCTTTCGAGGCTTCTACCATAGCGTCAATTTTGTCCTTATCCACACGCTGCATCAGCGCTTTAAATTTATTGATTGGGTGGCCTGCAAGGGCGTTTTGTGTACCTTGCCAAGTCAATTTATCATTGAGAAATGCTTCAGCATCGGTGGCCAGCGCGGGCACGATCGGCTGTAAATAGGTCACCAGTACCCGGAACATGTTGATACCCAATGAACATACTTCGTGGGTGAACTGTTGCTTGCTTTCGTCCTTTATGGTTACCCAAGGCGCATTAGCATCGATAAACTGATTAGCTTTATCAGCTAATGCCATAATTTCTCGTACTGCTTGATGATACTTACGTTTTTCGTAGTACAAAGCGATTTTATCAGCAGCCTGACTGAATTCAGCAAACAGCTGCGGTTCCAGCACGGTTGTAGACAACTTGCCGTCAAATCGCTTAGTGATAAAACTGGCGCAACGGCTGGCAATATTGACCACCTTGCCCACCAGATCCGCATTCACTTTTTGTGCGAAGTCTTCAAAGTTCAAGTCGATGTCAGTGACGCCGTCGCTTAACTTCGATGCAAAATAATAACGTAAGTACTCAGGGTTTAAATGCTCGAGGTAGGTCCGTCCTTTGATGAAGGTACCGCGAGATTTTGACATTTTGGCACCATTTACCGTGACAAAGCCATGAATATTGACGCCGGTCGGTTTGCGATAACCTGCACCTTCCAACATGGCAGGCCAAAACAGACAGTGGAAGTAGGTAATGTCTTTACCGATAAAATGGTAAAGCTCCGTATCATGTCCAGGGTTCCAGAATTCATCAAATTCAATATTGTGTTCATTGCAATAGTGTTTGAACGACGCCATGTAACCAACTGGTGCATCAACCCACACGTAGAAAAATTTATTTTCTGTGCCGGGAATTTCAAACCCAAAGTAGGGCGCATCACGGCTGATATCCCATTGTTGCAAACCTGCTTCAAACCACTCTTGCAGCTTATTCGCCATTTCTTCCTGCAACGCGCCAGAGCGGATCCAGGTTTTCAACATGCCTTCAAACTGAGGTAAATCGAAAAAATAGTGCTCTGATTCTTTTAGTACAGGGGTGGCGCCCGAAACAACACTGCGCGGATTGATAACTTCTGTTGGGCTATAAGTAGCCCCACACACATCGCAGCTATCGCCGTTTTGATCCTCTGCCTTACAGCTGGGGCAGGTGCCTTTAACAAACCGGTCCGGCAGGAACATGGACTTTTCAGGGTCAAAGAGTTGATTGATGGTACGCTTACTGATGTAACCTGCTTCATCCAAGCGCTTATAGATTGTTTCGCACAGTTCTTTGTTTTCGGGCGAATGGGTTACATAGTAATTGTCATAATGAACGTGAAAATCTTTCAGATCCTGATGGTGTTCCGCTCGTGTTTGTTCGACCATCTGTTCAGGTGTAATGCCTAATTCCTGTGCTTTCAGCATTACCGGGGTACCATGCGCATCGTCGGCACAGACACTGTAACACTCATTCCCTTTCAGGCGTTGGAAGCGTAC
Source organism: Alteromonas aquimaris (assembly GCF_026183695.1). Classification (GTDB taxonomy): domain Bacteria; phylum Pseudomonadota; class Gammaproteobacteria; order Enterobacterales; family Alteromonadaceae; genus Alteromonas; species Alteromonas aquimaris. Next base: position 242,947 of record NZ_JAPFRD010000009.1, on the reverse strand, counting down.
CCAGATATCCGTTTGGATATGTTCAAGCAGATGGCCTAGGTGGATGGAGCCATTAGCATAGGGAAGGGCGCTGGTAACCAGAATTCGGCGCTGGTTCGCATTTGCGCTGGATTGCGAATTGTTTTCAGACATATGACAATAGCAAATTAATACGTTAAAAATGGCTGCAAATACTAGCTGAAATGCGCTGTTTTTGCATTACGTATTTTAGAATAAAGCGCACTTTTGACTAAATTACTGGGCGCGCGACGAGCGTATGTATTGATTGGTTGGACATTGCCCTTATAATGAGCCCTCTTTTTTTCTGCAGGAAGCCCTAATGCGTTTATCAGACAGAGATATTTATGAGTACCTACAAGCGGGGAAAATTACCATTAATCCCACGCCTGATTATTCGCAAATCAGCGGTGTCACCGTCGATATCCGTTTAGGTAACAAATTCCGCGTTTTTGAAGATCACCAGGCTCCTTATATTGACTTAAGCGGGCCGAAAGCACAGGTGGAAGAAGCGTTAAACTCAGTGATGAGCGATGAGATTGAATTAGCAGATGGCAAAGCATTTTTCTTACATCCGGGTGAGCTGGCTTTAGCCATAACGCATGAATCAGTGACGTTACCCGCCAATATTGTGGGCTGGCTTGATGGGCGCTCGTCGCTCGCCCGCCTTGGTTTGATGGTGCATGTGACTGCACACCGCATTGACCCGGGGTGGTCCGGCAATATTGTGTTGGAATTTTATAACAGTGGTAAGCTTCCTCTAGCATTACGGCCCATGATGAAAATTGGTGCGCTGAGTTTTGAGGTGCTGTCGACTCCCGCTGACAAGCCTTATAATGCTCGCATTGATGCCAAGTACAAGGGACAGACCGGCGCCGTAGCCAGTCGTATATCATCTGACGAACAAAAATAATAAGAATTGGAGTGCAGTGTGAGCAAAAGTAGTATTGTCGTTCTTGCTCTATTGATATCAGTGGCGGTAGGAGCAGTCTTGTATGGGGCACAGCAGCCTACGGACATTGCACTCACTGCCGGGATAACGTTGTTTGTAGCCATTTTGTGGATCACCGAGGCCCTTCCGATCCCCGCCACTTCACTCATTCCTTTTGCTGCGTTTCCATTGACGGGCGTTTTGACTCACGCTGAAGCAGCGTCGTCATTAGGTAGTCATGTAATCATTCTGTTGATGGGGGCGTTTATGCTGTCTAAGGCGTTGGAAAAATCACATCTGCACCAACGCTTTGCGGTATACATGTTGCGTTTGACGGGCTCGGGCAGTGCGTTAAAGCTGTTGCTTGGATTTATGCTGACCACCGCGCTGTTAAGCATGTGGATAAGCAACACCGCTACCGTATTAATGATACTCCCGATGGCGCTGGCCATCATCGAAGCCATGAAAAGTAAACGTTTTGGTGTGATGCTTATTTTAGGTGTCGCCTACGCAGCCAGTGTGGGCGGTGTGGGGACGCCTATCGGTACGCCGCCCAATATTATTTTCATGAGTGTGTATCAGGAAACGCAAGGGCTCGAGTACAGTTTTATTGAATGGATGAAAACCGGTGTTCCCATCGTGTTGTTAGCCCTTCCACTGATGGCACTGTGGTTGTCACGAGGGTTATCAGAGGTGGGCAATATTGACCTGCCAAAACCCGGGGCGTGGAGCAAAGCAGAAAAACGCGTGCTAATGGTGTTTGGCAGCGTTGCATTGGCCTGGGTATTGCGCCCGCTATGGACAAAATGGCTAGGCCTGACCACCGTAAGTGACAGCACCATAGCGATTGCCGGTGTAGTGGCGATGTTTGTGATACACAACGGTGAGGGTAAAAAGGGCAGGTTACTGGATTGGAAAACCGCTAACGATATCCCGTGGGGTATGTTGCTGTTGTTTGCTGGCGGTATTTGTATCGCCAAGGCCTTTACTGCGTCCGGATTGAGTGTGCTGATGGGAGAGTGGTTAACCGGGTTATCAACACTTCCCTTATTATTCCTTATTTTATCCATTTGTTTATTCGTAACCTTTCTTACCGAAATTACCTCTAACACTGCCACGGCAACCTTGCTTATGCCCATTCTTGCTGCTGCTGCCTTGGCAGTAAATGTAGATGCCAAAATGCTGATGATCCCCGCGGCGATAAGCGCAAGCTGTGCGTTTATGCTGCCGGTGGCTACAGCACCCAATGCGATTGCTTTCGCCACCGAAAAATTCGCCATTAAAACCATGGCGCGAGAAGGCGTAGTGTTAAATGTGATTGTGGCGGGAGTCGTCACAGTGGTGTGTTATCTCACCCTCTGACACGACCAAAAAGTCGCTGAGTTGCTCATCAAATAAGCGGTTGTCAGATTAATACACTAAATCTCGTTGCAATGTGATCAAAAATAAGTACACTTGTCCGCTCTTTCGGTCGGTGTGTAGCGCAGCCTGGTAGCGCACTGTCATGGGGTGTCAGGGGTCGGAGGTTCAAATCCTCTCACACCGACCAACTTCTCTTTCTGATATCCCCCGTTTTTTCTTCTCTTATTTTTATTATTAAACACACTCTAATGCATAGTTGAAAACCAGGTTTTACACCGATGCCACCAGTATTGTAAATCGTGCGCTGAGTCTTCCCTTACTAGCAGGCGATAACCTATTTTAGGGATGGTTTCAATTTTCCATGCATGGTCATCCGGTAACGCAGCCAGCTCTTTTCGCAGCCTGCTCACCAGGTGGTTAATCATGTCTTCACTTACTACACAATGGTTCCAGATACGCTTGCGCATTTCACTTCTGGTTAAGACGTCGCCATTATTTTCAAGCAAAAGGTTGAGTAAAACCGCGCATTGAGGTGATAGTACGAGCTTCTCTCCATAGACGGTACTAACTGTGCGGCTTATTGGGTCGAATGAAATGGGTACAGAGTTAGTTTTCATCAAGATCTCCTACGGAGTTCATATATCATTTTAGTTCAAAAGCTGACAATAAAATGATGCGTTCGTCGTCATATTTAGGGGGTTGACAGTAAACGCCTGAATCTGGGTCTTAATTATGTTTCAGGTAAGTTTCATTGCTTTGTCAGCGTTAAATTTATGTTTCCTTCTTACACTTAATAGGTCTGTTCTGGGGCTGTATCCAAATGTCCCCCTTGTCTCTTACAAGAAGGAAAAAAATCATGCGTTATAGAAATATTATACCGTTGTGCTTTTCTGCAATTTCACTATCAATTTTTGCTGGCACTGCCGTCGCTGAAAGTTACCCTGAGTTTGTAGAAGAAGATTTAATTGCCGTCTGTCGCACCTCTGCAGAAAATGATCGGTGGGGTCTACACCGCTCGGTAGAAAAGTTTTCAACCGGTACTAAAATTGTTGGTCCAACTTATAAAATGTTGGGAGAAAGGTTAGTGTGTAATGGGATGACGCTATCTGCTTTTACAGAACACTATGGGGCAACCGACACCCTGCGTGTGATTGATCGCTATGTTATTCCTGGACGCATTGAAATCAGAGATTTAAATGCAAGTCGCAGCGTTCCTAAAGATATTTCAGTAAGCTTAACGTCCCCAACTAAATAGTGGGCTGATCATTACTATCAGTATTTAAATAGTCATTGTCGTCATACGAATCTTTGAGAGGGCTGTTAGTCTCTCAAAGATTCTTTCTTACCGTTTAAAATTATATCTCGTGTGAACCTTTGTTACCTTTCGTAACGAATCAACAAAAGCTTATATAAATTGGAGTAAATTGGCTGATAGTCATAATAGGCGTAAATTAGAATTATCATTTTAACCAAATCCTTGTTAACGCTGGAATGAAATATGGTTTCACACCCGTATCATGATGGGGTGTACCTGAGAATTAAAGGATGTTGTTTTTCACCGGAAAGAACAAAACCCAACTTTTATTCATAAACACCTACAGTTTTCATAGCTTTAATCCCAGCTTATTGCCCGTTTGATAAAGGAAATAAGTATTAACGGCGCCATGGTGTTGGCGGGATCTGCCACGCAAATTTTCTGCTAAATCAATAGCCTGGTTAATGGGGATTGACCTCTTTTGATAACTTTGAATTACCTCAACAAACTTAAGGCATTACTATGTTAATGCAGCGGCAGCTTCAGCGAACTTTGGATTAAGGCTGAATTAACGTGAGAAAAAACTATCGTAAAATTAATGATGAAAAGAGTTCCGCCAATTCCATTGACGCGTGTGGCGCATCGGGAGACTGAGCCTGGAGTGATAAGGGAATTGATTAGCCAGAAGAGGGAATTTAATAGCAAATATTATCGACGTCACGCAGAGAAATATTATTACGTCTACGAGCCTGTTGAATAATATTGTGATCGAGGGGTATTTTGCGCCTCCGCATACGGTATTTGACTGTTCCACCGGCATCTTTTAACCGTTATAGAATAGCATTGCGTAGCGATTACTGACGCCTTACTGAAAAATCAGGCTTGGCAGAAAAGTTGTCCATGTGTGTCCTAAGCAATGGATTATCAAGTGGAGGTATTTAGTGCACGTGAAAATGTCAGTGGATTCATGCACTCAAGTCTGACTTACTAAATTAATCAAGGTTTCCACCACTGGACTTCGTTGGCTAAATGCCAGCCCAATATGGCGGGTTAGCGATACCCCTTTTACCGGCCGGCAAACGACATCATTAAGATATTCAGCACTCTCAGGAATGGGAATAAAGGCACAGCCCACCCCTGCTTTAACTAAGCCGATAGCGTATTCGATGGTTTGAATGCGTGCTCTTACATCTGGAGTAATGTGCGCCTGACTTAATAATTCTCTGAGGAAGTTCCAGCCCTCGCACGGTTCTCTTTGAATGAACGCGACATCAGCTAAATCGGTAATCTCAATTTGCTCTTTTAAGCTTAACGGATGATCCATTGGCATGACCCATTGAAAATCGTCTTGCCACATGGAAACAAAATGTTCATTGGCTTTGCGTAATTCGTAATTGATAATTCTTGCATCACATTTCTCTTCAGGCGGCACCAGAGTCAATTCCAGTGCGTCCACTTGAGACGTAAACCTTTTCAGCACATCACTGGTTCTGGCGACACCCAGCCCTTTAATCAATCCTAACCTGAACGGTTGCTTTGGATTTTCTTCCTTTAATAAGTATTTAATGGCAGCAGCCTGACCTAACAGTTGCTGGGCGAGGGGATAAAGTTGATGACCCGCTTCGGTGGGGCGCACTCCGCGCGGGTAGCGCACAAATAGAGGTTTAGAAAAACTTTCTTCTAATAATTTTATGGCTGCCGAGATGGAAGGTTGAGCGATGTATTGGCGTTTAGACGCCGCGCTAAAACTGCCGGTCTCGTAAACAGATACGAAGTATTGAAGGTTACGTAGATCCATAGGTAAATACTATAGCAACTAAAGGTAATTAATATTATTCCTCTAGCAGTATAACCGCTATTATCATTTTTTTAACATTTAAAACGTGTTAAAACTTACTCATAACTTTTTTCATTAGGTAAAGATATGTCTTCAGCAAAACCCGAATTTAATTGGCAAGACCCGTTGTCAATGGACTCTATGTTGACCGAAGATGAACGGATGATGCGTGACAGTGCGTATCAATTCTGTCAGGACAGACTAATGACCCGGGTGCTTGAAGCCAACCGGCACGAGCGCTTTGATCGCGAAATCATGAACGAGATGGGCGAACTGGGGTTACTGGGTTGTACCCTGCCTGCTGAATATGGCTGCGCGGAGGTGAATAACGTTGCGTATGGCCTGATTGCGCGCGAGGTGGAGCGGGTGGACAGCGGCTATCGCAGTGCCATGAGCGTGCAATCTTCACTCGTCATGTATCCTATCTATACCTATGGTACAGAAGAACAACGCCAGCGGTACTTACCCAAATTAGCCACTGGGGAATGGGTGGGTTGTTTTGGCTTGACCGAGCCGGATTCTGGCTCTGATCCCGCCAGTATGTCTACCCGCGCAACCAAAGTTGATGGCGGCTATAAACTCTCAGGCAGCAAAATGTGGATCACTAACTCGCCGATTGCTGATGTGTTTGTGGTATGGGCAAAACTGGATGGGGTGATCCGCGGTTTTGTTTTAGAAAAGGGAATGGACGGTTTAAGCGCACCCAAAATAGAAGGTAAATTTTCTTTGCGGGCCTCGATTACCGGTGAAATTGTCATGGATAATGTGTTTGTTCCTGAAGAGAACATGTTCCCCGAAGTGACAGGTCTGAAAGGGCCCTTTGGCTGTCTTAATAAAGCGCGTTACGGTATTGCCTGGGGGGCGCTGGGGGCCGCTGAGTTTTGCTGGCATGCCGCACGGCAATATTGTTTGGATCGCACACAATTTGGCAGGCCATTAGCGGCCACCCAGCTTATTCAGAAAAAGCTGGCCGATATGCAAACAGACATTACCACAGGTTTGCTGGCATGTGTGCAGGCAGGGCGCATGATGGACGAAAATCGTCTGGCACCTGAGGCGATTAGCCTGATCAAGCGCAACTCATGTGGCAAGGCGCTTGAGATTGCGCGCATTGCCCGCGACATGCATGGCGGCAATGGGATAGCTGATGAGTATCATGTCATACGTCATGTTATGAATTTGGAGGCGGTCAACACTTACGAAGGTACCCATGATGTACATGCGTTGATTTTGGGCCGTGCTCAAACTGGATTGCAGGCTTTTTCAGTTTAATCAACTGAATGCTTACGCTCTATCCCTTCGAGCGTAAGCAGCCTGCAACTTAAACTCAGGTGTAAGGATAGAGCTATGCAAGATCGTAATGCCCGGCTGGATCAGCAGTTCATTGACGCCGTCGCCAATGAGACATTTCCGCAGTCAGACATACAATTAACCGCCGCTGACGCGGGGGTGTCCAAGGCGCAGTTGATTGATGTGTTTGAATCTCAAGCCATGAGCCGCCATTTGGACTTACGATCCAGATTAATGCAAAAAGACGGTAATAGCTTTTACACTATAGGCAGTGCAGGCCACGAGGGAAATGCTGCCGTTGCGATGGCGATGCGTCCTACCGACATGGCATTCTTGCATTATAGAAGTGGTGCTTTTGTTATCCAGCGCAGTAAGCAACTGCCTGGGCAAACCCCATTATATGACATGTTACTGAGTTTCAGTGCTTCAGCAGAAGATCCCGTTTCCGGTGGCCGACATAAAGTATTAGGCAGTAAAGACTTATTTATCCCTCCCCAAACCAGCACCATCGCATCGCATTTGCCAAAGGCTGTGGGGGCCGCTTTTGCTGTCACACTCTCCCGTAAAGTGTCAGCGCCGCATGTGATGCCGCAAGATGGTGTAGTGTTATGTAATTTTGGTGATGCGTCAGCCAATCATTCTACCGCTCAGGGTGCGTTTAATGCGGCGTCATGGGCAGCATATCAGTCGGTGCCATTACCCATTGTATTTTTATGTGAGGATAACGGCATTGGTATCTCTACTGCGACGCCTAAAGGATGGATACATGCCAATTTTGCCGGGCGGCCGGGCATGGAATATATTCAGTGTGATGGGTTAAACGTGCTGGATACCTACCAAAAAACCATTCTAGCGATGCATTTAGCGCGTAAACATCATAAACCGGTGTTTTTGCATATGCGCACGGTCAGGTTACTCGGCCACGCCGGCTCCGATGCTGAATTTGTATACCGAAGTGAAGAGCGTATTGGTGAAATTGAAGCTCAGGATCCGCTCTTACATACGGCGCGGCTGTTAAGAGAAGCGGACGCGTTAAGCAGTACGGAAATTATTGATCTTTATCAGGCGGTGTCTGCCCGGGTAGAACGAGTCAGTGTTGAAGCGGCTAAACGACCCCGTCTGGCCAACGCCGACGAAGTTAAACGGAGTCTTGTTCCAACTCATCGCCAGGCCTCATCCGCACTAGCTTTAACCAGTGAACAACGTAGTGAGCTATTTGCCCACGATAAACATAATTTGCCAAAAAAACAGCATATGGCCAAACTATTAAATTGGACGCTGCTGGATATTATGGCCAGTTACGACAATACCGTGCTGTTCGGGGAAGATGTGGGCAGAAAAGGAGGCGTGTACAACGTCACCACCAAGTTACTGGACAAGTTTGGGCCGCGGCGGGTTATCGATACCTTGTTGGACGAACAGTCCATATTGGGTATGGCCATCGGGCTTGCGCATAATGGCTATATACCCATCCCTGAGATTCAGTTTTTAGCCTATGTACACAATGCAGAAGATCAAATTCGCGGAGAAGCCGCCACCTTACCTTTCTTTTCCAATGGCCAATTTACTAACCCCATGGTTATCCGTATTGCGGGACTGGCTTATCAACGGGGGTTTGGTGGTCACTTTCACAATGATAATTCTTTCGCGGTTTTCCGCGATATTCCAGGCGTAATTCTAGCGTGTCCTTCCAATGGGGCCGACGCTGTCGAAATGATGCGCACTAGTGTCAGACTTGCCCAGGAACAACAACGGGTGGTTATCTTCTTAGAGCCAATCGCCTTATATATGAAAAAGGATCTTCACCAGGAGGGCGATAATTTGTGGTCCTTCGATTATGTGCCCCCCGCACAGGCCGACCCTATCGAACTAGGCGAACTGGGCGTTTATGGCAAGGGCGAAGATCTGTGTATTCTCACTTACGGCAATGGATACTATTTAAGTCGGCAAGCAGAGAAAACGCTTTCTGAAAAAGGCGTGAACATTAAAATTGTTGATTTGCGTTGGTTAGCCCCCCTAAACGAAGAGGGGATTTTACAGGAAATAAAGGGCTATAAGCAGATTCTGATTGTAGATGAATGTCGTAAAACCGGCTCTATAAGTGAAGCACTAACCACTCTAATAGTGGAGTCCCATTCTGCCGCAACCAGTGTGCCTCATATTCAGAGGATCACTGCAGAAGATTGTTTTATTCCGTTAGGGACAGCATGTTACGAAGTGTTACCCAAGGTAGAACATATTGTCGAGTGTGGGTTAGAGATGACTGGAAAGAACCCTGCATTGCGCTCAGTTGGATAGGAGTACGCCGTGAATCATCGCAAACAAACCGCCGTGGTCATTTGCCCCGGACGTGGCACTTATAATAAAACGGAATTGGGCTATCTTCACCGATACCATGCGGATAAAACCGACCTCATCAATATCATTGACACACAGCGTCGTGAACGAGGGCAACCTACCGTTACAGAACTTGACAGTATGGCCAGATATAATTTGGCTCAACACACAGCGGGAGAGAATGCATCGTCCTTGATCTATGCCTGCGCCGCAGGGGACTTTGCTGACATTGACCGTGAAAAATACGACATTGTCGCCGTTACGGGTAATTCCATGGGTTGGTATATAGCTTTAGCTGTGGCTGAAGCACTGCGCGTACCGGATGCCGCTACCTTAATCAACACCATGGGCTCGATGATGAAAGATGGGGTAATAGGAGGGCAGCTCATTTATCCAGTGACGGATGCAAACTGGCATTATGATCATAATAAAGCCCAACAAATTGCAGATTTACTTGCAGAAGCAAAGACAAAAAGCAGTAACACTGAACTTTACTTATCCATCGCCTTGGGTGGCTACGCAGTGCTGGGTGGTAACGAAGAAGGCATATCCTTAGCGCAGCAACGTTTGCCGCGGATAGACGATACCTATCCCATGCGGTTATTCAATCACGCCGCTTTTCACACCCCCTTATTGAAAAAAATAGCCGAACAGGCGAGAAACGAACTTTCATCCAATATGTTTAATAAGCCATCGCTCCCCCTAATTGATGGTGAGGGGCGCATTTGGCACCCTCATTCGACAGACACTCAGGCGCTGTGGGGCTATACGTTGGGTACCCAAGTCGTAGCTCCCTATCATTTTTCCACCGCCATCGAAGTCGCTCTTAAGGAATTCGCACCGGATAAACTTATTGTCACCGGCCCTGGCACTACATTGGGCGGTGCCATTGGCCAATGCCTGGTCGAGCATAAATGGCACGGTATAGCCAGCAAGCAAGATTTTATTGAAACACAGCAGACCGATCCTTTTGTGCTGGCCATGGGAATGGCAGACCAAAGGACATTCGCGGTATAAGTAATCAGGGCACGAGCATCTGAAACACAATTGACCAATTTACTCACTAACACAAAAGCTGCAGGCAGTGCCGCTGCGACACTGAATGCTACAGGGCGGGCAATTGCTGGCGTTGGAAACGTATTGGCATCTTCAGCAACCAACAAACTATTAGATGAACCATCTGGCTTTAGCTGGGCTAATGTTGCAGCCAGTGCTGTGGGTTCCGCCTTGGGTTCGCCTATTGTAGGTGAGTCAGGTTCGGGTAATTTCTTTATGGATGTAGGCAATTCAATACTGGGTGCAGCCGCAGGCTATGCGACGAAGAAGATTGTCAATAATGAAGGAAGCTGGAATAATCAGGATGTGTTGGTGGATGCCTTTGGCAATGCAATTGGGAACAGTGTTGTAAGAGCAGGGCAGCAGTCCTATGCTGACCGGGTCGCTGAGCAGCAGAAAATGTCCAATGCTATCGGCGCGATAGGCCAGCAGGCAGTCGATACCCGTCTTAATGCCAGGATTGATCAAGTCGCCACTCAGCAGGCAGAAAACCTCAGTCAGCAGGTGATGCAGAATCTGCCGGTGAATGGGTTTGAGGAAGTGACGTCCTTTGCGAATTCCGGGGCTGGTTTGGATTTTGTGAACAGTGGCCTAGCCTCATTGCAGAATCAGAACAGTGACTTACTTGCCAGAAAAGCGACACTAAAAGGTGTGCAAGGGCGCATTGATGGGTTTGCACAACAACAAGGCCGTTATCAGCTCAGCGAACAGCGGACTACTACTCCAACCGTTGATTTCACGGTGACTGATGATCAGCTCAAAGACTTTTTGGGTGGGAACTATCTGTCGGATGAGATGTTTGGTATCGGTTCAGATCAATTACCAAATTATAAACCGACGATCGTTGATCAGGATTATAAGTGGCGTCAGGACTTGCTGAATGATGCCTCTCTTTCAGTAGGTGGCGCAACTGTAAACGCCATTGGACTTCAGAAAATGCTGGATACGGGTTGGGGTACGGTCAGGAATATCGGTAACAAAGCGAACCTGTTCCCCTTTGATCCCCTGCTGACGGCGTCCCAAGACTGGGCACCTTTATCAAAAGGGATGTCTGGATTTGGCAATAATCTGGGTGTGATAGGGGGCTTTACTTCTGCATTGACGGCAATGAATGAAACCTATGGCAACTCTGAAGGGTTTGATGGTTTGGATGCTTTCCGGGAGTTTGGTAAAGCTGGTGTGGATGTCACTGCCGGGCTGACCGGTGTCTCCCGTTTTGCATCGACACTGGGGCGTTTTTCTCCGGTTGGTGTCGCCTATACTGCTGCCGATCTGGCCGTTCAGTTTAGTCCAGATTATACCGTTCAATACGGTTCTCATGCGGGTGAAGTGAAAACAGGCTGGACCAAGCTATTCTACGCTCAGGGCGATGTGATTCATGCCAACCAGCAGATAGATCCTAACTGGAAGCCGTTTGGACCGGGGAAGTTCTAAGATGAAACTATTAGAGTATGATTTTCATTTTGGGGCCCAGCTTGCTCAGGAAGGAAAACCTGAAGAAAATCCTTACACAGGGACAGTATTGGCAATGACCTATTATTTGGGGATCTTTGCTATAGGGCTTTTGTTTAGATTGGCAATGGAGTTCGATGTGTGGGGCTGGATGATGGAAAACTGGCCCTACGAGTATGGTCGGGTTCACAGTAAAAATATTGCAGCACCTACGGGGGTACTTGCAATAATATTGTTTTTAGCTCTCCGGTATTCATTACGCAAATACTTTTTGCGACAAGAAGTGATAAATCGTCTTCAGCAAGAATTTGAGATAGACGATCCTGATCTCAGAATACACTCTTTCCTTCCACGATTTTTGCTGTTCTTTTTTATGTTCTACGGAGTGATGATTGCCGGTGCTTACTGGGTTGTAGTCGGGTTTTGTACCGCCATTGTCATCGCTTTGGAGTTATGGGTGCGTTATCGCTTCTTCTGGAACAGAGAAACATTGCTCCAGCAGCCCTATGCCCAAAAAGTAGTTGCAGAACGAGAAAAAGTTAAAAAGAAGAAGCGGAAATGACGATGCCTTTGGCAATGCGTTGGGGAATAGCATAGTTCGCTTGTCTCAATCTAACGGTACGACGAATGGACAATCTGGCGGTGGTGAGCGTGGACAGCGCTCTGTCAATCAAGGTGAAGGTACGACGTCAGGGGGTAATACTTCAAACAACAATGTTGTTGAAGGTGCTAATAACCTAACAGCTGAAACTGGCGCATTGAACACCCGAAGCGGTGACTCTTATATAACAGAAGACGGAACTCAAGCGTTTACAGCTGTGCTTGACTTGTCAGAGCCAGATCCATACACGCCATTCTCTATGACTGGTTTAGGCCTGCAAGTTGCGAGAAATGGTGTTGCATCTGCTAACCAGTATCGTGAGCAAGCTCGAGTACTTGGAGATCGAGTCTCACAAGTGAATGCCCGTATAGCCGCCACTGCTGGTCAGAATACAATTAGAGATGCTAGCTATTTGGCTCAGTACAATAATGAGCGTGGAAACGGTCTAATTGAACTGCCAACAACTCCGAGACCTTGGCGAGACGGTTATATTTTCCCAGATGATCTAAATAGCGAAGGTTTGCTTGCAGGGCTGTTAGATGTAGCAGGAGATGTGAGCACGGGTTTAACAAGCGGTTATTTGGTGTCTCAATTGCCACTTGGAGGGATTGAACTTAGTTCACAAAAACTCTTGTTTAACACAGCAGATTCTATAGTGGGATATACTGACCAATTTGGCAGACTGACTCAAACTGCAACTACTGGTGTATTGGGTGGCTTGCCCATATACACAGACTTAAACAATCCGACATTTAGTGTTCTAAGTGCTGGAGAAAACGTTGCAAATGGAAACTTAGGAATCGCATTCAATGGCAATGGTGTTGCTGGCAAGTTCAACGGGGTATCGATCGCTGATACTTTGGACTCCTTAGGGCAGAAAGTATTCTACGCTCAAACGGCTTTGCAAGGTATTGAACTTGGTAACAGTTTGATCAACGATTTCGATAGGTCAGGGTACTCATTTGATTCAGTATCTCCAGAAACTACGGATCTTGCTATTCAAACGGGACTAGATTTTACATTCGGTGCAATTGGTACTTTTGGAGGGCCAGTTGGAGCAACGGTTGCCTTGGGTTATACATTTAGGGAGCCATTGTTAGATGCATCTCGAATTAGTTATGAAAATCAGGTAAAGGAAAATCAATTTAATATTGATAACAATTTACCACCAAGGATAGGGCCTAAGTTTTAGAGGTACAAATGATTAAAGAGTTTTTTGGTTGGTTAATTGCTATCTGCCGCCGTTGGGCGGTGGGTAGTAGTTACAAGAATAAAACAAGTAGAGCTCGATGGGGTTTGTCTTTGATATGCAGTGCTTATGTATTAGGGATTATGCTCAACCTTGTTTTTTTGTTTGAGCCTAAAGTTCCAAAATCTTTACCTAAAGAAGTGTTTAGCGTGCTATTGATAGCAATATTTATAGTCCCACTACTTATATTAAATAAGACTTATCCGCCAGAAGTGGCAGATGTTTATATCACCAAATATACGCCCCAAAACTTAGCTCAAAATGTCAAGCAGCAGCTATTGGCTCTAGCTTTCTGTATTGGTGGATGGCTAGTGCTGTTTGGGCCTTTTATGATACTTAAGTAAATTAGCAAGATCAAAGACACCCACTCCAAAATATTTCTAGTGGTTAAGGCGTTTCAGTAATATTTTAAAAGAATTAAGGGATAAACGACGTTTTAATAACGGTAATTTGATGAGCAGCGCCGATGTTTAACATGTATTTTCGTTAATACGGAAGGCTAGGGGCGCGGGAAAGCTTTGAATAGATTGATTCAATGCGAAAATTTATAGGAAGCTGATTTGTATGTTGGTTAACTCGTGTTGGCCAAATTTTGCTTCTCTAATTTTTGTTTTACTAATTCCATACTGATAGAAGTTGTGAAGTTGGTTTCAATTCCTGCAACCAACCAATTCCAATCTACTTGAGCGATGCGCGCTCGTTGCAAAATATCTACTTCGCTAGTGATGCGCCCACGCTTTTCAGGGTGAAAATAGCGGCCCGTTTGTTCCACCAGTTGAAGGTATTCCTCCAAGCGAAAGGGTAAACCTTTTGGCATATTCTGGCGAGGGTTGCCAGAGAAGGGGAGCAGGGCGTTTGGTTGGGTATGTTTTTTAGCTGCATGAATGCGCGCTTGAATACTGGTGTGGTGAGATTGCTCAGGTGTTTTTGCCATGCATGCACGAATGGGGTTTAAATCCACATACGCCATGCAGGCTGCTAAAGAGGTTTCGTCAAGCAATGCCTGCGACTTAAACCGTCCTTCCCAAAAGCGGCCGGTGCATTTATCTTCCTTGTTGGCTTGTCGGGCGATAAATTCATTTAGTAAGCGCATAAACCAACTGATATCGTACAAGCGCTGCCGATAAATTGAGGCAGACTCCTCAATGGCAGCAAGCTCAACAGGAGATAGTAAGTCACGCTCATTACTATCGACGTAACGACGCGTTAGTACCGTGCCCTGATGGAGTTTATGCCAGCGCACGATTACGTCGAATGTAGACCAGGATAATGCCTGAGCCTCGTCAACATGCAGTACGATATGGGTGTGATTGCTCATAACGGCAAAAGCGCATATATCTATGGCAAATACTGAAGCCAGATGCAGTAAGCGGTCTTCCACCCATTGACGGCGATGCTCATAACATTGACCGCTGAACTTATCTTTGCCACATAAAAAGGCACGCCGCACACAGCGCGATACGCAATGGTAGTAAGGTGTTTCATTAAGTGAAATTAACGAACTTCTGGGTCGAGGCATCAGGCATAAATTCTCAAGCAATAGAAAACTAATTCTGGATTATTGGCAGTAAAAAAATACTGTACGCTGGGTTGGTTTGTGTGTGTCCAAGATGGGGAAAGCAGCCAACGGCGCGGAACTGAACAGCACCTTGACGGTGGGCAAAGGGTCCGCTGCGACGCTGAATGCTACAGGGCGGGCAATTGCTGGCGTTGGAAACGTATTGGCATCTTCAGCAACCAACAAACTATTAGATGAACCATCTGGCTTTAGCTGGACTAACGTTGCAGCCAGTGCAGTGGGTTCCGCCTTGGGTTCGCCTATTGTAGGTGAGTCAGGTTCGGGTAATTTCATTATGGATGTAGGCAATTCAATACTGGGTACAGCCGCAGGCTATGCGACGAAGAAGATTGTCAATAATGAAGGAAGCTGGAATAATCAGAATGTGTTGGTGGATGCCTTTGGCAATGCAATTGGGAACAGTATCGCAAGTAGTATGATGCAGCGGCCAGAGCCGAGGTTCAAAGGTTCAGTTGACACATCAAAGCTTGATGCGAAATTGGCTAAGAAGTTTGGTAGTGAATTCAATGCGGCGACTGATAAACAAGTCAGTGATATCGCAGAGCAAAAAGCCACAAACCTTTCTGATACAGTCACTATTCTTTTAGCAAATGAAGGAAGCGGAAGTTTTTATGCAGCAGAAGAGGCTGCTGCTGCCTATAGAAGCGGGGCTGTATTACAAAATTTCTATGACTCATCAGTTGGCGCGTACAATGATACAGTAGGGTATTTAAATAACGTCTATAAGCAAGGTGATGAAGCGAGGCAGCACAATGCTGAGATGAGTGCTTATCGAAATCAGCGATATAGTGTTGGAAATGCTGCGGCAGCTGCAGAGTTTGATGCGATTGGAGTTTCTGGGGTTAGGGTTGATTTGAATGATGATGCCATGCGAGCTGCTTGGGCATTGAATCAAAAAGATGCGTTTGCCGAAGTAGTAAGAACTGGAGTGGTGGTTACAGCTGCTGCTGCATTACCATTTACTCTTTCGGCTGCTGGCATAGGGGCTACAATTACCGGCCTTGTAGGTCGATCCGTTATGCCATTAGGATTTGGTGGTACCTATGCATTAAATGGTTCCGTAAGCGCTGGTATAAACGGTGTATTTGATTCATATAATTCCGATCTTGATACACATTCGATAATAAGGAACGCCGCGTTAAACTTTACTCTAGGGGGAGTAGTTGGAACAGCTGCTGTACCCGGAAGTACAGTAATTGCTGGATCATTTATTAGGAATCCTTACGGTCAGCAATTAGCTGGTAATGTAATAGGGAATACCTTGGTCGATACTGGCTACCAGTTGGCTACAGCAGGCGAGATTAATCTTGGAAGGCTAGCTGGTGTTGCGGCGACTTCTGGCCTTGGTTTTGCCTCAGGTGAATTGCTTGGTAATGCTATAAGTAAAACTCGATTTGGCAGCTTGAACCAAAGTCACGTAGATAACTATTTTGATAAATTCACAACCAGTTTTAATTTAGATGATGCTGCTGATAGTTTGAGCAACATCATCGGAAATTCTGGCAGAGAGTTTACAAGAAACTTAATTCCGAAGGGAGTATCGTTGGGTAAAACAATAGTTTCAGGTAATGTTGGAGGATTTTTCTTTAACGGTACAGCTAACATTCTTGACTCAACCTCGTCTGTAATTGATAGAAATCAAGCTTTAAATCCAGAGTTTAGATTGTTTGAACCGGGTAAACTGTAATTTATGGATATACGAAATAAGGGAAAACTAATTTCAAGACATAGAGCTGGGCCTTTAGCCAGACTTAGGACTTTTATATTGGCCTTAATTCCAACAGTTCTTTTTGGTTTGGTCATAATTTACAGTTGGAACGATGATTTTAGTGTGGTTACAAAAATAGCCATATTTTTAATCATGTTTCTTTTGATCGGAACCTCTTTACATAACTTGTTGTTTAAAGCATTTAAAGACTACAAAGATATAAATTTATTTGAAAATGGTTTGGAGTTTGTAAATGTTAAAACGAAAAAATCAGATTTTTTCTGGTTTTCAGATATATGCTCAATCCATATATTTTACAATGAAAAGATAAATCGAGAACTAAAGCCAAAAAAATTAAACCTTTTTGGCTCTGCTTTACTAGTAAAAACAAAATTTGGGCAAGAAGAATACATATATGAGAGCCTCAGTGATTTTAATAAAATATTCTCGACATTGAAAAGTAAAGGCATTTCGGGTCTTGAGGCAGGTTGGCAGAACGAGTACGAAAGATGATTTAAGAATAAATCGACCGATGCGTTTGGCAATGCGATTGGGAACTCCATAGTAAGAGCTTCTCAGTCGAAGCCACAAGTTGGTGGAGGAGACAAAGGTCGCAAACCTAATGGTACGACGGGGGGAGTTAACACCTCAGATCCATTTGCTTCAATCGGTCAATCTATCAGTGACAATGTAGGTAGTTCTGTTAATTCCAGTATTAACGAAACGAATGCTCGAATTCTAGGTGAAGTCGAGCAGCAAGGCGCTGATAACCTTGCGGCTATCACTGAAGCTCAGCAAGCGCAGCAGAATGCAGAGTTTGATGAAGTGATTGCAGCTAATCAGGATGCTTCTGCGCAAAGAGCTTCTGATTTCGTTTCTCAGAGCGTAGCTTACAGATACCATGGGAATATTCTGGCGAGCCAGAGTTTACAAGCTAGACAGGCAGCCGCTGAACCCATCCAGCAATCATTTGATGCTGGTCTCGCAAGAGGTGAAGCGAGCTATCCTGCAGGTGTAAACAATAGACAGGTATCTGGATTAAGTTCTAGTGAGATTGCTGGTAGTGTTTATGCTCAAGCAGGATACGAGAGAAGTATCTGGGCAGATGGCATTGCTAGCGGGCAAAGTTTAAGCACAGATATTGGTGATTTTGGGCAGTCTGCGAGATCAGCGTATAACGATTATATTGAACTATCCCGTCAAGATAGTTTCAACGCTCGCAACTTTGGAATAGGAGCTTTACCCGGAATAGCTGCAAGTTCTGTTGATGACCTGTTAATAGGTGGTGCTGGTGCAATTGGTACCGGAACAACAAGTAGTCTTGGAACATATACTTTGCAGTCGCCTTCCGGAAATGCCCTAGCCGTAATTGCAAGAGGGAATCAAGTTGGCGGCCCTGTGATAACTTCCAGTATTGTACAGAACAGCGCATCGGAGAGATTAAGATTAGCAGCAACTGGCGGCCTTCTATTGGATGCCGCGAAACGTAGCGGTGCTATTGGAGCTGTTGTTTCACCTATCAGTACCACTATCAATGCGTCGATTAATGGTGATCCAATACTTGCCGTTGATGGTCAGTCAAGTTTTCTTGGTTTCGATTCAAAATTCGCTACAAATCTGGGCTTGGATTTTGGTAAAGGTGTAACCTCAGCTATAACTGGAGGGCTGGTAGGTGCCGCAGCTGGAAGTGTATTCCCCGGACTTGGGACAATTGGAGGCTTTGCTGTAGGGTTTATCACAGCTATTGGCACATCTGAGGCTATCGAATATCAGATTAAGGATTACCGACCAAAATGATGGAGGTTAGCTATAAAGATTCAATTGATCATGTGTTCGGGCTTAGCCTCGTTTACATGATCTTATGCCTCGGGCTTGTGAGTAGAGTTTTTGAACCTAAGCAAGTCCATTTGCAGTTGATTTTTTCAGGAGCAGCGATGTTCATAGGAGTGATGTGTTTTGTATCTTTTAGATTCACTACTACAAAAGAAAGCTATGGCTACCTAGTTGTTAGGTGGTTGGCCTATTTTGCAATAACTTTAGCAAGTTTCCTTTACGTATATCATGCATTTTACGAAGCAGCTTCTTCCAGATTGTTGTTTTTGCTCGTAGCGGTTGTTGCTACAGCTAGCTTTGTAACTTCACTAACAATTAGGTTGCTGGATAATAAGGTAGGTTTGAATTCAGCCATCGCCGATGGAAGGTTTAAATCAAACGGAGATATCAGTTTTAAAGTTCAATATCGACCTTTAACAGTCCAAAATTTACTAGTTAATAGTATGTTTAGTCGGCTTTATGACAATAGAAAGTCTGCACAGTTAGTAGGGTTAGCATCTGTACTATGCATTCCATTTATACATACGATTTTAGGTGCATATATTATCGGCACATTAATGACTTACATGTTGTTTTTGGCTATTAGAATGTTACTGAATGCAACATATGACTTGATTTTTTATGCTCGTTTGAAGAAGGATTGCACAACCAAGTAGTTACGGCCGATGCCTTTGGCAATGCGATTGGTAACAGCATCGTAAGGGCTGGAGCGACTCAATCAACAAATAATGCCTTTGAAAGAAAATTAAGAGGCCATCGCCAATGATGCATCACCTCAACAAGCCATCCAGCAAGCTCTGGAAGAGCAAGGCGTGATAATTGGTGGCGGTGCACCGTCAGAAGAAGGTAGAACCCATAGACAAATTGCCGTCGTTAAAGATGCATTTTCGAAGAGTCGTCATTCCCATGGAAATGGGAACCTCCAAAACTGTTATCGTAACTTCAAAAAAGAGCTACTCAGTACAATTGGACGAAACAGATCTCCGCATGCGCGGAGATGACGTTTTTTGAGGACCGCTCTACAGTGCATAGCGGCCCCTTCACCCCACATCGTAAAGGACTACGATTTGAGCAATCAATATGTTCAGTACCGTTCGGCATTGATGTCTTTTTTCGCCATTATCCACGTCCATTGATTTGCTAAGCAAGCGGATAGTATGGCGCTCCAGGTGGTAATCAAGGCTTGTTCGGTAACAGAAAAAGCCCAAAAAATACCATTTACGAAAGCTACGGATACCAAAACCGATGCAATGATCAGTATTGCGTTCTTAGTTTTCGTATTCATTAATACTTCCTTTTGATGGGGAGAGTGCTCCCCTTATAATTCTTTATTCATCTTCTGTACTACTAACAAACGCATAAACAGCACCATTTACCGCAGCTCCAGCAGAGGCACTCGCTGCGTTAAATCCGCCGGCTCCTGCAACGAAACCGCCAGCTGCAACCCCAGCAAATCCCGCACCACTTAAGCCCCTGACCCTCCTGACATGGCGTATGCCCCCATTGCCATAGCTGCACCTGCGATACCCATACCAATATTCGCCAGAATCCCACCATTTACTGCATCAATATCTTTTTGCGGTCATTAGCTGAATATCATCGTTGAGATATAAATCCATTTTTCAATTCCTTTTAAAGTCGTCGACCTATTCGACATCACCAATTTATAGGAGACAGACAGGATTAAAATTGTACTGCAGTACAGAATTTGCGCACGATTTAAAAAATTGAGCTACCAATGGATACTTCTAGCTAGCGATAATCACTTTTTTCTTTGGTCCCTGCATAATAGAATTAACTAGGACATATATGTCCTATTTACATACATTTTTAGTGATCTACTAAACCTGTTTGATCTCATCTTCTTTTACATCAACGCCAATATCCACTTCAATTTTACGCAGCGACATTATTATCCTCCACATCGCTGTAGCTAGCCATTAACAACACTTTTTCCAACGCTCCTCTTAAAGCCTGATTGATGGGCAAAAGCGTTTCCCCTAATGCATAATCGATTTTAGCGATACGCTGGCGACCATTTGCTAACATGGGTGGGGGCGCGGTGGTAATGGCGATTAACGCATTCGCATATCTATGTGGCTGTGCTGTTTTTATCGGTGCACACACCGAGATAGTAGGGGCCTGTGTTTTGGTACGGTAACCCGCCACGCCAAACATACGGCAGATTCCTGGCCGCCATTCATATACCGTACAAGTGCCTTTTGTACCATCAAGCGAGTGTCGTTGAAACAATTGACAGGAAAAGCCTGCTGAGTCACTTATTTGCTCCAGGAAACTTTCAGCCTGGCCCGTATCGAACAGGTGCAACGCTAATGGAAGCATTTCCAGGATAGAGGCCTCAACCTGCGGATTATTGCAGCACGCGCCGCAATTCTTTATACAACTAAGACCTGTTTGTTGTTGAAAACCACCAAATTCGATAGACAATAGGTGGTACTCGTTTAAAACCTCAAGCGCTAAATCGCGTAGCCTTTGCATACTGCTTATTTTCCACTTCAAAAATATGACTGCAAACAACAATTAAGGGTGCTTCAGAGATGTGCCTTGGGGGGAGTAGGAACAGAAACCTTACGGCAGGTAACTGAATTGCGGCGGATTTTAAGACCGAATTGGTTGTTTTGGCAAGACCGGATTGATAATAAAATTACCCGTAATTTGGGAAATCGTGTCATCGGTGATTTGGAAAAACGCAGTGTCCATGTAAACGTACAGAAAGTTGAGGGAGTTTTTTAACGTTACGACGAACACGAACGAGAAAAACAGGGCATTTGATGGATTATATCCCAATCAAAATTAGATCTGCGATTAAGTGATAGCGGATGCAAAACCAAGGCTGTACTAATTGCGATATACTTTAAAGCGTCTTTCCGTTGTCGACGTAAATATTGGGAAGTTAATCTGTCGGCAATGTGGGGAAAGCTTATGCGTAACCGTAGTGTTTTTTAATATTGGTAGAAAGGGACAAAATTCTATTTGTTCCAACGGACAGAGCGGTGCATTATTAGGCTTCTAAGTTGGCTGCTCTGACTGGTCATATAATGGAAGTGCGTATCACGTTTGATAAGCATATCGATATATATTTTCGATAGTGAGTTGGTTACTAGATATAACGAAATAAACTTTTTAAATTTTATTTCGTAGAGATAATTAAAAAATGGATTTTGAAAATCCTGTTTACATCTATAATGTAATTATTAACCTTTTTTTTAAAGCTACATAAAATGGATTAGCGTCGTAATCATGAATTCAGCAGTAAACCTCCGAGAGTTCGATAAAACACAGTTGAAGCAAGCGAAAGTGTTGTCCGGCATCAGTCCCGCCATTTTGAGAAGGGTATTTATCGGTTGGTTACTTTTCTGTTTCGTGGTTGCTGCAATCGTGGCTGCAGCTCCAGACTTAAGCGATTCATTTGTACTAATGACGTTAACCATTCTCGTTGTTTTTACCATCGTCATGTTTGCTCAAAACAGGTTGGACGAAGGTTGGCCTGCTATCATTTATTTAGATGAAGAGATAGGCGTGGTATGTGATCCTCAGGCGCGTAAGTACATATGTGTTCCCTTGCACCTTATCGAGGGGGTAAAAGCTACGACAATTAAGCCAAATAAAAAGGCGGTAGCTATCCTATTAAAAGAGAATCGTCTCAGTCATGCAGACAAAGATATTTTAAATGAAGCTGTGTGGCCGCGGGAGGACAAGTTACTTGCGACAGTTTACTATACGTCATCCGCGCGCTTATGTAGAAAAATTCGCAAATATATTGAAATGCCTAACGAGCTGAAAAGAGCGACCTTGTAATTTCTTATTGAATGACTGTGAAATAATTTCTGCTTTGTTGCCCTTTCATTCTGCTATTACGCAAACTTAACGAATACAACCTTCGCCACGCACCTACTGGATAGGGCGGAGCCGGCTGCAAATAACTATGCTTAAACTTCTGGTATGAGTTCTGCAAGAATTTCGTTTTAAAAAGTGTTCTCAGCAAGGAGGCTCCATGAAGCCAGTATTGTCCGTTTTAGTTGTTGAAAACAGCCCTCTCACTGCCAGCAAAATCACCAGTTTCTTACGCGGATTGGGATGGCAAGTAGATTATGCTGCGAGTGGAAAGATGGCGCTATATCACGGTAACTGTCATGATTATGATGTGGTATTAGTAAGCACGAAACTGCCTGATATGACCTTTCAGGAAGTATCCGATAACTTTTCGTTGTTAGCCGAGTCGAAACCTACCGTACTATTAATGTCTGATGGCGATGAGTTATACAACATTGCTGATCATACTGTGAATAATATCATTCCTGACTCCAATGATTTAAAAGAGATTGTCAATCGGTGCCATGCAGTAATGGCTAAGCGTCCACCTATGCATCCAGCTACCAGGCTTTCAGCGTAGCTTCACGCTGAATTAACGGATTAGGTTAGCAATGGATTTACAGCAAATCTTTTATCACTTCTATCAGTTGGGTATTGCGTTTGTTTTGGCATTACCGATTGCATTTAATCGTGAGCACAGCGCAAATGGTGCCGGCCTGCGTACGTTTCCCCTTGTTGCTATTTCAGCGTGTGCATTTATGCTGGTAGGCAGAGATGTATACGAGGATGGAGAAGCAGAAGCCAGGGTAATGTATGGCATTGTAACCGGTATAGGTTTTATCGGTGGCGGCGCAATATTAAAGACGTCAAAATACGTGGTCGGCACAGCAACCGCCGCCGGTATTTGGTTAGTAGGAGCGCTAGGGGTTTCCGTGGCCTACGCCCGTTATGAAATAAGTATTGTATTGTCGATAATGGGATTTATTATTTTTCAGTTTGCTGAGCCGATGAAGAAACAGAACCAGTCTGACGAGGTGTAAGCTGTAGTTTAGTATACAGTGGGTAGTGGTCTGAACCATATTCCGGTAATCGCTTAATAGCGATCAATTCAAATTCTTTAGTGTGAAAAATATGGTCGAGCGGCCACTTTATTAACGGATACTTTGCGTGGAAAGTATTGAAAAACCCACGACCTATACGCGGGTCTAAGGTGCCGCTAAGTTTTCTAAACTGGCGGGTGGTGGGCGACCACGCCACATCGTTTAAGTCTCCCGTTATCACAACAGGTATGCTGGACTTTTTGACTTCTCTCCCCACAATTGCCAATTCATGATCCCGTGGCTCGGCGGATTCATTTTCGGTGGGACTAGGAGGTTTGGGATGTAAAAAGTACATCTTGACTGCCTGTCCATTCATATCAATAGTAAGTTCGATCGAGGGCACGTCATCCTCAACGATAAAGCGTGTGCTACTTTCAACAAAAGGTATTTTACTGAACAAGTGTATACCGTACAGATTTTCCAGCGGGCAGGCGATTCGATGGGGATACGTATCATGTAATTGACTTAATGCCGATTCCCACCAACTGTTACTTTCCAGGGTCACCACCATGTCAGGATCATACTGCTTTACCAGGCTAAGTAATCCCTCAAAATTTTTGTTATGCATATACACATTGCTGGTAAGAATGCTGATTGTATTTTTTTCCTGCTCCTCTTCAACCTGATGTACCTCTTTGGGAGCAAGGAAGGTATAGGGGAATATCCAGCGACATTGCCAGATGAGGGCAATCACGAGCAATGCGATGAAAGCACTGCTCAACCAACTATTTGACTGTAAATAAAAAAGCCAGCCACTAATACATGCAAGAATTAATACGGCTTGTTGTACCCGCGGAAATTCCCATACCCTGATAAGCCAATGGTGGCCGGGAAATAAAGGTAAAATTGAAGTGGCTAAAAACAGTGAGCTCGCGATTATAAGAAAGGTTAACATATTCCCTCTGCATCGAAATAAGGGCGTAGAACTGTCACCTAATCCAGCTACGCAGAATGTGTATTTATATTTTAACTTAAACACTCAATACCTGTTTAAACAACGAATAGATCGCTAATTTTTACCGTTGAGCAACCAGGTAAAAACTTCCGTCGGCTCGTAAAGCTTTCATAAGTTTAATGATTAACTTTTCCTCACTTTTGCTTAATTACTTATTTATCATTAACTTACAAATTTGGCTTAAAAATAGCAGACTTTCATGCAGCTTAAACAAAAGGAGAAGCTACTTATGAAACGTTCAATACTATCCTTGATCGTAGCTGGGACTTTGTCGACCTCTGTAGTGGCTGCAGGTAATAACACCTGGGAGGAAAGTGCAAAGGATGCGTGGATAGACGGTAAAGCTGAAGCAACTTTACTGTTTAATGGTAATCTGGATTCTTTTGATATCAATACAGACGTGCAAAATGGCAAAGTTACCTTGACGGGTAAAGTGGACAATTCCGTTGAGAAAAAATTGGCTGAAGAACTTGTAAGAGGTATTGATGGTGTTACTGATGTGGATAATCAGTTGACAGTAGTTGAAATGCCTTCAGAAGACGCTGAGGAAATGGAAGATGCCAATAAGAGTATGATGGCCGCAGACGATCCTCGTGATGACATGGACCGTGAAGAAGCGTTGGAAGAATTTGACGAGGAAACAGATGAATTGGCCAAAGAGACCGAGGAAGAGACAGAAGAGGGGGTTAGCGCTCTTACAGACGCTAAGATAGCCACCGTTGTAAAAACCCGCTTGCTAATGGACTCTGATATTTCGGGCTTTGATATCGATGTTGATGTAAAAGAAGGTAATGTTACGTTATCAGGCAATGTGGATTCTGAAGCAGAGCGTGAATTAGCAATTGAAATTGCTCGCAATGCAGATGACGTCAAAGATGTCGAAGATAATATGAAAGTTACACGCCAAACCGCTATGAAAAAGTAAATTATAAAAAAGGTGCTTCGGCACCTTTTTTTTATTTTGCATCAGGTTCTTATAATCCACATTTATCTCTTCAAGTTAACCTCATCTTCAATAATTGCTCATCTTGGACCACCCCAGTTGTCTGCTTCACTATAGTGAGTGGCAATGATGGAAATAGGCGCGTGAAGCGTTATATCTGTCTGCATACTTGGACAAAATGGGGGTTGGAAAGCGGCGTGAGAAAAACATGTAAAAATTACGTTTGTGTAAGAAATGCTTATACTGGCACCTATTATGATTCCCGTGCGGTGATTTGCGCGACGGCTTACAGCTCTTGAATTATAAGGGTTTTATTAATTTCAGGTAATGTTTCCATGTTGGTTCAAAAATTGAATAACTCCTAGTAACCAACGTTGTATCAATTGATGTATTAGGAAGGATTTCACGAAATGAAGTTATTTAAGCGGAAACTAACTCCCCAACCAAGCAACCGATTTGAGAAGTACTTACAAAGCCAACCAGTTTTCAACTGGTTTGACCGATACAATGACAATAAGCGTGACCAGGCTTCGACGAGCCAGTCGGAACTTATGTACAACCACTGGATGGTCAAGCAAGTTAACCAGTAACTAAAAGGGTGCGGGCAGGGCTCTTATCGCCCCAATCCCTGCTCGCATTCTTCTCACCAGCATTTGTACCTTTTTCACTATGCCAACCAAATGCGATATGTCCATAATTGCATACACGCGCGAAAGTCGAAATTGCGCTTTTAATTCAAATGCATGTAATCTTATTAGAACCAGATCAGTATAAAGTGTAATCGTTAAGTCGCATCTGCCAAAAGCAAACCGAACTTTGTCGATGACGCATAGCACAGGGAAAAATATTTATGTTTTTACACCGCCAGGTACTTGTAAATATTTTCATCGTAGCACTGTTTGGTTGTGCAACGCCGTCTGAACCTGTCCCAACCTCATCTTCGAAAGAACAGGGAACCCGTCCCCTTCAAAGTGAAAAAGTTGATGAATTAAGTGCCGGAAATGCTGTTACCATTTCTACGAGCCAGGGCGAGATAAATGTAGAACCTACCGTGGTGGCAGTAACTGATGCGCAACGCATGGATGAGGTCAACAACGAAAAATATTATCATGACCCATGGGAAGGGTTTAATCGTCGCATGTTTACTTTTAACCATGCAGTGTACGAATATGTGCTAATTCCCACTACCAATGGTTATCGCTATATTGTACCGGATGTGGTCAGGGATAAA
The DNA here is from genome assembly GCF_026183695.1 of Alteromonas aquimaris. Taxonomy (GTDB): domain Bacteria; phylum Pseudomonadota; class Gammaproteobacteria; order Enterobacterales; family Alteromonadaceae; genus Alteromonas; species Alteromonas aquimaris. Next base: position 216,397 of record NZ_JAPFRD010000009.1, on the reverse strand, counting down.
ATCGATAATGCTTTTGACAATATTCGTGAGCCACTTAATTTTTTAAATAACGTATTTGCTGGAGAGTTTGATGAAGCTGGCAGTAATGTTGGTCGCTTTTTAATTAATTCGACGATCGGGATATTTGGTTTATTTGACCCCGCCACAGATTGGTTTGATATCGAAGAGAAAAAGCAAACAATAGCCGATACATTACGACGTTATGATGTAGCTGCAGGTCCCTATCTTGTTCTACCTATTCTTGGGCCCACTGACGTAAGGGGAGGGTTTTCAACGTTTACGGAAGGCTTCATCCATCCCATAAATCAGTTTGCTGAGCCGCCTGAATCCTACCAAATCCGTATATTTGATGGTTTTGATGATTTTTCGAATCAATCTGAGACATATCAAAAAATCTATAACAGCGCGAGTGACCCTTATCTTTATTTCAGGAATCAGTACATTCAGGGGCAGCGTCGCGACGAGCTTTTTAAATATCAAGATAAACAAACAGATGAAGAATAGGATAGCTCACGCGATTGTCACCTTAAGGTGGCCGATAATTTTATTGTTTACAGCACTTCTTGGAGTAATGGGATACTTTGTCACCCAATTCAAGATAGATGCATCGGCAGAAACATTGCTGGTCAAAGACAACAAACTATATATACAGACGCAAATCGCAAATCAGCGTTTTTCGCCCGATGAGTTTATTTTGCTGGCATACAAGCCAGAGCACAAGCTCTTCAGCGAAGCCACCTTTAATGATTTACATAGCCTAACCCAGTCATTAAGAAAGCTCGAGCGTGTTAAAGCGGTTACTTCTATTTTAACCGTCCCGCTGATAAATAATGCCGATGCATTAACGGGGGGAACGGAAGTTAGCTCATTAACCTGGGAAAAGCAGCGCTATTCACCCGCACAAATGGAAAAGTTGATCAGTGGCCATCCAATCTTTACTGATCTTCTCATTAACCAGCAAGAAACGGCTACCGCGATCCAAATTGTATTTGAGCAAAACTCTGAGCTGGCCGATATTGAAACTCAGATGACTAAGATTCAGGCAAACTTACTTAACCGGGAGTTAACCGAAGAAGAGGAGCAAACCCTCGCTTCACTGCAGCAGCAAGCTGACCCAATCAAACAAGCGCTGACAGAGCAACGACAAAAAGAAATCGCGCAAATAGAGAATATTGCCAGTGAGGTAAAGGATCGCGCCAGCACATATATGGGCGGCTCCTATGTAGTAGGGCAGCATCTCATCGACATTATCAAATCAGATTTAATCAGTTTTGGTAGCGCAATTGCAGGTGTCATCGCATTTTTATTATTGGTGTTGTATCGTTCAATCAAGTGGGTTCTTTTTCCGTTGTTTGCCTGTGCTGTCAGCGTGCTGTTAACTATGGGTATTTTTGGCATGCTGGACATGCGCACCACAGTTATTTCGGCAAATTTCGTGGCTTTGCAATTGATTCTGACCTTAGCGGTGATGATTCACTTAATTGGAAGCTATCGCGATATCAGCAGGGATGATCACAGTCTGTCCCAGCGAGAGCGGGTGGTGGCGACGCTTGAAGACAAACTCAGTCCGTGTTTTTTCGCTACTTTAACCACCTCTGTCGGATTTGGCTCATTGATATTCAGTGGCTTGCAGCCTGTAGTCGCGTTTGGATGGATGATGTTGGCTGCGATGCTGGTTACTATGGCCGTTGGGCTTTTGTTGTTTCCTTCGTTACTTTGTCTGTTACCGAAAACCAAAGAAACTCAAGACTTTACATTCGTTAAACGTATTTTGAACGTACTTAAACGGATGAATTTAGCCATTCCGAAAACCGTGGTGTCAGTCAGTTTGATAGTCGCTATATTAATCGCCCTTGGTATTACGAGACTTGATGTAGAAAATTCATTTATCGATTATTTCGACCAGGATACACAAGTCCATCAAGAACTGGCCTTTATTGATAAAGAATTTGGTGGCTCCACACCGCTGGATGTCATCATTGACCTAAAGCAGAGTAATCAAAATGATGAACTGCAATTGACTGCGGATAGTGTGGGGCGCTTGCAATTAGTGCAGGCAGCTATCGAGGCATTCGATGCCACAGGCAGCGTGACATCGGTGGTGAATTTCACACGTTTGGCAAAAAAGCTCAATAACGATATACCGCTGACAGAGTATGAGTTAACAACAATTTATCATTTACTCGATAAAGAGGTGGTTAACCAGCTAGTAGGAGCATACTACTCCCCCGATTCGAAGCAGATGCGGGTATCAATTAGGATCCAGGACACCACCGAAGGTCTGGATAGAGAAACTTTCATTGAAAATCTTTCAGCTGATCTGAAATCCGTAGGCCTGGAGGCACAAAATTTCACCTTCACTAATTTATTTATTCTATACCAGGATATTTTATCTCGCTTATTTGACTCCCAAATTAAAACTTTAGGCATTGTGTATGGGGTTCTCGGATTAGTCCTGCTGGCTATATTTCGTTCAATGAAGATTGCCTTAATCGCGTTAGTGCCGAATATTCTCACCACGCTTGGAATACTGGGAGTGATCGGTTGGATAGGAATTCCACTCGATATCATGACTATTACTATTGCAGCAATAGCAATGGGAATAGCAGTGGACGATACCATTCATTTTTTACATGCTTACCTGCAGGGATTAAAGGCTACCGACGAAAGCCATTCACAAGCGCAGGCTGCAAGTAACAGTGCTTTCGGGCATACCGGCTTAGCCATTCTATTTACCACCACCATCATTGCTATTGGTTTTTCACTGTTTGGCTTCTCGAACTTTTTGCCCAGTGTTTACTTTGGCCTGCTCACTGCCACCGCTATGCTGATGGCTTTAATTACTGATGTGACACTACTGCCAGCACTGCTAAATTGGTTTGTCGCGGATAAGCACAAGGGAAAGTAGTGTGTTAGGTGAAAAGAAATGGATCCGCAAAGCGACTGCTTCAATGTTTTCCGTTTTGTTCATGGTGGTTTCGTACTCCATGGTGGGAATGGCAATATATCACTTCGTCACCGCGCTACAATCAGATGAACAATTTGTGACAGGGATTATTCGCAGCATAAATGACCTCTTTATTGCATTGGCTACCTACGAATTATCAGTAGGCATATTTAAAGAGTACAGAGGTAAGGGTGACGAAGACATTGGACTGATCTGGTCCATCAGGCGCACTGTCACCCGTTTTGTCAGTGTGGTGGTAATTGCGTTGGTGTTAGAAGGGCTAATTTTAGTTATTAAATATAGCCAACTGGATATGGCAGGAAACTTATTTTATCCAGTCGCTGTAGTTATCTCTGCAAGCATATTATTAGTGGCGTTGGCAGTGTTCCTTCATTGGACACGTCAAGAGCCAGAGACCGATAATTAAAGTGTGATATTCGTGAAGCGGTATACTTCACCATAGGGTCCGTTCATACGCTCAGCTTTTTCAATTGTCATTTCCGTGTGATATGAGGAAATACATTTAAAATGTGTTTTTAAAGTGGGAATAGCTTTTTAATAAGACTAATCGTCCATTGTTGTATTGGACCAGACGTTTTCACTCTTTGAAAAGCACGGTTTGCATATAAAGTGATATTCGTATTTTATCACTCCGTTTCAGCTTCTCATGATAGCCAAAGTAATTAAATGAACATGCCACTCAACATATTTAACGCAAAAACGAGAGGCCAAAACCCACAACGTTGCATTCACGTCCTACCTTAGTATGGTGCGACAAGGTACCACCTTCTTAAAGCCAATCTGCGAAGGGTTAGCGCGACTGAAGCAAATGTTAATAATCTGATTCGGCGTCAACAACGCAACCTTTAGAGATGAAAAAATAAAAAGTTAGCAGGAGGTTGTTACGCCACGCGACCGGCCTAAAATAGCCCACACCCTCTCAATGATTTTATGCTCGTATGCCTTATTTCACGGTGTCGTTATTTGTGTTTTAACACTATTGCTATGTGCTTCAACAAGTTAAGAATTAAATTCTTAATTTCATACAAAAAAGCCAGGACGCATTTGCTCCTGGCTTTTTAATTAACTGCTTTATTTAGCAATCTTCGTCGTCAGCATCCATATTTTCCTTAGCATCTTCACAGGCATCTTCTACTGCATTACCTGCGTCTGTCACGACCTCATCTAGCTCTTCACCTGCGTCTTCGGCCGGACCTTCATCACAAGCCGCTAGTGACATCGCAAAACCTGCGACTAATAATGTTTTCAAAAATGCTTTATAAGAAATCATAAATCCTTTCTCCTTTTCCTAGTTCAGACTTTAGGTGATTTGCCCCGTAGTGCATTCGCTACCAATGAGATGACGAGTAACGCTACGAAAACAAAGAATAAAAATTGTGCAATACCAGTTGCTGCACCAGCAATGCCGCCAAAACCAAAAACTGCTGCAATAATGGCGATAATAAAGAATGTAATAGCCCAACCTAACATGGTAATCCCCTTATCGAGTTCATTTAATGTCAAAAGTACTTATGCTTTTTTTGTGCCAATGAAGTAAGTTGTTGAAATTAAGGTAAATTGTTTGGTTGTGGGAACGACGGAAAGGAATACACAATAATTAATTACATTTAATCTTGCACTTTTTACACAGCAAAACTTCTCCTGGTCATTATCATCTTTAAGCGCAAACCATTAATCGTCATGCTCACGTCCAATTGTTGATACAATACAGCACATCTTGCAAATAGGGGACAAGTTAAATTATGGCGAAAGATCATTCAGCGTTTATAGGCCTGATGCAACGTGCTAGAAACGTAAAGCGGTGGCCATTGATGGCACAGTTTCAAGAGGAAATGTTGTCAACACATATTTATGAGGCATCTGTGGTTGCCCACATGCTAGGAACGATTGCGGCGGATATCTTTGGGGAAGAGATAAATCCAGATAGGGTGGCTAGTATGGCCATATTCCATGAAGGTAGTGAAATTGCGGGTATGAGTGATATTCCCAGTCCAGTTAAATACCATGATCCTGAGACTACCGCAGCTATCAAAAAGTTGGAAAAACGCTTTGAAGGAATGCTCATCAAAACACTGCCAGAAACGCTTCAGCAGCGCTATGTTCCTTTGATAGAGCAAGATAAGCAGGATATGCATGTCAGACTGGCAAAAGCGGCTGACGTGTTATGTGCATACCTCAAATGTGATTATGAACTATCAAAATCAAATTCCGAGTTTGCCAATGCAATGCAAGAAATGGAGGTTCAATTAAAGTCCTACCGTGAGCAGTATCAATGTGTCGACTATTTCTGCCAAATTTTTCTGGAGGATGCGAAAGGTACCCTGGACGAGCAAACAAAGGATATGGATTGGGTTGCTCGCTCTAATGATGTGCATCTTTAATAAGTAAGCTGCGCCTCCTGGCTAAGAGGAGGTCAGCCAGTATTACGGTTAAGCGGTTTCTGTCTGCAATAGTTTCATTTCATCATGACATTGTTGCATTCGAGTACGAATGCGCCTGAGTTCAGCCGCGCAATTTGAGGGTTGCTCCTCCTCCAGCGCTTCGTCGATTGAAAGAAGGACTTTATCCTCGACTTCTTCCAACTGTTTGATATAAGTATGCGCTTTGTCGCTAGTAATGCTACCAACGAGAGTGGTGTACATATTCCTAATATCAACGCCAACATCATGATTTGTTTCTGCGCGGCCTTGCTCAGCTACTGCGTAAGGCTGTAAAGCGGTCACCGCTTCCTTTTTCTCTTCAATCATCCTTGTAAACAATGACGTTATTCGTGCTTCGTTCACTTTTTCGACACCATCTTGGTAAAATTCAATCCCACCATTTAGAACCTTTATAATTTCTGAGACTTTTTGGACACTAGGAGCTTGATGATCCACGAGCTTTCTCCTTTATTTGAATAACATAGACGACACAAATAGCTAAGAACAAGCTGCACATGGTATACCTGAATTAATTCAATTACTTATCTTTAATGTGTAAAAATATTATATATAAATCAGTGGGTTGAGGATGTGATGTTACACGTGGAGAACGAGGGGAGGTGGAGAGCGAATTTTTTTCCTAATGAGTCTATAAAATATTCAAAGCTCCGGACAAAAATATCCTCTGATCGCGTTAACAGTTTAATCTGCATGTAAGCAATTAGCCGGCGTTGGCGTTTTTTGCCTGGCTCGCGTTAGTTAAAATTTCATTTACGGCAAAAGCGTTTCCGGGGGGCTTACTCTGACTCATACGCACGATAATAGAGTAATAAATGTCCGACATAGGGGTGTCCCTTACCTCAATATCATCCTGATTTTCGATAAAGGGTTGGGCGACTTCTTCACAACCAGACATGGTACACTGCTGGTCCTGGGGAATTTTCACATTACGGCTGGGTTTATTCCTGACGATTGATTTTCCAATACCAGGCTTTTTCTCAACGTCAGTTTTGACAATAGATATCCACGAGAAGTTTTGCTTTTTGGCCAGCTCCGCTGCCCTTCTTAACGTATATTCCTGTACTAAATCAGCAGAGGTTTTATCGGTGGCTTTGAAAAGAACTTTATATTCGTTATCTGCTAACTGTATGCTTGAATAGCCATATCCGTTAGGCATGGTGGCAGACTGATAGGGAGTGGGCGAGGCGCTCGGTACGGTAGAGCATGCCAACGTAAGTGTTAGTGCGAAAATAGCGCTACTTATAAAATACGTTATACGCGTTAACGATTTCCGTTCGAACATGCTCAACTCCTTACGATAGAAATTTCATGAGGGTACTGCGTAAAAATATGAGTATTGCCTGCCTTCGTCTAGAAGGTGGGCTATCCGTAGTAGCACCTTTATAGGCGCCGATACTAAAAAATGTCAGGATCCCTACGGGTGAGGCAATTAATAGTTTGCTATTCAGTTTCAACTGTTGCGTAGTGAGGTCGCTTTTTCGTTTAGCTATATCGAAACGGCGACGCGAAGCTTTCACAGCATGAAGTTCTTTACTGATAAACATGCTCATAATAGTTCCCTAGTTTCCGGCTTTGCCTAGCAGCGCTTCAAAAATAGGACGCAATGAAACCCGTTTGTAGGTGTGGTTTGCGATAACCAGAGCAAAGACAACTACGCCGATATTCAGACCCAATACAATTGCAACTGCAACTAAGTAGTGCAGACCTAAATCGACTAATCCTAAAGCGAGAAGAACATTTAGCGCGATCCAGCTAAAACAGGTGAAAATAAATGCGGCGGCAAGCGAAGCGACAGTAATAATAGCCGATTTCTTAAACAGCTCAGTTTCTGCTGCAACGACTTCTCCGACTGCTTCTAACTCCTGTTTTTTTAGTGCAAATGCGTTCTTCGCAACTTCGATTGTGCGAGATAGTGAGGCTTCATCATACAATGAGGTCTCTTCGCTACAATCGCTTGCCCGGCCAGTTTTGCTGGCCGGGCAATATGGATCCTTTTCGTCAGCTATGGGGGGCGTCTGTTCGCGCTGAGAATTGGACGCTTCCATCGATTATTTGCTGCGGAATATAGAAGTTAACAACATACCGGCGGCAAACGCTATACCAGCGGTGGTCAGAGGGTTTTCAACCGCATATTTACGAATTGATGATGTTTGCCACTTTTGTTCAGCTTCAACCTTACGTTTTTCCCAATTTTCTGCAGAATCATGGGCTGACTTACGAAGGTTCTCTTCTGCCCGTGCAGCTGAGCCTGCTAGCTTATCAACGGAGGTATGAAGGGTATCTTTAAGTTTGTCTGTTACAGGGTGAGAATTATCTGAAACACTGTTTGCCCGTGTATCTCCAGCAACATTACCTGGAGCAGTGGCATTTCCGGGAGTAGAGGAATGCGTTGCGTGCGTAGCCATAAGAATCTCCTTGATTAATAATTTGCAAATGCAGACAAACCGTTGCAAAGCACATACCATTAAGTAAAATTCTTTAACAAGCTGAAATCAAAAGGGTTTATTATGGAAGGTGTGAAAAGTAATAGGTGGGCAGGTAAAATGTGCAGCGGACATGTAATAATTTCGTAAACAAATTCAGTTAATTAAATTGGCTAACATTTCTTTGCTAACAGGTTTAACCAAGGCTTCTTCAATTCCAAGCTCTGACATCTTGTCATGATCGGGCTCATAACCGCTAACAATCACAATACGAATATCCCCCTGGTAGGTCTTTATGTCTTCTGCCAAGGCGTAACCATCAGTATCTGGTAAAGTGAGATCAAGTAAAACGTAGTCAAAGCTGGATTCTTTAAGGCACTGTACCGCCTCTTTTCCATTATGGGCTATCATCACATCGTGCCCTTGATGCGTAAGCAGCAGTTGCATTAACTCAGATGCGTCAAAATCATCCTCAACAACCAGAATTTTCTTTCGTTGACTAGCGTTATCTTTGGGGAGATGCCTATGTACTACACTGTCCCTTTCACGGCCTGCATTAGTAGGTTCATTCGTGCGAATAAGATATTTATCGAGGACAGTTAATAACTCGGTTTTATCAATAGGTTTGCCTATCACATCGTCGAATCCTTGTTCGAGTAAAGACTGTTTCAAGCCTTTTCGACTTGCAGCGGTAATAGCCACTACCGCCACCTGGCTCTTATGACGACGGATTGCATTTAAGGCGTCTATGCCGTTCATCACCGGCATATGAATGTCCATTAAGACTAAATGGTACGGATGATTTTCTTCCTCTGCTAAAAGCACGGCTTCAAGCGCTTTCACTCCATTCTCAGCATACCCCACTTTGGCATGACACTGGCTTACGAGATGGCCGGTCAGTCTGCGGATTTCTCTTAAATCATCGACAATCAACACGCGACCGGTCACATGTAAATGAGGATCATTGGCGACCGTGGCCTGCGGTGAAGTCAGGCTTAAATGTTCGAGTTTACCCTCGTTAATTGCACCAGGATGGATACTAAACGTAAATTTGCTGCCTTCACCAAAGCGGGAAGTAACCGTAAGCTCACCTCCCATTTTATGTACGAGTTCACGGCTAATAGCCAATCCAAGTCCTGCGCCACCGTGGTTGGCCCGCATGACATCTTCAATTTGCTCAAAGGGTTGGAATATCGAATCCAGCTTATCTGGTGGCATGCCTATGCCGGTATCTTCTACATCGAACTGAAGTTTGGGCGGTGCCATCAAACCCTTACCACTTTGCAGTGAAACAGTGACCACAATTTTCCCAGAATCAGTAAATTTAACCGCATTGCTGATGAGATTTATGAGTACCTGACGCAGCCGGGTAGGGTCAGTAAAAATTTGCTCTGGTACTAGTGTGTCAGACTGAATCGTTAATGATAGTCCTTTATCTTTTGCGGCCAAGTTCATCAAGGAGTGAACGTCGGTCATAAACGGACTGAAATGAATAGTGCGTGGCGATAATTCCAGCTTATTTGCCATGATCCGCGACATATCCAGCAAATCGTTTAATAAACTGAGCAGATGTTTACCGTTGGTATGAATAATAGATAATTCCTGCTGGATTTTTTCACTTTTATCATCATCCAGAAGCAGCTCGGTATAACCTAATATCGAGGTGAGTGGCGTGCGTAATTCGTGCCCCAGATGGGCCAGGAATTTATCTTTGGCTTTATTTTGTTGCTCGACTTTATGTCGTTCAACGCGCTCGTTTTCTATTTCACTACGGACCATCGCATAGCGTATAGTGCGCATGAAACGAGGCGTCTCAATTTCTAATTTAGTGAGATAATCAGCTGCACCCGCACGCATAACCATTTCGTCGACTTGCGTGTCAGACTGACCTGTCAATATGACAACGGGAACCGAAATACCATGTGCTTTAAGATTTTCAAGCACATCCAAGGCGTTTTCCGGCCCAAGAATGTAATCGAGTAAACAGATATCAAACGGTTTCTTTTTCAACGCGGCTAACGCATCTTCCCCATTGGTAACCCAACTCAACTGAAAACGCGGGTCTTCACACTGAGATAGATAATCAGCAGTTAAAAAATAATCGTCTTCATCATCTTCAATGAGAAGAACTCGAATGATATCCGTCACAAAAAGTTGTTACCTAACATTTAATGAATTAATTAATCGTGGGGCAACTCAACAAATTCTATCCAGTATTTGCCTAATGCTCGCATCAGTTCGACTAAGCCTTCAAAATTGACGGGCTTAGTAATGTATGACGCGCAACCCAGGTCGTAACCCCTTAGCATATCTTCTTCCTCCTTAGAGGTAGTAAGGATCACGACTGGAATACTTCTAAGCGCTGGATCTTTTTTCATTTCTTCTAATGCTTCGCGACCGTCTTTACGAGGCATATTTAAGTCCAACAACACCAAACTAGGGCGAGGGGAGTCTTTTGGATCGCTATATTTACCCTCTCTGCGCAGGAATTCCAATAATTCCACCCCATCTTCTACGCAATACAAGTTATTGAGTACGCGACTTTCTTTTAATGCGTCAATGGTAAGTAAACGATCATCTTCATCATCATCAGCCATTAATATGTTAATGGCGGTTGCAGTATTACGCGACATTATCCGTTACTCCTTTACCAATTGTCGTGGCGAACGGTTCACCATCAACAGGAATTACAATTGAAAATATAGCGCCCGTGCCCGGTGAGCTTTTTGCGCTGATATAACCATTATGACGTTCTACAATTCGTCTGCATACGGCTAGACCAATACCCGTACCTTGATATTCACTGCGTCCATGCAAACGCTGGAATGGAGCGAATATTTTCTCTGCAAAAGATTGTTCAAAGCCAATTCCGTTGTCTTTTATCACTATTTTAATCCATGTGTATTCGGCAATTTTGAACACATGCTCCAAGTCATCCTCGTCGGGAGACTGTAGCCCAATGCTGATTCGCGGTGCAATATCTTGTTGGCGAAATTTCAACGCATTCGATAACAGATTGAGGAATAGTTGTTCAAGCTGGCTCTGGTCACCGTTGATTATTGGGAGCTTATCACATTCTAAGGTGGCTTCCGACTCGTCAATGGCAATTTCCAGATCACCTTTAACGTTTTCAAGGACATTATTCAAGTCAACCTTGGCGAATTCTTTTCCCCGTGTGGCGACGCGGGAAAAGGCGAGTAAGTCTCTGATTAACAGTGACATGCGCTCAGCAGCGTTTAGCATTCGCCGCATAAAATCGCGCCCACGCTCGTCAATTACATCAGCATAGCCTGACTCCAGGCGATTACCAAAAGCGCGAATTTTTCTAAGTGGTTCCTGAAGGTCGTGAGAGGCAACAAAAGCAAAGTCTTCTAGCTCCCGGTTACTACGGGCTAGCTCATCAGAATAAATCTGCAGTTCTTGAGTCCGAAGATCTATTTTTTCCTCAAGTTCTTCGTTATGCGCTTCAAGCTCCTTTTGATGCCGATATGCTTCTCTTACATTTATCTTAAGCAGGATGAAGATGAGAATGATAAGTAGGGCGGTTGAGATGCCCGATACAGCCAGAGTAGTAAATGACTCTTTCCTGAGCTGGACCAGATTTTTTAAATGCTTGTTTTGCATTTTATTAACCTGGCGTCTTACTTCCTTATAAGTATTCTCAAACTCTTCGTATAAAATCAGACTACGATTTGAATTCACAATTTCCATCGCCTGATCGAAACGTCCATTGCGCGCTAATTCAACCGTACTGATCATGTCATTCAATTTGACTTTACTTAACGATAATAGCTGATCAATTTGATCGTCCTGATCATTATCTAACTCCTGCGATTTGTACTCAACTTCTTCTAAAAGACCGTTAAGCTTATTCAACGTATCCGTATAATCTGATAAATACTGCTCGTTCCGTGTGAGCAAATAGCCCCGCTTACCAGATTCGGTGCGAAGAATGGCAACGTGAAGTTTAGTAATAGATTCAGTGATTTTAGTGACGTTAAATAATCTGGCTTCAAGCTCTGCCAGATTGTCTAGAGTACTAATTACATAAAAAGAATTACCTGTAATGACGGTAACAACAATAGCGACAATCGCAATCCAACTATAAAGAGACTGCAGCAGCCCATTTTTCATACAACTTATTCCGTTATTGAATTGCCCAAAATATCTACCATGTGGGTCAATTGTTCGCTGCAGTCCTTCGTACTTGCGATAATCTTATCCAATGCGGTTAACGCCCTGTCTACGGGAACTTCTCCCTGCAAGGCCATTTTCACTAATTCTGCCTGCATGGAAATTCTGTTCAAAGGCTTTCTTGCATCGTGAACATGGGCAGTCACGATGGAAAATTCTTTTTCGTTCACGTTGAAACCCTCTTATTATTCTTCTTTACTCAGGTCGCCGTAAGCGTGTAACCGATTGTATAGTGTCTTGGTACTAATGCCTAGCATCTCAGCTGCTAAGGTTTTGTTTCCGTTGACTTTCTCTAATGTTGCGTAAATAAGCTCTTTTTCTACGTCTTCTATGGTTCTGCCCGCTTGCAGTGCTGGGGTAGTAGATTGTTTCTTAGCAAAAGGCGATTCAATGGTTTTAGGCAGCTCTAATTCTGTCTTGTCCGGATCGCTCATGATAGCAGCACGGTGAACAAAATGACGCAATTCACGGACATTGCCAGGCCAATCGTACGCAGTAAGCATATCAAGTTGACTCTCATCCCATTCAAATCGGGTGTCATTCTCTTTATTCAGTTCATCGATAAAGTAGGTTGCCAATAACGGGATATCTTCTTTGCGCTCGCGTAGTGGAGGAATTGTGATAGGAAAGACGGCTAAACGGAAATAAATATCTTCACGCAAGACTTTGCTTTCTGCAATTTCTTCCATGGTGCGGTTGGTTGCCGAAACCACTCTACATGCTACAGGGATGGTTTTAGTGCCCCCGACGCGAATAACAACTTTATTTTCCAACACCCGCAGCAAATTTGGCTGCATGTCTATAGGCATCTCGGTAATTTCGTCAAGAAACAGGGTGCCGCCCTCAGCTTGTTCAAACACACCTGATTTTCGGCCCACGGCGCCTGTGAATGCCCCTTTTTCGTGGCCAAATAATTCACTGCCAATCAGTTCTTTTGAGAAGGCTCCACAGTTTGTCGCAACATACGGTCCTTCCACTTCGGATGCTTCATGAATGGATTCTGCTACCACCTCTTTACCAACACCACTTTCACCTAACAGCATAACGTTAGCGCTGGTTCGACTAACTCTTTCAATGAGTTTATACAGTTCTTTCATTTGGGCTGATTCGCCAATCAAGTGCCCAAAATGCTTTTTAATATTTGATCCACCTGTCCCTTTCGAGGATTTTTTCCCTTCAAGAACGGCTTCGATTTCTTCACGTTGGATAGGCTTGACAAGATAATCGATATTGGGGCCACATAACCCTTTTATGATTCCACGTACAGACGGATGTCCAGTAATAAGAGTGACACGAGGTCGTTTGGCAAGCTGATCCAATTCTTCAAACAAATGCACGCCGCTACCATCAGGAAGCATAAAGTCGAGCAGAACGTGGTCAAACTGTTCTTTTTCCAACCAGTCCCTCGCTTCCTGTAAGTTTCCGGCAGTTAAGACTTCATGACCTAAGAATTCTATAATTGTGCAGGCTACGTCGGTGAACTCTGGATCATCATCAACGAGTAATACTGTTAGCACAGGTACTTCCTTTTATTATGGTTTTAACTACGAATGACAAATGTACATTCAAAGTGGAGGTTAAGATCAATAAATTTCTTCTGTGTAGCTTATTCTAAAAGTGTTTGCGCAGTCCACTGTTAATCCTAAAACAAACCTGGCAGGAAACTCGCATAACAAATGTTACTCGCCAGTTCTGGTTACATTGGGTTAATGAATGTTGCCGCACATTGATGACAAGGAATCAGCTATGTATAGCGAAACTCTATCACGCTCATTGACGCTATACGAATTATTAGGGCGTATGCAAACGTCAGGCAGCACCGACAAAGTTACCTTTGGTGAACTTCTGCATCTGGTGGAAAAGCGGGGCTTCGGGGCAATGCTGGCGGTACCGGCATTTATCAGCGCGACGCCCATTGGTGCGATTCCGGGTATACCAACGGTAACGGGTATCACTATTTTTCTTATTTCTTTGCAAGTTTTACTGTCGAGGAGTCATCCATGGCTACCGTCGGCCATCAAACAAATTACTATCGACAAAGTGTCGCTTAATTCCGGCATCACCAAGATTAAGCCTGCGGCATTACAAATTGACCGCTTTCTTTTTCCCAGGTGGTTGTTTATTCGCCAGCCGTTGTTTAGGACCTTCATTGCGCTGACCTGTGCATGTTGTGGCATTTTGATGGTCCCGTTGGAGCTTGTCCCGTTCATGGGGTTAGTTCCAGCGTTCGCGGTATTAATCATGGCGATCGGTATGGCCACAGATGATGGAGCCGTAGCCTTACTCGGGTTATCGCTCGCCACATTTGGTCTGGCTACTGCGGGTTATCATCTTTTACCCCTGATAAATTAGACGTTCTCAAACGTTTAGACGGGCTGTGTGGCTAATGACTTCATAGAAGGGAGTAACGAATGCACCAAGCCTGACGGCACGGGTTTGCCAAATAAAAATCCTTGTGCAAACTGGCAATCCAAGCCTTGTAATATTTCCGCCTGCCTCGCGGTTTCAACACCTTCTGCAATGATATTAATAGATAAACTGCGACACAAGGCGACAATACCCTCAACGATGCGTTCATCTTTTTCAATCTGATGAATATTTTTGACAAAGGAACGGTCCAGTTTGACAGTATGAATATCTAATTCTCGCAAGTAAGCAAATGAACTCATACCTGTGCCAAAGTCATCGATAGACGTTTTAATTCCCATCTCTTTAAACGTTTTTATCATTTTTTTGCTAACATCAATATCCACCATGGTGGCACTTTCGGTCAACTCGAATTCAAGCAGGCTGGGGCTCACACCTGTTTTTGCCAACAAATCTGCAATAAACCCGATAAATGCATCATCGAGTAGGTTATACGCTGACAAATTAACTGAAACGGGTACGTCAAAACCTTGCTTCTGCCAAATTTTGATCTGATTTACCGCCTCTTCAACCGTATAACGCGTAAAGGAATGAATGATGCCGCTTTGTTCCACTAAGTCGATAAATGAGGCTGGTAAAAGCATGCCTTCATCAGGGTGGTGCCAGCGCACGATAGCTTCGACGCCCGTCATTTCCTGAGAGTCCATTCTAACTTTAGGTTGGTAATAAAGATGAAACTGGCGCTGTTGCAATGCATGATAAAGTTGGCTTCGCAAGGCAACCTGGAGCCCTGAGCCGTATTCATGAGCATCATTGTAAATTTCGATGCCTAGACGAAGCTGCTTGGCTCTGTGCATAGCATGTTCAGCATTCTTCAATAACATGCTAATGTTTTTACCATGTTCTGGAAAGCAGGCTACCCCAATTGTACAACCCACTTCAAATGTGTAGTCTGGCATAGATAGCGCGTTTCGACACTGATACAGCAAGGAAAAAGCCCATTCATTAGCATTGCTCTGCGCCAGGTCCGGGTGCCATAACACAAACTCGTCGCTACGATTACGGTACACCCTGACATTGTCACCAGCGATTTGCGTTAACCGCTTTGCAAATGCGATTAATAAACTGTCGCCAACGTCGTGACCCATCTCATCGTTAACCTCTTTGAAACGATCTAAGTCAATAAAGAATAACGCTCCCGAATTGCCCGTTACGCGCACACTGTTTAACAATGCATTTCGATTAGGTAAATGAGTCAATGCATCTACCAGTGCCATTTTTTGCAGTAAACGGTTAGCCTTTTCAAATCTTCGGGTTACTAAAACAGAAATGATGACTGCCGCCCAAACCGCAATCATAAAAGTTAATATCGCCGTCAATGTAAGATGATTAATTACCTCTCGGGTAGCAATATGTTGACTTTTGGCTAACCAGACGGCTGTAACGTATTGCTTGTGCTGATCTGACCATTGTTTGCTAATAAAGACAGGCACGTTGCTGATTGAGGTAAAACCCAAGGGGCTGCGTTTGATAAAGTTGATATCAAGGGGTAGGGATGGTGCGTTTGTAGGACTTCGGAACACGGTTTGGTTGCCAACCAGTAACACCACCAAATCTCGTTGAACAGGCAATAAAAACGTGGGGGCAGACTCACTTTCAGCTTGCGGGAGTGAAGCATGAACTAATTCTGGATATTCATTGAGCACCCGAGCAATTCCACTTAATTGCCCATTAAATGTACGTTGGGCAAGTCGTGATTCCAAGTTCAATAACATGTCTGAGCCAAGATAGGAAAATATGGAAATGACTATAAGAGTCAAACCCACAGAGCCGATTAACATCCGTTTTCTGATTTGGCTGTTTTCTTTTAGAAGACTAAGTTTGGAAGGCATAATGAGATCTCAGCAAATTTCCATATAAGGCTGAATAAATAATACTTCGGGGTTTGTTGACCTTTCCCGCAGGATATACAAATAGGGGGATTTGAATTCCGTTTTCGTCTTAGGGAACATGATAAGCGCCTTTATTTTTGATTTTTATACGGCAACGTCCCTGTTATAACGCTTTCTGTCTGAATGTGCAATGATTCCTCCCTTGTTTTAATAGAGATACTCCTCTAATTGACTAGCTCTCAATTTGTTGTAATTGCATTAATTCATACCTCAGTCTACCTATGAACTCACGCGCGGCGGGGCCAAGGAGTTCACCATCTTCAAAGCATAAATAGAGCGTAGCTTGTCGACTGCTTCCTTGTTTGAGGGGTAATTTTCTTAAGGTGCTATCCGACAAATATTTTTCTATCAATTTTTCAGGAAGCCAGGCAAAGCCAAAACCCTTTTTTATCATTTCTATTGATGTACTTATGTGACTGACTGTCCAACGTTGCTCCGCACCTAACCAACCTGCATCTGTCTTCCTTTCGTTTGATGAGTCTCGTATCACAATTTGACGATACGTTTTTAAGTCTTTGGTCGTCAATGTCTTATTTTGCTGGCTTAATGGGTGATCAGGGCTGGCCACAGCAATAAAATTTATATTACATAATTCTTCGGTAAAGCCATCAGGGTAGGGGAAGGGACATATTGCCAAATCCACCTGGCCGGAAGTTAGTAAGGCGTTCGCACCACTTAGCACGGATTCGATTAATTCAATTCGTAAATAGGGATATTGGGCAGAAACGGTATTGAGCACTGCATGCAAAATATCTGCTGGGAATATCAAATCAACGGCGATGCGAAGTTGGCTCTCGACGCCATGCTGCAGACCATGAGCAACTGATTCTAATTTTTTAGCCTCTTCCAGCAGCCAAGTGGCCCGCGAAAGCAGTAACTTTCCCTCTTCAGTGAGCTTTATTTTGCGTCCATCGTTATCAAATAAAGCCACCCCGAGTGTCTCTTCTAGTTTGTTAAC
The DNA here is from genome assembly GCF_026183695.1 of Alteromonas aquimaris. Taxonomy (GTDB): domain Bacteria; phylum Pseudomonadota; class Gammaproteobacteria; order Enterobacterales; family Alteromonadaceae; genus Alteromonas; species Alteromonas aquimaris. The sequence goes on along the minus strand of NZ_JAPFRD010000009.1, from coordinate 199,094 downwards.
AGCGTGATGGACGCTTGACTGACTTTTATGCACCACATTTGAGGCTTGATTGAACCCCCCGGCATCAACAACAGCTTTAAACATACGCCATTGTTCTAACGTTGCTTTAGGCATAATACTACGTAATATTTATTGATTTTTAACAGCGTACACCATATCAAACTGTCCTACGACATGAATTATTTCCGATAGGGGATAAATGCGATCTAGTCAGAAAAGTTAACGCTGGTAAGCGTTTTAATATCGCAGGTGATGGCGCTGACCGTTGTGTAACCCATATGAATCAATTGTTCCGCCGCTAATTGTGCCCTTACGCCTGACGCGCAGTGTATGTAAAAAGGATGGTTAGGGTCCTTAAACTTTTCAATTATCTTCATTTCCAGCACGCCGCGAGGAATGTTGATGCTTGCTTTCACTGGCGAAGTTTCACATTCGGCAGGCTCCCTCACATCTAAAACGGTTCCCTTATTTTGTGCGCATTCTTTCGCCGCTTCCTGGGCGGTTACTTTTCGAACTAACGGTGAAATTGATTGCAATCTTTGCTGCATGTTGAGTATCATGTAAACGTGTCTCCATAAAGGTTTGCGTGAAGTTTACTATAAGAAACGTCTTATATTTTCCCTCATAGCGTAAACGAAATATCTGGTTGATTATCATACGATAGGTTTAACTATTTTTATTCTGCTGGTTACATTTTTCGCAGCAGAAATACGTGCAGGTTTCTAAGAGTTTTATCATGGAATTAGACAATACAATTGATACCCGCGAAATGCTTGACAACGCATCTAGTGCTGAGCGATTCATTAAGCAGTTTGCCAATAAAACCCGCCTTATGGTGATGTGTTCTTTACTTGAAAACGAATTATCGGTCTCAGAGTTGTTAACCCGCATCCCAGTGACTCAACCGGTTTTATCCCAACATTTAGCGCTATTACGAGAAGCAAAAATGGTGGCTACCCGTCGAGACGGACAAGTCATCTATTACAGCCTGAAAGATAGTCGCATCGAGCAGACAATAGCGTTACTTTACTCCTTCTTTTGTGAACAAAAAGAGGTGGCATAGTCCACCCCTTCTTGTGGGTGAGCTTACTGCTAGCGCTTTACCCTGCTGGGCTTACGAGTTTGGCAGGGTCTAAGATACGTTTTAATTCATCTTCACTGAAGTCTGTCATTTTCGCGGCTACAGTAAGAATATCTTCACCACTATCGTAGGCTTCCTTCGCTATTTCAGCACCTTTTTCATATCCAATGTGCTGATTAAGCGCGGTCACCAGAATAGGATTTTTGGCAAGCACCTTTTTAAGCTGTTGCTGGTTCACCGTCATTTCAGAAATGGCTTTAGAGGCTAAATGGTCACAACTTTGCGAAAGTAGCTGAATGGCAGTTAACAGATTAAAGCCAATTAATGGCAACATCACATTTAATTGAAAGTTACCAGATTGTCCAGCAAGCGTATTGGCGGTATGTAAACCCATTACCTGAGCACAAGCCATAGCCACGGCTTCGGGAATGACCGGATTCACCTTACCCGGCATAATACTGCTGCCAGCTTGTAATTTAGTCAGCGCAATTTCGCCTAAACCTGCTAATGGGCCGCTGTTCATCCAACGTAAATCATTACTAATTTTCATTAATGCCACAGCTAAAGTATTCAATTGGCCAGAAAATTCTACGGCAGTGTCTTGCGAGGATAAAGCCGCGAAGTGATTGTCGGTAACCGTAAACGTGATACCCAGCTGTTGGGTGAGGCAGGATGCGACTCTGGCTCCGAATTCAGCGTGAGTATTGATACCTGTACCTACTGCCGTTCCCCCTATGGCTAATTGACTGAGTCTGACATGGGTATCAGTAAGACGGTTCTTTGCTAGATATAATTGTGCCTGCCAGCCTGATAGTTCTTGGGATAATTTAATGGGCATGGCGTCCATTAAATGAGTTCGCCCTGTTTTTATAACGTCGGCGAAGGTATCTGCTTTTTCATCAATCGCCGTAATAAGTCGGTCGATTGCAGGGAGTAACACTGTAGTGGATTGCCAAAGTGCACTCACATGAATAGTGGTAGGAATAATGTCATTTGAACTTTGGCCCTTATTAACATCATCGTTGGGATGAACTGCGCGGGAAAGTGCCTCACTGGCTAACGACGCGATAACTTCATTCGCATTCATATTTGTGCTTGTACCCGAACCTGTTTGAAACACATCGACTGGAAATTGGTCGTAGTATTCGCCCTGGCCGACAGCGGTGGCTGCTTCCCAGATTGCTTCGGCTACATCGTCGTCAAGTAACCCCAATTCTTTATTGACCTGGGCACAGGATGCTTTAACAAATCCAAGCGCCTGTATGAACGTGGCGGGCATAGGGGTATTGCCGATAGTAAAGTTTTCAACAGCTAAGCTTGTTTGCTTTTGGTAGAGATGTTGATCGCTCATGACACTTACCTTACCTGCGCCATTAACTCAGCGATATATGATTCATCCTGTATGCGATCCATATCAATTTCGGGCTGCGAAAGCAGCGCATCCTTATCTAATTTAACGCCGACTTTATGTGAGGACCAATCAATTTTTTCAACGTGGGAAGGAGCAATCACAAATTTTTTGCCATTGGGCATCCAATTATGGGTATCAATCACAATTAACTGTACTTGCCAGCTCTGAGGATCGATTAAGAAATCCTCAACGTGCCCGGTTTCATCTTCTCCCAAGGCGACTTCATAACCCTGAACTTCACTGCATGCGCGCAAATGATTGACCACGTTTGTATGGCCATCTTGTTGCGCTTTGTCCAAGTCGACGTTGGCTAACTCTGTTGGATGCGCAAAATCGCCCCACGCTCCTGGCCCAATCCAATAATATCCGTATCCGAAGTACTTAAATAAGGTTTCTTCATACTCTCTTGAGACGGGTTTGTGTTCATCAATCGATGGGCTGTCCTTGAGTTCTTTTCTCGTCATGTTGACATGAATTTTCTTATCATCTGTTTCCAGTTTAATAATGGCGATGGGGGGTAGGACGACTTTGCGGCTCAGTGGAAGCCAGGTATTCGTATCGGCATAAAAATAACGAATAACAAAATCCTGGTCATCAAACAGAATATCTTTACATCCGCCAATGTCACCATCGGTGGCATGAATAGCAAAGTGGGTAAGTTGATTAAATGAAATTAACATATCGATTCCTTAAACTTCCTACGTCTACTAAGTGTAGAGGGAAAAACGCTTTTTAACTCCATTCGTTGGAAATTTAAGGAAGGATCATAGCGCTACCACATATAAATAAGGCGAACTCGTAAACGGGTTCGCCTTTTTCCGACTAAGCATATGCGAGTGTTATGCTACATCGAATTCCTCGTCTGAGAAATCTTCATCATAATCGGATTGATTACTGGCTGAACTATGCAATGTATAAAAATGTTTTTTACCGCGGGCAAGGTGAACATATTTTTGCCACGCCTTTTCCACCGCATTCGTTGCAGCAGTTTTCCCCTGAATAAAATCCAGGAAATGTTTCTCGTCTTCCGTTTCAGGCGCTAATTCGCCGCTTTCAAATGCGAGCAGGTTTTTGCCATATTGGGTCAGTAAATCAGACTCGGCAATACTAAAATCGCCTGATTTGCGAAAACCATAGGGAAAATGTTGACGATCTATAAATGGTTTGGCAGAAATGCGGATGTCAGGGGCTCTCATAATTACTCTCACACCTGTTAATTAACTCAGGCTGACTTTTAATAGAGAATTCAGCAAAAGGGAAACAAAAAAAAATGTCCTTATCCATAAAAAAAATTGCTGCAAGTCGCTGGGCAGAATAGACCGATAAAATATTTGTGCTAAATTTACTGATTGACGGTATACAGAGCTAACTAGCAAAAATCAGCTTGCAATGTACTAGCTGCTCGGTTAAAAATTATTCATCGTTACGACAATTATTATTCATTTCCTATTTTTAATAGTCGCATGATAATGCGCATGGAACTATCACAATGAGGCTACAATGAGTAAAGACTATCGTTACCAGCGAGAAGAATGGGACTCGGTAGAAGATGATGATCGACCTTTAAAGAAAGGTGCTGATCGTCGTCATTTGGTTAAAGATAAACAAAAGAGAGATCTTCAGCGAAAGGAAAAACAGCGCCGTCTTCATCAGGACTAATCATATAATCCTTAACATTACCTGAAGATGTCAGCTCCAGCGGCATCTCATACCACTCCTTGTTGGTGGTAAATCTACCTATAAGGTTTACATGCAAGTGAATCTGTGACAGCTTATGTCTCAGATTCACTTCTATAACAAAATTTCATGGATATTCGTTTCCTCACTACTTTTCTCGAAGTGGTAAATACCCGTCATTTTGGCAAAGCAGCAGAAAATTTATACCTGACTCAGTCCGCTGTGAGCGCTCGTATCAAATTGTTAGAGGAATATTTTCATACTTCTTTATTTGAACGGCATCGAAACAGTATTCAATTAACCCAGGCAGGTGAGAAATTACTTCCTTTTGCTCAACAACTGTGTGACACACTGAATCAAGCTAAACGAGCGCTGCGTGAACAAACAGCAGAGTATGTGGTGCTGGGGGCAACGCAATTAGCGTCTGATCTGCGACTGGTGGATCTGCTCAGATTTTTACACAGTGATTTCAATGCATGGTCGATTAAGGCTGAAGTGTTAACATTAGACCACCTGACGCGTCAGTTACACGAGCGGGTGGTCGATTTTGCGTTATCCACCGAGCCAGTTAAATCGGAGGATGTAATATGCCATCCCATTGTTTCTATTCCTTTGGGGCTTTTCAGCTTGAACGAAAATACGAAGATCCAGTCGAGTGAGTTTGTTGCTGTGGACTGGGGTAGCAAGGCGCACGAATTTTTGATGCATTTGCACCCCGATTTAAGGGATGCAAAACTGCAAACTAACTCCTTAAATGTAGCTATTTCGACGTTGAGTTCAGAAGGGGGTCTGGCAATATTACCAATGCAACCCAACGGTCACTCTATTCATTTTCCGCACGCGAGGTTGCTGCAGCCTGTTGAAGGGATAGGCGTAACCGTTTATTTAAGTATGTTGAAAACCAGCAAGCGGGAAGGGGTCGCCGATATGTTTACTGCTATCAAAGCGTGGACCCAGTTGAACCCTGTAAATTAGACACAATATAGAGATGGGTAACTATTTTTAACTTTCTGATGAATCTGAGAACATTATGGCAACACATGAGCATCCATTATTAGCAATGGCACCTGAACAGCGACTACAAGAGACGCTGAATCTAATCATCCAACATAAAGAAATTTGGATCCTCAACGACGAGCATGGCTGCGTCATGTTAAATACTGATGAGGAAGAAGATGGGGTTCCCATTTGGCCGTCCAGTGACCTTGCGCAACTTTGGGCCACCGATGAGTGGGCCGATTGCCAACCATTAAGCATATCTTTAGATGACTGGCTGAATAAGTGGCAACCAGGACTTACTGGTGATGATTTATTGGTTATGGTATGCCCATTACCGGGCGAGGAAGGTGAAGTACTATTACCCTCGGAGTTCTCAGAGAAACTTCGTCGTTAGTTTTTACTTGTGTGTAATAATGAGATGTTAACTCACAATGAAGTGACGGTAGTGAAAGGTCATGTGTGGGCGTGATCCCTACGTTTCATGTTTTCGTTGAAACTATAGGCGCATGCTGAAATCAATCTAAACTCCTTTGAGGCTAAAATATTATGTACACACATCAACCGACTATGCAGGATCTTTTCGAACAACTCGGACTGGACTCAAGCGATGAAAGTATTGAAAAGTTCATCGAAAAACATCGTGGTCTAAACGACAGTCGCCATATTGAAGAAGCCCCGTTTTGGAATGCATCACAGTCAGAGTTTCTTAAACGAGAACTAATAGAGGATGCGGAATGGGCTGAGGTGATCGATCAGTTGAATGTACAGTTGCATCAATAACGTCAGATTACCATAAAATAAAAAGTATTCCCTATACTCCGCATTTTGAAAAAAAACAAGTTGAATTCTTTTTGAATTCAACTTGTTGGTGATATATCATTCATACACGTGTAATCCGCACATATTCAATATAACCCTGTCGTTTTAAAGGACTCATACTTTAGTGGATGGCGCTTTTGTTTTATTACAAAATTCAGGCATTACGATACGGGTAATGTCCGGGTATTTTTCCAGATGAAGTATGGAGTAATCTTACTCATCTTAACATTTTGGGGTCATTTGCTCGCTGCTGAACCGGCTGTATCAAATCCCACCTTCAAATATCTCTCCTCGAAACACGGCTTATCCCAAGACACTGTAAATAAAGTGGTTATTGACCAAGATGGTTTTGTCTGGCTTGCCACAGATGGTGGACTAAACCGATGGGATGGGTATCGCAATGAGGTTATCGCTGGCCCAAATAATGTGTTTGTTAACGCCAGTATTACGACGCTGTTCGTCGACAGTGCAAATAATCTGTGGATAAGCACTGCCGGTAACGGAGTATTTCGCTACAATTTATCTGCAAATAAAATCGAAAGTGTCATCCAACGACCGTACAACGATTCACCTGAATGGATACAGCCCGCTACCCATTTTTTCGAAAGTGATCAGCATGACATGATCATAGCTCTCGCTGAAGAGGTCATCCGCTACCGGCCTGAAGATCAGCATGTCTCACTGTTATATCGGTTGCCAGAACGCGATCGGGAAGAGGTGCAAAGCATTCGTGTGGCAAGTCTTTATCATTCAATCTTGTGGGTGGGGGCTACTCACAAACTGGTGGCGATTGATTTAAAAGATTCAACGCCCGCGGAAAAACACATTAATTACCTTGGTGAAACGGCGCCAACCATTGACAATATTAATGTTAAACACTTCTTGCTGGATGAAAAAAAGCAGTTTTGGATCGGCACCGTTGAAGGGCTTTTTGTCGTCGACATGAAAAGCCTTGTTCGGTATGTACATCAAAACGATGCAGCAGAACCTGAATTTGATATGGTTAGCATCGATCTTAATATCTGGGACCAGGTTGAAGTATCTGAAGGTTTATTCTGGCTGGGCACTAATCTCGGTTTAGTAAAATTGCTGAAGGAAGAAGGTGAATGGCGTTGGACTCACTTACTCGAGCCAGATAACGAAAAGTTGATACTCTCTAACACATCCATTACCAGCCTGACAATCGATGCGGGGGGAAACCTCTGGCTGGGTTCGGTGAATGGGGGGGCGCTGTATTGGTCACCAAAGACCATGTCGATCAAGTCGTTGCAAAATGCCGTTAATGCTCAACCCATTTTAAGTGACAACGCAATCTGGAGTTTTTGGCAACAGGACAACGATATATTATGGATTGGTACCGAAAATGGACTTACGCGATTAAACCTCACTAACAATGCCTCTGATTTTTTCCTTACCAGTGACGATAAGAAATTTTATAAGTCTGTTAAGATAAATCGAATCTTTCCCGCGTCTGAAGACAAACTCATCATTCAAACGTCTGATTCATTAAAACTTTTTGACCCCTCTGCGCATTCCCTCTCTTTGCCCCCTACACAAGATAAACAAACCGCACAGGTTTTCGAGAATTTTGGATATGGGGCGGGTAGGGATAAACAAGGGCGGATTTATTTTATTTCCGATGCCTATTATCGTTACGATCCTTCTGAACAGCTTCTTGAAACATTACCCTTGCCCGAAAATCTATTTGACCCTAGTTTTGGAGTGACATTTCTCAATGAGCATTCTTTTTATGACGGCGAAATATTCTTATCTACCCTTGACGGTCTTTGGTTAATAGATACCGAAAACTTTACTACCAGAAAAGTTTTCAACTTTACCCAGTCGCAAACAAATAATGACGCAGCCATCAGTTCTTATGCAATTTCAAAAGGAAAGTTATGGGTGGCTTTTCCTCGTTATGGTATTTACGGCTTGGATGCCAATACGTTTGCAATAAAAAATAAACTTGATGCAAAGAACCTGCTTCTTTCGAACATTGTTTATGGCCTCACTGCTGATGAAGAAGGCAACTTATGGTTTGGCTCCCATTCTGGTCTGCATCACTATTCCATTGCAAAGAACCTAATAAAAAATTACCGCTATGGGCAGGAGTTAGCAGTTTCCGAATTTAACGAAGGAGCAGCAGTCAAGTTAACGGATGAACGGTTAGCCTTCGGTTCGACAAATGGAATGCTACTGTTTGATCCCCAGAAAATCTTGACATATTCAGAAGATAATCGGTATTCCATGCCCCTAGCCATTACGTCCGTCGAACTAGACTCGCGGGTCCTGCCAACATCAATGAATAACCTTTCTGGGAGTCATTTTGACCTGCACTATACCGATTTTGGTATGACAATAAACTTTTCTGCCAATCTAACCAGTTTGGCAGGAGATTTATCGTTCCGATATCGATTGGTGCGCAACAACAAAGTGGTTAGCGAAGGGGTGACCCGAGAGCCTCGAATCACCTTTGGGTTTTTATCTGCGGGAGACTATCGATTTGAAGTCTCTCCCGATAAGCAACACGCCGATTACACTTTATTGCCTGCTGCCATCACATTCGATATGCCGCACGCACCTTTTCGTTCTCCAGTGGCCATCGGTAGCTTTATATTTCTGGGGATTCTATTAGCCATTCTCTATCTTCAACACCGCCACAATCAAATTTTACAGTTAAACCGAGCCCAAAAGCAGGTCAGATTGTTCGGCGAGGCGTTCAAGCAAACCCGCGATTGGGTGGTGATTTTTGATGCTAAAAAGCAGCCTTTAGCAATCAACCCCGCCTTTGAAAGTATTTTCGGTTTGTCATCTAGAAAAGATTTGAGCAAACAATTTCAGGGCCTTTATAAACAGTTTCCTTCCCTAAAAAGCGAGTTTGATCAGCGGCTAAACAATTTATCGCCAGGCGCTTATTTAAAAGAAGATGGTCAAATCGCGGGTATTGATGGTCAGCGTTTTGATGTTCTCGTTGATATCACAGCCGTGGGTGACGATAAACACCCTGACAAGGTTGATCACTATTTAATGGTGTTTTCCGACATTTCTATACAAAAGGATGCAGAGAGAAAGCTGATTAAAATAGCTAATTACGATGCCTTAACAGGTTTGGTCAATCGTAATTTATTATTGGACAGGCTAGAGCGGGCTATTGCTTTTGCGCAAAACCATGCCACCAAAGTAGCAGTATTATTTGTGGATTTGGACAGATTCAAAGGAATTAACGATTCCCTCGGCCATGACTATGGTGACAAATTACTGATGGTGGTGGCGAATAGAATGCTTAATATTGCCTCCGAGCACGATACAGTTGCTCGACTGGGAGGCGATGAATTTGTAATTGTGCTAGAGCGTGTCACCGGGGTGGAAGCGATTTCGCCTATCGTTTCCAACCTTATCGAAGCAGTCGAAACTCCCATCGCCATAGGCAAAGAAGTTCTTAGAGTGTCATGTAGTGTAGGCATTTCTTTTTATCCCGAAGATGCCGTTAGCTCAATTGAATTGCTAAAACAGGCTGATGTGGCCATGTACACAGCTAAAAAAGATACGCTTAGCGGTTTTGCGTTTTATACGCATGAAATGAATGAAGCCGCAAAGAATAGGCTACAGTTAGAAAATTTGGTAAAGCTGGCGTGGCAGGAGCAGGGATTCTTTAATCACTATCAGCCCATTGTCAATACCTTGGTAGGCAAAACCGAAGGGGTAGAGTTGTTAATGCGTTGCCGCATTCAGTCAACTACAATTGATCCAGATGATTTCATTCCTGTACTGGAGCAACTTCGTTACATAATCGATGCCACTCGATTATCGATGGAACGAGGCTTGGAAGATCTGAAAAGCTGGTATGATCAAGGATTCAATGGTTACATGTCAGTCAATTTATCAGCGCTACACTTTAAAACTGAGTTTGATCTTGACGGTGTACTCCAAATGCTTCAGGAATTTGATTTACCAGTGGCTGCTTTACGTTTCGAAATAACCGAAAACGTGTTAATTGACAATGCCGACGATGCACTTCGTCAAATTAGACGTTTTCACGATGCAGGTTTCGTGATGTCGCTGGATGATTTTGGAACGGGATACTCCTCATTAAGTTATCTTAAAAAGTTTCCGTTAAATGTCTTAAAGATAGATAAAAGCTTTGTAGATGACGTCAGCGAAGATAACAATGAACATGCATTGGTGATGGCAACTATCAACCTTGCACATAAATTGAATTTGAAGTGTGTAGCAGAGGGTATTGAAACAGAATTTCAGGCTCAATATCTTGCTGAAAATTGGTGTGTTGCTCAGCAAGGGTATTATTATTCTGAGCCTGTTGCGGCTCACGAAGTGCCCGAATTGCTTTTCAGACAATGGTAAAAGTTTAACATTATAGGTTTGCGAAATATTCAACATGGCAACCAACGATATTGAGTTTTATCGAATTTGTATGGTATGAAATGATGAAGGAACCGAACATAATAATATAATCAAGCATCAGGAAGTGGATCGTATTTATGGCATCATTAATCAGCAAGAATGCACGAATTCAGTCACCACTGGAACGTCTATATTATTGGGAAAACTCCCAAAGTAACGAAATTTATCTTTCTCAGCCAGAAAACGGTGAATATAGGCATTACACCTGGGGGCAGGTTGCAGATCAGGCCCGCCGCGTGGCAGCCAGACTTAATGAAAAAAACCTTACCCCGGGTAGCAGAATTGCTATTTTTGCTAAAAATTGTGCAGAATGGTTTATTACTGATCTTGGCATCATGATGGCTGGACATGTGTCGGTACCCATTTTCGCGACAGCGGGTGAAAGTACCATTAGACATATACTTGAGCATGCTGATGTAAAATTGGTATTCGTGGGTAAATTAGAGAGCCCTGAAGCTCAACTTGCTGCTATTGATAATCATATACCCACAGTATCCTTTCCCTATCCTGGTACCCCATCCGATATGGACTGGAATGATTTTATACGTTGCGAACCTATGCAGGATTCGCCGCTTCCCGATATGCAGTCTATCATGACCATAATATATACTTCCGGAAGCACGGGGGTACCCAAGGGAGTGGTTCACACCTTTCATTCGATATGCTGGGCCGCGCAACATTGCCTGGAACCCCTTACCACTACCGAGAAAGACAGATTATTAAGTTATTTGCCACTGGCGCATATAACAGAGCGCGTGTTGATTGAATTGGCAAGCCTGTATTCCGGTTCACATGTGTCGTTTGTCGAATCGCTCGATACTTTCCAACGCGATGTGCAAGCATGTCGACCAACCTTGTTTGTGTCTGTCCCTCGGTTGTGGACTAAATTTCAAATGGGCATTTTAGCAAAATTGCCGCAAAGGAAACTGAATACGTTATTGCGTATTCCCATCATTAATAAACTCATTATTAAAAAGATTAAGAAAGGGTTGGGTTTAGATAAAACACGTCTATTTGCCAGCGGATCTGCTCCGTTGGCACCTGCTACCATTGAATGGTTTGCCAACATCGATATTCCCATCTGTGAGGGCTGGGGGATGACTGAAAATAGCGCGTATGGCACGGCCAGCGTGCCATTTCGTCGCGACAAAGTCGGAACGATAGGAAAGGCGTATAACGGTGTCACACTTCGTATTTCTGACGAAGGCGAAATTCAGGTGAAAGCGCCTTGTAATATGAAAGAGTATTATTTGGATGAAGAAAAAACCCAGGAGGTGTTTACTGAAGATGGCTTCTTACGCACCGGGGATAAGGGCATTATTGATAACGAAGGCTACGTGAAAATTACCGGTCGTCTGAAAGATATTTTTAAGACGGCGAAAGGTAAATACGTTACGCCTGCACCTATTGAAGCCAAATTGATGGAAAATGCTTACATAGAGCAGGTGTGCGTCACTGGCAACAATCTACCGCAACCTCTCGCGCTGGTCGTGTTAAGTGAAGAAGCGAGAAAGTCTTCACAGGATGAAGTTGAAGCCTCCTTAACAGAGACGCTAAAGCAGTTAAATAGTCACCTCGAAAGTCATCAGGTTGTTTCTAATATTCTCATCATGCAGAATGAGTGGAGTATTGGAAATGGCTTACTAACCCCCACGCTAAAAGTTAAACGACATATCCTTGAATCACGTTTCGACACAATCATACAGGCTCGGTACCCTTCAAAAATTGCCAGAATCGAAGCGTAAGCGCGAGATGAGTGGGAGTATTAAATAAATTTAATGTTTAGCTCTCACTCCTCCTGATTTGATTTCCCCTTCACGCAAAACACTAACCCACTTAACTGTTCACGTTGATTTTATTAGAAGTTTATCTCCTTTCTCACCTATAGATGGCGCTGTATAAAAAACGCTCAAATAAAGAGGGGTAACGTAAAGGTATAATTTTATATAAATAGTTATAATTTCGCTTAGGGTTAAGGCGTTGCCTTACCTGCGCGATCACATTACATTTCGCGCCCTAACCTGAAATAACAAAGAGAAAGGCTATGAAAAAAGCAACTATGATGACCTCGATGATCGCTGGGACATTGTTGTCTATTGCTCCTTATGCATTAGCTGATGTTGTGGTGATCGTGAATCCGGCTAACAGTAGTACGGTAGATAACGAAACAGTTAAACGAATTTTTCTGGGTAAAGAGAAAAAATTTCCAGGCGGTACCGCCGCCACGCCAATTAACCAGAAAGGTGATGCTGCGACTCGTAATCAGTTTGATGAGAAGGTGCTTGAGCGTAACTCAAGTCAAATCTCAGCATATTGGTCAAAACTGGTATTTACCGGCAAAGGTACACCACCAAAAGAAGTAGCCGACGATGCGGCAGCGGTCGCCGCAGTCGCCGCGGATCCTTCAGCAATTAGCTATGTAGACAGTAGCGCTGTTACCGATGCTGTGAAAGTTATCTCAGCTCAATAAGTCAGGAAAAAAATTATGCGTAAATTATTTTTATTAAGTACAGTTGCACTGGCTGTGAGTACCGGCGTTCAAGCTGAGGTCCGTATTAATGGTTTTGCCAATCTCGTTGCGGGCAAGGCGAGTAGCGATGACACGTTATACGGTTATAACGATGATATTTCATTTGATCAGCAAAGCTTATTTGCTCTTCAGGTAAGTGGTGATGTAAATGACAAACTTACCGCTACCGGTCAGCTGGTTGCAAGAGGCAGCGATGACTATAATGTAGATTTTGAATGGGCCTATATGACTTATGCTGCGACAGACAATGTAAGCGTTACCGCTGGTCGTCTGCGTTTGCCCTTGTTTCGTTATTCAGCCTCCCTTGATGTAGGTTATTCTTATCACTGGGTTGCTCCACCTGAATCTGTTTATGGGGTCGTTTTTAATAATATTGATGGCGCCAGACTTGATTACAGCAACTATGTTGGAGATCTGGAATATAACTTTCAGCTTGCATATGGCACCTTAGATGCGGATTTTGTATTAAATGGACAACAAGGAAATGTTGAAGGTAAAAACGCGGTCAACCTTACCGCGGAAACCACTTATGGAAACTGGAAATTAAGAGGTGTCATTGGACGGACTGAAGCCACTTTCGATATTCCTGCCGTGACTCCAACTATCCAGGCTTTGGCAAGTATCGATCCTAACTTGGCAGAACTGCTTGATGCAAAGGATGATACTGGCACTTTTGTCGGGGTTGGTCTTGAATATGACAACTTTAACTGGTTTGTTGCGGGTGAATATACAGAAGTCGATATTAAAGATTCTTACTACCAGAACGATGTGAACTATTACATTACGGCAGGTATAAGAGTAGGTAAGTTTACCCCATTTGTGACCGCTGAGTGGAATGATGCCCAGGACGACCTGAAATTCCTTGAAAAGGTCGCGCAGTATCCTGAGCAGGTACAACCGGTCGTAGGCCAAATTGTGGGTGGATTACAGCAGCAGTTAGTGGCTAAAAATAATGCATATTCCCTTGGGGTCCGTTATGACTGGGATACCAACGTGGCATTGAAAGCAGACTTTACTAAATACGATGATGACATTAATGATGCGAACGATGCGTCATTGGTTCGTTTCGCTGTTAACTACGTGTTCTAAGCGATACACAAAGGTTCTCGATAAGGCGATGCGTCAGTGCATCGCTTTTTTGCATATAACTCGAGCGAATATATGGGTATTTAGCAGGTAATGTTGAGTGAATGTAGCCCAGCTATTGAAACGCCACATCTTCCACGCTGGATGTTTTCCGTGCATTTAATACACTCTAAATAGCGAAAACAAAAAGCTTTCGCATCCCGCATATTTTTTACCTTACCCATTTTGAGCTCAGTTGGGATAGCGTTGCGCCAGTGCCTTATAAATGTCATCACTATAGTGGGTAGAGTTAATATCTAAACTGGAAAGTACATCCACCAAATGTTCGTTATCTTCGCGGTTTTGCCAGGTCTTGATATAGCTTCCCTCTTTATAACCATGATCCTGACGGAAGAAATTAAGCACATTTTTCCCAACATACTGTCGATAGAGTTCTTCACCTGTCATTTCACATTGCTCAACAATTTGCATAAATAGGGGAACACTAAATCGTTTAGCTGCGCAGAGGCCTGCCATTAACTCTAAGTTATCCAGCAAAGACTGGCTGTCGGGTTTATAGTCCTTGCCATCAAATTGGACATGAGGTTGCGCTTGAGCTAATTGGGCAGAAATTGCATTTGCCGCCGCATCTACATCACCGTGGTAATCGATAATGCACGCAGAGAGGGCGAAATGCCAAATGTCTACTAACTCCATTTGTAATTGAGGTAAATCTTTGTGTTGCGCCTTCCACCATTTCCATCCATGGTGCTCTATCGCTTCAACCGATTCCACCATGGCGGCGCGTAAATAGCCGTAGCCTGCCGTTAGCCACTGTTCATTTACTTTGGTATTCATTTTATTTTGTAAACTAAGCATGGTGGCAAGTTGCTGTTGAGATAACATAATAAAGCCTGCAATTATGAAGATGATGATCGCTAAATTGTAACGAAACGCCGCTTGGATAGGAAGTGTATATGACGAGACCTCATCTCAAGGCATATGTGATGTAATAAGGTGCATCTTCTATATCGGAATGTGTTAGGGGGCGTGATAACCCTTA
The DNA here is from genome assembly GCF_026183695.1 of Alteromonas aquimaris. Taxonomy (GTDB): domain Bacteria; phylum Pseudomonadota; class Gammaproteobacteria; order Enterobacterales; family Alteromonadaceae; genus Alteromonas; species Alteromonas aquimaris. The sequence goes on along the minus strand of NZ_JAPFRD010000009.1, from coordinate 184,027 downwards.
AATTCAAGAAGGTTATATACTTCTAGCGAAGTTGGTTAGTAAACGAGGGGTTGCGGTTCACCCTTTGATTGGTGGTGATGAAACACGGTTCATTGCCAACTGACAGGTATGTTAGTCAATCCCTGATGCCACTGCCGCGCTTACCCAGCCCGATCCTTTTGCGCGGGCATTAGTATGGCTTTTCTTTCTCAAAGAGGTTCGCAATAGCCAGATAAACTGGTAACGTATTGGCTACCAAAATACTAAAAAATTGACGCCTTGCTAGCACTTTATCCCTCTAATAAATTAGAACACCTCAGTTTCCTGCTCAGCGCATTGCTTAAAGAGCAACCAGGGACTGTATTTTCCACCCACCCAATATTAGTCGAAAGCCCCGGCATGCAGCACTGGTTGAGCATGCAGTTAGCGCACAACCATGGGATTGCCATGAACATGCAATTTCCTTTGCCTGTTCGTTTTATGTGGGATACCGCGCGTCAAATACTGGGGGAGCGCAAAATACCTAAACAATCAGCATATCGTCGTGAAATTTTGGTCTGGCGCATTGATGAGATATTGTTGAGTGACGCATTTTGTGAGCATCCCGCTGCGAAGCCTGTATGCCAGTACTGGCAAAGTCAAACCACTGAAGACGAAAAATCAACGCTACGATTGCAGTTTGCCACTGCCATTGCCGATGTGTTCGAGCAATACCTGTTATATCGCCCAGATTGGCTGGCAAAGTGGGAAAACCGGCAGTCAGCACTACTAGGTAGTGACGATGAACCATGGCAGGCGCTTATCTGGCAAATGCTGACTGATGATGAGCCCTTACATCCTGCCAGCTTACATCAAATGACGCTGGATGCCTTAAACTCGAATAGTCACCGAAGTTTACCACCCCACGTGATTGTATTTGCCATCAACACCATGGCCCCTCAGCTAGTCCATTTTTTAGACGCATTAGCAAAACATACTACTGTGCATATTTTTCATCTTAACCCCTGTATCAATTATTGGGGAGAAGGACAAAGTGATCGGCAATTAGCTAAATCGCTTCGAGAAAAAGGTATTCAAGCGTTTGCAAATGAAGAGCAGGCAAACCCGCTACTGAATAATTTAGGTAAGCAAGGCAGGGATTTATTTAATTTGCTTACCCCTCTACAGTCATTTGAAGTGAGTGCCTTTGATGTGGATCTCGCTGAGCAATCAGCCGCTGAACCGGCGACACTTCTAGCGGAAATTCAGCAAGACGTACTACATGCTTGTTATCCACGTCGTTTCGATCAACGGGATACCGACGATCAGAGCATTGTCATTTCATCATCCCACAGTGCGCTAAGAGAGGTGCAAGCATTGCATGATCACTTGTTGGCGTTGATTGAAAACGATCCAACATTGCGACCATCTGACATTGTCGTCATGTGTCCCGCTGTTGAAAACTATGCGCCTCTGGTCAGTACGGTTTTTAGCGTAATGGGCGCCGCAGAGTGGGAAGCGTCAGCTACCGTCAGGCTGCCATGCTCAATTGCAGACAGGGCGCCGCTGGATGCAGAACCGTTAATCGCCGCGTTCCTAGAACTTCTTCACCTGCCTGACAGCCGCTTTGGCGTCAATCAAATCATGGCCTACCTTCGCCTGGAAAGTGTCCAGGCTAAATTTGGTATGAGTAATGAAGACTTGGAATTGATTACCCATTGGCTTCACAAGGCGCATGTCCATTGGGGGTTAGATGGCCAGCAGCAATCAGCTATATTAGGCCAACCAAAAACAAACGAAACATATAGCTGGGAGTGGGGATTCGAACGATTATTAAAGGGGATGCTGGCAGAAGATGTTTCATTAATTGTGGATAATGTTCTTACTGTGCCGGATGTGGAAGGGCGAAATACGCTGGTGCTGGGCCAGCTTATCCAAGTCCTGACTCAATTAAAAACCTATGCCCTTGCGTTGAAACAAAAGCGCACACCCGCTCAGTGGAATACTTTTCTAATTGAATTGCGAGATTCATGTTTTTCTCCCCTTGCAAGCGATGAATATGCCTGGGAGCAAATTAGTCACGCCGCCGCAGCGGTTGAAGAACATTGTAATGAAGCGGAATATTTCGAGCAGTTAAGCTTATCTCAGTTACGCGAGATCATGATAAAACGTTTTTCCCGACCCGATACCGGAAGTCAATTCCATACAGGGCAGGTTACTTTTTGCTCTATGCTGCCCATGCGAAGTATACCGTTTAAGGTGGTCTGTATACTGGGTCTTAACGACGGTGACTTTCCTAGGCAAAGTCAGCCGATGAGTGTGGATTTAATGGCTACGACACCTGCAAGACTCGGAGACAGATCCAGGCGGCAGGAAGATCGATATTTGTTTTTAGAAGCCATTCTTTCGGCGCGTGATCATCTTTATCTAAGTTATCAGGGCCGACATGCCCAAGACAACAGTGAACGGCAACCAAGTTTGGTATTGGCAGAGTTTCTATCCTTGCTGAACGAGGGTTACTTGGGTAAAACCGATGGTTTTCCCATTCAACAACAGTCGTTACACCCGTTTAGTGTGGCTAATTTTATAGACCAGCCGCGCTCGTTTGACCATGGCTGGATGCGTCTGGCTCAGCAAATTCAACCCATTGACGAATCTGTTGTGCCCGTTTACGAACCGGCTGAAGTTGTGCCGATCCAGCAACTCTCCGTGGGCAAGTTAGCTCGCTGTCTAGCCCATCCGCTTAAATTCTTCGCCCATGAACGTCTGTCTATATACTTAGAATCAGAGGGTAAAATATTGGATGATGCCGAACCCTTTTCCACCAGTGCTCTGACGCGGTATCAATCATTGTCCGCACTGGGGGAAGCCATACGTGAACAGCAAAGTAGCGAAACTGTTGAGCGTTTTATTGAATTAAGTGGAGATCTTCCATCGACGCCACTCGCTCCCGTATTGATGGAGAATTGGAGAAGCTGCGCGCAACAGCTTTTTGATGCAATAGGGCTAGCCAATGGGCAACAAATATCCTTGAATATCGAAGTGGAAGAGGTTCAGCTTACTGCAAATGTGTGGGAAGAGGACGTGCGGCTGGTTGCCTATCATTATGGTACCCAATCCATTCAACGCATTATGGAACAGCTTCTAACTGCGCTGAGCTGTAATATGGGTGGCATTAGCAAACCGCTGGAAGTCTATTCAGTGAAGTGGAGTGGGGGAGAAGCCAGTATTTACAAGGCTGTAATTCCTCCGCAAGAACCAGAGGTGGCGGCGGACATACTTAAGCGAGTTACGTCTTTCATGCAGCGTGCCGCCTCCAGGCCTTTGCCCGCTTTCGCCAGCGTATCACATGCACTTCTAAAAAAATTGCCACAAGAGCAGGACTTTGCAGATTGGTATGAGTCATATGAAGCAAAGGCAATAGTCGCCAGCCAACTTAACGGACAGGGACTGATTAGTGGTCTTAATCAGGATCCTTACGTGCGGCTTTTTTACCCCGCCGGGCTAGAGCATGGCTTGCTGCCAATAACTGAAATGCTGAATGTGTTCAGTGCATTAGCGTTGGACTTAAAGAGTAAGAAAGTATGATGGATAGTCGCCCTCAACCGCTCAATGTTACCAGCTTACCTCTATTTGGCCGTCATTTAATTGAAGCCAGTGCGGGAACCGGTAAAACCTATAATATTACCCGTCTTTATCTTCGCCTGTTGATCGAGAAGCAACTGTCTGTGCAGCAAATTCTGGTGATGACCTTCACCAATGCTGCAACCGAAGAAATTCGTGGGCGTATTGGTGCCACGCTGCGAGATGCTTTACAGGTGTGGCAGCGGCTCAGAGATAATCCGGGACAAATGGCGAATAATTGTGATCCCGTTTATATGTCGATGTATCAGCATCTGCCAGGGGATGAAGGCATCGCTCGTCTTCAAGCAGCTTTATTAGAGCTTGATGAAGCAGCGGTATTTACCATCCACGGTTTTTGTAAAAAGATGATCAGCCAGCTTGCGTTCGAAAGCAAGGTGTCAATGAAGCAGACTCTTTTGACTGATACAGCATCATTATATTTGCAAGCCGCTCAGGATTGGATCCGAATTATAGCAGCCCATGCCAGCCAATATGACATACTGGCTGAGCAAGGCTGGCATGAACCAGAGGTATTTCTTGCTCATTTCAAACAGGCTATCTATGCAGATTTAATTCCTTTTGTGCCTGATACGCAAACACAGTGTGATGACCAGGCTCAGTACCGTATAAGTCTGGCAGCAAAGTTTCAGCTTTTGTTTACTGCGGTGAAAAGTGCGTTGGAAGCACACCAACCCGTCATCGTCGATACGCTGATAGAGGGTAAAAAGGACGCTTCTGAGCGCCGAGAGGAATGGCATCGTGTATTAGAGTGGTTATCAACTAGCGCCCTCACTGTGCCTCCCGCTGAGGTTGGTCGTTTTATTAATGGTAATCGCTACCGCGGTAACGAAGAATTAAAAACACTTTTCCAACCTTTGAAGGAATTAATCACTGAAGTCAAAAACAGCGTAAGCCAACTGGAGAAAGACGCGCAGTCGCGTATGGAGAAGCAGGCTTCATTAGCGTTGGCGCGGCAAGGCATATTGTTTATTCGTGAACATGTAGAAAAACAAAAGCGCCAGTTAGGGGTAATGGATTTCGATGATCTGATACGAATTTTCGCTACACAAGTAAGTGAACCCGGGGGTAAGGTAGCCGAACAACTGCATACGCTTTACCCTGCAGCACTTATTGATGAGTTTCAGGATACTGATAGCTTTCAATATCGAATACTTGACCATGTCTATCCGAAAGCCGACGAACACTCCTTATTGATGATGATTGGCGATCCCAAGCAGGCCATCTATGCGTTTAGGGGCGGGGATATCTTTACCTATTTACAGGCAGCCAGAAACGCAGATTTTCGCTGGGTGATGGATACTAACTGGCGTTCTGTTAAAGGAATGGTGAATGCATACAACCGTTTGTTCTACGGTAATGCGCTTTCTGCAGACCCCACAGATGTGTTTGGATTTGATATTCACTACGAGCCAGTTAAGTACACTGAGCAAGCAAAAGCAACGAAAACGCTACTCCATGATCCCGCTATCGATCGCAGTGCATTAACTTACGCTCTGTTATCAGATGATGCGCAACTCGCTGACAATAAAACGGCCATGCAAAGGGGGTTGGCTACCTGGCTAAGCAATGAAATTGTACGGTTATTTGAACAGGCGAGGTTGGGCGCATCAGCCGTTGAACCAAAAGATATCGCTATCTTAGTGCGAAATACTCCGGAAGCTCTTATCGTTAAACAGACTCTGGCGAAGGCTGGGCTTAGCGCAGTGTTTCTTAGTAATAAAGAAAACTTGTTTTCAAGCGCCGAAGCAAAGGACTTACTCAAGTTACTGACTGGGATTTGGCACTTTTCAGACAACAGTGCTTTACGCACAGCCCTCACCAGCCCCTTGTTAGGGATGGGGGCAGATTCGTTAATTCAGTTTTTGCATAGTGAAGATGAGCAACAGTGGGATAACATTGTTACCCATATGATGCAGTTAAAGGTGATGTGGCAGCAACAGGGATGTATGAGTGTCATCATTCATTTGCTCAAACAGCATTTTGTCAGTTATTCAGATGATAATGAGCGTCAGGTAACCAACTACATGCATCTGGCTGAAGTGATCCAGCATGCGACTATTCCAAACCAGCAAGGTGAACGTTTGTTGTTATGGCTGGACCACCATATCCACGACACCGCGTTAGCCAGCGAATATATTCAGCGGCTGGAAAGTGACGCGCATTTAATTCAAATCATGACACAACATGGTTCGAAAGGACTGGAGTACCCGATTGTGTTTGTGCCTTTTGCCAGTGATTATCGTGATCCAGTAAAAGCTGGCAATCAGCTGGCCCAACAATATCGGTATTTTGATGAGGTCAATCAAAGTCAATGCTTGCAGCTTGGCGCAACCTATGCTGCCATAGAACGCTGCCGCGAAGAGGGGAATGCAGAATCCATGCGCCTTTTATATGTTGCGGTAACGCGAGCTGCTCATCGATGTTATCTTGGGGTGGCACCCTTTGCTGGCAGTGAATCGTCCGCGTTGGCTAAAGCCTGTAATGTTGAAGCAAGTGGAAAATGGCTCGAGCAGTTGCAATCGATAGCAAACGAATGTGGTGATACGAGTGTTATTTCAATTGATTCTGCACAGGCCCAACAACTGACGAGCGCGCCTATCGCTGCCCCTCAAACACTTAAATGCAATACATTTACGGGGGCGGTAAAGGATGATTGGCGACTTTATTCCTTTTCGTCTATCGCGCGATTCGAAAACATTACACGCCAGGATATGCGGGAACGGGAAATTGTTGTGCCTACTCCAATCGTTGAACAGGAAGATAATGAAGTGCAGACAATCCCCTTTCGTTTTTCGTTTGAGAAAGGCGCAGCCGCAGGAAACTTATTACACGACTTGTTAGAAGAAAAAGATTTTTCCCATGTCGCCACAGCGCAAGAGGCTTGGTGTGATAATGTGGACTCAGTACTTAAGCGACATAACCTCCTCGCTGATGCTCAATCTACTGATCTTTTCCATTGGTTAGATGAAACATTACATACCCCCCTTTCAGCGTCAGCACCGGGACTAACGCTGTCAGCGATTCCTAAGGACAAAACCATTCGTGAAGCCAAATTCTATTTTCCCATACATAAGTTGAACGCGACCAAGCTCGCCGCTTTAGTTAATGCGCATCGTAAGAATAGACTGACAGATTCGACTCCTCTCATAATGCCAGGGCAGCAAATACTCAGCGGGATGATGCATGGATTCATTGATTTAATTTTCGAATGGGAAGGCAGGTTTTTTGTGGCAGACTATAAGTCGACATACCTGGGAAATGCATACGCAGATTATCAAGAAGAACTGTTAGCCAGAAACAACCAGCATCATTTGTATGATCTTCAATATTTGATTTACGCACTTGCTTTACACAGGTATCTAAAACAAATGTTACCGGGTTACGAGCCTCAATTGCATTTTGGAGGAGTCTACTATTTGTATCTTCGTGGCATGCACCCTGACAATAACCAATACGAGGGCGTTTTTCACAGCCCGCTTGAGAGCTCCTTATTAAATGAACTCGATGCGATATTTAATGAGAACGAGCAGTTGGAGCAGGCTGTATGAAACTCATTGAATCCATCATGCCGGGAGGTAGAAAACAATTAGATAATAATATCGAGCCTATAGATTGGTACACAGCTAAGGTGTTAAGTGACTATGAATTAGATGACGCCACCGCGGTGTTATGGCGCAATATCGTGATTTTGCTAAGTCAGGCGCAAAGGCAGGGGCACACGTGTCTCGATTTAACCGCCTTTGCCGGTCGCACCGTGCAGAACTGTGACGATAGTAGTGTCGAAATTAATATCCCTCCTTATGAAAAATTACAACCACTTGTTGCCAGCATTTGTTCCCGCTTGACTGATGCTTTAATCATTCTGGATGAAACTCGGTTATATACAAAGCGTTATTGGTCGTTTGAACAAGAACTGGCTGCAGCCATTTGCCAACGTCAAAAATTACATAGTCTGTCATCCCAGAAATATGATGCCCTGGCCACAATCTGGCCATTGTTATTTCCTGATACCACGGCTTCAGAAGATTGGCAGCAGGTGGCAACTGCGGCTAGCCTTATGCTGCCATTTTGTATTGTTAACGGCGGACCCGGAACCGGCAAGACTTACACTGTCGCGCGGATCTTGCTCGCTCTGCAAACGGTAGCAAACGGTAGCCTTGATATTCAATTGGCCGCACCCACGGGAAAAGCCGCGCAGCGGTTAGGGGAATCCATTGCCCACACCGTTGAATTGCTGACAGCGACAAATAATGACCCTACACTGGCGAAAATGGCGCAAATTGTTCCTACCCAAGCTGTCACATTACATCGCCTTCTCGGGATCAGTCCTTTTGAGGTCAGTACAAAAAGAAATCAAAGTCAGCCCCTAGAGTGTGATGTCCTGATTATAGATGAAGCTTCAATGGTTGATCTCGCCCTAATGGTGCGTACCGTTCGCGCCCTAAAGCCCGCGTGCCAATTAATTCTCGTTGGAGACGCCGACCAATTGCCGGCCATTGAGTCCGGGAATGTATTGGAAGCGTTAGTGGGTGCCCAAACAGCCACTAACGTTGTATGTGAGGATTTATTGAAGCACATACACAGATTAAACCCCAATCTCTTGTTAGATACCCGGGTACAGCCATCTCAGTCATTTACTTTTACCTTACAAACATCTCAGCGCTTCGGGGGAGAATTAGCGGCTGGTGCGCAATTAATTCGTTCCGGCGATGGGCAAGAGGCGTGGAACCGGCAGATTGAGTTAAATTCAGATCAGTTACCCTCCCTGTTTAATACGCAGTCAGTTTTTCGCTTATCCCCATCGCTTTTCACCCACAACCTAACCTTGTTGATCCAGCAATGTTTTCAACCACTATTCAGCGCAGCCAGCGCTAGAGAAGCTCTCGATGCTTCGCTCTTTTGCCGTTGGCTGACCCCCGTAAAAAAAGGCCGATGGGGAGTGGAGAGATTGAATCAGCAGATTGAAACTGTGGCCAGGCAACGGGCCGCACGGGTTAATCAAACAGGTAGCAGTGCCTTAGCACGCTTTTACGCGGGTCAACCCATCTTGGTGCTGGAAAATAATTACGCCAACAAACTTTATAATGGGGACGTTGGAATTGTATGGCCTGATGAAAAAGGCAACCTGAAAGCATGGTTCGATACTGATATGGGCAGGTTGCGATCGGTGAATTTATCCCGCTTACCTTCAGTACAGTCAGCCTATGCGATGACCATACATAAATCTCAAGGGTCCGAATTCACCAACGTAATGATGATTTTACCTGACACCACTAGTGATCAGCAATTCAGCTTGAATTGTCGAGAATTACTCTATACAGGATTAACGCGAGGAAAATATAGTTGTGCATTCGTGTGTGAGGAAAAGGTATTTATGGACGCCGTACAATCACGTCAGCAACGATTTTCTGGATTGAGTGAACACATTAGAAAACAACAAACGCACATATCGAAGGATGAAGCATGATAAGGGTCATTTTACTTACTCTGTGTATGATTACATTGCAGGCGGCCGCTGCCTTGCCGATTATTGGTGAGTTTACCCGCGATATGCAGCGGCATGACGGATTTATTCCTTTTTACTATGACCAGTCAAAAGATAAAATTTATCTGGAATTAACCACCCTGGATGATGAGCTGCTTTTCCAAACCAGTTTGCCCAGGGGAATAGGCTCCAATGATATTGGCCTGGATCGAGGCCAGCTAGGAGATACCCGGCTGGTTAAATTTTCACGGTTTGGCAATAAAGTTCTACTTAGACAACTTAACACCCGGTTTCGAGCTGATTCTAACAACCCAGCTGAGCAACAAAGTATTGAAGAAGCATTTGCCCATTCTGTAATAGCCGGATTTGAAGTGGTTGCCAGTAACAAAGATGGGGTGCTGATTGATTATACCCCTTATTTGTTTAGTGACGTGCATGGCGTTGTCAAGCGTTTGAAAGACACTAAACAAGGCACGTTCGAAGTGGATGCCGCGCGCAGTGGGGTAGTGCTTGCACGAAGTAAGGGATTTATCAAAAATTCAGAGCTGGAAGCGTTAGTAACATTCACTGCGAAAGATAAGCCGGGCGAATACATGCAGCAGGTAGCACCGGATGCCAATAGTGTGTCGGTTCATATGCATCATTCTTTTGTCGCATTGCCCGAGGCGGGCTATCAGCCCCGAGCATTTCATCCGTATTCAGGATATTGGAAATTCTCCTACTTTGACTATGCCTCGGCTATCAATGAGCCGATGGAGAAAAAATATATCATACGGCATAGGTTGGCTAAAAAAGATCCTGCTGCCAAACAAAGTGAAGCTGTCGAGCCTATCGTCTACTATCTGGATCCCGGCATTCCCGAACCTGTTCTATCGGCACTAAGGGATGGAGCCAGCTGGTGGAATGAAGCATTTTCGTCGATTGGATACACCAACGCGTTCCAGGTAAAAATGTTACCCGAAGATGCAGATCCGATGGATGTACGCTATAACGTTATTCAATGGGTGCATCGCGCAACCCGCGGCTGGTCTTATGGGGCATCGGTCGTGGACCCACGAACAGGTGAACTTATTAAAGGCCACGTAACTTTAGGTTCGTTACGCGTTCGACAGGATTACCTCATTGCATTGGGTTTAACCAGCCCATTTACAGATAACGAAAGCGCCACCGATAGCCAGGTTGAAATGGCATTGGCGCGCATTCGACAATTATCTGCGCATGAAGTGGGACATACGTTGGGGATCGCTCATAATTTTGCTGCCTCTGAAAATAATCGCGCCTCGGTGATGGATTACCCTCATCCGTTAATTAAACTCGAAAACGGTAAGCTATCACTGGAAGGCGCGTACGAAAGTGGAATAGGGGAATGGGATAAGCATGCAATTGCGTACGGTTATCAGGACTATACCCATGCATCCGAGGATGCCGGTTTGGCGCAACAAATCGAATCGGCGAAGCAGCAAAAGCTACCTTACAAAACCGATGTAGATACCCGGGCTCACTTTGAAGCATCAGGTAGCGGACACATGTGGGACAATGGAGGCGATCCCATCAGCGCATTTGAAGAAATTTCGGCTATTCGCGAAATAGCGTTAGCGCAGTTAGGGATGGACACTATTCGCGAAGGACAAGGCTTGTCAGCCATAGAGGACGTACTGGTACCCATTTATTTACTCCATCGCTACCAACTTTCTGCGCTAGCCAAACAGATTGGAGGGCTGCAATATGAATATGAAATAAAGTCATCGGCTCAGGATGTGAGCGGCCAGCAAATTATCGATGGGGAAACGCAAAAAAAAGCCATCAAACAACTACTTGAAGCCACGTCAGCAAACTATCTTCGGATACCGGATAATTTGTTTCAGCTCATCACGCCTACCATTTTTGGTGACGACATCACCCGTGAACATTTTAAAGGACGTATGGGCAGAATGTTTGACCCGGTCAGCGCGGCAGAAGCTGCTGCAGCGTATGCTTTTTCATTATTGCTGGCTCCTGAACGTCTTAATCGATTGTCCTGGCAGCGCCATCAGCGACGTGACGTACCGGATATCTCCAATTTGATGGATCGTATTTTCGATTTACACTGGTATCAGGAAAAGCAACCAGACTATGGATTAAAAGCAAGATTGCAATTGGTTGCCTTAAATGCTGTGGTGGATGCTGCCAATTCTGAAAAGCTTGCTCCTGAGGTACGTCTGGCGATGAAGGCCAGCCTTAAAAAGTTTTCGAACTGGTTGTCATCCAAAAGTCGTCACCCTGCAAAAGGAGTATTATCGGGATATTTTGAACAATATTGGCAAACGGGTGAGTGGCCGATGAAATTTGATGCGAAACCATTACCTCCTGGTTCGCCCATTTAAACGCTCAATTAACTCAAATATCGCGCGGTGGACAAACCTTGCAAGCACAGATTCGAGATGAAGATATGCCGGCAGACTATTTTCCTCCGCTGTGATTGAGACGGGCCACAGCGCATTGCGTGGAATGATTGCTTCAGCCCGTATGTCTCGCCCCCTTACTTAAGCGGGGAGTTGATGGACGATTAACTCCCCTTAACATCCAAGCTTACGCGTTTAGGCCAGGTGGCATCGCATCTGCGAGCAACTACGTAGCGTAAAGTAAAAGCAGTTCGGGGTGGGGACGCTTCGCGGGGCTACGTTTGATCGACCTCAGCGCATCAAGTTTCATTCCTGGAGCCCCCCAGACTACCCCAGCAACAAGGGGACTTGCTTCTTGAACCGCTGACCACACGCCGATCATGCTGCCTGGCCAAACTCCAGGGCTGGGGAGCAGGATGATTCTCCCTTTCTTGTGAGCAATAAAAACACCCATCGGTGGAGGGAGTGAATGAAGCGTTATTCTTGATTAGGTAAACAGGCGGTAATCGCAGAATAAAGGGCTTCGTTTTCTGGATGTGTGACTGAAATTTTAAAGTGACTACAGGCTGTATAAAAAGTGGCATCATCCCTTCAACCGATTCAAGCTATCCTTGTTGTTGGTTTAAAAGCGCCCGAATCAATAGTTGAGTTTCTTATGGCTAAACAAAAGCTGATCTCGTGAAATTGCAGATATCAACGGATGTTGGAAACTTCGTTGAAAATGGCTGAGGGAACAGGTAAAAAGGCGCGAACAGTTTTCGGGAATCCATACAGGCCAATGCATAACACTAGGTATAAACAGCTAGGAGCAGCAACTTTGTTGCTGCTCCTAGCTGTTTAAAACCGGCTGGTCCAGGTGACGCCAAAACTACGTGGCTGACCGGGGTATGCCATTATCTTCCCTGCTTGGAAAGGAGCATCAAAGGCATTTCTGGCAACATATTCTTCATCCAAAGCATTGCGTGCCCAGAATGTTAGCTCACTGTCCAACATAGTTAGGGGTAGTTGCCAACGCAAATTGACCAGATTATAGGCTTCATTCTTCTTCAAGGGATCGTTAGAATGATCCATCATTAAGCTCCCCACATAAGCGTAGTCAACGGAGAGTAGGGTAGCCAAACCGAAAAATTGTACATGCTGATTAAGCAAGATCGCAAATGAGGTCTCTGGCTCGAAGCCTACTCGGTCGCCGCTGCGCGAACAGTAGGGGAGGTCTGGAGAAGTTCTACCCGGATCGTCTGTCCCAAAATGCCATGGGGTCGCTGTCCAGCATGTTCCTCGTTCGAAAGAATCAAAGGTCGCTTGATTATAAGTAAAGTTCAAACCCACAGAAGTGTTCACCAGCGGATTCCAGCTCAGTTCTATTTCGACTCCCTTACTGTCAAAATCACCTGCGTTCGACAAATTAAACCCTGTGCCGGTGAACGTAGATGATTGAAAGTCTTTGATAGCGGTAATATGAGCTGCAAGATTTAAGCGCAAATTTAACTCATTCCAATCCTGCTTGAGTCCGACTTCAACACTTCTGGATTTTTCAGCTTTAAATACCGGATCCAGTTGAGCGGAAATTCTGTCTGTATTGATCCCCCCTGATTTATACCCGGTCGATAGGGAGGTATAGATTAACTGTTCCTCAGTAGGTTGCCAGCTTAACTTCACGGTTCCGGTAACCTGATTATCTTTAAAGGATTCATCAAGGGGAGGACGGGGGAGAACTGTGGCGGTATTAAGTAAATAATAGCCCCATCCCGCTTGCTGAAACGGCGCGATAATCGCCAAATCTGCGGGGGCTGGCATGCCGCCACCCATCAACGCTGCACCAATACTTTGTAATGCCGCGCCGGCTGCGACGGGGTTGGGAATATCACCTTCAGCGAAGGACAAACCGTTTATACCCGGCCCTTGTTCGTTGTAAACCGCATTAAGGCTTTTATCCTCACGGGTGTAACGCAGGCCAGTAGTAAGCTCCCACCGAGGCATAAAACGCCAGTCAGTTTGGGCAAATAATGCGTAGCTGTCTTGCTCCTGATAGGCATTATGGATGAAATGCGTATTGCCCGGAGCTGGCATGGCGGCAGGCTGTATCATACCGCCGGTCAACTGACTGATTCCATTCAACCCTTCTATAAGAGGCATAACTTGCGCCGCAAACCCGGCAAACAAAAAGGGAAAATCATCCTGGGTGGCGATATCGTAATCTAAATTCAGATTTTGAGAATAGTAATAGGCTCCCACTAATCCGGATAAGTCCGTGGAGGCATAATGTAAGCGGAGTTCTTGTGAAAATGAATTCAGGTGCGCATCATTTTTTGTTAATAGAATTTCTGCATCTGAAAAATCAGCATCAACCTTATCAAAGCTATTAAAACTACGTACCGCGGAAATACTTTCCAGCTGCCAGTGTTGATTAAACGCGTAGCTTACCTGAGCGGAAATACCTTGATCTTCCATGGTCGACTCTGGCAGAAACGAAAGTGCGGTGGTGTAATTATAAAAATCACCTTTATTAAAAAGGGTTGCGTTGAATGGAGGCATAGCGAACATAGCATCGCTGCCAAATTTATCTTCAATACCTAGCGCTGTCTGGTTGCCTTGAAACGTTAACGCGGCACAACACACTTCGTCTATTTCAGCGTAATCTGCAATAAGTCTGACAGTTAAATTGTCCTCCGGTTGATACAGAGCTTGCAAACGAACGCCTGAGCGATTGCGATCATTAATTGTTTTGCCTGAACTGGCGTCATTAATCCAGCCGTCCCGGTGAGTGGTGAATCCTGAAGCGCGAAAAGCTAATTCATTTTCAACCGCGATAAATGAAGAGGCGCCCTGAATGCTCACCAAATTGTCGTTGCCCACGGTGGCAGTGACATAACCATCACCATTTTCAAACGTAGGGGGGCGGGTATAAATTGAAACGGCCCCTGCTGGGGTGTTTTTACCGAATAAGGTACCTTGGGGACCACGTAGAATTTCGATACGTTGAATGTCGGCTAAGTCATTTATTATTGAATTTTGACGGGAGCGGTAAACACCGTCCACATACAGTCCTACCGAGGGTTCAAAACCAAAATTTTGGGTAGAGGTACCAATTGAACGAATTGAAAACCCACTGTTGGTGGCGCTTTGACTTTGAAATGCAGCAAATGCAGGTACGTATGATTGTAAATCAAAAACATCAAACGAAACGGAATCAAGTAAATCGTCGCCACTTAACGCCGTAACAGCCACAGGTACTTCTTGTAAGTTTTGAACTCTTTTCTGACTCGTGACCTCAATATACTCAAGAGAACGATCGTCTTCTTGCGCCATAACCATCGATGACAGTAGGGTGGCAATGGAGGCCGCTAATAGCTTTTTATTTAGTGAAATCGATTTATCCATGTATAAAGCTTCTTTTTATGCGAATCATCAGTGAAAACATTATTTTATTCGCCATCGGTTATAACTTACTTTTGCTTATATTCCTAGCTTATTACGCTAAAAGTGGTCTAAAGTAAGGGAGCGTATTGCTAACCTAATCCTATGTCTGCGCAGTAAACGTTTGTTGCTTATTCTGACTAATATCAAACAAGGAAAAAAATGAAGGCCATTATATGTAATGAATTTGGACCCGTGGAACAGCTAACGTTTGTCGAAGTCGATGACCCTGTTCCCGGGGACGACGAGGTGTTAATAGGAGTCACGGCTGCAGGAGTTAATTTTCCTGACGCACTGTTAGTGCAGGGGCTATATCAGATGCAGCCTGAGTTCCCATTTATTCCAGGCAACGAGGTTGCAGGAAGGGTAATTCAATGTGGGAAGAATGTTACCTCGTTGCAATGTGGTGATCGCGTCATTGGTATTTCTCAATTAGGGGGCTTCGCTGAAAAAGTAGCCCTTCCGGCAACGCAGGTGATGCCAATCCCTGAGGGGGTAACGGAGTTCGCCGCAGCAGGATTGATCACTGCTCACGCCACCGCGCATCATGCGTTAAAACAAAGAGCACAACTTACCCCAGGCGAAACACTTCTGGTGACCGGCGCTGCTGGGGGGACCGGACTTGCCGCGGTGCAGATAGGTAAGCGTTTGGGGGCAAATGTGATTGCAGTATGCTCCACGGATGAAAAACTAGCCCTTGCCAAAAAATATGGTGCAGAGGTAACGATAAATTATCTTGAGCAGGATCTTAAAGAAACCTTAAAAGATATTACCCGCGGAAAAGGGATTAACGTGGTTTACGATTGTGTCGGTGGGGATGCGTTTCATGCATGTGCTCGCGCTATGGCCTGGGGCGGACGGCTTTTAACAGTTGGTTTCGCCAGCGGAGAAATACCTAAACTGGCAGCAAATCTTGCCCTTATAAAAGGGTTTTCACTAGTGGGTGTATTCTGGGGGCAATTTATACAGAAAGAGCCTGATGTGTTCCGCCAAAATATGCATGAATTGTTTGACTGGGCTATGGCGGGTGATGTGACCGTGCATATCGAACAAAGTTACCCACTTAGTGAGGCAGCTACTGCACTTAATGAATTGGTAAACCGTCGGGTGAAAGGTAAGATAATACTCAAGGTTGAACAGTAAATCACAAAAAGAAAACGGCTTCTCAGAAGAAGCCGTTTGAAGTTGCAGATCGCTCTGCATGCCATGTTGAATCGTTACTATTACAACATTAAAACTGATTGAACGTTTATCGGCTTGCGCCTAAACACTATCACCTTACGGCGATAAGATTTTCTGGTAACTTTTTGAGACCTAAAGAATTTTGCTGAATAGATTGTAAAATTGAGTCACTGTCGCGGACAGTAGATTTTAAAACTGTATTGTTACTTTCTATAAAAGTCGTAAGCTGTGTTAATGAAGACTGACGAATTTTTTTCACGCTAAAATCAGAGGGTGTTAGGGATTGTTTGGTGTCGGTCATTTCGAGTGCAAAAGATGAAATGCTTGCACCTAATAACGATGCCATCAAAACGCTTTTAGAAAAAGGTGTCATCTCAGTTTGCTCCTTTTCGGACGTTGTGTTCCGAATTCTTTAGTGTGCAAAGTCATTAAAGGATAAAACGCTAAATAAAGATAGCTGGGGCGCAATACCCGCGTATTAAATAGTATACCCATCACTTTAATGTTCACTTTATTTTCCAATAAATAAGACACGTCAAAGGGTTGCATGTAGGGCGTTTACCACATGTAGAGCTCCCCTAGGATCTAGTCAATTTCCATATCTCTTCTTAATGCTTTTAGTGAGGTCACTTTGTGCGCTGGAAGTCGACAGAAGGGCATTGCATCATTGGTGTGTAGTTGCCAGTGGCTGAAACGATTCAAAATTTAATCCAGTACTTTTTAACGGTGCCACGTTCATACCGCGGGAGCGTCTTGGATCATCGACGCCCCAAACGTTGCTATGCGTCCTCTTTTTGCGCAAGTGAATGTTCAATAAATACATTTTTTTACCTTTTGGGCGATAAGGCTAATGCCCCTCAGGATAAAAAAAGAGCCGGCTTATCAAAGCCAGCTCTTTTTCTTAAGTATGAAAAATTTATTTAAATGCGGGCAGCTAAAACTGTGGCCAAAGGATTGCTACCCAGCCCTTTTTCACTAACCCAGGCTTGCAACGTCTTACCATCTTTTTCTGGTTCGTTTAGCGTAGATTTTGGCATTTTCTTGATTAGCAAGGTACCGGCTTCTTCAGCGTTATTTAGCATTGCGGTGCGGATAAGGCTATTGCCGTCACACGAAATACCAGAATAATAATCCTGTAGCTTTAGTCTGAAATCATCTTCTACTGATTTCATTTTTTTACGTAATTCACCTTTATCATCTGCCTGGACAATGGTGCAGATATTGGCTAATGCTTCATTGACGTTTGTGGCAGCATTAACCTGAGACGACAGTCCAAAAGCCAACACTGAAGTGATTAAAGAAGAGTTAACAATTTTCAACATGATTATTCCTAAAAGTGGCCACTTAGGTGTGGCGAAATCGAGCGCATTAGAAACGAATATTGAAAGCTGAGCCACTAGAAGAACAATACTTGAGTATGAAACTCAATACGTGCGGGTAATACAAAAGAAAGTGGCTCCCATAGGGAGCCACTGGGGGCGGAGATAAGTCCGCGACCATGTTGAAATTTTTCACATGGTGATCATGTAATCTGTTTAGATACGACCTTCAAGCTCAACAGCGATAGGGTTGCCTGACAAACCATTTTCAGAGATCCAAGCTTGCAGAGTTTTTCCGTCTTTTTCAGGCTCTTGAAGATTTGATTTAGGCATTTTTTTCACTAGCAACGTACCCACCTCAACCGCGTTACTGGTTAACGCTGTACGAATTAGACTATTACCACCACAGCTGATACCTGTGTAATAATCGTGTAATTTCAGGTTGTAGTCAGATTGAACGCGACGCATCTTTTTACGCAGTTCACCTTTGTCGTCTGCTTGTACAATGGTACAGATATTAGCTAAATCATCTTCGATGGAAGCCTGAGCAACGTTTGCAAAAGCAAGAGACGCCACGGCCATAGCTAGGGAAGTTTTAACAATTTTCAACATGGTTAAGTTCCTTAAAATTGGGTTCGGTGTTTGTTTTGTTCGGGACGTATTAAACGTCAAATGAACCCATTAAAAAACATAGTACTCAATAACATGGTATGTGAAGTTATACGTATATTCCCGGAGACCTATTTCTGCAATGACGCTTGCTGGTGAGGTATGTTGTTGATAAATAATAGATAAATTGCTCTTGATGTAGATGTTGTGATGGTTGATTTAATAGGCGAAAATATTGCACATCATTATTGCGGAAGAAATTCCTATTTAAAATAAGCGCTTACTTTCGATTAACGGTGATAGATTTTTATACATTTGCGCTAGGTTAAGCTGTTATCTTATAAGCGGGAAAAAGTGGACTTTTATTATCTCCCCGGTTGAACACTTAGCAGATTGAATGATTGTCGATAGTAAGAAACATAGCGTAGAGAAGAAAATAGCAAGAAAGCGTTATTGAAGGCGTGTTGTAAATGACCATCCCGTGAATCGTGCTCACTCGGGAGTCGTTAATGCGGGAAATTTGTAATGTCCCAAAAATGAAATCGCGTCTGATATTGCAATTAAATAAATAGCCATGCCTGTTCGCGGTTTAATTTAACAGCGTAACCTTAAGTAGCAGCACTATTAGCCAGTGCGCTGCAAAACCTGGAAACAAGAGTATAAAAAAGCCCCACTTACAGATAAGTGGGGCAATGGAATCGGGGACAATCGAAGTGTATGTACTTGGGTGATTACATGCGGTCCACTAAAGCTGCATGTATAGGGTTATCTTGTAAACCTTTCTCGTTAATCCAGGCTTGCAGCGTCTTACCATCTTTTTCTGGAGCTGCCAGATCTGATTTTGGCATTTTCTTAACCATCAATGTGCCGACTTCTATGGCATTTGATAGAATAGCTGTGCGGATCAGGCTGTTACCGCCACACGTAATTCCTGAATAGTAATCGTTAAGTTTCAGACGGTAGTCAGATTGTACACTACGCATTTTTTTGCGGAGTTCACCTTTATCGTCTGCCTGAACGATAGTGCATATATTTGCCAGGTCATCTTCAATACTGGCATTTGCCACACCCATAAAACTTAACGATGCAACAGCTATAACTAGTGATGATTTAACTACTTTCAACATGGTTAATTCCTCGAACTTCAAATGTGGATGCTAATATTTCGCTTCCGCCTTAATAATTATTTCGAGTTTATTAAAGATAACTTTACACGATTAAAAAATAACCGCTTCGATACCCAGGTATAGAAAATGACACCTATTTTTCAATAATCCCTTTTGACAATGTGCGAAAGAATTTAACCCTCAGGCTGGATTGTGCGATTTTTCTACTTCTTTTCAATTTACTTACGAGTAGCCAGTTAAATAAACCTGTGCACCCCACTTTTTCTTACGCTGTGTCCCTTTAAGAATCATACCTTGAACATTTTTGCTACCCTTTAGACGAACTTTGTAGGGGCAGATTGCGCAGTGAAACAGTAGTGCGACTGTAATAAACAGCGGTTAACGAAACCTCGCCTGTACAATTGGCTAATTTAAAACTATCCACCCGACGTACTGTTTTGAACTGGCTAGCGTCGATTTTTACAATTAAACCAAACTGCATGTTCTTACTTATTTATCTGTAAAGCTAATACCACGCATTTTATCTCGATTTTTCCTCTATTAAGTTTGCCAGACGAGGGAGCGGTGGGTAACTATATAAACAATGCAAATAATAATGTTGGAGATACAAGATGGCAGAGAAACTAACTACAACACAGGTTGATGAAGCCCTGCAAAAGTTGAATGAGACACTAGACACTGATGAACAATGGCAGTTAGAGGGCGATAAAATTACTAAATCGTTTAAGTTTAAAAGCTTTATACGTGCATTTGGCTGGATGTCACAAATCGCCATTTGGGCTGAAAAATTAAATCATCACCCTGAGTGGTTTAACGTCTATAATAAAGTAGAGGTGACATTGACGACTCATGATGTCGGCGGATTAAGTGATTTAGATTTTACCATGGCTGAAAAGATGGAAAAATTTCGCTAATTCACGTAATTTTGCGGGATTCTTGAGCATGTTGGGTGTTAAGTAGGCAAACAGTAAGTAAATTTGAAATTTATTCAAAAGACCGCTTGCCAAGCTTAATTCCCTATGTATAATACGCACCACTTGAACGGCAACAGTCAAACAACGGCAAGCCTTCAAAACCAGTTCAGACGCGGGATGGAGCAGTCTGGTAGCTCGTCGGGCTCATAACCCGAAGGTCGTAGGTTCAAATCCTGCTCCCGCAACCACATTTAAAGCCCTGATGTAAATCAGGGCTTTTTTTGTTTCTGCAGTTTATCCCCCCTCAAATTTACGGATGTTGTGTCCTTTGAAGTCGATTTAGAGTTCTTACGCTTACACTGAGCTATGAAGAAAAACTCTGAAAGAAAAAAGTCTCGATCCAAGGAAAGCGAAATCATTTAAATCGTGAAGAAAGTGGGGGGTGATAAATTGATAAACGAGTTATGTCGAGTATACAACCCTTCAAATACCATATATTACAATTGGAAAAGCGATGTACGGGTGTTACGTATTTCGAATACCAATCTATTGAACGAGATATTAGGCGACTGAAAAAACTGGCAAACGCGCATTACTAGCTGAAGTCCACTTTTACTGGTTTAGGTTTGGTACATCGAATACTTAAAGAGATCGTTGATAAAGAACTGTAAAGCCGACGATAAGGCGCGAATGGGTGGACTATCTCCGGCAGCAGTATGGTGTAAATCTGCGTATGGCTTATCGGTTAGTTGGTCCCAGCGATTCAGTATATTGATATCAGCCAGATAAGAGGCGCATTTAAGAGGGCATGGCTGGAATCATAAACGTATTCATCGTATTTACTGCGGGTTTAAGTTCAACACGCCTTGACGCAGGATGAAGCGTTTGAATACACGCAACCCTAAACTGTTAGTGGTTCTAAATGAGACGAGCCATTATTGGACTTTATCAGTGACAGTTTCCAATAAGGAGGACGGTTCCGGACCTTCAATCATGAGGACCCTTTTCATCATGAAGTTTTGGCAATATCGATCGAATAAAATTTTTCCGTATTGCGCCTCAGTCGGGTGCAGGAGCGGGAGGTCGCATGGCGAGGTTATCCTTAAAATCACGCGTGGATAGTGAGCCCGTATTCATCTCACTTGCTTTTATAATTTGGTCTGAGGGCCATCGCATTAAACGTCAGTTTATTAGACCAGGTAAATCCACACAGGATAATTAACTGGAGCGATTTAACCGAAAATACCGGACTAAAATTCTCGATATGTACTCATTTTAACCCTTAAACTAATTTCGAAATCTAGCCGAAAATTGGGTGGCCGAATATAACAAGGAAGGTCCTCACAATACTTTAAGTATTCTGACCCCGTTAAAATATTTAACGAAAAATGAACAGTTCAAAAACTCTAGTTAAGACTGATTGATATTTCAGGAAGTGGCATTTTTACAATTGGCGCAAATATATTTTTCTAACTAGACTTATCTGCTCAAAATAAATACTACGAGGAGTTAGTAAAGTGAACATTCAGATAGTATTAATCATTATCGCAATACTGCTAGTTCCGACCTTTGTTTTAGCTAAAAATAATGACCAAAATGGTATTCCAAGTCAAATGGAAGAGATTATCCGACAACAAGAGTTAATTAATGAAAAGCTAGATCAGTTATTAGCGTCAGATAGCGGTTCGTGTACTCTTGAACAATTTATTAATAATGAAGAATGTGATGATGTACCTGTGGTAACTACCGTTAGCTATTGTATTGATCAAGGTAACGAAATTGGCGCTGAAATGGCTTATGGTCTGGCGCTAAAAACAGAACTAAGTGCCGGAGCTGGGTGGGATATAGGTCCAACTATTGGTCTTCAAATTGGAGCAGAGATGCCCACAGTCCCAGCGTTTCCTATCATCTTGCCTGCACCTTTATCTATGCCAGTTGGAGTTATTTTTGGTCCACCTCTTCCTACGGAAGGAAGTATTACAGGTGGGGCAAATATGAGTAGAGGACATAGCACTTGTTTAGAAATACCTATTACATTAAGCGTAGAGCTATTAAATGAGCTCAGGGAACTATCAGCAGACGCTAACGATGCTTTTCAAAGACGAATAAGTAATTTACTTCAATATGCGAGAAACGTTGTAGATAGAAGAGAAAACCTACAATGTGTAGAAGATTCGTTTGACGGCATTCTTCGTGAAGCAATTCAAAGTGAGAGTGATAATAGAGTAGGATTTTTAAAGGATGAATATATTTCATCGTTACTGCAATGTTCTGATCTACCGAAATCTTTAGCAAATATATTTGAGAATCCAGATGATCTATTTAATAAAATCCCAGAAGTGCAAACGTCAGATTTAGCTGATTATCAATTATGGTTAAATGTTATGAATGAGTTGGATAATCTTAATGTAAATAGAGTAAATAGTTTACCTAGCGCACAATCTATAAAAAATGTTATTTGTGCAGCCTTACCTTCTACTCAAGTTGGGGTAAGAAGGTGGCGAAGTGAGTATTGCGACTAAGTTTAGTATATAGAACTGATCCGGCTGGATACAGGTGGCTCTTAATATACTTTAGCATGAAAGTATATTAGGAATTTCCGCTAATGGCAGTAAGTTGCATTACAGTTCAATTAGTGCTCTATTGTGGAAAGCGCGAGATGGGTTTCTGACGAGTCAACTCATGCATGTGGGCACCAAGCGACTTTGTCGTATTTTAATGAGTAAACGATTCTATCGTAAATGTTAATTTCCAAGGAAATTTGACGGCTATCTATAAAACGGATTTTTTTGTGTTTATGCTTGATAAAAACGCAAATAATAGATTTCGGATTTAAGCCAGTTTAACAACGACGTCGCCTCGTGTGTTTCTGGGTTAACCCGCAGGGAAGGTAAAACTGCATGTTGCGTAATCGATGGGTTACCAGTATAATACCCGCACTTTTTAGCAATAGCGGGCATTCTGTTAAGCATTTAGAACAGAAACGCATTGCTAAAGCAGGCTTTGCCAGATGGCGAATTACCCATTAGTCTGCAGCTGCTAGTGAGCAGCTTTGGGTCCATATTTTTACAAAGCCCCGCTAGTACGGGGCTTTTTGTTGTATCTTAATCTGTGTTTTTGCTATGTGCGTATGTACATTTCACTTTGCACAGTTTCAGGTGGGCTATATGCCCATTTTTTGTTTTTGGAGGTAACGATTGTCAAGGCTTGAAGACAAGTTAACTGAAATGCTCGAACCAGGGGTAGAAGCGCTAGGCTTTGAACTGGTGGGCATAGAATTCGTGCGAGCTGGTAAGCATTCTATTTTGCGCGTGTTTATTGACCATGAAAATGGGATCACAGTTGACGACTGTGCCGATGTCAGTCATCAGGCAAGTGCAATTCTTGACGTTGAAGATCCCATCAACACTGAATACAACCTCGAAGTTTCTTCACCGGGTATGGATCGCCCGTTGTTTAAAGAAAAGCATTATGTTGCTTCGATAGGTGAAGTTGTTCAACTTCGTACACGCATGCCTGTCGATAACAGACGTAATTTTAAAGGTAAATTACTGGCGTGTGAAAACGGCAATGTCAGTATTGAAGTGGATGGCCAGCAGTTTCAATTAGCTGTGGCGAATATCGAAAAAGGTAACGTTGTTCCCACGTTCGACTAATGGAACAGCATCGCTTTCGTTATAGAAAGCATGAGTGAGGCGAAAATGAATAAAGAAATTTTGTTAGTGGCTGAAGCCGTTTCAAATGAAAAACAAGTGCCTAGAGAAAAGATTTTTGAAGCATTGGAGTATGCAATTGCCAGTGCTACGAAAAAGAAAAATGAAGGCGATATTGAAGTTCGGGTAAGTATCGATCGTACTACCGGTGACTTCGACACTTTCCGTCGTTGGGAAGTTATAGCGGATGATCAGGAACAGGAAAATCCGTACGCACAAATGACCTTATCTGCGGCGCAGATTGACGAGCCTGAAATTCAGGTCGGTGATTATGTTGAAGAACAAATAGAATCCATTGCATTTGATCGCATCACCACCCAAACGGCTAAACAAGTTATTGTGCAAAAAGTTCGAGAAGCTGAGCGCGCGCAAATGGTTGCTGAGTACCAGGACAAAGTGGGCGAGCTAGTTACAGGAACGGTTAAAAAGGTTAATCGTGACAATATCATCATTGATTTGGGAAATAATGCTGAAGGGGTTATTTTCCGTGATGACATGCTGCCACGCGAAACGTTTCGTCCCGGCGATCGTGTACGAGGCTTGCTATTCGTTATTCGCCCCGAAGCTCGTGGTGCACAGCTATTCATTAGCCGTACGCATCCGGACATGTTGGTTGAACTGTTCCGTCTGGAAGTACCAGAAATTGCTGAAGAAACACTAGAGATTAAATCTGCTGCAAGGGATCCTGGTTCACGCGCTAAAATAGCTGTTAAAACAAACGACAAGCGTCTTGACCCGGTAGGGGCATGTGTTGGTATGCGAGGATCTCGAGTACAAGCAGTGTCTGGCGAGTTAGGCGGAGAGCGTGTGGACATCGTATTGTGGGATGAGAATCCGGCGCAATTTGTCATTAACGCTATGGCACCAGCAGAAGTGGCCTCCATCGTAGTAGATGAAGATAGCCATACAATGGATGTTGCAGTAGAAGCCGATAATCTTGCTCAAGCAATTGGACGCAGCGGTCAAAACGTACGTCTAGCCAGTCAATTAACTGGCTGGGAGCTAAACGTGATGACTATTGAAGACTTGAATAACAAGCATGAAGAAGAAAATGCCAAGGTTATTCAAATTTTTGTTGATGCATTAGACATTGATGAAGAGTTCGCAGGTGTGTTGGCTGACGAAGGCTTTAGCACATTAGAAGAAATTGCGTATGTACCGGTAAATGAGTTAATGGCTATCGAAGGTCTTGACGAAAATACGGTTGAAGAATTACGTACTCGTGCCCGTGCAGCGTTAACCACACGCGCGCTGGCAAATGAAGAATCGCTTGATGGATCTGAACCTACTGAAGCATTGCTGAATTTGGAAGGTATGAGCCGTCATGTTGCGTTTGTGTTAGCAAGTCGCGGAATCACTGACTTGGAAGAGTTAGCCGAGCAAGGCACAGACGATATTAGTGATATTGAAGAACTAGGCGAAGAAAAAGCGGGGGCTCTCATTATGGCTGCTCGTAACATCGTTTGGTTTAATGAAGAATAGGTCAGCAGGGGGATAAACACGTAATGGCAGAAGTATCTATAGAAAAGCTCGCCAGTGACATTGGTACAACCGTTGACCGGCTGGTTAGCCAGTTTGAAGATGCTGGGATCAAGAAAGCTGTTGATTCTCAAGTAACGGAAGATGAAAAACGTAGATTACTCGATCACTTGAGTAAACAGCACGGTGGCGCAGGCTCTGAGGAACCTACGCGCATGACGCTTAAGCGAAAAACGACCAGCACTTTGAGCGTTGGTAAATCGAAAGCGGTGAAAGTTGAAGTACGCAAAAAGCGCACTTATGTTAAACGCAGTGAAATGGACGAGCAACGTCAGGCTGAAGAAGAGGCGCGTCGTAAAGAAGAAGACGCTCGTCGTGAAGCGGAAGAAAAGGCGGCAGCAGAAGCTAAGCGTTTAGCTGAAGAAAAAGCTAAGAAAGCAGAAGAGGCGAAAAAGGCCGCTGAAGCAGAACGAGCCAAACGAGCTGAAAAAGCGAAACAAGAAGCAGAAGCGCGTAAAAAACAAGACGAAGGATTGACCAGCGAAGAGCGTGAAGCTCAAGAAAAGGCACGCCAGGAAGAAGAGCGTTTACGCAAGCAGCAAGAAGAAGAAGCCAAACGGAAATTGGAAGAAGAAGCTAAAAAAGCGGCTGAAGAGGCACGCAAACTGGCTGAAGAAAATGAGCGTCGCTGGAAAGAAGAAGAAGAGCGTCGCAAAAAAGCGGAAGCTGAAGAAGTGCACTTGCACTCAAATCGCTATGCTCAGGAAGCAGAAGATGAAGAAGATATGCAAATTGAGCGCTCTTCTCGTCGCCGCAAGAAATCTAAAAAGAATGCGGGTGAGCATCTTAAGCAAGGTTTTAACAAACCGGCGCAACCGGTGGAACGAATTGTCAGACTCGGTGAAACTATCACAGTAGGTGAATTGGCTAATCGCATGGCGATTAAGTCAAATGAAGTCATTAAAACTATGATGAAGATGGGTGAAATGGCCACCATCAACCAGGTGCTTGATCAAGATACCGCAGTACTAGTGATTGAAGAAATGGGTCACAAATACGAGTTGGTAAATGACAACGCGCTGGAAGACGAATTGTTAGCGAACAGCGAGCAAGGTGAAGCCATCACACGAGCCCCGGTTGTGACTATCATGGGTCACGTTGACCATGGTAAAACGTCACTACTCGATTATATTCGTCGCGCTAAAGTTGCAGCTGGCGAAGCTGGCGGGATCACTCAGCATATTGGTGCCTACAAGGTAGAAACTGATAATGGTGAAATCTGTTTCTTAGATACACCTGGACACGCTGCGTTTACGGCAATGCGTGCACGTGGTGCTACTGCCACTGATATTGTTATCCTGGTAGTTGCTGCCGATGATGGTGTTATGCCGCAAACGAAAGAAGCTGTTCAACATGCTCGCGCTGCCAATGTGCCCCTGATTGTTGCTGTCAACAAGATGGATAAAGAAACCGCTGACCCGGATCGCGTGAAAACTGAATTGTCTCAGTTAGAAGTCATCTCAGAAGAATGGGGTGGTGAGCATCAGTTTGTCAACGTTTCCGCGAAAACTGGTATGGGCGTGGACACCTTACTTGAAGCCATCAACTTACAAGCTGAGCTATTGGATCTCAAAGCGGTAGACACAGGTCCTGGCCGTGGCATCGTTATTGAATCCCGTCTTGATAAGGGACGTGGGCCAGTAGCATCAGTACTTATCCAGCAAGGGCAGGTGAACGCTGGCGATATTCTGCTTTGTGGTGAAGAGTACGGACGAGTTCGTGCAATGCGCGACGAAACTGGTCAAGAAGTCAAAACAGCTGGTCCTTCAACCCCCGTTGAAGTATTGGGCTTATCTGGCGTACCCACCGCCGGTGAGGATGCAGTCGTTGTTAAAGATGAGCGTAAAGCGCGTGAAGTGGCCGCCAAACGTCATCAGAAACAACGTGAACTAAAACTTGCTCGTCAGCAGAAGGCGAAACTTGAAAACATGTTCGCCAACATGGAATCAGGTGATGTCAGCGACTTGAACATTGTGCTTAAAGCGGATGTTCAAGGATCGGTGGAAGCAATTTCTGATTCATTGGTGAAACTGTCTACTGACGAAGTGAAAGTTAACATTGTGGGCTCTGGTGTAGGTGGTATTACCGAAACAGATGCTACCTTGGCAGCCGCGTCAGGAGCGATTATTTTAGGTTTCAACGTGCGTGCTGATGCAACGGCCCGTCGCGTCATTGAAACTGAAGAAATTGATCTACGTTACTACAGCGTAATTTATGACTTGATTGACGAAGTCAAACAAGCCATGAGTGGTATGTTAGCACCAGAATTTAAGCAAGAAATTATTGGTCTTGCAGAAGTACGTGACGTATTTAAGTCTCCAAAACTGGGTGCTATTGCTGGTTGTATGGTTACTGAAGGTAACGTTAAGCGTAGCAATCCTATCCGCGTACTGCGTGACAACGTAGTTATCTACGAAGGTGAACTAGAATCACTGCGTCGATTTAAGGATGATGTACAGGAAGTACGTGCGGGAATGGAATGCGGTATTGGCGTTAAGAACTACAATGATGTTAAGGTCGGCGACCAGATCGAGGTCTTCGAAATCATTGAAGTTGCGCGTCAGATATAAGAGCAGCCACTTAAATTAAGATTGAATGGGGGCATGCTAGCCCCCATTTTTCTGCCTATTAGCTCATGATAAGGAGAATGACTATGGCACGTGAATTTTCGCGTACAGATAGAGTTTCTCAACAAGTTCACAAAGAAATAGCCAGTATTTTACAAAACGAATATAAGCATAAAGTAGGAAACCTGCCACTTATCACCGTCTCTGATGTTGAAGTGTCGAGGGACTTAGCGCATGCGAAAATCTTTATTACGTTATATAGTTGCGAGGGTGACGAAGTCAATGCGCAGCTTAAACAGCTTGACGATAATAAAGGGTTTATCAGAAGCTTACTGGCAAAGCGCATCAGAATGCGTTCGGTGCCGCATCTACACTTTTTTGAAGATAAATCTATTCAGGAAGGGATGCGCATATCTAATCTGGTTTCACAAACCGTAGCCAAAGATAACGCTAAAAAACAGTCAGATGAAAACGAGTAGGTGTAATGGCAAGGCGTAGGAAAGGCCGCAAAGTTAACGGTATTGTGTTGGTAAATAAACCGCTAGGGGGCTCTTCCAACCATATTCTGCAGAAAGTCCGATGGCTTTACCAAGCTGAAAAAGCGGGACATACAGGCGCCCTGGATCCGTTAGCGAGCGGAATGCTTCCCATTTGTTTAGGCGAAGCGACCAAATTTTCACAGTTCTTGTTAGAGGCGGATAAAACCTACCAAGTCACCGCCAAACTAGGGATACGCACTACCACATCCGACGCGGATGGCGAAGTGGTGGAAGAAAAAGAAGTGAAAGTAAACGAGCAGGAGGTAATCGAAGCTTGTTTATCGTTCAAAGGAAAGAGCAAGCAGATCCCGTCGATGTTTTCTGCTTTAAAGCATGAGGGAAAACCGCTTTATTGGTACGCGCGACAGGGCATTACAATCGAACGTAAACCTCGAGATATCACGGTATTCGCGCTGACTATTGACGACATTAGTTTACCTGAGGTCACCATGACCGTGCATTGCAGCAAAGGTACATACATACGCTCTCTGGTCGATGATATAGGGCAGCAGTTGGGTTGTGGTGCATACGTGACTATGTTGCACAGAACTCAAGTCGCAAATTATCCTGCCGAGCGAATGATTGGCTTGGAAGATTTAGTAAATTTGGCTGAGAAAGCCCATGCGCAACAAGATTTCACTGACCTGGATGCGTTATTACTGCCGATGGACAAGGCCGTGATGTTACTTGACGAGATAGTGTTAAATGAGGAACAGGTGGCAAGATTTGAACACGGGCAAAGTATTCAGCCTGAATCACCTGCACTGAGTGAGGGTCATCTTTACCGCATTTATCAGCAGCAAACAGGGCACTTTTTGGGGGTAGGGGAAGCTATTAGTCGGCCTAAAGACCAACCTGAAAACTTGCGAAAAAATGGATTATATGTAATGCCCCGAAGAAGAGTTGTGTATTGAAGCAAGCCCTTGCAAATTAGTTGCTTGCCGCTATAATACGCGCTCTCATCTGTTTGGCTGAATTAGTGATTGGCCAAACTTTTAATTACAGGAGATGAATATGTCACTAACTAAAGAAGAAACTGCAAAAATTATTGCTGATTACGGCGTTAAAGACGGTGATACTGGTTCACCAGAAGTGCAAGTTGCATTGTTGACTCATAACATCAACAAGTTGCAAAATCACTTTGCCGGCCATAAAAAAGACCACCACTCTCGTCGTGGTTTATTACGTATGGTTAGTCAACGTCGTAAAATGCTTGATTATTTGAAAGGTAAAAACGCAGAGCGTTATCTTGACCTTATCAAGCGTCTAGGCCTACGCCGCTAAGTACGTGTTTTTTGAAAAAAGCGCCCAAGGGCGCTTTTTTTATGTGAAAAAGTGATTAATAAAAAAGGATAGAGTGAAGGTCAGGATGAAATAATGAAGTATCTACAACATATCGCCGCATTCATAATAGTAGTATCAGTTAACAGCGTTGCGAGCGATTTTTCGGAATGCGGCAACAGCCAGGAAGCTAGAGAATTAGTCAGACTGATTGCCAATGATGAAAATCAATTGCGTTCAACTATACAGTGCAACAGTGTTCTGATGGAGGTAGCGCTGGATAAAGTAGAAATCATGGCAAACCATGGTTTAGTTATGCACAATCTAGGTGGAAGCCCTAATCAGAGATTAAGAAGTGCAGGCTTTGAACTGCCAAAGTATTATGGCACATTTATGGCAAACCAGGTTGAAGCTGTTGCGGGCGGATATAGCAACGCTGAAAAAGTGTGGCGTGCCTTCAAAAATTCTGAACATCACCGCAAACATTTACTGGGCGAGCATCCTGTTTACCTTAAGCAGGATAAAATAGGCGTGGCCTTTATCAGGAAGCATGATTCTCCGCATGTAGAATACTGGGCTGTATACTTAACTGAAGGCTCTGGAAACGACGCCGAGCATTTTGAAGATGTTCCCAATAAAGGGATAGATATGCTTACGCCAGTTTCTGAAAACGAAGATAAGTAGTTTTGCTCACGTTACCTTACCTGAATTAGTCTCTACTTCATCATTCCCGGCCGACACCTCGCGATTAGCGCTTACCAACTTGCAATTAACGCGCAGCTGCCCAGTTCATTCCCGCGCAGGCGGGAATCTTCCAAACAAAAAGGGGTATGAGTATTCGAGGCTGTTATTGTCCTGAGGGGTTAGGGCTGCTCACAACCTTGGTTGCCATTGTTCTAAGTTCACTTTCTAACGTACTGATCCGGCTGGCTAAGGCATTGTTACGTTGCTCCAGTACCGTTAGCTTATCAGTGAGATTCTTGACGGTTTGAGCTTGTTTTGCTTTATCGCCCGACGTTTGTTCGAGGCGAACGTTTAGCGCAAGTACTTCATCAGCCATCGCGGCAATTTCATTTTTTAATGCAGCAATCTGATTTTTTTGACCTTCAACATTTTGGCTTACCGATCTAACAGATGACGATAAGGAATTTTGCATGTCATTCGTTTTTTCAACCAAATCAGCAATTTCTTTTTGATTTCGGCGCCATGCAGAAGCCCATAGTTTATCCATCTGCTCCCACAGATCATTCGTCTTCTTGGATAAGTCAGTTACTTTGACCTGCAAAGCAACAGTGGATTCTCCGATTTCTTCACCTGTAGCGGATAATTTATTTTCCAGTTCAACAATTCTCGCCTCTGCTTGCTTAGCTATAATTTGTTGATTTTGAAACAATGTGTATAAATAATAACATCCTGCGCATGCCGCCAAGGCAAACATAGCGATGATAATTAGCCATATACCGTTTCCTTTCGAACGGTTTTCAGCTACCCCATTGCCTGTGGCAGTTTGCTCAGGTGAGTCTTTACGTATGGTATGCGCCGCAACTTGTTTTTTTTGATGATAGGCTCGACGATCTTCTTCATCTACCAAAATTTTTGGAAAATCATCATCACGTGAATCGTTTGACATAAGCTCTCTTTACAAATTAGTTACTTTTGGCTTTATATACTTAATTTAGCGATGTTAGCGCTATTTTTAACTGAAAGCTACTTAGGAGGTAGTCGCTTATTCGAACGACAACCTCTGATATTCTGGAATATAAAGTTCTTCGTTATCCATCGACTGGTATAATACGACCAAATCACGTTGTAGCTTATAACGGTATTTTCTTACCTCTTCCCACAAATGATCCAGTTCTTGGGCATGGCCCGTTTGCGACTCAATTGCCAGCTTGGGGCCAAGAATGGAATAAGCGTGATAGAGCCGTTTGGCTTGTTGCTCCTCGAACGCAAGAACCTGAGCTATTCTCTGGCTATTTTCTGATTTACGCGTCAGCACAAGTTTGGTTCTTTCAGAGGCTTTTTCATTCTGTAGCGTCAAATAGTGCGCTAATGAGGAGTCACTTTCACTGTGTGCACTTTGCCAGCGTTGGACAGAGGGGCGGTTAAGAATTATTTCGTGAACAGGATCGATGATAAATACGCTCGGTGTGCCAAAGTAGACAGGGTGGCCTAGCGGACCCAGTAGAGTGGACAAGTCAGTTAACCAGCCCGCGTTGACAAGCATGAGGGAGTAATGTTGATTAATCACTTCCTTCACGGCATCAGAATTTAACTGCTCTGCCAACGCTCTGGAATCATGGCACCAATTGGCACCAATCACCATTAATATCAGCGTGTTATTTTTTTTAGCCTGTTGAAGTGTCGTTTGAAATTGCTCTAACGGATCAGAATGCTCCTCGTAGAACGTTTTCTCAACTGTCAATGAATAAACTGACAGCGAAAACACATACAAAAACACGCTAATGCATAAATACTTAACCTGCATTATTAATTTCCAATCCACTCCACGCGGTATAAATCACGCCGACGATCCAGATAATTACGCACAGATCCTTCATTTTGAAGGCGCCGTAATTTTTCCAAATCCAAGTCTACTATTAAAGTCATCTCTGTATTAGGTGTCGTTTCCGACACAATAGCGTCATGAGGAAAAGCAAAATCAGAAGGCGAAAATACAGCTGTTTGGCCGTACTGAATATCAACATTATCTACTTTGGGTAAATTGCCGACACTACCTGCGATTACCACGTAACACTCGTTTTCAATGGCTCTTGCCTGGGCGCATCGGCGCACTCTTAAGTAACCGTTTTTGGTATCTGTCCAAAAAGGAACAAACAAAATTTGCATCTCCTGTTCAGACAGTATTCTCCCAAGTTCCGGGAACTCAACATCATAACATATGAGAACGCCAATTTTGCCAAAATCTGTGTCGAATACCCGTAAACTGTTACCCCCTTTCATAATCCAGTCAGATTTTTCATGCGGAGTAGGGTGCAGCTTGTACTGGCTTTCAATAGTTCCGTCACGTTTACAGATGTAACTTACGTTATACAACTCATCATCTTCTACTACCGGCATTGAACCTGCAATAATGGTTATATTGTAGGAGACGGCTAAATGCGACATGGCGGTAAGTATTTCGTCTGTATAGGTAGCCAAATGCCAAATTGCATCAATAGACGACTCCGAAGGGCTCAGTCCCATTAATGGCGCATTGAAAAACTCGGGAAACAAAGCCACATCGCATTTGTAATCTGAAAGTGCGTCAACAAAGTATTCGGCCTGTTGAAGCATTTCTGCTACGTTCTCAAAATAACGCATTTGCCACTGAATACAGCCAATCCTGGCGCTGGGCTTTAAGCCACCAAATAATTTCGGATTACCCGGTTCATAATAGATGTTATGCCATTGCAACAGGGTAGCGTACCCATGGGAATCCTCGTCTTCAGGAAGATATGCATGCAGAACTTGTTTGACTTCAAAGCCGTTGGAAAGCTGAAACGTTAAAATCGGATCATAAATATCTTTAGACTTAACCTGCTCGATATATTCATAAGGTGTCATCTCATGGGCATAACTAGCATAATTAGGGATGCGTCCACCTGCCATAATGGATTTTAAGTTCAGGTTCCGGCAAAGTTCTTTACGTGCTTCATACAAGCGTCGACCTAAGCGCAGACCTCGATAATCAGGGCAAACGATTACTTCCACACCATATAAAACGTCGCCGTTCGGATCATGGGTGGTGAGGTACGCATCGCCTGTGATTTCATCATAACTATGTTTATCACCAAACTGTTCATAATCCACAATGACCGAAATGGCAAACGCCACGACTTTTCCTTTATCTTCTATACAGATTTGACCGTCTGGGAAGGTGGTCACTTGTGCTTTAAAATTTTTATATGGCCAGGCGCCCCCTACACTCGCATACACCTGATCCATCAATTCTTTTACATGCTCATAATCATCAAGTCGAAGCTTCCTCAACTCAAGGTGGTGTTCAGTATCTTCGATAACAGTTTGGTCCTGACTCATTTAAAAATTCCCCAACGAACTGAAAAGAAAAGCGCATATACAAAAACAGTCATACAACTGTGTGAAAATAGCACTTTTATAACAATAATTTATACCCTAATTTAAGCTAAAATGATCGCGCGATAGCAAGCGAAATATTTCAAAGATTGAATTTTGTATGCCGGTAGAACAACCGTGCGCCACAACCTACGTAGCGCGGATTATTTAGGTTCACGTTATTTTTGCGCGTAGACAAAATGATAATTGGTGTTACCATTTACCATATTGTGCTATTTACCATATAGATAGCGTATGCGTTGGTTGATGTCTGTATTCGTAATAGCAGAGTCAGGCCGGTATTTGTGAAATAAATTGAAGCTTCGATCACTGCCATGTTGGAAAAATTCTCGTCCCCTCCTGCCATTCAAGACCACAAGATTCTGATAATTGACAATCAAAGCTTAGTGCATGATACGATTAAGGCGGCCTTGGCAGAAATAGGTATCGAGAAAGTCAGTAGTGCAATGAATGCCTATCACGCAATTCGGTTGTGCGAGCAAGTGCAGTTTGATTTTATTCTCATTGCCTTCAATGTCAGTCATGACAAGGACGGCTTCCATTTATTCGAAGAGTTGAAACACAAACGATTTATCACCGATAACACTACTGTCATTTTCTTAAGTGCAGAAACCAGTCAAGCGTTAGTTAACTGTATCGTCGAGCTACAACCTGATGATTTTTGGGTTAAACCACTTGCCCGCACTCGTGTTCAACAGCGACTCATCCATTTGCTCAACATACGAGCCAAATTAAATCGAGTATATCATTGTTTATCAGAACGCGACTTTGCAGGCGCCATTTATCAGGCTGAGCGTCAACTGCTAGATAAGTCTTTAGCTGAATACCATCCGAAATTACGGAGAATCATTGGCAATTGCTTATTTCAGTTATTTCAATATGAAGAGGCTGAG
This sequence comes from Alteromonas aquimaris, assembly GCF_026183695.1. GTDB lineage: Bacteria > Pseudomonadota > Gammaproteobacteria > Enterobacterales > Alteromonadaceae > Alteromonas > Alteromonas aquimaris. Next base: position 149,360 of record NZ_JAPFRD010000009.1, on the reverse strand, counting down.
CGCTATTTTATTCAGTTGTTATCAAAACAGGACCACGCCTGGATGAACATCGGTTTGGTTCGCGCCATGTTAAAGCAGAACAGAATAGAAGAAGCCAGCGACTTAATCGAAGATCTCATGGGGCGTTCAGATACGCGTTTTCAAATGTACGATTTGATGGCGCAGTATTATATTGAAAAAGAGCAATTTGAAGCCGCCTATGAGCAGATGAAATACGCTAGTCAGCTTGCTCCGCGTAATATTAATCGTAACAAGAAATTGTGGGATCTAGCCCGATTAAACCGCGATAAAGAAGGTCAGTTAGCCGCCGTAAAAAATATGGCCCGATATGCGAAAAATTCTATTCATGACTCGCCTGAATTACAGTTAAATGTAGTGCGTTCGACCATCGATCTGGCCACCACCCAAACTGGCGAACAGTCTCAAAAAACACTACAGAAGTTAGAGTTAGAACTGAATGAGATTAAACTGCAAAAAGGCGTGCTTGCTCAATTGGGTCCGCAATTTACTATTGTTGAAGCCCGACTTCTTTGTCTTAAGAAGGACAAACAAAAAGCTGAAGAAATAATGAAAGGGCAGAAACCGACTACCTCGAACCTGTCTATGGAAGATTGTTTAGATAAGATGAAAGCATTCCACGAGATGGGAATGAAAGAACATTGTCTGAAAGTGCTTGATGAATTAAGAAAACAAATAGAAGGTGACACCTTTACCAGCCAGGTGGTAGATGAGTATTTGAAACAAGAGTCAATCGAGCGTAAAGAAATCAGCTTTACGACCAAAGAACTAAAAGCCATGGCGGCTACGAATTATAAAGAAAATCGTATGGTACCCGCTTATAATAATCTCAAACAGGCATATACCCTGGCCCCAACAGACAAACAAATCGCATTAAGTTTACTTAAAGTATTAGTACAACTTAATCTCAAGGAAACTTTAAATCTGGAGCAGTTAGAGCTAGCGAAAAAAGCGGGTCGGTCACTTATGAGCGATGATCTTCCGGCTGCGCACATTCAAAAACGGAATCATTTTTTAGATTCGCTTGGAATTTCAATTGAAGCCGAAAATGACGCGACTATGCCTGATAAAGCAGTCAGCTAGGTTAAGTTACCATTCCGTATATAATCCTATAGTGATAGGAAAAATAGTTCACCTTTCCATGGTCTAATCGATATTTATGATTGGATCGTTCTATTTAATCAATTGTCTTTCTTTCTTGCACCTCATTATCCTTACCCCATCGAATTAAGTAACCCCGCGTTACTGGTGTTTTAAACCATCTGGCATAAAGCCTTTTATATTTAATGGAGAGTAATCATATGGCGTTAATTAATACAGCAATCAAACCCTTTAAAGCGAATGCCTTTAAAAATGGTGAGTTTATTGAGGTAAGTAGTGAAGATATTAAAGGTAAATGGGCTGTGTTCGTATTTTATCCAGCAGACTTTACTTTCGTATGTCCTACTGAACTTGGTGACGTCGCTGACAAATATGAAGAATTGCAATCGCGTGGCGTAGAAGTTTTTTCGGTTTCCACTGACACGCATTTCACTCACAAAGCTTGGCACGATGCATCGGAAACGATTGGAAAAATTAAGTTCGCCATGATAGGCGACCCTACAGGCCAGGTTACGCGTAACTTTGATTGTATGCGTGAAACTATGGGTCTAGCCGATCGTGCAACCTTTATCGTTGATCCTGAAGGTATTATTCAGGCCATGGAAATTACTGCAGAAGGTATCGGTCGCGATGCAGATGACTTAGTTCGCAAGGTCAAGGCTGCACTGTATGTGGCTAACCATCCAGGCGAAGTATGTCCAGCCAAGTGGAAAGAAGGTGAAGCTACACTGGCACCGTCTCTTGACCTTGTTGGCAAAATTTAAGTTCAACCCAAACGTGCTCGTTGCGCGGCTACCCAGCCGCGCCATTCCTCTAATTAGTGAAAGGACATTTTCGTTATGCTAACCCCGGATATAGTTAACACATTAAAAGGTTATTTTGAGTCGATGCAAAACGATGTCACGTTTGTTTTGCAAACCGGCGAACACAGTAAAAGAAACGAATTAATAGCGTTTTTAACTAGCATCGTTCAGACCAGTGATAATCTTAAACTTGAAGAGCGTGATACGCACGAAAAATTACGCAGCGCCCTTAGCTTTTTCATAGAAGTTAATGGCGTTGATACGGGAATACGTTTTTCAGGAATCCCAAGTGGACATGAATTTAACTCGTTGATATTAGCTATCCTGCATGCTTCAGGCACGAATTTAAAACTGGATGAGAGCGTGCAAAAAATGGTGACTGCGGTGTCTGATCAATTACACTTTGAAGTATTTGTCAGTTTAAGCTGCCACAACTGCCCGGACGTGGTGCAGATACTTAATCAATTTGCCCTGTTAAATCCCAACATTTCTACTGAAATGATTGATGGGGGCCTATACCCCAATCTAATTGAAGAACGGGATATCCAAGGTGTACCAAGTGTATACCTAAACGGCGAGCGTTTCGCGAATGGTAAAATAGATGCCGCTACTTTAATTAATAAGCTTGTGGAAAATTACCCACAACTCACCGAAGTCAATAAAGGTGAAAGTCTGCCTATGCAGGATGTCATAGTAATAGGTGGGGGGCCTGCTGGTGTCAGTGCCGCAATATATAGTGCACGAAAGGGTCTGAAAGTCACCGTTGTGGCTGATCGCTTCGGTGGTCAGGTAAAAGATACGATGGGAATAGAAAATCTAATTTCTGTACCCGTTACCACAGGTCCGGAATTAGTAGGAAATCTTGCTGATCATATGAAAAACTATGACATCACTCTTAAAGAGCATGTGCATGCGGTAAGCGTAGAGAGTGACGAAATAAAAACGATTAAACTATCCTCCGGTGAGACTATGACCAGTCGTTCGGTTATTGTGGCCACCGGAGCCAGGTGGCGAGAGCTGGGCGTGCCAGGGGAAAAAGAAAATATTGGTAACGGTGTAGCGTATTGTCCGCACTGTGATGGTCCCTTCTTTAAAGGGAAAGACGTTGCGGTTATTGGTGGTGGTAATTCAGGTATAGAAGCGGCATTGGATTTAGCTGGTATCGTTAAATCGGTTACCGTCTTCGAATTTATGCCAGAGTTAAAAGCTGACAGTGTACTAGTTGAACAAGCCAAAAAGCGTAGCAATATCACAATCAAGAAAAATGTCGCAACCCAGCAAATCGTGGCCCAGGATGGTAAGGTCGTAGGTATAGAATATAAAGACCGAGCTACGGAAGAAGTCGACACGCTGCCGCTTGCCGGGGTGTTTGTACAAATAGGATTGGTACCGAACAGCCAGTTTGTTAAGGGCGTTGTGGATACCACGAAACATGGCGAAATTATTGTTAATGAGAAATGTTTAACATCTGAACCAGGGATATTTGCAGCCGGGGACGTGACTACCGTACCTTACAAGCAAATTGTGGTTTCTATGGGGGAGGGTGCTAAAGCTTCTCTGGCGGCATTTGAGTACTTACTGACACATCAAGTGGAAGAAGATATAGCAGAAGTGGCATAACGCGACATTGCGCACTGCTACTTAGTTGCCGGCGTGCCAGCCACACCGGTTTTCATTGTGCATCGCTCACCGTCACAGCGTTTTTTACAGTCTATCACTCACCGGCACGCCGGTTTTTACTGCCTATCGATCATCGTCATGCCCGTGAAGACGGGCATCTCCTTCACGCTGAAATCCCTAAGTCAGTCACGATCTGTGAAATAACTGTGGTGTGGGAATTAAAAGATCACCGCCTCCGCGGTGATGACGTCCGCCGTTGGCATAGGGACGTGTCCCGTTGGTATAGAGTGTAAGAAACAAACACATTCCCACCGTCATGCCCGTGCAGACGGGCATCTTTTTCAAACTGAAATCCTTAAGTCAACCACGGAGTGTGAAAACACTTTGGGAGAAAGGATTAAAAGATCACCGCCTCCGCGGTGATGACGTCCGCCGTTGGCATAGGGACGTGCCCCGTTGGTATAGAGTGTAAGAAACAAACACATCGATCATCGTCATGCCCGTGAAGACGGGCATCTTTTTCCAACTGAAATCCTTAAGTCAGCCACGGTGTGTGAAATAACTGTGGTGTGGGAATTAAAAGATCACCGCCTCCGCGGTGATGACGTCCGCCGTTGGCATAGGGACGTGTCCCGTTGGTATAGAGTGTAAGAAACAAACACATTCCCACCGTCATGCCCGTGCAGACGGGTATCTACAGCATAATTCGAATAGAAATCAATTCAAAAACTGTACTTTCACACTCCACAAACTATCTGTATTTTAGATAAAAATTGAAAAGGATTTCAATGATGAAGCAACCGTGCGTCTACATAACTTCAAACCTCAACAACACTACTCTTTACATAGGGGTGACCAGTAATTTAATACAACGAATCTACCAACATAAAAACAAGCAGGTAGAAGGTTTTAGTAGCAGATATAACGTAAATAAGCTTGTGTATTTCGAAGTTTTTGATGATATGGAAAATGCGATCCTTAGAGAAAAAAGACTAAAGAAATGGAATAGAAGTTGGAAGAACCGGTTAATCAGTCAATTAAATCCAGAATGGACAGATCTATACCCTAGCTTATTGTGAGGTTTGTCTATGATTAATTCAGCTCAAAGGATTACCAAATTAGTCGTGATGGTGAAAGGGAAGTGATTGTATCGCCATACCTCTTAAACACAAATATGGCGAATCAACCACATTACCATCGTCATGCCCGTGCAGACGGGCATCTTTTTCAAATTGAAATCCTTAACTCAGTCACGGTGTGTGAAATAACGGTGGTGTAAGGATTGAAAGATCACCGCCTCCGCGGTGATGACGTCCGCCGTTGGCATAGAGACGTGCCCCGTTGGTATAGAGTGTCAGAAGCAAACACATTAACATCGTCATGCCCGTGCAGACGGGCATCTTTTTCAAATTGAAATCCTTAACTCAGCCACGGTGTGTGAAATAACGGTGGTGTAAGGATTGAAAGATCACCGCCTCCGCGGTGATGACGTCCGCCGTTGGCATAGGGACGTGTCCCGTTGGTATAGAGTGTAAGAAACAAACACATTCCCACCGTCATGCCCGTGCAGACGGGCATCTTTTTCAAATTGAAATCCTTAAGTCAGTCACGGTGTGTGAAATAACGGTGGTGTAAGGATTGAAAGATCACCGCCTCCGCGGTGATGACGTCCGCCGTTGGCATAGAGACGTGCCCCTTTGGGTTAGAGACGCGCCCCTTTGGTATAGAGTGTAAGAAACAAACACATTACCATCGTCATGCCCGTGCAGACGGGCATCTATAACTCGCGATGTGAGAGCCTATATAAATTCTGATTTTAACTTTTAGCCCTCTTTTTTCCACCAGGCTTTTTAATCTTAGGCTGAGGTGGTAAGCCCGTATGCTTAGTTAACGCGCGCTCTCCGCGTTTTCCTGGTCGCGCTTTCTGTTGCTTTTCTTTTGCGGAGGCCGGAGGTACGAGATGATGCGGTCCTCGACCAATCAAATCCTCGCGACCCATTTTAATCAAGGCTTCGCGAATTTGAGCAAAGTTCTTAGGGTCGTGATAACGCAACATAGCTTTATGCAGACGGCGATGAATTTCGCCTTTAGCAGACGGGACCGACTCACTATCCTTTGTCACTTTGCGAAGCGAGTTGACTTCAGTGTGATACATGGTCGTAGCTGTCGCCATGGGGGATGGATAGAAATTTTGCACCTGATCTAATTTGAAGCGATTCTCCTTCAACCAAATAGCCAGATTTAGCATATCTTCATCTGTTGTCCCCGGGTGGGAAGCAATGAAATAGGGAATTAGGTACTGTTTTTTACCCGCTTCTTGCGAGTACTTGTCAAACAGTTCCTTGAAGCGGTAGTAGCTGCCCATACCGGGCTTCATCATCTTACTCAGCGGGCCTTCTTCGGTATGTTCAGGTGCTATTTTTAAATAGCCGCCCACATGATGCAGGGCAAGTTCACGAACGTAGGCAGGGTCTTCTACTGCCAAATCGTAACGTACGCCAGAGGCGATCAAAATCTTTTTGATCCCTGGTAGGTCTCGCGCCCGACGATATAAGTCAATGGTGGGAGTATGATCGGTATCCATGTGTGCACAAATGCTAGGATATACACAAGAAGGACGGCGACAAGTCGCTTCGGCTTTGGGACTTTTACAGCGCAAACGATACATGTTGGCGGTAGGGCCACCTAAGTCAGATATTACACCGGTGAATCCCGGAACGTTATCGCGGATCTGCTCGATTTCGCGAATGATCGAATCCTCCGAGCGACTTTGTATAATACGTCCCTCATGCTCAGTGATAGAGCAGAATGTGCAACCGCCATAGCAACCGCGCATAATATTGACTGAAAAGCGAATCATGTCATAGGCTGGAATTTTAGCTTTGCCATAAACAGGATGTGGCACGCGTTGATAAGGTAAATCAAACACCGCATCCATTTCTTCCGTTTCAAGCGGCATGGCAGGCGGGTTAATCCATATATGTCGATCGCCATGTCGTTGCATTAACGCTCGGGCACAACCAGGATTGGTTTCCTGATGTAAAATGCGCGAGGTATGTGCGTAAAGAACCTTGTTCTCTCTCACTGTCTCATACGCGGGAAGCTTTACGTAAACGTTCTCCCACGGTTTTCGACGCTGTGGAGGTTGTATCACCACCACTTTTGCAGCACCTGCCTCGTCTGGAATAGATTCTTTCTTATCGCATTCCGGCTCTTCCATATAGGGGCTTGGAATAGGAGCGATTTTGCCAGGGCGGTCGATAGAGGTAGAGTCCACGCCCTGCCATTCGGGAAGTGCTTCTTTTACGATTATAGCGGTACCACGCACATCGCGTATGTCTGCAATATCTTCACCCGCGGCTAAGCGGTGGGTAACTTCCACCAGCGGACGCTCAGCATTACCAAACATTAACATGTCAGCTTTTGCATCAAACAGCGCGCTGCGGCGGACTTTCTCAGACCAATAGTCGTAATGAGCAATTCGACGCAAGCTGGCTTCAATTCCACCAATTATTACCGGTATCCCTTTGTAAGCTTCTTTACATCGTTGACTATATACCGTCACCGCGCGATCAGGGCGTTTGCCGCCGATGTTATCGGGCGTATAAGCATCATCGTGGCGAATTTTTTTATCCGCTGTATAACGATTAATCATTGAATCCATGTTGCCGGCCGTGACCCCAAAATACAGGTTGGGTTCGCCCAGCTTCATGAAGTCATCTTTACTGGTCCAGTCTGGTTGCGCAATGATGCCTACCCGAAAACCATGAGCTTCAAGTACACGCCCCACCACCGCCATACCGAAGCTCGGATGATCGACGTATGCGTCACCTGTTACCAAAATGATGTCGCAACTATCCCAGCCTAATTCGTCCATTTCTTTTTTCGACATGGGCAGAAACGGTGCTGTACCTAAGCAATGAGGCCAGTATTTGGGGTAAGAAAACAGACCTCGATCTGCTTTGATAGTTGCTTGCATAGTGAAAACCAGTAAAAAACGGGGCCGTATTATATCAGGTGAGGGTGGTTACCGACTAGGTATTACTCAAATTTTAACCAGTTTAGTGGGATGCAATAAAAATATATTGAGAAATCAATTCGCTGACTTAAGCTATCAATATCTCAATTGCTCATTTATGATACTTATTATGAATTACTGGTTATTTAAAACGGAACCTGACACCTTTGGTATCGATGATCTTTACAGCCGTCCTAATCAAACTGAACCCTGGGATGGTGTGCGTAACTATCAGGCCAGAAATTTTCTCCGTGATGAGGTGGTGGTCGGAGATGAAGTATTTATTTACCATTCCAGCTGCAAAGTGGTGGGAATTGCGGGCATCGCTACAGTGGTAAAAGCTGGCTACCCCGATGAGACCCAGTTCGATCCAGAGTCAAATTATTTTGATCCAAAGGCGAATCGTTCCAACCCACGCTGGTTTCGCGTAGACGTAAAGTTTAAGCAAAGGTTTACTAAGGTACTTCCATTAAAAACTATTAAAGCACTACCTCAGATTACCCAACTGGGATTAGTGAAAAAGGGACACCGCTTGTCCATTATGCCGGTTCCAGAAAATGAATGGCAATGCTTATGCAACCTGGCAGAGTCTAATTAACCCATGAGCCAAGTCCTCACGCTTTGAAGTATTTTTCAAGGCGTTCGCACCTGCGTATCTTTCTTTTTAACTCATTTTTATTAAACGTACGGGCTTGCTGTTAATAAGCCCGATGTTTCCTTGCTCCCGGCTATGTCTGATTCACTGGACAAGTTCTTACATTAATTTAATCGATGTAACTAAAAAGTTAATAATAAGTTATAACTAAGGTATGTTGACATATATTGAAGGATCAATAACTATACGGTCGACCCCGAATAAAAATAATAAAGCGGGTAACTCAGTTGAAGTAAAAAGGAAGTAAATAATGAAAAAAACACTACTGTGTCTTGGAATGTCTTTAGCGTTTGGACAAGCCCAGGCTGTAAACTTTATTTTAGATACCAATGGGAAATTTGATCAAAGCAAAGTTGAGAAACAAGTTGCCAAAGCCGGCGGTACCCTAAAAAGCTGTATCCCACAAATCGGCGTCTGTCAGGTTAGTTTTGATAATGTAGATACTGCATTAAACTCTGGCTTAAACATGGTTCCTGATGCCACCGCCTTCAACCCCAAAGTAGAAATAGAAATGACGGCTGATATGGCCGTCACTGAAGAATATGCGAATCCACCTGCAAGTGGCGATGACGACTTCTTTTTCAATCGTCAATGGGGTCACCAATCGGTAGGCGCTGTTGAAGCCTGGAACGCGGGCCATCGCGGTTACGGCGTTCGTGTTGCGGTTATCGATAGCGGCGCAGATGCGACCCATCCAGACTTACAACCCAACATTAACGTTGAGTTAAGCCGCTCGTTTGTAGACGGTGAAGCGTGGGACTATGCTGGAGCTGACGTGTTCAATCACGGTTCACATACCGCTGGAACAATCGCTGCTGCTGACAACGGTTTTGGTACCATTGGTGTCGCGCCAGAAGCAGAATTAGTTATTCTAAAATCACTGTCGGCAGACACTGGCTCAGGTAGCTCATATGGAACCATGCAGGCTATGGTTTACGCTGCCGACATTGGTGCAGATGTTGTTAATATGAGTCTGGGTTTATCAGTTCGTCGCAACGGCTTGTTTGACGTTGAAGGCACACCTTACGACACTTCTGACGACATTCGTGTTGCAGTGGGTGGTGAGGAAGGTATTGCTCAGTTTATCGGTGCGTATAGTAAAGCCGCCGCTTATGCTAAGAAAAATGGCGTAACCTTGATCGCGTCTGCAGGTAACGATGCAACTGACTATGATAAAACTGATAGCTTAGTACACTTGCCTTCTGGTCTACCGTCGGTAATGTCAATTTCAGCAACGGGCCCTACCTTGTGGGGTAAAAATGCTGACACTGACTTACGCCAGTTAGCGATATACTCAAATTATGGTCAATCTGAAATTGAGTTTTCTGCTCCAGGTGGTGACTATACCAGCGCATTTGTACCTGGCGGAAGAGATGACTGTACGGTAAATGGTGCTACGCGCATTTGTTACGTGTGGGACTTCGTATTCAGCACAGGTAACGGTGGCTGGTACTGGTCAGTGGGTACCTCTATGGCAGCACCTCACGCGGCAGGTGTGGCTGCGCTAATTATCGGTGCTAACGGTGGTGACATGGATCCAACCCGAGTTGAAGCCGAAATGCGTAAACTGGCATTGGATCTTGGCAAGCCTGGACGTGATGACGTACATGGTCACGGCGCTGCATTCAGCCCAGCTAATTAAGAATTAGAAGTTCGAAAATATAGCCCAGCACTAGCTGGGCTTTTTTATTATTGAGGAGGCAGCTCAAACCATAAAGCGGTAAGTGGTTTCTCGGCTTTCACTTCCAAGTGGCCTGTTGTGATACCCATAGCGTCACCACTATCAAGCTCAACATCACCAGCCTGAGCTTTACCTGCGATAATGTGTAAATAGCCCCAACTCGAGTTAGCAGATAGGCTAATTGTTTCATGTTGATTCATGGCCAGGCGATATATACTGGCTTCCTGCTGCATGGTTAACGAGTTATCCCTTCCATCAGCTGTCACTAACGGCGTAAGCATTCCATTTTGGCGCACCGTTTTCTGTGCGTAAGCCGGTTTCGTTCCAAGCGTATCGGGTTTAATCCAAATTTGTAAGAAGCGCAGTTGGTCGCTTTTGGAGTGATTATATTCAGAATGTTTGATTCCCGTGCCAGCACTCATGCGCTGTATATCCCCTACAGGCACTATGAAGGCATTTCCTTCACTATCTTTATGTTCAATGGCACCTTCAAGGACATACGAAATAATTTCCATATCGCGATGCCCATGGGACTCAAATCCCGTTCCCCCAGCAACAACATCCTCGTTCAGTACGCGTAATACAGAGAAACCCAAATGCACGGGGTCATAGTAATGGCCAAAGGAAAACGAATGTCTGCTACACAGCCAGCCAAAATCAGCTAAACCTCGCTCGTCGGCGCGCCTTAAATAAATCATTTTTTATTCCCAACTCGGCTAATTCTTCCCAAAGTTTATTGTGGAAAGTTAATTTGTAACAGAACAAAAAATGACGCTGTTTATACTAAAATTTCGAATTAAGACACAAAGCGGGAGATATTAAATTGATTTATCTGCTAACATCTATACTTATACAATCTTTACTATATTTGAAAGTTAAGATTGGTTTGTTAACTATACTATTTGTATCCAAGACGTTAAGCACTAAGGTGGCGAATTGATCACTAATTGTGACATGGAATTGTTAGGGCAAATACCTGCCAGCCTGCTATTTAAACGCGTTAATGACAACGTAATTAACGCAAACGAAGCTTGCTTCAACCTTTTTGGAGTAGATACCTCTAATAGAGATTTCCCGCAGAACCTTCGCTTCTATGATGTGGAGTCGGGCGCTCTTTTGAGTGAAGCCTCTGATCCTTTTGAAAGGTGTCTTTCAAAAGGGACCGTCGACGTTAATGTACGTATTTGCAGTCCAGTAAGGAATTTAACGTGCGAGGTTAAAGGTTCGTTGATCTGTAACAAGGATCAACAATGGGTAGTGCTGCATTTAAGTAATGCTCAAAGTAATGACTTTACTGATCAGCGAGCTGCAAAAAATTCCCCCCTGGACAATCACTTAGCGTTTAATCGTCTGTTATCCAAAATTTCTTCAAAACTTATCAATCTCAATGCAGAAAACTTAGATTCGCTCATTGAGAAGAAGTTGGGTGCCTTTGGGGAGTTTAGCGGTGTCGACCGTTGTTATATTTTTCAGTTTTATCAAAACGGTAAATTGATGGACAATACCCATGAGTGGGTTGCACCCGGCATCACCCCGCATAAAGAAGAATTAAAAGGGCTCAGCGCGGACGATTTACCCTACTTTCACGAGGTAATCAAAACCCAACATTTATTCAAAGTAGACGATATTTATACACTACCAGCGGCGGCCAGCCTGGAGAAGCAAGAGTTTGAGCGCGAACGGATTGGTGCAGTATTATGTGTAGCTATTTATCTGGACGAAAAGCTTTTTGGCTTTATAGGTTGCGACATTGTCGGAAGTACGTATAAATGGCGCGATCACGATGTCAGATATTTGAAACTCATTGGTGAAATTGTCAGTAATACATTGGCTGCTATGTCCAATAAACAATCGCTCGAGCAGGTCTCTAACGAATTGGCCATTGCTAACAAACAGTTGGACCATTTAGCCAATTCTGATGGTTTAACCGGTATTGCAAATCGCAGACAATTTGACACTAAACTAGAGAGCGCGATCCGCCGTGGCATACGAGACAATGACTTAATAAGTCTACTTTTTATCGATGTGGATCTCTTTAAGCAGTTTAATGATACCTACGGACACAGTGCCGGGGATGAAGCGTTGAAACTAGTAGCACGTACATTGGATGAGTGCTGTCGACGCTATGATGACCTGGCAGCCCGCTACGGTGGCGAAGAATTTGCCGTCATTCTTCCCAATACGGATGCCAAGCAAGCCCACTATATCGCCGAACTTATCATGCAAAAAATGAATAAATTGGCAATTCCTTTCGAAGGCTCACCCGGTAACAATGTGCTTTCCATAAGCATCGGTATCACCACACAAAAGTGCAGTAACGAGCTAAGCAGTAGCATACTAATCGACTTGGCTGACAAAGCGTTGTATCAAGCAAAAGAGAATGGCCGGAATCGAATTGAAGAGACTAATTAATTTCCCCTGCATTTGAAGCCATTAGTTGCCGAACTTGGTAGTAGCTGGGGATTCGCTGCTTCGGATAAATGAGCTTAAAAGGCTTCGCATCCACGCTGCATCGCAGTTTATTTTCTTATAGGATGGGCTGAGAAGTACCTTAACTATTGGTATCGATTCACGAGATGGAGTACGTTTGAAGCTCTTTGGTGGTAAGTTAGTACGCAACTTCCCGCATTAGCTCTAAATTCCTGATAGTAAAGTTTGCGGGTTAATAAAAAGCCCTAATGGCTGATGAAGGCTCATTAGGGCTATTTACAAGGTGGTGGTGGAGCGGGACGCCGGTTTGGTTCCCTCAATAGGAACTGAATTAGTCCCTCAATTGCTGCAGTAAGCCAATGCGGGTCTATGCTTACGCAGGAGCTTCGGAACGTCGTTTGTCAGAAGCTAGCAGAAACTCGGTTGACAATTGGCTGTGCGCTGGCGCTTTGCTATTAAACGAAATTTGGTATCCCATTGCCTTATAGCTTTTCTCTCGTTTGTTGAACATTCGTTGCAACATAGGGAGCGAGCAATCGACATAATCGTAAATGGTGACACGGTCTTTGCCATCAGACTCTCGGTGAATACGCCCGGCATATTGAGCCAGTGAACCTTTCCATGCAATGGGCATGGCTAAGAACAGCGTGTCTAGTCTTGGCAAATCAAAACCTTCGCCCACATACTTACCAGTGGCAACGACGACTTGCGCGGTGGGTAGCTGTTCCTCAACGGCCTTGCGCTCAGACGCGCGCATTGCGCCTGTTAAAACGACTGAATCGATATCTCTATCGAGCAGTATGGCATTGATTGTTTCAGCATGTTCTCTGCGTTCGGTCAGAACTATTGGGTGTTTTGATTGTTTAAGGCAGGCTAAAACATCAATGATTATTCGTTGTGTTCTTTCATTATTCTCCATGATCCATCGATAAGCGTCTGAGATTTTAGGCCGCTCTTCTGAATTGATTAACTGCCTTGGAGGGTTGTCATAGAGTTGGTGAACAACAACTTGTTGCTCAAATTTTTCTTCTGCTGTGCTTTTAACCTTGTGACGAATAGGCCCTGCGGCTATAAAGATGATTTTCTGGTGGCCATCCTGTCGTTCCGGGGTGGCGGTCAAGCCGAGTACGTATTTAGCTCGAACTTCGTTTAACACCATTTCTAAGCGCGGCGCAGAAACGTGATGGCACTCATCAACGATTACATGTCCATAATCTTGAACGATCTCAGATACGGTGTTGTCCTTTTTGTTGATTAGACTTTGATAGGTTGCGAAGTCGACGACACCTGTTGGCTTTTTCTTGCCGCCGCCGATGATGCCGACATCCGTATCGGGTAAAAACGATTTTAATCGTTCTCTCCATTGGTCGAGCAGTTGTCGACTGTGGACTAAAATTAGCGTATTAGTTTTGCGCTTAGTAATCATGCCAATAGCGGTAACTGTTTTACCAAATGCAGTCGGTGCATGCAGAATACCAGCATCGTGCTTACTCATGGCGCGGACTGCTGCTTGCTGATTCTTTCTGAGCTTGACGAGTGACTTGGTGGATATAAGTTTAGTGCCACGTTCACGGTGATCGTCTAATTGAACTTCAATCTGATTCTCGGTTAACAACTCTATTGCTTCGTCTAAGCAGCCGCGGGGTATTGCCAAATAGCCTTGCTCGATACGAGCGCAGGAGATAAACCGCGGTATGCCATGAGTTGAAAATCGTAATGCCTGTGTTTTAAAGAAAACAGGGTTGGAAAAGCTCGCGAGTCGCCTTAACCTTGCCGCTAATGCAGTTGGTAGCTCACTTAAATCAAAATAGACATGATTTGCGAGAGTGGCGGTTATCTTTTCTGGTGGATTTTCCAATAAGAGAGGTAAGGCCTTGGCGGTCATCTCCTAGGGTGGACGGTTCTCTATAACCTCTTGTTCTTTAAATAACGCTGAGTTTGGCGAAATCTGTGTCAATAGCTTTGTCAGTGTGCTGCATGAAACACGCTTAATATTGGCAAGGTACTGCCATTGGCCTTGGATGCCATTAAGTTCGTTATCGACAAAGGAGCTATTGCCCGACAATCGCGCTTCCTTCTGAAGTGGTAGAGCGATTAAATTTCCAAATCCGCCTTCGGGTAAAATATCCTGGTTGGGGAAAAGGCGATCATAGGAATCAAACAATAGATTCGGATAAAATTCCATCGCTTTGTCGAGCAGGCCAAATCCCAGTAGCCTAGCTTCTTTGGCTGGTACTTTCTCGTTGAAGAAAATCCAAAGGTGTGCGCCATTGCCAGAACGAGAAATCTCAATGGCATGTGGTATTGCAAATTTACGGCAAGCCTTCGACATTGCTTTCACTTCTTCTTGCCATTGGCCTTTATCAAAATCAGCCGCAAGAAAGTAGCAAGTGTTATCGTGCATTAAAGGATAGAGACCGACCACTTGTTGCCCGGCTAAGTGGCGATATATGATCTGGTCATTTAACTCTGTGAACTGACGGTGATTGCAATCCTGACATTTGATGCGAGGCTTATGACAGATTCCTTGTACCCACTCGTTATTGCAGGCAACAGAGTAACCACTGCGACCTTGTTTGTTTTGCCAGCGGGTAGCAAAAATATCGGCTCGGCCCCGAAACAATCCCCTAAAAATGGCAATCTTTTGTTCTGGTGAATATAGGGGCGAGTCAGATGTATTTGATGGGGGTTGTTGAAGTTGTTCTCTGAGAGCTAAAAGTTGCTTTTTCTCTTGCTCAAGCTCTGCGAGCCGAGCATCAATCTCGGCTGTGCTTTGAAATCCATCACTCTTAAGCATGCGCTTGAGGTGGTTTGATTAAGGATTCAGCAGGAATACCCAAGCCTTCATGCAGCTTCCAGATCATTTTTAGCGTGAGCGAGCGTTTGTGATTGAGAATCTCATAGACTCGGTTGCTTTTACCAATCATGGGCTCGAGGTCTTTCACTGTTAAACCTTTACGTTCCATCTCGAACTTGATAGCTTCAACAGGGTCAGGCAGTTCCATAGGGAAATGCTTGGCCTCATAAGCTTCGATAAGCGTAACCATGACATCCAGCTTTTCGCCATCAGGTGTGTCAGGGCCAGCCATCATCAGGCTTTCAATTTCTTTTAATGCCGCTCGGTAGTCGGCATCAGTTTTGATCGGTTTGATGTCCATAATTTTTACCTCTCGTTTCTATCTGGGGGGCAATTAAATAGTTTGCACGTCAATTTTGTCGTATTGCGCATGGGTGCCGATAAACCGGATGTACACCACGCGATAGGCATAGTTGATCCACACGACCAAACGGTACTTGTTACCCGCAATATTGAAAACCACACGCCCATCTTTGAGGATGCTGGCATTTCTGAAGCCCTGCTTTACGTCAGCTGGTGCGTTCCAATCAGCCGCTAAGGCATGCCGATACCAAGCAAGCGTAGGTTCCTTGGCATCCATGTATTCTGGGTGTTCTTCCCAGAAAGCTTTCAGTGTCGATAGGGCAATGATTCTCATAGACTTAATAATAGTCCCAAAATGGGACCTTATCAACTAAAATATATAGGAGAGTCAATATGAATGAATATCAAGTACTTATGACACAAAGAGAGCTATGTAAGTGGCAGGTAAGTGAGGCGACACTGGAGCGATGGCGGTCGGAGGGCATTGGTCCAATTTACGTGAAATTGGTTGGCCAAGTCAGGTACAGACGAGAGGATGTGCTGGAGTATGAGGCCAGTTGCTTAAGAAAGAGTACTTTTGAAGCTGTTTGATGGTGAGTTAGTACGTAACTTCCCGCATCAGCACTAAATTCCTGATAGTAAAGTTGTGGGTTAATAAAAAGCCCAAATGGCTGCTGAGGGCTCATTAGGGCTATTTACAAGATGGTGGAGCTGGCGGGATTTGAACCCGCGTCCAGAAAATGTCTACTTTTGGTACTACATGCTTAGTTTGTCTTTTCTTTAACTACTTCGGACTCCGGCAAACAGGATTCCTCGTAGCGGTCCTGATACTGTTTCGCGGTTCAACCTCAGGAGAGTTTCCCTCGCTAGTTTGCTTATATGACCTTCCGAATCCACGCTAGCAAACAAAGCTGTGGTGGAAGGGCCTATACCGGTTATTAAGCGGCTAGTGCGTAAGTTTCGTCGTTTGCGACTATTTAAATGCGGCTTTTTTAAGAGGCAAACCGCACCTCTGCATGCACCTCCAGCTTCCTAGATCCTGTCGAATCCTAATCAGCCCCAGGTTTGGTGAAACAGTTTTATTTCAGACCGCTAAGTTTACCACATGTTGTCGCAATATAATAATAGAGAACGAACAAATTTTTTAGCGTTTGGCTGGTAGCGGTAGCAGGTGATCTAATATTGGTTCAAATAACCTTAGTGGTACCTTATTGTTAGTGAAATAGCGTGATTGCTCAATTCGTAATAAGTCGCGACTTAACCCTGTCAAAGCGGTAAATTTATCTTGGTAGGCATCGGAATAAAGATGGTTGAGTGACGCGGGTGGAGTATCTTCGATAATTTTATCCTGAACCAGTTTTACGCCAATGTTACTGAACAGTTCATTAGCCGAAGGGGAAGGGTGGGCCTTGCTTCTGGTCAAAATATTGATACGCCGCTGAATTTCTACATCTAATGTGGACAGACTAGAATTAACTGCGCGCGCAATACTCGGTGTATGCTGCTCAATACCCATAGCTGACAAAACGTGCAAAACGCTATCGTCGCAGTAAGGAAGAAAGTTCATCCTGAATTTGGGTTCACTTATAAACGGTAAGAACAGGTTATTGTAGTCGTAGTATGGTATGCGTTTGTTAGTGTAATCTGAATAACCCCGGCGTTGCCCCCAGCGTCTGACAAATTCGCGGTAAAAACTAACGGAATAGTCGTATGCATTCCTCACTACAAAGGTAACATCTACGCGGGTAACGTTAAAAGCTTCCAGCTTCTCCAGTAACGCTAGCAATCGCTTAGTACCTTTCGGTTTAGACCAGGCTTCGCTGGACAAAATAAGTAAATCAGGTTTGTGTGTGCGAATTTCAGCTTTTAATTTATCTACTTCAGCGTCCCAGGCTAACAGCCCGTACTCATAAACAAAACGACTGTGCCGATAACCTATTTCTTCTGCTTGCGCGGAAATACCAGCTGTAGGGTAGAGGATTTTTTGCTTTATTAAATTCGTGCGCAAGGAATACAAGGTTTGCTGGATGGCAGTACTTGCTGTTTTATAGGTTCCGGCGTGTATGTATACATGCATATCGCTTTAATTACCTCAATTTTTCCTTGTGCCTTTTGATAAACTCGTTATCGGACTACCCCTTGTGTGCAGGCATAGTACGTCCTGTCAGTTTGCTTATACAAAACATTTTACTAAATTCATTTCATTCCTTAAGTCCTCGCTGCTTTTTCGCCGTCATAGTTGTTTTGGCTAGGTGTAATCGAATGGCGAGGTAAGAAAGGGGCATCAACAATCGCGCAATAACTTCCAGAAACAATCAATTGAAGGCTAAGTAGCGTTAAGCTATTAAAAAATTGAAGCGAATATATTGCTAAGGGGTGCAGAATCATTTGTTTAAAGGGTAAGTTCGACCTGACAGGTGCTTTTAATACGGTTAAGAACTACATTTGGTTACAAGAAAGCCAGGCTATAGAAACAGCTAACTTTTATTTGAATAAGTCTTGCTAAGCTCATCGTTGCTTATGGGGTGAGATTGATAATATTCTCTGGTCAGGTCGTCCAAAAATAGCGATAGCTTATCTAATGTAATATAGCTGTCCGCAAAGTAAGTAGAGCCGGATACCTCCAATAACATAGGGGGTAATCTGGTCAGCTCGGTAAACTTTTCTTTATACAGATCGGTAAAGAGTCAGATAACAAAACTGGCGGCGTGCTTTCTAAAATTTTCTCACCAGTGGGCTTTAATCCAATACGGGCTAAAAGTTCTGTGGCTTGTGGCGCGACGTAACCTTTTCCGCCGTGCAGGATATTAAACTTGCGCTGAATCTCTATATCCAGCGCTGACAAACTTTTGTTTACTTTTTTCTTTTCAGGTTTATTCCAGAATCCAGTCGGCGCAGCATTCATATCTTTTAGTACCGCATCCACACAACTTTTGCTATATGGGATAAATTTGACGGTGACTTTGTTGTTTTCTAAAAAGGGAGAAAAGAGGGCGTTGTAATCAAAGTAATCAAGGCGTTTTTCAACATATTCGAGGTAATCGTATTTAAATCCCCAGCGCCTAACAAACTCACGGTAATGACTGATTGAATAGTCAAAAACATTCCTGACCACAAACGCGATATCAATCTTGTCTACATCAAATTCTTGCAGATGTTCAATAAGACTGAATAACGTTTCCGATGCACCCGGAGTAGACCAGGCTTCACTCGAAAGGATGACGGTGTGAGGATTGTGATGAAACAGGCTTTTTTTTAAGTTCGCAACAATATTGTCCCAGTCCGATTTGCCGTAATGATAAACAATCCGGCTGTGTCGAAAGCCCACTTCTTCTGACATCTTTTTCGAAATACCAGCTTCGGGATAAAGAATGTGATGTTTTAGTAACGCCTCACGTCTGGAATATAGGCTGTTCTGGATCGCAGAGCTAGCTGTTTTAAACGTTCCAGCATGAATGTACAATCGCATACTATAACCTCTACATCTCTCTCATTCTTAGTGCCGGCTAATTAACATACCTGTTCACATGAGATAGTGCGCTAGAGCGAATTTTTCATCACGCGTTCTTTTTGCCGCTGCCAATCTCGATCTTTAATCGTGTCACGCTTATCGTGTTCCTGCTTGCCTTTTGCCAGATAGATTTCCAGTTTAACCCAACATTTTTTCCAGTACATAGCCGTGGCAACGATACTGTAGCCCTGGCGATCACGCGCACCCATTAACCTATCGATTTCTCGCTTGTTAAGCAACAATTTGCGCGAACGTTCAGGCTCGCAGATAACGTGGGTAGAAGCCTGCGTTAAGGGTGAAATGCGGGCACCCACTAAGTAGGCTTCGGCATTTTGAATGATGACATAAGCATCGGTTATATTTGCTTTACCTGCGCGCAGGCTTTTAATTTCCCAGCCCTGCAGCGCTATGCCCGCTTCGAACTTATCTTCTAAATGATAGTCGTGACGAGCCTTTTTGTTTAGCGCAATAGTACCGGAACTGTTTTTGTTGTCTTTATTCTTTTTCATGCGCCTTATTATACTCACTCATTCGCTAAAGTCTTTAGGTGATTACAAAAAGCATTATGGGGATGTCCCACTAAAACAGAAGGGTAGGTGGCAGAAAATTCTCGTGGTACACTCAGCGCAGATTTGAGTATTGCTTTATATAGTTTAAGAGATAAGAGTGTATGCCGAGTATTCAACGTAGTGCGTTGGTAGCGTATAGCGCCGAGGCGATGTTCGAATTGGTCAATGATGTTGAATCCTATCCCCAGTTTTTGCCCGGTTGTGCAGACAGTAAAGTACTTGATGCTGACGAGGACAAAATGCGGGCCTCCTTGTTAGTGACTAAAGCCGGCGTAAAGCAGTGGTTTACTACCCACAACATATTGCATCCGGCAAAGCGCATTGAGATGACGTTAGTAGATGGACCCTTTAAGCAATTGCAGGGCGGCTGGACCTTTTCGGCGTTATCAGAGTCGGCCTGTAAGATAGAGTTAAATCTAGAATTTGAGTTTAGTAACAAATTGGCAGAAATGGCCTTTGGTAAGGTTTTTAGTTCTTTAGCCACCAGCATGGTTAACGCGTTTATTGAGCGTGCGCGTAGGGTGTATGCATGAGCATGATCAAAGTAGAGGTCGCCTACGCCTTACCTGACAGGCAATCTATTGTAGAAGTGTCTATCGCACAGGGTGCCACCGTGGAAAAGGTAATTGAACTGTCAAATATTCAAACACTTTATCCTGATATCGATTTAGATAAACAAAAAATAGGAATTTGGAGCAGGGTAGCCAAATTAAAAGATGAAGTAAAAGATGGGGATCGCATTGAAATCTATCGCCCCTTGATAGCTGATCCAAAAGAAGTGCGTAAGCGCCGTGCAGAAAAGGCCAAACAGGAAGGCCGAGCAGACAAAGTCACCGGCGGAAGACCCAATCCTCTTAAAAGCCATCGTGGTGAATAATCTTAAAATTTAACCACGTTTTGTCTTGCCTGGAAGAAAAATGAAGTTATTCACGTACGCAAAAGGCAAGGTTTAAAAGCCATCAAGCCTTAATCTTTTTTCTTATTACCTGAGAGCGATTTATCGTGACGGTGCTTAAATTGCGCGCGGCCCTAATTAAAAAATAATAAACAAACCTTACGCAGTTAAATCAATTGTCCAAAAGTTCTGCTAATGGGATGTGTTCCCCAAGGTATGAAATTTGCGCTTGAAATAGCTCCGCACAAGCGATCGCATCGTTCAATGCATGATGCTGGCGATAAGCAGGTAAACCATAGCGTGCTCTGCAGTCTCTTAACTGAAGAGATGTTTGCTTAGATATCAGCCATCGTTTCCACCATGGTTGCTCTTCAAACACAAGCCTGCGTTCCAATTTTAACGTATCAATCATGGGGAAGTACCACTCGCAGTGGTAGGCATTCATTACCGATCGTAAAAGAAAGTTTCGTTCGATAGCAGCGTGGTGCGCTATCACAACCTTTCCCGCCAGCAGGGGTATCATCTTCTCTAATATAGCTGATACCGACGGTGCGGAGCCAAACTCGGTATGCGTCAGATTATGTACTAAGATAGATTGTTCTTTCAGCTGGGTACTTGGTTTAACTACCCAATATCTGGCGGAGTTGAGGCGAATTCGCCGGGTGCTAAATTCTACAAGTCCCATACTCACGATACTGTCTGTACGCCAATTCAAGCCAGTGGTTTCCAGATCAAGAGCGACCAGAGGAACTAGTGAAATGTCTGCATTTGGGGCGGGTGGGGGCTGCGAATAAAAGCGTTTTAACACTACATTACTGATGTTGTCTCGCTGTTGGTCAAAATAGGCGCCCCAATCGCGCACGGCGACCGGCTTATGTTGGATGTCTTTTTTTGATAGATAAAACATGCTTGCTTAGGCGTCTGTCCTATTCGTGAAAAGGAAGGTAAGTCATCGACTAAACTGGCGACCCGCTTGATAGCGAAACTTAAGATAGCGTTGAGCGTTGGTGACCACCTCAAATGCGTCTTTTAGATGCTTTCTCTCAAATTCCGATAGGTTATCAGGCTCAATATTGTTGTCAGGTTGTATTCCCTGGTTAACATCCATTGCCTGGTGTCGAATTCGAACCATAGCAATCAATTCCATCGCATCACGCAAATCTTCTCCTCTACCATTAGGTAATATTTGCGCTCGAATAACATCCTGCAAACGCGAATTAGTATTTGTAGCTAGCGACCCAACTTCCAGTGCATGAATTCTAACTAGATCGGAAATTGGCGAAGTACCGCGCTTTTTCATATCAATTGATTTGGAATGTCTGCCATCAGATTCCATCACAAAATCTTTAAAGAAGCCCAGGGGAGGAGTGCGTCTTAGCGCATTGCGGGTCATGCTAGCCAAAAAACGAGGGTATTTATAAGCACTGAGTTGAACAAAACGGTTTAACTCTTCAGCCCACTCTAGTTTGCCAAACACGCCGCTGAGATCGAAAAAGATATTACTGTTGAGTAAAGACTCCGGCGTGGGATGCTCTATCCATTCTTTAAAATAACTTTGCCATTGGCTTAACGGTTGTCGCCACTTTTTGTTGGTGGCCATGATATCCCCTTTGCAGTAAGGATACCCACACTTATCCAATCCATCGCACACAAAATGCGCTAATTCGGCAAAATAAGTGTCATGCTGCTTTTCGACAAAATCATTGCTTAAAATAATGCCGTTATCCTGATCAGTAACCAATAATTGTTCTTCGCGCGCCATGGATCCCATCGCGATAAAGCAGTAGGGAATGGGGGGCGGGCCAAGGCGAGCTTCTGCTAATTCTAAAAGACGTTGTTTAAAACTTCGACCGATAGCTGACAACGCCGCGCCTATCATTGCGGAATTAGCGTCTTCATTGACCATGCGTAAAAAACTGGCTACCACGTCTTCTCTAAGAACCTGTAAGGCTTCTACTGAGTCTGCTGCGAAAATATTACTCACCACAAATAAACTGTTTTGCGATTCGTAGCGAATGAGATCCAGATTACTGATGATACCCAGTGGAGAATGCGTACCGTGGTGGGAGACGTCAATAGCAGCAGACACGGATTCCTTAGGTTCAGGTTGCGTCCGTTCAGGTAAAATGACCAGATGCTGAACGTTATTTTTCAGCATCGACATCATCGCTTCATATATAAAACGATCAGCAGCGATACTAGGAAAGTCACTCTGCATTACCTCGTATACTGGCGTAGTTAGGGGCAAGTTTTTACTAACAACTTTTTCGCGAATATCAGCATCGGTCAATACCCCTATCATTTCATTGTCATCAATGCGTCCTTCAATTAATACAGAGGAAGAGTTTTCCTTTGACATGTAAACTGCCGCTTCTTGCACCGTAGTATCCGGAGAAAGTGGTGCTAAAGTGGAACTAAGTATTTCACTCACCCTGGCGGTCAGTAAATTTTGTACGTTTTGAGATTTTTGAACGGCATGGCGCAAGCGTCTGCGATCTTCTACTTCCACAAAATCCGCGAACGAATCGTAATTGTCGAAAAGATGGTGAAATTCTTCTGCACTAACTAAATATAACAGGGTATCTTCCAGCGCCTTCACAGGAAACCTGACCGGCTTGCCTTGCAACAAACTTAATTCGCCAAAGAAGCCACCTGTGCTAAGTCTGTTATGCAGGGTTCCGTCGCGTCTGAATATTTCTACCGCGCCTTGTCGGATCACACACCATTTATCGTTGTGTTCACCAAGGGGTAGGATTTCCGATCCTTTTTTAAAATACGCGATCTCAACATGCCCACCCAATTCTTCTAATGCTTGCTCGGGCAATTCATTAAAAGGTGGGTGTTGTTTTAAAAAACCTAATAGCTCAGGAAAGTCAGCTTGCATAACTTGTGCTTGCCGCAACCTATGAATTGTTAGCTTGCATAATGGTCACTTTATCTTAGGTTCATTCGCCAGCCCTTTAAGTATCGAAAAGGTTGCGACCAGCAATACCAAGGTAAATGGAAGCCCTGTGGACACGGCCATCGCCTGTAGTGCTACCAATCCCCCGCCAAGAATTAATGAAATCGCCACTAACCCCTCAAATGTGCACCAGAACACACGTTGTGGGGTAGGCGATTCTACTTTGCCCCCCGCAGCAATTACATCAATCACCAAAGAGCCTGAATCGGAAGAGGTGACAAAAAACACGATAACCAGAACAATGGCTATAAATGAGGTGATACTGGCCAGCGGTAAGGCGTCGAGCATATAAAAAAGTTGCAAAGGTAGCTCCGCCTCCACAACTTTTTGGTAGCCATCATCAACGAGTTGGGTTATGGCGGTGCCACCAAATACGGTCATCCATAATACGCATGCCAAAGAAGGAATAATCAATACTGATATGATAAATTCTCTTACAGTACGTCCACGTGATACTCGCGCGATAAACATGCCAACAAAGGGGCTCCAGGATATCCACCAAGCCCAGTAAAATGCAGTCCAGCCAGAAGAAAAATTAATATCTTCTCTACCAAGCGGAGATGACAACGCAGGAAGATATGTTATGTAAGAGAGTAAGTTCTCGAAGAATCCGGTTAAGATAGAAGAGGTCGCCCCGACAATGATAATGAACAACAGCAAGGCAGCGGCCAAAATCATATTAAATTCGGAAAGTCTTTTGACGCCCGCATCCAGACCCGCCACCACGGAAATTAAAGCAATTGCGGTGATAAAAATAACCAGTACAACCTGAGTAGTCGTGCCTAACGGTAAGCCAAACAGGAAATGCAGACCAGAGGCCGCCTGAGATGCACCCAAGCCCAATGAGGTAGCCAAACCAAACAAGGTGGCAAATACCGCCAGGATATCAATAACATGTCCAGGCCATCCCCATACACGCTCACCTAATACGGAATAAAAAACTGAACGAATTGTCAGCGGAAGCCCTTTATTAAAGGAGAAAAGGGCTAAGCCAAGCGCCATAATGGCGTAAATAGCCCAAGGATGAAGCGCCCAATGATAAATCGTAGCGGCCATGGCCAGCTTGCGGGCCGCTTCGGGGTCATCCGCTGCACCCATTAGGGGGGACCAATCAGTACGCAAGCCCTCGCCATCCACAACGCCGCCAATACTACTGGAAAAATGGGAGATAGGTTCTGACACCCCATAAAACATCAAACCTATTCCCATACCCGCAGCAAAGAGCATGGAAAACCAGCCTAAATAGCCATAGTCAGGAGTGGCTTCGGTTCCCCCCAGTCGCACATTTCCTAACGGGGATACCACTATGCCAATGCAAATGATGACGAAAATATTTGCAGCGCTTAAGAAAAACCAGTCTAAGTTGGTAGTAAGCCACCCTCTTATGTCTTCAAACAAAGGCCCTACTTCGGTTTGAAATACGAGTGTCAGAATGACAAACAAAATGACGCTTAGACCTGAAATAGCGAACACCCGGTTATGGATATCAAGACCGAATGGGCCTAGATTAACGACAATATTGTCCTGGCCTACCTGATAATCCGTATCTATAGGATTGACTTTGCCATCGGGACGCAAAGGATCATTTGGCTGCTTCATACATTCTCCGGTATGCCTGTTACTGGTTGTAGTTACGAGAGGGTACTGTCATTAAAAATAGTAGCCAACGTTGATATTAAACCGGTGCTCGGTTTCGTCTGAATCTCCTACCGCAGTACCCCCCACAAACGGCTGGTTGCGGGCCGTTACTACATCAAAGTAGGTATAAAGTCCGCCCGCAGACAGTGCTAGCCCTGTCACATTCATTAGCGTATCGCGGGAACGATCCGATTTGTCGTAAACGAGGCCGTAGTTGTTGTATATCTGCAAGCTGCTGATCGGGCCCCAGTCAACCGAAAAAGTATAAGCAAGATTAAAGGTGGTCGATTTTGCTTCGGCTGCTATGGTATCAAAGAAAGAATAAGCGCCTACCGCCATACGGGTTGCACCATTGACATCGTATTCGTATTGCGTGTGTTGAAGTTGCATTAGCCAGTTGTCCCAATCCGCCTCCCAGTGAATAGCCCAGGCGTGGTAGTCTCCAACTTTTTCATCAGTGCCATGAATTCCGCCAGTCAGCAAAGAGGCTCCGATTTGGGAATTAATTCCCAGCGCATTAAATTGATAAGCAAGTCTGCCATTAAACGTATTATATTCGCCCACGGGAGTCTCGGGCTCAGCAAAAATACCTTCTTCAACCGCGCGGATCCCAACAATATCGTACGAGTAGCGATCCGCTCTATTATCGACGAACCCATCTACACCGCCAAGTTCATCGTTTTTAAAGAAACCTAAATCCAGTTGCCAGTTATCAGTCAATTTTCGACGCACAAGAAGACCTAAATCATGATCATCTTCTAATCCTAAATAGTAATTTGTACTAAAGAACCAGTTTTGTGAATTATAAGGCCGGTTACCGAACGGGACGGGGGTAATGCCCAGCAGGATTTGCCAGTCATCGTTAAAATCATAGCCCGCGTAGGCGTATTTTATGGTGGTCATGTAATCAAAAAATCGAATTTCGCCCGCCAAAAAGACATCATCAATATTCACATCCATGTTGATACGAAAGATATCGAAATCAAAGTCTCCTCCTCGATTTTTGCTATCATCATCGTACGAGGTATAACTATAGTTTGTGCGGATTGCCCCGCCGAAACTCACTGTACGCTTCTCTTCTACTTCAGTTTCAATATCTGTGTCTTTAGATTGTTGCGACAGATCTGCCTGCACGATTTTTTGCTCTTGCTGTCGCTGGATTTGCTCAAGCTCGGTTAAGCGTTGTTGTAGCTTTTCTATTTGCTGGCGAAGAATGGAAAGCTCTTCTTCATCAATCTGGGTGGTCTGACTATTTGCGAGCGCTGGGAAAACCAGCGCTAATGCCACAACGTACGTGAGTTTATTTAAGTACATAGAGGTTCACCTAACCCGTATTATTAACTTTTATACTCATCCAGTACGCTAAAATTTAATTTAAGATTAACGTTGCTCTAAGTGTAGTCCAAAATTTAACATTTTGATTTGAATTGAAAATTCAAATCAATAAGGAACGTAAATGGTCATACGTTTGTAAGAAGAGATAGCTCAGGGTGGGCCGAACAATAATCAAGCCGCTTGGATAACTGCTAGAAATTCAGGCTATTGGTTTCGATAATTAGGGGGCAGGAACTCTTGTAAGATTCAGATTGCCAGTCGCAGCACCACAAGAGGAAATGCGCGGTATAAGCCGTGCGTTATTACCCCCATTTATATGTAATCGATGCGCAGATGAAAATATAGGGCTCGTAGAACGAAGCAGTTGAAGTGAAAGACATATGACATATCAATCAGACTATTTCGTTACTAATTTCCGCGATTAACTCAAATTCAGGATTCTGGCAGCTTATCTGCCAAGCTACCCACTTCCAAAAAGGGTGAGGCGTCAATGCTTTGCGCATTCATCATGGCGGCAATTCGTTGTACCGTAGCAACCATTTGGCTTTGTTCCCATTCTTCTAACTGGTGGAAACGTTCAATGAAATGCTCTTGGAGAGGACGGGGGGCATCTTCAATGGCTGCTTGACCCGTTTCGGTAAGAAATACGCCTACTCGGCGTTTGTCCTGGGTACTGCGAATTCTGTTGGCTAGGTTTTTTGCTTCCAGGCGGTCCAGAATGTTGGTAATGGTAGCAGGGCTTAAATTAATATTTTCAGCAATTTCACGCACCATAATACCTGGCTTTTGATCGATGTTTTGCATCACCAGCAACTGCGGTCCGGTTAAACCGACATCCTTGCTCAATTGCTTGCTACGTAAGTCAACTGCTCGCATAACCCTGCGCAGGGCTACTAATAATTCTTCTTCTTTGCGCATCAGATAAAATTTAACCTTATTTAACGACATAACCCTTCGATTACGATTAAGGTCTATGCTCCTCTATATTAATCCAAGTTGCAAGGAAACCCGTTCACCCGCGTCCGCTGTTTTTATATTATGCGTTGACATAATCAGGATAAAAATTCACCTCTCCAGACTTTGCTATACGCTATTAATATTTACGGCGTTGCAAACCTGTTTCCGCTAAAATCTTTGCTGAAATTTCTTCCACAGAATATTTGGTACTATTCAAGAATGGAATTTTTTCACGGCGATATAGGTTTTCCACCTCTCGTAATTCCATCCTGCACTGTTGCAGTGACGCGTATTTGCTGTTGGCTCGGCGTTCAGACCGAATCTGATGCAAACGCTCCGGGTGGATGGTTAAACCAAATAACTTATCTTTGTATTGGCGAAGCGCTGGGGGTAATCTAAGAATATCGCCCATGTCCTCCTCAGTAAAAGGATAGTTAGCTGCTTTAATACCGTATTGAAGCGCCAAATACAGACTCGTGGGCGTTTTACCCGAGCGTGAAACGCCGACTAAAATGATATCTGCTTGCTTGTATTCTTTAATGTTAGACCCATCGTCGTTGGCCAGGGCATAGTTCACCGCTTCGATACGTATATCGTAAGTAGTTTCGTGAATGCTATGGGTACGATGTTTTTCTGGTTTTGATGAGACCCCAAGGACTTTTTCCAGCGGCGCCACGAACTGATCAAGAAAGTTATAGTTAATCCCCACAGAACGGGAAATTATTTTCCGAACATCCACATTCACAATTGTATAAAAAACGAGCGGGCGTTCGCCGCTATCTTGAAAACTTTCAGAAATTTTTTCTAATACTTTATATGCTTCCTCTTCCGTTTCCACGAATGGAATCGTGATATGTTTAAACTGAATAGGGAAGTTTGACAGCAAAGCGTGGCCAAATACCTCTGAAGTAATGGCGGTGCCATCTGAAATATAAAAAGCTGTACGCACAACTCGTCCTTCATTTTTGTTGTAAATTAATTACAAAAGTAATAAAAATTTTACTTTCATTTTTTGCCCATTCTATGATGGTTTCGTCGAAAAGCCAGTATTGCAGAACTTTCCTGTAAAATTGGCGTAAGACAACATGTAAATGTTCACCTTAATTTCATGTGAACGAAACCATTTTTTAGCTGGAGGCTTCGGCAGTGCAAGATTACGTTCTTTGGTATCAGGAATTGGGAATGCATGACGTTGGTCGTGTTGGGGGCAAGAACGCATCATTAGGTGAAATGATTTCTAACCTTGCGAACGCTGGGGTACAGGTCCCCGGTGGCTTTGCTACCACAGCAGATGCATTTAATAAGTTTCTTGAACAAAGCGGATTGGAAGCAAGAATCCATGAAGTACTGGATACGCTAGACGTAGACAACGTCAGTGCGCTTACGGAAGCAGGCAAAAATATTCGTCAGTGGATTATCGATACACCCTTCCAGCCAGAGCTTGAAGAGGCAATAAAATCTGCATTTGAGACCCTCCAGGGAGACGCGGGTAACGAAGCATCATTTGCTGTGCGTTCATCCGCAACGGCTGAAGATATGCCGGACGCTTCGTTTGCCGGTCAACAGGAAACCTTCCTGAATGTAAAAGGATATGAAAGTGTGTTGGTGGCCATCAAACATGTTTTCGCATCTTTGTTTAACGATCGCGCTATTTCTTACCGTGTCCACCAGGGCTACGACCATAAAGGCGTGGCGTTATCAGCTGGTGTACAACGTATGGTGCGTAGTGATATTGCATCTTCGGGCGTTATGTTCTCTATAGATACCGAATCAGGTTTCGAAGATGTGGTCTTTATCACCAGCTCATATGGTTTAGGTGAGATGGTGGTGCAAGGAGCGGTAAACCCGGACGAGTTTTATGTGCACAAGCCCACGTTGAAAGCAGGAAAACCTGCGATTGTGCGCCGTAATCTGGGCAGTAAACTTGTACAAATGATCTATTCGGATGATCAGTCGCATGGTAAGCAGGTGTCTATTGTTGATATCGACCGTGACCAGAGCATGAAATTCTCGCTCACTGATGACGAAGTGCAGGAATTAGCGAAGCAAGCATTAATTATCGAAGAACATTACCAACGTCCTATGGATATTGAATGGGCGAAAGATGGTACTGACGGCAAGCTATATATCGTGCAGGCAAGACCTGAAACGGTGCGCAGCCGAGAAGACAGTCAGAGCATCGAACGATATCAGCTGAAAGGGCAGGGTAATATCGTCTGCGAAGGACGTGCCATTGGTCATAAGATTGGCGCGGGTACTTCAAAGGTATTGGCGTCGATTGAAGAAATGGACAAAATTCAGGCAGGCGACGTGCTAGTCACAGATATGACGGACCCTGATTGGGAACCGATCATGAAAAAAGCGTCTGCAATCGTCACTAACCGTGGGGGCCGCACGTGCCATGCCGCTATTATTGCCCGTGAATTAGGTATCCCAGCGGTAGTCGGCTGTGGAAATGCCACTGATCTTATTAAGACCGGCGATAAAGTTACAGTGTCCTGCGCAGAGGGTGATACAGGGTTTATTTATGGCAACGAGCTTGAGTTTGACGTGACTACTTCGCGCATTGATTCAATGCCAGATATTCCACTAAAGGTCATGATGAACGTAGGCAACCCTGATCGCGCGTTTGATTTTGCCCGTCTGCCGCATAAAGGTGTTGGTCTCGCGCGCTTGGAATTCATCATCAACCGTATGATTGGTGTACATCCGAAAGCCCTGCTCAATTTCGACAGTCAGCCTGAAGAGTTAAAAGAAGAGATTAGCGATATGATCGCTGGCTATGACTCACCGACTGAGTTCTATATTGAAAAGTTGGTCGAAGGGATTGCCACCATCGGGGCGGCATTCGCACCCGAAAAAGTCATCGTGCGTATGTCTGACTTTAAGTCAAATGAGTACTTTAACTTAGTGGGTGGATATCAGTACGAGCCGGATGAAGAAAACCCTATGTTGGGCTTCCGTGGCGCCAGCCGTTATATTTCTGAAGACTTTCGCGATTGTTTTGCACTGGAGTGTGAAGCGATCAAGCGTGTACGTAACAAGATGGGGCTGACCAATGTTGAAATCATGATCCCGTTTGTACGCACGCTGGAAGAAGGCGAAAAGGTTATCGAATTACTTGCTGAGCAAGGGTTGGTTAAAGGGGAAAATGGATTGCGCATTATTATGATGTGTGAATTACCATCGAATGCCCTATTAGCCGATAAATTTTTGGATATCTTTGATGGGTTCTCAATCGGTTCCAACGATTTGACTCAGTTGACCCTTGGCCTTGATCGTGATTCTGGTTTGATTGCCCATTTATTTGATGAGCGCAACGAAGCAGTAAAAGCACTGTTAGCCATGGCTATTCAAACGGCCAAGAAGCGTGGCAAATACGTGGGTATCTGTGGACAAGGCCCGTCTGATCACGAAGACTTTGCTCAGTGGTTGGTGGAGCAGGGGATTGACTCGGTATCGCTTAATCCTGACACTGTGGTGGAAACCTGGTTATACTTGGCAGAAAACCAAAAATAGTTTTTTACTTCTTACCCTACACATAAGAAGAAAAAGTTAAGAAACCCGCATTTGCGGGTTTTTTTGTATTTAGTAACCCTACCACCACACGGTGTAAAGAGCACCCACGATCAGGATCACACCAATAGATGCAATATTAAACCCGGAATGCGTGATAAAGGACACTTTATTGAGGTCGATGGCTTTGCTTGAAACTTGTCGGGAAAGCAGCGAAACCATAATGCCCGCACCTAAACACAGTAAGAATACAAGCCCCACACGATCGATAAACGGCAGTGCAGGCCACCCAAGCTTTAATACCAATGACAGAACGGCTGAGGCCAGAGCTGCCACTAACGCGCCATTTGCGGTCGCTTTTTTCCAGAACATTCCCATAAGGAAAATGGCCACAATCCCTGGGGTGAAGAAACCCGTAAATTCCTGAATATACTGGAATGCCTGATCGAATTGGCCTAACAGGGGGCGCGCCACCATCAATGCGATGAGCAGGGATGTGAAACTTACCATACGGCCGATATTCACATAGTGATGTTGCGACTTATTTGGTTTGAAACGGGTGTAGATGTCCATGGTGAAAATGGTGGCGATACTGTTGGTCATTGACGCAATAGACGAAACAATGGCGGCAATAAGTGCAGCGAACACCAACCCTTTAAGACCAGCCGGCATCAGATTCATCATTACAGGGTAGGCCATATCCGGTTTAGACAGCGCTGGATATAGCAGCGCCGCTGCTACGCCCGGAAGCACAACAATAATGGGCATAAAGAGTTTCAGATATGCCGCAAACGCTATCCCCTTGTGCGCTTCGTTGATACTCTTCGCGCCCAGTGCACGTTGAATAATATATTGATTACAGCCCCAGTAAGACAGATTCATTATCCACAAACCGCCTACTAGTACGGAAATCCCCGGCAGGCTCATATAGTGCTCGTTATCAGGTTCAAGAATGAGGTCAAATTTCTCTGGTAGAGCAGTCAGTAAACGATCAAAACCTGCAATAGCACCCTTACCTTCACTTACTGCATCTAATGCTAAATACGCCAGAATAATTCCCCCAGCCACAAGCATCACCACTTGAATAATATCGGTAAGGGCAACCGCTTTTAAGCCGCCATATAAAGAATATGCAATAGAGAACAAGGCCAGGAATACCATGCCATACACCATATCGATGCCAGCTATGGAATTAATTGCCAATGCACCTAGCCACAAGATACTGGTGAGATTGACAAATACGTACACTCCCAACCAAAAGGTGGCCATGATGGTTTTTACTCGATGATCAAAACGCTGCTCGAGAAACTGCGGCATAGTATAGATTTTTTGTGCAAGAAAAATAGGCAGGAAGTATTTACCTACTACGAGTAAACTAATGGCCGCCATCCATTCGTAGCATGCAATCGCCAGCCCAATCGCGAAGCCCGAGCCAGACATACCAATAATTTGTTCAGCAGAAATGTTAGCCGCAATTAATGATGCGCCAATTGCCCACCAGGGTAACGACTTTCCCGCTAAAAAGTAATCGCTAGTATCTCGAACATGATCTTTTTCCGTACGTGATACCCACATCGCCACAGCGATAAGGCCAATGACATAAATAATGAAAATAGCACTATCAAGGAACGTCA
Organism: Alteromonas aquimaris; assembly: GCF_026183695.1. Taxonomy (GTDB): domain Bacteria; phylum Pseudomonadota; class Gammaproteobacteria; order Enterobacterales; family Alteromonadaceae; genus Alteromonas; species Alteromonas aquimaris. Next base: position 116,857 of record NZ_JAPFRD010000009.1, on the reverse strand, counting down.
TGTCTGAATCTTCGCGTTTGCTTTTATTTTAATCAGAGGATGTGTTCAGAGTAATCGGTTTTCACCGTAATTCAATGTTTTATAGATTGAAAAGCAAAACCACCTAATTTATCGTGCTTTATAGGCAGGAAAAAATTGATGTATTCGTTTTGGGAGAGTCATTCAGTGCTGGCAAATATCATTCGTTTTTCAGGCAACATTATCTTATCTATGTTGGCTATTTTTATTTGCTTTGGCATTCTTGAGAGTATCTGGTTTACTTTAATTGCCGGGGATTGGTATCGCGCCAGTTTAGGTAAGTTACTTAGAGAAGAGTTTATCGTGTGGCCATGGGTGGTATTTTATCTTATTTATGCTGGTGCCATTTTTGTGCTGGCGGTGGTGGCAAACCGAGATAAACCGCTTTATTACGCCGGTATTGATGGTGCATTATTAGGGCTTGCCAGTTATGGGGCGTATAACCTTACTAATTTCAGCGTCATAGAAGATTACGATCTTAAGATTGCAATGGTTGACTGGGGATGGGGGATTATTCTCACCGCGATGAGTGCCATGGTAGGCTGGATGGGGTTTCAGCTAAACCGACAGGAAGCTTAACGAAGCTTCCTGGCTAGCAAATATCGGTCAAGTTTACGTGCACCGTTACTCATGCCCGTCTGGCAGCGCTTAAGCCACATTCGGGCGCGTGGAAAATCAACGCTAAGCAAAACCAGACCTGCGAGGATTAAAAAGGTCGAACCGGGAAGAATCGTCAACACTATGCCGCCAAGCACGAGCGTACCGCCGATTATTGTTCTTGCTAATTTCATTCTTTTTCCTTTTGTGTTCCCCTTAGCTTAATGCTGCATCCATGAATTGCAATATCTACTATGTAATTAAATGTGTCTGTCGGTTTCAACATTAGGCTGGAGTAGGGGTGGTGGGCCAGTTATACTAGGAGCTAACGTAAGAAAGGAGATGTGTGTTCTTGAGTTTTCCACGAGTTGTCCCGCAAAGCAGCGTCCAATCAGATTACCGTACGTACTTATCTGCGCTTTCTACTTCCTCATTCTCCGGTGACATTGAGTATAGTTACGGCAGTCGGTTAGCTGTGGCTACCGATAATTCGGTTTATCAGAAATTACCGCAAGCGGTGGTTTTTCCAAAGACTACCAGCGATCTGCAAATCATTGGTCAACTGGCCAACGCGCATCCTGCGGTTAAATTTTCCGCGCGCGGCGGTGGTACGGGTACGAATGGTCAAAGTTTAACTGACGGGATCGTGGTGGATATCTCACGCCATATGAACAAAGTTTTGCAAATTAATCCCGAAGAGGGGTGGGTGAAGGTGCAGGCTGGCGTGATAAAAGATGCGTTAAATGATGCCCTGCGCCCGTATGGTTACTTTTTTTCGCCTGATCTATCCACCAGTAATCGGGCCACAGTGGGCGGGATGATCAATACTGATGCGTCGGGGCAAGGCTCGTTGGTGTATGGTAAAACCAGTGATCATGTACTCGAGTTAACCACTATTTTAGCCAATGGCGAGCTTTTAGTGACGGCTCCTTTATCCCTAGAAGAAGCCAGTGTAAGGGCAACCCAAAATGATGCTTTCGGGCAAATCTTACACCAGGTAATTGAAACCTGTGTTGGCAAACGCGAGGAAATTCTGGCTAAATTTCCGCGTCTGAATCGTTTTTTAACAGGATATGATTTAGAGCATGCTTTTGATGCCGAAAATCAACGCATAGATGTAAGTCGGCTGATCACAGGATCTGAAGGTTCGTTGGGTATGGTCGCAGAAGCAAAGCTCAAGCTTACCCCCCTGGCACCGCATAAAGCATTGGTGAATGTTAAATACGATAGTTTCGAGTCTGCACTTCGACATGCACCGCGAATGATTGCTGCAAATGCAACCTCGGTTGAAACTGTGGACAGCAAAGTTCTTAATCTTGCACAGACTGACATTATCTGGCATTCGATTGCAGATCTCATCACCGACGTCCCCGGCAAAGAGTTGCAGGGTCTTAACATGGTGGAATACAACAGTGAGAACGAAGCGGAAATTAACACACGTATTGAGGCGCTTGAAAAAGAGTTAACCGTGGCGGCGAAGACAGGAGAGTCGGGCGTCATTGGTTATCAGGTGACGTTTGACAAGTCCGATATCAGTAAGATTTACGCTATGCGCAAGAAGGCTGTAGGCTTATTAGGAAAGGTGGAAGGGACACAAAAACCAATAGCCTTCGCCGAAGACACGGCTGTACCACCCGAAAACCTGGCGGATTTTATTATGGAATTCCGCGATCTGTTAGATAGTCACGGCTTACATTACGGCATGTTCGGGCACGTGGATGCTGGCGTGCTGCATGTTCGCCCTGCATTAGATCTATGTGATGTGGAACAGGAAAAGCTGATGCATCAGATTTCTGATCAGGTCGTAGAACTGGTCGCCAAGTATGGAGGGTTGATGTGGGGCGAACACGGCAAGGGCTATCGCAGCGAATACGGCCCGGCGTTTTTCGGCGAGACCCTGTTCAATGAATTACGCAAAATTAAAACGGTATTTGATCCACATAATAAAATGAACCCCGGCAAGATCTGTACGCCAATTGAAAGTGCAGCACAACTGGTGAGAGTAAGCGACATCAAGCGGGCGACCTTTGATCGCACCATTCCAATTGCCTTTAAAAATGAATTTGCTCCCGCCATGGAATGTAACGGCAATGGCTTGTGTTTTAATTACGACACGACTTCGCCAATGTGCCCTTCCAGTAAGATTACCCGGGACCGACGCCATAGTCCCAAAGGCAGGGCTGGGCTTATCCGTGAATGGATCCGCTTGCTGGCAGAGCAGGGGGTGCATACCACCCAACTTAAAGCAGAACAGTTTTCATCCTCATGGTGGCGTCGCTGGTTAAACTCCAGAAAAGATGAGGAGGATTTTTCTCATGAAGTGTTAGAAGCCATGAACGGTTGTCTGGCGTGTAAATCCTGCTCGGGTCAATGTCCGGTGAAGGTAGATGTACCTGATTTTCGGGCGCGTTTTTTGTCACTCTACTATCAGCGTTACAGTCGACCACTGAAAGATTTCATGGTGGCAAATATTGAACGCATGGCACCGCTCATGGCAAAAGCGCCAAGGCTGGTAAACGCCCTGCTCAAACTACCCTTAACGCAGGCGATCATAGAAAAAACGATCGGTTATGTGGATACACCCCTGCTCAGCACGCCAACGCTAAGCAATCAGTTAGCAAGCAACGTCGAACGTTTCGATTTTCGAGCGCTCGAACAACTAAGCTTAGTTGAAAGGCAAAACCGCGTTTTGATCGTGCAGGACCCTTTTACGAGTTATTATGACGCGCAAGTAGTAGCTGATTTTTGCAAACTCATTAGTAAATTGGGGAAAATTCCGGTGTTGTTACCGTTTAAACCCAACGGCAAACCTGAACACGTTAAAGGATTTCTCTCCCGGTTTGAAAAAACGGCCAAAAGTACCGCTGCTTTTTTGAATGCCATTAGTAAGCTTGATATTCCCATGGTAGGTGTCGATGCATCCTTAGTCCTTTGTTATCGAGACGAATACACCAAAGCATTGCAGGATAAACGTGGAGATTTTCATGTGTTGCTTGCTCACGAATGGCTAATCCAGTTGTTAGACTCAGGTGATCACAGCTTAATTCCAGCCTCTAATCACCCGCAACCTTATGCATTATTTTCCCATTGCACTGAGAAAACCGCTTTACCAAAAACTGAAATGCAGTGGCAACAGATTTTTTCATGTCTGCACCAAGATATGGAGATTGTTGCAGTTGGGTGTTGTGGCATGGCGGGAACATATGGCCACGAAGCGGATCAAAAAGATAAATCGCTGGGTATTTATGCGCTAAGCTGGGAGCAGGCTATCAAGCGGTATTCGAAAGAGCAGATAATGGCGACCGGATATTCTTGTCGTAGCCAGGTTGACCGTATCGAAGGGTTTAAACCGAAACATCCGGTGCAGGTTATGCTGCAATTGCTAAACTAAGACCACTGCTCAGGTATTAGTGCCAGTGGTGATCGATTGTAGTGCCAAAATAAATTCTTGTTACTGGTATAGCTGACAGGCGGTTGTATTGCACCTTGCCTACTGACATGAACTGGTAATATTAATTGGCTCCTCCGGGCTTAGCCGATAATTGCTATCGACATATACCGGTATTGAAGGTAGATTATACCCCACTAATAGCCAGCCAAGACTGGTTCAATTCTCATTTATTAAAATTAAAGTAGTGTCTTATATGACTGATCAAACTCCTCCTCATGTTTCCGAAGAGATGCAAAACAACTGGGTGCGTGAACAATTTCAACGTGCAAATCAACATCTTGCCGAAAATGGCGTTTTATTCGATTCTGTGGTCACCGAAGAGTGCCGTTATCTTGCGCCGCTGGTAGCGATTTGGAAAATAAAAACCACCGATGGTAAATATTTCTGGGTAATTTCTGGTGACGTGCCAGCAGATTTCACTCACTATGAAAATGCCGCCGATGCGCGTGAGTTGCTAAACTATTTTGCTTTGAGATGGCAAATGAAGGCAGAAAATCTGCGCGCCTCAGGGATTAATGATCCCACGCAACTAAACTACGTAGCTTTTCTGGAGAATCGCGCCGAAGGATTATTTAAAATTAAAGAAAAAGAAGAACTGTGGGCTTGATTCGTAGCCCACGTCCTTAACTAATGCATTTGCGTAACATCAGGTTGCGCGAATCGTCTCAACGGACAAGCCATGCGTTGTCTGGGTATTCCTGCTTCCATGAATGCAGGCCCTGACGGCTTAAATCCCAGACTCTGATGATATTCCACACTTTGAAGTTCGCAATTAACTCTTACAGTTTTGCGATTTTGCTGTTTGGCAATGTCAAGCAACGCGCTAAACAATGATTGATAAACATCGCTAGTTCTATATTCTCTACGTACTGCAATTCTACCGATTTCTCCTGCCTTGGTAAGCCTTCCCGTAGCGATGGGGTTCAACTGATTGTCGCATACCAGTACATGTGAAGCTTCTAAATCCTCTTTATCAAACTCAGCATCTCTGGGCAATTGCCATTCAAAGACAAATACTTGTTCACGTAATTGGGTTAGTCGATCTTTACCACTCTGCCAATCGACGTGTTCGACATGAAACGTCATAAAGTATCCTGATGAAGTTGAAATCTAAAAAGCCGAATTTTCCTTAACATCTTGTCTATTAGCGGAGAAGAATTCCTATTCCCCCTAATGTAATAGTTTAGTCAATACGATAAATTGCACAAAAAATATACATTAAAGTTATTTCAGGTTCAGAGCAGATGTGTACACGTCTCTTTGCTAGGGTTCCCCAGCGCTATGCCAATAGCCTTTATTGATAAGATCGGCAAACAGAGACAATAACTCTGGTCGATTGTGGCATTCGTCAAGATCCGTTTTGGCAAATGCGTCCCCTTCAATGCACCGTTTTACCACATCAAAATCGTCATTTACTTCAAAATATTCCCCATCGATATAAATGCGGAGCTGATTACCTTTTTCAGTAAACAGGGGGCGGCACCCCGTTAGCCGCTCAAATTTCTCCCCTTCACACAATCGTCGCTCAAGGTCCTGTGCCGATAAAAGGGATTCAGGAGGGAGAGTCAATAATTCCTGCTCACTTAGTAGTCTTAACAAAGATTGTTCCCATGCAGGATGGTTCAGTGTATTCAGTAGCTGATCCTTCAATTTTTCTATGCTGGTCTCGGTGACCTGTCCTGGATGAGCTTGTAACGATAAAGCGGGATCACTGTAGCGCAGGTTTTTGAAGGTAGGGTCGGAAAACAATGCTTCAAGACTGCGAGTAAGTACTTCAGTATCGGGGGCGCGAAAACCGACTGAATAAGTTAGACAGTCACTGGTGGCGATACCTTCATGGGGCCAGTTTGGCGGAATATACAATACATCGCCTGTTTGTAATTCCACCTCAATTTCCGCCTCGAATGGTGCTACCTGCGCAAGCTGAGGGTGAGGATAAACAGGGTCGTGATGTCCCGGCTTGCCGACTTTCCAGCGTCGCGATCCTTTCCCCTGTACTAAAAAGACATCGTATTGATCAACGTGAGGGCCTACACCCGCACCAGCAACAGCAAAGCTGATCATCAGGTCGTCCATGCGCCAATAGGGAATAAACTTAAACGCTTCCATCATCCGGGCAGCTTCTGGGTGAACTTTATCTACTCCCTGAACAAGCAAGGTCCATTGATGCTGACACACATCAGTAAAATATTTAAACGGCCCCTGAATGACATTCCACTGCTGTCCATTTTTGATAATGGCTCTGCTATCGAGTTCACTATCCTGGGCAAGATAGGCTAATTCATGTTCATCGATAATGTCCTCAAAGTCGGTAAAGAATTGCTGTAAGACGACCGGTTTTTTTTGCCAATATTGATCTAGAAAAATTGCAGAGTTGAAAGACATTATTACCTAACAAGAATGATATAAGTGCGTGAAGTATGCGACCTGCCAGCACGTCTTGCAACGTTAAGCGGGTAAATTCTCTTTATGCCAAAATATGATGGGACGCATTTTCTTGCTGCACCAAGATAACCTGGTAGCACTGCGTTGACTGTACACTGCGGGCAATCACTTCGCAAACTGCAATATAGCCAGGCGTTACAGCCTGCTCCAGGCGAGCAGCGCGATTCACCGTCTTACCCCACACGTCAAAACAAGGACGCTGACTGCCAATCACGCCGCCCGTAACTGAGCCCATCGCTATGCCTACGCGTATATCACATGGCATATGCAATTCACCAAATACTCTGTTCACTGCTTTTACCATGTGACGGGCGAATTCTATAGCGTTGCCGATGCACTGTTGTTTAGTTACCGCTGTCGATGACATGAAGGGTAAGCCAGCAACTGCCATATATTCATCACCATTGGTTTTAAGCTTTTCAATGTTAAACCTTGAAGCGAGCTGGTCAAACTGCCGATATAGCGAATCTAAAATTGCGACTATTTCATCGTCGTCATAATGCTGTGAAAGCTGGGTATAGCCATGTAAATCGGCAAATAAAACGCAAACGTTGTCGAACCGTTCCTGGTAACCTTTTGGCCACTGACACTGCGCCAAGTGTTGAGGCTGTGGTAAAAACGACTCAATCACTTCATGAGTCTTGCGTTGCAGCGCTTTCAAATGCCTCCATTTTTGTCTGGCATAGTGTTGCATCGACAGGAGAATCATACAACTGGCCGCCATGAGAGTGATACTATTTGTCAGCCTCATTGTTGCCGTCCAATGCTCAAATGGGAACAAGCAATAAACCTCTAAACCTAGAAACGTAATCAACAAAATTGAATGGGTGAACCATTTCATTTTTTTCTCCTGACGCAAATAAAAACTGTTATTCACTAACACGCTGAACAACAAAAAATGATGAAGACCGAGGTCCTCTTGCCACAATACCGTGGTGCTAGTTATAAAAGTCAGGAAGGAAAGGGTCAGGGTTGCACGAGCCAGTTTCCACTTATTTAAATAGGAAAGCGTAAAGGAAAACAGCAGTAAACACAGGTGGAGGATAGAATTAAAAAGTAAAAATGGCGTGGCTAAATGATAATAGATAAGGGCCAGTGGCAACTGGGCGCTAAGACAAAACAACGCGATGAGAGTTGTACGCTTTACAATACGCGTCTGGTATTGTTCTCGCCTCTCGGCAACCGAAGGATAAATTAAATGATACAAAGCCTTGCTTCTGGAGTGTGGATAAAACCAGAAACAAGACTAACTGACCATTGATGTTAAGGTAACTGATCCACCAGCCTGATTGCATCACCGATATATGTGGCGGGGCTGAGTGCTTTCAGTTCAGCTTTAGCACTATCCGGCATCTCTAGCTTGTCGATAAAGTCGGCGATAACTTCAGCGTTAACCTTTTTACCTCGAGTCAATTCTTTTAATTTTTCGTACGGCTTTTCAATGCCATAGCGACGCATAACGGTTTGGATGGGTTCAGCTAAAAGCTCCCAGTTAGCGTCTAGCTCCGCGCGCAGACTGGCCTCATTCACTTCCAACTTGCCGATGCCTTTTAGCGTCGCTTCATAAGCAATGACAGAATAACCTGCACCCACACCTAAATTACGTAACACGGTAGAGTCTGTAAGATCACGTTGCCAGCGCGAAATCGGTAGTTTGGCACTTAAATGATTGAACACCGCATTGGCTAGGCCGAGGTTGCCCTCAGAGTTCTCGAAGTCAATAGGGTTAACCTTATGCGGCATCGTTGAGGAGCCAATTTCACCAGCCACGGTTTTCTGCTTAAAATGGCCTAACGCAATATAACCCCAGACATCGCGATCAAAATCAATCAGAATCGTGTTGAATCGCGCAACAGCATCGAATAATTCCGCAATGTAGTCATGAGGTTCAATTTGGGTGGTAAAGGCATTCCAAGTGAGGCCCAAACGGGTAACAAACTTTTCTGAAAAGGCATGCCAGTCAATATTCGGATATGCTGACAGATGCGCGTTGTAATTACCTACCGCGCCATTAATTTTACCCATCAGCTCAATTTGCGCAATTTGCTTGCGTTGTCTGATAAGACGCAGTGCCACATTGGCCATCTCTTTCCCCATCGTCGTTGGAGAAGCAGGTTGACCGTGCGTGCGTGCCATCATTGGAATGTCACGGTACGCTTTGGCCAGCTGGCTGATGGCGTCGATTAATTTATCACAATAAGGCAATAAAACGGACTCCCGGGCCTCTGATAGCATCAGGCCATGGGACAAATTGTTTATATCTTCCGATGTACAGGCAAAATGAATAAACTCGTTTACCTTATTGAGTTCGTCGTGGCTGGTAACTTTTTCTTTAAGAAAATACTCAACCGCTTTGACATCGTGGTTCGTGGTGCGCTCAATGTCTTTGATACGTTGGGCATCATTAACAGAGAAGTCAGTGACAATTTTGTCGAGCAGTTGATTGGCACTTTGGGAAAAAGCGGGAACTTCGCTTATCTGCGGATGTTCGGCCAGCATTTGTAACCAGCGCACTTCTACTTCAACACGGTATTTAAGTAGACCATACTCGCTGAAAATACTTCTTAATGCCTGGCTTTTTCCAGCATAGCGGCCATCCACTGGGGAAATTGCGGTTAACTGACTCAGTTCCACCTGTTACACCTCGATTAATTGATTAACTTAAGTGCTTCATAAGCACTGTGTAAAATTTGTTTGCGTTTAAACAGAATTTGGCGACGCTTACCGCCCATTTGGCGCCACATGACGGCGGCGCGAACCCCCGCCAGTAACAAGGCGCGTACGCGTTGTTGATTGGTCACCTTACTAAGATGTTCTGGATTTCCCGCCACCTGAATTCTAGGTGCCAAAGGGCTCACGATATCACTATATATACTAGCTAATGCTGCAGTGATTTGCGTATTTTCAAAATCCACGTGTGCCAGTTGACGTTGAACGTGGGAAATCCTCTTAGCAAGTTCATCGAGTGCCTCCTGTTTTCCCGCCAGCTTGCGTTCCAGTCCCAGGATGCTCGCCACATAGCGGGTGATCTCAGTATCCTTGGAGGTGGACTTATCTGATAATTGAGAAACTAAAGTCTGATAACCCAACTTTAAATTTTCAAGGCTGCCAAAAACCTGTTGTGGGGTATCAGGATCGGTGACTAATATGCTCGAAAGACTAGCCTCAAAAGCGCGTTCATCAACTGAACCTTTGCGCGCAAGTTGCTTAACCAAAGCTGCCGCCTGACAAACTCCTGCCAGAGCTAAATGTTGTTCAATTTGAGGTGTCATAATTAACGAATATAACTCTCTATAATTCCACCACCCAGGCAGACTTCACTCTGATAAAAAACGGCTGACTGGCCTGGGGTTACTGCTTTTTGGGGGGAGTCGAACATCACTTCAATTTCGTCTTCACCAATGGGCGTAACGGTACATGAAATGTCAGCTTGGCGATAACGTGTTTTAACCATTGCTTTTATGGGCGTGGTCAACGCTTTGCGATCCACCCAATGAAGCTGCTTTGCCAATAACCCTTTCGAATAGAGGCGAGGGTGGTCCGCGCCCTGTCCAACCACTAAAACGTTTCTTTTTACGTCTTTATCCACGACATACCAAGGATCGTCACCGTGCTCTTTTAAGCCGCCTATGTGAAGCCCCTTGCGTTGTCCCAGCGTGTGGTACATCAATCCTTCGTGTTTACCAATTACTTCACCTTCGGCTGTTTCGATTTGCCCAGGTTGTGCGGGGAGATAACGGGATAAGAAGTCTTTGAATTTACGCTCACCGATAAAACAAATTCCAGTGGAGTCTTTTTTGTCATGGGTGATAAGCCCTTGCTCTTCCGCAATCTTTCTCACCAGCGGTTTTTCAAGTTCGCCTACCGGAAAGAGCGTTTTGGCAACATGATGCTCGCCCAGTGTGTAGAGGAAATAACTCTGGTCTTTATTGTCATCCAATCCACGCAATAGTTGCCAGTTGTCATGCTGATGACGTCGGCGAACATAGTGCCCGGTGGCAATATAATCAGCGCCCAGATCCTCTGCGGCAAATTCAAGAAATGCTTTAAATTTGATTTCCTTATTGCACATAATATCCGGATTGGGTGTGCGTCCCGCTTTGTACTCCGCCAGGAAATACTCAAATACATTGTCCCAGTATTCAGCGGCAAAATTAATTGTGTGCAAAGGGATATCAAGTTTATCCGCCACGGCTTGGGCATCTTTGAGATCTTCTGCTGCGGCACAATATTCGTCGTTATCATCCTCTTCCCAGTTTTTCATAAACAGGCCTTCTACCTGATAGCCTTGCTCTTTGAGCAGGTATGCGGAGACGGATGAATCTACGCCACCAGACATTCCTACGATGACTTTCTTCGCAGCTGGGTCGGTAATGGGTGTTGAAGATGTTGACACGGCGTCTACCTTGTATCCTCAGAGGGTCACTAAAAGTCGCGGATTTTAACAGAATATTTGGCATATGGCACGTGCAGGGTGCGCTTTCTTATGCAAGTAAACTGGACGTAACAACAGGATTAACTGAGTGTTACATATTCACCGTTCTTTATACCATCAATGGTCCAGTTGCCTACGCGATAGCGAACGAGACGAAGGGTAGGGTAGCCAACATGTGCTGTCATTCTGCGTACCTGGCGATTTTTACCTTCACTTATCGTCATGCTTAGCCAGGTAGTGGGAATGTGTTTTCTAAACCTGACCGGTGGATTACGGGGCCAAACAGCAGGTTCGTCAATAATCTTTACTTTGGCAGGCTGGGTTAGGCCATCCTTTAGTTCCACGCCACCCTGTAAGGCCTTAATTGCCCTGTCATCAGGTATACCTTCCACCTGTACCCAGTATGTCTTGCTGGTTTTCGCCTTCGGGTGGGTGAGTTTATGTTGCAGCTTGCCGTCATTAGTCAATACGAGTAAGCCTTCGGAGTCACGGTCAAGCCTGCCTGCTGCGTAAATATTTGGGATATCAATGAAATCTTTCAGCGTTTGGCGGTTATCGGCATCGGTGAATTGAGTAAGCACATTAAATGGCTTATTAAACAGAACGATGGTCGAAGAGGTTGATTTTGTCTGTTTTTTCATAGAGCGTCAGATAATCCTTACATTTTTTGTGAAAAGCTCACATTTAAGAGGTGTGTAACGTCTATAACCCGTTGGTATGACTTGTAACTCAGATAATCGACCCTATACTAATGGGCGCGGTTTTTAATATAACCTGTTCACTGAGGTATTTGGCGTAATTTCCTGACCATTTTAAGAAGGTCTTACGTAAATCATAACACTTGTTGCATGACTTATAAGCAATCAGCAAGAATTTGAGGTTATGTTAGCAAAAAATCAAAACGGAACGAAAACGGTAAACAATACCGACAACATTGAGGTATATAATGACTAAAGCCAAGTCGACAATCATCTATACCAAAACAGATGAAGCGCCAATGCTGGCCACCTATTCCCTGTTACCCATAATTAAAAAGTTTACGGGCGAAGCAGGCGTAGAAATTGAGCTGAGTGATATTTCACTCGCGGGACGTATATTAGCGAATTTCCCTGATTATCTGGCAGATGATCAGCGAATTCCGGATGCATTAAGCCAGTTAGGTGAGATGACTCAAGATGAGAATGCAAACATCATCAAGCTCCCTAACATCAGTGCGTCAATCCCTCAGTTAAGAGCCGCAATTAAAGAGTTAAACGCCAAAGGATTCAATGTTCCACCATTTCCAGAAGATCCCAAATCCGACGAAGAAAAAGAGATTCGTGAACGCTATGGAAAGATTTTGGGAAGTGCGGTGAATCCGGTATTGCGCGAGGGCAACTCAGATCGTCGTGCGCCTACTGCTGTTAAAAATTACGCGCGTAAACACCCTCATTCAATGGGGGAGTGGAGTCAGGCTTCACGCTCCCATGTGGCTCACATGCGTGGTGGCGATTTTTACTCCAGTGAAAAATCCACTACTATCGACAAAGCCGGACATGTCAGCATTGAATTTACGGATAAAAACGGCAATAAGAAAACCCTGAAGCCGAAAGTAGAACTGCAACAAGATGAAGTCATCGATGGCATGTTTATGAGCAAAAATGCCTTATGCAAGTTCTTCGAAGAGCAAATTGAAGACGCGAAAAACTCCAACGTGTTGTTTTCTTTGCATGTAAAAGCCACCATGATGAAAGTATCGCACCCCATCGTATTCGGGCACTGCGTTAAAGTCTTCTATAAAGAATTGTTTGACAAGTATGGTGAGTTATTCAACGAGCTCGGCGTGAACCCTAACAATGGTTTGGGTAGTGTTTACGATAAAATTTCGAGCTTGCCTGAGTCACAACGCTCTGAGATCCAAAAAGACATTAATAAGTGTTATGCCGATCGCCCACCAATTGCGATGGTAAACTCTGACAAGGGTATTTCTAATCTGCACGTGCCAAGCGATGTAATTGTCGATGCCTCCATGCCAGCGATGATCAGAAATTCTGGTCAAATGTGGGGACCAGATGGAAAAGCGCATGACACCAAAGCGGTGATCCCAGAAAGCACCTACGCGACGATTTACCAGGAAGTCATTAATTTCTGTAAAACCCATGGTGCATTCGATCCCACCACAATGGGAACCGTGCCGAACGTAGGTTTAATGGCACAAAAAGCCGAAGAATATGGTTCCCATGACAAAACCTTCGAAATGGAAGCTGACGGTAAAGTACAAATTATCGATCAAGATGGCCAAGTGTTGATTGAACACGATGTCGAACAGGGCGATATCTGGCGCATGTGTCAGGTTAAGGACGCACCTATTCAGGATTGGGTAAAGCTTGCTGTCACGCGAGCGCGTCAGTCAGGTATGCCAGCGGTGTTTTGGCTTGATGATGAGCGTGCACACGATGCGCAGCTTATAAAGAAAGTGAATAAGTATCTGCAAGGGCATGACCTGTCGGGACTAGATATCCAGATCATGTCTCCCGTACGTGCGATCCGTTACACCATGGAGCGTGCGATTCGAGGTTTAGACACTATCTCGGTAACGGGTAACGTATTGCGTGACTACCTGACTGATTTATTTCCCATTCTGGAATTAGGTACCAGTGCGAAAATGTTGTCAATCGTCCCCCTTATGGCGGGAGGCGGTCTGTATGAAACGGGTGCAGGTGGTTCAGCGCCTAAGCATGTTCAGCAGTTTGTTGAAGAGGGACATCTTCGGTGGGATTCGTTAGGTGAGTTTTTAGCGCTGGCAGTTTCGTTAGAAGACTTAGCTAATAAGCAAAGTAATAATCGAGCCAAACTTCTTTCTAGTGCGCTTGATAAGGCCACAGAGCAACTCTTAAATAATGGCAAGTCACCCCGTCGTAAGGCCGGGGAGCTAGATAACCGAGGCAGCCATGTTTATCTTGCTTTGTATTGGGCACAAGAGCTGGCAAATCAAACTGAAGACAGTGAACTGGCAACCACCTTCAAGTCAGTACATGAGAAGCTTTCTGCCAAGATAGATGCAATTATTGCAGAAATCGATAGCACGCAGGGTAAACCTCAGGACATTGGTGGTTATTATTATCCTGACGAAGATAAAGTGTATTCGGCAATGTCGCCAAGTAAGACGTTGCATGAAATACTGCAATAGCTTCAGGTAATACATATAAAAAACCCGGTTTCAACCGGGTTTTTTTATATTATGGAATGTTCACTTATTAATTATGGCACAACACTATCATCCAGAAGAGGGAGCATATCGCTTCTGTTTGTATCTATTTGCCAACCCCATTGTTTGGAATCGGTCAATAGCCATAAAAAAGGTCTTTTATATTCAAAAGGAATTAATAAAAGACCTTTTTCTTTAAAATTAATTCAGGTTAGAACTCAACGTTCAGGTTCGTCTTTTAAACCTATATTTTCAGCGTGCAGCCCTTTAGGACCTTGCTGTACTTCAAAGGTCACTTCCTGACCCGCTTTGAGAGAACGATAACCTTCCATTTGAATGGTTGAGTAATGCGCGAAGATATCTTCACCACCGTCTTCAGGAACGATAAATCCGAAACCTTTTGCATTGTTAAACCACTTTACTTTACCAACCGCCATACTTCGACTTCCTCATAATCCTTGAACTCACACAAATATGTCCCCACAATAAAGCTAAGGACACTGTGATAAAGTTGTCACAATCTCTATCACAGAACAAACTGTAGATATTTTAACCGGCGTATGTCAAGGCTAAATTGAAGAATTAATATTAAAAAAATTCTAAATGATCCGCTGAGTACAACTATGATTAGATTATGAGTAAAGACAACTCGATAAGTATTGAGAAAGAAAAGTTACGAGAAACGGTGCGCAAGAAAGTTGAGCCGCCGCCGATGTATAAGGTGTTATTGAATAACGATGATTACACCCCAATGGATTTCGTAGTCGAGGTGCTTATGCACTTTTTTAATATGGATGCTGAGAAGGCCAATCAGATAATGCTGACAATACATTATCAAGGTAAAGCAATCTGCGGAATTTTCACTGCAGAAGTGGCGGAAACCAAGGTTATGCAGGTCAATCAGTATGCACGTAAGCATCAACATCCGCTTATGTGCTCCATGGAGCAGGCGTAGTTAACCAATAGAGGGCGCGTATTATGTTAAATAAAGAATTAGAACAAACCTTAAATGAAGCGTTTGTTTTTGCCAGAGAACATCGCCATGAATTCATGACTGTAGAGCATCTATTGCTAGCACTATTGGATAACAGCGCTGCCAAGGAAGCGTTAAAAGCGTGCGGCGCCAACATTGATTCAATCAAAAGTGAACTGATTGAATTTGTGAAAGATACCACGCCTTTGATTTTAGAAGATCAAAGTAACGAAAGAGAAACGCAGCCTACTTTAGGCTTCCAACGCGTACTGCAACGCGCAGTATTTCATGTGCAGTCCTCCGGTAAAGATGAAGTGACAGGCGCAAATGTGTTGGTGGCTATATTTAGTGAACAGGAATCGCAGGCTGTTTATATTCTTAAAAAGTCAGATGTAACGCGGCTGGATGTGGTGAACTTTATCAGTCATGGCGTCAGTAAAGCCGACGACGAAGGCGAGGGCTCGGCGGATCCGGGTGAAGAAACGGCGGAATCCGAAGAGGGTGGCTCAGCTTTGTCAAAGTATGCGACTGATCTCAATAGACTGGCCAAAGAGGGTAAAATAGATCCGCTTATTGGTCGTGATGCGGAGCTGGAACGCACAATTCAGATCCTTTGCCGCCGGCGTAAAAATAACCCTCTGTTAGTGGGCGAGGCCGGGGTGGGAAAAACCGCCATAGCAGAAGGGCTAGCGTATCGGATAGAGCATGAAACTGTACCGGCGGTAATTGAAAACAGCACAATCTATTCCCTGGATTTAGGAGGCTTATTGGCGGGCACTAAATACCGAGGAGATTTTGAAAAGCGTTTAAAGTCAATTTTACGTGAACTTAGTAAAGACGAAAACGCGATTTTGTTCATCGACGAAATTCATACCATCATTGGCGCGGGAGCAGCGTCAGGTGGGGTGATGGATGCGTCAAATCTGCTTAAACCTAAATTAAGCAGTGGCGAATTGCGTTGCGTCGGCTCAACAACTTTTCAGGAATACCAAGGTATATTTGAAAAAGACAGAGCGCTTGCGCGTCGTTTTCAGAAGATTGATGTGTCCGAACCTAGTGTGAGTGACACCACGAAAATTCTGCAGGGGCTTAAATCTCGATACGAAGAGCATCACAGTGTGCGTTTCACCCAAAAAGCCCTACAAGCAGCTGCTGAACTGTCAGCCAAGTATATAAATGAACGACATTTGCCGGACAAGGCGATCGATGTTATCGACGAGGCGGGCGCCAGTCAGCGATTACTGCCTCAATCGAAGCGCAAGAAAACGATTAATGTGGGCGATATCGAGCAAATTATTGCCAAGATGGCCCGCATCCCCGAAAAGTCTGTATCGGCTTCGGATAAAGAGGTGCTGCAGAATTTAGGACGTAACCTGAAAATGGTGGTGTTTGGGCAGGATAAAGCGATTGAAACGCTGACTGATGCGATTCATCTATCACGCTCTGGTTTGGGTACCGATACTAAACCCATTGGCAGTTTCTTATTCGCTGGACCAACGGGGGTGGGTAAAACAGAAGTTACCCAACAACTCGCCAAAATCATGGGCGTGGAGTTAGTCCGCTTTGATATGTCTGAGTACATGGAACGTCATGCCGTAAGCCGTTTAATTGGTGCTCCTCCAGGCTACGTCGGATTTGATCAGGGCGGCTTACTGACTGATGCGGTGATAAAACATCCATACTCGGTTGTTTTACTGGATGAGATCGAAAAAGCGCATAGTGATATTTACAATATTTTGTTGCAGGTGATGGATCACGGTACGCTGACTGACAACAATGGGCGAAAGGTTGACTTTCGTAATGTGGTGCTGGTTATGACCACTAATGCGGGGGTTAAGGAGACGGTTCGTAAGTCGATTGGATTCCGTCAACAGGATCACAGTCACGATGCAATGTCAGAAATAAATAAGGTGTTCTCGCCTGAGTTTAGAAATCGTCTTGATGGCATCATTTGGTTTAATCATCTGGATGCCAATGTCATTCTGCAAGTGGTAGACAAGTTTATTATTGAGTTGCAGGCACAATTAGATGTGAAAGGTGTTTCCTTTGAGGTGTCCGAAGGTGCTCGCGCTTACCTTGCAGAAAAGGGATATGACAAGGCCATGGGGGCTCGCCCAATGTCACGCTTGATTAAAGAAGAAATTAAAAAAGAGCTGGCTAATGAACTGTTATTCGGTGAGTTGAATAAGGGGGGGAACGTCATTGTCGATTATGATGGTGAAAAGCTAAGTTTCACCTATAACATGCAAAACTCTGAGACGCAGGAAACGGAAGAAAGCTAGTCACCGGATGTTCCTGTTAGCTATCATATCAAAGCCCGATTTCTTGATGAGGTCGGGCTTTTTTTATTTATGCATTGGCGCTTCGCAAACATAGTGTCGGCG
Organism: Alteromonas aquimaris; assembly: GCF_026183695.1. Taxonomy (GTDB): domain Bacteria; phylum Pseudomonadota; class Gammaproteobacteria; order Enterobacterales; family Alteromonadaceae; genus Alteromonas; species Alteromonas aquimaris. The sequence goes on along the minus strand of NZ_JAPFRD010000009.1, from coordinate 99,367 downwards.
GCATCCCACTCTGACTTTCAAGCAGTTAACAAACACGTTGTCAAATTCTGCAACTTTTTACCGCTGCTATGAAAGGTGGAGGAATTTAAAAAAAGAGACCCTCGATTAGAGGGTCTCTTATTTCTGACTGTATTCTCTGTTTACCGCGTCAATTAGAACTTATAACGCACACCTAACTGAACCTTCCAAACTGACGCCACAGAGGCCACTGAAGGCTGTGGTTCAGAGAAGTTGTCATAGACATACTGACCGTTATCATTAACTGAAACGTCAACCACAGGTGCATTAAACGGCTGTACATAACCTTCTGCACGACCCCAGTCATCATTTAACAAGTTACCCAGGTTCTCAATATCGAAAATAACTTCGATTGCTTGCTCGTCAGTGATCATGATTTCCTGCATAAAACGTACGTCGATACGGTTTATCCATGAACTTTCACAGGCATGGCGACGCGAAATGGTGCCAGCATTATCAGCTAAACAATCGTTTGCACCGATATAGTTAAAGAACGCATCTTGGTCAAAACCAGGTGCATACGTAACAATTGAGTCGTTAGGATCTGTTGGAATGTATAGCGATTGGGAGTTGTAAGCAGTCCAGTCAGCAAAAGGAGCCGCAACGAAGCCACCGAATTCAGCCGTTGTTGAACGCATTGTATGACTGTAATGTCTGCCTGAGCGACCAGTATACAGGACGTTAACCGTTGTCAAACTGTCACCAAATAACGCTTCACTCCAGCTAAAGTTTGCCGATAATGCGTGACGAACTTCGTATTCAGAATTATATAATGTCTCTGACTGGAAATCGAAGTTAGCGGGCATTGAGTAACCTTCGAACGCTACAAATGCGTTACCTGGGTTCACCTCATCGATATCCTGATAGGTGTAACCAAGATCTAACCCAAACATTCCATAGTCGGTGTACCAGCTTTTACTCGCGCCAAAGCTCCATACTTGACCACCACCTTTGCCAGTGTTTTCTAAAGAAAGGTCAAAAGGTGCCACCTGATTGTAGACTGGACGACCATCTGGGGCGGTACCGACTTGTTCAAGGTTTAATTCGCGATAGATAGCCGCGTTATTAACTTCACTCAATATAAAGTCAGCACTTAGTGTCCACTCCTCACCTAGGTAAGGAATATCTTGTCTACGTTCTACCCCTAAGTTTAATTTCCAGACACTTGGAATTTCAAAATCAGGCGCTATAGAGTTGGTGTCGCCAGCGCCTATCACGCCTGCAAAACCGCCCATTTCTAACATGCTTAGCACTTCCGGCGGTGTGTTTCTGCCATCAAAGCAACTACCAAAACAACCTGCAAATGCTTTTCTTACCCCGTCGTTACCGTATGAATTTGACAACCAAACGTTCGGGCCGCCGCCGCCAAACAGGCCAACGCCTCCACGGAAAATGGTTTCGTCATCGAAGTTGTAGGTAAAGCCAACACGAGGTTCGAATAAATCTAACCCGTCAAAGTTTTCTTGATTGGTGTACCCGTGACGTTCAACAAAGTTCTCGTTTAAAACAGGTTTGTCATCATTGGTATAGGTTGTATAACGGAAGCCATAGGTTAGCGTCAGATCAAAATTGATATTCCACTCATCTTGCAGATAAAACGTATCTAAAGAATATTCGAACTCATCTACAGCGTTACGCGGGTTGCCATCCAATGAATTCTGGAATACGTGGAAGGCCAAATTATTTTCGAATGCGTCGACACTATCAAACATTGACATGCCTAATGAACCGAAAACAAACAAATTATAAATTTCCAGCTCTTCATGTTCCCAACCAAAGGTCAACTTATGCTCGTCATTCAGGTAGTAATCACCTTTTAGCTTTAACGCCAGACGGTTGTTGTCCAACTCATTTGCATGACGGAACTGATCAGGACCAATATACAGTTGACCACCATTATCTGTGGTGATCAGCATCTGACCAAAGTTTGCCCCTAGCAGTGGATCCTGTGATGTCACTACCTTTTTGTTAGAAACCTTGATTTCAGTAGAAAAATCTTCGCTCCAGTCTGAGAATACTTGTAAGCTAACCGCCTCAAGGGTTTCAGCCTGATTATAACGGTTGGACTGGGCACTGGCTATATTAGAGTTAGGGAAGGTCTCTACCCAGTAATCACGAACCGTATTGCCTTCGTTATCCTGATAAGTCAGTGAAGCGCGATGATCATCATTAATATACCAGTCTAATTTAACCAGCAGCTTTTCATCTTCTTCTTCTTTTGGAACGTTGTAACCACCGATATCATAATTCCACACGCTTTGTGCAATTTGAGAAATGCGGTCGAAATCGGCTTGTGTTACCCCAATCCGTTCATTAGGTTCAATGCTGCCGTTTTGATTATCTAGTGGAAACGAGTAGGGTGAAGTGGCTTCGAATTTCTCGTAGGAAGCAAAGAAGAAAAGTTTATCTTCTAAAATTGGGCCGCCTAAAGAGAAACCGTACGTATCTTCTTTAAACTCACCAATGTTAAGATCCTGACCTTCACTCTTATCACCGATCAGGCTGTCGTCTGAACGGAAATAGAACGCGGAACCGTGAAATTCGTTTGTGCCAGATTTGGTAACAATGTTCACGTTGCCGCCCTGGAAGTCACCATAGGTGACATCAAACGGAGCGATGTTTACTGATAACTGTTCAATAGCGTCCAGAGAGATAGGCGTACGACGGCCCGGATACCCATTCTTATTTAGGCCGAAATCATCGTTTTGCTTAACACCATCTACCGTTAAGCTGTTGCCTCGTACGTTACCACCGGCGATAGACATGGCTGGGCCACCATCTGCGGTGGGGTCAACAATAATTTTAGAGTCACGCTTAAGCAGCGATTTAATATCACGGCTAATTGAGGGCGTCTTGTTAATATCACCTTCAGTAAATTCAGAGCTCGGCCCTTTCTTAAACGCACCAGCCATGGCAACCTGTCCGGTGACAGAAATGGTTTCGTACTCTGGTTGACTTTCTGCAGCCGTGAGCGAGACACTTGCTGTGCGTCCCAGTTGTAAAAACAAGTCATCAATGGTCTGTGCTTCATATTGTGAGCCGTCCTGTAAGCGAACAATGTAGGGCCCACCAACGGTCAAACCTGACGTTTGGAAAATACCGCTATCCGTAGTAGTTAAAACCTTTCTGGTTCCTGTAGGGGTATGAATAACTTCGACTACCGCACCCGAAATTGGGTTGCCGGTTGTATCTACAACCTGACCACGAATTTCAGACGATGTCTCTTGTGCCGAAGCCTGGCCAGCTGCAACAAGTGCACTTGTAACCAAAAGGGCTACTCGGGTTAATTTAAGCATGTGTTTTCTCCGCTCTAAGCGTTATTTACTCAAATGTTATTATTATTTTTATTAAATCGTGATAGTTACTATTAAATGACAACAGCAACCAATTTTTTATTTTTGCTGAATTAGGTAAGTCAGCTATAACTGCGGGCGTGAATGATACCAGCGTAATTGAAAATTTTCTTCACAAAATTTTATCAATATAAGAAAAACCTTCGAGGTATCAGTGCGGGACGGCTTTAACGATAGGGTAATCTTCCACAATTTCAGCCACCAACATATAGAGTATTACGCAGCTTTATTTTTTGTCAAAAGGCAACTCAAACCTCTCTTTGGGCTAATATTTGCTCACTGGTAGAGGTTAAGAGGGTCCCAGGCAGGGTGCGGAGCAAACTAAGCCGCATAGAAGAAATGAGCGAGATAAACCCACTAGCGCGTAACTGTTTACTTCACTTATCGTCATTATTCCTCGCTCGTTAGCGGTATTTTCAATTTATCTCCTATACTGGGAAGACCCTGCTATTTAAAACCTGTAGCTTTGATGGGCTGTGTTAGCAGGATTCGCCATCGCAAAGTCTTAAAAATAAGCAAGTGATAGGGAGGTTGAATGTTTAATTTACTTATTGTAGAGCCGGACGATACCCAAGCTGAAATTTACGAATTAGCGTTATCTGAGCACTTCAATTTATCGCGAGTTGAGGATTTTACTACCGCGATTAAGGTTCTTAAAGCCACCCATCACCAACTTGTAATTTGTGAATGGCAAATTGCACAGCAAACAGCCGACCAATTAGGCCAGTGTGTAGTAGAAAAGGGGCAGTTTTCAGAGCCTATCATTATTGTGGTGGCAAAGGAGGATAGTGAAGATGCTATGGCTCAAGCGTTTCAGGGGGGCGTGTCTTACTATTTCACCAAACCTTATAAAATCATTCAGTTTACTGAAAATATATTAGCGCTCAAGAAGGGCATAGAAGCCATTCATGGGGCCACACAACAAGCATTTGATTTTCAGGAAGCTACTCAATCAGCGTTAAATCAGGCATCGGTTTATGGGATTGGTATGGATCTAGCTGCATCTGTCAGTAAAGCGACAGACAGTCAGAGTATCGCTGAAAAAGTGTTGCCAACGTTAGCTGAAAGCGGCATTCATTGTGCGCTGGCCTTGCGAAGTGAAAGCCAGGTTGAGTATTTCGATACTCACCTTGAACCTTGCGATGAAACCACAGAAAACGTATTTAAGGTACTCCATGATAAAGGTCGTATCTATCGTTTTGGCAGACGCATCATGCTTAATGAAAAAGATGTGTCTTTATTAATAAAAAATATAAGAGCTACTGATCCAGAGGTTTTCGATTCGGTGCTGGATATGGGCGCTAAACTCATCACCGCAATCAGTACTCAGCATGTAAAATTGTTGCAGCAACAAGCGCTTTTCGACACCCATTCAGATATGCAGGTAGTATTAGACAAGTTAAATGAGAACGTATTGAGTTTGAGCAAAGAGATGCGCACAATTTTGGAAACGGTAAGTTCTAAAATTCACTCAAGTTTTCACGATTTAGGGCTGACAGAGAGTCAGGAAAATTTTTTCTTAGAACTCATTGAAAAAGAGTTGGAGACCAGAGCAAATCATGAAGGGATGGCCGATTTAGACACACTGTTAAATGCGGTAACGTTTAGATTGAAAGCAAAAATTGATGAGTTAGCGATAGCGGCGGACTAGCTCTAACGAATTTGTTACCTGCCTATCCAATGTTTACCCGCTGCTAATCAAAAGTGAATTTAATGGTAAGGGGCAGGTTTCCACCACCCCTTACCAGAGCTTTATTTAATTACAGAAACTAGCGCCTTGGCCAATGTTTTAACATTCTGTTTATTAATACCAGCAATGTTAACGCGGCTCGATTCCACAAAATATACACTATGTTGTGAACGGATTTCTCTTACTTGCTCAGGAGTAATGCATAAGAACGAGAACATTCCTTTTTGAGAATTCACAAAACTGAAATCACGATCTGCACCATTAGCAGCTAGCTGATCCACTAACATCGCGCGAAGCGACTTCATGCGATTGCGCATTTCATCTACCTCGGTTATCCATTCATGTTTTAGTTGTTCATCATTCAGGATCATATCAACGAGGGCGCCCCCGTAACTGGGGGGCATGGAATAAATACCTCTTGCCACAGATTGTATCTGTCCCTGCACAATCTGCTTATTAGCGGTGTCTTTGGTGATGATTGCGGCTAGGCCCACGCGTTCGCGATAAAGCCCGAAGTTTTTACTACATGAGGCGGCAATCAGGACTTCTGGCAAATTATCAGTTAACAAACGAATACCATATGCATCTTCGTTTAATCCATCACCGAAGCCTAAATAGGCGACATCGAGAAATGGAACGAACTCACGCTCTTTTGCTACCTGCAATACTTCGTCCCATTGGGCGTTGGTTAAGTCTGCGCCTGTTGGGTTATGACAGCAGCCATGTAGAAGTACCACATCGCCTTTCGTGCACTGGCGTAGCGTGTCCATCATGGCATCAAAGTTAATGCTTGCGGTGGCTTTGTCAAAATAGGGATAGGTTTGGATTTCAAGACCCGCGGAGCCAATGAGTGGAATATGATTAGCCCAGGTAGGATCACTCACCCATACTTTTGCGTTTTTATTCGCGCGCGCAATCAGTTCTGCCAATATACGCAACGCCCCACAGCCACCAGGCGCCTGCACGGCGGCTACACGGTTGCTACGCAATGCCTGACTCTTTTCCGAGAGTAATAATGTAAGCATGCCATCTATATAACCTTGATGGCCTTGTGGAGAAATATATGTCTTCGATTTTTCCGCTGCCAACAATTTGTGCTGCGCCTTCACCACTGCTTTTAAAATTGGGGTGTTGCCTTGCTCATCTTTATATACACCAACTCCCAAATCTATCTTGTGAGGGTGACTATCTTCGTTGTATGCAACAGAAAGTCCTAAAATAGGATCGGGAGCAAGGGGAGTTAACACTTCAAACACAATGGTTCCTTAGGAATTGAAAATGAATGTCTGTGAAGGGCATTATGCCATCGCTCGGTAAAAGATCGAGTGCTGACAGAAATTAATTGTTAACTTGCGGCGTCAACCTGGCTTTATAGCAATGTAATCATATGTCTACAGAAAACGGGATAAAGGAAAGATGTTACGCGTAACTGGGCGTGGCAGGTATTGAGCCTTGCTAATCTGCTTAATTTTGCGCTAGATCCAAATATAGTTTTTGCTAATATATTAAGTATCAAGGTGTTAGAAATTATCAATCATGCCCAATTCAGAATTCATTACACCGCGCCTTAAACCCGCCATATATCCATCGGGGGGCAACACGATATTTTCTTCCGTTAGTCAGTGGCTATTAAACCTTATGGGATGGCGAGCCCAAGGGGAAATGATACCCGCTCCCAAGGTGGTGCTGACGCTTGCGCCTCACACCTCTAATTGGGATTTTGTACTGGGTGTATTGATTATTACAGCCATGCGTTTGAAGGTGTCGTTTTTTGGTAAACACACTTTGTTCAAACCACCGTTACTGTGGTTTTTGAAACGTATAGGGGGGATCCCGGTTGATAGAACTCAGTCACATGGTGTAGTAGCACAAGCTGCTGAAAATATTCGCAAACAGCAAAAAATAGTGTTGGTGCTGGCACCAGAGGGAACGCGCAAGGCAGTTTTTCCCTGGCGCAGAGGCTTTTTATATATTGCTCAGGCTGCCGGTGTGCCGGTGCAATGTGTGGGATTAGATTACAAGCGGAAACGACTTATATTTGGCCCTGTCCTACAGATTGACGACAAGGTAGAACAACAAATGCAAACAATTTATACATTTTATGCTACGGTGACAGCAAGATATCCAGCCCAATGCAAAGTGACGGAGTGTAAGTAGGTGACCAGGCAAGGCATTACCACACAGCTAGTACATCTTGACCGAACCAGTAACCATATTGAACAGGGGGCCGTGCATTCTCCCACTACTAATTCAGTACTATATGAGTATAAAGACGCCCAAGCGATTATCGATGTCTTTCAGGGCAAAAAGCCCGGTCATGTTTATTCTCGCTCATCCTCACCCTCAGTAAGCGCTTTGCAGGAAATGATTAATAAACTGGAAGATGGGGTGGGTGCATTGTGTTTTGCCACGGGGATGGGGGCCATCTCAAGTACGTTGCTCGCGTTACTTAAACAAGGTGATCATCTCATTGTCAGTCGTTATTTATTCGGTAATACGCGCAGTTTAATGGGTTCTTTGGAATCGTTTGGTATACAAATCAGCTATGTTGATGTCACTAAATTAACCGAGGTTATTGACGCATACCAGCCCAATACGCGAGGAGTATATTGTGAGACTATCGCGAATCCTGTGACCCAGGTGGCTGACGTTCAGTCAATCGGAAGCTACTGTAAAGAACGCGACATCCTGTTTATTCTCGACAATACGATGACACCCTCTGCCATTTTCGATGCAAAGGCTATGCAAGCGTCACTGGTGTTGAGTTCACTCACCAAATATATCTCGGGACATGGCAATGTATTGGGCGGAGCAGTCGTTGATACGGGAAATTTTTTATGGCAACACTATCCCAATATACAGCAGCAATATAAAAATGGCGATCCTTCGCAATGGGGGCTTACCCAAATCAAAAAGAAAGGGTTACGCGACATGGGAGCAACGTTAGCACCGGGATGCGCACATGCTATTTCTATCGGCATGGAAACATTAGCGCTAAGAATGCAAAAAGCGTGTGATAATGCACTGAAGTTAGCCACGTTTTTAGATAGTCATGAAAAAATACAAGATGTCTTTTATCCCGGGCTTTCGAATCATCCACAACACTTTATCGCCCGTGAGCATTTTCAGGAAGGCTATGGTGCCATTTTAAGTATTAATTTGCATGAGAGCATAGATGTGGTCGCTTTTCTTAATTCCCTAAAGCTAGTGATTTGCGCAACGCATTTAGGGGATAACCGCACGCTGGCTTTGCCGGTCGCGGCCACGATTTACTCAGAAAATACCCCCCAAGAGAGAGAACAGATGGGAATAGCAGACAGTATGATCAGGCTCTCTGTGGGGATTGAAGACATTGACGACTTGGTAACCGACTTCACGCAGGCATTAAATAATTTTAACTTAAGCACTTAATAATTAAATCTTAATGTAAGCCTTTGAATATCAAGAATTAAGTGTTTTAGGTCGTGCAGTTAGCAATCTCGTAAGCCAACCTGATCTGAGGAACTTCTAGCCTGCAACGTTGACTAAACCTATGCAGTTAGCAAAAAGTGTTATTTTGTGGTCATGTTGAAATCATGTTTAATACACTTTTTCGCTAAAGTGTGTTCCAAGTTGAGTGTGCTTGATTGCCCCGCAGGAGTTGCGGGGCTTTTTTTATGGTTAACCGACATTTTAGTTAATTAATTAGCAGGCTGTGAAATAAAAAACTGTAATACGGTAATATAAGCTCACATTACATCTTCAGTGCCCGTTCAATATCATCAACCAACTCAGGATCAGTGGGTCTTACCCTGCTACCGTAATGTTTTAATACGTTGCCTTTTTTGTCGACTAAATACTTATTAAAGTTCCAGGAGGGCTCTTCTCCCGTTTCTTTTTCTAACATTTTATAGAGAGGGTCAGCGTCTTCGCCCTTAACCGCTGTAGGTTCGAACATCGGGAACTTGACACCGTAAGTGAGTTCACAAAGCTCAGCCGTTTTTTTCTCATCTTTGGCTTCTTGGTTAAAGTCGTGTGAAGGGAAACCTAAAACCGTAAAATCTTTATCCCGGTATTTTTCATACATAGCCTCCAGCCCCTTGAATTGTTTGCTAAAGCCACAGTAGCTGGCAGTATTCACAATTAACAGTGTTTTACCTTGAAACTCTTTGCATAAATTTACCGTTTCCTGAGAGTTTAACTTACGCTTCATAAACTTCAGCACCGAGGGACACGTATCCGCTAAGGCTGCTGAGGACATCAATACCAATGCCAGGGTAAGGGCTCTTTTTCTCATAACTGTAATCTCTGTCGACGTAGTTACTTTGATTTTGCGCGGAAATTCCCCAGTCTGCAAGCTGAAAGCCACACTATTGACGATCAAACTTGACCATCAGCTTCGAACGCTGGGTATAATGGGGCGGGATACTCATTAAATCAATTTACAGAAAAATATATGAAAAAAATCACATTTTATTTTGCTGTCGGCGCAATTTCTACAGCATTGTCTGCCTGTATGACCACAACAGACTCAGTAAAAACGCAAGTGGAAACACAATCGCGTGAGGTGGTTCGCACTGTCACCCCTGAGGTGGAAATGGCAGGGAACGCAGCAAATATTATCACATTGGAACAAATCATGTCCGATCCGGACTGGCTGGGTCGGCAACCTGAAAGTCCAGGTTTTTCCCTTGATGGATCCTCGTTAGTTTATACGCGCAAGCAACAAGGCTCACCAATCACCGATGTATTTGCCGCGGATCTGGATACTCCTTCCCACGCGACAAAGGTTTCTTACGATCAACGCCACCGCTTTAAATACGATGAAAAAGTGGTTAGTCCCGACGGTACAATGACAGCTATCCGCGCTGGAGACAGTATCTTTGTGTACACCGACGAAAAGCTTCATCAACTCACCCGAGGCGGCAGTGCCCTGCGCGGCATCAATTTTATGACCGATGGACGATTAATGGCACAAACCGGTAACCGAGTTATTGCCATTGACGTCAGGACCGGCGTGCGAGAACAATTAATTAGTTGGAAATTCGAGGATAAACCAGAAGCGGTCAAGCCGCCTGAAGATTATATTGCGGAACAGCAAATTGAATTAATCGAATACATCAAAAACAAGCGCAACGATCGCCAGATTTTGTATGATGAAAATAAAAAGTTGGTCGCAGCGAATAAAGCGTTTGCCCCTGAGCCTCTCTATTTCAACAAAAAGCATCGTCTGGTAACGGCAACGGTTTCTCCGGCTGCTAATTTTGCCATTGTGGTAACCACAGAAGACAAACCCTGGCGCAGTGACAGCGATATCATGCCTCATTATATTCAAGAAAACGGCCGTATTACGTCAATTAATGCGCGCCAACGTGTGGCGGACGCTGAGCCTGAGAATCATGACGTCTGGTTGGTTGATTTACGCACCAACCAAAAACACAAGTTAGCATTTTCCGTTTTGCCTGGCTATAACGAAGATGTGTTAGCTGAAGTTAAAGCAGAAAATGCGAAGGCCAAAGGGGAAACTTATCAAGTAAATCGCTTACCGAGGGAAATTACCCTACTGGAAAGCTGGTACTGGACTGAGCCCTCGGTAAGGTGGCATCAAAATGGTCAGCAGGTTGCCCTGATGCTGGAAGCATGGGACAACAAAGATCGCTGGATCGCGACGGTTGATTTTAAAGGTAAAAAATTAGTTAATCAGCATCGCCTGCATGATGACGCGTGGATTAACTATCGATTTAATCAATTTGGCTGGCTTCATCAAAGTGAAACCCTTTATTTCCAATCTGAGCACACCGGCTATTCACACCTTTATGTTCAGCAACCGGGCCAATCGCCGGTGGCTTTAACGTCAGGACAATACATTGTGGACAATCCCACGCTGACGCGGGATGACGATTGGATCTATTTTGAAGCGAATAAAAAACATCCAGGGATCTACGAAATATACCGTGTGAATCTGACCACGAAGCAACATGAAACACTCACCGATTTAAATGGGGTGACAGAATACGTACTTAGTCCGGACGAAAAACATCTGCTATTAACCCACAGTAAAGTTACCCGTCCACCTGAACTTTACCTGAGTCGAATCGATAGTGATAAGGCGCCTGTGCAAGTCACCAATACAGTTAGTGATAAATATTTATCACTACCATGGACCGCCCCTCAGGTTGTTGCCATTAATTCGAGTCACACTACGCAGCCTATTTATGCTCGCGTGTATCTACCTGACAACTACGAACAGGGGGCACCGCGTAAAGCAGTGGTGTTTAACCATGGGGCCGGCTATCTGCAAAATGCTCATCTTGGTTGGTCAGGGTATTTTCGTGAATATATGTTTCACAGTATGTTGGCGCAGCAAGGCTATGTCGTATTAGATATGGATTATCGCGCTTCGGCAGGTTACGGGCGCGACTGGAGAACCGCAATATATCGTCAAATGGGAACGCCAGAGGTGCAAGATCTTAAAGATGGTGTAAATTGGCTTGTTGAAAATGCCAATGTAGATAGAGAGCGAATTGGAACGTACGGGGGATCATATGGTGGTTTCCTGACCTTCATGTCGCTTTTCAACGAACCAGATCTGTTTCAGGCTGGCGCAGCGTTAAGACCGGTAAGTGATTGGGCGCATTATAATACCGGCTATACGGCTAACATTCTTAACACCCCCAATATCGATCCCATTGCTTACGAGCGCAGTTCGCCGATTTATTTTGCAGAGGGCTTGACTAAGCCACTGCTTATAAATGCGCCAATGGTGGATGACAACGTGTTTTTTGTAGATGTCGTAAGATTGGTACAACGTCTGATTGAATTGGAAAAAGAAAATTTCGAAACGGCTATTTATCCGGTAGAGCCGCATGGCTTTGTGCAACCTAGTTCATGGTTGGACGAATATCGCAGAATTTATAAGCTGTTCGAAACGCATCTTTAATTGCCCCCACCGCCATCCTCTGGGATGGCGGCTTTCTAGGATAATAATTATTTTTGAGTTAATAGTGCCCAGCGTGTACCGAAGGTATTAAGCAGACGCATTATTATAAATAAAAAGAGGCCGCTTAACGCGCCATATAAATGCGCATCAATCGCCACTGCCGCGTCGATCCATTGTTCTAACTCCGCATTTGCGCCAGTGGTTTGTTCATAAACAATCTTAAGTGCAACGCCCGCCAAGAGAATCCAGCCAGAATGAATATTTTTTTCTACGTCCTTAAATGCGCCCCACACAAAGACGCCATGTAAAGCGCCCGATAGACCCGCATACCAAATTAAATTGTCAGAGAAAAAATAAATTCCGATACTGCAACCCACGCAGGCCCATAAAAATACCCGTAAAAATGTCGGTAGATAATAATGTTCCCCGTGTAGCGCCCATAACAGTGCTAAGCCTGCAAGATTTAATAATAGGTGAACGCCATTGGTGTGCACTAGATTTCCACTAAGCATTCGCCAGGTTTCCATTCCTTGAACTGCGTAACGATCGTATGCCAACAACTGGCCTGCAGCAGGTTCCAACAGGTAGAGAACTACTGCCATCAGTGCAATAATTAACGGACCTGTAAAATTGGCCGGGCGGGAAGGTTTTTTAAACATATTTTTGGTATGACATTTTTGCTAATTGGCTAAGCGCGCTATGATAACGTAAATTATAGTACCGAAGACACGTTTAAGTAGATGAAGCGCAATTTTTAACGCTTGATGTTTTCTTAGCGGGTTATTCAGGTGCCCCAAATTCGCAAATAAGGAAGGCTATGAGTATTCAAATAAAAACTGAGAAAGGTGTCATGCGTCTTACTATGAACCGTGAGAGCAAAAAAAATTCGCTGACCCGAGACATGTACAGGCAACTGGCTGAAGCACTCACTCAAGCCCGTGCGGATGACACTATTCGGGTAATACGAATTGATGGGGCAGGGAGTTGTTTCACAGCCGGTAACGACATTCATGACTTTGCCAATCACAGTGACAGCGACAATGTGACGGATACCGTGGCGTTCATGCAAGCACTAATTGAATGTGACAAAGTGGTAGTGGCGCAAGTACATGGTCTGGCCGTTGGTATCGGTACCACCTTGCTACTACATTGTGATTTAGTCTACTGTGCTCCAGACACTCGATTTGTATTGCCCTTCATCAATCTTGGACTGGTCCCGGAATATGCATCGAGTTATATCCTCCCACGTCTTTCAGGTAGACGAAAAGCCAGTGAATGGCTGATGCTTGGGGAACCGTTCGATGCCCAGGAAGCGATGAATTTTGGATTAGTCAGCAGGATTATTGAATCAGAGATGTTGGAAGGTACCGTTTCAGCGATATGTCAGGCTTTGGCGGAAAAACCTGCATTTGCGTTATCGCAGACTAAACAATTACTTTCCAATGAGACCGACGCAATTCAACAACAAATGAATACAGAGTTAGATATTCTTTTGGAAGCAATGACCACCGAGGCAGCTAAAGAAGCATTTTCTGCATTTTTGGAAAAGCGCCCGGTCGATCGCACAAAATTTAAATAATTAAAAACGAACTTAAATAGGTGTTAATTTGACTACCACGTTTTTCCGTAGGGTGTGTACGGGTCTTCTTTGTTTTTTATTTCAGTTTACAGCGATAGCACAGGATTCGGTAAACCGAGCTGAACCTGAAGCTGCTACTGGCTATACACAAAAAAAAGCGTTTGTTGCGAAAGACTATATGGTGGTGACCGCCAATCCCTATGCGTCATGGGCGGGCCGAAATATCATCGAAAAGGGGGGATCAGCTATTGATGCCGCTGTGGCTGTTCAAGCCATGCTCACTTTGGTTGAACCTCAATCCTCTGGTATTGGAGGCGGCGCATTTATCCTGTACTGGGATAATAAAAGTCAAACATTGCATACATATGATGGCAGGGAAACGGCGCCAGCCAATGTTAACTCCCATTGGTTTATGAATGGCACCAAACCGATGAAATGGATTGATGCTGTAGTGGGCGGAAAGTCTGTGGGGGTGCCCGGTGTGATGAAGGCTTTGGAAATGGCCCAGAACGAGTTTGGACATTTAGCATGGAAAGATCTGTTTAATGATGCCATCAACACTGCGGATAAAGGATTCAGAGTCTCCAAACGTTTAGCGGATCTCGTTGCGCTTAATTACCACCCAGGATTGAAAAAGTTTCCCGCCAGCGCTTCGTACTTTTATCCTTCCGGGAAACCGTTGTCTGAGGGTTTTATTCGAAAAAACAGACCCCTGGCACGCACACTGCTGCAGATCGCCAGGCAGGGTGCCGACTATATGTATAAAGGAAGGTTGGCAGAAAAAATAGTCAAAGAAGTCAATTCATCGAAGATTAACCCTGGCAGTATGACGGAACAGGACTTCGCTGCTTATAAGGCTATTAAACGCGACCCTGTGTGCGGTATGTATAGAGAATTCTCGGTTTGTGGCATGGCACCTCCCAGTTCTGGGGGCATCAACGTCTATCAGATATTAAAAATGCTCGAACGCCATGATTTGTCACAGATTGAGTTATTAAGCGCTGAGTTTATACATCTTTTTAGCCAAGCTTCCGCCTTAGCTTACGCGGATCGTGAGCAGTTTATCGCTGATTCCGACTTTACCAATCTGCCTTTTGCCGCGCTTATCAATACCGCCTACCTTAATCGTCGTAGTCAGGATGTCAGGCTGAATAAACGGTGGCGTCAGGTACGCGCTGGCAGACCTTATGCGGATGCGAAAATTGGCATAGGTATGTCAGTAGAACAGCCTAATACGAGCCATCTCACTATCGTCGATAAAGAAGGGAACGCTGTTTCCATGACCACCAGCATTGAATTTATGTTTGGTTCAGGACTGATGGTAGAAGGCTTCCTACTGAATAATCAACTGACCGATTTTTCGTTTCAGCCCTCAAAGGATCGTTATCAGGTTCTTAACAAAGTAGAGCCTCGAAAGCGTCCTCGTAGCGCAATGAGTCCTACTATGGTTTTTAACGATAAAGGGCAGTTAGAAGTGTTAGTGGGGTCTCCTGGGGGAAGCCGTATTGTAAGTTACGTGGCCCAAACGCTTATCGGCGTCCTGGATTATGATTTAAATATCCAGCAAGCGATAAATCTGCCTAAAGTTACCAACCGCAATGATTATACGGCACTCGAGAAAGGAACAGGGTTAGAAAAATTAGAACCTGCACTGATCCAGCGGGGTCATAAAGTCAGAGTAATGGATTTAAATAGCGGCTTGCATGGAATAGAGATCCGTAATGGCAAGCTGGTTGGTGGTGCCGATCCACGACGAGAAGGAATTGCAGTGGGGCGATGAAATGTTAGATTGTTAACATTTTCTTACATAAAGTAACAGTAAGCCATACTTTAACCCACTACACTCTGCTTATCTTTACAAAAAGGGAAATGATGATGAGATTAGGTTACGGTGTTCTGCTTATAGTTTTAGGTTTTTCGTGTTTTGACGCAGAAGCGCAAAAACGCACCAAAGAAAACGTATGGGAAATGGAATACCACAATGCGTTAGACAATGGCTTACACGCCCTGAAGGCAGGGAATTACGAAAAAGCCTTCACTTTATTAACAGAGTCCGCCAGTTGGGGAAACAAAACCGCGCAATTTTATCTAGCGGAAATGTACTTCAAAGGGCTACACGTTAAGCAGGACTATCAAATTGGCTGGTTATGGCTAAATGTGGCTCTAGAGCAAAAAACTGCTAAATGGCAGATGTTTTATGACCGTATAGAACGGGCTCTACCAGAAGAGTTCATTCAAGCGATGGAGCCACTCGTTGCAGAGCACATTGCGACCTATGGCGCTGACGCCAAGGATCTTAATTGTCGAAGCCAGTCAGCGACTGGCTCAAATATCCGTGAACGAATCTGTGAGAAACGACTTTACTGATATTCACCAGGTAGCGCTTTTGATCTAAAGCGCTACTTTCAATTACATAAAATGTAGTAGTGTGATTACCAAGGGAACTTGACGGTCTAATTACCAAGCGATTTTGACGTAGTCATACTAGCTGAGTGTGCCTTTGTAGTCCGTTTGAAACAAATTGCGGTCGTTAAAATGCTTCCTCGAAAAGTCGTCATTCTCATGGAAAAGGGAACCTTCAAAACTGTTATCGTAACTTCAAAAAAGAGCTACTCAACATTACAATTGAACGAAACAGATCTCCGCATTCGCGCAGATGACGTTCTTTGAGGAGCGCTTCCGCCCTGAGTCATTTAACACGTGTTTTTATGCCGTCAAAGGTGACGAAATTTTATCTTTCAGCGATTTTAGCTACTTGGCTTCATCGTAAGATTTTTTGTTCTTCCAGCAACTAAATACAATGCGTGTCCATTAATATGCCGAGACTCTTACAGCCGACTGATGGGATTTACTTTTTTCTTTGTTGCTGGCACGTGTGCAACGGTCAGATTTGATTGAATTTAGTTAATCGAACCAGACAGATAAAGTTAAGACTTATTCACATAAAATGATCAGGATGGATGCGTGCGACTAACCATTTTCCATCCTCTCTCACCAAATCTACTCTTCGCAAATCTTCCTGTTTGCTATCATTTAATTTGCCACTAAAAAATAGCGTAATGGTGGCTTTTTCAGAAAATTCTGAACGACCAACACGACTTCGTTCTTCAGGTGTAATCGTAACGGTGTCAAATTTAAGGTTTAGCAGGTGACGCTGTATATTTCGGTTCGTATGGTAACGATTTAAAATTCGAGCCATTTTGGGTGTGCTTAGTGATACTGCCACGTCAATATTAGAATCATGGTAAATGCTGGTCATAAACCTAACTGCGGCATATTCGGGGGTACTATCGTCAAGCATACCGTACTTACCGAGCCCTTCTTCTTTTTCTCCTCCACAGGAGATCAAGAAGAAGAGTGTACCGAAGAGAAAAAACGCGTATTTTTTAAGCATGAATTTAATTAAAAGTGACTAACTTAGTGATAACAGTGTAAGAAAAAACGACCCACTATGCACGAGCAATTCACAAATGCTCACGCACATTCCACCTGCTTCCTTTCGGTATGACGAACCCGACTATTTTGTGGTCGCGTTCTTTTTCTTGATTTGACTTCAGTTTTTTGTTTTATCTCTAGCGGGTCAGAACGCTTGGCCGTTTTCGGCTTCTTGGGTTTCTTCGGTGCCGAGAGTCGTGTTTCAGGAACAGGTTGCTGAGGTTCGAATCCTTTTAGTACCTCTCGTGGCAAAAGAGTTTGAGTCAATGTTTCAATATCTTTAAGCTGCTGCAGTTCATCACTGCTTACAAATGACCAGGCTTGCCCACTGGAACCAGCACGACCGGTACGACCAATGCGATGAACATAATCGGCTGCCGTATTGGGAAGATCTAAATTGACCACAATAGGTAATTCGTTGATGTCTATTCCTCGGGCAGCGATATCGGTAGCCACCAACACGTCAATTTCACCACTTTTAAAATTGGAGAGCGCGCGAGTTCGTGCTCCTTGGCTTTTATTGCCATGAATGGCATCGCTGGGTATGTCAGCTTTGCATAATTTTGTCGCTATCCGATTGGCGCCATGTTTAGTCCGACTAAATACTAATACCTGTTTCCACCCTTGGTTTTTTATCAAACTTATCAAGGCTGTTATTTTGCGGGACTTATCTAAGGTGATCAGGCGTTGTTCGATCTTCTCCACGGTTGAATTAGCAGGTGTGATCGATACTTTTACCGGATCCGCTGTTATGGATTCGGCAAGGAGCGTAATTTCGCTGGAGAAGGTGGCAGAAAACAAAAGGGTTTGACGTTTTTTCGGTAACACTTTGAGAATACGTCGAATGTCATGAATAAAACCCATGTCTAACATTCTGTCTGCTTCATCGAGGACTAAGGTTTCAAGCTGGTCAAATTTTACTGCGTTCTGCTGGTAGAGATCTAGCAGTCTCCCGGGCGTTGCGATGAGTACGTCCACACCCGACCGTAGCTGTTTCATTTGGGGGTTTATTCCCACACCGCCAAATACCACCGCTGTCTTAATCGGCACAAAAGCGCGCAGCGCAGCAACGTTCTCTGCTACTTGCGCGGCCAATTCACGGGTGGGCGTCAAAATTAGTGCTCTGACCTGATTGGACGTCACCCTTTTGTTACTCACTACGAGCTGTTGGAGTAATGGCAGGGTAAAGGCGGCAGTTTTGCCGGTACCGGTCTGCGCGGCTGCGAGTATATCTTTACCCGCTAAAATAGGTGGTATTGCTTTTTCCTGGATAGGTGAGGGGGTTTGATACCCCTGCTTGGCTATGGCGTCCATAAGGGGGGCGATAAGACCCAATGATTCAAATGACATAATTCGTTCCAAATATAAATTGTTTAAGCTATATGAAATAGCTGCGCTGATAGGCTTCCAGATTGGGTAAGGCTTAGAACGGTTAATATCGAAATGTTAATCACTGGCGGGACTTATGACGATCTAGCGGAAACAAGCTTTGCTCAAATTAAATGAGCACCTACAACAAGAAGCTGCATAGTATCAAAAAGTAAACGAACCGGCTATCTTTACTTTCCCGCAGGTTATTCTTTTATTTTCTGATTCCTCTTAGCGATAAATATATGGAGGGGAGGGCCCCTCCTTATGCAAAAATTATTTACTGGACTTCTTCCTGATCAGAAAATGCACCGGCAAATAAGGGGCTGCTTAGATATCGTTCTGTCCCGCTGGCCAGCAGCACGACGACAACTTTGTCCTTATTTTCTGGGCGCTCTGCATAGCGCTTGGCAGCAACCACCGCCGCACCCGAGGAAATACCCGCCAGGATCCCTTCTTCTTTCATTAGCCGGTGAGTCATTTCCATACATTCTTCATTGGTCACTTGTTCGACTTCATCAACCATCTCCAGATCAAGGTTGCCGGGAATGAAACCCGCACCAATACCTTGAATTTTGTGAGGGCCGGGGGTCAGTTCTTCACCCTTTTTCGCTTGGGTAATAACGGGAGAGTCGGCGGGTTCTACGGCAATAGAGGTTATTGCTTTACCTTGCGTATTTTTGATATAGCGACTTACGCCTGTGATGGTGCCGCCAGTACCCACTCCTGCCACGAAGGCATCAACTTTACCTTCAGTATCTTCCCAAATTTCAGGGCCTGTGGTTTTCTCATGGATCTCTGGATTAGCTGGATTATCAAATTGCTGCAGCAGCACGTACTTTTCTGGATCACTTTCCACTATTTCTTGCGCTGCGGCAACTGCTCCTTTCATGCCTTTAGGCGCTTCCGTGAGCACTAAGTTGGCACCTAGTGCTTTTAGCAATTTGCGGCGTTCCAAGCTCATGCTGCTAGGCATTGTCAGGGTGAGCTTATAACCGCGAGAGGCTGCCACAAATGCAAGAGCGATACCTGTGTTACCACTGGTGGGTTCCACGATCTCTTTTCCAGCGGTAAGAATTCCACGTTTTTCGGCATCCCAGATCATGTTTGCGCCAATCCGGCATTTAACACTGAAACTAGGGTTACGCGACTCCATTTTTGCATAAACATTACCTGAAGTTACCCGGTTAAGCTTCACAAGGGGTGTGCGGCCGATCGAAAGTGAATTGTCGTCAAATATTTGCATAGTTAATCCTTAGCTAATTGGGGGATAACGTTTATTTTGCCTTCGCCATAATGACATAGTCTACATCTTATTGGTTTATCCCACTTAACCCTTATATCATTGGTGTCATTTGCTAAAATGCAAAGTGTTTTTTCGCTATATCTTATCGCTATTTCTCATGATAGTGATTTATTTACAATACATAAGGACTCTACATGAATTTTTCCGGTACCGACAATTACATTGCCAGTAAAGAGCTGCGTCTGGCTGTAAATGCTGCTATCACCCTACAAAGACCACTGCTTATAAAAGGTGAGCCGGGTACAGGTAAAACAATGTTAGCTGAAGAACTGGCTAATAGCTTGCAAACTGAACTTATTCAGTGGCACATCAAATCCACTACAAAAGCTCAGCAAGGGCTGTATGAATATGATGCTGTATCACGCCTGCGCGACTCACAACTTGGTGACGAACGGGTTCACGATATAAAAAATTATATTGTTAAGGGGAAGCTGTGGCAGGCATTTGAATCGCAGCAGCGTCCGGTATTACTTATTGATGAGATAGATAAAGCGGATATTGAATTTCCCAATGATCTATTGTTAGAGCTGGATAAGATGGAGTTTTACGTTTATGAAACGCAGCAGCGGATCCAGGCCAAACAGCGACCCATTGTAATTATTACTTCTAACAATGAGAAAGAGCTGCCTGATGCCTTTTTACGCCGATGCTTCTTTCACTATATTCAATTTCCCACACCAGACGAAATGCGTGAAATTGTCGGCGTTCACTTTCCCGACATCAAAAAACGTTTGTTAGATGAAGCGTTAACTGCCTTCTTCGACTTACGTGACGTACCGGGATTAAAGAAAAAGCCGTCCACCTCAGAATTGATTGACTGGTTGAAGCTGCTGGTTGCCGAAGATATCCCACCAGAAGCGTTACATAACAAAGATAAGAAAAACAGTATTCCACCTTTGTATGGTGCGCTGCTTAAAAACGAGCAGGATATCCATTTGTTTGAAAAACTGGCGTTTATGGCGCGTCGCTAATGCTCATTGATTTTTTCTATACCTTAAGAAAATATCGCGTAAAAACCAGCCTGAGAGAATTGCTGGATCTTCTTGCTGCCTTGGACAAACGAGTGGTGTATGCCGACATTGAAGCGTTTTACTATGTAGCCCGCACCATCATGGTAAAAGATGAAACCCAGTATGATCGATTCGACAGAGCGTTTGCAGATTATTTTGACGGTGTGCAAAGCATCGATATCTTTGATAATGACATCCCTGAAGAGTGGCTTCGCAAAGTGTTTGAAAAACAACTTAGCGAGGAAGAAAAGCAGCAAATCAAAGCCTTAGGTGGCCTGGATAAGTTGATGGAAACGCTGAAGCAGCGTTTGGAGGAACAAAAAGAGCGTCATCAGGGCGGCAGCAAATGGATTGGCACCGGCGGCACGTCACCCTTTGGCGCATACGGCTACAATCCCGAAGGAGTGCGTATCGGTCAGGACGGCAACCGCAATTTTTCTGCAGCAAAGGTATGGGATAAGCGCGAGTTTAAAAACCTGTCCAGTGATGTCGAATTAGGTACCCGCAACATTAAAATGGCATTACGCAAACTAAGAAAATTTGCGCGCACGGGGGCAAGCGAAGAACTGGATGTTTCCACTACCATCGGTGAAACGGCCCGTAAAGGCGGTATGCTGGATATCCATATGACCCCAGAACGGCACAACGCAGTTAAGGTGTTATTGTTTTTTGATATTGGTGGTTCAATGGATTCGCATGTCCAGGCCACCCAGGAACTTTTTTCCGCTGTACATTCTGAATTTAAATATCTGGAATACTTCTACTTCCACAACTGTGTGTACGAAGAAGTATGGAAGGATAATCACCGACGGGACGAAGAGCGTATCCCCATTTGGGATATCATTCATCGCTATGGCAGCGATTACAAAGTGATTTTCGTCGGTGATGCGACCATGGGCCCCTATGAAATAACCTATCCGGGGGGCAGTGTAGAACACTGGAATGAAGAGCCTGGCGCAACCTGGATGCAAAGACTGACCCAGCACTTTGAGCGGGTGATCTGGTTAAATCCTCAACCCCAACAATACTGGCCCTATTATCATTCAATCGATATTATCAGTGAACTGGTATCAGGAAAAATGTACCCACTTACCCTTGATGGGCTATCCGAAGGTATCGGCGCGTTAAGTAGATCCCGGTAAAAACACTGCCTTGTCCTGCCAAAAGGGCAGGACTACCGGTATTTTTTCGTGATAACGCTTATTTAGCTGACACCCTTACTGAAATATTAAATATGCAACTATATGGTTGCATATTGTGGTGTGTGTGCTTTACTGATACATACCAGAAGGCTCTTTGATAAGAGGGACGTATGCAACAGAATATTCGGCAAGAGATTATGGTGAATGCGCCTATAGAAAAAGTGTATCAGGCTATTTCAGATCCAGAACAAATCACTCACTGGTTTCCCGATACTGTTGAAGGCCGTTTTGCGGTCGGTGAACAGCCCATTTTAGGTTTTGGTGAGCATGGTAAGTGTCAGATTTATGTGGTGGACGTGAAAGCGCCTGAGTATTTTGCCTTTCGTTGGGTACCCGGCAGTGAATGTTACGTGGGCGATGTGCTAAGTGTACCAACAACTCTGGTGGAGTTTCGCTTAGAACGAGTGAGTGAGGAGACATGTAAAGTAACGTTGCTGGAATCAGGCTTTTCAGATCTGCCGTCAGACATGATAGACGATGCGCTTAAGCAAAATACCAATGGCTGGAATTTTATGCTTGAAAGGTTAGGGAAATACTTTGGTTAACCATGAGCACAGAAGCAGAGATTTATAAAGCGCTTGGCGATCCAACCCGTTTGGAAATCGTTAAACGCCTTTCTAGTAAACGTTCGTGCGCTATCGGTGAATTATGCAAAGACTTAGGGATCTCCAGACAAGGCGCCCGAAAGCAATTGCAGATATTGGTTAATGCAAACATTGCTTCACTCAAATGTGTGGGCAGGGAAACAAAGGTCGCATTAGATATCACCTCACTTCAGCAGGCGCAGCGTTTCATCGCACAGCTAGAAAAAGAATGGGAAAGCAGGTTGCTCGCACTTAAAAACTACGTGGAATCAGATAAGTGATAGTGCAGTAATAACAACCGCGTTCACACACGGTAGCGTAAGTAAAGAAAGGAATCACAACAACTACTCAATCACTTGCTTGTTTTTTTCCAAACATGAATTCTAGTGGAATGTGTAACCGTTTTGCCCACGCATTTTCGCTATGGTCTTCTCCTGGGAAGTACTGGCTTTGCCAAAGTTTTGCGGGATATTTTTGCCTGATAAATAGCGTGTCAATTTCCTTTTGTAAAGGCGGATACATGGCATCCAACGTGCCGTTGCCGTAATCAAAATACACTTTTTGGTTACTCAACTTAGAAATGTTGTTGGCTATATACTTCTTAAATTCAGCAAATACTTCACTATCTTCTTCAAAAACACCAGGCCAGTGGGTTGACATGCAAATAGCGCCGGCAAACGCGTCTGGATAATTGAGTAGCGTGTACCATGAAATAAGCCCGCCCATACTGGAGCCTGCAATGTAACGGTGCTGTGCGCCTTTGTTTGCGTTGTAGTGCGATTCAATGAACGGGATAACCTCCTGCACCAAAAAACGCGAGTAGTTATCTGAAAATACTTTAGAAGTAAATAGCTTATGGCCCGGGTATCTTTCAAGTTGATATAAAGCTTGTTGTTTTTGTTTGTTCAGGTTTTCAAAAGGCTGTTGTGGATAGTACTCGCTATGACGGTTTTCCACTGCGTTGGGAATACCTACCACAATAAACGGGCGTACTTTTTCTTGCTCTATCAGGGCTCCGGCGACTTCATCTACGCGCCATTCCTGCTTGTTCCATGTGGTGTTGCCGTCAAACAACATGCGACCATCATGCATGTAGAGTACATCATAGTTATTGTTTTCACTGTATCCCGGCGGTAGCCAGACATATAAAAAACGATCTTCTACATACTCAGACGTAAAATTTTCGATTGTCTCAATATGGCCTTTACTGACCTCTACATTAGGAGTGCTAGCATAACTGGTATGCAAACCATGTAGCGATAAGCCAAACAGTAAAGCAACTAATTTCATGGTGGTACCAGGTACGAAAAGAGTACAGATAAAATAAATTATCATTTTTTACAAAATGAAAATATTATTTCCTCATATTTTCCCTCTCTGCCTCACGGTCCGTTTAAGCGTTTTTCGATAAACGTAAAGTCATAAGATAAGTGTAGGAAGTTATGGTTTAAGGGCAGCTAGATAGCCTAATGAGGTTGGGGCCTGCGCCACATTGACGCGTTTCTGCTGTTAACAAAATAGTCAGGCAAAATCATCGCTGGGTTAGCTTCAATTCCTTTACTACTTCTTGTGATAACTGCAACACCTTAACCCATCACTTCTCCTTCTTGCTATATTGTCGACAATATAATGTAAATTTCTACTTTAAATATGGTATCTAAAAGAAATTGCGTTATTTTGTCGACATTGAATGGGCTATGGAGAAGAATATTGAATTTTTATGATGTTGCAGGGACAGTAAACACGGCGTTTATATTAGTGAGTTTATATGGGGTATTCTCACAGTTGAAAAAAATAGGGAGAAGAAAACGCACTAGTGACAATAGCGTTCGTCCTACCGCGCTTTTATCGATAAACCAGATAACGGTCAGTTATCTTGCCTATTTATCCTTTTTCATTTACGGCTACTCAATTGAGCCATTTAATCACTATATAGTTTGGCCTCGATTGATAGCGGCTTTACTAGTACTACAAATCATTAAAGAAATTTTGATAGACAGAAAATCATTAACTGCAATCACAAGTTTTTCCTTCGCCGCTGGTAGCCTCGTTCTGGCAGTTGTAGGCCTGTTTTATGGAGAAACGATTGCTGATGAAGGGAAGGTTATATCTACCTCGATCATATTTGTAGTTTCAGTTTTAATTGCGCAAGGCTATTTTCATCAAATAAGACTTATTATTAAATCCGGCCAAACAGGGGCGGTCGATCTTAAAATGAGTCAATTCATACTTATGATGGATATTTCTACTATTGTATTCGCATTGAGCATGGGATTAAAAGAGGGGTGGCCGCTATTGGTGCTAGCGATTACAAGCGGTGTCACAAAACTAATTATAATGTATCTTTTTAAATGGGTTGCAACGAGTCCGCTAGCAGAAAAGCGTAGAATCTCTGAACTGGCTTGAAGTGAATGATATCAACCAATAGTAAAACTTAAAGAACAATATGACTATAGGCGGTGCTGAAACTAGGAAGAACAGCATTCGCGGTTATTTACTAAGCGTGTACGTCACAGTTTTACCATTGATTCAGGTAAAGAGGTGATCCCTGTGATGGAATATTGCTAATCTACTAAAACAAACACTTAACTCAGAGAAATCATGTTTCAGGAACTTGCACTGGGCGGTATGCTGTTCAGCCCGTTGTTACTGATGATGCCACTGGCATTTTTGATGTCAGTGATTACCCGTATCGTTATATATCAAACTGGGGTTTACCGCCAATTATGGAAGCCCGCCTGGGTGGAAGTGTCACTCTATATTTGCTATCTGGCAGTTGTCGTTTGGTTAGGGAGTTAGCACACCGATGAAACTTATATTGCGCATATTCATTACATTGCTGGTCGTTGCCCTAGCTATATTCTCAGGTCGCTGGGTATGGGAGCACTACCTATATTCACCATGGACCCGAGATGGCCGTGTAAGGGCGGAAGTTATCACTATCGCGCCTGATGTGTCGGGCTGGGTGACAGAAATATCAATTAAGGATAACCAGCGGGTTAAAGCAGGTGAAACCCTGTTTGTGGTCGATGAGACCCGCTATCAGGCTGCGATTGAAGAATTTAAAGCAATGGTTGCAAATAAAAAGTACGCGTGGGAATTGGCGGAGCACGAGTACGAGCGGCGTAAAAAATTGAACGGTGAAGATGGTTTCAGTGAAGAAAGTCGCGAGGCGAAGCGTATTAGCGCGCAACTTGCCAGAACTGATTATGAATTAGCCAAGGCGCAACTCGAGACAGCCAGAATCAACCTGGCCCGCACCCGAATTGAAGCCCCTGCTGATGGTACAGTGATCAATTTAGGCCTCAGACAAGGTAATTACGTTGAAAAAGGGGAAGCAGTAATTTCCCTTGTTCAGGCAGGCTCATTTTACGTTACCGGATACTTTGAAGAAACCAAGCTGCCATTAATCGAAGTAGGGCAGCAGGCAACCATCAAATTAATGAGTGGAGGCGAACCGCTTTCCGGCACCGTGGCGAGTATTGGTGATGCCATCGCGAACACCAACACAACCAAAGATGATCAGCTGTTGCCGCAGGTTCAGCAAACCTTTAACTGGGTCAGACTAGCGCAACGAATTCCAGTGGATATAAAACTCGATCCGGTAAAGGTGGAGCGTAAGCTGGTAGCTGGGATGACAGTGTCAGTTCATCTGGAAGTCGCAGCACAGTGACACTTTCCCCACTTCAGGCAACCTATCTGACACCTGACAGGGCCACACTGACGTTTGCCTTGAAAGGGGTCATTGCGATGGCACTCGCGCTGTACATCGCCATGTTTTTGAATCTGGAACACCCTTACTGGGCCATGGTATCGGCGGTGTTTCTGCAAACCCGTCCGGAAAGCGGCATGGTGCTTGAAAAAGCGCTGTGTCAGATTGGCGGTACATTAATCGGCGGGGTGGTTGGCCTGGTTATACTACAACACTTCCATGCCAGCCCTCTTCCCGCTTTGTCGTCGCTGGCGCTATGGGTTGGTATTAACTCAACCCTGTCATCCATGGTGCGTCGGGTTAATTTTATCTACCTTTTTGCCATGGCCTGCGTCACCCCATGTATTATTATCTTATTGGTTATGGCGCAGCCAGAAACGGTTACAAGCGCGGCTATTTTTCAGATTGCTCAGGCCCGCACCAGCGAAATCATTGTCGGCGCGTTATGTGCCATGCTGGTAAGTTTTTTGTTATGGCCAAGGCGCGTCCTTGATGGTCTGTTCACACAGGCGCAGACCGTTATTAATCAGACCATGGAGTATTTGTCGCTGGAACTTGACCCGGCGGGTTCTCACGAAGCCAGACATGAGCGGATTGATAAAATTCTCGAAACATTGGCAATGCTCAACGATGATGCCAGCGCAGTGGTTTACGAGGGACCTGACGGGCCGGGGCGATCGCGAGCGGCCATCGTTATATCAAATCGTGTGTTATCGCTGGTGGCCACCATTCAGATTTTTGGGCGGCTTCAACGTAACAATCCTGAGCTGGTAACCGGTGTGTTAGCAGAACTTATCGACGGCTTGCGTGAAGCTTTTACCACCATATCGGAGTCTGAGGATTTCGAACGCTGCTACAACACAGCGCAGGCCCAGCGCAGAAAATTACTAAAATTTGTCAATGAAACTACCGACGTGCCGCCATTAGAACTCAGATTATTACGCGCCGCGCAGGAAATGGTATCTGATTTAGTGGTTGTGCTACGTGCATTTAATGCGATGAAGCAGGGAAAGGACTCATTACTTAAAGCGTCGAGTCAGTTGCCCTACCGCGATCCCCTAATCGGCCTGACCACAGGTTTTCGCTCGTTTCTGGTTTTCAGTATCGGTGCCTTGCTTTGGACAGGAACCGGTTCACCCGCAGCGATTATGCTGATGATACTGCCTGTTATCTATTCCATTATGTTCGCACGGTTGCCTCCCGAAGGGGTGAGAGAAGCCTTGTGGAAAGTGCTGATTGGTGTGTTCATCGCTATTCCCGTAGCGATCTTTTTTGCGCTGGGATTACTGGCACAAAGCAGCGGTGATTTTGAAATGCTTATTCTGGTGCTGGCCGGGCCATTTTTTCTAGGTCTGATGGCCATCTCTAAGCAGGAGTCGCTGCCGTACGGGATAGGTTTTTGCATTCCTTTTGCGGTACTTGTAAGGCCAGGAAATGATATGTCGTCATCATTTCAAGTCGATTTTACGCTGAGTAACGCTTTCGCCATCGTTGTTGGCGTAACGGTGTTGTACTGGGTATTCAAATTGTTTACGGGGCCGGGAGTGTCGCGCGTTCAGTGGCGGCTGCTCAATGCTATGCGTCGTGATATCAGACGAGTTGGGCGCCACCGTTCAGCTAAAGACTGGTTTAATGCCCGTATGGGGGATCGTTTATTACGCATTGCAAATTATGAAAAAGGCGTAAAAAGTGAAAAACGGGTGGTGACCGACCTGGGGCTCACTGCACTCAATCTGGGCCATTCATCACTGCGGCTGCGCGCGCTAATACGCGGAGCCATAGATGATGAGATGTTGCCATTACTAGATAACTGGCAGGAAGCTCTGGCCACAGCCTTCTATAACGCCGCAAAGGGGCAGACTTCACCCGCATTTGAATCCGCATGTGTAAAAGTGTTGGAGGAACTAGGTACCGACGAAAATGCAGCACAGTATCTGCCTTTAATCGAAGGAATGTTTGCGCGTATGACTATCACCTTTGAACGTACTGCTAAAATGGTAGTGGATGCTCGTGACAAATAAGGCTAGCAAACAACCTAATGCATAAAATGCGGTCAACACTCCATGGGGTTTTTCCATCACTGATCTGGTTTGATTTATTGCACTGCAACGCTAATTAGTTGAAAATAAAAACAAACTAAAAAGATAAACCATTTCACCATGACCGAGCTCATCACTGATTCGATTAAGGGTAACGATTTACCAGAAAACCCCACCTCATCGGAAACCAGAGAGATTGTGACCCCCTTCGCGTTTCAGGTATCCGTTGAGTTGTTAGGTAAGCCTTTAGCAACTCCATTAAAAAGGTGTCTGGCGATATTAGTTGATCTTTTTCTGATATCGGTCGTGAGCTTAGCCAGTGCGCTGGTGTTAGCTTTTTTTGCGGCCATCACGTTTGTACGCGCGGGCAGCCATTTAGCTGATCGGCCAAAACGCGGTGTAGCGCGCAAATGTCTACGATTAGGTGCGGCTTTCCTGTTATTTGTCACTATCTTCGGTGTTGTAGAGGCGATTGATGACGATTTCTCAGGGTCGGCGTCCTCATCATCTAAAGAAGTAAGTCAACAGCTCGCTACGGGCATTGGGTTAATCGCACTAGAACAGTGCGGTTCAGACGTGGTCTGCCATAACGAACTGGCGCTTGAGTTATCTCCAGAATTGGCAAGTACGGGTATGACTCGAACCAGCGCAGAACAGCTGATTCAAAATCGATTGGCAGATAAAGGATTGACTGCTTTGGAAAAAGAGGAAGTCATTACTCACTATTTAAAGGCTTACGGCTCTGAAAAGGAAACGAAGAAAGTTACAATGTCTGTGGACTTTTCCCCCTCAGAGGTAACTGATGAAAAGGCTACAGAAAGTGAAAACTATAGTGTCATCAAATGGATCAAAGGGATAGCTGCCGACCTCGGGCTAGGCTTTGGCTGGGCGGCGTTGTATTTTAGCGTGTTCACCGCTTGGTGGGGCGGGGTTACACCGGGTAAGAAATTGTGTGGTTTGCGGGTAGTGAAGCTGGATAACAGTTCTCTGACACTGTGGGAGAGTTTTGGTCGCTATGGTGGCTACGGCGCCGGTCTCGCGACCGGATTATTAGGGTTTCTTCAAATTTATTGGGATCCCAATCGTCAGGCCATTCAGGATAAAATTTCCGAGACACTGGTGATTGATATACGCCGTCAGGTAAGAGCTAACGCATCGAGCCAGGTGTAATACTCACCAGTACTGGTTCAATTTCATCAACTCAACCCTCGTGAGCGAAACGTTTGTTCTGTAAGTCGAGAATGTGTAGTGTTGAGCGCGTTAGAAGGCATTAGGCTAGCTTCTTATAAGGGGCTGACTAATAAAAAAAGGGTAATGGGAAAAGCTCGGATGCCAATTGTGTTTACAAAGTTCATCCTCATATCCACTAAATGAAAACCGATTTTAAAAGTTACTCGATACAAAGGGCGGTGCTGCTTAGTATATTCGCAGTAAGTGTACTTTGGGTGATCCAGTCGGCGGGTGTTTTGTTCGAGCTGCCCTTGCAATCGTTGGGTGTCAGACCTTTTGACGTTGAGGGTGTGTGGAAAATTCTGACCGCACCATTAGTTCATGGTTCTTATGAACACCTGTTCAATAATACATTGCCTTTGCTGGTGTTAGGGAGTGCGTTACTCTACGGGTACCCGCGTACCAGGTGGTGGGCGCTAGTCATCACATGGCTGGTTTCTGGATCAGGGATCTTTCTATTTGGCCGAGACTCGGTTCATTTTGGCGCTAGTGGAATCAGCCACGGACTATTCTTCTATTTATTTGTGGTTTCAATATTACGCAGAGATGCCCGTTCAGTGGGTCTGATGATGATTGCCTTTTTCATGTATGGCGGCATGATAATGACAATCTTCCCCCGCGAACCAGGAATCTCATACGAGGCGCATTTTTTTGGTGCGGTGGGAGGAGCTATCGCTGCCGTAATGTTTTGGCGGAACGATCCCAAACCTTTAGTAAAAAAGTATCCTTGGGAAGAGCAGGATAGTGATGATCCAGTGATTGGTGACTTATGGAAACAGCAGCACTCTTCTAAACATGATCAAGATTGAAGGCGCGCTCGCCTGATGCATATTGCTTCTGGATGTATAAAACCCGCGCCCCTAGCATAATCGCTGCGCTACTTAGACCGACAATAAATCCAATCCAGAATCCCGCTGCTGACATGGGTTGCGGGGTCAACCAACTCGTTCGAGCAAGCACGATCCCCACTGGTAACCCGATAACCCAATAAGCACAAAAAGTAATGTAAAACATAGCAGTAGTATCTTTGTATCCGCGTAGAGCATTGGCAGAAATTACCTGTATTGCGTCTGAAAATTGAAACAGAGCTGCATAAATCAGCAAAGAATTAGCGATAACAAATACCTGTTCATCGGTGGTGTACAGCCCAATGATGAATGATTTGGCAAACACGGTGAGTGATGCAGTGGCAAAGGCCACACTTAGACCAACCGTTAAGGCGCTTTTCACAACCGTACGGGCTTGTTCAACTCGATGTTGGCCCATGCGATAACTGATCCGGATTGCTACAGCCATACCCATGCTCAACGGAAACATGAACATGAGAGAAGAAAAATTCAATGCCACTTGGTGAGCGGCAATAGTCGTTGCACCGAAAGGGGTAAGCAACAATGCCACCACCGCGAATAATGTCACTTCGAACAAAAGTGTCATGGCAATGGGTAGGCCCAGTTTAAAGATCCGTTTCAATGCCCGGCTATCAGGTTTGTAAAATTTTGCGAACAAACTATATTTTTTAATTTTCGGTGCAAAAACGGTATAAATGTATGTGGCGAAAAGCATGGCATAGAATACCAGGGCAGTAGCGACACCACAGCCTGCACCGCCCATTTCTGGAAACGGCCCGACACCATAAATGAACAGGTAATTTGCAATAATATTAACCATTAAACCAATGACAGTTATTAACATGGTAGGTTTTGTGCTGCCCAGCCCTTCACAGTAATTTCGTAACCACTGGTATAATCCAAACGCCGGCAGGGCTAATATAACGTAGCGGGTGTACTCGATGGTAATGGCAAAAAGTGCCGGCTCCATAGGAAATATACTCACTATTTTATCGGCAACCGGGTAGAGCAGTAACATCGGTAAACTGACCAAAATGAGTGAGTAAGCTGATTGTTGGGTTATATGGGGGATATCATGAAATGCGCGTTTGCCTTGTAAGCGCGAAATAAAAGGAGGAAGAGCAAAGGCGATCCCTTGTAAAAAACACAGTAGTGGTATCGTAATGCTAAAACCCAGTGCGACAGCGGCCATATCCACTGCACCGTAGCGTCCAGCCATAATAGTGTCACTCACGCCCATTAACATCTGCGTTATTTGCGCAATCAACAGGGGCCAGGCAAGGTGGATCAGGCGTTTGCTTTCAAGTGCAAACCGTCTTGTGACTAAAACCATGGATAGCTGCTCACATGTGATAAAAAGGTTTAATTTCGATATACGTACTTGCGCCTATTTCCCTTGCAGTTCCCGTAGCGGTTTCCTCACTGTAACGTAATCATTATTCCCATCCGAATGAATACAGCTTGAATTGCCATGCATGAAAACACTATCCCCATTCGATTCATTGGTGGTGGACGTTATGGATGGGGCTACCATTCGATTAGTAGCATAAACAAATGGTATATATGCTGTTCAAGTTAACGACTCTGTCTTACCTAGTATTCTAGCCCACACATGAAGCTACGCGAATAATAAGGATGTTGAACGTTGCATGGCAACAACTCCTTGAAATGCCTTGCAAAATGAAATTATCTCGCAATTTTTCACATGGGTAAACGATAAACTAAAGATTATTCGCTATCCTGGTTGCTGATCCAAATGGTTTGATAAGGTTGCAGGGTCATAAAGGCATTGACATCGTGGATGACTTCTCTGGAAATGAGTTCCAACCAATGGTCGGTTCCCACCAGGTTTATATCTGATAGTAAAATCGACTGCGCTTCGTCCGAGATATTGCTTATACAAAAAACGCTTTGTTTCCGATCCAGGCTTTGTCGCCAAAAACCAAAGATTTGATCGCCCATCTGCAAGGTATACTGAGATGCATTGGGATGAAATGCATCTTGGGTTTTACGAATGCGGATAAGCTGGGAAACACGGGTTAATACTTTGTGGTGTTGCGAGTAAGGAGAATCAAGTAACGCTTCCAGTTCTGGCAACGACCAGCGCTTACGATTAATAGACCTGTTTTGGCCAGTATTGGCTACTTTGTCATAATCGTTAGACGTACCTAATAAGCTATGGATATAGATACCTGGAATACCTTCCATCGCCAACATAATTGCATGAGCACAAATAAATCGTTCAATCTGCCACTTGTCTGGCCCCTTTGTTGTTCCCTGTAGCGCATCAAACAAAGTGATATTTATTTCATAAGGCTTTTGTTGACCATGCGCTGAAGCTCGCCAAGAAATTTTTCCACCGAAATTTTGCATAGTATGCACTAGCTCTGAGATTTCATCCTCATCCAGTAATCCTTCGGCCGGACGTAACCCAATCCCGTCATGCGAAGCGATGAAGTTAAAATAAGTCGTGCCGTGTTGGGCTGGCGGCATACTCATGATCCAGCTTTTCAAATAACGACAGCTTCCAGTTACAAGCGTATTGACCAGTAACGGTGGTAACGAGAAGTTATAAATTGCATGGGCTTCATTTGCGTTACCGAAATAGGTGAGATTTTCACGATTAGGAATATTTGTTTCAGTGATCAGCATTATGCTGGGATCAATATGTTCAATTAGTGTGCGAATTAATCTGATCACTTCGTGGGTCTGGATTAAATTGATGCAGGTGGTTCCTACAATTTTCCATAAAAAAGCCACCGCATCGAGGCGAAAAATCTTTGAACCTTTTTCGATATACAAGCGGATTATATCGATAAATGCTAACAGCACTTGTGGGTTTCTAAAGTCAAAATCAACCTGGTCATGGCTAAAGGTGCACCATACGTAACGTGTTCCATTAGCTGTCTGTGTTTCTCGTAACAAAGGCGACACGCGGGGACGGGTGACCATTGAAAGATCATCATCAGGCGACGCGGTAAAGAAAAAATCGTGACCCGCGCCTTCACCTTTGATGAAATTTTCAAACCACACACTGCGCGCAGAACAATGATTTATAACTAAATCGACCATCAAGCCGTAGTCTTTGGCTATTTGCGAGACTTCCGCCCAGTCCCCTAACGATTCATTTACACTGGAATAGTCGATAACTGAAAAACCATCATCAGAACTGAAAGGGAAAAAAGGCAAAATGTGGACATTATTGATCGTGGTTTTACAGTACTTATTCAGGAAGTTGTATAGGGTCGTGAGTGGTAGCTCTCCCTCATTGATCACACTGTCACCGTACGTGATCATGATAATATCTTGCTCATC
The DNA here is from genome assembly GCF_026183695.1 of Alteromonas aquimaris. Classification (GTDB taxonomy): domain Bacteria; phylum Pseudomonadota; class Gammaproteobacteria; order Enterobacterales; family Alteromonadaceae; genus Alteromonas; species Alteromonas aquimaris. The sequence goes on along the minus strand of NZ_JAPFRD010000009.1, from coordinate 65,759 downwards.
CCAGTAATTCACATAGGGACCGGGCATGACGATATCTTCTTCCCGTTTTATGCCTATGGTTTCGATAAGTTGGGAAGCCAACTTACCGATAGGCATATCCAACGGCACATCTGCATAAATCGCATCCAGATGGTGCATGACTTTTTCATGAAGAATGGTCCAGTTGGTGGTCATAATCTACCCTAAGTGTTCTGAGGTATCCGCTTCTACTGCTTCTAACAAACGATCTAATATGTCTGGGACTGCACTGGTGACCCTGTTCCAACTTGGAATAAAGGGGGTTTCCATGGGATTTTCCAAGAAGCTCTGTCCTGCTTTCATAATATTGCTGGCAAACATTTCGACCGCTTTTTCTTCATTATGCACATCATGTGTAAGACCATTCATAATGGCATCATTGTGATATGTTTCTATGAAGTCTAACGCAATTCTGAAGTAGGTCGCTTTAACCGAACGGAACATTTCGTTACTGAATGAGAATCCTTGTGTGGCCAGTTTTCGAAAGATCGCTTTGGTGATGTCAATTGACATTTTCGATAATCCACCTTGATCATTATTCAGCGACAAATCCTGATGTTTATGATCGTACACGTCGGCGATATCTGCCTGACACAAGCGGTTGTGCGCATAGTTGCGGTGCATTTCAGATAACACCCCAATTTCTAGTCCCCAGTCACTAGGGATACGGATATCGCTTAAAACGTCGCGTCGAAATGAGAATTCGCCTGCCAGTGGATAACGGAAGCTATCCATGTACTCTAAATACTCGTTATCCCCAATGATACGTTTCAATGCTCTTAACAAAGGGGTCACCAGCAAGCGGGAAACGCGGCCATTAATTTTACCGTTGGCCACCCTTGCATAATAGCCCTTGCAAAACTCGTAATTAAACATGGGATTTGCCACTGGATAAATAAGGCGAGCTAACAGGTCGCGATTATAGGTGACAATGTCGCAGTCATGTAACGCTACCGATTCAGCCCTATTCGAGGCTAATATATAGCCCATGCAGTACCAGACATTTCTGCCTTTTCCCAATTCTTTGGGGGCTAACCCTAAGTCAGCTAATTCTTTATCTAAAGCCTGTAAACGAGGCCCGTCGTTCCATAGCACCCGGTGATGCTGCGGTAGCGCAGAAAAAAACTCCAGCGCGTGCTTGTATTGCTCTTCGCTAGCTCTATCCAGTCCAATAACTATCTCTGACAAGTAGGGAACATTCGTTAATTCATCCACGATGAGGGGCAGCGCTTCGCCTTCCAGTTCTGAAAAAAGAGAAGGCAGAATAAGGGCCATCGGCCGCTTTTGCGAAAACCTCAGTAAATCGGCTTCCATTTCTTCGGTGGGACGATTTGCCAGATTGTGAAGAGTAGTGACAATACCATTTTGATGAAAATCAGCCATTAGCGCTCCTGCTAGTTTTCTAATATCAGTTGATTTAGCATTTCACGCCAGCCTGCTGGGCCGGGGAGAGTGCTTGTGTAGACGTTATCTTCTTTATCCAGCACGGGTGGCTGGTGATGTTCAGATTTAATGCGCACGGCAATATCGGCAGCTTCCAGCATGGCGATATCATTTTTACCATCTCCCAGTGCAATTGCCTGGGTGGCCTCGCCAATTTGCCGTTGATATTCCTCCATAAACCAAGTCAGTGCGGTACCTTTATTACAGTCGCCAGAGATGTGAATAAAGCGTCCCCCTTCTAAAGGATTAGCGCCGCGCTCAGTCATTGCTTTGATAAATTCGCGTTTTCGCTCCTCAGAACCCTTCCATAAAACAGGCTCTCCGAACTGTCTTTGTGCGGCTTTGGCTGCAGATATTTCATTTAACCCGGTGGATTGCTGGATTTCGCTAATGTCCATATTGCTAAAATGATTGAATTCGCCGCCGAATTCGAGTTTCACAATGTCCAACTGTTTTAACCAATACCCTTTAGTGGAGATAAAAGTTTTGCACCAGTAGCCATCCTGCCAGGTGGTCCCCGCAGGTTTTTGTTCAAAAAAACCATGGGGTATGTAAATTGCTGCACCGTTTTCAATGATAAACGGACCATTTAAGCCAATAGTCAGTCGCAAATCGAGAAGCTCAGCAAAGGTTTTGCTGGTGGTAGGAATAACCGGGATCTTACGCTCCGCAAGTTTTTCCAGCGCGGGCTTGGCCGCTTCAAAACTATATGTGTCATGATCGAGTAAGGTGCCATCCATGTCCGTAAAAATAACCGTTTTCAATTGCATACCTTCTAATGATTGCCTGATGTTTTATTTATTGATTACGTTGGTAATTTTTCTATCAGCGTCCAACTCGAATACTAGGTTACATAGCGGCGGTAAAGCTTCAAAACTATGCTCCGTCAGGCGTTGATAATGCTGTACAAACCGCGCTATCTGTTTGTCTGTCATGATCGCGGTATTCTTTGTTGAAGTTTTGGCAGCAAGTTTGTGTTCTTGCTCACACCGCCATTTATACACATGCTCAAATGATGGCCCTTTGAGCATAATGTAATAATCTACTTTTTCGAACAACGGTTGATAATACTGTGTTAACTGAGCATTTACGAAACGGCGCCATATACCGTCCCGATCCTCTGTTTCTTCAAGTGCGTTAATGGGTTTTTCCAAATCCTGTTCCGTCTGCGGTGGTACACCCCAGCACCATCCTTCTACTATAACGATGTCAGGCGGTGTATTGATCACCGGCCATGCTTCTTTAGCGGCTGGGTTGTCAGTGGCCTTATTAAAGCGTGGCAAAGCAAGTTCACCGTTGATGCTTAACTGAGTAAATACTTCATTCATCAAGGCAATATCGTGCGTGCCTGGCACCCCCCGGGTTTTTAGCAAGGGATGAATGGTGTTAGCTAACGTGACTCGTTCATTTTGACGCAGATAGAAGTCGTCTAATGACATGCTTGCCACGTGTAAAGAGTAAGTGGCAGCGAAATACTCAGAAAGAAAGTCGGTCAAGGTGGATTTGCCGGACCCTTGACAACCATTAATACCAATAAAAAACGGACGGGCTGCACCGTTAAGCTGCAATACGATAGATTCAGCCAGAGGAACGAACCATTTTTGTGCAACCTCCCGATATCCGTCAGGAAGCTGGTGATGTAAAAGAAAACGATGTAAATCCATATGGCAACCTCTTGGTGATTCTGATGCACAAAATCAATACGTTAAGATTACAACATATGTGCCAATTGCGAAAATTTGAGTAAAAAGCATAAAAAGGAGTATTCGGCCAGATATCCTAGCTGACACTATTTTGTGATACACAACTATGAATAACTAATAGCAGAGTAAATTCTTATGAAACTGCACTTATCCGAACTCAACAGAACTCTTTATAAAGTTTTGCCAGCCAGATGCCAATCATCTCTTGCTCCGCGCTGACGATTGATGTGTATGTCGATTCGACAAGTTCAAGGATAATTTTAATATCGACAATTTCAAGCTCTTCAGCAACAGTGAGGGCATTCTTCAGCGAACGTTTTAAACCCTCGGCATAAAAAAATACTGAGAAGCGGGGGGGATTGACAACTATCGCCAAACCCACGTGGGTGCAGCGGTAGGCATACTTAAACGTTTAATGCCTAGACAATTGCATTCAAATTTTTGATGAGAGTGGTATTTGCGTCCATTGGTGCGGTTTTCCACTATGCGGTGATAAACTGCATGGATACAGGTAAAGCATTGTTATCGACATGCTTTTTTACGTACCTCTTAACTGCAGGTTGACTCAAGAGTATCCTGACTAGCCGCTATCAGATTCAAAATACTATTGTGAAATAAAAAGCAATTTGCAAAAATTTTAATCCCTTCGCTACCAAGTTAATTTCTGGTAGCGACTAACACTGCTCGTTTAGGGGCTGGAGCACCTTCAATTGTTTTCGATAGATCATCGGGGTCGAGGAAATCTTTAAGTGAATTATTTGTCATCCACTCAGTACTGCGTTGCTCATCTAAAGAAGTTGTATTGACATCAACCGCTTTGATATTTACAAAGCCTAGCCGGCTTAGCCACACTTTTAACGCATCAATGCTGGGCAGAAACCACACGTTACGCATCTGCGCATAGCGTTCTCCTGCCATCATTACCGTTTTTTCATCTCCCTCTACGACTAAGGTCTCGAGTACTAATTCACCACCTTTGCGAAGCTGCTGCTTTAACTGGCTTAGAAAGTTTATGGGATCTCTGCGATGATAAAGTACACCCATTGAAAAAACAGTATCGAAGGCATTCAGAGGTTGCATTTGCTCAATGCCTAATGGCAAAAAATGAATATGTTCGTTTTTTATGAATTGTTGGATGGCATGAAACTGAATCAGAAACAATTGGGTCGGATCGATTCCATAAACCCCCTTTGCCCCCGAACCTAACATTCGCCACATGTGATAGCCACTACCACAGCCTACGTCCAAAACGAAGCGATCTTTTAATGAAGAAATATGGGGCGACACGCGATCCCACTTCCAATCAGACCGCCACTCCGTGTCAATGTGGATATCATGAATAAAAAATGGGCCTTTACGCCACGGCATAAATTGTTTTAATAAGCCAGTAATTTGCTTTTGCTGATATTCAGTAATGTCTTCCGCCTTGCCGACACGTACACTGTCAGACAATTCGATGATACTGGGATGCGTTTGCGGTATCTTTTGCAGTAATTTGCACCACTTATAAAATTCGCCATGTAAATCGTTTCGTTGCCACTGCTCTATCTGTGCCGGCAGCGTTTGCAACCAGTGGGCGAGGGGGGTGTTCAGCAAACTCTGGTAACAGTCTGCGAACCAGACATCATATAAACGACTCATGAACGACTTTCTACCTTCAATTTTTTTTACTTAATTGCGACCAGGGAAGTGAAGTTATAGCACTTAAACCACATAACCACATCGGTAAAGCCCACGTTTAGCAAACGCTGTTCGTGATCCGCGAATGTATCCACTAACATGACTTTTTCCAAGGCTGCTCGTTTTTGGCTTATTTCTAATTCACTGTAACCATTATTGCGCTTGAATTGATGATGCAAATCAATGAGCAATTCGTTTCCCTCTTTCGAAGGGTGGCTTATTTTTTCTGAAAGTACCAAAACGCCACCTGGATTAAGTCCATCGTAGATTTTCTGTAATAACGCTTTTCTGTCAGCGGGGGGAATAAACTGCAGGGTAAAGTTCATTACCACCATTGACGCATTTTGAATCTCAATGTTTTGAATGTCGTCACACAGCACACGAATAGGATTGGGTAATGAAAATCCCGCAACAATTCGTTTGCAGCGTTCAGTCATGGCCTCTGAGTTGTCGACGGCGATGATTTCACAGGGGTGTAGGGAAGTAGCACGCGCAATGGATAAACTTGCCGCCCCTAAGGAAGAACCTAAATCATACACCCTTGAGTGGGTAGTGACATGGCGGCTGGCGATTTCACCGATGGTATGAATAATTGATTCGTAACCGGGAACCGACCGTTGAATCATATCAGGAAAGACATCTGCTACCGCTTCATCAAATGTGAAATCCTTTACTGACTGCATGGGTTTTGCGAAAATGTTGTCTGATTTTTGTGCCATGTTGCTCACCACTCATTGGAAGGGCGCTTATTCTACCTGCTCAGCGCAATTTGCCAAATATTTCGCATGGTTACGGGCGATTTTTTCAACAAATCTGACAAAATTCTTCACCTTCTACGCTATACGTATTACCCTTAATATAAATAAATATAGCTGGCTGTTTATGGAATGACTCAACTATTAATCGCAGATGACCATCCGCTGTTCAGGGAAGCGATGATGTCAGCGCTACAACCACACTTTCCTGATTCAAAAATGTATCAGGCTGACGATTTAGAAAGTATGCTGTCGGCACTGCATGAGCATCCGGACATCGAACTTATTCTACTCGATCTCACCATGCCAGGCTGCGCATATTTTAATGGTCTAATTACCCTGAGGGAAAAATTCCCTAAAATTCCGATTGCAGTAATTTCTGCCACTGAGGAAGTCGAAGTGGTTGCGTTGGTGATGGATTTAGGGGCGAGTGCCTTTATCCCTAAATCAGGCTCTATTGCCCAAGTTGCCGAAGCGATTTCGGCAATTAAAAATGGAGAAAAATGGTTGCCTGAGTCGATGACTGACGAAATCCGCCACGCAGATACCAGCTTAATCGATATTTTATACCGTTTCAGAAGCTTGACCGGTAAGCAAATTGAAGTTCTACAACATCTGCATGCAGGGTTGATGAATCGTCAAATTGCGGAAAAGATGAATGTAACGGAAGCCACGGTAAAAGCTCATATTAGCGCCGTATTACGTACTCTCGACATTAAAACACGAACGCAAGCGGTGCTTATCATGTCTAAATTACAATTGGTTTAATATGATTGATTACAGGTTGCCAGTAATTGACTTACACCGCCATCTCGATGGCAATATAAGACCGGCAACCATCTGGGACTTAGCTCAACAACACAATCTAACCATACCCGCGCAGAATGTTGCGCAAGTAGCGGATATCGCGCAAATCCATGATCGTACAAGCGACCTGCTGGCTTTTTTACAAAAGCTGGATTACGGCGTTTCGGTATTGGCCGACTTAGACGCCTGTTATCGTATTGCTTTTGAGAATTTACAAGATGCACATCACGAGTCACTGGATTATGTGGAATTGCGTTTCTCGCCTTACTACATGGCTCGCGCACATAAACTTCCAATTGAGGCTGTTGTAGAAGCAGTTATTGACGGCGTGCGCGAGGGCGAAAAGCAATTTGGGGTAAAAGCAAACCTGATTGGTATTTTAAGCCGAACATTTGGTGCAGAGGTGTGTAAGTTAGAGTTAGATGGGTTACTTGCCCATAAAAAGCATATCGTCGCGTTAGATTTAGCAGGTGATGAAGTAGGATTTCCCGCTCCCTTGTTTAGTGAGCATTTTAAGCAAGCCAGAGACGCTGGCTGGTCAATCACGGTGCATGCAGGGGAGGCAGCGGGTAGTGACAGTATCTGGAATGCAATAAAACTACTAGGTGCCCAGAGAATTGGACACGGCGTGGCAGCAATGGACGATCCGAAGCTTTTAGCTTATCTGGCTGAAAATAAAATAGGAATTGAAAGCTGCCCAACGTCTAATTACCAAACCACTACCATGGTGGATACGGCAAATCATCCGATGAAGGCGTTTTTTGAAAGGGACATTGCGGTAACTTTGAATACAGATGATCCGGGCGTTTCTGCCATTGATCTGGCACATGAGTATAAAGTTGCTTACGACGTCATTGGATTTAGCAAAACACAATTGGCACAAATACAACTCAATGCCGTGGAGCAAGCTTTTTTAAGTGATGAAGAAAAAGCCAAACTTAAACAGAAAAGTAAATAGATTACCCCTCGTTTAAGCGCTTATCCTTAGCTGCACATATCTTATCCGACATCTTACATTTGCAGTTTCGAAGAGTCGTCATTCCCATGGAAATGGGAACCTCCAAAACTGTTCTCGTAAATTCAAAAAAAGAGCTACTCAACATTACAATTGGACGAAACAGCGCTCCGCATTCGCGCAGATGACGTTATTTGAGGACCGCTTCACGCCCTGAGGGCTAACGAATTAACCTCCGCTACTGCCGCTAGGGAGACCCTCACCTTCGTGAGGGTGACAAATGGGAGGAGTGTGACGGATGGGTAGTTGGACAGACGGGGGGGTAACGGTCTGATTATGGTACTATTTCTGGCTGTGAGATTAGTTCGAAAACGTCTGACCTTAATTGTCAGATCAAGTCTAAGCTACTACAGCTTGTTCTGTTAACACCAAGCGACTTTGTCGTATCTTAATTACCAAGCGATTCTGCCGATCTTTTCACTGTATTTGTAATTTTTTGCTGTACTTTACATGGTTACTTGACTGATTACATGTTGTCGTGGACCTCTAGTTCATATGCTCTTTTTATTGCGCTGTAGGGTGATGTTCAAGCGTTGATAATTTGAACAATAAAAAAGGGCTGCAATAGCAGCCCTTTATGTCTTAAGGTCTTGTATGAAAATGGCTAGCTAGGCTACTTTGGTTTTGCGGTTCCCTTTTGCTTTAGGTTTTGTCGCCTGGTTGGCAATCAACTCTTCGTGTTCAAAGTCATCAACGTTGATGATTTTTAGGCGACCCGCCTCAGTTTTGCGTAACTGCTCTGCTTCATCTTCGTTTATCCAGCCCTTCTCCAACGCCTCATCTGCGAGTTTGTCTAACTGCGTAAAAGAAAGCTTTTCACCTTTTTGTTTACTGATCCTATCGAAAATAGGTTCGCTGGCTAAAATATCATCTAACGTTTGTTCTAACTCGCCAAAAGGATTACCTTCTTCTCGCGTGAGATACTGTCCTTCACCTAGACGGCTTCTCGCAGAACAGGGTTGTTGAAGCAACAGCGCTACTTTATGTTCGATATAGTCAGAAGGTTTACTGCAACGACGCCCGAAGGGCATCACAATGGCACGTAAAAAGAACGCTACAGGCTTACTGGGGAAATTAGCCAGAAAATCATCAATTGCTGTTTCAATATCGAATAATGTATTCATCATGGCCCAATGCATAAGCGATGCATCTTCATGTAAGCGTCCATCTTCGTCATAGCGTTTAAGTGTGGCACTGGCCAGGAATAACCCACTTAAAATGTCACCTAAGCGCGCAGACAGCCGTTCACGACGCTTCAATTCCCCACCTAATACACCCATAGATACGTCTGAGAGTAATGCGAGGTTGGCACTGTAGCCTTGTAGCAAGCGATAATATTGCGCTGTGCTATCTTTGAAGGGACTACTATGCAGGTATCCCCCAGTAAAGGAAAACCATTTACTGCGAACGAGATTGGAGAGGGTGAAGCCAATATGACCGAACACCGCTTTGTCGAATTCATCCAATCTTTCTTCTGGATCTTCTAAGTTGGCGGCGTGGATCTCTTTTAAAACCCACGGGTGACAACGCATTGCACCTTGGCCGAAAATCATCATATTCCGGGTGAGAATATTGGCACCCTCAACCGTGATCGAGATAGGGGCGCCCTGGTATCCGCGACCGAGGTAGTTGTTTGGACCAAGCATAATTCCCTTACCGCCGTGCACATCCATTGCGTCATTAACCACTTGCCGCATTTTTTCGGTAAGATGATATTTACTGATCGCCGAAATCACCGAGGGCTTTTCGCCCAATCCTATCCCTACTGTTGAAAAGCGAGTTACGCCATCCATTAAATAGGCATTACCTCCGATGCGCGCAAGCATCTCTTCCACGCCTTCCATATGCCCAACCGGAATGCGGAACTGACGACGAATACGAGCGTATGCGCCTGTCGCCAGCGCAAGTTGCTTTGCTCCCCCTGCCGCAGTTGAGGGCAATGTGATACAGCGGCCCACCGATAAGCACTCAACCAGCATTCGCCAGCCACGCCCCGCCATTTTTTGACCGCCAATAATGTAATCAAGTGGAACAAAAATGTTTTCGCCTTTGATGGGGCCGTTCTGGAATGGTACATTCAGTGGAAAGTGACGACGACCTATATCAAGCCCCTCTGTGTCGCGAGGGATCAGCGCACACGTGATACCCAGATCTTCTTCACTACCTAATAAACCATCAGGGTCCTGTAATTTAAAGGCTAACCCAATAAGGGTAGCGATAGGGGCTAGCGTGATATAACGTTTATTAAAGGTTAAGCGCATACCAATAATTTCTTCACCTTCCCACTGGCCCTTACAGATAATACCCACATCAGGTATTGCCCCTGCATCAGATCCAGCTTCAGGGCCGGTCAGGGCAAAACAGGGAATTTCTTCTCCTTTAGCTAGGCGAGGTAAATAATACTCTTGTTGTTCCTGGGTACCATAATGCTGCAACAATTCGCCGGGACCTAAAGAGTTAGGCACGCCTACGGTGCTGGATAACACAGCGCTGGTACCTGCTAATTTTTGTAGAACCCGCGACTGTGCAAAGGCGGAAAACTCCAGCCCACCATATTTTTTCTTAATGATCATGGCAAAAAACTTGTGCTCTTTAAGGTAAGCCCAAATTTCAGGAGATAAATCCGCATCTTTATGGTTGATTTGCCATTCATCTACCATTGAGCAAACATGGTCTACCGGACCATCCAGAAAAGCTTGCTCTTCCGCGGTCAGACGCCCTTTAGGAATGCTGTGAAGTTTATTCCAGTCAGGGTCACCGCTAAAAATTTCGCCATCCCACCAGACAGTACCGGCATCAATCGCTTCTTGTTCGGTACTGGACATTTCAGGCATGACTTTACGATAAAAGGCGAGCAGCTTACTGGAAATCAGTTGTTTACGAAGTGAAGGTACTAGCAATGGCACTGCAATGGCCAAAAATACAAGCCAGCCGAGCCAGTCAATTTCAGAGAATAAGGTACCAATGACCATGATCCCTGCTACAACGGCTGCAGCGGTAGTGAGGCTTGCGCGTTTATAACTTGCAATACTTAGCGCAACCAGAATAATTAAAAACCAGATGAATTCAGCCATTAGCATGTCTCCTTGATAAACGGCTCTCTAATTTCGTTAATGTTAACGAACATAGATTTTACTCAGACACGGTATATTCAGCGTGAAGTGAGGTCTGACCAGAATAGTTTAAACGTATAATCAAAGCGCTAAAAGATCAAGGTGAAATGAGCGAAATTGTGTACGAAATATCATTGAAGCCGAAGTAGTGTAAAGACGTTAAAATAGCCATCACATAGTTAAAAACAACTTTAACATAATGCTATCAGTTTGGGAGGTTCCCACCTGCGTGGGAATGACTAGGATGGGGTAGGCCCGTACATCATCCTCCGCATCTACCCGTTGCCCTCTGCAACCACCTCGTCATCCTCCGCGAAGGCGGAGGATCTCTTTCCTTCCAGGGCAAAGTTAAAAGCAACTTTCACCTAATGATATCAGTTGAGAAGATTCCCACCTACGTGAGAACGACTATGTGATGGTTCTTACAGTTGGTTCTTACAGATGGTTCTTACAGTTGGGGAAATTCCCACCTGCGTGGGATTAACTATGTTGGAAAACGCCGGCCTGTTTTTGACTGACACAATGGGCTCGAGAAAAAGAGAAATTAGAAATAGCGTGCTGAGGTAGATTTACGTTCAGATTTATCCGTAGCGGATTTCAGAGTTCAGTCTATTAGCTGGAGTAGCCCTTACGTGTATAGCTGATAACGTAACACCTGGCTAAGGTAAACGCTTATAGCGAACGAGTTGGATATCGCCTTGTTCATCATCATCCTTAAATTGTTGCAGTCTGACCAGGTTATAATCAAGTTCAGGAGCGAACCAGGCATAGGTTTCACGAGAACTGGACTGCCTGACAATTTCAACTTTGATGGTATCAAGCTCTCGATAGGGTAACGAGAGCCTTTCGTTACCTACAACGTCAATCTGATAGCTTTTAATTTCACCGCGATAGTTAATAAAATCATATTTTAGTGACTTCTGACCAGCGGCTAATTGCCGGGGGATGTCTATTCGGTAGAGTTGATTGTCTAATTCTTGCTGCCAATCAAGCACTGTGCTTTCGTTAACCAAAATTTGCCGTTTGGGGGTAGATTCAAATTTGAGTTTCAACTTCTTATCTGCGCCCGTGCCACTACGGCTGTAATAATATTGGAGAGGTATAAACTCACCATTTTTAAAGGTGAAAATCGAATGCTCATACCGTTTGTCAGATAAAAAGAATTTAGATACGTCAGAAGAATAAGTGAGGGAGTACTGGTTTTTAGATAATTTCTCCAGCTTTAATTCCGCTTTGCCAATATCGTCGTCCCATTTATAGGCTCTATACTCAGCTTGAAACGGGCGAAGAGGCTGGGTGGAGGCAATAGTTGGGAAGGCTAAAATCACTGAAATTAACGTGCAGATGACGGCATATTCTAATGTTTTTAGCGAACACATTTTAGTCACTGGCATAGCCTGTTTGAGGAAGACGTTGATGATCCATTATGGCTTCATTTTCACGCATTACCAACCTGCCTTTACAAAACCATTGCAGCACGAGGGGGTAAATTTGGCGTTCTTGCTCTTGCACTCGCGCAGCGAGTTCTTCTTCAGTATCTTCGATAAATACTGGCACCCGGCTTTGTATAACCACTGGACCGCCGTCTAGCTCGGGAGTCACAAAATGAACACTTACGCCGTGCTCCTGATCGCCATTTTCAAGTGCCTGGCGGTGGGTATGCAAACCTTTATATTTAGGCAGCAAAGACGGATGTATATTGAACATTTTGCCAGCATAATGATTCACGAAATCGTCTGTTAAAATTCTCATGAAGCCAGCCAGTGCGATGCAATCCGGCTTATATTTATCGATTAATTTCATCAGCGCTTTGTCGTAGCTATCGCGATCAGGAAATGCGGTATGTTCAAGACAATGCGCAGGAATATCAGCCGCTTCAGCTCTGACTAAACCGTAGGCATCACGGCGATTGGAAATAACGCAGGCAATTTTTGCTTCCAGTTTTCCGGTGGCAATGGCATCAATCATCGCTTGCAGGTTGGAACCATTGCCAGAAATCAATACACAAATCGAAGGAACTGCTGATGTCATTTAGTTAATCTCAACTGCCTTGTCAGAATCTTTTTCATCAATATGGCCAATGACCCAGGCTTGTTCACCCTGTGCTTGTAAAATTGAGACCGTTTGCTCCGCATCTGCTTCGTCTACCACCACAACTAAGCCAACACCACAGTTAAAGGTGCGGTACATTTCGTGGCGTTCAACATTACCCTTGCGCTGTAACCAGTTGAAAATGGCCGGCCATTGCCAGCTACTTTGGTCGATAACCGCTTTACAGTTATCTGGAAGCACTCTTGGAATATTTTCCCAAAACCCACCGCCAGTGATGTGACTGATGGCGAGTACATTAATTTGTTCGAGCAGCGCTAAAACCGATTTTACGTAAATTTTGGTCGGGGCGAGTAAATGATCTTTAAGAGGTTTGCCATCGAATTCCGCTGAGATATCTGCCTCTGTGACATCAATAATCTTTCGTATTAATGAAAATCCATTGGAATGAGGGCCTGACGAACCCAGGGCGATAATCTTTTGCCCGGCTTTGACCTGACTACCATCTATCACTTTATCGGCTTCAACCACACCTGTACAAAATCCTGCGATATCATAATCGCTGCCATGATACATGCCGGGCATCTCAGCCGTTTCGCCCCCAATCAAAGCGCAACCTGCCAGCTCGCAGCCTTTGCCGATACCCGCAACCACCTGCGTGGCTACTTCCACGTCTAATTTGCCCGTGGCGTAATAATCTAGAAAATATAAAGGCTCTGCACCCAGCACGATTAAATCGTTGACGCACATGGCGACAAGGTCTATGCCTACACCGTCGTGCACTCCAGCATCCATTGCCAAACGAAGTTTAGTACCCACACCATCTGTGCCGGAAACCAGCAATGGACGCTTATATTTTGCAGGAATTTCGCATAACGCGCCAAAACCGCCCAGACCGCCTTTGACCTCCGGACGATGCGTACGTTTGGTCACTTCTTTGATACGCTCGACAAGTTGATTCCCAGCATCAATATCTACGCCAGCATCTTTATAGCTAAGTGGGGTGGTTTTATCGCTCACAATATCGCCCTGGTTCGGTAGTGGTAAGAAAAACGCGAATTCTATCAGGTAGTGAGGGTAAGTCCAATCTTGTTACGCCATTTTTCGGGCAAGCCATTCGCGATAAATTATGCTTTAGCAGGTGAAAAACTTTTCCAAATAGCACACAATAACGGCTCATTTTTTTGAATTCAGTTTTACGTAAAGGTTGTCACGCATTTGGTTTCTTTTTTTATTCGGTACTCATTCGTAATCGCAGTGACTTGCATGGTGGCGTTTGTTTTCTTCTCCAACGCTAACGCAAGCGTCACCATTCAAGCCAATATTGCTAAAGTTCCTGTCCCTGATCAGTCTCGCAAAACTCAGCAGTCAGCAGAAAAACAAGCACTACAACAGGCACTGGTAAAAATGAGCGGACGTACGGATATTCTGAAGTTACCTTCGGTTAAGCAGTGGTTATCTAACCCGCAACGTTTTTTACGGTCCTATCAGTATGAATCTCATCAAAACCAGTTGTTGTTTGTGGCTGAGTTTGATTATCAGGCATTACTTCAGCGCCTGCACAATGAAGGTTTACCCGTTTGGGGAAATCGACGCCCTGAATCCCTACTATGGTTAGCCATAGAGGATGAGCGAGGCCAACGCTACATTGTTGACGAAGCGCAGCTTTCAGCACTAACCCGCAGTATTCGCCAACAAGCGGTTGAGCGCGGCGTGCCCTTAAGTTTGCCACTGATGGATCTGGCCGATAATGATGCCATTTCGGTTTATGATGTGTGGGGAAGATTTGCCAGTTCATTAAGCCAGGCTTCACGACGCTATGGCGCCGATTATGTGATCGGCGCGCGTATTTATGCGACCACGGGTGATAACACTGGCTCGACAGATTCAGTAGCAGAGGGGAAGTTTGCGGCTGACTGGGTTTTTATAGGGCGCACTGAGTCAGAGTTTGGTTCATTGCATGGAGGCTCAGTTGAAGAGTTGGCCTCATCAATTATAGATGCTCTGGCTGATCACCTGAGCCAGCAGTTTTCAGTTACCGCTGACGCCGGAGATGGCCCAGCCAATGTGGTGCAAATATCTATAGCCAATATTAACTCCTTACAAAAATATGTGCATGCGCAGCGCTATCTGGAAAGTTTGAGCGTGGTCCGTAAAGCAGCGTTGTCCCAACAAAAAGGTTCGGTTGCCACGTTCAACGTAGAACTGGTAGCCACAGTGGATGATTTGATTAAAAATCTCTCGCTGCAATCTCGGCTCTTGCCGGTGAATGACACGTTTGGACAACCCCTGGAAGGATTAAATTTTTATTGGGATGAATAGCAAAAACTCAACGCAGGCGGTTCAGCTTCCACTGCCTGTAAGCTTACCTGTAGATGAGACCTTCTCCAGTTTTGTGGCCGGCGAAAATCGTCAACTAGTTGATCTATTGAGCAAGTTGGCGAATGCATCAGGGGAAAATGGCAGACAGCTGCTAAGTTTGCTCTCCGGACAAAACTTACCGTTGATTAACATCGTGGGCGGTCCGGGCAGGGGAAAGAGTCACTTGCTGTTTTCACTCTGTCATGAACTTGCTCAGCGCAAATCTTCACATATTTATTTAAATCTTAATGACTATAAGCAATTACACCCTCAAGTGCTTGAAGGACTTGAGCAGGTAAGCCTTATCTGTCTTGATAATATGCATGCTGTAGCTGGCATCCGGGAGTGGGAAGTAGGCCTGTTCGATTTAATTAACCGGGTTAGCGAAAGCCACCTTACCACCCTTGTATGCACCTCAGAATTTGGTCCTTCACATCCTGATTTTGCGTTACCCGATCTTCGGTCTCGATTGGGGTGGGGTATAACATTCCAAGTACAGCCATTGACTGAAGAAGAGCGCAAAACGGTTATTCGGCTTCGCGCTAAACAAAGAGGTTTGAAGTTATCCGAAGCCGCGCTGGATTATCTGCTCAATAGAAGTGACAGAGATTTACCTTCGCTACTCAGAGTACTTGATGTACTTGATGAAAGGTCTTTACAGGAAAAAAGACGCCTGACATTAACGTTGGTCAGGCAGGTGATGGAAAGTGAAGGCTAATCCACCTAGTGAATTAGCCCTTTCTTTGTAACCTAGATTATTTAGGCTGACCTTCCAATACGGGCAGTGGAAGAGCGGGCAGAATTTCTGGTCGCTCAGCTGCCATCACTTTTTGTAAACGTAGAAGAGAAATCGATTCTAGGGATTCTACTGCTTCTCCCTTCAGCACTACCGTGTCATACCAGTCTTCACCAACAGGTAGCAGTTGCGGCTCGGGCAACGTGGTTTGAATGGCATCGACATCCAAATCTGGCAGTATACGATTCACCACGTATTTTGCGCGTTGCTGAACGTTGGCGTGATTGATTCGATTTCGTTGGCCCCAGGTGAGAATATACTCTTCATTTTCGAACGTTTCGGCGGTGAATACGCCCACATCAGATGATGCTTGTATGCGATATAGCATCATAAACTGTTCGAAAAGGGTGGCATAATCTTCCCGGGTGGTGAAATACGAATAGAAGGAAGAAGCGCCGTCATCCTGAAAGAAGGTTGCCACATCCTCAGCAGTATAGGCTTTTTGTTGTGGGGTCGCTTTTTCCCCACCAAAATTAACCTGTGCTAACTCATGCAGCTCAACCGACGTTAGCGGCAATGCTGTCGCTAACCCATCAGATTTGGGTGCATTGTCTTCGAACCAATCAAGGGGGGTGGTGGACAATGGAATTTGGGACCAACTGGCATAGTTGAAGAAGTCATTAGCATGACCCAGCTCATGGTATAACAGCCAATCTACCGCCTGCTGCACACCAAGCAGGGTGCGCGTATTCCGTAATTCAGGCGCTAAGCCTGGTTGTGGGTAATAATATTCGCCATCTTTTACATAGCGCCAGGTGGTACGATAAGCAAGCTCATTGCCGAAATTACTGCGATAATCCGGCTCGGTATTCAAAGTATCTCGTTGTGCTGGGGTGCGCCAAAAGTTTCTTGCATCCAGATAGATGGCACCCGTGACTACCCAATAAAAAGAGGGCCGAATATCATAGGATATCACTACGGCGGTCACGCCGCGCAACAAAGATAGCATGTCTTCCCCTGCCGGAGCATTCTCTAAATATGCTTTTAACGCATCTCCCATCCAAGGGTGCGAAACATAAGTTCTATCGAGAACGTCGGCGACAGTAGGTGACTCAGTTTGTTGCCCTATTAACGGAAGTGTTTCAAACTCACACGGGTAGGTGATTCTATTATTGTAAACGCACTCATCCAACGCATCCGCATAAGGGCTGTTTTTGCGATAGGCCTGCATATGACTGGAGACGAACATTTCACTTCGGGTAAAAAAAGCGTCCTCAATGATTTCCATATTTTTTACCAGTATCTGCGTTTCATCTGATGCCTCTGAGCCATCATCAAAATGCAAGGTAGCGCGGTAAGTAATAACTACATCGTTATTAACTCGAGGGGCATCGAAATATATATTATGTTTGGGCTCATCGTTGTCATCAAAAACCACATCAACCGCCGCGGGCCCGCTGACTTGTTGCCAGCTGACAGATTCAACCGTTTTTGAGGACGTATTATCAACGCGTAAGGATACTCTACCACCCTCTGCAGCTTGATGGCCCACTCTCAATACTGCCTCTGGGGTATCGCCGTCCAAGACTGTTAAAGCGTACTCTGTGCTAATCGAACTCCCGGAGGCTGTTCTTGCAGTGACCGTAAAAACATAGTCGCCCGCAGAAGGTGCATCAAAACCAAGCACTTGGGTATGGGCGGTCAATAGTTTAAGATTGTCCTGATCTACCTTCCAGTTTACCGCTGATAATGCGGTATTGTTGTCTGCGGTAACCACAAGATCAACAGAGTCCCCCGACACAACTTCACTTGGGCCAGAGATGATCAATACAGGGTTATTAGCAGGGGGCGTGGTGCCAGGTGAATCACTTCCCCCGGAACCGCCACAGCCGGCGACTAATACCACACTTATGTATAATAACCAACGCATCACTACTGTACTCCTTTAAACCGTTCGCGCTCTTCCTGCATTTCTACTTTAAGTTTTTTTATTCCTAAGTTTAACTCTCTTCCCCTTTTTCGCGCAAAAAAACTACAACCTATGAACATACACGAACTAAGTAAGATTTCTATTATCCCATAAATACGTAGTGTTGGTTCGGCATAGCTAATGGTAAAACCATGAAGTAAATAAAACATCACGATAAAGTTTGCCCAGGCGTGAGTGTAGGGTTTGCCCTGTATAAGTCCTTTAAACGGAAGTAATAATGGAAGTATGTAGAAGAGGAAAATAAATAAAGCGGAATAAGGTGTTTCTTCTACTATTATAAAGTGCCAGCTGGCTACCAGTAGAAGTAAACCACCATAAGAAATTAATGCTAAATAACGATAAAACGAGGTAGAAAGATTCATACAGCATTCACTACATTATCAATAGAGTTTTTTGGCTAATTCAGCCAGTCGTTTACCTTGCGCGTAACTTAGCGTTCGCTCATGTTCTGATAATTCACTGTTATTATCAAAAGCCACATGAGACACACCGTAGGGCGAACCACCCGTTCTCGTTTCGTGAAGCGCTGGTTCAGAGTAAGGTACACCGCAATATACCATGCCATGATGCAGAAGCGGTAGCATCATACTGAGCAGGGTTGATTCTTGCCCACCATGCATACTGTTAGTAGAGGTAAATACGCAGCACGGTTTATTGATCATTGCTCCTTTTAGCCAACTTTGACTGGTGCTATCCAAAAAGTGTTTCAAGGGCGCAGCCATGTTACCAAAGCGAGTAGGGCTACCCAAAGCGAGGCCGCTGCAACGCTCAAAATCTCTGATGGAGACTTCAGGAGGCATGCCACTTTGATCGACCGGCTCAGCATCTTGCGTTAACGATGGTACGGTTCTAACCAATACAGGCATATCTGCACTTTCAATGCCTTGAACGATCGCCTCCGCGAGCTTTTTTGTGCTGCCGTAGCGACTGTAATACAGCACTAAAATAGGATTCATTATAATATTTCCAACACAGATTCTGGAGGCCGGCCGATGCGCGCCTGATCTCCTTTAATTACGATTGGCCGTTCTATCAATTTAGGGTAGGTAACCATAGCATTAAAAAGGTCGTCTTCAGAAGAATGGGTGGTGCTCAAGTCTGCTTGCGCAAATTCTGCTTCTTTTGTGCGCATCATTTTTATTACTGCGTCGACATTTAACTTCTTATAAAGCTGTTGTAATTCCTTTTTATCAAGGGGATTTTTCAAATACTCGACTACTTCCGCATCAATCCCTCTCTCTTCTAACAAGGTAAGCGTTTGGCGGCTTTTTGAACAGCGGGGGTTATGTAGAATTTTAACAGTAGACATAATGTTCTTTTTTATGATGATATGAATGGCGACACTATTGCGATTTTGTAAACATTTATCAAGAGGTAATCCAAAACAATGAAGCAATCGTTAAGCCGTACTTCAGGACAGAAGAGGGTCTTTTTTACCTGTGCTTTTTTGATTGGAGTGGCAAGTCTCGCTTTAGGAGTGTTTACTGCCACTCAGGTAAATGCCGATTTTAAAACCGTTGATGGCAAAGAATATCGTTGGCAGCATTTAGAAGGAAAATGGGTGGTACTAAACTATTTCGCTAAGTGGTGCGCACCTTGTCTACGAGAATTACCAGAATTAAATCGCTTCGCTGATTCTGTTGATGAAGATGTTAAATTATTTGGGGTGAACTATGACCCGATGCCTACCCCTGAGATTCAGGCGCTGATTCGAGAATTCAAGATTCAGTTCCCGGTTATTCCCAATGAGGTCGATAACAAACTGCCCACTCAGACCCCAGGCTATCTACCCGCAACATTTATTATTGCCCCAAATGGGGACGTTGCCGCTACCTTATTCGGTGAACAAACTGAAAAGGGGCTTCATCAAAAAATTCAAGCGCTAAAATCACAATCGCTTTAAGCGCTCTTCTTCTTCCCGTAGCTGTTTAATTCTTGCGCGAATTTTTTGTTTTTCTAGATGATTTTCTTTGGCAAAGTTATAAGCGTGCTGAAGTTCATCCACTGCACGCGAATAAGCACCATAAAGCGCGAACGTCTCCGCTTTACTTTGATGCATGTCTTTTAATTGACGGGATTGCTTGTACGCCTCAGTTAACAATTGATAAGGTAATTGATGCTGATTATTTACCAATAAGAAGTCTTTTAGTATCGCTATTGCGTTTTGGTATTGTCCTGCTTCAATCATTGCGTTAGCTTGATTTAACGCTAACACCTGGTTTCTGGGCGTACGCGCCAGATGCGGAGCTAATCGCTCAATGGCTTCTGCGAACTGGTCTTTTGCCAAAGAAATGTCGGTGGCTAAATCGAGATAAAACAGATTTTCCGGACGTTGTTGCAATAAAACTGATAGTGTTTCTTCTGCTTTGTCATATTTTTCGGCTCTCAGGTAGGCGAGCGCCAAACCGTATTGAGCAGCCTGATTAACCTTAAACGTATTTTTTTCCACTGCCGCTTTAAAGTAATCCAACGCATAATCCGCTTCAAATACGTAGCGTGCCATTACACGTGCCCTGGCCAGATGAAAAGACAGGCTTTCTGGCACGTGCGTTTGGGGATAACTGCTCGCTCGTGCCCGGGCATCAGCTATACGTGTTTCAGTAAGAGGGTGTGAAAGTAAGCGTGCAGGGGGTCTGGATACCAACCGATATTCTTCAGCCAGGGTTGAGAAGAATGATGCTGCGCCTTCAGGATCAAAGTTCGCCCGTGACAGCATGGCAATTCCGATGCGGTCTGCCTCTTGTTCGTTAGAACGCGTATAATCAATCTGCATCTGAGCAGATGCGGCCTGGCCCGTTTGCATTACTGCCATCCCCGCTTGCGGATTTGCCATGGCAACGAGGATACCCCCGAGCATTGAAGCTATTGCAATGGGAGTAGAGCGCTGCTGCGACTGGATACGTCTGGCTAGATGTCGCTGAGTGACGTGAGCGACTTCGTGCGCTAGTACAGACGCCAACTCGCTTTCAGATTTTGATTTGAATATCAGGCCGGTGTGTACACCAATATGGCCTCCAAAAAAAGCAAACGCATTCAGCGCGTTATTATTGACCCAAAAAAACTTGAATGGGAATTTCACATTCTCCGCCTGGGCGACTAAACGGTTCCCTAAATCCTGTAAATATTCATCGAGTAGCGGATCGGCGATAACAGGGGATTGCGCTCGCATTTGGCGCATCACCGCATCGCCAATAATCAATTCTTTATCGAGGGGGAGCGCATCGGATGCCACCACGCCAATTTCGGGAAGAGTATTTTTATTATTAAACGTGCCATCCTGAGCCACAGCGGCAAGCGTCAGACCGAGGGTTAGTAATCCAGAAAATCGTAAAGTTCGCGCGAATAATCTCATTGATCCTGCCAAATTTGAGCACTGCAATTGCGTTTATGGTGCGTTAGAGTCTTTAATTGTCAGATGGTTTCACAATTCGTCCTGCAGGGAGGGCAGATCAACGCAGCACTCACCTTCAAGTTAATTACCGTATTAATATACGTTTACCACAACACATTGTATTAAATAGTCATCTTATCCTAATTTTTAAACGTACATTAAGTAAATTCCAATCTTAAGCTGTAAGAGATTGTGATAAGAATAGAAATAATTCTATTGCTAGCCCTACGTCATTTACCTATTATGCCAAACCTTAAAGCGAAGTCGTTTTAGCGGGAATATTTATGCTAAGTGTTTTTGGTCGCTGGTATCGTCGAAAGTTTTCCGATCCCGACGCCGCGATGTTACTCATCTTAATCCTTTTGTCCACCGCGGTGATCGTATTCTGGGGAGGGCTTATCATGCCTGTTCTGGTCGCGGCGGGCATTGCTTATCTGCTGGATTGGCCGGTAAATCGTTTAATGCGGATTGGGGTGGGAAGAGCCATTGCCTGTGCTATCGTACTTTCCCTGTTTATTGGTGTGACGGTACTTATCCTCATCGGTCTTATGCCCATAATCTCTAAACAAAGTGTAAATTTAATCCAAGAAACGCCCCTCATTTGGCAACGTGCCCAAGACTGGCTAATAACGCTTCCGCAAAAGTACCCAGATTACGTTCAGGTATACCAGATCCACAATATGATGGAGGGGCTTAATGACAAGCTTGTTGAGTTTGGTGAACAGTTATTATCGGCGTCATTTAGTTCAATAGGTAACTTAGCGGCACTGTTGGTGTATCTGATACTCGTGCCGTTAATGGTGTTCTTTATGTTGAAAGACAAGGCGTTTTTTCTTCAGAGCATATCTCGTTTGCTGCCGCAGGAGCGCCGGCTGATTACCCAGGTGGGTCACGAAATGAATGCGCAAATCGCCAATTACATACGTGGTAAAGTGATTGAAATAGTGATAGTTGGGGCTGTTTCGTGTATCACGTTTGTGCTTATGGATCTGCGCTATGCGATGTTGTTAGGTGTACTAGTGGGGCTCTCGGTACTTATTCCTTATATAGGCGCTGCGGTTGTAACCATTCCGGTGGCAGTAGTTGCTATGTTCCAGTGGGGAATTAGCCCCGAATTCTGGTACCTAATGGCAGCCTATGGAATCATCCAGGCTTTAGATGGGAATGTTCTCGTGCCCATCTTATTTTCAGAAGCAGTAAGTTTGCACCCTCTGTACATTATTATTGCGGTCTTGTTCTTTGGAGGACTGTGGGGCTTCTGGGGGGTATTTTTTGCTATACCCCTAGCGACATTGGTAAAGGCAGTCATCACGGCGTGGTCTAGTAATCCCAGTCCAAGTAAAGCCAATGCGGTTTAATCTATCTTGACCCATGTTGTGTTAACAACATGGGCACGGGCCGTTTGGCTTTTGTTTAGCTTAAATAATCCAATACCACTTGATGATGTTCTTTGGTCTTGAATTTATCAAACACCTTCTCGATTTCGCCGTTTTCGTTGATTAAAAAACTGATACGATGTATTCCATCATATTCTTTCCCCATAAACTTCTTTTGTCCCCACACGCCGAATTTTTCTGCGACGGCATGATCTTCGTCTGATAATAAAGTGAAGTTAAGGTTTTCTTTTTCGATAAATTTCGGCAAGCGTTTAACCGGGTCGGGGCTTATCCCTAAAATCACTACATTTTTAGCTTCTAGTTCTGTTTTACTATCGCGAAGGTTTTGGGCTTGGACTGTGCAGCCAGGGGTCATTGCTTTTGGGTAAAAGTAAACTAAGACCTTGCTGGATTTAATGTTGTCTAACGAGACTAAATTGCCGTTATGATCTGGTAAAGTGAATGATGGTGCTTTATCACCAGCTTGTAGAGTTTTCATTTTCTTCCTTTTTTTGTTTATCTGTAACCTTGCCCGTTACATTCAACTTTTCAAAGAGGGCATTCAACGCCACTTCCAATTCATTGAAGTTTACCGAATTGGGCGCATTGACGACAAATTTACAGCGCATGGTTTCTTGCTGAGTGGCACTATCGCGAAACGTTCGCTGTCTGAATGCACTAATTGATGCGTTTCGTTCAGCAAAAAAACCGGTCACCGCCTGAACTAAACCCGCGGCATCAGCTCCACTAAACTCAACATTAAAAAGATGCTCAAGATTTTGTTTTTCATGATGGCTTGTACGCTTCATCAGAGAGAGTAAATCAAGGCGCTGACAAACTGATGGCAAAGTACATTCAGCCTTGGTGATGGCGGTATGAGACCCTTCCAGTATCATGGTAAGAGAAAACTCCTTGCCATATATAGCTTGCCTGCTATCCAAAATATTACATTGTACCTCAGAGACAGTTGACGCAATCTGACTCAATATTCCACTTTTGTCAGTACCGAGAATTGTCACTATCAATTGCTGCTTCATGAAAACTTTTCCAGTCTTGAGAGGAGCAAATGGTAGCACAGAGTTTTTTCTTATGACCACATGCAAACTGAAATGTGAAAAAAAAGATTGTTTTTTACGTTTGAGGGGGATAGATCGCTTGTTTTTACTAGTTTAGATAATTACCATGTGGCCTTCTCAACAATGAGGTTTCTAATGTTTAAAGGCAGCTATGTCGCACTTATTACGCCAATGAATGATCAAGGCAGGGTAGACTATCCGGCTTTAGAAAACTTAATTAAATTTCATATCGACAGCGGCACGCATGGAATTGTAGCGGCAGGAACGACGGGAGAATCGGCGACCTTACCTTTTGAAGAACACATTGAAGTCGTCAAACAGACCGTTGCGATGGTAAATGGCGCCTTACCCGTCCTTGCAGGAAGCGGTGCCAACTCTACTGCAGAAGCAATATACTTGAGCGAACAAATGGCACATCTGGGGGTTGATGGCTTCCTGAGTGTGGTACCTTATTATAATAAGCCTCAACAGGCTGGTATGGTGGCCCATTTTAATGCAATAGCTGACGCGACAGATATCCCGCTTTTATTATACAATGTGCCAGGCAGAACGGTGGCCGATATGTTGTCTGAAACAGTTGCAGAGCTGGCGCAACATAAGAATATTGTCGGTCTAAAAGACGCGACAGGTGATATAAGCAGATTAAAAGTTACCCAAGCACTGGTACCGGAAGACTTTGTTTTGTTAAGTGGCGATGATGCCACAAGTTGCGAATTTCTCTGTCAGGGTGGACATGGTGTTATCTCGGTAACAGCCAATATTTTACCTGCCATTATGGCTCAAATATGCAATGCGGCGCTAGCGGGTAACTTTACTAAATGTAGAGAGTTGGATGAACAGATCCACGCATTCCATCATGCGTTATTTGTCGAGTCTAATCCAGTTATGCCAAAGTGGGCGCTATACAAGATGGGCAAAATTAATTCTGCTCATTTACGTCTGCCATTGGTATTACCGGAACTAAAAAGTAAAAAACAAATCGAAGCCTTACTTGATAAACATGCACTCATTGCAGGTAATAAAGGACAATAAATGAAAATATTTCTGGCTTTAGTAAGTGGCGCAGTAGTAACACTTACGGGTTGTGCAAGCCAGCTGGAGCGTACCACCGCTTCTGGCAGTTACGATTATCTAGAGGCTCAGGAACGTGCGTCTCTAAAAGTTCCTGATGACGTTGATAACCCAGAGTTTTCCAGAGACTATGAGCTTCCTTCATTAGGAGAAAATGCTGACCCTGATTTGCTTGGTAAAAAGTTATCGGTGCAGTCTCCTGCGTTGGTACTGCCGTTAGTCACAGGTTCACATGTCCAGGAGGGGCAAACTGCGGCCACAGTGTGGTTTGATCAGGTTGATGATAGCCAACCGTTGGATCGTGCGATCTGGAATTCATTACTAAGTTTTCTTGAACAGCAGGGGATAGGCGTTGACTCTTTTGACCCGGAAGCGGGGAAGTTGCTGACCGACTGGATGGTTATCACCAAGGAAGTGGATAGCAAATGGTATAAGTGGACGTCTACTGAAAGTCAAATAGGAAAGCGTTTTGAATTCTCGTTAGACAAAAAATCCCACGGACGCACGGCGGCACTCCATGTTGAATTAAAAGATTACATGGCCACCACCAAAGGCGATGTGGTGGCATCGTTGGACGATGCACAGCAACGCCGTGAAGAAGTTGATATTCTAAACCAGGTAATTAACCATTATGAATATCAGGTACAACTTGAAGACAGCCGCAAATTAACCAAAATCCGTCAAGGATTACAAATGTCGATGGGTTTTGACGCAGACGGTAATCCTGCCTTCGTGGTGGATGAAAAATATGATATTACCTGGCCAAGATTGCTTCTAGTTTTGCGTAAATTAGGCTTCAACGTCAAAGACCTTGATAAATCGACTGGCTTGTTGTTCGTTTCTTATGTAGGGGATGATTCCAGCTGGTTTTCTGACTGGTTTAGCAGTGATGATGACTTGCTGGAAGAAGACGATTATCGCTTAGTAGTAAAAAAGGCTGGTGAAAAAACTTCAGTCACCTTCATGGACGATGAAAGTAAACCTTTTGAAGCAAATATGATTGCTGACATTTTTGAACCTTTTAAAAAGGTAATGTCAGAAGAAAATTTAGACATTTAATTTGAGACGTATAATGGAAAAGCGCGACGAACTTTATCGTGGTAAAGCAAAAACTGTTTATTTAACTGATGCAGAAGATAAATTAATTTTGCATTTTAGGAATGACACTTCAGCATTTGATGGGCAAAAAATTGAACAGTTAGAGCGTAAGGGTGAAGTGAATAACAAATTCAATCACTTTATTATGTCGAAGCTTGAACAAGCGGGCATCAAAACGCAAGTTGAAGAGTTGCTTTCGGATACCGAATCGTTAGTTAAAAAGCTGGATATGATCCCGGTGGAGTGCGTGGTAAGAAATGTTGCTGCCGGCTCGTTAGTCAAACGATTAGGTGTGGAAGAAGGGGGGGAGCTTAACCCACCGGTTTTCGAATTCTTCTTAAAAAATGATGCATTGCACGATCCCATGGTTAACGATTACCACATTATTTCGTTTGGTTGGGCAACAGAGACGCAAATAGCGAAGATGAAAGAGTTAACTTTTGAAGTTAATTCGGTGTTGAAAACCCTTTTCGCTGATGCGGGTATGATACTGGTAGACTATAAACTAGAGTTTGGTGTGGATAGAGAAGGTAACATAGTGTTAGGCGACGAGTTTACGCCGGATGGTTGTCGCTTATGGGATGCTGAAACGAAAAATAAAATGGATAAAGACAGATTCAGGCAAGGATTAGGAAGCGTTGTTGAAACCTATATCGAAGTGGCAAATCGACTCGGGGTTGAACTGTAAAACACGATTTGAAAACACCCGCATTAAGCGGGTGTTTTGCTTTGCATCTTCCCAAAGTCAGTTAAATTTGCTTTACTGGGTATATTGATCTTCATCTATAGATTAGATGATTATGCTTTCTATGTTAGATAGTTACGTAGAAATTTGCTTGTTCATTGGTTTTGAGAGGTTTAATGACATCATTTCTTAAACATGTGTTAAGCACACCAAAAACAGGGGCGAAAGTGTTTATTGTCGATGATGACATCATAACGCTTGAAATGCTGATACATAATTTACAGAACGATTATCATGTGATTGGCTGCAGCGAACCTACGGAAGCGCTACGGAAAATTAAAGAAGCTATGCCAGACTTGATTATGCTGGATATGGAAATGCCAGGATTAAATGGGGTTGAGCTTTGTCGCCAAATTAAAGCAACTGAACAATTAGAAGATTTGCCTATTGTATTTTTAACTGGCCACGATGATCAGGAAACCCAGCTCAAGTGCTGGGAGGCGGGGTGTGTGGATTTTGTCCCCAAACCTATTGTTTTCGCCACACTCAAATACCGGTTGCAAACCCACATCAAACTTAAGCTGGTAACAGACAAACTAAGCACGCTAGCGATGCTTGACGGGCTGACAAACGTTTACAACCGTCGGTACCTCGAAAACTACCTCACCAAACATAATACCCAGGCGACACGGGATTATCAGGTTTTCACTTTGATGATGTTGGACATCGATTATTTTAAACGCTACAACGACAATTATGGTCACCAACAGGGTGACGAGTGTTTACGAGAGGTCGCACAGATATTATCGAAAACGGCAACGCGTAGCACTGATTTTGTCGCGCGTTATGGGGGCGAAGAGTTTATTCTTATGCTTCCCGCTACGGATCAAAAAGGCGCTAAGTTGGTGGCTATGAATATTCACCAATCCCTTGCCAAACGCAAATTAGAGAACAAAGACACGGAAGCGGGTAGGGTTACGTTAAGTATAGGTTGTGTCTCCGCGAGTGCTCCTTATGCTATTACGCCCATGATAGAAGAAGCCGACAAGTTATTATACGAAGCGAAGCAATCTGGAAGAAATCAAACCTGTTTCAAGACACTTTAAAGCGGTACTTTTATTTTTATATTGCTTTTAGCGACACAACAACAAGGTAATATTTCATCATCATCAATATAGGCGAGCGGGTCGGTAGTATAATCGACCTCTCCCTCAAGTAATTGAGTTCGACACGCACCACAGAATCCTTCACGACAATGAAAGTGAATATCAATGCTGGCGCTTTCTAGCGATTCCAATAAGGTCTTGTCAGGCGAAGACCTTGCGCATCCCACATCTATTACATCGATGTGGAATACTTCACCTGGTGGGGTGGACATGAATGGAACTGTCTAACCTATAGTTCCATGTCCGCAAAGTCATCTCCGCTAACAGATGAATCAATTTGCCCAACCAGATAGGAGCTGATTTCGGACTCTTGCGGGGCCACTTGTACGTTATCCGAATTCAAATAATTATTCATCCAGGGCAGGGGATTACTTTTAACTGAATACGGAGCTTCAAGACCAATAGCGCCCATCCGTTGAACCGCTATATACTCAACGTACTGGCAGAGTATGTCCTTGTTCAATCCAATCATTGATCCATGCTGGAACAAGTATTCTGCCCATTCCTTCTCTTGCTCTACCGCGGTGAGAAAGATAGCGGTAGCTTCTTCTTTACACTCCTGAGCAATTTCAGCCATTTCCGGATCATCTTTACCTTTGGCCCAGATGTTTAGAATATGTTGCGTGGACGTCAGATGCAGGTTTTCATCGCGAGCAATAAGACGAATAATCTTCGAGTTACCTTCCATCAATTTACGTTCAGCAAAAGCGAAAGTACACGCAAAGGAAACATAAAAACGAATTGCTTCCAAAGCATTAACGGAATTCATGCAAAGATATAATTTTTTCTTTAATTCGCGCATGGTGATTTCATGCGTTTCACCATTCACCGTGTGAACACCTTCACCTTGGGTCTGCCAAAGTTGGGTGGCGAATATCAAGTCGTCATAATAGCGAGAAATATCGGTAGCGCGACGTTTTATTTCTTCATTGGCCACAATGTCATCAAATACAGCGCTAGGATCTGAAAACAAGTTGCGAAGAATATGGGTGTACGAGCGCGAGTGGATCGTTTCAAAAAAGGACCAGGTTTCAATCCATGTTTCTAATTCTGGCAAGGATACAATGGGAAGCATAGCAATATTCGGGCTTCGACCTTGCACCGAATCTAGCAATGTCTGGTATTTCAGGTTTGAAATAAAAATATGCTTTTCTGGTTCGGTGAGTTTTTGAAAGTCAACTCTGTCTCTGGATACATCCACTTCTTCCGGACGCCAAAAAAAACTTATCTGCTTTTCAATTAATTTCTCGAAGATGTCATGTTTTTGCTGATCATAACGTGCCACATTTACGGGATTGCCGAAAAACATGGGTTCCGCGAGTGGGTTGACACTTTTCTGGTTAAACGTTGTGTATTTCATAATTGCTCAATAGAAATCTTTAGTTAACGTAACAACACTAGATGGTGCGAGGCGTGCTATATTTTACACGCACCACCTGCACAATCATCATCTTCTACCATTACCGCTTCTTGGGGCACGTGCTCAGCTGTTTTCACTTCTTGTGTGCTCTGGTCCGCCGCACCGTCTCGGGTATTATGATAGTAAAGTGTTTTCACACCCAACTTATATGTAGTTAGCAAGTCTTTCAGCAAAACTTTCATAGGCACTTTTCCGCCCTCGTATTTGCCTGGGTCGTAATTCGTGTTAGCAGAAATAGTTTGATCGATAAATTTTTGCATCACGCCGACAAGCTGTAGGTAACCATCGTTAGACGGGATATCCCATAACAGTTCATACTTGTCTTTAAGCTCTTCATATTCCGGCACGACTTGTTTAAGTATGCCGTCTTTACTTGCTTTAACACTAATGTGCCCGCGCGGGGGTTCAATTCCATTTGTGGCATTCGATATCTGAGACGAAGTTTCAGATGGCATCAGTGCGGATAAAGTAGAGTTGCGAAGACCATGAGTTTTAATTTCTTCACGCAAACTTTCCCAGTCATAGTGAAGAGGTTCGTTGCAAACCTGGTCTAGCTCTTTTTTATAGCTGTCTATTGGTAATATTCCCTGAGAATAGGTTGTCTCATTAAATTTAGGGCAGGCACCTTTTTCCTTCGCAAGATTATTTGATGCTTTAAGCAAGTAATATTGCATTGCCTCGAAAGTGCGATGGATAAGACCATTTGCGCTGAAATCAGAATACTTAACCCCGTTTTTAGCCAGATAATAAGCGAAGTTGATAACGCCTATTCCCAACGTTCTGCGGTTCATCGTTGCGTTGTAGGCTGCTGGAACCGGATAGTCTTGATAATCAAGCAAGTTATCTAGTGCACGTACGGCTAAATCGGCTAACTCTTCGAATTCATCCAGGGACTTTATCGCGCCTAAATTGAAAGCTGAAAGGGTACACAGGGCAATTTCACCATTTTCGTCATTCACATGCTCAAGCGGCTTGGTCGGTAATGCTATTTCAAGACATAAGTTGCTTTGACGTACCGGTGCAAGCTCTGGATTAAACGGACTGTGCGTATTGCAATGATCGACGTTTTGCAGATAAATTCGGCCAGTGCTGGCACGTTCCTGCATAAACAAACTAAACAACTCCATCGCTTTAATACGTTTCTTGCGAATATTGTCATCGTTTTCGTATTGTACGTATAGCTGTTCAAATTTAGCTTGATCAGCAAAAAACGCATCGTATAACCCTGGTACATCTGAAGGACTAAACAAAGTGATGAAATCATCTTTCATCATGCGCTGATACATTAACTTATTAAATTGCACGCCGTAGTCGAGATGACGAACCCGGTTTTCTTCAACCCCACGGTTATTCTTAAGTACCAGGAGCGATTCTACTTCCATATGCCACAATGGATAAAACAGGGTGGCGGCACCACCGCGCACGCCGCCTTGGGAACAGCTTTTTACCGCGGTTTGAAAATATTTATAAAAAGGAATACAACCTGTATGGAAGGCCTCACCACCGCGAATCGGGCTGCCCAGAGCGCGGATCCTACCTGCATTCACCCCGATTCCAGCACGTTGGCTTACGTACTTAACAATCGCACTAGCTGTGGCATTGATTGAGTCCAGACTATCTCCAGTTTCGATAAGCACGCATGAGCTAAATTGTCTTGTGGGCGTACGCACACCCGCCATAATCGGCGTGGGTAATGAAATCTTGAAAGTGGAGGTTGCGTCATAAAAACGACGTATATAATTGAGGCGTTCAGCTTTAGGATAATTTGCAAATAAGCAGGCAGCCACCAACACATATAAAAACTGCGCGCTTTCATAAATTTCACCGGTAACACGGTTTTGAACTAAATACTTTCCTTCAAGCTGTTTGACCGCAGCATAGCTGAACGTCATATCGCGCCAATGGTCAACGAAGCTACCCATTTCGGCAATTTCAGCTTCAGAGTAATCCTCTAAAATGTGAGAGTCATATTTGCCCCCAGCGATCATTTTTTTCACATGATCAAGTAACGAAGGAGGCTCAAACTGACCGTAGGCCTTTTTACGTAAGTGGAAAATCGCCAATCGAGCTGCTAAATACTGATAGTCGGGTGCATCGGTAGAGATAAGATCTGCCGCTGACTTGATGAGAGTTTCATGAATTTCACTGGTAGTAATACCGTCATAAAACTGGATGTGAGCACGAATTTCTACCTGTGAAACGGAGACATTATTTAATCCGTCTGCTGCCCAGGTAATAACTTTATGAATTTTATCTAGATCGATGGGTTCTTTCTCACCATTACGTTTGGTGACATACAAATTATTATTCATTGTGCTGGCCGTAGTTTAGTTAGCGCATGTAGCGTTGGTCTTCGCAAAACAGTTGTAAAAACTGGGAATAGTTTCGGAAGCCACATTATTATTCTTCAATCTTGTTGATTAACACTTTTAACGACACGTTACTTCTAAAGAGGCCATTATAAGTGTTGGTGTCCATTGCTTTCCTTGGCAACTGTGAACGTTTTAGGACTAATTTTTTTTATCGTTTTAACGCTCTGAACATGACACAAGATAGTGAGGTTTTAACCGTATTGCAACCCAATATCTGGTGGTTTTAACAGCAATCAGACATTGAGCAGGCTTTGGTTAGTGGTGACTCACCTAACAGCTTTATACGTCTCTTCTTTTAATCAAATGCAAGCGTTTTTTGCGAGTTGAAAATTTATTAAACTAATTTGTTTGCTATCTCTGTTTTTTTATAATAACACGATATATAGTGCGAAAATTGAAGGGTACGCACTATATATGGGTGGGGTCTAGGCTTGGGTGTGAAGTAAGTAGTTCACATCGATGTTACGTTCAGAAAGATAAAACGCTTGGGTTAACGGGTTCATATGTAATCCCGTTACGTCTTTATTGAGCAAACCGGCCTGATCTGTCATTGCCATCAGTTCAGATGGTTTAATAAAACGGCTGAACTGGTGCGTTCCTTTGGGCACTAAGTTCATTATATACTCTGCACCGATAATGCCCATCAGATAGGATTTAATGTTTCTATTTAATGTAGAGAAAAAAACGTGGCCGCCGGGTTTAACAAGTTTAGCGCAGGCTTCAACTACTGAAGCGGGGTCTGGGACATGCTCAAGCATCTCCATACAGGTTACAACGTCGTAACCATTTTCATGTTGGGCAGCAAAATCTTCAGCTGTGATACATAAATAATTCACGCTAACCTGACTTTCCAGACCGTGTAATCGGGCTACCTCCAATGACGCTTCCGCCATATCTATACCGGTAACTGAAGCGCCGCATTTCGCCATTGATTCAGCAAGAATGCCCCCCCCACATCCAATGTCTACCACTTTTTTGCCATGCAGGCCTTTAGCGTGGGTTTCGATAAACTCTAACCGCAGGGGGTTGATTGCATGTAATGGTTTAAATTCTCCTTCCGGGTCCCACCATCGCGAAGCAAGTTCAGCAAACTTATTAATTTCCTGACTGTCTACATTCACCATTTTTTAATCCGCCTGTAATGGAATTGATCACTAAACCTTACCGCAATTTATAGAAAATACGAGCCGCTTTATTTAATATTGGCTGCAATCGATGATTTAGTAATCAACTTGAGCCAATGGAAGCCCAAAATCGATGAAATTAACGCATGTAATAGATTAACTGCTACATAATTTCATTTGGCAGTGGTACACTCATCGATTGTTTTACAACCCAATAATAATAGTGTGCGCTCCCACCTTTATCGTTTTCTACAAACGAATTGTACAGCGCCGCATGTGTTTAGAAAAAAGGGATAACGCAGTTTATGAGTGATGACGCGAAAGAAATCCTTCCCATTAATATAGAGGAAGAGTTAAAAAACTCTTACCTTGATTACGCAATGAGCGTAATTGTCGGGCGTGCTTTGCCTGACGTTAGAGATGGTTTGAAGCCTGTTCACCGCCGCGTTCTTTTCGCGATGAATGAGCTTAAAAATGATTTCAATAAGCCATATAAAAAATCAGCCCGTGTTGTAGGGGACGTTATCGGTAAATACCACCCTCACGGCGATTCAGCCGTCTATGACACTATCGTACGTATGGCGCAGCCTTTCTCATTGCGTTACATGCTGGTTGATGGCCAAGGTAACTTTGGTTCGGTAGATGGCGATTCAGCTGCTGCGATGCGTTACACCGAAGTTCGGATGGCGAAAATTGCGCACGAACTCCTTGCCGACTTAGATAAAGAAACCGTTGATTTTGTACCTAATTATGATGGTACAGAACAAATTCCAGAGGTGTTACCTACGCGGGTCCCCAACTTACTGGTTAACGGATCTTCCGGTATTGCCGTAGGTATGGCGACTAATATACCGCCACACAATTTATCTGAAGTGATCAATGGCTGTGTAGCACTAATTGAAGACCCAGACATCAGTATTGATGGCTTGATGGAACACATTCCTGGACCTGATTTTCCCACCGCTGCAATGATCAGTGGCCGTAAGGGCATTGATGACGCATACCGTACAGGACGGGGCAAAATATACCTTAGAGCTAAAGCTGAAATAGAAACTGACACCAATGGCAAAGAGACCATTGTGGTCAATGAAATTCCGTATCAGGTCAACAAAGCGCGCCTAATTGAAAAAATCGCAGAGCTGGTCAAAGAAAAACGTATTGAGGGTATCTCAGCTCTACGCGACGAGTCAGATAAAGACGGTATGCGTATCGTTATCGAAGTAAAACGCTCCGAATCAGCCGAAGTGCTATTGAACCATTTATATGCGAATACTCAGTTACAAACGGTATTCGGTATCAATATGGTGGCGTTGGACAATGGCCAACCAAAAGTCTTTAATCTTAAAGAAACATTAGAATGTTTTATCCTTCACCGTCGTGAAGTGGTCACCAGGCGTACGGTGTTTGAGCTACGTAAAGCTCGCGACCGTGCTCACATTCTTGAAGGTTTAGCAATTGCGCTTGCTAACATCGACCCAATTATTGATTTAATTAAAGCCTCGCCAAGCCCAGCGGAAGCTAAGCAGGCGTTAGTAGCACAAGGATGGCAGCTTGGAGATGTAGCGGACATGCTTGAACGGGCAGGGAACGATGCTGCGCGTCCAGATTGGTTGTTACCTGAGTTTGGGATCCGGGAAGGAAAATATCATTTAACCGAGCAACAAGCTCAAGCCATTCTAGATCTTCGCCTGCATAAGCTAACAGGTCTAGAACACGAAAAAATTCTTGATGAATACAAAGTGTTGCTTGAACAGATTGCTGAGTTACTTCACATTCTTCGTTCGCCAGAGCGTTTAATGGAAGTTATTCGTGAAGAACTGGAAGCAGTGCGCGACGAGTACGGTGATGCACGCCGCACTGAAATTACCGCTGCCACGCACGATATCGATATTGAAGATTTGATTGAGCAAGAAGACGTGGTTGTTACGCTTTCGCGCGAAGGATACGTTAAATACCAGAAACTGTCAGACTATGAAGCACAACGTCGCGGCGGTCGAGGTAAGTCAGCAACTAAAATGAAAGATGAAGATTTCATCGAACGGTTGTTAGTGGCTAATACACACGATCATATCTTATGTTTCTCGACACGGGGTAGATTATACTGGTTAAAAGTGTATCAGCTCCCATTTGCGTCGCGAAATGCACGTGGCCGACCAATCGTTAACATATTGCCGTTAGAGGCCGACGAGAGAATAACCGCTATTCTTCCCATCAAAGAATTTGAGGAAGGTAAATATGTTCTCATGGCAACCGCTAACGGTACGGTTAAGAAAACAGACTTAAGTTCTTACTCACGTCCACGCTCTAACGGAATTATTGCCGTCAACCTTAACGAAGGTGATGAGTTAATTGGTGTGGCGATTACTACCGGTAGTGATGACATTATGCTGTTTTCTGATGCTGGTAAGGTAGTACGCTTTAACGAAAAAGCGCGTGACGCGGAAACGGGTGAAGTGAAAATTGATCCTGAAACTGGTGAAGAAATTCTGGCCCTTCGTCCAATGGGTCGTACCGCCACCGGTGTACGTGGGATTCGTATGCAAGAGGGTCAGAAAGTCGTGTCGTTAATTGTCCCTCAAGGCGAAGGCGACATTCTTACGGCTACAGAAAATGGCTTTGGAAAACGTACACCACTCGCAGATTATCCAGCGAAAAGTCGTGCCACACAGGGTGTTGTTTCTATCAAGGTTTCTGAGCGCAACGGTAAAGTAATTGGGGCTGTTCAAGTAGACGAAACCAATGAAATAATGTTGATTAGTGATCAAGGAACACTGGTAAGAACTCGTGTCAGCGAGGTATCCATTGTGGGAAGGAATACACAAGGGGTTCGCTTAATTCGTACCGGAGAGAATGAACACGTGGTGGGTCTTCAACGCATCGAAGAGATGGATGAAGAATTATTAGAAAGCGTTGAGGGAGACGAAAATACCCTCGAAGAAAATGCTTCAGAAGCTTCAGTAGAAGCCAGCGATAAGCCCGCGACAGAAGAGTAGTGCGGTGATGTCAGGACGCTGACACACTGTTATCATGTCTTAAACAAGCGGCTCTGAGCCGCTTGTTTTGTTTTTGAGGTTAATATTTCAAATGACGCAAGTATTCAATTTTAGTGCGGGGCCGGCGATGTTGCCGCCTGCTGTATTGCGACAAGCGCAGCAGGAGTTATTAAATTGGCAAAACAGTGGTTGCTCGGTGATGGAGGTGAGTCATCGGGGAGATGAATTTATGGCCGTTGCGGAACAGGCTGAAACCGATCTTCGCCAACTCATGCAAGTGCCAGATAACTACCATGTCCTGTTTACCCACGGCGGTGGGCGTGCACATTTTGCTGCGGTACCCTTAAATTTGTCCAAACCTGAAGATACCTCGCTCCATCTTGTTTCCGGCTCCTGGTCAAAGGGTGCTGTATCTGAAGCGGGCAAATTTAACCAGCCAAAGGTAATTGGAGAGCTTACTCAGAAAGACGGACTGGACTTCATGCAGCAACCTTCTGCAGAGGAAATTGATCAAGATGCGGCCTACCTACACTTTTGTCCCAACGAAACTGTCGATGGTGTGGCGTTTGATTGGTTACCACAAGCAGGTGAAGTACCTTTAGTCGCAGACATGTCATCCTGCATACTATCCAAACCTATTGACGTGAGCCGGTACGGTGTTATTTATGCTGGCGCGCAAAAAAATATCGGGCCATCAGGCTTGAGCGTTGTGATTGTCAGAGACGACTTATTAGGGCGAGCGCAAAAATATACTCCTTCTATATTTGACTACAACGAATTGGCCACCACGCGCTCCATGTATAATACCCCGCCAACATTTTCCTGGTATCTGGCTGGCTTGGTTTTCAAATGGTTGCTCAATGAAGGCGGTGTAGCGGCAATCGCGAAACATAATGAAGCCAAAGCTGCCTGTTTATACAACGCGATAGATCAATCCGATTTTTATCGCAGTCAAATTCACCCTGAATGCCGGTCAATAATGAATGTCCCTTTTCAATTAAGCGATCCCTCTTTGGATGATCTCTTTCTTACACAGGCTGCAGAACAAGGACTCGTAGCGCTTAAGGGACATCGGTTCGTAGGGGGGATGCGTGCGAGTATATATAACGCCATGTCACTAGAAGGTGTTAAACGTTTGGTCGAGTTTATGCGCGACTTTGAACGGAGACAGGGCTAATGGAACAAAACGCTATAACGCTTAATCCGATTAAAAAAGTGGAAGGGACGGTTAATGTACCCGGTTCAAAAAGCTTATCTAATCGGGCTCTGCTGCTGGCTGCATTGGCTAA
Organism: Alteromonas aquimaris; assembly: GCF_026183695.1. Classification (GTDB taxonomy): domain Bacteria; phylum Pseudomonadota; class Gammaproteobacteria; order Enterobacterales; family Alteromonadaceae; genus Alteromonas; species Alteromonas aquimaris. The sequence continues at coordinate 29,028 of NZ_JAPFRD010000009.1, read as the reverse complement.
GGGAACCACCACCGTCTCTAATCTGCTGGACAGTGACGATATCCGCCATATGTTAAATGCGTTGAAGCTATTAGGCGTAAGCTATCAACTCAGTTCGGATAAAACTGAATGTAGAGTTGAAGGTTTAGGTGGCGCCTTCACTCATTCGCCGAGTAAACCGTTGTTTCTAGGAAATGCAGGAACGGCGATGCGGCCGCTGTGCGCTGCGCTTGCCGCTAGTGATGTAAACGTAGAACTGACAGGTGAGCCACGGATGGAAGAGCGGCCAATCGGTGACTTAGTCAACGCCCTGCAGGAAGCCGGCGCAGACATTCAATATCGCCAAACAGCTGGCTTTCCTCCCTTGCTTGTCCACGGAAAGCCGCTCAGTGGTGGCGAAATATCTGTCGACGGTAGTGTGTCGAGTCAGTTTTTAACTGCATTGCTAATGGCAGCGCCACTCTTTAAAGGTAATGTCATAATCAATATTCAAGGCCAGCTCGTTTCTAAACCTTATATCGACATCACGCTGCATATAATGAAACAGTTTGGTGTTGAAGTAATAAACCGTGATTACCAGCAATTTTTTATAAAGGCAGGGCAAGCCTATGTTTCACCGGGTCGCTTTATGGTGGAGGGAGACGCTTCATCAGCCTCCTATTTTCTTGCAGCTGCGGCTATCAAGGGGGGAAAAGTTACAGTAACCGGGATTGGCAGTAACAGTGTTCAGGGTGATATCCGTTTTGCGGATGTCCTTGAAAAGATGGGCGCGAAGGTGAATTGGCAGGAAGAGTCGATAAGCGTAACGAGAGGAACGCTTACCGGTATCGATATGGACCTGAATCATATTCCTGATGCAGCCATGACGATTGCCACCACTGCATTGTTTGCAGATTCACCCACGACGATCCGGAATATATATAACTGGCGGGTAAAAGAAACTGACCGCCTGCATGCAATGGCAACGGAATTAAAGAAAATTGGTGCAGAGGTGGAAGAGGGGAGAGACTATATCAAGGTGTGGCCTTTAGGAAACTTCGTACACGCCGCCATTGACACCTATCATGACCATAGAATTGCCATGTGTTTTTCACTGCTAGCGTTGAACGAACAGCCCGTAACGATAAATGACCCTGGTTGCACAGCCAAAACGTTTCCCGACTACTTCTCCCGTTTAGCAACAATTTGTAAACATTAAAGCAGTGCCGTAGGGCAACCATTTTTAAACAATCATGGTATATACAGCAATCTGTGAGTATAATTGCGCGCGTTTTTTAACTATTGAAATCTGGAGCAGGTATGCATCCAACACCTATAGTCACGGTTGACGGCCCTAGCGGAGCAGGCAAGGGGACTTTAAGCAGTTTGTTGGCAAAGCAACTAGGCTGGCATTTTTTGGACAGCGGAGCCATTTATCGCGTTCTGGCCGTAGCTAGCTTACATCATGATTTACCATGCAATGACGAAGAATCAATTGTGCCATTAGCCACAGGTTTAGATGTTAGTTTCGAAACGAACGGTGAATCCAGTCGCATCATATTAGAAGGTGAAGATGTTACTGACGACATTCGTACAGAGCAAGTCGGCAGTGTGGCGTCGCAGATCGCAGCTTTACCCCGCGTACGGGAAGCGTTATTAAGAAGACAGCGCGCGTTTCAGCAGGCACCAGGATTGGTTGCGGATGGACGCGATATGGGCACTGTGGTATTTCCTGATGCACCGGTCAAACTATTCCTGACAGCAAGTGCTGAAACTAGAGCTGAGAGGCGATATAGCCAGTTGAAAGCAAAAGGGATGGATGTTAATATTGCGCGCCTTTTAACCGATATCAAAGCTCGTGATGAGCGTGATGCTAATCGTTCAATCGCACCATTGGTACCGGCTGAAGACGCTGTAGTGATAGATTCAACGCACTTGAATATCGATCAAGTGTTTGAAAAAGCAATGGAAATTATTACTTCACGATTGTAACAAGAAGCCTTTAATTATCATTGGTTAAAGTCGCGACAATAGGATGTTGCGATATGTATTAATAACCCCATGTGCTCTGGATTGACATATGGATCTCAACTTTATATTAAATTTAAACCTTATGACTGAAAATTTTGCACAACTTTTTGAAGAAAGCCTTTTAGAACTAGAAACCCGTCCAGGTTCAATTGTTAAAGGTACGGTAGTTTCAATCGACAAAGACATCGTTCTTGTTGATGCTGGCTTGAAATCAGAAAGTGCGATCCCTGCGGATCAATTCAAAAATGCCGAAGGCGAGCTGGAAATTGAAATTGGCGATCAAGTAGATGTAGCGCTTGACGCAGTTGAAGATGGCTTCGGTGAAACTATTCTTTCTCGTGAAAAAGCCAAGCGCCATGAAGCGTGGGTTGAGCTTGAAAAAGCCTACGAAGAAAAAGAGACAATTAAAGGTGTTATCAATGGCAAGGTTAAAGGCGGTTTCACTGTTGAAGTTAACAGTGTACGCGCGTTCTTGCCTGGTTCATTAGTAGATGTACGCCCTGTTCGTGATACTACTCACCTTGAAGGTAAAGAGCTTGAGTTTAAAGTTATCAAGCTAGATGCTAAACGTAATAACGTCGTGGTATCTCGCCGCGCAGTGATTGAAGCAGAAAGCAGCGCTGAGCGCGAATCTTTATTAGCGAACCTTGAAGAAGGTCATGAGATTAAAGGTATCGTTAAGAATCTTACTGATTACGGTGCATTCGTTGACTTGGGCGGCGTAGATGGCCTTCTACATATCACCGATATGGCGTGGAAGCGTGTTAAGCATCCAAGTGAAATAGTGAACGTTGGCGACGAAATCAACGTAAAAGTGTTGAAGTTCGACAAAGATAAGCAACGTGTATCTCTTGGTATGAAGCAAATGGGCAACGATCCATGGCAAGAAATTGCTCAGCGTTACCCTGAAGGTACTAAGATTTCAGGTCAGGTAACCAACCTTACTGACTACGGTTGTTTCGTTGAAATCGAAGATGGTGTGGAAGGTCTGGTTCACGTTTCTGAAATGGATTGGACAAACAAGAATATCCACCCGTCTAAAGTGGTTAATCTTGGTGATACTGTAGAAGTAATGGTACTTGAAATCGATGAAGAACGTCGTCGTATTTCACTGGGTCTTAAGCAATGCATTGCTAACCCTTGGGAAGAGTTTGCTAAGTCACACGAAAAAGGTGACAAAGTTTCTGGTAAGATTAAGTCGATCACTGACTTTGGTATCTTCATCGGTCTTGATGGCGGTATCGACGGTTTGGTTCACTTATCTGACATCAGCTGGAACAAAACAGGTGAAGATGCCGTTCGTGAATACAAGAAAGGCGACGAAATCTCTGCTGTTGTTCTGCAAGTCGACCCAGAGCGTGAGCGTATTTCATTAGGCGTTAAGCAAATTGAAGAAGATCCGTTCAATAAGTATCTGACAGATAACAAGAAAGGTGCTATTGTTACTGGTACAGTTACCGCAGTTGATGCTAAAGGTGTTACTGTTAACTTAGCAGAAGAAGTTGACGGCTATATTCGTGTTGGTGATTTGTCACGTGACCGTGTAGAAGATGCTTCTGAAGAAGTGAACGTGGGTGACAGCATTGAAGCGAAATTCATGGGTGTTGACCGTAAAAACCGCACTGTAAATCTTTCGGTTAAAGCGAAGGATCAAGCAGACGAGAAAGACGCTATTGATAAAGTAAATCAGCAAGATGACGCTGGTTTTGCAAATGCAATGGCTGAAGCTTTCAAGGCTGCTAAAGGCGAGTAATTTGGTCAGGGGTGTTCAGATTGGGCACTCCTCTCATTGGTAGCTGTTTTGATTAAATTTTGACATAGGGATTACTATGACTAAGTCTGAACTAATTGAGCGGCTAGCCGATTCGGCACGCCATGTTCCTGCTAAAGAGTTGGAGTCGGCTATCAAAGAGTTGCTTGAGCAGATGGCGCAAACCCTGCAAAAAGGTGAACGGATAGAGATTCGTGGCTTTGGAAGTTTTTCTCTTCATTACCGGGCGCCTAGAGTCGGTCGAAATCCGAAAACGGGTGAAACTGTAAAGTTGGATGGAAAGTACGTCCCCCATTTCAAACCTGGTAAAGAATTAAGAGAACGTGTTGACGCATCCTCACATTAAGCCGTAGTTTCTACGGCTTTTTTATTGCCTTTCATTAAATAATTAGGCACTATTCTTAATGTTTGGTTAAAGGTTGAACGAAAATAACATTTCGTTAATATAATATTGATACCTGCCGATAACCTTTATATCTCTTAGTAGTAACGAAAGGCGCTTTGCGATACGTTAATTGCACAGTACTTTTGTTTAAGAAGAAGCCTTAAATAACGAATAATAATATAGTCTTGAGGCTGGTGTGGTCGAATGTCTGCCGGTGATGAAACGCAAGTAATTAAACAGTTCCAACATTTGATTCGGGCGCTCATACCTTATGAGCAAGAAAACAGGTTGCTTGAAGGATTAAATAAATTCTCGCAGCGTTTACCTACAAATGTGCGGAAAATTATAAAAGAAGAAGTTATCAGGCTTACTTCTCTTACCGACGCGCCCGCGGATAACTCATCTTTCGCACAATTTCCTGTCATTAAATTCAAGCACTTCGGTATTGATATGTGTCTGGATAAGATTGGCGCCCAGATTTTGAAAAAAGAGTCCGGACTTTATCAAAACCGTTATACCGTCGGTGTGTTTGAGTCCATCACCAGCTCTGAATTTTATCAAACGCAAATTAAGAAAGAACAATATAAAAAAATTGTTGATGCTTTCGCGGTGGAGTCACAATCTCAGAATGACATCGACTTTGGGGACGATATATCTATCACTCCTAACTTCCAGGTATCCTCTGCCGATTTTCAAAATGGACGAAATTGCAACATTGCCTCATTGGGTTACAAAACCATGGCTGTCGAGGTTAGAAGACCGCCGAAAATGAGTCAGGGAGAGGAGGTTTCCTTTAATTTTCCTGAAGTACAGGGGTTGACGACGAAAGAAATTAAAATTAAATGTAAGTTGGATTCTATAAAATTCAATCAACATACCTCCAACTACGAGTTGCAGTTTGATTTCAATGAAGAGACGGACAAGCGCTTATTTGATCAACTAAAAAAATACATCGATACCGCAGCGTTTCATCAACCGCTTAAACGCGAGTTAGAAATTGAGCGTGCTATGCAAGATTTGGAACGTGATCGTATTTTAGAAAATAGCCCTTGGATGCCGGTTTTTGTTAAAGCTAACAAAAAGCAGGCGATTCCCATTATAGCTTTATTCACAAAATCTAATGTTGAACGAAACAATGCGTATGTATTTCTGGATAAACTTGCGGGCAAAAATTCGTTTAACAGGCTTTATGCAGAACTGCAGCGATTTGGTGAAGCATTCTTATTTAATGGGACGGTCAATACAAAAAAGGGGCCAATCGAAATTTGCGCAACACACCGAGATTTGGTAGCAAGCGAGCAAATGAGCCCACTAATATATTTGATGATGAAATCAGGTACGTTGACGTGCATGCATTGTCGGCTGGCTGGCGTAGATGAAGAGGATAAAAGTAAAGCGTTTGAGATCCACGACCTCTCGAAAGCCGATTTTCCTGATTTGGCGGTCATGACTTCAATTGTCTTTTGTAAAGACATTACGCCCACGCTTAAAGAACTTACTATTGGTGAAAAGTGCCAGTTTCCAGCAATACCTAAGGCACTTGTGGCTGATAAAAATAAATGGTCTATTTCTTATGTTATGGAGGAAGACCTAGATCGACGCAGTGAACATCGCTATGTTATCGAAAAAGAAGCTTCCATTAAGACCGGATTTCTCACCTCATTCCAAGCTAAAGTAAAAGATATCTCTGCTAGTGGGATGCAGGTTGAATTAGTTGAAAAGGTCGCAGCATCCAACTTTACCGATGCTATTAAAATATCCGTACCAGACTTTAAAATGCGCAACGAGAAATACATGGTAGTGCATTATAATGAAACACGAGGTATCTTGCGGCTTAAGCTCCCCGAACTCAATAAGAAGGGGTCGGTTGATTCCTTATTAGAACAGAATTTGGCATTTTTTCGCCAACGGGATATTGCAAGGGCTCAACGAAATACGCATAGATTCATTTGGGAACTCGCTATGCGCCATCACCCATCAGTCAGTGTTTTATGTGTATCAAATCGACACATTCTCGATCGCTTGAAAACCGTCTATCAAAGCGAAAAGTCTGATGACTTGTATCCATTTTCAAGGTTTCAAAACGTCGTACCATTGCATGGCTTTTTTGCAGACAGAGAAACCATGCGCCCTAAATCTGCTTTACTAGAGCAGATAATGATAGGTAAAAAAGCGGATGCGTTAGTCGTTCATTGTGTGAGAAAAGATGATAGTAAACTAGTGTATATTTCCGAAAAGCATTTTCTCTATGGCACCATGCGGCAAAATATCGCTAACCACCTGCAACAGGATAAAGTTGAGTTATGCGTAACTCATATTGAGCCGGTGCGTTGCAGTAAAGCTACTACGCCATTGACTAAGAAACGCTTAGCGCAACTATCGAAAATTGATAAAACAATGTACGACAAACTTGCCAATATGCAATCAGCTTATACTCATGTAATTTACTTGACCAATGAGTCGACCCTACATAATGAGTTGTTAAAAGCTAAGTTACGGCCATTGCGGCCAGCCAAGAAAGAAAATAACACTTCAGGCTCATCGCCAAAAGAAATAGCAAAACAGGCCAGTTAGGTTAATCTCCCCCCTCCAAATTCTAGAATTTAAGTCAAAAAGCTATTTTTGCATGTTAGTTTAGAATTCAATTTGCTATGCTTGATTTAATGCAACGCGACTAAGACTATTGTATTGAAAGGAATAATTTCTCTTATATTGATTCTCGTTTTATTGGTTCTGGCCTTTGCTGTGGGATCCCAAAACGAAACGCTGATTACAGTGAATTACCTCATCGCACAATCTGATATGCGCGTGTCTACGTTGATAGCCGTTTCGGTTGCTCTCGGCGTTGTAATTGGATTGTTAATGATGCTGGTAAGCTGGTTGGCCTTGCGTGTCCAGTTGATGGCGGCACGTGCAAAAATACGTAAGTTAACCAAAGAAGCCTGATATGCTCGAATTGCTGTTTCTTTTGCTGCCAGTTGCTGCCGGTTACGGATGGGTGATGGGGCGAAACAGTGTCCGTCAGGCACAGCGTAAGCAATCAAGTATTTTGTCCCGACATTATTACAAAGGGCTTAATTTTCTTTTATCTGACCAACCGGATAAAGCCGTCGACACCCTAATTAAAATGATAAACCTGAATAGCGATACGGTTGAAACCCATATCGCAATGGGTAATTTTTTTCGTCATCGAGGCGAAATTGATCGCGCTATCCTCGTCCATCAAAATCTTGTAAGTCGGGAAGAATTACCACCGAGTCAGCGTGAAAATGCGTTGAAAGAGTTAGGTAAGGATTACACGCAAGCAGGTTTTCTTGAACGTGCAGAGAATGCATTTTTGCAGTTGTTAAATAGTGACAAACATTATTTAGTGGCCCAACAACAGCTGTTCAGCATTTACCAAACTACGAAAGAATGGGACCGCGCGATCGAGTTAGCAGAGCGTATGGTGGAGTGTCACGGGGATAACGATGATGTGAGTGAGCGTCTTGCTCACTTTTACTGTGAACAAGCGCAGCGTGAAATAAATGACGATAACCAGGGACAGGCTCTTTCGTTACTGCAAAAGGCGGTGAATGCCGATGAACATGCAGTCAGGCCCTGGTTAATGTTAGGCGATCTCGCTTTACAACAGAAGCGCTACGGCGAAGCACAAAGCTATTTGTTACAGGTCGCTGAAAGAGATATCAACTGGTTTAGTGAAGCGGTACCTAAACTTGAGACTATCGCCACCGAAACGGGCGACTGGGATACATTTGAACAGCAATTACAAGCGCATTGGCAACAATGTGCGACATCTTATTTAGCAATGGTCGATGTATTGGTGTCGAAAGGGAATGCCAATCAAGCGGCAGAATATTTATTAAATCAATTACGCGATAGGCCCACCATGAAAGGATTCAAAACCTTAATGGGCCTGTATATTGATAACTTGGGCGATTCTGCCTCCACCGACAGTCTTAAAATGCTTAAAGAGTTGGTAGCAGACCAGATATCTCAACGTCCTAAATACCGCTGTCAAAGTTGTGGATTTTCAGGGCGAAAACTTTACTGGCTATGCCCATCGTGTAAAAAGTGGAATACAGTTAAGCCTATAAAAGGTCTGGATGGAGAATAATCGTTGAATCAAGATCCTAAAGTTATTGTCGCCCTCGATTTTGACACTAAAGAGGAGGCCACGGCGCTGGTAGCACAACTGGACCCAAGCGAGTGCAAGCTCAAAGTCGGGAAGGAAATGTTTACTCTGTTTGGCCCAGATTTCGTAAAGCTGCTGATTGCCAAAGGGTTCGATATTTTCCTGGATTTAAAATTTCATGACATTCCCAATACAGTGGCAAAAGCATGCAAAGCTGCTGCTGAACTAGGCGTGTGGATGGTTAATGTACACGCATCCGGCGGTCTCGAAATGATGCAGAAAGCGAAACAAGCTATTGCGGATAGCACTCATCCAGAAACAAAACTTATTGCGGTAACAGTGCTTACCAGTATGGATGCTGAGCAACTTGCTCAGGTCGTTCCAGCAGTAACTCCTGCTGAGCAAGTGACTAAACTCGCCACGTTAGCCAATCAGGCCGGCTTGGATGGCGTAGTCTGTTCAGCACAGGAAGCAAAATTATTGCGTGATAAATTCGCCCCCGATTTTTTGCTGGTTACACCGGGGATCAGACCTGCCGGAAGTGATAAGGGCGATCAAAAACGTGTGATGACGCCAGCGATGGCGATGAAAAGTGGTGTCAGTTACCTGGTTATGGGACGTCCCATTACGCAGTCTGGGCACCCCCTAGAAACGCTTAAGCAGGTTAATAAAGATATTGCCTAAAAAAAAGCGCCTAGTCAGGCGCTTTCCAATCATTTTAACGTGTTATTTTAACGCGTCTTTTGCATCAACATAGGTTAGGTTTAGTTGGTCACCCAATGCATCAACCACTGCTTTATATGTCACCTTACCTTCATGCACATTCAAACCATTGAGTAAATGGTGGTCTGCAAGCATTGCTTGTTTTGGTCCTTTATTGGCTAACGCCAGGCCGAAGGGAAGAGTGGCATTGTTAAGCGCCATAGTGGAGGTTCTCGCCACGCCGCCTGGCATGTTAGCTACACAGTAATGAACAACGTCATCGACAATGTAAACCGGGTCTTGGTGCGTGGTTGCTTTTGATGTGGCAAAACATCCTCCCTGATCAATTGCAACATCAACCACGACACTGCCTGGCTTCATAGCGGCAATATGGTCGCGATTAAGTAACTTTGGAGCGGCCGCACCAGGAATGAGTACTGCACCCACTACGAGATCGGCCTTAGACGAATAGTATTCCAACGCATCTACTGTTGAAAATACGGTCTTAACGTGTCCATTAAAGATATCGTCCAGCTGACGCAAGCGTGGTAACGAACGATCCAGGATAGTGACATCTGCGCCTAGACCAAGCGCCATTTTGGCGGCATTAATACCCACAACTCCACCGCCAATGACGACGACTTTTCCTGAAGCAACGCCCGGCACCCCGCCAAGCAACGTACCGCTGCCACCGTGAGCCTTTTCAAGATAATGGGCGCCTGCTTGAACGGACATACGGCCAGCTACCTCACTCATAGGTGCAAGCAGAGGTAGGCCACCACGATCATCTGTTACTGTTTCATAGGCAATACAGGTAGCGCCTGAAGCGACTAAAAGTTCTGTTTGAATAGGATCTGGAGCCAGGTGAAGGTAGGTATACAGGGTCTGGCCTTTACTCAACTGCTTACACTCGTTCGGCTGAGGCTCCTTAACCTTAACGATCATTTCTGCTTCAGCAAAGATTTTTTCCGCACTGTCAATAATTTGGGCACCCGCTTCACGATACATGGTATCAGAAAAGCCGATCGCTTCCCCAGCGGTGGACTGCACGGCAACTTTGTGGCCGTGAGTAACGAATTCTTTAACGGCCGCAGGAGTGAGGCCCACCCGATACTCGTGATTTTTTATTTCTTTTGGTACACCTATAAGCATAACGGCTTCCTTCAAATGTAGGGAACAAATTTGGTGCGCAGTATACTGAAATAAAAAAAGCGTTGTATGCTGAATGTTGCGCAAAGGCAGTGTAAAATTCTGTAAATGATGGAGTGGAAAGCATATTGTAATGTTGGTAAAAACACCAAAACACTTAGATAGAATCGATAGAAATATATTAGTCGTGCTGCAAAAAGATGGTCGAATTTCCAATGTGGAACTTGCCAAACAAGTGGGGCTCAGTCCAAGCCCTTGTCTGGAAAGGGTAAAGCGACTTGAATCCCAAGGTTATATTAAAGGGTATCATGCCGAAGTTGACCCGGTTAAACTAGGCGCAGCAATGCTGGTGTTTGTTGAAATAACTCTGACTAAAACATCTGTTGATATCTTTGCCGAATTTTCTGCGGCAGTGCAAAAGCATGACGATATTCAGGAATGTCACCTAGTATCAGGTAATTTTGATTTTCTACTTAAGGCGAGAGTCGCTGATATGTCGAGCTATCGTCGCCTGCTTGGAGATACCTTACTCAGGTTGCCAGGGGTGAGTGAATCACGCACGTACGTCGTAATGGAAGAAGTTAAAAGTACCTCAGCATTACGCATACAAATTAAGTAAATGCGCTGAGGAATTTTCTTAAAAGTAAAAAGTAGGTAAGCTTTAGGGGATGTGGTAGTCTTCAGCAATAGCTAATATAGATATTATAACAACTAACATTACGCCTGATTCAGTATCGGTTAAGAGTGGAAATAGCATAGTTACCAATACTTTTACTGTTTACGTTTATTTTTTAAGATCAGGAAGATACGTTTTTTTGGATAGAAATTTTTTGGGTATGGCGCGACTTTCAGGTATTCAGCGATTGCTGGAAGCAGGCATGATTATAGCTTGCGTTTTTGCATTTTTTTTGTTGTTAGCATTGGCCTCTTTCCATCCGGGCGATCCTGGCTGGAGTCAGGCTGGCCTGCAACTCGATGTACATAATTGGGTAGGCGCTACCGGTGCCTGGATTGCAGATTTGTTATTATTTAGCGTTGGGTATCTTGCCTATTTGCTTCCTTTTTGTAGTGCATTCCTTGGTTGGTTTCTTTTTCAGCATATAAAAACTCTGGAAGAATTTGATTATTTAACGATCGGACTACGTATCATTGGCGGCGTGCTAATGGCGTTAGGCGCGTGCGGTATTGCGAGTCTTAACTTTAACGACTTATTCAACTTTTCCGCAGGCGGGTTTGTTGGAGATGTCATTAGCTCTGCGCTGGTGCCTTATTTTAATATCCCTGGCACAATCTTGTTACTACTTTGCTTTTTTTGTACGGGATTTACATTACTTACAGGGATAAGCTGGCTCGCTATAATTGACGGTATAGGATCGGGTGTGGTCTGGTCTGGTAGAAAAGCAATGGCGATGCCTCAGCAGTTGATGGGCTTAGAATTTCCGACACTTGCGTTGCCCAATCGCACCGTCTCACAAGCCAGTGAAAGTAACACAGAAATAGATATCACCAGCATGCGCGCAGAGCCACCTGCGTTTAACCATCAAACGAAGCCTGCTTTTCAAAGAGAAGAGCCTAAGTTTGATATTCCGGCTGAAGTATTTGAAGATGACGATGAAGATTTACCGCCATTTTCAGTGGAGGAGAATTCGTCAGCCCAGCAACCGACCAAAAAATTCAGCAACCCTTTTAAAAGTAAGGCAAAGGCGAGGCAACCTGATGGCGAAAAAAATCTCGACAGTGGGGCAGGGCAGACTTCATCGCTATCGCGTGATGATGAAATCCAGACGCCTGAAGGTCCGATGCCATCGTTCGATTTATTGGAAAGAGCTGACAAACATGAAAACCCAATTTCGCAGGAAGAATTGGATATTGTTTCTCGTTTAGTCGAGGAAAAACTCTCTGACTTTAACATCGAAGCAAAAGTCGTGGGTGTCTTTCCTGGCCCCGTTATTACCCGTTTTGAATTAGATCTTGCGCCAGGCGTTAAGGTCAGCAAAATCACCAGTTTATCTAAAGATTTAGCTCGTGCAATGTCAGCTATTTCAGTGCGCGTGGTTGAAGTCATCCCCGGGAAGTCCGTAATTGGGTTAGAGCTTCCAAATAAAAAGCGTGAAATGGTGCGATTAAGTGAAGTCATCAGTTGTGACACCTTCCAATCAAATAGTTCTGCTTTAACCATGGTGCTGGGCGCTGATATCAGTGGTAAGCCAGTCGTAGTTGATCTGGCAAAAATGCCCCACTTACTGGTGGCCGGTACGACTGGCGCGGGTAAATCGGTTGGGGTAAACGTAATGATCTTAAGCTTATTGTACAAATCCACGCCAGAGGATGTACGGATGATCATGATTGACCCCAAGATGCTGGAACTGTCGGTCTACGAAGGCATTCCTCACCTTTTGGCAGAGGTCGTTACTGACATGAAAGAGGCGGCAAATGCTCTGCGCTGGTGTGTGGGTGAAATGGAACGGCGTTATCGTCTTATGTCTGCTTTAGGCGTAAGAAACCTAAAGGGCTACAACGCGAAAGTGAAACAAGCTATCGCTGATGGGCAACCAATTAAGGATCCCCTCTGGCGGTCAGAAGACAGTATGGAAACTGAAGCTCCGGATCTGGAAAAATTGCCAGCAATCGTCGTCGTCGTAGATGAATTTGCTGACATGATGATGATCGTGGGTAAAAAAGTAGAAGAACTTATCGCGCGTATTGCACAAAAAGCGCGTGCAGCGGGTATACATTTAGTGTTGGCAACCCAACGTCCTTCGGTTGATGTGATTACAGGTCTAATAAAAGCCAATATCCCAACCCGTATTGCATTTCAGGTATCTAGTAAAATAGATTCCCGTACCATTCTTGACCAGCAGGGAGCAGAAGCGTTGTTGGGAATGGGAGATATGTTATATCTACCGCCGGGCAGCCCTGTCCCTACCAGAGTGCACGGAGCATTTGTTGACGACCACGAAGTGCATGCAGTAGTCGCAGATTGGAAGAAACGGGGTGAGCCTGAATACATTGACGAAATTCTCAATGGTGAAGCTTCAGCAGAAGTTTTACTTCCTGGCGAACAACCTGAGGGCGCTGATCAAGAACTTGATGCATTCTATGATGAGGCTGTAGCGTTTGTGACGGAGTCGAGAAGAGCAAGTGTTTCGAGTGTACAACGTAAATTCCGTATCGGATATAATCGTGCGGCCCGACTCGTCGAACAAATGGAAGCAAGCGGAGTGGTTAGCTCGCCAGGGCATAACGGAAATCGTGAAGTGTTAGCCCCGCCTGCACCCAAAGATTAGTCGCCCCTGGTGTTAGATTGGAAACAAAAAGAGTAATAGAAAAGTGATGGTGAATATGTTTCGATTGATAAGCTTTAGCATGCTCGTTTTGAGTTTTTGTACCTTAGCCGAGTCAGATGAAAAGATGCTTAAACAAAAATTATCTGGTATGGAACAATATCGGGCATCGTTCAAGCAAGTGGTGAAAGACAGTAATCAAGAAATGGTACACCAGTCAGCGGGCCGTCTGGTGATGGCTCGGCCGGATAAGTTGCGCTGGCAAACCGATGAACCTGATGAAGTTTTGTTAATTGCCGACGGTAACAATGTATGGAATATCGATCAATTTGTTGAGCAAGTCACCATCATGAGTCAGAGTCAGATTGTGGCTGACAATCCGTTTATATTGCTAACGAATACCAGTGAGGAGGCATGGTCGCAATTTAATATTGAAAAAGTAGCCAATGCGAACCAATTTGTTATCACTCCTAAGGCAGATAAAGGGCAGATTAAGCGTTTAACTTTGCGTTTTAAAAATGATCAACTTGTTGGCCTGACCATGAAGGACGCACAAGAGCAAATCAGTGAATTGCTATTTTCCAATATTGAAACGCAGTTTTCGGTTGTTGACGATATGTTCCTTCCCAACTATCCAGATTCGTTCACGGTCGATGATCAACGGTGAACCAGCAGTCGTCAAAACCCTATACACCACTTGCGGCTCGGCTGCGTCCACAAAATGTGGATGAATATGTAGGGCAAGAGCATATTCTTGGTGAAGGGAAGCCACTTAGAAAGATGTTGTTAGCCGGGCAATGTCATTCGATGGTCCTGTGGGGGCCTCCGGGTACAGGCAAAACAACGCTCGCCCAATTGATTGCTCAGTATACCGAGGCCAGTGTCATTCAGCTGTCTGCTGTTACATCAGGAGTGAAGGATGTGCGAGCGGCAATGGAAAAGGCTACACAGGATGCTCGTTATCACAAACGCACTATTTTGTTTATAGATGAAATCCATCGGTTCAATAAGAGTCAACAGGATGCATTTCTCCCTTTTGTTGAAGACGGTACGGTAACCCTCATTGGTGCAACCACCGAAAACCCCTCATTCGAGCTTAATAAAGCATTGTTATCCAGGGTCAGGGTTTACATTCTACAATCTTTACATGAAGAAGCTTTGTCTGGACTACTAGACAGGGCGCTGTCTGACGTAGACAGAGGGCTGGGTAGTTTATCCTTGTCACTTGAAGACGACGCCAGAACGGCCTTGCTGGTAGCGTGTGCTGGCGATGCAAGACGCCTCTTGTTTTATTTGGAATTGGCTTGTGATTTTGCAGAAAATAATACTATTAGTCTCAGTGAGGTAGAAGCGGCAGTGGGTCAAAAGATAGCCGCATACGACAAACAAGGAGACGCATTTTATGATCTTATATCGGCGTTTCATAAGTCGGTGCGGGGGTCAGATCCGGATGCAGCACTTTATTGGTATGTAAGGATCCTCAACGGTGGCGGAGACCCTCTCTACGTTGCTCGCAGGTTGTTGGCGATAGCGTCTGAGGACATTGGTAATGCAGACCCGCGCGCTATTCAATTAAGTCTGAATGCCTGGGATACGTATCATCGGGTGGGGCCAGCTGAAGGAGAACGTGCAATTGCCCAGGCCGCTATATATTGCGCGCTAGCAGCAAAGAGTAACGCGGTTTATAAGGCTTTTAACGAGGCCAAGGCGATTGTTTCTAAATGTCCTGACTATCCGGTACCGAACCACTTACGCAATGCCCCAACGAGTTTGATGAAAGATCAAGGGTTTGGTAAAAGTTATCGTTATGCGCACGATGAAGCGAATGCTTTTGCCGCCGGTGAATGTTATCTCCCACCAGAATTATCTGAGTTAAGACTCTACCACCCGAATGAACGGGGACTGGAAAAAACCTTAAAAGCTAAACGCGATTATCTGGACGAGCTCAACCGCAACAGTAGTCTAAAAAGGAATTAAGATGAGTCCGTCAGTCACCCTGTATTTTTACATTGCCCTGGGTGGGGCTGCTGGTGCATGTTTACGTTTTTTTGTCACCCAATCAGTTGATTCTTGGTTTGGAAAACAATTCCCATTTGGTACACTCACGGTTAATGTAGTGGGTTCTTTTTTACTGGCCATCGTGTACGGTTTAATCGAACATGGCAGTTGGGCAGAATTTCCTTATCGAGCGTTAGTTGGGGTAGGGCTGCTTGGTGCTTTTACCACTTTTTCAACCTTTTCCCTGGAAACGCTAACTCTACTAGAAAACGGTTTGTGGGAAAAAGCAGTAATGAACATACTGGTAAATGTGACCGCCTGCCTGATTGCTGGCTGGTTGGCTATTTTGTTAATTAAAGGATAAAAGAAGATCCATGTTAGATCCTAAGTTTTTACGAGAAGAAATTGAACACACGGCGATGCGTCTTAAGAGCCGCGGTTTTATGCTGGACGTGGAGCAACTAAAAGCGCTTGAAGAAAAGCGTAAGAGCTTACAGATTAAAACACAGGAACTACAAAACGAACGTAACGTTCGAAGTAAGTCGATTGGGAAAGCCAAAGCTCAGGGCCAGGACATTGCCCCACTTTTAGCCGAAGTGGGTAAATTGGGTAATGAATTGGATAGTGCAAAAGAAGAGTTGTCAGAGCTTCTCCAACAAATACAAGATATTGCGCTAGGCATCCCGAACCTACCTCATGAATCAGTGCCTGTTGGTAAAGATGAAGAAGAAAATGAGGAAGTATCTCGTTGGGGAGAACCTTCTAAATTCGATTTTGAAGTGAAAGATCATGTCGATATTGCCCAGGGGTTGGATAATGGTGCAGATTTCGAGACTGGGGTAAAACTCTCTGGAAGCCGTTTTGTGTTAATGCGGGGAGAGGTTGCCAGGCTACATCGTGCACTTTCGCAGTTTATGTTGGACGTCCATACTCAGGAGCATGGCTACGAGGAAAATTACGTACCTTACTTAGTTAATACTGAAAGTATGCTGGGTACTGGACAGCTACCTAAGTTCGCAGGTGATTCCTTTCATACAGAACCTGCTACCGAAGAAGGCCAGCGCTTGTCGCTAATCCCTACCGCCGAAGTGCCGTTGACAAATGTCGCTCGCGATCACATTTTTGAAGCAAAGCAATTGCCCGTGAAAATGACAGCGCATACGCCGTGTTTCAGGAGTGAAGCCGGTTCCTACGGGCGAGATACCAGAGGCCTTATCAGAATGCATCAGTTCGATAAGGTGGAATTGGTCCAATTGGTCGAACCGTCGAAAAGCTTTGAAGCACTTGAAGAGCTAACCAATCATGCTGAAGTGATCTTACAAAAGCTCAATCTTCCTTATCGCAAGATGCTTCTTTGTACTGGAGATATGGGTTTCGGGTCGTGCAAAACCTACGATTTGGAAGTGTGGTTGCCTGCACAAGATACTTATCGAGAGATTTCGTCGTGCTCGAATATGCTCGATTTTCAGGCCCGTCGTATGCAAGGCCGCTATCGTAATCCTGAAACGAAAAAGCCTGAATTGCTTCATACTTTGAATGGTTCTGGTTTAGCCGTTGGCCGAACACTGGTAGCGGTTTTGGAAAACTATCAGCAAGCTGATGGTTCAGTTAAAGTACCTGAAGTGCTACTTCCCTATATGGGGGGAATAACTGAGCTTCGCGCTGCAGCAAAATAGCATTAAAGACATTTAGCGGGTTTTGGCAGACCCGCTAATTTTGTGGCCTGCTTGGCAGGGCCTCTGGGGAACAATCGTTGCAGATAACGGCTGTTACCTTTTTCCGGGCCGAATTTTACTGCCATTGCTTTAACTAGCGCTCGTATTGCTGGACTCGTTTCGTACTCTAAATAGAACGCTCTTACAAACCGTACGACTTCCCAATGAGCATCGGTTAAAACGATATTCTCCTGTTCAGCTAAAATGGGAACCATTTCCTCTCGCCAGTCTCGGTAATCCAGCAGGTAGCCCGCCTTGTCGACTTCTATTTGCTGTTGTTCCCAGTCTAAAAAATAAGAATTCTGCACTACCAGTTCAACCAATGTTTGTGTGTTGTAGTTAACTTAACCCATGCTGCGTAATCGACCATATCAACGTCAACACTGTCAACGCCTCGCGAAAGGCAATCTTGCTTTAACGCATATATATTTGCGTTACTGTTTATAACACCCGTGTACAAATTATAAACCCCGTTTTCGGCAAACATAATAGCGTCTTCAGCGCTTAAGGATTTAAGGGTTTGCTTTTGCCACTCACTTAATTGTGAATTTCTAATGATATAAAGCATCAGAACGTTACCACATGATTGGCTTTATTATACAAAGCCTGCAATTCTTTTTCGGTGACTGGGGATGCGACGTCGCCTAGTACACTTTCCGACAAACCTAACAACTGTAAACTGAGTTCACTGTAAAAACATTCTTCAATATCAAAAAATGGTAGGGCGGTTAATCGCTTAGCATGATTTGGCGTACCCTCTGGCTGTTGTCGCATTATTAGTTGATAAAGGCCTTCACCTTCAAAAACTAGCAGTACCTCGTGCCCAAAATTGGTTGCTGAAATAGCAAAGTCTAATCCTTCCTCGGCACTGTTGGTGCCGTAGGGAGCACTGGTCATACGAATAAGAATAGTTGCCATTAAAACTGTACCAATCGATCAGCTTTATGAAGCTGAGTAAAAAAATCCGCTAACCCGGTTTGTTCAAACGGAGCTTGTAAAGTGAATGCAGCTAAATCGTTTTCTACTTGCTCTTGTTGGCTAATTATTCCACGTTTTGCCGCAGCCGTGACACAGACTTGTAATTTAATATTGTTTTGCGCAGCCAGTTTGCACCAACCTTTATACAGATTGACCTGGCCTGCTGTAGGCGTACTGAGAAAGTTAGCGTTAAATACGCCTTGTTGGTAAAAAAATATATTGCGTAAACAGGTATCAGGGTTTTCTGCTAGCGCCTGGGCAAACAGTTGTGCACTGCTTATACGTTCGCCATCATACGGGGCGCTGGTAATTAACATCGAATATGAAAGCATACCAATAAAAAACACCCCTAAAAGGGGTGTTTCTCCATTACAATTCGACTAGCGGTATTAGTCGTCGCCACCGAATGCACCTAATAGGTGAAGCATAGATACAAACAAGTTGTAGATGTTCAAATATAACGAGACAGTAGCCCGGATATAATTGGTTTCACCACCGTGAATGATTCGACTGGTATCAAACAAAATCAGGCCAGACATGATGAATACGATAGCTGCGCTTAATGCCAGGCTAACCGCTGGAATAGCAAAAAAGATATTTGCTATACCCGCAATAATAGCTACTACCAAACCAACCATTAAGAAACCACCCAAGAATGAGAAGTCCTTCTTAGTAGTTAGAACGTAACCGGAAAGAGCAAAAAACACGAGCGCTGTCGCTCCAAGCGCTTCCATGATGAGTCCAGGGCCCGCTACACCTAAATAAAAATTAAGCGTATAACCTAAGGATGCACCCATCAAGCCTGTGAAAAGGAAAACCCAGTAGATACCGGAAGCTGAGTCCGCTTTCTTATGAACGACAAACAAGGTGATGAAAGCACCGATTGTCATTACTAACGACATCATAGGAGTAATGCCAACAGCCATTGCGATACCTGCACACACCGCACTGAATGCCAGTGTCATGGCGAGTAACATATAGGTGTTGCGCAAAACTTTATTAGTCTGCAGTACAGATGTCTGAGATGCACTTGCATACATCGAACGTTGATCCATTATTTTCTCCAACTGGACACTCGAATTCGACCATAAACGGTCATACTATTTATTACTTCCTTTGTATGGCTTTTGGTTTCTTTTTTCAAGTGTTTTCGGCAACTATACCCACTATTCAAAACAAATTTTGTGTAACAAGCTGTAAAAATAAACGCTATGGTTATTTCTCAAGCAGTTAAACTTTTTTTTTAAATTAACCCTTTACAGTGCGAAAAATATCATTAAGATACGCCTCACTTCACGGAGAGTTGGCAGAGTCCGGTTGAATGCACCTGACTTGAAATCAGGCGAAGGGTCAAACCTTCCGGGGGTTCGAATCCCTCACTCTCCGCCACATTCTTAAAACCGCACAATCGTGCGGTTTTTTTCTTTTTACAGTTGGAACGGGTCCGTTCCGGTATATCTAGTTTTATCCGCAACAAAGTGCTGCCTCAGCATGTTAATTTCAGCTATTAACTCGTTGGTTTTAAGACGGTTGTGGCAGGGCGGGCTCTAATAGGACAGGCGTCGCTGAAGAAGTGAAGTATGCTAAGTTAGTTCTATCCCCCATCTGCTTTAGCCTGAAGAATCAACAGGCTATCGGGTAGGCTGCGGTGGGAGAAGGGGTGCTTGCTAACTCCTCAGTTTTGTAGCGGTAATGATATGCGGGAAGCAGCCCGCTACCCTTAGAGAATGTCGCTTTCATCCGTGGCCCTAACCTTAGTTATTTTTTCGCATTGCCGTTTCAAACTTACGTCAAAAAAATTGAGCAGGGCAATTAACGCTTCAACTTTGTTGCACCCAATTAGTGTCGAAAAAGCGGCAAAAACGGATGGGTTTATGCGCGGCCTATTTGATTAGGGCTAGTAACAACAGCATCATTAAGCTTACCAAATCGTTTTACGAACCGACTGTTGTCATTACCCGCTCCATTTAAATAACCATGACTCTCTTTTGCGAACAATGACGTTAACCAGATTTTTACTATCGATAAAGGTGGGCCTTACTCGTAACAACCTGGCATAAAATGTAACGTTCTGTTTCCCAGCCAGCCCATGGCAGAAAGTTTCTGCTAAGGTAGTGAAAAAAATGGGTAGGGAATATGGCGCATTTCAGAGGTTTGCATTCATACATTACTAGCCTGACGCATCTCGTCGGCTGGTTAATTATTTTATATTTCGTATTGTTTGGGATCGTGCGTGTAGGGGTAGGGGCGGCACTTTTTTTACAGTCACAGACGCTAATCGATCTAGTACCGCTGCAAGATGCACTACTGGAAACCCAATCTTTTATTAATGCGCGATTGAATGAACAACTTGTTGTATTCACACTCCCAATCTATTTTTTATATATTTTCTTAATGGGGGGGATTCTACTCACCGGTGCATATGGCGTAATAAAACGCAAACCATTTGGCTTTTATTGCCTTTTTCTTTATCTAACTATGCATGCTGGTTTATTTTTAAATTTTCAAGAAATAAACCCTAAGCTAACTGGGCTTGCTGTGGCGGCAGCAGCTTGGGTGGTGTTGTATGTTGTCAGAAAGCCTGTGAAGGGGTAAGTGAGGGGGCGATATAGCCCGTTACTTTTTCACCCACTTGTCATCTGCATTTTTATGATATTTTTCTTTGACAGCGGCCCATGCAACTTTAAAAGCGACCTCTTCACGACTGTCGTTTCCTCGACGATCCTCTTTATCTTTATATTCGTCCCACGCACTGTTAAAGGCTTCTTTGAATATATCCTGCGCATGGGAAGGTAAATTGTTTTTGACGGCGACGGGTAAATCCTGTTTATTTTCGTATGGCATGGTTTATTATTCCTCTGAAAATAACTTTATACTTCTGTTATCGTTTCATCGTTCAACACTTAATTACTAGGGATAGCCAAAACTCTCTCGTTCAAGTATTCACAGTTTTAACTAACATGATATGATGCGATTCGAAGTGAAACCACTATCAAAATAGTGAGCGTAAAACGTGATCAAAATACTCCTAGCGGACGATCATGACCTGGTACGTAATGGAATTCGCCGAATTCTCGAAGATGTAGGTGATTTTACCGTGATTGGCGAAGCTAAAAATGGTGAAGAAGCTGTCCAGTTATGTCGTAGAAATGCCCCTGATGTGGTGTTAATGGATGTGAACATGCCAGGTATGGGAGGCTTAGAGGCGACGAAAAAAGTCGTACGCATGTCTGAAAACACGCGTGTTATATGTTTATCAATGCACAAAGAAAACCCCATACCTGCGCAGGTAATGCAGCAAGGCGCTTACGGCTTTCTGACAAAAGATACTGAACCCAATGAAATGATCCGTGCTATCTATAAAGTGGCGGCGGGACAAAAATATTTACCCCCTGACATTGCACAAAGTATTGCGATTAGCCGGATAGCCCCCGACAATGATAATCCATTTGATGGCCTTTCAACCCGTGAACTTAATATTGCATTGCGACTTACCCGTGGGCAAAAAGTGCCAGAAATTGCTGTTGAATTAAGCATCAATTCGAAAACGGTTAATACCTATCGTTATCGCATGTTCGAGAAACTGGGTGTTTCAACTGACGTTGAACTCACGCATCTCGCATTGCGCCATAAACTTATCGATCCAAACTTGTTGTAGATAGTAATAAGATGCATGTCAGACTTTGACGCAAATGAGTTCCTAAAGCATTTATCTCACCAACCTGGTGTGTACCGTATGTACAATCAGGAAGGGGATGTAATTTATGTAGGGAAAGCCAAAAACCTGAAAAATAGGGTATCCAGCTATTTCAGAATGAAAGTGGATAATGCTAAGACTCGTGCGCTTGTCAGTCAAATAGCGAACATGGATGTAACGGTGGTTAACAGTGAAACTGAAGCGTTCCTGTTAGAAAATAACTTCATTAAGAAATACAAACCTCGCTATAACGTGCTTTTACGGGATGATAAATCTTACCCTTTTATTTTTTTGTCCGCTCACGACCACCCAAGACTCGCGTTTCATCGAGGTCCTCAAAAAGCCAAAGGCGAATACTTCGGTCCTTATCCCAGCGCGTGGTCAGTGAGAGAGAGTCTGCGCTCAATGCAGCGAATATTTCCTGTGAGACAGTGTGAGGATAGTTATTACCGGGCACGCAGCCGTCCATGCCTGCAATATCAGATGAAGCGTTGCTCGGCGCCGTGTGTAGAAGGCTATGTAAGCGACGAAGAGTATCAGGAACAGGTGAGTCTGGCGCGCTTATTCTTACAGGGTAAGAACCAGCAAGTTATTGCCACAATGGTAGATAAAATGGAACGCGCCAGCGAATCGCTAAATTTTGAAGCAGCTGCGCGATATCGTGATCAAATTAATGTACTTAGGAAAGTGCAGGAACGTCAATGGGTCTCTGGGACTCTGGATGAGATGGATGTGTTCGGTTTCGCTGTTAAAGGGGGGATGGCGTGTATACAGGTGCTGTTTATCCGCGATAATCAATTATTAGGAAGTAAAGCCTATTTTCCCAAGGTGCCCGCTAATACAGAACAAGAAGAAATATTTGAATCATTCTTTTTACAATTTTATTTAGCAGGAAATAAAATTATCCCCAAACAGATAGTGCTTAATACTGCACTTTCGGATGAGCCCGCAATTATTGACTTATTGTCACACGAAGCCAAACATAAGGTTAAACTTTTCCGCGGGGCGAGAGAGGAAAAACGTCGTTATCTGCAATTAGCACAAAAAAATGCAGAATCAGCATTAGAAGCACAGTTTGGCAAACAACAGTCTATTTTAGCGCGTTATATAGACTTGGAATCGGCCCTTGAACGGGATATGCCCATTCAGCGCATGGAGTGTTTCGACATCAGTCACACCGCGGGGGAGCAGACGGTTGCCTCATGTGTGGTGTTTAATCGCGAAGGCCCGCTTAAAAGTGATTACAGACGTTTCAACATTGAAGGTATTACCCCTGGCGACGACTATGCGGCCATGGCACAGGCACTAAAACGCCGCTATAAGAATGTTAAAGAGGTCAGTAAAATTCCTGACATCTTGTTTATAGATGGAGGAAAAGGCCAGTTAGCTCAAGCTGAAAATTTTTTCGAGGACTGGCCAGAAGAGGCCAAACCTTTGTTGATAGGCGTGGCGAAAGGCACGACTCGAAAACCTGGGTTGGAGACCTTGATCCTGGCTGGTTCGCATGAAACTATCGCGTTGGACTCGCATTCTCCGGGCCTGCATTTAATCCAACACATACGAGATGAATCTCACCGTTTTGCCATCAGTGGCCATCGTAATCGCCGTCAGAAAGTTAAAACCACATCAAGCCTTGAGAGTATCCCCGGTATAGGGGCCAAAAGACGTCAAACGTTACTTAAGTATATGGGGGGCTTACAAGGTTTGAAAAAGGCAAGTAAAGATGAAATTGCTAATGTCCCTGGTATCAGTAAAGAACTCGCTGAGACAATTTATGATCATTTGCATTTATAAATCACTATTGATGAGTTCAAAATTACGTTAATCTGATAATAGAACAAAAAGAAGGACAGCCGGTTACGCTGGTGAATAAGTAATTATGTGGACAGTACCCAATATCATCACCCTATTTCGCGTTATTCTTATACCTGTATTTGTGTTCGTTTACTTTTTAGACTGGCAGTGGGCGAAACAGGCTGGCGCATTTATTTTTTGGTTAGCCGCAATAACCGATTGGATAGACGGTTATTTGGCTAGAAAACTACAACAAAGCACTCCCTTCGGCGCGTTTCTGGATCCCGTGGCCGACAAGTTGATTGTTGCCGCCGCGCTTCTTATGATAACGCACTCCTATCAGTCACTATGGATAACCATACCGGCCATTATTTTAATGGTAAGAGAAGTGTACATATCTGCGCTACGAGAATGGATGGGCCAAATTGGCATGAGTGAACAGGTAAAAGTATCCTTTATAGGTAAAGCAAAAACGATGGCACAAATGCTGGCACTAATAGGCTTACTTTCTGAATTAGAAACCTTCATGGGAATTCCTATTTATTGGGTCACGTTAGGCCATGGTTTATTATACATAGCTGCAATTTTGTCGTTATGGTCGATGGTTGTTTACTCAGCCGCCGCGGGCAAATACTTGAAATCACCCGCCACTGCTAAAAATTGATGTTTCTTCAAGCAAACTGAATAAAAAATTAGCAAACAGTTCATAAACAGCAAATTATTCGTTTTTTTGTATTGACAGTTTAGGTGTTAACGGTAGAATGCACCCCACATTTGAAGCGGGTTACCGTATTGATAACTAGCTCAATTGTAGTGATGAGATTCATCACAAAGAGTACGGAATAGTACAGTTGGTAGTGTACATGCCTCGTCGCGATAGCGATTGCCAAGCCTCTTGGCTGGTTGCGCGAAATGTAAACTGCAAATACTGTTGCGGACTCAAAAGAGTACGGAATAGTACAATTGGTAGTGTACATACCTCGTCGCGATAGCGATTGCCAAGCTTCTTGGCAGGTTGCGCGAAATGTAAACTGCAAATACTGTTACGGACTCAAAAGAGTACGGAATAGTACAGTTGGTAGTGTACATACCTCGTCGCGATAGCGATTGCCAAGCTTCTTGGCAGGTTGCGCGAAATGTAAACTGCAAACACTGTTACGGATTCAAAAAGGGCGGGAATAGCTCAGTTGGTAGAGCACAACCTTGCCAAGGTTGGGGTCGCGAGTTCGAGTCTCGTTTCCCGCTCCAATTCGGCGGAATGGCAGAATGGCTATGCAGCGGATTGCAAATCCGTGGATCTCGGTTCGACTCCGGGTTCCGCCTCCATTATTCCGTTACGCAGTAATGGCTTTAGGCCACACCTTATTGTCGAAAGACAAGCCCATGCCCGGGTGGTGAAATTGGTAGACACAAGGGATTTAAAATCCCTCGCTCGTTAGAGTGTGCCGGTTCAAGTCCGGCCCCGGGCACCATTTTCTAATTCCATAAAATTCTATAAACGTTTTTAACTTTGTTAAATCAGTGTTTTACCTCACTAAAAACACTTTTGAACGTTTGTGATGATTTGCAACATTCCAATTTTTTAGTAACACTCACTGTAACAACGAAAAAATGTTACTTAAACGGTGTTACAAAAACATGCCACGGAATGTAACCGCACTTAACGCAACCCAAATAAAACAAGCGAAACCGCAAGATAAGGAATACAACCTGGCGGATGGAAAAGGGCTCGCTTTAAGAGTAAAACCTAACGGCTCTAAGCTGTGGCTATTCAATTACACACGCCCCCATACTAAGAAGAGAAGCAATATAAGTATTGGTTCATATCCAGAAATATCCCTGGCAGAAGCAAGAGAAGCAAGAGAATCGTTAAGAAAGCTCCTAGTCAAAGATATCGACCCGAAAGATCACAGAGATTCAGAAAAGGTGAGGGCGGTTCAATCTGCAGAGACCACTTTTGAGAGTGTTGCGAGAAAGTGGTTTGTAGTTCACTCAAGCAAAGTAGCTGATGGAACGTTGAAGAACATAAAGCGCTCATTTAAAAATGATATATTTCCTTATATCGGTAAAGTCCCAATTGAAAGCCTGACAGCTCCTAGAGCGATAGAAGTTTTAAATAAAATAATCGAAAGAGGTAGTCATGAAATAGCGCGAAAAGTGGCTAGGCGAATGAATAGCGTTATGACCTATGCGGTCAATGCGGGAATTATCCACCATAATCCACTGATAGGTATTAAAGAATTAATTCCTATCACCAAGGTAAAGCACCAATTAACTTTGCCACCGGAAGAATTACCAGCCCTGATGAAAGCTTTGCGTTATTCGTCAGCTAAAATAACCACTCGCTGTCTAATTGAGTTTCAACTTCACACAATGGTTCGTCCTGGCGAGGCAGCAGAAGCGAAATGGGCTGAAATTGATTTTAAAGAAGCTATCTGGGCTATACCTGCGGAACGAATGAAAATGGATAGGCAGCATTTAGTGCCTCTAACACCACAAGTAATAGAACTTCTAGAGTTAATGAAACCTATCAGCTTTCACCGTGAGTATATTTTTCCTTCACATATCGACCCTAAACGGCCCGCTAATCGACAATCAGCAAATAAAGCACTCAGAGATATGGGATTCAGAGATCGCTTAGTGGCTCATGGTATGAGGGCGCTTGCGAGTACAATTTTGAATGAACAAGGTTTTGACCATGATGTTATTGAAGCTGCGCTTGCTCATAAAGATGAGAATGAGGTGAGGGCAGCGTACAACCGTGCTCAATATCTTCAGCGTAGACGTGAAATGATGGAATGGTGGTCGCGTAAAATAAAGGGAGAAGAATGAATGAGAGCCAGAAAAATTAAAAAAAATGATTGGAACGAAGTTCGTCTATGGAGAGAAGAATTAAAAGATCATGATGATTATCCTGTTAAAGCTTCACTGGAACACTCATGGGAAGTGCTCAGTAATCAAGTATATACTTTTAACTACGACCACACTTTACATAATGTATTAGATCGTGAGAGCGACGAGAGGCTAGCGGCGACTCCCTTAGACGCCTTTAATTACTATATTGATAGTGGATTTTATCCTCCCCCAGAAATTCTTCTATGGTTAACCGATTGCTTCATGGAGTACTTTAAGAGTGGCGGTTCAAAAAGTTTAGAGCACATTTTTTTTGGACGTGAAAAGCCGTCTGTCGGTAATGAAGCAGCAAGACGATCTTCTGATCAGCTTTATATGACATTTTCTGGAATAGTTGGCTTAGAAAAGTTAGGAGCTAAAAATAAAGGGGGAAAGTCGCCTTCTCAGTCTGAACTGGCTGAGGAATTTTTAAACGGTAGGTATCCGTTTGGGGATAAAGAGTTTCTTGAAAAATTAAGCGGTACGGACGTTGAGACATTTTTGCGAAACTGGAGACGCTGGAAAAAAAAAGCGGACAAATAACGTGATTAGCTGTCCGTTACTTCTCTTAGGATTATCAAGAAAATCACTGTGAGCTTTGAACGTTAAACAACAACTCAGGTGATTCAAATGAAAGATGATATTTCAATTCTGAAACCCGCTGAAGTCCTCAAACTAACTACATGGTCAACCTCTGGCCTACGAAGACAAGTTTTAGAAGGACTTTTCCCACCAGCTCTAAATTTAGGTGCTCGATCAACTGGCTACATAACTGAAGAAGTACAGGCGGTTCTTACGGCTCGTTCTATTGGTATGAGTGACGATGAACTAAAAGAAATAGTTGAAAGACTTGTCAAATATCGAAAATTAAGAGCAAGTCGACTCTTAGACGTAATAGCGGCATGAGGTAACTATTATGAAAATTAATAGTGCAGCCGCCCCGAAAGACGACAACACCAATCTGAACACTGGTAAGTCTAAACCATTACATCCACCAAAAAAAATAGAACGTTTTCTCATGCTTTTAATTCGAAAAGGAAGCGATGGTATAACCCAACCTGAAGCATTTTGGGATTACCGCGAATCGTGCCTCCATACTTCTGTAAGCTCTTTACAGAAACAACATGGAATAACGGTAGCGAGAAAGCCTGATAAATCGACAATCGTTAACTACTGCCAGAAGGCTTTCAATCGCTATTGGTTAGCAGACGATGAACAGAGGAAGAAAGCGATAATTCTTCTTAATTTCTTTCGTAGCAAGCGAAAAGCCGATCCACTGAGCTTCGAACCACCGTCCCATCCAAACGCAGCGTAGCCCTTAGGGGCTACCCGTTCGGGGAAAGATTATGTCAGAAAGAAAGGTGCTTACAAAGCGCCCTGAGAAAATATTTCTTTTCGATACTGTTGTTAATTACCAGGGTGTACTTGGAGCCGCTATGACTGGCGACATTTATTATTGGATTGCTAAAGGCTACAACCCTTGGAAATGTGCCGAAGACTACGCTGAAATGTTCTACGTAAACGAAAAAACGATTAGAAGGAAGCTGCGAACACTATTTGAAGAACAGGGCTATTTCCACCGTAAAAGAACAAGAATGAACTCAGGCTGGTTAGGAGCATACGAATACTCGCATGTGAACAGCCATAACAGTAACGCGTTAAAAGAACTCTATACGAAGCTTCTCACAAATAATTCACCCGATCATGATTTTGGGGAATTTGATGGTTGTGGGAACGACTATAAAGAGATACCCAGCTTTCAAATACTGACTATTGATTCCATAGACACTACGCAGGATATCAAATCTGCTTATCTGCTTTGTAGAATTTCCTGGGCGCAATCTGCGAGAGGCCAGACTGAGCTATATTTCAGGTCAAACGCGCATTTCGAATACTGGTCTAATCTAGGCCGAGGTACAGCTTACCGGCACCTTCAAAAACTAAGACAATTAGGAGTGGTTACATACAACTACTCAGGAAGTCAATTTGTCGTCAGGGCATCAGAAGATGACCCAACAGTAATTTATATGGAATCCTACATGATGGACAAACAAGAAGTGCGAGCCGAGGCCTTACGTGATGCTATTTGCTCAAATTAACACCCTTGTTCCCACCTATGGAGTCAAGTCGAATTCGACTATAAAAAAGTCGTTTTTGACTTTCGACCTTACAAAATGTCCGATAGGGAATAATATTTTGTCCGGTAGGATTAAACAAAATGTCCGCTTGGCATCTTACAAAATGTCCGGTGTAAGTAATAGTACTTAGGTAACAGAACTAGTTAAAAGAACTAATGTAATAGCAGGCAGTTTGCTTGCTCAAAACTGCTCATCTAATTTTTCAATTTCAATCCATTTTAGTAATTTTTCAGACAAAGCCACTTTCTGACTTTAGAATTAGAAATTGGTTCCTGCTTAATTAGAGATGGTCAATCCCAACCTATCATACCCACTCCCACCTATTGAATCGCGCCGGTAAATTCGGAGGCGGATTTGTTTGAGTCATGCTGCCGTATCTTCGGCTAATTGTCGATAATAGT
>NZ_JAPFRD010000007.1 GCF_026183695.1 Alteromonas aquimaris | reverse complement strand
ATACCCAGCACTTTCATGAGTCTGGCTACCGTGCAACGAGCAATGCTAAAGCCTTCGCGTTTCATCTGTTTCCAGACCTTTCTCACGCCATAACATTGCTTATTTTCCTGCCAGACACGCATCACTTCAGATTTTAACGCTTTATCTTGGTGATAACGCTGGCAGCGCCGCTCAGGCGCAGCTTCAAGGGCCTTGTACCGATAATACGTTGACGGTGCGATTTGCACTTGACGACAAATCGGCTCGACACCATACAACGCACGATTGGCATCTATAAATTTAACTATTTCCGAGGTTTGCGTTCGAGCTCCGCCTGCGCAAAAAAAGCCGAGGCCTTGCGTAAAATCTCATTAGCTTGTTTTAACTCACGATTTTCTCGTTCAAGCTCTTTAATTTTGGCTGCAGCATCCGAAGTAACACCAGGCTTTTTACCTGAATCGACTTCCATCTTGTTAACCCAAGCCCTTAACGTCTCAGGTGTACAACCGATTTTAGATGAAACAGACACCAAAGCCGCCCACCTCGATGGGTGCTCATGCTCTGAGGTCAAAACCATGCGAACTGCTCGCTCGCGGACTTCTGGGGAATACGTTACTCTCTTGTTCATTGGCTAATTCTCTCAAGATAATTAGCCTCCGACAAACCCGGTTTGATTCA
>NZ_JAPFRD010000006.1 GCF_026183695.1 Alteromonas aquimaris | reverse complement strand
TGGGGAATACGTTACTCTCTTGTTCATTGGCTAATTCTCTCAAGATAATTAGCCTCCGACAAACCCGGTTTGATTCAAGATTTAACTTTTTTCAAAATTTATTATAAAGGGTCACTCTTGATAAGCACAAACATAACACCCTTTTAATTAACATTATTTTCACTAAATTAAACTTAAGCTCTCTACTTTCGAATTTAATTTACTTTGAAACTATCAAATTTATTGTTCTACTCCTTTATCGAAAAGTTTTCTCGCCTAAGGGTCAAGTTGGGGTTGTACGCAGGATCATGCTCAATATAGCTGACCCAGTTTGTTTGCAAGAAGTCCAGCTCCTGCTTAAACCGCTGTGCCTTTTCAGGAGAAATATCAAGGCCCCTTGAGATACTTTCATAATGAAACATTTCAGCTTCTGCGCAATACAGGTTATGTACACCGGTTTCTCGCACCCTTAAACAAAAATCAACATCATTGAAGGCTACTTTGAGATTGGATTCGTCCAGGCCACCGACTTCATTAAAAAGTGTCTTTTTGACCAACAGGCACGCTGCTGTGACCGCTGAGTAATTGTGAGTTGCAACGATCCTCTTTAAATACCCAGCATGATTCCGCGGAAAATACTTATGTGCGTGGCCTGCCCCGCCACCGTACCCAAGCACAACACCGGCATGTTGAAGGCGACCGTCGGCATATAATAGTTTTGCTCCTACGCAACCTATATTAGCGCGCATGGCATGGCCGGCCATATACTCGAGCCATTCAGGTGTGATTATTTCGATGTCGTTGTTAATCAGCCCTATGATTTCACCTTTTGCGTGTTTCACCGCAAAATTGTTGATGGCCGAATAGTTGAAAGGATAAGGGAACTTCAACACTGTTATTTTAGGGTCGCGATTGAGCTGTTCAAAATAAGCCAAACATGCTGGATCGTCTGAATTGTTGTCCACCAGGATAATTTCATAGTTTTGATATGTGGTTTTCTCCAAAATAGACTCTATACATCCTCGAACCAGCTCTTTACCGTTATACGTAGGAATAATAAGCGAAACTAAGGGGGCGGTATGAAGGGGCCACATCAGGTTAACAACGGCGTTATTCTTATCTACCGTGCCAGCCGCTTTATCTGCAGGTTCATTAGCCAGTGCGACTAAGTCAATTTTATCCTCTGCATAGCTTCCTGGGGCAGCAAGAATAGAATAGGGAATATGAAAAACTGCGCTTTCGTTCGCCAATCCAAACTTAGCAAGCCAGCAATAGTAATTATTGTTTAGCGGAAACCGCTGTAACCATTCGACGGGGTTTTGCAACCATATCGCCGTTTTAATATAGCCCGTCGACAACTGCAGATCAGGATTCCAATCCGGCAACAGTTGAGGGTCAACGGGTGTTCCTTTTTTATCCACGTAATGCCAGTCAAAATAAGTAACCTGGCCTTCCAGCGAGGCGTTATATTTTGTCAGTGTTTGTAGCAAGCGTTTGGTATCTACGCTTTCCCCTTGACGAATTAATAATGCAGGAGTGCTATCGATGTCTGCAAAAGTTGAGAAAGGCTTAACGATAATGTGATTATTGATAGCTGCGCTGATTTGAGAAAATATTTCATCCTCCACAATTAGCGTAACAATTGCTAAATACTCTTCGTCAAAAGAAGTGATGGTGTGCAAAACTTTAGTCGCATTATCGCCAGCAATAACAACCTGACATTTTGTCTGGGTTATCGCATATTCTGAGAGCTCACGTGCTTGCTGATTTAATCGTTTATTATAAAGCGCCTGCAATTTTTTAGGACTGGGAAATCCGAAAAATAACCCTGACCGCTGTAACGACCGACTATAAAATTCAGTTAGCCGAGCATTTTTTTTAAGACTCTTCTTGACCCCCACGGGCAATAGTCCAACGGCAGCTTTGACAGTCAGCATCGAGAGTTTCTTTATCATTCTAATTTCCCAACCCAAAATAAAAATACCGCTAACAAGCGGCATTTTTTATTTTAACATGAAATATGTATAAGACTAATGGCCTGTGCCGAGTCTCTCTCCCTGATAGCTTCCATCCAGTACTGCCTGCCACCAGCTTTCGTTATCTAAATACCATTGCACGGTTTTTCGGATACCGCTTTCGAACGTTTCCTCAGGCGTCCATCCTAGCTCTCGTTCTATCTTCGAAGCGTCGATAGCGTATCGCATATCGTGCCCTGGTCGATCTTTAACGAAGGTGATCTGCTCTTCGTATTTCGCCTCTTTAGGTTTCAGTTCGTCCAATATACGGCAAATAGTTCTCACGACTTCTATGTTTTTATTTTCGTTATGACCACCAATGTTGTAGGTTTCACCTATCTTCCCTTCCAATGCAACTAGTACTAAGGCGCGGGCGTGGTCTTCAACATATAGCCAGTCACGAATTTGATTGCCTTTACCATAAACCGGCAAATCCTTACCCGCCAATGCATTCAATATCACTAGGGGGATAAGCTTCTCCGGGAAGTGAAATGGACCATAATTGTTTGAACAATTAGTTACTAAGGTGGGTAATTTATAAGTTCTTAACCATGCCCTTACAAGTTGATCTGAAGATGCTTTACTAGCCGAATAGGGTGAGCTGGGTGCATACGGCGTTTCTTCAGTAAATAAGGGTAGTTCCACCCCACCATCTACATCGTCTGGATGTGGTAAGTCACCATACACTTCATCGGTTGAGATGTGGTGAAATTTAAACGTCCCCTTCTTAGAGTCATTTAACAAAGACCAATAGACTCTGGCTTCTTCGAGAAGTGTGTAGGTTCCCACCACATTTGTTTGAATAAATTCACCTGGGCCATCTATCGAGCGATCCACATGGGATTCCGCGGCCAAGTGCATTACAACGTCTGGCTGGTGTGTATCAAACACTCTTTTTATTTCGCTGGCGTTACAAATATCTACTTTTTCAAAGTGATACCTTGGATCGTCAGAAACGGAAGTTAATGACTCTAAGTTACCAGCGTAAGTTAACTTGTCCACATTCACAACATGGTGTTCAGTGTTATTGATTAAGTGTCGGACAACCGCTGAGCCGATGAATCCGGCACCACCCGTTACCAATATTTTTTTACTCATTATTTATAACTCTTTATTGTCGTACAGTTCATCCAACATATTTGATAATTGTATACGCCAATGTTGAAGATGAAGAGGTTTAAAAGCCTCACGGCTCAGTGTTTTGTCTAAGACACTGTAGTGGGGCCGCTTGGCTGGAGTGGGATACTGAGATGATGGAATGGGTAGAATAGGAATTGCGGAAGATAAGATCCCTTTGCTAATTGCCAGTTCCTGAATTGCCAGGGCAAAATCATACCAGCTACAAACACCTTCATCTGTCCAATGATAAGTACCTGCTATTTTTTGCTGTGCTGATAATACACATACTTCAGCGAGCCCTTTACCCCAAGTGGGAGTACCAACCTGATCATCAATTACCGTCAACTGCGGTTTTTCACGCATCAATCGCAGCATCGTTTTGACGAAATTATTACCGTGTGATGAATAAACCCAGGCTGTTCTAATCAGGCAACTTGCGTTAGGTAGTATTGAAAGTACCGCCTTTTCGCCTTCTGCTTTCGTTTCACCATACACCCCTTGCGGCTCAATTGAGTCATCAATGGTGTAGGGTGAGCCTTTTTCGCCGTTAAACACATAATCGGTGGAAACATGCACCAAAAATGAATCGTTGGACTTGCAATAGGATGCTAAATTGCTGACGCCTTCTGAATTGACAGTATGAGCCGCGTCGCGGTCCGTTTCTGCTTTATCTACTGCAGTATATGCCGAGGCGTTTATAATCGCGGTGGGTTGAACTGTATCGAGCGTATTCGTTAAATTGTCTAGATCCGATATATCGATGTCGTCTCGACCCAGGTAGGTAGCGTTCGTTCCTAAAATTTTTTGCAACTCAAATGAGAGTTGGCCTGACTTCCCTATGACAACAATACTCATTTATTGGCCTTCAAACGCAGGTGCATCTGCAAAAGCTAATCCTTCGGCATCTTTGGCGGACAGGGAAGGAGGTTGCCCATTCACCAAAGGCCATTGTATACCAATGGACGGATCATCGAATTTTATCGATATCTCAGACTCAGGATGATAGTAATCCGTACATTTATAAACAAACTCAGCAGCTTCACTAGTAACATAAAAACCGTGCGCAAAACCTGCTGGAACCCAAAGTTGGCGTTTATTTTCTGCTGAAAGCGTAACGCCAACCCATTTACCGAAGGTCGTCGAATCTTTGCGCATATCCACGGCGACGTCGAACACTTCGCCACTGGTTACTCGAACCAATTTTCCCTGGGTCTGCTTTAACTGATAATGCAGCCCACGTAAAATACCTTGTTTTGATTTAGAATGGTTATCCTGAACAAATTCTACGTCTGCGCATTCCTTTCTAAACCAGTCCGTACGAAACGTTTCCATAAAAAATCCACGTTCGTCGCCGAACACCCGGGGTTCGATTATTTTGACATCTGGAATGTCAGTACTTATTGCTTGCATGTAATCGCTTAAATAGTAAGTTTGCTTTGGAAGGAAATTGTGTAGCGTTATTTTACACGGTCATGAATGACTTTGAGTAGATAATCGCCGTATCCGCTTTTTATAAGTGGCTTCGCGAGTTCTTCTAGTTGCTTAGCGTTGATGTAACCTAATCTAAATGCCACTTCTTCCGGACAACATATTTTTAGGCCCTGACGTTTTTCAATCGCAGCGACAAAGTTGGCTGCATCGAGCAGGCTATCTAATGTGCCGGTGTCCAGCCACGCTGAGCCACGTCCCATCAGTTCAACTTTAAGACTGCCATCCTGCAGATAAAGGTTATTCAAATCGGTTATTTCTAACTCACCTCGATGAGAAGGTTTTACTTGCTTGGCAAAATCGACCACCCGATTATCATAAAAATAGAGTCCAGTTACGGCATAACTGGACTTTGGTTGGGCTGGTTTTTCCTCTATAGAAATCGCATTCCAGTCATTATCAAAATCGACTACGCCATAGCGCTCTGGATCATTAACATGATAACCAAACACGGTTGCCCCGTGCTCCTGGGCGAACGCATTCTTTAACGAAACCCTCAAATCGTGGCCGTAATAAATGTTGTCGCCCAATATCAGCGCACAACTATCGGTACCGATAAAATCCTCGCCAATAATAAAGGCTTGCGCCAAGCCATCAGGGCTGGGTTGTACCGCATACTGAATATTTAAACCAATAGAGGCGCCATCGCCCAACAGGTCAATAAATCTAGACTGCTCGTCTGGGGTTGTAATAACTAATATATCTCTTATCCCAGAC
This sequence comes from Alteromonas aquimaris, assembly GCF_026183695.1. Lineage (GTDB taxonomy): Bacteria > Pseudomonadota > Gammaproteobacteria > Enterobacterales > Alteromonadaceae > Alteromonas > Alteromonas aquimaris. Next base: position 114,898 of record NZ_JAPFRD010000006.1, on the reverse strand, counting down.
ATCATTAACGTAGTTAAAGGATAGTAAATCATTGGCTTATCGTAGACAGGCATAAGCTGCTTACTTACCACTCTAGTGAGAGGGTGAAGTCTGGTGCCTGAGCCGCCCGCCAATATAATTCCTTTTCTCACTGTTGATTCCCCCTCAATGGATTTGATATACCGATCATGAAATGAGTTATAGAGATAAAATAACGTCATTTCTAATTTACTACTTAGCTCATCGATATAATTATCACATAAATCGAGCAGTTCGTGTTTGCAGATTTGTTCTGAGAGTGAATTTTAACCGTAATGACATTTTAAAGGTTAGAAAGTTATTTTAGAAAATAACAATTCGAGAGCACATGCTCTCGCACTTCTTAATTCAATTTAAATACATCGTTCTATCTTCATTTACGATGAATTGTCTAAATCAGTGGAGCTCTCTCGCTGTAAGATAAGTGAGTAATTACGAAAAAAAAGTCCATAATGATATATGGACTTTTAGGTATTAAAAATATCCCAAACATCTAAGTACTAAATGTTTCACATCGCCAGTTAAATGTTACTTAATAAAGATAAACTGCGCCCGAACTTCTTTTTTCGCCCTCTTCAGCAGGGTCGCTATTGACACCGCTTCCTCCGCCACTTTCAGTATCAGAACTGACAGCCAATGTACCATTGTCAGACAACTTTATCGCATACCCAAAGCTGCTATAAATACTAGTGTGCTTTGGTTTGATGTAACTTGTGTGTTCCCAGGAACTGTCTTCATTTATTTCAAAACCAAAAACTGCACCGTCTTGAATTTTGACGTTGGAATCAGGTTTTTCTGAATAAACACCAAGTGCGTCATAGCGTTCACCAATTGCTCCAACGAACATCTTATTTCCATCTTTTGAGAGAGCGACCGAATAACCGAATCCATCATCACTTTCGGCGTCATAAGGAGCTGAAAGCTCATTCGTACTTACCCATCCGCTCTCATCAGGCTCGAATACATGCACTTTACCAGCTCGCTCGAATCCACCATTTTCGCCCACCACTATTTTGGACGCACTTCCAGCGATTGCTACCGCATCTCCAAAGTAACTTTCAAGGACAGGATTAGCACTTTTTAGTAATGCTGTTTCACTCCACTCGTTATTGATTTTTGAAAACACATAAGCAGCCCCTTCGTAATAAGTTTCACTCATTTCTCCATCATCAAATACGACAGCGCCGTTTTTAGGCGCCCCTACAACCAGGGTTTCACCGCCATCAGATAGGTCTATTGCGTCCCCAAACAGATCATTGACTTCATTATTGGAGCTAATCAATACCGTTTTACGACTCCAATTATTGTCAGTCATTTCATAAACGTAGACAGTATTACGAAGACCCACACCTTCAATGTTGTGCGCTGAAGTCACGAATAGAGATGCACCGTCTTTGGAAATTGCCACTTGACTTCCAAACTGGCCATTTTCTACTGATTCAGTTGACTTTAGATAGTGCTGTAATTGATAAATGCCTTCTTCATCTTTTATGTAAACGTAAACCGCTCCAGCGTCTTGCAGTAAATCATTTTCCGCTTCCAAGACACTATCCGAACTGCCATCTTCCCGCGGAGCTCCAACAACAAGAACCCTACCGTCCTCTGTAATCGCCACAGCGGAACCAAAGTTATCGTCAACTCCGGAATTAAAAGCTTTAACGTAAGCAGTTTGCTGCCAGCTATCAATTTGATTTTTTGTAAAAACGTAAACCGCGCCTGAGTTTTCTATATCATTGTTATCTTTCGCTTCGTCGTGCACACTTTCGTCTTCACCTGGAGCCCCAACAACAAGCGTCGTTCCATCCTCAGAAAGCGCGATCACACGGCCAAACTGGTCGAACTCATCGGGATTAGACGCCTTAAAATATCCCACAGCTTGCTTAAGGCCGCTTTCAACAGTTGCCGAAGAAGATGATGTGCAACCCAATTTATTACAGGCTTCAACCACGAAGCTTGCACCAACATAGTCGTATAAAGGCACTTCCATAGAAAAAGTAGAAGTGGTTACTCCATTGGCAACAGCTGTATAGTCAGTTTCATTGATTTCTTCCCCATCTTTGTCAACCAAAACGTTGTAGCTGGTAACATTCTCAGGGGATGTCCAACTAACTTCTAATGACTTTATACTATAAGATAGGGAAACTTGCGGTGCATCTGGTGTGGCAGTACAAACTACCTGAACGTCGGATACGTTGGAACTCTGAACTGTCCCTGTTCCATTCTGTATTTGACAATCCTGTTCGGGATTAGATGGTAGAGAACAAATAGTAACATTGTAGTCAGTTTGGGACTCAAGCCTGGTGGCAAACGAAAACACACCATTGTCTGGGACTTCTAAATTATCTTGACCATTATTCTGAAGAACAAAACCAGTTCCAACAACGCCCTCGACATTCACAGAAATCGAATATGTTGGTGCAGGTTCGGCGCTATCACTGCCACTTCCGCAACCTGTCAACAGGCCACCACTGAGCAGGATTAGTAAATTAACTGAAACTTTTTTAAGAGGAAGAGATTCACGCATTAAGTAAATATCCATTTTAATAAATTCTCCAATATTTTATTTGCCCACTAAGAGATGCCATGATCAAACAAGTATTTTTCAATTAAAGTGAGCAGCCAGACGAAACAGATTTCGTCCGGTATCATTTCTCGAGAGCGATTCAAACAGTCACACTTTGTACTTATTTACCGCAACAACGCCAGCAGTTTGCTTTTATAGTAGCTGGCTTCATAACGAATTTTGATAGAAAGTGGAATTGATTTTTCTATCATACTGAGCTTTTTGCTATGATTCTCCTCAATAACTTTTTTGCTCTGATTTTTCACCCATAAATAAAGCTGCTCTGCATTATTATTTTCGTAACGTATAAACTCATTAAGTAGCTTTTTAAAATCTTCATCCGACAATTCCTGCACTACTCTCTTAGGCTGAGTGTAAGTCGAACATAGCGCTAAAAGCTTATCGGCATCTTTAACCGGGTATTTGGCACAGAAGCTATTTAGATGCTTTAGCATATTTGACTTACATCTGGCGAATTCTTCCTGAGAAAGTAAAGAATATTTTTGTTTTTTTAAGCTGCCTTCGTGCTGCAGAAATGAGTCTAGTCGTATTTGCATATCGTTGAGTGGATAATGGTTAAACCAACGTTTGAATTCTAAGCCTTGCGGGGAATAAGACGTATTCACCCATTCTGACTCAACGCTAGAATTGTCTGCTGATACGGATACATCTATCGCTGAAAGAAAATCTGCGATAATGGATTTGCCTTCGAATAAACTCTGAGCGTACGGTCGGAAAATAAACTGATCCACCCCGACCTTTTTGATTCCCTGCTCCAATATTCTCAACGTTCTTGAAAAAGATCGTTTTGGTAGCGAAAATTTTGCTGCTCGTCCATGGCGTTTTACTCCCTGATTGTAGCCAGACTCGATCACTTCCAGGCCAAAGCGGATGTAACCGATATATAATGCATCTGGAAAATGTAGGTGTATTTTACTCAAATACTTAGTGAAAAATTCGGACGACAGCAAAACGGTGTGGCACTTGGCATTTCGCGCTTTCAGGTAGAGCGCTTTCACTTTATCGTTATCAACAATTAATTCACTTGCTGAATTGAGTTTGGCGATATTCCAGAAATTACCTGAACTAACACCGTTTTCGTCTATCTCGTGAGGAGGATAATAAACTCCCTCTTCGATTAAATGTTGCCTATTTTCCAACAGCCATTTTTGAATAGCTGATGAGCCTGTCTTGTGAGGGCCGATGTGAATAATAGTACGCATTGAACTTATTAAAGGAGGTTAGTCGCCATGAACTTGTCAGCGAGAGAATATAGGTGCATCAGATGGCTGAGTCAACTAACACTCCTCGCTACTTAGTACAGATACACTGCCCCAGACTCTTCCATTTCTGCAAAATCCACCTCGCCATTAATACCCGAAGCACTATTACTTTCAGCTTCGGCAGTAACAGCCAGTGTGCCATCGTCCGCCACGACAATTGAGGAACCAAACTTCATGTCAGGCTTGTTCTGTTTCGCCTTTATGTAACGGTAATGTTGCCAGTCATTACCTTCATCAAGGGAGTACACGTACACCGCACCGGTCTTATCACCTTTGATTAAATCGACATCTTTAAACGCCAGGCCTTTTTGTACCCCAGATTCTGCTGTCGCCCCGACAAACAGCATATTGCCGTCTTTACTGAAAACAACAGAAGCTCCAAACAAGTCTTCATCTCCTGCGTTATCAAGGGCCTCCAGTTCGTCAGTCTTAACCCATCCTGTGGAGGTCATCTCATAAACGTGAACCCGACCTTCTTTGTCAAGTCCTCCCTGTGCGCCAACGGCAACCCGTTCACCCGTTGTGGTGATGGCTACTGATGAGCCAAAAAAGTCATTCATATTTGGAGAACTATCTTTAAGAATTGCAGCTTCATTCCAGTTCCCATCGGAATATGAAAACACATACGCCGCACCATGATAATAAGTTTCCCCGCCAGCTTCACGCTGAACTTGTCCGGCATGCTTTGCGCCTACTACAAAAGTGTTTCCATCATCAGCAAGCGCAAGAGCGTTCCCAAATCGATTCTCTGTATGAGCATCCGACGCCTCGATTTTTGAAGTTTGGTTCCAGCTTTCCCCTACCTTTTTGAAATAATAGACTACGCCAGAATCGACGAGCTCTGCTGACTTATCTTTAAAAGGTGCGCCAACTACAAATGCACTACCGTCAGGGAGTAACGCAAGAGAGCTTCCGAATTTATCGAAAATTGAAGCATCATCAGCTTTCACATAGTGAGCTTCGTTCCACTCGCCCTCTTCATTTTTTTCGAAAACGTAGATTGCGCCCGCATCTTCAGCTAAATCATTATGAAGGTGTAGTTCGCTATTGGCATCACCATCTTCACCCGGTGCACCCACAACTATCAAACTACCGTCTTCTGAAACTGCGACTGACGCACCGAAATTGTCGTTTGCTCCCGCGTTGGCAGGTTTCAGGTAAGCAACCTGCTTCCATCCTTGCACGCTATCATTTACGAACACATAAACGGCACCTGCGTTCTCTGTATTGTTTAAATTCGGTTCACCTGCATGGCTGCCTTCATCTTCTCCGGATGCGCCCACGACCATGGTTTTACCATCAGCTGAGATTGCCACGGAACTGCCGAAGTAATCCAATGCGTTTGGATTGGATGCTTTAAAGTAACCAATTGCTTCGCTTGTGAAATAGAGATGGTCATTTTGTCCCCAGTCGGCACAACGCTTCTCGTCGCAGGATTCAATTCGAATATCCATCCACGCATACTTATACAGGGGTAACGTTAGTGAAAAAGCAGTTTGGGTGAGATTTGTCGCCAAATATTGGGGTTGCTCCGATTCCTTGCTTCTCCAGTCAGAAGTAACATATTTATCTGCAACAACATTATAGTGTGTAGCTCGCTCGGCTTCGTACCAGTCGATCGTGACGGTTTTTATTCCGTAGCTAAAATTTTTAATATTGGTTGCTTCTGGGTAACGGGCACAACTCAACAAAATATCAGTTACATCAGACGTTTTTACAGTGCCGCTTCCATTTTCAACGGAACACTCGTACTCCGAATAGTAGTCGTCAGCCTGAGCCGGGTAGACTTCATATTTCTCATTAGCGTTAGCGACCGTCTCAAATGAAAATGCACCGGTGTCAGAAATGACATTTGACTCGTAATGAACCTCTCCCACTTTCAGAAAGATGGTGAGCGAACCGCCTGTATAACCAGTTACTGTTCCACCTATAGAATACATGTCAGATGGCGGCGCAGAGATTGGCTGCTCTGACGATTCAGGACTTTCGCCGCTTCCTCCACAACCACATAAAAGTAACGTTAAGGTAAGGATTAATGAGAACGAGGAGGGCTTAAACATTCTTTTACTACTTCCATGGTAATTACTAACCTTCTTACTAGGCGTTGACCTTAAAAAAAAATTTGATTCTTTGTAAAGACATAGAGCCGTATTTAATCCCTCACAGTCATCCGCAGTATCTTCGCAGGTTCTTGTACTGCCTGCTCCATTATCCTGAGATCTGATTACAACGATGCCTGATAAAAAGTTAACGCACTTTTTGTCGTGAAATTTTATTTAAAAGCCTGCGGAGCGCTCCTGATTTGGCCATTTTTTCAGATTCATAACTCTCTTCAAACTTTTCAAATAATTCTTTTAAAAAAATCAGGCCAAACTCTTCGTTCATGTGCTTGCGATCCAAATCATTATGAAGTTGACCACTTCTTTTAGCGCTGACATCTAATTTCATTGAACCTTTTGAAAAGCGAGAGTGCGTACTCCTGGCATTACCAACAAGCGTTTGCTTAGGTTGCATCACCAACTCACAATTCAGCTTGCTAAAATAGTGCTCATTTGAGAGGGAAGTGCCGTTTGCATAAAAGTTATAACTCTCCTCGCTAAGAGGTATGGTATCGCTTTTTGCGTGTACTGGCATAGGGTTATGACCAATGAATACTCTCTTCGAACTTCCCTTTCTAATCATAGAAAGTATTCTGTTAGCGAGCCTGGGTTCAAATATATCTGCTACGGTTTGCCTTACGACTGCGCCTGAATAAAATGTATCTTTGATGTAATAGGCGTTAATGCCTAAACCATATAGAAAAAACATATCGTAATCTTTAAGAACAATACTTTTCTTTCCACCGGAGGTAAATTCCAAAACCTTTTGCAAACTTGGCGTAATTGGTACTAGTGCGCCTTCATCAATTTTAATATCTCCTATGGCAGTCCCTCTAGCTGCGAAAAAAGTAACGCTAAATTTCTTCTTAAAGGACGCTTCAAGGCTGTTATCCCAGGCTCGTTTCAAAGCACCAACGTGACTATTTCCTATTATACATACCTTCATTTTTTAAATGCGTCCAAGAGTTCTTCTTCACAAACAGCATCTTCTGCTTCTTCACTTGTTGGAGGAGAAGACGGTGAACTAGAGAAGCTAACATCCCCAAAACGCTTTTGAATGCATTCAAAAAATGAATTCATGACAAAGTTGACTCCAAACGAACTCACATTTCTCTGATTTGGTTCGAAAAAGGCTCCTTTAAAAACAGGACTGTTGATAATTTCATACGAGGGAAAGTAATCAATGTACTCGTTTTGCACAGCAAACTCATGTGCTACAGCTCTTAGCGTAGATTTCGCAGCCATTGTGGCTAAGACCACATGTTGCCCTGTGTAGGTGGCGGTAAGTGGCACAGGAGAAACTGTGAGAATAAAACGTAATTCTGGATTTATTTCCTTCATCATATTTATAGAGTCAGATAATGCATGATACGTTCTGGAAAAGGATAAATTTTCAAACTTATGTTTTTCCGGGTCGAAATCCCCCGCCACTGTGCCCGGGCACATCGGGTATTCAACCCCTGTTTCCTCGTTATGCCAGCTTTCGGTAAGCCCTAGTGTAAAAACAAACACATCAGCATCTTTAATCGACTGATGAAAAGAGTTTACTGTTTGTAATAATGACTGTCTGGCTTCATGCGCAGATTGGAATCCATCAGGTTCTATCCTAGGCCTAAAAGGATCAATGAACCTATTTCCCGATACCCATGTCTCATCTGAGATTGACGTTGGATCTATGCACCACTTGATCCACTGCTTCAACAATGTAGTCGTGTATATATTTCCAGTTCGTGAAGAAAAAATATCATAATTAAAAATTTTACAATTTTCTGAGGAGAGCCCCACTGGTGGTTCTTCTGTTCTATGCCAGTTAAACCCCCTCTCTTTTAACGCTCTTCCAATATGCTGGGCAAAACAAGATCCATAAGTAACGACCTTATGGTTTTGTTTGAGGTGAAATTTCGGACTCCACAGTTCTGAAATCGCAAACATGTTTCTATCTGCGACAGCTAATTTCCAAAATGCATTATCGCCTAAGTTTTTATAAGGATTCGTCATAGTTTCACATGTTGATTGGTTTATTACGCAATGTAATTTAGATAAAAATTGTAATTGCTATGTATCGCTTAGGTGATTAACCGCCCGTCATCGTACCACGCAATCTTGAATGTTTTCATTACATAACAAACAGCGTTGATTGAGGAAGCGACGCTTTGATTATTATGCCCTAATTGTTCAACACCAGGAAGGTCTTCAGTAGACACATGGATTTTTATCTAAGTCATAACATCTAACTTAAAAAACGACTACTTGTAATAAAATAAGTCCTATGCCTTTTCATGCTTGCATGGACAGTGAAGACCTTCACACTTCGCGTTTAAAGTAGGTAAACGTTTATTGCCTAGTATAAATATACAGCCCCTGCATATTCCTCACTGTTATCCGTAGCGTCTCCATTGATTCCCGTCGCACCGCTTGACTCATCGTGAGAGCCAATCACTACCGAGCCATCTTCTGCAATCGCAACCACACTTCCAAATGCATCGTATTTATTTACGGCCTTGGCTTGTAGGGTGGCATGTTTATACCATTCATCGTTGGAATTTATTTTATATACATAGGCAGCGCCGACATCTGCTTCCGTCCCACCGCTCTTTCCCGACCGCTCTTTGTAAACACCCGACTGCAAAGTATCGTCATTTGGATTTGTTGCAACTAATGTTTTACCGTCTTTTGAAAGAGAAAGTGATTGGCCCAGATCACTGTTCCTATCTTCTGTCAGCGAATGAGTTGCCTGCCACTTATCCGCTATCTTTTCCAGGACGAAAATGGTTCCTTCCTGATTATGAAACATATAACCGTAATCACCAGGTTCTCCGATGGCTATCACATCGCCATCACCAGAAATGGCTACTGAATGCCCTAGGTGCAAAGATGCCGCATCATAAAGTAATGGATCACTATCTCGTTCGAAGATAAACTCTTCTGTCCATTGGTCATTTGCAAATGTGAAAATATAAGCACGACCCAAGTAATAGTCATGCTCCGTTATCTCATATCCATCGTCATATTCTTCACTTTTTATATTTTCTTTTGGTGCACCAACTATCAATACATCGCCTCGATGAGATAATGCTATGGATGACCCAAAATTGTCATATCCTGACGATTCAGAAGCAGTTAAGTAAGCAGTTTGCTGCCACTCACTATTATTTCGGGACATGATATAAACCGCTCCAGATCCTGGGTAAACAAATTCATTGGATCTGGAATCCAGAGTCGGGTCGCCCCCATCAGCACCTATTGCGAGAATGTTTCCATCTGAAGAAAATGATAAGTCAGAACCGAAGTTTTTATCGATATCTGAGTTAGTAGGCTGAATATTTGTCTGCTTTACCCAGCCACTATCATTTCGAATATAAACATCAACCCCTCCGTTACTGATAGCTGTAGCCGCTAGAGTCAAACCATCAGACGATATCGCAACTTTCCCTGCACCGCCTGCTGCATCGTAACTTATCTCTTGTTGATGTTCCCAATTGGAGTCAGGGCTTTTTGAAAAAATGGTGACGAGATTCCAACTGCTCACCACTAACGTATCCCCGTCTCCGGAAATCGCTACATCAGCACCAAACAGATATGTTTTGTCATGTTGAGAAGCTTTAAAATAGCCAATTGCTTCCTTGAGATCTTCGCTCACAAACTGTTCCTGTGACTGAGAGCAACCAAACTGGTTGCAAGCATCTACTTTAAAACTTGCGCCAATGTAATTGTAAAGCGGAACCTCAATACTTATTGAATTCTCCGTTATTTCATCGCCCCACATTTTATATTCGAATGCATTTCCTTCACCATCCTGGTCAACCCAGACCTTATATGTTTGTGCTAATTGATCCTCCTGCCAGGATAAATCAAATGTTTTAATGTCATAATTTAACGCAATAGTAGGAGTATCCGGCACGCTGGTACAAGTAACCATGACAGAAGACACATGGGTAGATGCTATAGCGCCTTTACCATCAGAAACTATGCATTTTTGTTTTGGATTTGAAGGCTGAATGAGTACGGTTACTTCGTAATTTTGTTTAGACTCTAATGGCTCTGTAAATGTAAATTTGCCAGCCTGATTAACCTGCAAATTATCGCGACCATTGTTTTGGATAACTAAACCTTGTCCAGTTAAGCCTTCTACAGTTCCACTAACCATATACGTAGGGTTTGGTTCATCTGAGCCTCCACACCCAAACATCAGCAAAGCTATTGCTGAAACAGTGATGGTTGGAAAACGAAACGAAGAGATGTGATTCAATTCCATTTAAATAAATTCCTTAATAAAAAAAGTTACATCAGCAGACTTATACTACCGTTTTTTTTGTCACTAGCCAGGATGAATTTAGACGTTTACAAACTAAAAAAATTTAACCGAACTATTTGACATTTTGCTGCCATGGGCTAACCGCTTCAAACGTGTTTCCTATACGGATATCGTCGTATCCTACAGAGTGACTTTTCCCCGGTTCCGTTGCTTTGTAAACACCAAACTTTAGACGAAACCTTTGCGGTATGTCTTTAGTTCCTTTACACGCTTTTGTTTGAAAGCCATACGCTGCTTTTGAAACAATAGGAGCGGTATCTGGAGAATGCCAAACGGAGAATTCACTTTCTTTTCCGGAGGGATCTACGATGCCTTTGACGACGAATGAGTGCCATTCACCTGGCTTCAGTTCGAACTTTGCCGTGCTTGCCGACCGCGTGTCTCCTCGAGTCATAAAATTGATGTTATGGCTCGTTCCTCTATCCATTCTAATACCAGCGATAGGAGAGTTGGGGGCACATTGCCACCACTGCATTAGATAATAAAATTCGTTGGTGACATCACTGTCTTCCGGTACTTTAATTTTAAATCCCATATAAACGGGCTTTTTAAATTCAAACCATTCACGTGTTAGCGCTAATTCAGTCCTGGTTCTACCTTTTTTGTTATAGTCAGGATTAGTTTCGAAGTGAATGAATTGCTCGCCTTGTTGATCAACTCGTATATCAGGAGAAACTCCTGCTCCGTCGCATTTTCCTCTTAGCTGCAATTTGCCTTCAACAAGGTCTCCACCGCCGTTAGAAATGTTACCGTTGCATTGCTCACGTTTTCTAATTTTAGTTTTGGCTTGTTTATCTAACGTAATTGAATAAAGAGGCGTTGTTTGCGCAAACACACATGATATGCAAGTTAAGCTGAATAATATCAAGATGATTGTAGAAAAATGATTCATATTTTACTTCCATTTAAATTCAATCGCCCCACGGCAATTTCCAATTGATTAGCCATCTTGCGCAAAGAAAAATTTTCCTGTGCAAATAAACGACCTTTGTTACCGTGTTCAACAAGCAGCGCTGGATCGTCAATGATTGTTTTCAGAATAGTAACTATTTGATTCAAACTACCTTCTTCAACTAAAAAGCCGGAATCACTTTGCTCTATTAATTCAGTTATGCCACCCAGTTTATAGCTGATAGGCACGCGCCCTGAAGCTAGCGCCTCTGCAACAGTTCGGCCAAATGTTTCTTCTACTTTTGAAAGACTCAGAACAATATCGAGTTCTTTTAAGGCCAATTGAGGTTCGGCCACATAACCACCGAATGTAACCAAAGACGGGGTGCTCATCAAGCTTTTGAGCTCACCACTTTCAGGGCCATAACATACAAAATCCACATTCAATATTGCACGACCGCACAACTCGCTTAATGCAAAAAAATCTCTAATCCCTTTCTTTTCCGTGTTGCTGCTGAGCATACCCACACGAAGATTTCTATGTTCAGGATCGAAGTCAGGCAAAGGTAATTTTATTAACTTACTAATCTCAACCCGGTTCGTCACTTCAATTAAATGTGGTGCACCTCTGTGATCACCCATTTGACACAAAAAGTGGTTATGCCATTTATTGAATACGAATTGTGAGTTAGTGATGATGACGTCAGCCATACTTAAACAACGTGCAATCCATTCCTTTTCTGTGGCGTTCAACGTTTCCTGTAATTGCTTATCTAAGCCCAGCAGCTCGCGGCAATGTAATATTAATGGCACGTCTGATTGGTTGGCTACTAATGCGCCACCTTCTACCACCGTACTATTGCAATGAACGAAATCAATTTTGTATTCTTTTATTAATGTTGAATAGTGAGAAAGCGTTTCCGTTGATGCGAGCTTTCCCATTTGCCACCATCCATCAGGGATGACAGCTATCACACTAACCAGTGTTTTTATCTCCTCAATGTAGTCATAATTAATCGCTGAGGGTAATGCCAAAACTACATTGATATCCAACATCTTATAAGCATGGATTAAATCGAGCAGACTTCGCTCTGCACCGTAGAGTTTCTCACCTACTGCATGTCCAATCAGTAAAACAGTATTACAGGACGTTTTTAATTGCTGCTCGCCCAACAGATTGAATGACCTATCGTACTGCTCACCGAAAACTTCAAAAAGAAATCTATCATCAATATCAGCGCATTTTACCCCTGCTTTAAAGGCAGCTAGTGAGATGCTTAAATTTGGTGAAGGATCACGCCCTTCAAAAATGCCCACAGCTAAGAAGTGCTTAATTGGCTCAATCAATACCCCTTGCAGCTCAGGGTATCGACTTAAATACCACCCTGCATCCCACAGTCCCGAATAGCGAATAAAGTCTTCTATACTCCATGATTCTTCGCTCTGCAATTGGCCGCGCACCAGTTCTGTGGGCGCAGGAAAGCGTCTTACATTAATGTTAAGTGGCATGTAAGCCGAGGCGCCAGAACGTATCTTGTCATGCCAAAGTGTAAAGCTATCAATATAGTCTTTACGGATACCATAAAATTGCGAACGAAAATGCGTTGATTCCGTCTGTGTTAACGAGCCAGCTTGATTTCTTCCGAATGACAGCGGCACGCCAGGCATCGTCTCTACTACGGCGTTAGCGCCGAAGACGGCCTGTAATCTATAGTAAAACTCAGTGTCAGCTCCGGCTTTAATCTGGTCCCAATAACCCACAATTTCTAGCGCTTTTCGCGTTATCATTAACGACGAAATATTTAAATGAACAAGGGATTCTTCATATCGCCATCTGGAAAATTCCAAGTCGGTCGAACAGCGCACCCAATGCGATACACTTGCGTTTGCGCCAGTATGCTGTAAGTCCTTAACCTGCTTTGAAATCTTTTGTGGATGAGACCAGTCATCGGCGTCGTGTACTGTTAAAAAATCGCCACTGGCTAAAGACGCACCAAGGTTCCTGCTTGCATATGCGCCGCAGTTTTCAGCCTGCTTAACCAGTCTAAATACTCGAGCGCGTGTAGAAGCTTCTGTGGACGACATAAACGCTTCGATCACTTCAATTGAGGCATCTGTACTACAATCATCAACAATAATGATTTCGAGATTACCCCAGTCCTGGTTATTTAATGCTCTTAATGCAGTGGTCACACATTTTTCCGCATTAAATACCGGTACGATGACACTTACCAATGGACATTCTGTTGAAGCTAACGGCATATCTACCGATAAGTTATCTATCGAAAGCGCGTTGTTTGAGGCAGTGGAAAGCGCAGCTAAATTAGCATTTCCAAAAATCTGATTTAACCATTTCAATTTTACGCTATCAGATTCACCAGCTTGCATGGCAAGATTACAACGCAGTAAATTCCAGTCTACCGGTGGAATCTTATTTGACCACTCCGTTAATGCATTCATCGCTTCTTCACATCGTGAAGTGCGGATAAGTGAATCAACCCAGCCAATGTGCACACCTGCATGCGCAGGGAAATAAACTTCTGAAGAAATTAACGCTTGAAGATGTGTATACGCTGCTTCGAAATCCCCTTTATGAGAGAACCATCGAGCACAGGCCCAGTTTGCAAAACTACTAACGATCGGAGCATGCTCCGTTGAATATGCTATTTTCTGAAGCCGACAAAGCGCAATATCGTAAGCGCCTGCCCACAATGACTTTTCAAATGCTTGGGCAGGATTTTCAATAGGTAATCGACCTTCTTGCGCCCCGTGTAATATGTAGTGAAGATAAGGATCTTGCCCGGACTCAGCGACATCCGGGTAGGCGTTTAGATACCAGTTTGGATCAAAACCATGTGGAGATGTCATTAGTTCCCTAATCGCCACGCGGTTTTTTCTGCGCAAATAGAACTGCTTTAATGATTTGAGCTTGCCGCGAATCATTTGCTTGCCAGTGATTTATCCTGAAAGTGCTTTAGAAGGCTAAGTAGCTCTTCATTATTACTTACGACTTCAGACAAATTGAGCTTATGGGAAAAAGCCAGAGCAGCTTCATCTACCAGGGAGCTTTCAACATTTGATAACTTCAACATAGCACGTTCACGTCTGCCGCCTCCATAATGTTCTCCCCGCGACAATTGGGTTTTTAACTTTTCCTTGTATTTTGGCATTATTTTATAATGTGCCAAGCCAACTACTTCTCCGGCCATTCTAACGGGACTGGTATAGTGATTAGCGTTAAAATGTATAACTTCCCCTCCACCTCTAACGATGGGTGACTTCGTCAAATTAGTGAGCGCCGCACCCAATACACGCTTTCTTATCCCCCCACTTAATCTCGCATAGGGAGGTGAAACGATGGGAAATATGAAATCAACTTTGTCAAAGAATTTTGGTGTATTCGTAATGTATTCTGGTACAGATTTATTATCCATATCAGATAAGTATTTAGGATATAAGTCTATTAAAGCGCCAAAAATACTGTCGATCGGTTCAATGCTTCTTTCAGTCAAATATGTCTCAATAGGTTTTTCTAACATGTCTGGATACATTAAAAATTCATCGGCATCCACTTTTATGATTAGTTCATCTTTGGAAGAATACTGACTGATTAAAGCGTTAATCCAAGTTGCATTGAACTTAGAATCATTGAAGCTCTCTTCAGTATAAAAAAGATTTACATCAGCTTGAGACTTCAGATATTCAAGTGTTCCATCCGTAGACCCATTGTCAACTAAGTAGAATAAAACGTTTCCTAATGACCTGTAATACGCCAAAAAGCTAGGTAAAATGTCAATTTCATTGTTAAATGAACAGAAAATCTTGGCATGATGATTCGTTGCTTCCACCAGTTTTATTTTTTGTAGTTGGGTGGAAAAAAAACTGGATTTATCAATATGCGAAAAGTAGTGAGATTTCGCTTCAGTAAATCGACCGAGGGTTGCTAGATACCAACAATAAAGTTCAACGTGCTTTGTTGTACTTGCTGGCACCTTATCAAAATATAAGTGTGACAAAGCGAGTGCATCATCGATTGACCGCTTTAAAGTCGCTTCTATGATACCTTTGATTCTATCTCTTTTGACCTTTTTTTCGGATAGATAAAGTATGAATCGTTCAACAGTCTTTATGACCACACGATACTCATTCCCTGCGCTTGTTTTAAGTAAATGAACAAACCAAGCTGGATTAACATGTGTTTGGGATTTAATTCGTATATCTATTAATTTTAAAAACTCATGATGCTCTACCAAGGCTGGAAACTTGTTTGCAAAAAGGTTGGCGCTTTCCTGATAGTGGGAAATACCGCCGCATTGCTCAAACAGACGAGAAAATCTCCCACCATATTGATTGATAGAATGATCTGGAATGTGATTGAAAAGAATCGTTAGTACATTATCAGATAATGGAAGTTTAGGGTCATCCACTTCTTGAAACACTGTATTTAATTCAAGTCGATTTAATGCAATCTGAATTATTCTGCTTGCTATAGGCTCAGGCAGGCCTTCTCTTACCCCTTGCAACAACTTAAGTAGCAATGATTTAGATATTAAATCGCTTCCAACATTATCCCTACCAGCCAACGCTGCAGCTACTAAACAAATCTGCTGATTATTCCATTTATCTTCATAGAGCTCATCTCGCACGGCAAGTGTACGAGGAAGTAGTGATGGATACGATCTAAGCGCCTGATAAAAAGAAGGAATAAAATTCGAGCTATCCTTACCGAAGTCTAGATGGCGGAGCTTATTGAGTAGAGTACAGATATCCCGCTTCGAACTAATAAGAATGGGTAATAGTTTAAAGCGATAATAGTAATGACGATATAAGTGCCACATCTCTTTGACTCAATCCTTCAAATTTCAGCTTCTTATTATTGACCTTGGTCAAACGTTCTTTGTCTACAAATCCACTTCCCGTGGATATTGAATCTTCACTAAGAATTTTCTGAATGACTTTTTCCTGCTCAGCAACATCGAAGAAACTTTTAGCGCCTTCAAATCGCGCGGTAAATTTATCCAGCTTGGCAACTTGGGCGAGCATCTTAGCATATTTATTTAAAATCCCTCTATCTTGCTCAACCTGATTAAATAACCTTTTCATCTCGATTAACGGGGGTGGTAGTGCGACATTTGCTCTTTTCTTTTCTTCGTTTACAGGGAATGCTGAAATGCCAAGAGCGTGAAGAAAATTAGCTGTGACATTACCCCTTTCGATCAAATCTTCGAAGTATAAAACGTCAACTTCGCCAATATGTTTTGACCAAAGCTCGCACTGCTTATCATGACAAAAGCGATCTGGATACTCTCTCAGAAAGCGGAGAATATCGCCTTTATAAGCGGTGACCTTCACGTGTTCTGAATATAAAGACTCCAAATAACTAGCATAGGGTCTCAGTACTAAGACTACACGAACATCATCGAATTTGATGATAGAGCGTAGTTTCTTTATATAGTTTTCCTTTCTATCCCAAATAGAACCTTCATTATTACCCAACGCTGCTCTATAAAAAGCTTCAGCCGAGATCAATACTTTCTGATAACCATTTTGAAGCGCGATCTGATGCAATCGAAAAAAGTATTCTTCTACCTGTTCGACAGTAAATTTTTTGCTTTGCCCCATTAGACCTTTAGCGAGATCTAAATGGGAGTAATGATTGTCGACATCTGGAAATAGTTCCTTATAACTGGGATACCAGCATCCCTGCTCTTTTAACCATTGTCTTTGAGCTGACAATTGCTGTTGAATTGTCGTTGTACCCGTTTTGTGCGTACCAATATGTAAAATTAATTGCATAAATATTATGAAGATAGTGGATTGTGTGAAATATTAAAGGGCGCAAAATTTATCAAACCTTTTTGCAACTCTTCGATTTTACCTTTCTCTGGTAACGTAAACGTTAAGTCGGCTTCACTGAATAATTGAGTAGTGAGATCTACAGGATTCGGGCACTCGAGCGCTACTGAAAGATAATAATCTTTAAATTTAGTATGGCTGGTACCGGACTTACCTCTTTTCGTTACCTCAGTGAAGTTAGCCCAACAAACAGGTACATCATAAGAGTGGCAAACTATTACTCCGTGCAACGAAGAAGAAATCACTCGTTGACACTCTTTAATCTCATCTATAACAGGCTCGATATTTGAAAATTCATATCCTAAATCACCCAACTGAATGACCCGCACGTGTGGTTGATCTTTATATCTTTCTTTAACCTTCTCGTAATCCTTTACATGAGGAATCAGACCAATTTCATATTTCTTTTCACACTCTGGGTTATGAAAAAGAGGCAATAATATCGCAGGGTCACCATAGGCCAGAGGATGGCGCTCACTAATTATTCCGCTTGATATAAGATGTTTTCTTGTAATTGGACCGCGTACCGCGAAGATTCGAGACGCACTGAAAACCTCTTTGTGTTTTTCGACGTCTCTAGCTTTCATTAAACCTATACCCCATAAATGCGATTGGTTTGTCGAAAAATGCAAAATACTGCCGATAATTAAAAAGTGTTTCCTCTCCTCAGGCACTTTTTGTTTATTCACAGGAAAAGTTTCTGCTGTTTTTCCTGTTAATTTTTGGTAAATGTAAGGACCCACTAAATCACCAAAGTTCCCGGAAAAAACTTCAGAAAAACCTACAAGATTGACCCCAGCAAGCAGCTTTCTTGCCTCGAGTACGTGAGCTGGTGTGCGATCAATTCGCATACCTCTTGTCGGCATTAAGTTGCGAAAAATTTTATGAAGCTTTGTCTTTATTTTGGACATCAAATATCTCATCTCTGAAAATTACGTGGTATTCATCTTAATTTGCAAACTTTGTTGCAGCAGTTTTCTCATTTACTTTTCATAAGGTTGATTTGTTATTTAGACTGCTACGTTGAATACCTAATCAAACATTTATGCGGCATTTAGCTATCTGGTCACTTGTATATTTGATAGCTCAGCCATAGGTAAGGACATTTTCGATTGGTGTTTATTCAAATGACCTTGAAAAACTAATAGTAACTATTTAAAAAATGCGGATTTAACCATGTGCTGCTTTTTGACAAGTTCAGATTAAAAACATCCAATAAATTTAGTCTATAACGATTTAAAAAGTACCTGTGTAAGTTACTCATAGCCACATCGTTCCCGCCGAACTTATTAATTTTTCGATAAAGCGTGTTATCGTCTTCTTCCCCTAAATCCTTAAACGCTTCTTCCAGGCTTTCCGCTAATAATACCGAAGGGACCCCGTTTATAGCGGTATGAACTTTTAGCCACAGGTCATCGGCATGGTTGCAGGCGGCGAGTGCTTGTTCTATATCTACTATATCAGGGTGAAAATATTCCGGCCGGTAAAGTATACCATCTTTACCCGTCCCCACTGTCTTCAAACTGGGTTGAAGTACCGTTGAGTCTGAATGAATCCAAGTGTTGTACGGCATTATCGATTCTTCATCACAAACTAACTGTCTTCCTCGGTAGGCCACAACACAGTTGTGTTTTTTGTTTGCCTCAATAAGCCCCTGTAGCCAGTTGTCAGGATATACAGTGTCATCGTCAACCGTCACCAAATAGGTAAAGTCTATTTTGTCCGCAAAGTATTCTTTTAAAAGCGGTAAAAACTTACGATAGGGCCCAATGTTTTGGGTATAAAAAACGTTAAATCGCCCACCACTATTCTTCGCTACGCGTTGCAACGTATCTGGGACGTTTTTTATACCCTTATCTAACAAATACGCTTCGTCGGAAATATACAAACGTACCTCAAAATCAATCGACGTCTGTTGATTGAGTAGTGATTCGATCACCAGGTGAATTTTATCAACTCTCGAATGGATCGTCGTTAGACTAATTATTAAGCTACTCAACACCACACTCCTCTTGATTAGCTTTACGTCCACTGAGTATCGCTATACGTTTGCGGAAATACACTAATTGGTCTCCGTGTAAATATTCATATAGTGAGGAAATAGTCTTCAGCGAAGATCTCATGTAATAGAGTGGAATGTTCAGGTGATAAATCGCTTGTTCACCTAACATACGCTGGATGCGTGTACGAAAATCAATATCTCCACGAGACCGAAATGCGCGAAAGCCGCCGACAGTATTTAGAACATCGCGCCTGAATATCAATGACGCAGGGCCATCCCCCAACACTAATAAATTGCGTGGATCATCAACGGATAACATCCCCTCATCAGAATAGCGCACATGTTTTGTAAAACAAGCTGAATAGCATTCACTTTCCAAAGCATTCACCTGCCGCTCAATGCGCTGGGGATGACTGACATCGTCATCATCCTGAATTGCTATAAACTGCCCTTTCGATTGCCGAATGGCGATATTTCTGCTGACGTATTGACCCACATTTTGCTGATTACGAATAAATGTGATCTGCATACTCTCGAAGCTATCACATATTTCAGCAATCTTATGACTTGAGACTTGTTCTGAACAATCATCTACAACTATTACTTCAATATTTTGGTAACTTTGTAGTGCAAGTGAATGCAATGACAATTTGAAGAAATCCAAGTCAGGATTGAAGGTGGTTATGATAATGCTCACCAACCCTTTATCAGTGCCAGAACGAGTCATTGTTTGTCCAGCCTCAATGACCGAGGAAAATATATCCTTTAGCGAGTAATCAACATCAGTTGGCAAACAGGGAGTACAGTTAGATGCCAATAAGCTGTCATTTACAATCTCGTTTGACAACTTTTTCAAACCTAATGCCGCCGCGAAAGTGAGCGGCACCTCGCTACTGATTGCAGGAATGCCATTTGTTAACATCACCTGGGTAAAGAAACCTAGCTTCTCACTCTCCTCAACAAGAGGTTGTAACAAGCTAAACAGGTAAATCCATTTATTTAAGCTAAGTTCTTCAACGTCAACGTGTTCTAAAATATGTTCAAGTTGCCGCCTTGAGCAAATCGTTCGGTATGAGCGCCTGATATCCCGATAGACCACATTGAAGTCGGCATCATCCATTGAAAATGCAGTAATCAATAGCTTAACCGTATCAATAGAATTTAGTAACTCCTGGTCACTGTCAGCGATAAAATAACAGGCTCGAAATAACATCCGCACGTGTTTTATTTCGTCAAAGCTGCGCCAGATGGTGGCAAAACGCTTAGGGTCGGTTATGAAATTTATTTTTACTGGGGAACGGCTTAGCGTCTCGATGGTATGGGAGAAAACCTGCTGTGATTGCAAGCGTTCTTGCCACTCTGCTCGCCCGGTAAAAGCCTTAAAGTCGTCGACATTTTTCGATACTGACAGAAAGATACTCAACATTGCATCAAACGAGGACTCGTCTGCGGGGTAAGAAAACGTAAGTAGCTGCTCATTGATGTATGATACTTCTGATGAAGCGGCGAGAATTTGTTGAATTAATCGTAAGTTTTCAACAGATTTTAAGAACACTATGTCAGCAAGAAGCGATTGCAGTTCATCAGCAATTAGACGAGCAAGCTCTTTTTCCTTACCCAAAACAATTGCCAGTTCGGTCAACTGAGGAAGCGAGAAAGTTATTAGGTCTGCTGTTAACGCGCTTTCCGCCAGCGTTTCAGCATAATAAACAGCCAGACCATAATCTTTTCGAAGCGTTTCGGTTGCGTCAAATAAAGCGCTCTTTATCTCATTGTGGTTTTGCGATGATTGCAGCACATTCACCGCAAGATCAAGCTGAACGACATTTTTGTTTAGTAGGGTTGGAACTAAGGAGGCAAACGTTTCGTCATCGCCCTTGATTATGCATGAACGTTCGACGTTACCCTTTTTACTGGATAAAACGCTCAATAATTCAACTTTCTCATCTACCTTATTTACAGAATAAGAATAATCTAATTCGCCATTGAGGTTTTCTAGTTCAGTATCAGTCACATCATTGAAACCTAGCACGTTCTGAGCAAACGTCTTAAAAGAAGTATGGTTATGGTGCTTATTCATTATTTTCAGTTTTTTTGTAAGAACTTTCGGCAATTTTACGCTTCTCTAATACGCCATGACGCAGATAATGAACAAGCGGATTAAGTGCAGACGAGATAATATCGGGATTAAATTGTAAATAGGCTTTCGTAGAAAACGATGATGACGGATCTAATAAATTAGCATAGCCATGCAGCAAATAATGGCGCGCCAGGGCTTTGTCATCACCTTGTACGCCACTAAAGTCCGAGTACCACTGCGAATCGAAAAAATCACTTGTCAGAATTAGTTGAATGTCCTGTTCAAAAGAAGACTTATCAAAAAATACCCTGCGTGCAAACTTAACCAATATTGATTTTAGATAGCGATACCAGCGAGAACGAAAATAGCTTTCCTCAATAAATGACTTTGTAGAATGGGTTAACGCGAGTAAAGCCGCGTCACTCATTTCACTTTGTTGATTGGCTTTATTCCGCGCTCGCCGTTTGCGTCTAATTGTTGAAGCGGCTTTTAAATAAAGTTCCGGGTAAACCTTTTTTAAGTTGTCTTGCGAAAGATTTGCCAGATCGGAAGCATCTTCCTGCGTGAAGGCCAGATTGTATAGGCTGTTATCGTTTTGCATCGTGGGGAAAACCCGTTAATTTTTTTGACCATTCATCATCATTTTTGTTCAGGGGGTATTCTAACAGAATAATTTTTTAAAGTTGGGGGCAATTTTTAAGCATTCTAAATGATGAGACTAAATAAACCCGTCAATTGTAACCTTGGTGCCAAACCGTGTAAATATTATGATATTCTCTTACAGTTATGTTCAAATTAAAGAGAACTATTGAGCGTACGAAAAGTTAATCCTGTAACATATAACAAGGTTTAACGTAGTTTACTCGAGTTCACAGAAAAAATGCAAAGCAATAAAGATAACATAGATTTACCCAAGAACCTTGCAGAGAAAATGCTTTCGGCGCAAGAAACATACGACTTTATTTCATACCGTATTTCGTCGGGAAAGCCGTTTATGGCAGCGCGATTTGGCGGAAGTGAGTCAAAAGTCATTCATTCTTTAGCGATTAAACGGGAAAAGGAAGTACCTAGAGAGTTTAGAGATGAAATAAAAATTAAATCTGGTGTAACTCCACCTGTTGGTAGAGTGATTAAATATTTTTCATACGAGTCCATTTCAGCAGCGCTTAGAAGTGATTTAATGGGCTTATGGAAGTTCAGTGACGATGAGAGTAATAAGCGTCAAATTAGCCTATTGAGTGTAGCAGCGCCCGAATCATTAACGGACTTAGACTATCTTAATCCATTCATCGTTAGACACGCGTTCCAAATAGCTCCTTGGACTAGTAGACTTTCAGGAATGAGAGTGTTAGTCGTTCATCCGTTTACTAAATCTATTGACCAACAAATTAAGAATATTAGAAACATTCCAACAATAAATGAAATCTGGCCAACGGATATTTCATTTACTCTCTTATCTCCGCCCATTACTTTTGCAGGAGAAAACACGGACTCAAATTGGATAGATGAATTAACCAAGCTCAAAGAAAAGATTTACAAAACAGATTTTGATATTTGCTTTATAGCTGCGGGCGCTTATGGCTTACCAATTGCTGGATTTGTAAAAGATCTAGGAAAAATAGCAATTCATTTAGGAGGCTCACTACAACTTCTATTCGGCATCACGGGGAGTCGTTGGGAGAATCAGGGGTATTATGATTTTAGCAAATTAACTGGCTGGATACGGCCTCACGCTAAAGAGAAACCTAAACTCCATCAACGGATAGATGCGTCTTCCTACTGGTAATGTTCATATGAGGCGGGTGCTGCAATCAGCGCAATTATTGATGGAGAGCCGAACTAAAGCAGCTAACTGTTAGCAACGTCACAAATCGCCTTCATGCATTCCCAGACCACCCTGGCACGCTCTTCGTGTAGATTTTCTTGATTGGAAAATAATCTTTTCAGTCTGTTTAGCGTGTGTTCATATTCGAAAAAATCAAAATCATCTATTTTAAAATTGTTAAGAAGATCGCAACTCTCCGAGGGAGACTTACCCCATAGATTTATAAAGGCAGAAGATGAAGTGAATTCGAAGATACGATGCGACGGATTTGCTAAGTAAATTGGAATCGCTCCAACAATGAATGCATCAAAAAACTTTTCTGTAATATAGTTTTTATCATGAACATTTTCTATAGCAGACAATAACTGTACCTTATCAGATAAACTGAATAATTTATCAATATGCCAATCTGTCAATAACTGTCTCCTACCGACTTCGTTCCACCCCTCTCCGCTGATAGAAACATCTTGCCCTTTACTTAGCAGTGCCAGTTGAGTTCGATAGATTGAAAGACCATAGATATGGTTTAACTCATCTTTATACTCGTATTTTTGCTCATCCCGATATTGTGCCAGAAAAACTATCCTATTTTGACTTGATTTCAGCCTTAATTTTAAAGACGCGCTGTCAAACGAACTGCTTCTCGACGAGAGTAAGCTAGCATACCTTGAAAAATAACAACTTTCCGTTGTCAAAAAGTAGGGGATTTTGTGAAATTTAAAAATGTCTGATGTGAAATGGTTAAAATTCCAAATTTTTAATGGCTCACCGCCTAAGTAAAAAGTGTCAGACTGCAATCTGAAATCATTTCCTGAAAGAGTATCCCAAAGCGGTTCTTCAGAAATAATTAGAATTTTAGGAATCTCGCGATTTTTTTTTAGCTTTTGAAGTGAAGTACTAAGGCCGTTTAGGTCAACGGAAAACCCAAGAACGACAATATCTGCATCCTCCATTCGGGAAACGAAGTTACAAAAATTTCTAAATATCTGCTTATATTCCGAGTATGCCATCGGTGTACGATTCGCATGCTTACCCGTTAAAAATACATTAACCCTAGTCATCTGTTCCCCACAGTAACCATGCTACTTTATGCTCTTGCAGGATATTCTTGACAAATATTTTAACGTCCATTTCAGAATTATCATATTTCTTTACTATATTTCTTAAGGTATCCGTGTCTAAAATCAACGGATAAATATCTTCACGCCGCAAAATAATTTTATTAATTAGCATCAAGAGAGCTGTATCAATCTGAAAGGGAAAGCATTCTAACTTTTCCTGTATAGAGCTATTCATACAGCCATTTAGATAGCTTGGTGAAGCATTTTTTATTTTGAATGCGTCCTGAATAACATCAAACGCTATTCCCATCTTTCCTGAGTAACAAAATTTTAATTGTTGAATATGAGATAAAAAATTTTCTATAAATGAGCTTATCGTTAAATCATCTTCATTCTGAGATGTTAATTTTCTTGAACTGTGGAAAATCAACGAATTGAAAATTAAGTTGTCAGATTTTAAATATGTGGGTGCACCAGGAAGAATAGGAACAGCATCTACTTTAAGCGCATCCCAGAATACACGTCCTTTTAACTTATTTGGCACTCTACCAACGATAATATTTCCTTTGCAAAGAGCTCTATTATAAATTGGGTGTTCAAGTAACTGGGCACTAGCAATTGTTTGTTGCTCTATAACAGCACTTTCTTCAAATAACAGCGAACCTTTTTTAGGGTTTAGTTCATGTAATCCTGCAACATCAATTAAGGTAAGTTCAATTTGCTTACCCAACTTCCCTAATGACCTAACTTGTAATAAACATCTTTTATCCAATTCTCTTAAATCAATCGGGTGTTCGATGTCTGAGGGAAAAGCACGAATCGTTATACCGGATTCCAATAACGAGAAAGCAGCCTCATCATCTACCCAAAATGGACAATAGAGCTCTGTGACACCTATACGTTGGAGTGCTTCTGGAAAATTTACTATCTCGGCAAACTCGCAGACCGAAGTGAAACTTTTTCCTCCGCCCACACTGCGCAAATAATCAGCAAATTGATTAACGCATTTCAAATTATAGCTAGTTATTTCAACAAAACTTTTCCAATTAATAGCAAGAAAATTTGATGCGGAGAAAAAATCTGGAAATTGCGAAACCAATTTATAGGCCAAATTTTCTAAGTTGTGAAGTTCTCCAAACTTTTCCGCAAAGATTACCATCTTAGTTACCACTCAAAATTAATTTCAGAGAAGATGTAAAGTCGAAATGTAAATCCAAATCGCTATACAATGTATGCCTTTGTATAATGATGCACATCATTACAACGGAGTAATTCATTTTTGCTAAACCACT
This sequence comes from Alteromonas aquimaris, assembly GCF_026183695.1. Taxonomy (GTDB): domain Bacteria; phylum Pseudomonadota; class Gammaproteobacteria; order Enterobacterales; family Alteromonadaceae; genus Alteromonas; species Alteromonas aquimaris. Next base: position 89,613 of record NZ_JAPFRD010000006.1, on the reverse strand, counting down.
TATAAGCAGTATGCTGAACATCAGGAGGATCAACTAACTGGTCAACTTCCAACTTGTATGCTATTACTACGTAATGAGTAGAAATGGATTCACTTAATACGCTATTAGCGTAGAAATGCTCAAAGAGTCCGAGTAGCTTTGCATTCTCAATGCTAAAACACGTGCCAAATTCTTCTTTCGCTATTCGATCAAAAGACTTTCCTATCGATTCGTTTTTGTAGATTCTACCACCAGGAACAAACCAATAATTTTTTGCTGGCTGATTAGATCTCTTTCCTAGTAGGAATTGATTTTGTTGATTTTGTACAAGCAAATCAATTGAAATTAGCGGTGTACTTTTTAAGACAGTCGAAAACGTATCAGTATCTAAATACATTGCAGATTACTTTCTAAAGTTTTGTTGATTCTTTAAAAACCAATCGTATGTTGAGCGTAGCCCATCTTCCAGCCTAATACTATATTGCCATCCGAGTTTTGAGAGACGGCTCACTTCCATCAATTTTCTAGGTGTGCCATCTGGCTTTGAAGTGTCCCAAATAATCTCCCCTTCAAAGCCAATCACTTTGGCTATTGTCTGAACTAATTCTTTAACGGTGCAGTCTTCGCCCGTCCCAACGTTAATATGACTCAACATTGGCTCAACAACGTTAGCGTATTTTGCTTGCTCTAGTTCCATGATAAATATTGAGGCGCTGGCCATATCTTCCACGTGAAGAAACTCACGCATGGGCTTCCCGCTACCCCAAGCTATTACCTGAGATTCATGGTTAACTACGGCCTCATGAAATCTTCTCAGCAAAGCAGGAATGACGTGTGAATTATCAGGGTGAAAATTATCATTAGGCCCATATAGGTTCGTTGGCATAATAGAACGATAATCCCTTCCATATTGTCTATTAAAGCTTTCGCAAAGTTTAATACCAGCGATTTTCGCGATCGCATATGCTTCGTTAGTTTCCTCTAACTTTCCAGAAAGTAGTGAATCTTCACGAAGCGGTTGATCGGCATGTTTGGGGTAAATGCAACTGGAGCCTAGAAATAAAAGTTTTTCCACGCCATTCTGATGAGCAGAGTGTATTATATTCGCTTCTATTGTCAGATTTTCATAAATAAAGTCTGCAGGATAGGTATTATTCGCGTGAATACCACCTACCTTAGCAGCAGCCAAATAAACTTCATCTATTTGATTTTCTGAGAAAAAACACATGACATCTGATTGATTTGTTAAATCTAACTCTTCGCGAGATCGAGTGATCAAATTTATATCATCTCTTTTAGCAAGTTGGCGGACAATAGCGGATCCAACCATTCCTTTATGGCCTGCTACATAGACAGTTTTCATAATGACCTCAATAAACCGTTAACAAATGGTTTGATGTTACCCAATTATTCTTTTGCTACAGCGACAGAAAACCCATGCTTTTTCAACAATGCATGTCTTTTCGCTATATCCAGATCACTTTTCACCATTTCGGAACACATTTCCTCCACTGTAATTTCAGGCTCCCATCCAAGCTTGTTTTTAGCTAACGATGGGTCACCTAACAATGTTTCAACTTCAGCTGGCCTGAAATAGCGTGGATCGACTCGAACAATCACATCTCCCACATCGACATCGGTGATCTCACTGTTGTTAATTTTAGTTATGGTTGCAACCTCATCTATGCCCTCGCCGGAAAATTCGATGGATAGCCCTGCTTCGCTGGCTGCCAACTTCACGAATTCACGCACAGAGATTTGCTTTCCTGTCGCTATAACAAAGTCTCTAGGAACATCCTGTTGCAACATCATCCACTGCATACGCACGTAGTCTTTTGCGTGTCCCCAGTCTCTCAATGCATCCATATTTCCAAGAAACAAACAGGTTTCTAAACCACATGCGATGTTAGCAATGCCTCGGGTAATCTTTCTTGTTACAAATGTTTCTCCCCGTCTAGGAGACTCGTGGTTAAATAATATTCCGTTACAAGCATATATACCGTAAGATTCGCGGTAATTAACCGTTATCCAATAAGCATACATCTTTGCAACTGCATAAGGAGAGCGTGGGTAAAATGGCGTTGTTTCACGCTGAGGAATTTCCTGAACCAAACCATAAAGCTCTGACGTTGATGCCTGATAAAATTTAGTCTTCTTTTCTAAGCCTAAAAATCGAATTGCCTCTAGGAGGCGAAGTGTGCCTATCGCATCAACATCTGCGGTATACTCAGGGGACTCAAAGGAAACTGCCACGTGTGACTGCGCGCCAAGATTATACACTTCATCCGGCTGAACTTCCTGAAGAATTCGAGTTAAATTAGAAGTATCAGTCAAGTCACCGTAATGTAAAAAGAAATGAGGGTTTTCATTATGGGGATCTTCGTATATGTGATCGACCCTCTCAGTGTTAAACGAAGATGCCCTGCGTTTTATCCCATGAACTTCATATCCTTTTTCTAAAAGGAATTCCGCAAGATACGAACCATCTTGCCCAGTAACGCCTGAAATTAAAGCAACTTTTCTCATTATCTTTAGGCCTTGGCTATTGATTTATAGTAATATTCAAAAAAGGTTTCCTGATTAAATGGAATTATTTTTTGTTCAGGGAAACAATCTAAACTTTCAAAGTTAAAGTCTTTTGCATTCAAATTATATTGCTCGAACAGTAATTTATTACTGGATTCAAACATAGCTCTAATATTCCTTACTTCTTCCTGAGTAATTAATTTTACAGAACCTCTTTGCGATTTATCTTCGTCTAATTCAACAAGATGTTCAGCAAGCTTTCTACCCGCCAAATTCTGTTTCTTCAAGTAGTCACTTTTCTGTGATACTTGATTAAAGTAAACTATCGACTTGCATATATTTTCATTGTAGTTTGATTCATTCACATTATTTGACAAAAAGGTTTTATAATCACCTAGCAAACGGATTAGTTCGGGTTTTCCCGTTGCATGTAAAAAATCAAAAATTAAGTCCAATTTGAAAAAACAATCTTTATCAAATACTCTCAAGTCAATTTCAGCTTCATCAAAAACTGACTGCCACATTGACGATGTGTGCAAATAATTGAGCCTATCGAATAAAAAATTAAAGCTAAATGGGAGTTCAAAATTTTTGAGACTACCTTCCTTTATTTTTTGGTGTAAGAAGCTATTTACCCAAGCTGATTGCTCTCTAATGTAAAAAACAATCCTTTCAACACTAAACCCTATCTCCTCTAGTAAACCTTTAAGATTACAAATTTCGTTAACGCTTACTAACTCAGACCAAAATTGCTCAGCAGATAAAATAGCGTAATCTTCTTGTTTACATGCTTTAAGTTGTTTTTGGTAGGCGCTAACAACATCCTTTTTAAATTGAGCAAACTGATTCGCGTTGCTTACCTTATAGCGACGCATATAGCCTCTGCTTAATGCGTTATTTTTCGCAGCAAATGCTAGTGTCTTTTGGTTGTCACCACCTAGATTCTTATTTGGTAGTAAGTCCAAAGGATAAAGACAACCCGAACTCAATAGCTTTTCACGATTCATTAATAAAACATTTTGAATCGTAGAGCTTCCAGCTTTTCCCATTCCTATGTGCAAGATAGTCTTCATAGTTGAAGTTCCTTCACCAATAACATCCTCCCTCAATTTTGCCAGCATTCTCGTGTTTTTCACTTTCCAAAGGTCTACTCCATCCCTCTGTCATCACGTCCTTCATATGGGGTCTTGATTCCCAACGCTTGCCTATTATTCCAAACATTAATTGCGTAACACCGCCAAGATGGAGAGCTTTACCGCCGACTGATTTTATAAAAGAGGCGATGGGTGCACCATAAGCTCCTGCTCCAATTATGGCTACATCAAAGTTGTACTGCAAAATATCAAGCTTTAATTGTTTCAGTTCTTCATACCAAGAATTTGCTACCTCATCCGTTCTTTGGGTCGTCTGCGGAGGAATATGTGTAATGAGCTTAAAGGGAGGTAATATATCTCTAATTAAATTAATATTGGCTTTGTTCTTTACCTGGTTGCGAATTGATTCAGCAAAGGGATGTATAACTAAAACCCTCATTCCGTCTAACGCTTGCGTCCAACTCACACCATGCTTAGAACCTAAAAAAATAGGGTCTAGATGATTTAAATGACAATAATATGGATTTTGCGTGAACTGAGCTAACTTAATTTGATTTGGAAAATTCCATATTCCCAGTAAGTCAGCATTACTGATGCTAGCCATATACTCGACAGAAAATTTATTTAGCGTTGCGTTCTCGGGTTTAGCAATACCGGCATTATTTCTCGCCTTAGCTCTTAATTCTTGACCTACCTCACTTCTGTTTCGCAATAAGACGCTATTGATTACCTCACCTTCAATACTTCCAAATCGAGAAAACATGAAAGGAGCAGTCGATTTCACTGAGTCAGAAATAAACTCTACCACTTGATGTGGATTCAACATTCTTTTTTGTATATTTGGCGGGATTACAAACTCTGGTTTTCTATTCATTATTTGATTACCCTCATATTCTTTATTAGAGCTTGGCTTTGAGTCGAAATGCAGAAAAGCCTGCCTTTTGGTCTAATCTGGTGACCATGAGTATTAAATTTCGCTCGCTGTTTTTGGTCTTCTGTGTAACCCGATAATCGCATGTTGATGCTTTCTATATGCACTTGAACTATTTCTGTATTTGGTGGGATTGTTACCCAATTGGATAGTGCTTTGATGCATTGACGTTCACGCCACGACCAGCTGTCGGCAAGCTCTAGAACTTCTTCAGTGCAATAATTGTCAAATGTAATTCGCACTCGACATTTTCTACTCCAAGGACCCACTCTCTGCTCTAATAAAAGTAAAAATTTTTGTTCGCTTTCATGCGACTCAACATTCAAATCAAAACTAAATTCTTTCACCCTATTTTTTGCTTCTTTCCAAGGAAATTCAAAGTTGCAATAACTTTTATCTTCGGAAAGAGTAGGAACCCTCAAACTCGGCTTGCTACTAAAACCTTTTATGAAATTAAGCAATTCATAAGCATAAACTTTTGCACCAAACGGAGTCGTATGGACAACATCCCTGAGAATTTCGTCAAGTAAATTTTTACTAAATTTGCTGCTTAGATCGATAAAGGGAAAACCGTATTTTTTGCATATCTTAAAGCTTTCCTGAAAAACTGTGGTATCCGCTTGCTGTCTATCCTTGCGAGGCAATATTAATGCTACTGGAAGAATTTTGTTTTTAACTAACTTATCGAATATGGCGCGACAATCTGCCACCCTACAATCGCCACTTATTGGAGTACACCATTCAAGAAAACAAACATCGGGTTTAAGCTTAAGCACATCTTCTATCAACGCAAGACCAGCGTCACCTAGAGTACATGAACCTGCAGTAACGCGTTCGATCTCACATTTAATATTTTCTGATCGAACCATTTCCTCTAATATGTTGATAAATCCAGTTATTTCTTTAGTGTCGTGCTTTTCAGTTTGCTCACATACTGACGCCCCAAAAAAAACATATTTCAACCCTTTGCTTTCATGACGCTTCTTTTTATCAATATATTCATTTATAGGACCATAGGGGTATTTTGAATAAACGGGTGGACTAGTAGGCAAATTGCTTTTGGCTTTGTGAATGAGCTGATGAAATAATTCCTGATAGGCGAACGCTTGTTTCTCCATGGTTAGGCGCTGAAGAGCGAATTTCCTTACCGTATCCTGAGAAGCTTTTTCGGTAGTGAGACATTGCTTTAATTTAAGGAATAATTCGTTGGTATCACCAACAGGAACTGAGTAGCCACTAACGCCATCTATAGCCAGTTCAGGTATTGCACCTGTCGAGAACCCAACTACCGGGATGCCACAACTTATAGCTTCCGCTGTGGTATTTGAAAAAGTTTCTTCCAAGGAAGGTAGCAACAGCACGTCCATCGCTGCATAAAATTCGGCCAATCGACTATTATCAGAGACATAGCCAGCTTGAATGCAATCAAATTTTATCAAATCAGTCGCAGTTTCTGAATTTCCTAATAGCAAAACTTTAGTTTCATAGTTGTAGCTATTATCATCATAAAGGCGATTTAAAACCTCAATTGCTTCTTTGAACCCTTTTACATCGCTTCGAAAGGATGGGACATACCCGATTACCTTTACATTTTGGTCAATACTATAGGTATTACGTATTGAGTTTGTATTATCAATCGAAAAAATGTCGGTTTCAATTGAATTAGGAATTTTTACGATATTACAATCTTTAAAAATGGATTGTTTGACAATTTCTCTAGTATGGTCACTCAATACAACGATAGTTATATTAGAAAAATTATAGTTCTCCTTTTTGTAACTTAACGTAGAAGCAGATAAATTTCCTATATCATCTATTAACTGAGGACAGTTGTAACAATTTGATTGCCACTTCTCGCAACCGTGAAAAAAATGACAACCGCCACTCAAGTGATACATGTCTCGAATAGTGATGACGAGAGGTTTATTCAACCACGAAAGAAATGCAATATTTTCGACGCTTAGAAACCGCGCGGTCCAGTGAAGATTAATAACGTCTGATGAAGCAACCATACTATATAAGGTCTGATTATCTAAATGTTGTTCATTGTATGTAAAGATTGTCATACCAGGCAGGCTGTTATCTGGCTGTTGGAAAAAGCGCCAATCACCACGTTTACTTTTGGGGTGTCTTATCCAGCGAACTCCTATTGCCCCAGCGTGTGTCTTTTCTGGTGTTAGCAATGTGGAATTAATCAAGCTATGTTTCTGTAAACTCTTATGTACCCTATAAGCTGCATATCCTGCTCCCTGAGTAGTATTAGAGGTCAGCAAGGCTACGCGTAGATCTTTAGCAAGAACTTTACTCACCGTGTCGGCAAATAAAGCTCTTTGCTTTTCAAATGAGTATTTCTCAAACAGGAATTGAGCCAATCGCGAATTGTCACAACTTTCTGACATGTTTTCTATAAGTTTGAGAAGCTTAGTCGCCAGGTCAGAAGGATTGTTTGGCTCCGCGAACTGTAACAATGGATGGGAGATTTGGTCAAATTCAGCGAGACCTCCTACTTTAGTGAGGACCGTTGGCAATCCGGAATAAATAGCTTCAAGCGCGGCCACCCCAAACGTTTCAGTTCTAGGCTCATCATCATTACTTTCTTTACTAGCTTGCACGTAAATATCGAATTTATGGTGAAATTCTGGCTGTTGAGCGAAATCAACGAATTCAATAAAATTAAAATTTTTCGTTACATCCAACTTCTCTCTTAAATCATTTAATTCGTTTAGGTTATTTGTCTGGCCACCATAGACAATAGTAATTGAAAAATTGTAATCAGTGGTTTTTTTAAGCTTAGAAACAGCCTTTATTAAGTCATCGTGGCCTTTCCAATCAATACAGCGACCTATTGATAAGATCTTAACAGTTTTATTAGTGAATGCGTCTACTTTGATTTTTCTATTTTCGTAAAAATTAGGATTCGGACAATTATGGATTAAGTCGACCTTATTTAACGGTACTCCATGCCCAAGTAACTTTTGTCTTAGGAATTTAGAAACTGTTGTCAGTCTATGTTTGGTCTTCTCCGAAAATTTTTCGAGAAGATATGATTTATATTCGGGTTTCTCAGATAACGTAAAAACATCTATACCATGTGTCATCGCAATCGTTGGAAGTTTTAACTTAAGGTTTGTGAGCCTTTGCGATAGTTTCCAATCATTAAGAGCGAAATGCGCCACAATCAAATCTGGATTTAATAATTTAAACAGATACACATAAAGTTCATTTCTAATATTCTCATTCAGTACACCCCAATCTATTTGAACAAGGTTTTCGAAAGGTCGTTCATCGGCTAACACTCGTTTATCGCATAAAAATACGGACTTATATTTATTGCCATCGTTAAATCGATTAATAAAGTCATATATGAACGTTTCTGAAGGTGTAGAAAATTGAAATGCATAATGAAGAATAACTTTTGTGTCAGCGTCATTCTTAGTTTCCAACAGTGGATGACAAACCTTTTTAATTTGGTTAAGTATTTCAGAAAAACATCCCATAGCGGTATCAATGCGAATAAGGCTTACATCCAAGCCTAATGTTTTCGTTAGTTTAACTAATGGTACGAAATCGGAAGAGGAGGCTGCGGATGCAAGTTTGAAATTATCTCGATAAGTTAGACAATCACTTACATATGCAGCTAAACAATTTATAAAACTCTGATTCTCACCATGCTTCTGAATTAACGTAAGTAGGGTCTCTGCATTTTTTGGAGCGAATCTAAATGTATAGATTGAAATACACTCTTTAGATGAAAGAAATCTGAATGTTGATTGATAAAGCCTTGCTATTTCGCTAAATATTCTTTCTTTCCGGTGGGAATCGTTACCACTTGATGCTCCTCCAGTATAAAAATTAAAACCTTCACAATTGGCTTTTGTAAATTTTATGCCTAGCTCCAGCGCGTCTTTTATCCAGACAATGTCTGAGATAATATTGTAAGATGTTTTATACAGCCCTACTTTATTGTAAACCTCTTTTTTAACCAAAAAGGTAGCGTGATTTGCGTTAAGATTTCCGAAGTAAATTCCAGCACCAAACTCTTCAACTGATCGTGTTAGTTTCCCATCAATTTTAAAGTCGCTATATATTACGTCTGCATCACAAGACTTACTTGTCTGAACTAAATTACTTATAAAGTCATGTTCGTACGTATCATCTGAGTTCAGTAAACAAACAAACGAACCTTTAGCGACCGAGATACCTTTGTTCATGGCATCATATATCCCTGCGTCAGGTTCAGACACAACATATTCAAGATTATCTTTATTTTTTAAGAGGATGTCAGTCGTTTTATCATTGCTTCCGCCATCAATTACTATATGTTCAATATTGGGATAGGATTGCAAACTGATAGATTGTATACAACGTTCTAGCGTTTTATCATTATTAAAAACAGCTGTGACAACGGTAACTAGCGGCGTGTCTTGACAGGTACACTCAGTTTCACTCCGGTAATTTGAAATTCTTTTTCCAAGTTCTAATGTTCTAGGTAACTTAGTTATTGGTAATCGTTCTACCTGGCCACATACATTAAGGTTTTTAGAACTATATTCTGCTGAGGCTGTCTTTAGTGCTTTTAATGTCGAATTACTGGAATCAATTAATAATCCGCGAGATATACAATCAAGAGCGTCTTCAAATCTATTCAGCTTGATTAGCGCGGTCGATAAAAATTCATAATATAGTATGAATCCAGGATGTTTATTGATTGCTTCTTGAGAGAGAAGAACTGTTTCCTCATGTCGGTTTGCCTCATGGCTTTTTCTAATACTTTTTAAATATGTCATACAAAACCAATAATATAGTTTAATTACCTAGACCGAAAATCTTCTTCTACCTTCTTCTCTTCCATAATGAATATAATGAACTAAAGGATTTAAGTTTGATTCTTTAACATCTGGATATTTCTCTAGATACTTGTGTGTGCAAAATTTTTTACTTGGATTCCGCAGTTCTTTGAAACCAAAATTTAAGAAGTGAGAAGCTGGCTCGACCTTTTGCTCGGCTAAATCCGGATACTCTTTTAAATACCAATGTGAATTGAAAAGATCTGAATTTAGTAGTGTTAAAAGCTCTTCATCAGGCGATTGACAAGTTTCATCTTTTTTAAGAAGATATTTAATCCTATGATAGATAAGCTTAGTTAAACTTTTTTTAGTGTTGTTAAGATATACGGCTTTCCAGTATTGAATCCAGTTAAAGTCAATAACTAATTCTGAATAACGTGCTTCCAATCCCTTATTTTTCTTTCTAAATGCTGTAATTGTGTCAGAAGCTAGTTCGTAAGATTTAGAAACCTCGTTACACTTGATAAAATAATATTCAAGTTGATCCTGGGTTTGCTCTAACTGATGCACTAACAAATCACGATTATTAATGTTTAATTCATTTTCAGCACTGCCTTCAAAACGTCTCGACATAGCCCTACCTATAAACTTTTTTAAAAAAATATTTGTTTGAACCAAATACAGCTAACTTATGATATAGCTCTAACAAGCTAATGATCGCATAAAATAATCATTATTCAGCTTTCTACACAAAGAAATTCAGAAGTTGGAATGTTTCATTTTAGCAATTTTATGAGGTTTTGGGTAATATTTACGTGGCTAAACATACTGTAATGTATATAAGGAAACGAATTTTTTTTAATTTTGCAAAATGTCTAGCATCATCAATGTTTGGAAATTTCCTTCATTAGGAACTTATAAATAATTGTTTAGGTAGTTAGAAAAATTTTAAGTTTTAGCTAGTAGACGGTTTTATATCAAATTAAATCTCTCACAAAAAAAAACCCAGTTTAAACTGGGTTTTTTATTTTAAATTCAGTATAAACCGAATCAATGAAGTTCTAATTACTCTTCCGTATCTGCAACTTCTTCAGCAGCTTCAACTTCAGGGCGGTCTACTAGTTCAACGAATGCCATAGGGGCATTGTCGCCTGCACGGAAACCGCATTTAAGAATGCGAGTGTAACCGCCTGGGCGGGCCTCGTAGCGAGGACCTAGTTCGTTAAATAGTTTACCTACAACCTCTTTATCACCTGTGCGTGCCATAGCAAGACGGCGGTTTGCAACGCTGTCTTGTTTAGCCAATGTGATTAGAGGCTCGATTACGCGACGTAATTCTTTAGCTTTGGGTAACGTCGTTTTGATCACTTCGTGCTTGACCAAAGAGCCGGCCATGTTTTTAAACATAGCTTGACGATGGCTGCTGTTGCGATTCAACTGACGACCACTCTTACGATGGCGCATAGTTTTATCCTTCTTTACAAATCAGTTTTGTGAAAAACCTGATTAATCTTTCTCAGCGATGCTTTCAGGTGGCCAGTTTTCAAGGCGCATGCCTAGAGACAGTCCACGTGAAGCTAACACGTCTTTGATTTCAGTTAGCGATTTCTTACCAAGGTTTGGCGTTTTTAATAGCTCAACCTCAGTACGCTGTACCAGGTCACCAATGTACTGGATAGCTTCAGCTTTCAGACAGTTAGCAGAACGTACAGTCAGCTCTAAATCATCAACCGGACGCAGTAGAATCGGATCGAATTCCGGTTTCTCTTCTTTCTGAACTGGTTCAGAAACGTCACGTAAATCAACAAAGGCATCAAGCTGCTCAGCAAGAATTGTCGCTGAGCGGCGGATCGCTTCTTCAGGATCCAAGGTGCCGTTAGTTTCCATATCGATGATTAGCTTGTCTAAGTCAGTGCGTTGTTCAACACGAGCAGACTCAACAGTGTATGCTATACGTTCTACTGGGCTGTAAGATGCGTCAACTAATAAACGACCAATCGGACGATCATCTTCTTCAGAGGAACGGCGCGTAGACGCTGGCACATAGCCACGACCCATCTCAATTTTAATACGCATACTGATTTCAGTTTCACCAGTAAGTGTACAAATCAAATGCTCAGGGTTTACGATTTCTACATCACCGTCGTGCTGAATATCACCAGCAACAACAGGGCCAGCGCCAGACTTCACTAGTGTAAGGGTAGCCTCGTTTTTACCTTCAAGGCGAACCGCTAAACCTTTCAGATTAAGCAGAATTTCAATTACGTCTTCCTGCACACCTTCTTTGGTGCTGTACTCGTGTAATACGCCGTCAATTTCAACTTCTGTCACTGCGCAACCAGGCATAGATGACAATAAAATACGACGAAGTGCGTTACCTAGAGTATGGCCGAAACCTCGCTCTAGTGGTTCCAAAGTTACTTTGGCACGAGTAGGAGAAACGTTTTCGATCTCAACTAATCTCGGTTTTAGGAATTCAGTCACAGAACCCACAATGCTTCCTCTTTAGTTAGCTTTACTTAGAGTAAAGTTCGACGATCAACTGTTCGTTAATATCCGCAGACAAGTCTTCTCTCTCAGGAACACGTTTGAACGTGCCTTCAAGTTTGCTGTTGTCTACTTCAATCCAGGTTGGCTTCTCACGTTGGTCAGCCAATTCTAAAGCCGCGTTAATACGCGATTGCTTTTTAGCTTTCTCACGAACAGAAACCACGTCTTCGGCAGAAACGTTAAACGATGGAATGTTCACAACGCGACCATTTACCATGATTGCTTTGTGGCTTACCAACTGACGTGCTTCAGCACGTGTGCTGGCGAATCCCATGCGATAAACTACGTTATCAAGACGCTGTTCAAGAAGTTGCAATAGGTTTTCACCTGTATTGCCCTTCAAACGCGCAGCTTCTTTATAGTAGTTACGGAATTGCTTTTCTAATACGCCATACATACGACGTACTTTTTGCTTTTCGCGCAACTGCACGCCGTAATCAGACAAACGGCCACGACGGGCACCGTGCTGACCAGGCGCTGTATCGATCTTACACTTAGAATCGATTGCGCGAACGCCGCTTTTAAGGAACAAGTCTGTACCTTCGCGACGGCTTAGTTTGAGTTTAGGACCCAAATATCTTGCCATGATCTTTCTCCAACTGTCCGTCGATTAAACGCGACGTTTTTTCGGTGGACGACAACCGTTGTGAGGGATAGGCGTCACATCGGTAATGTTTGTGATCTTATACCCAGTGGCGTTAAGCGCACGGATCGCAGACTCACGGCCTGGACCTGGACCTTTAACGAACACTTCTAGGTTTTTCAGACCGTAATCCTGTGCAGCAATACCTGCACGCTCAGCAGCAACCTGTGCAGCGAATGGGGTAGATTTACGTGAACCACGGAAACCAGAACCACCAGATGTTGCCCATGCTAATGCATTGCCTTGACGATCTGTGATAGTCACAATTGTGTTATTGAAAGACGCATGGATATGAGCCATACCGTCTGCAACCTGACGTTTAGCGCGCTTACGCGTACTACGAGCTGGTGCTTTTGCCATAACTAAATCCCCCGCTTACTTCTTAATTGGCTTACGAGGACCTTTACGGGTACGCGCATTTGTTTTAGTACGCTGACCACGTAGAGGCAAGCTACGACGGTGGCGAATACCACGGAAGCAACCCAGGTCCATCAAACGTTTGATGCTCATTGATACTTCACGACGAAGATCACCTTCAACAGTGAACTTTGCCACTTCTTCACGAAGCTTCTCTACAGTTGCTTCGTCAAGCTCTTTGATTTTTGTAGATTCTGCAACACCAGCATTAGCACAAATCGCTTTAGCGCGAGTTGGGCCGATACCGAAGATTGCTTGGATAGCAATCACAGCATGCTTGTGTTCAGGAATGTTAATGCCAGCGATACGGGCCATTAACAGCACTCCTCTAATTTAATTGTCGACGACCTAAAAAGCCCGATAGGATACTTACCCGTCGAACAAAATGCAAATTAAGGTTCATAATACTGTAACAGGCAAAGCAGAACCCTGTGTCAGGTTCTGCTTACACTATTCAGTGATTACTCACCGCGTAAATTAGCCTTGCCTTTGCTTATGCTTAGGCTCAACGCAAATCACACGCACAACACCGTTGCGCTTAATGACTTTACAGTTACGGCAAATTTTCTTAACTGATGCACGAACTTTCATTACATCACTCCGTAGTGAACCAATCTTAGCGGCCGTAGCCTTTAAGATTAGCTTTCTTCAGAACAGACTCATATTGAGTAGACATCAAATGTGTCTGCACCTGTGCCATAAAGTCCATGATGACTACCACTATAATTAGAAGTGACGTTCCACCGAAGTAAAACGGTACATTCCAGGCAATCAACATAAATTCAGGCACTAAACAAATAAAGGTTATGTACAGTGCGCCAGCCAAAGTCAGACGAGTCATTACTTTATCAATATAACGTGATGTCTGTTCACCTGGGCGGATGCCCGGGATAAACGCGCCCGATTTTTTCAGGTTATCTGCTGTTTCACGCGGGTTGAAAACCAACGCCGTGTAGAAGAAGCAGAAGAAAATAATCGCTGCTGCATACAACATCACATATAACGGCTGACCAGGAGAAAGCATTAATGCTACATCCTGCAACCATGCTGTAGATTCATTGGTTCCAAACCAGCCCGCAATCGTGCCAGGGAACAAAATGATACTAGATGCAAAGATCGGTGGTATCACACCGGCCATATTCACTTTTAAGGGTAAATGCGTGCTTTGCGCTGCAAAAACCTTTCGGCCTTGCTGACGTTTTGCGTAGTTTACCACAATACGACGTTGTGCGCGTTCAACAAACACAACTAAGTAAGTTAAGCCCAGTACTATTGCTCCAATTAATAGCAGGAACAACATGTTGATATCACCTTGCCTTGCTTGTTCCGCAGTCTGACCTATCGCTGTTGGCAGACCGGCAACAATACCAGCAAATATCAATATCGAGATACCGTTACCAATACCTCTTTCGGTAATTTGCTCACCTAACCACATAAGGAACATTGTCCCTGTGACTAAGCTCACCACCGCTGTAAAGTAGAATCCGAAGCCCGGACTTATCACCAATCCACTAATCAGGTTGGGCAGACCGGTCGCAATACCAATCGACTGAAACGTCGCCAGCACTAACGTTAAGTAACGTGTGTACTGATTGATTTTGCGACGACCTGCTTCGCCTTCTTTTTTAAGCTCCATCATCGGTGGGTGAACCACCGAGAGCAACTGCATAATAATGGATGCAGTAATGTATGGCATAATGCCCAAAGCCAGAACGGATGCACGCTCAAGGGCGCCACCGGAGAACATGTTGAACATTTCAACGATGGTGCCTTTTTGCTGTTCGAATAAGTCAGCTAAAACCGCAGGGTCAATACCAGGAATAGGTACATACGAACCTAACCGGAATACTACGATTGCGCCAAAGACGAACAACAATCTTGCCTTAAGCTCACTTAAGCCGCTTTTCGCGCCTGAATCCAATCCTGGTTTAGCCATCTAGCTTATTCCTCTACTTTACCGCCGGCAGCTTCAATTGCTTCACGCGCGCCTTTAGTAACCTTCAACCCGTTAACCGTTACCTTACGTGACAATTCGCCACTCTTAACAACTTTAACGAACTGCATTTCTTTCTTAACAAGACCAGCAGCTTTCAAAGTTTCAAGAGAAACTACATCACCTTCAACTTTCGCGATTTCAGTCAAAGTAACTTGGTCAGTTACCATGCTTACGCGCGAAGTGAAACCAAACTTAGGTAGACGGCGTTGAATTGGCATTTGACCGCCTTCAAAGCCTGGCTTAACCGTTCCACCAGAACGGCTCTTTTGACCTTTGTGACCACGGCCACCAGTCTTGCCAAGCCCAGAACCGATACCACGGCCAACACGCTTACCAGATTGCTTTGCTCCTGGTGCAGGAGAAATCGTGTTTAAACGCATGTCTTACTCCTCCACAATTTCAACCATGTAATTTACACGGTTGATCATGCCACGGACACTTGGAGTATCTTCCAGTTCACGGACATGGTTGATTTTACGCAGGCCTAAGCCCTTAAGCGTCGCTTTGTGCTTTGGCAAGCGGCCAATCGCACTTTTCGTTTGCTTTACTTTAATCGTTGCCATGTCTGATTACCCCAAAATTTCATCTACAGACAACCCACGCTTAGCGGCAACCGTCGCTGGAGAGTTCATCTCTGTCAGCGCATTAACTGTTGCACGTACCACGTTGATTGGGTTAGTAGAACCGTAACATTTTGAAAGTACGTTCTGCACACCAGCAACTTCAAGTACTGCACGCATTGCACCACCGGCGATAATACCAGTACCTTCAGATGCAGGCTGCATGTAAACTTTAGAGCCAGAGTGACGACCTTTAATTGGGTGTTGTAATGTATGACCGTTTAAGTCAACACTCACCATATTACGGCGTGCCTTTTCCATTGCTTTTTGGATTGCAGCAGGCACTTCACGTGCTTTACCGTATCCAAAACCAACGCGGCCATTACCATCACCCACTACTGTCAATGCAGTGAAACTGAAGATTCGACCACCTTTAACCACTTTAGATACGCGGTTAACAGCAATCAATTTTTCTAACAGTTCACCTGTTTGAACTTCTTGTTTAGCCATTTTAAACTCCTAGAACTGAAGGCCAGCTTCGCGAGCTGCATCAGCCAATGCTTTCACACGACCGTGGTATTTAAACCCACTGCGATCAAAAGCGACGTCTTTCACGCCTTTTTCAATTGCACGTTCTGCGATTGCCTTACCGACTGCCGCCGCTGCTTCAGCGTTACCAGTTGATTTAAGATCTTTTTTAAGATCGGCTTCAACGGTAGAAGCTGCCGCCAACACCTCAGAACCGTTTGGTGCGATTAACTGAGCATAGATGTGGCGAGGTGTGCGGTTCACTACCAGGCGATGCGCGGCCAGTTCACGTATTTTTGCTCGTGCGCGAGTCGCGCGACGAATGCGAGCTGTTTTCTTATCCATCGTATCACCCACCTACTTTTTCTTAGCTTCTTTACGACGTACATGTTCATCAGCGTAACGGACACCTTTGCCTTTATAAGGCTCTGGTGGACGATAGGCGCGAATGTTCGCCGCAACCTGTCCTACCACCTGCTTATCGGCGCCTTTAACGACGATTTCAGTTTGGCTAGGAGTTTCTACTGTAATGCCTTCAGGCATTTCATATACAACAGGATGAGAGAAACCAAGCGTTAGATTCAGTTTGGCACCTTGTGCTTGCGCACGGTAACCAACACCGTTTAACTGCAGCTTTTTCTCAAAACCTTCTGATGTACCCTGAACCATTGAATTCAGAAGCGCACGTGCAGTACCTGCCTGTGCCCACGCATCAGCATAACCTTCGCGAGGTAATGCTTTTAACTGGTTTTCTTCCTGAACTACTTCAACTGCGTCATTAAAAACGCGGGTCAGTGTACCTTTCGAACCTTTTACCGTGACTTCTTGACCAGAGATAGATACATCTACACCTGATTTCAAGTCGACCGGGGCTTTTGCTACTCGTGACATTTCAACTCCTCCGATTACGCTACATAACCGATGATCTCACCACCCATACCAGCTTTACGCGCGGCACGGTCGGTCATCACACCTTTAGAAGTTGACACGATAGCCACACCTAAACCACCTAGTACTTTTGGAAGCTCATCTTTTTTCTTATAGATGCGCAGACCAGGACGGCTTACACGTTCGATAGTGTCAATTACTTGCTTGCCTTCGAAGTACTTTAACGTAACTTCAAGTGCAGGCTTAACGTCACCAGACACAGCATAATCTGTGATGTAACCTTCTGCTTTTAGCACTTCACAAATTGCAGTGCGAAGCTTAGAAGAAGGCATAACAACAGAAACTTTCTGTGCCATTTGGCCGTTACGGATGCGGGTAAACATATCCGCGATAGGATCTTGCATGCTCATATCAGCTACTCCTTACCAGCTGGCTTTTTTAAGGCCAGGGACTTCACCGCGCATTGCTGCTTCACGCAGCTTAATGCGGCTTAGACCAAATTTGCGTAGGTAACCATGTGGACGCCCAGTAATACGACAGCGATTTTGCTGACGTGCTTTACTTGAGTCACGTGGTAGTTGTTGTAGCTTAAGCACAGCATCCCAACGCTCTTCTTCAGAGACGTTAACATCGCTGATAATCGCTTTAAGTTCGGCACGTTTTTCAGCGTACTTAGCAACAAGCTTTGCACGCTTAACTTCACGGGCCTTCATTGATTCTTTTGCCATAACCCTACACCTTATTTTTTGAATGGGAAGTTGAACGCAGTCAACAGAGCACGTGCTTCTTCATTCGAGTTCGCACTGGTAGTGATAGTAATATCCATACCGCGAACCTTATCCACTTTATCGAAATCGATTTCAGGGAAAATGATTTGCTCACGCACGCCCATGCTGTAGTTACCACGGCCGTCAAACGACTTCGGGTTTAAACCGCGGAAGTCACGGATACGTGGAATAGCGATTGAAATCAAACGCTCAAGGAATTCCCACATACGCTCACCGCGTAGGGTTACTTTACAGCCAATCGGATAACCTTCACGGATTTTAAAACCCGCTACAGATTTTCTTGCAACCGTGACAATAGGCTTTTGACCAGCGATAGCCGCCATGTCAGCTTGAGCATTCTCAAGCACCTTTTTATCAGCAACTGCTTCACCTAAACCCATGTTTAGAGTGATTTTTTCAATCCGAGGGACTTGCATGACGCTTTGGTACCCGAACTGCTTAGCAAGTTCAGCTACTACTGTTTCTTTATAGAAATCATGCAGTTTCGCCATCGTACTCTCCAATTAATTAAACAAGTTCACCGTTGGACTTGAAGAAACGAACTTTCTTCTCGTTTTCCATACGGAAACCAACGCGATCCGCTTTACCCGTTGCCGGGTTAACAATCGCGACATTAGAAACGTGAATAGAAGCTTCCTTTTCAATAATACCGCCTGCTTCACCCGCTTGTGGGTTAGGCTTCTGGTGTTTCTTGACAAGGTTTACACCTTCTACAACTACGCGGTTATCAGCCACAAGCACTTTAAGGACTTTGCCTTGTTTGCCTTTGTCTTTACCCGCTAATACGACTACTTCATCATCACGACGAATTTTTCTAGCCATTATCGTGACTCCTTATAGTACCTCTGGGGCCAGTGAGATAATCTTCATGAAGTTATCACTTCGAAGCTCACGTGTAACCGGGCCAAAGATACGCGTACCAATTGGTTGCTTGTTGCTATTCAACAAAACAGCCGCGTTATTATCGAAACGGATGGTAGAACCATCTGCACGACGAACGCCTTTTCTAGTACGCACCACCACTGCGTTCAGTACGTCACCTTTTTTAACTTTACCGCGAGGAATTGCTTCCTTAACAGTAACTTTGATGATGTCACCGATACCTGCATAACGGCGATGCGAGCCACCAAGAACCTTAATACACTGAACCCTGCGAGCGCCGCTGTTGTCGGCTACATCCAGGTTAGTTTGCATTTGGATCATGTTAGTGCTCCGCTATTAAATTAAGACTCTCCCGAGTCGTTTATGCTGCTAAAAAAACGACCACATTAGCCATTTTTTAACCATACCCCCATAAAAAGGGCGCGAAATGATAACAGAAAAGATAGGTGAGTGATAGGTCAAATTTGAATTAATTTTAAGCGATCATGTTTGCAGAAACGACGCGGTCCTAACCCTGGCATTTGCTATTTTTCAACGCTTGCCCCGCACTGGAGAAATCGCTGCAGACACGCGCTTAGACGACTGACATTAATGGGTTTTGATAAATAGTCATCCATACCAGCGGCTGCGCATTTTTCTCTTTCCCCTGCCAACACGTTGGCAGTAAGCGCAATAATTGGAATCGATGAAGCTGCGTTACCCAGCGCTCTTATTTTAGCTGCGGCAGTGTATCCATCCATAATGGGCATTTGACAGTCCATTAAAATCAAGTCGTAAAGCTGATTAGTCGCTAACGATTGGGCTACTTTGTCAACCGCAACCTGTCCGTTATCTGCCAGATCTATACTTACCTCAAGTTCATTTAACTGTTCGGTAATTACGATCTGGTTAATGGTGTTATCTTCAACTACAAGTATTCGATAGCCAGCAAGAGACTTCATCTCGGATACTGTTTCTGCAGGTGGCAACATCGCTGCATCATCAGCCTGGCTAAGTTGAAGGGTCACGGTGAAAGTCGAGCCTTCGCCTGGTCGACTTTTAACTCGAATCCCTCCTCCCATCATTTCCGCGATTTGAGAGATGATGGATAAGCCCAAACCTGTACCGCCAAATTCTCGTGTAGTTGCGCTGTCTCCCTGTTGAAATGGCGAAAAAATGCCTTGCAGGCGCTCTTCTTCTATCCCAATACCCGTATCTTCAACGTTCAAATGAATAAGATATCTGTTGTGTGGTTGAGTAAGGGCACGAGCTTTCACCTTTACTACACCTTGGTGCGTAAATTTAACCGCATTATTAATTAAATTAGTCAGTATTTGTTGGATACGCACAGGATCTCCCTGCACCCTTAGCGGTTTTACTGCTTCAACATCTGTCAGTAACTGGATGCCCTTTTTCTTGGCGGTATGCTCAAACACCTTAACCTGCTTTTCAATTAACGCACCTAGATTGATCGGGACGTTTTCCAGCGTCATTTCTCCTGCATCAATTTTTGAGAAATCAAGAATATCATTGATCAATCCTAACAGCGTCGCCGCACTTTCATGGGCGATGCAACACAACTCTTGTTGTTTGTCAGACAGGTTGGTTTTAGATAAGGATGCCAGCATGCCCAACACCCCATTGATTGGTGTGCGAATTTCATGGCTCATATTGGCCAGGAATTGACTTCTTGCCTGCAGAGCTTGCTCGGCAATTTGACGTTTATGCTCTAAGTCCATGCTGATATGAACTTGTTTAGTGATGTCTTGGGAAGCGCCCAATACCCGGGTACAGACACCGTTTTCAAATTCCGCTTGAGCTCTGATGGCTACCCACAGCGATTTCCCAGTAGTCGTGACTGCTTCTATTTCAGTAGAAATAGGTGTACCCGTTTGAATGCAGTGGGTTATCAAATTCGCTACACGGTCTCTTTCTTTTTCATATTTGATAATATTTATAGCCGCTTCCAGTGATACGTCGAAATCAGGGGGAAGCTCATACAATTTTTTCAGCGCTTTTGACCAATGCACTTTATTCGTGCGCACGTCAATTTCCCAGGTGCCGACACCTGCAAGCTCACTCATCTGATTAAGCATTTTATTCTGGCGCGACAATGTTTCATTTTGTTCGCTGACACTATCAAATGCGAATTTTCGGCTTAATTCGGTGCTTATCCATTCTGACAGCAAGATGACATAATCCTGTTCCGCTTCAATAAATGGGTGCGCACGGGCGGTGGGTGATAAAAAACTGACCGTACCAAAAAGCTTTCCATTAACCGTTAGTGGAATACCGATGTAGGAATACAATTGGAAAAACTCAGCGACGGGGTGGTTGCTGCGTATCTGGTTAATATCGTAGTAACTTACAACGGTCTTTGCATGGATAGTATCTGCACAAAAAGTACTGTTAAGAACAAATTCTGCCCCCACTTTCAGGGAATCATGCTGCGCACTTGCCGCGATAACGGTGTATTGATTATTTTCTATCTTGCTCACTACTCCAACCGGCATATTTAATAAGTTACAGCCTAAATCAAGCAGCCGCTTCAGTTTATCTTCGAAGGATAGGTTTGTATCTGAAGAGATGGTATGAAGTGTACGCAGTATTTTCATGCAATAGGTATCGATAATCTTAAGCTAAGTCAGTAGCTAAGCGTAGCTTACTAGCAGGATTCTACACAAATAACATTCTTTTAAAGTCTTGATAAAAACAAGCCCGGAAATCCGGGCTTGTAATATAGTGACTGCAACACGAGCGTTTATTCGTAAGAATAATCCATCGTCACCCCGCTATAGGATGAATAGGCGCGGATGCCGATATGCCAGGTACCCGACGACGGGTTAGTGAAGGTACAGGTTTCATTATTGCCGTTTTTATAAGGACGACAATCCCAACTTGAAGTGGTGGGCTGAGCGCCTAACCGCATATAGAGGTCCGCATCTCCCGTCCCACCGGAAATGGAGACCGTCATGGTAGTGACGCCAGCAGGTATATCCCATGTATAACGCTTCCACGTGCCCCAGGATCCTGAGAGGTTGGTAAGCTGGCCGGACACGGGCTCTACACCACCGCCGCCACCACCACCGCCACTTCCGCTGCAGCCGTGTGTATTAAGATAGTCATATGCATCTGCAACCTGAATGATGCCATAGCCATAGAAATTATCGCGGCCCGCCGTTCCCTTGTCTTTTGCGGTAGCATTAATGGCAGCTCGGATCTGCGTGTTCGTACACTGCGGGAAGAAGCTCCACACCAGCGCCGACGCGCCCGCCACGTGAGGCGTGGCCATAGATGTACCGCTTAGCGTTGCGTAAGTATTGGTAGGATAGGTAGAATAAACAGAACTCCCTGGTGCAGCGATTTCTACTTGCGAGTTATACTGAGAGTAACTTGCTCTGCTCTCATTTGAGCCCACTGCTGCAACTGACATTACCGCATCGTAAGAAGCAGGATAGGACAATGAGCTATTACCACTGTTACCTGCCGCGGCGACCAGTAAGATGCCGTCTGCTTCAAATCCATTCATCGCATTGCGTTCAGCGGTTGACGAAGAACTACCGCCTAAGCTCATATTGACAACGTTCGCACCTGCACTTTTACATTGGTTGATTGCGGCAATCAAATCCGATGAAAAGGTCCAGTTCCCATTATCATCAAAAATTTTAACAATATGCAGATTGACACCAGGATAAACGCCGATGACACCTTGCGTATTGTCATAAGCGGCAATTGTGCCGGCCACATGGGTGCCGTGGCCATTACCATCGTTGTACCAGTTGCCTACAGCAGTTGTGTTAGATTCCCCTGTCACACCATTATTCTGATCAGGTAAGTCTGGGTGCCCCAAGTTATAACCTGTATCAATGACACAGACTTTTCTTGCGCTGGTGTTATTCTGTGACAACTGATTTGCTTGCACCATGTTGTAGCCGTAGGGCACAGTTTGCGCCAGCGGTTTTCTCTTCGCGTCGAGTGATATATTAGCGACATTCGGATTGTTACGAAGTTTATTGAGTACACTTCGATTCATGGTTGCCGCTACCATTCGTTGCTCACTAAGCACTTTCTTGGCTTTAGCGCCCATTTTATTGACAAACGATTTCGCTGCATTGGCATTGAAGACACCTTTTCCTTTGCCGTTACTTTGAGGGGTACCATCTTGCATCACCGATACGTCTTTCGCGTCCTCTTTAAACTCAATAATATAGCGCTCTTCCGCAAGCTCTTGTCGCGACATTTCAAAGCGCTCTTTTAGCAAAGTACGCATATCTTGTGGTTGGTTTTTTACTTCAACAGGCTTATTGACTGCAGCGCCTACTGATACACTTAAAAGTGTAAGGGTTGCAGCGAGAGCTGCTTGTTTGGTTAAAGGGTTAATTTCCTTCATTGATGTTCCTAACTTGTTACTTGTTGTTAACCGCCCGCACTCTTTAATTGGTGCTAATTTTCAGGGCTTGAGTGAGTGGCCTGGCATTTGACTAAGCTCAGGAAGTACCGCAACCACTCCTTGGTTGTCTCATAAGCAAAAACCACGTCTGTCAGACCAGTTTTCTGCTGTACGTTAGCAGCAGCTTCCGTTTAAGGAAGAATGGTGCGACCACGCGCTAGGCGTGCGTTGCTAATTTAGTTTGCTAATTAATTTCCTGTTACGACAAGATTTGCCAGGAATGCTGCAGGATGACTAATGCGTTTAAGCCCACCCAATTTTAAGTGACATGTGTTGCGAATATGTTGATGCAACGATGCAATGACATATAAGCTACAGTTTATTGAATACAGATAAAAAATAAATGCGAGAAATTAGCGTAATGTATAAATCATAAAAAATCAGTAACGTTTTTTAACAATTTATTACAAAAAGAAATGAATTCGTAAAGATATATGTACAAATATTAACCAGCTAATGGATAGTTTATTGTTGGCGTTGCCTTACTGCTTCGTAAAGGCATATTCCTGTAGCAACCGACACATTTAAGCTGGACACGCTGCCAGCCATGGGCAATTTAACCAACTCGTCACAACGCTCTTTAGTTAGACGGCGCATCCCTTTCCCTTCTGCTCCCATCACCAGAGCCAGCGGTCCACTAAGCTTGCAATCAAACACTGATTTATCAGTTTCACCTGCGGTTCCTATCACCCAGACCCCTTTTGATTGCAGATCCTGTAATGTTCGGGCCAGGTTGGTAACCTGAATAAACGGAATACTTTCTGCTGCTCCACAGGCCACCTTTCTCACCGTGCCCGTCAAACTTGCTGATTTATCCTTTGGTGCAATCACTGCATGCACCCCGGCAGCATCGGCGCTTCGCAAACATGCACCAAGGTTATGTGGATCAGTAATTCCATCAAGGATTAATAAGAAGGGTTGTTTATGCGTACGCAGGATTTCATCAAGATCATTTTCGGTTAATGCTTTTGCTGGTTTAGCTCGAGCAACTATCCCCTGATGTTGTTCCCCTTCCACTTTGGCATCTAATACCTTGCGATGACAAAACTGAAGACTGATACCCAGGCGTCGAATTTCATTGATCAATGCATGTAAACGGTCATCATCGCGGCCCTTGAGGACCAGTACCTCGATTAACCGCTCGGGTTCCTTAGCTACCACAGCGGATAATGCATGGATGCCGTATAACCATTCTTGTTGGGCCATTTATCGTTTTTTTCCTTTAGCTTTTGTTGGCTTGCGAGCAGTTTTTTTACTTTTATCTTCTGAGGGACGACGCGGTTTTTTCTTTGCCGTTTTTACGGTAACTTTGCGACCCTTGTTACTCTTTAACAGTTTATTATCCAACACCAAGTCAATTTTACGTTCATCCAAGTTAACCGCAGCGACTTTCACCATAAGTTCATCACCCAGTCTGAATTGAGTGCCGGATTGTTCACCCAACAAACACTGTTTAACATTATCATAATGATAGAAATCGTTATCCAGTGAGGTGATGTGAATTAAACCATCAATATGGTATTCAGTTAACCTTACAAAAAGCCCAAAATTGGTGACTGAGCTAACCACCCCCTCAAATGTTGCCCCCACATGGTCTTGCATGAATTCGCATTTAAGCCAGTCAGCTACATCTCGCGTGGCATCGTCTGCGCGGCGTTCAGTCATTGAACACTGCTCACCGAGTTGTTCTATCTCTTCCTCAGTATACGCTTTTGCACCCGCCACGTTCAGTTTCTGCTTGGCTAAGATACCTTTTATAGCCCGGTGCACAACTAGGTCGGGGTAGCGTCTAATAGGCGAAGTAAAATGGGCGTAGGCATCTAGTGCCAGACCGAAATGACCAATATTGTCGCCATCATAAATTGCCTGCTTCATTGAGCGCAACAGCATGGTTTGAATCAATTCCTGATCCGGACGCTGTTGGGTTTTAAGCACCACATCGGTAAAGTCGGCTGGCTTTGCATCTTCGCGAATTTGATGTGGAATACCCACTTCGCTCAAGTAGGCGATAAATGCAGTAAGTCTGTCAGCATCGGGTTTATCATGAACCCGGTACAAGGCCGGCGCTTTGTGCTTCTCTAAGAATTTAGCCGCACTCACATTCGCCAAAATCATACACTCCTCGATGATTTTATGCGCATCATTGCGTGTGAGTGGAACGATATTCTCTATCTTACGCTGAGCGTTGAAAACAAATTTACTTTCCTGTGTCTCAAACTCAATTGCACCGCGCTGCGCCCGAGCTTTCTTCAACGTCCGATACAACTCGTGTAAATTGCGCAGATGTGGCACGTGTGGCTCGTATCGTTGATGAAGATCTTTATCGCCTTCCAAGATACGCCAAACTTTGTTATAAGTGAGTCGAGCGTGTGAATTCATCACCGCCTCGTAAAATTGATAGGATTGCAGCTTTCCATTACTGCCGATGGTCATTTCGCAGACCATGCACAACCGATCCACCTGGGGATTCAAGGAGCACAAACCGTTTGATAACACCTCAGGTAGCATAGGGATTACCTGTTCAGGGAAATATACAGAGTTCCCTCGGTTTAGAGCTTCGGTGTCAAGTGCATTACCCGGACGCACATAGTAACTGACATCTGCTATGGCTACCCATAGCTGCCAACCACCATTATCTAACGGTTCACAGAAAACTGCGTCATCAAAATCTCGGGCATCTTCACCATCAATGGTTACAAGAGGAAGTTGTCTTAAGTCTACACGACCGTCTTTCGCTTTTTCTGGCACCTGGTCGTCTAAATTTTCAACTTGTTTTTCCACTGCTTTAGGCCATACATGGGGAATATCGAAGGTGCGTAACGCCATTTCTATTTCCATGCCTGGCGCTAAGTGCTCGCCCAGCACTTCGATTATTTTACCCACAGGATTGACGCGGCGGCGCGGACGTTGAGTAATCTCAACTACCACCACCTGCCCCATCCTGGCCCCGTTTACGTGTTCGGGTGGAATGATAATTTCGTGATTAATCCGACTGTCATCAGGGATCACCACGCCAATCCCTTGTTCCGTAAAATAGCGGCCGACAATAGGCTCCTCACGGGGGGTAATGACCTGGGTAATATAGGCTTCTCTGCGTCCTCGACGGTCAGTGCCGCTTTGTTTCGCTTCAACTTCATCATCGTGCAGAAAGAGCTGCATTTGACCTTTACTGATGAATAAGTCGCCAGAGTTATCCTGGGGACGTAGAAACGCGTAGCCATCTCTATGCCCGATGATTTTTCCGCGGATAAGCGCTGACTGATCGCCGGGCGCGTATTTCTTATGCTTAGTAAATTCTACCTGGCCTTCACGTTCCATCGCGCGCAAACGACGCTGGATACCTATACGGCTGTCCTCGTCTTGCGCATTAACTTCATTACAAATTTCCAGAAAGGACAAAGGCCGCTCACTTTCGTTGAGTACCTTGAGTAAAAATTCACGGCTGGCGACCGGGTTTTCGTATTTTGCTTGCTCTCGTTCAAAATGCGGATCGTCGCTCATGAATATTTGTTCACCTTTTGATTATACAATGATTAATTGGACGTATTGGAATAGTACAATGCACTAATGATCGCCACTCCCGTTCAAACAGTCAAGTGACAATACCAAGACAAATGCGGGTAAGTGAAATAAATTGAGTTTAATTATCTAGTGGACGTCGTGCCGCACGAATCGCTTTGGGGTGCATCAACTTTTCCAACGCCTGTAAATAGCTGGCAATGCGAACATGAACCTTTTTATCATCTGTGACTGCGTTATACAGCCAGTGATAAGCCTCTTCGTAATCATATGGGCTGCCATGTCCATCTATAAAAAGTTCTGCCAGCTGAATTTGTGCCTTTAGGTTACCTAATGCCGCAGCTTCTCTCAAATAAACCACAGCTCGACTTTTATCTTCCTGGACCAATGTGCCTTTCGCATAATAACGGCCTAATTGTTCTAACGCCTCAGGTAAGCCCTGTTTGGCAGCCGCAGCCATAAAATCGATACCACGCTTAGGGTCCGCATCAATGCACACACCCCAAGCTAGCATGTCTCCCCATAAAAATTGATAAGCAGGTACTTTTAAAACCTCTGCTCGTGCTTCGATATCTTGTACGAGTTGGCAGCGATCCTCAACGACGCGCGTTAGGTGAGAATTTTCCGCAATCATTTTAAGCAACTCATCCTGGGTATAGAGTTGAACCGCTTTGATATCCTGTGCACTTACCGCATTGGGTAAAGCCAGCGAAAACAGGGTGAGAATACTTAAATACAACTTTTTTAATGCCATGCCACTCTCAATACAAAAAGATACCTCGGTTCACTTGGCAGTGCTGCACCTTGGAATAATGTAGTTTATCCAGTCGATTAATTAAACTTGGTCGATAACGCTGACTGAATTCGTCTGAGTTGCTCTGCAATATCCACGCCTAAATCGGTCAAATAGCCTCCATCTGGCTGAGTGATGACCCCTTTCGCATACAAGCGCGAAGCAGCACTCACCATCGCCTGACTGGCGTCGTGATGTATTTTCAAGCCTTGATGCAGGCTATCATCGGGAAATTTTAATAATAAATTTAACTCTTCTGTCATATCAGCATCAAACATGCTCATCGCTTATTCCTCTTCTACCGGCAATTTTGGGATGAAAACAGGCAAATTAACGCCGCAATACGTGTCCTACTACTTCATATATTGTAGGACCTCAATACTACAATTTAGTATAGATACCTTTAAACAACATTTGCCAATTCTCATCTTCGGCTTTTCGCATTTCCCAATGTTGTATCACACTACCATTTTGCTGCGGTGTCCAGCTTATTTTATGTTGCCTCATCGCTCCTTCCTTAGTCATTGTTTTTCCAGTTAAAACCATAGATTTACCGTGCAGCCCTCCTGACAACTGCAAACGTAGGCCGGTTTTATCCACCCACGTTTGATACCACTTGTCCGTAGTATGATCGTAAATATTGAGGCTGGTTCCGTACGGCCCCTCTTTAGTTTTATAGTGTTCAGTCACCACACAGTTATTAAATGATTTCTCGATCCGATTGTGGCCGGCTATTTCCCCATCTGCCGTTGCCACTTGCCATGTGCCAAGCCAGAAATCAAAGTCATTATATGCTTTAGCAGTGCATGCAATGCGTTAAATGTTGTTAAGCTAAGGCTGACAACGACTAGTGATGCAGCGACCCCTGTTAGTTTCATAGATTAAGTCTCAGATAAACTGAATTTTCAATGATATACTCCTGATAAAGAGTAGTCGTAAGGGCAACAGTGTTCAAATGAAGTACAAAGATCTGCGGGATTTTATACAACAGCTTGAAAAGCAAGGTGAACTCAAGCGAATTGAGAGGGAGATCGATCCTGACTTGGAAATGACTGAAATTGCCGATCGCACCCTGCGCGCCGGCGGTCCAGCGTTGTTGTTTGAAAATCCTAAAGGCAGCACTATCCCCGTGTTGACCAATCTGTTTGGGACATCCGAACGGGTGGCATTGGGAATGGGCCAGACTTCCGTTGCTGCTTTGCGGGAAGTGGGTGAGTTACTGGCGTATTTGAAAGAGCCGGAGCCACCGAAGGGCATGAAGGATTTATGGGATAAGTTACCCGTATTCAAGCAAGTGCTGAATATGCCCGCTAAAGAGCTGAAAAAAGCCCCTTGCCAGGAAGTGGTCATGTCAGGTGATGAAGTGGATTTGTCAATGCTTCCAATTCAACGCTGTTGGCCCGGCGATGTCGCTCCCCTGATTACCTGGGGTCTGACCGTGACCAAAGGTCCAAATAAAAAGCGGCAAAATCTTGGCATCTACCGTCAACAGGTGATTGGAAAAAATAAACTTATCATGCGCTGGCTTTCTCACCGTGGCGGCGCGCTTGATTTTAGGGAGTGGTGTGAAGCCCATCCAGGCGAGCCTTACCCGGTCTCAGTTGCATTAGGCGCAGATCCCGCGACAATCTTAGGCGCTGTTACCCCGGTCCCAGATTCCTTATCAGAATATGCGTTCGCGGGGTTACTCAGAGGTGAGAAAACCGAAGTAGTTAAATCCATCAGCAATGACTTACAGGTGCCTGCCAGCGCGGAAATTGTGCTTGAGGGCTACATTGCCCAAGACGAAACTGCACCGGAAGGGCCTTATGGGGATCATACTGGCTATTATAATGAAGTCGATACCTTCCCTGTCTTTACTGTCACTCACATTACTCATCGTCGCTCCCCCATTTATCATTCTACTTATACAGGACGCCCACCCGATGAGCCCGCTATACTTGGAGTGGCGTTAAATGAGGTTTTCGTACCCATACTACGTAAGCAGTTTCCCGAGATTGTCGACTTCTATTTACCACCTGAAGGCTGCTCTTATCGCTTGGCCGTTGTCACCATGAAAAAGCAGTATCCTGGCCATGCAAAGCGGGTCATGATGGGAGTATGGTCGTTTCTGCGGCAATTTATGTACACCAAATTTGTTATCGTGTGTGACGATGACGTAAACGCCAGAGATTGGAATGACGTAATCTGGGCCATTACCACGCGCATGGATCCGGCCCGTGACACGCTACTGGTTGAAAATACTCCCATCGATTACCTCGACTTTGCATCGCCCGTTTCCGGATTAGGTTCTAAAATGGGAATGGATGCGACAAATAAATTCCCGGGTGAAACGGATCGGGAATGGGGTGTGCCTATTGTCATGGATGAAGAAGTTAAAGCCAGGGTAGATGACATCTGGGATGAACTTGGTATCATGCAGGACGCAAAATCCACAGCGGATTAGCAGCTCGATTGTCAGTGAAGTGGGAATCATCAGAACAATGTTATTTAAAGTTGAAAATTAATGTCAGAAATTGAATGTCAGGTCAGCGCGATTACGCCTCTCACGGACTCGGTCTTCAAAGTTGTGTTGCGACCTCAAGCGCACCTCGAATTTAAGGCTGGTCAGTATATCCTGGTGCATATGGGCAAAGATGATAAACGTCCATTTTCTATTGCCAGCCCTGCCTATGACCATGAGCAGATTGAACTGCACATTGGTGCAGACAAAGCCAATACCTACGCCTTTGAAGTATTAGAAAAAATGCGCCGAGACGGTGTTATTAAGATAAGTGGCGGCCATGGCGATGCATTTTTGCGGTACACCGATAAAGACATCATCCTAATTGCCGGCGGTACGGGTTTCTCCTATACCCACTCTATCTTGCAGCAGTTCCTGCATGAAGAACATGACAACCAAATTCATTTGTATTGGGGTGGCAAAACGCATAGCGACTTGTATATGTCAGACAAAATGAAGCAGCTTGCTACGCTGCACCGCCATTTCACCTATGTTCCTGTAATTGAAGATGCCGACAGCAGCTGGACCGGACACACCGGTTACGTGCATCACGCAGTGATGAAAGACTTTACCGATATGCGAAACTGCCACGTGTATATTGCCGGACGTTTTGAAATGGCTAAGGCTGCTCGCGATGATTTTAGACAACATCAATTAAACCCCCGAGATATTTTTGGTGATGCATTTGCGTTTATTTAGGCTAAATAGATGAGTAATCAAATAACGAAGTTCATCGGTATACAGAAAACTGGAATAATCTTCAGCTGGTTACTTTGTCTCTTATTTAGCGCAGTAGCGAATTCTGAACTTCAATTGGCATCTGTACCTTTTTCTACCTACGTAAGTCAAAACGACGGCATTGGAAGACTTAATGACTTGATAAAGGAAGCATTAAAACGAAGCCAGATTGAGGCAAATTTATCCGTCATGCGCCCTGCGTTCTTAGGCAGTGGGCTTAGCAATGAATCCCTTGACGGTGATTTTGCCTTTCTCACCTTAGATCGCAAAAAAGATAATTTCGTTTATTCCGCCCCATACCTTCCTCTTTATCTGGTCGCCGTGAGCAAGCGTCCATTTGTAAAGGATATTCGTACGTTGGCTCATTTGCAGGATGGTCGAATTGCCATCGAGAACCGTTTTGTCAACACTGACCAATTACGTTTGGAAAAAGCAATAAAATGGTCTCGCAATCCCGATACGTTTGATGCATTCAAACAGCTAGCGGACGGCCGCTCAACGCTTCTGATTACCTCCAGCCTGCTTCTGAATGAATTTAATCTGTTACTTAGCGAACATGGTGAAACGCCACTTTTTTCTTCACCCACACCTTTGTTAACCGCGCATTTCACCGTGGCAATAAGAGAGAGTATTGCTGGCGCTAAAGACATTCTTAATAAATTTAACAAGGCGATTGTACAAATGCAGAGGGATGGCACATATAATCGCCTACTTCAGATCACCTGGTTACTTAAAGACACCGACAATGATGGTCATGCCGAATATATAAGCTCTGCTGATTTATTAAGTGACAACAGTTTAGCTCCCCAACGAAATGACGCATATGCGCTAGATAACACTCCACCAGCGGCTTCACCCTCCTACATTATTGATGGTAATAAAGTCTCGTCGTGGGAAGACGTTATGGCTTTACTACCCGCCCGTCCCCGCGAAGAAAGAAAAAGTTTATTAGATGAAACCATTTACAGTCGTATGATGCGTCAATGGTGACATTTAAAACCTTACGCTTGGTGAATCAGTATAAAGTCATATTTAGCCGCTGGAGTAAACAATGTCTGCTGAAACTGACCCTACTGAATACGAAAATAACATCCCTAAAGAAATTGCCGCATTGCAAGATGCTATCTTAGAACATGATAACGATCGGATTAGGCTTTTACTAACTAATGAACTCTTAGATGAAGTGCAAAAGAGCCATCTGGTGGAACTCGCCAAATCGAAAGGCACCCCGTCCATAGTAAAATTACTTGAAAACACTCCGTCGACTCCTTAGGCAGCGTCTGTCGAACGTTATCAACGTAGGATGCCGGCAGGGTCATTTCCGTTATCGTGATGACGCCGGCGCCCCCTTGTTTTTCCTCTTCGGTTAAAAGGGAGAAGTCCTTTTGGTGGTTTCGCTGTCAGGGTGATAATACGGTCCATATTCCCGAGCCTCGGCGGTTCCTCTGGCCTCCAGTCAGGTTACCTATTCATGAGAAGAGCTAAACGACATACTTATTTTTTGTCCCACTAGTTAGACGATGGATTTCCATTGACAGCTCCAACATCCGGATCTAAACTTTCAGTAACTTCTGAAACTTCATTATAAAGTTATGTCATCAATTATTATGTCCGCTGTAATGCACTTTGGCGAGATGGGTAGCCGTTGGGGCTTTAATCGAACTGTAGGGCAAATTCTGGCGCTTATTGTGCTCAATGATAAGCCTATTTCTGCCCAAGAAATCGCCGACACCCTCAGTATTTCAAGGGGTAACACCAGTATGGGTCTCAAGGAATTGCAGTCGTGGCAGTTAGTCAAGCTCCACATTGTGCCAGGTGAAAGAAAAGAGTTTTTTGTAGCCGCAGGGGATATTTGGACGCTCGCTAACCGCGTATTGGAAGAAAGAAAAAAGCGAGAAATTGATCCGACCTTAAGTTTACTCCGTGATCTCTTACTCGACACGCCATCAAACACAACTGACAAACAGGCGCAGAAAAAACTCGATGAGATCCACGATTTGCTTGAGTCAGTAACGCGCTGGTCAGAAGAGTTACAACGACTTGGGCCTGACAAGCTTGCCACCTTGATGAAACTTGGCGCCAGTGTAGGCAAAGTGTTGGAGTTTAAAGACAAGCTCAAACTAGGTAACCCGTAATTTTATACAGGAGAATATCGTGGACGCATTGTTGCTGTCTCGTCTGCAATTTGCATTGAACATTAGTTTTCACATTCTGTTCCCGACCATCACCATCGCACTCGGCTGGTTCCTGTTTTATTTTAAACTACGCTTTACCTTCACCCGTCACCCGGTGTGGATGAGACTTTACCGGTTCTGGGTAAGAGTTTTTGCGTTAACCTTCGCACTGGGGGTAGTGAGTGGCGTCACCATGTCATTCCAGTTTGGCACTAATTGGCCCGGTTTCATGGAGAAGGTGGGAAATGTTGCGGGCCCACTATTAGGTTACGAAGTACTCACCGCATTTTTCCTTGAGGCGACATTCTTAGGGATCATGCTATTTGGTATCAGGAAAGTACCTAACTGGTTTCACACGCTTTCAACCTTACTGGTTGCATTCGGCACCACTGTGTCGGCGTTCTGGATCATTGCGTTAAACAGCTGGATGCATACCCCCCAAGGCCATGAAATAATTGATGGTGTGGTCTATGCCAAAGATTGGTGGGATATCATATTTACGCCCTCTTTTCCTTACCGCCTAACCCACATGCTGTTGGCATCAGGACTCACCGCAAGCTTTCTGATTGCCGGCTTAGCCGCGTATCGCCAATTACAGGGTGATAACAAACTTGCCCCTAAGATTGCCGTGCGCACGGGAATGTATACCGCTGCCATATTAATTCCCTTGCAGATACTGGCTGGTGACTTACATGGTTTGAATACAGTGAAACATCAGCCACAAAAAGTAGCCGCCATGGAAGCGTTATGGGAAACAGAGACTGGGGCACCCTTAGTGCTGTTTGCTTATCCTGACGAAGAGCGCCGAGAGAATCGATTCTCAGTCGAAATCCCGAAACTGGCCAGCTTTATTTTGACACATGACATGGAGGGTGAATTAAAAGGCTTAAACGACTTTCCTGACAAACATCCGCCCGTGGCCCCAGTCTTCTACAGTTTCCGAATCATGGTAGGGATGGGGTTATTAATGTTGCTGGTTTCCTGGTTAAGCAGCGCCATACTGCTCAGACATAAAAGCCTGCCTCGGTGGGGCAATAAAGTATTAGCTGGGATGACGTTTAGCGGCTGGATTGCCACCTTAGCCGGCTGGTATGTTACAGAAGTAGGACGCCAGCCATATCTGGTAAACGGTGTACTGCTTACTGAAGATGCCGTCACCACCGTTCCTGCTTCCAATGTGGGGCTGTCCTTTACACTTTATGCACTGATCTATCTACTTCTGTTAGTTTCCTATATTGGTACGCTTGGTCTCATGGCGCGAAGAGCAGTTGAAATAGAAGAGATAACCTCAGAAGAGCGCGAAATGGCCAAAGCCAGTCGTATGTCCCCGGCAAATACTTAGGAGGTTTTATGCTATTTGAAAGTTTATCGTTAGAGACCCTGGGGAATATTTATATAGGTGTCTTCGGATTAGCGGTTTTACTCTACGCTATTCTGGACGGATACGATTTGGGAGTTGGCATCTTGTTACCCCCACGTCATGAACCCTTTCGCGACACGATGATTTCGTCCATCGGGCCATATTGGGATGCTAACGAAACCTGGTTAGTGCTTGCTGTAGGAATTCTGTTATTTGCCTTTCCTGATGCGCACAATCGATTCTTACAGACTTTGTATCTACCCGCAACGTTCATGCTTTTAGGCCTGATCATGCGCGGCGTATCGTTCGACTTTAGAGCGAAAGTGGCACAGGTCAAAAAACGTAAGTGGGATTTGTCTTTCAAATATGGATCCTTAGTGGTCACCCTGACCCAAGGCTATATGCTGGGTATTTATGTAACCGGGCTACGGACTGATTTATGGGCGCAAGGATTTGCTCTGCTTTCAGCAGTAGGCGTGTCTGCTGCTTACGCATTTATTGGCTCGTGCTGGCTAATCTTAAAAACCGAAGGCGAACTTCAGGAAAAGGCCTTTAAATGGGCAAAGCGTGGCCTTTTGGCGCTAGCACTGGGAATCAGTGCAGTGAGTCTGGCAAACCTCACCCTACACGATGATGTAAGAGAAATGTGGCTATCGGCTCCAACAGGATATTACCTAGCCGCCATTCCTATTGCCTGCTTTATCCTACTAAGCGGGTGCGCGGTTTCACTGAAAAAATTGCCTGAGTATAAAGGCCGCGCTGATTGGCTTCCTTTTGCTATTGCACTTGTAGTGTTCAGTCTGTGCTTCGCTGCCTTTGCCATCAGTTACTATCCGTATGTGGTACCCGGTGAAATGACCATTCAGGATGCCATCAGTTCAGCAGACTCGTTGCGCTTCCTGCTAGTGGGGATTGTAATCGTTGTACCCTGTATCTTGGCCTATACCTTATTAGTATATCGGATTTTTGCTGGTAAGGCTGAAGCCCTTACTTACTATTAGGAAGTTTATCTTATGCGGGTATTCGTTTTGCTTTGGGGTTTAGTCTGGGTGTTGGCTGCGACAGCTGAGATGGATGATGCGTCTGGTAGCACTTTTGCCCAACACTACTTTAAAGCATGGGAGGCTACCCAAATGCCCGATGCAAGCGAAGAAGAGCTAGACGCCTATTTAGCTTTACTTACGGATGATGTCGGCTATCAACACCTGCCCTATGTGACTAGCGGTCTGCGTACCGCTGGCGGCAAAGCAGAGTTGAAAAAAGGCTTGTTGCATTACTTAGGTTCCACCACGTCTTATCAGGCCACCCTCGAAAAAGTAATGGTGGGCCACAATGTCATCGTCATTCAGTACCATACGGTGGTCACTGGTGTTCATCCGGATACACAGCAAGCCACCTCCCTTGATTATCGTTCCGTAGATGTACTGGAGCTTGATGAGGGCAGAGTAGCCGTTATCCGGCATTACAGTAAATGATTCTCGATTAACTGGCTTTTAAAGCAACCGCCTTATGCAGAGTGAAATGGGTCCGAATAAACGCATAATTGGCAAAGGTCGGGGGGGGGGGGAAATGCATAAATCAGCTAACGCACTATTTCATTTACGGCGTTATCACCCGCACCGTTACACAAAATTTCTATACAACAGCCTCCTCACGAGATATATACTAGGTACTCACTACTTGGGACTAAGTAGCGAGTACTAGGCAGAATATGTAAAAGCACCAACCGCGCTGAACGCAGCCTGAGCGGGACCTCACCTCACCGCTGCTCAGCGAACATTGTTCTTTATCTTATTCACAACTGAAACAGCGTTATTTAAGTAGATCTATGCTCAACCAAACAATCTCCGTTGATGATCCGATGGCACCCGACATTGTGGGAATGCTCGAGAGCCACCTCATTGATATGCGTGCTACGTCTCCACCTGAATGTGTCCACGCCTTAGACGTTAACGCACTAAAAGCGCCTAATATTTTATTCTTTAGTATGCGGCAAGAGGGTCACTTACTCGGGGTGGTGGCGTTAAAAGAGCTGAGTGCTGTGCACGCGGAAATAAAGTCCATGCGGACATCTGCTGCTGCACGTCGAAAAGGTGTCGCTTCTGCCTTGTTAAGCCACCTTATTAATATCAGTAAAAAACGCGGTTACCGTACCGTAAGCCTTGAAACAGGTACCCAAGCATTTTTTGCTCCAGCGCATGAATTGTATAGGAAGTTTGGCTTTACTGAATGTGGTCCGTTCGCTGACTATCAACTCGATCCACATAGTATTTTTATGCAGAAGCATTTGTAGTTTTTTAACGGATTTCCCTTGCTTTATTAAGGTATGATTAATTAACACATCGTGCCAACTCACCCTATACTGTATTCATTCATACGATAAGTTACAGGCACATACATGGACTATGTAGACGGTTTCGTGGCGGCGGTACCTACTGACAAAAAACAAGACTATATCAAACACGCTACCTTAACCGCGCAATGCTTCAAAGAGTGTGGCGCACTTAAGGTGATTGAATGTTGGGGTGATGATGTACCAGAGGGTAAATCAACGTCGTTTATAAAGGCGGTTCAGTGTCAGGCTGATGAAACTGTAGTGTTTTCTTGGATTGTATGGCCCTCACGTGAAATTCGTAATATCGGCATGAAAAAAGTCATGAATGATCCCAGAATGAACAGCGACACCAATCCAATGCCATTTGATGGCTCCAGACTTATCTTTGGTGGTTTTAACGTTATTGTAGAAAATTAGAGTAATCCGCTTTGGCTAGAATCGAACTTCATCTAGGTGATATTACCCAACTAAAAGTGGATGCGATTGTGAATGCCGCAAACAATAGCTTATTGGGCGGGGGTGGTGTCGATGGCGCGATACATCGTGCTGCTGGTCCCGAACTTCTTGATTTTTGCCGCACGCTTAATGGGTGTGAAACCGGCCAAGCAAAAATCACTCCCGGCTTTAACCTTGCTTGTCGGTACGTCATTCATACAGTGGGTCCAGTATGGCGCGGGGGGGACAACGGCGAACCCGAACTTTTAAAATCGTGCTACAAGAAATGTCTCGATTTAGCCAACCAGTACCAGCTGGAATCCATTGCTTTTCCTGGCATAAGCTGTGGAGTTTTCGGATACCCTGCGAACAAAGCTGCACATTTATGCATTAGCACAATTAATGATACGTTAAACCACTCACCATCCTCCATACAGACGGTCTTCCTTGTCAATTTAGAGGAAACTATGCACCGGCTTTACCAACGGATCCTGGCGGAATTCACAACTGCCTAACAGCATGTTCACGCCACTGCAATAAAGTGTAAAGTGCACGCTACTGCATAACGTCTGCAAACCTTAAAAGGTTCACCTCAGCGCACAACCCGTTTGACATATACGCGTATAATAGGGCTTCTTACATAGCTCATCGAGGTTTAACAAGTCAATGAAACATAGCCTGCTTGAAGATTTTTTCGCATTGCTTTGCGCGGGTCTTTTTGTGTCCTTTGGATTAGTCCTCTTCCAGGCCCAGCAACTAATGGTGGGTGGTGCAGCAGGACTGGCTTTATTGGGTACTTTTTTCATTGAAATTGAGTTTGGATGGTTATTTTTTCTAATCAATATTCCCTTCTATTGGTTATCGTGGACAAAAATAAGCAGGCGTTTCACGATTAATACACTAATTACTGTAACTACGATATCTGTTCTTAGTGAATGGCTGCCCGAAGTGGTGAATATCACTCATGTAAATCCGTTGTTTGCCGCAATTTTTGGCGGAGTACTGATCGGGGTCGGCATGCTTATCATGTTCAGACACGCCTCTAGTCTGGGAGGGGTCGGGATTCTAGGCTTTTATCTGCAACAACGCTGGGGAGTAAAGGCGGGGGTGCTTCAATTATGTGTAGATACAGTTATTTTAACCTGTAGCTTGTTCGTTATAAGTTGGCCGCTCGTCGTTATTTCGATTTTAGCGGCTATTTGTCTTAATACGGTTATATCGCTTAACCACAGACCAGAACGGTATCAGTTCGCTACCAACGAAATTAAGCCAATTGGCCTTCCTGGTGCGCCAGCTCAAGGCAGCTAATTGCGGCAGACTATCGTTGGACTAACTGGCAACGTTCCTTATAAAACAAATAGACCGCCCCCCATTCTGGAGAATGTGCAACGGGTACCAGCGCATCACGCATCTCACAAGATAAATAAGGGGTAATCAAGGAAGCCACCCCGCCAGTTATGGCGAGTTTGCTGTTACCACTGTTTAAGGCGAGACTGGCAATTTTTGAAAGGTAGTCTGCTCCCTCTTTTACTATCTCCAGCGCCTTTTCATCACCTTTGTTCGCTGATTGCATAACTAACGGTGCTAACTTTCCAAAGACTGAAGGGGGCGCGTGATGGTAATGGTCCACCAATGCTTGTGCGGAGGGTAAACCTAGGTGCGAATGAATTGCTCGACAAAAGCCGGTTTGTTCGAACACCCCCTCCAGACTTTCCAGCAGGTGGATGATTGCCTGTTTCCCCAACCATGCACCACTGCCCTTATCGCCAAGTGTAAAACCATGCCCGCCGAAGTGGTGCAATGTGTTCTTTTGCCACGAGGCCGCACAGGATCCGGTACCCACAATGAGCAGAGCTCCCTCACCGCCGCCATGCGCACCAATAATGGCCGTGGCAAGGTCAGAAGTAAAATGGAAGGAAGCAAATGGATGCGCCCAGTTGATTAACGCATGGCGCGCAGAAGATAAATTTGCTCCAGCTAAACCTGCGGCCACATGCAAGTCGGCCAACCTCACGTGCGCGTGTAAGTCAGCAACGCGCAAAGCTTCAGTAATAACATCTAATAGAGATTGTTTTGCCTGTTTGACATCAGAGGCGACATTGGCCCCACCTGTTTCAGCTAAGCCAAGACATTCACCTTTGCTATTGAACAGCTTCGCTCGGCAACGTGTTCCCCCCCCATCGATGCCAATATAATAGCTAGTAGACTGCCCCACGATTTTTCCTCTGGTTACTTAAACGAAAAAACATCTTGATAAGTACTAAGCGCTCAAATATTTGCTTTTAACAGATTATGCACTTTACTGAGTTATAACGAATTAAAACTTCTCTCACAGCATAATCATTGCAACGAACCGCGATGGTTGAACAGTCTCGTAGCAAGTGTGAATGATAAGGGCGTGAGGGAAAAGGGAAAAATGAAGTGGCTAGAAGTGATAGTCGATGAATAAAAAAAAACCTCTGACGAATTTATCATCTTAGTGTTAAGTGGCGCTATTTCGCTGGGAGTGTTGCCCTTTATCGTTATTCGGTTTTTACAAAAAGACTGGATAATGGTCATTCTTAATATGTCTGCTTTTATCGGGCTCACCAGCGTTTTCGTTTACGTGAGTATTACCGGTCGTACTGCTATTGCTCGATGGATTATCGCGAGTTTGGCAGTCGTAGTCATGACGTTTACGGTTTATCTTAAAGGCTATCAAAATATCTTATGGATATTTCCTGCCCTCACTACCGTATTTTTCACCCTCACTCCCTATATTGCACTGACCATCGCGATGGCTTTTTTAGCAGTGGTAATTGCTATTGTCTGGCCAGAAATAAACAGTGTGATGAGCTTACAATTCTTTATCGCCACCGGTTCAACGATGCTTTTCTGTTTTACGTTTTCATATCGCATGCGCAAACATCAAGATGAATTAACTGTATTAGCAACCCAGGATACACTCACGGGCGTCGGCAACCGAAGAGCTTTAGAAGAGAAATTGATGGAACTGATTGAATCAATAAAACGTTATCCGAATCAATCCGCGTCACTGCTGTTAATCGACTTGGATGAATTTAAGTCGATTAACGATCGTTTTGGGCATAGTTTTGGTGATCAGGTATTAATCACCTTTACGCATACCATAGCCGACCGAATTCGTGTCACCGATAAATTATATCGCTTCGGGGGTGAAGAATTTGTGGTAATAGCGGAGAACACGTCACAGGAAGAAGCAGTTACTCTGGCAGAATCTCTCCGCCATGCTATTGAGGATATCAAGTTTATTGGTAAGTGCTCACTTACGGCTTCGTTTGGCGTAGCTCAATACCAAAAAAACGAAAATCAGTGGCATTGGCTGGAGCGGGCAGATATAGCGTTATACAAGGCGAAAGAATCAGGACGTAATACCACGTGCCCTGCACCCGACGTAACGTTCTAATCCTGGAAAATGACTATTCTTATTTTACAATCACGCGTGGCACGCGGGTGGACAAGCGGGTCATGAGTTCATAGGAAATGGTACCGGCCAGTTTAGCGACTTCATTTATCGACACTTGGGACCCCCACAGTTCTACCGTATCCCCTAATCGCACGTTAGGAATGTCGGTAACATCTATGTTTAACATGTCCATAGATACGCGCCCGACTAATGGTGCACGTTGTCCTCGGACTACAGTGGGCGTTCCATTGGGACAATGACGTGGATATCCGTCCGCATAACCAATACTCACTGTCGCGATAACGCTTTTTCTTGGCGCCACCCAGGTTTGGCCGTAACCGACCGATTCGCCACTGGTGATTGTTCGCAACGACATAATCGACGCCTGTAAGGTCATTGCAGGTTTAAGGGTTGAGCCTGCACTTAACTGTGGGAGTGGCCCACCACCATATAGACCCATCCCGACTCTATTCCATGCGGCGTGGGTACCAGGCCAACCTAACGTGGCCGGCGAATTGGCAATACTGCAATTAAGTTTATATCGCTGTTGAAGCGCGGCAAATTTATCCAGTTGGTGTTGCGTAAATCTATTGGACAGATCATCTGCACTTGCCAGATGGGTCACCAGAACTGTCTGCGCAGTCACTAAAGCTGCATATTCAGACATTACTTTATCAATATCTGCTAAATCAAAGCCCAGCCTATGCATCCCCGTGTCGATTTTGAACCACACGGGAGGCCGCCGGGAGGCCGGGGTTTTCGTTAACCAATCTAACTGCTGGTGGTTGTGAGCCACTAAAATGCAATGAAGCCTGGCAGCTTCTTCGCACTCCTGTGGTTGATGTGCGCCTTCAAAAATAACAATAGGCTCATCAATTCCCGCCTCACGCAAGATCAGTGCTTCTTCTGATATTGCCACCGCATAACACGGACATCGACCTTGCAAAATCTTTGCAACGTTCACCGCTCCGTGCCCGTAAGCGTCAGCCTTTATCACCGCCATGATCTTGCTGTCAGGGGTTAAGGCTGAAATGGTTTCATAATTGTGGATTAGCGCGTCGGCGTGAATAAGTGCCTGAGTTTGTCTACTCAACGGAATCTAAAACTGTTGTTTTTCATGTACTGCAAAGTGTAACACGTTATTGTCACCAGGTAATTCAACTCTGGGTGTTAACGATCTAATTTATTACGTGATATAACAGGCTATTCATAAGTCGTTGTGGCGCATATGTTCGAACAGTTTTCCGCCCTAGATGGAGTGGCGTTTCTTATTTACCTGCTGTTATTAGTGGGGAGTGGGTGGCTGATTAATCGTCGCCCCCACTCTGGCGAAAGCTATTTTCTGGGTAATCACGCCATGCCTGTAGCATTAGTGGCCATTTCGGTTGTGGCCACTTCACAGTCTGCGGCTACCTTTTTAGGCGGGCCCGATCAAGGTTACCGTAGTGATCTTACTTATCTGACCACCACTTTTTCTGCTTTGATTGCGGCAATTATTGTCAGCCGATTTTTGCTGCCCGCGTTTTATCAAAATAACGTTTTCACCGTTTACGAGCTGTTAGAAAAACGGTATGGCTCACCAGCGAGAAAATCTGCGGGATTGATGTACTTGTTAGGACGCGTATTTGCCAGCGGCGCGCGTTTATACATCGCTGCGTTGGCAGTATCGATGATTCTGTTTGCCAATATCGCCCCCACCAGCATTCTCGTTTCAATAGGCGTTATCATAGTATGTGGACTTTTCTACACGGTGAGCGGTGGTATTCGCTCGGTCATTTATTCGGATGCCATTCAGGCTGCCGTATATACGCTCTCAGCGATTACTGTTATAGCTGTGCTATTTGATAAAATTGCCCTCCCCTTCGACGAGATAATTAGCCAGCTGCAGGGGCAGTCGGAAGACGAAGCTTCCAAACTCAGATTCATTGATACTTCATTTTCGCTCGCCTCAGCACACGTTTTTTCTTTACCCAATATTTTGCTGGGTATGGTGCTGTTAAATGTGGCCGCGTTCGGTCTTGATCAGGACATGACGCAACGTTTACTTACTTGTCGCGATAAAAAGGCCGGTCAGCGAGCCCTGTTTATCTCAGTGTTAGTAACAGCCGCGGTGATGTTTCTATTTATTACCATCGGTTTATTACTCTATGTGTACTATAAAAACCTCTCGACTGCATTAATGGGGGACAGTCCCCACTACTTAGGTCAAACAGTGACAATCTTTCTCTATTTTGTGTTAACGGATCTGCCCGCCGGTGTAAAAGGCCTGGTAACGATAGGGATTATTGCAGCAGCGTTGTCGTCGCTAAATTCGGGGCTCAATTCTATGGCAAGTGTACTAGTACAAGATTTTTACGCGCCAATGAAACGAAAACAGAGACTAGAGGTTTCGCCAAGCCAATTAATTTTTGCCGGCAGACTGGCGATGACGCTTGTTGCAGTAGCCTTAGGCGGCATGGCCGTTGTGTGTTTTTACTGGCAACAGTACAGTGACACGCCGCTACTTCAGTTTGCCCTAAGCGTCATGATTTTTTCGTATAGTGGGTTGCTAGGTATATACATTATCAGTTTATTCACCCGCAGAGGAAATTATCATTCTGTTATCTGCGCGCTGTGCGCTGGTTTCGTCACCCCGCTGTTAATGCAGCCTTACGTGGTGACGCTCTATCCCGTTAGCTGGCAATTTGATCTAGCCTTCACCTGGCAACTTATCATTGGAACAGTAGTGGCGAGTGTCGTATGCTGGATAGGCAAGCCCCCCATCACCGAACACAAGGAATCTGCATAATAGCTATGACTAACCACCCCAGCGAAGACTTACTTGAGCAACTTCAAACGCTGACCTCGGAACAGCGTAACGCAGAAACGACAGCCCTGGATACGCTGGACACCATTGATATTCTGGCCAAAATTAACCACCAGGATGCATTGGTCGCGCCAGCCATAGCAGAACAGTTACCGCTTATCGCGCAAGCGGTAGATGCAATTGTCGAGGGCATGCAAAAAGGCGGACGGTTAATTTACGTGGGTGCAGGTACCAGTGGCCGCCTTGGAATTCTTGATGCGGCAGAATGTCGTCCCACGTTTAGCGTAGATGACACTTTGGTGGTCGGCGTAATCGCAGGAGGCAGCCAGGCAGTTCAGCATGCTGTAGAAGGCGCCGAAGACAATCCGACGCAAGGGAAACAGGATTTGGAGCTGTTAGCGGTAACTGTCAACGATATCGTAGTAGGTTTATCGGCCAGCGGACGTACGCCTTACGTTATCGGTGCGCTTGAATACGCGAATGCAACCGGCGCGCAGTCGGTTTCCGTAAGCTGCAATCCGCGCTCACCCATGACTAAAATTGCGCGCATCAGTATCTGTCCGCAGGTAGGGCCTGAAGTATTGACCGGTTCAACACGAATGAAAGCGGGCACCGCACAAAAACTTATCCTGAACATGCTTTCCACCACATCGATGATCAAGCTGGGCAAAACTTATCAGAATTTGATGGTTGACGTGGTAGCCAGTAACCAGAAATTGAAAGCTCGGGCTGTACGTATTGTGATGCAAGCAACAGAATGTAACGCGGCCGAAGCCGAGCACGCCCTGAGCCATGCCAAGCAAAATGCAAAACAGGCAATTTTAATGATACTTATGAACATTGATGCAGCTG
Source organism: Alteromonas aquimaris (assembly GCF_026183695.1). GTDB lineage: Bacteria > Pseudomonadota > Gammaproteobacteria > Enterobacterales > Alteromonadaceae > Alteromonas > Alteromonas aquimaris. The sequence goes on along the minus strand of NZ_JAPFRD010000006.1, from coordinate 45,676 downwards.
AGGCTGCTGCATTGCTGGATAAAAACAAGGGATTCTTACGTAAGGCGCTTAATCATGAAAGCTAGTGTTGTGGGACTTATTTTCTTAGTGTTCAGCAATTGGGTGCAGGCCATTACCGTTGCAGCAGAACGGAGCGACCAGTATTTACCCTTATTACAAGGAAAAAATGTTGGCGTAGTCGTCAATCACACGTCTTTGGTGGATCAGCAGCATCTGGTGGAGTTTTTACTTTCAAAAAATATTAAAGTTACCAAAATATTCAGTCCTGAACATGGGTTTAAAGGTCAGGCATCGGCTGGAGAAAAGGTAAAAGATGAAGTAAGCACCTTACGTGAACTTCCCTTACTCTCCTTGTATGGCGAAACCAAAAAACCCACGCCATTTATGTTAAGCAATGTGGATATACTGATTTTTGATATTCAGGATGTGGGCGCACGCTTTTACACTTATATCAGTACCATGCACTATGTCATGGAAGCAGCTGCCGAACAGGGTATTCCGCTGGTGGTGCTCGACAGGCCTAATCCCAACGGCCGTTTTGTAGATGGGCCGCTTCGTGACATCTCGCAACAGTCGTTTGTGGGGATGCATCCTATCCCGGTTTTACATGGTATGACGGTAGGGGAACTGGCACTAATGATTAAAGGTGAGCAATGGATTAAGCAGGCAGAAAACCTGATTTTGCACGTCATTCCCGTGGCAAATTATAATAAATCCATGGCTTATTCGCTGCCCGTGCCGCCGAGCCCTAATCTCCCAAATGATACTGCTGTACGTTTGTACCCTTCATTGTGTTTTTTTGAAGCGACTTCCGTTAGCATTGGGCGTGGCACACCTTACCCTTTTCAGTTAATGGGTCACCACAAAGTTAAACTTGGTGAGTTTATTGTTACCCCAACCAGTCAACCAGCTGCAATCAGTCCTAAACTTGAAGGGCAAAAACTGTTCGCGCAAGATTTAAGAGCGAGCCCTGTGCATGGCCTGCAACTGAATTTTTTAATTCAGGCGTACCAACGTTTCAATGAAGCAGGGGAAGTCTTTTTTGACCGTCCTGGTTTTATGGACAAACTGGCGGGAACCAAAGCATTGCGTGAAGCCATTGAGCAAGGTCAGGACGAAATGACCATACGCGCCAGCTGGCAAGCGGAACTGGACAATTTCAGACGGCAGCGGGAACCCTATCTGCTATATCCCGTGCACTAAGCAGAAGAATGACAAATATCGGCAACATCAATACGACACTTCCGTTGGTCCAGGCCAAGGCGTTACATCAGCTGCCGGCGGCACAACAACAAGCCTTTATACACGCAGTCGAAGCATTGTTACCGCCGCACCAAATCGTCCGTGACCTTGCGCGCCGCATTGCATTTAGTACCGATGCCAGCTTCTATCAGCTCACGCCAAGTTTAATTTTACAGGTGGCCACCCCTGAACAAATGGCGCAGCTCATCAAATTGGCATACTCTCATACGGTGGCCATCACCTTCCGCGCAGCCGGTACCAGTTTATCAGGTCAGGCAGTATCGGATTCTGTACTGATAATGCTCACGCCTGACTGGCAGGAATGCAAAATCTTAGATAACGGGCGCAGAATTGCATTACAGCCAGGGGTTATCGGCGCCCGCGCTAACCGCTTACTTGCCCCCTATGGTCGCAAAATTGGACCCGACCCGGCGTCCATCAATGCCTGCAAAGTGGGCGGGATTGCCGCCAACAATGCTTCTGGAATGTGTTGCGGTATAAAGCACAACAGCTATCACACCTTGTCAGCCATGCACCTGATCCTGGCTGATGGCAGCGAGGTACGCACCGATGACAGCGAAAGCTGTGCCACATTCAGACAGTCACATGCAGGCTTACTCAATCAACTTGCCCAGTTAAGTGCTGCGATTAAGACAGACCACCCGCTTTGCGATCATATTCGACATCAGTTCAGGCTCAAAAATACCATGGGCTATGGCATTAATGCCTTGCTTGATTTTACCGACCCGCTGGACATGCTGGCGCATTTAATGATTGGCTCTGAAGGTACACTGGGGTTTATCGCCAACATTACCTATCACACCGTTAACGTATCAAGGTACCGCTGTGTAGGGCTATACGTGTTTTCATCCTTGCAGGAGGCGTGCGCCCTGCCAGCTCACCTCAAAGCATTAAATGTAAGTGCGGTGGAGTTAATGGATACCAACGCGTTACGCGCCGTTGCGCATTTGCTCGCTCGCTTTTCAACTAATCCCGTAAGAGATGGCCACGTTGCCTTGCTGATTGAATTCGGGGCCGAAAATGAGCATTCCTTGGATAATCTTCGCCACTCTGTGCAGACGCTAATAAATACTTCCGCAGGTGGGCAAGCTATCTGCGGATTTACCTCAGACCCCGCCACTATAGAAACATTATGGGCCATCCGAAAAGGCCTGTTCCCGGCAGTAGGTGCTGTACGCCAATCCGGTACTACGGTAATTATTGAGGATATCGCTCTGCCTTTAGACCAACTGGCAGAGGGGCTGCACGACCTGATCCAGTTATTTGAAACACACCACTATTCCGAGGCGATTATTTTCGGTCACGCACTGGATGGCAATGTTCACTTTGTATTCACCCAAGGCTTTGATACTGAGAATGAAGTCTTTCGTTACCAGGCGATGATGGAGGCAGTGGTTACGCTTATCACCCGCAAGTACGACGGTACGTTAAAAGCGGAACATGGTACAGGCCGCAATATGGCGCCCTTCCTATCACATCAGTGGGGGCAAAAAAGCGTTAATGTGATGCGAAAAATCAAGTCGTTACTCGACCCGTCAGGAATTTTGAATCCGGGAGTGATGCTTAACGACAACCCAAATACGCATCTGGAGAATTTAAAAGCCCTGCCTCCGGTTGATGACAAAGTGGACGCATGTATAGAGTGTGGCTTTTGTGAACCTAACTGCCCTTCGAAAAATTTTACCTTAACACCTCGTCATCGAATTGCATTGCAGCGCCGGGTTGAACAACTTACTCAGCCAGAACAACAGGAGATTGCAGCAGCGTTTCAACTGCTAGGGGTTGAATCCTGTGCTGCCACAGGGATGTGCGCCACCGCCTGCCCGGTCAATATTGATACCGGTGACTGGGTGCGAGACTTACGCAGTCAATCTAATCCCCATACAAAGCTCGCCCAGTTTTCAATGCACCACCTGTCCACGATAACCCGCGCCACCAGTAAAACCTTGTCGTTGGCAAAGTATGCCAGCCGACTTTTATCAGGGGCAGGGATGGAAAATGTAACGCGAAAGCTAAACAAACTCAGTGGCCGACGAATACCGGTTTGGCTGGAAACTACCCCAGCGGGCACTGCGCCGGAACACTCTGCGTCAGCTCAATTTGCCGACAAAGTGATTTATTTAACCAGCTGTCCCAATCGAATTTTTGGTAGCAACAAAAATCAACCGCCGTTGCAGCAGATTGTAATGTCGTTGCTGAATAAGGCACAAATAGAGGTCATCCTTCCTCATCAAGTCGAAAGCTTATGTTGTGGTCAACCCTGGCAGTCAAAGGGCTACGCTGAATTGGCGAAGGAAATTAACGGCTACACCAGCCAAGCTATAAATCGACTCAACGATGACAACCGTTTGCCGGTGATTACAGATGCCAGTTCCTGTGCCCTGCAGTTTCAGCAAAGTGGACAAACATACTGGGAACTGGGGGCATTTTTGCTTGACCGCGTGGTACCCAGGCTAAATATTACGCCGTTAGACGAAGCAATTCTTTTACACACCACCTGCTCGAGCAAACGCAGTAAGCAAGACGATATACTAAAACAACTGACTCAGTTGTGTGTTACGCGGGTCGTTGAAATAGATGACGTTAGTTGTTGCGGGTTCGCAGGCGATAAAGGATTCTGGCTCCCCGAACTGAATGCGTCAGCCTTAGCTCCACTAGCCAAAAGCGATCTTAGCCATTACCGCCGGGGGGTCAGTAATAACCGCAGCTGTGAGATAGGATTAAGCCGCTATAGCGGCGTTGAATTTTCTCATATTGCCTATTTGCTAGATGAGGTTAGCCGTTGATGCATCGCTAATATTTACCAATTAAATTACGTCGACTAACGAACCTTACTGCAATCCAAGCTCTACCGTCACGGGGAGGCTCCCTTGCGTTTTGCTATTTCCCAACAGCACTTCTGCGACACTTTCAAATACTGCTCCCGAGGCTTTGCTGTTATTCACTTCCACGTTGTAGCCATAGGTTGCTAGCGCCACATCTACATATTGTGCGAATTCTGCAACGAGGTATGGCGTGCGCAGCGCGATAAGCACTACAGGTATGGCGTTGTTTTTCGCTTCCTGCATGATGGGCTTGAGCCATTGCTGTTGCTGTTGATTACTAGCCCGTCGCCTTAGTTGTTCGGGAGGATCCATGCCGCCCATTTCGTAAGTCGAGTGCAACGGGGAGATGTCCCCGATAATCAATATGTCGTTAGCTGACAAACGTGGTGGTTTTACAGGGATCGTAGCTAGACTGGTACAGTTAATTTGAACAGCCGTGTTAACCTTTTTTACGCTGCGGATAAATGCGTCACATCGCGCGCTATCAGGCATGACAACCTGCCAGTTTCGCTTATCCGATAGCGGTAAAGCATTGTTGTCAATTAAAGTTGTTACAGAGTCTTTGGCTAGTTGCTTTTCAAGCTCCTTGTTTGCGGGTATCGGCAAGGCTTTTTTTGCGTTCTTTATCCTTACGTGTTTAGGCTGATTTATAAATTGCCCTACCTGAAACCGTTGTTTAAGCTGCTGGATACGCGTCAGAGAGGCAACTAACTCGCCGTTATCCAATTCGCCAGATTCGGCAGCAAGAGTAAGGGTCTGCTGCCATTGCCAAAAATCTTCAATATCGGCGTTACTCCTTATCATATAGGGCATTAACGCTATATCAGCGCCCGCTCTAAACGCATGCAACGTAGCGTCAGCCTGACTAAAAAACTGTGAAATCGCCTGCATATCCAATGCATCTGTCACGACAACCCCCTCATAGGCCAACTCCCGGCGCAACAAGTTATGCAGTATTTTTCGTGAAAGCGTAGCCGGTACTGTGGTGACGGTGCCCTTTGCGGTAACGAGAGTTGTATCGTCCAGGGCAGGATATTGGATATGCGCACTCATCACCATAGCCGGCGGCGTATGACTGGCAATGATGGTGCGAAATGGTAGCAGGTCCGTTGCGTTAATTTCCTGACGAGTATGGCTGACTCTGGGCAGACCTGAATGACTGTCCACATGGGTATCGCCATGACCGGGGAAATGTTTGATAGCACTTATCAGCTGCTGTTGCTGAAAGGCGGCCACGGTCGCTAACCCAAGTTGCGCAACCATTGCCGGTGACTCACCATAGCTTCTCACATTGATAACAGGGTTGGCAGGGTTAACGTTTACATCCACATTGGGGGCAAAATTGACGTTGATGCCGAGTAGTTTGAGAGCATTGGCTATACCATCAGCGACATATCTGGCGTAATCCACACCGTGATGTTTATAGGTGGCACCAATGGCCATATTACCCACAAAGCGGGTGGCAATATGATCCGGGAAACGAGCTACCCGCCCCCCTTCCTGATCAATAGCGATGAAAAGTGGTGGCAAATTGTGCTGCTTCATCAACTGTTGCATGTCATAAATAAATGTCACGACTTGCTCGATCGTTTGAATGTTTTCTGTAAACAGAATCACGCCGCCAATCTGCCCCTTTACCAGCACCGTAGCCAATTCATCGGTTAGATGTAGCACCGGCTTATTGCAATGTTGGTCGGCCTTGTTATCTGCACAAAAGTAGCGAAAATCCAGCATGATTTTCTGACCGATAATATGCCTTGTGTGCTGGTCGGAAATAGTCGTCCCAGCTCCTCTTGCTGAGGACACAATCAGGGTATATAACAAAATAGCCAACGGTAATGATTTCATTAACAACTACTTTTTAAGTGAAATTTAATTGCACAAGGTTTCAAACTCGATCTCATGCCAGTATGATAACAATCCATAATGGTGTGTACTCGCTCTGCAAGTGATTTTCTGTTATTGCCCCACCCGCCTTGTGTAAACGTGGTGAAGCCAAACAAATATGGTTGGTGCAGTTCGAAACCGGTCACAGCCAGAATAACAATTATAACTATTTGTGTGTTAGGAAAATCGTATGCAATGGATGTCTATCATCCCGCCCCTCGTCGCTATTATCGTCGTCTTCTGGAAAAAAGAAGTTATTCTCGCTCTCTTTCTGGCTATTCTTTGTGCCGAAGCACTACTTATTTGGCAAGCATCCGATCCAAACTGGTTGATAACCCCCATTAATACCCTTGAACGGATTGTTGACGTAGCAGCGTCCCCTGGCAATACACGTATATTAATGTTTTCGTTGCTCGTCGGTGCATTGCTGGCCCTCATCAGAGATTCGGGTGGCATTGCGGCCACTGTTAACTGGTTGGTCACCAAAGGCGTCGCCAAAAGTAAACGGCAGGTGGGGAGCGTCACTATGGTGACCGGCATTGTGGTATTTATTGAATCCAATTTAAGCGTGCTTACTGCCGGGATTTTTGCCCGTGGACTGTTTGACAAGTTTAAGATGAGTCGTGCCCGTCTTGCCTATATCATCGACAGTACCTGTGCTCCTATCTGTATTTTGATCCTGTTAAATGCCTGGGGCGCGTTTATCATCGGTTTGCTGGACAGTTACAGCTTACCGCAAACCTCCGCTGAAATTTTATGGGGGAGTGTGCCTTTTAATTTTTATGCACTGATTACGCTGGCTATCGTTGTTTACACTATAGTCACAGATAAAGTACATGGGCCTATGGCAGCTGAAGAAGCCCGATTAACTACCGAAGATTCTGTGCTCACGACCACCAAGGCATCGAAAGCCCGTTTTATGATTTTACCCTTGCTTACCCTGGTACTGGGCATGGTTGGCTTTATGTTCTGGACTGGTGACGGCTCTTTAGCTAATGGCAGTGGCAGTAAGTCAGGGCTATACGCGACACTAATGGCGACAGCGGTAGCTTATATTTTGTTAATCATTCATCGTCAAATGCGTCATTTACATATTGTGGAAACTGCATTTAAAGGTATGGGTGAGCTCCTTCCTGTGGTGGTTATTGTACTATTTTCGTTAGCGCTGGGTGCCAGTTTAAAGCTGTTGGGCACGGGGGTGTTTGTGGCGCAAATTGTGGGTGAATTTCTACCTGTGTACCTGATTGTCCCCACTCTCTTTCTGGCTGGCGCAATCATGTCATTTACCACCGGCACTTCTTGGGGAACCTTCGCAATTTTAGTTCCCTTGGGGGTACCCTTGATTGAAGCATTCGGGCTTCCACCCTCGCTCGTACTGGCCGCCATTCTGGGTGGGGGCATTTTTGGCGATCATTGTTCGCCTATCTCTGATACTACCGCGGTATCTTCTATTGCTGCTGGCTGCGATCTGTTAACCCATGTTAAAACGCAAATGCCGTATGCGTTAACTGCAGGGGGACTGACGTTAGTGGCGTACTTAGTGACCAGCTTAATCATGATTGGATAAAATTATGCGCTTATTTTTCTCGTTTTTAGTTACCTTAACGCTTACCAGTTGTGCGTCAGACCCTGCTTCCATTGCGAAAGTTGAAGAGCACGCGGTGGCGATGCCGGACAGGTTTAGTGCTGATGCGGCGATGGATGTGCTGCTAGAAGGTGGCAATGCAGTGGATGCGGCCATTACTGCTCAATTCGTGTTGGCGGTTACCTTGCCAGAAGCAGGTAATCTCGGTGGCGGTGGCTTTATGACGTTAGTGATGGAGGGGAAACCGGCTTTTCTTGATTATCGCGAAATTGCCCCCGAAAAGGCAACCCGCGATATGTACCTGGATGACAAGGGCAACGTCAAGCCATATGATTCTCTGTTTGGTGCGCGCGCAGCAGGTGTCCCAGGTACAGTGGCAGGGATGTGGGCAGCCCATAAACGTTATGGCACATTACCTTGGCAGCGCTTGTTACAGCCTGCCGTCACCTTGGCAGAAAAAGGCTTTGAAGTTCCCAAAGCGCTTGCCGACAATGTCGTGTGGTATCTAGAAAAGCTGGAAAAAAGAGGGCTAAAAGGTAATTTCAGTAAGTATTTCGGTCACATGCACGCGAATGAAGTATTTCGTCAGCCTGAACTCGCAGAAACATTAAAACGCATTCAACAAGAGGGCCGTGCAGGCTTTTACGAAGGGGAAACCGCAAAACTTATCGATGCTTACATGCTTAAAAATGACGGCCTGATAAATAAAGCCGATTTAAAGAATTACGAAGCGGCGTGGCGGCAACCCATCACCGTTGAGTGGCAGGGTTACGATGTGGTGACGTCTCCCGCCCCCAGTTCCGGGGGTGTTGCGGTGGCACAAATTCTGGGAATGTTTGCTGCACGCGCAGATGACATTGAGCAGCTTGAACACAACAGCGCAGCTTATGTGCACCTGATGGCAGAGATCAGTAAAAGGGTGTTTTCCGACCGCGCCACTTATATGGGCGATCCCGACTTTATTGATGTCCCGCAGGCAGCGCTGATCGACCCTAAGTATATCGAATCGCGGGCAGCTGAAGTTAATTTAACGGCCATTTCAGATACAGATGCGGTCAAACCTGGCTTAGCAGAAAGTGAAGATACCACCCACTTTTCGATCGTAGATAAGTGGGGGAATGCGGTGGCTAATACCACCACAATCAACCTGACGTTTGGCAGCGGGGTAGTAGTGGAAGGCGCTGGTTTTTTACTTAACGATGAAATGGATGATTTCAGTGCAAAGCCGGGCGTGCCTAATTTCTTTGGTGCCGTTGGGGGCGAAGCGAATGAAATTCAGCCCCATAAACGTATGCTGTCTTCCATGACGCCCACCATCGTTCTTAAAAATGACCGCGTTAAACTGGTGACCGGTTCGCCAGGGGGAACCACCATCATTTCATCGGTGGCGCAATCTATCTTAGCCAGCCTATATTTTAATCTGGATGCAGAACAAGCGGCAAATGCCCCGCGTTTCCATCATCAGCTTTTGCCCAAAGACACCTTGCGCGTGCATGAGGGCTTCGATGCTACCATGCTTCAAGCGTTAAGTGAGATGGGATATACGCTGGACAAGCGCCGTTTTGGTGATATTCATTTAATCAAGCACACACCAGCCGGGCTGGAAGCCGCTTCAGAAAAAAGCGGCCGCGGAAAAAGTATGGTGGTAGGCAAAGATAAGCGCAATTAAATGGCAAATAATTGCTCAATTGAAGCGAACGCTTTGAATTCCAACGCGTTGCCCGCGGGGTCTATAAAGAACATGGTGGCCTGCTCGCCAGGCTGTCCTTTGAACCTGATATATGGCTTAATGACAAAATCAATGTGTGCAGCTTCTAAGCGGGTCGCCAGGGCGCGCCATTGTTCCATGGTTAATACAACGCCAAAATGCGGCACGGGTACCTGGTGATTATCCACCAGGTTAAATTCCGGTAGCGATGGCATGGCTTTAACCAAATGGGTGACCAGCTGATGACCAAAAAAATCCCAATCCACCCAATGGTCACTACTTCTGCCTTTATCGCAGCCTAATAAGCCGCCATAGAACTCTTCTGCTGCTAGTAAATCGTCGACTGGTATAGCTAAATGAAACGGTTGCGGCATCACTACTTCTCTATGGTTTACGCTAATTTTTTCAGTATTGCCAGTTTCCATTTTTTAAATGGTGCATAGCGCACTGGCACGTCAAACTTAAATGAACGCTTCATTATACTTTTCAAATGGCTAAATGTATCAAATCCTGCTTTACCGTGATAATTACCCATACCACTGCTGCCTACACCGCCGAATGGTAAATCCGGGTTCGACATAAACATCAAGGTATCGTTTATACACACGTTGCCCGCGCTGGTTTGTTGAAGTATTTTTTGCTCAAAATCTTTACGTTGGGTAAATAAGTAAAGGGCTAGTGGCTTAGGACGCTGATTGATGTATTCAATCGCCTCATTAAGGTCCGTTACCGCGATAATTGGCAAAATAGGACCAAAGATTTCTTCCTGAAGTAAGGGATGGGTCTCATCTGATACTTCGACAATGGTGGGCTCGATTTTTATCTTCTGCGCATCTGCATTGCCGCCATGGATTACGTGAGCCTTATGCAAATAATTTTTTAAGCGTTCGAAATGGCGCTGATTAATGATTTTTCCATAGTCGTCATTAGTTAGCGGAGAATCGCCGTATTGTTGCTGTAACACTTTTTTAAGTGCCAATATAAGTTCATCTTTGAAGGATTGTTCTACCAAAATATAATCAGGCGCAATACACGTTTGCCCTGCGTTCATCCACTTCCCCCAGACAATACGTTTGGCTGTTGTGGATAAGTCTGTCTTGCAGTCGACGACACAGGGGCTTTTGCCGCCCAGTTCCAGCGTTACTGGCGTTAGATGTTCTGCCGCGGCACGCATAACAATTTTACCGACCTGTTCACCACCAGTATAAAATATATGATCCCAGTTTTGGGTGAGTAGATCGCTGGTTTCGTCCTTCCCCCCTTCAATTACCTGTATCGCCTCACGATCCAAATATTGCGGTACGAGTTGGGCGATAAGAGATGAGGTGGCAGCCGCCAGCTCGGAGGGTTTTAACAGTACACAATTCCCTGCGGCAAGCGCGGCAACCAGGGGCGCAAGAAGTAGTTGTAAGGGGTAGTTCCAGGCACCAATAATGAGAACCACACCGAGCGGTTCTGCTTGCAAGTAACTCTTACCCGGTTGAGCAACCAGGGGCGTCGCTACTTTTCGGGGTGCCGCCCACTTTTCCAGGTTCGATAACGTGTGAGCGATATCACTTTGTAAAAAGCCAAATTCTCCTAGCCATGCCTCGGTTTGACTCTTCCCTAAATCATCTTTCAGGGCATCAAAGATGGCTTGTTCATTTTCGGTAAGTAACTTATTAAGCTGTTCAAGTTGCTGCTTTCGCCATGTCAACGCACGGGTCTTACCTGAATGAAAACAAGTATTAAGGGCGCGACGGACTTCTTCAGCATTGCTGCAAGCAGAAGAGGAGGCGGACGATACTGACATGTTGATACCCATGACTGTTTACAAATCTAAAGCCAGTATATCAGGGAAACAGGGAAGAAAAAGTTATAAAACTTAGCCCTGATGAAGGCTCATTTGCCTCAATATAAGTTAATAAGGGGACTAGAAAAAAGCGGGAAAAATAAAGATGATAAACGCTTCTCCAGAATAATCTGGAGAAGCCAAAATATTAGGCGTCGTAGGGGTGACGCAATACGATCGTTTCGTTACGATCTGGACCAGTTGAAATGATATCTACCGGCACCCCGGTAATTTGTTCAAGACGCGCAATGTAGTTTTTAGCCGCGGCGGGAAGCTTGTCGTATTCAGTCACGCCGAATGTGGTTTCACTCCAGCCGGGCATTTCCTCGTAAACCGGTGTTACCAGATCATAGCCATCGGCTGCCATCGGCGGGACATCTTTGACGTTCCCATCTGCATCTTTATACCCTATACAAATTTGCAAAGTTTCAAGCCCATCCAACACATCAAGCTTGGTGAGACAGAAACCGGTGATAGAGTTAATTTGCACTGCACGTTTCATGGCGACTGCATCAAACCAACCTGTACGTCTTTTACGGCCAGTGGTGGCACCGAACTCGTGCCCTTTAACACCCAGGTGCTCGCCGACTTCGCAAGCTAACTCGGTGGGGAATGGACCGGAGCCCACACGCGTAGTATAAGCTTTAACAATACCCAGTACGTAATCTAAACGTAATGGGCCAAACCCGGCCCCAGTGGCCACACCACCAACGGTTGTATTTGACGACGTAACATAGGGGTAAGTACCGTGGTCGATATCCAGTAACGTCCCTTGCGCACCTTCAAACATAATCGGCAGACCAGCCTGATGCGCCTTATCCAGTTCGTCAGTGACATCCACGACCATAGCCTTTAAGATATCAGCCACCGCTAACGCATCTTGCAAGGTTTTATCATAATCAACCGCTTCTTCGCCGAAATATTCGGTTAAAGTGAAGTTATGAATGGCCAACACTTCTTTGAGTTTGGCAGCAAAGTCTTCAGGATTGAACAGATCACCTACCCTCAAACCGCGACGAGAAACCTTATCTTCGTACGCAGGCCCGATTCCACGACCGGTAGTGCCAATAGCTTTACTGCCACGCGCTTTCTCTCGCGCCACATCAAGGGCAATGTGATAAGGTAAGATAAGTGGACAGGCTTCACTGATTTTTAAGCGCTCACGCACAGGAACTCCGCGTTCTTCGAGCATTTTCACTTCTTTCATCAATGCTTCTGGTGACAACACTACGCCGTTTCCGATAATACACGTTACATTGTCGCGAAGAATACCCGAAGGAATTAAATGAAGGACGGTTTTTTCACCGTCAATAACCAGCGTATGACCTGCGTTATGGCCGCCCTGATAGCGCACCACATATTTCGCTCGATCGGTGAGTAGGTCGACGACCTTACCTTTTCCCTCGTCGCCCCATTGGGTGCCGAGTACGACTACATTTTTTGCCATGGATCAGAAGTGTTAAAAAATTAGGCGGGGATTCTACCAAAAATGTGGGAGGATAATCACCCCCTTTATGTACAAATTTAATGCAAATTCAAAATATACATAATTAGCTAATGAGGAAAAACAAGCTGATTGTACCAATGACCACCAGCGCACCGCCAATCTGACGAAGGTGATTGGTGGGCTGCTGGCTAATTTCTAATAAATAAAGACGCCACCGGTTTGGAATCAATAAAGGGCCAAGGCCTTCGATAATACAAACTATTGCCAGTGCGGGCCAAAGCCAATCCATTATGTCTCCGAAAACGTGGTCAGGCAGGACAAATCAATCTCATCAGCGTTATGGTAGAGAGCAAAGCCAAATCGCAGGCGATCACCTCGGTAGTCCGTTAATACGCCGTGTTGTTTAAGAAACGCAGCTAATCGAGCAGTGGTCTCGTCATCGGGTAGCGTAAAAGTGAGAAAATGACCACAATGCTCTACTAAGTCAACCACAAGCGTTTTACGGTTCACTAATGGATGATCAATTTCATCCAGTTTGGCAAGAAATGCCTGCTGAATGGTTTTAATATAATGATTAATCGCCGAAACATTTATATTCTCACTTTTTAGCAGCTCAAAAACAGACCGCATGCGATACAGTCCCGAAAAGTCCATGGTAGCACCAGCGAATCGCATGCCATCTTCACTGTATTGGACCTGTTTGCCTTTACGTTTTTCTAACGCTCCAAATTCAGCATACCACCCCGTGTAGAGTGGTCTTAATCTCGTCTGAGGAGGAACGTGTGCAAAACAGACCCCTTCGCCACTTTGCGCATATTTGTAGCCTCCGCCCAAATAAAATACGCGCTGCTGGATTGTCTTGATATCAATCGGTAAAGCCATGAAGGCATGATAGCCGTCTATAACAACTAATGTATCAGCATCGTTAACCGAGGTCACAATATGCTCAATGTCCTGCACGCAATAACCGGAATTAAAGAACACGTGACTAAAGAACACCAGATCCGGCTGGTTTTGTTGAATAGCTGAAATAAAACGCTGATTGAATGTCGCAAATGGCTGCGTTGGCACGCGTACAACATTGATAGTATCGAGCTCATCTAAACGGTTAAGCTGGCGGTGGAAACTATGAAATTCGCTATCCGTCGTAACAATCGTTTGTGGTGTTGAAAAATCCAGGCAAGATAAAATGCGAAAGACAAATTCGTGCGTATTGGGTGCAAAGACAATCTGCTCAGGCCAATCTGTATTTAACGTGTCGGCAATGTTACGTTGAACGGTTGGCACCACATCCTGAAAAAAATGTCCCCACTTGTCGTCCACCCATTTAGCGCTATCGTCCCAGTAGGCCAGCATGGCATCCCGCGTGACATCTGGCCAAAAATAATGACTATGACAAGAGTAATGCTGCTTACCCTGATTAGCGTTTATGAAGCGCTGATAAAATTGCTGATACATGATTTATCCGGCCGTGAATACTATTTCGATTAATAAAGTAAGCTGTAGACTTTCCGACGATAGGATGATTTCAGGGTGTCACCGTCAGCCAACGCGTTGATCATGTCGAGCATCACCTTCTTCGCATCGCCGAAATTAACATCCTTTAATAACACCTGATACAACAACTCTAATGCTTCATCTGCTTTGTGCGCTTGTTGCAACTGTACCGCTAAATCAATTTTAAGCTGCAAGTCGTTAGGATTTTGTTCCACCGCTTCTTTTAATTTTTGCATTTCCGGGCTTTGCGATGCCTGTTCAGCCAATTCAATTTTACTGTTTAATGCGTGGTAACGATTATCCTGGTCTACCAGTTTAATCGTTGCTAACAGTTCCTTAGCTTGATTAATCGAACCTGTTTCTATCATGCAATCAATGTATAACAACTTTACTTCAAGATTAGCTTCGTTCAATTCGTATGCGTGTTTCACCAAAGGGAAGGCCTCTTGATAATTGCCCTCAGCAATTAGTTGCATACCTTTTTCTAAATACTCGTCCTCTGGCTGGGGTAAATATTTTGCCAGCATCTCGCGAATTTGCGCTTCAGATTGTGCGCCAGCAAAACCATCAATGGGTTGTCCGTCTTTTACCACCATTACCGTAGGTAGGTTACGAATGCCGAACTGGGCGGCCACTTCCTGTTGCTTTTCACAATCTACTTTTGCCAGAATCATACTGTCCTGGTATTCCCCGGCGATTTTTTCCAAGATCGGCATCAGATCTTTACAGGGCTCACACCAGTCAGCCCAAAAGTCTACCAATACAATTTTTTCACGGGAGTCATGCAAAATGACCTGCTGAAAATTTTCCACCGTGATTTCCACGATATTATTTGCGACTAAGTTATCCATTTGCTCTGCCTGTTTCATGCGATTGTGAAAGTGTATATGGGGCGCGCCTGAAGAAAAACAATAACCTTACACTTTCTTGCTTTAGCAGCCCATTGAAACACTTCCACTGTTCTAATGGCAACGTAAATGGTAAGTTAGTTTTGTTTTAATTAGGGGTTGCAAATGAGCATAACTGAAGAGCGATTTCGCACGTTCGACGAATTCTACCCGTACTATTTAAAAGAGCACGCTCATCCAACTTGCCGGCTATTGCATTTTATCGGTTCTACTCTCGTACTAATCGTGCTGGTTCTTGCACTTTTCACCCAACAGTGGGCACTATTATGGTTATTACCATTCTTAGGCTACGGATTTGCGTGGGTGGGGCATTTTTTTTATGAGAAAAACAAGCCTGCAACCTTCCGCTACCCTCTTTATAGTTTAATTGGTGACTGGGTTATGTATAAAGACATTCTATTTGGCCGGGTAACTTTAAAAAAAAATACAGCATCAGTGTCTCAACATGATGATGATTGACCATTTATAAAAGGGAAAGGAGTAACACGACACATGCGATATACTTGGTATGCCTCATTATTTTTAGCCGCGACCACGTTTAAAGGGGCGGCAGTCCCCCAGGAAACAGATACTGCACTGCCCACGACCTTACAGTACGCAGACACCTTCAACCTGGAATACCCAGGCTCAATGCTGTTCAGTCACAATGGCAAAAGTATTATATATGAACGCCGCTCTATGGATATCATGAAGGATCGTACCCATACCGCGCTGTGGCAAGTGTCATTAGATGGTAACAAACACCGTCCGCTTATTGCTCAAGATGACAGTGTTAGTCAGGCTTCCCTCTCGCCCGATGGCAATATGCTAGCGTATGTGTCCAATTCTCAAATCTATGTGTATTATTTCGACTCAGCGGAGCATGCTAAAATCTCGACGCTGCCCTACCGTCCTGCCGACATTACCTGGTCCCACGACAGTAAAGCTCTGGCGTTTAGCATGTTCACTCCGGCTAAGGAAACACCCCTTTTCACCGACATGCCAGCAAAACCCGATGGGGCAACATGGGCGGATAGTGCGAAATTTATTGAGCGTACCCATTATCGATCAGATGGTGCAGGCTATCTTCCACACGGTTATAAGCAGCTATACATTTTACCGGTGACGGGCGGTACTCCCCGGCAGTTAACAACTGGTAAGTTTCCCCATTCAGGCACACTGGCATTCGCGAAAAACAATAAGTCGATTTTCTTTTCTGCGAACCGAAACGAAGACTATGCCTTAAATCCATTGACGTCAGATATTTATAAGGTCGATATTCACACACGTGATATCACCCAGGTTACTTCCATGACTGGCCCGGAGTTTTCCCCGCAGCTAAGCCCGAACGGTAAAAAATTGGCTTTCATGCAGCTTAATGACCGAAAACTGTCTTACCAGAATGCTGATTTAATGGTGATGGACCTGGCCTCTGGTGAAGCTAATCGTATTACCTCGGCACTAGATCGCTCTATCCAAAATTTTTATTGGAAACCCAACAGCGAAACAATCGTGTTTTCTTACCTTGACCAGGGAGAGCATAAAGTTGCCAGCACCGATTTGTCGGGCAATATTCAAAAAATTGCGGTGACGTTAGGGGGGCAGTCCATGGGGCGTCCTTATACATCAGGTAAGTTTGCCGTCAACCAAAATGGCGATATTGCGTTTACCAAAGCGAATATGAATAAGCCCGCCGACCTCGCCCTGATAAAAGCAGGTAGTGACAAGCAGGTAGAATTAACCGACTTAAACAGCGATGCATTGGGTCATTTGGCGCTGGCAGAGGTGAAGCCATTGAACGTTACCTCGTCGGTAGACGAGCGCAAAATTGATGCCTGGGTAGCCTATCCTCCCCATTTTGACAGCAGCAAAAGCTACCCATTAATTCTTGAGATTCATGGCGGTCCTCATGCAGCGTATGGTCCGCATTTTTCCATGGAAGTTCAGTTGATGGCATCCAAAGGCTACATGGTGGTGTGGTCTAATCCTCGTGGGAGCAGTTCGTATGGGGAAGACTTTGGTAACCTGATCCATCACAACTACCCCTCGCAAGATTACAACGATCTGATGGATGTGGTGGATGCAGCCATCGCACAGGGTAATGTAGATAAAAGTAATTTATTTATAACCGGCGGCTCCGGCGGTGGGGTGCTTACAGCTTGGTCTATAGGCAAAACCGATCGCTTCAAAGCGGCCGTTGTTGCCAAACCTGTCATCAACTGGATGAGCTTTGCACTCACCGCAGACGCCTACCCGTTTTTTAGCCAGTATTGGATGCCCGACATGCCTTGGAATATTGCCGATCAGTTATGGAAGCGTTCACCGCTTTCATTAGTTGGAAACGTAAATACTCCTACTTTATTATTAACTGGTGAATCAGACTACCGTACGCCGATAAGCGAATCGGAGCAATTTTACCAGGCGTTGCGATTGAAAGGTGTGGATGCAGCAATGGTAAGGATCCCCGGCGCGCCGCATGGAATTGCGGGTAAACCTTCCCGCCTGATTCAAAAAGTCGGTAATATTATAGCCTGGTTTGAACGTTATAGAGAGAATGACCATCACCACGACAAAAAGGTGGCAACTTCCCACTAACGAAACCGCGCCCCATGGGGCGCGTTTTTCTGCCAGATAACAACCCTATCCCGGTTAACTTTTTGCCAAGATGATATACGTCCACTGTAATAATCCGGCATGTTCTCGCCCCCTAAGCCTTGCAAACAGTCAGGCGTTGTTTTTTCTAAACTGGCATTTCTCCATTTTTGTAGACAGGCTGGGAGGACTGGGATCCAAATTATACAGGCATTGATAGCGGCCGAGTCGCTTAGAAGATTATAATTCGCCTTATATTGGGTTCTTAAAAATGAAACTAAATGGTGGCAACACAAGCGATTCCAGTACAGTGGTGATACAGGCCGCTTCCCTGACATGACCTTGCGCTTTGTTCAACGTTGGACCTAGCAAAACAATTCATATCCCTACCGACCTATGGCTCCTCGATGTAATGCAATGTATTCGCTCGATTGATGCCCTGATGTCTCGCAGTTAAAAGGGCGAAAATATGTTTTTTATTTTATGAATGGCGGAAAGCGGGAAAAGAGTGCATTGTACCTGTGAGCGGCTCAACCATTGACATACTACACACTTCGTCTATCGCGCCAATCAATGGGTCAATGACCAACGCCTGGCATACTGGAAAATTTAAGAAAGAATTCTATGGAAAAAATCGCTATCTTTGTTGATGTGCAAAACGTCTATTACACCACCCGACAAGCCTATAAACGGAATTTTGATTACAATAAATTCTGGCGTACCGTCACCGAAGGTAAAGACGTCATCACCGCCATTGCCTATGCCGTGGAGCGGGGAGACAAAAAACAACAGGAATTTCAAAATATTCTACGTGCGATTGGTTTTGAAGTGAAATTAAAACCTTTCATTCAACGTGCAGACGGCAGCGCCAAAGGTGACTGGGATGTAGGCATTACCATCGACATGCTGGAAAATGCTGAACGAGTCGATAAGCTTATACTCGTTTCCGGCGACGGCGACTTTGACATACTGGTAGACAGACTTAAGACACATAATGGTAAAGATGTTGACGTATATGGCGTGCCCACGTTGACTGCCA
Source organism: Alteromonas aquimaris (assembly GCF_026183695.1). GTDB lineage: Bacteria > Pseudomonadota > Gammaproteobacteria > Enterobacterales > Alteromonadaceae > Alteromonas > Alteromonas aquimaris. The sequence continues at coordinate 27,115 of NZ_JAPFRD010000006.1, read as the reverse complement.
CCAGTCTAATCAATGTAGCAAGTCACTATGTCGAGATAACCCCAGAGTGGTTACTAGGTTGATTAGGTTGCGTGGTCAACTTATTTTTTATGCTTGGACAGTATCACAACAACGGTATCCGCCATAAGCCTGACTTTTCTGTAAAACCGGTAAGCGGCAGCGCGGCACAGAATTAGGTGCTAGGTTGGGTGTCTTAATATAGGGGGAGGATATGCAGTTTGTTTATCTGATGGACCCACATAACTAAAGTGCTCGCCCCTCCTTTGATTCGCACCGTTGGCTCTCTTCTGATGGTAAGAAATAACCTAGCTTTATCAGGGCGAACGTATTTTTCTACGTCAGCCCCCTTTAATGATATGGAATAGTTGACTCACTTTCGCATTAAGAATTCGACAGTGAGTCCATTCAACTTTTTTATTTACCCGGTGACACCTGTAATAACTTGCCATTCGCTTCATCAGTGAGCAGATAGATTAATCCGTCCGGCCCCACTTCAACATCACGAATACGCTGGTTGCGATCTCGCAAGTATTCATGTTGTTTGCCAGGCTTGTCGCCATCCATTTCAATGCGGCGCAGATGGGTGAATTTCAGCGCGCCCACGAGCAAATCACCTTGCCAGGCCTTAAATTTGTCGCCCTGATAAAACGTCATACCACTGGGAGCTATAGAAGGGTCCCAATAAATGACGGGTTGCTCCATACCTTGCTGTTTGGTTTTATCAGAAATGATCTCGCCGCTATAATCCACACCGTAGGTGATAGTTGGCCAACCATAGTTATTCCCTTTACCCAGTTTATTAACTTCATCGCCACCTTTGGGACCATGCTCCATGGCCCACACATCACCCGTCACAGGGTGAATGGTCAGTCCTTGCACGTTTCGATGCCCATAGCTGAAGACTTCAGGTGCATTACCATCAATAAAAGGATTATCTTCAGGAACGGAGCCGTCAGGACGAATACGAACAATCGTCCCGAAATGGTTGTCAGGGTTCTGCGCTTCTTTCATATATTTGTAGCGATCACCTAATGTGATATACAAATTTTTCTGCGCATCGAAGCCTAATCGGCAGCCAAAATGAAAGCCATTGTCAACCAAAGGCTGAGCAGTGAAAACATCTTTGACTTCCACCAGCATTTCTCCGTCTAACCTTGCTTGGCTGACTGCGGAGCTACTGCCCCCTTCACCGGGTTTGCTGTAACAAAAATATAACGTCTGATTGTTAGCAAAATCCGGATCAGCGACAATATCTAGCATTCCGCCCTGATTGTTCGTAGCAGCGTCCGGTACCCCCTGTAAATCGCTACTCAACCCATTCTGCGCATCGTAAATACGAATGGCTCCTCCACGCTCGGTAATGACCAGCCTGTTATCAGGCAGGAACGTCATACCCCAAGGGTGATTTAACCCTGTTGCCAACTCTTTAACCTCTAACTCGGCAGTGTCAGCCGCAGTCACAGAGACTGAACAAGCAATTAAGCTAGTCGCAGCGAAGCGACAGAAGATGGACGTATTATTCAAAATTTTTCCTATTTTATTTTTGAGTGAGTGCCCGTAACATCCAGGCAGTTTTTTCGTGAACTCTCATACGGTCTGAAACCAGCGCGATAGTAGACTCGTCGTCTGCCTCCTGCGCCATTTTAAGGGCCTTTCGGCAGGTTTTCACTACCTGTTCGTGGCCATGGGTCAATAAGCGCACCATTTCAGTAGCTTCAGGTACACCATCCACTTCCTCAATTGAACTAAGTTCAACGAAAGCTTTATAGGTGCCTGGTGCGGGAACATCTAACGTTCTGATCCGTTCAGCAATATCATCCACAGCTTCAGCCAGTTCGGTGTAATGCTCCTCAAACATTAAGTGCAGATCACGAAACTGGGGGCCAATCACGTTCCAGTGAAAATTATGCGTCTGAAGATACAATGTATACGAGTCAGCTAAGAGGCTCTTCAACCCTTCTGCGACCTGATTACGATCTCCTTCAGAAATACCGATGTCGATTTTACTCATTCATTACCCCTTGTTAAGCAGACAAAAAAATAAGGACTGATTAGCCCCGTGTTATATATATTTAATATCCCTTAAAGCGCATTTTGGATTACAAAAATGAGAAATAGCATTGCTTTAATGTTTAATGATGAGAATCATGGTGATGCTCAGACTGAGTTGGCACAGGGTGTTCTTTACGGACAATAACGTTAACTGAGTGAGATGCCCCCTCATCGAAAAGCAGGGTGAGCATGAAGCTATCTCCTTTCTTAAGCGGCCTTTTTAAACCAAGCAACATGATATGATGTCCCCCCGGCATAAATTGAACGGCTTGATGTGATGGTAACGTCACACCTTTTTTAACTTCCCGCATCTTTGCCATTTCCCCTACCATTTGTGTGGTGTGGATTTGGGCTTCATCAGCAAGCGTTTTGTCGACCGTGACAGAATTTAGTTGTCTTTCTTTGTCGCTTTGATTTTCTAGTGTCATATAAACGGCCGCAGTCGTTGCCATTGCAAAGGTAGCCTTAGCATACACATCTCTTACTTCAATCTGATGAGTTGATGCGTGTGACAGCTTAGCTAGCCCAAGTAAAATGAAAGCAGCTAAAAAGCGTAGTTTCATCATCGTAATATTTCACTCTTTTTTGTCAAAAATCTACGTTAACAAAGTAACCTACGAAATGGTATAGCATTTACATGTCGTTAAAGCGTGATACGAAGACCAGAATGGAAGAGAGGGAGATAAACAGGAAAAATAATGAGAAGTAAAAAGTTAAAAAGTAAAAAGTTAAAAAGTAAAAAGTTAAAAAGTAAAAAGTAAAAAAATGGTGCCGACTGCCGGAATCGAACTGGCGACCTACTGATTACAAGTCAGTTGCTCTACCAACTGAGCTAAGTCGGCACACTAAAGTACTCGCTTCAACCAATTCCGGCCAAAGCGGACGCGTATTTTAGCGTCCGCACTCCACTTGTCAAGCAGCACTTAGTGATTTTAATCGCTTCGCTTCACTCACTAACTTTGGGAAATATTCTATTGGGAGATATTCACTCAACGCCAGGAGCTTATCACCCAGCTCAGCATAGTTTTCTGCGGTAACGTTGATATGCCCCATCTTACGCTTCTCGCGCACAGTTTTTCCATACCAGTAAAGATGACATCCAGGGATACTTAACAAGTCACTTGAAAATGCACTGCAGGCAATGATGTTGATCATTGCACTGATTCTATGTGAATTGCATCGACCAAGCGGTAACCCGGTTACAGCACGCAGGTGATTATTAAACTGGCTGACATCGCTGCCACTTAATGTCCAATGCCCCGAATTATGCACACGTGGCGCTATCTCATTGACTAATAACTGCTCCCCACATTGGAACAATTCCACAGCCAGTACACCAATATATTCCATACCTTCTGCAAGGGTGGTAAAAATTGCTTCCGCCTGTTGTTGCAAAGCCTCTGTAATATTGAATGCGGGGGCAACGGAAACATGCAATTGCCCCTTATGGTGAAGATTTTCGGCGAGCGGATAAACGCGAACTACGCCTTGTTTATCTCTTACACCGATAATTGACACTTCCCGATCAAACTCTAGCATCTGCTCGACAACCAGTGGTACGGTTTGCAAATCTAATCCCTGCAGCGCTGACTTAAGGGCCGGTAATTCAGATTTTTCAGTTAATCGCCACTGTCCATAACCGTCATAACCATCCCTGCTTGCCTTTACAATCAATCGCTCGCCTAACGCTTCTACACATTCATCCAACTGGTCAATATGGGTGACAACCTGGTGCGCGCAATTTTTCACGCCCAGCCGCGTTAACAAACGTTTTTCACGTACTCTGTCTGCGCCGATAAGCACAGCGTCAATGGAAGGAAACAATTTGCCTGAGCGGGAAGCTTGCTCAAGTAAGTGTTCGGGAACATGTTCGAATTCAACTGTTAAGGCGTCAGCATTGGCTATGGCATGCGCTAGAGAAATTTCAATTACCTGCTTAGAAACAGGGTGAACCACTTGTTCATTTTTAACATCGACAGCATGTACTTCGATACCCATTGGGCAGCCTTCAAGGTACATCATTTGCGCCAGCTGCCCGGCCCCATAAACCAGCACTTGCATCAATTAAGCTCCAAATTACTGTTGCTCAGCACAGTTTCAGTTTGTTTGTTACGGAACTGTTTAATTGCGTCAGCCACCTCGGGGTGTTGTAAAGCGACAACCTGAGCGGCAAGCAAACCTGCATTAGCAGCACCGGCTTCGCCAATCGCCAGCGTTCCTACGGCGACACCTTTAGGCATTTGGACTATGGAGAGCAAAGAGTCGAGCCCGTTTAATGCCTTAGACTGTACAGGGCAACCAAAAACAGGGAGATGTGTATGGGCAGCAATCATACCTGGCAAGTGGGCGGCTCCCCCAGCTCCTGCGATAATTACGCTAAAACCCTCTTCGGCAGCGCCCTCGGCAAATTCCACAAGCAAATTAGGGGTGCGGTGAGCGGATACAACTTTTGCTTCAAATTCGACCCCGAACGAGCGCAGCATTTTCGCGGCCTGCTGCATTGTAGGCCAATCTGAGGTTGAACCCATAACAATCGCGACTTTTGCCATCAACAGCTCCTGATAACGCTATTTTTTTCCGTGCGCTACAAATGCAGTTTTGTGAGCACGAAAAACGGTGAGTGGAAAAGCGGGCAATTTTAACGCAAAAGCCGCGCGTTGCCCATAGCCAAAAGAGGAGTTTAACTTTAATATCATTCATCAATAACAATAAATTTTAATGCTAATAATGGCGGGATAGTTTATGTATGCACTCACATTTCGCTTACTGGAAGTATTTCGACAGGTGGTTGATTGCGGTTCGGTTACAGCGGCTTCCACAGCGATGTCACTTTCACAACCGACTATCTCTTTGCAGTTAAAAAAAATAACAGAAATTATAGGTATGCCTCTGCTTGAACAATACCAGGGCACACTTCGAATGACCGAGGCTGGTGTGGCGGTATATCAATGCGCGCAGGAAATACAAAATTCTCAAGATAAGCTGCACAGTCAAATTCAGGCCCTTAAAGGTATGGAAACGGGCGCGTTAAATTTGGCTGTAGTGACAACCGTAAAATATGTTATTCCGCCTCTGTTAAGTTCTTTTTGTAAAGCCCACCCAAACATAGACGTCCAGTTCACTATTGGCAATCGCGCCCAGGTTATTGAACGAATGGAAAACAATAAGGACGACTTATATATTTTTAGTCAGCCCCCTGCAGATATGCCAATCATCGCCACCCCTTTTCAAGAAAATGAATTAGTTGTGATCGCCCCTCCGGATTTTCAAGGTCCTGACCAGTGTGATCTTGCAACGTTAGCCAATAACAAGTTTTTGCTAAGAGAGCCGGGCAGTGCCACCAGAAATGCCATCGATGAGTTCTGCCAAACGCATCATATTAAACTGGACAATGTAATGATGATTGAGAGCAATGATGCCATCCGTCTGGCTGTTTCTTCCGGGCTTGGTCTGGCAATACTGTCTCGTCATACGGTGGCTCAAAACGCGGAGGACCAGATAAAAATATTGAATGTTGAAGGATTCCCGATTAGCACCTACTGGCAGGTCGTCACCTTGAAAAACCGGCCTATCAGTCCCGCAGCCGAATCGTTCAGAGATTTGTTAATTCGTCACTCGGAACATACACCATTAGCTTAACCTGTCGCCGGATAGTGTTTGCGCGATAATATTAAGTAATTGTTCTTTCTTAAATGGTTTGGCCAGGTGGGCGTCCATACCCGCTTTGTAACACGCGTTTTTGTCCTCTTCAAACGCATTCGCTGTCAGCGCTATGATAGGAGTGGAAGCCTTAGCGTCGGACCGTGCGCGGATATGGCGAGTGGCTTCAAGCCCATCCATAACCGGCATCTGACAGTCCATTAATATCAAATCAAAATTATGTTTAGACAACACATCCAATGCTTGCTGCCCATCTTTTGCCCATAAGTATACCCATTTCTGCGATTTAACAATATCGGCGACAATCTCTGCATTAATGCTATTGTCTTCCACCAGTAAAATTTTCAGTTTTTTAGGAAGTGGGGGTAACACGCTTGCTTCTTTATTGGCACTCTTTACCTCTGGCGTGAAAGGGATCACGACGGTAAAGGTAGTTCCTTCATGCGGTATGCTGCGAACCTGTATGTTCCCACCCATCAGCTCAATTAATTTTTTGGTAATGGACAACCCAAGCCCAGTCCCACCATAAACGCGCGTGGTTGAGGAATCTGCTTGTTCAAATTGTTTAAATATTCGTTCAAGTTGTTCGTCACTCATTCCGATGCCTGAATCAATAACACTGACACTCAATTTGCCCTTGTTGAAAAACGCATCCACCTGCACTGTTCCATTTTGGGTAAATTTGATGGCGTTACTAAGTAAGTTGTTAAGTATCTGATTCAGTTTTCCACCATCCCCCAGCAGATGCTCTGGCACCGACGCATCTACATTTGAATGAAGGGTCACATATTTATTTTGGGCCGCTTGAGAATGCAAAAATAGAAGACTTTCAATCAAGGTTCGCAACGAAAAGGGGTGCTCGTCTAACGTCATCTTCCCTGCTTCAATTTTTGACCAATCCAAAATGCTGTTCAATATTGACAGTAAATGGCTGGCAGAGTAGTGAATGACTTCGACCTTTTTAGACACTCCCTCGGGCAGAGGAATTTCCAGTAAGTTTTCGCAGCTTCCTAGAATACCATTCATAGGCGTTCGGATTTCGTGAGACATATTGGCCAAAAATTGGCTTTTCGCATTATTGGCTAAGTTCGCTCGTTTTAATGCTTTTTTAAGCGATAGAGTTTTTTCTGCTACTTTTTCTTCAAGGGAAATGTTAAGCACACGCAATTGCTTATTCAACACTTCCTGTTCTGAGCGGGATTGGGCTAAATCTTTGAACGCTTTTACCAGACGCTCCTGCAGATTTAAAAATGCTTCATGCAATTGGCTGATTTCGCGCACATAAAAATATTTTCGTGGTGGCAGAGTCTCGCTATATTCACTGTCAGGAGTAAAGGATTCAAAGTAACGTACCAGGTTGTTCATGGGTGCTGTAAACACCGTAGCAAGAATATGCCCAACCAACACGCTCATGACAGCCAGGCACAGCAATACGGCAAGGGCTAAAAGTAACCAGGTATTAAACGTATCGGTAAAACGCGAAAAGTCATACAACAAACGCACCTGCCAGTTAGTCTGGGGAACCTGAAGGCGAGACTGTAGCCAATCGTTTTCTTTTAATCGAACTCCCTGCTCACACCGACTGTTTTGGCAGGTTTCAAACTCGACAGGTGCCAGGGGTGGTAAATTTAGCCGCTCACTTGCATATACCACGTTTTTTGCTGCGTCCTCTATAATCACAACAAACCCTGGAATTTTCTGTTTATCAAATTGAGCGAAACTACTTAATGATAACGACCCTTCTACAATACCGGCCAATTCACTATTGACTAAAATTGGTGAAGATATGGCTACAATCAAGTCATTGCCAAAACCGACACCTTGAAAAGCGTTAGACAGATAAGGCTGCCCGGTAGCTTCGACGTGAGTAAAATAAGGCCGTGTAGCAACACTGTTATGTCCTTGTTGCTCGGCCTTCTCTCGCAAGCCAGGAGGAAATGCATTGGTAATCCTGCCCTCGCCGTCGGCTACTAAAAACGAAAGAAAGTGGGGCTGGTTGGTGGCTAACGAACGTAAATATTCGTTGACCCCCTGGTCACTCACGCTCCCGTGCTCTTTTGCAGAGGCAAGCAGATTGGCAGTCAGATTAATGGCACTTTGATTTTTCTTTAAGAAATCTTCTACCTGTTCAGCGATAATTTCAGTTCGTTCGACAATATATTTGTTAATTTGCATTTTTTGCTGTTTCTGGAATATGTGCATATAGCCCATAAAAATCACTAAAATGATTAGAAACAACAAGCTGGCGAAGATATAACTTAGCATCCCTCTGGCGGGGATGAGCTCAGGTGAAGCGGCTATTCGAGCACGATTGGTTATACAGTAGCCAATATGGCCGATTAGTAGACCGACCACGCCGCCCAACCAGCTAATCAAGCTGGCCGTTATAAGTTCAGACGTGGTTTCAATCTGCTCCCCCATAAATGCGACGCCCATTACCGGAAGCGCGAACAGGCTCCAAAAAAAACCGGCATAGATCAGCGGTTTCAAGATTCGTTTTGGATAGCAAAAGCAACTAATGACAACAGGCTGAGCCAGGAGTGCAGTCACCGCCAGCAGGGGATGCTGAAAGCTGAGTGGAAATGCGATGATAAAGGCCGCAGGAATAGCCAGTAATGGACGATACTTCAACGCAATAAATATTGACGCCGCTATACCATAAGCAAAAATTCCATCTGAAATGATAGGAGGAGCAAGGCTGTTACCGATTGTCCCTGCGACAATAAGAAGCAAGTAAATAAATACATTTTTCGCTGTTCTCAAAGCCTTACTCCCTTACTGGCCTCTTATTGATTCATATAGTCTAGTGTGAGATTAGTTAACAACTTAACGCCTAATTTCATGCCACTGTCATCCACATAGAATTCGGGGGTATGGTGGGCGGGAGACTCACTCTCCGGTACATCTTTTGGTTTACCCCCTACCCACAAATACAGGCCTGGCACTTGCTGTTGAAAAAATGAGAAATCTTCCGCTCCAGTCACCGGCTTGTCTTGAATGGCATTCTCTTTGCCAGCAGTCGCTTGGATGGTTGGTAGCATTTTTGCCATTAACTGAGGATCATTATAAGTAATCGGGTAACTGTAGTCTAAAGGTAATGTGAGTTCGGCTTCAGCCCCCATGCTGTCGGCAATTCCTTTTACCTTTCTTGGCATGGCTTCATACATCAGTTCGCGCGCTTTTTTATCAAGGGTACGAATAGTCCCGATTAGTTCCACCTCTGAGGGAATGATATTGGAACGATTGCCGCCATGAATTGAACCCACTGTAACCACGGCCGCATTATCAATTACTTTTATTTCGCGGCTGACGATAGTCTGTAGCGACATGATCATCTGGGCGGCAGTCACAATAGGGTCTACACTTTTCCAGGGATAAGCGCCATGAGCTTGTTTACCTTTGATCACGATTTTAAAGGGATCAACGGCTGCCATAACGCCGCCTGAATTATACATTACCGTGCCCACATCTCTGTTGGCACTAATGTGTAATCCAAAAATAACATCTACATCTGGGTTTTTGAGTACGCCTTCAGCAACCATCACTTCAGCGCCCCCTTTTTCTCCTGGCGGTGCACCTTCTTCAGCGGGCTGGAAAATGAATTTCACCTTGCCGTTCAACTGGTCTTTCATATTGACCAGCACTTTTGCTGCACCCATCAACATCGCCATGTGGGTATCATGCCCACACGCATGCATGACAGGAACTGTTACTCCTTTGTACTCACCCATTTGCTCAGACTTGAAAGGCAAATCGTTTTCTTCTTTTACCGGCAGCGCATCCATATCCGCCCGTAATGCCACAACCGGGCCCGGTTTGCCACTATCCAGTACAGCCACCACACCAGTTTTTGCCACGCCAGTAGTCACATCTAAGTTGAGTCCGCGTAGATATTCAGCAATATATTCGGCCGTCTGAAATTCGCGATTAGAAAGTTCTGGAAATTCGTGAAAATGATGACGCCACTTAATTACTTCAGGCTCCACCTTATCAATTAAGGTAGTGAGGCGTTCGTCTGCCAGCATTGCAGATGAAAAGAAAAGTATTGAAGAGCCTAATAGCGCACGAAGCATAAATTTGTCCTGTTCGAAGTCATTTATCAAGCCTACACAGTAGCGTAATTCCAAACTAATGGAAAGCTAACAGCATTTAACTAACTCGCTGAAACAGTGGAATTTAAAAAGAGGAGGTAAAAGAGAAATATAACGCAAAAAGCGCAGAGAAGACTCTGCGCTTTCGAAAAATGAATTAACCTTTTTGGCGCTTCATTGCATCAAAAAATTCATCATTGGTTTTGGTCATGGAAAGCTTATTGATTAAGAATTCCATCGCATCAATTTCTGACATTTCATGCACAATTTTGCGCAGGATCCACATTTTCTGCAGTTCTTCCTGATTAGTCAGCAACTCTTCCCGACGAGTACCAGAACGATTAAAGTCAATCGCAGGGAATACGCGTTTTTCTGCAATCTTGCGATTTAGATGCAGTTCCATATTGCCCGTACCCTTAAACTCTTCATAGATAACTTCATCCATTTTAGAGCCGGTATCAATAAGTGCGGTGGCGATAATGGTTAAGCTGCCACCCTCTTCGACGTTTCTGGCTGCACCAAAAAAGCGCTTGGGTTTATGCAAGGCGTTAGCATCAACACCACCCGTTAGCACCTTACCTGATGAAGGTATAACTGTGTTGTATGCACGTGCCAGCCGGGTAATAGAATCCAGTAGAATCACCACGTCTTTTTTGTGTTCTACCAAACGCTTGGCTTTTTCGATAACCATCTCGGCTACCTGGACGTGTCGACTGGCTGGTTCGTCAAAAGTTGACGCTACCACTTCACCTTGCACCAGCCGCTGCATTTCGGTCACTTCTTCCGGGCGCTCGTCAATGAGCAATACCATCAGTTCACAGTCTGGTTGATTCGCGGCAATCGACTGCGCAATATTCTGCAGTAAGAGTGTTTTACCCGCTTTAGGGGGGGCAACAATTAAGCCACGCTGTCCTTTCCCTATGGGAGATGCCAGGTCAAGCACACGCGCGGTAATATCTTCAGTAGACCCATTCCCTCGCTCCATCCGCATACGTGACGCAGCGTGTAGCGGCGTGAGGTTTTCGAAAAGAATTTTATTGCGGGAATTTTCAGGTTTGTCGAAATTAACTTCGCGGATTTTTAGAAGGGCAAAATATCGTTCACTGTCTTTGGGTGGGCGTATTTTACCGGCGATAGTGTCGCCCGTGCGAAGATTAAATCGCCGAATCTGACTTGGTGACACATAAATGTCATCTGGTCCGGCAAGATAGGAAGAGTCGGCGGAACGTAAAAAGCCGAATCCATCTTGTAGAATTTCTAATACGCCATCCCCGAAAATATCTTCACCGCCCTTGGCGTGATTTTTCAAAATCGAAAAAATGATATCTTGTTTTCTGGCGCGAGCCATATTTTCCAGGCCCATTTCTTCGGCCAAGGAAACCAATTCGCTTATGGGTTTATTCTTCAGTTCAGTTAAATTCATACTGGTGGGTCTTTTGGACTTCGCATTCGGGACTAAATGTCACTAGTTTAATTTGAGTAGTTTATACCGCCCGGATATGGGCTTGCAGAACGCAGCTCAGGTATGAGCTAAGGTGAAAGTTAGCACCATATTTTTAGCGCGTCCAGTGTTTTCACCTAAAAAACACAAATTTATCTTCAAATACGCAATCGAGTTTGATATAGCAGGGTAAGCCAGCGATTACGCTGGCTTTCAAAATAACTTACAGATTCTCGTTTAAGAATTCTGTTAATTGCGCTTTTGATAACGCACCAACCTTGGTTGCAGCCACATTACCATCTTTGAATAACAACAATGTTGGGATGCCGCGAATACCATATTTTGGTGGGGTTTCATTATTTTCATCGACATTCAGTTTACCAACTGTTAACTTGCCCTCAAAGTCGTTCGCAATTTCTTCTAAAATAGGTGCGATCATTTTACACGGGCCACACCATTCTGCCCAAAAGTCAACCAGTACAGGACTGCTAGCATTGATTACATCCGCCTCAAACTTATCGTCAGTTAACTGGATAATTTTGTCGCTCATTCTTTTCTCCGTCATTTGGTCTACTGCTGATTTGCTCAGCTTTACCCTAAGTGTTATATAGAAACTGTTATTTAATGCAAGCAATGTTAAGCTATAAGCTATTATGCAAACAACTCATTTAACCGAAACTCATTTTTCTGACTTGCCTATCAATGAGAAAGTGGTCTCAGCACTTAGTGCTGCCAACTTCACTCATTGCACGCCCATCCAGGCGTTAGCCTTACCTCCGCTATTAGAAGGTTTGGACATTGCGGGTCAGGCTCAAACCGGCACCGGCAAAACCATCGCATTTCTGGTGGCGACTTTCCACTATTTATTGAGAAATCCTCAATCGGAAGACGATGCCTCACGCCCGGCTAATGCACCACGAGCTATTATTATGGCACCCACCAGGGAACTTGCCGTACAAATTTATAATGATGCGAAATTACTCAGTGAACACACTGGAATAACGCTTGGATTGATATATGGGGGCGAAGGCTACCAAAGTCAACGGGAAGTGTTAGAAGGCGGTGTCGATATCATCATTGGTACAACTGGACGCATCCTCGATTACAATAAACAAGGTGTGTTTACCCTTAAACATATTCAAGTCGCTGTGCTGGACGAAGCCGATCGCATGTTCGATTTAGGTTTCATCAAAGATATTCGCTTTCTATTTCGGCGTATGCCACCCGCTACAGAACGCTTGAGTATGTTGTTTTCTGCTACGCTTTCATATCGAGTACAGGAATTGGCTTACGAACACATGAATAATCCGACACATGTCCAGGTGGCGCCAGAGCAAAAAACCGCCAGTCGTGTACAGGAGGAGTTATTTTACCCATCTGACGATGACAAGATGCTGTTACTGCTAACCTTGTTAGAGGAAGAGTGGCCCGAAAAGGCGATTGTCTTTGCCAACACGAAACATGCATGCGAAAAAATCAATGACTGGCTAGAGGCCGATGGACACCGGGTGGGCTTGTTAAGCGGTGACGTGCCGCAGAAAAAACGCCTGGGTATTTTAGAAGATTTTACCAAAGGTCAGCTTGATATATTGGTTGCCACGGACGTTGCCGCACGTGGTCTACACATTGACAAAGTTTCCCACGTCTTTAATTACGACTTACCGGATGACGCCGAAGATTACGTCCACCGAATTGGTCGTACAGGACGTGCTGGCAAGAGCGGACACGCGATTAGCTTTGCATGCGAAAAGTATGCGCTTAATCTACCGGCCATTGAAACTTACATTCATCATGCTATTCCAGTCACTGATTATGACAGGACTGCTTTATTGGATGATGTGAAAACACCGCGTCCCCAGCATAGAAAGCGCAATAGCAGTAATCGCAACTCTCCCCGTCGTGGACGCAATAATAATAAAAGGCCTTCTTACAGACAGTCGTAAACTATGCAGGCAGAGATCTTTCAGGAAACCATTGTCAACGGCGAATACTATGCAGCCATCGATTTAGGCTCTAATAGTTTTCATATGGTCGTAGTGCACGTGGTGAATGGCAGCGTACAAATTGTAGGTAAAATCAAACAAAAGGTACGCCTAGCAGCTGGTCTCGATAACAACATGAAGCTAAGTTCAGAAAGTATGGAACGAGGCTGGAAATGCCTGGAGTCATTTGCTGAACGTCTTGAAGATATACCTGCATCAAATGTAAAAGCAGTGGCGACTGCCACCCTCCGCTTAGCGTCCAATGCCCACGATTTTGTCAAGCGGGCCGAAGAAATTCTTGGCCTCCGCCTTGATGTAATCAGTGGTGAAGAAGAAGCTCGGCAGATTTACCTGGGTGTGGCGTATACCTCAGCCAACCAGGGCAATAGTCTGGTGGTTGATATCGGGGGGGCCAGTACTGAAATTATTTTAGGAAATGACTTACAACCTATTCACTGTGTAAGTACCGATATGGGTTGCGTTACTTTTATGGAACGTTATTTTAAAGGTGGCGAAATAACTAAAGAAGCCTTTGAGCAGGCTCAGGCTGCAGCCACCGTACTATTGGGGAAGTGGGTAGACAGCTTTCTGTGTTTTGACTGGCAAAATTGTTTGGGCGCATCTGGCACCCCCCAAGCAATCGTCGAGATATTAGTGAAACAGGGGATTAGCGATGCAATCCGTTTGCCGTACCTTTATCACCTTCGCCAGCAATGCATTGATTGCGCGTCCGTCAAGACATTAAATATTGAAGGTCTGGAAGAAAGCCGAAAAGCCATATTCCCCAGTGGTCTGGCTATTCTCATTACCTTGTTTGAACAATTACATATCAACACTATGAACATCGCGGGTGGCGCCTTACGTGAAGGGCTTATCTATGGCATGTTAGACAACCTGCAAGACAATGACCGCCGCCAGCAAACCTTAAACCAGATCGTATTACGATATCACATTGATGTGCACCACGCTGAGCTGGTCAAGTCATTAGCGTTAAAGCTCTGTCATCAGCTATGTGCCCAGCAAAGTATCTGTCATATTGATACTGAGGCGGTTTTAGGGGCGGCTGCTGTTTTACATGAGACCGGGCTGCACATCGAATACAAAAAGCACCATCAGCATGGCGCCTATATTCTTAATCACATCGAATTGCCTGGCTATACGCGCCTGCAGCGCGCGGCGATAAGAGATCTGGTTTCAGCCCACCGCATGCCAATTCAAGCCAGTATTTTTAACGGCTATCATAGCGACATTCAACCCATGTTAAGAGGTATGCTACGGATTTTACGAATTGCCGTTGTACTGTGTATACGTCGTCAAAATAAACACATTCCGACGGTGGAGTTACTTGTTGAAAACGATGAGTGGACGTTGCGTTTTCCCGAAGGTTGGCTGAATCAACATCCATTAATCAAAGCTGAGCTGGCTAACGAACGCTGGCTTCAACACAAGGCGGGCTGGACCCTTAACTGCCACTGATCCATCTTGATTGGATTCATTTCTGGCTTAGCAACTTGGCAGCTTGCACTGCGAAATACGTTAGAATACCGTCGGCCCCCGCGCGCTTAAACGCCAATAAAGATTCAAGTATTACCGCCTCTCTATCTAACCAGCCTTGATCGAAAGCAGCCGTGTGCATGGCATATTCACCACTTACCTGATAGGCAAAGGTAGGAACACGAAATTCATCTTTACAGCGCCTTACAATATCCAGATATGGCATACCCGGTTTAACCATGACCATATCGGCGCCTTCATCAATATCCAGTCTTATCTCCTGGATCGCCTCATCTGAATTGGCTGGATTCATTTGGTATGACTTTTTATTACCACCTTTGATATTTGCCGCCGAACCCACTGCATCACGAAACGGCCCATAGTAACTTGAGGCATATTTTGCTGAATACGCCATTATGCATGTATTAACGAACCCTTCTGAATCCAACGCTTCACGAATGGCACCTATGCGACCATCCATCATATCTGAAGGGGCAACAATATCCGCGCCAGCCTTGGCATGCGAAACCGCTTGTTTAATTAAAACCTCGACGGTTTCGTCGTTAAGAACGTAGCCTGAGTCGTCGACGAGCCCATCTTGACCGTGAGAAGTAAAGGGGTCCAATGCGACATCTGAAATAACCAGCATTTCAGGTAATGCGTTTTTTAGTTCACTAATGGCATGCTGCGCTAACCCTTGTGGATTAAAGGCTTCGCTGGCACATAAGGATTTTTTTTCCGCTGGCGTCACGGGAAAAATTGCTAGAGCTCGAATACCCAATGCATACCATTCACTTGCTTCGGCAATTAATTCATCAACAGAAAGACGTTCAACTCCCGGCATAGACGACACCGACTCACGTTGTTTTTTGCCAGGCAAAACAAAAACTGGATAAATTAAGTCACTTACATGCAACTGATGCTCAGTGACTAATGAGCGAAGTGATTCGTTGTATCGAAGTCGGCGCATTCTGCGAACGGGGAAATTATTGCTACTCATCTTTCGCATCCTGATAACTCCATATTTTCACATTATTCCTACCATCTTGTTTCGCTGCATACAGCATTTGATCGGCTTGTTTCAAAATGGCTAGCTCCTGATCTTCATCGGTGACGATAGCACTAGCTACACCAGCACTTAATGACATGTTGATGGTGACATTATCTATTATTACAGGTGCGCCCTCTACTTTTTCGCGCATCAATTCTGCCACTAGCGCAGCCCCTTCAGAATCGGTATTGGGGAGGATAATGGCAAATTCTTCTCCGCCATAACGACAGACATCATCACTAGGGCGACGAAGAGTTTCTTTTAGCAAGTTCGCCACATGCCGAATACATGCGTCGCCCGCAGCGTGCCCGTATTCGTCGTTAATTCTTTTGAAGTAGTCAATATCAGCCATAATGATACTAAGAGGGGTTTGCTCGCGCCGGCTACGTCTTCCTTCTGCAAGTAAGCGCTTGTCAAAATGGCGCCGATTTTTAATATTGGTCAGGGAGTCAATCGTATTAAGCGTTTCCAACTCGCGGTTAGCCTCTGAAAGTTCCCGTAACGCGACCTCTAGCTCTAGTGTCCGCTCTTGCACTTTGTACTCAAGCTCATTTTGGTATTGTTCTTGTACAGCCAGCAGTTGTTCTTTGACATTTAAAGCGGTTTTCTCTTGGACTATCGCAATCTCTTTGGCGTCCAACATCTCGTTGCGATTTACATTGTAGGAAATCGCCAGTGCCAAGGCCAGCAGTAAAGTTTCAACCGCTCCCCCCAACATCAGTAAATAATTTGATTGTATATTGATAGAGATCAGTTGCAGATTATCCAGACTGGCGAGCAAACCACTTAGTAATAATATTGACCAGGCGAACGAATAATACCTTGCGATCACTACCCCGCGTAGAGCAAGCCAGATACCAATTGAAAAGGTGACAGTCACGGCAATACTAAGTAAGACGAAAAATAACTTTATTAAATAGGAGTAAGGCAACACAAGACTGATGAAAATATTCGCTAGAAACACCCAGCCAAATCCTTGCAGCAACAAAGCTAACCGGGGACTGTAGTGTTTAACATTTAATAACCAGTTGGAAAATATGACCGCAAACATGATGGCCGCGTTAGCAAAAATCCCTACCGCCCGTTCTTGAAACCATACCCAATTAGGCCAAATGTGCGCATAAGCTAGCCCTTGAACTGACAAAAGGGTGAGCATTAAGGAAAAGACGTACCCGGAATAGACAACGAAAGTACGGTTTTGGGTAGTAAAAAAGAAAAACAGGTTACTGATCCCCATCGCCGCCAGAAATCCGAAAAACATGCCCATCAGCAGGTTATGTTTTGACGTGTATTCAATAAACTCCGTCTTTGTCCATAACCTGAGTGGCACCCGAATGGTTCCCGATGACTGTACCTTAATTATTACTGTCAACTCACCTTCGCTTACTGGGACCGGAAATAAAAGAGATTCGTGTAAAATTGGCCGGTCGGTGAATGTCATTCCATCACCCGCATCAAATTGCGCCACCGGCGTTAATGCATCAGGGGTATAAAAAGCCACCGTTAAGGTATCCAGCAAGGGATACTGTACTTCCAATAAATGCCGTACGTCACCACTCGAAGGCGAAATATCAAATTGAAACCAGGTAGGTTCATCCAACATTCCCAGATTTACCGGGTTAGCCACTGGGAGCCAATTTTGGTTAGCGGTTATCGGCGCGTCTTTTTCGAAATTGAAGCTATAACGCAGATCCTTGATGCGCTGTTCCTGGGTATCCACAGCCGCAAAACGAAACGCGATTATTACTAACAGCGCGACCAAGATGCTGGTAACACCCAGTAACCACAAATCATATTTACGTACTGTAAAAGCTGTTTGCTGCATCGCGCTATTTTTTTATTCCGAATAATTTACATGCGTTAGCATAACTTGTCTGTTGAAGGGTTTCACTTGGTAAATTAATCACTTCGCTTAGTTTTTCAGCGATGCTTGGTAAAAAGGCGGGCTCATTATTGCGCGCGCGGGGACGTCTGTTCTTCGGAAACAGATAGGGGGCATCGGTTTCAAGCACTACTTTATCCAAGGGCAGCGCGCGCACAGCTTCAACCAATAATTGGTTACGCTTGTCGTCACACAACCAACCAGTAATGCCGATGTAAAATCCCATTGCCACGTAGGCTTGAAGTTGTGGTGCTGAACCAGTGAAGCAATGAGCCAGCCCCCCTTTAAGTTGCGGCAGGTAGGGTGCAAGTATCGTAACTTGATCTTCAAAAGCGTCACGTTCATGAAGATAAACCGGTTTTCCTGCTTCTATCGCAACCTGAAGCTGTTGGTCAAACACATTTCGTTGGACGTCCGGGGGGGAGAAATTACGATTAAAATCCAAGCCACATTCACCAACCGCAACGGCTTGCGTATGCGAGATAATATCGCTTAATTGTGTAAAATCATCGGGCTTTGCCAACTTAGCGTTATGGGGATGAATTCCCACTGTAAATACTAAATTGTCGGGATAAGCATAAGCAAGTTTTTCGGCCAGCAACCACTCATCTGGCTGCGTGGTGATGACACACAGTTTGTCGACCCCCGCCGCTATCGCGTTTTCAATAACGGCATGAGGATCAAAGCGCCGATCCAATAGATTTACTCCGGCGTCAAACCAACTCATGTTATTTAGTTCGCTTAACCTTTATCCGGGTATTCTGGTCGGGCTTAGAAAGATAAAAAGACCCCAACATTCCACGTTCTATTTTCACCACATCGCCGACTTTCAGCTTATAGTGTTTATCATCTCGCTGGCGCCATACCGCATCGTCAGATAGCGTAATGATGAGCTCGCCCCGCGGGGCCTTATCTATCTTAGCGACAGTACTGGTTATTTCTTCCACTTCTTCAGTTTGTTCTTTTGCTTCTAATCCAAATGGAGTTGGAGCAGACTTCACTGTCGTGGCTTCAAATGAATGGCGTGGTGCTGGGCGCGGTGCCGCGTCGTTTTGTGCTGCGGTGCCAGGGACAGCGTATCCTCGCTTGACCGCCGCTTCCACTCCTGAATACTGTTTGACGTCTTTAACCACCTTATCGAAGCACATTAATCGTTGCAGGCTATTCTCTACCTTACTACAGTTCACTAATGCTTCTTCAATGGTCTCAGCACAAACTGTAGCCGATAGCGTAAGGGCGACCATACTTACCAGTGTGATAAATTTCATATATTTTCCTTGCTTACTTATTCATGACTTTTCAAACTTGAAGAGGATTCATCGCGTCGGGAATACAAGCCCCCAAGCATCACACCCACTTCGAATAATAGCCACATGGGCAATGCTAAAAGTGTTTGCGAAATAACATCAGGAGGCGTGAGTAACATGCCGACAATAAAAACCGCCACGATGACGTAAGGACGTTTGGCACGAAGACTCTTTGCATCTGTTGCCCCAGTCCAACACAGTAAAATGATAGCGATAGGGATTTCAAAAGAGATGCCAAACGCAAAAAATAATTTCAGTACGAAGTCCAAATAGCTGTTGATGTCGGTACTTACTGTGACGCCGGCGGGAGCCACACTGGTGAAGAAGGCAAATGCCAGAGGAAACACCACGAAATACGCGAACGCCATCCCAGCATAGAAAAGCAAGGTACTGGAAATCAGTAAAGGCGCGACGAGGCGCTTTTCATTTTTATATAAACCCGGCGCCACAAATGCCCACACTTGATATAGTACATACGGGATGGCGATAAAAAATGAGAGTACCAAAGTAAGTTTGAACGGTGCAAAAAAGGGCGATGCGACATCGGTGGCAATCATAGAGGCGTTATCAGGTAGCGCATCTAACAATGGACGAGCCAACACCTGATATAGGTCCTGCGCAAAATATGCTAAGCATAAAAATACCACTAATACACTTAGTAACGCCTTTAAAATTCGACTCCTAAGTTCGATTAAATGGAACAGCAAACTGTTTTCGTCAGTCATTATTTCTTTTTATAAGGTTCTTGCACAGAGTTGGCAGCTTGTTTCAACTCTTCCACACTTTTTCGAAGCTCAGGTGAAACGTTTTCAAGTCCGTCGTGCTCGGCTTTTTTGAGGTTTTCGTGCAGTTCGTGGATACGTAGCTGATGCTCGACTTCATGCTTAAAGCCAGTCGCCATGTTGCGAACTTTTCGTACGGTCGAAATCGTTGAGCGCAACGCACCGGGTAGCCTGCTCGGCCCCAGTATAAGCAGTGCAAGCACTGCAACAGTCAACAATTCCCAAAAGCCAATATCAAACATTAGTGTTTTTCTTTAGTTTCCTGCTCAGCAGGAGTTGGCTTTTTTTGTGTATCCGTTTGCACAGCTGAGGCTTGCTTTTGCGCATCTTGCTGCTCAACTTTTTTTGCTTCATCAGCCTCAAAATCAGCATCTTTATCGTCATTGACAGCATTTTTGAAGCCTTTCAATGCTCCACCTAAATCACTGCCGATGTTTTTTAGGCGTTTGGTACCGAATAATAATATTACAATTACCAACACTATCAGCAATTGCCAAATACTGATCCCCATATCAATTCTCCTTTACATCAGAAGTTACAGTATGCCACTGCCTGACGCGGCTTTCATTATCTTTATCCCGAATAGACAAAAAACTCATTTGACCTCTCGCCAAATAGCAAGCATGCTAAAGTAATACATGGATAAGTAGTTTGTTGAAAGCAATGTCTTGTTTGATATTATTGTTTTGCTCTTCTCTTGCAGTAGAAGACACCACCACCGACGCAATATCGCAGCGTCGCAAAGCTGACGCTGAAGCCAAAACTCATGAGATCGTTCGCCCAGCGCTCCAGGATTCTGTCGAAAATAGCGATGCCTCATGGTTTGACCGCTGGCAACAAAATTTAACTCACTCAATGGATTACACTGCTCGGCAACTTGATAGCTTTTTCGCCGTGCAAGGCAGTGATGCATATAAAGATGCCCGTGCGGAAGGACGAGTCAGATTGGGCTGGGAGCCGCGTACGCGCGATATGTCTGAGCTGGATCTGAAGTTTCGAGTAAGAGTGAAGCTACCTGCTCTGAAAGACAGAGTCGACTTATTACTGAGCGACAACGATGATTATGAGGAAGAAGATACCATTAATGCAGTGCGCGATCAGGCATTGTCGCGCAGGGATAGTACCACTATAGCATTGCGTTTCAAACAAGCTGATGACTCCTCCCTCTCCCACCGCATAGGCACAGGACGCCGGGGGCAGATATATCTGAAATCCCGTTACCGCGACACCTATGCCTTTAATCAGCACTGGTCTTTGCAGTACGACGCCGAAGCCTACTATTACACCCGCGACGAATTCGGGGCTGAGGTGGGGGCATCATTTCAGCACGTTAACGAGACAGATCATGTGTTTCGTTTTAATAATCGGTACTACTATCGCGACACCAGTGAAGATTGGATGTGGCGGCATGAGCTGCAGTTTTTACAACCTTTAACCGATGACTCTGCGGTCATTTATAACTTGTTTACAGAAGGCTTTACGAAACCAGGCAATCGACTTGACCAATATTATATCAGTGCTCGCTACCGCACCAATCCACATCGGGAGTGGTTATTTTACGAAGTAGAACCGTTTGTACTGTGGCTAAGAGAAGAGGACTTCAAGCCCTCTTACGGCTTAGCCATGCGCATCGAGGTGTATTATGGAAAATATCACCTGTAGGTAGTTTTTTTAGCTGTTAGGGACGAAGTGAACGCTCTCCACGCCCCAGGCCGCACACTCCAGTACGGGAAGATTCGATAATCTCCGAAGCTTGACTCATGGTCGTTGCGAACGCATCCAATTTGTCAGTAGTACCGGTAATTTCGATAGTATAGTTGTGGGCATTTACATCCACAATCCGAGCTCTGAAAATATCCACATTACGCTTTATTTCTGATCGAATTGCTTCTGTTCGAGTGGCCACTTTTATCAGCATTAATTCCCGCTCAATATGTGCGCCTTCTGTCAAATCGGCTATTTTTAAAACGTCTATCAGTTTGTTAACCTGTTTGGTGATTTGTTCAATTACCTTATTGTCACCGTGAGTGATGATGGTTAGGCGAGATAAACTCGGGTCACTGGTGGGGGCGACACATAAAGAATCCACATTGTACCCACGCTGCGAGAATACCCCTATAATTCGAGATAAAGCACCTGGTGCGTTTTCCATCAATACCGAAATAATTCTTTTCATCAGGTACGCTCCATTTTACTTAACCGCATATCATCCATTGCCCCAGACTTTATCTGCATGGGATAAACGTGTTCGTTCTGATCAATTTTTACATCCACAAACACTAAACGACCTTTCAGACTAAAACATTGCTCCATTGCCCCTTCCAGTTCATCCGGATGCTCAACTCGAATGCCAACATGTCCATACGCTTCGGCCAGTTTGACGAAATCAGGCATCGACTCCATATACGATTGCGAATGCCGCCCTTTATAATTCATGTCCTGCCACTGACGCACCATGCCTAATGCTCGGTTATTCAGAGAAATAATTTTTATTGGCAAATTGTATTGTAGACAGGTCGATAACTCCTGAATGTTCATTTGAATGCTGCCATCGCCCGTTATGACTACGGATGTGGCCTCGGGATGCGCCACCTGCACGCCCATCGCGGCGGGTAAACCGAAACCCATAGTGCCCAACCCACCGGAATTAATCCATTGGCGAGGACGTTCAAACAGGTAATACAGTGCGGCAAACATTTGGTGCTGGCCCACATCAGAACTGACAAATGCCTGACCTTGTGTATGTCGATATACGCTTTGCACTACTTGCTGAGGCTTAATTTGGTCTGAATCAGATTGATACTGCAGGCAATCACGCTCTCGCCACTGCTCAATTTGTTGCCACCAATCGGCCAGCTTCTCACTTTGTGCTGCAGGCAAACTAACCTCTTCAAGTAACTGTTCAAGCACGTTGTCGACGCTTCCCACTACCGGTATATGGGCATTCACCGTCTTGGAAATGGAAGCTGGGTCGATGTCCACATGAATGATGGTGGCATGAGGACAGAATTTAGCCACGTTATTGGTGACTCTGTCATCAAATCGCGCCCCTAACGCCAGAATACAGTCGGCATTGTGCATGGCTTTATTGGCTTCAAGCGTTCCGTGCATGCCAAGCATTCCCAGACTCTGTGCATGGGGACCAGGAAAGGCTCCCAATCCCATTAAAGTACAGGTAACTGGAGCACATAGACGCTCTGCTAATGCTACCACCTTGTCTGCGGCATTGGCTGCAATTGCTCCTCCCCCCACATATAACACCGGGCGTTGTGCATGTTCAAGAACCTGCACGGCTTTCTTAATTTGTTTCTTGTGGCCTTTAAGGGTTGGGTTATATGACCGCATCGAGATAGATTGTGGATAGCTATACGGATGCTGCTCCTGAATATTGACCAGATCCTTGGGAAGATCTACAACTACAGGGCCGGGTCGGCCGGTATTAGCTATGTAATACGCTTTGGCTATCGCATGGGGAATATCCACTGTGCGTTTAACCAAGAAACTGTGTTTAACAATAGGACGTGAGCACCCCACCATATCAGTTTCCTGAAATGCATCCTCCCCAATGTGCATGGAAGGCACCTGTCCAGACAGCACTACCATCGGGATTGAATCCATATAGGCAGTGGCAATACCCGTAATAGTATTGGTCGCCCCGGGACCCGACGTCACCAAAACGGTGCCGGTTTTCCCCGTAGAGCGCGCATAGCCATCCGCCATATGAGCGGCAGCCTGTTCATGACGTACCAAAATATGTTTAACAGCATCTTGCGCAAAAAGTGCATCATAAATGTCAAGAACAGCGCCCCCCGGATAACCAAAAACGTGGCTGACGCCCGCATCTTTCAATGCTTCAACCACCATCGCCGCACCTGACATCATCTTCACAGTCCCCTCCCCCATCGTCTACAAAATCATCGTTTTGTGACTATATCTAAGGAAATAGGAAGGTTAAACAACATTTTTTAATAAAGTGAGATGTATATCCCTATATAAGCAATAAATAGGATAAAAATTTCTTTTGGGCTTACAAATCGCCGCTATTTAGTGCATTTAACATAATTTTTACAAAATAGAGCCTTACGTGTTATGACTTCCGTGGAACCCATGCCCATACCATTTGACACATTACAGGTTCTATTCCCGTCGCATCGGTCACTTTTACTGCCACTGTCAGTTCACCTTTATCTTCCAGCTGCATAAGTTCGATTTGCTCGTTGGTGAGCGAAGCCACCGCCTGCATGTCGCCTGTTGCTCTTTTTACGTACTTAAGTTCCATTGACTTTATGAGGGGTAACTTATCTCCTGGCAGGTTAACTCCCACAATAAAACCTGTCGCAGATTCTGCCAACAACGCCATTCCGGCTGCATGGACACTGCCAATGTGATTTTGAACTCGCTTCAAATTACGCTGGCGAAAGGTAACAGTAGTTAGATCTGTACTCAGCACTTCAAGCTTGGTGGTACCTGTCAATTTAACTTTGAAACGAAACATCCAGGTTAATAACCTATGACTCAACCACTCTGGCTTGTTCATTGCCCAGACAGCAAATTTTCTTAAAGGATTTGTTTTTGACACACTCGGACTCCCACCTCTTCTGGTTAGACCAGTGAGGCTATATAATCGCGACTCAAATTACAACAGATGCCAATCGAAATGTTTTCTCTGAGTGCATGAATTATACGCTACTTCGGACCTGCTTTTTGATGAAGTACACGTTACCGTGGATAGGGATAAAGTAGATTCGCCGCCATAAAAAAGATATCAATAATGTTCTTATGACGCGTGGAAAGACAAGGAAAGCTGAGTGTGGAGATCGAAGCGCTAAGCTATATTACATATGGAAATCTACGATATGGCCAGCGCACCTGTGACTTTTTGAATAGCAGAGCGTCTTATTAATCGGTGATAATGTCAGACAACTTCGTTTCAACTATTTCGACAAATCTTTTGTATCGGTTAACGTCTGTACCCTGCCCCAGCTGATCTTGAAGTGCCGATAACCTTGTCTGCACACTCTGGTTTTTTTTATCTACCTGGGACAGACCGCAGTAGTTAAACAGGGCTTCCACTTCCTCGTCAAAATTACACCTCAAGGAGGTATAGGACTGCACCTTAATGGAATCCCCAAATACTGTTTTCCACCTGAGCATTAAGTTATGAAAATGGCGGTAGTATCGGCAACAATAAGTTAAATCATAACTGTAGCCGTTTGACTGATTAAACGGCCATTGAAGTTTGAGAAAATTCAGCACAACAGATTCGAGTGGGTCACGCTGGACAATGATAATTTTAGCGTTGGGAAGAGCGCGTTTTATCAAACTGACATTAAAAAAATTGTAGGGTTGAAAATCAACCGTATATTTTTCATCACCAGACTTTAAACCTGCCGTCGCATTAATATAGCCCTCGCCAATTTGCAGATTATCAAGCTCTTCCGCTGCCAACATGGTTTTTAAATCCAAAAAAGGCAGCTTTTTACCGTTTACTAACTGGCTAACGGTGTGGACAAACAGGTTAGTGGTAACCGGCGGCGCAACGTCAGGATGAGACGAGATAATCTGTGCAATTTTATCCAGTCCTGAAGCAGGCATCCCTACCACAAAAATAGGTTGCCGACTTGCACAGCCGATAGAGCCAAAGCAATTTTCGCGTTTGCCATCAAGCAACCAATCAAAAATAGCCGCATTTTTAGCTTCAGATATTTCAGCTTCACTTTCAAACTTAGCGCGTGCGTTAAGTAAAATATCTTCGGCTTGTTTGTACGCGCCTTGATATGCGTAAACTTTAGCTAAGGTGTGAGCCAGCACCACGTTTCTTTCTAGCTCCCTAGAGGTTTCCGAATGCGCAGACTGCTGTAAAAGGTCAGTCATTTTTTGTGCTTCGAAATAATCCGGTTTCGTTTGAGCCAGAGCGTAAAGGGTAAGATGATGGTCCGGTTGATAACTCAAGCCTTGAGTAAATACTTCTACAGCCTGTTCTACCTTACCCAACTTCGTCAACATTAATCCTGCATGATAATAACCTTCAACCTGTTGAGGCATCTGAATGCTGGCTGATGTGAAAGCCTGTAGCGCTTGGGTATATAGGTTTAACGCTGACAAGCTGTGCCCGAGGTGCATAAGCAGTTCAAAATGCGAGATCGTGTTCAGGGCAAGCTTAGAAAAATTTTTTTCCACCTTCGTTCTGTTGAATGTGGCGCTGCTTGCAATAATCAGGTAGGCCAATGCGAGGTTATTATTCGATTGCTTATACGATTGCTCTAAGGCTTCTTCTGCTTCTTTATACTGGCGAAGATTTAAAAAAGTCCGTCCCGTTAAATACAGGATATCTGGATCTTCACCAAACTGTTTCTGATAAATAGAACAGACGCGTTGCGCATTGACAACATCACCAGCTTCGCAAGCGGCTTCTGCTTCTGATATTAACTGACTACGAGTTTCCATTTTTTATATACTGCGACGGCTATTTTCTGGTTATTGATGGTGTTCTTAGGGATAGGATAGCCGCTTTACTCCGTTTGTTGGGTTCGTTGCGATTATAAATGATTACACAGGTTTAATGTAACCGGATTAAATGAGGTCGTATCAGATAGATTAAATTTTTGGAGTAGACCTAAAACACTACACAACAGAAACCGCCCCCATTTCGAACCATGCCACCCCCGTCCTTCGTAATCACGGTCGTGCAAAGGTATGTACTCTACCAACGGAGCTATTCCCGCTTGTGCGCTTATTAGAATAAGCGTAATTTTTCACAAAGGAAGATTTGAAAAAGAAATGTAGATTTGGAGCGTGAAACGAGACTTGTAACTGGCCGGCATCCGGTCGCGACCCCAACCTTGGCAATCACTGTGGTGACGAGGTATGTGCACTACCAACTGAGCTATTCCCGCTTGTGCGCTTAATAGGATAAGCGTAATTTTTCACAAAGAAAGATTTGAAAAAGAAATGTAGATTTGGAGCGGGAAACGAGACTTGTAACTGGCCGGCATCCGGTCGCGACCCCAACCTTGGCAATCACTGTGGTGACGAGGTATGTGCACTACCAACTGGGCTATTCCCGCTTATGCGCTTAATAGAATAAGCGTAATTTTTCACAAAGGAAGATTCGAAAAAGAAATGAGATTTGGAGCGGGAAACGAGACTTGTAACTGGCCGGCATCCGGTCGCGACCCCAACCTTGGCAATCACTGTCGTGACGAGGTATGTGCACTACCAACTGAGCTATTCCCGCTTGTGCGCTTAATAGGATAAGCGTAATTTTTCACAAAGGAAGATTCGAAAAAGAAATGAAGATTTGGAGCGGGAAACGAGACTTGTAACTGGCCGGCATCCGGTCGCGACCCCAACCTTGGCAATCACTGTCGTGA
>NZ_JAPFRD010000005.1:484687-582074 GCF_026183695.1 Alteromonas aquimaris | reverse complement strand
TGGGGTATAGCCAAGTTGGTAAGGCAGCGGGTTTTGATCCCGCCATTCGTAGGTTCGAGTCCTGCTACCCCAGCCATATACTAAAGTCGACCTCTGTGTCGGCTTTTTTACTTTACACTCCCTCCAAAGGTCGGCAGACTGTTCTTCAATTATCATAATTCGGGTAAAAGTGTGTGATTAATCAGATTGTTGGCGCCGTGAACAATGTGTTGTGGGGTGAGGGACAAATCTTAATCTTTATGCTGGTAGGCTGCGGCATTTGGTTCACAGTCAAACTAGGTGGCGTTCAGCTAAAACACTTTTTCCACATGTTTAGCCTCTTACGGGGGAGTGGCAACTCCACAAAAGAGGGTATCAGTTCTTTTCAGGCATTGTGTACCAGCTTATCGGCCCGGGTAGGAACCGGAAATCTAGCCGGTGTCGCCGTAGCCATTTCGCTAGGTGGGGCTGGAGCAATATTCTGGATGTGGGTTATCGCCATTCTGGGGATGGCGACGGGTTTTGCCGAAAGCGTGTTAGGCCAGTTATATAAAGTTCGCGATGATAACGGGGAATTTCGCGGAGGCCCAGCCTACTATATTAAACAGGGTTTAAACAAAACCTGGTTGGCGGTGTTGTTCTCATTATGTCTTTTTTTGGGCTATGGGTTCGTATTTAGCGCGGTACAGGCTAATACCATAACGGATGCGTTGAACAATGCCTATGACATTCCTACCTTCTGGTCGGGATTGACGATTATCGCTATGGCTGCGTTAATCGTTGTCGGTGGATTCCGTGGCATCGCACGGTTTGCCGAATGGATTGTGCCATTTATGGGCATCGGCTATGTCATTGCTGCTCTGGTAGTCACTTTTATCCATATTAATGAAGTACCAGAACTATTAATGCATATCATTCGCTCGGCGTTCGGTTTAGAAGAAGCCGGTGCGGGCGCATTAGGTGCCGCTATTAAAAACGGTATCCAGCGGGGCCTGTATTCTAACGAAGCGGGTTCAGGGAGTGTACCTCATGCCGCCGCCGCAGCCTCACCTAACCCCAACCACCCCGTTAGCCAGGGTTATATTCAAATGCTAGGTGTTTTTCTTGACACCATGATTTTATGTACATCGACAGCATTTATTATTTTGTTGGCCGGAGGCGCAGCACAGGAGCAAATGGAGGGGATCAGGATGACACAGGATGCCATGAGCAGTCACATTGGTAGCGGTGGTACTGACTTTGTTGCTGCGGCAATCTGTCTGTTTGCTTTTACATCAGTAGTGGCAAATTATGCTTATGGCGAAAGTAATCTGCACATGTTCAAGCTTGATAATAAACCAGGCAGAACCCTGTATACCGTAGGTTATCTTGCGATGATCTTCTGGGGCTCAATGGCTGCGTTACCTCAGGTTTGGGCCCTGGCTGACATGGCGCTGGGTTTAATGACTGTTATTAACATCGTCGCCATCATTTGGCTCACTCCCACCATCGTGTCTATCAGTAAGGATTATTTTACCAAACACGCCAAGGGTGAGCGGCCTGAGTATCAAACTGGTGATTGTGAAATTCAGGGGACTACTGAAAAAAATATTTGGTAAGACAGGATTGCCGGCAGGTTTTAAGGGTAGCCAAGCTACCCTCTCACCATCATCATAATGAGCTGAACAATCAGGGCAATCATGATCAGCGGCCAAATCCAGCGGGCAATTTTGGCCGACTCTTCGTTACTTATGCGCATTTTAGAACGTTCAATTAATGGAATAATTAGGAACAGCGCAAGGAAAAGTACCCCTATAATGACTAAAACTTCCATTCATTCAATCCCAGTGCGTATTTAAGAACCTGCTTTTTACCAACAGGTATATGTTGTGCCAATGATAGCAATGACTGCCTGGCCAGTTTCAATGGTAAAATGTCATTGCTGAATAAATTATAAAACCCATCCATTGCTGACATCATCAATAAATTATCACGCCTTCTGGGACGCTCATACTCTTTTTGAAGCCTCGCGCGAAATACATCATGCGTTGAGGTATCCGTTACAGCTGTAATAGCCAGGAATACTTCAATATCTCGGAAACCGAGGTTTACCCCCTGCCCTGCCAGCGGGTTGATGGTATGCGCGGCATCACCAATCAACACCACATTGCCTTTTACATACTGACTGGCATGGCTGCGCGTTAAAGGAAAAGCACTAGCTGAAACGAGGTCAAAATCACCGAGTGAATCAGGAAACGCCGCAATGATATTTTGTTTGAGCAACTCAGAAGACATGGCCTTGAGCTGTTTAACTCTAGCCGCCCCGTCATACCAAATCAGTGCTGCAAAATCATCGTACATCGGCAGGTAAGCCCGCGGGCCATGGGGCGTGAACTGTTGCCATGTGGTGGTAGTTTGGGGAGTATGCATTTTAACGATAACGCCCAGTGCCTGCTGCTCATATTGCCAGCCGGAATTGCCTATCTGAGCAGCGTGACGCACCTGGGAGCGGGCACCGTCAGCCCCAATTAACCAATGCGCTTCAATCTTCTGGTCATGTTCCAGCTGAATTTTTACCCCCTGCTTAGAACTTAAATCAATGGCGCTGACCTGCTTTGAGGAGACTATCTCAAAATTTTCCTTTCCTTCTAGCGCCTGTAAACAGCCTAATTGCAAGAGCCTGTTTTCGACGAAATAACCTAATTCGGGAAGACTTAGCAGATCGGCGGTAAAATCGATTCGGGCGTTTTCTGCTTCCCACACGGATAATTGTTGATAAGCGCGAACGCGAGTTTGTTCGATAAAGTGCCACGCTCCCAACGCTTTGAGCAAGTCCACGGATGCCACGGAAAGCGCAGACACCCTAAGATCTGGCGGCTGGTCAGGTGAGAATGCCACGGGCATATCCGGTTCAATCAACACCACACTGTGCCCCTGACTTACCAGGCCCAGTGCAAGTGTGGCACCGACCATACCGGAGCCCATTATACAAAAATCTTTCATGATCATTCCTTTAAGTCAGCTTCTATTATGGCGCGTGGAAGTCGAACTGTCATGGTGTAAAGCAAATTCGACGCTGTTTCGTATTCGGTGTAAGTTAACACTGGGAAATACGCACCAGAGCAGGTAAAATATGCGGCTATTTTATTCGCCTCTGGGTTCGTCAGTTGCTCGCTCTTCTTGAAGCGCTGGCTTAACATAAATACATAAACGGTCATTATGAACAAAAAGCTGTACATTAAAACCTGGGGCTGTCAGATGAATGAGTATGACTCAGAAAAAATGGCAGACCTGTTGGATTCAACGCATGGTTATTCTTTAGCGCAAGAGCCTGAGGAAGCTGACGTCATTCTGTTGAATACGTGTTCTATCCGTGAAAAAGCGCAAGAAAAAGTGTTTCATCAACTCGGCCGCTGGAAAATGCTTAAAAAAGATAAGCCTGAGCTTATCATCGGTGTTGGTGGCTGCGTGGCGTCCCAGGAAGGTGAAGCGATTCGCCAGCGAGCTCCGTTTGTCGACTTGGTATTTGGTCCTCAAACACTTCATCGCCTGCCAGAAATGATTAACCAAATCAAGAGCGGCGAAAAATCAGTAGTTGATGTGAGCTTCCCTGAGATTGAAAAATTTGACCGCTTACCCCAGCCGCGTGCTGAGGGTCCAACTGCGTTCGTTTCGATCATGGAAGGTTGTTCAAAATACTGCACATTCTGTGTGGTTCCTTATACCCGTGGCGAAGAAGTGAGTCGCCCGGTTGATGATGTTATCTTAGAGATTGCTCAATTGGCAGAACAAGGTGTGCGTGAAGTCAACCTGTTAGGCCAAAATGTGAACGCATTTCGCGGTGAACATCACGATGGGACAATTTGTCGTTTTGCAGAATTACTTGAATTGGTCGCCGCCATTGATGGTATTGACCGCATCCGGTATACCACATCACACCCAGTCGAATTCACTGATGACATTATAGCGGCCTATGAAAGTATTCCGGAATTAGTGAATCACCTGCACTTGCCAGTACAAAGTGGCTCTGATCGTATTTTGAACTTAATGAAGCGTGGTCACACTGCGTTAGAGTACAAGTCAAAAATACGCAAATTACGCAAAATTCGTCCTGATATCAGTATGTCATCCGATTTCATTATCGGATTCCCGGGCGAAACGGATGCCGATTTTGAAGCCACCATGGATTTAATTCAGGCGGTGGACTACGATTTGAGCTTTAGTTTTATCTACAGCGCCCGACCAGGCACGCCTGCGGCAGATGCGATAGATGATGTGAGTGAAGAGACCAAGAAACAGCGTTTGTATTTGCTGCAACAACGGATTAATCAACAGGCCTTGCGTATCGCCCGTAACATGGTAGGCACCGAGCAACGAATTTTGGTCGAAGGGCCTTCTAAAAAGAACCCAATGGAATTATCTGGCCGTACTGAGAATAATCGTGTGGTTAATTTTGAAGGTACCCACGACATGATTGGTGAATTTGTGGATATTCGTATCACTGAGGTGTTTACCAATTCGCTACGTGGTGAGGTGGTCCGGCGTGAGAAAGACATGGGGTTGCGTGTAGCAATTTCGCCCCAATCTATCACAGCAAAGCGCCAGGCCAATCAGCCTGATGAACTGGGTGTCGCCCAATTTGTTCCAACTGTTTAATGAAATAAAATCGAGGTAATCGTACACTTGAGCACTGTTGAAAGCGTAGAAGTAGCACTTGAACCGGCTGACAATCGTCGTTTGTCGAATTTATGTGGGCCGTTTGATGACAACATCAAACAAATCGAGCGCCGTTTAGGTGTTGAAATTGGTTACCGCAATAACGTGTTTAAGGTCCTCGGTGAGCCAAACCAAGCGGTAGGTGCATCAGACATTCTTAAAGCGTTATACATCGAAACGCAACCTGTAAAAGGCGTGGTGCAGGAAATTGGACCCGAGCAGGTACATTTAGCGATTCAGGAAAGTCAATGTCTTGAACGCACTTACTCAGGCGATTACGGAAAAGAAGTGCATATTCGCACTAAACGTGGCGTTATCAAACCTCGCAACCCGAATCAGAGCCAATATGTGGCCAATATCGTCAATCACGATATCAGTTTTGGCATAGGCCCAGCCGGTACAGGTAAAACCTATCTGGCGGTAGCATGCGCAGTAGATGCGCTGGAACGTCAGGAAATCCGCCGGATATTGCTTACTCGTCCAGCCGTTGAAGCAGGGGAAAAGCTAGGCTTCCTACCTGGAGACTTATCCCAGAAAGTCGATCCGTATTTACGCCCCCTATACGATGCGTTATTTGAGATGTTAGGTTTTGAAAAGGTCGAAAAGCTCATAGAACGCAATGTTATTGAGGTTGCCCCCCTTGCTTATATGCGTGGTCGTACCCTGAACGACGCATTTATCATTCTGGATGAAAGCCAAAATACTACTGTTGAACAGATGAAAATGTTTTTAACCCGTATTGGGTTTAATTCAAAAGCTGTGATTACAGGGGATATCACGCAGGTCGATTTACCAAGGGGCGCGCGCTCTGGGTTACGGCATGCTATTGAAGTGCTTAAATCAGTTAACGACATATCCTTTAACTTTTTTACTGCGGATGATGTGGTACGTCATCCGGTGGTTGCACGCATTGTTCGCGCATACGAAGAGCACGATTCTGAACAGGAAAAGCAGCGCGCTGAAAAACGAAAGCAGGAAGCATCTGATAATGAAAAATCCGCAAACAATTCGTCTTCTTAGCTCTAAATTTAACGATTTATGAATGCTATCGTCGATTTCCAGGTTGCGTGTGAAGGCAGTTTTTATGAGAAAAATTTGCCTTCCACTACCGAGGTTGAAAAGTGGGTTAGTACCGTTTTGAACCATCTGAATATTGGTCCACAGGAACTTACCGTGCGGTTCGTTGAAAATGATGAGTCACAATCTCTCAATCACACGTACCGCGGTAAAGACAAACCAACAAACGTACTTTCTTTTCCCTTTGAAGCGCCTCCTGGCGTGACATTAAACTTATTAGGTGATTTGATTTTATGTGTCCCGGTCATCGAACGCGAGGCTCATGAGCAAAACAAAAAAATCATCCACCATTATGCCCATATGATAGTGCACGGTACGCTGCACTTGCTGGGCTACGATCACATCGATGATGCCGAAGCGGAGGCAATGGAAGCATTGGAAATTCACATTTTGTCTCAATTAGGCATTGACGACCCTTACCAAGAACATTAACGTAAGTTTTGAATTAAATAGAAAACAACCATTATGAGCGACGACAACCCCCACTCTACCAACGGCTCTTCGAGCAGAAACTGGTTAGACAAATTGAAGCTAACCTTCTCAGGAGAGCCGCAAAGCAAGCAAGAATTAGTTGAGGTTATCACCGAGGCTGAACAACGTGAGTTAATTGATCCCCAAACCCGGGAAATGATTGAAGGCGTTATTGGTGTTAATGAAATGCGAGTGCGTGACATCATGATCCCGCGCACGCAGATGACGACCATTGATATCAACCAATGTGTTGAAGAGTTTTTACCCACAGTTTTAGAATCTGCCCATTCTCGTTTTCCGGTCATCAGTGAAGATAAGGACCATATCGAAGGAATTTTGCTGGCGAAGGATTTACTGAGCTATGTGTTTAATTCCGAAACCGAATTTCGCTTGAAAGATGTGATTCGTCCCGCAGTGATTGTTCCTGAGAGTAAACGCGTAGACGTGCTCTTAAAGGAGTTCCGTCAACAACGCTACCACATGGCGATTGTTGTTGATGAATATGGTGGCGTGTCCGGCCTTGTGACCATAGAAGATATTCTGGAGCTCATCGTTGGTGAGATAGAAGATGAATACGATACGGAAGCAGATGGCACCGACGATATCAGACCACTCAATAAATATACTTATTCAGTCAAAGCGTTAACCCCTGTTGACGATTTTAATGAGTTTTTCGAAACCAGCTTTAGCGAAGAAGAAGCCGACACGATTGGTGGAATTGTCCTAAAAGCGTTCGGTCATATGCCTTCAACTAATGACGAAATCACCATTGGTGACATTCATTTTAAAGTCACTAATTGTGATAAAAGAAGACTGGTTCAATTAAAGGTTGTAATCCCCTCTTTGGAGTAATTCACACTGAAACGGATGTTACCTTATGCGCTGACTCTCCTGAGCGGTGCGAGTTTAACCTTTGCCTATGCCCCTTTTCACCTATGGCCAATAACCTTTTTGGCTGTAGCTGTAGCGGTATATCAGTTGGCTCGTGGTACCGGAGGGTTCCTCACAGGCTGGTTGTTCGGTTTTGGCTGGTTTGGTGCCGGTATAAGCTGGGTGCATGTCAGTATAGCTGATTACGGCGGGTTACCCCTGATTGCTTCCATCGGCTTAATGGCGTTGCTTAGTGCTTATCTCGCCATCTATTCAGCGCTGGCATTTTGGGCGGTGAAAAAATACTTTACACCCGCACTATGGCCACTAGCGCTACCGTTTTTCTGGTTTATTGGCGAATGGTTGCGTAGCTGGGTGCTGACAGGCTTTCCTTGGTTATCACTTGGCTATAGCCAAATTGAAAGCCCACTGAGTGGTTGGATTCCCATAATTGGTGAGACCGGGGTAACCTCTCTCATCGTATTGCTGGCTACAGTGCTGGCTGTATATCAGCTTAAATTTCATTGGATGCGAATTGCATTGATTTACACGGTGGTATTTTTAAGTGGATATGTGGCAAGTCATTATCAGTGGGTGAAATTAGAAAAAACCATTCAGGTTTCTATGGTTCAGGGTAATATTCCGCAGTCATTAAGATGGACGCCCGAGCAGGATCGTCCCACCATGAAGAAGTACCGCAAATTAACAGAACCCTTGTGGGAAAGTGATTTAATCCTCTGGCCTGAAGCTGCCATTCCAAAACTGGAACCCCTAGCCGTCGATTATCTGATTAACCTGGACAAAGTCACCGCCAAAAAAAATACTAGCCTGGTCACCGGGATCGTTAATTACAATCACGAAACGAAAGCCGCTTGGAACAGCATCATTGTATTGGGTAAGAAAGAAGCTGAATCACAACAGGGGAATTACCATTATTTCCATCCTAATCGCTATGCAAAACACCACCTGTTACCCATAGGTGAATTTGTCCCGTTTGAAGACTGGCTGCGTAATCTGGCCCCCTTATTTGATTTGCCCATGTCTTCGTTTTCCCGCGGCGACTATATACAAACCAATCTAGTGGCAAACGGATTAAGGCTTGCTCCAGCGCTATGTTTTGAAATTGCCTTTCCCCGGCAAGTGTTAGCCAATGTTCACAATGACACCGACCTCATCGTGACTGTCAGTAACGATGCTTGGTTTGGTCGCTCACATGGGCCTGCCCAACATCTGCAAATTGCACAAATGCGTGCTTTAGAGACTGGAAAATCTGTGATCCGCGCAACCAATAATGGGATTACGGCGTTTATCGACCCATTTGGCAGAGTCACCTCACAGCTGCCCCAATTTGAAGCAGGGTCGCTTACGGCGCCCGTTGCGGTTACACGCGGTCAGACACCTTACCGCTTTTGGGGAGATTTGGCTGCATTGGCGATAGTATCAATCCTATTTGCTGTAGCAGTACTTGTGAGAAGAAGAGTCTATAACGGTTTAAAATAAGTAAATTCAAATAGTTAAATTATTAGTTAATTTATTTTAAAAAAAAGTATTGAAAAAATTTTGCTTATCCCGATATAGTAAAGTGTCGACGCTGAACAGACAGGTCGACAAAACCGCCGCCGACATTCGGGGCATTTAAAATTAACCATATTGCTTATTATTGAGGATATGACCATGCGTACTATCGATCTATCTCCATTATACCGTTCATTTATCGGTTCAGACCATCTAGCATCGCTTGTAGATGCCGCTACACGTGCGGAAAAACAAAGTAGTTATCCCCCTTACAATATTGAATTGCTTGCAGAAGACAAATATCGCATAACTATGGCGATTGCTGGTTTCAGCCAAGACGATGTCACTATTGAAGTTCAGGAAAATACCCTGACAGTGACAGGCAAAAAAGACAGCGACAATAAAGACGTTGAACGAAAATTCTTGCACAAAGGCATATCAGAACGCAATTTCGAACGCAAATTCCAATTGGGCGATCATGTCAAAGTATTGTCCGCAGATATGGAAAATGGCTTGCTCCACATCGATATGGAACGAGTTATCCCAGAAGCCAAAAAACCGCGTCAAATTGAAATTGGCAGTCGTTTAATCGAAAACAAATAATGTTTACTGGGCCTGTTAACTCAGGCCCTTTTTCAGTCGCTGCCGAATGGTCGGGCCGACGACAATGCATATTGCTTACTATTGAGGATATGATTATGCGTACTATAGATTTATCACCACTTTACCGTTCATTTATTGGTTTTGACCGCTTAGCTTCTGCACTTGACTCAAGTTCAGTTTCCACAGGTCACGATACCTATCCGCCATATAACATCGAATCGTTGGATGAAAACCGTTATCGTGTTTCGATGGCATTAGCAGGCTACGGCAAAGAAGACATCACACTTACCGTAGAAGATACGACGTTGACGGTTGCTGCGAAAGTTGAGCACCAAGAAAGTGACAAAACACGCAAGTTCTTACATCGTGGTATCACGCAACGAAGCTTTGAACGCAAATTTCAACTAGGCGAACATATTCAAATTCGTGAAGCAGATTTTGAAAATGGATTACTTCATATCGATCTGGAACGGGTCATTCCTGAAGAGAAAAAGCCTAAGCAAAT
Organism: Alteromonas aquimaris; assembly: GCF_026183695.1. GTDB lineage: Bacteria > Pseudomonadota > Gammaproteobacteria > Enterobacterales > Alteromonadaceae > Alteromonas > Alteromonas aquimaris. Next base: position 572,359 of record NZ_JAPFRD010000005.1, on the reverse strand, counting down.
TGCGATAGGCGTTCACTAAATAGCCCTGCCTCGCTAATCTAACAAAAACGCGGCTCTCCCTGGCCGCGTTTTTTCGTGAAAGTCGCTCACCCACAATCACGCTGGTGATCGATTTGTTGCCTATCGCTATATTGATTACGTCTCTACTGCAATAAGACCTTTCCCCAATTATGAATAAACAACAGCTCATCGAAACAATTGAAATCTGGCTGGAAAAACAGTCGAACGTTGCCAAAGACAATATCCATACTTCTTCTAAGCTGATAAGCGACTTGAAGTTAGATGATGAACAGCTAAAAAAATTGTTTGTACACCTTGAAAAACAATTGGATGTTGAAATACCAGAAATGGCTGTTCAAACCATTGCAGATGCCAATATTGGACAATTTGCAGAGTATCTTCTGAACAGAAGACGCTAATGGAAAGCGATAATTACAACACGTTGCAAGTTGTCTAAACGTGAAAAATTATTCTACTATCACATAATCATTAAACAAATTTAGCTTTTATGCCTAAAGCAATAGTCACTGGCGGTAACGGTCTCATCGGTAAAGTGTTGTGTCAGCAGCTTGTCGAACAAGGCTGGAAGGTTGCCAGCTTTGATACTAGCGACAATGTAAAAGGAGTAGAAAGCGTTTGTTGTGATGTGGGCAGTGAAACGTCAGTTAAACACGGATTTGCTGCATTGGGTTGGCAAAAATTGGATTTACTGATCAATTGTGCGGGGAAAACCAACTATAGTAAGAAGTCTCTCCCAGAACAGTCATATAAAGACTGGCAGGACGTTATCAATACAAATTTGAACGGTACGTTTTTAATGAGCCGTGAAGCAGTCAAGCATATGCAGTCGGGTAGCAATATTATAAATATTACTTCTACCCGCGCATTCATGTCTGAGCCGGGCGACTTTGCGTATGGCGCTTCCAAGGGGGGGATTGTGTCACTGACGCAAGCAATGGCAATTTCACTGGGTCCGCACATTCGTGTGAATGCAATTGCTCCAGGCTGGATCACCGACGAAGTGGACTTACGAAAAATCGATCATGAACAACACCCCGTAGGCAGAGTCGGCAAGCCACTGGACATATTCAAGGCGGTAGCCTACTTACTTAATGCCGATTTCGTCACAGGACAAGTGTTAACGGTGGATGGCGGTATGACGAAAAAAATGATCTACGCTGAGTAGTGATAGCGCTTAATCACTGTAAGTAGAAGATTAAATTATCTTCACGTCACAAAACTCTCTTTAAAATTGTTGACGCCGTCGCTACATTAGATTTACGCTCGGTAAGTTATCATCTGATAATGGAGGGAAATGCCCTTCCATCTGATGACAATAGATGTGCAAATTTATTGAGCACTTTGATAGTGCAAGCGAGACTTAAAATAGACTCTTGGACAAGGCAGGTGTTTATTTTATGTCAGTTTCATTATCGAGACACTATATGCACTCTCCCACTGTTCCGCTCTTAATGTTAAAACCTCTACAGCCAAAAAATCATTTGTCTTGTAGCGCCATCGAATTAAGTAGGTTGATGGAGGTAATATGTTGTTAGCCTCTATTTCGATAATTGTAGGACTTATCTTTCTCGTATGGAGCGCGGACAGATTTGTCGAAGGTGCGGCGGCCTCGGCACACCATGCTGGCCTATCCCCTTTACTTATCGGCATGGTGATCGTGGGTTTTGGCACGTCCGCGCCGGAGATGGTGGTTTCGGCTATAGCCGCCAGTGAAGGAAATGTGGATCTATCCCTCGGCAATGCGTTAGGGTCAAACATCGTGAATATTGGGTTGATCATTGGTATCACTGCCCTTATCGCGCCTATTGTGGTGAAATCGACGATTGTGAAAAAAGAGTTACCAATCCTCTTGGGAGTGGTCCTGCTCTGTGGAGCATTGCTTTTTGATAATACACTTTCTACTTTAGACGCACTCTTGCTACTGTCAGGTTTCGCGCTGTTTATCGTTTGGTCGATATCCTCTGGCAAACGTCATGCTAACGATGCATTAAACATTGAATTTAGCGAAGAGACTAACCACCATAAAATGGGGTTGCCCAAAGCGGTTTTTTGGCTTGTCGCTGGTTTAATCCTGTTAATTATCAGCTCCAGAGCTTTGGTATGGGGGGCCGTGGAGGTAGCCTCTACGCTGGGCGTAAGTGATCTTATTATTGGCTTGACCATTGTAGCGATTGGGACCTCTTTGCCTGAGCTTGCCACTTCATTTCTGGCTGCGAGAAAAGGGGAGCACGATATAGCGATAGGGAATGTGGTGGGATCCAACATTTTCAACATTTTGGCTGTGATAGGGATAGCCGCAGTGATTTCGCCCGCCACGCTAATCTCTTCGACACTATTTACTCGAGACTGGCTCATCATGTTAATTTTCACCATTGCGTTAACTATAATGGCCATCGGCATTGGGCGCCAGGGACGAATTAATCGATTGGAAGGAAGTCTTTTACTTGTAGCGTATATCGCTTATAACAGCTACCTTGTGGTAGGAGCATAACATGACTTCACGCACTTCTTTAATATCGTTAATGTTAGTGTTATTGGTAGGATGCCGAGCCTCTACTCCAGAGCATCAGCTGAGTATCAGGCATGCTGACTCTGTCTGGCAAATAGCATATGAAACACACTCTGATGAACTTGCACAGGCTACTTTAGAACCTGTTTTACAAAATCAGATCTCGTCTTTGTATGCTCATTACTCACTCGACGGTGCTAATTCATGGGTACATCAGTTCAATCGTGTAACACATACTGAGCAGTTCGAAGTAGCCAATGAATTCAGTGCGGTTTTAAGAATGGTCAAAGTTATCTCTGACAGCGCCCAAGGATGCTTTGATATTTCGTTTAAAAATCAAAGTACAATGCGTACAAAGTTAGACGCGGAGGCATTTTCGTCGGATAATGAACACACTGCACATCATGACAAAGAAAGGTTCTTGGCATATGGCAGCTTCGCCCGTAAATTAGATCCCACCGTCAAAATTAATCTATCCTCATTATTTGATAGTATTGCCAGCGAAAGTATCGCTGACTTTCTTATTGGAAAAGGCATTTACAATTTTCGCGTTTCTTCCGGTCAAGTGGAGATCGTATCTGGCAAATATAAAAAAAATAATATATCCCACACGCCGCACCTGCCCAACGCGTATACAGAAGCAAGAAAGCTTACCCAGGGAAACTTTGACCAATTAGCAGCAGCGAAATCCACCCGTTATGAACACAACCAGTATGCCAGCGTCGGAAGTCCTGACAAATTGAAATACGCCCACCAACCTGCTATCACTGTGTATCACGATAACGCAATCAGAGCCCAGGTGTGGGCTCATGCGTTGGCATGTTTAAGCGAGGAAAGCAGGCAGCTGGTTGCCAAAGGCAATAACATTCAAGTTGTATTGGAAGAGACGCAAAAGCAAGGATAGTAACGCAGTCAAACTGGTGGGGTTGATGAAGACGACTGCCGGTCTTCATCAACAAAGACGAACACAATTAGACGTATTCTACTTCCGTAATCTCAAATTCCACCGTACCATTCGGTGTAGCAATATTTACTACGTCATCTACTTCCTTGCCAATAAGTCCACGGGCAATAGGCGAATTGACAGAAATCAGATTGTTTTTAATATCAGCTTCGTCATCACCCACGATGCGATAAGTGGTTTCTTTACTCGTTTCCAAATTCATGATGGTTACGGTCGTTCCGAAGATAACTTTGCCCGTATTTTCCATTTTGGTAACGTCAATAATTTGCGCGTTAGAAAGCTTACCTTCGATATCCTGAATACGGCCTTCACAGAAGCTTTGCTGTTCCCGCGCTGCATGATACTCGGCATTCTCTTTTAAATCCCCATGTTCACGTGCATCAGCGATAGCCTGAATGATACGGGGTCGAGTTTTTGTTTTTAGTTCGTTTAGCTCTTCACGGAGCATAGCAGCGCCGCGAGCAGTCATTGGATACTGACTCATTCTTATCTCACTTTACTTAATTTCCATATCCACCTCTATGAGGCGAAAAAAAGTGCGCCCATAAGGCGCACTAATCTTTTTTAGTACTTATAAACAGGATAGCTTGTATCCAGGCTGTTGTCATTACTGTTTAATGCGATTGTGCAAGGCCTGAACAGGGGCAACCTTGTCACGATCGTCTGCAAACTTCGCTCTTATCGTAGCAAAAGCAGCATTCATGGTTGTAGTATAGGTGACCTTGTTTAATAGCGCTTCACGCCTGATATACATTGAGTCCGTGATGGCCTGACGTCCTTCGGTGGTATTAACAATATAGCTGTACTCACCATTTTTAATTGCATCCACAATATTTGGCCGGCCTTCGGATAATTTGTTCACCACCGTGCTCATTACGCCAGCATCATACAACTCGGTAGCAGTGCCGCGAGTTGCCTCAATGCTGAAACCATTTTCAACCAATGTTTTAGCCAGCTCAATCACTTTCTTTTTATCATTCAGGCGCACAGAAAGTAAGGCTTTTCCTGAACGAGGAAGCGGCGATCCGGCGCCAAGATTAGCTTTCGCATAGGCTTCTTCAAAGGTTTCACCAATCCCCATCACCTCACCAGTAGAGCGCATTTCTGGGCCTAACAGCGGGTCGACCCCCTGGAATTTGGCGAAAGGTAAAACGACTTCTTTTACTGAGTAATAAGGCGGGATAATCTCTCTTGTTATGCCCTGCTCTTTTAACGATTTGCCTACCATAGCGCGGGCAGCAACTTTCGCTAGCTGAATTCCTGTCGCTTTTGATACAAAAGGAATAGTACGGGCTGCACGTGGGTTCACCTCAATCAGATAAACTTCATTGTCTTTAATTGCGAACTGCGTATTCATTAACCCAATTACGCCTAATTCCAGAGCCATCGCCTTTACTTGCTCACGCATAACGTCCTGAATTTCCTTGGACAACGAGTGCGGAGGCAGAGAACAGGCCGAATCCCCCGAATGTACGCCTGCTTGCTCAATGTGTTCCATAATGCCGCCGATAACCACGTCGGTACCATCACATACCGCATCGATATCAACTTCAATTGCGTCATCCAGGAAACGGTCGAGCAACACAGGGGCGTCATTTGACACTTTGACCGCTTCATTTAGGTAACGTTTTAAGTCCTTTATGTCATAAACAATTTCCATCGCCCGCCCGCCAAGCACATAAGAAGGGCGAACGACTAACGGAAAGCCAATTTCGCCCGCTTTGGTCAGCGCTTGTTCCACGTTTGTAACGGTGGCGTTGGCTGGCTGCTTCAGGCCTAATTTGTTAACCATATGCTGGAAACGTTCACGATCTTCTGCACGGTCAATGGCGTCTGATGAGGTACCAATAATGGGTACACCGTTTTTCTCTAGCGCCCGTGCTAATTTTAGCGGAGTCTGACCACCGTATTGCACGATTACACCCTTTGGCTTTTCTTTCGCAACAATTTCAAGCACATCTTCCAGTGTGACAGGCTCAAAGTATAAACGATCAGATGTATCATAGTCAGTTGACACTGTTTCAGGATTACAGTTAACCATGATTGTTTCATAACCGTCTTCACGCATGGAAAGGGCGGCATGAACACAACAATAGTCAAATTCGATACCCTGACCGATACGGTTAGGGCCGCCGCCTAATACCATGATCTTGTCTCTGTCGGACGGATTAGCTTCACACTCTTCGTCGTATGTCGAATACATGTACGCGGTACTGGTAGCGAACTCTGCCGCACAGGTATCCACACGTTTGTAAACGGGGCGAATATTAAAATTATGACGACGTTCGCGGATGTCATCCTCGCCAACGTTAGTGAGTTCTGCTAACCGTGCATCAGAGAAGCCTTTGCGTTTTAATGTACGCATCAAGCTTTCATCAATACTACTAATGCCCTCATTCGCGATTTGTGTTTCCAGCTTGATAAGATCTTCGATTTGGACAAGGTACCAGCGATCGATATTGGTTAACGAAAATACTTCATCCACCGACATCCCCATTCTGAACGCATCTCCAATATAGAAGATCCGTTCCGCTCCCGGCTCCCGTAACTCCCGTACGATTTTATTGCGCGCTTCAGAGTCGTCCACATCGACAATTGGATTTAAGCCGTTGGCCCCAATTTCCAGACCGCGCAATGCTTTTTGCAGCGATTCCTGTTGGTTTCGGCCAATCGCCATTACCTCTCCCACCGACTTCATTTGGGTGGTCAGTCGATCATTTGCACCGGCGAATTTTTCAAAATTGAAACGAGGAATTTTAGTTACGACATAGTCGATAGCCGGTTCGAATGAAGCTGGCGTTAAGCCTCCGGTAATATCATTCTCTAATTCATCAAGGGTATAACCAACAGCCAATTTTGCCGCAATTTTGGCAATAGGAAAGCCAGTGGCTTTAGACGCTAACGCCGATGAGCGAGAAACACGCGGGTTCATTTCAATGATAACCATACGGCCAGTTTCAGGGTCAATACCAAACTGAACGTTGGAACCGCCAGTTTCAACACCGATTTCGCGTAACACCGCCATAGCCGCATTGCGCATGATTTGAAATTCTTTGTCGGTCAGCGTCTGAGCCGGGGCAACTGTGATAGAGTCACCAGTATGCACGCCCATAGGATCGATGTTTTCTATGGTACAGACGATAATACAATTATCATTTTTATCGCGTACTACCTCCATCTCGTACTCTTTCCAACCTATCAAAGATTCATCAATCAATAATTCGTTGGTGGGAGAAAGATCCAGGCCGCGATGACATACTTCATTGAACTCGTCGATATTATATGCGATACCGCCGCCGGTTCCGCCCATAGTAAATGACGGACGAATGATACACGGAAATCCAATACGGCTTAATACGTCGTGAGCTTGTTCCATGCTATGTGCAATTTCAGCACGCGGGCATTCCAGGCCAATTGATTTCATCGCCTGGTCGAAACGTTCACGGTCTTCAGCTTTGTCTATTGCATCCGCTGTCGCGCCAATCAGCTCAACATTGAACTCATCTAACACCCCTTCACGGTTTAGGTCAAGCGCACAATTTAGTGCAGTTTGACCGCCCATGGTAGGTAGAATCGCATCCGGGCGTTCTTTTTCGATAATTTTGCGTACCACTTCCCAATGAATTGGCTCAATGTAAGTCGCATCGGCCATTTCGGGGTCAGTCATGATGGTGGCGGGGTTGGAGTTAACTAATATAACCCTATACCCCTCTTCCCTCAGCGCTTTACAAGCTTGGGCGCCGGAATAATCGAATTCACAGGCCTGACCGATGACAATAGGGCCTGCACCTAAGATAAGAATACTTTTTAAATCAGTACGTTTTGGCATAGCTGGCGTGTCCTACTGCTTTGATTGTTCAATTAATTCGATAAAATGATCAAAAAGCTCGCTGGCTTCCTGCGGACCAGGGCTGGCTTCTGGATGCCCCTGGAAACTAAACGCAGGTTTATCTTTACGATGGATGCCTTGTAACGATTTATCGAATAATGAAATGTGGGTGATTTCCAGGTTCTCTGGCAAGCCCTCTTCTTCTACCGCAAAACCATGATTTTGGCTGGTGATCATCACTTTCTGACTTCTGAGATCTTGCACCGGGTGATTGGCGCCGTGGTGGCCAAACTTCATTTTGCTGGTTTTAGCACCGCTTGCCAGGGCAAGCAGTTGGTGACCAAGACAAATTCCGAAGGTGGGAATATTCTTCTCTACAATTTCTCGGATGGCCTTGATGGCGTAATCACACGGTTCTGGATCCCCGGGCCCGTTGGAAAGAAAAACACCATCAGGATTCATCGCTAATACATCCGCTGCTGGGGTATGGGCGGGGACCAGCGTGATTTTACAGCCACGCTCCACCAACATGCGCAAAATATTATGTTTAACTCCATAATCGTAAGCTACAACATGATACTTAGCTTCGGCTAGCGATTGATATCCCTCACCCAGCACCCATGTTCCGTCAGTCCAGGTTTTGATCTCTTTGGTGCAGACCTCTTTGGCCAAGTCCATTCCTTTTAGGCCAGGAAATGATTTTGCTTTTTCTAAAGCAAGCGATTCATCCAGCTCATCCGCGCAAATGATGCAACCATTTTGTGCACCCTTGTCGCGCAATATGCGTGTTAAACGCCGAGTGTCAATATCAGCAATTCCCACCACATTTTTAGCTTTTAGATAATCTGTCAAGCTTTGTTGGTTGCGGAAATTACTGGAAATCAGAGGTAAATCGCGAATCACCAAACCTTTAGACCAGATGGTATCTGCTTCGACGTCTTCAGAGTTTGTTCCAGTATTACCAATATGAGGATAAGTGAGTGTGATGATTTGTTCAGCGTAGGAGGGGTCAGTGAGAATTTCTTGATAGCCTGTCATTGAAGTATTAAAAACCACTTCTCCGACGGCGATCCCCTCAGCACCTATCGCAGTGCCTTTAAATATCGACCCATCCTCGAGCACCAAAAGGGCAGAATTAGCCAAGTCAACCTCCAGATTAATCATAATCAAGGGTTTAAGCATATATCTAACTTAAACCTCATAAAAAACGGGAGGTAATGGTGAAGTTACATCCCGTTTACAGAACTTTGCAGCTAATAAAATAGCGCTGTACAGCTTACCAGCGCGAAAATTTGGCAAATTCCGATTATTATATATGACTTAATCCACAAGGTCTAATTGGATTTCAAAGTTTGTTAAAAATAAGCAATTGAATCGAATTTCGATGCGTGAGCTATAAAAAGAACAATTATCGTTCAGTTTTCAGCCAACCCAAGAACGTCAGACATTGAGTAAAGGCCAGGCTTTTTGTGCTCGAGCCAATTGGCCGCACGCACGGCCCCTTTGGCGAAGGTTAACCGGCTGGATGCTTTGTGGGTGATCTCCAGGCGCTCACCCATATCAGCAAACAAGGCCGTATGTTCACCTACAATATCCCCTGCTCTGACCGTTGCAAAACCAATGGTCTTGGGATCACGCACAGGTGACTTCCCTTCTCTGCCGTACACGGCACACTCATTAAGATTTCGTTCAAGTGTCTCAGCAATGACTCTGCCTATCGCCATGGCTGTTCCACTCGGCGCATCCTGTTTGAAGCGGTGATGGGCTTCACTGATTTCAATGTCTGCTGTGTTTCCCAATGCTCTGGCTGCTTGCTTTACTAAAGAGAGCATAACATTCACACCCACACTATAATTTGCGGCAAATACGATAGGAATAATGCTTGCGGCATGGTGCAGCTGTTGCTCCTGAGTATCATTAAGGCCGGTGGTGCCTAGCACCAGTGGTATCTTGTTTCGCACACACCAGTTTAAATTATGTTCAAAAGCAGCGGGTAACGTGAAATCAATCATGACCTGAACGTCATCACCCCGTATTTTTGATATACCCGTACAGACTACAGTTTGTTTGCCAACTCCTGCCACGTCGCCTACGTTCATCCCCACCCATGGGGAGTCATCGCGAACTGTGGCTAAGGTGAGTACAGTATTTTCACATTCCTGCAGTGCTTCAATCAGGACCCTACCCATGCGCCCATTTGCGCCAAAGATGCCTACTTTCATTCCGCTTGCCATTGATAAGTAAATAAAAGAGGCATAATAGTAACATGTCACTTCTTAATTGCAGGAGTAAATCCTTTACTTCCCGCAAGCCTCCATTTATCCCATAGTAAGCCAGTCCAGATAACTAAAGCTCACCTTGCCGGTATCGTTAAAAAAACTTTTGTCTGAAGACTGTCAACACGATTGTTGGTTGGGTGATGAGATACCCGTTAAAGTAGGCACCGTGCGAGACCTAATTGCTTCAGTGACGCTTTGAGTTGTCTGTAAAGTAACGCTATTTAAGCAAAGCTAAGGTATTCGCAGGCACAGGGAGATCCTATGGAAACACGCATTTTTGATAGTTTTCAGCAGATTTTCACAGAGAACACATTATCTTTCATATTCCGGTCTTTGCCACTGATGAATTGCATGTCAAAACCGGTAGATGTCAAAACGGTTTCTATTTGCCGTTCTTTAGATAAGTTATTCAGCGCGCTTTTTTCAACCAGTGAAATCTTCCAGGAGTGCCAATTTTTCACGCTCGTGCAATTCAGCTTACGCGTTAACTAAGGTTAGTTCCTTCCCTTTTTAGACGTAGTTTTGGCCGTTATCACTCTCTTAATGGCACAATACTTTCTAGGAGATGATGCTCAATGGCCCTCTAATGTACCGAAGGAGCAGAATAAAAAGGCGGTCCTGGGGAAGTGCGACATTCCGCATTCTAAATACATCAATTTTTGCCATTTACATGCTTTAGTCGCTATGGATGAAAGAGGCTTTGACTAAATCCAACCATTTTTGCTCAACCACTGGCCGACCTAAATGAAACCCTTGAAAAATATCGCAGCCATGCTGAATAAGGTATTCCATTTGAACATCATTTTCGATACCTTCTGCGACCGTTCTTAATCCCAAAGCTTGAGCCATTTCGATAATGGTATTAACGATGGGGAAATTTTGGTGCACCGATGTTATTTCATCCACGAAAAACCGATCAATCTTCAGTTCAGCAATAGGCAAGGATTTGAGATAACTTAAACTGGAATAGCCTGTACCAAAATCATCAATAGAAAAAGAAAATCCCATTCCTGACAGCTTCTCGATGTGCAGTCTAACCTGGTCAATACTTTCGACGAGGGTTGTTTCAGTCAGTTCAAGCACAAGGTTAGTCGCGTCAACTTCCCACTTTGAGGTAATCGCAATCAGCCGCTCAGCAAAATCTGCCCGGGCAATTTGTTGTGCACTGATATTGACTGCAAGCTTCACATACAGGCTGTCTTTATGACATTCTGCCAGTAATTTACATGCTTCGTTTAGCACCCAATAACCAATATCTAAAATCGCTTCACTTTCTTCCGCTATCGGAATGAATTCACCTGGGCTTATCAATCCAATCGCGGCATGCTGCCATCGCACCAACACTTCAGAGCAAATCAGCTCACCGTCTCTGTTATATTGAGGTTGTAGTACAATAAAAAATTCATCGTCGGCCAGGGCGCGATGAAAAGATTGGGTAATATACTGGTGCCGTTCATATTCTTCATATGCCGATTTTTCAAATGCGACCGGCCCGATGTGACCGCTTTGTTTTGCGCGTTTTCGCCCGAATTCGAGCACCCCAATCACTTTCTCAAAAGATGATTGTTCGCTGTCAATTTGCACAGAAGACAGCGAACACCGCAATGTGTGAGTATCGCCTTGAAATGAAATGTCCTGCGCTAAATCCCGCAACAGTTTTTGTTCAATTTCTTCTATTAAATTAACCTGGGCTAACCGTTTTTGGTTGGTTTCTTTGGCTGGGGCAACTATCGGACTAAGATGCAAAATGAGAAACCGATCAGCACTTTTCCGATATGCGCGAAAATCAGCTGTGAGAACCTTTTTAATTCGGTTCCCCGTTATTTTAAGAATCTGGTCACCCGTTTCTTTTCCAAACAGCAAGTTGTATTGAGCAAATTTGTCAATATCTACCATACAACAGTACAGCTGTGCTTTAGCAACTCTCGCTTGCACAATGAGCTTACGAACGTCTTTTTCAAACGATTTAAAATTGGCCAATTGGGTGACATCATCATAAAAAGCAATTTTAAAAATGTTATCGATTGCTTCTTTGCGTTCCGTTACGTCTCTGATTATACCTATATAACGGCGTTGACCATCTAGAATAACTTCGGTCAACGATAACTCTATAGGAAATTGATGGCCGTTTTTATGGCGCGCGGTAAGCTCTTTATTTGGCCCGAAAAAGAGCGATTTTGCCTTACTCAAATAACTGGTGATGTCAGGCGTCGGCATGTCTGAAAATTCTTCCGGCACGATGATGGAAACATCTTGCCCCAACAGCGTTTCTGGAGGAAAACCAAACACTTTTTCGACAGTTTGGTTGACCATGATAATGGTTCCATAGCCATCTATTGTGATAACGGCATCGTTCAAATTATCCAGAATATTGACAAGGTATTCAGTATAATTTTGCTCAGTTGAGCTTCTTTGATAGGCATCAGTGATATCCTGCAACGCCCCCACTACACTGCTTACTACATTATTTTCCACCTGTGGTGTGAGGGTGAGGCGCAGCCAGCGTGCATTAATATCTTCCCCTACCTTAAAGTTATGTTCGGCGGGGAGTGATGTCTGGAACAGCTTTCTGATTCTTTGGACAACTGTTCTTCTGTCATCAAACGCAAGCGACTGTAGACCTCGCCGCAAGGAAAAATAGGAGTCATTCGGCAGATTGAGCAGTTTCGTGAACTCATCAGTGACGATTAAATCCCCACTTTCTACAAAATACTGGCAGCCACCAGTATGGGTCAATTCAGCTACTTTCTTTTGCAATGTGAGTTCGCCCTCATTGGCTTTATCCAGGCTTGTGTTCATTTCACTAAACTTATTGACTAGATGCATGAGGGTCTGTTGTTGCTGTATGGAAAGAGGGCTAGGCGAGAGGACTATTATATATAATCTATCATCAGAGCGGTGCGTTAATAACTTTTGGAAATGAACTGAGCAGGCTACTGCTAAATGTTGGAGTGACCTGGGCCAAGCAAACATTTCTCCCGATAATGCAACGGTAACATTGCTCCTCGCACATAATTTTGCCGCATCGTTTGATAGTTTGATATTGCCCGCTACTGGTTTATTATCCATAACACCGCTAAGTACTGAGCCACTTTCCATGCGCTCGTCCATGGATACGATTACAGCACCACTCACATTCAAAGTCAGCACGACGTCTGATAAAAGTGAAGTCAACCGTGACCAACGTTGAGCTCTATTCACAAAATTTATTTCCTTAGTCTTTCACTCGAATGAGATTGCTACTAAAGCGTAGTTAACCTAAATCGGGAAAACAATACTACTCGCATAAAAAAGACTATCGACAAGCGCTAGTTCGGTACGAGATTTAATCAATTTAAGCTTTTAATATTTATAAGAAAAGAATAAAACATATCGCCCCCATGATTCAATCGGATAAAAAGCACAAAACACGAAATTAGCAACCCATATGGTATTACTCTAACCATGCCGGTATACCGAAATATACGATAGAATTTAGTAATACTTAATAGAGAAAATATAAATAAACAATATATTAGATTGCTATTGGGGGTCTACCAGTAAAGTAAATGATTGCACGCCATTCTGTCTCCCACACCGCAGTCTACATCATTACGCCTCTCATACTGACAATGATTGAGTGCCCTTACTTCACTGTATACCGTTTTACCTACCCATTCTTCCTGTAAGGGCGTTTCGCTTTAGCTCCTCTTATCCAAAGGTGATGACTTTCTCATACCGTCATTATTGATAGCAGCCTGGTTTTACAATATCTAGCCTTTACAATCAGCGCAGCATGAGTGTGGTAGCTCAGCCAAATTTCCTTTTATCGATGTAGGAGGAATTTTATTCTATGACGCGATATCGCTGCATTTCACGTTCCAGGTTATTCGTGGAGCCATGGCGTTGGAAGATCCCCTGCTTAGTTTTAGACAAAACCGTAATGATGCTTGCTCGCTTAGCGCGTGGATTTTTACACTTTTGACAAGCCAATTATGTGAAGGTTTAGAGGGTTTAAATCGAACGCAATGAGTGTCGCTTAAAGTGGAAATAAGCAGCGACGAAAAGGGGATAGAGGCGGACATCTATTCCAAACGACGAAAGAAAGAGAAAGACTAGCGCAGTTAAAGAAATCACTAGATAAGCCGCATGGTGACTTTATTCTATTAAAGATACGAGGCTTTGAAGAATATAAACAAAAAGTTAAACGATGCGGTAGTTATGAAAAAGCCCTGCAAGCAGGGCTTTTAAAATACTTCATAACGATCTAATTGGTTAGATCATCAAAGAACTTTTTAACGCCGTCAAAAAAACCTTGTTCTTTAGGACGATGCTTGGCTTTATCACTTCCGCTGCCCATCGAATCTTCAAACTCTCTGAGCAACTCTTTTTGCCTGGCAGACAAGTTTACCGGCGTTTCAACAACTACTTTGCACATTAAGTCTCCCGTAATACCACTACGTACCGACTTAACCCCTTTGCCGCGTAAACGGAACATGCGACCTGTTTGGGTCTCCGGGCTAACTTTTAGTTTCACTTTGCCGTCCAGAGTGGGCACTTGCAGTTCACCACCTAACGCAGCAGTAGTGAAACTTAGAGGCACTTCACAATACAGGTTGCTACCGTCACGCTGAAATATTTTATGTTCTTTAACATGGACCTGAACATACAAGTCACCTGCTGGGGCACCATTTTCTCCGGCCTCGCCTTCACCACTTAGACGGATACGATCGCCTGTATCAACACCCGGCGGAATTTTAACCGATAGTGTTTTGGTTTTTTCAGTGCGACCATGTCCATGGCATTTATTGCAGGGATCACTAATGATTTTGCCTTTACCAGAACAGGTAGGGCAGGTTTGTTGGACTGCAAAGAAGCCCTGACGCATTTGCACCTGGCCGTTGCCATGACACGTTGGACAGGTGGTAGGTGACGAACCTTTTTTTGCGCCTGAACCATGGCATGAGTCACATTCAACTAAGGTCGGCACACGAATTTCTACATCTTTACCTCGCACTGCCTCCTCGAGAGACAATTCCAGGTTGTAGCGTAAATCTGAACCTTGTCGGGCACGTGACTGGCGGCCACCTCGCCCCCCACCAAAGATATCACCAAATACGTCACCGAAAATATCGCCAAAGTCAGCCCCGCCACCGTAGCCACCACCACCGCGATTGGGATCAACACCAGCATGCCCATACTGGTCATAAGCTGCACGCTTCTTCGGATCCGTTAAGATTTCATACGCTTCCTGGATTTCTTTAAATTTTTCTTCGAGAGACTTGTCACCCTGCGTGCGATCAGGGTGATATTTCATTGCCAGTTTTTTGTACGCTTTTTTAATATCGCGTTCACCGGCGCCCTTCTCGACTCCCAGGACTTCGTAGTAATCACGTTTCGACATATCGGTTACTTTCCTACCCTTTTTTTCATATCCGTGTGGGATATGCACTTTAACTGCTCATCGGCGTCGTAAAGCTTCACAAAACAAAGGCGCAACAAGGCATTCCCTGCTGCGCCTAACTGATTCAGCTCATCAACTAAATTGATGAGCGATTTTCAGCTTACTTCTTTTCGTCGTCTTTGACTTCTTCAAACTCAGCGTCAACAACGTCGTCATCAGCTTTAGCGCTTGCTTCTTCCTGTGCACCCGCATCTGCACCAGGCTGTCCAGCTTTTGCCTGCGCGGCTTCCATAAGTTTGCCAGATGCTTCAACCAATGCCTGAGTTTTCGCCTCAATTTCTGCTTTGTCTTCGCCTTTAACAGCCGTTTCAAGATCAGATAATGCAGCTTCAATTGGCGCTTTATCCTCAGCACTTAGAGCATCACCCACTTCTTCGAGCTGTTTACGCGTAGCGTGGATCATGCCGTCAGCCTGGTTACGCGTTTGAATAAGTTCTTCAAACTTCTTATCAGCATCTTTATTAGCTTCCGCATCCGCTACCATTTTTTCGACTTCTTCATCACTTAAACCAGAAGACGCTTTAATAGTAATTTTCTGCTCTTTACCTGTATCTTTATCTTTCGCCGATACGTGTAATATGCCGTCAGCATCAATATCGAACGTTACTTCAATTTGCGGTACACCTCGTGCCGCCGGACGAATACCTTCAAGATTGAACTGACCCAGTGATTTGTTACCAGAAGCTTGCTTACGCTCACCCTGCAGAACATGCACTGTTACCGCAGACTGATTGTCTTCTGCTGTAGAGAATGTCTGTGATTTTTTCGTCGGTATAGTCGTATTCTTTTCGATAAGCGCAGTCATCACGCCGCCCATCGTTTCAATACCCAACGATAATGGTGTTACGTCAAGAAGCAGTACATCTTTAACATCACCCGCCAGTACACCACCTTGGATCGCAGCACCTACAGCTACCGCTTCATCAGGGTTAACATCCTTACGAGGCTCTTTGCCAAAGAATTCAGTTACGTACTTCTGAACCAATGGCATACGTGTTTGTCCACCCACCAAAATAATGTCGTGGATGTCGCTTACTGACAGGTCTGCATCAGCCAGAGCTTGTTTCACTGGCTCCAGTGAGTTTTTCACCATATCTTCAACCAACGACTCCAGCTTGGCGCGGGTTACCTTGATTGCTAAGTGTTTAGGACCAGAAGCGTCCGCCGTGATGTAAGGCAAATTAACTTCAGTTTGCTGTGCAGAAGACAGCTCGATTTTAGCTTTCTCACCGGCTTCTTTTAAACGCTGCATCGCCAGCGGATCTTTACGTAAATCGATACCCTGATCTTTCTTAAATTCATCAACAAGGTAAGTGATCATACGGTTATCGAAGTCTTCACCACCCAAGTGGGTGTCACCGTTAGTCGCTAACACTTCAAAAGTGTGCTCGCCATCCACTTCATCAATTTCGATGATTGAGATATCAAAAGTACCACCACCCAAGTCATACACTGCGATAACGTTATCGCCTTTCTTCTTGTCCATACCGTAGGCTAATGCTGCGGCTGTGGGTTCGTTGATAATACGCTTAACTTCTAATCCAGCAATACGCCCTGCATCTTTTGTAGCCTGACGCTGAGAATCGTTAAAGTACGCAGGAACAGTGATCACCGCTGCAGTCACTTCTTCACCTAAGAAGTCTTCCGCGGTTTTCTTCATTTTCTTCAGCACTTCCGCAGATACCTGAGGAGGAGCCATTTTTTGACCTTTCGCTTCTACCCACGCATCGCCATTGTCTGCCTTGGTAATAGTAAAAGGCATAATGTCGATATCGCGTTGAACCTCTTTGTCTTCAAAGCGACGACCAATAAGACGCTTAATCGCGAACAAAGTGTTGTTAGGGTTTGTCACCGCCTGACGTTTCGCTGGCTGACCGACTAACGTTTCGCCATCATTAGTATAAGCAATGATGGAAGGGGTTGTGCGATCGCCTTCCGCGTTTTCGATTACGCGAGGTTTGTCGCCGTCTAGAACTGCGACACATGAATTTGTTGTACCTAAATCGATACCAATGATTTTACCCATTACGTGTCTCCAAAATAAATTCGTACTTAAGTCTGCAATGTGAGTGGGGTTATTTACTCACAATTTCAATAGGTGTTAATTAAAAAACTTTTGTCAGGCTTCTGTATCAACACCGCTGCTAGGCGATCGAGATACCATCACCATCGCTGGACGTAACAAACGACCGTTAATCTGATAGCCTTTTTGCATCACTGCCATCACCGTATTTGGCTCATGGTCTGCGCTTTCCTGCATTGACATAGCCTGATGTAAGTCAGGATTAAATTGTTCGCCTTGCGGATCAACTAGTGTCATGCCAAATTTTTCGATGGTAGATAGAAACGACTTGTGCGTCATTTCCACGCCCTCTAACAAAGGTTTTACCGCCTCGTTATTGGCATCGCTCATTTCTATCGCGCGTTCGAGGTTATCAATTACCGGCAATAACTCGCCCGCGAAACGCTCTAAGGCAAATTTGCGTGCTTTCTCTACTTCAGCTTCTGCACGACGACGCGCATTTTCCATATCGGCTCTTGCACGCAGCACACTTTCCTGCTGGTCTTTAATGGTGTTCTGCGCTTCACTTAGCGCATTTTGTAACTCATAAACCTTCTGGCCTATCTCGTCACGCCCTTCAATTTCTGCATCGGGCTGCGCATCCTGAGCCGCGTCATTCTCTTCAGCAAGTTGCTCTACAGATTCTACTGGTTGCTCTTCGGTCTGCGCCTGCTCGTCACGCTTGTCGCTCATGTTTACCTCCGGATAGTGCGATCATCGGCTTTAACTTGTTAATAAATGAACCTGAATGGGTCAGTTTTAAGATTGTTGCTGGCCCTATTAATGGGGTTAGATTACGAGGCTTCAAGTGTGACCTTATAATTTTTGTGGAAATTTTTAAGGAGTAAATCGTTCGGTGACAGGAAGACAAATCCATAAGAAAAAATTCTTGTTTTTATACAGATCGTTACGCCACATATAAGCGCACTCCAGTCTTTGTTTAGAGCATCCTTTATGGCTGCGAAACTTCCTTTAGCATACTCCCGCAGAATACCTTGCGCGTTGTATAAAAAAAATACGTTTCCTGGAGGTTCTGTCGGTAATTTTTTCTAAAGAATTTGTATGTGATGACGGTGTACCAAACTCTATAAGCTGCAATAGGTTAGCGCTACTTATTTAATGCGCAAAAAGCTAACCTAATCAAATCATTTCTACCACCTGCGCATAAAGCGTATATTTCTTTATAACAATGTATCACTTACTCGTTTTCCAACAGCCAAAAATTCCCGTTTAATCCGCATCCTCAACACAAATAACGACTAAATTCCTGAGGATATGACTATGTTGAAAACTGTTAAAGCTTCTATCATTTTGGCTACCGCATCTCTGATTTTTGCTGGCTCAGCACAAGCAAATATTGAGACCGATCTTGCTAACATCTGTAATATCGTGAAAGTAGATGACAAAGGTGAACTGCGTAAAAAAATGAAGAAGGTAGAGACTGACTACCGTCTGAAATTACAAGATTATTACACAGGTATTTCTTGTGACGGGCAAAGCCTGCTTCGTACAGCATTTCTAAACAATGCCGTTGAAGCTGGCACCTTGCTGGTAAAGAAAATGCCTAAGAGCCAACTGAATGCGCCTGAGAAAGATGGCAAAACTTTGCGTGCATGGGTTTCTGAGAATGGCTTAATGGAGTCCCCACTTGCTGGTGAGCTAAACGAACGTATCTAGTGCGTTTGAATATGACCTTGTAAGTTAAACTTGATTAAGGTAACAGGGTCGCAGGTCATAACCATGCCCTTCTGAAACGGCTTCCTGAGGAAGCCGTTTCAACATTTCTTAAGCAGCAGAAAAATTTCTCTCTTTGCTTATAATTTAGTGCAAAGGAAAAGGTGAATCCTTGCCCTGCTCGATGCGATAACTTCGCATAAGTTCAAATTAACCGCTATCCAATTATCTATGCATTTTTTCTGCGTCGTCTTAAACGGTACCTGCATGGACTAAAATGATGATTCATAGTACGTACCTTCCACACCCACTAGCAGTAACAAATATCCCGTTTCAACAAGCCAATCCATGTATCCATTTGCAATAACCCCTTTATAGCCTAACTGTGCTAAATTCAGACAAGTCTTTTGCACATTATTTGGCTTACTTATTTCACCTAAGCGCCAGGATTTCTTCCCCTAACCAGAGTTCACCATATCCATACATTGTGCGGGCAACGTTGCAACGAAGTGAGAAAAAGTGAAGAGAGAATCGCTATTCATATTTTTGGCCGATGCGATATTGATCGTACACGTTCTATTCGTTTTATTTGTCGTATTAGGACTGGTAGCGGTTTATGTAGGATATTTTATGGGCTGGCAATGGGTCAGGATTCGAACCTTCCGGATACTCCATTTACTTGCCATTGTCTTTGTTACGGTTCAAGCGTGGATGGGAGCAAGGTGTCCTTTAACCCATTGGGAAATTGCGTTAAGAACTGAAGCAGGTCAAGCTAGCTACGCGGGTTCGTTTATACAACATTGGCTACAACAGTTACTTTATTATAACGCTCCCGATTGGGTATTTGTTTTGCTGTACACATGTTTCGCCAGTGCGGTGGGGGCTAGCTGGTTTATAGTGAGGCCCGAGGCCAGAACCAAGCAGTAAGTTGTCTCCACTGAAAACACATCAAAAGCCAAAACGATGTTCTCTCAATAAAACGCCCCACTTTAATTTGTTGTTCAGTCCTGAGTCACACATTTACAGAATGTAGATAATAATTCCACACGCTTCGAATGAATTGTGGTAGGTTGAAAGCATAATAAAGACGTAAATTCGAACGTACGATGTTGACTCTTTGGACTGTTGGTCTACTGGTCGTAGGCTATCTGGTAGTGTTGTTTCTCATTGCTTTCTGGGGCGATAAAAACCTGCAGGATAATCAACAGCATCCCGTCTTATATAGTCTGGGCCTGGGGGTACACTGCACTTCGTGGGCCTTTTTTGGCACTGTTACCCAAGCATCACAGTATGGCTGGGCCGTTGTACCGACTTATTCTGGTATTATCCTGACTATGCTGTTTGGCTTTGGTGTACTGCGAAAAGTCAGTCGCCTGTGCCAACAGCACAACATTAGCTCTTTGGCTGATCTGATTGGCTTGCAATACCGCAATAGTCACTTGCTCGCCGCCACCGTTACTATTTTATGTTTTGTCGGCGTTGTTCCATACATCGCCCTTCAGCTCGATGCCATCACTGAGAGTATCAACCTGATAACGGGCTCTGACACCTCGGTTAATGCAGTGGGACTATACGTCGCCGCCATTATGGCGTTGTTTGCTGTCTTTTTCGGTACTCGCACCTTAAACCTGACGCGTAAGCACCCGGGTTTACTATTAACCATTGCCGCAGAATCCATTGTCAAATTAGCTGCCCTCTCTGTCGTCGGTTTATTTGTCTGTTACAGCCTATTTGATGGTTTTTTTGATCTGTTTGCCCAGGCTTCACAATCTACTGAAGCACGCAGGGTGCTGTTTGCTGATGCAGCACCCTGGGTCTATATATGCCATATGTTACTCGGAGTGTGCTCCATGTTTGTGCTACCCCGCCAGTTTCATATGAACTTCATCGAACAAAACGGTGACAGCGAACTCCGTAAAGCCCGCTGGCTGTTCCCTGCCTACCTTATCGGAATGACAATTTTCATTCTTCCCATTGCGCTGGCTGGCCAACTTTTACTGGACACTCAACTTGTCAAAACAGATGCATTTGTACTGGCGATACCCATTCAAAGTAATGCAACCGTTATCTCTGTTATCGCTTTTCTAGGTGGAATTTCTGCAGCTACCAGTATGGTGATTGTCGCTACTCTTGCCTTAGGGGTCATGATGGCGAACAATTTATTTACTCCAATTTGGCTTCAGCTGGCGATTAACCGCAAACATCACACTTCCGTGGAGGCCCGCAGTCTGCTAACTATTAGAAGGCTGACCATTATAGCAGTATTGAGCATAGCCTATTGGTATCATATCAATGTCAGTCAATCAGCACCGTTAGTGAAAACCGGCAGTATTGCTATTGCCTTATTGGCGCAGATATTCCCTATCCTGATGTTTGGCCTGTACTGGCAGAAAAGTACCCGACTCGCGGCACAGTGCGCCCTTATCGCAGGTTTTCTATGTTGGGTAATGTGGTTATTTTATCCTAGTTTGCTATCAAGTTATTATTTCAACCCAGCCCCTACTGATACTGAGCTTGCGAATGGATTCATATTAAGTTTGCTGGTGAATTGTGGTGTATTTGTAGCAGTTAGCATTCTGTTACCTCAACGAACTTCGCCCAAGCAGAGTCAACCTGAAAGCTCTTCGTTTCCTGAGCTTGCGATCCGAATAAATGACTTGCTGCACCTGACGCAAAGAGTGCTTGAGCCAGCTGCACATGAAGCTTTTTTACAACAACTGAATTATCATGAGCCCCCAGATTCGGCCTCAGGTTATGCGAGTCATTCCTTATTGGCTAAAGTGGAAAAATTACTCACTGTTCAGGTGGGAAATCCCAGCGCGAGGATTTTACTGACTGCCATTGCCGACTCGCAACAGGAAACTATCCCGGAACTGGTGGAATGGGTAGAAGAAGCCTCGCAATCGTTTCAGTTTAATCATGAAGTTTTACAATCATCAGTGCAGAATATTGAACAAGGTATCTGTGTATTAAATCAACAGCTTTGTTTGCTTGCATGGAACCCTCGCTATGTACAGCTGTTCGATTATCCCAAAGGATATTTGCAGATCGGAATGCCAATCCAATCTTTGCTGAAATTTAATGCCGAGCGAGGGCTATTGGCCACAGGATGCGATGTTGAAGCGGAAATCGATAAGCGCGTTACCTATATGCGCTCTGGCAGTCGCTATAAACATGTTCGTAAACATAATAACGGTAAAGTTATAGAACTAAATGGCCATCCTCTTCCCGCCGGCGGCTATGTCACCACTTATAGTGATATCACAGAATACATTCAAATTCAGGATCAACTGAAAGCGGCTAAGGACGATCTCGAACTGCGAGTGCGTCAACGCACACAAGAACTTCACCATGCCAGACTTGATGCGGACAAAGCTAATCAAAGCAAAACACGTTTTCTGGCGGCGGCTGGGCATGACCTTATGCAACCGTTTAACGCAGCGACTTTGTTCGCTTCTATGTTGGCGCAAAAAACCAGTGGAACGGAGGCTGGACAGATAGCGCAAGGATTAGTTAATTCACTTAATAGTGCTGAAAGCTTACTTTCTATGTTGCTGGATATGACAAAGCTTGAGTCTGGCAGACTGACGACGAACATAACCGCGTTTTCCTTAGACGAATTGCTGGAGCCGTTGGTAAGCGAGTTTTCAATTATTGCTCAACAGAAGCTTTTAAACCTTCGTTATGTTCGCACCCAGGTATGGGTTCGCTCAGATAAAAACCTCTTACGCAGAATTGTGCAAAATCTTATTTCCAATGCTATTCGATATACCAAATCGGGGGGCATTCTCGTTGGCATCAGACGTTGCAACACTTCCTCTATCAATATTTGTGTCATCGATAGTGGATTAGGCATCCCACAGCATCAGCAAAAAGAAATATTTAATGAATTTCATCAATTGGAAGGAAACGACACGAACCACGGCTTAGGTTTGGGCTTGACCATTGTTGAACGTATCAGCGAATTGCTTGGTCTCAGTGTATCGCTGCAATCAGAAGTAGACAAAGGCACCCAATTCACGATTACCGTTCCGAGAATAGCCCCCCAAACAGTGGCAGCAATTAAACAGCCTGACGATAAAGAAATTAATCTAATCCAAAATCCACTAACCGACCACACGGTACTGGTATTGGAAAATGATCCACAAATAGCTAACGCCATGACCACACTATTGAATGACTGGGGAGCTGAAGTCATTATTGCTTCAAGCTTGGCACAAGTGCTGGCGAGATGCCCTGAGCCGCCATCATTAATGCTGCTGGATTATCACCTTGATCACGGGGAAGTAGGGACCCATGTAGCACGTCAGTTACGAATCTATTGGTCAGCGGAAGTGCCGGGAATATTGATTACCGCCAATCGAAATGAAGGTATTCGAGATGAAGCTGAATCGGCGCAACTAGGTTATTTACCTAAACCCATCAAACCGGTTGCGCTGAAGAGGATGATAAAACTACTTTTGCAGAACACTATCAGTACTAATGATCATAATTAATCACACGAATAATCTTCCACTGTTTCTTTTTCCACAAATGAACAAAGCGGGGCCGCGCAACTTCTTTGAAGCTCCCATCTGTTTGTTGTAATAAGAACCGATGCGTCCCAAACTGCACTGCACCGACACCTTGAATTGGAAGGACTTCATGATCTCCGGGTACAAATTCTCTGATCACGTTTGCTTTCTCACCTTCTTTACATCTATCCAGAAAAGCCGGTTCCAAGTCCTTGCGGGTAAATGTCGGATCATCGTTGTCTAGATAAAATTCAAAGTTTAGATCCCGATAAAGGCGCCATTTTGCTGGCTCGCAGCGATTAAATGCAGCAAAAAGTTGAGTATCTTGCTGTAAGATTACGACTGAGAATGGAGAATCGGCACTGGCTTTGGCCGACTTTGCTCAATACATAACGCCTGCTAACAAAGACAATAATAATGATAATTTCATCTACTTCTCCTTTCGTGACAAAAGTAGCAGAAGTAGATTGACTTAGTGGTAAACAGCTGTAAGAAAATATTCTTTAGTATTTAGTTCACTGTCTCCCCACTACCTGCTTAAAGACGATTCCTGCCTGGGTTCGGTTAATCACGTTAAGTTTTCGAAGCACTGCTGAAACATGTTGTTTCACCGTGGACTCTGAAATATCTAGCTGGTAGGCAATTTGTTTGTTGAGCAACCCCTCAGCGATTAATCGTAAGACAGTAAATTGATGAGGTGTAAGTTGCGTCACTCGGTGGGCAAACTCTTCCTGCGCTGTATTTTGCACATCAGGCAATGCCCCACTGAGGTTTTCAGGTAACCATTGCTCTCCTTCGATTATCTGACTTATAGCTTGGCTGAGCACCGGCAGCGACGTGGATTTGGGGATGTATCCACTAGAGCCAAGCGCGATTGCTTTGCGAATAAGATGCTGACATTCCTCGGCAGATACCATCACAACAATGATATCGGGAAAGGTGGCTCTTATCTCACTGAGGCCAGTCAACCCTTCGTTACCCGGCATATTTATATCTAAAAACACGATCTCAATATCAGGATCAGCTTTCAGGACGGAATGCGTTTGCGGATACGATTCTGCTTCAACCATGTTATCACCAATAATATCTACCAGCGCGTGGCGCATAGCAGCGCGAAAGATAGGGTGGTCGTCAGCAATGAGTACTTTAGGTTGCATGGGGAATCTACGAGTTTTTTACTACTGTGTAGAATCATACAAGAAATAGCAAGGATTAAACAAAAGGGCGACTAAGGCTTAATGTCGCCCTCTACTAACATTTTAGAACCGATAACCCACGGTTAAATGAACGGTACGCGGATCGCCATAATATCCAATTAACGTGGTATCTCCGCCGAGCCCCGGCCCAAGCGCGCCGGTGACAGGATCTTGTGTAACAAAATCGTAGCCACCCACAAGATATTCTTCATCAGTGATGTTTTTCAGGTGAAGGCCACCAAACCAGTCGCCCTTGGGACTTTCCCAACTCACGCTGGCGTTTACCATACCATACGCTTCCTGTTGTATCAGTTCGCTTGTCTCAAACAACAGATAGTCATCTCGGTAGTAGTAGTTAGTATTGAAAATCACACTTCCCCAATCGGTATCGAGCAAGTAATTGACGGCAAAGTTCAGGGTGTTTTCGGGGGTTGAAGCTAAGCCGACTAAGGGTGGAATGGCGTCGTTTTTAACAATATCAAAATCGATATATCCATACGCAACATCAAATTGTAAATTGTCGGTCGCGACATAGGTCATCTCTACTTCTATCCCCTGCCCCTCTGTCTCAGCAGCGTTGCGTAAACGTTGCTCGAGTGCAGTAGGATCGTTTGAGTCTCCTTCAATACCAATATACTGACGGTCTTTATGCACATAGCTAAATAAGGTTGCATTTAGTCTGAAATTTTCAGTGAGATCCGATTTCATACCTAGTTCAAAAGAATCCACTACTTCAGGGTCCACTCCCGGCTCAGGCCCACTCGCTCGCGGGTTAAAGGTACCGGATTTGAAACCCTGCGCGTAGCTCGCAAAAAACATGGTGTCAGGGTTCATCTGGTATTCAACCCCTATTCGCGGAGTCAAACGTGACCAGTTTTCCACTGAGGGGCCAGAAAAAACGCCATCTCCATCCGGATCGTTACCTAATACTTGCGGTACAAGCTCCCCTTCTGGTCGCACAAAGCCGTCAATCCATCCTGAGTAAGGATAAAGATTGTAAAACGCCAGTCCATTGTTAACGGTAGCCGACTTTTCTTCGTCGGTATAACGCGCACCGACTGAAACAGATAACTGTTCGGTAATATCATAATTGACCTGGGCGTAAGCCGCCCAACTTTCACTGTTATTACACCCGCTGACTTCCCGTGTAATTCCTGGCAACCCAAACTCAGTTCGTCCAAGCACACCTAGAATTGCATCAAAATTTCCGCACGATTCACCATCATAATAATATAATCCTGATACCATGCTGAAGTTATCAGCCACATAGTTAGCCTGTAACTCATGAGTATCATTTTTATCTTTATATTCGGCAGGCACGTCGAAAATATCTAACGCCGTGTTGTCAAAATCAATATTTGTCGGTGAATAGCCTTTACGATGTGATCCGATGTATTTTAATTCCAGCGCATCATTAACATTGTATTGGGCGAGCCAGCTATACCCTTCCAACTCAACTTTGTTCCAGGTTGGCAAACTGGTATAGGAATCATATTTTGAATCCGGTACCGGAGCATCGGTTAAAATACTGGGTAATAACCGATATCCACCCTTTGCATTTGAATCGTCTTCTGTTTTATCCCAACCAAAGCGAAAAAATAAATTCTCACTTGGGCGAACTTCCAGGGTAAGCCTTCCAGCCCACAAATCTTTATTGTAATTTTCACGATTTTGATTGGGTTGTGAGGACTGCAAATAATGACCAAAGCCATCCCGATTAAGATTGGCATAGCCAAATCCTAGGTAAACCACATCCTCAACAATGGGTACTTGCCCTGAAAGCTTTATATCACGCTGTTCATAGCTACCCACCGTGGCTTTGGCGGTAAATTGCGTATCACCTGACATTTCTTTGGTGACATACTTAACCGCACCGCCAATAGTATTCTTGCCGTAAAGTGTCCCTTGAGGACCCCGCAAAACCTCTATCCGTTGCACATCCAACAGGTCAAGAACGGCCCCTTGCGGCCGTGCCAGATACACATCATCAATATAAATGCCTACTCCAGGTTCATACCCCCACAGCGGATCTTGTTGACCCACACCACGAATAAACGCGGTTAACGTAGAGTTGGTACCGCGGCTGGTTTGCAAGGTCGTATTGGGTGAAAATTGTTGTACTTCGGTAAGTACACTTATTCCCTTTTCAGTTAACTCACTCTCGCCTATTGACGTAATCGCTACTGGCACTTCTTGTAACGATTCAGTGGTTTTTCGTGCGGTGACTTCGATTCGCTCTAATTTTTTTTCGTTGACAGCAGGTTCCACCTGCTCTTGTGCATTGACAACTGGCCCACTGAAACAGGCAACCGCAACAGCGGTTGCGCACAGTGTCTTGTTAAAGCATCTGGCGTGTTTTAATGTGTGTGGCATATCGGTTCCCTGTTCGTTTTTGTTTTAATAAGGCTAAACGGGTGGATTTATTTTCATGCGTACCGTGGTAACGACAACATCGAAACTGAGTACTTCTGCCCTCACTTTAAAACAAGCAAGAATTTTTTTATGTAGTACCATCGTACTATGGGCAAGTGCTTGAGATCACTTCACAATTTACCTAAATTCTGACTATCTGTCTTGCAGATAAAGAGAATAACAATAAGCGGAATAGACTATGTTAAGTTTGATTGGCCTGATAGGCGGTCTGGTTTTACTGATTATACTCACCATACGCGGAATGAATTTATTCATCGCAGCGCCGACATGTGCGTTGATCGTCGCCCTTACCAGTGGGTTGCCCGTCTTTGTAGGCGAAAATAACTTTGTAGAAACCTATATGAGCGGCTTCTCTGGATTTATTGCCAGTTGGTTTTTCATGTTCTTACTGGGTGCAATCTTTGGTAAGTTTATGGAAGACACTGGTGCTGCAGATGCTGTCGCGCGCTGGATAGTCGGCAAATTGGGTTTTAAACACGCCGTGTTGGCAGTGGTCATGGCGTGCGCCATCCTGACCTATGGCGGCGTCAGTGTGTTTGTGGTGGCCTTTTCGGTTTATCCCATGGCCTTGAGCTTATTCAAAGATGCCAATTTGCCTCGTCGATTCATTCCGGCCACCCTTGCTTTTGGCTCGGTAACTTTCACCATGACCTCCGCAGGCTCACCCGAAATTCAAAACTGGATCCCTATTAAGTATCTAGGCACTTCTCCTTTTGCCGGTTGGGAAGTGAGCTTAGTGGTCGCCGTTTTCATGGCTACCTTCGGTTACTGGTGGCTGAAGAAAATGATTGGCAAGGCCGTTGCCAACGGTGAAGCATTCGACAGTCGAGACTATGACCCCCATATTCCCGAACGCGACTACCCTCACCCGATTACAGGGCTCATTCCTCTTATTGTGGTGTTGGTGTTATCGTTTTCGCTACATGAGCAACTCGCCCAACTTGCTTTGATTGTTGCGCTGGGCGGGGGTGTTTTAACCATTATGATAATTAACCACAAACATTTTCATAATATGCCACAGGCCATTAATCTGGGCACCACGGGCGCATTAGTGGCAATAGGCAATACCGCCGCGGTGGTGGGCTTTGGTTCGATTGCCAAAAGTACCCTTGCTTTCCAGCAAACCGTAGACTTGATGACCCAGATCCCCGGCAATGAACTTATCGGCGCGGCAATAGCGGTGAGTGTTATTGCCGGGTTAACAGGCTCCGCTTCTGGTGGGCAGGCGATTGCGTTGCCATTGGTAGCACCTCACTATTTGGATCAAGGAGTAGAACCAGACGAATTACATCGCATTGTTTCCATTTCATCGGGTGCGCTGGATTCTCTTCCCCACAACGGATACGTGGTCACCACAATCAGAGCTATCTGCCATGAAACGCACAAAGCAGCGTATAACGCAGTGGCAGCCTTGACAGTAGTCGTGCCGCTTATTGGCCTGGTTATGGCAATTGGTCTGTTTTCAATAATGTGAGCTTGCTGATGAGAAAATATATCTTTTTCTGCTTAATTCTTTGTAATGCAGTGCTTACAAAGGCGGAGCCTGCCACGAATGAGCCACTGGTTGAAAAGCAAGTTTTTACCGCTCAACAATTTGAGTTGTTCAATGGGACTGTACTACCAGAAGTTACAGTGGGGTGGGAAAGCTACGGCACGCTTAATAAAGATAAAAGCAACGCTATTTTAATAACCCATTATTTTACCGGAACGTCCCACGCTGCTGGAAAATACAGCCATAATGATGCCGCACCGGGATATTGGGATGCGATTATCGGCCCCGGCAAGGCCATTGATACAACTAAATATTTTGTCATCAGCGTGGATTCACTGGCTAACATTAATGTCTATGACGAGCACGTGATCACCACCGGGCCCGCCAGTATCAACCCTGCTACAAATAAACCATGGGGATTAGATTTTCCCGTGGTCACCATTCGCGACTTTGTCAATGTTCAAAAAGCGGTTTTGCAGCGCTTGGGCATAGCGTCATTGCATGCGGTGATTGGTCCCTCTATGGGGGCCATGCAGGCGCTGGACTGGGCTGCTGCTTATCCTGATAAGGTAAAGCGCGTGATTTCAGTAATAGGCGCAGGAGAGAGTGATGCCTGGACCACAGCATTACTGGAACAATGGACGCTACCGATTAAATTAGACGCTAACTGGCAGAACGGTAATTATTCGCGCGACAACATGCCGATCGATGGTCTCACCGCTTCGCTCATGCTTATCACCCAGCAAGCACTGACCCCTGAGTTTTTCAATCAACAAGGTGAAACACTCGGTTACACTCCTTTAGAGGCAGCGCCCCTAACTCGTATTACATCTTCCCACAGTATCGTTAAATGGCTAAAACAGCGCGCAACAGCACGAGCTGAAAATATGGACGCAAATTCCCTGCTCTATTTGGCGCGGGCTTGCCAGCTGTTTGTCGCCGGTCACGGCACATCGTTGAACAAAGGGCTGGCAGACGTGGCCGCCCCCAGTCTCTTTTTACCGTCTGCCAGCGACCTATTGCTGATGCCCTATCTTGTGGATACGCCCCATCAAATGCTCAGTGAATCCAGTAAATTGCTTACTCTACAGGGGCAGTTTGGTCATCTGGAAGGTGTGGTGAATGTGCAGCAGCATGCAACTGCTATCACCACTTTTTTAAATAACCCTGTCAGGTAATATTATTATGCAGTTTGCGCGCTTTACATTAGTGTCAGCTATATCGCTTCCTCTTTATGCTATTGCAGCTCCTCCCTTGCCAAAACTTAATTTGGATGTGTCAGATATGACAGTCTCAGGGTTGTCTTCCGGCGGTTATATGGCAACACAGTTCCATGTGGCCCACAGTGACAAAGTGAACGGAGCAGGAATTATTGCAGCAGGACCTTATTTTTGTGGACAGAATGATATTACGGTGGCGCTAAATCAGTGTGTCAGCAAAATGGACACACCGGTTGACTTATCAACACTGAATCAGTCTGCCGTTACGTGGGCTAAAGAAGGAAAAATTGCAGCATTAAGTAACCTCGAAGGCGATAAGGTCTGGCTTCTTCACGGAACTAAAGATCTCAAAGTCACCGCAGCAGCTTCTGATTTGCTATTTGAGCAATATCAAAGCTGGGTGGGCGCACCGAATGTGACCTACGTGAATGACAAACCCTTTGCACATTTATTTCCTACTAAAGAAAAAGGCGGCTCTTGCTTAACTTCTGATACACCTTACCTGGGAAGTTGCGATTACGATGCCGCCGGCGAAATGCTTACAAAGCTTATCGGTGATTTGGATCCCCCAACAGCTGAGCTCTCGGGTGAACTGCTTGCATTCAATCAACATGCTTTAGCAGGCGAATCGGCTAAGACCATGGCGGACACAGGTTATATTTATATTCCTCAATCCTGTGCTGACGGGAATCTATGCAAGGTGCATATCAGTTTTCATGGCTGTAATCAGTATGCCGAAGCGGTAGGAAAAGCGTATGTGCAAAATACAGGAATAAATGAATGGGCAGACAGCAACAATATGGTCGTGGTGTATCCGCAAACCAAAAAGTCCATGTTTATGCCGCTTAATCCTCAGGGCTGCTGGGATTGGTGGGGATATACCTCCGCGGAATACGCCACCGCCGAAGGTCAGCAAATCAAAGCCGTGATGACCATCGTTGAAAAGTTGAACAATGGGGACACCGATGACTAAACGGAATATTTTGATTACCGGCGGCGCCAGCGGTATTGGTTTTGGTATCGCTGAGCATTTAGCGCAACAAGGTCACCATGTAGTGTTGGCTGATCTAAATCTTCAAGCCGCTTCAGCAGCGAGTGAAAAATTAACGTCTCGTCGTTTAAGTGCCGCATCGATAGCGCTGGATGTAAGCAATGCTGAGCAGGTCCGGCAGACCGCTGAAAACTTGTCAGCCACGCCTATCGATATTTTGATCAATAACGCCGGCATTCAGCATGTTTCCAGACTGGAATCCTTTCCTGCAGATAAATGGCAACAGTTGATCAATGTAATGCTGGTGGGCCCTGCCCTACTCACTCAAGCATTTTTACCAGGTATGCGTGAACGTAATTTTGGGCGAATTATTAACGTAGGTTCAATTCACTCGGTGATTGCTTCACCCTACAAATCGGCTTATGTAGCCGCCAAACATGGTTTGCTTGGCTTTGCAAAAACGGTAGCGCTGGAAACCGGGGATTGTGATGTTACTATCAACACCCTCTGCCCAGCATATGTCAAAACCCCATTGGTGGAACAACAGATAAAAGCTCAGGCCGAAGAAAACGGAATTTCTGAAGAAGACGTGGTGAACAAAATCATGTTGGAACCCATGCCCAAGAAAGCCTTTATAAGTATTGAAGAACTGGCCGCCACCGCAAGCTTCCTGATCAGCAATAATGCTCGTAACATTACTGGTCAGACTATGATCCTGGATGGTGGCTGGACTGCGCGCTAACACTTTCTTTCAACTGGTCATGTGTGCTAATGTCCAAGGTAGCCCCCTGATTTTACTACGGACATCAGCATCTTAATGTTATACAAAACCGTCGGCTTAATTGGCAAACCAAGTCATGAAGCTACCCAGGACAGTCTTGACGAACTTATTGCCTATCTTAAAAACAAAGGTTGCGAAATACTCCTTGAGGAAAGCTTAGCCACCGAGATGACCGATGTGGACGCGCCGTTTGCAAACCTGGTAACAATAGGTAAACAAGCTGATCTTGCTGTAGTGGTAGGAGGCGATGGCAGCATGTTAGGGGCTGCCAGGGTTTTATCTCGCTTTGAAATTCACGTGGTGGGCGTTAACCGAGGTAACCTGGGGTTTCTAACTGATATCAGTCCCGATGAAATTTCATCCCAACTTGATTTGATTTTTGCAGGCGAAACCGTTGTCGAACAGCGTTTTTTACTGGAAGTGGGCGTATATCGCCATGAACAGTTAAAAAGCAATAATTGCGCGGTGAATGAAGTGGTACTTCACCATGGGAAAGTCGCGCACATGATGGAATTTGAAATTTACATCGATAACCAGTTTGTGTTCAGTCAGCGTTCTGATGGGTTGATTGTTGCCACCCCCACAGGTTCGACAGCCTACTCATTATCAGGCGGCGGTCCTATCATTATGCCTAGACTTGACGCATTAACTCTCGTTCCCATGTTTCCTCACACGCTCAGTTCCCGCCCCATAGTGGTAGACGCCAACAGTGAAGTGTCCATGCGCGTATCTAAAGTTAACAGTGACAGCTTACAGGTAAGTTGTGATAGCCATATCGTTTTACCTGTGCTGCCCGGCGATGAAATTCGAGTGCGCAAGAGTGCTGATACCTTGGCACTCGTTCATCCCAAAGGATATAACTATTTCAATGTGCTGCGTAGTAAGCTGGACTGGGGTAGTAAGCTTTACTAAGCGTGCCTATCCATGCGCGATTAATCGCGATTTCTTATCTGGGGATCATGCAAATAGGTTTTTCCGTTCACCGTAAACTTAAGAATATAATCGTGCAACGTCCCTTCTCTAGTACCGTCTCGATTTAAGTTTTGTAAAACCATATTGTGGTTTTTGGGTTCACGCAGATTAAATTCGTGGCCTTTTTGTTGGCTAGACGCTTTACCCTCCCATTGCTTATCAAACGCTTCAATCCCCTGCGCGGGATTGGTTTTATAGAGGTCCATTATTCGCGTCTTATCGGCAACCTCATTCATTTCAAATACACGAATACTGTAGTTGCTGTATTCGGCTGGAAACGCGAACTGAATAAATTTCTTACCCTTCGGAAAGTCAATCACTTCAATTTTTTCGTTTCCCATATATAAAATGAGATCTGCCGGGTTATCCGCAGAGGGTACCAGTTTCACTTCAACTGAATTTTGGTTAGTGGCTCCATCAGCCAACGCAGGTAAACTGCTCGTAGTAAAAAGAATAAAAGCGGCAGTTAAAATTAAAAGTTTAAGTAGCATGGGTTGATTGGGTTTAATGTTACGCATAAAAGCTCCTGTTTTTTTGTTAAGTAAGCACACAATAAATTCATGCTCATCTTCTTTAAAAGCAATGACCTATTCCTACAGCTTGTGTATTTTCCGCACTATTGCTGGGAAAGGCTCAACTCTTTAGGCGGAAGTAAAAGTTTCAGCTCTTTTAAATCAAAATTTTTCCACATTTCTTCTGGGACGTAGGACGCAAGCTTTCGGCTGGTTTCATCATCATTATTGGCAATGGCGTATTCGAGATAGGCAATCAACGCGTCCGGCCCAGCGATGTCTGTTTTTTTCCTGGCGTTTTCAAAATCAACGGGCTGTGCACTTCTGCTTGCATAGCGAATTTGCCAAACTTTAGCTGGTTTGCTCGATAATGACATGATTTGGTTGCCCACTATTTGGGCTTGTTTAGTTTCACCCTGAGCATACAGAAATCGCCAATACCAATAGTGACGCTCAGCGTAATCATCTACCCAGATTCGTTCTATATTTGTTGGCAGGCTAGGAGTAATTCGAAAGCTTCTTTTAAAGTACTGCTTTGCTTTTAACCAGTTTCCCTGCAAAAATTCATTTTTTGCAATGTCGGCCAGCAAAATGACGTGAGTATGACGCCACCGGCTATTGTCGGGATCATGATTTACTAAATACTTAATATCGTTCAGTAACGCATAATACCCTTCGAGCGCTTTGTCATATTGCCCCAGATAACTCTTTAAACCCAAGATACGATTGGTTGCAAGAAGCAAATCGTAGCGATTGTGATAGCTATACGACTGTTTTACTAGCGACTTAAAAACCCGCTGTTCGTCCTGGTAGTATTTCAGCGCTTTTTTTAAATCCAATTGCTTCCGGTAAGCATTGCCTAGCCATGAATTTGCATCGGCCTGTGACCAGAGGGCGTCATCGTGGTCCGGTTCGCGCGCTAATATGGTTTCACTATTGGCAATTGATGCTTGAAAATACTCCTTAGCCAG
The DNA here is from genome assembly GCF_026183695.1 of Alteromonas aquimaris. Taxonomy (GTDB): domain Bacteria; phylum Pseudomonadota; class Gammaproteobacteria; order Enterobacterales; family Alteromonadaceae; genus Alteromonas; species Alteromonas aquimaris. The sequence continues at coordinate 538,496 of NZ_JAPFRD010000005.1, read as the reverse complement.
CTCATGTTTATTCAGACTTCCCGCCATGGTACCAAGATTGGAAAGCGCATAGGAAACTTCCATTTTGGCGCTACTATCATTCGGTTTTAATGCAACTAAATTATTGGCGATATCAAGATACTGCTCAAAAAATTGCTGAGCCTTCGCAAAGTGTTTTCCCAGCCAATAGGTATAGCCGACCCAGTAGGTAGCCTGAGAATATTCGAACAGGTATTCATAATTATCTGGATTTTCCCGGGTCAGTAATTCCAGCAACTTTCTACTTTCAGCGAAGGCTTCAAGGGCTGACTCATGTTGATTCAACTCTATGTAAACGCTACCAATTTGATACAACGTTTTGCTTCGATTAGCGATATCTTCATTCGTCGCGCGTTTGGGATCTAACTCTACGAAATAATTTAACGCTTTTTGACCAATACTTTGCATGACATCCAAGCGGCCAAGCTTACTCAGCTGACTGTATAAATCGCCCACCAAAAAACCTATTAGATCCTGACTTTTTGCCAGGCTTGTTTCTGCTATGCGTTGGCTTTGTGTGGCTGATACTGATGCCCACGTGGCATATAGCGTGATGAGAACCAGCGCCGCAACCGCGCTCCATTGTATGCGTTTATTGTAATTCGCCCGTTTGACCGACAAAAGAATGAGCTGGCGCGCTTCTTTGTCCAGGGCTAATGGGCTTTTAAGTAAAGCCTTCCCGTCTTCCAATGGCTTTCCTGCATTTAGCAGTAAAGCCGGATCTTTGCCGTTGGCCAACCAGCGTTTAACTTGTTGATCAATTTCATTGCGTAAATGCAGAAGTCGTTTGTTTTTTTCCAAATACTCTGCCAAACGTGGCCAGTGACGAAATAGCGATTCATGAACGAGAGTAACCACTTCAATTCCTTTTGGGTTGCACTCAGATACCAGCAAACGCGCCTCTAAAAAACCCTCTACAAGCGCTTTTGAATGCTTGTTACGACATAACTCTGCCAGGTAAGCCCAGTGACGTGAGTAACGACCGTCTGAGACACTGGTAACAAGCTGATTAAAAATAGTGGAAAAACGGGCTTTAACTGCCGGTTTAAACTGTTCGAAAACATGTTCTGCATGACTGGCAATGGCGCCTTCTATTCCGCCTATCGATTCATAGCATGCAAACGTTAGTAGTCCGCTTGCGCTGCGTTTTTCATACAATTGGCTTAAGGTAAATTCCAACAAAGGAAGACTCTCAGGAGATTTAGCCGCACTCTGGGCAATGACCTCATCCAGAGGTAATTCGCCGTCATGCCCTTGCTCAAACTGCAAACCGGCTAACTCTGCAGGCTCTGTTATCATTTGTTTAATATTGAAAAGTGCCGGCGGCTGTAAATCTAGCTGACCACCATCTTGTTTAAGCTCAAGCAGTTCGGGGGTGTCGGTTAAAAAGTGATAACAATCGCTACGCAGCGTCACCACCACCCATACGTTTAGTTGATCAACTAAACGCTGAACTATACGAGCAAAAGCGCGTTGTGTTTCGATATCAATCGAGGAGGCGTTGTAAAGCTCCTCGAACTGGTCAATGCCTATCACCAGTTGACTGTGTGGAGGCCATTTCTGCAACGCGTTGCCCAGATACTCAATAAACTTATCTGACTCATTTTTACACAGCTCAAGCATAGCCGGTTTATCATCATCATCGATAAGGTAACCAGCAGACTTAGCGCTTAGTGCGGATATCAGTCCAGCAAACGGATCGCCCTGAACATCGGCAGGACGCATAATGCCGCGATAGAATTGTTTCACTGCCGGGACCATTTGCGGCGTATATAGGCTGGGTAGAATGCCTGCCCGCAATAAACTCGATTTACCTGACCCACTCATCCCCATTATTAACAAAAAAGGATGACCTTGGGCGGATTTTGATTTTAGCCGTTCGATGCTTTCTGCTACGGCAGCCGCGCGCCCCCGAAAGACATTCGCCTGGGAGAATCTAAAAGGCTTGAGTCCCAGATACGGGTTGCCACTTTGCCATTTTTCAATCTTCAGCAGTTCGTCATCACTAACCGTTGGCAGATTTTCATCGAGCCAAATATTCAGATGTGCTTCCAATTGATATTCAAAGTCAGTAGTCGTATTGAACTGGTGAAATGCTTTAGATAGACGTTGCTGTGAGTCAAGGAAATATTTTTCAAAAAAAATATCCACTTCATCTAAGCCAGATTTCTTATTGGGGTTAATTTTTCGGTATACCCAAATGGTAGGTTTACCCTTATTTTTTTGACTCTTTAATGCGGATAGAAATTCAAACTCAGTGCCCGTAATCGGGCCGTCATACCCATCTGGCAATGCTGAATCGGGCAGCGGTGTGCCAATCCGCTTCCATAGAATGAGCAGAAACAGCTCACACTCTGAAGAAGCCGGCAACTGGGGCTGAAAGGAGTCAGAAGCGTTTAATGGCAGTTGCTCCCATAATATCAATTTGATGTGACTTCTGTGACCAAATTTAGCTTTGAGTCGCTCAACTACACTGCCAACCAGTGTCCTCTCTACAGCAACGTCCCCAGGAGATGATACGAAAATACGGCACTGGGCCATTACGCTCTCGCTGGACAAAAAACATACAACTAGATTAGTACAGTTACTGTTAAATGAAAGGAGTAACTGCTATAAAAAGAAAGAATTGCGGTTTTTTGCATATCAAATTTTGCTGCGCTACCGGAAGTGGATTTTCGTCATCGGTGACATACCTTCTAACTGCCTGTTCGCCCAGGTGCTATATTTTGAAGCTTAATGGAGAAGTGATGGAACATGCTCGCCACGAAAATTCCTATCAGTACTTTGCTAGCACCCCGCTGGTGCCTATGACCCTGAGAGTGGCTGTAGCAGGTCACCGCAAGCATGACAATATTTCAATTACTAACGCTAAGCTAAGTCAACAAATCGAGTCAATATATGATCTAATTTACACAGAGTTGGCAAAATGCTATCAACATCCTCACGCGCGCAGGTTATACGCTGCAACGCCCCCCATCCTTAGAGTAATTTCTTCCTTGGCAGATGGTGCGGACAGGCTATTGGTAGAATCCAGCTTAGTAAAAAATAAGTTTGAACTTTCTTGCATCCTCCCTTTTAAGGCGGAGGAATACGCTACTGATTTCGACGAGGCGTCAAAACAAGAATTTTATGCTTTGTTGCAAGCAGCCGGCTATCAGTCCAAACACAGCCGGGTGCTCGAGTTAGATGGACAAAGAAAAAATGCAGACCAGGCGTACAAAAACTGTGGTGAGTCGTTAATTAAAAACTGTGATCTGGTAGTTGCCTTGTATGACGGGCAAAAACGCGATGGATTCGGTACCACCTATACGGTAGCGCAGGCATACAAAGCCAAGATCCCCGTCATATGGATTGATACTGAACATTCGGATAACGTTCGGCTGATTTTTTCAACCGAAAACGGTCAAAGCCAGGAACCGCTAAATGTTTCTTCGCTCAATCAATGGCTCAATCATATTTTGCTGTTTGATACCATATTAGCCCAGTCTGATCCTCACACCTCGCTGCCGCTGGCAGATAAAATTTTAGCTAAATTTGATACTTACGCCAAAGAATCGGTTGAATGCAAAGAGCATACAGCAGAAGTTGATTTTAACGGTAGTGGCCCAATCGAAATTGAACGCAGCCACTTCAATCCGCTCCACTACGGGTTCTCACTGCTTAAATCGTGGTTTATCTCCACCGATCAATTGAATGAGGAGCTATCTAAGCTAGACAAACAATTGCCTGTTGAAGCCGAAATTAAGACAAATGTCAGCCATATGTGTGAACACTTTCAGAATCTGTCCAGTCACCGCTACTATGCTGCTTATCTGCGCGCAGACCGATTAGCATCTCATTACGCTTCCATACATAGAAGTATCTTTGTCTTCATCTACGTCCTCGCAGCGTCAGCGCTTATTATCGCATCTTTGGCTATCGCCTTTGCTGACAAAAGTAAATACTTTACTCTGCCGCTTATTTTTGCCATCGCTGAAATGAGTATCCTGGTTGTGATTTACTGGCTCTACCGGAAGGACCATAAGCGTAGTCTGCATGACAAATGGCTAGAGTACCGATGCATAGCAGAGTTTTTACGCCCTACCCTGTTTCTGTCGTTCTTTGGAACAAATTATCCTATGCGTCGTTTTCGCGATCGTGAACAAATTGTCGGCCGTAACCTTCTTGGACATGGTGGGCCTGAAAGATGTTGGGCATATCTGTATATTGAGACCGTTGTGCGCTGGGTAGGTTTCTCTGGGCATACCGTCGACAGAGCATACATCAACGATGCTATTCATTTTTCCAGAGGCCAATGGGTGGCCAGGCAATACCAGTATCATACGCAAAATGCTATTTCCATGAAGCTACTGGGACATCGTTTAGCGCATCTCAGCGAACTGATGTTCTGGAGTACAATTCTCATCATCGGCGTAAAAATTCTGCTTGGCATTTGGGGGCCCGAAAGTTATCCCCTGTCTAAATTTTTAGGATTACTGGCCACGTGGCTTCCCATTCTGGGCACTACCGCATTTGCCATTCGTAATCATGCAGAGTTCGAAATTTCCGCGCAGCGTTCGCTCAGTTCTCGCGAAGTATTTCTGATCTACAACAAGCAACTGCTTGAGCTTAAGCGTACTGAGGCCTCAATGTCTGACATAGACGAACTTTTAATGGAATTGACCACAGATTCAATAAGAGAAACCGCAGATTGGCTGGAGATCTACGAAGTAAAAGATACTGAGACTGCATGATTGTATAAACACTTTAGCTCGGATGTATAAAAAAGAGTCGCATCCTCAACCCAATCGTCATATTCACTTTTGCTGTACGCTGCTGTTAGCGTGTTAACCACATTGGAATTATGACCTCCCTGAGTGCCCATAAGCGGATTTTTCTTTTCTTAAAACTAATAAATTTGAACCGTTTTTTTCTTCTTTTCCGCGTTTAGTAACAGTAGGTAGAAGTTTGACTACCTATTACAAACAGAGGAATTGAAATGAAATTTTTAGCAGTAGCGTTAATAATCTTTGCAAGTGGCTATACAGTTGCTGATACTCACTCACAGCAGTCTCTTTTACAAAACAAATCCGATAAATTAAAACACTTCAAGAAGAAACTGGTTATTCCAGACGCAATGGAGCGAAAACTTGAATCTCATTATGTTGATGAAACTTTCAGTATCTATATCCTTCTTCCAGAAAATTATGATGCGAAAAAAGAAGGTGGATATCCAGTTTTTTACTTGTTAGACGCCGACTATTTTGTGCACTCATTAGATCATGCGACCAGTTTCAACTCGATGCTCCCGGATACAATCATCGTCGGTATTGGATATGAGGGGGCTGACTCGGACGGAACCAAAAGAATTCGCGATTACTCTCCAACAACTGTTGTCGAGTACCCCAATTCTGGGGGCGCAGGTAATTTTCGAGCGATGTTGCTGAACGAATTAAAGCCCCGCATCAATCAAAATCTGAACGTGAATACTGAACACGAAACGCTGGTGTCATGGTCTCTTAGCGGACTATTTGCATTGGATACACTTTTCAATCATCAGGCGCTCTTTGATAACTATATCGTAGCTTCACCCTACCTTGCCTGGGACAATTATATGATCTTTAATGAAGAGGCGAAATATGCCTATTCAAATACGGATTTAAACACCAAGTTGTTCCTTAGCGTCGGAGAACTTGAATCCGTAGAAACGACAAAAGCGCCATTTTACGCTTTTGTAAATACTATCGAGGCACGGAGCTATACGAACTTGCTAATTGAAGATCGGGAAATTGAAGGGGAAGCCCATAATACTATGGTCGCCCCATCTTTTAATAAAGGCTTACGGCATGTGTTTAGTGACATCAAAGCACTTAATTTACCTGAAGAGGTATTAAAGGATTACATTGGTACATACGATTTCTTCCCAGGCGTCGCGATGTCAGTGCAACTAAAAGACGATATGCTGGTTGCACAAATAACCGGTTTTAATAGTTTTGAGATGTACCCACAGCAGACAAATTTATTTTTCAGTAAAATGATTCCGGGGTTAACAGTTGAGTTTACTCGCGATGAAGATGGTTACATAAATCGCGTCACTTATGACTCCCCTACATTGGGAGTTTTCTCAGGTACGAAGAGATAGTTTGGTATGGCCCAGCTTCTAGCTGGGCTCACTTAGTCACAAGAGCTGTTCAACTAGATGATTTGCAGTAGCAGATTCTTCTTGCTTGCCAAGAGTTTCATATATTTTAGTCAAATACCGTAAATTTTCATTTAAGATAATCTCGTTTGCGTTCTCCCGTCGCGCAACATTTTTTTGGCTTTTCTGTAAGTATTGTTCTGCTTCGTGTAACTTTTTACTAAAGAAATAGGCGATTCCTATTGCTTGTTGTATTTCGGCAATAGGGTATTCAGTTGAATCATAATTGCCTCGAAAAAAATTTTCTGCCTGAATCAATAACATTACACAATCTTCCAATTTTCCAAGACGACCTTTTGCTACACCCAAGGTCCATTTTGCATAATTCGTAGTATCGTGATTCTCTCCATAATTTATTCTCGCCAATTCTAAAGCGCGCTCTAGTGTCGATTCGGCTTCACTAAATTTTCCGTTTTTCTCAAGTAAACTTCCATAATTAATTAGAAGCCCAGCCATTTTCAAATGCTGTTCGCCATATTTCTTTTCTGTTATGTGAATAGCTAACTCATGGTAGAAAAGTGATTCGTCAATCTTTTTCAGCATGCGTTTTACCGTCGCCATCATTGCAGCGGTATTCACTCTTAAATCTGAATAATCACCATAAAGTAACTTCACTCTGTTTAATTGTTCAGCGAATAAATTTTCTGCTTCTTCCCATCTATTCTGATACCAATATAGAAGACCTATGGTTGCTTGTATTTGGGCATAGTCCGGAGAAAGTGTACGCATCTCGTGCTTAAATTGCTGCTGCAATATGAGTAAAGCTTTTTCCGCCTCTTCAAACGATCGGTTGTAAATTTGCGCTTCGGCAAGAAAAACGTTGTTTCGAATCAATTTTCTTTTAGCATCACCATACGATGAGTAAATGCTTTTAGCCTTCTGATAAGCCATGATAGAGTCATTCCACTGGGCTTTTTTCTGGAAAATTTTTCCTTGCAAGTGATATACATCAGCTAACTGAAGTCTACTTTTGCGTGAATCGCTAGGGTGAATACGCTGATAGGCTTTTTCAGTATAGGCTGTAGCGGACTCTAAGTTACCTAACCCCAACTCCACAGTACCCATTAAAATGTGTTCCTGTACACCTCGGTACGTTGCTTGTTCACTTATGTTGGCCATCGCTCTTGAAAGATGCCACCTTGCTTCTTTATAACTGGACAAATTTAAGTAAACCTCACCAATACTTTTATGCAAGGCAAGTTGAAGGTGGGGGGCCTTTTCATTGAGCGTCATGACTTCAGCACTCGCCAGTTTTAATACATCCTTAGCCGATATTATCTGCCCATTAGCATTATATGGATCAACCTGTTTAAACGCTTTAAGAAGAAGTTCGTTTATTGCTTCCGCTCTTTGCGATTCACTCTTAGCAATATCTCTCTCATATGCCAACTGTTCGTTCTTATAACCCAAGAGCGTTATTGAGGAAACGATTAAAATAGAACAAAAAACAATCATTAAACTGGCAAACTTATGCCGTCGTTGCCAAAGAACTGACCGATGTAATAACCCTGATTTTATCGCCGACACAGGTTTATCATTCAAAAAGCATTTTATGTCGTTTGTGAATTGCGCAATGGTTTCGTAACGCCCGTGAATATCGTAAGACATAGCTTTATTCACGATAGCTTGAAGATCGTTCAAACGCTCGCCCTTATCCAAAAGAGCTAGCCAATTATCACTCTTATTCCTTGATTCCATTATAGGCGCAGGGGGCGCTAAGCGCGTTTTCTCAATATCTGCCGGAGAAAGTGTTGTATGGGGAAATGGTTTGTTCCCTGTTAATAGGGTGTATAAAACAATACCAAGTGAATAGATATCAGTAGCCGTAGTGAGTTTTTTCCCCAATAGTTGTTCTGGGCTTGCATAGGCTGGAGTATAAATATTAGTTGTATCGTGGACCTCTTTCACAAACACCTCATCAGTATTTGTGATTAATCGGACAACCCCAAAGTCTATCAATTTTGGATCGCCTTCTTTCGTAACTAAAATATTATCCGGTTTTATATCGCGGTGGATAACTGAGTGGGAGTGAGCATATTGAACCCCCTCGCACACTTTTATAAAAAGTTTTAGGCGGTCGTGAATTAACAGTCTATTTTCAGTACAAAACTGAGTGATTGGTACGCCATCAATGTATTCCATCACAATATAGGGATTACCTTTATCCGTCGTTCCCCCGTCTAACAATCGACAGATTGCTGTATGTTCAAGATCGGCTAGCGTTTGTCTTTCCAGTAAAAAACGAGCACGGTGATGCTCTGTTTGAAGACGAAACTGTCCTACTTTAATCGCAACTTTTTTTGTAAATTCACCATCATCACGTTCGCCGAGAAATACATTTCCCATACCTCCCTGACCAATCAATTCTTTTACGCGGTAATTTCCGTAACTCGCCTGATAACTAGCTAGCAGACTGGATTCCAATATTGACTCACAAATGGGTGATAAAGCCACCGCTTCTTCGGTCGCATCTTGTTTAATCAATGCCATTACCGTATTGAACAGGGGGGTATTTAGCCCACAACGACCTATTAGCCATGACAGGCTTTTCTTTTCGTTTAATTCTAAATATTCTAAGAAAATAGTCTTTGCGCTTTCGTAGTTCTCATCAAGCATACTTAATTTCTTCATCTAACTGTTGATTAAGCCACGCTCGAGCGAATCGCCATTGCCGTTTAATGGTACTTACCGACAATTTTTTTATTCCAGCTATTTCTTCCAGTGAGAAACCAGCGAAATACCTTAATTCAGTAAGCTCCACAATTTCCGGATCTACATTTCCTAAACTTTCAAGCAGCCGATTAATTGTTAGCCAGAGTTCTTTGTCACTGTTATTAAATGGGAGGCTATCTTCATCAACTGGTACAAGGTTAACCCCCGCCCCCCTTTTTTCGCAGCTTCTTGAACGCAGATAATCGATGACAACTCTGCGTGAAACCCTTGCTAGTACTGAAAAAAAGTGCTCACGATTGTGCCATGAAAAAGATCGTTGTTTATCAAATTCAAGATAAACATCGTGGGCCAGATCTGTGGTATCAATTGTAATTTGGTCTCTATAAGGCTTGATTCTGTTGGCAATAATTTTTTTCATTGAGGGATAAACAATTTCAAGAAGGTTTTTCCAAGCTTCCCGGTCACCCGCTTGTGATTTTTCGAGCAATAGAGCCAGATCTGGAGAATGCGACATGACGTTTCCTTTTTGCTTTTATACGTCTTTATAAAGCTTCAATGCTCTAATCTTCCTTATCCTCCAAAGTTTTCTGAAAAATAGCAAGGGAAAAATTGCTGTCAATTAAATGCTTCGTGAGCAGGAATATTAGGACTATTTTGTACCACTTATAAGCTATGTGTCATTTCAACTAATTATCGATTAATTTAGTTATGAGAAACAAATCAAATCAGACGTTCGTAACTAGCCTGGCGATAGCCCGAAAAGCAACATTGCGCTCTTCGAATCGGCCGTAGAAGACGCCTTTCAAGGGTTAATAACTGAGGCGGATATTGTCGCGCCGGGAGATGTAAGTTCTGAGACTTTTCTTTGTGCTCACGTAGCAGGTTGTGTTCGGGGTCGAATTAGGGGTATACAACGTGATGCGGTATTAATGAAATCATGGCGCATACTTATTAATCCGACGAATGGAGAAATTTTAATCTTGCATCGTTAAGTATTATCCCCACGTCTTTATCACTCATAACAACTAGTAAGGTCATTGTCTGTGTCAAACTATAAGAAACTTGTCTTAGCCCAACGCCCGCAAGACGGCAAAATTGGGGCGCATTTGTTTGCCCAAAAAGAACAGCCTATACCCACACCTGGTGACGGCGAAATACTTATTAAACAAACTTATATGTCGTTGGATCCCGCCATGCTCGGCTGGATGAGTGACGACCGCGAAAGCTATATCCCGCCTGTCGAAATAGGCGAAGTTATGCGTTCAAGCGGGGTTGGTGAAGTTGTCGAATCTAATCATCCCGACTTTAAGGTTGGTGACAAGGTGATGGGTATGACTGGCTGGCAGGAATACCTTATCAGTGACGGCCAGGGCTTTAATAAGCTGCAAGCTGGGGTGAGTGAGGAAATGGCATTATGTGTTTTTGCCCTGCCAGGTTTAACCGCTACCACAGGTTTATATAATTTCGGTAAGCCTAAAGAAGGTGAAACACTTGTTGTTACTGGTGCTGCTGGTTCTGTTGGCTCAATCGTTGGACAACTTGCCAAAGCAGATGGTTTGCATGTCGTCGGTGTGGTTGGCTCGGATGCAAAAGCTGACTGGATAGTAAACGAATTAGGTTTTGATGGCGCAATCAACTACAAGAAGGATGACCTGGCAGCCAAGCTTGAAGAATTAACTCCCGATAAAGTAGATGTGTTTTTTGAAAATACAGGAGGCCCGATCCAACAGCATATATTTAACCGCATGAATGCTCATGGTCGCATAGTGGTATGTGGCATGATTGCAGACTACCAGGCTGAAAAACCGTCCCCTGGCCCGAACTGGATCCCCTTGATTAAAAAACGTATTGCAATCCGCGGATTTGCGATGCCGGACCACTGGGATGAAATTCCAAAAATACTTGAAAAGCTAACCCCCTATGTTCAACAAGGAAAGATAAAATACCGCGCCCACACCGTTACCGGGTTAGAAAATGCAGTAACGGGGCTCAATATGCTGTTTGAAGGTAAAAATACCGGAAAGATGTTGTTAAAACTTTAGTCTGTAATGGATACATGGAAGAAGGGGGAGATACTCTTTGGCCCTCCTTCTGATATGTCTTACCAACTCAGGTATAAGAGTTTTTTACATAGCTTATTCAAGTTGGCTTCTACTGCGATTTAATTTGTCGACTCCCAGGGCGATTTCTTTTAGTTCAAAGACCAATTCATTTATCGCCATCGCATAACTTTTACCAGTTACATTCTTGATCATCATTGCGGCCAGATGATAGTTCAGGTTCGAATATTGATATGCAGTACCCGGTTCAAATGATAATGTTGAACTATTGATAACGGAGCTTCGAATTACTCCACATAGTTTTTTACTTTGGCAAGATGTAGCTGGTAGCTTATTTACCCTTAGCTTAGGTGTAAATAGCTCAAAAAAAACTTTACAATCACTCCACACTGTATATATTTACATGCACTGTATATTTATAAAGTATTGTGAGTATATGTTAGTTCATCTTTCCGTTAAAAATTTCGCTATAGTAAAACAGCTGTCAGTAAGCTTTGAGCAAGGTATGACAGCTATCACCGGCGAGACCGGTGCAGGTAAATCTATTGCTATAGACGCATTAAGCTTGTGTTTAGGTGGTCGTGCTGATGCGAATACGGTACGTAGTGGCGCTGAAAAGGCGGAGATAGTCGCTCATTTTTCGCTCAAAGATAACCAGGCGGCGATTGATTGGCTAGATGAGCTCGAATTACTTTCTGAAGATGAAAGTGATGGATGCTTTATTCGCCGCGTGATTTCCCGTGAAGGCCGTTCAAAAGCATTTATCAACGGATCGCCTGTTTCTTTGCAGCAACTCAAGCAACTAGGGTTGTATTTCATATCCATACACGGCCAGAATGCCCACCTGCAAATGTTGAAGGAAGATCATCAACGTTACTTAGTAGACAGTTTTGCCAAACATGAACATCTTTTGACCGCCGTAAAACAAGCGTTTCGAGAATGGCAGGCGGTTACGTCTGAGTATTCCAGGTTAAAAGATGAGGCTCAGACTCGCGCAGATCGTCAACAATTATTGGCTTATCAAGTTGCAGAATTAGATGAGTTGGGTTTGGCCGACGATGAGTTCGCCACGCTTGAGATAGAACATAAAAGGGTAAGTAACAGTCAGACACTGCTTGAAGAGGCGCAGCACGGTGTGTTTGCGCTGTATGAAAGCGATGACGCAAATGCGTTCGCAATGATCCAAAGCGCGCTTGACGGGCTGGAGCAATTGCAAGAGAGTGATGCTACGCTTTCGCCTATTGTTTCCATGCTTACCGAAGCATCCATTCAGGTCGAAGAGGCGGCAAAAGAATTACGCCGCTACTGCGATAAATTTGATTTAGATCCTGAGGCCATTCAAGAAATTGAAGCGCGATTTGCGAAAGTGATGGAATTATCTCGCAAGCATGCGGTCGCCCCCGAAGACCTATATGTTCATCATCAAACTATCTTATCCGAACTTAAGGGTCTGCAAGACGATGAGTCCAAATTAGAAGGTATGCAACAGCAAGTAGAAGAAGCAAGAGCTCATTATTTTGCCCAGGCTAACCTACTTTCCGTGTCGCGTAAGAAAGCCGCTAAGCTACTAAGTACGCAGGTTGAAAGGCAAATTCAGCAAATGAACATGCCGCATGCGAAAGTGAATATTGAAATTATCAACCGCGAAGACAGTCGCCCTGCATTAAATGGTACGAATGACGTGTCATTTAAAGTTGCCACCAATCCGGGTCAGCCCTTGGAAAAACTGGAAAAAGTGGTTTCTGGTGGAGAGCTTTCACGAATAGGTTTAGCCGTTCAAGTTATTGCTCAGGATAGTCACGTCACACCGACTATGATTTTTGATGAAGTCGATACGGGTATCAGCGGGCCTACTGCGTCAATTGTGGGAAATTCACTGCGCCAGTTAGGTGCAAAATCGCAGGTGATGTGCGTAACCCATCTACCTCAAGTTGCAGCACAGGCTCATAATCAACTTTTTGTGACCAAAGTGAGTACCAAAAATCAGACAGAAACGCGTATCCTTCCTTTAACGAAACAGGATCGTGTTGATGAATTAGCTCGACTGTTAGCGGGAGACAAAGTAACTGATTCTGCATTAGCCAATGCCAGAGAATTGTTGAAAAGTGTAGAATCGAACTAATAAGCAGTTGATTGGTCCTAGCGTAAGGGGTAGCATGCTTCCCCGCTAAATAACAAAATTAACGATAAGGCTAGTCCGCGGATCTGTATATCATGAAGTTGTTACAATCACTGTTTATTATTACCTTTATATGTGGCCTGGCAGGCTGTACTGACTGGATATATCGAATCGATGTGCCTCAGGGTAATTTTCTTGAAGAAAAAGATGTAAAAAAATTGCGAGTGGGGATGTCTAAGGAGCAGGTCATTTATGTTTTAGGACGCCCAGTAGTTAAAGACTCGTTTAATCACGATACCTGGTATTATGTTTATGATATGAAACGAGGTATGAGCAAACGGGGTGAAGACTTTCAAAAACGTCTTATTATCAATTTTGAAGAAGATAAAGTTTCGACCGTAGAAGGTGATTTTGAACTCTCAGAAGATTTTAATACCCCTCTAGATGAATAATTAACCATAGTTGGCCTGAATTACCATTAATTCGGTTTTTAGGCCACCCCGCCTTTCGCAAGTTCCTTCCACGCACACCTAATGCATTGATTTAAAACCAATAAAAGCTTTGGCACACTAGCTGCTCACATCCAAATATCATTTGTATGTTAAAAACAATCAGGAAGTATTATGCAGTCTAAATTAGTTATTCCTCTCGTCGTTTCCGCTATGTTAAGCGGGTGTATTATCCACGTCGGGGGCGATTATCGCGAAAAACCTGGCAGCGACGTTAGCACAGTATTGGGAGGCATCGATATCGATGCCGGCCATACCGTTGGTGACCTGTCAACGGTAAACGGTGGTATAGAATTAGAAGACAATGTAATAGCAAAAGATGTGGACACGGTTAACGGTGGCATTGAGATGGGCGATAATGTCAGTGTTAAAGACGCCAGCGTTGTAAATGGCAATATCGAGGCAGGGGTAAACCTTCATGTAGAAGGGGATATCACTACCGTTAATGGAGATGTTTTACTTAAATCCGGTGCAGATATTCGAGGTGATATCGAGACAGTCAATGGTGACATTACACTGATTGCTGCTAGAGTTGGTAGAAATCTCGTCACTCACAATGGCACTATCGAATTAACTGACGGAACTACTATTAAAGGTAATATTATCTGGCAAGCACGTGATAACAATAGCTGGATAGACCACCACACTATTCCCGTCTTGAAGATAAGTGCAGACAGCTCCGTGGAGGGTGAAATTAAATTATACCGAAAAGTAAAATTAGAGTTGGATAACGATTCGCTTAAGGCGAAAGTCCGTTACCTCTATGCTGGTGAGTAATACAATCCGCGCTGATGTTTGCTCACTCAGTGCGTGAATTTTTACACTTATGATAAGCCAATTGTGTGAAGGTTTAGGGGGTTTAAATCGAACGCAATTGGTGCCTTTGAAAAGTGTAGAAACCGCGTCTAAAGGAAAATAGAGGCGGCTATCTGTTCAACGTTGTATCGGCTCAAAACGCCTTGTATCTTTCACCTTTCCCCAATGCCATTGACTCGATACCTGCCACAATCTCTATGCTGCTCGAATATTCATGCGAATTGATATAAACCAGGGCTAGGATGGGTTGTTTAATTTAAGCCAGACAACTCACTAGCACCAATTTGACTACAAACGTAATCAAAATTAGGATTACGTTTGTAATTATAGTTTATGGACTGAAGTATGTTATCAAAATCGATTCTACTCATTTTAACTTTAATATTCTTATCGGCCTGTTCTACCACCATTATCCATCTGATTTCCCGTTATCTTAATACTACACAACAAACGGACCTGGTGGCCTTACTCGAACGACATAACTTTAAAGTTAAACTCAGTGAGCACCCTTTTCCACTGAGCATTACTGACACGACACTCGTTTTTTCACCATTGCTAACGGATCCGGAAGCCCTCACTACCCTCCATGCGATTTTGCCGATTGCCGGATATCCCTTATCAAGGTCTAGTGCACTAGTAGAAGGGAAGCATTGGTATACCAAAAACAATATTGGATTTTACCCCATCCCAACCGGTGTTGATCCGTTTTCAGATACGTTACCTGCCGCTTTGGCACATGAATATAAAAGTGAAAATTGCGCCAAAAACTTTTCGTTGACGCTCAGTCATTCCGGTAGATTTAGATTAGTTACAGATGCCGGCACTAGGCAGAAAATCAACGGGTTGTGGCGAGTCACGGAGTTCCCCTACCTTGTACTGCAAGGAACTAATCAGTTCAAAAATTTTTACTTTGAAGTGAAACAGGCAAAACTAAAAGACCAAGTTTCACACATTTCCGTGATCACATTAGTACCCTTAAATTCTCACCCTTTAATACCGCCTTGCGATGTGTCGTTTGGCGAGCGGATATAGGGGATTGCATTATCATCACAGCTGCGTCCCGCTTTGGTGGGACGCCTGCTTGATTTTGTTTAGTAAAAATTTTCAATAGTTACCTCAATAAGAAATAACAGCGCACCGATAAATCCTCCTACTAAGGTTCCATTAATGCGCACTTTTTGTAAGTCGCGTCCTATATTCAACTCAATTTGAAAAGCCATATCGCGTTCATCCCAACTTTCGATAGTACGCTGGATGTGGTCTGTAAGAAATTCGGCCAGTTCTGGCGCCATATAACGCCCGGCTTCTGCTATATGACTATTGATGGAAGCGGCGAGTTTCGTGTCCTTATCAATAGCTTTGCCCAGGTTATTTAATGCGCCCGATAAGTGTGTGCGAAAATGTCCATCATGCTCACTTAGATCTTGTTTAATACGACTATTCAAGTCCATCCAAACCTTGGTTAGGTACTTATGCAGTGAAGGGTTTTCTAACAGCTTGACCCGCATTTCATCTAGCTTATGTGCTAGTTCAGGCTCATTACGAACTCGCTCGATATATTCGTGAAGATAATTATCAAATGCGATACGCACTGGATGTTGGGGATCGTCGTTAATATCCATTATCATACTGGAAATAGCCTTAACCGCCACATTGGCCCCTTTTTCGCTCAGCCAGGTAGAGGGTAAAAATTTTTCTAATCGTCGATGCTCCGTGCGCATCCAGTCATGGAGTTTAAGCGCAATCATAGCTTGTGTTTCAGGGTGCTCACAAACCGTCGCAATACGATTAATAACCTGGTCGAGAATTTCCTGATGACGATCATCGCGAGTTAAGACGTTTAACGTACCACTGGCGAGGGGGCCTAAGTCCACCCGATAAATAGCCCGTTTAAAACCCGCAATTAAAAATGCTTGAATAGGTTTGTCATCAATTACATTTAACATTCCGGCTACCATATCGCTCACATACCGGCTGATTTTGGCGGCATTGGCTTCAACAATTAACCAACGTGCCGCTCCTTGAGCAGGTTGACTGTCCGCGATAAGCGTTTCTATCGCTTGCGGGTTAAAAAACTTCTCCTTAACAAACGCAGATAAATTTTCGGCGATAACTGCCTTGTTATTTGCCACAATGTTGGTGTGGGGAATTGGCCAGCGCGAAGGGATGGGTTTAAACAGTGCCGTGACTGCAAACCAGTCTGCTAACCCGCCAACGAGTGCTGCTTCACTGGACATTTTTATCAGACCGATGACAAACCCGAATTCTGTAGCGATAGCGGATTGTTTCAATACACTGGTTAAAAGAAACAAGCTGGCAGCACCGATTAACCATCCCAGCGCTCTACGTTTAGACTTTTTTAGTGCAATTTCTCTTACTGATTGATCCAACCTGCGTTCCTTATAAGGTCAATAACTCACCCCACTAATCCCAACCTGATTTAATCCCCCCAGAAACAAAATCTGGGTCGACTATACGCTTTCCGTTATCCAATTCATTTATCCTTGCAACATCTTTAGAACTAAGGTCAATTGCATGGGAATTATAGTTATGTTGCAAATGTGCTCTGTCGATGGATGAAGGTATACTATATATTTTTTAATCTCTAAGCCATGCAAGAGCCATTGAGGCAGTATCATTATGCCTGTAGCCAACCTCCCCTGCGTACAGCACAAGTTGTCTGGCGTAGTGGCTTTTGAGACTAAACGTTCACACGTCGTCCGATAGCATTGCTTCCATTTAGCCCTTCTATGTTGTTAACGAAATAATGAGCTATATTAGATGTAAAGAATGCTACGTCGATGTAGTCTGATGAGATCCACGCTATTTTTAATCCCGTCGTGAAGGAGCCGTCCTCACCCTATGTTCGTGCGCAAAAAACTGATTTTTATATTGATTAGCCATCTTGTGCTGGTGGGTACTGTCAAAGCCGAGATAAAACCTATTTATCGCATTGGGGTCGAGGACGTATCTTATTACCCTTTACAGAACTTTCAAGCTCGCGAAAACAAGGGTGTTCTGGCGAGTATTTTAAATCTGTTTGCACGTACGGAAGGAATAAATATTGAATTTATCCCTCTCCCTATACATCGCTTTACCGCCTGGTTTGACGAGGGGAATATCGACTTGCGTATCCCAGATCACCCTGTGTGGTCACAATCGCTGCAACCTGAACTCATTTATAGCGCTCCAGTGTTACTTCTTTGCGAATCTACGGTGGTGCTGGCAAAAAATATAGATAAGAGCCAAAGTGCAATAAAAAGCATTGGTATTTTACATGGATTCACACCTTCTCGACGCTGGCGAAAAAGTATAGAGAAGGGCGAGGTCGAGCTCATTTCTGACGCTTCCTTAAAAGTGCTTACCAGGATGCTGATGAACGAAATGGTCGATGGTTTAAATGTTGAATATAGCGCTATTCAATATCAGGTTAAAGAGCTGGGGTACGATCAGAGTAACGTCAAAATCTCCAGACGCATTCCGCAAACACAATTTAGCTATCATATGTCGACTATACGTCACCAGGATATTCTTAAAAAGTTTAACGACTTTTTAGACCGCTATCGGCAAGAGATTATTGCCATTAAAAGAAGCCATGATTTTCTTAGTAACAGGACTTGTCTACCTAGCGATTAAATAAAAACTTACTCAATAAAACCCGAATGCTACCCACTTTGGCCTGTCACTTATCCTACTGACGCCTAAATACGCTTCTACTTTTTAAATTCAGATGCTGATTGAGGCGTCAGGTCAACTACTCCGTTATCCATCCTTTATTCATAGCGATATTTATTTGTTGTTGAGCGTAGTCCCACAGCTTGGGGGCCAGATCTTTCAAATACTGATTTCTGGCAAGCACTTGCGATTTTTTGATTTGATGTTTTGCCCAACTGCCCCCTTCATTCTGCACATTCTGTATTAACGGCAGAATACGATCGATGGCTTTGGCGAAACGACCGTCAGCAGTTTCCGCTTTTTCAAACTCCAGCCATAAGCTAAGCATTGTTTGCGACAGTGCTTCAGGTAATAAACCGAAAATGCGGTGGGCAGCGTTAAGCTCTTTCTCTTCTTGTGCATTCAAGTCAGCTATATCAGCGAAAGCAAACGTATCACCCGCATCAATTTCTACCACGTCATGAATTAGCAGCATTTGCACCACACGGTTGATATCAATTTCTTCTTCAGCATACTCTTGCAGTACGATAGCGGTAAGCGCAATATGCCAACTGTGTTCAGCACTATTTTCCTGGCGGTTGCTATCGCATTTGATTAGCGCTTGACGATGAACGCCTTTAAGTAGATCCAGTTCCCGTATGAAGGCAAGCTGGGCTTCGAGATATTGCAAAATTAAATCCTTTAAATAAAGTAAGAAACCCGCGAAGGTTCTACGAGTTATTTAGCGTGGTTTTCTTCTCTTTTTATCGTTTTTACGAGGCGTTGTGGTGTGCTCGAAGGCCTTGGCGGCTTGTTTCGTCTTGCCTTCTGCGTTGCGAGTACGGTGCTTTTTGACTGAACGACGCATCCGGCTAAGGCGCGCGTGATCAAGCTTGTTCTGACGTGCATCTACCAGGCTGTCTTTTTCGTCAGGAAGCTGAACTAACTTACGCAGCGAGTTGACTTCATCCAAAGGCAATTCTACCCATGCACCCTGCGGCAGTCGCTTTTGTAATTCTATGGTGCCGTATTTAACCCGAATAAGTCTGCTAACTTGTGCCCCTTGCGACTCCCATAAACGTCGCACCTCACGATTTTTACCCTCTGATAATGTGACGTTATACCAGTGGTTCATACTGTCTTCATCAGACGGACGCGCCTTGATGCTGGTAAACTTCGCTTCTCCGTCTTCTAGCTGCACCCCTTTCTGAAGGGTATTTAACGTTTCCTGGCTGACCTCTCCAAAAACCCGTACCGCATATTCTCTTTCCACTTCGCATTTGGGATGCATCAGGCGATTGGCCAATTCACCATCATTGGTAAACAGCAATAAACCACTCGTGTTAATATCTAAACGGCCCACCGCTATCCAGCGGCCAAGGCGGATAGTAGGTAAGCGTTCAAAAACGGTTGCTCGACCCTCTTCATCATGACGCGTACAAATTTCACCTTCCGGTTTGTTGTACATTAACACCCGACAAACAGGTTTCTCAGTCTGGCGCGACAACAGGTGTCCATCCACTCGAATTTGTGCAGTAGCTTCTACCCGATCTCCCAGGCTGGCTACTTTACCATCTACTGACACCCGCCCTTCGTCGATCCAGCGCTCCATCTCCCGACGGGACCCTAAACCTTGATTTGCCAGAACTTTTTGTAATTTTTCGCTCATTGATGATTTGGCTCTTTATTCAAAATAATGAAGACGATAAGAATGCTGTTCTACGTCGCCTCTGTTAATACGTGATTCGCTTTGCCCTGATCAGTATGCTGCTGGGCCAGGGCATCAAATGCGTCAGCAGATGGCAGCTCTGCCAACGAAGCTAATGAAAAATAATCTAAAAAGGCGGTGGTCGTAGCGTATAGCGCCGGACGACCGGGCACTTCTTTGTGACCAACACTGCGCACCCAACCTCTTTCGGTCAGGGTTCTCATTATATTACTGCTGACTGCTACACCACGTATTTGCTCAATTTCACCCCGGGTTATGGGCTGACGGTACGCAATCAGTGCTAGCGTTTCCATCATTGCCCGTGAGTACTTGGGAGCACTTTCTTGCCATAAAAGACTTAAGAAAGGACTTAGACTGTCCAATGACTGAAAACGATAACCCCCTGCAACTTTAACCAGTTGGATACCACGCGGCTGATAATCCAAATGAAGCTCTTTTAATACTTTGCTTAAGGCACGATCACTCACCGAGAATCCTGACAGTACAGTGTCCCTTAACAAGCTTTCTGAAACCGGCTTTTGAGCAACAAATATGGTTGCTTCAACAAGCTGTTTTAATTGCTGGTGATTAATCTTTTTCATGGCTGCCTAATTTAACATGAATCTTGCTGTAAGGCCCTGCCTGAATGCAAATGATTAACTGCTCTTTAACCAGCTCTAAAATAGCCAGAAAAGACACCACTACCCCGGGTTTACCCTCGTTAACCGTAAACAATCTTTCCAGAGGGCTAAATTCGTGTTCGCACAAGGATGCTAAAATTGCCGCCATGCGTTCTCGCGTGCTTAAAGATTCGCGCTCTATGGTATGGTGCTCGAACGCTGCTGCACGTTTTACTGCATGACTAAAAGCCAGTACGAGCTCCTGCAGACTTACGCTCGGTGAAATTTTGATGGGCTGCACCGCATCATCCAGCATCACCTCACATAAAAATATATCTCTTTCCAGGCGTGGCTGCTCGTCCAATTCCTGAGCGGCCTTTTTCACCACTTCATATTCTTTTAAGCGCCGAATTAACTCTGCACGCGGATCCTCTTCATCTTCATTGTCGTCGGCTCGACGCGGTAACAGAAGTCTGGATTTTATTTCCGCCAGAATAGCGGCCATTAACAAATATTCAGCAGCCAATTCCAGCTTGACTGATTTCATCACTTCTACGTATTCCATATACTGGCTGGTAATCTGAGCAACAGGTAACGTGGTGATGTCGAACTTTTGTTTGCGGATAAGGTAAAGCAGTAAATCTAGCGGACCTTCAAACGCTTCAAGAATGACCTCAAGAGCGTCAGGCGGTATGTATAAATCCTGCGGTTTCTCTATTAACGCTTCACCGTTAATAAATGCCAACGGCAATGGTTGCTGTACCGGTTCAGATAAGGACGGCGCCTGCTCTGGCGTCACTTCCTGGACCTGTTCGTCCGACGCATACTCACTCATAGAAACGGCGACGTATCCCCTGCCCCTTCTCGCACAATAACAGGTTCATCTTCTGATAAATCTACCACAGTGGTAGGTTGTTCACCGAGACTGCCACCGTCAATTATAAGTCCTACGCGTTTCTCCAGCTTAGAACGTATTTCTTCAGGATCAGACTCGGCCATCGTTTCCCCGGGTAATATCAGCGATGTCGACATCATGGGCTCGTCAAGCGCTTCAAGCAGACGCTGGGCAATATTGTTACTGGGAACGCGCATACCAATAGTTTTGCGTTTGGGGTTCTGCAGACGTTTCGGCACTTCCCGTGTTGCTTTGAGAATAAACGTGTAAGGCCCAGGGGTGTTGTTCTTCACCAGTCGGAAAACCGTGTTATCCACCTTTGCATATACTGACAATTCAGACATATCTCGACACATCAAGGTAAACTGGTGTTCGATATCAATGCGTCTAACCATGCAAAGTTTGTCCAGGGCTTTTTTATCATCCATCTGACAACCTATTGCATATCCTGAGTCGGTAGGGTAGACCACCACCTCACCTTGCCGAATAAGGTCACAGGCTTGATTAATTAAGCGTTGCTGAGGGTTATCAGGGTGAATTACAAAATACTGACTCATAAGATTATCCAGAGTGGGTAATGTTCCAATTATGCCAGATTGGCGTTAACGCGTCATCAATGAGTAGATTCCTTCCCAGCTCCGTCCATCGCGAAGGAAAGTGAAAATCTGAGCCAGCGGACGCCAGTAAATGGTGTTCTTTTACTAACTCATGAATGATTCGGCGTTTGTCTGCGGAGATCCCAGGTGATGCCGTTTCTATAGCATCTCCCTGAGCTTCGCTAAAATCATGTACTAATCTACGTAACCATTTAGTCGTCATATCATAATGGGCGGGATGAGCTAATACAGCCTGGCCACCCGCTCGATGAATCACGTCGACGGCTTGTGCGATTTCGGGCCAGCGAGCTTTATAAAAAGCCCGTTTCCCTTTACCCAAATACTTTTTAAACACGGTATCGATTGAGGCTATTTGAAAATCAGCGACCAACACTCTGGCAAAATGTGCGCGGGTGACCTGGCCTCGTCCTGCTAGAATCAAGGCTTTCTCTGTTACACCTTCAAAACCACACTTTGCTAACTTCTCACCTATTTTGAATGCACGTTCCCGACGAATGACCGCTTGGTTCGTCAAAAAACGTTGTAAA
The DNA here is from genome assembly GCF_026183695.1 of Alteromonas aquimaris. Lineage (GTDB taxonomy): Bacteria > Pseudomonadota > Gammaproteobacteria > Enterobacterales > Alteromonadaceae > Alteromonas > Alteromonas aquimaris. The sequence goes on along the minus strand of NZ_JAPFRD010000005.1, from coordinate 516,102 downwards.
TCAGGGTGCGTCCGATCGAAATTAAGACCTACCACATGAATATCAAACCCATGCCAGCTACAGGATATTTCTACCCCATCCACAATGGTAAGTTGACGCTTCTGCGTGGATTGGAACTTTCGCGCACTATCAAGTGCGGCAACTGTGTCATGATCGGTAATAGCCAGAACATCTATTTGCATAGTATGCGCACGCGTAACTAATTCTTCAGGCGTAAGGTGTCCATCAGAAAACTGAGTATGACTATGAAGATCAATTTTTAACTGTTTACGCAAATTATCGGTTGACACGAGTAGCTTTTTGTTTTCTTCTAATAGTGAAAAGTAAGAAATAACAGTATACGTGCTTAGCGCCTTGGATCCTAACCCCGTTTATTCATTTTTTAGAATTAGGTATTTAATAACCATGCAATCGACCCCGGTCTCTTCAATGACTTTAACTAACTGGTGGTGGCACTCCCTCTCATAGCGGGCGGAGCATGCATTGGTGTGTGTTTTTTAGAAAAAGGCCCGTTTTTAACGGGCCTTTTTTTGTTTCATGATTCAGGAGTAACAGTAAATGAGTTTAGCCGAGTTAGGCGATCAACCCGGGATGGTAGAAACCATCATGCGACCTTGCCCGTATATAAACGACCCTCTGCAAGCGTTTGAAATGCTCTGTGACGATAACAAGCCTTCGTTATTGCTTGAATCGGCTGAAATTGAAAGTAAGGATGAATTACAAAGTCTGCTGCTCGTAGATGCAGCCTTAAGACTCGAATGTAATGGCCATATCATCACCTGTGAGGCGCTAAGTGAGAATGGATTAAGCGTCTTACCCTTATTCAAGCAACATTGTCCAGAGGGCGTATCTGTTGAAGAAAATGAACTATCGGTAAGACTCACGATGCCGGAAGCGCCAACAGATTGCGACGAGGACAGCCGCTTAAAGGCAGTGAGTGTTTTTGATGGCTTAAGAACGCTCTTACACTCATTAACCGCATTGCGCACTCATCCTCATGCGGTGTTTTTAGGAGGTGCATTTGCTTACGACCTGTTGGCTACATGTGAAAAGCTGCCCACGGTGGAAGCCAGTGAAAACACCTGTCCGGACTACGTATTTTACCTGGCAGAAACCTTACTTATCACCAATCATAAGACGCAGGAAACAGAACTTCTGGGTAGTGTATTCAGCGGCAGGAATGTAGCGCAAAGCTATTTTTCAATTTCGCAGAAACTTGAAAATATAGATCAACAACTTCACCAGTTAACCCTTTCAGAGACCCAAGTGGCTTGTGGGGCTCATGTATCACCAGAGGTTAACGTTGATAAGTCAGACGTCACCTTCAAGCGAGATGTGTTAAATCTTAAAGAGCACATACTGGCTGGGGACATTTTTCAGGTGGTCCCTTCGCGAACTTTTTCACTTCCCTGCCCTTCGCCTCGTCAATCTTACGCCCAATTAAAACTATCCAACCCCAGCCCCTATATGTTTTATTTACAGGACAGCGACTTTGTTATTTTTGGTGCATCACCCGAATCGGCGCTAAAGTATGAGAAGCACACTAATCAGGTGGAAATATACCCAATTGCTGGTACCCGACCGCGTGGAAAGAGGCCTGACGGCAGCATCAATGCTGATTTGGACAGTCGAATTGAACTTGATTTGCGCAACGATGACAAAGAAAAGGCAGAGCATATTATGCTGGTGGATTTGGCGCGCAACGATGTCGCTAAGGTGAGTGAACCGGGTAGTCGTTTCGTCAAAGATTTGTTAAAGGTGGATCGCTATTCCCACGTTATGCATCTGGTCTCACGGGTAGTCGGCCAATTGAGGAACGACCTTGATGCGTTACATGCGTACCAGGCTTGTATGAACATGGGCACGTTAGTGGGCGCTCCCAAAATAAGCGCGGCAGCGCTGATCCGTAACGTTGAGCGAAAAAGACGCGGCAGCTACGGCGGTGCGGTCGGCTATATCAATGGACAGGGTGATATGGATACCTGCATTGTAATTCGTTCTGCTTTTGTGCGTAACCAGATCGCCTATATACAAGCAGGAGCAGGGGTCGTGTATGATTCGGATCCTCAGGCAGAAGCTGATGAAACACGTAGCAAGGCGCAGGCAGTCATCAGTGCGGTTCAAGCCACTAACCATGCAGAGGGAGCGGCCTGATGGACCACAACGTTTGTATTTTCCTTATCGACAATGTGGATTCATTTACATACAACCTGGTAGACGAATTACGCGCATTGGACTTTGAGTTAATTATCTATCGAAACACCGTTGATGCCGAGCATATACACGCGAAGATGCAGGAAAAGGCAGTGCAAAAGCCAGTGTTACTAATGCTTTCACCAGGACCTGGCGCGCCTCATCAGGCCGGGTGTGTTCCGCAGTTGTTAACCAAAGTCGCGGGACGATTCCCTGTACTCGGGATATGTCTTGGTCATCAAGCCATTGTAGAGCATTATGGCGGAGTAGTAGGACGTGCCAAGCACGTGATGCACGGCAAAGCTTCAGCTATCGAGCATGATGGTACGGGAGCGTTTAAAAATCTTCCGCAACCGCTAGTGGTGGCACGCTATCATTCGCTTGTCGCCACCACGTTACCACCCACCCTGCAATGTATTGCTCACTACGAGGATAATCCCATGGCTGTGCTGGCTGAAGAAGATAATATGTTGGGGTTTCAGTTTCATCCCGAATCGATCCTGACGGCTACGGGCAGTAAGTTGCTTACGCAAAGTATCCTCTTTCTAACTTCAAAGGAGTTTAACCATGCTTGATGCTTCTCCCATCCTGGACAAATTGTTTGCCCAGGAAAGTTTAACCCAAGCGCAATCATTTTCGCTGTTTAACAGCATCATGCATGGGGAACAGCCTGACACATTACTTGCTGCTGTATTAACCGCGCTGAAGATCAAGACTGAATCTGCTGATGAAATTGCGGGCGCAGTGAATGCAATGATTTCGAATGCAACCCCCTTTCCCACTCCTGATTATCCGTTCGCCGATGTCGTTGGAACAGGAGGGGATGGCCATAACACAATCAATATCTCCAGTGCTGCTGCGGTATTAGCAGCAGCCTGTGGCGTAAAAGTAGCCAAACATGGCAATCGTAGCGTTTCTAGCCGATCGGGTTCCGCGGATCTGTTTCGGGAATGCGGTATCGAGTTAGAAATGCCCCCATCACTGGCGAGAAAATGTTTGGACGAGGCAAATTTTTGTTTTCTGTATGCGCCTGTTTACCACGCAGGAATGCGTCATGCCGCTTCCGTTCGAGCACAGCTTAAAACCCGCACAATCTTTAATATTCTTGGCCCTCTAGCCAACCCCGCCGGGCCAAGTCACGGACTTTTCGGCGTATACAGCCCCGACCTATTGGAAAAATATGCGCAAACACTCATGTTACTCGGTCAGCATCGAGCAATGATTATTCATGGCAACGGTTTGGATGAGCTGGCACTACATGGTGAATCTATTATTTTCGATCTGGAACATGGTGACATCCGCCGTCTTCAGGTAACTCCTGCTGATTTTGGTTTATCCCAGTATCCCATAAGTGCCATCGAAGGTGGCGACCCTGCCGATAATTATAGGATGATCCGCGCAGCGTTAGCTGGCGAAGGTCAAGAAGCACATCGCGCTGCTATTGCGATGAATTGCGCTGCCCTACTAAAGTTAACTGACAAAGTCACTTCATTTAAGGAAGGGACAGAATTAGCCATGTCGACTCTGCAAGCGGGCAAGGCACTAACGACGCTAGAAAACGTCGCCGCAATGTCGCATCAAGAGGTACAGAATGCCTAATATTTTAGAGGAAATTGTTACAAATAAACGTAAGACGCTTACATCCTTAAAGCTTGAATTAGATGTCGTGCAGTTGAAGGCAAGCGTCTCGCCTTCAACTAAGAGTTTGTTTGATGCACTTTGCACACCTCCCACCCGCTTTATTCTGGAATGCAAAAAAGCTTCTCCATCTAAAGGATTAATCCGCGAACCCTTCGATCTTGATGAAATTATTGATGCATATTTACCCTACGCTGATGCTATTTCAGTGCTTACAGATGAACAATATTTTCAGGGTAATTACGAGTACTTGCGTTACATAACCAGCCAAGTCGCGGTTCCTGTCATTAATAAAGACTTTTTCATTGATGAAATTCAGGTATACCTGGCGCGTTATCATAATGCCGATGCGATCTTACTGATGTTAAGCGTTCTCAATGACGAAGAATATTCGTATTTAGCTACTGTGGCTGATTCGCTTAATCTTGATATATTGACTGAAGTAAGTAACGAAGAGGAAATGCAGCGTGCCATTAATCTAAAAGCGAAAATTATTGGCATTAATAACCGTAATTTGCGGGACTTATCTACCGATTTGAATACCACTAAACGCCTGGTACCTATGCTGACAAGCGCACATCATCAGTTTGTAGTGGTATCTGAATCGGGCATCTATACCCACCAGGACGTGCTCTCGCTGGCTCCTTTTTGCAATGGATTTCTGGTTGGCAGTTCTCTCATGGCACAACATGATCTTCTACAAGCCGTGCGTCAATTGGTATTAGGGGCTATAAAGGTGTGTGGGATAACCTCTACGGAAGATGCCCGCACCGCGTTTTCGAATGGGGCGGCCTATGTAGGATTGATCTTTGCTCAGCAATCTCCCCGTTGCATTTCGTTTGACGATGCACAACGAATCACCGCTACTGTGCAGGGACGATATGTGGGCGTGTTCACACACCATTCTGAAGCTGAAATAGCTCATATCGCGCACACGATATCTTTACACGCTGTGCAGTTACATTTTCCAACCACCGCCGAATTCAGACAGAAACTAAAGCACTTGTTACCAGCAGGATGTGAAATATGGCAAGCCATGGGGGTTATCGATACGCTGCCCGAACAATTTGACTCAGTTAATCAATGTAAGTCTGCAGATAAGCTCTTACTCGACTGCCAAGTAAACGAATCATTTGGCGGTACTGGCAGGCAGTTCAACTGGCAACTTATTGAGAATATTAAAGATAAACACAAGATTATTTTGGCCGGGGGGATTACGCCCGATAATTTTAAAGCGGCGGCAGCAACGGGTGTAGCAATTGTGGATGTGAATTCAGGAGTAGAGAGCCAGCCCGGCCAAAAGTCAGCCGATAAAGTCAAGGCGCTGTTCGCCAGCGCACGCGATTATTAGCCATTACAGGATTAAAAATGAACAAACTTAACTCAAGATTCGGCGAATTTGGTGGCATGTATGTACCGGAGTTATTAATTCCTGCGCTTGACCAGTTGGAGCAAGCCTTTATTGATGCTTGCGAAGACGCCTCATTTCAACAAGAATTTACTGCCTTACTCAACGATTACGCTGGCCGTCCCACGCCACTCACGTTAACGAGAAACCTGGTGAGTAATCCGCTGGTGAAACTTTACCTGAAACGAGAGGACTTATTACACGGTGGCGCCCACAAAACTAACCAGGTATTAGGCCAAGCCCTGTTGACTAAGCGCATGGGTAAAACCGAAGTGATCGCAGAAACAGGTGCTGGTCAACATGGCACTGCTACCGCTTTAGCTTGCGCGTTACTCGGTTTGAAAGCCCGTATTTATATGGGAGCGAAGGATGTGGAACGCCAGGCTCCAAATGTATTTCGGATGCGATTAATGGGAGCAGAAGTCATTCCAGTAAGTGCAGGCTCTGGCACGTTAAAAGATGCAGTTAACGAAGCAATGCGTGACTGGTCTGCCAACTATGATAAAGCCCATTACTTGCTAGGCACAGCAGCAGGGCCCCACCCCTTCCCCACCATCGTACGTGAATTCCATCGAATGATAGGCGAAGAAGTCCGCGAACAAGTGATGCAGAAAGAAGGACGTTTACCGGATTCATTGGTAGCTTGTGTGGGAGGAGGATCAAACGCCATCGGTATGTTTGCCGATTTTATTGACCAGCCTGAAGTCAAGCTGATAGGGGTTGAGCCGGCTGGTAAAGGGTTACACACCCATTTGCATGGCGCCACCATCTGTAAAGGCAGTAAAGGCATTCTACATGGTTCTCATACCTTCATAATGCAGGATAAAGAAGGTCAGATTGAAGAAAGCTATTCGGTTTCTGCAGGTTTAGATTATCCAGCAGTGGGCCCCCAGCATGCGCATCTTGCGCAAACTGGTCGTGCTGAATATGTGGCCGTTACCGACGAAGAGGCATTACATGCGTTTCAATTACTGGCTCGAAAAGAAGGCATTATTCCTGCACTTGAGTCCTCTCACGCACTGGCGCATGCCTTAAATATGGCCGACGAAGCCCAACAGGAAACAATTATTGTAGTAAACCTTTCTGGTAGGGGTGATAAGGATCTGGCCCATGTCACCAGTATTTTAGGAGATGAGTTTAATGGACAGATATAAAACACTCTTCAATCAATTAAAGGAACGTCACCAGGGTGCATTTGTCCCTTTTGTTATGATAGGCGATCCTGATCCCCAAAGCTCATTTGAAATTATTTGTCAGCTAATCGACAGCGGGGCAGATGCGTTGGAATTAGGCTTTCCCTACTCTGACCCGATTGCAGACGGGCCGACCATTCAAAAGGCGGCGATTCGTGCACTTAAAGCAGGCGCGACGCCTCCCAGGTGCTTTGAGATTTTAGGAAGAATTCGTGCACGGTACCCCGAAATTCCTGTGGGTCTATTGCTTTATAGCAATCTGGTATTAGCTAAAGGCATTGACAGTTTTTATCTACAGGCAAAAAGTGCGGGGGTGGATTCAATTTTAATCGCGGATGTTCCCCTTAGGGAAATCGATCCATTTAAACACGCTGCCAGCAATGCCGGCATCGCACAGATTTTAATTGCCCCCCCCAATGCATCAGATGACGCCCTACTTAAAATAGCAAAGGCTTCGTATGGTTACACCTATGTTCTCGGGCGAGCTGGTGTTACCGGCGCAGAAACTGACGCCGACCTTGACGCAAAAGAACTGTTAGACAAACTCCAGCAAGCCCATAGTGCTCCATCACTTCTCGGGTTTGGCATCTCACGGCCTGAACAAGTTAAACAAGCATTGAACGCAGGCGCAGACGGTGCGATTAGCGGTTCAGCGACAGTCAATATTATTGAAAAACACTTAAACGATAAGCAGCAAACGCTGGCTGAACTTGACGAATTCGTCCAGTCAATGAAAGCCGCTACAATAAGGGACTAATATGCTTTATATGATCAATGCAACGGATGTTGCGGATAGTCTTGAACAAAGACTGGCATCCCGCCCAGCACATCTTGCCCGTTTGCAAGCGTTAAAAGATGAGGGCAGACTTGTATTAGCCGGCCCGTTTCCCGCTGTTGATAGCAACGATCCTGGGCCAAATGGTTTTAGCGGCTCACTGATTGTGGCAGAATTTGAATCACTGGAAGAAGCTAAAGCGTGGGCAGATGACGATCCTTACCTCAAATCGAAGGTATACCAGTCAGTAGAGGTGAAGCCGTTTAAAATGGTATTACCTTAGTAGACTTTCCAGCTTATCGACGCCCCAAACCGGGGCGTCCCTTGCTGGCTGGTTAAAGGTTCACTTTCTTATGTTCACCCATCTCGTCTTCTTTCATCCGCTTACCCGTCATTAATTTAAACACCCCTTTGATACCGGGATCAGCATTCCAGATTTCAGCGTTATCCAGTTCAAAGCGCATCATCTTAAGGGCGGGATCATTCTTTCCTTCGTCATACCAGGCTTCCACATGGTTTGACCAGTATTTATCGATGATTTCCTGACGGGTTTCCTCTACTAAACGGCCCTTAATACAGGCAAACACATCGTGACTTTGTCCGCTAAAACAGACCATCGCCGGTCCCCCGGGCGCAATACGGTTATCTTTTTTGGTATAAAACCAAAACTCATGATCTGCATCTTTATCAAGTTGGGCATGCATGGGTTCGGCGTGGTCTTTTGAATTCATCAGACTAACCATTACATTCGGGCTTTCAGCCATTGCTTTCCACATTTTCGTTCGAATATCAGTAGACATAACTTGCACTCCTTGTTGAAAAAAGCGTGTTAATAATATTACCTACAGCAATGTAAACGAGAAAACCGACATAACAGATTGCTCAGTTGTGGCTTTTAATCAAACTCAGAATTAAACCCTTCGCGGTTTCGGTAAATTCAGCATATGTTCATCAAAATTTTCTATGCTAGGATTAGCAAATGAGGCTCGTTTGCAAACAAACTGGAATTCGGTCGTCAGGAAGAACGATGTCAGGTTCCATTAAGAGGGGTTATGAAAGCGTTCATTCGGCGTACAATGGTAATCACAATCGTGACGTGCTTGACGAGTATTTCCAGCTATGCGCTGCAACAAGACAATTACAACGAACGCCAGTTAGATAAAGCCCAGGCTGCCGAGCGCGCTACACAACAGGTTAATGGCAGGGTGTTACGCGTAGATAAAAATAAAGATAATTACCGCGTTAAAGTATTGAAGAGGTCTGGCCGTGTGGTATCGGTTGACGTTGACAAGCGCTCTGGTGAAGTCAGCCCTCCACAGGAAAAGGATAGAAAACGTTAATGCGTATTTTGATAGCGGAAGACGATAGCAGATTACTTACGCAACTTGATCGACTCATGCAAACCAACGGCTATAGCGTTGATTTAGCCGATGATGGCGAACGTGCACTTTTTCATTTAAACGAATATCCTTATGATTTGGCTGTCGTCGATATTGGTCTGCCCAAAATGGACGGGCTTGAAGTTATTCAACGCGCCAGACAAAACAATGTGCGCTGTCCTATCCTCATTCTGACCGCCCGCGACAGATGGCAGGAAAAAGTAGAAGGTTTGGACTCAGGCGCAGATGACTATTTAACCAAACCCTTTCACGACGAAGAGTTGCTCGCTCGTGTTAAAGCCCTGATTCGCCGAGCGTCAGGACAGGCTAACCCGGTGATACAGGCAGGGCCAATCGAACTGGATACAGTAAGCGAAGAAATTCGGGTTAATGGTATTTCGTTGGAGTTAACTGCCTATGAATATAAAGTAATGCAGTACTTAATGATGAACCCGCAAAAAGTCATTTCTAAAACTGAATTGACCGAACATATTTATGATCAAGATTTCGATTTAGACAGCAACGTGATAGAGGTGTTCGTTGGGCGACTTAGAAAAAAGCTCGATCCTGAAAATACCATTAAGCCCATCGAAACATTGCGAGGACGGGGTTACAGGATTAATCGTAATCTATGAAGGGTTTATCCCTTCAGCTTCGTGCAATTATTCTTGCTGTAATTGCGTTAACGCTGTTTATTCCGCTTACCGTCTTAACACTTGAGAGAGCGTATACGGCAAGCTTAACCCAGGCTAAACAAAATGAGCTTAAATTGATGAGCCTGGCGTTAATTTCCGCTTTCGAGCTCGATGGCAATATTCCCTATATGCCAGAGCTTTTATATGAAGAGCAATTAAACCTGCCTGATTCGGGGTATGTGGGGCTAATCCAATTTCGCAATAAGACCGTCTGGCAATCGGCTTCAGCATTGCATTATGATATTACTCACCCGCCCCCCTCACCTAATGTTGGGGAGGAACTTTTCTTAGAAGATTATACGGCTCGTTTTGATAAAAAACGTAGTCACTTTGCCTATGCATTCACTGCTGAGTTTGCGGGTGAAAACGATTTTGAGCCGGTACATTTTTATATATTTAATGATAAAACCGACTTCAATCTGGAACGTGATGCATTTTTAAAAACGGTATGGCAATGGTTATCATTGCTTGCTTTTGCTTTATTGGTGTTAATGTTAATTGGTATGGCGTTATTGCTCTCTCCGGTGAGAGAGTTAATTCACGAGATCAGTATGATGGCGAGAGGAAAGCAAGCCCGACTTACTCACCACTATCCAGTTGAATTTTCTGGCCTACAATCCAGTATCAACCAACTTATGCAAATTGAAGAAGATCAGCGCAAGCGTTATAAAAACAGTCTTGACGATTTGGCCCACAGTCTCAAAACGCCGCTGGCGGTTGCATTAGGTACAGCCGATCTACCCGATGAAGCTAGGGAGTCTTTAAAGCAAATTGACCATTTGATTCGACGCCAGTTAAAACGCGCGACGATTGCTAAATCAGGCTGGCAGGCAGGCGTCGATATTTATCCTATTGTAGAAAAAGTCACCCAAGCAATTAAAAAAATCCATAGCGAAAAGTCGCTCTCTGTATCTATTTCTGGAGAGGACATTCAGTTTCACGGTGATAAAACGGATCTGATGGAAATGGTGGGTAATGTGTTAGACAACGCAGCCAAAGCAGCAACGAAAAATATCCTTGTATCCTTGCAACAGAGTGAAAACTGGATCGATATTTGTGTGGAAGATGATGGACCGGGAATCCCAGAGCATTTACGTGAGAAATTGTTACAACGGGGAAAACGACTAGACACCTATGCCGAGGGTCAAGGGATAGGGATGGCCGTGGTGGCGGATCTGGTTACTATTTACCAGGGCAGACTGCTGATAGATAAGTCACGATTCGCAGGAGCCAAGATCACAATGCAATTTCCTACCGTGCCAAATTTCTAATTATTTTATTGCTTTACACATTGTCATCATTAACATTTCGCCCACCACTTAACTTGGTTGCAGAACCGTTGGTTCACCCCGTATGGGCATACCCAAAACCCGCGCAAATTATAAATCGTAGGAGTGAGCACAAATGCTCCAAGCTGTCTGATTAATTTCAAGCAGCAGCTTGAGTTAACGTCTTCCATGATTAATGGGGCTGCAGGGCTGATATTACCCACCAAAAACAAACCCGAGTTGGTGAGCGTGTTAATGATGCGTTAATCTATCCATAAAATGATTGTCTACAGGTAGTATCAGCCATCATCAGAGTGCCTCGGCAAATTTTTCCAATTCATTTAAAATCGTTTCCACACTCACCGGTTTATTAAAGTGTCCATCGAAACCAGCGGCTTGCGTACTTCTTTTTGCTTCGAGGTGACCATAACCAGTGACGGCCAGAAAGAGCGTTTGTTCAGGTAGATTGGGTTTGAGAATTTCAATCAGCTCAATGCCGCTCATATCGGGTAAACCGATATCCAGCAATGCCACATTGGGTTTGAAGGTCAAATAATTTTGGATAGCCTCACTGGCGGTGTTATAAACTCTTACATCGCACCCTTTGAGATCCAAAATCATTCCAAGCCCATCGGCCACCGTTTCGTTATCATCGACTAACATGACACGTAGCTTTTGCATATTTCTTAAGGAGGAATTTTTGTTATTTCCCCCCTGCGGAAATGAGACCGTTTTGTTATCTAAATCTTCAGTTAATAAAGGTAAGGTCAGTGAAACTAACGTACCTTTATGACGGCCTTCACTGTGTATCGACACGGAGCCACCGTGTAAATCAGCTATTTGCTTAACCAATGACAAACCAATTCCTAAACCGGTATTTTTTCTTTCCCCGTCAGCTTTGATTTGTTGAAAAGGTTCAAAGACCTTATCTTTATATTGCATATCCAGGCCGATACCTGAATCTTTCACATTGATTATCACCTGATTATGCGCTCTAGCCAACTCTATCTCGATGGAGCCGTTATCTGGGGTAAACTTGGAGGCGTTATTAATAATGTTATTGATAACCTGTTGGATACGTGTGCGATCTAATGTTGTCCTGATTTCTTCTGGTGGCAACGATAAGTGGATGGATTGCTTATTCTGATGAATTGACGTAGAGAAATTTTCCACGACTTCTTTGAGCAATTGATTAACATTAACCAGTGCCCTGTCCAGTCTCACTTCACCTCTTGATATTCGAGTTAGATCCAACAGTTCATCCAGTAAAGAAGAGACCAGGTTCACATTACTTCGCATCGAATTTAGGGCCCAATCCAGTTTGGTTTTATCGTGCTCAATAATTTGCACGGCACCACTAATCGACGCTAACGGATTACGGATTTCATGTCCCAGCGTAGCCAGAAAATCATTTTTCTTTTCATCTGCCTCTTGAAGTTCTTTGATCGCATTTTTTAGAGAGGCTTCTAATTTTCTCTGTCGGGTAATATCCACCACCATACCAATCATTTTATGTGGCTGTCCGTTACTAAATAACACCTGACCGTTTGCTTCAACCCAGGTCACTTTTTGGGTAATCGAATTAACCACTCTGTAGACGGCATGGTAGTGACCGTCTCGTTTTGGATCCATAGCGGCCTGGATTTCTATCGTTACCGAATCGCGATCTTCTTCATGAACTCCTTTTATAAAATCATCCTGAGACACAGAGCTTCCGCGGATCCCCCAGATTTCATATAACAACTTATCCCAATAGGTTTTGCCGGAATCAATATCCCATTCAAACGCCCCCATGTGGCTGGAGTCTTTGGCAATTCTTAAACGATTTTCGTTACTCTTAAGTTGTTGCTCCATTCCTTTACGATGAAGTGCCACAGACAGAATATTGGCGGCTGACACCAGAAAATGGACATCTTCCTGATTAAATACTCTTTTGTCTTTGGTATGTACTCCTAACACACCGTAAGGTTTATCACCATTTTCGATGATACAGCTGATGCCACTGACCACTTTATGGTCGATAAGCAAATCGGGACCATTAAACCGTTGTTCTGTTGCCAAATCAGTGACGACCACCGGCTCTGGGGTATGCAGTGTAAACCCTGCCTGGGACCCATTATCTGACGGGACCGTAGCATGCCCAACAATACCGCTATTCCAACCGATCCCGGCTTTGACAAGCAGCTGTTCCTGTTCTGGCTGGTATTCTAATACCTTGCAGAAATCGGCTTTTAAGGTATGGGTTACTTCGCGCACCAATTGATCCATAAGATTTGCGGTATCTTCATTGCTCAATGCTTTCATGCCCAATTTGGCAATTACCGCATGTTGCTCACTACTGGATTTGAGTCGGTTAGCTGTGACTTTTAATTTGGTCACATCAATGAAGGTGATCACTACCCCATCAACTTTTCTGGATTCTGTTTGATAAGGGAGAATTTTTCTCACATACCAGCGACTATCAGTATGAATTTGCTTTTCGCTGGATTCTAAGCTATCTAACACGCGCTTGGCTTCTTCAAGAGTGTCTTCATCAATCAAGTCTCGACACAATTCGTTGATGGGTTGATCAATATCTTGTGAACCAATCCTTAATAATCTTTCTGCAGCAGGTGTAAATCGCTTTATTCTCATATCGCTGGAGAGAAAGATAGTCGCCAGGTTAGTGCTTGCAAAAAAATTCTTGATGTCATCATGAGTTGTCGACAACTCATCGATTTTATCTTTTAGTTGCGCGTTAACAGTGGTTAACTCTTCGTTTAAAGAGCGTAGTTCTTCAGTACTTGCTTCGAGTTCTTCGTTAGAAGATTGGAGCTCTTCATTTGTCGAAAGCGCTTCTTCATGGGCAGCTTTTAACTCTTCAGTACTGGTTTCCAGTTCTTCGACAGTATTTTGTAACTCTTCTTTGGTCTCTCTGAGCTCCTTCTCCATCGCTTCAATCATGCTGTCATGATCATGATGATCTATCTGCTGGCTTAATAGATCATGCTCCGCATTGGACAAAGGTATCTCTTCAAAGGTAACGATGACGTTACCTTCACCTCTTCTATCACTAGAGGTGGGTGTAATAATACAACGATAATTGAAGCTGGATTCCGACTCTGTAGCCGGCCGCGGAAGACCGATGCTCACCCGCTCCCCCGTTTTTCTGGCTTTATAAATACCACTTCGCATTCTGGTGCGTAGACCGGGGTCAATCATGCTATAAAGATCTAAGCCGGCGTGACCGTCCGGTAACGCTAAAAATTTATTTACGTTGCCATGAAAATAAGAAACACGGTTCTCTTCATCAACAATGATAGAGGGTTTGACGGCTAACAGTAATGTTCGCAGAGCCCGTTCTTCATCTGCATTCTGCTTATGTGGTTCTTTACTACGCAACCTGCTTTTATCATTTTTATCGTTGAAAAAAGTAGGCAGAATGGATGGATAATTTTTCACTTCGTTTCGCTCTTTTCTACAGTAAATTCGCCATTTCGAAGATAGTGTCGTAAATAGCTCTTTTTTCTCACCCACACTTTCCGAACTACCGAGAAATAAATATCCCTCGGGAATTAGCGAATAAAAGAAAGATTTCAACACTTTTTGTTGAGCACTTTTTTGTAAATAGATTAGTAAGTTACGACAACTCACCAAATGGAGATTCGAAAACGGAGGATCGGTATAAACGTTCTGTTGCGCAAAAGAAATGGTATCGCGAATACTATTTCGAATAGTCGCATAGCCATCACTGGCGACTTCAAAGTATTTATCGATAAAAGGTTTTGGCAGTTCTGCAATTATGCTGCTTGGGTAACTCCCTTTGCGCGCTGTTTGTATGGCATCCATATCGATGTCAGTGGCAAAAATCCGTAAACCAACATCTTTTCCGGATTTTTCAATTTGCTCTGTTAACAAAATTGCTAACGTATAAGCTTCTTCTCCGCTTGCACAACCCGCTACCCAAACCCTGACATCTTCACCTTCATCAATTTCATCGACAATATTAGCCAACACTTTACTGTCCAGTATTTTGAAGGCCTCACGATCACGAAAGAAATCGGTTACATTTATCAGTAAATCGCGTAAGAGTGCGCCCCGTTCACTTTGGCTTTCTCGTAGTAAGGCGATGTAATCTTTAGCGGTCTTTTTTCCTGTTAAGCTCATCCTGCGGAAAATGCGGCGCTTAACCGTACTATCTTTGTATTGTGCGAGGTCGAAATTTTCCTGAGCTTTTAGTAAAGCACGGATTTTATTTAAATCAGTGGACGAAGAGTCGTCCTCACTATTTATTGCGTGATAGGGATGCGTACCGAATTTGATTAACAGATCGGGAATTTTTTCTACGGGTAATATTTCATCTACCACACCAGCGTTTATCGCTGACTTTGGCATGCTGGGATATTCAGCTGTTTCGGGACATTGCACAACTGCGAGGCCGCCAGCCGCTTTCAAAGCTCTTAGACCTGCAGTTCCATCACTGCCCGCACCAGAAAAAAGTAAGCCAACTGCTTTTGACTTATACATCTCAGCCATAGAACGGAACAAGTGATCTATGGCCATCCTCGCACCACGATGCTCAGTCTGCTCAACTAGGCGGATAGTGTGGTCGCAAACCTCTATGAACCTACCAGGTGGAATGATATAGGCATGTCCGGATTCTATTTTCTGACCATCTTCAGCCTGACAAAATTGATAAGATGTTTCGCGCGCTAATATGCTCGCCAACATGCTGTCATGATCAGGGGCCAGATGCTGTACGACGATAAAGGCAATATTCGCATGAGTAGGTACATGATTGAAAAAGTGCTTTAACACATCCAATCCGCCGGCAGAGGCGCCAACGCCTACTATCAATTGCGTTTCTTCTTTAATTTCGCTCATCAAGCTCTCTTAGGCTTACAGCATCCAAAGACAAGTAAAAAGGGTAGCAATTTGTATCTTTAAGGTCTAATGAAATCGATATCGGCCTGCTATATTATCAGGTCGTGCTTTCGCTATTAGTCTCGGCTTGGTTTTAACATTACCTTGCTTATAAGCAAGTAGTGGAAAGAAAGCGGAGGACTGCATGCCTATGAAGCAAAGATACAGTATATAGGTAACCACTCGCGTGAATGTCGTTACTTCATCAACATAGTTATGCGCCGCGTGGCCATTCCTGCGGCCACCACCAGCTTCAGAAGCGTACCCATCGCTCCAGCGCGTCTTTAGCTTGTTCACCACAATTAGGCTTGACTATCCTGGCGTGCATACCCTACCAAAATTCAGGTTGGATAGGCTGGAGATATGTCATCGAAGTCCTTATCTTATAGTATGTTACCTAAGTTAGGGGCAACTACGCACAGTCGTTTCCAACCTGCCTTACGCGTTTAAAAACGGCAGCTTATCGCTACTTGAACGGGGGGCAGCTGATGTAATATGACCTAATAAACCGGACGGGTTTTTTCGCCTTCGCTTGACAGCAGAACCGCAAGCCACCGACTTTCCTCTCTGGATTCGAGTGCAATTTTTACGATCATGGTTAAGGGCACCGAAAGCAACATCCCTACACTTCCTAGCAACCAGCCCCAGAAAATTAGTGATAAAAATACGACCAATGTTGATAGCCCCATTCCTCTGCCTAGCAGCTTAGGTTCCACCATATTACCCATTATAGTATTCACCAGCACAAACCCCAGTGCGACCAATCCTGCTGAAGCCAGGCCATATTGCACAAAAGCGATGATTACAGTTGGGATGGCAGCGATAATTGAGCCGATGTTGGGGATGTAGTTCAACAGAAACGCTAATACCGCCCACAATAAAAAATGGTCAATATCCATTACATACAGCCATACACCAATAAATAATCCTGTGGCTAGACTTACCACTGTCTTGATAGCCAAGTAGCTATTCACAGACTTTATAAAACGATCCACATGCTTCATTTTCATATCAGGATCGGCTAAGGCAATATGTAAACGTTTAGGTATACTGTCTGATTCAAACAGCATAAAGATAACTGTCAGCAGGATCAGCAATAGGTTCGATAAAGCGCCGCCCATTCCACTTATAAAATTTGTCGCCACAGACATAGCCATACCCGGGTCAAGATAAGAAGCAATCAGGTTTCTGTCGATATGAATGTTAAACGCCGCTAACCGCTCTGCGATCCATGAAAATTCATCACCCAGTTTTAATTTATAGGCAGGAAGATTCTGTTTAAAGTCTGCTAAAGACTGCCCTACCAGACCAGCTAGTAGAAAGCCGATAAAAACAATGATTAGGATCACCAGCGTCACTGACACCCATTTGGGGATTTTGCGCCGTGTTGCCCAGTTGATTAAAGGGCTGCACGCGATGGCTATAAAACCTGAGAGGAAAAAGGGTACCATGATAGCACTAGCCGCTTTTATGCCTGCCAATACGATGACCAGTGCCGCCAATACAATTAGCACTTTAGCTGTAGGGGATCGAAGTTCCATATTGTTTGTTATGTTTTTTTGCTATCCTAAAATTCGTTTCCTAATTTACCCCGAGTTGCGGTTAACTACAATTTTTAAGAGAAAACAATGACGTTGAATGAGGCTTCAATAAAAATAAAAAACCTACGTCTGCGAACCTATATTGGTATCAACGAAGACGAAATTGCCAACAAACAGGATGTGGTGGTGAATGCAAAAATCATTTATGACGCAAAGCGTGCAACTGACAGTGATAATATGCAGGATGCGCTAAACTATAAAACGGTGACGAAGGCAATTATCAAGCTGGTTGAGGATAATCGTTTTGCGTTATTGGAGAAACTCACTGCCGATGTTTTAGAAATTGCAGCGTCACATGATTGGGTCACGTTTGCAGAAGTTGAAATTGATAAACCGCATGCATTGCGATTTTCTGATTCAGTGTCCCTCACGTTATCTTGCTATAAGTAAGGAAAAGCAATGCACATCCTAATTACGGGTGGTACAGGATTAATCGGTCGGCATCTTATCAAGGCGCTTGTCAGTAAACACGATATTACCGTGTTGACCCGGAACGCCGAACGTGCATCGGCCATTCTCAAGCAGAATCTATCCTTTGTGCAATCATTAGATGAAATTAGCGATTTTTCAAAATTCAATGCAGTAATTAATCTTGCAGGTGAGCCCATCGCTGATAAACGCTGGACTCAACAACAAAAACAGAAAATCTGCAAAAGTCGCTGGCACATCACTCAACAATTGGTGAATAAAATCAATGCAGCGGCAACTCCCCCCGAAGTTTTAATTTCGGGATCGGCTGTGGGATATTATGGCCGTCAAGGCCAATCTTCGGTAACGGAAGACCAGCATCAGGTAAATGAAGAGTTCACCCACACAGTCTGTAAAGAATGGGAAGCGATCGCTAACCAGGCAACAAGTGAACATACGCGTGTGTGCACTATTCGCACGGGGATAGTACTGGCCAAGGGAGAAGGTGCATTGGGCAAAATGGCCCTGCCTTTTAAATTTGGAGTGGGCGGCAAGTTAGGTGATGGCAAGCAAATGATGTCGTGGATCCACCTTAAAGATGAAGTAGCTGCAATCCTGTTTTTATTGACCAATGACCACTGTTCAGGAGCCTATAATTTAACCGCACCTAATCCTGTCAGTAATGCTGAGTTTTCACAACGACTGGCGCATGCACTACACCGCCCCAACTTATTTACCGTGCCTGCATTTGTATTAAAGATCGTGCTGGGTGAAACTGCAGATTTGCTGCTAACGGGTCAATGCGTTTTACCTGCCCGCTTACTTGCAGAAGGCTTTACTTTTCACTATCCGTCTCTCGACCAGGCTTTACAAGCTGAGTATAGCTAAGCACGGTGCTACATTACGTTAGGATGCTATGAAATAATTACTTAACTACCCCTATTAACTTTTCGTAATGCCAGTAAATTTTTAAATAAAATGCTGAAAATTCATACCCTTACAGCATGCCGAGTAACTCAGCGCGCTTGGTATGTGCCTTGCACTACTGTTATACCATTTGTCAGAATGGTTTTTTTACTGCTATCTACAAGGAGATAGATTATGAATAATGATCGTATTGAAGGTAATTGGAAAGAACTTAAAGGTAAAGTTCAGCAGCAGTGGGGTAAATTGACCAACGACGATTTAGATCGAATCGATGGCAAACGCACTGAACTGGTGGGAAAAATTCAGCAACATTACGGTAAAAGTAAAGAAGAGGCTGAACGTGAGGTAGATAGTTACTTTGCCCACTAATTTCTATGCAGTAAGTAGAAAAGCAAAAGGTGGCTGATCGCCACCTTTTTACTTTTTACTTTTTACTTTTTCTCTGAGTTGGTTTACACCATCCGCCTTAAAAGCGTGGTGGTATTGAGGGTCAGCAATCGCCAGCACCCCAGTGCTCCAAGTAACCCAACGACTAACGCCCCCACAATGGGAGCCAGCAACCAGTATTCCACGTGAATACGCGCATCCATTTGGAAAACCTGTGTTTGCAATAGGTAGAGGCTGAGTTCATTTGCTAAAGCCGCCATCAACCCTGCGACCATCCCAATTATAATAAATTCGAAAATCACACTAAGACGTATGAGTTTACCCTTTGCACCTAGAGTCCTCAGTATAGCTAACTCCTGCTGTCGTTCATCCATACTGGCTTGTACCTGAGCAATAAGCACCAGAGAACCCGCCGCCAGCACTAACACTAAAATAAACTCTACGGCCATCGAGACCTGATCCACGATGTCTCGCAACTGATTGATACTTGCATCTACGTCAAACAGCGTGACTGAAGGAAAAGGCTGCATTAGCGCTGTGATATCTGCTTTTCGCTCTGCTTCCAAATAAAAACTGGTAATATACGTTGGTTCAAATGCCGCCATTGCATCAGGATGAATAATGAAAAAGAAGTTGGGCTGCATGGTTTGCCAATTTACTTTACGCACACTGGTCACCTGAGTTTTTACAATCTCACTACCAATGTTAAATGTAAGTTTGTCCCCCATTTTTATATCCAGCCGTTTGGCAATTTCAGACTCTACAGAGACAGGGAAGGTTCCCTCTTGAGTTTGCCCCCCTTCATTGGCATGCCAAACACCTTCAATTACTTCATTTTCACGCTGCAGTTGATTACTCCATGTAAGATTCGCTTCGCGGCCTAAACCCTCTCTCCCTTCTGAGGGTTCTTCATCCTCTTTACTGACTCGGGTATTAACCTGCTCATCATTCACTGCCACAAATCGCCCACGAACTACCGGATAAAACGACTCAACCCTAACCTCTTTATCAGCAAAATGCTGTTCCAGCTTGTTTTTTTGCTGCGCAGTAATGTTCGACATAAAGTAATTGGGTGTGCCTTCAGGAAGTTGGGCCCGCCACTGCGCTACCATATCATTGCGCATAACCAGTACTACCAACAAAAGCATGATTGTGATTGAAAAACTGATTAACTGAACACTGTTGTCCATCGCCCTACGCCGGATACGCGCCCAAGCTAACTGCCAGGGACCTATTCTTCCAGCCCCCAGTTTGCGGCCTAACCATATTAAACCGAACGTAACGACTAATAAGCTTAATACCAATACGACGCCTGAGATAAATAATATGGCGCTGATTTTAAGATCCTGGCTGTATATCCACATCAACAGAAATACGGCGCCACCAGCGGCACCAAACTGCAATGAGCGTGAGCTTAAGCCCGAGTCCATATCACGTCGCAGTACGCGTAAAGGAGGCACAGAGAAAAGGCGCAATAAAGGATAAAGCGAAAACAAAATTGCACAGACTGCGCCGGTAAAAATGGCAATTAGTAAAGGCCGCCAGTGCCATACAGACAGGGCAACTTCTATCTTATCTGCCAACAGCATGACCACCAGATGCTGGATAGCAAACCCAAATGCGATGCCGAGCACTATCCCTACCACCGCAATAAAGCAGATCTGCATGGTATACACCCGCCTTATCATTTTTTGTGTCGCCCCCAGGGTTTTCATTATAGCCACTGGATCAAAATGACGCTGGCTATACCGTTGTGCGGCTACCGCTATAGAAACGGCTGCAAGAACAATGGCTAACAAACTTGCCAACAAAAAATATCGCTCCGCCGTAGCAACAGAGCGACCGACGGCTGATTCATCATCTTTTATCGTGCTCCAAGCATGCAAATCATCATTAAGTTGGGGTTGTAGCCAGTTGTAGAATCGCTCTATGTCGCCTTCTTCACCGGCAAAATAACCACGGTAGCCAACGCGGCTACCGGGCCCTGTTATTTGCATCGCAGACACGTCTGCCATATTTACCAGTAACAACGGGTCGGTAGCAAACACATTAAATCCCGCATCTGGGATCTCGCTCAGTACTTCACTTACGATAAAGCGTGCATCACCAATTTCAACTTCATCTCCCAATTCCACACGCAGCAACTGGAATAAACGGGATTCTAGCCATACATGGCCGGGTTGAGGGACAGTATTAATCTCTTGTTCGATGCCAAATGGTTTATTGCTAACGGAAATGTGGCCTTTCAAAGGGTAGTTGTCACTGACGGCACGTAAGTCTACTAATGCCATTTTTTCGCCGCCAAATACCATGGAGCGCGCTCGCAGCTGGCGTGAGACTTGCAATTTTTCCGACTGCGCCTTCTCGAACCAAGTTTCCGGGATGGGGTCACTTGAGCGAATTTGCGCATCGGCGGCGAGAAACTCTGCTGATTTGTCAGTTAACGCACTTTGCAATCGTTCACTGAAAAGTGACAGTGATAAAACGGCACTCACAGATAATACAATGGCGAGCAGAATAATAGTAAGCTCACCACGACGCGCCTCGTGTTTGAATAGTCGCCAGGCTAAATTTAACACCATTTTCATTTAACTCGCCTCACGCGAATAGTTGGCTGCATCAGACTTTTTTTCGGTTAACGTCCCAGCTTGCATAACCAACTGACGATCGCATTTTGCAGCAAGCGTTTCATCATGGGTAACCAAAATGAGTGTAGTGCCCTGTTCTTTATTCAAATTAAACAAGAGATCTTCAATCTTGTGGCTATTTACTGCATCAAGGTTACCTGTAGGCTCATCGGCAAAAAGAATCCTGGGTTGCCCGATAAAGGCACGGGCAATGGCCACTCTTTGCTGCTCCCCTCCTGATAACTGATTAGGATAATGGTGTGCTCTATGAGCTAGGCCTACTTGTTCCAATATATTCCTGGCTTTACCTGATGGATCCTTTAGATCCGCAATTTCCGCAGGTAACATAATATTTTCTAGTGCAGTCAGACTTTGCACCAACATAAAACTTTGAAAGATAAAGCCTACTTTAGCCCCGCGCAATTGCGCGCGTCCTTCCTCATCTAAATCATGTAGTGAGACATTATCGAGCCAGATCTCACCGGAACTGACTTCATCCAGCCCCGCAAGCAAACTCAATAACGTGGATTTTCCGGAACCCGACGCCCCCACAATGGCAACCGACTCACCAGGCTTGACCTGAAAGGAAATGGGATGAAGAATCTGCAATTGTCCTTCACTCGTACTAACGGTTTTAGTAATCTCACTGGTTCTAATTATTGAGGAGTTGTTATTGTCGTGTTGGTCTTTCAAAGTCGTCGCCATTTTCAAATTACATTCCTGTTCTTTTTGTTACCGCTACTGGTCTTTTCAGATCATTTACATGCTAATACACAAAATGAAAGCCCATCAAAACCCAAACTGCTTATTCTGGGTGATAGCTTAAGTGCAGCTTATGGATTAAAGCAACATGAAGGTTGGGTTAGTTTGTTACAAAATATCTGGAATAACGAGTCAGTTCAGATTGAAGTGATAAATGCTGCGATCAGTGGCGAGACCACTGATGGGGGGCTGGCTCGTTTACCGCGTCTACTGGATCAACATAAACCGAGTCATCTGTTGATTGAATTAGGGGGTAATGATGGCTTACAAGGGCACCCTATAACCAAAATGCGCGCTAACTTAGCAAAGATGGCTGAGATTGCTAAACAGGCTAATATCCGTGTGATGTTGCAAGATATGGAAATACCAACAAACTACGGCCGAAAGTATACTTCAATGTTTGCTGATAGTTTCGAAGCAGTTGCCGACGAAAAGCAAATTATCCTCATACCGTTTTTTCTTCAAAATGTGGTCAGTGATGAGAATATGATGTTGCGCGATGGTATTCATCCTAATAAAGCCGCCCAACCTGTCATCGCCAAATTCATGAAAGAGCAGCTCACCCCGCTAATTCTGGAATTAGAAAACAATTAGAAAAGGCCCGTGACGGGCCTTTATTTACTAGGATTGACGTTTACGGACGAAGGTATTGCGTTGGCTGCGAATGCGACGCTTTTTGCGAAGAAAGGTATCGGTCGCGCAATTTGGTCTGCCTGGACTCCATTTTTATGGGTTCCCCATTCACGAATACTTGTTCCGCCGCTTGCGTGACTTCCAGTGGGTCACCACTCCAGATAACAATGTCTGCACGTTTGCCTTGAGAAATGGACCCAATAGTATCTTGCATTCCCAATATTTTAGCCGGCGCTGAAGTTAAACTGGCAAGTCCTGCTTCATGTGACAAACCATTTGCCACCGCATTACCCGCGTGTTGAGCGGCAAGCCGAATATTGTGAGTATCCATACCAATAGCAACCATGACCCCTGCTTTTTCAAGTCTGGCAGCGTTAGCAAGTGTGGCCCCAAGTTGGTCAAAGCCTCCAGGCAGATTAAATTCAGGGTCGATGATTACCGGAATATTATTCGCTGCAAGCTGCTTGGCAACGCGCCAGGCTTCTACGCCATGGACTAACACAACCTTGATATCAGGGTGGCGCTTTTTGAACGCGATAACCTGGCGGATATCAGCAGCTCTATCAGCTTGCATAAAAAGGGGCATTTTGCCACTCAATACTTTCTTTAACGCTGCCACGTCGGCACGGGAGTTCATTCCATGCCAATCATCCTGAGCGTTCAATTTACCTTCCACGGAGGCAGCTTCTTCCAGTGCAGTTTCCAGTGCCACCCATAAAGCCGCACGAGAGCCGCCTTCACCTTCGGCCCCATCGCTACCTACATCAACCTTCATGAAAGCATGGGCTTTTAGCAAGGGGTCATCACCTAGCGACATTACTGCGCCCTGTCCGTAAAAAAGTGTGTCAACGCTGGATATAGCTGTTGCTGCAGATGTAATGCCTTCTACACGCGAGATCTTCACCAATGACGAATCTGGGTTGAGGGCATAACTTACATCAAGCGCCGCTCCGGTCTTGGTTACCCCTGCTTTTTTAACGGAACTGTCAACGACACCGGCTGACATGGATACTTCCACTAAGCCCAGCGTCGTCAGCGCGCCTACAAAACCTGGGGTAATCACCTTTCCTGACGCATCGATCTTGCGATAGTTATCAGGTACACGCAGATCCCGGTCTATTTGTGCAATTTTGCCGTCTTTGATAAGGATGGTCGCTTTTTCCATTGTACCCAACTGGGTCATGGTATGAACTTTCCCACCTATTATGGCGATATTTTCTGCCCACACAGAAGTTGAAATTACCGCGCTGGCTAATAAACTGAGCATTAACTTCATTTTTCATCTCCTTCGCCAACCTGACCTAATTCGAAATCACTTACTGGCCAGTGTTCAGGTTTTGCTCTGTCATAGGCTAAACCACCATCTACATAAACTTTTTCTGCCTGTGTGTAAGTAGAGAATGGATCCCCGCTCCACAGCACAATATCAGCATTTTTGCCCACTTCCAGTGAACCAGTCTGGTCATAAATACCTAACGCTTTTGCTGGATTGGCAGACAACCATTGCCAGGCATCTGCCTGTGAAATATCTATTCCAGCACGTCTACCATCAGACCATGCTTTAGCCGCTTCCTGATTTAAACGCTGGATCCCAAGGTCACTATCCGAATGAACGATGGCACATGCGCCTGCCTGATGAACTAATGGAATGTTTTCCCGAATACCATCGTAAGCTTCCATTTTGAAGCCCCACCAATCTGCCCACATTGCCGAGCACACGTTGTTTTCTTTCAACTTGTCAGCAATTTTGTATGCTTCTACTGCATGGTGGAAGGTTCCAATCTTGTAATCAAACTCTTTCATCACATCCATCATAACGGTCATCTCATCTGCCCGATAACAATGCATGTGAACTAAAATGTCCCCTTTCAGTACTCCCGCAAGCGTTTCCAGTTTTAAGTCACGCTTGGGTGGCTTAGGGTTCTTTCCTTTTTCAAACTCCCGCTCGTAACGCTCCCATTGAATAATATAATTCTGAGCATCTGACCAAGCTTGACGATAGCCTGCTACGTTACCCATGCGGGTCATTGGACCACCTTTCTCACCATACACACGTTTAGGATTTTCTCCACATGCCATTTTCAAGCCATGTGGCGCATCCGGGAATTTCATATCCTGCATGGTACGGTTAGGTACGTTTTTTAAAACAACAGAGCGGCCGCCAAACAAGTTGGCAGAACCAGGCAATATTTGCATTGAAGTTACACCGCCCGCCAGGGCTCGACCAAAACCTGGATCCTGAGGCCATACGGCATGTTCTGCCCATACGCCAGCGGTTACCGGATTGACCATTTCATTCCCATCGGAATGAGAGCGAGTGGAGGGATTTGGATACACCCCCAAATGACTATGGGTATCGATAATTCCTGGGGTCACCCATTTTCCTTTTCCGTCAATGACCACAGCATCAGCGGGTTTGTCAATATCCGTACCTAATGCGGCAACTTTGCCATCAGCGAAATAGATAGCACCATTTTCTATCTTTTCCCCCGTTCCCGTTAGGATAGTGACATTAGTAATTACTGTTGGTTGCCCATCGATAGGCGTGTAGGTACTTGGATAAGGGTTAGGTTGAATTGTGACTTTCGTATCACTCGGTTGCTGTTCTTTCTTTGAGGTAGTGCTGCATCCCACTACCGCCAGAGAAAACACACACGCCACCGCAACGCCAAAACGTGAAGGAATTCGCTGCATAGTTTTTCCATTTAGTTGAGTTAACACTCGCCTTCTCTAATTTTTTGAAAGGCTTTCATGTTCTGCTGTATCGTTTGACGCAACAGAATCAGACAACAACTTAATAACGTAGCTGATATGGCAATTTCTAACAAGTTAATGATTGCTAAATGCGGTTAAGCCACATCTGCATGCGAGGACTGACTGGCTAACACTGAGACAATACTCTCTGCATCATTTAATCGTTTGATTTGGTTAAACAACGTATCTGCCTGCGAATACTGCCTGCGAAGATAACCACACCATTGTTTAATTCGGTTTGGATAATAACGTCCCTTATCACCATAAATTTCGTATCCGGAATAAGAAATAAGTAAATCAGCAACTCCTTCCCAAGGCATGGGCTCTTCACCCTGCTTGATAGTTTTCGCTAAATTTGGCATGGCAAGCGCCCCTCTGCCCAACATCAGGTCTTCACAAGCAGACTGCTGAATACACTTGTCGGCCTCGGCAGCATTCCAGATTTCACCGTTCGCTATAACTGGAATAGCAATGCGCTGTTTTATTTTAGCGATATAATCCCAATAAGCAGGAGGGCGGTAGCCTTCTTTTTTAGTTCGCGCGTGCACGACAAGGTGGGTCGCACCAGCTTGCGCTATTGCCATCGCATTATCCACTGCTAATGCCTTGTCTTCATAACCTAGCCTGATTTTAGCGGTGACGGGTAAATTTTCAGGCACCGCTTCTCTAACACTTTTTACAATGTCATAAAGAGTCTGCGTTTCTTTGAGCAGCACTGCGCCCCCTTTACTTTTGTTGACCGTTTTTGCCGGGCAGCCAAAGTTGAGGTCGACGCCCGGGGAACCCAGTTCAACTGCAGTAAGCGCATTTTCCGCTAACCAGGCAGGATGCTGTCCTAATAGCTGCACTCTGACAGGCACCCCAGCCGGGGTTTTGCCACCATGCTCTAACTCGGGGCATAGGCGCAAAAAGGTACGTTTGGGTAATTTCTGGTCCACTACGCGAACAAACTCGGTTACACACAAGTCAAATCCCCCTACTCGGGTGAGCATGTCTCGCATAAGATGATCGACCACGCCTTCCATGGGTGCAAGCATAATTTTCATTGGAGGACTCGTTTGTAATAGTGATGAAAAACCGCGCGGAGTTTAGCAAAAAATTGGTAGCTAGACTATCAGCAAGTAGAAGGTTCGAGGGCAAGCGCGAGGGTAGAATGTATGGAGCTAGTGCGTTGTGGTAAAAAATGAATTAGCTCAATTACTAGCATATTTTTAGACGAAGCTGTAATAAACGAGTATCTCACTGATAAGTTAAATACTGAAAGGTGAGCTTCCATCACCGGGATACCTACGCTTAATTATTCAGAGCTTTATCACTGAGTAGACGCGTCTCATTATGAGCAAAAACAAGACGTAGTCTGCTTCAGATTAACTCATCCAAACAAATTTGATAGAGAGGCCAAATAAATGGCCTCGCAACACCAAGAAGTTATTGTTGTTGTAAATAGTGTAAGGCACCCATGATTGCGGCTACCTGGGCACGATTGCACTCTTCATCTGTCGCGCTCGGGCTGTCTGGATAAACTTCTGTTGTCGTTACAAAGTCAGCTTCGGTCATTCCACCACAAAGAAACAGTTTCTTTTTGTCATAACATATCACGCCATCAGAAACCGTGTCAGCGCCAATGATCTTGCCCTCTGCATCGGGAGGTGCGATGTGCGTCACTCGTTGGACGCTATTGATAATCGCTTTTTGAAAGTCAAGTTGCGGGTTATTGGAATCAGCTACCGTATAAAAACCATCAGGAATTTCCCACTCATCATGAGTAACGCCATCACGAGCGGCTAAAGCGGGTCTGAATTCCGAGTTGTCTGTATCTGTGGTTTCATGAAGATCGATATGTAATTTTATCGGTATATCAAGGGATGCAACAAATTTCATCACTTGAGCAGATTCAGGAGCTGGCGACTCAGGCTTGAATGACCTGTTGGGATCAACTGCGAGGGGATTCCACCGATTAATGGTTTCATAGCCCCAAGGGCTGATGCAAGGTATCACAATGAAGTTGAAATCGTCTGCAAAATTGGATAGATGCTCGTTTACAAAGAGAAGCGCACCTTGTACACCACTGGTTTCGTAACCATGTACTCCCCCCGTGATAAGAACTGTCGGTTTGTGCTTATCTATTGATTCGCTGATCACCGCATAAAGTGGGTAACGCGTCTCATCATATGGTAACGCACCATACTGATGAATAGTAAATCCAGTTTTGTTTTGTGGCAGCTTTGCTAACACTTCGTGCTGATAGCTACGCTTGATCTGCTGCAAATTACGCCACTGTTTTTTTTCTTCAACTGACCAAGGCTCCCCAGGACGACCAATCGGATACTGTACCATTGTTGCTCCTACTTGCTTCGAATCTATTAAAATTGAACCGCCCGCATGCTAACAAGAAAAAGGGTCGGAGTCATTTAACCTACAAAGATGCCTCAACGCCCGTTTACTAAAAACCACAGCCCGTAGGCTGACTTTTTATAGATGGCGTCTCCAAGAGGTTATTACTTACCTCCATGTTCGCAGCCCTATGGGCCATGCTAAATCATGTGCTGCCACGTTCCCGATGTGGCAGCCGAATGCCTTTTATCGCTAAGTTAAGTAGAGGTAGGAGTTTTCACTCTGAATAAGGGCTTTTCCTCCCGGAGCGAACGCATAAAAAAACCAGCCCGTAGGCTGGTTTTTTTATAGATGGCGTCCCCTAGGGGATTCGAACCCCTGTTACCGCCGTGAAAGGGCGGTGTCCTAGGCCTCTAGACGAAGGGGACAAAATTTTTGTTCATCAACGCTTCGCGTTGATAAAATTTTGTAGGGCGAGGTGAGCTTAGCGAATCGAGCGACCTTCTCTACAATAAATCTTGTCGTGGCCTAAACCATTGCAAAGCCAAGCTTTGCTTTTTTATCGCACGAGGTAACAACATTACTCGCTGCGCATTTTCACAGTTACGGACTGTGACACCGTAATATGGCGTCCCCTAGGGGATTCGAACCCCTGTTACCGCCGTGAAAGGGCGGTGTCCTAGGCCTCTAGACGAAGGGGACAAAAAATCTTCTTTGCAAAGCACAGCTTTGCAGATTTTTTGTAAGGCGAAGTGAGCCAGCGAACTGAGCGTCATTATTCGACTTACTTTGATTCTCTGTCAATGACAACATCTTCGTAGGGCGAGGTGAGCTCAGCGAATCGAGCGACCTTCTCTACAACAAATCTTGTCGTGGCCTAAACCATTGCAAAGCCAAGCTTTGCATTTTTATCGCACGAAGTAACAACATTACTCGCTGCGCATTTTCACAGTTACGGACTGTGACACCGTAATATGGCGTCCCCTAGGGGATTCGAACCCCTGTTACCGCCGTGAAAGGGCGGTGTCCTAGGCCTCTAGACGAAGGGGACAAAAAATCTTCTTTGCAAAGCACTGCTTTGCAGATTTTTTGTAAGGCGAAGTGAGCCAGCGAACTGAGCGTCATTATTCGACTTACCTGATTCTTTGTCAGCGACATTTTTTCTGTACGGTGGACCGAGCCACCCTCTTACTTACAGACTTTTTGTCTGACCTCAACCCACTACGTGGATTATTAGTGAAATAACTACTAAAACAACTTTATTTCACTTTTCACTTAAAAATTCTTGGTGGAGCCAGGCGGGATCGAACCGCCGACCTCTTGCATGCCATGCAAGCGCTCTCCCAGCTGAGCTATGGCCCCGCATCATTACAACGTGACACAAGTCAGTTGTGTGACAGCGGGGCGCATTCTAGGCATCGGTAGCCTAGCTGTCAACGGTTTTTTTAGGAATTTTCCCTGTTTGCTATAAAAGTAAGCGCTTTGTTTATTCTCTCAGCAACTTTGTCTTTTGAAAGCAAGTTAAGCGTCACATCTAAAGAAGGTGAATTTCCTCCACCCGTTGCAGCTACGCGCAGTGGCATACCAACTTTACCCATACCAACCTCTAATTCTTCTGCCGTAGCATGAATTGCCTGTTGAATAGACTCGGGCGTCCAGCTATCAAGCGCTAGCAATTTATCCCTTACATTCTCCAAGGCGGCTTTTGCCACAGGTCGCAAATGTTTCTTCGCGGCATTAGCTTCAAAATTTTCAAAATCAGTATAGAAATAGGTACTAATTTGCGCTAACTCTTTGAGCGTTTTCACCCGATCAGCCTGAATTGCGATCACTTTTTCCAATTCTGGGCCTGCCGCCAGGTCAATCCCCTCTTCATCGAAATGCCACTTCGCATGAGATGCAACTTCGCTAGCAGGCAACGTCTTGATGTAATGCTGATTCAACCAAATCAGTTTTTCTGTATTGAACGCAGAGGCGGACTGACCGATGGCGTCTAAACTAAAATGCTCAATCATCTCATTGAGCGAAAAAATTTCCTGATCACCGTGCGACCAACCTAGCCTGACCAGATAATTTAACAGAGCCTGGGGAAGAAAGCCGTCATCACGATATTGCATAACGCCCACCGCACCGTGACGTTTAGATAGTTTCTTGCCGTCATCACCCAAAATCATTGAAACATGTGCGTATTCAGGAATAGGTGCACCCAGTGCTTGTAATATATTTATCTGACGAGGGGTATTATTTATATGATCTTCACCCCGTACCACATGGGTAATTCCCATATCCCAATCATCTACCACCACACAAAAATTATAAGTCGGGGTACCGTCAGAACGCTGTATGATCAAATCGTCGAGTTCACGATTATCAATTTCTATCTTGCCTCGAATATGATCATTAATAACAACTTTGCCTTCAAGTGGGTTTTTAAATCGTATTACATACGGCTCATTTTCAGGATGGTCTGTACGATCACGCCAAGTGCCTGGATAACGGGGTTTTTCCCCACGTAATTTTTGCTGCTCACGAATCTCGTCCAGTTCGCTGGCGGACATAAAACATTTATAGGCTTTACCTTCTTGCAGCAGTTGCTCGATGATTTCTTTATAGCGATCAAATCGGCGTGTTTGATAAATGGGTCCGTGATCCCACGTCAACCCTAACCATTGCATCCCATCCAAGATAGCTTGTTTAGCGTCTTCGGTAGATCGTTCAATATCAGTATCCTCAATACGCAGCACAAATTCACCGCCCGTATTTTTAGCATAAAGCCAGGAATATAATGCTGTACGAGCTCCGCCTACGTGAAGATAGCCTGTTGGGCTGGGTGCAAATCGTGTTACCACCGTCATGAATTGTCTCTAATACGTTAATAATATTCATGCATTTTATCAGTCCAAGGGGATTGGCAAAACCATCTAGGCTATTTTCTTTGTTGAATTGTTCACAAAAAGCACAAGTGTGTACTTTTCATGCAAACAGACGATTAATTATCAATTAGCGGTTGACAGTTTTTATCGCCTCACTATAATACCGCTCCACTTGCCAAGCACGGCAAGAAGATTACACAAGACGGACGCTTAGCTCAGTTGGGAGAGCACCGCCCTTACAAGGCGGGGGTCACTGGTTCAAGCCCAGTAGCGTCCACCAATTTTTGATGTGGGTAATTTGGTAGTCGACGGTTCATTCGGTTGGTGGGCCACCACAAACTTTAATTATCATTCTTGTGTGATGAAAATCTGAGGACGCTTAGCTCAGTTGGGAGAGCACCGCCCTTACAAGGCGGGGGTCACTGGTTCAAGCCCAGTAGCGTCCACCACTCCTTCTCAAGTCAGTTATATCTCAAAGCCTTAATCCTAGTATTCAATAATCACGCTGATCTCAATTAATAAAATTCCAAATCAACCTTTGATATGTGTGTAAAACTCATGCTTAACTGGCAGGGGTCACTGGTTCAACAACGTCGTTGCGAGCCACAGCAGACGTCCACCACTCCTTCTCAAATAAGTTTTATCTCAAATTCTTAAT
>NZ_JAPFRD010000005.1:432972-484680 GCF_026183695.1 Alteromonas aquimaris | reverse complement strand
AATGGTTCAACAACGTCGTTGCGAGCCACAGCAGACGTCCACCACTCCTTCTCAAATAAGTTTTATCTCAAATTCTTAATCCAACTGTTCAAAAATCGCGCTGCTCTCAATTAATAGAATTCCAAATCAACCTTTGATATGTGTGTAAAACTCATGCTTAACTGGCAGGGGTCAATGGTTCAACAACGTCGTTGCGAGCCACAGCAGACGTCCACCACTCCTTCTCAAATAAGTTTTATCTCAAATTCTTAATCCAACTGTTCAAAAATCGCGCTGCTCTCAATTAATAGAATTCCAAATCAACCTTTGATATGTGTGTAAAACTCATGCTTAACTGGCAGGGGTCAATGGTTCAACAACGTCGTTGCGAGCCACAGCAGACGTCCACCACTCCTTCTCAAGTCAGTTATATCTCAAAGTCTTAATCCTAGTATTCAATAATCACGCTGATCTCAATTAATAGAATTCCAAATCAAATTTTTGATGTGTGTGTAAAACTCATGCTTAGCAGGAGAAACCCATACATATTAAGGTTGTCGCAACCAGTGATAAAACATTTCACAACATGTTTTCATGACATCGTAACCTTTAATAACAGAATTTAGGTCATTTATGATGACATCTTGCCAATTTAAGGTTTAAATTAATTTTTACTTTTGATTTTTTCTTTAAATAAAAATTACTTATCAATATTTTTCAATCGTCGATATGATAGGTATCTACGCAAATCGTAAGTTAGGAATAATATGAATCATAAACTGGCTGAGAAAATGCGAGTTTTGATCATTGATGATCAGGTGCTTGCCAAAGGGTATTTAAAATACTCTTTGGAACAACTTGGATTTCAACATATCGATTATGTTGAAAAGTCTTCACAAGCCGTTACAGCTTTGCGAAGTCATTATTACGATTTGGTAATCTGCGCTTATGATTTAAAAGAAGAGCGTGAAGGGTATTTCCTTTACGAACAGCTTAAGGATAATAAAGAACTTCCAGCCACCACTGCATTTGTATTTATCAGTGCTGATACCTCAGCTGAAATTGTCCACTCAATTGTAGAGTTACAACCTGACGAATTTCTTGCCAAGCCTTTTACGATTGGAGATTTAGACAAGCGTCTGAATCGAGTTTTAAAACGAAAGCAAGTCTTAAAGCCTATCTATCAGGCAATGGAAGAAGACAAGCAAGAACAGGCATTGGAGGAAATTGAAGCCTTTTTAACTGAGCCAAAACATGCTGAATTTTTCCCTCTTGCGCTCAAATTAAAGGGTGAAACATTACTTGCATGCGGATTAATTGAACAAGCCAAAGATTTTTATCAGGCCATTATCAATGTCCAGAATTTTACCTGGGCACAGATTGGATTAATCAAAACATTTATAATGCTTGATCAGGATAACGATGCAGAGAAACTAATTTTAGAACTAGCTTTATCACCTGATGCCACCTTAATGGCTTATGATTTACTGACAGGCTTACAAATTAAATTGCACGAATTTGAAGATGCGCTGGAAAGCGTCTCCATGGCGGCAGATATATCACCCCGTAATATTAAACGTCATGAAACCGCCCTGGATTTATCTCGTATCACGCACGATTATCAAGCACAGTACGAAGCGGCTAAACGCATTGTAAAATTCGCTAAAAACTCTATTCATGATAAGCCAGAAATTTATTTGAACGTAGCGCGCGCAAGTATTGATTTTGCGATGACCGCGGAAGATAAACAGACAAGTCAGCTAATAAAACAAGCCACCGATTCTCTGCGGCAAATGAAAAGCAATTTTCCGAAAGCTGATGTAGACGACCAAGTCAAGGTCATTGACGCTCGAATTATGTATTTACGTGATGAGAAAGATAATGCGAAAGCATTGTTACATCAACTCTGTGATGACAGTTGGGAAAAAGAAAATAATGAAGCGCTTCTGGATAAAGCCAAAGCGTTTCATGAAGTCGGGCTACAGGAACACGCTCTAAAAATTCTGGATGTAATAGAAAAACGTTGCCAGGACGACCCTCAACAAAGTGAATTATTCCTACAATATGTACAGCAGGAAAAAACCGAAAAGACTGAAATTACGCATAGTCCAAAAGACCTCAATAATTTTGCCGTGATTAAATATAAACGCGGCGATTTAGCCACCGCCTTGAAAACCTTCCGCCAGGCTTTCACCATCATGCCTAAGAATCCGTCGATTGCACTGAACTTACTTCAAGCCACTGCGATGGAATTAAGGGAAAAAGACAGAATTATAAATGGCAAGGCCGATACCATTATTCATCGCTGCATGAAAACCATCGAGATGGGAACGCTAAGCCAAGAGCAAGAACAAAGGTATCAGAGAATAAAGAACATTCTGGCTGATTTACATTGATTAAGCCTCCCTTTATCAAGGAGGTGTTCGACTGATTAACAACCAGTTACGATAAACTAGTCGTCATGCGTTAAGCCATTGGTTGCTTGATGATTAATTGCGTAGAAATTTTTTCCACCAAATACAACCATTGCCGCATGTGATAATTCGCTTTATCTGTTTACGGGCCAAGTACTGAAAAAATTTCCTGCTTTAACGATTCGTTTCTCACGAGTCTTCGTCATAGGATTCGAAAACGCCCCGGTAGGACATTCTCTTTATAACATTAAAAATTGTTATTCTTCGCAACACCGAGTTAATTCTAGACGCAAATCGCTATGGTCAAACCTAAGTAGTGGCAAAACTATTAATTTTTTGGGTATAAACCACCACTTCTTCATCGAAAAGTTCATCCTGATAATGAAACGTGTGACTATATGTCATGCCGAGTTTCTTCATTATGGCAATGGATGCATGGTTATTAGGATTTGCCAACGCTGAAAACTGACTAATACCAAACTCTGTGAGCGAATCTCTAACTGACTGAGCAGCTTCAGTAGCAAAACCATTTCCCCAATATTCGCGCTTAAAACGCCATCCTAATTCCAAATTCTCAGGGTCTGCTGTGGCGGTGAAAAAACCCATTGGCCGAACCAGTACCCAGCCGATGTCCTGCTGAGTTTCTTTTATGGATACTCGCCAAATCCCCCATCCCAGAGGCAAATTGGCATAGGCTTGTAAACGGGGTAAAAAGACACCTTCAATTTCCTCCCGCGTAGTTGGTTTTCCGCCATTGATATACTTCATAACCGCCTGATCCTGATCGACTTCCCACAAAAAGTCAGCATCAGCTTCCGTCACAAACGAAAAGGTAAGTCTTTTGCTGTCTTCAATTTGCATTGTTATGAATCCTTTTTTATCCGCCAATCATAGCAAAGGGTCTGGTCGCGTCGGTTTCAGGCTCGTGTTACAGGTTCAAAACGCGTTTTCGTCAAGAAAATATTCTACCCATTGAATGTCTCTGTTTATAAGAAAATTTCAAAGTACGATAACAGCGCCACTGAACAAGCATAAATGTAATCTACCTACTGCGCACACGCACAGACGATTACAATATTGACAGAAATCTTTACTGAAAGAAAATTTGAAATTTAGCCGGTCAGGCTGCTCCGAGTGTCAACACTGTGTGGCGCGTCCTATATCAGGCAATGTGGAATTTCGGAGCCTCGATTTTTCGCAACTATCAGCATTGATTGAGCCGAGTAATAATGCTCCCTCAAGGCTAGTTGGTGGTTACACGTCTCCATAAGATCAATAAAGCACACAGGCGTATTCTTCATCCTCGTTAAGAAACGCTTTGACCGTCCTGTGGTATATCCTGCAAACCATACCGCATTAATTTTAACCGCCATGGCAGTTCGAGGGCGTTAAACACACCTGCGGATAAACCATTCACCTTGGTTTTTGCGATAACAGCAGTGGACGGAGCAGGCTCTAAACAATCACTGTTCACATTCACTTGCATGCCCCCCTGCCCTGGTCTAAGCAGCAGCCTGCTGAATTAATCTTGCTGCGTGGGTTGGTAAAACGACTTTTCACATACGTAGGTGCGCGCGCAAACTTCGATAAATTAGGATAACGCTGGATGTAGAGTCGGCTCTTCGCCCGTCACTCAACTTCTACAGGGCTGGTTGGACGGCAGATGTTACCAAGGTGCTTGTTTCGTAAGTAGAAAAGAAAATTAACACTGGTGGACCGCTGTCTTAAGAAAGATAAAATTACCTTTGCAAAAGACAATTCTTGATGATCGAAAGGCGCTAACAATGACCTGTCTGCTAAGCGGATCTTTCAACCATAACTGGTCCGGAAAACAATTTACGTTATATCAGAGGTATTAACATGCCATAAATTTCGTATTGCCCACACTAAAACCTATTATTGATGATAGGATATCGCTCAATTAAATGCCGCTTTACTATTTCAATTATGCGTTCGAGCCGATTCCCCACTTCTCCCAACACCCCTATTCGCTGGCAAGTTTTTCCCATGTTGCTCCCCTATCTTCTCGAGTTTAAGGGTCGAATTGGCTTGGCTTTGGTATGTCTGATTGGAGCAAAGATCGCTACCATTGGCCTACCCTATATATTGAAATTTACCGTGGATTCGTTAAATGCGCCGTCTGCTGCGGAAATAGCAATTGCGGTCGTTGCCGCGCTAGTGGTGGCTTATGGGGCCTTACGCTTGCTCAATGTGTTACTTTCAGAGATACGTGATACGCTTTTTGGCCGCGTCACTGAACGGGCTATGCGTAGACTAGGTTTGGCAGTTTTTCGTCATCTCCACGCTTTAGATTTACATTATCACCTTAACCGACAAACAGGTGGGCTGGCCCGGGATATTGAACGAGGCAGTAGTGGCGTCAGTTTTTTGATGCGCTTTTTAGTTTTCAACATTGTGCCTACGTTTATCGAAATTTTTATCGTCGCCGGGCTGCTATTAAGTCAGTATGGAGCCAATTATGCGGTGGTGATTCTATTATCAGTCCTTATCTACGTCGCATTTTCGATAGTGGCTACGAACTGGCGCACCCATTTTGTTAACGAAATGAATCAGGCCGATTCAGCATCCAATTCCCGGGCTATTGACAGTTTATTGAACTATGAGACGGTGAAGTATTTCAACAATGAAGCCTATGAATGCGCGCATTACGACAGTTCACTGGCGCACTGGGAAACAGCCCGACGAAAAAACCGATTATCGCTGTTTGCACTAAATGGTGGGCAAGCTCTCATTATCGCCGTTGCCATGACAGCCATGTTAGCGATGGCGGCTTTTGATGTGGCGGCACAGAAAATGACCATCGGCGATTTTGTATTGATCAACGCTTTTACTATGCAAATTTTCACGCCACTAAACTTTCTCGGTTTCGTGTATCGGGAAATTAGAGGGGCTATCGCTAATATTAATAATCTATTTACGATATTAGAAAAGCGTTCCAGCATCGAAGACCGCCCCCATGCCCCAGCACTTTCAATTCAAAACAGAAAATTAACGTTTAGTCAGGTAAGTTTTGGCTACGACGAAAAACGCCTCATTTTGCAAAACGTCAGTTTTTCGATCGAACCAGGACAAAAAGTTGCTGTGGTTGGAGAAAGTGGCGCGGGTAAATCGACGTTAGTCAAATTGTTATTCAGATTTTACGACGTTAGTAATGGTACTATCTTTGTTGACAATACAGATATTCGTGATGTGAGTCAGCAATCTTTACGCGAGGCATTCGGGGTAGTGCCGCAAGATACGGTGCTCTTTAATGATTCCATTTGGGAGAACGTTAAGTATGGAAATCCCACTGCATGCGATGAAGAAATCTGGCATGCAATTAGGCAAGCGCAACTTTTGTCGTTTGTAGAGTCGTTACCAGAAAAAGAAAACACCAAGGTAGGAGAACGAGGCTTAAAAGTGTCTGGCGGTGAAAAACAGCGCATCGCGATTGCCAGAGTATTGTTAAAGAACCCACCTTTTTTGTTATTCGATGAAGCGACGTCTTCATTAGACACCCACTCTGAAAAACGGGTAATGGAAGCCATTAATCAGGTAGCACAGAACGCTAGCACTTTAATTATTGCGCATCGATTATCCACTATCGTTGACGCAGATCGTATAATTGTTTTACATCAGGGTGAAATTGTAGAGCAAGGTACACATAGCCAACTGCTCATAAACAATGGTCGATATGCGAAACTGTGGCAAGCA
The DNA here is from genome assembly GCF_026183695.1 of Alteromonas aquimaris. Taxonomy (GTDB): domain Bacteria; phylum Pseudomonadota; class Gammaproteobacteria; order Enterobacterales; family Alteromonadaceae; genus Alteromonas; species Alteromonas aquimaris. The sequence goes on along the minus strand of NZ_JAPFRD010000005.1, from coordinate 478,573 downwards.
CAACTGAAGGAAACATCTCATTGATCCTTTACAAGAAGCGATCAATCAAATAATGCCGTTTGGGAAATATGCAGGCAGAAAACTTATCCATCTACCTGAGCCTTACCTTGTCTGGTTCCACCAGCAAGGTTTTCCTGAAGGTAAACTGGGGGAACAGCTCGCCCTCATTTATGAAATCAAGTTAAACGGGTTGGAAAAAACCGTCAGGCCATTGATTGATATGTCAATTTCATAGGACTGTGGGTTTATTCGGCAAAATGATAAGTATTAAGAAATACTAGTCTTCATCCTGCAATCCGTACTCCAATTCATAATAATGTTTGCCGTTATCCACTTTAATATTCATGGAGCCGACAATACCAGATAATTCTCCGGAGCCTGAATTTGGAATGATTGGAATGTGCAACGCTTCACCTGAAGGGCCCATTATTCCGCTATGTTGCACCACAAACGCGCCCTTTTTCCCCTCAAGCGAGCCCTTAATAATTTCCAACGCAACATAGCCAGCTGAGCCTTTTACGGGTGTAAGGAGACTTAGCATTTCGCCTTTACCTGAAGCGGATAAATTGCCTTTATAAGATTTGTTAATTGTCATGCGATTGACTGTATTATCATCATCCGCCATGAATGTGGGTTCAATGGGTTTTAATTCCACCTCAAACTCGCCTACCACTTTCCTCATGTATCACTCCTTACGCAATAAATCTGATTTTACTTTTACGGTCACCAAGGATAATAGTGCTTACCTTGATAGGTTTATATCGTTTTGTAAACTGTCCGCGCTCGAACGAAAATTAGGCATACCACTGTGCTTTGTTGCGCAAGCCTGCCAGCCAATGCTTTCCATACTTCAGAACATACGGTCAGCAGATAGTGCAGATCGCTTTACCAGATCCACCCATTGTCGGCCACCATCACAGACTGTATACTCATACAGTTAACTTTACAACGTGTATGGATTTGTATTTTGAGACCTAAGCGCCAACAACAAGTCGTTATTGACCGCCAGATACTTGCATTGCATAAAGCGATGGTTGACAAAGTGGTAGCCAGACCTGAATTATGTGAGATATTGCAAAACAACCTTGAGCGATATAAAGAAATGGGCCTGCTCAGTTATGGTAGTGCTTTATTGTGGGAAAGCATATTAGCGGCCTATTCCAACCCCACGATATTCCGTGAACTAATATTAAGCAACGAGCAACGCATGGCCCAATTGCGAAGGCGCACAATATTTAGCGGTATCTTGACTGAGAATGAAAGAGAAAAAGTGCTGGCGCATTATATCACCAGCGAATTAAGTTAAGTATCAGAAGCTATTTAGCTTTGACGCAGATGATCGGCCACCAAAAAGGCCATCTCCAGCACCTGGTCGGCATTTAAGCGTGGGTCACATTGCGTTTTATACGCTTGTTTTAAATCGTCATCACTGATTTGATACGCCCCCCCGGTGCACTCAGTCACATGTTGACCTGTCATCTCTAAGTGGATCCCCCCGGCATGGGTCCCCTCGGCATCGTGTGCGGCGAAGAATTGCTTAATTTCACTCAAAATCGCATCAAAATTACGGGTTTTGTAGCCACTGGACGCTTTAAATGTATTGCCATGCATCGGGTCAGAACTCCACACCACATGCCGGCCTTCCGCTTTAACCCGACGTAGTAAGCGCGGTAAATTTTCAGCTAACGTATTAGCGCCCATGCGAGTGATAAAGGTTAACCGACCAGGATCATTTGCAGGATTCAGCGTGTCTATCAATTTCATTAATTCATCTTCCTGCATGGAAGGGCCGACTTTCACTCCAATCGGATTGTGCAGACCGCGAAAAAATTCGATATGAGCATGATCGAGCTGACGCGTTCGCTCCCCTATCCACAACATATGCGCAGAGCAGTTATAGGGCTTGCCTGACAACGTATCAATACGGGTAAGTGCCTGTTCATAATTGAGTAATAATGCTTCATGAGAAGTAAACAAAGAAGTCTCATGCAGGGTGGCGCTGGTCGTAGAATTGATACCGATGACGTCCATAAACGCGAGCGTATCGTGAATACGCGTCGCCATATCATGATAGCGCTCTTTGAGCGGGTTGTTTTCAACAAATGCCATATTCCAGCGGCTAACCTGGTGCAAGTCAGCTAAGCCACCCTGCGCAAACGCCCGTAGCAAATTCAGTGTTGCCGCACTGTGGTGATAAGCTTCAAGCATTCGGTTCGGGTCTGGGCGGCGAGCGGCTTCGGTAAACTCAAAACTATTGATGATGTCCCCGCGATAACTGGGCAGACTGACCCCGTCCAGGGTTTCCAAATCTGCAGAGCGCGGTTTGGCGTACTGACCTGCCATTCGCGTCACTTTCGTTACGGGACAACGACCGGCAAAGGTTAAGACAATCGCCATTTGCAGCAATACCTTAAAGGTATCGCGAATTTTAGGTGCATTAAATTCAGAAAAGGATTCTGCGCAGTCCCCACCCTGTAATAAAAAGCCTTTACCCTGACTCACTTCACCAAGCTGACGATATAGCTCTCGCGTTTCTTCGGCAAATACCAATGGGGGATATTTACTCAGTTTGCTCTCAACCGCTGCCAGCTGTTGCTGGTCTTCATACACAGGTTGTTGAAGAATAGGCTTATTCCTCCAACTATCCGGACGCCACTGACTCACTTTATCTCCTTAACTTTTCAACTAAGCAATTCACAGTGCTGAACGAACACGTAACCGAACAAACCGCTTAGTTTTATGCATGTACTTATAGTAGGCAGGGTGATTGTTATTATTTTTATGGCGATACTTGCCTTATTCTCCAGAAGCTTACCACACTTAAGGGGGATCAGAAGCCCCTAGCGCGTCGATTTGCCACGTATTTGCGTGTCTTTTTACATCAAAATGGCATTGATAAGTCCGCTTAAGTATATGGGGCGTAATAATATCTTCAGCACCGCCTTGCGCGATTAATTTTCCTGCTTGAATGCACCAGATTTTATCGGCATAACGTGCACTTTGGGCAATATGATGAGAACTACATACCAACGTGTTACCTTGGTCAACTAATTGACGTGAATATTCCAAAAAAGCAAGTTGGTGACGAATATCCAACGCTTGTAATGGCTCATCCAATACAAGTAAGGCTTCCCCTGCTCCTATGGCTGGCCAGACCTGAATAAGTGAGCGACAAAGCTCCACCCGCTGCAACTCTCCTCCCGAAAGGGTAGTGATTTTTTTATTGAGAAGATGGTACAGCTCAAAGACATGTTCAAGTGGCGAAGGAAGATCCCTGTAATTTTGTAAATAAAAACCCAGATACTCGTTAACAGGCAGATCAAATACAGGTTGTACGCTCTGCTGGTGAAAACAACGCAGCGTGGCGAGTTGAGCAAGGGGGATATCTTTCAACATTTGGCCTTGATAAACCACGTCGCCAGAATCAGCGCAAAGGAGTCCGGCAATGAGCTGCAGCAAGCTAGACTTGCCGGCTCCATTCTCTCCTAACAGATGCACCGAAGTGCCTTTCGCTACCTTTGCTGAGATTTGCGACAGACGCGCTCCCACCGAAACGTTTACTAAGGAAAGAGAGCTCACGTTCGCCACCTGCCTCGATAAAGTACCGCCAGCAACATAGGCCCTCCAATTGTGGCGGTTACCATAGAAACAGGTAAGGTGATGACCGTAGCGAGCTCACTTACCGCTGCCACCAGCAGCAAAATTAAGGCGCCGGTTAGCGCCGTCGCTGGGAGTAATTTTTGATTGTCATGGCCTATCACATAGCGCATCACATGTGGCACTAACAGACCAATAAAGGCGATCGAACCAGACACGGAAACAGCTGCTCCCACACCAATGGCGGAAACAAACAAGCATCGATTGATAAGCGCTTGCGGATGCACACCTGCTGCGGCTGTTGCCAATTCTCCCGCATAAAGGAAATTTAATTGTTTGGCATAATAAAGTTGTAAACCAATGCTCAGTAACATTATCGGCCCACTTACCGCGAGCAAAACCCAGTCAGATTGATGCAGGCTGCCCATGATCCAAAAGGTAAGATTACGCATAGCTCCTGCATCAGCAATTAGATACAACCAGCCAATAATAGCTCCTGCCAGGGTTGAGATAGCAATACCGGCTAAAATAACCGCCGAGGCAGCGTTGCGCAGTCGTTTTGAGATTTTGAAAATCAACCATGTCGACAGCAGTGCACCAATAAAACAACCTATTGGCAGTAGATATTGCATAGGAATTGGAAATGTAAAGGGTAATAGCATTAGTCCCGCAGCACATAGGCTGGCGCCGCTTGTAATACCAATAATACCAGGGTCGGCCAAGGGATTTCGCAGGGCCACCTGTAATGTACCACCGCTTATTGCCAGCGTTGCCCCAACCAAAAGCGCATTTAGAATTAGGGGGAATTGGAGCGTGATCAGAATATGCCAGCGTAATGCAGGCTCAGCATAACTTTGCCAGTCATGTAGCGCAATTATACCTGCCACTGTAATCAGCAAAGAGCTCAATACATACAGCAGGCATGAATATCGACTCATTGCTGCTTTAGATGTGCAATTAATCCATCGCTGGCGCTTTCTATTAAGTCCAGCACCAGTTCAAAGCCTCTTTTTCCGCCGTAATAGGGATCGGGTACTTCAGTATGAGGATCGTCGGCAAAATCCAGAAACAGTCTGATTTTGTCGTGATACTTCTCATCGCTCATGTCTTTTAAATTGCTGAGATTACTATGATCCATCGCAAGAATATAATCAAACCGCTCAAAGTCATCATCTTGAACTTTTCTGCATTTTAATCCGGAAAAATCATAACCACGCATCTCTGCTACAGCTTGAGAACGCTTATCCGGTGGACTACCAATGTGATAGCCATGCGTGCCTGCAGAATCAATTTCAATATTAAGAGCACTTTGCTTAACTTTGTGTCTGAAAACCGCTTCTGCTGTGGGAGAGCGGCATATGTTTCCCAGGCAGACAAACAAAACTGCAGGTTTATGCTGCATATAACCTTCCATTTTTAAATCTTTGTATCTTAACGCGATGACGCCTAAAATGCGGTACATAATATAACGTACCAGCAGATTAAAGGTCGATTATGACTTCACATGTATTAATGCTCAGCAGTTCCCGCGCAGGAACCGAAAATTACCTTGAACATGCCAAGCAACCTATTCTGTCACATTTGGGCACCAGGCGCGAGATTCTGTTCATACCGTATGCGGGCGTCTCGATAGAGTGGGATGAATACACGGAAAAAGTGCAAGAAGCTTTACCCGAATGCAAGATTAGGGGGTTACATACATTTGAGGATCCCTTGCGTGCGCTGCTAGAGGCGAATGCTAACTCTCAAGCCATTGCGGTAGGAGGAGGCAATACTTTTCATTTGCTTGCTACACTTTATCACTACGGGATGGTTGAACCGCTGCGCCAGGTGATTGCTGACGGCACACCTTATATAGGCTGGAGTGCAGGATCAAATATTTGCGGCGCCACTATCCGCACCACCAACGATATGCCGATTATCGAGCCGCATTCCTTTAATGCACTGAACATCTTGCCTTGTCAGATAAATCCCCACTATACCGATTATCACCCGCCGGGACACAATGGGGAAACACGAGATGATCGCCTGCAAGAGTTCACTCGATTACATCCCACTATTCCTGTGTTAGCGATCCGGGAAGGTACAGCCCTACGCTTGTCCAAAGGCGAACTGACGTTAGTGGGTGAAAACGGCGGTTTTGTCTTTTTAGGAAAAGATAAAAAGCCAATCGAAGCAGGTGAGAATCTAACTGAATATCTTCGCTAAGTCGTTTAAGGTCTCTATGTGGTTTGGCTGTGAAAAAGGGATTTCGGCTAGCTTCGGAGCCTTCAATAGTGATTCCAGTGTCTGAATATTTTGTTGGTAGTTGGGCATATCCGCAGACAGTTGATTTGCTATCCACCCCTTGATATTCAGGCCATCAGCCCGAACCGCTTCGGCCGTGAGTAAAGCGTGATTTAAGCAACCTAAACGCATGCCAACCACAATTATCACGTCCATCCGCCATTGCTTCACCACATCAGATAGAAAGCCGCCCTGGCCAATGGGCAAACGCCATCCACCGGCTCCTTCCACTAACAGCAGGTCAGGCTGGTGTTGTTGAAGAAGTTTAAGGCCCCCATCTATAGCGTCGATATCTATGGTTGTATTTTCCAGGTTAGCAGCAATGTGTGGCGCTATGGGGGGGGCAAACGCGATGGGATTAACTTGAGAAATCGGTAGCGCGACGGTCGCGGCCCGTTGCAACTTTAGTGCATCTTCATTAACTAACGCATCGCCGACACGCTCACAGCCGGCTGAGACCGGCTTATAAGCAAGCGTTTTAAGCCCCACCTTAGCTGCGGCTCTAAGAAGATATTCGCTAACATAGGTCTTCCCCACCTCGGTGTCGGTGCCGGTGATGAAATACTGCTGCATAATTATTTTTCCAATGTCAAATGACAGACCCGATAGGTCAATGGGAGGCTACCATCTGCCGTGGTCTCCTTCTGATAAGCCAAATTTAAGCGATTTAAATCGCGTCGCGAAAACTTAAACTGATTGGCTGAAGTTCCATCTACCAAGGTGCCAGCCCCTACATGCTTTATGGATTGCAGAAGAGGAAGAATATGACGGAAGTAAACACAATATTCTTTAATGCTTGTTCGCATTGTGCGAAACCCAGCTGATTGCGCTGCTTCGCACCACATGGAAGCGGGCAACAGAGGGTTATTGGCTCTAGGTTGGCCAGCTAGCTTCCTGGCGTGGGCGAGTTCAGCAAAAGAGCCGTCCACCATAATGGCCAAGGAGGCGCACCCGTTCGCTGTCATTACCTTAAAAATTTCTTTTAGCACCTGCAAAGGGCTTAGACACCACTGCAATGCCATCGAGGAAAATACTAAATCCACGCTATTTGATCCCACGGGCAGTTTTTCTGCCATGCCTTCGATAAAGGTAATTTCCGGGTAACGTTGCTGCGCATGGGCCACCATCCCTGCAGCCAAATCGATACCGGTTACCTGCTTGCTAAAACCTTTTAAATGAGACGTATGACGTCCTGTACCACAACCGATATCCAGGGCGTGGACGTAACGCGTCTGCTTTATCAAAGAGAGGGCTGTGTTGGCAATGTTTTCTTGCACATCCGCATAATCGTCATAACTGCCGGCAGCGAGTGAAAACCCTCTGGCAATCCGAGCGTTTCTCTTCGCTAAATCGGTACTCTCAGGCTTTATCAAGATAGACATTCCTGCTCCCCCAGAACAATATGTAGCGCATCAACCAGTGCCTGAATATCTTGGAGGCTGTGCTGTGCTGATAAAGTCACTCGCAATCTATCCTGATGTTTGGGAACCGTGGGATAGCGTATTGCTGTTACCCAAACACCTAATGATTGCAGGCGCTCGGCAATAGCAACTGCTTTGACCGGATGACCAATAATAATTGGTTGGATGGCAGTCTCAGAAGCAGTCAAAGGGATCCCCTGAGCACTGGCCTGTTGCCTAAAATAACGGATGTTTTCTACTAATACAGAACGCGAGTCATTCTTGCTTAACAGCTTAAGTGATTGTAACGTTGCCACTGCCTGGGCCGATGGCATCGCTGTGCTGTAAATATAATGGCGAGCAAAGTTAATTAAATAGTCAATTAAGGTTTGGCTCCCCGCCACAAACGCACCAGCGGTTCCTATCGCTTTACCAAACGTAGCCATCAGGACGGGTACTTTTTCCTGAGAAAGCGACAAAGCGTCAACCGTTCCCCCTCCCTGCTCTCCTAACACGCCAAATCCATGTGCATCATCCAGCATCAGGGTGGCCTGTGACTGCTCACTTAATCCAATGAGATCATGTATGGGCGCAACATCCCCATCCATGCTAAACACACCTTCAGACATAATAAGGTTTTTATCGCTAGAGGATTTGTCTAACAACGTCTTTAAATGCTGCACGTCATTGTGCTTAAACCGTTTGATCGTTGCATCTGAATGCCTGGCACCATCTATGGCAGAAGCATGCATCAGTTTGTCAGCGAAGATGGTGCCTGGTTGGGAAAACAGTGCCTGACACAGTGCCTGGTTGGCGGCAAAACCAGAGTTAAACAAAATTACCGCGTCCCTATTTAGCATGCTTGCCACATAAGCTTCCACTTCAGCATGCGCGCGTGTATAACCAGTCACCAGCGGGGACGCTCCCGCACCACCGCCATATTTCGCCAGCCCTTCTACCCACGCCTGAAGAACGTCAGGGTGCTGGCGCATCCCAAGATAATCATTGCTGGAAAAATTAAGAAAGTGTTTGCCATTGATGCAAATAACACCCTCTTGTTCATACTCCACACATTGGCGGCTGCGCAAATAGCCATCCCTAGCCTTTTCCGCCAGCGCAGTTTGCATAAACGCTAGGCTCATTATCCCTCCGCGTGCGCCGCCTGAGGTTTTTTCGTCGCATCATAGAACAGTTCACTGTCAGGGCTATGGTTGGCAATTTGCTCGGTTAGCGCTTGTTCATAAGCTTCATCTGAATAATTTCTACTGCGTTCGGTATTGATACCCAGCTTTTTAAACAACATGACATCTTCATGGGTCTCAGGATTCGAGGTTGTTAGCAGTTTACAACCATAAAAAATCGAATTGGCGCCGGCCATAAAACACATAGCCTGCATCTGTTCGTTCATATTTTCTCGGCCTGCTGACAGTCGGACATGAGATTTAGGCATCATGATGCGGGCTACTGCAATTGTTCGAATAAATTCGAAAGGCTCCAGGTCATCCACATTGTCAAGCGGCGTTCCTTTTACCTTCACCAGCATATTAATTGGCACACTCTGCGGATGCTCAGGTAAATTTGCTAACTGCATCAACAGGCTGGCGCGATCTTCAGCGCTTTCACCCATTCCTACGATGCCACCCGAGCACACGTTCATTCCGGCATCACGCACATTTTGAAGGGTATTCAAACGGTCCTCGTAGGTGCGAGTTGTAATGATATCTCCGTAGTATTCAGGTGACGTGTCCAGATTATGATTGTAATAGTCCAACCCCGCCTGTTTAAGCGCAACAGCCTGGTCTTGAGACAACATGCCAAGTGTCATACAGGTTTCTAAGCCTAGCTTTTTAACTTCTGCCACCATTTTGGTGACATATGGCATGTCTCGTTCTTTAGGATTACGCCACGCAGCGCCCATACAGAATCGGGTTGACCCCGCCGCTTTAGCTTCTCTGGCTCGCTCAATAACTTTCTCAATTTCCAGCAAGCGCTCTTTTTCAAGGCCGGTATCATAGCGCGCACTTTGTGGGCAATACTTGCAATCCTCAGGACACGCTCCGGTTTTAATCGACAAAAGGGTACTTACTTGTACTTCATTTGGATTAAAGTGCTGGCGGTGAACCAACTGGGCCTGAAATAACAAATCATTAAAGGGCAATGAAAAAAGTTGCTGTACTTCCTGGCGCGTCCAGTTGTGGCGGATAGAGTCTGTGGATGAAGGCAGAGGTGCTGCGCTCATGAGCGATCCTTTACTAATGGTTAATGCTGGCTTAGTCTATGCGTACTTTTGGAGTTGTCAACTCTGACCATTTTAAAACCTTTACCAACGAACAATTAATGAACAACATTGAATTTGATAAGCGCCATATATGGCACCCCTATACGTCGGCGATTAATCCACTTCCTTGCTATGAAGTCATCTCAGCAAAAGGGGTGAAACTTGAACTCGCCGGGGGTCATTCAGTGGTTGATGGGATGGCCAGTTGGTGGTCTGCTATACATGGCTACAATAACCCGACCTTGAACCACGCGGCTAAAACACAAATTGACCGGTATTCTCACGTAATGTTTGGCGGGTTAACGCATGAGCCTGCAATACACTTGTGTAAAACCTTACTCGAAATGGTGCCTGCTGGATTGGAGCGGGTGTTTTTAGCCGACTCCGGTTCTGTGTCGGTGGAAGTGGCAATTAAAATGGCGTTACAGTACTGGGCTTGCCAAGGTCGCAGTGATAAGCATCGCATTGTCAGTCCGCGTAATGGTTATCATGGTGATACCTTCGCCGCAATGTCGGTATGCGATCCGGTAAATGGCATGCACAGTTTGTTTACCAATATGCTAACCAAACAATTGTTCGCCCCTGCTCCCCAAACCCGTTTTGGGCATACCTTTAGTGAAGATGATATTCTTCCGCTGGAAGAGCTGTTTAGCAATCATCATCACGAAATTGCCGCCCTTATTTTAGAGCCTGTCGTGCAGGGTGCCGGCGGGATGCGCATCTATCACCCGGAATACCTTAAACGGGCCCGCCAATTGTGTGATAAGTATGATGCCTTGCTGATATGTGATGAAATTGCAACCGGATTTGGCCGCACAGGCAAATTGTTCGCCTGTGAATGGGCGGATATTTCGCCTGATATCATGTGCGTGGGAAAAGCACTTACAGGTGGATACATGACCTTGGCCGCGACCTTGTGCAGTGAAGATGTAGCTCAGGGCATTTGCCAGGGAGAACCCGGTGTATTCATGCATGGGCCTACTTATATGGGTAACCCGCTCGCCTGTGCCGTGGCAGGAGCAAGTTTGTCGCTGATCAATGAGGGACATTGGCAATCCCAGGTTCAATCCATTCAGCAACAGCTCACTCGTTCCCTTTCTCGGTGCGCTGATTTGCAAAGTGTGGAAGAGGTGAGAATTTTAGGTGCAATTGGTGTGGTTGAAATGAAGCAGCCAGTGAATGTGGCGGCAGCACAAAAATCATTTATTCAAAATGGCGCGTGGATTAGACCGTTTGGCAAACTAATTTACATAATGCCACCGTATATTATCGAAGCCAATGAACTTCAAACGCTCACAGATGCTATTTATACATACGCAAACTCCCTGTAAGGCTATGAAATAGAATGACGCTAATTGTCAGAGTGCTGGATAAAATATTATTTGCAACGCTGCTTTTGATAGCGTTGCAAGTGCCCATTCTGGCTGATCATTACCGTCAGTACCTGACCGGCTACTATGATGCGACATCAACGCAAGTCGAGCAGTACAGAAAGTTATCCGCCCGTCACGGTTATTCCACACTAGAGGCCATGTTGGCCGATCTTAAAAACAATAGTAATGCGGTGATTAGAGAGGATACACAACATAAATATCAAACCATCGCTATGCTGGAGCAACTTGACGAAGGCCTGACTGTTTTAAATCAAGGTCACTACTTTGAACAAGCATGGTACATGCTATCCCCTGCGCAAAATGACACGTTAAAACGGGTATTGGATAACTTTCAGCCTTCTATTCCGTTATCTCCAGAGTCAATTGTGTTTAGTCTTATTACGGCAATTTTAATTAACATCATTGTTTGGGCTCCCTATTGGACGGCCGTGAGGGTCAGACAATGGCGACACAATGTGAAGTATCACCCTTCGGCAGAAACCTGAATAACCCGGATGGGAGGGCAATTACATACGTTTCTATCGAAAATGAACAGGTAAACAACCATTTCACTTCTACACCAAACTCTACAATTTTGCGAAAAAACTACATCCTCAGTTTATGGAAAACACTTGAATAACAAGCTATGCAACGCGGTTTTCGTAGTTTTCTAACGTGGTTATAAATCAAAATAAATGAGTCAGTTACAACATTAACTTTTCGCAAGATTCCATAGTTTTTTACATTCGGGTATCAGAATTGCTACCTATCTATTGAACAGTGCACCTTTTAAATAAGTTTTGTGATCTACACTCAATATCGGAAAGCTTGATTTAAAAGGATTTTTAGTAAGGGTATGGGTTATAAAGGTAGTAGCGATGTTTAATAAAAATATGTTATTGATTGGACAAGTGTTGCAAATCAGGGACAAGATTTTTGCTAAGCGCCATTGCATTCCTAGTTCATTAAAAAAAGAATGGACAGGATTGTTGGAGATGACATCAAGTTTTGATGCATCTAACACTGTGAATCAAGCAGTGAAAGGGCGTCAAACCACCAAGCCAGAGACTTATAAAGGGAACTCTGTTGATCTCGCGCAACTGGTAGCATCCTTTAAGAAGTTTGAGTCAAAGATATCAAGAAATCGCTCAGCGCATTAATCATAATGCAGGCTGAGCGAATGTGGCTAATGCCGCTGCGATGTCTTAACGAAATGTTGCAGACGGTTTACTTACCGGGCGGATACAACACCAAGGCCGAGCGGATCTTACGTTTGCCATAGCAGGTGAAACGAAGAAAATCTTCGCGCGCTACTGGAATGTGCTGAAATTCCAGAAAATGACTCTCGTAGGTGGTCGGGTCTGAGTCATGCAGGTAAAAGCATTTGTCATCAACATGGGTGACAGCGACCCAATGTGGGGCTTTGAGCTTTGCAAAAGGGTATGTGCTGACTAGGCACACTATTGCGGCCCCAGCTTTAAACGCGGTCTCTAAATCAGTAATTCCCCAGTTGAATTGTTTTACCGGCACGTTGGTTTCTTGAGCCTGTTTCTCGAAATGGTGTTCAACCAGCGTGATAATGTCTTTTTTATGTTGGTTGCGTACCCCTTCAACAAATAAAGGTAATCCCTGATTTAACCAAACCTCGGCTGAATAACCCTGTTCGTGGGCAGCGAGAGCTAATCCTATGGGGTGACATCCACCGTGACCAGATGTCATGTAAATTGTTGTGGCCCGTCGCCACAAGTCCAACTCAGTTTGCTGGCGCATGGCAAAATCCGGTGAAAGCTTTTTCATCGCCATCATTAATGCTGCTGGGCCACAGGTAAATTCTGTTGTCTGTTGGTACCAGGGATAGACATCTTGCACTTTCGCTTTATGTGAAAAACGCAATACTTTTTGCATACGCACTGCATTACTGTGATCTTCGTAATAATCTGAGTAGATGCCAAATCGCTTGAATCCCAGACGCTCATACACCGTGATCGCTGCAGCATTATTTTCTGATACTTCAAGACGCATAAAATGCTTACCACGGCTTAACGCAAACTGTTCCAATTCGGTAATCAACTTTTCCGCTAACTTGTTCCCCCGCGCTTCCGGCAGCACGGCAATTGAATAAAGCCGGCTCAACTGAGTCCCTTGCCGTAACAATAGCAGTGCGTACGCCATGACCTCAGCATTGATTTCAGCCACCAATAAGCTTGCGTGGCTGGCATTGATGTAATAACGGATCCTGCGTTCGCTCAATCTGTCATTATCAAAACAGCGATGCTCTATCTCCACCAGCTTTTTTAAATCATCCAGCGTAGCCTGACGTAGCCTCACCTCACCCTTATCGATATTGCTCATCGACCTCTTTGCTCTAAACGGTTGGCAAATTCCTGCATAATTAACTGGTAAAGCTCTTTGCCCAGATAATCATCTTCAACACCGGCATCTATACTTGGATTATCATTCACCTCAATGACATAAACCTTGTTTCCCGATTGTTTGATATCAACGCCATATAAACCATTACCCACTACTTTAGCGGCTTTTATCGCAGCTTGAATAACCGGTTTTGGCACTTCAAACGTGGGCATAGTGGTGAAGCCACCAGAACTCACTGTATCACCTTTATGGTGATAAATTTGCCAATGATTTCGCGCCATAAAATATTTGCATGCATAAATTGGTTTACCGCCTAACATACCAATTCGCCAGTCGAATTCGGTGAAAACGTACTCTTGCACCAAGACCAGCGCTGACCCCGCCAGCATCTCTTTTAATTTGGCGCTAAGATCCCGTGGTTCTTCCACCTTATAGACGCCCCGGCTAAACGAGCTTTCTGGCAATTTCAAAACCAGTGGCATACCTAAATCTTCGATTAGCTTATTACATATTTCGTCGTTTACTTCAGAAATCAATTCACTGCGGGGAGCAGGCACTTTTTGATAGGTAAATGCATCTTGAAGAAATACCTTGTTGCAACACCGTAGAATGGATTCTGTGTCATCAATAACCACCAGCCCCTCTCTTTCAGCACTTCGAGCCAAGCGGTAGGTGTGATGGTCAATAGCGGTGGTTTCGCGGATGAACAAGGCATCAAAATGCCCTAAATCCTGCGGTGTTAAGTGATTAACGATTTGCGCATGAAAACCCACTTTTTCAGCGGCTTTCACGAAATTTTTCAGCGCCTTTTCGTCGCTGGGTGGCGTCGGCTCATCAGGATTTACCAGTATGGCCATATCCCAACGCATGTGTTTTCCTTTACGTACGTCCTGCCATTGTCTCGTTGTATAGGTGCGCAGCTCCTCAATACAATCACTCTGCAATTCCTGTGGAAGTTGGCTTAAACCAATTGCTTCGCACTCAACAAAGCCAATGTTGTGGTGTTTGACATTAGACTTTGCGTTCGACTCGGACTCTTGCGCAAGGTGTAAGGTCAACTGCAATATTGGACACGGGTATTGATTGAAGGCTTTAGTTGCAATTTCCTTAAAATGTCGCGCATTTGAACGTCCGAAAAACACATAAAATGTAGTGGGTAGCGACACCTTCTCTGGCATTACGAATTTTTCTGGCAATGAAATACGTACTGCTCCTTTCCCTGTCGGATCCAAACGCAGGTCATTGATCGTATTCACGCTTGGCAATACCCGGTGACTACGTGCTTGCGCTAACAACGAACAATAGTAACCCTGACTGAGATATTTATTAGTATCGCAAAGATTAATCACCCGTGTTTTGGGTTCGTTCAATTTAGGGAAATCTGCCAGGTAATCATCAAAACTCATTACTGGTATATCAGTATCAGAAAAAAGCGCGATATCGTCGGTTACAATAAGGGTGTTATGCATTAGCTATTATTAATTCCACTTAATAAAATTGTATGGATCTGATTGTGGTCAATAAAACAATAAATACCAAATCAGGATTACCTTTATGGTGGGGCAGTGTATACAATGTCGCAAAATTACAAAGTGTTATTTGTGAATATTTTTTTGTCGTCACCATTAACATAAACAATCCCGTTATCTTACTAAAATAGCAAGTAATAAATGGCGAAACACCTAAGGAGAAAGAATGACGCTGGCGATTATTGCAATCATTGTGGGCTTACCCGTTTTACTTTGGAGCGCAGAAAAATTTATTAATGGGTCAGCTGGCATCGCTAACCATTTTGGTGTATCCCCTTTACTTATCGGTATGTTGATTATTGGGTTTGGTACCTCTGCGCCTGAGATCATCGTTTCGATTTTTGCAGCTATGCAGGGTAATTCGGGAATTGCACTGGGTAATGCCTATGGTTCAAATATTGCGAACATTGCCTTAATTCTAGGTTTGACGGCCGTGATCAGTCCTATTGCGGTGCGCTCCGAGATTATTCGTCGTGAGCTTCCTATTATGCTCGGCATTATGTTTCTCGCGGCTTGGCAGCTATTGGATTTCCACGTTTCAAAAGATGACGCTTTTATGCTAATCGGTATCTTCATCTTACTGTTCTCGTGGAGTGTGTGGCAGGGAATACGCGGTGACAAAGACGCCCTGGCTGAAGAGTTCACTGAAGAGATGAGTCACGCTGACTCCTCGGTAAAAATGAACCTGATCTGGCTACTAACTGGTCTGTTATTATTGATTGCGTCTTCACGAGTACTCGTTTGGGGCGCCGTCGAAGTGGCCACCTTTTTTGGGGTGAGTGATACCATAATCGGACTGACGATTATTGCTATTGGTACGTCACTGCCTGAGCTGGCTTCATCCCTTATGGCGGTAAAAAAAGGCGAACATGATCTAGCATTAGGTAATGTAATTGGTTCTAACATGTTCAATACCTTGGCAGTAGTAGGTATAGCTGGTCTCATTCAACCGATGAGCGTTGAGCCTATTTTCTTTTACCGAGATATTGTGTTTATGTTGGCTGTATCCGTTGCCTTGCTGATTTTTTGTATTGGTATCAAGGGGCCGGGAAGACTTAATCGTTTAGAAGGCGGGGCGTTTCTATTGGCCTATATCGTCTACACCTACTTCCTGATAAATTCGGCATTTATAAGTTAACCGAGGGGTTCGGTTAACTTATTTGCGTTACATCACATTGATATACAACGTAAACAAACTGACGGCTGAAATTCCTACCAGGATGAACAGATTGATGCCGTAATAGTCATTGCGCCGCCGTGTGCGGCGCGCTCTTAATAACATCGTCACTAAGCTTAGTCCCAGACACAACTGCAACAGCGTGAACAAGCGGGTAACGTGTTCTCTCGACCAGCCTGTGCTCGCCTCTAACCCCCAATATTCCTGCACCCCACTGACAAACTCAGGACGAGCAAAATGAAATGTTATGAGGGCGGCCACCAAAATGCCCCACGCAAGTGAATTAATAATAATAATAAGCCGATAAAGTCCATCTTTATACTTAGGCTTATGGCGCCGATCGAGCGGACGCCCTTCTTCGTTATTTTTTGTTCTCATGCAGTCACTAATCTCTGGTAACCATTCATAGGATGAGTATACTAGCTGCCATTAGCTGTTTTCGTACATACGCTGAATATCTGACATCCAGATCTTCGCAGTAAAATCACGTTAACAAACAAAAAACTGCCCTTTTGCGCGTTCATACAGGTTACGTAATGTGCAAAAAGTATAGCAGTGAGTGTACAAATAAACGAAGTGTGCGAAGATATTTGCCACTTTTGAAAAGATTATTGGAGACTGAATAATGACGCATGCGCCCGTTGTCGACGTACTTAAGGGTAAGTACGCGGTTGGCGAACAAGTAACAGTAAAAGGCTGGGTGAGAACACGCCGAGATTCTAAGGCAGGCCTTTCGTTCGTTGCCCTTCATGATGGTAGTTGTTTCGACCCTGTGCAGGTTATTGCGTTAAATTCTTTATCAAATTACCAAGACATTCAGCGTCTTACCGCAGGTTGTGCCATATCAGTAGTCGGTTCGGTTAAAGAATCAAAAGGCCAGGGGCAGGCATTAGAAATAGAAGCTGAATCGGTAGAAGTTGTTGGTTGGGTAGAAAACCCAGACACCTATCCAATGGCAGCTAAACGTCATTCTATTGAGTTTTTACGTGAATATGCACACCTTCGCCCCCGCACCAACGTAATAGGAGCGGTTACCCGGGTACGCAATTGTTTATCTCAGGCCATTCATCGCTTCTTTCACGAACGTGGTTATTATTGGATAAGCACCCCTATCCTGACGGCCAGCGATACCGAGGGTGCTGGAGAAATGTTCCGTGTTTCTACGCTGGATATGATGAACATCCCGCGTACTGATAAGGGCGAGGTGGACTACAGCAAGGACTTCTTTGGCAAAGAGACATATCTTACAGTGTCTGGTCAGTTAAACGTAGAAACCTATTGTAATGCCATGTCGAAAGTATACACCTTTGGGCCGACGTTCCGTGCAGAAAACAGTAACACGTCGCGTCATTTAGCCGAATTCTGGATGATAGAGCCTGAAGTTGCATTTGCTGATTTATCCGATGTTGCTCAGCTAGCAGAAGATATGCTGAAATACGTTTGTAAAGCTGTGCTGGATGAACGTGCGGATGATATGGCGTTTTTCGCACAACGCATTAACAAAGATGTCATCGACCGCTTGGAAAAGCTAATTCATTCTGATTTTGTTCGAATGGACTACACCGATGCGATTGAAATTTTAAAAGCCAGCGGTAAGCAATTTGAGTTCCCCGTAGACTGGGGGGTAGACTTATCATCTGAGCATGAGCGTTATCTGGCAGAAGAACATGTAGGCGCACCGATCATCATGCAAAACTATCCCAAGGACATCAAAGCCTTTTATATGCGTTTGAATGATGATGGTAAAACGGTAGCGGCCATGGACATTCTCGCCCCAGGTATTGGCGAAATCATTGGCGGTTCGCAACGGGAAGAGCGCTTAGACGTGTTCGACGAGCGTCTGGAAGCGATGGGATTAGATAAAGAAGATTACAACTGGTATCGCGATTTACGTCGCTATGGCACTGTACCTCACTCTGGCTTTGGATTAGGTTTTGAGCGCTTAGTTGCCTATGTTACTGGAATGCAAAACGTTCGCGACGTTATTCCCTTTCCGAGAACACCGGGTAACGCCAGTTTTTAATTGCTAAGCCCTTATAAAAAAGTACTTTTTTTCAGCCAGTTAATCTGATTAACTGGCTTTTTAGTATCTATTGTATTCATAATAATGCAATGATACCAAACGGTTGTTAAAGGAACTCAATGGCAAATCCGCACGGATTGAAAGTTTCTTGTAGAGATTGCGGCAAGGAAAGCTGTTTGCCCACCTTGAAGCATAAGCAAAAAGCAGTATGCCCACGCTGTGGGCATACATTGCTCACCTATCGCCATAATGAAACCCAAATTACTATGGCAATGGCCTCCAGTGCAGTGGTATTGCTGATACTGTCTTTGCAATTTGATTTTCTAACCTTCAAACTCAATGGCCAGCATCACTCGGTGGACCTATGGTCTGCATTGGCGGTGCTTGTGCAAAACGACTATCTGTCATTAGCGATTGTAACCGGCCTCGCGACTGTCATTTTACCTGCCGTATTGTTGATAGGTATTTTCTGGCTAATGTGGGCTAGGCTTACCCATCACTATGCGCCTTATCTACGGCGTATTTACAACACGGTGATGCTGGCCCTGCCGTGGTGTATGGCAGAAATTTTTCTGGTCGGAATTTTAGTGAGCCTGATCAAGATTACCACCCTCGCGGAGGTAGAAATAGGGCCGTCATTTTACACCTATATTGGTTTTACTCTTACTATGAGTATTGCACTTTTCTATTTTGATGCTTCCCAGACTGCATATTGGGTGCACGGCAAGAAAGTACCAAAACAGAAGGCAATCACGCCAGTAGTCGCCAGTAAAAGCATTCAACGTACCTGGGCCTTGCTCTTCACTGCCACCATACTTTACATTCCGGCCAATACCCTACCGATTATGAACACCAACATTTTCGGCAAAAATGAGCCTAATACTATTATTGGTGGGGTTATATCATTGTGGGAAATGGGCTCATATCCTATTGCGCTTGTAATCCTGGTGGCGAGTGTAGTGGTACCTGTTGCTAAAATCTTCATCTTGGCATGGTTGAATTTTATTGTGCAAACAGGGATGCTGGATAACCCAAAGGTGCTTACCCAATACTATCGACTAGTAGAATGGATAGGTCGATGGTCGATGATTGATGTATTTGTAGTAGCAATGTTGGTTGCTCTGATCCAATTAGGTAATACCCTCTCCATATACCCGGGACCAGCCGCAATGGCATTTTGTGCTGTGGTGTTTATTACGATGATAGCTGCCATGACCTTTGACGCTCGATTGATCTGGCAAAACAGGAAGTCTGTTGTATGAAAGAAGAAGCACATATCAAGCCCACTTCAACTCTTTCCAAGATTTGGATAATCCCCCTATTAGTAGTGCTCGTAGGGGGCTGGCTTATCTGGTTTCAATGGAACAACCAAGGGCCAATGATTACCATCGAAATGAAGTCAGCAGCCGGCATAGATGTGAATAAAACGCCTATCAAAGTACGCGATCTCAATATTGGCCAAGTTAAGAAAATTGAATTAAAACAGGATTTAGAAGGCGTAATTGTCCATGCGCGTATCGATCAAAGTGCCGCGTATCTGTTGACCGACAAAGCCCAGTTCTGGGTAGTGGCACCGCGAGTTAGCTTTTCGGAAGTATCGGGGCTGAATACCTTACTATCCGGCGCTTACATTGCCATGAGTGCTGACGACAAAGGTAATCAGACTCATCATTTCGTCGCCCAAGAAAGACCTCCCGTGACCCCTCCAGGCACACCCGGCCTGCATCTTTCGTTAAAAAGTGATAATGAACTTGCCTATAAACCAGGCGATCCCATCATTTATAAAGGCTTTAAAGTAGGAGAATTTGAAGATTCGTCATTTAATATCGATGAGCGCATAGTTTATTATAACGCCTTTATTGAAGCACCCTACCATAAGCTGATCACCGAGAATACACGCTTTTGGAACGTTAGCGGAGTCAAACTTAATCTAGAGTCCAGCGGAGTAAAAGTAGAGACAGGTAGTTTGGAAACCTTAATGACAAACGGCATTACTTTTGGCGTCCCAGAGGGCGTCAGCCTTGGTGAGCAGGTAAGCGGCGACGCCTTTTTCTCAATTTATGAAGATCAGATAGCAGCGGTCAACGCCAGATTCAAATTGTCTGCAGAATACCTTTTATTAATTGACGAAACCGTACGCGGACTAAAGGTTGGGGCGCCGGTAGAATACCGCGGCATAGAAATTGGCGAGGTCCGCAGTATCAATGCAGGAAACGTCATTGAGGGTAGTATCCTCCAAGAAGACTTTCCCATTCCGGTCACTATTTCGATCTACCCAGGAAAAGTACGGCAAGACGATAATGAAGTGGGATTGCAGCGAGTTAAGCAGACCATGCGAAAGTGGATCGCGGATGACCTGCGCGCCACGCTGCGTATGGGAAATGTGTTAACGGGCGGCCTTTATGTAGATCTAAAACATGTAGAAAACCATAAGCCCATTCCGCTAAAGACCATTAATGGATTTGATGTTATTCCCACGGTATCCAATGAGTTTACGCAGTTAACCCAAAAAGCGGACGCTATTTTAGATAAAATAAACCAGCTACCTTTAGATACCTTGATAGGAGATATTGGAACGGCTATAGGAGATTTAAGTGAAGCGGCAACATCGGTAAAAACCACTGCCAATAACTTTGATACGCTGGTAACCAATATTGATGCTGAACAGCTTAACAGTAACTTAAACGAGGTACTGGATGACATGTCAAGCCTGCTTCAAAATTATACCGAAGGCGGTTTAAGCAAGTCAGAAATTCAGGAAACGATGGACTCCTTACAAGACACGTTACGCAGTATCCAACCTTTAATAATGCAACTTAATCAAAAACCAAATGGGCTTATTTTTGCTACTGGCAATGAAGCGGACATACAACCAAAAGCGAAGAAGTCGGGAGCAAAACAATGAGAACACCATTTTGGATAATAGCACTTGTTCTGGTGTTAGCAGGCTGTGCCTCTCAGTCAATAAATTTAAATTACTATTTGTTGCACTCTCCGCATGGCGATAACAAAGCCGAACAGCAACCTGTTTCTCAATTGTCGCTGCAAAAGCTGGTATTACCCGAATACCTGAAACAACGTAGTCTGGTCATGCAAACCAGCGCCACTACCCTGCACTTTTCACCTCATCATGTATGGGCCGAACCCGTTCAGAGTGGCATGTTGAAAGCGTTAGAAAATGACCTGTGGCAGCAACATCAAATTTTGTCAGTACCCGCAGGCTTAGCTCAACACAACAATGATCTATCCCGTGCAGACGTAGCTATTGTGGTAGATGATTTTCTACCCACCTACGAAGGACAGGCAATATTGCGCGGAAAATACTGGGTGATGTATCCCGACCAACGCAAAACTATGCATATTTTCACTTTGCAGCTCAATTTAAGTGAAGATGGGTTTGAGCATGCTGTTCTGCAAATGCAGGAATTAGTTCGAAAGTTAAGTGAACATATCGCGAGCACACTTAATACTGAAAGAGGGTAGTATTTCCGATAAGTGAAAGCTGCTTTATCGCAATATAACCTATTGATAGGTAACGCGTTTATATCTATGCCGTCAGGGGGTATGTAGAGGCCCTCGAAACTCACCTTACCCTTTTACACGATTCAAAGTGAAAAATACTAAGTTTGTGCCACACTTTTATAGCCTGGGTAGTTAATAGGCGTGGCTAATTATTTTTTAAATAATCCAGCAAAGCTCATCACCTGTTATGGCACCCTACAATCACTCTATATATAGGTACACTTATGAACATAAAACTCATGGCCGCCTCGGTTGCCCTTTCCGTAGGAACAATCCCTACTGTCTTTGCTGATCATTCTTGGGCAGATTACCACTGGGCTAGAACGACAAGCTCATTTAACTTAACGATAATAAACAGTACAACAAGCGATTGGGATCCATATGTATCTCAGGCCGTGGCCGATTGGTCACAGTCCAATGTTCTAAACATGGTAGAAGATCTGAATGGAGACACCAGCACGCGTACACGGCGAAAATGCAATTCGCCAGATGGCATGATTAGAATTTGTAACTTAGAATATGGACAAAATGGCTGGTTGGGTATTGCGGGTATTTCATTGGATAACAATGGCCATATCACTACTGGCTATACAAAGATGAACGATACCTATTTCAATATGGCCTATTACAGCGGCGCTGACTGGAAGCAAAGTGTGACATGCCAGGAATTAGGACATAATGTTGGGTTAGATCATCAAGATGAAAATTTCAATAATCAATCATTATTCAGTTGTATGGACTACCAAGATCCACCTTATGAATATCCCAATAATCACGATTACCAACAGTTAAGCAGTATATATAGTCACACTGATTCGTACGATTCTTATGCAAGTGAGGGCAGTGGTGGCGGTGGCAGTGGCTGTAACTCCCCTGCTGGTAAAGGATGCAACAAGGCTGAACCCAATGACGGTAAGTCAGTTGGCTGGGGTCGTTCAATTTATAAACGGGGTAATGCGGAAGTGTTTTTACGCATCGACCCTGACGGAACGCGTCATTTGACCCATGTTACATGGGCAATCGGCCACGAAAATCATGACCATTAATTAGGTCAATACCTTGAGGCTCTTAAAATCGTTTTGCTACTTACCACGCGAATTAAAAACGATTTATAAAATCTCAATAGATATAGCTCTTTCCGGCACATGATTTACCCGTGTCGGAATTCCACTTTTGCTCGCCTATTCACCGTCACCTGTATGAAGAACCCAAAGTTAAGCTCAATTTCTCACTAAACGGTTATAGGGCTTATTGCCGCAAAGGATTGTAAAAATCGCGAGATAAGAAAAAAATTCGCAACTGCTTAGTGTCACTTATTGATTGTAAACTCACGTTCGAACTTCGTATACCATCGGTTTGCCGCCCACACGGCCGCACTCACATAAGGCAAGCCACCTAGTACCCACATGATGAGTCCGGCAAGTTGCTGATCCGGTAGCCCTCTCGCTTCTCCATAAAAAGGTGCGTTAGCGAAGGTGAGTAAAGCACCTAAAAAGCCTGTGTGCATGAGAGTGAAAAGCAATGCTAGCAGGGCATAATGGGATTTGCTTGAAAATGCATGTAAACACGCCCACCAAAACCAGATAGCGGTTATAAGAAAGCAAGCATGCTCAAGGATATGTATCCACGGATTAACCACCGCTAGCATATAAAAGGTGGGGATATGCCAGAACCAAATTACGATACCATGCAAATAGGCGCACAACATGGGATACTGGGTGATCTTAAATGCTATCCGCCAACACTTTTTAGCGTATCTACCCCACACTTTGTAATATTGGGGCAGCGGCTTAGCTAATGCAAAAGCTGGTGCAATGATGACCATCATAAGCATGTGCTGCGTCATATGTGCAGCGGCACTTGTTTCCGCCCATTTGTCGAGCGGACCGAGTAGAGTGAATAGCGTCAAGATAGCAGTCAAGTGAAATAGCCACCTTCGCCAGGCAGTGGGTGTGACGTGACGACATCCTACTGCATACAGTAACCATAATCCCGCCACAGTACCCGCTGCTATCCCCGCAGCCACGCTTTCCTGCCCGGAGCTTGAAAAAGGACTGTGAGCGACCGCCTGACCTGAGTTTAACGCTAAGCAGACAAGGACCAGCCGAGCTACAGACATGGCGTTACCATTAATATAGCCCCCCCCACAAGTAGCGTCCCAAACGTGGCAAACGCATATATCGCGGTAGCGATTTGCAGGGGAAATTTAGCTTGGGGTATTGCCTCTTGCTGCAACTTCCAACTTTTTAATGCACAGCCGGAAAGGAAGACAATTACCACAAGCGTAAAGCAAGCCAAACTGATGTTGATCCAGTTAAATACGCCCTCATCGGGGTTTGGTGGGTTGATCTGGCACGCTATGGAAAGACCTCCATAGACTACGACAAACCAAATTGCCCAGATTACCCAGCCTCCTATATAGTGCCACGGGTGATGATTAACCTGTTTCATGAGATCTCACCATACTAATGGCAGTATAAGAAAACTGCCAAAACTGAGCCAGAAGATAGCAAGAGTAAAAAGCCAGAATGGGCTAAAGACAGCGGGTTCATAGGGCAATAACTGACTAATATAGCCTTTGTGAGCACGCAGGGTTTGTAGTCCGCTTGTGACAACCGCTATGCTACTATGAAATAACAAAAACATTAGCATAACAAACAGTGTGGCATCATGTGCATTGTCGGTGATGGCTAAGTCACTCGTCACCACGACATAAATAAGAGTGAGTAGGTGAAGGCCACCAAAAGAAAATACGCAGATCAGTTTCGATGGCAAATTGTTAGCACTTCCAACGCGTAAACTCCTGACCATTCGTCGATAGACAAAAACTGCAATGGTAAGAAACACCCCACTTAACATCATCATGCTAATTGAAATACTCGAGACATCTGGCACTTTTCCACCAGGCGCCACTGTCCACAGATAAAGCCAGCCAAATAGTAACGATAAATATAACGAACCATCACTTAATAAGGTCACCACCATTCCCCATAATCCGGGTCCATTCATAGTGCGGGAATGTAACGGAGGTTCATCACGTTGGTGTTCCTGTTCAGTTAAGGGGGCTATGACTTTATGTGCCCCATTAACCCATCCCCAGCGAAACAAGGAAACGGTTGCGAGAACGGCTACCCCCAAGGCAATTGCATAAGCACGCGACAATAAACTGATGCATAGTGCCGCCAGAAAAAGAGCCGAAATTAAGGGCAGCCAGGAGTGAGTGGGCAGATGAATAACTTCACGTAACTGCGCGGTCACCGCCTCAGTACCATACAGTTCCCGTCGCCCATGACCTATACTTTTCAAGCCTTCGGCTCCGTCCCTGATGGTTGCTTGTAAGTCAGGCTTATCCCACAACGGGTGTCGCGTAGACACTGTGGGTAAACTTAGAAAATTATACGATGTCGGGGGAGTGCCTGTAGCCCATTCTAATGTGTCTGCCTGCCACGGATTAAATGGTGCTTTTTGCCCGTAGCGAAAATGAAGTACTACATCCAGTATCAGCATGCCAAATCCGCTAGCCATAATAAAGCTACCGAACGATGAAAGCATATTAAGCCAGTCCCAGCCAAGCCCTGCTTCATACGTGACAACCCGTCGCGGCATACCCAACAGTCCGGTTAAGTGCATCATCAAAAAAGTCGCGTTAAAACCAATGAAGATAAGCCAGAAAGCCCACTTTCCCATATGCATGCTTGGCATACGACCTGACAGGTGGGGCAACCAATAATAAAGACCGCCGATAAGGGGAAACAACATGCCGCCAATTAATACGTAATGAAAATGCGCCACCACAAAGTGTGTATCATGCACTTGCCAATCAAACGGGACCAAAGCCAGCATCACTCCGGTTAACCCGCCACAAACAAAGATAAACAAAAATCCGAACATCCATAACATCGGCAACTCGAAGCGCACCCTCCCCGTCCACAAGGTCGCGATCCAAGCGAATATCTGAATAGCAGTAGGTATGGCTACCAGCATACTGGCGAGCGAAAAAAATGCTTGCGCTAATTGGGGGATCCCTACAGTAAACATGTGATGCACCCATAATCCAAAGCTAACAAAGCCCATGGTAATAATGGCTAATACAATCCAGCGATAGCCTACCAGCGGACGACCAGCAAATACTGGAATGATAGTTGACACAATGCCTGCTGCGGGCAAGAAAATAATGTAGACCTCAGGGTGGCCAAATAACCAGAATAAATGCTGCCATAAAATGGGGTCGCCTCCTGCACTGGGATCAAAAAACGGCATTCCCGCTGCGCGTTCCAGTTCAAGCAAAATGCTGGCGAGAATAAGCGGAGGAAAACCAAACACGATCATTAGCGCCATGGCCAGAATATACCAGCAAAAAATCGGCATTTTGCTTAAAGACATACCGGGGGCTCGGGTGCGTAAGATAGAAACCGTAAGTTCTACACCGGCAGAAACCGCAGAGATTTCAACAAAAGTAATACCCAGCAACCAGAAGTCAGAACCTGGGCCGGCGGAAAACTCGGCACTGGATAAAGGCGTGTACATAAACCAGCCAGAATCAGGCGCTACCCCCAAAAACAAACTGGCCATAATGATCATGCCACCGAAGAGATAGCAGTAATAACCTAATGCGCTTAAGCGCGGAAACACCAAATCGCGGGTGCCGATCATTTTTGGGATCAGATACATGGCAGCCCCTTCGAGAATGGGGATAGCAAACAGAAACATCATGACCGTGCCATGCATGGTAAAAAGCTGTGCGTAGAGCGCTGGTGAAATCAGCTGTTGGTCAGGTAACGCCAGTTGTGAGCGTATTAGCATTGCCAATACCCCCCCAATGATGAAAAATACTGTCCCAGTCAGCATAAAACGGCGACTAATCGAGGTATGATTGACCGCTGCCAATTGGCCCCAGCCTGGCAGGTTATCCCATACCTTTGCAAACTGTGCGTGTAATGATAAATCGTTATTCATTACTTCACTTCTCCCTTTGCTGTGCTGCTAACCACTGGGTAAATTCCTGTTCGGGTAAAACCGTTACCTCAAATTTCATTTTCGCATGCGCAAACCCGCAATATTCAGCGCACTGGCCCCCGTACACACCCGGCTTGTCACCTTGTAATCTCAGTACATTCGTTCTGCCTGGAATTGCATCTATCTTCCCACCCAGCCTCGGCACCCAAAAACTATGTATCACATCTTCACTGGTCACCTGAATATCAACAGGGATGCCCGCGGGTAAGATTACTTTGTCTTGTAACTGAATACGATGCGCTGGGTAACTGACTTCCCATAACCATTGTTTTGCATGTACGTTTATTTTTATCGTTTGTTCATTTGGCCAGGGAAGCATGCTGTGTCCGGCGGGTATTCCAAACCCAAGCAGTGCTGCGATGCACACCACTGGTAAGCCAATACCACCGACAATCACTAATCGATTGGTTAGCCCCCTCACCTCCTTTGCCGTGTAGTCTTTATGAGGTTTTTTCATGGCATACCACCATACCGCGCACACACCGAGAAGTACGATGCTTGCTACGATAAACATGCCCCACCACAGCCACATCACTTTCTGCGCGTTCGGCCCGGCGGGATCCAAAATAGAATAATGACCGTTACAACCTAATAGCGATATCGCTACTGCAGGGCTAGCCAATTTCACTGCCTGTTTAAACATTTCCGCTACCACTATTATGAGGAAAAGACACGCTATGCTGCGAGAGGAAAAGATTGATAGCCGTTCGCTTATTAAAGGCCATCCGCTGCACCCTGCATTGATTCATTTCCCGGTAGCGCTGCTTTTGCTGCTGGTTATTACTGATATTTGCTATGTGGTAACCAGCGACCCGTTTTGGGGCAAAGCCGGTTTTTACCTGTCGACCACAGGGTTGTTGTTTGGCGTGGTGGGGAGTATTCCAGGCGCTATCGATGTATTTTCGGTTAAACGGATCCGTAGGATTGTCTCGGCCTGGGCGCATGGTTTGTTGGCGATCATGTCCTTGTCGCTTGCTACACTGAACGTTATGTTGCGTTTGGGCGACAATCCGGCGGCTCAAATTATGCCTTGGGGTCTGTACGTAAGTGTGCTTACCGGCGTGATGATAAACATTACCGGCTCGCTCGGTGCGCAGTTGGTTTACGAGTATGGGATTGGTGTCGATGTAGTGCAAAAGGACGAACATCTGGTTGACCCCTAAAGCGTCCATGGCAATATTTCTGGTTCAGCAGGCTTCATCAGTACAATACACAGAATACTCACCATACACACGCTTAACGCAACAAATAAGGTCCAGCTATACAACTCAAGCTTATCGGTATTTTCTCTCTCAAAACGGGTGATAATCAATCCAAGACACGCATGAAAAATAACCATCAGGCAAACAAGCGTGAGCTTAACTAGCAACCAGAAAATAACGATATCACCTATTACGAAGGTTAGGGTGCCGGCAATAATAGAAACCACTGCCGCAGGTGACGCGATATGGGTAAACACTAACCTCGCCACAGACCCCATGCCAGTAGGGTGGTGCATAAACCGCTTTGCTTTTTGGGTTTGCATTGCAATCAAAACCGGTACATAGAGCACAGAAGCAGTCCAGATAAAAAGTGAAATAATATGCAATGACAGAAACCACAACACCGCCGCGTTCCCTAAACCAATTGAAATATAAAAGAATAGTTTATACTGCTGAGGGTTATCAGTTGATCAGCATGAGGAGTAGATAATTCTCTTTTTAAATATTTCATTTAGCGCCATTAAAACATTAACAGTTCGCTAACAGTTCGTTACAATTAACCCGTCAATTTGAGCGTTATTCACGGTACTATGTGAACTAAATGCACCAACAAGAAGTGGTTTAAAATGAAATGGATGAAAATTGTACTTCCGGTTGCCATACTCGCAGTCGGTTTTGGTGGCATGCAGGCAATTAAAGCAACAGCTTCGGACGATGAGATTAAAGAGAAAGTTGACACCCGCCCTTCCGTTACCCTCGACAAACTTAGTACGGACTCTTACACCGTAGCGATTACAGCTTATGGAGAAGTCGCCCCACTCGAACGCACACACCTTGCTGCGCAGGTTTCTGGCGAAGTAGTGTCGTGGAACAAACATTTTGTCAATGGTGGTCTGGTCAAGCGCGGAGAAACCTTGTTTACCATCGAAAAAGACGCCTATGAGGCCGCATTGCTAATGGCAGAAGCTAATGTTACCTCAGCGCAGGCGCAATTAATTCAAGAAGAGGCGCAAGCGCAGGTGGCCAAAGAAGAAGCCGCTAAGCTAGCCAGTGGAAAGGTTAGCGACTTGTATCTTCGCAAACCACAACTGCTTAGTGCGCAAGCGGCTGTAAAGTCTGCTCAGGCGCAATTAAAAATTGCGCAACGGGACTTAGCTAATTGTGAGGTCAAAGCGCCTTATGATGCCCTTGTGGTTTCGCGCGATATTGGCGTGGGTGATTTTGTCAGTACTGGTACGATAGCAGCTACCTTATACAGTGTTGAAACGGCAGAAGTGACCTTTCCCGTCGCGGGCTTCGATCAGGCATTTTTACCTGAGCAAATAACCGACCGTAAGGCAACTATAAATAGTGGCGATGGCAAACAAACTGTGCGCGAGGCTTGGTTGCATAGGGATACCGGCGTGGTCGATAAAGCCACGCGTATGGCGCACCTTGTGGCCAGAATAGATGACCCTTACGGCATCCGCTCCCAGCAACGCCCAATTAAATTTGGTAGTTACGTTCAGGTCAATTTTTCAGGTAAAACAGTAGATGATGTGTATCGCATTCCGCAGGAATTGGTTACCAATAAAAAGTTGTGGACATTAGATAATAAAGACAAGCTTATTGCTAATCAGGTAGATGTTATCCGTGAAGACGGCGGCTATTTTTTGGTTCGTGGTGATTTTGATCAGGACCGGGTGGTTAAGACATTACCAGAGTATCCTCAGGAAGGTATGGAAGTGAAAGTTATTTCCAGTAATGGCGACATCGCTATGACTAGCGCAGCGCAGCCATAAGGATGCCGCTCATGCATGAAAACTACGACACTCACAAGGGCATAATTGCCTGGTTTGCGCGCAATTCTGTCGCCGCCAACTTACTCATGTTTTTCTTAATTATTATGGGGTTTGTTGGCTACAACACCATTCAACGCCAAATGTTTCCCAACATTGAAATTAACTACATTGAAATCTGGGCGCAATATCCTGGTGCTTCGCCGCAGGAAATCGAGGAAAGTATCCTTATCAAAATAGAGGAGTCGGTCAAAGACGTCACTGAAATTAAAAAAACCATTTCACGGGCCTTTAGAAACAGTGGTCGGGTGGTATTTGAAATCGATACCGGTGAAGAATTAAAAGATGTCATGGATAAGGTAAAGCTGCGGGTCGACAGTATAGCTACCTTTCCTGCTGGTATGGAGCCAGTAACCGTTTCCCAGATTGAGTTCAAACAAGATGTAATCGAGATGCCGCTGGTGGGCGATTTACCTTTGGATGAATTGAAAACACTTGCCAAGGAAGTCGAAGATGAATTACTGCAGTTAGGTACGGTGTCACTGGTAGACGTAAGCGCACCAGACGATGAAATTGCGGTAGAAGTGCTTCCTGAAATGCTGCGCCGATACAACCTGACCATTGATGATGTGAGCAGAGCCATTCGAAATTATTCCACTAATCTTTCAGCGGGCCAAGTGAAGACACAGGCTGGATTAATATCTGTCAGGGTGGAAAATCAGTTCTACGAGGGCAAAGAATTTGAATCGATTCCCATTAAAATCGGCGAAAACGGTTCGCGGGTTTTACTATCTGACATAGCCACAGTTGAAGATGGCTTTACTGAAGGTGAACGTTACTTTAAGTACAATGGCCAAAACGCTATTTTTATATCGGTGAAGGCGACCAAAACGCAAAACATGATACCGGTTGCAGAGAACGTCAAAGCTTATATAGAAGAGAAAAACAAAAGCTTACCCCACGGTGTCAGCCTCGAAGTACTGGTAGACATGACCTATTACCTGAATGCCCGCCTGGATATGATGCTAAAGAATCTCTTTCAGGGGTCTATTCTGGTAGCCTTGATGCTAACGCTATTTCTACGTTTCCGCTTAGCTTTCTGGGTCATGATCGGCTTACCTATCTGCTTCTTAGGTGCGGTTATGTTAATGCCGGTGTTCGGTGTCAGCATTAATATCCTTTCCTTGTTCGCCTTTATTATGGTGCTTGGTATCGTCGTTGACGATGCGATTGTCATAGGAGAAAGCGCGTATACCGAAATAGAACATAAAGGAGGAGGCATAGATAATGTCATTCGAGGCGCTAAACGGGTTGCCACTCCCGCCACTTTTGGTGTTCTGACGACAATCGCAGTTTTCGCGCCATTTACATTGAGTAGCGGGCCAGAGGGGGCGTTTTTTTATAATATCGCCGTTGTAGTGATTTTGTGTCTTTTCTTTAGCTTAATTGAGTCAAAGCTTATCCTGCCGGCACACATTGCGCACACAAATTTCAAGCCTATCAAGCCGAACAGCTGGCGCGCCAAATTTAATACCCGCTTTAATAATATAATTCACGGTCCATATCGTCGCACCGTGGAAAAAGCCCTTGAGTGGCGTTGGGTTGTGCTAATGATTTTCGTAGCTATGCTATTGATTAGCTTGGGACTAATGGCAGCTAATTATGTTCGTTTTGTCCCCCAGCCTAAAGTCCCTCATGATTTTCCCAGTGTGCGTATCGAGATGAATAGCAACGTGTCAGATACCGCTGTCATTGATGCCCTGCGCACTATCGAAAATGTCATTTACAAAGAAGAGGAAAAGATCATTCAGGAACAGGGTCGAGGAATGATCAAAGATGTTCTGGCATTCAATCAGGAACGCACGCAGGGTCGAATTGTCGTTCCATTAGTACATGAAGACGAACGTCCCTTCGATACCTTCGAGTTAGCTCGACGCTGGCGCGATGCTATCCCGGAAATTCCCGGCATGAAGTCATTTGTAGTGCAAGACGATGTAAACGGGGGTGGCGACGACGGCGAATTCGGCTATCTCTTATTCGGTCCTGATATTCAGACGTTGAATGCTGCTGGCAGACAGTTTATTAACATGCTTCAACAGCAGACAGGTCTGTACGATATCAGTTCCACTATCGACCCTGAGAGTAAAGAAGTGCAAATGACGCTATTACCGGTGGCTTATGACCTTGGTATTACGTTGTCTACTATCGCGAATCAAGTGGGAGCAGGCTTTTACGGTGGAGAGGCGCAACGCGTTATTCGTGGTGGCGAAGAAGTTCGCGTGATGGTGCGTTACCCTGAAATGACGCGGGCGCGCTTTGCCGACCTTAAGTACAGTGTGATTACGACCCCATCAGGTAAAGAAGTAATGTTAGGGGATGTGGTTAACCTCGAGGAAAAGCCGGGTATCAGTTACATTCGCAGAGAAGGCGGTTTCCGTAGTGTGTATATCTGGGGCTCGATTGATGAAATTGCGATTGAACCTAATGAGGTAGTCAGTCAGATTGATGAAAAATTATTACCCCAGCTTAAAGAGCAATTCCCTTCTGTGATGACTGAGCTAGGCGGCGACATTGAAGAGCAACAAGCGCAACAAAATGAGCAAATTCTGTTTTTTGTTGCAGCGATGATTTTGGTTTATATTTTGTTGGCAGTGCCCCTCAAAAGCTATGGTCAGCCTTTGATCATCATGTCGGTCATCCCATTTAGCTTGACTGGTGCGATATGGGGACACTTCCTCTTCGGCATGGATTTAAGCATGATGTCCACCTTTGGGTTGATTGCGGCCGCTGGGGTTGTAATTAACGACTCATTAGTAATGACTGATTATGTTAATCAACGACGTAAACAAGGGTATGCGGTCAGAGAGGCTGTTGCAGAGGCAGGGGGCGCGCGCTTCAGAGCCATTACCTTGACTTCAATAACCACCTTCGTAGGTGTGCTACCTATCATGTTTGAGACCAGCTTACAGGCGGCTTTTGTTATTCCTATGGCAATAGCATTGGGTTTCTCGGTACTTTATGCCACGTTAGTCACGCTGATTTTAGTACCTTGTCTTTACCTTATCTTAATTGACTTGGGAATACCCTTCAGATGGATAGCGAATAAGATACGTAGCAAGTCTGCTGAATCCGATGCAGATGTTGTTCATTCAAAATAATATAAAAGGGGCATTTTGCCCCTTTCCTGTTAGGAGAGTACATGACTTTATCGATTAGACCTGCTACTGCAGAAGATGCAGGTATAGTTCATCAATTCATTACGGAATTAGCCATCTTTGAGAAAGCGGAAGATGAAGTAGAAGCCTCTGTCGACGATATTAAAAAATCACTTTTTTCCACCACTGCGACTGCACACTGCATTATTTGTGAGAATGACGGTATACCGATAGGATTTGCTGTCTATTTCTATAATTACTCCACATGGCAAGGCAAAAACGGCGTGTACCTGGAAGATCTGTATGTCACCCCAGACGCCCGGGGGAAAGGGGCAGGCAAGGCGCTGTTAAAGCACCTGGCCAAACATGCAGTAGATAACGACTGCGGCCGCTTTGAATGGAGCGTACTTGACTGGAATCAGCCAGCAATCGATTTTTACGAATCATTTGGGGCTAAAGCCAAAAGCGAATGGTTAGGCTACCGTTTGTCTGGCGAAGAGCTAAAGACCTTCGCCGCATCCTAAAAAAGCAAAAAAGGGTCGGAGTCATTTAATTAATTGACTCCGACCCTTTTTTATTAGCTCATCCCGCGCAGCGACTTAGCGGGCACCATACGTAGCACCCAGTGCATCCACGCCCACGGCCAGGCGGGTACATAGCTATTAGCTTTCTCTTTTTCGATAGCTTTCACCAGAGCTTTACAACCGGTCTCGGTATCCACAATGAATGGTACTTTTTCAACTTTTTCATTAATTTCGCTGCGAATAAATCCCGGGTGGACGCAGCTCACTTTTATTGGTGTATTCATCACATCAATGCGAATTCCCTCACTTAACGAGGTTACTGCTGCTTTAGTGGCGGCGTAGACGGTCAGCGCGCGCCGGAAACCGCGCACTGCACTGATTGACGAAATCGTTACCAGATGCCCTGCATTTTGCTCACGAAATATTTCCATGGCCGCTTCAGCCTGCGCCAGCGCTGCGACAAAATTGGTTTCAGCCGTTTGCTTATTCGCCTGGAAGTAGCCTGTTCCTACTGATGCTCCCTTCCCCATTCCGGCATTGATGATGACCCGATCAAGCTGGCCAAGTTCTGTTCGAAACGCCTTAAATACAGAGAACACCTCTTCATGCTGATTGACATCTAGGGGTTTAATCAACACGTTTATGTTCGGATTAATTGCAAGCAGCTCTGTTTTCAATGTCTCTAACCGATCTACTCTGCGGGCACATAACGCTAAATTTCTACCTTTTTTTGCAAACTCGATGGCCATGCCGTTTCCCAACCCCGAACTCGCACCGGTAATGAGTATATTTTTTCTTGTCATAATTAACCCAATTATGTGTATGTGATAAATCGCTTGTCGGCAGTATTGGCAAAGATACTGTGTTCGTTAAGGCTCGACAGAGCCAGTTTTCTGTTTTTGCCGCGGACAATCAGTTTGGTGATGCCTCCATTTACCAGCATCCAGTTTATTTTCATTAAGTCGGTAAGTGGTAAGCCAAGAAGTTGACAGGTTATAACACTGATAGGACCGCCTGAAGTGTAAACAACCGACGCCTGGTGGACCGCTTGACGCACCACTTCTATACCGTCAAAGACACGCGACGTAAAATTGTCCCAGCTTTCAGTATAATCACTGTCATACACACCACTCATCCACCGATCCATAGCATTCATAATCGCTTGTTTGAACGCGTCTTTAGGATTGGGATGGCTGCCCAGTAACTCTTTAGTTGAAGAAGGCGTGGCTAGACGTTCATCGTAACGAGCGAGTATTTCGCGGTGATCGTACTCGTTCCATTGCGGCATAATGTGAACATCCAGGCCTTCCCCATATTCTGGTAAACTGTGCTCCGCCGTCTCCTGGTGGCGAAGTAGATCGCCGCGATAAATCGCATCGGGCACCACTTTCTGGTAAGCCATCGCTCGTCCGACAAACGCCGCCTGTTCTATTCCCAGTGCTGAGAGTTTGTCGTAATCGTCTGCATGAAAACTGGCCTGGCCATGTCTGATTAAGTAGATTGCCGCCATTATTTCCCTCGCCGTTTTATCGCTTGTTTGCTTCGCCACAATAGGTAATGGACAAATACCCAAAAACGTTTAAACGCAGGGTTCGTGGTTTGTCCGTGATGATAACGGTAATAGATTTGCTGAACAATGACCGCTAGACGAAACAGGCCATACACTTCATAAAATGAAAAGTCCTCACACTCGAGATTATTTTTAGATAAATAGTACTCCACCACTTCTTTGCGGGTCAGCATCCCAGGCAGATGAGTGGGTTGCCTGCGTGTGGACTGAGCAAGAAAATCATCCTCCGCTTCTACCCAATACGCCAGGGTGTTCCCCAGATCCATTAGTGGATCGCCCAGCGTAGCCAGCTCCCAGTCGAGCACCCCTGTTACTTTGGTGTAGTCAGCGGGACAAAGCACCACGTTATCAAAACGAAAATCATTGTGGGTAAGACAAATTACTTCTTGCGCAGGCATATTATTTTCAAGCCACTGCATCACAAATTTTGCCGAGGGTACGTTCCATGTTTTGGCATTTGTATAACGCTGACTCCAGCCAGATATCTGACGTTCTATATAGCCTTCGCCTTTTGCCAAGCCGGTAAGACCCGCTCGTTGAATATCGACCTGATGCAATTGCGAAAGGCAATCAATAACATTTTTACACCACTGGGTGGTCCGCGCTGGAGTTAACCTAATGCTGCGAGGCATGGATTTACGTGGGATAATGCCTTCGAGTTTTTCCATCACATAAAAATCGGTACCCAATACCGATTCGTCTTCGCAGAACGCCAGCATTTCGGGCACATAGGGATAAACAGGTTTTAATGCCTGTTGGAGCTCAAATTCCCGTCTCATGTTGTGCGCACTTTTGGCCTTGGTACCTGCTGGAGCGCGTCGTAAAACCAACGCTATGTCATCATATTGTAGACAATACGTCCAGTTTGAAGCCCCCCCACTGTACTGGGCTATTTTAGGCGTACCCTTAATCCCCCTGACATTTCCCTTCAGCCAGGCATCTACCCGTGCAACATCAAGTTCCTCACCCGTTCTGACCGCCCCAGGTTTATCTACCGTTTCAGCCATTATCGACCTGCCCTTCCTTTGCTTTTAATACCATTTTCCTGGTGGCTTTAATTATCTTACTGAGATACCAATCCATAGGCAGCCACTTTTTCATGTAGTAAGCCGCTTTGCCACTTTTATGAGTAATGATTAAAAACTGTCGCTTTTGCGTCTGCCTCCATACCTCTTCTGCCACTTGTTCAGCCGTCATTTCCGCTTTGTTAAATTGGCGGCTGATACTGTCACGCATAAATTGTTCGCGGGTTCGCATGGACTCATCCAGGTTGGTTCTAAAGAAGCTGGGACACACCACGCTTACGTCAATATTTTCTGGAGCCAACTCACTTTTCAAAGTCTCTGAAAAGGAAACCACGCCAGCTTTTACTGCGTTATAACTGCCCATAAGAGGAATAGGGGTGAGCCCTGCCTGGGAGGCAATATTGATAAAATATCCCTGTCCTTGCTGGCGAAATACCTCCACGAAACTTTGGCAGACTTTAACCATTCCAAAAAGGTTGATATTGAATACCCATTGCCATTGCTCAAGAGACTCGCCTTTTAGCGAGCCTCCCGTGGCAACACCGGCATTATTGATGACCACATCCACGCCCTGCCATCTTTTTATAATTTCTTGTTTGGTCGCGTGGATATCCGCTTCACTGGTAATATCACATCTACTGAAAAAAGCCTCTGTCCCCCGTTGGGTTAACTTAGCGACCGTTTCCTGTCCACGTGCTTCATGAATATCGGCAATACATACCTTGAGCGTAGCAGTCTGCTGGTGATGTTTTGCCCATGTCAGAGCCAACGCTTGGCCAAAGCCAGTGGCACCTCCTGTAATCAGTAATCGGAGTGCTTTCATCATGCTCCCTTTTGGTATTTAGCTAATTCTATACGACACACCATACCCATGTGCACCTCATCAGGACCATCCGCGAGCCGCAGAACTCGTGCCGCAGCATTGAATCCTGCCAAAGGAAAATCCCCGGACACGCCCGCACCGCCATGCATTTGAATAGCCATGTCACTGACTTCCTGCAAAACGTTTGGGACAACCACTTTAATGGCAGATATTTCAGTCATTGCATGTTTTACGCCTACCGTATCGATTTTCCAGGCCGCATTTAGAGTTAGGAGGCGAGCTTGATCGATAGCCATCCGTGCTTTGGCGACGCGTTCCTGATTTCCCCCCAATTTAATAACAGGCTTGCCGAATGCTACGCGCTCAAATCCACGCTTAATCATGAGTTCAAGACAACGTTCAGCCGCACCGATCGCGCGCATACAATGATGAATCCGCCCCGGCCCGAGTCGTCCCTGAGCAATTGCAAACCCTTTTCCCATTCCCACCAGCAAATTGTCTTTTGGCACCTTTACATTGGTAAGCTGCAGTTCGCCATGGCCGTAGGGCGCATCGTAGTCCTGACAGGCGGTTAGCATACGTTTAATTTCCAGCCCCTCGCTATCTAGCGGAACTATCACCATGGCGTGACGGGCGTGTTTTTCATTCTCAGGATTCGATAGCCCCATAAAAATAGCGACTTTTGCATCGGGGTGCCCCAATCCTGTGGTCCACCATTTCGTGCCGTTTAATACCAGCTTCCTCCCTTCTTCAATGATGGTAGCTTGCATATTGGTCGCGTCCGATGATGCCACGCCAGGTTCCGTCATTGCGAACACCGAACGAATTTCACCTGCAAGTAAAGGCTCTAACCAGGTTTGCTTTTGTTTCTTATCGCCAAAATGATATAGCACTTCCATGTTGCCCGTATCCGGTGCATTGCAGTTGAAAATTTCTGGTGCGAAGGACACTTTACCCATCTCTTCTGCCAAAGGTGCATATTCAAGGCACGATAGTCCCTGTCCCAGTTCATTGTCCGGAAGAAACAAATTCCATAACCCAGCTTCTCTGGCCTGCTGCTTCAATTGCCTGATTTGAGCTGGTACACGCCAACGCCGCCAGTCTCCATGATAATTAAGCCGATGATTTTCTGTAAGAATTTCTTTCTCGATTGGATAAACATGCGCTTGCATAAACGTTTTCAGTCGCGCCAGGTAAGCTTGGCTATTGGGACTAGGATCAAAATTCACGATGTTCTCCTCACACATATCAGCTTATCAACTTATTTCAGCATAGCTCATGAATGAAGTGAAAAATCTTGCTAACATACTATGAATTAGATTCACAGAATGACAATTCTATGTTAGCAGACAAGCAGTTACAGCAACTCGACCTCAATTTACTTAAAATATTTGAGGTGTTATATCAAGAACGAAACATGACCACCGCCAGTAAGGTGCTTTACGTGAGTCCTTCGGCGGTTAGTCACGCGGTAAAACGATTGCGCTGCGCATTGGATGATGATTTATTTGTTCGTAAGGGCCACCAGTTAGAACCTACTCCAGCCTGTAAACAAATAGCCCCTGGGGTTATAGACTTGCTGGCCCGGCTGCGCAAAACGCTTCAGCAATGTGGAAGGTTTGAGCTGGCTCAAACCCAGCAAAGCTTTGTAGTGGCTGTTCACGATGCGCTGGAGCCTCTGGTCCTTCCCGCATTACATAAGGCGCTCAGTCATCAGGCCCCCCTGGCTAGCCTAAAAAGTGTGAAGCTGGATCGTGATAAAGTAACCAGACAACTTAATAACCGCCATGTCGATGTCGTCATAGACGTCGCACGGGCTATACAATCGCCCATCCGGCATCAGAAACTGAACAGTGATAATTTCGCAATACTCATGTCTCGTTGTCACCCACTGGCAAACCAGCTCTCACAATCCACTTACTTATCCGCGGAGCATATTACAGTATCTAACCGCAGTGATGGGCATGTGGTAGAAGATATCAGTCTGCTCCAAATGGGTATGAACCGGCAGGTAAAAATTCGTTGTCAGAACTATTACTCTGCGAAAGCGATAGTAAAGGAGGCTCCGCTATTATTAACATTGCCGTCACTGATCGCCAATGAGTTGGTAGACAATGAACTTATCGTTCAGCCACTACCCATACCGCTCCCTGAACTTTCTACACATATGTATTGGCATCAGGAAACGGAGCAGGATGAGTCTATCATCTGGTTACGCAGCGCAATAATGCAAACCGTTTCCTAGTCTTTCCCTGGGGCGGTGACCCAGAAGGGAATATTCGCGTAGGCCGCTTTACCGTTAGCGTTAGTGACATATACATACAACCTGTATGCCCCCGGCTTGGCAGGCGCATTAAAGGTGACCTTGCCCAGACCATCACTGGAAATATTTAATCCTTGCACAGCCTGGGGACGGGATTCCGGGTCACCCCCTGCCTTTATATCAGTGCTTTCCGGTAACACCTCCCACTGGATAGCAGGCGTTTTATCATCGGCCGAAGTAAGCCCCACTTCTGCGTTAAGATCTGATTCGGCGCGCACGGTGACATTGTCGAAGCGAGATTGTCCTTCAAGAGTAATAAAATCAATTGATGGCGCCCGTTGTATTGGCCATTTACCGGTCCAGTTATAGGTTAATACATCTACCGCTTCGGTGGCGTGCCCCGATTCTGTAAACACACCGTACCACGTGGGGGTGGTTTCTTGTTTTTGGCCCCACAAAAAGGCAAAAGAACCCAATGCTTTCCCCTTCGCATTGACAATACCCTGTCGGTAACGTTTTTGATACGAGGCGGCTTTTTCGGTACTGGTTTGCTCGATTGGTGCTTCCCATCGGGTCTTTCTCACTTGCCAATGCCCGGTGGGTCCCCACTCGGTGATGACAAACGGTCCTGTGTAGCCCATATCCAGTAAATTTTGGGGCAGCGATGATATGCCGCCGTAGATGTTAACGCTTAAAAAATCGAGACTGGGTACCCGCTGTTGAATTAAGGTAAGTTTTTCCTTATCGATACCCGCAGTGACGGTGGTAACCGGATGATTTTTATCAACTGTCTGAATAAAGCTGGCGATCTGTTCTACCGCCTCCCAAACTTCGTGATTGGTGTAGAAAAGGTCGACCTCATTACCTATCCCCCACGCCAGAAGCGCCGGATGATCCTTGAATTTGAGCACTTCGTCTTTAACCCGTTCAAACTGCTCCTGTACTGCCTGTCTATCACTGTAATCAAAACCATGCCTTTCGTGTCCAATACTGATCCCCAGCATCACCGCCAGATCATTTCTGTGCGCTTTATCCAACAGGTTTTTCGCATCATCGGTAGACCAGGTACGAAAGGCATTACCTCCAGCCTCCGCAAGAGCCACCAAATGGCTTGTACCCCCAGCCCCCTTAATAAAAAAAGGTTTGCCGCCACGATAGAGTTGGTAATCGCCATTTTCATTTATTATTTGCACGGGTATCGGGATAGAGAAAGGATCTGAGGGCCCCATTGGCGTTGTTGCAGCAACATCGGTGTGGCTACTACAAGCAGTGCATAGCGCCCCAGCAACAAAAATTAATGCATAACGAAATAGCGACATCGGCTGTCCTTTTCAATGACGGTGGAAAGTTAACTTATGTACGTAACATTTCCGCCCGACGATTTACTAGTATAGTTTAATGATCGTGCCGGGAGTATTAGGCATCAAGCGATGTTGCCTCGTGTTTCACCTCTTCCCGGGCCTTAGTTGACTGTTACAATGTTTGCTTTGTGTACTTTCCATCCTTCACAATAAACGAATTCTCAATCACTGTGCATTTGAGGCTCGGCAGCCCAGCCTTGTATCTGGTTATTACCCTGGCAAGTTGTAGGTATTGAATACGAAGTACAAAGTACAAAGTACTATGTACTTTTCTGGTTAACTTTACTAATTCAGGTAAAAACAAACAGGTTAAGGCTTGAAAAATAGTACAGCGATACTATCAATACTTAAACTAGTTTGGCACACGAGCCCATGAGAAACCTATTAACGGTTATTTTTGCCCTTTCCCTGTTTACCTTTACAGCACATGCTGCTTTAGCAACTCACACGGAACCGATGCTATCAAGAAGCGAAATACGCGAGATAGTATGCAATACGATAAATTTTTTAGAACACGAATATCTATTCCCTGAGCAAGCGAGCGGGGCTTCGGAAGAGTTGTTGCGCATACTGGAAAGCTCCGAAATTCATCAAGCTTCGCCGTTTGGCATGTTTAAACAAAAGTTTGAACACACTTTAATTAATACTACCAGCGACACCGGCTTTGAATTAACCCTGCGGGAACAATACAACCCGCTGGATACTAACATTGGAAAGCAACAGGAATATGTCATTCAGACGGAAAAATTAGCAAAAGAGATAGGTTATATTCGACTTCATGGCGACTTCCTCTATTCTACTTCAATGCGCGAATTCGATTCCGCTATGACGCATCTTGCTACTTCAAAGGCGTTAATAATTGACCTGCGTGAGGCTGGTTTGGGAACATTACCTATTGCCACACATATTCTTCGTTTTATCCTCAAGCCCAATATGGTGTTGGCACATGTTTATCTGAACCCTGGTGCGTCGCCAGCTCTAATCCTTTCGCCGGCGGATAGCCCCCCTTCGCCAGCGTTTTTTGCAAAGCCGGTATTTATTCTACATTCAAACTTTGTCGCTGGCCCCTGGGAGTTTTTAAGTTAAACCCTTAAACATCACCAAGCTGCCGTCATCGTGGGTGAAGATACCATGGGCGTTGCGCTTATGAAAAAGACCCTTACTGTAAGTGAACATACCAATTTAACGTTACATTATGCGCAAACCAGTCATCCACAAACTCAAGATAACTGGCTTAAATACGGCGTAATTGCCGATCATCAAGTTAGTGCGGAACAAAGCCTTTCAACCGCGATCGCACTGGCAAAACATCAGCTGTCAAAAAAAGAATAAGCATGAGCTACACAGAACTAAATATCGATACCTGGGAAAGAAAAGCCCATTACCATTTCTTTAAAGCCTACGAAGAACCATTTTTCGGTGTCTCGGTGGATATTGACTGCACTAATGCCTACACCATTGCTAAATCAAATGGTATCTCGTTTTTTTTATTTTATTTGCATAAAGCTCTGACTGCCGCCAATATTGTGGAAGCCTTTCGTTATAGGATTATGAACGACAGCGTCGTAATACACGATAACGTTAACGCTGCCTCCACAATAAACAGACCGAATGGCACATTTGGTTTTTCGAATATTGAGTATAAAGACTCCTTTGAGGAATTTGAGAAGCAAGCACGCGACGAAATAGAACAGGTCAGAAAGGGTAACGACTTACTGCCCTCAGGCGCGGGCGATAATGTCATTCATTTTTCGGCCCTGCCTTGGATTAAGTTCACGTCAGTAACCCATGCCAGAAACTTCTCTTTTGCCGATAGCTGTCCCAAAATCTCAATCGGCAAAATCACTGATGTAGGAGGTAAAAAAATCATGCCATTTTCGGTGCATGTGCATCACGCTCTTATGGATGGCTATCATTTAGGCCTGTTTATTGACGAATTTCAGCAATTAATGAATCAGGGCCATCTCCCCTTGCAATCACGTTGATATGATTGACAGTTGATTTAACGCTGCTCTCATTTTGTT
Source organism: Alteromonas aquimaris (assembly GCF_026183695.1). Taxonomy (GTDB): domain Bacteria; phylum Pseudomonadota; class Gammaproteobacteria; order Enterobacterales; family Alteromonadaceae; genus Alteromonas; species Alteromonas aquimaris. Next base: position 436,274 of record NZ_JAPFRD010000005.1, on the reverse strand, counting down.
TGCGCGAGGGCGAGAAAGGTCGAATAGGTTTTTAGGCGTCGCCTCCGTGAAAGGAGCATTGTATACATGTGGCGTGATGGCCTAGAACTACGGTGAGCAACCCTTGTGCAAAAAAACGTAATCAAATGAAAAATTTAAAAGAACAGTCTTACAAAGGACTAGCCGGTGCCAATGGGAGATACTTCCGGTTTGTCAGCCTTGGCATGCGAACTTTCTCCATCTCTAACTATCGGTTCTACAACACCTTCTGAAGTTATTCGTATTGCTATAAACCCATTCAAAAGTGAGATAATTAAACCATTCGCGTTAAAAAAGACGCTTTCTTGAGAACGCTATCTGCGCACAAGGATCTCACGTACGTTTCAGCAGTACGCGTGAACAAATTCACTCAACCATAAACTCCTGATACATATTATTGGCATTAACTTCCGACACCCAAAGATAACGACCTGCCTCTAGGTTGACCATGATATAGCCATGTTTGCCGGCATTCATATGTTCAACTCCACCCAGGAATTCAACAGGTGCAGGAGCGCGCAGCCCCCCTATATTCGTCCAGTCCATCCATAAAAAAACCTTTTCTAAATTGGTATCTGGTGAAAGCTTTGCCAAGTTTATATCGTAGGGCATAAATCCAGGTGCCTTGGCCGCAAAATTCACTTTGATAGTGTGCTTTCCACTTTTTACTTTAGCGGGGGCATTTAATCCCGAATCGGTGAGCGTTACTTCCCAGTCTGGGGATGGCTCTCGGGTTTGCGCTATCTGGTTGCTGACTATTACCTGTTTTAACATTCCCATCAAGGTGTGCCATTGGCCATCTGGTGCTTTGACGTAACACTCGAGTAAATAAGTTCCTGGTTCGTCAAGTTTAAACGTTGCGTGGGTGGTGCGGCCAGGAGATAACAGGCCTGCCCCTCCCACCCAGGTCATTTTTAAGCCCCATTCAGGGATATTTTTCTCTAAAAAGGAACCGATATCTTTTTTGCGAAGTTCCCCCGAACGTAGTCCTTCCATTAAAGTACCAAATGCAGGGACTACTTCCCTCTTCTGGTCTTCAATATTCTTTCCGTCCACCAATTTGTACATGGCAACAAAGTGAACCTGATCCCCTTTATTGGTAAATTCAAACTGGACCCAGCCCATCTTCATTTCATCTGGTGCTTCTATGGCGTATTCTGTGGTAACCACTTTAATAACTTGTTGGTTATCGGATGAAGACCACCCTCCCCCTTCTGTGAGCGCCTTGGAGGTTCCTGTAGCAGACTCGCTTTGCACGACTGTTGATTGGACCAATGCGTCATTTAGAGTGGAGTACGCATCATCAGAGCATGCTGTTAATGTCAGTATTATTGCGAATGTCGAAAGCCAGCTAGGGCAAATATATTTCATGGGGTATCTTTCTGTTAATTTGTGTTGCCGAGTTACGTCTCGCCACAGGAGCTACATTAAATTTAGTTTATGTTTCGTCAAAGTAAAGGTAAACGGAATATAGCGAGCAATGATAGCTGCAATCTGACTCCCCCTAAGGGCGATGTCGTGGATGCGGACTAGCTTCCTTTCAGCGCCCAACCAAGATTTTTTCACCGTAATTGACCCGACTTTCCGAATCGGAATATTACTTTATGCACAACGGTAAAATGATGTCCCTTCCTGCCCCCAACATACAACTCTCGTACCTATCTACTATTTTGTGCTACTTATTAACTAAACTCTGTGTTGGGAGCCATGGCCTATCAACGATACCCTGTCGGTTGGTTAGGAGCTAGTGCACTCCATTTTTACAGCTCACGCTTTTACGTCGTAAAAAGATTAGCGAGACGCTGTTAAAAAAAGTGATGAATTTCGTTAAGCTTTCAAATAAACATTCTGAATACTAAATTTAACAGACTGAATAACCCCTCAACTCCTTAACCCTTAATAATGCTACATATTCTCACCCAAGTTTTGCCTCAATCTGAAAACTAAATTGTGTAACAACGATTGAATTATAGATAGGCTCTTTTCCTGGTTAAATTTGATAACCTTTGCGGGCAAGGACCGCGTTATTTTCCATCCTCCTTTTTTCGAAAATTCTTTCCAAAAATACACTTGCGTTTATTTATTCATACACTTAATTCAAAGATAACAATTTTTTGTTTGTGTGCTGGATATTTCCATTAAGTGGATAATACTAAATGAGATGGAATTGAAGAGAAAAAAAGATGGATTTAAGCAACTGCCCTATCAAACAGAATAGTATTTGCTTGGTAGCATGCCCCGCTGCAGAAATGGCTGTCATCGCCCTGCTAGAGGAACATAATATTATCCAATCGGTGCCTTATTGCGATCGATTTAGCGGAATTGCAGATGAGATAAAAGGGGATGAACGTTTTTTCCAACTGGAAAAAAGTTCGCAAGCTGTCAGATGTTTTTCGATGGTAGCTGAGTCTTTTACTGAATTTAAACCGGGAAGAAGGCTTTATTCGATCCTCCCTGATGGAAGCAAAATAGATCTTTGTCAATTGTCTTTAGACCAAATAGAAGAAATAACCCTTCAGAGCAACATTATCGCTATTTTTGATGCACGTTAAGCCATGGTTTGGCGATTTATCGTATACACGCCCCACTCAGTCGCTTGCAATAACGCTCCCATACTAACCGAAAAGACACCTCCGCAAACTTTTTAAGTTCCCTTGGTGGCGGTAAATTTTGTGCCCTCTGCCCACCACACTACAATAAATCCATCTAAGTTTGCCGAGGTTTATTATAAATATAGAACGCCAAGTTCAGAAAAAAGGGCTGCACAGGTAAGGCTACACTACTGTCCCGCTCAGAAGGCGCACATTTAAGATCCGAACTTGCCTACCTCATTCACAGGCGGAATATGCAAAATGGTGTAACCGAACACACTAGCTGGGATGATTCCATTCCCAATGTAGTCGACTCTTCTAGACAAATTGATACACTCGAAGGTTGGGTAGAAATTAGGTTTTGCAACTCTCACTTTATCCTGCTGTTTTGTCAAACCCTTTACCCCGACTCTTATCCATCTCTCGCCTAGATATAAAAAAACCCCGCATTAGCGGGGTCATTTATATCTGGCGGAGAGAGAGGGATTCGAACCCTCGATACGCTATTAACGTATACACACTTTCCAGGCGTGCGCCTTCAGCCACTCAGCCATCTCTCCAAATTTTTCTTCGAAGCAGGTAGTCAGTAACACGTCCATGATGATCGTCACCCAAGCAAGACGTCCTGTCTTGCCGTTGCGCTTCTAAAACAGTGATGTTAAATCACTGTTTTTTGTCTTCGACAACCGAATG
>NZ_JAPFRD010000005.1:330021-432967 GCF_026183695.1 Alteromonas aquimaris | reverse complement strand
CCAAGCAAGACGTCCTGTCTTGCCGTTGCGCTTCTAAAACAGTGATGTTAAATCACTGTTTTTTGTCTTCGACAACCGAATGCTCACCCACTCAGCCATCTCTCCAAATTTTTCTTCGAAGCAGGTAGTCAGTAACACGTCCATGATGATCGTCACCCAGGCAAGACGTCCTGTCTTGCCGTTGCGCTTCTAAAACAGTGATGTTAAATCACTGTTTTTTGTCTTCGACAACCGAATGCTCACCCACTCAGCCATCTCTCCAAATTCTTTCTCCGAATGCTTTTGATAAGCATCTTGAAGCGGGCTGTATAGTAGGGAATGTCGCCCAGTGAATCAAGTCAAAGCTGCTAAAATTTGGTTATTTGAATGAATATTATGCGTTTACAGCTTTTTTCGCTTTCACTTGTGCAGAAAAATCCAGCATTCGATTTAATGGAATAAGTGCTTTTTGTCTTAGCTGCTCATCTACATGAATCTCATGTGCGGTTTGGTTTTCAGTAAGTGCATTTCGAATTGCTTCCAGTCCATTCATTGCCATCCACGGGCAGTGAGCGCAGCTTTTACACGTTGCACCATTACCCGCAGTAGGTGCTTCAATAAAAGTCTTATCAGGCGCTTGCTGCTGCATTTTATAAAAAATGCCTTTATCTGTAGCCACAATGAAGGTATCGTTTGGCATATTCTTAGCCGCTGCAATCAGTTGACTGGTTGAGCCTACTGCATCTGCCATTTCAACTACGCTTGCCGGAGACTCTGGGTGAACCAGAATTGCAGCGTCAGGGTAAACCGCTTTCATATCTTTAAGTTTTTGTGCAGAGAATTCATCGTGAACAATACACTCACCCTGCCACATCAACATCTCAGCGCCAGTTTTCTTGGCAATATAGGAACCTAAGTGTCTGTCTGGGCCCCAAATAATAGGTTTACCCTGCTCCTCAAGGTGCTCTACAATTTCAAGCGCGATGCTCGAGGTAACGACCCAGTCGGCGCGTGCTTTAACTGCTGCCGATGTATTCGCGTACACCACGACAGTATGATCCGGGTGAGCATCACAAAACTCACTAAACTTATCAATCGGACAACCCAAATCGAGCGAACACGTCGCTTCTAAAGTTGGCATGAGCACATTTTTTTCGGGGCTTAAAATTTTGGCAGTTTCACCCATAAATTTTACGCCTGCGACGATGAGGGTTTGTTGCTTGGCATCCCGACCAAATCGCGCCATTTCCAACGAATCAGCCACACAGCCGCCAGTTTCTTCAGCCAATGCCTGAATTTCGGGATCAGTATAATAGTGCGCTACCATTACCGCGTTTTGTTGCTTCAACAACGCTTTAATTTCTTCACGAAGCGCTTTCTTACGCGCCTCGGATAACTGTACTGGCTTGCTTGGAAATGGGTAGTCGATTTCATCGACTCTAAATACAACTGTCATAACGTTAATTCAGATAAAGGTCTGCAAAGAATATCGGCGAAAATTATACACGATTGTGGCTGAGATTTCATTTTCTTCCTGTCGTCTTTACGCGATATTCTGAAAACCTATTTAAATCTTATTGAGTGGCTACAGAAGGCCCTTGTTGAGCATGACCCGCAGCTCCAATTAAGAGCAATCCCCATGCAGTTTTAAATCATCGCCACGAGAATCCTTCGCCTAATACAGGTGGTGCATTAAAGCTAACATGCATATCAAATATGCCATTAAGTCGTGCAGGCAGATGTGACCACTATCTGCATTCGTTTATTTGGTTCAAATTAGGTGTGGTTAGCCGTATTTCTTCATCCTTGGATAGCTACTAGATGATTGCGCCAGCGTATTTGAGGTGTGACTAATTAGATTAGGCAAATATGGAGATGAATGGAGATCACATTACCGACCAAATCTGGACTGATTCTTGAGAGGTTTTTAAATTTGAAAAAGATATTGGTTGCCTTGTCAAATATCGTGGCTGGTTTGAATCCGAATCAACATATAAAAGTGCTGTTTGGTAGAGAAAGAAATGAATTTTGACTCGGTGATGGTGGGTCGTGCTGGATTCGAACCAGCGACCAATTGATTAAAAGTCAACTGCTCTACCAACTGAGCTAACGACCCATCAACGAGATGTAAAAAGCGAAGAAAGTGGTGGGTCGTGCTGGATTCGAACCAGCGACCAATTGATTAAAAGTCAACTGCTCTACCAACTGAGCTAACGACCCTTCGCTTTTCTGTTGTTGCCAGTGCTTGGCAACGGCGGCATATAATACTCATTTCAGCCGCAGGTGCAACCCAAAACTGCGATTTATTTTCACTTTTATTAAAAAGTCGATCCAAACGCCTAAAATAAAAACAAATCGCTTACAGAATGGGCAAAATTTACGCCAACAAAGAAGCATAAAAATGCACTAAATGAAAAACCTCTCAAGAGAGAGGCTTTTCAACATCTTCGCAGAGTGAAGAATTATAGACCACTAATTCTGGATTCAGCCAACTTTCTGGCTGAAGAATTAGGGTACATTTCTATCACCTGCTGATAAAACTGCTTAGCTCGCTGATTGTTATTCTGACGTTCAGCAATCACACCCAACTTCAACAATGCGTCCGCTCGTTTGCTTGAATTTGAAAAGCGGCTAGAGACAATTTCAAATTGCTCTTGCGCTTGTGCCCACTCTTGTTTGTTAAACAATAACTGACCTAACCAATAGTGTGCGTTTGGCGCGTACTGGCTATTTGGAAAGCGCTGAATGAATGCTTGAAACGCAGGGATCGCTTTATCATATTCTCTAGATTGTAAAATTAAATTTACTGCATTGTCATATGCTGTACTTTCATCTTCTTGACTGGCAGAGGGACGTGAAACGGGCTGTGTAACGCCATAATCAGTGCTATCGTCGGCTGAGACGGCTGTGTTACCTTGCTTGAGCGCTTCAACGCGCTTGTCGATTTCAAGATAGAGCTCGCGCTGACGTTCCAGTACTTTCTCCAGTTGATTAGTATGCACCTCAACAGCACCGCGCAGTTCGTCAATTTCACCCTGCATCGTATCTAACTGTTGTTGCAAGCGATGTTGCATCTGAGTGCGACTATCAACCATTCTTTCCAGTATCGCTACCCGTTGCTCAACTGTTCCTGTAGGCACACTTGGTCCCTGACTAGCATTTGCGCGTCGGCTGGTGTCATCGTTATTTACATCGTAAACAGGCGCTTGCGCATTCACCATTACAGAAACGAGCAAGGCGCTACACAAGGTAGCGCCCCGAGCAATAGAACCGGAAGAATATCGGTCTGTTATTGCTTTAGTCATTATTTATAAACTACCACTCCGCGACGGTTCTGAGCTTGAGCATATTCAGTTGAGCCCATTACCGCTGGTTTTTCTTCACCGTAAGATACAGTAGAGATTTGATTGCTGCTAACGCCAGCATTTAGCAAATATGTTTCAACCGCTTGCGCACGACGTTCGCCCAAGGCGATGTTGTACTCAGGTGTACCGCGTTGATCAGTGTGTCCTTCAATAACAACATTTTGATCAGCATTCTGAATCAAAAATTCTGCATGCTTATCTAATAAGCTTTGGAATTCTGACTTAATAGTAGAGCGGTCAAAATCAAAGTAAACCGTCTGCTCGCGCTTCAACTCGTCCATTTGCTGTTGAACCATTTCTTTTTGACGTTCCATACGCTGAGCCGCTTCAGCTTGTACGCGTTGTTCTTCTTCTGCACGCGCTCTTTGCTCTGCTTCAGCTTGTTCTTGCGCCATACGGTTTCTTTCTGCTGCGAGCTCCTCTTCGCTAGGACCTGAAGAACAGGCCATCATAGTCACCACAGGTAACGCGATAATGAAGCTTTTCATTATTTTGTTCATTTGCATCCTCTTATTCCTTACTTATATTCATCAATGATTTTAGCTTATTAAAACAAAAATGGTGACCAACTTGGTGATTTCACTTGCCCATTAGCTGCTGGTAACCTGGCCTTAAAACGCCCATCAAGGGAAACCAGGGATAAAACCTGTGTTCCTTCGTGAAGGGTGCTGTAAATAATCATGCTTCCATTCGGAGCAATACTAGGTGATTCGTCCAAATAGGTACGAGTCAACACCTGCAATGCGCCATTATTCATCCCCTGCTTGGCTATATGATAGTTACCGCGGGTGCGATTAACTAACACTAGCTGTTTTCCATCTGGTGTAATCGTACCACCTAAATTCTGTTCACCTTCAAAAGTCTGGCGTCTGATCTTGCCTGATGCTAAATTTACGCTATATATCTGAGGTTTACCACCCCGTTCCGAACTAAATATCAAGCTTTTTCCGTCAGGTGCCCATGAAGGTTCGGTATCAATTGCCCGATTTCGGGTTATTCTGCGCAATTCTTTACTGGCTAAATCCATTACATAAATTTCAGGATTGCCATCTTTAGACAACACCATAGCAAGTTGCTTGCCATCTGGCGAGAATACAGGACTTCCATTTATGCCGGGAAAATCGGTTACCGGCGTACGTTTCATGGTGTAAATATCTTGGATAAATATTTGCGGCCGTTTGTTCTCGAAACTTACGTAAGCGAGTTTTTCCCCGTCTGGCGACCAGGACGGTGACATTAAAGGCTCAGGAGAAGAAAGTAAACGGGTTTCATTCTCGCCGTCGTAATCAGCGATTACCAATTGATAGGGTAACTTATTGGTTTCACGATCACGCACAATCACATACGCGATTCGGGTGAGAAACGCACCGCGGGTGCCGGTAAGCTTTTCATATACTACATCACTGATACGATGCGCGTATTGACGAAAGTCTTTGCTGTTAATAATAGCTTGTCGGGAATCAATAATATGATCCTTGCTCGCGACCAATTCACCATTATTTAATACCCGTGATTTACCACCCGTGATTTGTCCTCGCAATACATCGATCAGCTCATAGGACACCTGATAGCGATCTACAGACTGTTCTTCAATGCTCCCAACTAAAACGGTATCGACACCCGCTGCCGCCCAGGCAGCATAGTCGATTTCGCCATCGGTAGTGGGTTTTTGAGGCATTTTGTCTGGGGAAATTGGGTTGAATTTACCACTGCGCATCAGGTCAGCCATGACCACGTCTGAGATAGCGCCTGATTGCTGCCCATTTCCTTTCCATTTAAATGGGACTACTCCGATAGGGCGAGCACTGTCTACGCCTTCGGTAATAACGATTTCAAGGGTTGCCTGAGCCAGCATGCTAACTGAACACAGGGCAACGGTGAGCCAAACTCGAAATTTACGCATCGTTCTATAGTTCCACTGTTAAATTAATATCTTTAAGTTTCTCATAAACATCAGGTGCATCTGACATCGGCATTTTATCAGGTCGTAAAACCGCACTTTGTGCAGCTCGACATAATGCAGGATCGCCTTTTAAGATGGTTACCTGCGTCACCAGACCGGTTGTAGCAAGTTTGATATTTAGCCGACAGGATTTTCCTTCAAAGCTCTCATCTTCAATTAAATAACGCTTTATCGTTTGCTGAATAAGCGCCTGGTAGCGCTCCGTTTCAGACAGCACCTGTTTCGCTCTGCGTTGACGTTGTGCTGCCTGTTCCGCTTTCAGCTGCTCTTGCATGATCCTTTCCATCTCAGCTTTTTCTTGTGCTTCCTTTCTTTTACGCTCTGCTTCTGCTTTTGCTTTTTTCTCCTGCTCTTCTCTTTCTTTGGCTTTTTGTGCAGCTACTTCCCGTAATTCCTGCTGACGTTTACGTTCAGCTTCCTGTTTACGTTTTTGCTCTGCTTCCTGTTTAATCTTAAGTTGCCGTTGCCGTTCTCTTTCCGCCGCCTGGCGTTTTTTCTCTTCCTCTGCGCGAGCTTGCGCCTGAGCCTGTTCCTTGGCGCGTTTTTGATCCGCAATGGCCTGTGCATCAATAAAAACGGCTTGAATTGCTGGCGCAGATTCCGCTGGCGCCATTAGCGGCTCGGGAGAAAATGTGATGCTGATTAGCAACAGTATGGCTATCCCAAGGTGCAGAGCCAGAGATTTTAGCAACGATTGTTGTTCAGGCGACAGCGACGACTGTTTTTTCTTCACTCAGGCTCCACCGGATCGGTCATGAGTCCAACAGAAGGGACACCCGCCCCTTGCAATAACACCATTAACTGAATGATTTCATTATAGGCAACCTGCCCATCTCCTTTCACCACTACTGGGGTTTTTGGATCTTTTTGGAGTTGAGCCTGAACCAGCGCAGCTAATTCATCTCCTTCCAGCACGCGCTCCTGATCTTCCCCCACGTTCAAGTAATAACGGCCTTTAACGTCTACAGATGCAATAAGAGGTGGATTGTCTTCTTGTTCTATCGGTTCCGCACTGGCTTTAGGCAAATCGACTTTTACGCCTTGGGTGACCAGTGGCGCGGTGACCATAAAGATAATCAATAGCACCAACATCACATCGATGTAAGGCACTACGTTGATTTCGGAAACAGGACGACGACGTTTACGTGTATACATTGTGAATTCTCCCAATCACCTGATTATTGCTGATTTGGTGACTGGACATGGGATGCAATCGCCTGACGATGTAATATTGCTGAAAATTCTTCCATAAAGTTACCGTAACTGTTCTCAAGTTTTTCTACCTGATTACTAAAACGGTTGTAAGCGATAACCGCTGGAATAGCAGCAAACAAACCAATTGCAGTGGCGATAAGCGCTTCGGCAATCCCCGGAGCAACCATCGCTAAGGTGGCCTGTTGCACTTCACCTAGCGCAATAAAGGCGTTCATGATGCCCCATACTGTACCGAACAAGCCGATATAAGGGCTGATTGAACCTGCTGTAGCAAGGAAGGGAAGATGGCTTTCAAGGCTTTCAACCTCACGGGACATACTTACCCGCATAGCTCGATCAGTACCATCAACGATGCCATTGATACTGGTATTACTTTTACGCAAGCGCATAAACTCTTTAAAACCGGCGCAAAACAAGCTGGCCATACCGGAGACATTGGACCGCGCCGACAATTCTTGATAAAGCTGATTCAAATCTGCACCGGACCAGAACTTGTCTTCAAATTGACGCATTTCTTTGCGCGCTTTGGTTAACGCCTTGCTTCTTTGGAATATAAAAGTCCATGATGCAATAGAGACACCAATAAGAAGTAGCATAACTAACTGTACAATGAAGCTTGCTTGAAGAAACAAGCCAATGAAGGTTAAATCAGATGACACGCGTTAAATCCCCTTTCAATGAGCGTGGCAGTCGTCTGGCCGTCATGTTGGCCAGATCCACACAGGCTATTAATATTTCCGCGGAGACTAAAAGATCATCCGTGGAATTTTTTATTTGTTGTTTGAATGTAACACTTGCGCCTTTTAATTCTACAACCTGTGTTTCAATACTCAATAGCTGATTGAATCTTGCAGGCGCATAGTTATGCATTTCAACCCGTTTGACGACAAACGCCACAGATTGTTCAATTAAAGTATCTTGCTCATAGCCCAGATCGCGTAATAATTCTGTTCTGGCGCGTTCCATGAACTTGAGATAATTGGCGTAATAAACGATGCCGCCCGCATCTGTGTCTTCGTAATAAACCCGTACGTTAAAATTATGCATAATTATGCTTTGCAGTACATTTGTTAATGTTACGATAATATTACGGCGGGTTGGAAACAAGCCCCTACAGAAAAAATATTTTCCAATAAACCCTTTATAATCCGTAGCATTAAACCAATTTATCACCTGTCATTAACAGCGCGTTAACGCATTAGATTTTTTAATTTGAAAAAATAATTTTCCTCAATTGTCCGTATTGAAAATTTCTCTATAATGCATCGCATCAGTCGCACAGCACATGACGTGTTACATGAAGTAACTAGTTATTGTGAAAGAGTTTTTCTCCTGTTAGACATGAGTTCCCTGGATTTATTTCCTTCAACACTTGTTGTTTTGCCCGCTCACTTTGAGCGGGCTTTTTTTATTCCCGATTTCACTATATTTTAAATTATTTAGGTCTGCGCTAAACCAATAATGTCTTTTCGAATCCATCTGAGTATGGGGTCACACAGAAATCAGGAAATCGCCGTTTAAATTTAGTTGAGTCGAACATATTGTCACAATTGTAGCGTGGCAATAATTCAGCGGTATCCCTTAGTTGCTGGTTGAACAGGCCTAAGAAAGTCAACTGCCATTTTTTTAGTATTCTATATTCACACTTTTTCCCTAGTATTTCTTCACACTTTGTGATGATTTGCCGATAAGTCATTCGATTATCATCGCAAGGCAAATGCCAGGTTTGATTATATGCGTCTGGTGTATTGCCCAGCAGCGCCATCGCTCTGCTGGCATCGGGGGTATAAATTAACGTCCGTACAGTATCGTCACGCAGAAATACTATCGCGGTTCTACTCTTCTTTAACTTTTCGAAAATAGTGAGATTCGTAATACTCTGGGTTTTGTCAGGGCCGTAAAATTCTGGCGCACGGCAAATCATCGCCTTAATTTCGCGGCGTGTTATCGCATCAATTAATTCACTGGCTATTGACGCTCTGACCGCCCCTTTTCTGCCGCTTGGCGTAAACTCAGAAGTTTCACGTTGTGTCGTATCTGTTTGGGCATACATGTAGGTATTGTCAAAAAACACTAATTTTGCACGATGTGCTTTACACGCTTCTATTACATTACGCATTATAACGGGCCACTGCTGTTCCCACAGTTTGGTATCCATGGGCAGGCCCGCAGTTAAATAAACGATGTGGGACCCTTTTACTGCTCGGAAGGTTTGCTGCAGATCTAATAAATCCGCCCTTAACAGCATATCACTACTATTGACGTTTTGTGGGTTTCGACTGACCAGGCGTATTTTATCAGTATGATAGCGTTTCAGTGCCAGAGCTAATTCAGTGCCTATTTGGCCACCAGCGCCTAAAATAGTTTGCAGACCCACAACACGCCTACCTGAATTTTTAAGGATAATTATGTTTAATGTCGTGGTTATCAATGGATTATTCAAGTGTGGATCCACACTGCAGTAAGATCGAGCCTCTGCAGAAGCAAGAGGCTCGATAAAACGGATTGGGCATTGCGAGAAAATTCAACGAGAAGCTAATACGCGCCATCGCTGTAGGTCAGTTCGTAACTATGGCTGTAAATTTCAACAATATTGCCAAATGGATCTTCCATATAGATCATGCGGTAGGGTTTTTCACCGGGATAGTAGTAACGAGGTTTTTCCATCCGTTTTTTGCCACCTGCTGCTACAATTTTATCAGCCAGTTCTTCCAGGTTTGGATCCTGCACACAGAAGTGAAATATGCCCGTCTTCCAATATTCAAAATTATTGTCTGGATTTTCCTGATTAGGAAACTGGAATATTTCCACACCTATTCGGTCCCCCGTAGATAAATGGGCAATTTTAAAGCTGCCCCACCCTTTACCAAATACATCGGTACACATCTGTCCGATGGCGCTGTCGCCCTCTTTTATTTCGGTGGGCTGCATGATTAGGTACCAGCCCATTACGTTAGTGTAAAAATCCACAGCCTTTTGGAGATCAGGCACGGATATACCTATATGAGAGAATGTTCTAGGGAATGTAGTGCTCATAAATTGTCCTCTTTTAGTTGACAGTGATGAGTGTAGACACCAAGATTCATTAAGTGAAATTATCAATAATTATATTTTCGAGTACATTTCGTAATGATCAATACGGTATGGTTAAAGACATTTTGCACCCTAGTTGAAACAAAACACTTCACGCTCACCGCAGATAAGCTGTTTATGACCCAATCTGGGGTTAGTCAACATATTAAAAAACTCGAAAAACAGATAGGTGCCCCATTAGTGGCGCGAGAGGATAAGCAGTTCAGCCTCACAGAGGCGGGTAAAAAGCTCTATTTGGAAGGAAAAGAAATTGTTGAATTATTATCGACGGTGCAGCAACGTGTTACCGCGGATCCAGCATTTGAAGGGACTGTAAGAATAATGTCACCCGGCAGCGTCGGATTAAAGCTTTACCCTCACCTGCTTGCGTTTCAGCGTCGGCATCCTAAGTTAAATATTGACTATCGATTCGCTCCCAATGAGGATACTGTCGAAGCCCTCACCGAAAGTAATGCGGATATTGGCCTTGTCACAACCGAGCCAGCTAACAACCTGCTGGTTTCTGAGGCTATTGGCGAGGAGGCCTTGGTGGTAATAACCCCTGAAAAAACAATGAATGTTGACTGGGAAATATTATCTCGCCTCGGTTTCATCAACCATCCTGACGGAGAGTATCACGCAAAGCTGCTACTTAGCGCCAATTTCCCCGAATATGCAGAAAACCCCCAATTAAGGCATGCGGGCTTTTGTAATCAGATAGCTTTGATCCCTGAGCCTGTCAGTTTAGGTTTAGGGTTTACCGTGTTACCCCAATATGCCGTGGAATCGTTTGCTAAACCGCAGCTTATCCGGGTACACCGTCTCCCTGTACCAGTCAGCGAAACGCTGTACCTATGTTCGCGACGGCAACGATTTGTTCCCCATCGCGTGAAAGTTATGATGGATGAAATAAAGCGTAAACTGGCATAATTAATTATTACTTATTACTTATTTCTTGTTATCCGCGGCGGTTAATGGGAGATAGAGGCGGATATCTATTCTGCGTTACAATGGCTCGAAAAGCTCTAGCATCCTTCACTTTGTCACCCATGCGCCTTGACTGGATACCCGCCTCTAGCTCTGTTGTTAAAGCGTCGGGGCATTGGGGCGTTGGGGCGTTGGGGCGTTGGGGCGTTGGGGCGTTGGGGCGTTGGGGCAACGATTGTATTCATCGGTGAATAAAAATTCTGCGTTTTCAGCACTAGCGAATGGGTCAATTTGAATGAAAGGCAACTTTTACTCCAAACGCGACCAACACTCCCCCTACTATTTTCTCAATGGTATTTTTACTACGTTTAAATGCCGACAGTAGCCGAGGTTGCGTTAGGAATATAGCTACGCCACTAAACCAGATTAAGTGCGCCAGCGAAATAATTGCACCGAAAAGCACTTGAATTAGAACTGGTGTTCCAGGCTCAACCACTTGAGTAAATATACTTAAAAAGAAGACCGTAGTTTTAGGATTTAGCGCGTTGGTGATGAACCCTATTCGCAACGCAGCCCAACCGCTCATACTGCCTTGCGAAGGTTCTATGTCTAAACTGGTGTTCGCTCTAAAGGTTTTGTATCCCATGTAAATCAGGTAAGCCGCGCCGCAATATTTGATAATGGAGAACAGTAAAACTGAGCTGGAAATAATAACAGCTAAGCCAGCAATCGAATATGCAACATGCAACCATATTGCAACACTCACACCTACAGCGGAGAACAACCCCGACTTTCTGTTATAAAAAATACTATTACGCGTGATCATCACAAAATCCGCCCCGGGGCTTATGGCCATAAATATGGCGATGACCCCTACGGTCATTAGTTGGGGGAAAAACTCTATTATCATGGACATCTTCCAGCAAATCGGCTTAGCACAATGAGAGAAAACACATCATAAAAGGTTAAAAGTACAAACTAAAGTAATCGATGAAAACTAACTAACGTATTGAAAGAAAACTGCTAAAGCCGCACACTAAAAAATTGTTCGATTACCGGACAATACATATAACAATTCACTTATTTTATTTGGAGTTTTAATGCAGGATTTGCTGAACGACATTCTCGAAGAGGTTAAGCCGCTTGTTGGGCAAGGGAATGTCGCTAGCTATATTCCCGAACTGGCTAAAGTAAACCCAAACCAATTTGGTATTGCGATTTGCGATACACAGGGTAATGTCACCAAGGCGGGTGATGCCACTACAGGCTTTTCCATCCAAAGTATTTCAAAAGTGTTTAACCTTGTATTGGCCTATATATACTACGGCAATTCACTTTGGGAACGTGTGGGGTGTGAACCTTCCGGGTTGCCCTTTAATTCACTGGTGCAATTGGAATATGAAAATGGCATCCCCCGAAACCCTTTTATTAATGCAGGAGCACTCGTTGTCAGTGACATGGTGCATTCACGTCTAATCTCCCCCCATGTGGCGTTACGGGATTTGATTAGAAAGCTTTCGGGCAATCCTTATGTTTTATCTGATGTAGATGTGGCCGAATCAGAGTTTGAATATCGTGCCCGGAATGCTGCCATGTCATACTTAATGAAAGCATTTGGTAATTTTCATAATGATGTCGAAGAAGTATTGCATACCTACTTTATGAATTGCGCCCTGAGAATGAGTTGTGTTGATTTGGCTCGGGCCACTCAATTTTTAGCGAATCGGGGGTTCTGTACTATTACTAAAAGCGACGTTTTGACCGGCGATCAGACTCGCCAAATGAACGCCTTATTAGCCACCAGCGGCTTATATGATGAAGCAGGCAGCTTTGCATTTAAAGTGGGACTGCCGGGTAAAAGTGGCGTTGGCGGTGGCATCATTGCGGTGGTACCAGGACGGTTTTCGATATGTGTGTGGTCACCAGCGTTAAATAAAATGGGTAATTCACTGGCGGGCGTAGCGGCCCTTGAATCACTAACCCGCCATATCAAATGGTCAGTCTATTAGTATGTTCGCCAATTATCCTTTCTGCACCAACATTACAATAAATATTAATACTATACTTGCCAGCAAGGTCGAAACGGGATACCACTCTACGTGAAGATCTTCTGGAATAGAGGCTAAGTAAAATACTAGGGTAAAAGGCATGCCTATCTTTAGATAACAAGCTAAATATTGTTTAAACCACCCCATTGGACAAGTTAGTTTCACGTTGGCTTCACTTTACATTTCTCGAGTAAATCATTCTTACGCTTTCCGCTATTAGACGAATGATTTCCGTAAGCCATAATTCCCCCTATGACGGCGCCCGATAACGCTGCCGCAGGTCCCCCTATGGCACATGCCATGGCAACTAGGCCTGCACCTCGAGCCACTGTTGGAATTAAGTCCTCATTCTTAGCCACCCACCGGAAACGAGCATAATTTCTGTATTGCTTAGTTTATCCATAAACTGTCCTTTTTAACATGTTCCTGCCTCATTGCAGTATCGCAATTATGGAATTAAAAGACGTTATAATGAACTGCACTATAGACGGGATTGTGACAACCCAGAATCGATTCAGGAATAGCTAGTTAGGATGCTGCTAGTATTGAAGAGATCATTCAGATGACTACTAATTAGTAACCTACTTCGCGGGCTGAAAACCAAAGTGTAAATAAGCGCGCTGCGACACGATACGTCCTCTGGGAGTTCGCTGCAAAAAACCCTGCTGGATCAAAAACGGCTCGATGACATCTTCAATGGTTTCTTTTTCTTCACCAATGGCTGCAGCCAGGTTATCCAGGCCAACTGGACCGCCATCGAATTTGTCGATGATTGCCGTAAGCAGCTTACGATCCATGTAGTCAAAGCCTTCTTTATCGACATCCAGCATGTCTAATGCGCTGGCAGCTACCTCTGCGGTCACCGCACCGTCCGCCTTGATCTCTGCATAATCACGAACTCTGCGCAGTAAGCGATTAGCTATGCGAGGAGTGCCCCGGGAGCGGCGTGCTATCTCACTGGCGCCTGAACTGTCCATCTGCATATTAAGATAACTCGCACTGCGTTCCACTATCGTGGTCAGATCCGTCACGTTATAGAATTCAAGACGCTGAACAATACCAAAACGGTCACGCAGCGGTGAGGTTAACGACCCCGCTCTGGTGGTCGCCCCGATTAAGGTAAAGGGAGGCAGATCCAACTTAATGGAACGGGCCGCAGGACCTTCTCCGATCATGATATCCAATTGATAATCTTCCATCGCTGGATACAGAATTTCTTCTACCACCGGACTCAATCGGTGTATCTCATCAATAAATAACACATCATTGCGTTCAAGGTTGGTCAGCAATGCCGCCAAATCCCCTGCTTTTTCTAATACAGGGCCGGAGGTGGTTTTAATATTTACCCCCATCTCATTGGCCACAATATTTGCCAATGTGGTCTTACCTAGACCCGGAGGGCCGAAAATAAGCAAATGATCGAGCGCGTCACTTCTGTTCCGTGCCGCTTCGATAAAAATCTCCATTTGCTCGCATACGTGCTGTTGTCCTGTATAATCAGCAAGCAGTTTCGGCCGAATGGCCCTGTCTATAATTTCTTCTTCAGTTGACGCCTGTGGTGCGATTAATCTATCTGCTTCAATCATTTCATTACGCCTACATCGCGGCTTTTAATGCTTCGCGAATCACTGCTTCGCTTGCCATGCCGTCGTTATACACCCCTGAAACCATTTTGCTTGCCTGAGCGGGCTTATAACCGAGCGCAATCAACGCGCTTTGCGCTTCTTCGCGGACATCGTTGAGGGATATGATGGCACCCTTATCGGCCATTCTGGCCTCTAAATCCGGCAGGGCTACATTCTGATTTTTACCAAAATCCGCTAAGCGATCTTTTAACTCTACCACCAGCCGTTCCGCTGTTTTCTTGCCTATACCCGGCAGGCGAGTCAGGCCAGACACATCGCCATGTTGCACGCACTGTAAGAATTGACTGGCAGACATGCCTGATAAAATGGCTAAGCCCAGTTTGGGCCCGACCCCATTCGCTTTTATTAATTCACGAAATAGTCCGCGCTCTACTTTATCAGCAAAACCAAATAATAACTGTGCGTCTTCACGCACTACAAAGTGGGTGAACACTGTTACGGGTTGGTCAACCTCTGGTAATTGATAAAAGCTGGTCATCGGCATTTGAATTTCGTAGCCGATCCCGCCTACATCTATTAATACGTTGGGGGGCTGCTTTTCAAGTAGCGTTCCGTGAATTCTTCCAATCATATTTACTGCTTCTTAGTTATCGTAATCGTCTGCGTACGGTTTTACTGGCTTGCCCTGCCAATTTAATCAGGCTTTGGGCTGTATGGGCGTGGCAAAGAGCCACGGCCAATGCGTCCGCTGCATCAGCCTGCGGGGTACCCGGCAGATTGAGTAAATGGCGAACCATGTGTTGAACCTGGTTTTTTTCAGCACTTCCTTTCCCCACTACGGCTTGCTTTATTTGGCGGGCAGAATATTCCGCTACGCTAAGTTCCCCCTGCGTGGCAGCGACTATAGCCGCTCCTCGCGCCTGACCCAATTTAAGGGCGGAGTCGGGGTTGTGTGCCATAAACACCTGTTCAATCGCAAATTCATCGGGCTGGTATTGACGAATAATTTCAACCACTCCGGCAAATATTTGCGCTAATCTTGGTGCAAGTTCATCACCTTTTACGCGAATACAGCCACTGGCAACATACTCAATTTTACCAGCCTGACGCTTTATTAATCCATAGCCTGTGACGCGTGAACCTGGATCTATACCCAGTATTACCATTTATTTTCCTCTGGCACAAACCTTTCTACCGCTTCCCGGTTAGATGGAGACCACAACGTTGCTATGGCTTCGGCTTTTGACACCCATTTATAGGCAAGATGCTCGCTTAAAACAATAGGCAACTGGCTGTTAATTCGTGCACTGAATACATGTTCTGTGTTCAACCGCGTTCCGGCGGGATAGCGGTAGCGCCATTGCGACCTGATTTCGTATTGGTTGGTTAGTTTGTGATCAACAATATGATTTGCGCTTTGCTGCAGGCGAATACCAGTTTCTTCCCATACCTCCCGATATGCGGTTTCAATGGGATCCTCGTTAAGTTCGAGGGTGCCCGTTACCGACTGCCAAAACGCTGGATCGTCTTCTCGCTGTAGAATTAAAACCCGGCAGTGCTGATCGTACAGCACTACCAAAGCAGATTCAGGGCGCTTAAATGGCATTACCCGTTTTCACGAGGAACGGTCTTAATAGCCAAATCTGCCAGTTGTTGCGGATTGGCGGGACTGGGTGCGTCGGTAAGTGGACAAGCTGCGGTGGTGGTTTTTGGAAACGCCATAACATCGCGAATCGAGGTGGCGCCGGTCATCAACATCACCAGACGATCCAGGCCAAACGCCAAGCCAGCATGTGGCGGTGCGCCATATTGTAGCGCTTCCAGTAAGAAACCAAATTTGCTTTGCGCTTCTTCCTGATTAATGCCCAAAATGGAAAACACGGCCGATTGCAATTCCTGGTCGTGGATACGAACTGAACCTCCACCTAATTCCACCCCGTTTAACACCATATCATAAGCATCTGACAAGGCATTAGCAGGATCTGCTTTTAGCTCTTCTGCACTAAGATTGCGGGGCGACGTGAATGGATGGTGCAACGCATGGAACTGACCGTCTATTTCTTCAAACATGGGGAAATCGACCACCCATAGTGGTTTCCAGTCCCCTTCGAGTAAATTAAAATCTTCACCGAGTTTCAGGCGAAGAGCGCCCATCGATTCGGTTACGACAGTATACGAATCTGCCCCGAACAATAGAATATCACCCGTTTGTGCGTGGGTACGTTGGATAATAGCAGTGGCGATTTCCGCATTTAAAAATTTGAGGATTGGCGATTGCAGCCCTTCGAGTCCTTGCTCGACATCGTTTACTTTGATCCAGGCCAAGCCCTTCGCGCCGTATATGCCGACAAACTTGGTATATTCATCAATTTGCTTACGCGATAAAGTGGCTCCTTGGGGCACCTTGATCGCTGCAACCCGCCCTTTAACATCGTTTGCCGGTCCACTGAACACTTTAAAGTCAACGTCTTTAAGCAAATCCGCCACGTCCACCAGTTCCAGTGGATTACGCAAATCAGGTTTATCACTGCCGTACCGTTTCATTGCATCCGCATATGTCATGCGCGGGAAGTCACCTAAATCCACACCCAACATTTTCTGAAATAGATCCCGGATCATGCTTTCGGTAATGTTCATCACACCTTCAGCATCGAGAAAGGTGGTTTCCAAATCGATTTGGGTAAACTCAGGTTGACGGTCAGCACGTAAATCTTCGTCACGGAAGCATTTAACGATTTGATAATAACGGTCCATGCCCGACATCATCAGTAACTGTTTGAACAATTGGGGAGACTGCGGCAATGCAAAGAACTCGCCCTTGTGCGTTCGACTTGGAACCAGATAATCCCGTGCGCCTTCAGGGGTGGCTTTAGTAAGAATTGGCGTTTCAATATCCAAAAAGCCATTCTCTTCGAGGAAACGGCGCACTGCACCGGTCACTTTTGCTCTAAACTGCAAGCGGTTGCTCATCACAGGGCGACGAAGGTCAAGATAACGATATTTCAGGCGTTGCTCTTCTGAGTTTTCCTGATTCCAATCCAAAGGAAGGGCGGCTGACTTGCTAAAGATCTCAAGACCGGTGCCCAAGATTTCGATTTCGCCGGTTGTCATTTGCGTATTAACCTGACTAGCAGGACGCGCGCGTACCTTACCCGTTAATCTTACGCAAAATTCACTTCTTAATTTATTTGCTTCAGCTAAAACTTCAGGTAGATCAGGATCAAACACGACCTGCACAATGCCTTCACGATCACGTAAATCAACAAAGATGACACCGCCTAAATCACGGCGTTTATTTACCCAACCACAAAGTGTCACTTCTTGTCCGACATAGGACGCATTAATTTTCCCACAGTAATCTGTGCGCATGGTCATTGACCCCTGATTTTCTCTGTTTTTCTGACTATTCACCGTTATAGCAGTGAATAAGGAATTCGTGTGTAATATGCCTGACACAATCAGGCATTTTTAAGGCCGCATAGTATAAACAAAAGGCTGGCTAAAGCCCAATGGGAATTATCATAAGCAGATAAAATGGAAGCAAAGAAGCAAAGCCTTCAAAAATGAAGGCGTTTGAGATAATGGTTTAGCGGAAATCTCCAGCATCCAGTTCATGTTTTTTCATTAACTTGTGCATGTCGGTGCGGTTCCTCCCGGCTAACTCTGCTGCACGCGTGACGTTACCATCCGTCATTTTAAGCAATTTATACAAATACTTTTGCTCAAAGGCATCGCGGGCTTCCGTTAAAGTGGGCCAGCTTTGCTTTGTTGCTGATAATGCCTGCTCGACTAAATGTAAAGGCACACCAGGTGTCTGCGTGAGTGCCACACACTGTTCTACCACATTAACCAATTGCCGCACGTTGCCCGGCCAGTCAGATTTCACCATCAACTGCATGGCATCATCAGAGAATTGATTCACATTCACGCCGTGACGCTGCGCACTTTGCTGCAATAAGGCACGAGCCAGCAGCGGAATATCTTCGCTGCGCTCTTTGAGTGAGGGTAATTTCAGGTTCACCACGTTTAAGCGGTAATATAAGTCTTCCCTGAAAGTGCCCTCTTCCATCTCTTTATGCAAATCTTTGTGGGTGGCAGAAATTACGCGCACATCAATATCTACATGTTTACTACTGCCAACAGGTCGTATCGAACGTTCTTGCAACGCACGCAACAGCTTAACCTGCAACGTCATTGGCATGTCACCTATTTCATCCAGAAAAAGTGTGCCGCCGTCGGCTTCGCGAAATAGCCCCGCATTGGCTTGCACTGCTCCAGTAAATGCTCCTTTCGCGTGACCGAATAATTCTGACTCAAGCAGATTTTCTGGTAATGCACCACAGTTGATAGCGACAAAGGGTTTGTCGCGACGGTTGCTGGCACGATGAATTGCATTCGCCAATAATTCTTTGCCCGTGCCGCTCGCACCGCTGATCAGTACACTTACTTCTCGTTGCGCGATACGATACGCTTGATCCAACACATTTAACATTTCAGGAGAGCGCGTGATAATGTCCTGACACCAGTCCTTCGGCTGTGCGGCCAACGACTGGCTCAATGCTTTTTGCAACAGTTTTCGTAATTCGTCGTGATCAACTGGCTTGGGTAGAAAACCGAATACGCCTCGTTGAGTCGCTGCCACGGCATCCGCGATAGTGCCGTGTGCGGTCATCAATATCACAGGAATGTCTTTGCGAATGCCCATGACTTCTTCAAACAGGCTTAAGCCATCCAGCCCTGGCATACGTAAATCACTTAACACTACGTCGAAATCATCGCTGCGCAGTTTTTTAAGCGCACTATGACCATCTTCCACGGCAGTTACGCTATACCCTTCCCCTTCAAGCCGGATGGTAAGCAAGCGCAAAAGACTTTTATCATCATCAACCAACAGTAATTGCGGGTTTGCTTTGGTGGTATCGCTCACTGCTGACTACTCCTGTTTTTATCCATTAATGAAGCTTCTATCTGTAACAGTTCTTCTACTTTTTTTCGCTGAGCTTCTAACTCTTTTTGCAGGTTTTCGATGCTCTGACTTTGTTGCGTGTTCACCCTGCTTAATAACGTAATAGCGGACTCATATTCTAATATCTGTTCGTTTGGCGTCTGCACTATCGACTTCACCAAACGGGCAAAGTCAGGAGACAACCTGGCTTGAATTTCTTTTAACCAGTGCGATGCTCGAAGCCTATCCTGATAGGGCGTGCTGATCGGTAAGGTAAATATTATCTTAGTCAGTTTGTCCTCGAAAGAATTGCCCAACGCATTGATGGCGTCCTTGCGCCGCGGCCAGGACATTTCATCGGCTTTGATCCATAGCGAAGTCCAGTAAGCTAAATCGCAGCGATGTTCGAATTCAGCCACCTCTTTTTCAACCAGGCACAATTCAGAGGTATCAATGGGTTCTGTCTGTTTAACTTCCACCACTTCTGGAGGAAGGGGTTGCTCTGTTTCCACAGGTGGCGGAGGAACTAATTTGCATCCTGCCAACAACACTACGCAAATACAGCCTATTATTCTCATTACACCATTTCCTTTTGCGGGATGGTCACCCTGAAGCAAACATCAGCATAATCAACATCTACAACTGCTACGTCACCGTGCATAAGGCGTGCGCAATCAGATACTATGGACAATCCCAGTCCAGTGCCAATCACATTATCGTTACGAGGATCTTCTCCTCTGGTGAAAGGCTCAAATAACTTTTCGACAGACTCCGCTGGAATACGTTTCCCCCTATTCGCCACGTCAAGAATGGCTTTATCGCGCTTCATATATATGCTCACGTTAATGGGACGGCCGACCGCGCCATGGGCTACCGCATTTGATATCAGATTATCCAATATTCGTCGATAAAGTTCTTCATCTATCAAGATAGTTTCGACTTGCAGGTCCACGGTAACTTCCCTGTCCTGCAGGGCCAGCGCATAATCCTCAAGACACTCCTTAAGTAAGCGACTGACATCAACCTGAGCAAACGTCGGCTGTGCCTGTTGTAATAACAAATTATAGTCGAGTAATTTTTCGACTAATTGATTTAATCGCTGAGTGCTGGAAGTAAGTAGACCAAGTACTTCTACCTGCTGCGGGTTAAGTCTTCCTACAACATTATCTGACAGTAAACTACACCCTTCTTTAATACTAGCCAGTGGCGTTTTTAATTCATGAGCAGCATGGCGCAGAAGCGCCGTTCGAATATGTTCTAACTGCTGTAAACGCTCTGCCAGCCAATGAAGATCGCGTTCAACGCCAATAAGTTCTCTGGGAGCATGGGTGGATAACGGCGGCAGTTCTCCTTCTTGCTGCGCCAAAATTCGGATAATTTGTTTAAGCTTTTTTACCGGGTTAACGATAAGCTGACTGCCAAGCAAGATAAGCAATAACGAAACACTTACCAGCATGGCGGTAGACCAGGCCTGTTTAGCTTGCATCGTATTCAGATCTTCTTTTTGAATCGCGAGGCGTTGTTGAATAGCCAAATCAACATCGCCTCGCATGCTGGCAACGCTACTATTCAGCGACGCCAGATAGGTGTTCATCAAGAATTGATCATCTATTCTTCGAAAGGCCTTCAGCTGAGAAATATGGTTATCCAGTCGAATACACGTTTGGCTGTCTTCCAGCGCTTTACACAGCGATTTTTTAGCATCAATGAACTGCAACAGCGCATTATCAGTAAGATCGGCTACTGCGTTACTTTCTAACACGACGAATTGTCTGATACTCCGCTCTAAATCTATTGCAGCGGCATCAAGTTGTTGCATTAACCCCACTACGGTCACAACGTAACGGGTTTCAATACTTGTCATCCGTCCCACTTTTGCCAAATCGTGTTGGCTTTGCCATAACAATGCAATTAGCGGGACTAACGCCAGTACAAAACTGCCTAATGTAAGTTGTCTTAAAGAACCTAGTCTCACTAAATTCTCACACTACTTTTTATTTTTTTATTTATTTGCACTGCTTCGCACTGCTCCATCAGAATTATGCCGCCATCAGGCGAAAAAAAGTAAGCCAGCACTCATACAATCGTGACACCCTTAACTGGGGTCGGTGTATACACTTATTACCGGATTACATAACGATAGAAAGCGTAAAACGGTTTTGTTTTCATACTAATAGTAACGATAAATTTTGTATTTGCTGCATTAATTTTTATCCGGAAGGGTTGAAAGTTTGCCGCTAGCCTTGAGTTCTTCGGGGCTTAGTTTTCCATCTTCATTCGTGTCGATCATCCCAAAGTGTCTTAGCAGGTCGGTATTACTTACCGCTTCTCTTAACGAAATAAACCCATCCTGATCCATGTCTAATTTTGTCAGTAAGTCAGCTTGAGCTTTCGCGTTCGCTATTAACGTGGTTTGCACAGCAACTACGGTAAATGTCAGAAGTAAAATTTTCTCTAAACGTTTCATATACCACTCCCTTATCTCACCCCCATGGGTGAACAACATTAAGACTGGAAATAAACAAGCTAGAATCGGGCCAGAACCGCATACCGTATTAAATCATACTGTTGAACGAAAGTGTTGCAAGGTTCATCCCTGTTATGTTTCTTTTTAGTAACACTTTATGCAGGTTCAACGCCTATACGGCTTTAGTGGACTGTCGATGAAAACGTGGCGGTAAGAAAGGTAAATTATCCAGGGGAACAGGCTCGCTGAATAAGAAACCCTGGACGTGGTCACAACCGTGTTCGATCAGATAGTCCCATTGATTATGATTTTCTATTCCTTCGGCACAAATCGTCAAGGACAGACGCTTAGCCAAATCAATAATTGTACCGGTCACTAATCGACTTCTTTCAGACGTTTCAAGTTCCCTGATAAATTGCCGGTCGATTTTAAGCGTATCAATACTAATTTGGGTGAGGTAACTCAGTGAAGAATAGCCAGTACCAAAATCATCCAATGAAATAGCGCATCCCATATTACCCACTCTACGGAAAAACTTATTCGATAACGCAAAATTTTCCAGATAAGCCGACTCTGTTACCTCAAATTCAATATATTCCGGATTCACCATGTGACGATTAAAGATATCGTGAATCATATCGAACAATCCGCTATGACGTAGATCGTGTCCTGATAAATTAACCGAGACTCGAAACCGCCGTTTCATGATTGCCCTTATCGTTGGCATTTCTTTTGCGACTTGCTCAATCATCCATTGGGTTATCGAAGTAATTTTTCCGCCTCTTTCAGCGATAGGGATAAATTCGCCAGGCATGATCATGCCAAATTCGGGGTGCTGCCAACGGATAAGAGCTTCAAACGCGATGATCAACCCGTGTTTGTCAACTTTGGGTTGGTAGTAAACAATAAACTCGTTCTCACTGATAGCCTGGTCGATACTGTTAGCGATAGACAGTTTCCGCTTATGTGAATCCACCATATCGATAGTGAAAATGGTATAGGTACCACGGCCCTTCGCTTTAGAGCGGTACATGGCCAGGTCAGCATTGCTCATTAATTGACTGAGTTCGTAATTCGCATCTTTCGCACGTGCTATTCCAATACTCACCCCTACGGTAAGCGATAAACCGCGTAGATGAAATGATTCAGAAAAAGCTGAAATAACTCGATTGGCCATGTTCGTCACACTTGCATCACTGGTGTCACGATCTGGGAGAATGATAAACTCGTCCCCCCCCAGACGTGCCACCAAATCACCTTCGCGTAACATCGTGGTTACCCTGTCGGCCACTTCAATGAGTATCAGGTCTCCAGTTTCGTGACCTAAGGAATCGTTGATCCCCTTGAATCCGTCTAAGTCAAAAAACATCAGAACCAGGTCGTCGTCCGCTCTTTTTGCTCTGGCTAGCTCCAGACGAAGATTGTCCATCACAAACTGGCGATTTGGCAGGCCTGTTAAACTGTCGAAATTTGCCAGTCGCGTCATGGTTTGTTGTTGTTCCATCAACGTCTGGTTTTGCTCGTGGTTTATGGTTAGTTCAACCTCGATGGTATCCATCAAACTATTGATGTTATTCCCGAGCTGACCAAATTCATTGTTATGCGTGTCTTCGTAACGCAGGGAATAGTTTTTACTTTCGCTGACTTCCTGAGTAAACCTTGATAACGCATAAAGCGGCTTGAGTAGTCGATTAACAAATAAAAAACTCACCAGCAGGATAATTAGCGACACAACTATAATTAGTGGGAGTGATTGCCATAATAAAGAACGCTTACTACGTTGGACTAACTGATTTACATCACTCACTAGTACCACATAGCCCTTGGGAAAATTCTGCGGGCCAATCCGTTCAAATGTCACCAGATGCCCATTATGTTGCGCGCTACCCAGCTCCCAAGGCTTTGCAACGTCTAACTTAGGGACGGCTTTTTGAGAGTCGTACCGTGCCCCTTGGAAAAAGACCAACTGATTATATTCTACATCATAAATTGACGCATACTCTAATGCATCGTATGCAATCAAACTGCTTAGTGTTGTTTCCATTTCTGCCACATTGACGGGGCGTGTTTCCATCAATTGCTGCATACTGGTGCTGACGTGTCTTGCCAAAGAAGAATAGTGTCCCTTCACCGATGATAAAAACAATTCTTCGTGCTCTTCTTGCGTCAATCCAAGTACAATCAATGCAGATAAGATTACCGCACCTATAATGATGCCGGTTAGAGATGTTTTAATTGGCTTGAACACTGTACTGCACCCGGTTGATTTCTCTCAGTGTAACGGCTTTCAGGGGGACGTATATTACTCTTCCGTGACGGCAAGTTTGGTTTTAATAAACTGGCTATGTGGAATATGCAAAAGATCGGCTATTCTGCGTATGGTATGTTCTTCAATAGGAGCGATATTACTGTCAGCGTAAGCAACTTGCCACAACCCTTTTAGAATGGCTTGCTTTTTATCGTTATCACACTGTTGATTAATGGCTTGTGTAAATTGCACAAGATCCACCGCATCTTCTGCGGTTTCTTGTCCTTCCTTCACCAAACTTTGCCGAGCTTCTTTAGAAAGAGAAAACTGTTTGTCTAAAATGGCTTTGTAAGCATTAAGTTCACGTTCGTCGGTCTCCCGATCAGCACGCATGATTTCGCTGAGAAGCGCGGCTGTAGCGAGCTCCACGGAGAGTGACTCTTCTTTTTTGTCATTTGACTGACTAAACAAATCCAGCACGGCTTTTAACATGGCTATTCTCTACGTAGTACAAATAAAGCCAACTCACTATATCAAAATAGCTCACGAACGCCACGCTAAATGTTAACCTTTTGTATAATTCTATATTTTCATGACTAAGGTGACTTTTGTCCCCCCTTCTGAGTATTCGACGCTCTCGCAAAGCTCCTTCACCAATTGCACCCCTCGGCCAGAGCTGCTCGTTAACTGAGGCATCTTTACATTCTCAATATCAAACCCTTTACCTGAGTCTTTTACAATAATGGTCAGGGTTTTCTTTTCGGGTGAATAGATTGTAACTATGTTAATAAACCCGCCCTCTAATTCAGCCAGCCTTTGCTCCCGTTGTTCATAATAGGTGATGAAACCCTCAGGCGATCGTTTAACCCTTGAATCTAAGTTCAATAAACCGTGTTCAAGTGAATTATTAAATATTTCTGTTAACACGGTAAATAAATCTGATCGGATCCAGTTTAGACCCGGCTGGCTATTGATCATATCCAATAAAGCTTCCAGCGCCTGGTCTTTCTTTAAGTCCTCACTGGTCAGTATCATCATAATTTCAAAGGGTGTGGTGCTGAGCTGGATGGTTTCTTTCAATTCATATAAGGGGGTTGCCCGGTAGATGGCTATGGTCATATCATCGTGGGGCTCCGCTTCGCCAAGATAAGCTCTTGCTTGCTGATAAAGGTGTTCCGCCGTGACATGGGGAGAGGCGAAATACCAACGCTCCAGCCCCTCTTCGTCCAGCATTTTTCCTTCTGCATTGGTAATTTCCATTAAACCATCGGTACACACAAATAATTGATCGCCCTGTTGCGCGTCAAATACATCACACTCTCGATCAAATTCTGACTGTTCCAGTATGCCCAACGCCATATGTTTGGAGGGAAATTTTCTAACCAACTCACCTGCTTCGCTTTTCAGCAACATTTGCGGCATGCCGCCGTTCCAAATAGATAGGCGCGTGCCCGACGCATCAACTTCAACCAATATCGCCGCGAAGAACATATCTGGAGGAAGCAATTGAAGTAGCATTTCATTTAGAACGTAAGCCATTTCACAAATAGATACGCCTTTCAACGCCAGGGCGTGAAAGGTACGTGTGACCGGCAGTGCGCCGATGGCTGACGCCAGGCCGTGCCCAGTAAAATCTCCTACCATAAAATACAAACCTCCCCCCGGGTTGGCTTCGCATAAAAACACGTCACCATTAAATGTTGCAGCGGGGGAAACCTTGTAATCAAAGAAGCGACTAACGGTTTGATTGTTAACTATGGCGTTGGAAAAAATATGCTCAACAATGGTGTGTTCTCGATCGACCTTTCGGCGAAAACCTAACAACTCTTGGTTTTGTTTGTCTACCCGTTTACTGAGCAAGCGTATACGGCTGTGGGCGCGGATTTTGGCTGCCAGGATAAGCCTGTCAAAGGGCTTTGATACAAAATCATCACCACCTACTTCCAAACACTTAATTAAACTTTCTCGATCGTCTAATGCCGTAATAAAGATAATCGGGAGGTAGCTGCCCTTATAGAGACTCTTAAGTTTAGGGGCCACTTCAAATCCGTTCATGCCGGGCATCATTACGTCAAGTAAAACCAGGTCGGGGCTGAATTGAGTGGCGAGTTTGAGGGCTTCATAACCATCCCTGGCTTCAATACAATCTTTGTACCCCTCTTCTTCGAGAATGTGGTGAAGTAAAGTGCGATTCAGCGACTCATCGTCAACAATCAATATGCGCATGGGAAGGCCTGGTTCCAGTACAAAGAACGTTTAACTTATATCGAACTTTTTATCGAAGCGGGATATTTTCAGAATACGTGCAACCTGTGGCCGACTGTTGACAATTTTATAGTTCACCCCTTTATCACTGAAATACTTTTGCATATTCAGCAGCATGCCCAGTGCAGAACTATCCATGTACTGTGTAGCGGTCAGATCAATTAAAATTTCTTCGGGTTGCGCTGGTGTTTCCACATAAGCTTGGCGAAACTCCTGAACCTTGCTGTAATCGAACTTATCATCCATTTGAATAGTGAGAGAGTTATTCTCGCTTTCCCAGGTGGTACTGATGGCCATTTATATCTCCAATGGGGCTAATTCCGTTAACTTATTAACATACAAGCGATGTTCTTTTACTATAGTAGTTCAGAATCATTTTAAAAAAAGTCATATCATGCAAAATTCCAAATTGGTCTATAGTACAGAGAGTGGTCGTGTTGCAGAAACGGAAGCAACTAATCTTCGTTCAACTTCCACTGATGGTATTGTGCGTATTCACCGAGAAACGAAGGGCCGCAAGGGTAAAGGGGTCTCGGTAATCCACGGCTTAGATAAAGATGCAAAAGAATTGAAAAGCTTATGCACAGAGCTTAAAAAAAAATGTGGTTGTGGCGGTGCGGTAAAAGATGGCACCATTGAAGTTCAAACTGATGACCGAGCCAAACTACAAACCCTTTTACAGGCTAAAGGATTTACCGTAAAACTCGCGGGCGGATAAATTAAACTGAATGTTGAATCTTCTGGCAGTTCCGCCAATGGTGCGAACGCTGCCTTTATAAATGAGTAAAAATAGATGGAAAAGTTGTCAATATCTGACTTACACATTGTGTTGGTGGAGCCTTCTGATACCCAACGCAAGATAATTACCACGCTGTTGCTAAAAGAGAAAGTGAAAGAAATTGATCCGGTCAGTACGCTGGCAGAAGCGCGCGCCGCAGTTAAATCGCACGGGGCTGATCTAATTGTTAGCGCCATGTACTTTGAAGATGGCACCGCGCTTGATTTACTGAAATTCATTAAAGAATCTGATGAATATAAAGCCATTCCTTTCATGCTGGTTTCCAGCGAAAATCGTTTGAGTAAACTGGAGGAATTCAAACAAGCGGGTGTCGCCGCAATTTTACCCAAACCGTTTGAGCCACTTCATCTTTCACGCGCACTCAACGCAAGCCTGGATTTAATCAATCATGATGAGCTGGAACTGGAATTATTCGACGTACAGGAAGTGCGTGTATTACTGGTTGATGACAGTAAACTGGCGCGAAACCACATTCGCCGGGTACTAGAAGGCATGGGCCTGAAAAAGATCCGCGAGGCTGAAAATGGTGCTATGGCACTGACTTACATTAAAGACGAAGAATTTGATTTAGTGGTAACAGACTATAATATGCCTGAAATGGACGGTCGCGAATTATCTGAATTCATTCGCTTTAACCCCGAAACCACCCATATTCCTATTATCATGGTGACTTCTGAGGCGGCTGATAGTGCGCATATGGCAAATATCCAGCAAACAGGGGTCAACGCATTATGTGACAAGCCTTTTGAACCCACGGAAGTCAGAGCAATGCTGGCCGCGTTACTAAGTGAATAAGTGTTTTGGCAACAGCTCATGTGCGATTTGTGATTGACAGCATTCCAGCTAAATCATACAGTGATTTAATGAAAGTGTATTATTCGCATGCTTCAACTTTTTTCTTTGGCTTTATCCCCATCATCTGAGGGAGGCTGAAGTGTGTACATAGACCTCCCACCGGGAGGTTTTTTTTTGGACCCCAATCTGGAATGTGAATTATGTCAGAGCCAGTTTTAGATGCACTACGAGAAAAAATCACCAGGGTTGATCAGCAGTTGATTCATCTGTTTGCGCAGCGCCGGAGCCTTACCAACGAAGTGGCGGAAACAAAGATCAAACATCACATTCCGGTGCGGGATGTGCGCCGCGAAGAGCAATTATTGGTTCGACTGATCAAAACCGGCCAGGAGGCGGGGCTGGATCCTCACTACGTTACCCAGCTATTTCACGTCATCATTGAAGATTCCGTGTTAAATCAACAAGCTATGCTGGCCCAGCGCGCTAATCCTGGCAGCGCCCTCCCCCTTAACAGAGTGGCTTTCCTAGGGGACAAAGGATCTTATAGTTACCTGGCGACGCAGAAATATTTTTCTCGTCGACCAGGCGAAGTATTGGAAATCGGTTGTCAGAGTTTTAGTGAAATTGTCAGTAAGGTTGAGCATGCTGAGGCTGATTTCGCGGTACTTCCTATTGAAAATACTACCTCGGGCAGTATTAATGAAGTGTATGACCAATTACAACATACGCAATTAAATATAATTGGCGAATTAACCCACCCTATCCGCCATGCGTTATTGGTGAGTGGCGATACGCAAATCAGTCAAATCAATACCTTGTATGCCCATCCGCAGGTTTTTACTCAGTGCAGTCACTTTCTCGCTGAACTTGGCAGTGTCGAAGTCAAAACAATGGATAGCACCTCTTCTGCCATGTTAGCGGTGAGTGAATTGAAGCGCGACGACGTGGCTGCAATAGGAAGTGAAGCAGGCGGGAAATTGTATGGTTTAACCGCGATTAAATCGAATCTTGCCAACCAGAAAGAAAACCACAGTCGATTTATTGTGGTCGCCCGCGACGCGGTTAACGTTCCCTTGCAAGTACCAGCCAAAACTACCTTTGTTATGTCTACTGTACAAAAACCCGGCGCACTTGTTGAAGCACTATTGGTGTTAAAAGAAAACGCCATCAATATGACGAAGTTAGAATCTCGCCCTATTCCGGGCAATCCCTGGGAAGAAATGTTTTACATTGATGTAGAAGGTAATTTGAGCGATGGACCTCTGCAACAGGCGATAGATGCGCTTCGTAAGATTACCCGCTACCTTAAGGTGTTAGGGTGTTATCCAAGTGAGGAAATAAGCCCTACCAAAGTGGCCGCAGCCCGTGCGTTAACGGAATAAAAAGGGTAAGTGTACTAACTAAATTTTTCGTCGAGGGTAAAGGATTCAGGTGGACAGCCATCATAAACATATACACGGTTTCTGCCTTCATCCTTACTGCGGTACATCGCTTTATCAGCGCACGCATATAAATGCTGAAATTTATAACCGCACAGCTTGGTATCGGCCACACCGAAGCTGGCCGTTATGTTAAACTGTTCACCGGTTTCAGAAGTATCGATAGCAGCAATAGCACTGCGACAACTTTCAGTAATTGACTGCGCCTTTCTTGCCCCACAACCGGGCAATAATATGGCGAACTCTTCTCCACCTAATCGTCCGAAAACGTCTTGGTTACGACAGACACGCTGCACTACGCTTACCACCGCCTTAAGCGCCCAGTCGCCTATCACATGGCCATGGGTGTCGTTGACGTTTTTAAAAAAATCTAAGTCGAATACTACTACGGTGAGATGTTGCCCCGTTTTCTTGTGGTAACTTAACGCTTTTTCGGCAACATTCGTAAAATAGTGTCGATTGGCAATACCGGTTAATTCATCAGTCTGTGCCTGCGTTTTAAGTTGTATGTTCATTCTATGATTGAATAACAACCACACTACGACAATCGACGCGAGTAAAACCAATGTGGCAATAACCAATCGGCTATTATCAATCTCCCGTTGGGCTAATTCAGCTTGCGTCTTGAGTAATGAATTTTCTTTGTTAAGCAGTGCAATTTGATTGGCTTTCTCTTGGGCATCAAATTTAGTTTGTTGAATCGCCAGCTGGGTCAGCTTTACTTCATCCAAAAACGCCTTTTGCGTCTTATAATATTCTTGAAAATAGTGGTAGGCCTTCGCCACATCATTTTCTACTTCGTAGTATTTATATAACACTTCGAATGCGTCTATCCTTGATCGAAACATTCCTGCGCCAATGGAAAGTTGAATAGATTCTTCGGCATTAACTTTTGCTTTCAAAAACTCTTTTTTGAGAAAGTAAAGTTGTGCTAATTCAGCTTTATAATCAGCTTTCGCCACGGGATAGAATGCTTTATTAAACACTTCCACATTATCTTCCATTACAGCGATAGCTTGATCCACTTCTCCCAGATTCTTATGCAACCGAGCTTTCACAACAATATTAAATAATGCAGCGGCAAATTCCTTAATTTGAAGGCAATAATTAATTGCGGAATCTGCTGAGGAGGGGCTAATTATAAGGTCAAGGTTTGATTGTGCTTCAATACGCGAGTGATCGGCAAAGCAGATTAACCTTTTGTCTTCAGCTTCCTCCAGCACTTTATTAGCAGCAAATAAACCAAGTTTGTACTCTCCCAACTGATTATAAAAAATAGAGAGTCCTGTATAAGCACTTTCCCTCACTTCTTTACTTGCCTTTGGAACAATAGTTATTAATTGCTGGGCATACTTATAACCATCAACATAGTTGCGGGTGATGCCGAACATATTGATGGCTGACGTC
Organism: Alteromonas aquimaris; assembly: GCF_026183695.1. Taxonomy (GTDB): domain Bacteria; phylum Pseudomonadota; class Gammaproteobacteria; order Enterobacterales; family Alteromonadaceae; genus Alteromonas; species Alteromonas aquimaris. Next base: position 402,447 of record NZ_JAPFRD010000005.1, on the reverse strand, counting down.
AACGCTCTAATCTTTAAATCAACATTTTTAGCAGAGTTATAAACCTCTTTAAAATGTTCAATTGCGTGGGCTGATTCGCCTGTATAGCTTAGTAAAAATGCTTGTAGATATTTATAATAGTTGGCTTCGTATAATGAGAATGAATAAGAGCGAGACTCTAGGGTGTGTAAAATCTCTTGAAATGTGTGGGGATCTCGACTTTTTAAACTATCGGCTTCTTTCAATAGCGAAACGTTGTCATCTGCAAAGATGGCAGATGACAACATAAGGCAAAAATAAAGAAGATATTTCACGGTTAGTTTAGAACAATTTTATTGTCCTCTTCTCCATCTTCATCGTCATCTTCTTTTTCAGGAACAACTAAGCACCATAATTTATTGTATTTTAACTGTTCTTCCGTCATTTCCGACATGGACCAAAATTGATCTCGAGCGGCTCCAGTATTTGCTGAAGCATCAGCACCCATTTTTTCTAATAATTCTATAACAGACATACAAGCTCCTTTTAGATTCATGCCGAGTTAACGACTCGCGAAGATTAGCATTATTAAATGTTTTTGTTAACTTTTAAAAATAAGCTAACCCAGTAGCAATCGTGTCTGCAGCCATAACAAAGTCCAATAAATAACTGAAAAAGCATTGAATTGGACAAGATATTGGAGAATTAATAGGTAGATTATGGCTCTCACTTTTTCCAACTCAAATGTAGAAAAGGTCAGGAGAATAAACTACTGAAACGAGCACCTGCTATGTTTCTTCGCTAAAGGTGGTATTCTCGACGAAACTAGTCCGGTTACGTTGCTTTACATAGATTGCATTACAATATGGCAATATGAATATGCTAGATAAGCGTTAGAGGGATAGTTCCTGGTCTATCTCCTTCATCAGCTGAGCAATTTTTTGGTCAGGGCTCTTCTTTTTTGCTGGTGGAACGACTAACGTTGAATGTTGATAAACGTTCGCTTCGAAAAGTTGATCTATTCTCATCCATTCAATTCTTACTCTCTCAACAGGTAGTACAGCTGCTTCATATAGCGCTACCTGATGATCCGCGGGGTAATAGTCCAGCAGGCAATCTTGCAGCACTTTACGGTAACGGCCATCCGCGATAAACTTTTTATGCTGACGATCGCCCACCATACCAATTTGCCATAGAACCAATAGAGCGGTGGTATCAAAACACTTCTCATTCATTAAGAATTGACTGGCTTCGTAATGTGCACATCCGTGGGAGCCAGGGTCTAGTCCCATATCTGCATACAAGCAATCTTCCGCTGAGACGCCTGGTTCCATGTGCCCCGCAAACCCTTCCTCACGAGCTTGTTTAATGACTTTATGGGGCACCAGTGCAAAGACTCCGGGATGGCCGTAAAATGCACCAACAACTTTTTTTCCCTGCCGCACTTCAGCCATCATGAGCTCTACCATTTCGCGGTAGGTCTGGCGGCGATCTTTGCCTTCCGAATAAAGGGGTTGTAAGCTACGAACATCACTGTTCATGGACATCACCCACTCTTCCACATACTGATCTGACATACTGCAGAACACGACATCGGCTTGTTCAATATGGCTTCTTGAAAGTGGGCAAATGTGTGAACCTAATGTCATGCCTACACCTACACACACCATACTTCCGGATTGATTATTCAAACTGGTGACCTCTTTATAATCTTCATTACTTTTAATTTCTTACTCGCCAGTACCGATTTGACGACTTGGCATGGACTTTCGTTTCGTATCCTCAATTTTTAGACGTATTGCTTTCCAGCATCCTAATCGCAATCGAATCTTCATAAAGGGCACGTGGAGGAAACATTGATATGTCGCCCAGTGATTAAATAATGAAACAAACTTCTCGGTACCTACCACGACTACACTCTATTTGGCATTTGTAGAACATAACAATTAATAAGTATGGTCTCAATTTCACGGTGGTGCAGGCTATGCATAGGATTTCTTGCTACCCGATCACTTACATCAATATGATGTATATCTTTCATCAAGCACCCAGACCATTTACCAGTTTCGCCTGCCAACATATGGTATTGGCGTCTTGTGAGTGTATGTCCTATTTTGCCGTACGGTACGGGTGCAACCACTGATAGCTTGCTTTTTGGCCTGTAACGAAGTTTGATAAAAACCCACACAAAATGTTAACCAACGCGTATAACCCCGACTAAATAAGAGCCAATTTTATTATTCGATTGGGTTAGTCCTCATTGGTGAAGTGCCATACATTGCTGTACCAAGGTAGACGTGCCGTGGTTGTATCTGTTTACTTGTGTATCGCCTGCGCAATCGCATTTGTAACTAAGTCAGGAATATTCGCTTTTTTCGCGAAACGAATCACGCCCTCGTCGCCCACCCGCCGGTCAAAAATAGTGTAGTAATTGTTTAACAAAGGCAAACCTAAAATCAATTGGTTTGGCCAGCCTGGTAACGTACACAGCTTGAATGTGGCTTGATGGGACTGAGGCGCGTTTACCTGCCAGTAAGTCTCAGGCGCGACCGTAAGTGCCACCGGCTCTGCATTATCACCTTCTAAATACAGGGTTATGTCTGGCCATTGGTTTAGATCTAGCAGCGTTAATGGCGTACCTATTTCTTTCCCCGTAAACGCATTGTAGGGTGCTAATATCTGGGCAAAGGCGCTGTTATACTTAATCAGTTCAGCTTTAACCTGTTGAAACAACTCTGCTGGCAGCACAATGGCTGTTGCACCACTATCTACAATACCATTGGAGCAATACGCTCTTACGTGTTTGGGGGCTAAAGCCGGAGCTTCTAATGTCTCACCGTCACCCACCTGTACCCCGAGGACGCTCACATTATAATATTTATCGTGCAACACTTTAACAGTATGCACTGGAGCCTGGTACAGATCGTCATGTTTTTGCGGCGCGCCCAAAACAAGTAAACCATGGTTCAACTGATTGGCGTTGGCTACTTCTGCCGATTCAGTTGTAGCGGTATGGTAAATACTTGAACGATGGGTAAGCAATGAAAACTGATCGGCCACTACGCCGGATTCTTCCAGTTGAGTAAAGTAAGGGGTGATGTCAATCTTGGGAAAGCGATGGAGAAAATGCGTGTATTGCGGCACGGTCTGTTCGCTATTTGTCATCAAATATGGATAACTGACACAGGGCTCTACATTATTCTCGGTAAGATACGCCGTAAGATCATAAGCATGGTTTAATCCCGAATAGGCCAACCCCATAATGCCATCAGCATTTAAAAAGCTTGCCGCTTCTTCTTTTGAAGTGATAGCGAGGGCGACGTCGGCCAAGTCAATATGCTCGTCTAATTCTCTTACCCCGACTTGGGCATGAACTACTGGCCCGTACCATCCGCCTTTGCCATACTGTATATCCTGTGCGTAGGTGGTACCCTGAAAGGTGGTTTCAGCAAGAGCGCAAACTTTTTCATGGCTTATAACAAACGTACTACTTCCTGTATCGAGTATCAGGTTTACGGGCGTTGCATCAGGGCCAATTAAAAACTGAGCACAGTAGCCGCCTTGAGCATATAAGTTCGTGATTGGAATACGGATAGACTTCATTCTGATACACCCGTTTTAGTAGAGGGTTACGCGTTTACGAAACGTCAAATTAGGATTTGTACCTTCAACTTCCTGGTACGCTGCGGGAGATACTTGCTTAAAATTACACTTGCTAAATACTCTAATCATCGCTTTGTTTTCAGGAATGCAACGCCCTATGATGTGGCAGCTTTGACCGTTTCGGTAGACTTCCTCTAACAACAAACGGGTAGCGGTGAGACCTATTCCCTTTTGCCGAAACTTTTCACCCAACATTATGCCGTACTCTACTACATCTTCACGCCGTTTAATTAACCCAATCAAGCCAAATACAGAAACGCTATTTGCTGCCGTAATTTTATAAAAACAGTAGTCATTTTTCTTATTCTGATAGACTTTTTCAAACCAGGCATCTACCTCTTCGACGGACATAGTTACAAATATCATTTTGATTATCGTCGGGTCTAAATATAATTTTCGAAAAAGATATTTGTCGGCCTGTTCAAGTGGCGAGAGGCTTATTTCGAGATGTGAAATGATAAGACCTACTACTTCATTACATGATCTGAGGTAAATATATATTGTACGTCAGCGGTATGAAAGGACATTTAGTGAATTAGGTTGGAAAACCCCATTTGCAGTGTTTATTTGTTGGAGGATCACCTTGATTAAACGATGGGGACGCACACACGTACATTAGCTTTTTGTTATCTGTACTCGCTACTTCCTCAGCATTTGGTCATCATCCGCTTTTAGCAATAATTGCTTGCTATCAACCAAGCATTTTTTGGCGTAATCGCCAAACCATTGGCCAATTGTCAAAAATTGTTTGATAAACGACGCTTTATCGCCTGTTTCAAGTTTATTTAATGCATCGCCGTAGCGTTTGTGAAAACGTTTTAACAGGGCAATGTTCTCGGGGTTAGCAAAAATAATGTCGGCATAAAGACTGGGAGCCTGCGCAAATAAACGTCCTACCATGGCCAGCTCCAGCCGATAGATAGGTGAGCTAAATACGGTGAGCACATTCAAATCCGGGTTCTCCTCTTGTAAATGGGCGCCGTAAACAAAGGTAGAAAAGTGACGCATGACCTGAATGTAGGCCATGGCTTGATCGTGTTGTTGGGCTGAGCTGTGATGTACAGCCGCGCCCCAGATGGTCATTTGCTCAATTAACCATTGGTATGCGGTGGGCATGCGGCCATCACACACTACCACTACCTGTTTAATCATGCCGGGTGCATCAGGTCCAAACATAGGGTGCAAACCCACCACCGGGCCTGGATGGACTTCTAACATGGTTTGCAAAGGCTTTACTTTCACACTGGTGATATCTGCCAGAATACAATCAGCTGGCAAGTTACCCAGTTTCCGAATGACGTGTTCAGTAACATTTATGGGTACAGCTACTATTACTAAGTTTGACTGATCTAATAAGGCTTGCGTGGCGGGATTATTCCAGTCATCTTTCTCTACAATCGCCACTGCATACCCACTCTTACTAAACAAAGAGCAGATTACTCTCCCTAAAGCGCCATTACCCCCTACCACGGTAACCTGCGTTATGTTGGCGTTGGCGCACCGATAGCGGTTATTCTGTGTGTGATAGGATTCCCGCATAATTCGACGTAATAAATCTTCTATCAGATCTGCCGAAACGCCAATCTCGTGTGCCTGTTGGCGGCGCTCTTGTATCAATGCCGCTTCCCGTTCGGGCACGAACACAGGCATCCCTGTGTGTGCTTTTATTTCACCGATTTTACCGGTTAACTGCGCGCGACGTTGCAGTAATTGAACCAGCTCAGCGTCTATAGCATCAATGCCTTCGCGCAGCTGAGCAAGTTGCTCATCGTATTTATTCATAGATGTCGATTTACGCTACTTCCTCACGCTTGTTTTGTCTTAATGGCAATACGGTAATGAGCTTGTCTCGGGTCTGCGTGATTAGATTTTCGGTGGTGCTCCAATCGATACAGCCATCGGTAATTGATACACCATACTCTAGTTCTTCTGGCCGTTTGCCGTCAGCATTCTGGCTGCCAGCATAAATATTACTTTCAAGCATAATGCCGATGATAGATTGGTTACCTTCAAGAATTTGGTTCACCACATTTTGTGCAACTAAAGCCTGTCGCTTATAATCTTTACTTGAATTAGCGTGACTGCAATCAACCACCAGCCCGGCGCTTAATGCCGCTTCCTGCAAAGCCAGTTCAAATTCAGAAATACATACGGAATCATAATTTGGTTGCTTACCACCGCGTAGAATAATATGCCCGTCTGGATTACCACTGGTAGCGATGACACTGACCTGGCCTTGCTGGTTAATCCCCATAAAACGATGCCCCGACGCAGCCGATTTTAAGGCGTTGATGGCGATGTCCAGACTTCCGTCTGTGCCATTTTTAAAGCCGACAGGCATCGACAAACCACTTGCCATCTCGCGATGCGTTTGCGACTCACTGGTGCGCGCGCCAATCGCACTCCAGCTAAATAGCTCGGCGAGATACTGTGGACTAATCGGATCCAGAGCTTCGGTGGCAACAGGAAGTTCCAGTTCTGCTAACCAGATTAGCAGTTCGCGCGCTTTTCTAAGTCCGGTTTCAATATCAAAACTTCCATCCATCTTAGGGTCGTTTATCAAACCTTTCCAGCCTGTGGTGGTGCGGGGTTTTTCAAAGTACACTCGCATAACAATAAATAGGGTATCTTTGCATGCTTCGTGCAGTTCTTTTAAACGCAACGCATATTCTTTTGCAGCGTCCACGTCGTGAATGGAACAAGGACCGCACACAACCAATAAGCGATGATCACGGCGGTGAATGATGTCCGCTATGGTAGCGCGGGCTTGGGAAATTACATTGAGCGCATGTGCCGACACAGGTAATTCTTCGCTTAACGCTTCAGGTGTTACCAGCACGTCTTCAGCGCTGATATGAATATTATTGACGGTGTCCTTAATCATTGTGCTCTCTAACCAATTGATGAATACAGGGGAATGAATGACTCTGCTAGTGCAATTTTAACTGTAAATAAATTTTTACATAAACAAGGAAGGCAACGTTTGCTGCAGACATTGACTTTTTATCAACAAATAATTAAGCGCGCAACCATTTCCTTCACTCTTTTCAAAATCATTTCTTAAACAGGTGACGTGAGACCACTACATTATCTGTTACTACAGTGTAATCAGGGATTGTCACACCGGGTAACACCGTAACCCGGTTCCCTAAGGTTACGTTTGTTCCAATAATAACTGGCTCAGCCCGTTGCAACCCTTGGCTGCGTTTGCGAAAATCTTTGGGATGGTGTAACCCACAGATTACCGCTTCATCGCCCACCGTAAGGTTCTCTCCTAACTCGACAAGACCAGCATCTAGGATGACCATTTTAGCGCCAATATTTACGTGACCCTTACTATGAATATTAAAGCCATAGTCGCAGTAAAACTGCTGACCAATTTCAAGCGATGCGACATTTGGGCACAGTTGTTTAAGTAAGGCTTCGCGCCCATTATCGGCAGAATCTGATTGATTAAGCTGCCAACAGAGATGTTTGGCGGCAAGGCGCGCCTGTCGTAAGGGCTTGGCATGAGTGGAATACCATTTCCCGGCGTAAATAGATTGCCAGATGGGATGCATATTTTTTACCTATTCTGGGTAACCGTTCAGAAGGAGCAAGACATCGAATCAAGCTATTGAGATAATCTAAGCAGAGACATCAATGCGTTATAAATCAATGTGCCAGACAGAAGCGGCAATTATCTGCGCTTATCTGGGTCACAGCTTTGCCAACAATAGAGGTTCACAACTTTCGTCTAATTGGTTACTCCCGGACTTCCTAAATACTGAAAATCGTGCGTGCAGCTTGAATGGTTATAATTTTATCAGATGCAAAAAACCCGCGTAAACGCGGGTTTTTTTTAAGTTAACAATAACGCAAGGATTAGTAATCTTAGTTAAGCTTCTCTTTGATACGTGCAGATTTACCTGAACGCTCACGAAGATAATAAAGCTTAGCACGGCGAACCGCACCACGACGTTTCACTTCAATTGAAGAAACAGCCGGGCTGTGGGTTTGGAATACACGCTCAACGCCTTCGCCGCTTGAAATTTTACGCACGGTAAAAGACGAGTGAAGACCACGGTTACGTTTAGCAATAACAACACCTTCATAAGCCTGAAGACGCTCTTTGTCACCTTCTGTAACGCGCACTTTAACCACAACTGTGTCACCTGGACCAAATGCAGGAACATCAGTTTTTAGCTGTGCTTGTTCAATTTTTTTGATGATATCTTGACTGATTTTGCTCATCATATCCTCTCGTCCTAGTTAACTGTCATCTTGCTGCAACTGTGCGGTAAACTCATTGAGTAACCGTTGTTGCTCCTCAGTCAGAGCTAGGTGATTTAATAATTCAGGGCGACGCTGCCAGGTTCTACCCAACGACTGCATCAACCGCCACTGCCTAATTTTTTCATGATCACCACTTAACAACACTGGTGGCACCGCTTTTCCGTCGAGTACTTCAGGCCGCGTATAATGCGGACAATCCAGTAGCCCTTCAGTGAAAGAATCTTCAATTGCCGATGCGTGATGCCCTAATACGCCGGGAACTAACCTGGCGACAGCATCCATCAACACTAGTGCAGGCAGTTCGCCTCCACTTAACACGTAATCACCAATTGACCATTCTTCGTCAACGTGGCTTTCAATTACCCGTTCGTCGATCCCTTCATAACGGCCGCAGACCAAAATCATACGGTCGTTTTGTGCCAGTGTTTTCACACCAGCTTGATCCAGCGGTCTCCCTTGTGGAGATAAGTAGATCACTTTACTTTTTTCTCCGCCAGCTTGTTTGGCTGCCGAAATTGCGTCTGTTAAAGGCTCGACCATCATCAGCATGCCGGGACCACCGCCATAAGGGCGATCATCCACAGTGCGATGGCGGTCGTGAGTAAAATCACGAGGGTTAAAATGGTCTATCGTAATTTTGCCTGACTTTACCGCCCGTCCCACAACGCCTTGCTGCGAGAACGGTGCGAACATGTCAGGAAATAAACTAACAATGCCGAACCATTTTTCCGTGGTCACTTAAAACCCCGGGTCCCAGTCTACCGTAATCACCTTGCCTGATTTATCTACCGACTGTACGACTTGATCGAATACAAACGGCAGTAACCTTTCTTTTTGACCAAATGCATCTTTACTGTTTGCTTTGACTTGTAAAACGTCATTCGCTCCCGTATTGAATACATCTTTGACTACACCCAAATCGTAACCTTGCGTTGTTACCACCTGCATGCCTGTCAGGTCGCGCCAGTAAAATTCGTCTTCACCCAACTCCGGGAGCTGGTCAGCTAAAATGTGAATGTCGAGATTTTTAATGCGTTCAGCATCATCCCGGCTTTCAACGTTTTCAATTTTAGCTACCAAAGACTTACCATGCGGACGCCACTGGTCAATTTGGTATTCTTTACCATCACCGAGAATCCACGGTGAATAGTTAAAAATACCTTCTGGTGTATCGGTATAGCTGTTGATCTTGACCCAACCTTTTACCCCATACGGAGCGCCAATTTTGCCAATTACAACTTTGTCAGACGCTTGACTCATCTATACCCACCACTTTTGCAGCTTATGCTGCTGATTTTTTAGCTTCTTTTACCAAGCTAGTTACGCGCTCTGACAAGCTCGCGCCAACGCCAACCCAGTAATCTACACGCTCTAGATCAACACGAAGACGCTCCGATTGACCTTGTGCAGTTGGGTTAAAGAAACCAACGTTTTCGATGAAACGTCCGTTTCTTGCGCGACGGCTGTCCGCCACCACTAGTTGATAAAATGGACGCTTTTTCGCGCCACCACGCTGTAAACGAATAGTAACCATAGTTGCCTCAAACTCGTTGTAGCGTTACCGTTAACTTACCTTCTTTGGCTGATGCAAAAAGCACCAGGCAATTTAGAAGGCCGCGGCATTATACGGATTTAGCGAACTTATTCAAGTTTTAATGATAAAAGATAAGGGGAAAAAGGGGGCGGAGTCATTTTACCAAACGTTGGGTAAAATGACTCCGCCCCCTTTTTCGAAATTAGATGTATATTTTTAATAGCTTTTCAACTAAAGGAATCCTTTGTGGCGATTGACACTCACGTAACCACCTCTGAAGTCTTGCACTGGGTAGGTACACATCTGGCGAAATATCGCTGGCAAGTTGCAGGGGCGATTATTGCTCTGTTTATTGCTGCCGGAGCATGGTTATTGCTGGGTCAGGGTATCAAGCTGGCAGTAGATGAAGGCTTTATTGAAAATAACCCGGCCATATTAAATAAAGCGGTGGCGGGTGTACTGGTCATTTGTTTCATCGCCAGTATAGCGACTTACTTTCGATTTTATTTAATGAGCTTTTTAGGGGAACGCATCAGTGCAGATATTCGTAATCAAGTGTTTTCCCATTTACTTACCCTCACCCCATCCTTTTTCGCCAAAACCCGAACAGGCGAGGTGATTTCTCGCTTTACCAGCGATACGACTGTTTTACAAACTGTTATTGGTAGCAGCGTGTCCATGGCGGTGCGGTCGGCCGTGACCTTTATCGGTGCGATTGTGCTGATGGCCATTACCAGCCCCATCCTCACATTATGTGTGTTACTTGCAGTACCTGCAGTGTTACTTCCCTTGCGACTGCTGGCGCCGCGCGTCAGAAAATACGCGAGGGAAAGCCAGGATAGAATTGCAGATCTAGGGGCGCACGTTGATCAGGCTCTGCATGAAATTACTACGGTGCAAGCGTTTAATGCACAGCTCGCGGAAATAATGTTGTTCAGCCAACGAGTTGGTCATTCACTACACGTGGCAAAAAAACGTATTCGTTATCGCTCTCAACTTATCGGTGCCATCATGTTAGTTAGTCTCGCAGCGATCACGCTAATAGCCTGGGTTGGTGCACGGCAAGTGTTTGCAGCGGAAATGAGCATGGGGGAGCTGTCTGCGTTCTTATTCTATGCGGTGTTAGCTGGCGGCAGCGTGGCCACTATCAGTGAAGTAATCGGAGACGTTCAACGCGGGGTGGGCGCAAGTGAGCGATTATTGCAGCTATTACACACTGCGCCTCTAATTCAATCGGGCAGTCAACCCTTGTTGATAGAAGCACATAAACCGCCCCCGATTCGCTTTGAGAAGATAAGGTTTGCCTACCCCGACAACCCTGTATTGTTTAATTCGCTCTCGTTAACTGTTCACTCAGGGGAAAAAGTGGCTCTAGTGGGGCCCAGCGGTGCCGGAAAAACCTCGTTATTTCAACTGCTACTCAGATTTTATGAACCTCAACACGGACAAATCAAGATTGGCTCGCAACCTATCAATCAAGTACGCCTGACGGATTTACGTAATACTATTGCCATAGTTACGCAAGACCCTGTGATATTTGCTGCCACGGTGTATGAAAACATTGCCTACGGAAATCCGGAGGCCGATATCGAAGATATTGTTAACGCCGCGAAGGCGGCCTTTGCGGATGAGTTCATTGAACAATTAGAATCGGGTTACCAAACTCAGCTGGGGGAACGGGGAGTTAGACTATCAGGCGGTCAGCGTCAGCGCATCGCGATAGCCAGAGCCATCTTAGCCAACCGCCCTATTCTGTTGCTCGATGAAGCCACCAGCGCGTTAGATGCGCGTAGTGAACAAATGGTCCAACACGCCCTAAGTCGTCTTATGCAAGGCCGTACTACCATTGTCATCGCTCACCGTCTCGCCACTGTTCAACACGCCGATCGAATTGTAGTGATGGAAAAAGGCAGTATAAAATCCAGCGGAACGCATCAAGAGCTGTTGGAAAGCGATGCGTTATACAGAGAGTACGCAGAATTGCAATTACTTAGCTGACTTAATGTAACGTGCTTGTTGGTCAACCTTGGCGTTTCCACCTAGACAACGCCCTTCTCGCCATGGGTTGCCCGCTACGTATAATTAAATGCTTCAATTCAGTGGTGACCATTTTCCCTCGTGGAGCCCACGCAACCCCTCTCGTTAGTAACAAGCGACCACTAAGTTTTTATTTTAAGTGTCTACCATTAAAAGGCGTTTTTACTTTTTTTCTATTTTTGGCGCCTGACCAAGGAGCTGAATAGTCGCGACGAGCGGATAAATTACATATGCGGCATATAATTAACATGAACGGATAAAATAGCTGGACCTGCTGAGCGAAGCTATATTTGTATCAAATGCAGAAGGATGTGGAAGACGTTAATCTCTGATATCAGGCGGGTGTAATAAGCAATTGGAATGTCTAAATCTCACCTTTCTTATTAAGCGTGGAGGCCAGCAACTAAAAAGGTGCTGGCAGCAAGAAATAATAAATCCAAACGGGTATTGGAGAAAGAATTTACACTTAACCTGCATAACCTCTAAGAAAAAGATTGCGTCGCCCCAGAAGGTTGAGAAAGGGCGTCTTTACACAATAACGCTTTTGCTAGCAGTTTATGAGATAACAATGACAGCACTTCCCTTTCTTTTTCGTTACGTTCTCCATCTACACCGGTGATTTGCATGGCCACTTCCATGGCTTTATCAGCATCAAATGACAAATGCTCTTTTAACGACTTGAGCAATTCAAGTCCATTACCTTCATCCAGTGCCTTGCGGGTTTGGTAGATCGCATCGGTTAAGAACGCATCGACACTTATCGGACTTTCCCACTGCATTTCGTCAATTACAGAATCAAGGTATTCCTGTTCGGTTATGGTGACTTTCCCGTCAATTTGATATAGCAGTACGGAAAGCTGGATGAGCGCTTGATTGAAAGACTGTTGACTAGATAACTGCATAGATATTTCTCCACCTTTGTGCATAAACTTTTGCACAACCACTTGCGGTGAACACTGAGACCACCGTTTATTGAAGACGGTTTCAAGTCTACCAAGTTGAGCATGACACGCCTATTACGCGAACATGACAAATTCGGTTCAGCTTGTTAACACAATGTAAATTATAGCGTCTATTGGGCATTTTAAAAGAGATGAATTTGTAACAAAATGAGCGGATTATAAATTGACCGTGTAAAGATGCAGAGAACTCGCCAGTATTACTTGTTGAAGAATCGCCAATGGCTGATGACCGTTGACAAGACGTTTAACTGCTTCGATATTGTTTGCTTCATCACGGGCACGTAAAAAATTTACCGCATTCTGCTGCTTTCGCCACAAATCAATTCGGTTAAATTTTAAAACGATATGCTCGTCTAACGTGGGTAACAATAGAGCAGATAAACGCGGTAATGTCAGCGCTATTTTCGCCCCTTCCGGATCATAGTCACAAAAAGCGATAACTTGAACGTGGTTGGGTAATCCGGTCAAGAGTGCTTTTACGCCTTTGCTGACAGATTTTTCGTGTCCTCTATAAACAGCGATAGTGTGCTCACATCGTTGTGACCAATTCGCGCTGTGCCACTGGTCAAAAATATCAAGGTTCTCAACTACGACCACCGTTTTGAGTTTTGAAATTTGAAGTGAGGAATAAGACGTTCTGATGGCGTTACCTGGTGGCAACCTTACCCCCTCCCCAATACACGCAAAATAACCCTGATGATGGGTGATTAAAATTGCTTCACTTTCCGGTGTGATTGGCGCCTTCTTTTCAAATTTCGACACCGTTGAAAAATCGATACGGCTTTGTCCCGCCAATGGAAGCATTAACAAATCAGGCTCATGCAACCGCACTATTTGTTTGAATTTTTCTTTGGTTTGGGGGGTGAAGCGTAATTTTTTACCTTTCCAGGTTAATAAATCCCCGTACGCGTCACGCAGATATGCCGATAGCTCCAAGGAGGGAGTAAACTCCAGCTTTGCACCGGTAAGAAACAGTACCAGTGACTTCTGCTGTTGTTTGGAGAGCACCATTTAACGCAGACCTAATTCCACATCTTCGATAATATAATTGCCCGAATAGACCGGATGACTTTCGCCTGTCGTTTCGATGGCAAAATAGGTCTGTTCTTCCAGCGTCAATCCCTGATAGCCTCCTATAACCTGATAAATCCAAGCCTCTGCGTCAAAATCGAGAGCATTTTCATTAAGGTATTCCAGAGCGGTTATACGTTTACCGGTAGCAATAACATCACAGAAATAACCTTCTACCGCTTGCTTCAGTTTATCTTCCTCAAACACAACTGCCGATTGTTTCTCTATAGTAATCTTTTGCGCCGCGCGTTCAGGTTGTTCTTGCTGACGGGAGCGGTTTAATGCTTTGATAGTACCCACCAGCTGCTGCAAATCGTTTTCATGTTCTACCCGTTTGACATCGACGGCCGCCGGAACAATCAAATTTGCCGCCTGGTTAAACAGCATGGGAACATGGGTAAGCTTGGTATAATTTCCAGGCGCAAAATCTGGCTTTTGCTCCATGTGCAGCATAAAGCCTTTTAATAAGCGGGTACGCCCCCTAAACTCTCGAAAACGGCCTAGTAAAGCCAACAGTCTGGCCTGCACAATTGACAGTTCCTGGGTAACCCGTGAAAAGCTGTGCTGTAAGGTTACAATGAGTAAATGACGCAACTCGCGATTGTTACCGGCTAACTCGCTTAGTTCTTCAAAACGAAACATTTCCAACTGTTTTAACAGCTCAGACACCTGAGATTGGGCCAGCTCATTTTCACGAATTTTTGCGTCTATCGAAGCCACATAGCCGAACTCGTTATTGATTCGACTGAACAAGGTTCGCACGCTGTTCGATAAGGATTCTGTCAGCCCGTAAACATGCTCGGTCAAATCCGAGAGATGTGCTTCACTTTCGGCGTAGCGGCTATGCGCCAAGGCCTCCTTATAATGATGAGCGAGCGTTTTAAGGCTTGCCAGCGCGGAACCAATATTGGCGTCTAACTGACGATTGCGCTCATCGTGCAAGCTAGACTCAAGTAAGCTTCTCACGGCATTTTTCAGCCGCAGTCCTACTTCTTCGTCGGGTCGCCATAACACGCCAAGTTGAATCAGATTGTCGATGACTTTGGGACTATGTTCGCGCTCATCCAGCGAGCCCGTCAGATAAACCTGCATGATTAAATCAGCGTGGCGGCTTAAGGCGTTTAAAAACTTGACCCCCGACTGCCGTAAGTTCTGATTCATTATAACAGGCTCCCTTGCTGCACAGCTTGATCTGCTTGCTCGGAAAGAGATAAGGCTTCGGTTTCATCGATAAACCGGATCACCTCGTACAGGTATTCAATTTTTCCAGTTGCCAGAAAAATCTGTTTTTCCTGATTAGGTTTTATTAAATAGCCTAAGTCGGTCAAGCGCTTGAAAACCTGTTTAATTTGTCCATCCAGTGACGTGCTGGTCGAGCCAAACAAACGATAGCGGGATATTTTTTCCAGCTGTTCTGCATAGGCTGGTGTATCTTCGATCGTGCTTTGTAACTCGTTTAATCGAATTGCACTGCCCTGCGTCACAGGTACGTCGTTGCCCGCCGCCTGTTGCACCAAAAGCAACCATTCGACCAGCGGCAATAAGTTGCTGGAAATTTCCTGAAATTGGTTTCCCAACACTTTGCGCTCAGCGTCAGCCAACGTCTGATAGGCGGCAAAAAACACGTCGCCGTCAGCGGCGGTGGCCAATGTCCGGTTAAGCACATTTAACTGACTCTCTATTTTGTCGCTGTTTGGAGTAGACTTCAGGTAGCGCCAGGCGTCCTCATCAGTGATTTGACAAATAAACGACCCGGACAATAATAATTCTAATACTCTTCCCTGTTCGGTGATCATGCTTCCACCTCCTGCTGACGCTTCTTAATCAATTCGCTAATGGCGCTAACTCGAGGCTGCACTACCTGTAACTGACGGGTTGCTTTATCGATCAAATAACGGTTGGCGAATAATGATAATACTTCGGATTCAGGGTTAGGGAATGCGCCGACCACAGAGATATTATTTTTCTGACAGGCATCGAAAATTTTCTTCACGTTATTTTGATGCAATGTGCCTAATTCATCTATCGGCCAGTGGATAATAGCATCAGCCTTACCTCTTAACAGCCGTGTAAAGGCGAGCAGGAACTTACATAAAATCAGGTAAGCCATCCCATGACTGGACGACTCATTTAACTGCCGATCGGTGCGGATAATTAAATCGGAATTACCTTCTTTTATGTGTAATTCAATATCCAGCAGGTTACTTATGCCTCCGGAAAGTGCTGCTCGACCTAAAATGTCTAACACCCTGCGCATGCTCATGGCGTAATCATCGTCAGGTAGCGCTACGCTCCCTGAGGCAATCCATTCTTCATACAAATGGTTGAACTGGGTCAGTTCTGGCCAGAACTCTAATTCTGAGATGCGAGATCGGATCTTAACCGCAGAATTTGATACCCCATCTAAGAACAATTCTTCATCAACTTCTTTACTGATGCGTTTACTCTGACTGACGATACGGGTGTCAATATCTTTTAACACATCGTAAAACGAGGTTAAATCTGCACCGAATATGCGTCCCTGCTCACGTAATCCCTGGAGTTTTTGCGGCACAATAACGTTTAGTAACTGCGCGAGATGACTAACTAATCGGCGATGGTCCACGCTTTTATGACCCTGCGGCGTCATTACTGCGCATTCTTCCCGCGAGCGCTCCCACGTATCCGATAGTCCCGTTCCCGCTTGCGCTGCGATCAACTGGTCAAAATGTTCAACGTGCGCTTTGATGTCATCGAGTAATCGCTGGCGTTCCTGTAACAGTGATTGCCCTTCTGATATTCGTTGACCAATCTGGCTTGATGTGTTGCCTGATTCATTCGCCAGTTCTTGCTCAGGCAGACTCATTTTGCTTAATTGTCTGGTGATTTGTTGAACATCGTGTTCGTTTTCTTTGGCAGTTTTTAATTGATGTTCAAGCTCAGTCTGCTTATCTTTAAGCTGCTGACGGGTCGTCTTGTACTCTGCGCCTCTTTGTTCCAGCTCTCGTAGTGCCTGCGCCGCTTCTTTTTTGGCCTTTGCCAGACCTTTTTGCCACACCACTTTGTGTCCGGTGAAAACCGTTTTGTACCAGTGCTCAAACTCACTCACCTTATGACGATTACGTTCGGTAACGTCTATATCATGCTTAATCTGCTTGAGCTGTTTTTGCAGTGTCCCTATTTCATCCACGTCTACGCCACGGTTTGCCAACTCGTCCGCCAGCCACTGCTCGCACTTAAGCTTATCTGCTTTCGCCGCTTCTTTTGAACGCACTATATGCTGTTCAATCTGCCGGATCGTATCTTGCGTATCCGCGATTAACTGTTGCCAATGAAACTGCTGTTCTGTTTCCGCTTCACGCTGCTGGTCCTTAATTTCGTTAACCGCTTCATTATGTTGTGCAATACAAGCTTTTTGTGTTGTTTCGTTGGCAGCAAGACGTTTTTTACCCTCTTGTTTGCGCTCTGCTAATGCCTGCACGTATTCCTGATGAACCTGATCGCGATCAGCTTGCGCACGCTTGCGGTTAGCTTCGCTGGTGCGGGTTTCACTCTCGCATTTACTTAGGGCGAGTTCCTTGTTGCGAACATTTTCACTGGCGGTAGAAAGCTGAGTTTCGGCTTCATTCTGCTCAGCCAGCTTTTCGGCTAATTGGTTTTGTGCTGCCGATAGTTTTGCCTGCAACGCTTGTTCACTTTCAGCGTATTCGGGTGTGTCTACCGAAGTTAAATCTAAGCCGACACCAAATATACCCTCGTGACTATCGAGCAGTTGCGGCTTTAAATCATTCCGGGATAGCAGTTGGGGGTGAATCACCTTCCCTAAACTCTGCTCCCAGCCTGATTTTTCGTGGCGTAAAAACTCCAGTAAACTGTTATTTCCCGGATACAGAAGCGCTTCAACCTTATTCACCTGGGTTTGCTGTTGTTGAAACGCAACGCGGGCCTTTTCCAGTGTACCGTTTGCCGCCTCGCGCGCTTTCACAGCCGCCTGGTATTCAGATTGGGCGCGACGTTGGGTCTCACGACTACCATCTTCACGCACACTCGCTTCTTTAATGGCTGCATCCAGCAAATCCAGCTGACTTTGTTCAAATTCACTAAAACCTGCATTTTTGAGACCGGCAGAAATTTCTGCCTGTGTGACTTTAAGGTCGTTCAAACGGCTCTGGTGTGCTGCTGCTTCGACTTGCAGTTGCTGCTGATATTCCTCTCTAATACTTTGCAATTGCGCCTGTTGCTCAGCTTTTTGCTGATCCAATTTATCTCGTGCCGCTTCACGCTCTTCACTAAACGCTTCAAGTTCGCTAGCGTGTTTCTCATTAAGTTCTACCAGGCGTTTGTTGAATGCAGACTGCACATCCTGGTGCTTTTCGGTCAACAACTGGTACCGACTGTTAAGCGTCTCTCTTTCACTGAGCCACTGAGGCAGTTTACTGACGTTTTGCTTTAGTGTGTCAATATCCTGCTCTTGCCAGGCCTCGAACTCTTGTTCAACTGAGTCCAGATCTTTTTCATATTTACTGGCATCCGCTTTTGCACTGGAAAGCAATTGGTTCAACGTATCTCGCTGCGTACCCCACTCAGTTTCAATAGTTTTTAAACTATGTAACGTATCTTCAAGCTGTTGCTCGCTTTGTTGGATATGGCTGGCAAGATAAGACAAATCGAAATTGAATTGCTGCTTTAACTGTGCCAGGCGTTTTTCACTGTGTAGTAGAGCATGGTCAGCCTGCTCTAGCTTGGCGAACTCTGGACGAATGGCGTCGAATTCTTTTATCAGATGACACTCACGGATCCAGTCTTCGACCCGATTACGGCTGAGGTTGGAACTAGGGGGCTGAACGCCGTCTTCTTCCAAAATAGCAGCAATCATGGCTTTGATCGTTTCCATTTTGCCTTCTTTTGAATGCACTGCTTTAGCCAGTTTCTCAATGTGACGAAGGTGCACGCCGGATTCAGCCAGACTAAAAATGCTCGCGTAGCCTAGCAGTTCGCGGCTGTTAGCTACCGAATTCAGCGTTGCTCGGTCATTTTGCAGTATGGCTCGGTAATCTCGAGTATTGAGCAGATTGGTAACCAGAACATTATTGCGCTTCAAATTTCTGGCAAGTTCGTTCATGCCGATAGAGGCGTGCTCACCCGATTGGTTTTTATACAGGTAGTCAGTTAATTCAAAAGGTTTACTAATATATCGATAATTGACGCCCGAGCCTGATGAAGCCAAAACCGCCTGACATAAATCCCCCTGACTACGCTCAAATTCATAAATTATGTAACTTGATTGGCGTGGCAAATACCACTTTTCAAAACTATCCCGGGTAGCAGGGACAACCCGGCTCGGGTATTCCCCATAAAACACTGGGACAAGACGTTGCAGGGTTGTTTTGCCTGATGCGTTGGTACCGCAGATATTGGTATGTCCATCAAGCTTAAGTTCCACCACTCCAGGTAAGTGGGTGTCGATTAATATAATACGTTTTAAACCGGCCATAGCGTTCCTGATTTATTGATCGCTGATCTGTTGATTCATCTGGCGTTTTCCAAATTCGCAATGTGTGAAGCGCGAAATTTAAGTGAACTGAAAAAGCAAAATACTATTAAGAAAAGTTGCGCTTCTGGCAGTGCGTTCTCTGCTATTTAATAACCATCACGCTTTGCCGATGAACTCAATTTTATTTTTTGGAAGCGCAGTTTAGTATGAATTGATGCGTTTGCACAGGTTCAAATAGTGATATTAAAGGGCAGCTCTAATGAAGTTAACTGCCGCCATCTACAACGCCTGGCGCAAGATGTGCATTTTCAATCTGTTGTAGCACATCAAGATTTGCTAATGCGAGTTGACACCCCTGTCCGCGTATTCGATATTTTGCTGAACAGTCCACTTGCCAGTAGCGTAGCAAGTACGCGGCCAGTGCTGCGCGAATGGTCACTACCTTTTTACCGTTTTGCATAGCGTAATCCATATAAATTGCTTCTGGCCGCGCAATTTCAGGATGCGGAGCGAGTTCCAAACTGACCAGTTGTTGCCATCCTGAATCGCTGATAACCGATTCTCTTTCCATAATATCGCGTTTGGCAGGTTGAATTGATTTGAAGCGAGTGCAAACAAAGTCTCTGAAGGTACCGTGTTCACAGTCAAACGCCCGTACGTGCCAGCGATGACCATTATTAACGATGGCATGGGGCACCATAGTGCGTGATTTTGCACCTGAAGCCACACTGACATAATTAACGTCAATTGGGTATCGATTGATGATGGCCCGCATTAACTGGCCAATTATTGCCGAGTCAGGATGAATGAGTTGCATCGCATGTAAACATTGTTCGCTTGCCCTAAATTGTGAACTTAAGCCATTTCCAAAGCCACGACTCAGGCTGGTTAAAATGACATCAGGATCATGGGGAAAAAGCGGTTTGAAGGCCTCACATCGCAAATAGCGTTTGGATGGGTGGTTCAAGATCAAGTTTTCGGGAGCAAGTTCACGATACAACGTAAAATCGCGTGTGCATGCCGCGAGCCCAGTAGCAAACTGACTAATTAAATCTTGTCGACTTATCGCGCCAAAATATTGCAAGCTAAAATCAATAAACGCTAAACGTTCTCGTTGTGAGTGGCTTAATTCCTGTAATTTATCATGTGTGGTCATGGCATCTTTGTCCCATTTAATTCCTCAGTCATTGTGGTGTCATCATATTGATGATGTCAATTAACTTCGAAAATTGTCGTGTTCAGTTAAATTCGGACAAGTGTATTGGCCCACCACGACAAATTCGCCGGAAAGCCGTCATAAAAGCGACATTTTTTTGACACGCCTACTCTTCCTTGCGTGAATTGATGTGCGTTTCAAAGGGATTTTGCCTACAAACAAGCACTTAATGGGCGTTCTTAATTTAAACCAGTTTTTTTACACTTTTTTCTCAAGGAATTTTTTCCTTCGACGATACAGTATCTGAGCAAGGCAGGGTGACAGAAACACGACAAACAGTGTGCTTACCCTCTTACTTTTTACTTTAAAAGTTTTATCCCAGTAGTACTGGTTGTTAAGTTTAGGAGAGAGTCCATGAGTATGTTTGTTAACACTAACGTTTCAGCATTAAACGCCCAACGTCAAATGTTCGATACCAACAATGCGTTAAACACGTCATTTGAGCGTTTGTCATCAGGTTTCCGCATCAACAGCGCTGCTGACGATGCAGCAGGTCTGCAAATTTCTGACCGTATGACGACCCAGGTACAAGGTCTGAACATGGCCGTGCGTAATGCCAACGACGCGATTTCATTGTCACAAACGGCCGAAGGTGCGTTAGACGAAACCACCAATACATTACAGCGTATCCGTCAGCTTGCGATTCAGTCGCAAAATGGTATTAACTCCGATGCTGACCGTGGCGCACTGCAAAAAGAAGTGGCAGCTTTAAAGACAGAAATGTCACGAATTGCGTCTGATACGCAGTTCAACGGCGTAAACATCTTAAATGGCAGCTATTCAGCTGACTTTCAGGTGGGCGCAAATAGCGGCCAGACCATCAAGGTAGAGCTAACGCAAACGGGTGGTTTTGGTGCCTCTGGCTTAAACGTTGGCGGTTTGGATATCAGTACTTCAGCCGGTGCGGCTGCCGCATTGACCTCTATTGATGCAGCGATTTCTACCATTGGTGGCGCGCGTGCCGACTTAGGTGCTTTGCAGAACCGTTTCCAGTCCACCATTCGTAACTTGAGCAACGTTGCTGAAAATATCTCAGCGGCCCGTTCACGAATCAAAGATACCGATTTTGCATCGGAAACGGCAGAACTGACCCGTAACCAGATTTTACAGCAAGCCAGTACCACGATTTTGTCACAGGCGAAACAGCGTCCACAGGCAGCCCTGTCCCTGTTAGGTTAATAACTGACAGATAACAAGAACATTAAATAAATATATGTGGGAGCGTGCCAGGAACTAGTGAGCCTGGCGTATCGGAAACTCCCACTCCTTTTTGCTCATTCTCTCCTAACACTGAGCAGTTGCCGGACCTTCCAGTCCGGCTTTTTACATTTTAAGGGGCGTCAGTACAGCACGCACATATTGCGGATTGATGTAAGGCTGATATTTAAACTATCGTACTTGCCAGAATTGCTGAATAGCCAAGTAGTCAGGATGATTAACCACATCTTTCAATGCAGCGTTAATTTTTTTAACCGCTTCCTTTCCCCACGCATTTTTAGTACAACCAATCGCACCAGGTATCGCTCTATTTCCATACTCTTGAGTTGGAATAAATACAAGTTCGTTCTTCCCCTGAGTAAGGGAGAAATATCTTAGCGCTGTAGGATACTCAAGGGTATAGCCCAACCGTCCTAATGAAATTTGGCGCAAGATGCGCGTTGCTGCATCACCTCCGGTAACAGGAAAAAAATGCCTGGACGTGGCCACACTTTCAACAATTTCCTGTAAGGGCGTTGGATATTTGCGCGCTACGGGTTTGCCAAAAAAATATTGGTCATCTTTAATTAATGAACGCAATGCGACTCTGCCTTTTTTAAGCATCCCCGCCGCTTTGAACGCATTTCTATTTTTACGCGTGGTGATCACACCCAAAGGAGGATGTACTACTGTGAGATCGCTATAATAGTACCATGGACTGACATCGCGCTTTATTAGGCACGGGAAGCATATATTAGCATTTTTTTCTATTTCCCTTCGTATCCGCGTATGTGGCATCACCACCGTAGAATGTTGAACTTGCGTGAGCGTTCGGGTGAGTTGATCGACCAAAACGTCACACATGCCAAGACGGTAAAAAGAACCAGAAAGTATATGAAAGGGGGGCGCAGGGCTGACAGCCCACTGAATGGAAAAAGGCGGCGCTTCTAACTCTTCGGCAACAATGTTTAGTGAGGGTAGGAGACATAGAAATAACAGAAATTTAACCAGCTTAACTTTGCTAATTTCAGTCACCCTGCCCTCGAAAAAAAAGCCTACATTTTACCTAAGTCTAATCAAGAGACAGCGGAACCGCAAAATAATAAAATTACCTTGGTGGGAACATCCCCCCTCCCATACCTCCGGGAGGCATCATCCCTTTCATCTGCCGCATCATCTTTTTCATGCCGCCGCCTGACATTTTCTTCATCATCTTCTGCATTTGCATAAACTGTTTGAGCAACCGATTGACATCCTGGATTTGGGTACCAGAACCCGCTGCAATCCGACGTTTACGCGATCCCTTGATCATATCGGGACGAGCTCGTTCAGCGGGAGTCATAGAATTGATAATAGCTTCCATTTGATTGAATTGCTTATCACCCGCCTGCTCTTTAATTTTATCTCCCATCGCACCCATGCCCGGCAGCTTGTCCATTAAGCCCATCATGCCGCCCATATTTTTCATTTGCTCTAATTGCTCTTTAAAATCTTGCAAGTCGAAGCCTTTTCCTTTCTGAACTTTTTTCGCTAATTTCTGCGCTTTTTCCTTATCAACTTTACGTTCAACTTCTTCGATTAGGCTTAATACGTCTCCCATACCCAAAATGCGCGAAGCAATACGCTCAGGATGAAAAGGCTCCAGTGCATCGACTTTCTCCCCCATACCAATAAATTTTATTGGCTTACCGGTTATTTTTCGCACAGAAAGGGCGGCACCACCACGAGCGTCACCGTCAGCCTTGGTCAAAATTACACCGGTCAGAGGCAATGCATCATTAAATGCTTTGGCAGTATTAGCTGCATCCTGACCCGTCATCGCATCGACGACGAATAATGTTTCAATGGGCTTTACGGAGGCATGAAGTGCTTTAATTTCATCCATCATGTCGGTATCGACATGCAAACGTCCTGCTGTATCCACCAGCAGTACGTCATAAAATTGCTTACGTGCAGCAGCAATGGCACCTTCTACGATGTCGACTGGCTTTTGTTCAGTGGTAGAAGGATGGAAAGCTACCCCCACTTCATCAGCCAGGGTTTCCAATTGTTTAATGGCCGCGGGACGATAGATGTCGGCGCTCACCACCATGACTTTTTTCTTTTCTCTTTCAGTAAGATATTTTGCTAACTTACCGACACTGGTGGTTTTACCTGCCCCTTGCAAACCAGCCATGAGGACTACTGCCGGCGGCTGGGTGGCGAGATTGAGCTTTTCGTTTGCCGCGCCCATGACCGCTTCAAGTTCAGACTGAACAATTTTAATGAAGACTTGTCCAGGTTTAAGGCTCTTAGTAACTTCTGTACCTACTGCCCTTTCTTTTACCTGGCCGACAAACTCTTTTACCACGGGTAACGCCACATCGGCTTCAAGCAGCGCCATGCGTACTTCGCGTAGCGTATCTTTAATATTATCTTCGGTAAGGCGCCCTCGGCCACTGACATTGCGTAGCGTTTGACCGAGACGTTCTGATAGATTCTCAAACATAAATCAATATATCTTTTGCTGGTTTGTTGCGCATTATACCGATATTTAACTCAGAATCTCACCCTGAACTGAAATCTTCATAATTGCGAGGCAATGGAGCTAAATTTATCGATCCTGTTGGTGGGCATAGATGAGGGCACATCCCCCTACTATCAAGGTTGTAATTTGTGATAACTTACAGTAACAATATGTCCTGCTGGGTAAGATCTCCAAAAGTCGGAGCATAAAAAACAGCAACAAAGGAGTGACATGACCACACTATTTGCGCTTATCAGTATTGCCTTGTATTTAATGGCGATGTTTGTACTGGTGGGAAGACTTTTTCATAAAAATGGCCCCAATAAAACATTTGCCCTTAGTTTAGCGGCACTGGGAAGTCTCACACATCTTCTGTACCTTGCTGAAGCGATAATGGGCGTACCCGGACAGAATATGAGTATCACCAACGTATTGTCGCTGGTTGCATGGCTTATTACAGTCTCGATGTTAATTAGTATTACGGTACTTCCGAATGTCATGTTATTACCCGGGGTGCTCGGGTTCGCAGCACTGAGTGTGGCTGCGGTGTTATTCATTCCTGCCGAACATATTATGCATATAGAATTACAGCCTGGGCTGCTGGTACATATTTCGCTTTCTCTATTCGCCTACGGCACCTTGGTCATTGCCTTCCTATACGCATTACAAATGTCCTATATCACTCATCGGCTCAAACAAAAAGAGGCCACGTTTATTCATTCTTCCATGCCGCCATTGATGTTAGTTGAAGGCATTTTGTTCAAATTACTTTTGGTAGGAACATGCCTATTAATTGTCGCACAAATTACCGGGTTTATTTTTCTTGAAAATATGTTTAGTAAATTATATGCGCACAAAACAGTCCTATCTCTTGCGGCGACGGCGATTTATATCCTCTTATTAGTGGGTCAGAAAATTTGGGGCTGGCGCGGAAAGCAGGTCATTGGCCTTACTGTACTCGGACTTGCTCTATTGTCTCTGGCGTATTTCGGCAGTCGGCTGGTCAGAGAAATATTACTCTAAAAATAAAATAACTAAAATTTTCCCTTGAAAGCCTTGCACCGAATAACTACAGTTGAATGTCCATTAGGTAAAGGAACCCATTAGTTGGACGCTATATCAACAGGCACCCTCTTTATAATATTGGCAGTGCTACTTTTATTCTCTGCTTTTTTTTCCAGTTCAGAAACAGGCATGATGTCGATAAACCGTTATCGACTCAAGCACTTACAAGGTGAAGGTAACCTTTCAGCGCAACGTGTTCAAAAATTACTCGACCGCCCTGACAGGTTAATTGGGCTTATATTAATTGGCAATAATTTGGTTAATATAGCCGCCTCCTCCGTTGCGACCATTATTGGGATTCGACTTTTTGGTGATGTGGGCATCGCGATCGCCACCTTTGGTCTTACACTAGTGGTGCTCGTGTTTGCAGAAGTTACCCCGAAAACGCTTGCAGCTTTGTATCCTGAAAAAATTGCTTTTCCTGCTTCAATGTTACTTCTTCCGCTTTTAACGCTTCTTTACCCGGTGGTGTACTGTGTGAATGGCATCACCAACGGCATACTCGCCCTGTTGAGAATTAGCCCGTTGGGTAATAGTGATGATTCGTTAAGCCGGGAAGAATTGCGAACGGTGGTGTATGAAGCAGGCACCCTGATCCCTAAAAAACACCAGGATATGCTCGTAAGTATTCTGGACTTGGAGAGCGTGACTGCCGAAGATATCATGGTTCCAAGGGCAGAAATATTTGCCATTGATATCAATGACGACTGGAACAAAATTCAAAAATTGCTAACCGGTTCCCAACATACCCGAATTTTGCTTTATCGCGATAGCGTAGATGATGCTGTAGGCTTTGTGCATGTGAGGGATGCTTTACGTTTGTTGTCGAAGGATCAGTTTACCAAATCCAGTTTGCTGCGCGCGGTGAAGGAAATTTATTACACTCCTGAGTCAACACCACTGCACACACTAATGTTCAAATTTCAGACAGAAAAAGAACGTATCGCACTAGTGGTAGACGAGTATGGCGACATCATGGGATTGGTTACAATGGAAGACATTCTGGAAGAGATTGTAGGTGATTTCACCACCAGTATGGTTCCGGATCACAGTAAAGAGGCACATATCCAGCAAGATGGGAGTGTCCTCGTTGATGGTAGCGTCAACATTCGTGATTTAAACAAGGAAATGGACTGGCAGCTTCCAACTGAAGGTCCCAAAACATTAAATGGATTAATACTGGAATATCTCGAAGAAATCCCTGAGAACAGGGTGAGCTTACGTCTCGCTGGGTATCCGATCGAAATAGTGGATATTAGCGAAAACAAAATTAAGACGGTGAGGATAATCCCAGAGTACTATCTTCCCGCTTCTCATAACTCATCAGAATAGTCATTTATTTATTTTTCGCAGAGCGTTGCGCTAACGCGCGCGCTTTTGTCTCTGCAACTTTACTGGATAGTTTATTGAGTTTATCCATTATATTACGCAACTCTTGGTCATCCTGCAGATCAGCTTCAGCCAGATGACTCTGCAAGGTGCTGCGAAGTAAATCAGGTAATGATCGGGTTGCCATAATGTGTTACTACTCTTAAATACGAAACAACATCGTCAATATACTCAGCTCATTTAGGCGGTATTAGCCTGACAATTAAGTCACTCCCCAATCGAAATTAGAGCGTTTTCCTTTTTGCTCTTACCAGCCGCACTAATTGCACGCGTTTTTACACCGATAAATCTTTACCCCATGGCTTTGCCTTCAGGGATAAAGCAGTGTGTTTTGTCCACTCACTTCATTCTATATGAGTATTCTTACTGCCTGTATCGGATATTTTTTAAACTTCTTAAGAGAAACTTAAAAAAAACTCACTAACGTCACGTTTCGACCTGATTTAGATTAGATTTCAGACGTTTGCCTATAGATTTAAATAGCAAAGCTTTGGTAATGGACTTCCAGTATGCCGCAGCGTTTCTCTAACGAATACCTGACCACTGCAATGGACGCAGTGGCAAATAAACTTGCAGTATGAGCACAGCATAAGCTGTCCACCAAATAACTGACTAATGGCATGTGGCTTACTACAAGAACCGACTTTAATGGAGAACTGGTATTTTGGCTGTCGCGCAATCGCACATCCAAAAAATCATGTGTAAGATCTGCATCACCCTCTGGAACGATATCGTGACAGATCTCCATCGTGGTGGGGCGGATATCTAATGAGAGCATATCGTATGTTTGGCGTGCGCGACGGTACGGACTGACTAACGCTAAGTCTACTTTACCATCGACAGTATACTTTTGTTTCAACCACTTAGCCGCATCCATGGCTTGTGTTCGGCCCTGAGGCGTAAGCTGGCGGGATTTATCATCGATGCGAAGTGATTCAGCTTCGCCATGACGCATGACAAATATTAAAATGTCGTCGTTGCTACTTTGACCTGACATAAGATTATGAATATGATGATAGTTCCTGCTAACGATAGCAGACAGGATTATCATCGCATAGCGTTATCGTTAAATTCATTTCATTTTCGAATACGCTATACACGGATGGGGAGAGTTGTTGCGTACTTCCCAAAGAAATGCAGTTTTTTTATTTGATAAGAGAGCATTTTGACAACACCTCCAGACCAAGATAGATACCACTGTTTCACCCTCCATAATGGGTTGAAGGTGATGGTATACCACCAACCAGAACAGGCTGCCAGTTACATATCCATGGCGATTCGTGGGGGACATTTTTACGACCCCGAAAATTGTCAGGGCTTATCGCATCTGTTAGAGCACATGTTATTCATGGGGAGTGTACATCTCCCCAACCCAAACCAAATTAATGAATACATCGAAAATAATGGCGGGCATATGAACGCCTGGACTGGCACTGAATATGCGAACTTTCATTTCAATTGCCGCAGCGAAGCCTTACCTTCTGTTCTACCCGCTTTTGCGGATATGCTATGTTCACCATTGTTAGCATCTTCGTCTATTGAGACGGAAATCAATACGATAGAATCAGAGTTTCAATTCAAGAAAAAAGATGACTTACGCCGTCTTTATCAGATTCATAAAGAAACCTGTAACCCAGCCCACCCGTTTAGTAAATTTTCAGTAGGTAATGCGGATATTTACAATCAATTTGAAACCGCAGAACTTAAGGAAAAGTTGAGACAGTTTCATCAACGTCATTATTGCGGGAGCAATATGGCGCTGTGTATTGTTTCTCCGGTACCGTCGAATGCGCTTAAAGATCTTGTTACGCAAGCGTTTTCCACATTAAAAGCAGGCGAACCTGTACCAACAGATTGGCCTGCGCTTTACACGGAAGACCAGACAGGCGTGCAAATTAATATCGTGCCCTTGCAAGCCGCTACAAGAATGATTGTGACGTTCGCTTTACCGGGTTTACATAATGAGTACGAAACCAAACCACTGGATTACCTCAGTCATTTATTGGGAGATGAAGGTGAAGGCAGCTTGTTGGCGGTTTTAAAATGTAAGAATTGGGTTATCAGCTTAATCGCTGGAAGCGGAATTGAGGGTGATCATTTCAAGGATTTTAATATCAGTTTTCAGTTAACTCCCTCGGGGCTGGAAAATCGCGACGCCATTATCGCTCATTTATTTGCATATTTAGATTTAATTAAAAAATCTTTACATCATTCATGGCGTTATGACGAGAAAGCAAAACTTAATAAATTAGCCAATGAGTTCGATGATAATCCCAAATTATTAAATGCGGCATGTGATTATGCGCAGGCACTATTATTTTTCCCATTCGAAGCTATACCGCAGTTAAAAATCCTGGCTGATAAATTTGCCCCGAAAAAAGTTGAACATGCTTTGTCATTTTTTCGGGTAGATAATATGCGGGTAAAAGTTATCGACCAAAAACTCGATACAAATAGAACGTGTAATTACTATAATGCGAAGTACAGCGTATCTAAAATATCAGCAGACACCCAACGTCTTTACCAAGAGGAAAAAGGAACCGAGGCATTATCGCTTCCCTCACCTAACCCTTACCTGGGTGACAATTATTCACTTATCAAACTGGAAAGTGAGTTTCTTAAGCCAACTCTCATCACAGCAGAACCGAGCAAAAAAATCTGGTTTGCTCAGGATGAACAGTTTGCCACCCCAAAGGGTGATATTTTTATTTCATTTGACGTTCCAGGCTTTACTGAAAGTGTAGAAAGGGTAGCGGCTAAACGAGTATGGTTAGCAGCAATTACTGACCATCTGCAGGCAAAGTATTATCGTGCTGAAATTGCGGGACTCCACTACAGGGTATACGGTCATCAGGCGGGATTTAGCGTAAACACCCGCGGATTTTCGCAAAATCAAATGAAGTTATGCGAACAGATTTTAGCGACAACATTTAATTTCACCCCCTCGGAAGAATCATTTTTAAGGCTGCAGCACAGCCAGCTTCAATCACTTCACAATTCGTTGATGAACAAACCGACCAACCGTCTTTTTTCGCGGTTAAGTGTACTCATTCAAAAGCACACGTACGCTCCGCTAACTCTGTTCGAAGCGATTCAAAATATTTCCTTCGATAAGATGATACAGTTAAAAGATGCGGCAATGTCTTCGTATCACTTAGAGGGGCTCCTATTCGGCAATTGGGAAAGTGAAGAGGCGAAAGGGTTTGCCCAATCCTTAGACAGCCAGTTTTCTAAGGCCAGCGCACTGCCAATACCCCGAGCTGTAACGCAGCTACCCACAGGTGAATCCCACTACCATAAAGTCGTTTGCGAACACGATGATGCAGCCGTGGTATTGTATTTTCAGGCGCCCAGTGATGGGTTAATTGATACGGCTATGTGCATGATCCTTGAACAAATGCTAGCCGCTCCATTTTTCAACGTATTACGCTCCGAAAAGCAATTGGGTTATGTCGTGGGGACAGGGTATGTGCCCCATAACCAACATCCCGGTTTTGCCTTCTATATTCAAAGTCCAGGCTTCGCTCCTGCGCATTTATTGTCGGAGATACGTGAATTTTTAAAACGTCAGTTTGATGAGATTGATTTTTATCGTACTTACTGGCCTATAATTCAGAAAAACTTATTAAAACAACTGAATGAAAAAGATCTTTCACAGTCGATGAAGGCTCAACGATTATGGCTTGCACTGGGAACAGGTGATCGAACGTTTTCACACAACACACGATTAGCCCAAAAAATTCATTCACTAACGTTTGATGATATTAAACACTATGCTGATGAAGCGGCTAATCGGCAAAAGTTCGGTGAACTGGTGTTATACGCGCCAGGCAAATTTCAGGGGTTGGAGGACGACCTACCTCATATTAAAGATATCGCCGAATTTAAACAAAAAACACGCTATTTTGACAAAGGCAGTCAGTGAACCCCTACCAACTGTTCAACTATTGACCAACCTGGTTTATGGAGGTAAAAAATCCTTGTAGAGCACCCTATATTTGGGCATATTGGTACGCAAGGTTGGAGGGATGCAACCGCTAGCAAACTGAAATTATAAAAATAAGGCCAAAAGCCAAAGGTATGTGGGTGCGCGCGACTTTAAACCGTTTAGTGTTAAGTACAATCTGTCTAGTCAGCCTAGTTGCCACGATGGCGGCTCAGGCGATTTCGATTACTGACCTTCATTTCACCGAACTCACCCGTAAAGATGGGCTGTCGAGTGTGACAATAATGGAAATAGTCGAAGACAAGAACGGTTTTTTGTGGTTTGCTACTACGAACGGTTTAAATCGATTTGATGGTTACTCCATCAAGCAATACCATCCTTCAGATTCCAATCCTAAAAGTATCCCAGCCGGATTAATTAAAAAAATATTTGTTTCTTCTTATGGCGACCTATGGGTTGCAACACAAGAAGGATTGGCTCGATTTAATCCTCTTAGCGATGATTTTATCGTATTTGATAGAGATAACTCAGAGCTAACAGATGGCACCATAACCACTATTGCAGAAGAATTAAATGGCAATATTCTATTTGCAGGCTCCCACTCACTTTACGAATACAACCCCGAATCAAAAAAGCTTAAGCGTCGTAAACTTAATGTCAGATTTCCAGCTAATATTAACCTTATTCGGGATGAACCAAACAGAATTTGGATTGGCACTGAAGATAGCGGCCTTTTCATCTTCGATAAAACAAATAAGGTGTTATACCCTTTATATAAAGTAAATCCATGGAATTTTAACGTCAAAAATCTAGAAATAATAGATCTTAAAATTGTTAATGGTGAGTATTGGGTTGCAACTAGTTCTTCAATAATCATGCTTGGTATTGATGGAACCGAGCTAGGCCGGATTGATCATAGCAAAAGTTCTAGCCTCAAGGAATCAGAGATATTTTCGTTTGAACAGGTGGGTGAAAACATTTGGGTAGGGACGCAAAGAGGTCTCTTGATATATCCAATTTCCGGTGTAGATTCAGTGACACTCACGGCCGAAAACCGTGAAATGACAGGGCTATCCAATCCTATTGCACATTCCATTTATACAGATTCAACAGGATCAACTTGGCTTGGCACATTGGCAGGGTTATTTCGACACAATCCAGTGTCCGGTTTTCAACGATTTTATACCAACAAGAAAGATAATTCTCAAGGAAATACCGTGTGGGGTCTTGCTGAAGATTCTATGGGGCAGGTTTGGTTTGCCACCCAGGAAAATGGAATTGCAAAGTTTAACGATAAGACAGGAGTTTACGAGTATTTTTTGACCGATAAAAAGGAATCATTTTGGGACTTAGTAATCGACAGACACAATCAGTTTTGGGTAGCTACTTCTAATGGAATACACCAGTATAGATTAATTGAAAACGACCTCCACCACGAAAGCACACTACTCCGCGATCATTTTAT
The DNA here is from genome assembly GCF_026183695.1 of Alteromonas aquimaris. Lineage (GTDB taxonomy): Bacteria > Pseudomonadota > Gammaproteobacteria > Enterobacterales > Alteromonadaceae > Alteromonas > Alteromonas aquimaris. Next base: position 370,690 of record NZ_JAPFRD010000005.1, on the reverse strand, counting down.
AAGCACGTTCTATTTTGATGGGGAGCGAATATGGTTGTGGTTGGACGAACAAGGGTTACTCGCAGTTGAAACGAACCCGCTAATAAAACATAAAGATAAAATTAAAAGTTTTCCACTAAAAGATACAAATACCCCAGCGCTTCCAATTTTTTTAGATGAAAACAACCTTTTATGGTTAGTGTCAGGAAAGAACGTTTCATATTTAGATGTTAGAAAAGGAAAAATAGTCCATTACTTGTCAGAAAAGGATGGACTGGAATCACAACCCTTCTCTGTTTACAACTGGGGCGGATATTACTGGGTAACTACCACCTCTAACGGTGTTATTCAGATAGACAAATCGAGTTACAAAATTTTAGCTACGGAAAAAGATAATATTGATGGAGGAGTTATTATCTCTTCAATAGGTAAAGGCAACTCTATCTGGTATGCTAATGCTAGGGGTATAAAACAAATTCTACTGCCGGAACTAGTAACAGGTGAGATAATAAGCCTTGAACAATTAGGTTATAATGCCCTTAACGAAGAAGCTGTATTAAAGACAAGTGACAATCGATTATTTTTTGGAGGAGAGCAAGGTTTAACGCAACTTAGCGAATCTGTTGAAATTTATGATGTCAATTCAGATAGTCCGTCTAAAATCCCTAAGCTTTTAGATGTCAAAATATTTGGTATAGAGGATCAACCACGTGGTGAGAAAATCTTATCAAGCTATCTTTTTCAGAGTGACGTGATAGAAATTCCCTATAATTCGTCCATTACTCTTAATTTTGGACAGATTAATCCTATCTTCCCTTCGCTTATTGAATATCGCTGGCGCCTTTCTGGACTAGAAGAAATATGGCACTCTTCCGCGGCAATGCAAAATAAAATTCGTTTTGCTTCATATATAGGACTCGATTTTGGTAGCTACATATTTGAGGTTCAGGCAAAAGAGCCTGGAAAAAATTGGTCACACTCAAAAACGTTAACAATAGAGGTAGGTCGTCCACCCTGGCTCCATAATGCCGCGTTAGTCTTTTATTTTATCGCTTTTGCTTTTTCGATTATTTATGTTGTAAGACAATATCAAATTCGTAAAACCAATCAGAAAGTTATTCAAGAATCTGAGGAACGATTGAAGTTAACCCTTTGGGGCAGTGGCGACGAACTCTGGGACTGGGACATTTTCCGAGGCCAGGTGCACCGTTCCAACACATGGGGAACGCTAGACTTCCCTCAAGATAATATTCGAGCACACAGCGCATATGACGCCAACATCCACCCCAACGATATTCTACGGGTTCAGGAGGCACTACAAGCCCATTTAGACGATAAAACCGATTATTATGAATTGGCTTACCGGGCGAAAACATTCAAAAACAAGTGGATTTGGATATTGGATCGCGGAAAAGTAGTCAAGCGCGATCACAACAATCAGCCTATGCGGATGACTGGTACCCTGAAAGATATCAATCACCTAAAACAAGCGGAAGAGCAGTTAAACCTGTTTAAACGCTCCATTGAAAATATCTCAGAAGGTGTTTTCATTACTGACACCAATTTTAAATTTATATCGGTTAACGCTGCCTATTGCGAAAATACGGGCGAAACCAGAAATCAGGCGCTAGCCAGCTACATGTATTTTCACCAATATCCAGAAGCATTTACAGAGGAAATTAAGAAAACCTTGAAGGCAAAAGGGAATTGGTTTGGTGAAGTGGAATCAGTACGTGTAAATGGTGAAAGGTACGAAATTGAGCTGAATCTGGATGCGGTCCATGATGAAGATGGCAAGATAAGTCACTTTGTGGGCGTCTTCTCAGACATCACCTCGCGGAAAAGTACTGAAAAAGAATTATTAAAGCTGGCAAACACTGACCCTTTAACCGATCTGCCAAACCGCTCATTTTTCCAAGCTAGCCATCATAACTTAGTGCGACGAACTGAGCCTCATGCCCTGCTCTGTCTAGACATGGATAATTTCAAAAAGATTAACGATTCGTTAGGCCACCAAACGGGCGATATATTAATTAAACAAATTGCTAAAAGGCTACAGCGAATCACTGGTAATGACGCAACCTGTTATCGCCTCGGCGGTGATGAGTTTAGCGTATTGATGGAAGACACTTCCGATATCCATACGATTACTCATTATGCCCAAAGTGTGTTGGATTCACTGGCACGTCCATTCATCATCAATAAGCAGGAATTTGTTTTGGGAGCCAGTATTGGTATTGCCTTCTATCCGGACGATGGCAATACTCCGCAAGAGATCCTGAAAAACGCGGATACAGCCATGTATTTTGCAAAGAACAATGGCGGCAACAGTTACCAGTTTTTCAGTGGTGAAATGAACCAGAATGCAGTGCGGCAGCTACAAATTGAGAACCTAATCCGCCAAGGGATTAAAGATGATTTATTTACCGTGTATTATCAACCTAAAGTGGACATTGCCACGGGTAAACTGGTCAGTATGGAAGCCCTGGTTCGCTTCGAACATCCTCACAAAGGCATTGTTAGTCCTGGCCAATTTATTCCACTGGCAGAACAGACTGGTCAAATTATTGACATAGGCGAGATTGTGTTGCGTAAGGCAATTGCCGACACTAAACGCTGGGTCACGGCAGGCATATTCAGTGGACGGGTGGCCGTCAACATCTCAGCAAAACAGTTTGAATTACCCGATCTGGATGACCGCATTAATCGGGTATTGAATGAAATTGGTCTTTCCCCTCTTCATCTTGAGTGCGAAATTACCGAAGGCACGTTAATGGAAAACCCAGAACAAGGGCTTGAAATGATGGAAAGACTTCGTGAACGAGGTATTCATTTAGCACTTGATGATTTTGGAACAGGATATTCTTCGCTAGCCTATTTAAAGCGTTTCCCATTAAATACACTCAAAATTGACAAGGCATTTATCGATGACATAGCCGAGAGTAGTGTCGACCGGCATATGGCTGCCGCTATTATCAACATTGCGCACAATCTTGGCCTCAAAGTCGTTGCTGAAGGGGTGGAAGAAGAGAAACAACTGACAATCCTTCGCCGTTATGAATGCGAAATGATTCAGGGCTATCTATATAGTAAACCTCTTAATGCAGAACGTTTTGAGAAGCTTCTTCGGGAAAATCAGAAGCTGCACCATCTTATCGGCCAACCATCCGTCTAACTTAACCAAGCTGCCTGTTAATGACTCTTCCCCTCGCACTTAATCGCTAAATCAATGGCGAAAAAACTTACTGATAATATCTGAAATATATTTTGGCACAATTCTGGCTACAGTATGTATAACCGACAAATTAATGTCAGTCGGTGTTTGTATTGTTTAAAATAAAAAATCAGAGGATATTAACATGTTGAAAGCTTACGCCGTAGCATTAGCCATCACTACAAGTGCTCCAGTTGCTAGCAATGATGAGGGGTTACAAAATGCTCCGATTAATATGAAAGAAGTTGCTACAGAAACTCAAGCTCATAAAAATACTACAAAGTTAAGAACAACTACAAAGCCTGGTGATACTAGAAGATAGTTACTTTTTAATTGCCAAAAAAGAGACTAATAGTCTCTTTTTTTATGCCCGCAAATAAAGATTATTAAATCCTGTCGCTTTACGCTCGGCAACATGACGACTGATGGTGAATAGGGGAATAAGAAAAGGGCCGACAAAAAAGCCAGCGATAGCCCATGCTTTTGCTTTCATACCCGATTTGAATGCTTCGACATAGAAAAACAAACTACTTAAGATAGGAATCAGTAAAAGCGCAATCATCACAACCTCTTTACTATAACAGACCAAGATGCTTGACCTGTAAAAACATGCTATATCGCTTAAAGGGTGGGGATTGTACACAAATCATGCAAACAATCTAGTATTTATGAAAGGTTGGCATAAAAAAACCGCGCAGAGCGCGGTTTTTTTACATTTTATCAACAAATTAATAAAACTGTTCGTTATTTTCTGCCATTTTTACTAACACATCAGCTGGACTAAACTTACTGTTTACTGTCTCACTATAATGAGATAGACGATCCACCACGTGTCGGATGCCCAGTGTATCCATATATCTGAACGGGCCTCCTAAGAAAGGGGGGAAGCCGATCCCAAAAATTGCGCCTATATCACCATCACGAGGATTCCTAATTACCCCCTCTTCCAGACACCGAGCGGCTTCATTTAGCATCATCAACACGCAACGCTCTGCGACTTCTTTTTGACTTAATGTGGATGAAGGCGATACGTTTAATAACGTATAAATTGACTCGTCAACCTCTTTCCCAGGTGTCTGACCTTCGTAGGAGTAGAATCCTTTACCATTTTTCTTGCCCTTCCGGCCATCCTCAAGCACTTTATCAAATGCATCAGGTGCCACGAACCGGTCACCGAACGCATCAACCAGGATGGGGATGATCTTGGTACCCACGTCTATGCCAACTTCATCGAGCAATTTTACAGGTCCAACCGGGAAGCCAAACTTAACTAAGGCCTTATCAATATGCTCAATAGGTTCGCCCGCTAAAATTAAATTAGCGGCTTCATTCATATAAGGCGCCAGAATACGATTCACGTAGAAACCTGCGCCGTCCTTAACAACTATAGGGGTTTTGCCTTGTTTGCGGGCAAACTCTACAGTGGTAGATATCGTTAGATCCGATGTCTTTTCGTGCGCGATAACCTCAGCCAACGGCATTTTATCAACAGGGGAGAAATAATGGAGTCCAATTACATTTTCTGGACGCTGCGCTTTTGCGGCAATCTGATTAATTGGAATGGAAGAGGTATTAGAAGCAAAAATAGCTTCGGGTTTGCAGTTTGTTTCAACATCCGCCACCATTTGTTGTTTCAGTCCAACATCCTCAAATACTGCTTCAATTACAATATCTGAATCCTGCATACCGCGGTAATCCAATGTACCAGTCAGCAACGACATTTGCTTTTGCATTTCAGAGGGGCGCATAAACTTGCGTTTCACTTTTTTATTAAGCAAGTCGTAACTGTATTTCATTGCGTGGGCGATACCTTCAGCACGAATATCTTTGATTCGTGCGGGCACTTTGGCTTTGGTGGCGGTGACATAGGCAATCCCACCCCCCATTAATCCGCCACCCAGGATACTGACCTTGTTCACTTTTTGTGGCGAAACGCCCTGAACACCTTGTTCCTTTTTCATTTCGGTGGTAGCAAAGAAAATCTGCCGAAGTTGATACGACTCTGGCGTCATGACGAGTTCGCCAAACGCTTTCGCTTCGGCCGCCAACCCTGCACGCATTCCATTTTTCATCCCTTCTTCAATCACATTGATGATTTTTTCAGGGGCAGGATAATTGCCTTTGGTTTTACCGAGGGTTTGCTGACGTGCCTTTTTAAACATAAAGTCCCGTCCAAAACCCGTTTTTTCGAGCGCTTTATTTAAAAGTCCTTTTTGGGGAGCACTTCGCTCAGGCTTGTTCTTACCCGCAAATTTCATTGCCACATCAAGCAAAACGCTATGGGGCACAACCTCGTCAACGATACCGTATTTTTTCGCTTGTTTAGCTCGTGCTGAGGAACCTGTCAGCATCATCTTCATGGCTTGCTGAATACCGATAAGGCGGGGCAAGCGCTGTGTGCCGCCACTACCTGGTAACAATCCCAACTGTACTTCTGGCAACCCTACCTGGGTAGCATCTGAATCGCTACAAACTCGATAATGACATGCCAAAGCCAGTTCTAAGCCTCCACCAAGTGCAGGGCCGTGAATCGCAGCCACCACAGTGGGTCGGAGGCGCTCGATACGGTCAAACACAGCCTGCCCCCCCTCAGCCAAAGCCTGGGCATCTTCCTGTGTTTCACAGGCTGCCAGCATTGAAATGTCGGCTCCCGCAACAAAAGAGTTCTTTTTACCGCTGGTCAATACCACTCCCTTGATTGATGCATCGCCTTCGATTTCATCGAGGACAGCGTTAATCTCTTCGCCAAATTCTTTCTTCAGCGTATTCATCGACTCGCCTGGTACATCCATTGTCAAGATGGCGATACCATTATCCTGCCGGGTGAGGGTAAAGGCACTCTGCTTGTCAGTTAGTTCACTACTCATGGTTGTTGTTTCCTGCTCGCCCATTATTCTGTCTCCACAATCATTGCTGCGCCTAAACCACCTGCTGCACATGCAGTTACAAGGCCTGTGCCACCGCCTCGGCGAGTTAACTCATTTAACATCTGGGTAATCATCCGCGTCCCCGTTGCGGCAAAAGGGTGACCGTAAGCAATTGAACTGCCCATCACATTGAATTTATCCATATCGATCTCGCCCGTCGCTTTGCTGCGACCTAGTTTGTCCTGAGCAAATTTGTCACTGGCGAACATTTTCACATTCGCTAATGTTTGTGCAGCGAATGCCTCGTGCATTTCGATGAGTGTCAAATCGTTTAATGACATCCCTGCTCTATCGAGTGCGATAGGCGTTGCATAAGAGGGCCCCATCAACATATCTTCCCAGACATCGATGGCAGAAAATGCGTAACTTTTGATAAAGCCAAGTGGCTTATAACCTAAAGCTTTGGCTTTACTTTCTGTCATCATCAGCACCGCTGATGCACCATCAGTTAACGGTGTTGCGTTGGCGGCCGTCACTGAACCATATTTTTTGTCGAATACAGGTCGTAATTTTGCGTACCCTTCCAGGGTGGAATCAAAGCGAACATTGTTATCACGCTCAAACGCGGATTTAAAAGGTTCCGCATAGGCAGTCATCACTTCTTCTTTAAGCTTGCCTTCTTCCCAGCTTTGCGCCGCGAGGGTATGCGAACGATGCGCTAATTTATCTTGCTCTTCACGGCTGATGTTATGGCTTTTTGCCATTTGTTCCGCTGTCTGGCCCATCGACAAGCCTGTCGAATATTCCGCTACGGCTGGCGGCACAGGGAGCAAATCCTTAAAGCCAAGTTTTTTGAATATGTTCCATTTCTGCCCCATCGTTTTAGCTTTTTGCAAATCCACTAGTGCTCTTGCTAGTTTCTTAGACACACCAATGGGTGAAACTGAGGTTGAATCGGCGCCACCAGCTACCCCTACCTCAATATTACCAGCCATCATACTTTCAGCAATATTAACCGTGGACTGGAAACTGGTCGCACATGCGCGAGAAACACTATAGGCATCGGTACGCACGTTCATACCGGTTCCGAGCACAATTTCGCGCGCAATATTCGGCGCTTCAGGCATTTGTACTACCTGACCATACACCACCTGATCGACTAAATCTGGGCCGACTCCATGACGAATTAATAACTCATTCACCACCATCTTGCCTAAATCGACCGCTGGCACACCGTGAAAGTAAGTAGCCATTTTCGCAAATGGCGTCCGTAAGCCTGCTACGATCGCGATTCGATCGCCTGAACGAGTTGTAACGACTTGTTTTGTTGACATATTGCACCTGAATTAATGCCACATTAAGTGGTCTGACCTGTAATAAGCAAGATTTTTACAAACATTGAAGAAAATAGCAAATATCTGCTCAAATGCCCGATTAATTGGTATGAAAGAAATATTCATTATATTTTCTGCTAAAAGGATTGCCTTTTATCTACGGAATTCGACCAGTTCTCGATTTTTGAATTTCCTTATTGTTTATCTCTTATAGAATCAAATTCACTAAAGCCTTGAAGTTAATTTTTCAGGCCTCATATGATTAACCATTAGAAAAACAACTGGATGTGACTTCGCTATGTCAGCAGAGCAGTTTAAGCAATTACATGCTTATTTAGACACGCAAATCATTGGACAAAGTCAGCTAACCCGCAGTTTGCTGATCGCGTTACTGGCAGATGGCCACCTTTTGGTGGAAGGTCCGCCAGGTTTAGCGAAAACCCGTGCGGTTAATGCTCTGGCCAATGGGATGGATGGAGATTTTCATCGTGTTCAGTTTACCCCGGATTTGTTGCCGGCAGACTTAACTGGCACGGATATTTATCGCCCGGAAACGGGTGAGTTTGTATTCCAGCAGGGACCGTTATTTCATAACCTGGTGCTGGCAGACGAAATAAACCGGGCTCCCGCTAAAGTGCAGTCGGCATTACTGGAAGCTATGGCTGAAAGGCAAATAACGGTAGGCAATAAAACCTATCCTTTATCGCCCTTATTTCTGGTGATGGCTACCCAGAACCCTTTAGAGCAAGAAGGGACTTACCCTCTCCCGGAAGCACAACTTGACCGCTTTTTGATGCACGTGGAAATTGAATATCCCGACGCAGAAACCGAACTTAGCATATTACAGTTAACTCGTCAGGAAGAGTTGCATACGCCAACTCCCCCCCCTGCGACATTGTCCCAAGACGCCATTTTTGCAGCGCGAAAAGCATCACTGGCACTGCACATGGCGCCTGAGCTGGAAAAATACATTGTTCAACTGATAATGGCGACACGCACACCAGAAAAATACGACAGCAAAATGGCCGCCTGGATAGAATTTGGCGCAAGCCCACGGGCGACAATCGCCCTGGATCGTTGCGCTAGAGCGCATGCGTGGCTTGCAGGACGCGAATTTGTAGGCCCCGATGATATTCAGGTGGTCATGCATAACGTATTAAGACACCGCATCATTATGTCTTACCAAGCAGAAGCGGAAGGCATTACGGTTAAAGCTGTTCTGGATAATATTCTCAAGCTAGTTCCTGTACCCTGAATCTTCTTATGCAACAGGTAGCATCGTTATTATCCCAATTACACGCTGACGGCATACATTTGAGCGTTGGCGAGTTGTTGCGTTATCAGCAACTTACCCGGCTGGTGGATTTAAGTCCAAGGAGAACGTTGCAAGCCAGGCTTTCCGGGCAATATCTTTCCCGTGATAAGGGACGGGGAATGGAATTTGATGAAGCAAGACACTATTTACCTGGCGATGATATCAGAGCAATAGACTGGCGCGTTACAGCCCGTACTGGTAAAACTCATACCAAAGTCTATCGCGAGGAAAGAGAGCGGCCCGTTTTTTTATGTTGTGATTTTTCTTTTTCAATGCAATTTGGCACCCAATTGATGCTTAAAGCGGTACAAGCCGCTCATTTAGCTTCCTTACTTGCCTGGTCTGCCGTAGCACGTGGAGACAAGGTCGGGGCACTATTATTTGACGATACAGCACATCGTGAATGTAAACCTTTGTCACGCAAACGCGCAGTACTATCAGTTTGTCATGAGTTAATTTCAATGCAAAAAAATGCGCTTGAAAATAAAGTTAACGCGCCTGCAGCAGATACTCTGGAGCAAGCATGCTTACGCGTCAGGCGGTTGGTAAAGCCCGGTAGTTTAATTTACTTTATTTCTGATTTCGCTAACTTAACTGAGATGGCTCAGGCACACTTGATTTCCGCAGCGCGACATTGTGAAATTCATGCGGTGAAGATCTACGACCCCATCGAACTAAGCCTTCCACAAATAAAGGGAAAGCAACTTGTTAAGGTCACAGATGGGATACAAGAACAAAACTGGATGTTAGGTGATAGTCAGGTCAACCAACAATACCAGAGCTGGCGTTCTATCGAAAATGAACGCTTACAAAATTTCTTCAAACAAAGCAAAATTCGCTATCATACCGTGAGCGCGGGGACTGAATTAGATAAACAGCTGCTTCAATTCAGCATGAGGTCGGTGTAATGCAAATGCAAACCTCTTCAGATCCCTTAGCACAACTTCAAGATATCCATGTTCCCGAATCTGTAAGCGCCTGGCCGTTAGCATGGGGATGGTGGGTGCTAATATTACTCGCCCTTGTGGGGATGGCGGTCACGATATATTGGTTATATAAGCGACACCAGTTTTTTCAGGCAAAACGGCAAGCCATTAGAGAAATTCAAGCGCTGCAAGCTAACCAGCCCGACTGGGCACAACAGCAAAACGCTATCTTGAAACGTACTGCCAGTTATTATTACGATACGCAAAATGTGGCAGCCCTGTATGGTCAGCGTTGGCAACAATTCTTGCTTGAATGTTTGGCCCAAAACGCTAAAAAAAGCAAAACAGTGTCAGGACTCAATCAACTTCAACAAGCACTTTATCAACCACAACCGCTCAATGCTGATCATTTTGAAAGTTGTCAGCGAGCGTGTCTTACCTGGCTAAAACGTGCTCGTTTCAGTAAACCGGCCCCTGATATCAAAACGGAGGTCCCCTATGCTTGATTTCGCTTGGTGGTGGGCCTTCTTCATACTGCCCCTACCGCTGCTTATTCGCTGGTTTTTCCCTGCGCAGAATCAAGTCGATATGGCTGCACTTAAAGTTCCCCGCTTGATGCCGCAACATGCTGCGCCGGAAAAGTTAACCCAAAATAATCGGGTTGTGTTCATCATAAACTCTCTCGCGTGGCTAGCGCTGATCATTGCGGCAGCCCAACCCAGATGGCTGGGCGAACCCGTTAGTATCCCCTCTGAAGGCCGCGAACTGATGCTGGCAGTGGATCTATCAGGCAGCATGAAAATCGACGACATGCAAATAAACGGACAACAGGTGAATCGCTTAACCATGATCAAAAGCGTGCTCGATGACTTTATTCAACGCCGTATTGGCGATCGCCTTGGTCTCATATTATTTGCCGATACTGCCTACGTGCAGGCCCCCCTTACTTACGACAGAGAAACCGTATCAACCTTATTGAACGAAGCGGTTATCGGGTTAATAGGAGAACAGACAGCCATTGGTGATGCGATCGGTTTAGCTGTGAAACGTTTTGATCAGAAAGAGGACACCAATCGAGTCATTGTGCTACTAACAGATGGTCAAAATACCGCTGGCAACATTACCCCAGCCCAAGCAAAGGAATTGGCGGTTGCAAGCAATACCACGGTGTATACCATCGGGGTTGGTGCTGATGAGATGCTTATTCAAAATTTCTTTGGCAGTAGACGAGTTAATCCCTCTCAAGATTTGGATGAAGCAATGTTAAGTGACTTGGCCGAATCCACCGGGGGGAAATATTTTCGTGCTCGAGATGCAAATGAACTTAATGAAATCTACGCCATTTTGGATGAACTGGAACCTGTGGAAGGCAATGAGCAAAAAATGCGTCCACTTACGGCTTTGTACTATTATCCGTTAGCCCTCGCCTTATTGTTTAGTACGCTTCCTGCCCTGCTCCTTTTGAGTAGGAATGCCTGGCAGTCACGCCCGGGTGCAGCTGTTAAGATGTCAGAAGGTTAAAACATGGCGATTATCGAGCAATTCCATTTTTTACGTCCTCTCTGGTTTATGACGCTTATCCCCCTTGGCTTACTCTACTGGCTCATTAAACAACATGTCAGTCGAAGATCTGGTTGGCAAAGCATTGTGTCTAACCACCTGTATCGATTTATGGTAATTAACCAGGGTAACGCATTAAGCCGTCCCCCCTTCTGGCTACTAGCATCAGGCTGGATAATCGCCGTAGTAGCACTGGCAGGGCCGACCTGGGAGCGGCTGCCTCAACCGGTATTTCAGGTAAAGGCAGGACATGTGATTGTGATGGATATGTCGCTCTCAATGCGCGCTACCGATTTAACTCCAGACAGGCTGACCCGCGCTAAATATAAAGCAATTGACTTGGTTAATGCGATTGGTGAAGGAGAAATGGGATTAGTCGCGTACGCGGGGGATGCATTTACCATCAGCCCACTTACGACGGATGCAGCCAATTTGACCGCGCTTATTCCCAGCTTGAGACCCGAAATTATGCCTGTCCCGGGAAGCGATCCTTTTCTTGGTATTCAAACTGCGTCTGAATTGCTAGCTAATGCAGGCTATCAACGCGGAAATATTTATTGGTTTACCGATGAAATTGAACTTTCACAGGCAAAAGAATTGCAAGACTATATCGATAAACGCCCCTATGTGATAAATGTGGTAGGAACTGGTACCCCAGCGGGAGCCCCAATTAAACAGATAAGTGGAGAACTACTAAAAGCTGCAGATGGCAGTATAGTGATTGCAAAATTGAATGAGTCACCGCTTCGTTCGATAGCCCATGCCGGCAATGGGGTATACACCACTTTGTCGACCACCGATAGCGACATTAAAAAACTACTTAGCGCGGTTAAAAGACCGCAGAAAAAAATGACTGAAGAAGGTAATACTGCAAGTGATAAGTGGCGCGAGGCAGGCCCATATCTGGTGCTTCTGCTACTTCCCTTGGCAGCTTATGCATTCAGAAGAGGTTTAATTGCTTGCTTTGTCTTAGTATCGGCATTGTCTTCGCCCGACCCTGTTTTCGCGCAGCCACGAAACGCACAGGAACCCGTTAATACCCCTTGGTATTCTTCACCCTTTTCTAATCGCGACCAACGCGGTCTAGAAGCATTTAAGCAGGAGGCCTATGACCAAGCAGCGAGCGAGTTTATCTCTCCTGCATGGAAAGGCGCTGCGCATTACAAAGCAGGAAACTATCAAGCGGCACTTGAGGCCTATTCGCAGCTAAATACAGCCGATGGATTCTATAACCAGGGAAATAGCTTGGCGCGACTAGGGAAACTTGATGAGGCCATTGAAAAGTATGCGCAAGCCCTCGCTCAGCAACCCGATCACGCGGACGCGGCCCACAATAAAGCCCTGCTAGAAGAGCTAAAGCAACAGCAAGAACAACAACAGCAACAACAACAACAACAAAATGAGAATGCTGAAGGTCAGCAAGACCAACCAAATCAGCAAGGTCAACAAAACGCACAAAATCAGCAAAATCAGCAAAATCAGCAGTCTGAGGAAACCAATTCTGCATCATCCTCGCAGCAACAAGATAACGCCGCACAATCATCACAAAGTGACGATCAGCAACAAAGCAAATCTCAGCAAGCGCAGTCACCTCAGCCGCAGGACAATCAGCAACGCCAGGAATCGGAAACAACTCAGCCGCAGTCGGCAGAGTCAGATGGGGAGTCAGACAATCCTGAAGAGATGTCCGACTCAGTTGCCACCGAGTACAGTGATAGCTTAAGTGATGAAGAACTGCAGCGCCTTGAAAATATTAAACGACGTATCCCAGATGATCCCGCTTATCTATTGAAGCGCAAAATGCAACTGGAAGCGCAAAGAAGGCAACGGGATCGCTTGCCAGCTAATCGGAGAGAATGGTAATGAAATGCTTGTACGCAGCACTTTTGTGCTTAATTTTCTCTTTCACTGCTTTTGCTGAAGTGAGTAAAGTGGAAGCCTCAGTAGATAAAAATCCGGTGATGATGGATGAGGCCTTCGTTCTTTCTATTACTGCATATGGAGATGCTAAACGCGAAGCGTTCGACAGTTCTCCATTGTTAAAAGACTTTGTGGTGGGGAGAACCTCGGTTAGTAGCAAAACATCTATTATCAATTTTGACACCACCAGGACAACTACCTGGTCCACTACCCTTTTCCCCCGCGCGAAAGGCACCTTTACGATCCCTTCATTTACCATAGAAGGCAAACAATCCAACCCCATAGATATTGAGGTGGTGGCGGTCAAACAAAATGATAAACAACCCGCCCGAGATTACTATGTCACCACTGAAGTAGACGCCAATTCCGTTTATTTGCAACAGCAAATTCGCTATACAGTTAAGCTGTTCTTTGCTACCAATATCGAACGTGGCAGTCTCGACGCGCCTCAATTAGCCAAAGCGCAAATCAAGCAACTCGGAGAGGACAAGCAGTATACTGACATTATTAACGGGCGTCGCTACCAGATAATAGAACGCACCTTTGCTGTTATTCCACAACAGTCTGGTGACTTTACTATTCGAGGGCCAGTATTTAGTGGGGAAGTGCTTGCGTCAAGCTCAAGTCAACGCTTTGGCTTCTTTAATCGAACGCAGGAAGTTAATCGAATTGGACCTGATATTGATATCTCGGTTAAAGCGAAACCGGAAGGCATTGATTATCATTGGTTGCCCAGCGAGTTTGTCAGACTAGATGAAGAATGGCAGTCTGAAAAGTTTGTGGTCGGTGAGCCCATAACTCGAACTGTAAGCTTAACCGCTATCGGGGTTGTTGAAGAGCAATTACCCGAACTGCCCCAGCTTTATCCCCCCCATTTTAAACGCTACCCTGATCAAGCGGTTACTGCAACGGTAGACAAAAATGAAACATTGATTGCCCAACGCAAGGAGTCTTTGGCTGTGATCCCAACTCAAGCCGGAGATTTTGTATTACCTGAAATAACGGTGCCATGGTTTAATGTGCTAACCGAGAAGACGGAATATGCCACACTTCCAGCTCGCACAATCACCGTCCAACCGGCCTCTGACATCGCATTGGCAAATACCCCCACCGCGACCAGTACCGATACGGTAACAGATCTGAATTCAATACCAGAGCACAGTCCGGCTGCCCGGCCTTTGAGTGACTTCAATTTTCGAATCATGCTGTTTATTAGTGCATTACTGTGTGTGACGCTTTGTGGCTGGGTAGTGACAGGATGGAAGTATCGCCAGCTGAAATCAACACTGGCCCACAAACGGGATGATTCCCTTGTTCAACCATTCCTAGATAGTGAGCATGCATATAAGCAATTGTTAACCCATATCAAATCGGGCCAGCCCTCAACAATTTACAGGTCTTTAATGATATGGATAAACGCAATTGCTCCCGCGCACGTAGAAGTTCCGTCTGACTGGGCTGCAACGCAAGTATTGCAACCCTACATCGATAACCTTTTTGCCAGTAAATATGGTAACGAACACCAGCCGTGGGATAGCAAGGGTTTTGCGAAGCAAGTTGCTACACTACGTAAACAATTTAAAAAGAAGAAGACGACGGATAAAGCCGCCTTACCGGCCCTTTACCCACAATAACGTCGTATACCACCGAAGCGATTGAAAACAACAGTTTAAACTGGAGAGAAAATGAATAAGCACATGTGGAAAATCACACCATTAGCGATACTAATCTCAGGGGTAATAGCCTGTTCGCCTGCACCAGAAACCCAAACAAAAACCAGCACTGCAGAAGCCACCAAGCCTGCTCAAAAATCTGAATCGGAACGTTTAAATGCTTTTTTTGAACGCACATTCCAGGAAGATCTCGATCGCTCTCCACTCTTTCAAAGTTATTTAGGGATTAAGGGTGACCAATACGGTGAATGGGATGATGTAAGCGAAGAGCGTCAGGATGAGCACATTGCTATTGCTAAAAACCGTCTGGAAGAGCTCGATAATTTTGATACCGACCAATTGTCAGAACAGGAAAAGTTAAGCCTTCGTTTGTATCGTCATCAAATAGAAAAACAATTAGAAAATGACCAGTTCCGTCATCACTACTATGTAGTTCATCAATTCAGGGCGGCCCATACCATGGTGCCAAGCTTTTTGATCAACATTCACCGGGTGGCTGATAAATCCGACGCCCAGGCTTACATCAGCCGGCTTGATAAAGTAGACACATTTTTCGATCAAGTCATTGAGCAAATGAAGTTACGTGAAAACAAGAAAGTATTTCCTCCAAAATGGTCTTATGACCAAATGATTCAGGCGTCCGAAAATGTCATTTCAGGTGCCCCATTTGATCCTTCCGCAGAGCCTTCTTCAATTTGGGAAGACTTCCAGAACAAAGTGAACGCGCTGGATATTGAAGAAACAGACAAACAGGCTTTGCTGGAAGAGGGCAAGGCAGCCCTTCTCACTTCTGTACGGCCCGCCTACGAAAAATTCATTTCCGAATTAAAGCATCAGCGTGAATTAACCCCAGAAGGGGACGGTGTTTGGCGTCTACCTGAAGGCGATAAATGGTATGAAAATCGTTTGGCTCATTTTACGTCTACTGATTTGTCCGCCGATGAAGTACATAATATTGGTCTTGAAAACGTGCAGCGAATTCATACGGCCATGAAAGACATCATGCAGCAGGTTGAGTTCGATGGCACGTTGCAAGAGTTCTTTGAATTTATGCGAAATGACGATCAGTTTTACTATGCAAACACTGATGAAGGTCGTCAAAAATACATGGATGAGGCCAAGAAAGCAGTGGATGAAATGCGTAAAGCGATCCCAGAGTACTTTGGTCTAATACCGAAGGCAGATATGATCGTTAAGCGGGTTGAAGCGTTCCGTGAAGAATCAGCAGGAAAGGCCTTTTACCAAAGCCCCGCCCAGGATGGTAGCCGACCAGGTATCTACTATGCGAATCTATATGACATGAAGTCCATGCCAATTTATCAGTTGGAAGCCCTTGCTTATCACGAAGGTATTCCTGGCCACCACATGCAGCGCGCCATTGCCCAAGAGTTAGATAGCGTACCGCAATTCCAGAAGTTCCTTAGTGAAACCGCTTATACCGAAGGTTGGGGACTTTACAGTGAAGAACTAGCAAAAGATATGGGATTTTATAAAGACCCCTACTCCGACTTTGGCCGACTGGCGATGGAACTATGGCGTGCTTGCCGGCTAGTGGTGGATACGGGTATTCACGCTAAACAATGGTCTCGAGAAAAAGCCATTGATTATCTAATTAAAAACACACCGAACCCCGAACTGGATGCAGTCAAGGCGATTGAACGATATATTGCGATGCCAGGCCAGGCCACGGCATATATGATAGGAAAGCTTAAAATCATGGAGTTGCGCCAAAAAGCCATGGATGAATTAGGAGACAAGTTCGATTACAAGGGCTTCCATGACGAAATTCTCAAGGATGGTCCTGTTCCACTTTCAATCCTTGAAGAAAAAATTAATGGCTGGATAAAAAAAGTTAAACAAGCCTAAGCAATGCCTTAGCCCGACTTAATGTCGGGCTTTTTTTTGTCACGTTGAAATAAAAACCCTTCACCTCAGGTCTTATCATGCATGAAGACAAAACAACAACGATATGAAGCGCTGGTTCACGCATTTCATGCAGACATATACCGATATGCTGTATGGCTGGTGAAGGATAAGTCTGTGGCGGAAGATATTGTGCAGGAAACTTTTTTACGCGCATGGAAGTCGTTGGA
Source organism: Alteromonas aquimaris (assembly GCF_026183695.1). Lineage (GTDB taxonomy): Bacteria > Pseudomonadota > Gammaproteobacteria > Enterobacterales > Alteromonadaceae > Alteromonas > Alteromonas aquimaris. The sequence continues at coordinate 353,809 of NZ_JAPFRD010000005.1, read as the reverse complement.
CGCGTTACAAGATGAACACGCTGCCAAGTCGTGGCTTATCACTATTTTAAAACGAGAGAATGCACGACGCTTCGAGCGCAAGCAGCTTCCCATGGTGGAGGTAGATGAAGAATTTTTGTTTGATGAAATTGAACCCACTCAAGTGTCCATGCAGCAACGCGATATTCAACGACTGTTAGCAGGTTTAAGTATTGAATACAGAGAGCCGCTGGTTTTACAGTTAATTTTTGGAATGAGCGGCGATGAAATTGCGCAGCAACTTGATTTGAACAAAAACACCGTGATGACACGTTTGTTCAGAGCAAGAAACCAGATCCGTGAAGCACTTGTCACGCAATCAAACCTTAGAGGGGCCAAAAATGGATGAGTTAGAATTCAGACGTCGTGTCTATGCTGATCCACAGACCACTGACGAAGCGGTTATTGCGGCAGCAAAGGCTGACGCCAGCAAGCAAGCGTTTTGGAACGACGTGAAATCGTTAGACAAAAAGCTCGAAAAAGCTACCCATATAGCGGTACCAACTGATTTAGCACATCGCTTGATATGGCAACAAAGTACTAAGCTGTATACGCGCAAAAAACAAAAAACACGTGGTTTGTTCGCGGTGGCGGCCTCGATTGCCTTGGTGGTGGGAGTGAGTTTCACTTTATGGAGCCAATGGCTAAATGCAGATTTACAATCACAGCTGTTAACCCATGTTGCTCATGTAGAGGAAGAGATTTCGCATGCTCAAAAGCCAGCTGATTTAACGCATATCAATGCAAGACTTGCCAGCTTCGGAGGGTACCTCGAACAGGGTATTGATGAGATAGAAGTCGCTAACTATTGCTATCTTGGCGCAGCGAAGACTCTACATTTGATTTTGAAAACAGCTCAAGGCTCATTGTCTGTCTTCGTGTTACCCGAACACGAAAACCGAGTGCTGCCCGACCAATTTTCCAACGCGCAATTTAAAGGGTCTTTGCTTAACCTGAGTAACCGCAACGTAGTTTTGGTAGGCGGTCAAAACGCAGACTTATCATGGTTAGAAGATAAGATAGAGCAACGCCTTAAGTTTTCCGCGTAAAACTATCCTGATCTCCCCATAGAGACTTGCTTAACTTCCTGTTAGCATTAAAAGAAAAAAGGATAACTCTATGGCAACAGGCACGATTATTTCGTTAGGTCTCTATTTTGCGGCGATGCTTGGCATCGGCCTTTTCGCTTATCGACAAACTGATACGAATGTCGAAGGCTATATGTTAGGCGGACGCCAACTTGGCCCCGCTGTCACTGCTCTTTCCGCAGGCGCGTCTGATATGAGTGGCTGGATGTTAATGGGCCTGCCCGGCGCCATGTATGTATCAGGTTTATCTGCTGGATGGATAGCTGTAGGTCTTACATTAGGGGCGCTAGCCAATTATTTGTTAGTGGCCCCGCGTCTAAGGGTCTATACAGAAGTAGCAAACAACTCCATTACCTTACCCGATTACTTTGAGAATCGATTTGCTGATAATTCACGCATTCTTCGCGTGATCGCCTCAATTGTGATCGTGGTTTTCTTCACCCTTTATACCTCTTCTGGCGTTGTGGCGGGCGGTAAATTATTCGAATCTTCGTTTAATTTAAGTTATGAGATTGGGTTGTATGTCACCGCCGGGGTCGTTGTAGCCTATACGCTCGTGGGCGGATTCATGGCGGTTAGCATGACGGACTTTGTACAAGGTTGCATCATGTTCGTCTCGCTTGTGATGGTCCCTGTGGTTGTCGTGATGGAACTGGGCGGTCTCAGTGGTGCAGTTACCGCTATTGAAAATATCAATCCGGATTTATTAAAACCCTTCGTAGATGCGATAGATGGGGAGCATCTTACGATCATTGGCATTATTTCATTGATGGCATGGGGGCTGGGCTATTTCGGGCAACCCCACATTATTGTTCGGTTTATGGCGATCCGATCTGTTAAAGATATTCCTACTGCTCGAAATATTGGCATGAGTTGGATGATCGTCTCAATTACAGGTGCGCTCATGACAGGATTGTTTGGCTTAGCCTATGTCACCTCTGTGCAACAAACACAAATTGATCCTGAAACAGTATTTATCCACCTTTCGCAAATTCTCTTCCATCCCCTGATTGGGGGCTTTTTGCTAGCGGCGATACTGGCAGCGATAATGAGTACTATTTCCTCCCAGCTATTAGTTACCTCCAGCTCTCTTACCAGCGATTTCTATCAGGCGTTTTTACGTAAAGAGGCATCAGATATGGAATTAGTTATTGCAGGACGAGTATCGGTGGTGGCAGTGGCATTGGTTTCTATTTACCTAGCTTATGATCGCGACTCAACTATTTTAAACTTGGTGAGTAATGCCTGGGCTGGGTTTGGCGCAGCCTTTGGCCCTCTTGTTTTATTTAGCTTATTCCGTCGCGATATGACTCGTAGAGCCGCCCTAGGGGGTATGATAGTCGGGGCAGTTACTGTGCTACTCTGGATCTATCTTCCAGTCGAAATTAACGGTCAGTCACTGAGTAGCTGGATATATGAAATTGTTCCCGGTTTCGTGTTATCGAGCTTGACCATCATTATACTAAGTAAGTTCGGTAAACCCAGAGAAGGGGTCACCGAAACCTTCGATAAATTTCAAGCTGAGCTTAAGTCTCATCTATAAAAAATAGGCCGCGATGTATCGCGGCTTTCTTTTGCGAGGAGTATACTACTCGTGCACTTGTTTGTTTCACCCTGCGTCTAAAGGCATAAAAGTGCTATTTCAAATAGCGAAATCGCATAGCAAAAATGATCTTAAATATGTTAGGGTTCTATATATATAATTCTTTCGTATATAACTTTCTTATTCGGATTCGACAATGACTGCAAATATTCCATCGATTACGCATCTTAAACAACTCGAAGCCGAGAGTATCCATATCTTTCGCGAAGTGGCCGCTGAGTTTGATAACCCAGTTATGCTGTACTCTGTAGGTAAGGACTCTTCGGTACTACTGCATCTTGCACGCAAAGCGTTTGCACCAGGTAAAATTCCATTCCCGTTGTTGCACGTGGATACCACATGGAAATTCCACGAGATGATTGAGTTCCGTGACAGACAAGCGGAGAAATATGGATTTGATCTACTTGTGCATATCAATCAAGAAGGTGTAGATGCAGGGATTGGGCCGTTCACCCATGGTAGTGCAAAGCATACAGACATTATGAAAACCGCTTCATTGAAGCAGGCCCTAAATAAATATCAATTTGATGCCGCCTTTGGGGGCGCGCGCCGTGACGAAGAAAAATCACGCGCGAAAGAACGTGTTTATTCCTTCCGTGATAGTAACCACCGTTGGGATCCAAAAAATCAAAGACCTGAGCTGTGGAATATTTATAACTCGCAGGTCAATAAGGGTGAAAGCATCCGTGTATTCCCCATGTCAAATTGGACCGAGCTGGACATTTGGCAGTATATCTATCTTGAAAATATCGACATTCCTTCACTTTATTTGGCTAAGCCTCGTCCCGTTGTAGAGCGTGATGGAGTATTAATTATGGTCGATGATGACCGTATGCCGTTAAAAGAAGGTGAGCAACCTCAAATGAAATCGGTGCGCTTCCGTACCTTAGGTTGCTACCCGCTGACAGGCGCGGTGGAGTCTACCGCCTCTACCCTACCTGAAGTCATTCAGGAAATGTTATTGACCAAAACTTCAGAACGCCAGGGTCGCGTCATTGACCACGACAGTGCTGGCTCAATGGAGAAGAAGAAAATGGAAGGATACTTCTAATGAAAACCGATATCGTGTGGCATCAGCACGAAGTATCCAAGAAAACGCGAAGTGAAGCACTTCAGCAGACTCCGCGTGTCATTTGGTTAACGGGTTTAAGTGGCTCTGGTAAATCAACGCTGGCGAATCTGCTTGAGAAAAAACTTCACGAGCAAAATAAACATACTTATCTGCTTGATGGCGATAATATCAGACACGGATTGTGCGGAGATTTAGGTTTTGATGACAAAGACCGGGTAGAAAATATACGTCGAATCAGCGAAGTGGCAAAGCTTTTCGTTGATTCTGGCACTATCGTTCTGACCGCATTTATTTCCCCATTCCAGGCTGACCGCGACTTTTGTCGGAATTTGCTGGAAAAGGGTGAATTTGTAGAAGTGTTTGTTGATACACCCTTAGAAGTGTGTGAACAACGTGATCCAAAGGGCCTCTATAAAAAGGCGCGTAGCGGTGATATCAAGCATTTTACTGGCATAGATTCAGCCTACGAGGCCCCCACTTCTGCTGAAGTCCATTTAACTTATAAAGAAGAAAGCGCTGAAGACACGGCTGAGCGCTTGTATTCACTATTGACTGAAAGAGGCTTTGTGTAATGACATTACCCGACCCTCTCGCCCAGCAAATCTTACGCATTGCAAAACTGGCAGGCGATGAAATTATGGGCATTTATGAGAAGGATTTTGACATTTATGAAAAACAGGATACCAGCCCCCTTACGGAAGCTGACTTAGCGGCACATAAATGCATTGTCAAAGAATTAAAAGAACTCTCAGATCTGCCCATTCTCTCAGAAGAGTCGGCAGACATTGAGTGGGAAGAGCGTCAAACCTGGCAGCAATACTGGTTGGTTGACCCGCTTGATGGTACCAAAGAGTTCATCAAGAAAAATGGCGAATTCACGGTTAATATCGCACTGATCGATAATGGCAAACCCACCCTTGGCGTTGTTTATGCGCCTGCCCGTCAAGAAGCTTACGTAGGCATCGTTGGCAAAGGTGCATGGATAGAAAATGATGAAGGCACAAAAACAATTGAAGCTCGTCAACATCAAACTGGTGAAGTGTGGAAAGTAGTAGGCAGCCGATCGCATCAGAGTCCCGAAATCAAGAACCTGTTAGAGCAGCTTGAAGGCGAAACAGAGTTGGTCGCGATGGGAAGTTCGTTAAAGCTTTGCCTGGTAGCCTGCGGTGAAGCGCATCTGTATCCACGACTTGGTCCGACATCCGAGTGGGACACGGGCGCTGCGCATGCGGTGGCCCTTGCAGCCGGTGCTAAGGTTACCGTACTGGATCCCGATAATCCATTGGATCCGAACGCTGAACCTTTAACCTATAACCAGAAATCGTCCGTATTAAACCCCTTTTTCTTAGTGAGCGCATAAGCATGAATAGTGAAAATAGTTTGTTGCAAGAAGACATTCTTGCTTATTTGGAACAACATGAACAAAAAGATCTTCTGCGGTTTTTAACTTGCGGTAGTGTCGATGACGGTAAAAGTACCTTAATTGGTCGCTTGTTACACGATTCAAAAATGATTTACGAAGACCAACTGGCCGCCATTACCAAAGACAGTAAAAAGGTTGGTACTACAGGCGATAAAGTTGATTTGGCGTTGCTCGTTGACGGGCTTCAGTCAGAGCGTGAACAAGGCATCACCATTGATGTGGCGTATCGCTACTTCTCTACTGATAAACGTAAGTTCATCATTGCTGATACACCAGGACACGAGCAGTACACCCGCAACATGGTTACAGGGGCTTCTACCTGTGATCTTGCAATTATTCTAGTTGATGCGCGTGGTGGCGTGAAGACACAAACCAGACGTCACTCATTTCTGGTAAATCTTCTGGGCATTAAGCACGTTATTGTTGCAATTAACAAAATGGACTTAATGGATTACAGCGAAAAAACCTATAATCAAATTCGTGAAGACTACCTGGAATTTGCGAAGAATTTAGATATTCCAGATATTCGTTTTGTTCCGATTTCCGCTCTGGAAGGGGACAATGTCGTTAATAAAAGCGAACACACTCCATGGTTTGAAGGCGAACCATTGATGGCCTTGCTTGAAAGTATCGAAATTGGTGAAGATAACAATCACGAAGATTTCCGTTTCCCAGTCCAGTATGTAAATCGCCCTAATCTGGATTTTCGCGGGTTCGCAGGCACCGTTGTGTCTGGTGAAATTGCTCCGGGTGATGAGGTTATGGCGCTACCGTCGGGTAAAAAATCGAAAGTGAAAGCTATCGTTAACTTTGAGGGTGAACAGGAACGCGCCTATGTTCCCCAGGCAACAACGCTAACGCTTGAGGACGAGATTGATATTTCTCGTGGCGATATGATCGTCAAATCTGACAATCTGCCGTTGTCTGCCACGCAGTTTAAATCTCATCTGGTATGGATGGCTGATGAGCCATTAATGCCTAATAAGCAATACGCTTTTAAATTTGCTACGAAAATGACCTCTGGGGCTGTCTCGCATATTGATTATCAGATTGACGTGAATACCTTAGAGAAAAAAGATGCTATGCATCTTAACCTCAATGAAATAGCAGTTGTTGATGTCAAATTCACGCAAACTGTCGCGTGTGATCCCTATACGAAAAACAGGGCTACCGGTGCGTTTATCGTAATAGACCGCCTCACCAACGGTACGGTGGGTGCAGGTATGATTATTGATGAACTGTCCAAAGATCAACAGCACGCTTCAACTCACTACTCTGAGTTCGAGCTTGAGTTTAATGCGTTAGTTCGTAAACACTTCCCGCATTGGAATGCTATCGATATTAGCAAGTAGTTACCACTAAGGAAGTATACAACTATGGATCTGAGCCAGTTAGTGGTGCTGAGTGTTTTTCTCGGCACCATTCTGGCGCTGATTTTCTCTAACCAGCGCCCTTCAACCATATTTGCCGCAGCCATGCTCGGCTTAGTTCTTGCCCAACAACTCAAATTTGAAGACATTCTTTCTAACCTGACCAACAAAGGGTTAATTACTTTGGTGCTACTGCTATTAGTGAGCAGTGCGATAGATAAGACAGCATTAATTAAGAGGTTAGGACGTAAACTTATTACGCAAAGCTTTGGGGCATCCTACTGGCGTTTATTTGGCCTAACTTTTTTCTCGTCTGCTCTGCTGAATAACACCGCCATTGTAGCCAGCTTGATTGGCCCAGTTAAACAGAACCAATACCACCCTGCTTCTCGCTTCTTAATACCACTCTCTTATGCCGCTATTTTGGGCGGGACGGTGACGTTAATAGGAACCTCTACCAATCTCATCGTAGATAGTTTTTTACAGGAACATGGACATCCGGGTTTTGCCTTTTGGGATTTCACACTATATGGATTAATAGGAGGTTTAAGCTGTGGTGTGTTAATGTTTTTTCTTACACCACTTTTGCCCAACATCGAAAATAAACAACGGAACTTTAGAGAGTACTTTTTAGAAGCTGAAGTTGAGCCACATTCAGAGTTGGTGGGTAAATCTGTTGAACAAAATCATCTCCGCAATTTGCCTGAATTGTTTCTTGCCGAAATCATCCGTGATGGAAAACTCATTTCCCCCGTTACACCTGATCTGCTTATCCAGGAAGGAGATAAGCTCATTTTTTCTGGAAATGTCCAAAAAATTGATAATTTAAGCCATATCAGAGGCTTGACCACATTTGCTGAGGCCGATGGCATTATGCGCGATAACCTCACGGAAGTGTTAGTCGCAAATCGTGCCCAAATTGTTGGGCAAACGATCAAAGCTTTAGGTTTTAGGGCCTTATTTGACGCAGCGGTTGTCGCTATTCGACGGGATGGCGAACAACTTTCAGGGAAACTGGGCGACATAAAACTAAAAGCTGGTGACTTTTTACTTTTGGCGACGGGGCCAGACTTTCATTCACGTCATAATTTGACCAAAAATTTCTTTGTTTTAAGCAATCAGAAAATTGCTCGCCCATTAAATTTAAATCAGGAAGTGATTGCGCTCGGCGGCTTTTTGATCACAGTAGGTTTGTCTGCGATTAATCTGGTTCCACTGGGTATTGGGTTAATGTTTTTCGCCGCTGTGTTAGTTGCTTTTAAAGTAGTGACAAATACTGAACTCAAACGTAACTTACCGTTAAATTTAATGGTAGTTATTGTGGGCGCACTTAGCTTAGCCACGGCTTTAGAGAATTCTGGCGTTATCGCCACCAGCACACATTTTCTGTTGCCTTACCTTTCCGATACGAATTGGCTGGTCGCTTTGGCCGTAATTTATGTCACCACTTTACTGCTAACCGAATTTGTCACCAATAACGCGGCAGCGGCCCTGATGTTTCCGTTCGCTTACGGCGTAGTAGAAATAATTGGCGCACCTATTCTGCCTTTTGCGCTAGCGGTGGCGTTTGCGGCAAGTGCGAGTTTCATATCACCTTATGGGTATCAAACAAATTTGTTAGCTTTTAATGCAGCAGATTATAAATTTACCCACTTCACTAAAATAGGCCTGCCGATATCGATTGTATACAGCACAATTGTGATCAGCCTGCTCAATTATGTGTATTTCTAGAAGGGATAAAAAAACCTGCCAATTCGGCAGGTTTTTTATCACTTTTAATGTTAGACCACCGCACTGAGTGAGTAAGTATCAGTGCCGATTGCTGTTACCTAAACAACACTTTCTCTTGATTAAACCAGTACACGCAGAAGGCCAATAATAAGCCCGCTATGATTGCCGTAGAGCCAAAAATAGCAACTAACTGCATGTAATCCATGGTCCCTTTAATTAATTCGCGAATAGCCAATGCAACATTTGTTAGGGGTACCCAGGCCCACACACCTTTTAATTCAACCCCTGGTAACATTGAAAGTACAACCGGGACGATAACAATCATCACCAATGGGGTCATGTACCCTTGCGCCTCTTTAAAGGTTCGTGCATAGATAGAAAGACTCAGTAAAACGGCAGCAAAAATCGCCACTACTGGCACTAACATTAAAAACATTAATATAAAGTCGATAATGCTAATCGAGCCCATGAAATCAGCGACTAACTCAATTGCCATTCCCTGACTTAGTACTATGCCCCATACCGCCATGCTGACGACCGTTACGAGCGCAGAGACTACTCCCGCAAAACCGATGGTAATGAACTTCCCAAGCACTAGTTTATGCCGTTCTATGGGTGAGATAAGTAAGGTTTCTAAGGTGCCACGCTCTTTTTCCCCAGCACCCAAATCGGTAGCTGGGATCATGGCGCCTTGCAGACACAGGATAAAAATAAAGTAAGGAATAAAGCCGCCAATTTTCTGACCGATGCTCTCCCTTTTATCTGCGATATCGACTTTTTCCAAGACAATAGGGTGTATCAATGCCTGTTGTTGAGCCTCGTTAAGCCCTAGCTCATCAAATGCAAATTGCTGGTTTTGGTCAGCAATCTTTCCGACGATGGCATTGAGACGGTCCTCTACCATGTTCAAGTTAGCATCGTTTAAATAAACCTGTATTTTAATTTGTCCGGTTTCTAATGGATTAGCACCATAATTGTCGGGTATGACGATCACGAAATCTGCTTTCTCAGCTTTTATCCATTCTTTAAAATTGCTTTCAGCGGGCATGGAGACCAGCTCAAATCCATTTTCACTATCCAGGTGTTGGGTGACTTCAGGCGCCAGTTGCCCACCGACGATGGAATAGGAAAGCGTTTTCGTTTGCGCCTCCTGCAAAGCTTTGCCAGAAAACCATGCCACGCCGCCGATAATTAAGGGAAATACGATCATGGGGAGCGCAATCATGAAGAAAAGAGTTTTCTTATCTCGAACCAATTCTTTAATTTCTTTTAAAAATACTAACCACATAATTAAACGTCCTGTTTAAGCGTATGTAAAAACGCCTGATGCATTGATTGAGGAGCTAAATCACGAAAAGCGCTAATGGTATCGTCGAATTCAGTTAAACCATGGTTTATCACCGTTACGCGGTCACACAACTCATCCACCTCTGCCAGGTGATGGGTAGAGAAGATAACAGGCACACCGCTGTTTTTTAACCCACGGATAAAATTCAAAACGGTTTGCGTCGCCATAATATCCAACCCGGTTGTAGGCTCATCCAATATAACCACGTTCGGTTCATGAACTACTGTTCTGGCAATGGCAATCCTTTGCTTCATTCCGGTTGAATAATTTGCACAGCGACGGTCTAAAAAACTATGTAAATCGAGTGTGTCAGCCAACTCATTAATTTTTTGTTTAATTATGTCAGGACGCATACCGTGAAGTTGACCAAAGTAGGTGATATTTTCGCGGCCCGTGAGTTTGGCGTATAACCCCGTTGAACCTGAAAGGAAACCGATCTTTTTTCGCGCGAGCAATGGATCGCTGACGACGTTTACCCCCTCAAGCACGATGTCACCCCCATCTGGTTTCAGGGCGGTGGATAACATTCTTAAAGTGGTCGTTTTGCCCGCACCATTAGGTCCCAGCAACCCTAGAACCTCCCCTTTTTCGCACGAAAAAGAGACATCTTTTACAGAATGGAAGTACCGTCCCTTTAAGCGCGGATCCTTTTTTTCCTGCTCACTTAGCTTCTTAGGATTTTCCACAGCGAATTTTTTCGCCAGGTGCGATATCGATATCATGCGATTTCCCTTACCTCTATGACTATGTTTTGTAATTATTCTTAAGTATTCTTTTTATAAATGCTGTTTCCTACTCGTCCAGCATAAAGTGATTTCACCACGTTTGACAAAAAAAAATGCTACAAACTATGATCTGAGAGTGTTGGAGTGTACTAATTGTAGAGAAATCAGTATGCTTGCGGTATTAACTTCTTATAAGGAGCAATGGATGCATAAAGTAAGTAACCCCATTCAGGCATGTAACGACATTTTTTTTCGACCTAATGGGGTTTTTCACGCCCTCGCTGAAAAAAACAACTGGTCATGGCTACCATTTTTTATTGTTATCATCGTGACTATTTTACCGCAATATGTCTATTTTAATTTTGTCGACTTTAATTGGTATACCGAATTATTGGTTGATGCTCAATTCGCTGATCGCACGCCTGCCGAACAAGAACAATTTCGCAACCAGCTGTCACCTACAGCAGCACTTAGTTTTGCATCTGTAGCGGTATTTTTCGGCTATATCGCCATTAACGCCATCGTTGCACTTTACTTAAACCTGGCAACTCGATCTGATGAAGAAAACCTACATGGATTTACTGACTGGTATGGCATGACTTGGTGGATTGGCATGCCTGTGGTGGTTAGTAGTTTAGTGGCATTAATTTTGATTCTCATTGCGGGCGATCATCAGATACCACCCACCGTATTAGCGCCATTGTCGATTGCCTATGTGTTTAGTATCGATATGGGGTCGCCATGGTTTGCCTTTGCCCAGTCACTTAAAGTCGACGCCATTTGGTCAATCTACCTGATGTCAGTAGGTATTAGTCAGTGGACCAGTTTCTCTACCAAAAAATCTACCATAATTGCGGTGGCGCCCTATGCGATTATCTGGGCTGTCTGGTTTATCATCCTCTTGTTTTAAAGCAAAATATATTCAGGCCATTCATTTGTTCGAGATGATGGTCTGAAGTACGCTTTATTTAAATAAAATTGGTGGGATTGATGTTGATACCAGCCGGGCACGCCTAGAACAGGCAATGGTTTCAGAGGATGCGAAATGTCGAAATGACCTAACGCTTGGACTCTCTGCATCAAGGCCTGATCCAACAAATGATTGCGTTGCCCAAATGACAACTCGGCAAATTCATCGCTCACTTCCACAGCTAACCATTTAGCCGTCAGGCCAATAAAGGGTTGCAACATCATCTCTAACATTGCATGACCAAACACAATGGGAAAAAGGACACGATGCCAACAATCCTTAAAAGATTGAAATACGCGCTCCCAGTCATGATTAGCCAGTAACGTAAGTAATGCATTTCCTTCCGTCATCATACTGCTTGGAATGGCAATGATGACACCGCATTCATCAAAATGGGTAATATGATTGCGTCTGCGGGTTCGGGGATTAAGACCAAACTCGGCGATATCTTGTTGGTGCAACTCACTAAATAACCGCTTCGTTTTTGGAAACTGCATCCAAATTAAGGCATTAAAGAAGTCATGCCAGTTGTTTTCGCGCGTAGGAACTACCTGACTCTGGCAGATGATTTCCTCATAATATCGTTTGTCCTCTGCAAAATAACGATTGGCTTTAAAGGCAGGCACCGCCTTTTCACACGGTAATACACGTGTTGCCAGTTGGTTCAGTTGCTCAACATTCGGGAAATGCTGAAAATTAAATAGACCATAATGCGAGTTGTACGTGTGCAATGGACGATCCATCATGCTAGTTTTCAGCGCCATTCGCCAACTTATCTTATTCTCATTTAAATTCATCGGTACTGGTTGGTTATAAAAAAGCTTTTCTCTATACTGGTCACGATTGTAGAGCAAACAGAGATAAATAATGAAAAAAATTCTTTTGCCATTTTTAGTCACAACCAGTCTTGGACTAACGGCATGCGTCGACACAGACGAGTCTGTGACACCCCCTAACAACCCGAATACTGCTTCGTCTAACTTTAGCGAAGTGTATAACAGTATTGATGCTGAACTATTTCACCCACCAATTAAAACACTTGCTTCGGATGAATTCGAAGGACGTCTGCCCACCACCATTGGGGAGAAAAAAACACTGGATTATTTAACCAGTGAGTTTAAAAAAGCGGGTTTTCAGCCGGGCAATGGCGATAGCTTTCTCCAAGAAGTCGCCTTGATGGAAATCACCGCTGATCCAGATATGTACCTTAAGATAGGTGATAATCAATTTGCTTATAAAAAAGATATGGTCGCTTCATCAAAGCGCGAACAAGCAGAGGTGAGCGTTAATAACTCTGAATTAGTCTTTGTCGGGTATGGCGTAAACGCGCCAGAATATGATTGGAATGATTATGAAGGGTTAGATGTCAAAGGTAAAACAGTAGTTATTCTGGTCAATGACCCCGGATTTGAAAACCCAGACAGCGGGAAATTTCAGGGCACAACCATGACGTATTACGGCCGCTGGAGCTACAAGTATGAGGAAGCCAGCCGTCAGGGTGCTACCGCTGCGCTCATTGTGCATGAGACCGCCCCAGCCTCTTACGGCTGGTCAGTGGTGGCCAATAGCTGGAGTGGACCTCAATATGGATTAGTGAGTAAAGATGGCGGAGCCAGCAGAGTGTCGATGGAAGGATGGTTGACGTTAGACGCAGCGAAAAAAGTGTTTACCGATGCTGGCCTTGATTTCGAAGAAGAAAAAGCGAAAGCCATGCAAGGACCTTATTCTAAGGAAATGGATATTAACGCATCCATTACCGTGAAGAATAAATTTAAAAAGTCGAAAAGCTACAACTTTATTGCGACCTTGCCTGGCTCCGAACTGCCCAACGAACATGTTATCTATACAGCTCACTGGGATCACCTGGGTAAGGACGAGTCATTGGATGGCGACCAGATTTACAACGGCGCCCATGACAATGCAACTGGAACAGCTGCGGCGATTGTCATGGCCAATGCGTTTGGTGACCTTAACAGCGCGCCTAAGCGCTCGGTAACGTTTTTAATTGTTACCGCTGAAGAGCAAGGATTATTAGGTTCCAAATATTATGCTGACAACCCTGTTATTCCAATCGAGCAAACCGTTGCCAACATTAATATGGACGCAATGAACGTATTGGGTAAGACCAAAGATGTTGCGGTGGTGGGAATGGGTAAATCCGAGATGGAAACCTATCTTGAGAAAGCGGCAACGCGACAAGGTCGTCACCTGACTCAGGAAGATCGTCCAGAAGCAGGCTATTATTATCGCTCAGATCACTTCAGCTTCGCCAAACAAGGTGTGCCAGCACTCTATGCAAAAGGGGGTACTGAACCTTTTGATGAAGCCACAGCGAAATATCGTAAACGCATGAAAGTGATCGTGACGGGTTGTTACCATCAGGTGTGTGACCAGTATCGCGATAACTGGGATTTGTCTGGCATAGCGCAAGATACCCAGATGTTATTTGAAGTAGGTTACGATGTGGCAAACGCTGAAGAGTGGCCTGGTTGGAAAGAGGAAAGCGAGTTCCAACGTAAATAACGTGTTGCCTTTTAGTCATTAAAGCCAGGCTGATGAAGTCTGGCTTTTTTATTTTTACTACTCACCCTATTTTCGCTTGCTTTTTTTCCTCACGATGGCACAGTCGAGGGAGGAGAATTGAACAATGTTCAATTAATAAAAATAGATTGCCGATAACATACAACAGGCAAAGCAATAACAACCTCTCCTCTTACCCGACAGAAACGACAAACCTTCATTTAATTGCTGATAAGAGAGATCCCTTATTATGTGTGGTATTTTCGCTATTCTGGATATAAAAACCGATGTATCTGAACTACGTACTCAGGCATTAGATTTAGCCAAGTTGCTGCGTCATCGCGGCCCTGACTGGTCAGGTATCTGGAATAATAATAATACCATCTTATGTCATGAACGACTGGCGGTAGTCGACGTAGATAATGGTGCACAACCTTTAGTCAGCCAGGATGGTAAAAAGATATTAGCTGTCAATGGTGAAATTTATAACCACAAGGTGTTGGAAGCCAAACTCCACCAGCCTTATTCCTTTAAAACAAAATCTGATTGTGAAGTCATCCTTCCACTGTTTCAGGAGAATGGGGCATCTTTCATCGATTCCCTTGAAGGCATGTTCGCATTTGTTCTCTACGATGAAAGTCAGAATGCGTATCTCATCGCGCGTGATCACATGGGAATAATCCCACTTTATACAGGATACGATGAGCACGGAAATTTCTATGTCGCTTCAGAAATGAAGGCCCTTGCTCCTATATGTAAGACTATAAGCGAATTTCCTCCAGGGCACTATTTGTGGAGTAAAGAGGGCCATCTCAAACGTTATTACACACGCGATTGGATGCAATATGACGCCGTAAAAAATAACCAGACCGATTTAACAGCATTAAAGCAGGCATTTGAAAAAGCAGTCAAGACCCATTTGATGTCAGATGTTCCTTACGGTGTACTATTATCTGGTGGACTGGACTCTTCGCTTGTTTCTGCCATTGCCGCTCAATATGCAGCTAAGCGGGTGGAAGATGAAGACCAATCACAAGCGTGGTGGCCACGCTTGCACAGTTTCGCGGTGGGTCTTAAAGATGCCCCAGACTTACTGGCTGCGCGTAAGGTGGCGGATAAAATCGGTACAGTTCATCACGAAATACACTTCACGGTGCAGGAAGGTTTAGATGCCATCAGAGACGTAATTTATCACTTGGAAACCTACGATACCACGACCATTCGGGCGGCCACACCGATGTACCTGATGAGCCGAAAAATCAAAGCGATGGGCATCAAAATGGTGCTATCCGGTGAAGGTTCAGATGAGATTTTCGGAGGTTATTTGTATTTCCATAAAGCCCCAAATGCAAAAGAATTTCATGAAGAAACAGTACGTAAATTAGCGCGTTTACACCTGTTTGACTGTGCCAGAGCGAATAAAGCGACTTCGGCCTGGGGTGTAGAAGCACGCGTCCCCTTTTTAGACAAAAATTTTATCGACGTTGCTATGCGATTGAATCCTCAAGATAAAATGTGTTCTTCGGAAAAAATGGAAAAGTGGATATTACGCAAAGCATTTGATAGCCAGGAGATTTTGCCCGATGAAGTGTTATGGCGGCAGAAAGAGCAGTTCGGCGATGGTGTAGGCTATTCCTGGATCGACTCTATCCGTGATTTTGTTGCCACAGAAGTGTCCGACCAGCAGTTGGCTGCTGCAGCCTTCAGGTTCCCAATTAATACTCCTGACACCAAAGAAGGGTATTACTACCGTACTATCTTTGAAAGTTATTTTCCCCAGGAAAGTGCCGCGAAATGTGTTCCCGGCGGAAAATCTATTGCTTGTAGCACAGTGGAAGCGCTGGAATGGGATGAGAGCTTTAAGGCGAACGCCGATCCCTCAGGGCGTTCAATGAAAGATGTTCACGGCACGACAATCTAAAGTTCCAAAATTTGCAGGCAGACCTTAACAGGCTGCCTTTGTGTTCCTTTTTTTACTTTTTACTTTTTACTTTTTACTTTTTACTTTTTACTTTCAATTAACTTCTGCTCCTTTACTAGTTTCAGGGTAGTACCACAACTTTTTATCGTCTATCGGAGTCAGCTCTGGCAATAGGGGATTGTCCAGATGAAATACACGACGACTATCAAGATCAAGTTGTCTTAATGTTTCCTCATAAGACGATAAGAACAACGCATCAAAAGAGCCATCCTCAATAGCGAGTTGCAATCCTGTTTCGATTAATCGCGCCAGGGTGGTATTTCCTTTATTAACAAAAAAGTAGAATGCGGTGGGATAGTGGATCGCTAATTTTTCTTCTACCGCCAGCTCTTTAGCAATAGCGGGCGTCTTAAGTTCTTGCAGTACTTCAATAACTGAGCGGGGGAAAAAGTCAGCGCGATTAGTTGTCACGGCAGTGAATGCGCGCTTATGGTCTTTTACCGTCACTACGTTGAAACCGTTTGCTTGTAAAATCTTGGTGTCTGGCCAATCCTCCCCTTGCACCGGGTCAAGTGAAATTAAATCCTGAACAGTAGCAACGTCATTAAAGCGTGCCTGTGCCGTTTTGCTAATTAAAAAGACTCGCCAGCCAATCAGCCCTTTACCAATGGGAATTCTAATTGGCAATAAGTCCTTTTCACGCTGTGTGTCGGTCATACTCCACATCACGTTTATTTCACGATTTTCTTTTAACTGCCGCAACGCCTTACCTTGCAATAAAATTCGCTCTGAGGGCAATAAACTGTACTTAACTCCCGTTTTCTCCAAGGCCAACGTGAGCAGAGCAAGTGGATATTCATCGCGCAGATCACCTTCCTCAATTGGCCGAGGATAGGTCAAAGACCAAGTTGCCGATAAGGCGGTTATTGGCAACAAACATAAAATAATACAACTTATAAACTTGTTTATGTTAGGTCTCATATCATTCCTGAGTGCCATCATTGATTATTCAATTCCAATATACTTGTGCGTTTGTAACGATAAACGCCAGTTCCGCTGGATACAAGTTTTGATTGCCAAGTCAGTTGCTCGCTGTTGCTGACTGATGGGTTGCAGACAAATATGCTCAGGTTTACTGTCACCTAATCGTTGCAGCAATTTATCCAATTCATCGATATGCTTTTGCATGGCGACAGGATGTTTAATTTCATTGGCTCGCATCATAGCCGAATCAAGAATTGGCAGGCCTCCTTTCATGTCGACCTTAGGCGAAACTGTCACCCAGGTAGCCTCATGGCACTTCACTTCGTAGGTACCACTCGTTTCGATTTGCGTAGTAAAACCTTGTTCGTGCAGCAGCGTGGTCAACGGTAACAAGTCATACATACAGGGTTCACCACCGGTAATGACCACATGCCTTGCCTGATAACCTCGATGGGAAAATAATGAAAGCAACTCATGTTCATCTGCATTAAAAAAATGTTCTGACTCCTGCTGTTTTTGCAACACAGCACTCGCGGAAGTTAAAAAGGCATCATCCAGTGTCCACGTGTGTTTAGTATCGCACCAGGGGCATCCAACGGGACAACCCTGCAACCTCACGAAGATTGAAGGCACACCGGTATGCACCCCCTCCCCTTGTATGGTTTCAAACATTTCATTTATTTTTAACTGCGTGGCTGACAAGTTCTACGCTCCTACGATGATTCTATAACTACTAATGTGTTTTCTACAGTTGGGATTTTAGCAAGAATCACCTAAAATTCGGCTACAATTTCTCACAATTAAATAATATGACCGAAAAAGTTATAGTCATTTACTCTGGCGGTATGGATTCTTTTACCGTGTTAAATAAAGCGATCCTGGATGGTAAGCAACCTGTTGCGCTGTCATTTAACTACGGCCAGCGACATAAAAAGGAACTGGATTATGCTAAACGCGCCTGTGAAATGCTCGCAGTACCCCATAAAATTGTCGACATCAGCGCGATAAACAGCCTTGTAGGTGGTTCTGCACTGACAGATGACATAGACGTACCTGAAGGGCATTATGAAGAGCCCAGTATGCAGCAAACTGTTGTGCCTAACCGCAATATGATACTGATTTCCCTCGCGGTAGGCTATGCGGTAAGTCAAAAGGCAAACGCAGTGTATTACGGTGCCCATTCAGGGGATCATGCCATTTATCCTGATTGCCGTCCTGAATTTGTGCAAAAGATGAAAGAGGTGTGTGCCATAGCAAACTATGAAAAGGTAGACGTGGTTACCCCATACCTGCATCACAGCAAAACGGACATATTGACTGATGGCCTACGAATGGGTTTGGATTACCAGTACACCTGGACGTGCTATAACGGGCGGGAAAAAGCCTGTGGCAAGTGTGGTGCATGCCAAGAAAGACTGGAAGCGTTTAAAGAAAACGAGGCTGTGGATCCACTGGAATATGAATAATTAACAGGGGCACTCTGACGTGCCCCTGTCTGGTTCAACTATTTCTGGCTTTCAGCGATAAAGTAAGCTAATTCTTTTATGCAGTGTCGTAATACCGGATTAAGGCGCGTATTTTTACCGTTCATCACGAACAGTTCATGAGAAAAGTTAAATAGACTCCCCCGCGCAATGGGCACCAAACCTAAGCTGGCTCCCTGCTCTTTAGCCATGTAATCGGGCAGTAAACCTACATATTCCCCTGTCATAATGGCAGACATTACCGCGTCGTAGGAATCAGAGAAAGTCTGAATAGCCAGGCGGCGTTCATCCTCGATATAGTTAGCTGAAGACAAGCCGGAAATCCCGATGGCCGGATAATCTTCAATTTTCACTTTCTCTGGTAACGATTCAATGTCACGATATTTGGCTAACTCATGAGTGGGCGCACAATAAAGTCTGCCCTGGCACTCTACCCCTATCGGATGGAAAGTGACCGACTCAGGTTTCACCATATCATAGGTAGACACGACTAAGTGACATTCACCCGACAAGGCCACATGTTCGACTTCATTGTATAATCGCGTTTGAATATTCACATGAATGTCATCAAACTTTTTCATGGTACTTTTGACGGCTTTACTGACGGCCAAATGCATTGATAAGGGCAATCCAGCCATCAGCACTAATGTAATATGACCAGAATAGTCATCATGAAGCGATTTAAGGTTGAAAACGAAATTATCAAACGCATTAAAGATACGTTTGGTTTCTTGAAATACGACCTCGCCTTCTTTGGTCATCTGGAAACCACCGCGACCACGATGACAGAGAACCAGGTCCAGACGTTCCTCTAACTTTTTGATTGCCGCACTGATGTTAGGACGCTGCATACGTAATACAGGCTCAGCCGCTGTAAATCCGTTACAACTGGCAACCGCATAAAACACACGCAGTAGCTTAATGTCTGACTCTTGTAATCGATTTAACATGAATGCACCATTTTTATAGGTATAGTTATGGATACTTATAACACCATATTAGGCGACTGTTTATCGGATTACAATGCTAATTTTTTAAGACAACGCAACAACTTGCTTCCTTAGCGCTTCAATGTCGTCTCTCAACGAAGCGGCTTTTTCAAACTCAAGTTCTCTTGCACATTCAAACATCTGTTTTTCCAGCGCGCTTATTTGCGCCATTATCTCTGTCGCACTGGCATAAGATTGAGCTTTTCGCTTTTCTGCAACTTTACGTAATTTTACTTTACCCGCGGCCGGATGGGCCGAGTCGCCCACATCCATTATATCGGTGATGGGCTTGTTCAATCGCTGTGGCGTCAAGTTGTGTTTTTGATTGTAAGCGCGTTGTTTTTCGCGGCGACGATCGGTTTCGTCCATGGCCCTCTTCATCGAGTCGGTAATTCTGTCAGCGTACATAATGGCTTTACCATTGATATGACGTGCCGCTCTACCGATCGTTTGAATTAATGAACGCTCTGCTCTTAAGAATCCTTCTTTGTCAGCATCTAAGATGGCCACCAGCGACACCTCCGGCATATCCAAACCTTCGCGTAATAGGTTAATGCCTACCAGCACATCAAATTTTCCTAACCGCAAATCCCGAATGATCTCAATACGCTCAACGGTATCAATATCAGAATGCAGGTAACGCACACGTACCCCGTGCTCATTTAAATATTCACTCAGGTCTTCCGCCATGCGTTTTGTCAGCGTAGTAATAAGTACTCTTTCATCTACCTTGACGCGCTGCTGAATTTCAGAGAGAACATCATCCACCTGTGTGGCGACCGGGCGAATTTCAATTTCAGGATCCAATAAGCCTGTGGGTCGCACTACCTGCTCTACCACATCTCCACCACATTTTTCCAACTCATACTTACCTGGGGTGGCGGATACATAGATAGTTTGCGGAGATATATGTTCAAACTCTTCGAATTTTAAGGGTCTGTTGTCCAATGCAGAGGGTAGCCTGAAACCGTATTCCACTAAAGTTTCTTTACGTGAGCGATCCCCTTTGTACATGGCGCCAATCTGGGAAACGGTAACGTGAGATTCATCGATAAATAACAACCCGTCTGCAGGAAAATAGTCGATTAAAGTGGGTGGCGGCTCGCCTGGTGCCCTGCCCGAAAGATAGCGAGAATAATTTTCGATCCCTGAGCAATACCCCAGCTCTAACATCATTTCTATATCAAATTGAGTGCGTTGGGAGATCCTTTGTTCCTCAAGCAGCTTATTGACTGACTTGAGCTGTTCCTTGCGATCTTTTAACTCTTCCTTGATGCGGTCAATTGCACTAAGAATTTTGTCTCGCGGGGTAACGTAGTGTGTTTTAGGGAAAACGGTGGTTCTCACAACAGACTTCTCAACGGCGCCTGTCAGCGGATCAAACAGACTGATTTTTTCAATTTCTTCATCGAACAGCTCAACCCGAACAGCTTGTTTTTCTGAATCTGCAGGGAAGATATCGATGACATCTCCCCTCACCCTGAACGAGCCTCGTTCGAAGGCCAAATCATTCCGTTTATATTGTAATTCTGCCAACCGGCGCAAAATATCCCGCTGGTTAACAATATCCCCCTGGCGCAAATGTAATAACATTTTCATATAGGATTCAGGATCGCCTAAACCATATATGGCGGAGACACTGGCGACAATTACTACATCGCGTCGTTCCATCAGTGCTTTAGTGGCGGATAAACGCATTTGCTCAATGTGGTCATTTATTGAGGCATCTTTTTCAATAAAGGTATCGGTGCTAGGGACATAAGCTTCTGGCTGATAATAATCGTAATACGAAACGAAATATTCAACCGCATTATTAGGGAAAAACTCTTTCATTTCGCCGTAAAGCTGTGCCGCCAACGTTTTATTGTGGGCAAGTATAAGAGTGGGACGCTGAACCTGTTGGATCACGTTGGCCATGGTAAATGTTTTCCCTGAGCCGGTCACCCCTAGAAGAGTCTGGCTAGCCAGCCCACTCTCAAGTCCGTCGACCAATTCGCCGATCGCTTTTGGCTGATCCCCCGCTGGTTTGTATTGTGATACTAGCTCGAAACCTTTACTCATAGCGGTTTTAATTCCTCGAATTCCTCACGAAACTGCTGTATTTCTCTTGTAAACCAGTAATAAGATAATGCTCCCATCAATAAATTTGCCACTACCGTTCCCCAGAATAGTCCTTCCAATCCATATAAAATACTTCCTAAATAGGAGATGGGTACGAAGAAGACAAACAGACGGATGACACTAAGCACGAGTGCAGTCATTGGCTGATGCATTGCATTAAAAGAGGAGTTGGTCAAAATGATTACGCCTTGCAAGCCATAGCCTAATGGCACAATCGCTAAAAATAGTTTTATTAAATCTGCGACTTCCGCTTCTTTGGCAAAGACTTCTGCAATCAGTCCAGACATCGCCCAAAGCATAATAAAAATGAATAACTGCCAAAGCATAATAAACTTTAAAGTAAGTTTATAAGCCTGCTCAACCCGATTGAATTTATCTGCGCCTACATTCTGACTTATAAACGGGGGTAACGTCATGGATAATGATAGGATAATAATGCTGGCAATAGATTCAAGCCTATGTCCTACGCCCCAGGCAGCCACAGCCTCTGCACCATAAGTTGCCACCACTGCAGTCATCACGCCCCCTGCTATGGGAGTAAGCATATTTGCCCCAGCTGCTGGGAAACCGATACGCAGCACATCGCGACTGTTTTCGATGAGCTCGGGTAGGGTAAGTAGGCGCGGCAGCATCAGATTACGTTTAATTGCCAGCAAGTAAATAATCCACGCAGCCCCCACTGACCAGGCAATTAAAGTGGCCACAGCCGCCCCTTGTATCCCCATTGCGGGGATAGGGCCCCAGCCAAAAATAAGCAAGGGATCCAATGCAGCATTTAAAAAACCGCCGGCCGCCATAATAATGCTGGGCGTGCGTGTGTCACCACACGCTCTTAGCACGCTATTGCCTACCATAGGTAAGGCAAGAAACAAGCTCGATAGATACCAGATAGACATGTATTCAGAAATATAGGGCAGCAATTCAGAGGATGCATTTAATAAACTGAAGACCGGGGTAATAGTAAACATACCTATTAAAGCGAGTATTCCAACCAGCAATACAGATAACATCATTGCCCCAGTCGCTCGGAAACGGGCAGTTTCAGGATCTCCCCTTCCCTGTAACTTACCTATTACTGCTGATGTACCAATGCCCAGGCCAATATTCAAACTGATTACGGTAAACGTGACGGGGAAGGTGAAGCTAATTGCTGCAAGTTGCTCAGTGCCTAACAAACTGACAAAGAACGTATCTATTAAGCTGAAACTCATCATCATGATCATACCGATTATCATCGGCACAGTCATACGATATAAGGTGGTTTGAATTTTACCTTCGGTAAGGTTGGTAGAACTTGATGCTGTAGCTGTCACGGTCAACTCGTTTTCTCGTCTGAATTGTACTATGAGGATGAAGGCGCGGCCTCGCTAGGTTGATCTTTGATCACGGCGGATTGTTGGGATCAGTCTACGGACAAACTAAGACAACTGCTAACATTTTTATTAAATATAAATAAGATGTACAAAAACCCCCTACTCAGCCGATTTATCCCAGAATCGTTTTTTTGGTTATCAGAGATGCCTGTATGTCCTTTATTAAACAGCCCCGATCAAATACTTTAAAGAGTGGCGCTAATTGGTAACACCCCCGTGAACCAGGTTAATAATAACTTAGAAAATTTAAGGTTATAGGGTGTTTACAAATCAACCTTTAATGTTAAAAAAATGTAATGTTAGCCTGTAATATTTACACACTTGCTAAAAATCAGGCTATCGGAGATCAACCAGTTTGGCAAATAACACACAAGTTGTCAGCTGTAAAACATTAAATTATGTGAGTTTCAGAAACAAGCCATAAATACAACATAAATAATTGATTTAAATGACTTTAAAGAATTACTTCTTTGTAATGCAAAGGGATCCAGGCGCTAGATCGTCCATAATTTCGCAACGATATATTTGTTTATTAACATAGTTATCCACAGAAATAGTGGATAACTACGCAAACCCCAATGGTGGCGGCATTTTTTACAGGATCCTAATGAGATCGTGTAAGTAAAGACTAACCTTGTGTACTGGCAATTTGGGCGACACTATTTCGAAAAACTGGACATATAGACAGTAGTCAATAACGTTTTTATAGCTTAAACGAATTTTTTAAGCGTTTTTTGTTATAAAAAAAAACTTGCATAAGATCTGACTTTCGCACTCTGCGAATTATTATTTTTCCTCCACTCATTTGGTCTCTCACGAATGAGCAAACATATATTTTTGAGGGGTTATTGGCGCTTTGTGCAATAAACCATCAAAAATAGACTTTTTGAAAAATAGATAAGAAAATATGTTGAATGTTATTGACAGCAGCATGTGACGTCATTAATATTCGCCTCCGTTGAAAAGCCGGTCCCCCTTAGCTCAGTTGGTTAGAGCGACGGACTGTTAATCCGCAGGTCCCCCGTTCGAGTCGGGGAGGGGGAGCCAA
>NZ_JAPFRD010000005.1:210041-330013 GCF_026183695.1 Alteromonas aquimaris | reverse complement strand
GTCCCCCTTAGCTCAGTTGGTTAGAGCGACGGACTGTTAATCCGCAGGTCCCCCGTTCGAGTCGGGGAGGGGGAGCCAACTTTTCAGCGTACTAAAATGGTCGATTCCCCCTTAGCTCAGTTGGTTAGAGCGACGGACTGTTAATCCGCAGGTCCCCCGTTCGAGTCGGGGAGGGGGAGCCAACCGCTTCCAACTAGATTCATCTTTTCCCTTTATCATATCTTTAAAATTAACCATTCGTTCATGATCTGCTTGTACCCAGTAAGTTGTTAATTTTTTCATAAAAAGCGATAATGCGCGGCATTAAATATTGCATTTTACTTTCTTACTATGTCGATAAGTTTGAATGCTGCTATTGCACTCTATTTTTAGTGACTGCATTCACGCTCTTATGTGGGTTATAACGCACCAGGTTCATTGAAATACATGTCAGATTTTTTACTGCTACTCGTGGGCACAGTATTGGTTAACAACTTCGTGTTGGTAAAGTTTCTTGGCTTATGCCCTTTTATGGGTGTGTCTGGAAAACTGGAGACTGCTATCGGCATGTCCATGGCAACCACGTTTGTTCTCACCCTGGCTTCCGTCAGCAGTTATCTTGTTGAAACTTATTTACTTGGCCCGTTGGGAATAAGCTATCTTCGCACCCTTGCATTTATTTTGGTTATCGCTGTTGTAGTTCAATTTACCGAAATGGTGGTTCACAAAACCAGCCCTACTCTGTATCGCCTGCTCGGTATTTTTCTGCCACTCATCACCACAAACTGTGCTGTGCTTGGCGTGGCGTTGCTGAATTTAACGGAACAACATAACCTGATAGAAAGTCTCATTTATGGGTTAGGTGCAGCCCTAGGTTTTTCACTGGTGCTTATTTTATTTGCGGCGATGCGTGAACGTTTAGCTGCTGCTGACGTACCATTGCCATTTAAAGGGGCATCTATAGCGATGATTACGGCAGGACTCATGTCTATGGCCTTTATGGGATTTAGTGGATTGGTGAAATTTTGATGTCGGTTTATATTGCGTTAATCGCCATTGGCGCACTCGCCCTTATATTTGGCTTGATTTTAGGTTATGCCAGTATTCGCTTTAAAGTACAAAGCGATCCGCTGGTACAGCAGTTAGACGAATTATTGCCGCAAACGCAATGTGGGCAGTGTGGTTATCCTGGTTGCCGTCCCTATGCAGAAGCCATCGCTAACGGCGACGATGTGAACAAATGCCCTCCTGGTGGCGAGGCTACCATGAAAAAGCTCGCTGACTTAATGGGTGTAGAACCTAAACCACTACATACCGATGCGCAAAAAGACGAAGTAAAAAAAGTGGCCTTCATACGCGAAGACGAATGTATCGGTTGTACTAAATGCATACAAGCCTGCCCGGTAGATGCGATCTTGGGTGCCTCCAAGCAAATGCATACCGTCATTACAGACGAATGCACGGGGTGCGATCTGTGTGTTGAACCCTGTCCGGTAGACTGTATTGATATGATTCCCGTCAAGCCCACCACAAATTCGTGGAAGTGGAATTTTAAACAATCTCCGAAAGGAGATATTCCGATTAAAATGGTGTCGTGATGACAATGATACGAAGTACTGACGAAATCATTGCAGAGCTAAAAGAGGGGCGATGTCACTCCTTTACGGGAGGCGTTCACCCGCCAGATGAAAAATCGTTATCTAACACCACTAAGATCCAAACCCTGCCCTTACCCGAAACGATTATTCTGCCTCTGCGCCAGCATATCGGTACAGAAGGTAGCATTTGCGTGGCGGAAGGTGACTATGTTAAAAAAGGGCAGGCGTTAACAAAAAGCAGCCACCCCTTCGCGGTACCTGTCCATGCCTCCACATCAGGAACCGTTAAGCGAATAACCCCCCACGTTGTAGCGCATCCCAGCGGCCTAAGCGAACCCTGTATCATTATTGAACCTGATGGACAGGATGAGTGGACCACACTCACTCCCCTCCCCCACTTTCAATCGTTGCCTCAGCAAACGGTGGTGGAGGCAATCTGTGATGCAGGTATCGCGGGAATGGGGGGGGCTGGATTTCCTACGCATATCAAAACTGGTAATAACAAAAAAATTGAATTCCTCATCATTAATGGTGCGGAATGTGAACCTTATATCACCTCCGACGACAGGTTAATGCAGGAACATGCTTGGCAAATTCGCCAAGGCATTGATGTTCTTCAGCATTTAATCACGCCCATGGCCGTGGTCATTGCCATAGAAGATAATAAACCGGAAGCTATCAAAGCGATGCAGATAGCCTGTCAGGATAAACCTGGTTATCTGGTTGTAGCGGTAGAGACCAAGTACCCCGCTGGTGGCGAAAAGCAGCTCATTCAAATGCTAACCCAGCGCGAGGTGCCCCGACATGGTTTACCCGCTGATATAGGTGTACTGATGTTTAATGTAGGCACCTGTTTTGCCGTAGCCAGCGCTATCTATGAAGGCAAACCCCTTATTGAGCGAGTTGTCACAGTTTCAGGAAGAGCGGTGAAACAACCGGGTAATTATTGGGCCAGGTTAGGGACGCCCGTTAAACACTTGCTGGCGAATGCAGATTATCAGGTAAAAGAACAGTCGGCGCCGCAGATTGTCATGGGAGGGCCGATGATGGGGTTTACCCTCAGCAGTATGGCGGTGCCCATTGTTAAGATATCGAATTGCTTGCTTGCTCCTGCTAAGGGCGAAGTGAACTTTGGTGAACAGGAAAGAGCTTGCATTCGCTGTGGTGCTTGTGCCGACGCCTGCCCTGCTTCGTTATTACCGCAACAGATTTTCTGGCACGCAAAAGCCAAGGAGCTCGACAAAGCACAGTCTTACAACCTGTTCGACTGTATTGAGTGTGGCGCATGCGCGTATGTGTGTCCTAGTGAAATTCCGTTGGTACACTATTATCGTCAGGCAAAAGCTGAAATCCGGCTCGAAAAAGAAGAGAAAAGTCGTGCAGAAAAAGCCAAAGAAAGATTTGAAGCACGTAATGCGCGGTTGATTAGAGAAAAGCAAGAGCGAGAAGAACGGCATCAAAAAGCCAAAGCAGCGAGAGAAGCGGCGGCAAACCAAAAAACTTCCGAGCCAGTAGAGTCCAACGCAGCTAAGGACAAAGTGGCAGCGGCCTTAGCACGAGCGAAAGCCAAAAAGGCAGCGCAACAGTCGACGCCCTCAGATTCAGCGACGTCAGCCGAGATCAATAAAAAGACGCAAGTAGCAGCGGCAATCGCCAGGGCCAAAGCAAAGAAAGAAGCTGCTCTGACTGACGCTAGTGACACTGACAATGTCTCAGCAGAAGATGAACGTAAAGCCAAAATCGCTGCGGCCGTTGCACGCGCTAAAGCGAAGAAAGAAGCTGCTCAGGCTGACGCTAGTGACACTGGCAATGAGTCAGCAGAAGATGAACGTAAAGCCAAAATCGCTGCGGCCGTTGCACGCGCCAAAGCGAAGAAAGAAGCTGCTCAGGCTGACGCTAGTGACACTGGCAATGACTCAGCAGAAGATGAACGTAAAGCCAAAATCGCTGCGGCCGTTGCACGCGCTAAAGCGAAGAAAGAAGCTGCGCAGACTGACGCTAGTGACACTGGCAATATCTCAGCAGAAGATGAACGTAAAGCCAAAATCGCTGCGGCCGTTGCACGCGCCAAAGTGAAGAAAGAAGCTGCTCAGGCTGACGCTAGTGACAATGGCAATGACTCAGCAGAAGATGAACGTACAGTCAGAACTGCAGCTGCAGTGGTCCAAATCAACGAAGATAAGCATAGTGAAGAAGCCTCATTACCTGCTGACACATCATTTAGCGCTAATGAGCCATCTTCAGATAGTGAGCAAGCCAGTTTGAGTGAAGACGACGAAAAGCGTAAACGTATCGCTGCAGCAGTTGCCAAAGCGAAAGCGAAAAAAATAGCACAAAAAAATAATAGTGAGACAGAATAGATGAAGTTAACCCTGTCCAGCTCTCCTCATCAGCGGGTCAAACGCGACACAAGTCAAGTGATGCGCTTAGTCATACTGGCAATGGTCCCTGGTATAATTGCACAAGTGATTTTGTTTGGATTTGGTGTATTGATTCAAGCAATGATAGCCGTACTGACGGCCATTGTGACCGAAGCAATGATTGTGTACATGCGCGGTAAACGGGTAACGTTTGCGTTAAACGACTTTAGTGCAATTCTTACTGCGCTGCTTTTAGCCGTAAGTATTCCCCCACTTTTGCCATGGTGGATGACGGTAGTAGGCACTTTCTTCGCCATTGCTATCGTAAAGCAGCTATATGGTGGATTAGGTTTCAACCTGTTTAACCCTGCTATGGCAGGCTATGTCATGTTACTTATCTCATTTCCTGCAGCCATGACACTTTGGCTGCCGCCTTCTTCATTAACCAGCATCCAACCAGATTTTTGGGACACATTATCCATCATCATGTCAGACTTCACCGTCTCTGGGCATAGTATGGATCAATTAAGGGTGGCGGTGGACGGCGTCACCATGGCGACCCCATTAGATACAGTAAAGACCGCATTATCACAGAATTTAACCTATCCTGAAGCGCTTAATCAGCCTATTTTTTCGAGCAATATAGCAACAAGCGCCGGAGCGGGCTGGGCATGGGTCAGTTTAGCGTACTTAGCCGGCGGCCTTGTTCTTGTGAAAACAAAGGTAATTAATTGGCATATACCCACTGCCACGTTGGCTTCTGCCGCCATATTGTCACTGATTTTTTTCCTCGCAGATTCCGATTCATTTGCCTCGCCGTTATTTCACATACTTAATGGCAGCTTGATATTTGGTGCATTTTTTATCGCCACGGATCCTGTGACGGCCTCTACAACCGACAAAGGCAGGATAGTGTTCGGCGCATTCATCGGGATGTGGGTGATCATTATTCGCACATTTGGGGGTTATCCGGATGCCGTAGCCTTTGCGGTTATCATTATGAATATGGCTGTTCCCCTTATCGATTACTATACCCGTCCACGCACTTATGGTCATATGGCAAAAAAAGCGAGGAACCCACGATAATGTTTTCCACGCTTTATAAAAATGGCGGCATGTTAGCGTTGTTTGCCATTGTCACCACAGCATTAATTAGCATTACTTTTGCCACCACCGCTTCGCGTATTTCAGAGCAACAAAAAAAACGCCTTCTGAGTGTATTGACAGAAGTTGTGCCAGAACAGTATTACGACAATTCCTTTTACAACGATTGCACCTTGGTACAGGCTGATAATCTGGGCTCTAATGAACCTCATATTATTTACCGCGCTCGGCTTGGTGACCAACCCAGTGCGCTTGCAATCGAGACTACCGCACCCGATGGATACAGTGGCAATATTCATCTTGTGGTGGGCATTGATGTTAATCTGAATGTATTGGGCGTCAGAACCGTCGAGCATAAAGAAACGCCTGGGCTCGGCGATAAAATTGAGCTTGCCATCAGTGACTGGATTCTAACTTTTAATGGTAAATCGCTTTCTGACCCTCTCCCTCTGAACTGGGCAGTTAAAAAAGACGGCGGCCGTTTTGATCAATTTACGGGGGCTACCATCACTCCCCGCGCGGTCGTCAACGCTGTTAAAAATACGTTGATATTCGTACAAAATAATCAACACGTGCTGTTTGAGCAACCTAACGATTGCAAAGTGGAGGTTGAGTAATTCCCATGCCTAGTTATCAGGATCTCACCTTGCAAGGTTTGTGGAAAAATAACCCAGCACTGGTTCAGTTACTGGGTCTATGCCCATTACTGGCGGTTACCGCGACCTTTATAAATGGTTTGGGGCTGGGCCTTGCGACCATGTTGGTATTAATGGGGTCAAACATTACCGTATCACTCATTCGAAATGTGGTAAGAAACGAAATTCGTATCCCCATCTTCGTGATGATCATCGCTTCATTTGTCACCATTGTACAACTGCTGATGAACGCCTTCACTTATGAACTGTATTTAACGCTCGGTATTTTTATTCCCTTAATTGTGACTAACTGTGCCATCATAGGTCGCGCAGAAGCCTTTGCCTCTAAGAATTCAATTTTGCCTGCGGCCTATGATGGCCTTGTGATGGGTACGGGGTTTACCGTTGTATTAGTGGTACTAGGAGGCTTTAGAGAGGTGCTAGGGAACGGCACACTGTTTACCGGGGCCGATCGGTTGTTCGGTGAAGTCGCCAATAACTGGCAAGTCACCTTATTTGCCACTGACTCTCCCTTCCTGCTTGCTATTTTACCGCCCGGAGCGTTTTTAGGGATGGGGCTACTCATTGCCTGCAAAAACGCAGTGGACGCTCATCTAGCCGCGCGTAAGCCTCAAACCGAAAAGACAATTACCCGGGCCAGAGTAACCACTGAAATTTAAACGATATTCGATCCAATATGAATAATTCCAAACGAAAAGAAATATTAACGCGATTACGCGATGCTAACCCCCACCCCACTACAGAATTAAACTTTTCCAGCCCGTTTGAACTTTTGGTAGCGGTGACACTTTCAGCCCAGGCTACTGATGTGGGCGTGAATAAGGCCACTGATAGACTCTTTCCAGTCGCCAATACACCACAAGCGATTGTGGATTTAGGCCTGGAAGGTTTGCGAGGTTACATTAAAACGATTGGCCTTTATAATTCCAAGGCGCAAAACGTGTACAAGATGTGTCAAATTCTGATGGATAAACACAATGGAGAAGTTCCCGAATCAAGAGAAGCATTGGAAGCCCTGCCTGGTGTCGGGCGTAAAACCGCAAATGTGGTTTTAAATACAGCTTTCGGCTGGCCGACCATTGCTGTAGATACGCATATTTTTCGTGTATCTAACCGCACTAAGCTGGCCATGGGAAAAAACGTTGATCAGGTTGAACAAAAACTGTTAAAAGTAGTCCCAGCCGAATTTAAAGTCGATGTGCATCACTGGTTAATTTTGCACGGACGTTACACCTGCATCGCCCGAAAACCACGCTGCGGGTCCTGCATTATTGAGGACTTGTGTGAGTTTAAGGATAAAACTGAATAGCGAATCTAAGAGTCCCTCTACAGCTCCATCACCTGGAAAACTGAATAAAAAATGTTAGACTTGAATAAATACTTCTAAACCAAGTTACTGAAAAAAAACGGACGAGGGCGCTAAGAGTTAGTTTAAAAAGTTATTATTTCAGTGACATTAAATCAGCACATATTTTGCCTAAATCAGAATAATATTCTGGCTTAGACACCATCAGTTTTCTTTTTTCGGAAGGTGTAAGATGCAGCCATTGTTTTTTAGGTTACTACTTTTAGAATGTGCAGCTATTGTAGTGACATCGTCAATGAATGTTGCTGCTTTCTCATTAGAACTCAACGAACTCACTTACATAACTGAAAATAATGCGTCGTTTAATTATGTTCGAAATGGTCAACTGGAAGGGTTTGCCGTTGAGGTATTGTTAAGTGCATCGGCAGACTTGGGTAGCCCTGTTCAAAGAGACGAGATTTTGGTTCAACCTTGGGCAAGAGCTTTTAAAAACGCCTTACGAGGACCCAATACCGTTTTATTCAGTACGATTCGAACCCCTGAGCGAGAAGATAAATTTCAATGGGTAGGCCCATTCGCTTCTGAAAGCGACGTAGTGATCGCCCTTAAAGCTCGTCAAATTAAAATCACTGACTCCGCTAAATTAAAAAGTTATATCACCGGTGCGGTTAGAGGTGATGTAGGGGAAGAAATACTTCACGAAATAAAAGTTCCATCGGACAATATCGTATTGTTACCTGATTCCACAAGTATGGGGGCCATGTTAACTGCTGGACGGATTGATGTATGGGTTTTTGGAGAGGTTGCTTGGAGTGAAACGTTAAAGTCAGCCGGATTAAATCCTTCTTTATTTGAAGTTGTTTTCCGCTTTCCGCCAAAGCATTATTATTTCGCCTTGAGTAGAGACATTAATCCTATGCTGGTCCAATCCTTTCAATTGGCTATTGACCAAACACTTGAAAAATACCAAGACGGTTCAAAATTTTCTCTACCGTCAAACACGGGACTGCAGTGAGATAGTCTGGACGGCAAACGTTTTACAATTACCTCGCATAAAGGCCACTACAATGCTTTACGTGGCATAATTTGATTTCTTTTGTGTTTTATACTTGATTGGACTAAGGTCACACAAAAATCTACTTTAATTATCCTTCGGCTGGCCGACAATAGCCGTGGATACTCACATTTTCCGCGTGAGCAACCGCACGAAATTAGCCATGGGAAAAAATGTCGAGCAAGTTCAACTATAACTGCTGAAATTAGTCCCTACCGAATTTAAAGTCGATGTGCATCCCGGGTTAATTCTGCACGGACGTTACACCTGCATCGCCCGACAACCACGCTGTGGCTCATGCATTATTGAAGATTTGTGTGAGTTTAAGGATAAGACAGAATAAGTGTTTGGCGGCTTTGAATGAGTTGCCGTCATTCACCGAATAGAGTAGCGGTCGTTGAAGTTTTCAAAGAAATAATGCCGTCATCCCAGAAATGCGAAGCATTATCCGGGACCTCCGCAAATGTTGTCGTAAAACTTAGTAATCCACTTTTTTGAGTATAGGATAACAGTCAAAGTGGTTCCCGATGCTTCGGAAATGACGTTTCTTTGGAGTAGTATTTGGCGATAAATAAGCCTATACCAATTTAATTCACAGTACACAGCGGCCATCCAGTCACGAACAGATTAGCTTCAGTAAATGGCACAAAGCAGATAAAAAATTAATGGTAGGGTGAAGCAAAGAGTAAATCCAATGTCCGAATACTTAAATAACCAAATAGAACAAGTTGACAAAAAGCCGAGTACAGGGTCCATCAATAGCCTGTAGAGAAAACTTTCAATGCCTGTTTTAAATACTCGCTAATGTTGTATAACAGTGTATTAGTCAGTCCGCATGTTAAATTCGGTCTTGGAAAAATCGAGATAACTGACTGACGGGTTAATTTTTTAATCTTTACCTATTCTTATTACATTGCAAAGTCAGCATTTTTTCATTGAAAACGTCAGAAACCACGACTCTAAATAAAGACCGTAGACTTGATGCTGTTGGTCACCCCTGCATGCTTTTAGCAGGGAGCCATTAGCGACTAAATAAAACCAATTCCGGCTAAAAGGCCGCCGGAATGACGAGGTGGGTACAAGGTTTGATGAAGCAGATACAGGGTATGACCAGTCAAGTTCAGCCTAAGATTTTTTTAATGGGCTTTGGCGCTTTATTAGCTTCTAACATCTAGTCATTAGTATCTATTTACCTTTTTTACGTTTTACGGAGTCAATTCCATTCAGGATTTGCTGCAATTGGTCGAAGTCAGCGGGCTTAGCCAGGTGGTGATCAAACCCCGCGGCCCTTGACTTCTGGCGATCGCTGGACTGGTCATAGCCTGTCAGCGCGATATAGGTTGAACAATCCGCAGCCGTCTTGAGTTGCCGCGCGAGTTCATACCCTGTCATGTCGGGGAGGCCAATGTCCAAGATGAACACGTCCCAACGTGGTTCGGCCCGCACGATGGCCAGAGCGCGAGTACCATTGTCGGCGATTTCCGCGTCATGGCCCAGTGCATCCAGCAGGATAGCGAGCAACTCCGCCGCATCCTGGTTGTCGTCGACCACAAGGATTTTCAACGCTGTACTCGCACCAGTGGTGACAGATGGCGCTGGCACTAGCACCTCATCAGTTGCCGCCAATGGCAACGTAATCGTGAAGGTGCTGCCCAGATTGAGTCCAGGGCTTGTGGCCGCAACACTACCTCCATGCTGCTCCACAATACTGCGCACTAGAGCCAAGCCGATTCCCAGGCCCCCTTGGGAGCGATCTGGGGCGCGTTTACCCTGCGCGAACAGGTCGAACACCGTTGGCAACAATGCTTCGTCCATACCAATGCCGTTGTCAGTGACACGCAGCTGCACCTTTCCATTTTGGACCTGTACCGACATTTGCAACCGACCGTTAGCTGGCGTGTACTTGGCAGCGTTGTTGAGCAGATTCGCCACCACCTGAACCAGCCGGTGGCGGTCGCCGATAACCAGCGCCGTATCCGGGAATTGCGTCGTCAGGGCATGCCCGCGCGCAGCGATCAAGGGCTGGGCCTGCTCTACTGCAGCATCCAATACCGCACGTATGTCCACTGGCTCACGGGCAAATTCCACTAGGCCCCGCGTGACCCTCGAAACGTCCAGAAGGTCGTCCACAAGCTCGGTCATATGCGCGACCTGGCGCGTGATGACTCCCCCAATCTCCCGCACCTGCGCTTCATTATCCACAGGTGCTATCTTAAGCAAACTAGCTGCAGTCCCGATGGGCGCGAGAGGGTTGCGCAGCTCGTGTGCGAGCATGGCGAGGAACTCGTCCTTGCGGCGATCCGCCTGCTCAAGACTCTCAACCATCCGCCGACGTTCTGTGATATCGAGCACCGTTCCGATCATCGACAATGGTCTGGCGTCCGGCGCGTCTCCTTCAAACAATACCTGTCCGCGCGACATCGTCCACACCACTTGACCATCGGCGTGGATCCATCGGAACTCTTCGGTATAGCTGCCACCGGAACCGGGTCGAAGCGCACGTTGGAGGGCAGCCTCAACCCGCGGCCAGTCCTCGGAATGGATGCGCTGGGCCAGGACGTCCAAGGTTACGACCGCATCATCAGGTGCAGCACCAACAATCTGCCTACATCGCGGATCCATACGGACGTCGCCGGTTTGCACGTCCCAGACCCAGGTACCGAATTGGGCCACGTCCATGGCCAGTGCAAAGCGCTGTTCAGACACGCGCAATGCGTTTTCCATGCGTTTGCGATCCGTAATATCGACGGACGAACCGATCAAACCCAGAATGTTCCCGTCTTCATCACGCCACGGTGCCTTGTTCGATAGCCAGATGGCCGGGGTCCCATCGGATAGCATAACCTCTTCCTCGACTTGCTCGCCCACGCCGGAATCCATGATGCGGCGGTCAGTGGCCATAATCGCCGCGCTCTGAACGCTGTCTGCGAGTACGTCTTCATCCGTGCGACCGAGGAACTCCTCTGGGGGCAGTCCCAGCAGTTCCGCCACTCCGCGGTTGGCAACCATGAATCGGCCGGCACGGTCCTTTGCATAAACCACCCCGGGTACCGCATCGGTAAACATACGCAGCAGCATGCCGGCTTGGTCGCGTTCGGCTTCCATGCGTCGCCGGTCTTCAATGTCTAGCAGCACTCCCGGGAAACGGACCGCCTTACCATCGGGGTCTAGCTCTACTCTGCCGTTGGCTTCGACCCAGCGGAGGGTACCATCCCTGTGCCAGACCCTATATTCGCACCTGTATGCGCCCCCCCGTCCCATCACTTCCTCGATCGCCGCCGAGACTCGGTCGCGATCATCTGTATAAATGGATTCCATAACGAGTTCCAGTGGGAGGCCCGACTTACACAACGCCTCGTTGAGTCCGAAGCTGGCGGCGAAGCGGGCGTCTGCAATAAAGCGATTGTCCGGTATCGTCCAGACCCAGGTCCCAACGATGGCGCCCGCGTCCAACGCGAGTTGCACTCGTTCGGCCGCATCCGCAGCATCTGCAGCCATTTTCTTATGCTCGGTGATATCGCGTACAAATACGGCCAGACCGGCGTCGACCATATAGGCGCGCGCTTCATACCAGCACAATCCCTGTTCGGCTGAAACGTGGGAATAATCGTGCCGCTCCGGTGTACCACTGACACTGACGCGTTGGCACATTGAGTAGACTGAGGCCTGCCCGCCTTCCGAGAACAGGCTCCCGAAGTCCTCGCCGATCATATCACCCGGCGTTTTAATCAGGCGCGAAGCGGCATCATTGGCTTCCAGTACACGGAAATCAGGTCCCAGCAGCAGGAATGCCTCGTCCATGTTAGTCAGCACCCCGCGATGCCGTGCCTCGCTTTCGGCCAACCGCTGCTCGGTCAGCACCTGGGCGGTAATCTCCGTACACGCGCAGAACAATCCTTCGACTTCCAGAGCTTCCCCTCGCACTGGAGAATAGAAGAAGGAAAAATGAGTCTGTTCCGGATAGCCGTGCCGTTGCACCATCAATGGGATGTCCTGCATCTGCACTGGCTCGCCTCTCAGAGCAGAAGATACTATCGGCTGAAGTTGCTCCCGGATCTCGTACCAGACTTCTAAGAAATCCCGGCCAAGCGCATCTGGATGCTTGTTTCCGAGGATTTCAGCGTAGTAGTCATTATAGATAAGAGTGCGCGTGGCACCCCACGCTACAAACATCGGTTGGTTTGACGCCAACATGATCCCCACCAACGTCTTCAGTGACGACGGCCAGGCTGCCGATGGACCAAGGGGCGTCTGTTCCCAGGCAAAGGCCCGCAATCGCGCACCCATTTCACCGCCGCCAACCAGAAAGTGTGGTGTTTCTATTGTCAATTGGTCCTACCCCTAACGCCAGTGAAAACGGCTGCCGCGCAATTGCGCGGCAATCCAGTGAGCGCAGCGAACGTGTTTAACACACTTGTTAGGCGAAGTAATCATCACTCAACAACTGCTCTCTTCTACGAGGATAATTATTGAAGAAACCTCCTGTCACTATGTAGTGCTCGGTTTCTTCATGTATATTTCTAATGTACCAGATTCATTAAATTTTAAAGTCTTAGTATTCGGATATGCAAGAAGCATTTGCGAATGCGTAGCAACGATGAACTGCGACTCATCATTAACAAACTCATGAATTGCAGCAAGAGGAGCCAGTTGACATAGTGGTGAAAGTGCTGCCTATGGCTCATTCAGCATAAATAAGCTATTTCCACGCAATTTACTTAAGCGCAATAACATAAATGATTCTCCATGCGACCTTGCATGAAGCGATTTATTCCCAAATCCAGCTAAATAACCAACATCATCTATGCATGATGCATGGATTAAAAAACTTTCAGCACACCAACATGTAGAAGTCACAGTAACACGCGAGCTCTATTAATTGACGCAATCTACTATATAAAAAGTTAGTTAGAAAGCACTTGAACACTAAATTATTTTCCATAGAGGATATTACTGAGAAGGCTCAATAATATCCGAGTGGGTGTTTGATAGATTTAAATCGCACAAACATCTTTTTGAATGGGGACTTAAATGTCTGCTTTAGTTTGTTATTTGAAACTTTCCTGTGCTTTAACCGATGACCGGTTATAGCACTGAGCAGACATAAATTGTTCACTTTTTTCCATATCAATTTTAATTATCTTTTGGCTGGCCTACTATCGGCGTAGGCACCCACAGCTATCGTGTGACTTACCATACTAAGCGGGCAATGGATAAATATGTTTACCAGCGCGAACAGAAGCTGCGTAAAGTCGTGCCAGCAGAATTTAAGGTCGATGTGCATCAATGCTAATATTGCACAGGCACCATATGTGCATTGCGCGTAAACCCCGCTGGGGTTCTTGTTTGATCGAAGACTTATGCGAGTTTAAAGATAAACCAGAATAGACTGAGGTGAACTACAAACTAGTAGCTGACTGTCAAAGGGTACGGGGTTTACCTATTTCGCGTTGATTATTACTGACGAAATATGCCAGTCGATTCCGTAAGAATATGCAGACATTCATCGAATGATCTCGATGGATATTGCACATCATGCGAGGTATAGCAAAAACAACCTATACCGGTCTAGCGACATATATTCAGCGTGTTTTCATTACTTTGTAGAAGTTCAGAATTTAAGTATCCTCTTTCATATGCTGATTCAAATAGGCATGAACACCCAAGGTCGCGGTCAAATCACAATCGTACTGGTGAAAGCCTCCCATACCGACATTATGGAGAAATTTGTTTACAGTCTTAGCTCAATGCTCGCCAATTACCTAGAATAAATATTTGATTAAACGAGCTATAGACAAAACATTTACGTCAACGATAGAGGTTGAAAACTGTCTCGACGATCAGCCCCCAAGTTTAATAAAACTTGGGGGCTGACAATAGATTAACTCGGGCATGCACGACTTATTACCGTTTCTGATAAAAATCATCATGTCTGCACATATAGTGGATTTTGGCTTTAGTGCATACTATTTTAATTTTAAGGTATCAAATAATTCTTAAACAGTGATTTGTTACTTTAGAGGCATTTTTTAGATAGAGCAGACAAGTTGTATGGTGCTCTATGTTGTTACGACTTACCTAATCTATTTTTGCACAAAAAATCATCAATGCTAAAGGAAAAATGCATGCCGGCTAGTACTGTCTTAAGGCAGAGCTTTTGTTCTGCTAGTGCGCTATTTCGAACGCTTATTATATTCAAATGTTGTTGGGTATTATTGCTTGCGAACTTAGCATTTGCTGACTCTGTAAATGATAATGTGCAGCAGCAGATAGCCAAGTACGTTCAAGAAAAATACCACGAAGGTGAGTTCCATGGCGCCGTACTGGTTGCCAAAAATGGAGAAATTATTTATGAAGCTGGTGTTGGCTTAGCTAATTCGACCTGGGGTATTCCTAATGCAACTGATATTAAATATCCGTTGGCATCCATTACTAAATATTTAACTTCAATAGTAATCAATCAGCTTGTTGCATCTGGAGATATTGAGCTGGCAAAACCAGCGAATCTTTATTTGCGTGAAGAGAATTTAGGATTAAATCCAAGCATAACAATAGAGCATCTTCTTAGTCATCGCGCAGGCCTTGCCGATCATGTTTACGATTTATCAGATCAAGAATACCTTCGACTATATGGCAACCACTTCGTACCACCTCGCACCATTGTTAAGAATATGACATCACGACCACAAAAGTTTAAACCAGGCACTTCGAGTTATTACAGCAACACCGGATTCGTAGTTTTAGGTTTAGTTATTGAGTCTGTTACCGGTAAACCATTTTGTCAGGTGTTGAAAAGCCGTGTATTTGCGCCAGCCAATATGCACGAAAGTGGATGTTTGCAAAATAAAGAGGTTGTTCCAAGATTTGCCACTTCATACGAATCAGATGAATCGAAGCTTCTACACGTGCCCTTTGATCATTCTAATTATTCAGACGGTTATGCTTATAGTACACCGCGGGATATGCTTAAACTCGATATTGCCTTACGTAATGAAATATTATTACCCCTAGCATTACAGAACAAAATGGGCAAAGCGCGGATTTTTGAGCCATGGATTGAAGAACACTATGGCCGACTTAATCAGCTCGGCTACGGCTATGGTTTAGCAAGCTGGAAAATAGTTAGCAGTAACAATCAAGTAACCTATACAGTTGTGGGACATGGGGGGGCCGGTTGGGGATCAACTTCAACCTTTTGGCGAATACCAAAACTAGGGGTGGTTGTAATAGCTTTTAGCAACCGTTCTATCTGGCCGTTTCCAGTTTATGAAGAGCTAGTTAATCTGGCCGTTGCTAATTGATGGTTGCTATCTTAGCCCTGGCTTGGAGAGTTTACTTGGCAAAATCATCTGAACTCTGCATAAGCTATTGCGCTGAGGGGCACCATTTCCATACTTTTGAAATTATAATGCTACGGCCAAATTGTACTTTATGACAGCCCGCTTCCTGAACTAACAATCCTCACATTGACGTTCCACTTACGGCACAAAGCGCCCCATCGAGTAGATTCAATTTCTTGCGCCAGGTTCAACATCTAGCATCAAAATATATCGGCTGGCCTACCATTGTTATAAATCCCCACATTTTTCGGGTCTGTTTCCGCACTAAACTTGCGATAGATAAAAACGCTGTTCAAGTAGAGCAAAACTGCTTAAAGTGGTATCTACTAAGCGTAAGGTGGACGTTCATCACTGGCTAACTTTGCACGGCCGCACTACGTGTATTGCGCCTAAACTACGCTGTGGTTCAGATACTATAGAAAAATCATGCGTGTTTAAGGAAAAGACTGAGTAGCCTGAACTCGCTTTAAGCATTTGAGCGAAACGCTTGCACTAAGCTCCGATCGTTCAACCAAGAAACATGTGGATACAAAAGAAAAAGGCATGAAGGAATTAGGTGGATTATTCTGTAAGGTCGAAAATTTGGCCAGAGTTTCGCCCCTCAATGACAAAAGCAGCTCACTAGCTATGATGCTTTTGAGCGTCTAAGCGAAATCCCTATGAGCCTGAGTGAGACGATTATGATTTTCACCCGGTTTTAAATGATCAGCAACGACACTTTATAATACTCTACGGGTGTTATCTCACGGGCCGACGCTCATGGTTTTCCCACATTATAAAACTCAGTTTGCTTTCGGAATGTGGTGCCCTCAATACTGATTTCTCTATGTATCTACTTCACACACATCACGAGAAAGCTGACGGATATAAAGTTCTTCGATTCTACCACACTCCGAATTTGCATTAATTTTCGCATTACCCGAATCAACGTGTTGGAAGGCATTGACACGGGGGACGCGGAACAATGGGTTAATTTTTTGGCTTCAAATTAAGTGTCACCATTAATCATTTTAGGGAATATTTTGCGGTCAAACTCCCCCCGCCAACTAGAATACCGCCTCTAGGCCTGAAAAGTTTCTGCCCCATTGCGATAAGTAGTTAAGAGTAAATTGCAGAATTGCGGCTGTTGATTTTCGGAATTCCACCGTAGTATTACGGCAAATTTCGGTGCGACTGGGATGACTTTTTCCCTGAATTAAAGGAAATCAATTTTCAGGATAAGCTGATTGCGATTTTTGGCAGAAGTAATCTAGAAGACTAAGCCGAATACTTGTTAGATGCCAAGGGTATGATCCGGGATCTCTTTGAACCTACAGGTGCAATTATCGTTGGCCATTGGCCAATAGGCGGTTATGATATTGAAGCATCTAAAGGTATGGCAGATGATGACCATGTTGATGGTTTATACATAGCTGGTCATCAGAATGAATTGATTGAAGAACGGGTGAACGCCCAGGGTCAACAAGTTTATGATGGACTGTGCCTCGCAGAGCTCGCTTAGCTAACTGCATCCACACTGAATTAAGGCGTTTTTACGCCTTTGTTGTGGGTAACGAAGTCTGCACTTATCTCGCGACAAGGAATATGATTGACATGCTAGATCCAATTCGACAAGCTGAAACTCTCTACAACAATGAAGATTTTCAGGCGGCATTAGCGCTTTATCAGTCCATGAATGATAGCAGTGCACACATTCAGTGGAACATTGCTCGGTGCCTGTGGAAACTAGGCGAATATCCACCAGCCTTACAGGCGTTTGAATCAGCTTTTACTAAAGAATCGTCACTGATGCACGCGATGAGTCTTGCCAACGCATATATCATGCTTGGGTTGATTGAAAAAGCTAAGCAGTTGTTGGTGCGTATTAATATGGCTCAACCGGGTTTTGCCAATGCCGCCGTGAATCTCGGTCTGTTGCAGTTTTGTGAGCAGCGTCATGAAACGGCAATTAAGACGGTGGAAAGAGCATTTCAGCATAACCCCAGTGACCCAAATATCTTGATCACGCTTTATGCCTTTTATACTCTAACGCACTCAACCCAAGCAAATGCGTTACGAAGCCACTTGCCACAAGACGCTCGAACGCAAAGTCATCGACTATCAATTGACTTTATCGCCCAACAGATAGACGCAAATCCGAAGATAAAAGTAACCAGCTCGACTTTAGAAAACTTGTCGCTCGCGCTTAAGCACGCCAAATTAGATGGGAGTGTAATAGAATGCGGTGTTTACTATGGCCGCTCAATTAATTTTTTAGCCGCTGAATATTCTGGAGCAATTGACGGTTTCGATAGTTTCGATGGGCTACCCGAAAAATGGAAAGCCGATGAAGCAGAGGGAAGTTATTCAACCGGGGGGCAATTACCAAACGTTGCCAGCCACGTGACCTTGCATCAAGGGTGGTTCGAAGACACTCTGCCAGAGTATGCAAAGACGCAGTCTATGCCCATCAAACTGCTGCATATCGATTGTGATATCTATAGTTCAACAAAAACCATCTTCGATTGTCTGGGCAATTTAATTCAATCGGGGACCATTATTGTTTTTGATGAATTTTTGGGGTATCCCGAATACCAGCAGCATGAATTTAAAGCTTTCTATGAATTTATTGACAGTTCAGGATTAGCCTTTGAGTTTATTAGTTTTAGCCTGTTGCCACATGAAGCTACTGTGCGGATCAAATAACGACCTAGTAGGTGAACAGCAGTCACACGGGCGTTAACTTTTGCGTCAATGGTTAATGATGGATATTTTTATGAGTCTACGTTCACGTCATAGTATCTGAGCAATTTGCTATATTTTAAATTTCTCGACCGCTCGTATCAGACTCGGCATTTGCGTTTTAAATCGTATAAAGCGGGTATTGAGAAAAGAGGTTTAGGTAAACAAAAACAGCTTTATCTCGAGCCATAAGATTTCAGCATCGATGCGAATCCCTGGTTTATCTTACATGCGCATAATGTATCGACAGCGCGCTAGGCAAGATACTGAAGGTGTATTAAGGGGATTGCATAAAGTTTATAGGTAATACTGAATTCTAGGCCGATAATGCTCAGCAGCGAAACTGTCTGGAAAGGTATCAAGGATTATTAAAAGAAAATTTCACAAGGCGATACCACCTGCAATTCCATAGCCTGAACCTACGGTTCCCGCTGCTAGAACACGTAGATAACACCAATGCCCACTTCGGCTTCATAGTCGTTGCGTGTAATTGGGCTGTCCTTGATGTCGCCAGTATAACGTTCATAGACCAGCTCGCCGAATATTTGCCAGTTATGAGAGAGATAGTTGCGATAGTTGTAATTAACTCCTATCGAGCGAAATCCGCCACTTAGATGTGTCTCATTTAAACCCGAGGCAGCGGCTTGCGCAGCGTTAATGCTAAAATCTTTATTCGCGTAGTCACTGTCGTGAAAGACCGCTACAATCGCAATTTCAGATCCGGTTCCATCGAAGCGATCACCGAAGCGGTGACCCACGCCAAAAAGGCCAAGACTGCCGCTATCCCCGACAACCATTCGACCATCCAGCCAATAACGCCACTCGGCACTGAACGCGCGACGCACCTGTAACACAATTTGCGCTCCCTCATCACTGTCGCCCAATCCATCCAGATGACCATCATCAGAATCACTTTCTTCACGCCCTTCATCATAAGCCACGGCGGCCTCGAATAGCCACGTATCGGCACGAAGCCCACGCCAGCCCAGCGCCTCTCCGGCCCAGAAGAAAATATCATCATCGTTGCGCCACTGCAGTGCGCCAGCCGGATCGACTTCAAAACCGAATTCATCGGAGCCTTCGTAAGCAGCTTCGTATTCAACTCCAAGACCCAACCCTACGGCCCAGCCGTCGTTGCCCCTGGTGAAGTCATTGATCGAAGGCAGAGGGACTAAAGCAGTTCGTCCTGCTTGGGCTAATGCGGTGTTAAAGAAAAGGCCATGCATGACGATCATCATCAGTAAGCCTGCGTACTTTTTCATACCACCCTCACATTAAAGGATGTTGGAACAAAGAGTGTTCCAAGTTATGGAGATAGTTTAAATTATAGTCAAAGTCGCGATAAACAGATAACTGAATGCCGCTTTTGGTTATTATTTTCCATCTCCATATATTGAGGCTCTCACCAATGAATATGCCAATTCTCATTAACCTGGGGATATCAACAACATAAATTTTTAAGTATCGCTTTCAATACTGTTCGGTCCGGGGGATAGAATGGACTGAACGTTTAATATATCCCCCATTTTCCGATTGAGAATCTCCATTACGGTTACGTAATTTGCAGAATGTTCTAATTGGGTAGGCTTAAATTGTGCGATACCGGTTGTTGATAAATGAATGTACCGAAAAACGCGCGCACACATGTGTCAACAATCTTTACACTGATATTTATTTCAGCATCGAGACCTCACCCAACCCACTGTAAATTAAAGGATTTGCAAAAAGGTATAATATTTGCTTAATGGCAAGAATAATAATTCCTCCTTGTATGTGAAGTGAGCACGGGGAGGACACGCATTTCATACCACAACAACTCATTCATTGGATGTATATAATGACAAAAAGAATTGCTCTAGCGGCGTTGCTAGTTTGTGTAACAGCTTTTCACGCGCAGGCCGGCTTAGTGAATACTGAATATAATGGTCACTTCGATGAAGCTTCAATAGTGAGTGAAGAACGCTTACCCGCGGGGGATTATGACACTATAGGCGGGCTGGAGGATGTAGCACTATTCAAACTTGTTGAAGGTTCTAATGAGTTCTTCGGTTCAGTTTTTAGCCCACACGATAGCAGCGATGTTTTTACCATTGAAGTAACAAAAGGGTTACGTCTTGTTGGCGCATCAATTAGATGGGCGACAAACTTACCGGGGATCCGGTTAGATTTTAACAACCCCACCGGTTACTTGGCGCAGAATACCTGGGGCGAACAAGCGCCGGACTGGTTTGTTGAAGAAAGCTCTATCGAACCGGAAGTCTTCACCATTGAAAATCTGGAAGCCGGTGCAATAGGGTTCGATCTTGATATAGCACCATCCCAATTTTTTGCCGAGAGTTTTACGCGAGAACAAGGGATATATAGCAGTTTGCTTGCCGCTTCCGGAACGTGTGCGCAAACATTTAGCCCCTCCCCAGATGGAATTGGGCTTATTCCAGGGTGCGTGGAAGGTATAGATTATCAAATGAGCTTTATTGTGGAGAGAATTAACGTACCCGAGCCATCATCATTCGCTATTTTTGCGTTAGCACTTATGGGGCTAGCATTACGCAGACTTAACAGCCTGTAAACTACCTAGATTTTCATGACGAAAGCACCTTAGAGGTGCTTTTTTTATTACCGAATGCGTAAACCACTTTAAAAGGTACTATTTCCCTATCGTCGCCCCGCAATTCGACCCTAACAGGCCCTCGCTCAAATTAACAATTCAGAATATCTCCTTTCACAAACGAATAAGGATGAGCAGAGGGTTGTCATACCATCTACATAACCTATTGTGATTTCTGTTTATAGAAAGTCGGGGGTTAGCTTAGCGACAT
This sequence comes from Alteromonas aquimaris, assembly GCF_026183695.1. Taxonomy (GTDB): domain Bacteria; phylum Pseudomonadota; class Gammaproteobacteria; order Enterobacterales; family Alteromonadaceae; genus Alteromonas; species Alteromonas aquimaris. The sequence continues at coordinate 309,076 of NZ_JAPFRD010000005.1, read as the reverse complement.
AACTAGATTGTTAAGTGTTTTTTTTGTGCTATAAGATATATCACGGCGTGAAACAAATAATGACAGCCTTGGAACACATGCTAATGGCTATTCATAATGTTTCAGAAACTTGTTTGATGACTTTCCCAGTAGCTATAACCCAATAGCGGCACGTTGTTTAATTGAATGTGAGAGTTAAAGTTTTATTCAACAGGGAGCGTGGTATGAGCATACGCATCTTATCACCGGCTAGTTTGCTCTGGATTTTTCTTTTCTCGTGTAGCACTCTGCCCGACGAAAAATTAGCACACCAAACCCCTATCAGCCTCTCCCCCTATGTTAAAGAGAATGTTACCTTTACCAGTGATAATGGTGAGACGACTTTAGCGGGCACGCTCACTTTTCCAGACAACATTAATCGCGCTTTACCTGCGGTAGTGTTATTGCATGGGACGGGTTGTTACAACCGAGATTATGTGGTTAATCAACACAAATATTTTTTGGTATTAGCCGATTTTTTGACGAGAAATGGAATTGCCGTTTTAAGGTATGATAAGCGGGGATGTGGTGAGTCTCAGGGAGACTTCAGTCAAGCAACGTTAAATGATTTTGCTTCGGATACCACGGGAGCTGTTCGTTATCTAGTATCCAGAAAAGAGTTAAGCATTAGCCACATCGGTTTAATAGGACACAGCGAAGGGGGAATGGTGGCCCCTATGGCTGCAATCGATAACCACGATATCGACTTCCTTATTTTGTTGGGTGCCCCAGGCCTTTCCTATCCAGAAAACATTTTACTTTCTGAAGAACGGATGGCAAAAATAGCCGGCTATTCTGATGATTTCGTCAAACAACAACGCACTGCGAACGAAGAGATTTTTTCGGCGGTGATGACAATTAACGATCGAGAGCATCTTGTAAAAAGACTGACTCAAATACTGTATGCGTCACGAAATCAGCTCTACTTCTTAGCAGGACTGGAAGGAAAAGAATTTAAAGAACGCGTCCAATTTCTCGTCGGGGAATATTCCAGTCCGTTACTTATCAATGATTTTAAGGGCCATCCACCCAGCTATTTTTTACGCAAAGTAACCTGCCCTGTATTAGCTATTACTGGAGACAGGGATGTCAATGTACCCTACCCTGAAGAAATTGAAGCGATCGCTCACGCGCTAGAAGAAGCTAATAATGAGGATGTTACCATTAAAATTTTCCCCTCATTGAATCATATGCTTCAGCGCTCCGAAACGGGTTTGCCAGAAGAAAGTGATGATATCGAAGAAACGATTTATCCAGGGGTTTTACACACGATTGCAGAATGGATTCGGGAAAAGACAAGCGCTACTTAATTATTCGTTCCATTTAGCTAATTCGTTAGGCGGCTTTGTTTACCCGCTGACAATTGCCGCTCCCTTTTTTACACACAGTTAACCCACCAGCTGACATTTTTTTGTAAACCGAGAAGGGAGGTGCATTTAGGCGCTGCATTACATATTCTTTTTTACATCAGTGTAAACTCATCCCACAATCCAGCCAAAACCTGAGCAAATTGAGAATTTGCCGCACCATGAATAGAATAAAAGCAAACTATTGAACATTATGACATTTAATGCCTATGATAGGCTTACATCGAAGAAATGTTGAGAACCTTCAAATCGTAATAATGTACAGCATACTAAAACAAAGGGTGAGTAATGAATAAAAGCAAAAACGTAGCATTATTAGCACTACTTGCGTGGTGTATAGCTTTTAACGCGGGGGCGAGCAAAGTACCAGCACAACCTGCACAGGTAATGGTCTTCGGCGTGTTTCATTTTGCCAATCCTGGGCTGGATGTGGTTAAATCCGAACAAATTGACGTCATGAGTGACGCTAACCAAAGCTATCTAAAAAGTTTGGTGGGCCGGCTCGCGAGCTTTCGTCCTACGCATATTCTAATCGAATGCGATCTGGAACTAACTCCCAAATATCAATCAGACTATAGCGCTTACCTAAATAACCAGTTCACGTTAACTCCTAACGAAAATCATCAGTTGGGTTTTAGAACGGCAAAAGCCTCTGGGTTAACCCAACCTACAGCGATCCAGTGCTACAACGAGAGTAACATCGGTTGGGATCCTACATTACTGTTAGAGCATATGTCCGCTAATGATAAAACTAGCCAAGAAGCATTTGATCAGCTTATTGCCTCGGTTACCGAACAGACTGCTCACGCACACAAAACCAAAACGTTTGCTGAATTGTTAATGATGTCAAACTCACCTGAACAGGACCAGTTAAACAAAAGTCTGTATATACTGACCAATAGTGTGGGTGCGGGGGAAAACTTCGCTGGAGCTGACGCTGCAGCGAGTTGGTGGCACCGGAATTTCCGCATGTATGCGAATATCCAAAAAGTCGCTCAACCTGAAACGCGAGTACTGGTTATCGGTGGACAGGGTCATACTGCTATTTTTAAAGAAATGCTAGACGACGATTTAAATAGACAAGCGGTGGATGTACGGTCTTATATCATGTAAGCCTGGGACGATTAGCTAGAGAGCAAGCGTGTTATCTTTTATAGTGGTGGGTGTGAAAATAGAAACGTCGACGGTAACACGTTTATCGCCAGTATCGTAACCCGCTTGGCGCGGTCTCGGCAGAACAGAATCTTGCAATATCGGAACGGCCATTAATGCAATGGGGTTGATGCCTCGTCTTCGATTAGAGTGTGCCGATGTTTAATTCTCTGCACGCTCCACGTTGGAACTTTACGGTCGCCATCGCTTTACTAAATGGCCATTGTAGTGGGTTGAAAACAGCTTACCTGAGGCGCTGGACCTAAGATAAAAACCATTGGAAAACTTGCTAACGAATTGGTAATAAGGGTCGAAACAATACACTTTTATAAGCGTTACGGCCTTATTGCCTACCCCCCCGAGCCGCAGGCCTGGTATCGTCACTATGACGATAGAATAACCGATCAACTGAAGCTCATCGCCGAAGCAAAAGCAAAAGCAAAAGCAAAAGCAATAGGTTTTACACCGAAAGAAATTGATTCATTAATGAGATTAGATGGACATTGTGCGGATGTTGCGCCAATAGCCATACAAAAGCTTCATTTAATTCGCGCATAGATTACAGTTTACAGCGATTGGAATCGGTCATTCGTAAGATGAACAACTCTTGTAAAGATAACCACAACCCACATGCTTGCCCTAATATCACCTCATTAAAGTAATTATTGACTCCTTACCCCAGTACGGAGTTTATACTACCTAAACACGACCGATAGATGAGGAGATTATGATCAATACTTTTTTTGATAAAGTAGGCTCAAGGCGTGTGTTTAGCAGCTTTGAGCTGTACAGTGTGTTTCCAAGCGCTCGGTTCAATGGCCTCAGCATTAGGTATGCTTTCACATTTTGGAGGGATAGCGACAATTATCCTATTACCTCTTTTTGCCTCTCTAGCTCTTCTAGGAAACGTCTTAAACGGGAATTGCCATAAAAATGTACAAAGAGGAGTATTTAGTATAATGGGGCCTAGCCTGGTATTGCTCACGCTTTACCCTCTGAGGCAATATCACTGATGCAATAACGTGTTTTATTTCGGCATCATCTGGATGGTGACAATGTCTTTCGTAGATATACTCAAACCGGCTAAGGAACAATCATGCGAACGTTTTTATTAGAAACTGAAATTACTTGTCCGCAATGTGGGTTCAAAAAGATTGAAACCATGCCCACCACTGCGTGCCAGTGGTACTACGAATGCGATGGATGTAAGACATTATTAAAACCTTTGCCCGGGGATTGCTGTGTATATTGCTCATTTGGCTCGGTGAAATGCCCTCCTTTGCAGGTAGGAACGGGGTGTTGTAATACGGCGTAGCGCTTACCGGTGGAAAATAAGACCGAAATATACCTTTTTCTTCCTTATGGCACTGCTAACCGAGGTCGTTAAGCCCCTACCTTCACATTTAGAAAAGTTGTCATTCATTGATGATGGTGAACGTATCGGTTCATTGGACCCTCACTTTTTACTATTACCGAGATGTAAGTAAGCATATTGGGATCTGGCAAAAAAATTTTCCTTCCAGTTGCCTGTGCATTGAGGAGATAGAAATAGTACCTACACTTGAGTTTGCTTTTAAAAATATAAGTGGTTAAAACGATCCAGAACCACCTGTAAATACGTTAAAATCCTGTCTGAATTAACCCGGTGAAACTATGCCAAAAACAAACCTATTCTCTCGCGATATAGGGGCATTGCTACTTGTGGTTTTGGTAAGCGACTTAATGGTGGGCTGCGCCTCGAACAAACCACAAATCAATATGGTCGAAGAAGAAACATTTGCCACTATTGAGACATTTTACGTTGAGCCCCCGCTTAATTGGGGCAATGTACCAGTTGAAAATCACATCATGTCGACCATTACCGCAGTCATGCAGAACAAAGGATTAACGCCTGTCAGAAAAGAAAGTGCTGATATAGAAATAAGCTTTTTCCCTTCCACGGCGCTAAAAGAAAGCGGGAATTCAATGAGTATTGGGCTTGGGACAGGAGTCTTCGGGCGTTCAAGTGGAATATCTTTGGGCAGTATTTTCAGTGTTCCGGTAGGCGACCAAGTTACCCAGTATCAAAATCTGCAAATCGATATTATAAAAGGCGGCGAATTTATCTATAGCGCTGTAGGAAGTGCCAAGCTTGAGTCACAAGATAGTATCACTATTCAAAAAGAACTTTCAGAACTTGTACACGGTTTATTAAAGTCCTATCCAGAAGAACCTAGCATTCCATGAATGGAGGGCCCTCACGATGGCGTATAAACGTTTTTTATTCCTTCAACCTGGAATACATTCTTAGTTAAAAAAGGCAAAGTTATGACTCGTCATTTTGAAAAAGCGGAAGGGTTGTGCGAAGAAAAAGACCCAGCCACGCAGGGTTTTGTTTTCAATCAAACCATGCTTCGAATCGCTGATCCGGTTCGCTCTTTGGATTTTTACACTGGCGTAATGGGGATGACGTTGCTGAAAAAGCTGGAATTCCCGGAAATGGAATTTACGCTTTACTTCCTGGCGGCAGGTGATGATTTTTCCGATATCAGTGACAATGAAAAAGAACGTACCGCGCAGACTTTTGCCCGCCCGGCAATGTTGGAATTAACGCATAACTGGGGTGATAGCGCTGAGTCGATCACTTATCACAATGGCAACAGTGAGCCGCGGGGCTTTGGCCATATCGGCTTTCACGTACCCGATTTAGAAGCCGCATGTCAGCGTTTTGAGGATCTAGGCGTCCCTTTTCAAAAGCGGCTGAAGGATGGAAAAATGAATAATCTGGCTTTCATCAAAGATCCTGATGGCTATTGGATCGAAATTTTTGATGCCAATCGCATGGCGGGTTCTTAGGTCGTCATCGTTAGGTTATATTCAAAATAATATAATCAGGCCTGAAGCATCACCAACGAAGCGAAAGCTGGTGATAATTCAGCCTGATAGATCGCTATCGCAAGCAAGCATCATCCCGTTCGGGAATGCATGACAAAATTAAGCAAAATGCTAATATACTACTCTTTTTCAAGCCGTCGATTTTTTGTTCCTGGAGCCCCAGTCTTTGTTCAAGCACCCTTCTATTAAAAGTTATTTTGATGCTGAAATTGCCAAAGCGGAAACCGAATTAGCCTTCACCAAGGGGCTCAGTTATGCGGGACATTCGCTGATGGTACCGGAAAAATTCAGCTATCAGGTGTTGCCTTACTTCAATGACAGATTTGTGCTGTTTAACCAGGGCGACAAGTACGATCTGTTATCAAATGTCTGTTTACACCGCCAGGCTAAATTACTCGAAGGCAGCGGCAGAACCCGAAGTATTGTGTGTAAACTGCATTGTTGGGGCTATGATAACCTGGGCACATTGAAAGGTGCTCCGCACTTTGAGAACAAACCAGAGGGTAAACTTAAAACTGAAACACTTAACGCCTGGAATGGAATGCTGTTTAGAGGGCGTGTTCCGGACATGGACCTTGAGGCATTAGGTTTAACGTCATACATTAATTTTGACGATTATTTTTTCGCTGGCCTTGAAACCACACAGTACAACTTCAACTGGAAAACCTTTGTCGAAATTTATTTGGAAAATTATCACGTATTTTCCATGCACCCTGGCCTGAGGCAATTTGTAAAACCCAACGATCTAGAGTGGGAATTCGGCAAGGACTATTCGGTACAAAAAGTGGGCTTAGGTGAGGATTTGCTCAAAGCGACCACACCGCATTACCGGCATTTCCAGGACGCGCTGGTTGAGCGTTTTGGCGACAATCTCCCAAGGTATGGTGCAATCTGGTGTTATATCTACCCCAACATCATGATTGAATGGTACCCCGAGGTGTTGGTTGTCAGTACCATTTACCCTAACGGGCCGAGGCAGTGTACCAATCATGTGGAATTCTATTACCCCAATGCGTTTCATGCAAAAGTACCCGGTTACTTTGAAGCTGAGAAAAAGGCCTACATGGAAACCGCCATTGAAGATGAGGAAGCCTGTTTGATTCTAGAAAGCGGAAGAGAAGCGCTTTATCTATCCGGAGAAGAAGAACACGGCCCGGTGGACTCATTTTTAGAGGCTGGCGTGGCAAAATTTTATGAGTTTTTATCTTCCTCCTAATGTAGGAGCTTAAATCATTCGGTTAGTTGCAATGGGGTGCAGAATAAAAGAATATGCGGATAATTGGGCAGAACGCATGCGCCAAAACGCTTAAAGGCTACTCCAGACTTAGTTGAGCGAAATTGGTTACGCATCAATTCAGTTTAGCCTCAAATAAAAAGGAATTAAAATGTTATCCCGCTTTACAACACTACTGGTTTTACTGTTTCTGTCCAAACAGGTTTTTGCTTTCGATATCATTGCTCATCGCGGCGCCTCAGGCTATTTGCCGGAACATACACTTGCTGCAACCACGCTGGCTCACGCACAGCTTCCCGCTTATATAGAACAGGATGTGGTGTTGACTAAAGATAGCATCCCTGTGGTTTTACATGATATTCATCTGGATACGGTGACAGATGTCGCAGAAAAATTTCCTGAGAAGGTAAGAGAAGATGGCCGCTACTATGTTATCGATTTTACCTTAGCTGAAATTAAAACGTTGCAGGTGCACGAGCGAACCAATCATGTGGGTAAGCAGGTTTTTCCCCAACGATACCAAGGCACACAAGCTCAATTCACTATAGCCACGCTGGCAGAGCACCTAGAGCTAATTGCTCAACTCAATCGTCTAACGGCTTCATCCATCGGTGTATACCCCGAAATAAAAGCGCCTGCCTGGCATCGCAAGCAAGGTAAGGATATCAGTGCGATTACACTTGATGTGTTAGCTGCCTTTGGATATCCAAATAAGAACAATCATATTATTTTGCAATGTTTCGATTTTAAAGAGATAACCCGCATACGGGAGGAGTTGGGTTATAAGGGCAAGCTGGTTCAACTGATAGGCAGTAACAATACTCATTTGTTAAATTCGGCGCGTTCACTAAAAGAGCTTGCGAATGTGGTGGACGGCATTGGCCCTTCGTTCAATCAGTTACTGGATAAGGTCGCGTTAAGTAAAGGCCGGATCAGCCCCCAAACGTGGGTAACGCAGGCGCAAAATGCGGGATTGCTAATTCATCCTTACACACTTAGAGCCGACCAGCTTCCACCGGGCATGACGCTTCAGGAAGCTGTTAGCGCTTTATATTTACTCAAGGTGGACGGGGTATTTACTGACCATGTACCGCCAGTGAAAACCGCAATAAAGCTCAGGTAGCGGAAAAGAAAAAATGGCGCGATATGCGCCATTTTTTCTTATTTCCTAACAAATCAAAGAAGCATTACAAAATCACGATTTGCTTAACTGCACTACCACCCTTCTGTTCATAGCGCGCGATGAGGCGTTATCATTGGGTGCAATATGATGCTTTTCACCGTGTCCGGTGACTTCAATACGCTCACCATCTACACCTAGCGCGGTAAGATAATTTTTTACTTCATTTGCGCGTCGGATAGACAGCTGTTCGTTATTCCAGCGACCACCGTAACTGTCGGTATAACCATCTAGCAAAACCAGCTCTAAGTTACTGTCTTCCTTCAAATACTCGCCAATCATGCTTAACCGTTTACGCGAATATTTGGTTAGATTGGTACTGTTTTTCTCATAGCTGAGCACAGTGTAAGCGATGTCTTCAAAGCTATAAGGGAGCAAATTAGATACGCATTGAACGAATTGACGATACGCAGGAGTAAAGTTACTCGCATTTAAAGCAACAGAGATCTGGTCGTAGGCGTTATACCAATCTTGATAATAAATGGTAGGCCAATAGCCTTTTTCAAGTTCACTTAACATCGTCCAGGCGGCTTCTTCTGGCAGATCACCTGAATACTGCGTGCGTAGCTGCATGTCAGAAATGATTTTAGGTGCTTTCCCAGGCATCCACTTTGGGGGGATCGAATACACGGCGGCGACATCAAATTTCTTCGGCAGCAAATACATGTCCATCTCAAATTCCATGTTGAGCTGTTTGGAGGCCATACTGGTAAACAATGCATCACCGTATCCTGGTACGGTGTGATTGAGTGTACACTCAAGTCTGTTAGCGGTTTGCATCAGCCAGCTGGAATCTTCCACTGCTGCTGCATATTGGCGCATAGCCGCATGACTTGCGGTTGTGACAATCAAAGTTAAGGCAAAAGCGATTCGAATCATGAGAAATCTTTTTTACACCATCTTATTCTATTAATCATATCGTCTTATTTCGCGAAAGCTTTAGCTATTACTGATTAGCGTTCAGGTCTATTCACGCAGCTGGAGAATTTTGTCAATTTTTAACCTGTCAGCTATGAAGCATGCTACAGGACCAAACCGACGTGATGCGTCATGAGTTCACCAGACCATCCATCTGTGCTTACTTCCCCCAGGGGGTCTTGACAGACTTTATGGCGACTATCTCTAAGCTGCTCATCCATCCATTCAAATTAGTATAACATCTGAATGGATGGATACTCGTGCGTATAACTGCGATAATCAGCACTAACCCCTTCTCAACTTCATATTTAAGTAAACTAAACCAGAGCATAAATTAAACCAGTTTTGCGTTTATTAAGGAGCTAGTGACTAAATGAGTGTTAAGCGCACGCCCTTGAACCAGCGTTTCAGAGGATACTTCCCGGTTGTCATTGATGTTGAGACAGCAGGATTTAACCCCAGTACAGATGCCCTGTTGGAAATTGCCGCGGTGACGTTAAAAATGGATGATACCGGCCAACTTTGTGCTGATAAAACTATTCATTTTCATGTTGACCCTTTTGAGGGGGCCAATCTTGAACCTGCGGCATTAGAGTTCAATGGTATCGATCCTTCGAACCCCCTGCGCGGTGCGGTCTCAGAAGCGGAAGCGATGAAAGGCGTGTGTAAAGAAGTGCGGAAACTACAAAAAGCGGCAGAGTGCCAACGCTCAATTATCGTTGCTCACAATGCAAGTTTCGACCAAAGTTTTGTGAATGCAGCGATAACTCGCAGTGCAATAAAACGCACGCCTTTTCATCCGTTTGTGTCATTTGATACGACATCTCTGGCGGGCCTGACATTGGGTCAAACCGTTTTAGTCAAAGCGTGTCGCGCTGCCAATATCAGTTTTGATGCGAATGAAGCGCACAGCGCATTATATGATGCAGAAAAAACGGCGGAGCTGTTTTGCTATATGGTGAATCGGTATCAAGCCCTTGGCGGCTGGCCTTTGCCTCAGGAAGAGGATGAAGAGGAAAAATAATTCAGGCTAGCAAAGCATCCTGAGCCGCTAGGCTCAGGATTAGAAAGCTAACTTATAACTTGTCAGCTTCTTCAGACAAGAACTTAGCCACACCCTCTGGGTCAGCACTCATGCCGGCTTTACCTTCCTGCCAGCCAGCTGGACATACTTCACCATGTTCTTCGTGGAAGTTAAGTGCATCCACCATGCGTAACATTTCGTCAATGTTTCGTCCTAAGGGCAAATCATTCACAACCTGATGGCGAACCATGCCATCGGCATCAATGAGGAAAGAACCACGGAATGCAACACCGGCTTCTGGGTGCTCAACATCGTATGCCTGACATATTTCATGTTTTACGTCAGCGATCATAGGGTACTTAACTTCACCGATGCCACCTTGATTGATTGGAGTTTTTCTCCACGCATTGTGAGTAAACTGAGAATCGATAGATACACCAATTACTTCACAGCCACGTTTGGTGAATTCCTCATAGCGCTTATCAAAAGCAATAAGCTCAGAAGGACATACAAAGGTGAAGTCTAAAGGATAAAAGAAAATAACCGCTTTTTTGCCTTTAATTGCTTCGCTTAACGTAAACGAATCAACAATCTCGCCATTGCCTAACACTGCTGCAGCGGTAAAATCAGGGGCTGGACGCCCTACTAGTACGCTCATAATTCACTCCATATAACTGTAGATGGTTTGTTCAGAGTTGTTCACGAAACCGACATTCACATTTTTACCGGTTTAGATTTCCGTAAATGCGATCAGTTTCGTATGCGAAACTTTTCCCAACCCCGAAAGGTTACGCATTCATTATTGGTGCAGTTTTTAAAATAACAACCATAAATTACGATTTAGCTGGCCGACCGCTCATTATTTCGTTCATCACATATCGTTGGGCACTTATAGGGCTATATATCTATCCCGCTGCTTTATCAAAAGCTATGATGGCGATATCCTCGCAAATTTTGTTTACACGTGGAGCAGCTAAACTTTTATTACAGCAAGGAATTTCTTAAAACGTACACTATTTAAACGGTTTTAGCATCACTATTGAGCTTAAATAGCGCTTGTCAAAATCGGTAATAGCAATTATTATCATTAGCAGGTAATAACTGGAATCATTTAATGTACGTTTGTATGTGCTTCGGCATCACTGATAAATCTATAGCAGCTGTGGTGAGAAATCAGGGCGTGGGTAATATTCGCGAATTAAAAGAGCACCTCGAACTAGGAAGTCAATGCGGTAAATGCATCCAAATGGCGCAAGACGTAATTGATTCTACGATCATAGATGATTCTATGTTCAAAGAAGTGGGCTGATGAGATTAGTCGAACTTATAAGATAACTGCAAATAGTAAAAGCCCCCCCCCATACCATTTGGCGCAGTGGGTGGATATAGCGCTCCCACCTCTCCCTTATACGGATTTTCGTCAGGACGCGCGTCCAGCACATTTTTTGCCCCAATAGCAGCATGAATGCGATCATTTAATTGCCATCCTAGCTCAACATCCACAGTAACAATTGGGCTTGCATAAATATCCATTCCCGCCGAAGCGTCCAGATGATCTTCATAAAAGCTGCTGTAATAATTCGTTCGCCACGTAATCGCCCAGTTTTCAAAGGTATGTAAAAACGTCAAATTCGCTCGGTGAGCTGGCAGGTTATCCTCAAGCATGCGAATACGAGCTGGAGTTAAATTGGGCTCGTATACAATACTGCCCGAGGCAAGTTCGCGAGGGTACTCGTTGACCCGTTCTACTTTTGTCTGGGTCCAGTTATAGGCAAAAATCATTTGATTACTAATTGATTCAAGATCAAATCCATAGTGAATGACTAAATCTACCCCTTGTGTATTGGTATCAAAGTCATTAGTGAAGAACTTTACACTTTGGTAGCGCTCAGCTTCCGGATACCCCTGTAAAATCAGCGTATCAATATCAGCCTGGGTGAGCGTAATGGCAGAGGTGGTGCTTATCCTGTCTTTTAATCGGATATTGAAATAATCCAGGGTAAGATAAAGTTGCTCATCAAACGTTGCAACCATGCCAATACTGGTGTTCAACGACTCCTCCGGGGTTAATGGAGTAGCACCCACCTGAAGTGAAATCGCATTGGTTGGGGGTAATGTGGCCTGATCTTCCAGCCCGTTAGCGGAATACGCTGTAGTGACGTTTATCACGTTGCTCTGCCCCACCGTCGGCGCTTTAAACCCCGTACTGGCAGAACCTCTGATGGCTAGCACGTCGTTGAGCTCAAAACGGCTACTAACCTTGCCATCAAACGTGCTTCCGAAATCTGAGAAATTTTCAATGCGCGAGGCAATACCAAGCTCCCACTTATCTGTTATGAAGACTTCCGAATCCGTATACATCGCCCAGTTATGCCGCGTCCAATGCCCCGCAGAAACGGGTTGGTAACCTGGAAACCCGTTTGACCCTATACTAAACCCCTGGGTGAAACCCGATGCAGGATTATAGGCAAAGGGTCCCGCTTGCCATGAAGCTTCATCCCCAGCGCGTTGATGATAGGATTCAGAGCGCCACTCTACGCCAAAGGCGATATTAACTGTTTCGGCCAGATTCGTTTCGATTGACCTGCTGATATCGAAGTTCAGGGTACGCTCTATCTGACTCACACCGCCTGGTCGAAATGCCGTGGGAGAATCTGGACCAAGCGATGGGTTAACGGTTTGCTCAAGTCGATAGTCGATACCCGAATAGCCCACCCCCGCACTAGCGTCCCACAGCCAGCCATTCACTTCTCCTTTCACCCCCAAAAATGTCGAGCCATCTTTGATGGTGCCGCCAAACTGCGGAGTAAATCCCCCAGGAAACCATTCGTTGAAAGCGAAACAGTTTTCGCCCAGCGCTGTGGTATTGTCAGCAATTAGCCGGTATTCAGGCTGTTCCAGCACATTAACAGCTGATAGCTCAATTTGCGGACATTCAATCCCTGTATTCAAACCGTCTAAATCAGCAATCAGCAGACTAGGTTTGTGCGTGAGGGTAGTATCCACAAAAACACCTTCGCGAGATTGTGGATGACGATAATAAAATCCGCCTTTTATTTTACGCTGGGCAGCATTACCAAACAGATAGAAATTAACTGTATCGTTTAACGTGTGCTGTGCATTGATGGCGGCCTTAAAATCATATTTCACATCTAATGCCCCCCAAGTCTGTGCTGGATTAGAGACAAATTCATTACCACTGGCATAAAGTAGCTTGGCATCAGTGCGCTGAACACTGCGAGAGGTGGGTTGCTGTTGACGGTATTCCGCGGTGATATTAATGAAACCGCCATTTTCCAGACTAAATCCCTTGTTTGCCTGAAGTTGAATCGATTCCCCATCTCCTTCGTAATACTCGCCAGTTTTCATTTTAAAAGACCCTGCCTGGGCCTCATCTTTTAATACAAAGTTAATCACGCCAGCGATGGCGTCTGATCCGTATTGCGCCGCGGCTCCATCCCTTAACACTTCCACCTGTTTCATCGCTGCGCCTGGTAGGACGGATATGTCAGGCCCCTGGGCGCCATCGGATAGACCGCCGCCAAGAAATGTAATGACGGCCGAGCGATGGCGACGCTTTCCGTTTATCAGCAGTAACGTATGATCTGAGGCCATGCCCCGAAGATTTGCGGGCCGGACTAAGCTGGTTGCATCATTTATGGGTTGGTCGTTTACATTTAATGAAGGGATCACCACGCTTAACATATTCAGCACATCGCCATTTTCTTGTGCGGCGAATCCTTTATCACTAACAATGTCCAGCGGTACAGACGAATCGGTAACGGAGCGGGGAGCATTTCGCGTTCCAACTACCGCAATTCGCTCCAGTCCGTAATTTTCATCACCTTCCTGTTCGGTTTCATCTTGTGCGGGAGCAGCTTGCCCCAGCGCGGAGGCATTCGTCGTTACACTGAGCATGCCAGATTCATCAACCGAGACCGCTAATGCCGTTCCTTTTAATAGACGTTGCAAGCCCTCCTGTAAGGTAAATTCACCGTTCAGGGCATTGGTATTTACTTTTTCAGCCAATTCAAATGGGAATAATAAAGTGGTATCAGCTTGCCTGGCAAATTCGGTCAGCGCACTATCGGCTTTTTGTTCTGATATCGAAAAATGAATTTTTGGTTGGATGTCAGCATAGGAAGTCAGAGAACTGATAGATAACAACAGACTTAACAAGGTAAAGGGCCTTCGCAAACGCGAAGCACAGCTTGTCCTCTTGTACGAGAACCTTCTACAAGCGGCTGACATTATTCGAAGGGTGGACCAATACCTGCGCAAAACAATCTGTAATTATTATATTTTTACTCATATTTACACAAACTGAGTAAGCATCACAACATATTAAGTTTTTTAGTGCGCGTAAAAATAGCGAGCTGATTAGCACTTGCGACAGATTATCCTGACGAAAATCAGCCAGCTGATCTAAGTTCGATAACTTTATCCAGTTCCTGGGTATATTCAATTTGAAAGCTATTCTTTAGTGCAAACAGCAGCCCATCAATATCACCCACCTTAAAAAATCCGGCGACACGTCGGTTTTTTACGTCTTCACTCATTAACTTGAATTGAATGGGCGTGTACCGGCCAATTTCCTGTAACACTTTGTAAAGTGGCTCACCTTTAAATACAATCATACCCTGCTGCCACGCCAGGTCCTCGTCAATATCATTTTCACTGACATTATGTTTTTCTTTAACCGCGCCCTGGACCATTGCCTTTTCACCTGAAAACATCAGTAAGCCTTCAGTTGTTACAGGTTTTTTGCTGATCAATGACTGCACTCCGCTTTGCAACTCGGTATGCTCATTCTGTTTCACCAATACCCGGCCTTCAGTCACAACCAGTTCGAACGCCTCATTTTCAACATATTGCATATTAAATGCAGTACCCACGGCAGTGACAGAGTTATGGCCTGCATTGACCGAAAACGGGCGTTGTTTATCATGTGCGACGGTAAAATGCGCCTCGCCTTTGATTAAATCGATAAGTCGTTGACTATCGGTGTAAGTTACAGCTAACACCGTGTCAGTATTGAGATGAATAATTGACCCATCTGAAAGGGTAACGTTTTTTTGCTCGCCTATGGCGGTCTCAACGGTTTGTTGCATCACAATGGTGGCTTCTGGTTGTTGCTCGAACCAAGCCCAGTCCATTATCATTCCTACACCTAGTGCCATGAGGGCAAAACCGGCGGCGATACTCCAGCGCGCCTGTTTCACTAATTTATGAAGTCGACTAACTTGCTGTGTCTGGGCCTCGCGCAGCGGGAATAAACCTGATAATTCGTTCATCACGCTCATGTCATCCCATAATTGTGCAGCCTGCATCAACATCTTCCGATGGCTTGATGATGAGGCGACCCAACGTTGCAACGCTTTCGTCTCCGCTAAAGATAGTCCACGATCGATACGACTTACCCATGCACATGCTTGTTGCTGGATTTCATCTTTACTGGAAAACTGACTGATATTGTTCATGCCATTACTACTTCGTATCTTGATTAGCTGAGACAGATAATGATGGTTCGTCTACTTCATCATTTAATGCCGCTAAATATTGACTACAATAAAGCAATCCCTTTGCGACGTGCTTTTCCACTGTACTTTCACTTAAACCGACTAACTCGGCAATTTCTTTTTGCTTCATTCCGTAGACTTTTTTTAGCAAAAACACTCGTTTTACATCTGGAGAAAGTGTATCTGTCGCTCTGCAGAAATTTATAAACCGCTCTTTACTTTCAACATCTTTTTCCAGCGTAAAGCCAACCAATTCATGCGGTAACGAGTCCATATCATCTATAGGTTGATTCTGTTTATAAGCCGCACTGGCCACATGATTTAAGGCCAAATTCTTCACCGTTCTAAGCATGTACGTTCGCGCGTAGCGAATTTCCTGTTTAAGTTCAGCTTCATAGCTCTTAATAAATGCTTCTTGTACGATATCTTCAATATCGTCCATGCTGACAATTGAACTTATCGCTCCCATTAATTTCGAACGATACTTGATATAGGTGGCGGAAAGTGGCGACTTTTTAGTCATAATTTATTCTTATATGTGTAGTTCTGTAATTACACTTTTTTCCATTCTGCCAGTATTAGGGGTTTGTTGTCACGCTCGAAAAACACGGACCCCGTATACTTTCTTGCTTGAAAAAAATAGAGGGGCAATGTGCCCCCCTAACTTTTCATGCTATTAAAAGGTGTAGATACCTCTGACGTAGTAGAAACCACCATTGATACCAATCGGTGAAGTAACAGGATATTGTGCGCCTGCCACTTCCGTATCATATAAGGTGTTTTCGTCCGGATACTCATCCAAGGCATTCTTGGCACCCACTGCCACTTCGAAGTTCTCGGCAAATGAATAAGCCACTTCTAAATCAAGCGTCACTTCAGATCCAATCTTGTCGATATCTAAGGCTGAATCTAAGTGGTCTTCGTAAATGCCACCGAAGTAATTTACGCGACCTAAGAATCTCCAGTCACCGGTTTCGTGAGTAGTAGTAAAGCTCCAGCGAACAGCTGGTAGGTTATTTTCCAACATACGAACGCGGTATTGCGAGATGTTATCAGAAAATTCATCTACTTCAGTTGATGTCCAGTTATAGGCCAGTGAGTACTTAGTTTCCCCTCCCCACATATCCATACTGTAGTTGGCTACCACATCGACACCTTCGGTAGTGGTATCAAAGTCATTGGTAAAGAAGCTTACTTCAGTAAAGCTAGAAGCATCACTAACGCCTTGCGCTAATAACTGTGCAATATCAGCTTCAGTCAACTTGATACCAGACGCTGTACTTAAGCGGTCAGTCACTTCGATATTGTAATAGTCCACTGTCATAAACAGACCATTTTCAAAATCTGCCACTAAACCGACACTCATACTGGTGGATTCTTCTGGGCTTAACTGCTCTCCCCCTTTCAACACAGAGATAGGATCAGTAGGAGGTAGGGTCGCACGGTCAATCAACTCACCGTCGGTACCAAAAGCAGTGGTAACGTTTCTTACGTTACTCTGACCCAGCGTAGGTGCTTTAAAGCCCGTTGAATATGCACCACGCAGGGCTAGACTATCCGTCATCTGCCAGCGTGCGGCTAATTTACCTTTCAGGGTATCGCCGAAATCAGAGAAGTCTTCATAACGTGCGGCAGCGGCTAACATAAATGACTCAGTCAGGTACATCTCCGCATCAACATAAAATGCGATGTTGTGACGAGAAACTTCACCCTGACTTCGTGCTGACAAGCCTGGGAAGCCGTTTGAACCAATACCAAAACCTTGACTTCCTAGTGGGCCGATCGCGTAAGAAGCAGGATCACCGGCGATGCTTTCATAGGTTTCATGACGATATTGGAAACCACCAGCCAGGTAGATGGGCTCATATAACCCTGCATCGATTGGCTTAGTTAAATCAATATCAAGCGTTTGCTCACTTTGAATATATTTACCCGGTTTAAATGACATTGGCGTATCAGGGCCAAGAGACGGGTTAATAGTATTTGAAATAGCGAAGTCGATTTCGTTTTGGCCTAAATTAACACTTACGTCGTAGCCAACTTCGTTTGCAAACTCGCCTTTGGTACCCAGCACCAATGACATATCAGTGACCACACCACCGAAACGGGGGGTGAAACCACCGGGTAAGATTTCATTAAACGCAAAACAGTTTGCCCCTACTGCCGTGTTATTATCAGCAATTAATGCATAACTGGGGCTTTGCAATACGTTATTACCAATAACCACTTCCGGACAGCTGACACCCTGGCCAACGCCATCCAGATCACCTACAAGCAATAACGCTTCACCATTTTCATTGGTGCCACCATCGAACACACCGCCACGGGTATGCGGGTTACGGAAGTAAAAACCACCTTCAACTTCACGCTCAGCGTAGTTACCAAACATATAGGCTTCGGCGTCATTGCCTAGTTCCAAACCCAGGTTTGCAAATAGCTTAATGTCATCTTTAATCTCGGGGTTACCCCAGATTTGAGCAGGATTGGCTACGAAAGTATTGCCTGCGGCAACAAGTGCAGCGGCGTCATCACGTTGAACGCTGCGTGAAGTGGGGTCTGAGGTGCGATATTCCGCTGTTAAATTAACGAAACCCGCTTCAGTTAGCGGCATACCGATATTACCAGAGACTTGATACATTCTACCGTCGCCTTCGTAGAATTCTCCCGCTCTCGCTTCGATCGTGCCACCCTCGGAATTATCTTTTAATACAAAGTTCACAACCCCGGCAATGGCGTCAGAACCGTATTGAGCAGCAGCACCATCTCGCAGTACCTCCACTTGTTTAAGGGCTGCGGCAGGAATAACTGAAATATCGGGACCTTGGGCACCGTCAGATAAGCCACCACCTAAAAAGGTGATAACCGCAGAGCGGTGACGGCGTTTGCCGTTAACCAATACCAATGTATGGTCAGAAGCCATACCACGTAAGTTGGCAGGGCGAACTAACGTGGAGGCATCGTTTATTGGCTGCTCGTTCACGTTAAAAGAAGGTACCACGGTCTGCATCATGGAAACCATGTCAGTTGAGCCTTGGTTTTTAAACTCTTCGTCAGAGATTACATCAACAGGCACCGCAGAATCGCCAACCGAACGGGGAGCGGCTCGCGTACCCACAACGGCGATTTTTTCAACATCAGCATTGTCAGGGGTGTCAGCAGTTTCTTCTTGCGCCAGAACAGGGGTAACAGCAAATGCACTGAGTGTCATTGAAGCTGCCAGCACTGCGCGGACATTTTTAGATAAAAGTGTCAGTGAAGTTTTCATATATGTTTCCTGGAATGAAAATTCCCCTTGCCCTAAACGCCAGGGAAACGAAAGTTCAGGGGTGGGAAATTTAATTATTTTCAACCTTCAACACTGGTTATAATGTAAACCAGCATTTCTTGTTATAGTCGGTAACTTTTTAAAAAACAAACGTTTTTTAAAAAATAAAATATATTTTTTCAAACCATAGAGGATTTTTAATTGCGAGCTGTCTATTACTCTTTAGGCGGGTCTAATCGACGTGTAAAAGAGTCTATTTTGGATAAAAAACCTTCACTGAATATGAAGGCGAAATGAATTATCAGCAAACCTGTTCGCTAACGAAATAGAAAAAGCCCAACCGGATAAAGAGAACCCGATGCGTCAGGCTTTTTTTATAGCAAATGCCCCAACCTGAAAATTTTAGGCTTGGCATGGGACAACGCTGGAGCAGCTATGTTAACGCGAATAGTTATTCAGCGTCGCTTTTATGTTTCTCTGCGGTCTCTTTAATGAGGGGTTGCAGCTCATTTTGCTGAAACATTTCAAGAATGATGTCACACCCTCCCACTAGCTCTCCATCTACCCATAATTGCGGAAAGGTCGGCCAGTTTGCATACTTAGGCAGTTCTGCACGAATATCGGGATTTTGTAAAATATCCACATAGGCAAAAGGTTCACCACAGGACATCAATGCCTGTGACGCCTGTGCAGAAAAACCACAGCTAGGAAGTTTAGGTGAACCTTTCATATACAACAGGATCGGATTTTCTTCGATTTGCTGTTTGATACGTTCTACAGTGGTTTGATTCTCAGTATTTTCCATCCAGTCCTCTCAATATTAGAAAAACCAATTTTACGGTTTTCGTTTTCACTCAGTGGATTTTATCATATTAGTGTAGCGTATGCCGAGCAGCTTCCCTACATACTATAACTAAGTGATCTTTCTGATCCGAAAGTGTCTATGATAATCAGGGTAAAAATAGATATTTCAATTCCCTAACATTACACATTGGTTAAAAATTTCAAATTTGTCATTGGGTTATGAAATAATGTCCCAATATAACTGAGACAACCAAGACCACTGTTGCCTTGAATTCGTGAACAGGCTTACTATTTTCAGGCAGCAGCCAATTTAATATCAACAAGGAGACTCGTATGGCTTTTGAATTACCAGCGTTACCCTATGAAAAAAATGCCTTAGAACCTCACATTTCCGCTGAGACGTTGGATTATCACTATGGTAAGCATCACGCTACTTATGTGAATAAATTAAATGGTTTGGTAGAAGGCACCGAAAACGAGAAAAAGAGCCTTGAAGAGATTATCAAATCTTCCAGTGGCGGATTATTTAATAATGCAGCACAAGTATGGAACCATACGTTTTACTGGAACTGTTTGAGCCCAAATGGTGGTGGCGAGCCGTCCGGAGCACTGGCAGACGCGATTAACGCCAAGTGGGGCTCGTTTGCAGATTTTCAGGCCGAATTTAATGATAAAGCAGTAAATAATTTTGGCTCTAGCTGGACATGGTTAGTGAAAAAGTCTGATGGTTCATTAGATATTGTCAATACCAGCAATGCCGAAACCCCAGTCAGTGACGACAGCATGACACCTGTGATGACCGTCGATTTATGGGAACACGCGTATTACATAGATTACCGGAATGCACGTCCAAAATATCTGGAAGGATTCTGGGCATTGATTAACTGGGAATTTGCCAGCAAAAACTTTAGCAGCTAAAGCTCGCTAAACCGCCTTTTTTCAGCCCGCTTCCTGGCGGGCTGTATATCTTTCATCGCTTCTTTTTTAGTTATATTTTTGTATACGATACGAGCATTTTTGCTGAAATCCTATACTTAAAATTGTTTAAAAATTCACACACTTTTGCAAATACCTACTAAGCTCAAAATACGGGGGAACCGATTTTCCAGAGGTGCGTATGGGTATTTTCGAACATTTCCAACAACGCTACGAAGAACGTAAACAAGAAGAATTTACGATACAAGAATTTTTAGACATCTGTAAAGATGATCCCATGGCCTACGCCAACGCTGCTGAACGTTTACTAAAAGCAATTGGTGAACCAGAAATGGTTGATACATCCAACGATCCAGCGCTTAGTCGTTTGTTTTCTAACAGGGTAATTGCCCGCTATCCCGCTTTTCACGAATTCTATGGCATGGAAGAAGCCATCGAGCAAATCGTGTCTTATTTACGTCACGCTGCGCAGGGCTTAGAAGAAAAGAAACAAATATTATATTTGCTCGGCCCAGTAGGTGGCGGTAAGTCGTCCCTGGCCGAACGCTTAAAGGAATTGATGCAAAAGGTTCCTATCTACATGCTAAAGGGATCTCCAGTTAATGATCATCCCTTCTGTTTATTTGATGTGAACGAAGATGGCGCTTTGTTAGAGAAAGAGTATGGCATTCCAAAGCGATATTTAAAAACGATAATGTCCCCCTGGGTGCGTAAACGTTTGCATGAACTTAATGGTGATATCAGTCAGTTTAAGGTCGTGCGCGTTTATCCTTCCGTACTAGATCAGGTTGCCATTGCCAAGACCGAGCCTGGCGACGAAAATAACCAGGATATCTCATCGTTAGTGGGTAAAGTAGATATCAGACGGCTCGAGCAGTATGCTCAAAACGATCCCGACGCTTACAGTTATTCAGGCTCGCTCTGCAAATCCAATCAGGGTTTAATGGAATTTGTAGAAATGTTCAAAGCACCGATAAAAGTGCTGCATCCGCTGTTAACTGCCACGCAGGAAGGCAATTATAATCCAACCGAGGGTTTCTCTGCCCTACCCTTTGATGGTTTGATTCTGGCCCACTCTAACGAGTCAGAATGGAAAACCTTCCGTAATAATAAGAATAACGAAGCGTTTTTAGATCGCGTTTATATTGTTAAAGTGCCCTACTGCTTACGTGTTAGTGAGGAAATTCGGATATATCGAAAATTAATTGATAGCAGTGAATTGGCCGGTGCGCCCTGTGCGCCTGATACATTGCAATGTTTAGCGCAATTTACCGTACTCTCCCGACTTAAAGAGCCTGATAACTCAAGCATTTATTCCAAAATGCGTGTCTACGACGGCGAGAGCCTGAAAGATACTGACCCCAAAGCTAAATCCTATCAAGAATATCGAGACTATGCTGGCGTTGATGAAGGAATGGAAGGTTTATCGACACGGTTTGCCTTTAAGATTCTGTCTCGCGTATTCAACTTTGACCACCAGGAAGTCGCGGCCAATCCTGTCCACCTCTTCTACGTACTGGAGCGACAAATTGAACGAGAGCAATTCCCTCAGGATACCGCAGAACGCTACAAAGAGTTCCTGAAGGGCTATTTGATTCCACGCTACGTTGAGTTTATCGGCAAAGAAATACAAACCGCCTATTTGGAATCTTACTCCGAGTATGGTCAGAATCTGTTTGATCGCTATGTGACGTATGCAGATTTCTGGATCCAGGACCAGGAATATCGTGATCCCGAGACAGGTCAACTATTTGACCGGGCGTCGCTGAATGCTGAATTGGAAAAAACAGAAAAGCCTGCCGGCATCAGCAATCCGAAAGATTTTCGCAACGAAATTGTTAACTTTGTCCTTAGGGCCAGAGCTAACAATGCGGGTAAAAACCCCGCGTGGACCAGTTATGAAAAGTTACGCACGGTTATCGAGAAAAAAATGTTCTCCAATACCGAAGATTTATTGCCAGTAATTTCCTTCAATACCAAAGGCTCAACTGAAGACAAGAAAAAACATGACGATTTCGTTCATCGCATGATGGAGAAAGGCTATACACAAAAACAAGTCAGACTACTCTGCGAATGGTATCTACGGGTGCGTAAAGCCTCGTAGAATTATGTTTGATGGACCTGGGTATCGACAGGATGGCAAATATCCCGCTCACACCCAGGTGCGGTACTCCTGTTATGTAAGTAGAGGCTTATGGCGCATTTCATCGATAGACGGTTAAATAGTAAAGGAAAGAGCACGGTAAACCGACAGCGATTTCTCCGTCGTTATAAACAACAAATTAAACGTGCGGTATCTGATGCAGTAGGAAATCGTTCCGTCACTGATTTGGAAACCGGTGAAAAAATCAGCATTCCCGCCAAAGACATCACTGAACCGGTTTTCCACACTGGGAAAGGCGGAAAGCGTTCTGTTGTACATCCAGGTAACGATCAATTTACTACAGGAGACAGAATCAACCGCCCTCCTTCAGGTGGTGGCCAAGGTGGGGGAAGTGGGGATGCCAGCAACACAGGCGAAGGGCAGGATGAATTCGTTTTTTCCATTTCGAAAGACGAATATCTGGAGCTGTTATTTGACGACCTTGCTTTACCGAACCTCAAACGCACACATTTTGATAAAGTGATCCAATATGAAACCTATCGTGCAGGCTATCAAACAGACGGTGTCCCGAGTAACCTGGATATAGTACGTTCTTTGAAAGGCTCGGTAGCCAGAAGAATTGCCTTAACAGGAAAGGATCGCGCGAAATTACGCGAGCTCGAAGAAAAACTGCAAGCGTTAAAAGATGATAAACATGAAAATACGTTGGCTATTATTGAGCTGGAAGAAGAAATAAAGCAGCTAAAAGCCAAGATTGCCCGCGTCCCTTTCATTGATACATTTGACTTACGTTTTAAAAATTATGATCGCCGCCCTGTTCCCACCAGCAAAGCAGTGATGTTTTGTTTGATGGATGTTTCCGGCTCGATGGATCAGGCAACGAAGGATATCGCCAAGCGATTTTATATCTTGTTATATTTATTTTTAACCCGAACATACGAAAATGTTGAAGTAGTCTACATTCGCCATCATACCCAAGCTAAGGAAGTGGATGAGGAAGAATTTTTCTACTCGCAGGAAACCGGCGGAACAATAGTGTCAAGCGCACTGAAATTAATGGATGAAATCATTAAGGAGAGGTATCGGGATACTGACTGGAATATTTATGCCGCGCAAGCCTCGGATGGTGACAACTGGGCAGACGACTCCCCCCACTGCTCACAGTTATTACTCAGTAGCTTACTGCCTGTAACCCGCTACTTTGCCTACATCGAAATTACCGATCGCCAACATCAAAGCTTGTGGCGGGAATACGAGAAGGTGGCGTCTGTCGCTGAAAATTTTGTATGTCGCCATATCAGGGAAGTCAGTGATATTTTCCCGGTATTCCGGGAGCTATTTAAAAAACGCACCGAACAACCAGTTGCTTCAGGAGGTTTGTAATATGCCTCGCAAAAAGAAAACAACGAAAGTACTGCCTGATGGTCCAGATTGGACATTTGACTTAATCGCCCGCTATGAAGCCGAAATTGATCGCATTGCTAAAAATTTCAAGTTAGAGACGTATCCAAATCAGATTGAAGTTATCACGGCAGAGCAGATGATGGACGCCTACGCAAGCATCGGTATGCCCATAAATTATACTCATTGGTCTTACGGAAAAAAGTTTATTCAGACCGAGCAAAATTACCGACGAGGATTCATGGGCCTGGCCTATGAAATAGTGATTAACTCTGACCCATGCATTGCCTACTTGATGGAGGAAAATACCATCACTATGCAAGCATTGGTGATGGCGCACGCATGCTATGGGCATAATTCGTTTTTTAAGGGTAACTATTTATTTGAGACCTGGACTGATGCCAGCTCAATTGTTGATTATTTGGTATTTGCTAAAAATTATATCGCCAAATGTGAAGAAAAATATGGCTATGAAGAAGTAGAAAATACGCTGGACTCGTGCCATGCCTTAATGAATTTTGGGGTAGATAGATATAAACGACCACAAAAACTCTCTTTGGAAGAGGAAAAAAGCCGGCTGAAGGAGCGCGCGCGCTATCTGCAAACTCAAGTGAATGAACTTTGGCGTACATTGCCATCCTCCAAAGCCAGTAAAGATCCAGAGAAACGAAGATTTCCGGCTGAGCCCCAGGAAAATTTATTGTATTTTATCGAGAAAAATGCGCCATTGTTAGAGAGCTGGCAACGAGAGCTGGTGCGAATTGTCCGCAAAATCTCGCAATACTTTTATCCGCAAAAACAAACCCAAGTGATGAATGAGGGCTGGGCGTGTTTTTGGCATTACCACATTTTAAATCAGCTCTATGATGAAGGGTTGGTTACAGAGCGCTTTATGATGGAGTTTTTGCACAGCCATACCAGTGTTGTAAAACAGCCAGAATACAACTCACCCTATTATTCTGGCATTAATCCCTATGCACTGGGGTTTAATATGTTTATGGACATTAAAAGAATGTGCCAAAACCCGACCCCGGAAGATAGAGACTTTTTACCTGATGTCGCTGGAAAAGACTGGTTAGAGACCGTTCATTTTGCAATGAAAAATTTCAAGGATGAAAGCTTCATCAGCCAGTTTTTGTCACCCAAGTTGATTCGCGATTTTAAACTCTTTGCGGTGGAGGATAATTCTGAAAAACCGTATGTCAGCGTGAGTGCGATACACGATGAGATGGGGTACCGTACCATCAAAGAAAAGCTGTCTGCTCAATATAATTTAAGCAATCTGGAGCCCAACATCCAGGTTTATAATGTAAATGTGAGAGGCGATCGTTCCTTGACACTCCGTTATATTCCGCAACACGACATCCCCCTGGCAGACTCAAAAGATGAGGTAATGCGACACCTTCATCGACTGTGGAAGTTTGATGTAAGGTTGGAACAAGTCAATTCAGAGGGTGAGATTGAGGTGATT
The DNA here is from genome assembly GCF_026183695.1 of Alteromonas aquimaris. GTDB lineage: Bacteria > Pseudomonadota > Gammaproteobacteria > Enterobacterales > Alteromonadaceae > Alteromonas > Alteromonas aquimaris. The sequence goes on along the minus strand of NZ_JAPFRD010000005.1, from coordinate 283,809 downwards.
GCCGAATGCAGACGACCACCTCCCGCCGCCTGATGCACCAACAATTGTGTGTTCTAACGCGCTGGCCTATTCGTTACAAACCAGTGCCAGATACCTGTCGTGTCTCCCTAAATGAAGCCGCGTAGCACCGTTCGGGCAGTGGGTTGAGATATCCAACCAAGCTTGCCAGCGTTCATTTTCGTCGCCCTCCGCTATATCGTCGCTCTCTGGCTGTCCACGCTCTTCACCATCCCCGTTATTGGGTGCCAGCGACCACGATAAAATAGTGGTTCCTTCAACTACCAACGCTTTTGCATCATGCGTCCAAGCCATGTATTGATTACTACCCGGCATAGTTGATAACACTGTAGTCTGAGCTGATGTTTGATCATACGCCATTAAAGTCCATGGCTGTGAATCGGGAGCCGGATTTTTGGTATAGCTGAACATATCGGTACCAGGAATGGGCCACAAACTGGCGCCAATATATTCGTCCACGATATGCTGGTAACCCGAACGTGTGATGCTTTGCAGCGTATGGGGTTCCCCTAAAATAAACGCTAAAACGGTATCACTCGACGTCCACACATGGTACCCCACGGGCTCTGCATCCACTATTTTTCCAGCCATCCCCTGGTCTGTAGAGTGCGCCCATAGCCATTGTTTACCCTGCTTATCGACCTTGATAACTGAGAAGCCATTTCCTAACGGCAACGGCGTAGGAGAGTACTCAGAGGTCGCGCTGGAGGTTAAATTGGTGTGCTGCCGTTTTACGATATGATATTCGAACACATCCATTTGTGTTTGCTCTCCCGCCCCCATTTCCTGCGTGAAATATAATGAATGGCCGTGAGGTAAAAAGTGGGGTTGATTAGAGTAACCGTTATTGTCAGTAATTTTTAAAGCTTGCTCTATATGAGGCAAGTTGTTCTCGTAACGCAGTGAAAACAGCCAGATATTGCTCGCCACTGGTTGAGCATGTACCAGTACACTTTGAATGAGTAGCCCTATAATTAGTAACGCCTTTTTCATTAACTCTACCTCCTTCTCACTTTTTACCCACAAGCTACTCTGCTTTTAAGCCGATTGCCATTTTTTGAACGAAAAAATGCCGAATACGAATGCACTCAGCAACGCCAGCGTCGCCGAAAAGCTGAACGATAGATAGGCGTTTGTCCCTTGCTGCCAGATTTGTCCAGCAATGTAGTTGCCCGACGCGCCGCCTAAACCAAACGCCACGCTGATATAAATCGCCTGTCCGCGGCTATGAAAGTGCGCGGGCAAGCGGTGGTGAATGAAGTGAACGGAAGCTGCATGCGTTAAACCAAAGCTAAAAGCATGCAGTAGCTGACTTACAATAACCACGGTTGCATGACTTCCCCACGCCCCAAGTGCATACCAGCGTAGCGCCGTCAATACGCCGCTAAGAACAAGTAAGCTGCTAACGCTGTACCGGTTGAGTAGTTTTTGCGCATACATAAATATCACGACTTCGGCCACCACTCCCAACGCAATCAATAACCCTGTTTGCTGGCCGCTATAGCCTAAATCTCTAAGATAGAGCGTAAAAAAACCATAATAAGTGCCAAAACTTACCTGAAGTAAGGTGGCCGATAAAATGAAAACGATAAATGCAGGGTGTTTAATAACTTTCCAAAAATCACCTGATTGTTCGTTAGTTCTTTTTGATGTAGCCGGTTGAGTTAAGAAAAACGTACTGACCATCAATGCAGTAAGCGTAAACATACTGGCATAAATAGGCACCTCAGTAGTAAAATAATCCAGCGCCTTACCCACCGCTATGGTTAGAATTATAAAGCCAATGCTACCCCACAGACGAATTGTCCCATAGTTACTCCCTGCTAGTTTGACGCTTTGCATGGTGATGACTTCAAGCTGCGGTAACACCGCCGTCCAGAACATCATCATCATGCCAAAAGAAAATGCGAGTCCCCAGAAGGTATCCTGCCAAAAGATGGTGGCAAAAGAGCACACGGTCAAAACGCACCCAAGTTGCAGCACGCGAAGAGTCTTTCCTGATTTATCCGCTATGCTGGCCCAAAGCGAAGGTCCTAAAATACGTGCCAGCGTAATGATGGCAAACAGCTCACCGATCTGTTCGGAAGAATAACCTCGACCATCCAGAAAAATACCCAAGTAGGGTACCAGCACCCCAAGTTGGCCGAAGTACAACAGGTAGGTAACACAAAGAAGCACAAGATTTAGGGGCGAAATGCGTGTTTCACCAGTAGAGGGTAAGTTCACAGTTTTTAAGTCTTACGAAGAAGTTTTATCGCAAATATCCGGGGTAATGCTGGTAACATGAGCGTTTTGTGCTCGATGCCTTAGACAGTGATCCATCAAAACTATGGCAAGCATTGCCTCAGCAATGGGAACGGCCCGAATACCGACACAGGGATCATGGCGCCCTTTAGTAACGATATCGATTTCTTCGCCCTGAAGGTTGATGGTTTTACCTGGCACTGAAATACTGGAGGTGGGTTTAAGCGCCAAATTGACTATCACGTCCTGACCGCTTGAAATACCACCGAGTACGCCCCCCGAATGATTTGACTTAAACCCACTTGGGGTCAGGGTGTCTCGATGCTCACTTCCACGTTGCTCCACCACATCAAAACCGTCGCCAATTTCGACGCCTTTCACTGCATTAATACCCATCATGGCCGATGCAATATCTGCATCTAGCCGGTCAAACACAGGTTCCCCCCACCCGGGCTTAACACCAGAAGCAATAACTGTCACTTTTGCGCCAATTGAATCTCCTGACTTTTTCAAATCACGCATATAAGCATCAAGTTGTTTCAATTTATCCGGGTCGGGGCAGAAAAACGGGTTTGATTCTTTGCTTTCGGGGTTTACATTGTCAATTTTAATGGGCCCCAACTGAGACAGATAACCTGACACTTCAACCCCAAAATGGACCTTTAAAAATTTTTTAGCAATGGCTCCTGCGGCCACTCTGATAGCTGTTTCGCGCGCAGATGAGCGACCACCACCCCGATAATCGCGGCTTCCATATTTTTGTTGATACGTATAATCAGCATGACCAGGACGAAAGCGATCGGCAATCTCAGAATAGTCCTGGCTGCGTTGGTCCATGTTTTTAATTAACAAGCCAATACTGGTGCCGGTAGTTTTACCCTCGAAAACGCCCGATAATATTTGCACTTCATCGCTTTCCCTTCTGGCAGTGGTATAGCGGGAAGTACCTGGCTTTCTGCGATCTAAATCAGGTTGCAAATCTGCCTCGCTAAGCGTCAGCCCCGGAGGACATCCATCCACCACGCCCCCAATTGCAATGCCATGACTTTCACCAAACGTGGTAACGGTAAAAAGTTTTCCGAAGCTGTTTCCCGCCATTAACTTATTGTTCCTTTTGCTGCCAGTAGGTGATGAGCGATTCTTTTGAAATGGCAAAAATGCCATGCCCGCCATGCTCGAAGTTCAGCCATTCAACGTTAAGACCAGGGAAACGCTGCTCCATATGCACTTCGCTATTGCCCACTTCGACAAATATCCAGCCATTATCGGCGAGATAGTCAGGAGCTTGCTTTAACATAGTTTCAACCAAATCTAGACCATCATCCCCAGCCGCTAATGCTAATGCCGGTTCATGTTGAAATTCATCGGGCAAATCAGCCATATCTTCCGCATCTACATAGGGCGGATTGGAAACAATTAAGTCGTATCGCTGGCCCTGAAGACTAGTGAAAAGATCTGACTGAATAGGATATACGCGGTCCGATAACTGGTGTTCCTGAATGTTTATATCTGCTACTTCCAGTGCATCGTGACTAATATCCACTGCATCAACGTGTGCAGTTTCAAATGTATGCGCCAATGCAATGGCAATACAGCCCCCCCCCGTACACATATCTAAAATGGTGTTAGGCGCGTCTACTACGAAGGGCGAAAAACGGTTTTGGATAAGCTCAGCAAAGGGTGAACGGGGAATAAGTACACGTTCATCCACGTAAAAAGGCATTCCACAAAACCACGCTTCATTGGTTATGTAAGGCAACGGCATTCTGGTCTGTACACGCTTTAAAACCAGCTCAGCGATTTTTTCCTTTTCGCTGCGTGTCAGGGCAGCGCTGATTACGGACTGCTGAGTCTGTTCCAGAAGCGAGTAAGGTAAGTGTAAAGCCTGTAACACTAAGCTTGTTGCTTCATCCCACGCGTTATCAGTGCCATGACCAAAATACAATTGCGCGTCATTAAATCGGCTACAGGCCCACCTGACCAAATCCATCACAGTACTAAGATCATTAATTGCTTCTTCTAAATAAAATTTATCGGTCATAACGACTAAGGTACATGGATAATTATAAAGCTGATATCATACCCAAAGATAAACGCTACGCCCATGCTTAATTCATCTATGAAAGAACTTCGACAACTAAAAAAGCAACTTGCTGATGAACGTCTTAAGACTAAAAAAGCAAATATCAACGTCGAGCAAAATGATGAAATATCATTTCGGGAGGTGGTGAAAGGGGTGAAACCGCTAATTCAGGACAAAATACCCCCTCCAAAAAGAATCAAAAAAAGCGCCGAGTCAAGTAAGTTACACCAGCAATCGGCCGATTTTTCCGAAATTAGTCATCGTCGGATGGCCGCCACATTCAGTTTTTCAGATATGTATCAGGCCCAACTTCCAGATGAAGGGCCAATGCGGTACTGCAAATCTGATGTATCTACATATGTATTAAAACAATTGCGACGCGGAGATTTTTCACCGGAAATGGTGCTGGATCTGCATGGCTTAACTAAAGAAGCAGCAAAGCAGGAACTGGCGGCACTTATTTACACTGCCAGAAAGGAGCTGATTGATTGTGTAAGCGTAATGCATGGAAAAGGCTCGGGTATTTTAAAGAATGCCCTGCCCCACTATCTTATCCAACATCCTCATGTAAAGGCCTTCCACCAGGCCCCGAAAGAGTATGGTGGCCAATCGGCAATTTTGGTATTAATCGATATTGACTCAGCGAAGCGCTAATTAGCCTGACATTCGAATAAACACGCAGTACAGTAGTTATTATTCAACCAGTGACGACTCGACGGACTGCAAGTATGCAACAAACCCATGACGTTTTTAATCAACCTTCAGCTTTAGAAAATTATAATGCCTATTTAGCTGACGAGGTTTTGCAATACTGGGTTAATCGATATGGCGGGAAGTGGGGCGAGCAAAAGCTCAGCTCGTTTGGCCACCACATTGGTCACGAATTGTTACAGGCTGGATTTGACGCCAACAAATATCTGCCTGAATTCCAGCCCCACGACAGGTTTGGACACCGCATAGACGACGTCAGGTATCACCCTGCTTACCACCACCTGATGGAGCACGCTATCACTCAGGGTCATTGCAGCTTGCCGTGGACGACCCCGAAATCCGGTGCACACGTCGTTCGTGGTGCAATGGCATTTTTGCATACCCATGCTGACCCGGGTTCAGGTTGCCCATTAACAATGACATTTGCCAGCATCCCCGCCATCTCAGTGCAGCCTGATATTGCTGAGGAATGGCTGCCTAAAATACTTTCCCCCCATTACGATGGTACAAATAAACCCTGGTTTAAGAAGCAAGGCGTGACCATAGGCATGGCGATGACTGAAAAACAGGGTGGTTCAGATGTGCGCGCCAACACGACCATTGCCACCCCGGTGGGCGAAACTGGAGGCGGAAAGCTATACACTTTAGTGGGCCATAAATGGTTTTGTTCTGCGCCCATGTGCGACGCGTTTTTGGTGTTGGCACAAGCAGCTTCCGGTCTCTCTTGTTTTCTCGTGCCCCGCTGGCGGGAAGATGGCAGCAAAAATCCAATGCATATTCAGCGACTTAAAAATAAAGCAGGTAATCTATCCAATGCCAGCTCTGAAATTGAATTTCTGGGTGCACAGGGCTGGATGCTGGGAGAGGAAGGCAGAGGGATCGCAACTATTATCCAAATGGTTGCCCTTACCCGTTACGACTGTATGCTCGGTTCAAGCGCGTTAATGGCACAGGCTGCCAAAGAAGCGATTTGGCATACCGGCGAGCGGAAGGTGTTTGGGAAGTTCCTACATGAGCAACCTCTTATGCTAAATGTACTGGCTGACCTGGCACTTGAAGCAGAAGCAGCCACCGCGATCTCGTTTCGCATCGCTCATGCATTGGATAATAGTGCAACCGCGGCCGAACAAGCGCTTATTCGCAGCGCCACCGCGATAGGGAAATACTGGATTTGCAAACGTGCGATCCAACACACCTACGAGGCGATGGAATGTATTGGTGGGGTTGGGTTCGTTAATGAAAATGTCACCGCCAGACTTTACCGAGAAGCGCCTGTAAATGCCATTTGGGAGGGCTCAGGCAATGTGCAGTGTCTTGATTTATTGAGGGTGCTCAACCGGGAACCCGATGCGTTTTCAGTACTTATGGCAGAATTGGAACGAGGAAAAGGACATTTTGTGCTTTTCGATAAAAAACTCGCGCAAATGAAAACGGCTTTGGCAGATACCACAACGTTGGAAATGCAAGCGCGCTGTCATATGGAATCGATAGCATTGCTTTGGCAGGCAGCCACCTTAATTCGCGATGGTGAGCACTTTATCGCCGAAGCCTTTGTTAAAGCCAGATTAGCTGAACGTGGTTTTCATCAGTACGGCACTCTCCCCCCTGATGTTGATGCGGCTGCGATTGTTAAACGATATATGCCAAAGGTGAGGTGATCGGTTAATAGAATTCGTGGCTGTGAGTAGGCCAAAGTAACTATTAATAATTGATTTAAATTTGTAGGCATAGTCAAAGTGTGTCTATATTTTTAGTAGCTGAAAATATGGCACTCACCCCGTTATCAAGTGACATAACCGGGTGTGCTTCGCACTATCATCTGGTCGATTTTCGCCCACCCTGATGCGATTAAAGCGTATTGCGTTTCTTCGCTTGAAAAAACTGCTGTTAACGCTTCGGAAAGAAGTTGAGCGGGACGCTCCGTAACTTTGTTTAAATGATGAGGGGATTCAACATGAAACACCAAGTATTAATAGTTGTTGCCACCAGTTTACTTATTCCGTTTAGCCAAGCTAAAGAATCAGCCGAAGACTCGTGCAGAAGCGCCGCTCAGTTATATGCCGATGGCGATCTTGATAACGCCTTAGAGGATGCGCGCTGGTGCGTAACACTGATGGAACAGGAGCAACAGGCCAAAACCAATACTTATTTTAAAGATGAGATTAGTGGCTATAGTGGCAGTGAGCTTGAACAACAAAATGCGATGGGCATGAATATGGTTAGTCGTGAGTATACTAAAGGCGACAAACGGATTAATGTCACCCTCAATTCAGGCAATAGTGGCGCGGCTATGCAAGCTTTTTCTGCTCTCGCACAATTTGGCATGCAAGCTGGAGCCGGGCAAAAGGTCCGCATCCAAAAACGCACTGCGATGACTAGCGTGGAAAACAATAATGCCAGTGTCAGTGTTACTTTGCGCAACGGCGGCATGTTAATGTTTGAATCAAGTTCTGCATCACTGGAAGAGGTGGTCGCGTTCGCAAAAGAATTTCCCATTGCTGAAATGGATGAGTCACAGGGATAAGCTTATGGTACATGCAGACTAGTTCGCGTTGAATTTGTCTTTTTCAATGAGAATTAGTAACCCACCGTTCCCTTGCCCGGTTAATTCATAGCTTTGCTAACCCCAAACGTATGCCGCGATAGATGAGCGCGACTACCCATTGGCAATGCACTCACAGGTGGAATGAACGGTGGTGGCTGGAAAGGAGCGCTTAGTGGTGCTGCGATGGGTGCTGCTGGAGGGTTCCTCGGCGGTTGGGCTGGAAGCCTCTGGAGTGCAGGGTATAGAGCTACGTCGGCGAGCGTAGGTGCCAATACCATCGCTTTAGCCGTTGTTGCCAATTCGGAAGATGAATAAATTGAAAAAGGAAGGGTTGAGCAAATGCTCAACCTCATAAAGGGACACTATGCAGATATATAGGTTGGCGGCATTGAGCTCGACTTGGAGTGAGCAAGATATTAATAAGTGGCAAAAAAAGCGGAAACAAGGATTAGTAAAATTTATTATGATTGACGGTGTTTTAAAATGGGGGGGAATTTCTTTGACCTTTTTTCTCATTGCATCACATCACACAATTACATTGCAACGAGATAATCCTTTACAACACATAATTTTGACCAGCCTTATCTGGTTAGCTTGTGCAATTAGTTACGGTTACGTGGTGTGGACATGTACTAATCGATCTTTTGAGAATCGCGTTAAACAATAAACCTAAATATTGTGCGCTTTAGAAAAAGGTCGGCCAAAACTGGCTGAGTACGGGTAAACGCTACACTCAGCCATGCATCAGGCGCAATATCATGGGTTTCATTTTCTCAATGATTAGAAACGTAGAATAAAAAATAATCCAAAAAATAAAAACTTTCACTAGACAATGCTATTTATCCGGAATAAACTGCGCGGGCTTTAGATATTAAAGCACTTTCTACTACTGCTCTGTTATGCTCTATTTTCCTTTTTTAAGTTGATATATAGATGAGTACAAGCGTTATTAGCTAAGTTCTATCTATAAGCTCCATTGGTGATTTTCACCATTTTTTATAAAGTTAAAAAAGGTTATACACATGTCTAATTCAGTAAACGGTACAGTTAAGTGGTTCAACGAAGATAAAGGTTTTGGTTTCATCACTCCAGCTGACGGTAGTAAAGACGTATTCGTTCATTTTCGTTCAATCGTATCTGACGGCTTCAAGACTCTTAAAGAAGGTCAGGCTGTAAGCTTCGAAGTAGAACAAGGCCAAAAAGGCCCTCAAGCAGCGAACGTTGTTGTAAAATAAGCGCTGTTTTATAAATATAGTGATAAAGCCAGAATTTAATTCTGGCTTTTTTGTTTCTAAAGCTTTTTTCCCGTCGATTTAGTACTTACCACTCATCCCTGTCTTACCCCAGCCCATCCTTACTTTCTTGAGCACCGAATAGAATAAACACAATTATTACTGCAAGCGGAAAAATACAAAAAAAGATATTGAAAACAATTCTCATTTGCAATAAGGTATTCAAGCCTGTTCGATGTTAGGTATTCACGGTCTTGGCTTAGCATCGCTAGAGAGCAAGTATTTACTTGCTCTCTATTTTTTTCTTAGCCGAAAAATAATTTCCATAGCCAGCTATCATCTAAATCATCTTCACAGGTTTTTAGTTGAGTAGCATAGCGAAGCGAGCGCGCTTTTACCTTGCCCGCCACCTTTTTTAACCAAGGCTTTCGATTGTAAGATTGTCTGCGGTAGCCGCCCCACCCTTCGTGGTAATTAAGGTACTGTGAATAAGCATCCCACTTGGAAACGCCATTCACCTTATTAGATTTATATATAAACCACCCCATAAAATCGATGGCATCTTCAAATTCATCACGATCTGCCCAGCTATTGCCCGTCTCGCGAACGTAATCGCTCCAGGTAGGGGTCTTTGCTTGAGAGTAGCCGTAGGCGGAACTAACTCGCCCCCACGGGATGAGTCCAAAGAAGATATAATCCCGTGGTGGCAGTGCGTCATGACGGAAAGAGCTCTCCTGATACATCATAGCCATAGGTACATGAATAGGAACGCCCCACTTGTCGCGTGCGTCGGCTGCAGCATCGTACCAGTCGTCTTTCTCGTAAAAAATTTCACAAAGATTGCTAATGTCTTTTGGTGGTGCCGTTGCACATCCTGTTAACGCAACTGGTACGACCATCACAAAAATTAACAACTTTTTGCAAACTTCTTTGAACTTTTCCAACATCACGTGTCCAAATAAGTGTTCTAGTAAATGTGTGTGTTTCCCTGGAACCTTTTATATGCCTGACCCCCGTCAGGCATTTTTTTTGGCTGGGGGTTCACTAAAGTAATCACTGATAAAGGTATCAAAACTTTTTGTATCTTTAGCTTCAACTTCATTTTGCGCTCGCGCTGAGTCTGAGGCCATCTGTTTAAACACCGTTTCATCATCATGCAAATAAGCATTCTCTCTAAGCTTAGTGGAGTACTGTTCGGCTAGCTCAAGCCCAACTGCACCGTTATCTCTATTTTCACTAAGCATATTAGCCATTAATTTGCCGGATAAAGTGAGTTCAGGGTCAATAATCTTGTCTTTTTCTAACTGAACTGAAGCTGAATAGTCGCTTGTTGCATAGGCTGCGTCAAGTACCTTTGCAGCTTCGGCAAAATACTCAACCAACTCTAACGCCCAATTTTTTAGGGTGACTGTTTGACCCGGTCGGACTAATTCGATATTCGGTTTGCGACCATATAATACTGTTGTCGCAATATTGTCATTGGTAAGTTGTAATTCGTCGGGGGAAAGCTTTCCACTCGGGATCAATAAACAAGTCAACATAAAGACATCAAGGAAATCCATCTGTGATTGCGCGATCCCGACTTCACTAAAGGGATTCACATCCAACGCCCTCACTTCGATATAGCTGACTCCCCGTCGCGCCAGTGCATCTGACGGCTTTTCCATACTGCGGGTAGGCTGTTTAGGTCGCACGGGGGAATATAGCTCATTTTCAATTTGTAAAATGTTATGACTTAACTGCTGCCAGTTTCCCCCTTCACCCGCTGGAAACTGTTTGAATCGGCTTGATTCCGTTTCCATTGCTTTCCGTAAAAGGGTTACGTAGTTGTCCAAGTGATTATAACAAATCTGCAGGCTCGATTGATCTGCATTGGTATAACCTAGATCACTCATTCTTAACGACGTTGCGTAAGGCAAATACACAGTGCCCTTACCTAACTTTTCGAAAGGTAACTCCGGCGACTTCCCAGTTAGAAAAGAGCTGCACAACGCTGGTGAGGCGCCAAATAAATAAGGTATGAGCCAACAGAAGCGTCGGTAATTTCGGATCATTGCAAAATAGTCTGCAGAAACCTGCTCGGTCGAATGAGCCTTACCATGTAAAGTGGCCCACTTTTGCCAGAACTCGTCAGGAAGAGAGAAGTTAAAATGTACTCCCGCAATAGCCTGCATCATACTTCCATAACGGTTTTTAAGTCCCAATCGATATACCCGTTTCATCTTGCCGACATTTGAGTCGCCATACCAGGCCAGGGGTATCTCGTTATGATCTTCTACGAAACACGGCATGCTCATCGGCCAGAGCCACTCATCGCCCATATTGTTAAGTGTGAATTTATGCAGATCACGAAGTTGTTCAATGGTTTTTTTACGCTGACTTTCTGGTGGCGTGATAAACTCCAGCAGAGACTCAGAAAAATCCGTCGTAATTCGCTCATGCGTAAGGGCTGAACCTAATGCCGAAGGATGTGGCGTAAGGGCTAAACGACCATTCGGGTTGATTCGTAGCGCTTCTCTTTCCACACCGCGTCGAATATTGCGCAAACTGTTTAAAAAGTCGCTTTTGCCTACTGCGCTGACACGCGCATCGAAAGTTAAAAATGTAGAGGTCAATTCAAATTCCCATGATTGCGGATATTTTGCAGGTTAATTGCGAATTACGCTTTCCCGATTTAACAAGAACTAATAGAGAAATACCTCTACCAACTCTGTTTTGCTTCATTTAGGTGATAACCTATTAATTAGGTTTATACTGTTCAATTTCAAGCATAAAGCAACTGATTGGAAGATTATCAGTCGCTTTAGCTTAAATATACGATAAATTATTAATGTCGAATGGTTAAAATCTGAGTCGGATAAGGTAATCCTTGTAGCTGACTTTCCAACACAGATTTGTCAGCTACTACAATTATCTGCATATCCTGCATTTTTAAGTGCTTACTGGCCAACTGATTTAATTCATCAACGGAAATGCTATTGATGATTTTAAGTTGCTGAACTGGATAATCATCATCAAGTTCAAACGCTTGTAGCTGTCTTAAAAAACGAACCTTATTCGCTGGCGTTTCATATTTTAAAGCGTCGCTTAATGTATAAGCGCTTCGCATGAAGGCCACTTCTTCTTCGGTCATTCCCTGACTTTGATACGCATTCAATTCGTTGACAATTTCATTGATCGCATCGGCCGTATTTGCAGCAGTAACATTCGAACTTACTTCAAAAAAGCCTAAAGATTTGCCACCCGTAAAATGGCTTCTCGCGCCATACGCATAACCTTTGTCCTCACGCAGATTAAGGTTTATTCGACTGTTAAACGCCCCGCCGAGTGGAAAGTTCATCAGTTTTGCTTTGAAAAACTCCCCTGTGGCATCGTATGTAGGGCCACGTTTAGTCACGAGCACTACTGATTGTACTGCTTCTGGATGTTCGATAAAAAATAACGAGGTTTTATCGTATTCTGGGAATTGATACTGTTCAGTAATCGCGTATTCTTTTTGCTCCCATTTACTTAAGAAGCCAAGTTGCTGGGTTAATTCTGCCTGGGACAAATCGGTGACAGTGATGGCTTTCGCCATATTGGGAGACCAATAGCGACTGTAGAAATTTTTTACGTCGTCCAGCGTGATGTTGGTCACGGTGGCAATGGTGCCTTCCCCAGGAAGGCTCACTCGGTTCTCTTTACCAAATAGGACAACATCTCTTCCGCGATCAGCGAGATATCCAGGGTCCTTGAGCTGTTGCTGCATACTTTGCAGAATTCTTTCTTTTAAACGTAGAAAGTCAGCTTCAAGAAATGCAGGATTAAACATTTTTTCTTCAAGAAGATTAATGGTCTCGCTCAGGTTCTTGGATAAAGTCGATACCTGCACCTGCATATAGCGTCCGCTGGTGGAAAACTGAATTGAACTACCTAGTTTTGCCAAAGCATTCGCCATTTCTTCGTTTGTGAAATTCAAAGTGGATTCGTTCAACATCAACATGGTCAGGCTGGCAAGCCCGGCCTTATCCTTTTGATCCAGTAACATCCCCCCTTCCAGGGCTAGACTGATGTGGGTGGTAGGTGTTTCTTCGCTATGGACGCCGAGGAGCGAAATCCCATTTGCCAGCGAACTTTCCCAGTATTCGGGCACTTTTACGGCCGGAATTTCACCCGCCGCAGGCGTTTTCGAACGATCAAAATTATCCACAATAGCTGGCTGCTTAACTTCATCTACTTCTGAAGGGGGTGTTATTTTCCGTTCAGGCAACTGATAGTTCTGCGCTGCTACTGCTAACTGGGTTTGGCCTTTTGGCACAACACTCAAAACAACTGCGTGTTTGTTTTTAATATACTTTCTATACACTCGCATGACATCTTCAGCGGTAACGCTGTTATAGCGAGCGATATCGTCGGCAATAAGGTCTGGTTCCCCGTAAAAAGTTTCGTTTGCGGCCAGTGCAGATACTTTGCCTGCGACACTTTGCAGACCGAAAACTGTAGACACTTCGATAGACGCCTTTGTGCGTTTCAAATCGTCCGGTAAAACTCCCCGTTGTTCAAATTCCTCCAACGTATCCTTGACCACTTGATGAATCTGTTTAAGATTTTTTCCAGCCGAAGGATTAGCAAGCGCCAATAATTGAAATTCGCAGGCTAACTCGCGGCAGGGATGACCTACAGCGGCTTGAACGGCCATGCCTGATTTGACAAGGTTTTTATAAAACAAAGAGGTTTTACCTGTACCTAATATGTCAGAAAGCACATCTAAAGGTGCTTCATCTGGATGCCTTGCGTAGACAGTAGGGAAAGTTATTTGTAACAATGGCAAATGAACTTGATCTTCCAGCGTAATATATCGGGTTTCATTTAGCTCAATTATCTCGGGTTTATCTTTGTTAACTTCTGGTCCTTTCGGGATAGAGCCAAAATACTTTTCAACCCATTGTTTGGTTTTACTTTTATCAATATCCCCCCCAATTGTTAGTACTGCATTATTGGGCCCGTACCAACGCTTAAAAAAGGCTTTGAGATCATTAACGTCTACTCTATCCAGATCTTCTACATAGCCAATAGTCGACCAAGAATAGGGGTGCCCAGAGGGAAACAACGCTTCGATCGTGCGCTCGTGCCGTAAACCATAGGGTTGATTGTCAACACGTTGCGCCCTTTCGTTTTTGACGGTTTCACGCTGTACTTCAAATTTTTTCTGCGTCACCGCGTCCAGCAGGAAACCCATTCTATCCGCTTCCAGCCAAAGCACTTTTTCTAATTGATTCGCGGGTACAGTTTGATAATAATTGGTACGGTCCGAGTTTGTGGTGCCATTCATGCTACCGCCAGACTCTGTAATAATCCTGAAGTGCTGTTCATCGGCAACATGCTTTGATCCTTGAAACATCATGTGTTCAAAGAAGTGTGCGAACCCTGATTTGCCAACCTCTTCCCTTGCTGAGCCTACATGATAAGTCACATCCACATGTACCAAGGGGTCAGATTTATCTTCATGCAATATTACGGTTAAGCCATTGTCGAGCGTGTACTTTTCATACGGTATGGTAATCTGTTCTTGATTTGGCTCGTTTTCAATACTGCTGGTAGCCTGCTGCTGACACGCTGCTATTCCAAGCATGGCGCTGACAATTACAAAATTTTTAAGGGTCAGTTTTACTGACATTGTTTATCCTTTTTAACTATGCGTTAGATTGATCTGACATTCTTTAGTGGCTGAGCTGAGTATATATCAGATTTTACGTTTTACGTGCTGACCAAAAAATCAGGTTAACAAAAATAAGAGCGAGACACACAACATTATCGATTGATATACAATGTGTTGTATCAATTTATTTTCTGTTGCCCTACACTTAACGTGTAAATACGAGGATTCATTATGAGTAAAACGCAAACGATTATCGATTTGGAATTTGGAACCGCCCAACTAAGTGGTAATAAAAGTTTGCTGTTGACCCTGCTTAACAAATTTGCCGATGAATACCGAGACACTGAGCACAAACTCAATAATATAATTGAAAGCGAAGACTGGGAGTCGGCGCGAATTTTGGTACACACCCTCAAGGGGGTAACTGGCAACTTAGGCATTAATGCCTTGCATGAAGAATGCAAAGAGATTGAAGGTTTTTTAAAAGATAACTCAACGCTTCCTCCAAGTTACCCGCAATTTCTGAGTATTTTACGGGAAACCTTAGCGATGGTTAGTAAGCTGAATGCCGAGCCAGATGTTGCCTCAGCGACTAACAGTGATGGCGTCACTCCCCCTAATCAGGACAAAGAAGATTTTTTACGCGCGCTTAGAAACAGCGAGTTTATTCCTGAAGATCAGTTAGATAAATGGGTAAACGCCGCTACAGATGACCCCCAAAAACAACAATCAATCAAAGAAGCCGTCGATGAGCTTGACTATCAGGCAGCTATTGAGCTGCTTAACGATTAGGTAAAGTACTTGGTAAAAATAGTATTTGAGCATCAGGATTTTATCGTGGTTGATAAGCCTGTGGGTATGCCTATGCATGATCCCGAACGGGGCATCATCTTAAATAGTGAAAGGGCAACAGGAAAAGAAAAGCTACACCTGTGCCATCGTCTTGATACGGGAACATCCGGCTGTCTTATTCTAGCTAAAAACCCCGCCGCTGCGGCAGAATTTCAACAATTGTTTTCACGGCGAAAAATTGAAAAATACTACCTTGCCATTACCCAGCTTAAACCGAAAAAAAAACAGGGAAGCGTAGTTGGCGATATGCTCAATCGCCGACGAGGCCAACATATTTTAGTCAAGTCTCGAGAAAACCCAGCCGTTACGCAGTTTTTCTCTTCAGCTATTGAAGCTGGTCACAGGGGTTTTGTGGTTAAACCGCTCACTGGGAAAACCCACCAGATTCGCGTGGCGCTGAAAAGTTTAGGTAGTCCGATTGTAGGTGATATTTTCTATGGGGGTATTGAGGCTGATCGCATGTATTTACACGCCTGGCAACTTCAATTTACCTATCGCGATGAAGCTATTCACTGCGTCAGCGAGCCATGCGAGGGAAAGATTTTCCAGTCTGCGGCTTTCCAAAACTGGTTAGCAAAGCAAGCGTCTCCAGAGGGGTTACCATGGCCGCGTTTTAATCTGCCGGGATTAAATCATGCAGACCCCTGAAGAGTTTGAATTTGTTCAAGTCGTGGGCGATGGCGCAATTGGATCTCTTGTTTGCGCCGGTATGGAAACACTTAATCAACCCTATGGTCGTAGTGTGCGCTCGGCACCCGCAATAAGCTCTGTGAGAACATATCAGGGGAGGACTATTGCGCTTAATTCAGATCGGGGCAAACAGTTAAACTTGAGCCAGCATGACTTGTTGTTGTTACCCATCAAAGTTTACCAGCTGGAATCTGTCCTTGAAGAATGGGCCCCTCTGTTGCATTCACATACCACCATAATGCTGTTGCAAAATGGCATGGGAGGAGAGGAATGTGTCAAGGCGCGTCTCCCTCATCAGCCCCTTTTCATTGCTTCCACCAGCCACGGGGCGTATAAAAGTACCGGTTTTGTGGAACACACCGGGCTGGGCACTACGAAAATTGGCAGCAATAACATTCTTCGACAGAGTTGGCAGGCTAACGCTGTTATGGAACTGATACGTTCCTGTTTAGGCCCAGTAGTGTGGGAAGAAAACATTACCCTGGCATTATGGGTCAAACTGGCAGTGAATGCGGTAATTAATCCCCTTACAGCACTTCATAACATTCCAAACGGTGATTTGACCCGGCTAGAGTATCAAAATGAAATAAGGCTAATCTGCGAAGAAATCTCTGCGGTTATGGCAAGTGAGCGTATTTTTATTAGCGCCAGGGAGTTAGTGGAAAACAGTTTAAACGTGGCGGCTGCTACTGCGAACAATTTTTCGAGTATGCATCAGGATGTTAAATATAAACGTCAGACCGAGATAGATTCGATCAACGGTTTTATTGTCATGCTTGCAAAAAAAAAGGGCATTGATGTGCCTATCAATACCCTCCTTTTAGAGCAGATAAAATTACTCTAGTCTTCTTGCGGTTTCATATGCGGGAATAAGATTACATCTTTAATTGTCGGGCTGTCAGTAAACAACATAGCCAAACGATCGATGCCAATCCCCTCTCCAGCCGTCGGTGGTAATCCGTATTCCAATGCGCGGATGTAATCATCATCAAAATGCATGGCTTCATCATCCCCGGCATCTTTTTCAGCTACCTGTTTGTTAAAGCGTTCCGCTTGATCTTCAGGATCATTGAGCTCGCTGAAACCATTAGCTAATTCCCGGCCTCCGACGAAGAATTCAAAACGATCAGTAATAAATGGGTTCTCATCATTTCGACGCGCTAAGGGAGACACCTCCCACGGATAGGCGGTGATAAATGTAGGCTGTTCGAGTTTTTCCTCAGCTGTTGCTTCAAAAATCTCGCACAGGTACTTACCCGCTCCCCAAACTCCATCAACCGCAGGTTCTTTAATGTGCAGTGTCTTCGCCATTGCTTTCAGTGCATCGAGATTTGCTTCGGGATCACGAATGGCCGCTTCATCGGCGTCAGGCCAGTACTTCAGGATTGCATCGGCCATGCTTAAACGATCAAATGGCTTCTCAAAATCATACTGAATTTCGCGAAGAACATTCCCCTCTGCATCGCGTTCAGTGTTGATAATCTGGGCAGTACCCAGAATGTCCTGTGCCAGCGTGCGCAACATGTCTTCTGTAAGATCCATCAGATCATTATAATCAGCATAGGCCTGATAAAACTCCAACATGGTAAATTCAGGATTATGACGGGTAGACAAGCCTTCATTGCGGAAATTACGATTAATTTCAAAAACACGTTCAAATCCACCTACTACCAAACGCTTCAAATAAAGCTCCGGAGCGATGCGTAAAAACATTTCGATATCCATCGCATTATGGTGTGTAACGAATGGTTTTGCAGTAGCTCCCCCCGGGATCACTTGCAACATGGGGGTTTCAACTTCGATGAAGTCACGCTGACTCAAATAATTGCGAATACCGTTGATAATGGCGCTTCTGATTTTAAAAGTCTGCCGCGTACGTTCACTGGTAATCAAATCAACATATCGCTGGCGATATTTGGTTTCCTGGTCGCTTAAGCCATGGAATTTTTCTGGTAGGGGACGCAGAGCCTTCGTCAGTAAGATATAGCTTTCCATATCTACATACAAATCGCCCTTACCTGATTTTTGCAGGTTTCCTTCTACACCGATAATATCGCCAATATCCAGGCTTCCGTAGCGGGTTTTGATGTCTTTCTGCGTCTCTTTAGCCGCATACGCCTGAATGCGGCCCGTCATATCCTGAAGCAACAAAAACGGACCACGTTTGGCCATAATTCGCCCAGCAATACTTACGCGAATTTCTGCTTCGGCTAACGCTTCCTTAGACTTCTCACCATGGGCCTTTTGCAACTCATCTGCATAATGTTTTCGGCGGAAATCGTTAGGAAATCCGTTAGATCTGCAATTATCTCGAATAGCGCTAAGCTTCGCTCTGCGCTCTGCTATCAATTTATTTTCGTCGAGTTGTTGGTCGGTCATGGCCTTGTTTTCACTTGATTAAGGTTATAGCCCTGATTTCAGGCTGGCTTCGATAAATTTATCCAAATCTCCGTCAAGCACTGACTGAGTATTTCGGGTTTCTACGCCTGTGCGCAAATCTTTAATGCGCGAGTCATCCAATACGTATGAGCGTATTTGACTGCCCCAGCCAATGTCAGATTTGTTGTCTTCCATGGCTTGCTTTTCTGCAGCTTGCTTTTGCAACTCAAATTCATATAGCTTGGCTTTGAGCTGTTTCATCGCTTGATCTTTGTTCTTGTGTTGCGAACGATCGTTCTGACATTGCACCACTATTCCAGTGGGTTCATGCGTAATCCGCACCGCCGAGTCTGTGCGGTTGACATGCTGGCCACCTGCACCAGAGGCACGGTAGGTATCAATGCGTAGATCCGAAGGATTAATGTCAATTTCAATGTCGTCATCAATTTCGGGGTAGACAAACGCCGAGGCAAATGAAGTATGGCGACGGTTGCCTGAGTCGAATGGTGATTTTCGCACCAACCGATGCACGCCCGTTTCGGTGCGTAACCAGCCAAAGCCGTATTCTCCCTCAAAGCGAATAGTGGCACTTTTAATACCTGCCACGTCACCGTCAGATACTTCAATCAACTCTGTTTTAAAGCCGTGGGCTTCTCCCCAGCGAAGATACATGCGTAAAAGCATGTTGGCCCAGTCCTGGGCTTCGGTGCCGCCAGAGCCAGCCTGAATATCCATATAGCAATCTGACGTATCGTTCGGTCCGGAAAACATGCGTCGGAATTCCAGTTCTTCGAGTTTACTTTCCAGGCCTTTTAACTCATGCTGAGCTTCAGTGAAGGTTTCTTCATCCTCGGCTTCAACCGCTAACTCGATCAGACCTTCGACATCTTCTGCGCCTTGTTCCAGCTGCAAGATTGTCTGTACCACCTGCTCTAGCGCAACCTTTTCTTTACCTAACGCTTGCGCACGCTCAGGTTCATTCCATACATCGGGACTTTCCAGCTCCCTGTTTACTTCTTCTAAACGCTCTGACTTTGCATCAAAGTCAAAGATACCCCCTAAGTGCGGCGGTACGCTCGCGCACATCTTCCAAGGCGTTTTGTACTGGATTTACTTCAAACATAGTTAGCCTGAACTTTTAATGTCGTTACAAAAAATTTATTAAGAGCGCGGATGGTAACGAAATTACGCCAATTTTGATAGCTGATGAGGATAAATATTTTATCCAGCCCCGTAGTGTACCCCCCCTATTGAGGGGCGCATAACACATAGCCAACATCTCCCCCCTGACAGGCGATGTTGACTATGCAATGTTTACCCAAAAGATACCCACTTTGTCGCTTAAACACGGTGAATTACAGATGGGTAAAACAGATTAGCTGGCAGTAACTTTGGCTGCTAACTCAGCCGTTTGCTTGCCCAGAAGTTTCAGTTGCTTAATGGTTTTCTCGTCAGCCACGTTACCATTATCATCTAATAAGGTATGCACGCGGGCGATAGCTTTTTGGTTGGGTAACACCATAGTGCCGATATTTTCCAATAACATCCGTAAGGTAACCAACACACGCATACCGCCCAGAGCGCCTTCAGATGCCGCCATGATACCGGCCACTTTACCACGGTAAGCGGCCAGCACTTTCTCATCCCCTGCCTGGCGGGATGCCCAATCGATTGCATTTTTAAGCAGAGCGGGATAACTGCTGTTATATTCTGGCGAAGCTATCAGAAAACCATCGGCCTCAATCAGTAACTCCTTGAAGCGCTGCGCGTGTTCGGGAATTCCGCCAGCAGCTTCTTCATCCTGATTAAACATAGGCATTGGATAATCCGCTAAATTTATTAGCTGAACCTCGGCACCGGCTTCGATAGCACCTGCGACCGCCACTTCAATAATTGCCTGATTAAATGATTCTTTTCTGGTACTGCCAGCAAAAGCAACGAGTTTTACCATTAAATTAATTCTCCTTTATGTCATCAGTAGCAATGCGTTTTTATTCTTCTCGCTACATTCTTTCGAGTGTCTCGATACCCAGCAAGGTCAACCCTTGCTGCAGCGTACTCGCCACTAGTGCGGCCAACGCTAAGCGGCTGCTACGCGTCGCATCGTCGACATTGTCTTTCAAAATTGGACATGCCTCATAGAAACTCATGAACGCACTGGCAAGATCATAAAGGTAAGTGCATAGTACATGAGGGGTCGCTTCTTTCGCCACCACGCCAATCACCTCTTCAAACTGCATTAACAGCACGGCGAGTGTATGCTCTTGTGGTTGTTCGAGTTTTATTTCACCAATTAGAGCCGATGGTTCAATACCCGCCTTGCGGAAAATACTTTTTACGCGCGTGTAAGCGTATTGCAGATAAGGAGCCGTGTTACCTTCAAAACTTAACATGGTATCCCAATTGAAAATGTAGTCTGTAGTACGGTTCTTACTCAAGTCCGCGTACTTTACAGCCCCGATACCGACTTTTTGGCCTACTTCACTCAATTCGAGGGGGGTTAAGTCGTCACTGCGTTCAGCAATCAGTTTTCCAGCGCGTTGAACGGCTTCATCCAGCAATTCCACCAGTTTTACCGTTCCCCCGGTGCGAGTTTTAAACGGTCTGCCATCACTGCCTAACATCATCCCAAATGGACAATGCTCATAAGATTGCTCTGGGCGGATATACCCTGCCTTACGGCCGACGATTTCGGTTTGTTTGAAGTGCAGGGCTTGGCGAGCGTCGGTCAGGATCAAGGTTCGGTCAGCGTTTAGCTTGCCACTTCGGTAACGCATTGCGGCCAGGTCAGTGGTTGAATACAGATAACCTCCACCGGACTTTTGAACGATATATACAGCGGGGTTACCTTCTTTGTCGGCTAGTTCAGGGATAAAGACAACTTGTGCGCCCTGATCTTCCACTGCAATACCTTTTTCTTTTAAATCTGCCACCACATTGGCTAAGTCATGATTGTATGCTGATTCGCCCATGATATCAGCACGGGTCAGGCTTACATTCAGTTTGTCATAGACTTCTTCACTATGGGTGATAGAGATGTCGATAAACTGCTTCCATAACGTGATGCACTTTTCATCACCACTTTGAAGTTTAACAACATATTCACGGGCGCGGTCGGCAAAGCCCTTTTCATTATCAAAACGGATTTTCGCTTCACGGTAAAAGTCTTCCAGATCTGACAGTGCTGTTTCGGCTACTTGGTCCTCTAGTTTATCGGACAAATGTGCCAACAACATGCCAAACTGGGTTCCCCAGTCGCCCATGTGATTCTGACGAATAACTTTATGGCCTAGAAATTCAAGCACTTTCACGACAGCATCGCCGATAATGGTGGTACGCAAATGGCCAACATGCATTTCTTTGGCTAGGTTTGGCGAAGAGTAATCCACTACCACGTTTTGTTGTGGTTGTGCGGCAACGCCCATGCGCGGATCATGAAGTATCAGTTCACATTGGTTAGCTAGCCAAGTATCGCTTAGATGAATGTTAATAAAGCCAGGACCCGCAATTTCCAGCTTACTGGCTACGTCATCCAGCTGCACCTTTTCTTCAATTTGCTGAGCAATATCCCGTGGCTTTTGTTTAAGTGTTTTAGCCAGCCCCATGGCACCATTAAACTGGTAGTCACCAAACTCAGGACGTGCACTTCGAGTAACCGGAGCGGCAGCTTCTGGTACCTGCATGTCTGCTAAAGCCTGTTTAAATCGGCTGACAAGTAGCGAATGAATATTCATTATTTAACCTTAATGTTCGCGAGTCTGCGTAAATTCAATATCGGGATAACGTTCTTGCGCTAATTGCAAGTTAACCATAGTAGGCGCGATGTATGTTAAGTTGTCGCCGCCATCCAACGCTAAATTCTGTTCTGCTTTCCGCCTGAATTCGTCCAGTTTTTTCGCATCTTTGCTATAAACCCATCGCGCTGTAGACACATTAATATGCTCATAGATTGCATCCACGTTATATTCGGCTTTTAAGCGCGCTACCACCACGTCAAACTGGAGGACTCCCACAGCCCCCACGATGAGATCATTATTAGCAAGTGGACGGAATACCTGAACCGCCCCTTCTTCAGAAAGCTGGATAAGCCCTTTTAACAATTGCTTTTGTTTTAGCGGGTCTTTTAGTCTAATGCGTTTAAACAACTCAGGGGCAAAGTTGGGTATACCCGTGAAACGGAAGTTTTCACCATTGGTAAATGTATCGCCAATTCGGATCGTACCGTGGTTATGCAGACCGATAATGTCTCCCGCATAGGCTTCTTCTAATAAGGCACGATCACCGGCTAAAAACGTCAACGCATCAGCAATTCGAATATCTTTACCCAGACGGGCATGACGCATTTTCATGCCTTTTTCGTACTTACCTGACACGATACGGCAAAAAGCGATTCGGTCTCGGTGCTTTGGGTCCATGTTGGCCTGAATTTTAAATACGAAACCGCTGAATCCTGGTGCATCGGCTGTGATGCGCCCCTCCTCAGTTAGCCTTCCTAGAGGCGCAGGAGCCCACTCCACCAAACCATCAAGCATGTGGTCCACACCAAAGTTACCCAGCGCAGTACCGAAAAAGACCGGAGTTAATTCCCCTGCCAGAAACAGCTCTTTATCAAACTCATGCGAAGCGCCCATCACTAATTCTAATTCATCTCGCAGCTGGTCCGCCAAATCAGAACCTACGGCGGCGGCAAGATCAGGATTATCCAGCCCCTTAATAATACGCACTTGCTGTATCGTATGCCCCTGACCGGTGGCATATAAAATCGTCTCGTCACGATGAATATGGTAAACACCCTTGAACGATTTTCCGCAGCCGATAGGCCAGGTTACCGGAGCACAGGCGATATCCAACTCTGTTTCCACTTCATCCAGAAGTTCCATTGGATCCCGAATGTCACGGTCTAATTTATTCATAAATGTGATGATTGGCGTATCTCGAAGACGCGTGACTTCCATCAGTTTACGGGTGCGTGCCTCTACACCTTTAGCCGCATCAATTACCATTAAACAGGAATCCACTGCGGTGAGAGTGCGATAGGTATCTTCGGAGAAATCTTCGTGTCCCGGGGTATCGAGCAAATTTACCAAGTGATTGCGATAAGGAAATTGCATAACTGAGGTAGTTACTGATATCCCCCGTTCCTTTTCCATTTCCATCCAGTCAGATTTGGCATGCTGTCCTGATTTTTTACCCTTGACTGTACCGGCTCGCTGTAGAGCTTGTCCGAACAACAATACTTTTTCAGTGATGGTGGTTTTACCAGCATCGGGATGCGAGATGATCGCGAACGTGCGTCGCTTATTAATTTCTGCTGAAAATGGATTCTTTGTCATGCTTACACTGTTTGGTTAAAGATGAGATTTATCCTGACTTCAGGATAACAGGCGGGGATTATATAGTGCTTTGACGACGAAAAACAGGTTCATAGAAAAGCCGCCCAGTTTATCACCAAGGGCAGCCAGTCAGGGGATACGTGTTTTTTGCGAATTATACCAAGGTGTACTGTTGTTTGCTCACTCAGCGCGTGAATTTCTACACTTTTGACAAGCCCATTGTGTGACGGCTTAGTGGGTCTAAATCGAGCGCAAAAGGTGCCGCTAAAAAGTGTTAAAAGCGGCACCAATAGGGAGATGGTGGCGGATTAAGATTAACCAGCCGTAGAAGCAATTTCTTTAAGTGCGCGAAATATGGGCGCCGAAGAATCAGATTGTTGCTGAGTCTTCTTCACCCCGGCTAAGTGGGTCTTAACGCTTAATGGGTTAGCACAGGCATCTTTAATTGAGCTATCGGCAATATAATTGGCACTCATTATCAATGCACCGCTTTCCTCCTGCCACATTTCATAGAATGCATTATATAAATCGTACATTTCTTGGCTCGTTTCGACCTTTTCTTCAGTAAATGTACTACCGCTAAAATTATGACCCCCTTCGTAGGCGATTAACGGTAAGCTGTATTCTGCCGCAACATCCACATTTTTACGCACAAGATAACGCAAGCCCGGCTTGGATGCCTTGGCATGAAATCTGTCCGTACCGTCCACATAGTTTATAGCTTCGGTGATATAGGTGGTGGCAGATGTGCGATCAAAACCTTCTTCGGTGACGTATGCGCCTTGTTGCCACGGATCAACAATGGTCATACTGACAGCAAAGGCATCGATATTCATGGCAGGAATTTCTGCGTTCTCTTCATTGACATAGATCGCGGCTTCAAGTATCTCGCGGTTTGACTCCACGGCAGAATCGCTGGTGCCAACTTCTCCCGTCATTACCACCGCAATTCTAGTAGCGTGTGATGACCACACCTGCTTAAAGATTGCTGCCACTTCCTGCGTACGGGCGGCATACCAACTTGCCACCATATTGGCTTCGGTCACTTTGCCCGATAGGTAATCAGGCCTGTCACCCAGTGAAAGAGTATACCAGCGCTGCTGAGCCTGTTCAAAAGCGTAATCTCGCCCCATTGCATAGGGATAAGTCACGTTCCATAACGCATTTCCCAGTTCGAGATAGATTACGCGTTCAGGATCCAGGTGAACCAGCATAAATTCTGCCAGTTCACGGACATACTCATCATCGGCTGCGACAGGTACATTTAGCCAAAGATCTGCATCACCTTCATTAGCCAGTTGTGCAATTACTTCATAAGGCGCGCCTTTTGCACTGCCCCAAGACACATTTTCCGTTTTAACTCGACTGTTCCACGCTTGCGCTCCCTGACTATGGCTATATCCACCATCTTCATCTTTGATCCCATAGAGCAACGCCTGACTCATCAAATGAACTGGACGCACTACCGAAAACTGCGCCAAATGGTCAAGGTAAGTTTGGCTAAATGTGGCGTCAGTTTTGGCTTCTGGTCGAATTAGTTGTATGTTGCGCAAATAGTCACCCGTTTGCTTGGGATCCGTTTTAGAAATCTTTACGGTTACCGGTCCGGTCCCTTCGTAACGAAGCGACATCTGGCCTTTACTTTCGCTCAATACCTCTACATTGGTAACGGCAAACTCCCCGGTTCCAGAGTATGTGAGGGTATATGTACCGGCTTCATATGCTTTGTTTATGTGGTTATTAAACAGATCCAAAGTAAGCGTATCGGCAGTTTCTCCATTGCTCAACGCCAAGGTTGTTGGCCAACCGTTTTGATCTGTCACTACGCTCTGAGCAAAATCGATACGAGGCTCGCCCATAAGGATCGGCGTCCAGATAAAAGGCAATTCGGATTTATCCAGGGTAAGGCTCGAGGTTTTGATGACATCGTTTAACATCCATGCGGTCATTGAGTTTTCAATGGGAGCTACTGCACTACCTACGGCGAAAGCACTAGGGTCAGGTGTGCGCACCACATCGGTACTCAATATATCTGCGACAGAAGGATGTGTATCGGCAATTGGTTGCTGATCAGAGTCATCTATGGGCTGTTCTTCATTTGAATCATCATCTGAACCACCAGAGGGATCAGGATTCGCTGGCTGCGCCGGCGCGGTATCGGGATTAGTAGCGATGGGTACGGACGCCCCCTCTTCCCCAGCACCACCGCCACAAGCCGTTAGTAGGAAAATGAAACTGATCAAGGTCAATTTGGAACTAACGCTGCGAGACAACGTATACGGAGACATAACATTATACAACATGGATACCACTTTTCTCTTATAAGACGCTTAACTTCAACAACACACTCGGTCCAGAGAATGTAGGAGCATTCTAACCTTTTATCGGATAAATGCTGGGCAAATACAGGCTTGTTCGGTATGTGGCGTTATACGATTGTATCGGAAAGAGGGAATGGAGGTGTGTCAGGGGGGCTATTTGGTATCTTTTAATATACGCTGCATTATCACAGCATCTTCCTTCGTTGCGCCCGTAATATAATAGTTTTTGCGCACTTCTACAGTTTGGAAGGAAAAGGAGTGGTATAAGTTTTGAGCAACGTGATTCGATGCGCGTACTTCAAGCCAGATAGAACTCGCGCCATTTTTTTCACAATGATCTGTGACCGCGTGCAGTAAAATTTTTCCGCGCCCATGCCCCCGCATTTCTGGCACAAGCGCGATGTCCATCAGCGTGGCTTCGTCTGCTACGGTCAAGATAATGGCATACCCTATGACTTGGATTTCACTTTTGCTAACCAGCAGTGTGTAGGGTTGCGAAACACAATCGGCAAAGGTTGAATATGACCAATGATTAGTTACCGCCGCTTTATGGATTGCATAAGCTGCGCGAATATCTTGTTCTGCGACAGTCTGTAAAACGTACGTATCAGCGGTCACTAGATAACTGAGCGATATGGCCCCAGAGCTGTCTTTTTAGCTTGGGTGACAACGTTAAGGGAAGTGCTGGCAGGCAGACCGATGTGGTGGTTACGCGGAGTTCATCACCAAGCGACCACTTGATCTGCTGTGTACTACCTGATAATTCACTAAGCACCTGTTCCACGTCATGTATCCACAGGGAAGAATCTTTTGCTGCCGCAGCTGGCAATGGCTGCTCATTCTGCTTAGCGTCACTGGTAGACGAAACAATCGAACGTAGGTGCGTTAATGTGGTGTCTGCGTTGGTATGGGAAGTCTTCGCAACGCTGTGATTAAAACCTTGTTGATTATCATCCGATGAGGGTTGTTGTAACCAAACTGTGATCCCCATTTCCTGAAGGGTTGCGATCTGCAATGTGGATAAACTTGATGACATATCACTCTTCTTAAGATTAACACCAGCGCCACACATAGAGAGCTTCAACTGCATCACAAAACGCATTGAACATACCGGTGGATCAGACACCCGCTTTGCAGTGCCTTGCTCTGGCTCTAACTACAGATTCCGTAATTTACCAGATTAGTAGGCATTTGCCTATCAGCTCACGAAAGCGGAATCACACTTAGAACAGGTTATCCTAGGATAATCCGCCTGTTCACGATTTCATTCTTGAGTCGACGGGGCTACCTTTTACGCTTAGAACGAAGAAACAGGATCTCACTTTAGGACTTTTAAGAAAATTGAAGTTAGTCCAATTAAGTCACGTTTGTGCCGATAAATTAACGAATTGTTGTTTATTTTTAAACGATTGTAGCCTTATCGGACCTATTTTTAATACAATGCGCAAGATCATAATTTGTTAATGAATTGCAGCAACCAATTTCAACTGCGCTTTATTACCACTCTTTGTTTACAAGGCGCGAGAGCTAAGTTTAATGAAAATAATTTTACATATCGGTAACGGTAAGTGTGGTAGTAGTTCTATCCAACATTACTTTTCTTACAACCACTCACAACCAGGCTTCAGATATGGTGTTTTAAAGAAAAGTGGCGATATACTCACAGGTCTGGCCGTTGAGCAGGAGGCTATCAAAAAGCCGTCTAATTATGCTGTGTCTTACAGCATGCCGACAAGTGTTGACGAGGGTTTCATTTCTCGATTTAAAAACAGTCTGACTGCACTGTCATCAGAAGACTGCGAGACGCTGTTACTTTCTTCAGAATCATTTGGCAGCAATGTGGCGCGCTTTAAACAACTCGACCCAGTTCTTAAACGTCACCGCGTAGAAGTAATTATGATCGTGCGTCCGCCAGTCCAGTGGCTCAATAGTGCTTGGTGGCAATGGCTTACATGGAATAACTCCCAATCCAGTGCGGCAGGTATTGATGATGCGGTAGCAAAAGAAAATGTGCCCAAAACCTGGCTCAAAAGGATTTCGAGGTTTGAGGCGTTAGATTGTGTGCACAACGTGCATGTATTGGCCTTAAATAATACGTTTCTCGATGATGTCAAAGCATTGATTGGAAAACACCATTTTGCTGACAAGCATGATACGTTAATTAAGGCGCACAATGCCGCGTCGAGTAGAGAGTTATTAAGTTTTTTAAAGGCAAAACGATCACTTCGTCCTGATCATAGCCACGCTAAAACTGAATTTATTCTAAATAAACATTTGCAGCCGAGATCAAAATCTGACTGGGTACTAACAAAAAATCATGTGCAGTTATTGATTGAAAAAAACAAACCTTATAATCTTCAATTAGCCGCCCTCATATCCAATGAAAATATTCTGGAAAATGAGGCTTGGTGGTCTACCGATTTTTATCAAGAAAAATGCAACAATGTGCAACAAGATTATAAACTTAGCTATGCTACGCTAGAAGAATTGCTGGAAGAAGCCTACCACATTATCATCGCACTTGACGATAGATTACGACACCAATCCAGAAAAGAACGGCTCAACGAATTAAAGCCGGAAATGGGGACTGAAGCTTATCAGTTCGAAGACGACTTTCTCAGCCCTGATGAAGTGTTGACTGTCGTTACCAGTGCCGAAAAATTAGCTAAATTCGATGTCAAGCAAGCAATGAAGCTGCTTCTCATTGCGCAAAGAAGCAGACCTAACGGCCAAGTCATACAAGAGAGAATAAAAGAGTGTGAAAAAATCCAGCGTACCGGGCTTGTTCGCCGAGCCGCTACTTTAATTGGCATGGTGCCAAAATTGATCAAAACTGGGTTAAAACACTGATAAGTAAATTTCCTGTCGCAGTCTTTCTTTTAAAAAATATCGCTGGGTTTAGGCCTCCCCCTGAACCTGTTAGCGATAGGAAAAATTCATCTATTACCTTACCGACTAATTCGTTCAGCAATAGCTTATGCTGACCATTTTCATATTTTTGTGAACTTGAAGTTTACGTCTCTCTCCTCTGAGGGTTTCGCGCAGAAAAGATTCTGACGGTTTTCACTACATATTATTTAGCTATTAACCAGTAAAGGTTACGGTTAGTAAGTTAGAGGGAATTCTACCCTTCCGCATGCAAGTGTGATCAGCTCAAAGTACACAGAATTGCGGTTTGGTGTAAAGCATTGGCAGGCAACCATCGCGCTCGGGAAATAAGTACAGATATTGATTTTTTGTTTACAAAATGAATTTTTTAAAAGCAAAAAGGAAGGATATTAAGTGCAGTGAAACATGTAAGCGCCAGCACCACGAAAAGTGGCAGGGGTGGAGGGACTCGAACCCCCAACCATCGGTTTTGGAGACCGCTGTTCTACCAATTCGAACTACACCCCTAACGCGCTGAGCATTATACGTAACGATTACTAAAGGTAAAGCACTTTTGGCCTGAAGTAAACGAGATGATTAAACTCTGACCAAAATACCCATCTACGATTAATTAGAGAACCACAGGAGGTTCCAAGCGCTCTTCGCTGGCAGCCTCTAGCGCTTGCTGCCATAACGTATTGGTCAATTTAACCACTTCGATTTGGCGGTGGACATTGTCGCTGACGTGCTCCTCGGGTAGCCTTGCCTGTTTTGCATAGAGGCTGCATAACTCGCTGGCATAGGATTCAGACAATTTGTTAATTTCGATTGCGCTGGCAATATCGAAATAGCGGTTCCCCATTGCAGCATACTCCCAGTCAACTACCAAGGGTCGAGTTGAATCCAAGATATGCGCGAAGGCCAAATCATTATGGCAAAGCGTTAATGCGGTATCATCAACTTCTATATGTATCCTTTCTGCAATTTCGTTAATTTGATGTACGAGTGGGTCGTCAGGAAATAATTGCGCGATCTCTACGTAATGATGTAAGCGTTCAGTTAGCTTCAAAGGGCGCGCAGTAATGGGCTGAGAATGAATGGTAAACAGTACCGTTGCGAGCACTTTTATTTGTTCAGTTGTGTTCGTTGATAGTGGGGTGGGCTCGTACCACGATTCCACCCATAACCTGCCATCATCACTCAACCAAACGGGCATAGGCGCTATTTTTCGATGCGCTAATTGCTCTTGCAATACGAATTGATGGAAACGGTTGATCCCGCTAAATTCATCATCTGCAATCCATTTGACAGCAAATGTACGTTCCCTATCGGTTAATTTGAAGGTTTGGTTGACCACGCCACCTTCAATTTTTGTCAGGGCGACATCACTAGTGAGCTTTAACGGGTTAGCTAGCAGGTTGACTATCGAGTCCAGATGCATGGCGATTATTCCATTGTTGTCGCCATTGCCAGTATCCAAACAAAGAGAACCCCACATAACCGACAAATAAGAGTGCGGTTAACACCAATCCACTTTGCGCATACAAATACGCTGACGCAATATTTATAAAAAACCAGTAAAACCAGTTTTCCAATATTTTATGTGCCACCATAAAGGTGGTAGCCATACTTAGCAAGTGAATACTCGCATCCAGCCACAGATAATCACTGTTAAATTGTCCTGCAGCCACCAGTGAAAACCAGTATGCCACCCCCAATAACCCGGGGACCAGCAGTAAATGAAAATGAAGTGGCAAGCGCGAAATGGAGATTTCTGTGTCCGCATTGGTTCCTTTACGCCACTGATAATAACCGTACCCTGCCATCACCATATAAAAACAATTCAACACAGCTTGAAAGGGTAAGGTGACTTGCCAAAAAAGCCACGTATAAATTGCTGTGCTGATAAACGCGCACAACCAGCACCAACTATTTTGCAGGGCAGCCAGCCATACGTAAGCAAGAGCAAGAATAACGGCCACCCATTCCAACCATGTGGTTGCAGCGAGTTGGGAAAGGAGTAATTCCATTACTCTTTAGCTCCAGCTTGCATTGCATCAAAGTTAAGAATTTTTGCTACAAACACGGCCTGCCCTACCTGTTGATGAGTCGCCTTCATTTCTTTCGTAAGCAGTGCCATGACATAATCATAATCGCCGGTAACCTGCGTACTGGTGCGAGAAGTAGTTATACTAATCTGCTTATCATTGTGCAAGCGCTCGATAAACGCTTTAATTGGCGCAATATAATGTTCCACTAGTGGGTATAGTGATAACTCAACCATCACTTGCATAACATTGCCTCTCCTATTTTAAAACTGATAACTTACTGTCACACCTAACTGGCGACCATTACCTAATTGATAGTAGGGTTTTGGTATTTCAAAGAATTCTCGCGGATCATTGCTAAAGCCGCCGAATCCTCGTACGTAATAGCGTTTGTCGAACGCATTTTTTAGCCATAACTTTGTGCGCCAGTTTTGCCACACATACTCCAGTTCGGTGTTAACCAAAGTGGTGGAAGGAGACGTTTCGTCGTGACCATCAGAAAAGAAGAACTCATCTTTATAGTCGATATTTACACGCCAAAAAAGATTGTCCACTAAGCCGATTTCACTGAACAGATGACCGGTAAACCGCGGCGCCTGCGCTTGTTGCCGCTTTAGCACAAAAGCACCATCTGCGGTTTGGTAACCTTCGAAATACGCATTCAGGTAACCAGCGCTAGCTTGAATATGCCAGTTTGAAGATACATACCAGCTTAACTCAACCTCAACGCCTCCGTTGGTCCCTAAATCAGCGTTATCAATGATGTCGATAAATTTTGGTGTATTGTTATCACGAATTTGCACATCATAATCACTCACCTGCGTATCTTTTCGACGCATATGGAAAATGGCCAGGCGTCCTGATAAATCTGCGATTATCGGACCTTTTACGCCCATTTCGTAATTCCAGTTATACTCTTCGTCAAAGAATCGCTTGTCATTACTGACTTCCTGGTCGGGGTTGACACCAGCGCCTTTGAAGCCTCGACTAACACTGGCATACCAAAAGTGTTGACCCACTACGTACTCGAGAGCCAGCTTTCCGCCAAGCATCGATGTATCCTGTGCAAAGTTACCACCGTCGCTGTCAATGTAATCGAAGTCGTATTGTTCCGCGCGCACTCCAACTTGTAGGCTTAAGGCATCTGACAAGGCAGTATCTGTCCTGAAATACACAGCGGTATTATTCGGTTCAAATTCACTCGTGAAGTCACCATCAAGATAGGTATACTGGCGATGCAGATGTTGCTCAGACGTCTTGTAATAGACACCCGCAATCCAGTCTGTCGTGCTATTAAGCAGACGCCATTGTTTAGCAGAAACGAATCTGAGGTCCGCAGTCTTAGTGTTAACCTCTCTATAATATGCATCAAATGAAGGATATGCCCATGGATGGAAGCCCGGATAGGTCCAATCTTCATCATACCCATACCCTATGTCGTGATCGGCCTGGGTAACCACCAACTGCACTGTTCCGCTATCGATCTCATGTGACATATTGGCACTTAGTGCGTGCGTCAATTGCGTATCAAAACCAGGTTCATTTGAGCGGGTAAAGCGAGTATTCTCCAGTGAAAATGCGTCATAGCCGTTATCTATGTCATACCAGCGGTAGTTTAAATTAACCTCAGTGGGTGCAGCGATTTTCCACTGCAAGCCAAATCTAGCGGCTGTTTCGTCAATATTGTTGGTGTTGTCACGGTCTAAATAAGTATTAGTGACAAAGCCATCACTACGGTTATGCACGAAGGCCGTTCTAAAACCTACCTTCTCTGTGAGCATTGTTCCATTGGCAGCTTCAAATCGATAGGTGTCTTTACCTGCCGCCGACACTTCCAGCTTCCCTGGTGCATTCTCTGACGGTTGATTGCTCGCGACCTTAATGGCTCCGGCCAAAGCTCCCGTACCAAACACGGTGGCCTGTGGCCCTCTAAAAATTTCGACTTGTTGGGTATCAAAAAGCAGTGCCGCGCCTGCAAGACCAGAAAAGTCAAAGTCATCAACCATAACGGTTACCGAGGGGTTGATGGGTTCAGCGAACTGGCTGCGTTCACCAATCCCGCGTATTTGCACGAATTTCCCCCGCGACGCCCCCGCAGTGAAATTTACATTGGGTGCTACATTTATAATATCTTCAATGTGACGGGCTTGATTAGTATCAAGTTGCTTGGCATCAATGATAGAGGCGCTACTGCTTAGCTGGTGTAAATTAGCGTGACGAAAGTCGCCGGTAACAGTGATAGTTTCTAGTGGTTCATCTTGAGCTTGAGAAAAGCTTGAAGTCAGGAAAATTGCGGAAACAATAATTGTTTTTTTCATCAGAATCTCGAATTTTTATAATTACTGAGATCCAGAAACAAGCAGCAGGTGCTGGTGAGTAAGCGCTAGACCATTCCTACGCCGGCATTATCCGGATCAGGTTCACATTTTCACTGCATATGCAGCGAAAACATAAGGGTTCCTACGTAGTAGATCTCAGCCTTCTGGGCACCCCTTGGTAAGTAGCGCGCAGTCTAACAGGCCAAGTGTAAAGATCAAGATAATATTGAAGAGAATGATGAGGTTGGGTCAAATTATTATCGGTAAGGAATAAAGATCGCCTGCGTGTGGCTGTGCAGGCGTATAAAGTAGTCCGGATTAAATCTCGGACCATTGTCTGACGTCTAGCGCGTCATTCATCATTTCCTCTCGAAAATTTCACCATTGGCGGTTGGTATACTATCTGCGTTAACCCGAACAATGATGGTATCGTAAATTTCCGTGATTAAGCTGATATGTGAATTCCTTCGTAGGAAAAACAATTGTCTTAATCATCATGTATTCGATTTCACTATAAGATGAATGCTGGAGATAAAATAGGACACTTTCTGTTAATTTTGGGTTAGTTGTTTGTTTATGCGCGATACCCTCATGCAACTCGCTATGGTTTATTTTGTTTAAGGAGAATATGTGTATAACAGGGGCCTGTTCTGGTCAGCGATAATTCGTTCTTTGTTAGCCTTGCGTAGAGACCAGCAATGGGAGAGCGAAGCGCATGAAGGAGCAATAGGGGAAATTGCCAAGCTGGAAAACGGTCGAGTAGATTTAAATGCCGTTGACCAGATTTTATACCAGCTCATTCCGCAAGAGCATGTTCCGCATATTGGAAATTCTTTAGCGGGCTATTTAGATTTTAACAAAATGGGTAACTTTACTGTTTTGTTAACCTCTTTACGAACCATTCACGAAGTGCTTGAAACTCTCTCTGAACATTACCAATTGCTGCTCGGAAATAAAAGTTACGTCAAGTACGAAGTAAAAGAGGAAGTAAAGCTGTCCTGCCCCGCCCATGAGTATTTAGCTGTGAGGGAGATTGAGATTTATTTTCTTTTCATTGTATGTCGACATCTGGCAGGCAGAAAATTTGATTTCAATGCTATTCAGTTACCAGCTCCACCACCTCTGCGACTCGTTTCAGCATTATCAAAAGCGACCATCACTAACTCAGATGGAAACATTACGCTCACTTTTAACCCGATGTGGCTAAATCAGACATCGTTTTATCACAGCGCCCAACTGGTTAAGATGTTAAAGGAAAGACTCGCATCACTAGAAAATATTTCTTTAAAAACAAAGCTGCATACCACTTTTAGTCACAGTGAAAAACCGGCCAGAATAAGAATAGATTGGGTAGCAGAAGTGTTAGGAACAACAGAATCGAGTTTGCGAAAACAGTTACGCCAGGAAACTCTCTCGTTTAATAACATTTTGAAAAGCTACATACACGAACTATCAAGCCATCACCTATTGGCTGGTAAAAAAAGTGAAACCATCGCCGAGTTACTGGGCTTTTCCGATCGTCGTACATTTGAACGGAGCTTCAAAGAGTATTCTGGAATTAGTGCGGGACAGGTAAGGCAATTAGGTAGTCGACTTCGGTTTCATAGGGGAAACAATCACTTAATCAATGTAGTAGATAATCTCCCTCCTCTACCGGATACCATTGCTGAACTTATTGCCCTTGACCATGAGCGCGCAACCGTTGAACGCGTTGTGAGTATAATTGAACAGGATCCAATTTTTTATGCTCACATCATGAGTAAAGCCAGTCGTGCAGTTTTTGGCAGTGTGCCTAAAACTTTGCACCAGGCTGTGGGCAGAAATTTAGGTGTGTCGAACATAAAACATCTTGCGGTAGTATTTGCAGCTCAGCAACTTCTAACCATGCAATGTCGCCACCCCGACGTACACAAACTTACAGATGCGATGTTGCTAAGTTTGACCTTATACCAAAGCGCCTTTGCTTTCGATCAGGCTGAAGACGAAGATGAAGTTACCAGACAAATGCTAGTGTTTGGTTTGCTGTCATTATTTATCGTCTTTCATGAAGAGTGTATGTTTGTTGAAGGCACCATGCACAAATGGGATGTGGCTACTAATTTTGCTGAATTTAGTGAAAGTCTGAATAAGGAATTTGGTGTCTGCCTTTATGGCGCGACGACGTTAATGCTCTTACGGTGGGGGTTTAAAAGCAGTGCTAACCATCGGCTATGGAAATTATGTAAAGAATCGACGATTGAAGAAAATGAAATTAATCGCCAGATTCTGATTTGCCATAATCTCGCGTTTTCTGCCACCGCCTTTACCGACAAAGCAAAGGTGATTGAGATACTAGCAAGCTTAAAAGCCGAGCAAAAATCGCGACTTTTAAGCGCTCTTGAAAGGTGGCAGACGCTCTAGAAGACCTACTCTTCTTTCTCGCCAATTAAATTAAGCGAACGTATTTCTTTGTCAGTTTGAGATTTTAGTCCTTCTAGCGTTTTGCCATGAGGAACGGGCTGTCGGGTAACTGGGTCCACTTTGACAAAAACAATATCATCTGCCAAACAAATTGTTTTTTTGGTTGCTTTATTTCTTACCAGACAGCTTACTCGAATAGAGGTCTTTCCTACCGATTTGGTTTCCAGACCAAATTCAACAATGTCTCCTTGCATCGCTGGCGATTCGAAATTTATCTCGCCAATATGTTTCGTTACCAAACAATTTGTTTCTAACTGACAAATAGCATAAATTGCTGACTCTTCGTCAATCCATTCCAGAGCTCTCCCTCCAAACAATGAATTGGCATAATTTAAATCATTTGGCATCACAAGGCGGCGTGATAAAAAACGCATTCGAAATCCTCTGGTTATCCCGTTAAAATCTAGGACATTATACGTGATTCAAGTAGATATGGCTTTAAATAAGGTTTGTGACTGGCTTTTTAGTCACTATAGCGGTACAAAAAACGGTGTATATCATCGCCACATGCTGATCATTGCAATGGAAGAAAATGAGAGTTTGCTGTGCACCAATAAAATTATAACCCGCGCTCCCAGGAAGCTCGATTTGTGTGTATTAAGTGATCGTTCAGAACTGTCTACCCACACAAAACCCGTTAAATTGTATAAGCAGTTATTAGGTCAATCTTATGACCTTGCGATATATGATGCCGTTTCAGAATTTCGACCCTCAGCATTTTTAGCTGTAGCCGGCACTGTTTCGCATCAGGGAAGCTTAATATTGGTCACTCCTCCCTTAAATAAGTGGCCACAGCAAGCTGTAGCGCGTTCTCCCTTTTATTTAACCCATGGATTTGAATTGCCAAGAAGCCGATATATTGCGCAACTTCGAGACAAGTTCTGCGCCAATAAACATATCGCACTATGGCAGGAAGACGCGGTAACTTTACCGGAAAAAACGTCATTTGTTCATAAAGTATCACCTCAGTCAGTATTTAAAAGTCATGATCAAGAAGTGGCATTTGATAACCTGATAACGTTTTTTAAAGGTGAAAACAGGTATGCGTTGGTGAAAGCGATGCGAGGTAGAGGAAAAAGCACACTACTGGGTTTATTTAGTGCATATCTACAAGGACACGGGTATCGGGTTTTAGTCACATCCACGGCCAGACAATCTGTTGAAGGGCTGGTACAAATTGGCAATGGCTCTATGCAAACCTTTCGTACCAATGAAGCGGACCTAAAAAACCGCCAATCGCATCAAGAATTAACCTGGGTGGCCCCTGACTCTCCACTATTACTTAATAATGACTACGATGTGCTACTTGTCGATGAAGCAGCGTCCTTCCCCGCTCCAGTGTTAACCAAAATTTGTTTATCTAATAAAAAAGTCATATTAAGTTCGAGTACTGATGGGTACGAAGGCAGTGGAAAAGGGTTTGAACACAGGGTAATTTCAGAACTGGGGCAGCACGCACAGGTGCAGCACATACATCTTTCCGAGCCACTACGCTGGTATAACAGTGACCCCTTGGAAGAATTTCTAGCGCGTTCGCTATTGTTTAAGCGTGACTTATCCTCCTCCACACGGATTACTGCCGCTAACTCTACCCATTTCCATTTCAGTACAAGCGGTCACTTAAGTGAATTGGATTTATCCCAGGCATTGAATCTACTCAACGGGGCACATTACCAAACTACTCCGGACGACTTAATGCGTTTGGTGGATTCCCCCGATATTTACTTTGGGTTACTGAAAACTACTGAAGGCGAAATTATCGCAGCCTGCGCTGTTAATGTGGAAGGAGGGCACAAACTCGCTTCGCTGGCACAGGCTATTTGCAATGGTTCTCGGCGAGTCAAGGGTCATTTAAGTGCCCAGGGATTAGCTTATTTTTGCGCCCAGGAAGAACTAACTACTAAGCTATATTGGCGAGTTAACAGAATTGCGGTGTACGATAGGTTACGAGGACATGGACTTGGCTCATACTTGCTCAACGCAATTATCAATAAGGCGAAATATTGTGACGTCGAGGCTGTCACCAGCTCTTTTGGCGTCAATCCCGCATTGCTCAAGTTTTGGAAAAAGAATGGCTTTCACCTATTAAAAGTAGGCAGTAAAAAAAATAAAGCTAGCGGCTCACGCAGTGCGCTTATTGCTTATCCATTACAAACTCGTTTTAAAAGACTCATCGGCAAACTAAGTAAACTAGGGTTGAATGATGCAAAATTTGACGATGTGGATCCTGCTATTTTACATTTTTTTGACTGTGATCACGTGGGTGAAAATGAATTAACTTTATTCTATCTTTCGAGATGGAAACAGTTTTGCTATAACGACCGCAGCCTTGCCTCGTTATATTCGGCTATTCCGTGGCTAATAAACGAAATTTCTACAGGTTCATCCGCTCCCCTTCCTGGCACTGATTTGTTTCTTTCCGACCTTGAACATGCTTTGGATAACAAGAAGAACGCAGCGGCCGAATTAGAAGATATTAAACGGTATCTCACCTCTTATTTTGAGCGCCAGCCCACTACATCATTTCAAAAATAAATAGCTCTTTGTTTTTGCGAGATGATGCTTCATAGAAGCCATAAACTATTTAACAACTCAGTGTGTTACCCCTTCCCAACAGGGGAAACATGAATAAAAACTAAAGCAGAGATAGAGGGATAACGGTGTAATAAGTCCCAATCAATTTACACCTCTTGAAGTATCCATTTTATACAGGTTCAACAACTGTCGCAGTGCAAGGCTTGTAGATTCAATCTTTACCGTTGATAATCGCTTCGCTACCGTGAAAATGGTAGAAATTTGATTACGCATTATCCTCATTAGGTAATAAGTACTATCTATTCCACGAAAGTGCATTGGAAATTATTGAACTCTTAGTGGTTTCCTACACATTACTTATAAAACAATAAAAATACTTTACTAATTAAAAGGAAGCTTTGATGAGCTCAAAAAAAGTACTTTTCGCAGTTTGTACTGGTATATTAATTCTCGGGGGTTGTGCATCAACTCCTTCAGCTGGAACAATCCCTACCCTAGCCAATGGAGAGCAAAGAGAACCTGACATCTCATCCAAGTATGTCGAACAAGGTGCATGGTTTAATAGCAGCAAAAATGAAAAATTGGATTATCCAGACTTTGCCGATCAAAAATGTAAAGAGCGCGGTTTTTCGAAGTATGTCGCTTATGAGGCCGGCTATGCTTCCACCACATCAGTGGTAGGCCTACCTTCGGGTGATACTAGTCGCACAATTGATATTTGGTGCGAAAAGTAAGCCCTATTCTCTAGAGCTAATCCTCAGATTCATCGTTTAAAAAGATAGAACTGCTTTCTTTGAAATGTGCATAGAATTTGAGGATTTTGTACCAATGGTTTCAACGCAAATTAACCTATTACAGTATTTACAATCTGCAATATATTTATTAAATATATAATTTTGAAAACTCCATAAGAGGCAAGTTGACCTCAGTCCATAGTATGTAAGTATTTCCTCTCTGCTTCGTTTTTTTATCATTCCTTCATTACTCTTTTCTATTGCTATACCTATTCGATGTACTCCGTCCATCATCTCCCAGCTGGCGCATACCACGAGTAATTTAAACACACTCACTTGTAACTAAGGCGAAGTAGCCCATTAGGTTGATCAATAGGGATAGTGTAGAATAATGGTATTGAATAGAGATATAAAAAGAGCGCCATCGTTCCCGATCTAGTTAGCAAACGAAGCTAAAAAAAAGGCCTGAATATTTCATTCAGACCTTTCTATTAACATTCAACAAAATTTACCGAAGCAATCAACGATTAGATCGTAATACCACGATTTTTTGCTTTTTCTTTGATGTAAGGGATCCATGCGCTAGCATTTCTTCTAACTGAGCTATCTTTTTTAGCCATTTCAGCATACTCGAAGGCTCGTTTGTAGTTGCCGAGATAGAAATGCGCTTCCATCAGTGAGAAGTGAATTTTACCTGGATCATCTGCCCCACGTTCCAAAGCACTTTCTAACGCACCGATAGCCTTTTTATATTCTTCGGCTACAATCAGCAATGTACCTTGCTTGCGATAGTGATCAGGATCGGAACTCTTAGTT
This sequence comes from Alteromonas aquimaris, assembly GCF_026183695.1. Lineage (GTDB taxonomy): Bacteria > Pseudomonadota > Gammaproteobacteria > Enterobacterales > Alteromonadaceae > Alteromonas > Alteromonas aquimaris. Next base: position 243,984 of record NZ_JAPFRD010000005.1, on the reverse strand, counting down.
GCCGCGCGACCGTAGTAGTTAGCAGCCGTTTCGTAATTTTTAGCCTGGTGAAAGGCGTTAGCTATAGACGCTAAATTACTGGCACTGTCTTCTACAAGCCCTTCCTTAAGATGTTTCTCCATCACTTTAGCAGACTTATAAGGAATACCATTTGAAGCATATAGCTGTGCTATTTGCTTAATATGATTTTCTTTTGTCAGCCAGCCATTGTTGTAAGCGACTTCGAAGGTAGCAAGCGATTTTTTATAATCCTCAACCAAAATGTAGAACAGACCAAGCTGTGTCCACCACTTAGGCTCTTCAGGAAATAAAGAAACAAGCTGCTCAGAAACCTTAACCGTCTCAGGATACATCTTACGCTCATAGTACGAAGTTAACTTCAGTACATATGGGTTTTTATTGGGCTCTTTATAAAGTGCAATGGCTTTATCGGCAGGCTCAATCATTTTATCTAACTGCTTAGACTCATAAAAAGCCTGTGCTAGCCTTGTATAAACATCAGGATCTTCTTTACACGTAAAGTCCATCCATTGGTTATACCACTTTATTGCTTCCGAATATTTTTGCTCCTGCATACTCAAATCTCCAATAAGTTTCAGAGTTTGAGAGTGCTCGAGGTCATTCAGTACTTTAGGTTCGACTGAGCTTATAAGATAGTTATAAGCACGGTTGCCTTCCCCTTCTTTAGCAGCAAGCAGGTTACCAATAAATCGATTAACGTATGCTTTATCAAAATTATCTGACGGATCAATATCCATCAAAATTTCTAACGCTTCATCGACACGATCTTCATTATAGGCTTCAAATGCACGTTGAACTTTTTTACCAGTTCGCTCACCGACTAATTTAGTGTTGCCTTTTTGATAGCCAGGGCATACAACTGGTGCATTAGACGTTTGTGCAAAACCAGCATGACTAAACATCATGCTAGATGCACCAAGCATTAATGCCACAATTGGTTTATTTAACTTTAATTTCATCATGTTATTGATCCAGTTTGAAATCTAGCTGAACAAACATGCCGGGTTGCTTAACGGGTTTGCCATCAACAATTTTAGGCCGATACTTCCATTTTCTTAATGCCCTCTTCGCTTCTCTATCAAAGAGTCGCTTAGGATCGGCATCAATCACTTCAATGTCTTCAACACCACCAACTTCATTGATTGTAAACGACAATCTAACCCAACCCTCACGGCCATCACGAGCAGCTTCAGGTGGATAACGCGGGTCAATCCTGACCACAGGCGTAGCTTCACCATCGCTTTGCATTGCACCTACAGCACCAATATTGATCCCTACACCGCCAGTATCTACTTGCGGCATGGCCATACTAAACCCATCAGCATCCGGTTCGTCAGCTTCAGGTTCAACAGGTTCAATTTTAGGTGGCTCCTTAGGCGGAGGTGGTGGCGGTGGCGGAACCCTTTTCCGTGTTTGGGTATCTTCCTCAGGCTTAGACATAACGATATCGATTACCGGTGCATCCGGAACCTCGTCTGCTGGTCGCGCTGAGTTTTCAATCAATTTCGCCATAATAACAAATAGACCGAAAGCTATCGCCGCACCAATTAAAATAGAAATGATAAATCTTGCCATTTTAACCCCTTGCTGCAACAGAAACGCGATCAACACCAGCGGCTTTGACCTGGTCCATAATCTCTACGACCAATCCATGCTTAGCTTTCACGTCTGCCTGAATGATGACATAGTCAGTAGGCTGCTCTGTAAGCAATCGCTCTATGTTAGCTCTAACGCTATCAGGAGATACTTCACGCTTATCCAGCCAAACATTCCCATCTTCAGTTATCGCAATGAAAATATTGGCATTCTTATGTAGTACCGCCTGGCTCGCGTCTGGCTTGTTTACTTCAATACCGGCTTCTTTAACGAATACGGTTGTAACGATAAAGAAAATTAGCATGATAAACACGATATCCAACATGGGTGTCATGTCTATTTGCGCATCTTCTTCCTCGGTTCTGACTTTACGAGCCATAATTTCTCTCTCTAATGATGTGGCAGGCTATCAACTAAGCCTTCTCGTGCCAACTTCACCTTCGCTTCTAAACGAGAACTAATAAACAGTCCTGACAACGCTGCTACCATTCCCGCCATAGTTGGAATAGTGGCCATTGAGATTCCTGACGCCATCAATCTGGCATTACTGGTTCCCTGCGTTGCCATCGTTTCAAAAACACTAATCATTCCCGTTACCGTGCCTAATAGTCCAATAAGCGGACACATAGCTATTAACGTTCTGATAATCAGCATTCTGGCGTTTAAACCGTCAGAAGCCTGAGATATCCAAGCATCACGGATTCTATGCGCATACCAAGACCTAGTATCTGTGCGGCTTTCCCATTTTTGGATAATATCTTTTTTAACCTTAGGGAAAACCGATACCAAGTACCAATAGCGCTCAATCATAAGTACCCACATAAGAAAGAGCGCTAGCGCGACGAAGTAAAGAACATCGCCGCCGGTTGCGATAAAGTCCCTGACCGATTCCCATAATCCAATCAGGTAAACCATATTAAACTCTCTCTGATTCAGAGTGAGCAGCTACGATTCCAGCAGTCTGCTCATCAAGAATGTGGACAATAGACTTGCTACGTGAAGCAACGATGCTGTGAGTAAGAATCAGCGGCAATGCTGCGATAATACCCTGAGCTGTTGTCACAAGTGCCATTGAAATGCTACCAGCCATCATACGTGGGTCGCCTGTACCAAACAGTGTAATGGTTTGGAACGTAGCAATCATACCCAATACCGTACCTAGTAGACCCAACAGTGGTGCAATTGCGGCGAAAATCTTAATAACGTTGATCCCGCTCTCAATTGACGGAAGTTCACGCAGAATAGCTTCATCCAATTTAAGTTCAAGGTTCTCAGCGTCAGCGCCTTTATTCTCATGATACACTTTCAAGATGCGGCCTAATGGGTTGCCACTTGAAGGATTACCAGGGTTTTTCAACTGAGAGTTTATTTTGCTGCTTGCGATAGATAGGGTAACAAGCTTGTAAATACCAATTAGCAAACCAATTACCAGCATAACCGTAATGGTATAACCCACTACACCACCGGCATGATAACGCTCTTCCCACGTCGCTTTTTGCTTAAGTAATCCAAGAATTGCACCTTGCGAAGGGTCAGCATAGAAAGGCACGAAACCTGATTTAGCTTCTAGTAACTCTTGTGCAGAATCGACTAAATAATTATCTGGTTGACGACCAAGAGGCTGTACAACGTTGTTTTCAGTATCGTAAGTCAGGTAGCCGTCTGTACCTACCAGGTTGAAGGTACCAACACGGACGATTTCCTGCTCAGAAGAACCGCCATCAAGGTTAACCACTTCAGTAGAGAAACGAACAACCTGACCACCTTCAGTCATTTCTGTTTGTAGTGAGAACCACAAGTCTTCCAGCTCTTTAATGTTAGGAAGGCCTTTAGATTCTTCAGACATCTCTGCAAGGAATTCAGAACGCCCTGGGAATTGAGCACTTACGATTGAGGTAGAAATACGACCGTTAGCTTCAGAAGCTGCTTGCCTTACCACACCAAACATCTCACCTAGCTGACCAGTTGCCTGATCAAGCTCAGCTGCTTTTTCGTTCAGCTTGATATCGTTATCAGCAAATTGCTTCTGTAAACGATCACCACGACCCTGTTCAGCTTTAAGATCCGCTTGGGCTTTTTTCAATAAAGCTTGTTTATCGGCTCTTTCAGATCTGAACTCGGCTTCGCGTTGTTCATTGATACGTGCTTCTGAAACCCGGTTCTGCTTTACTTGCTCAAGCAGGCTTTTAAGACTTACTGCGTCTTGAGCATAGGCTCCAGAGGACAATACCGCCAAAGATGCAGCGGTTATTAAAGATTTAAACATAATTTTCATTAACAATTACTCCGCTGCCTGAATTGGTAATTTAATTAAATCTGCAGGAACGACACCATTAGCCATCTTAACTGCATCAACAACAGAGGAAAGGTACTCATCACCAAGTTCTTCCCATGCACGCTTTTCGTTATTCCAAACGAAGGCATGGTTCTGATCCAGGGATAAGGCCAGCAAGGCGGTTCTTCCTAAATTGAAGAAATCCACCGTAATCTGGGTGCCATTATTTTCAATGGTGCCTTGATAAGAATCGATTTTAGTACCGTACTCAACTTCAACCAGATACGCCTCGATCACCTGACGGAATTGCTCAGAGATAGTAACGTTAGAGTTTGCCATCAGATCGCGCAAGCGCTCAATACGCTCTTTACGCTCATCTAAATGAATAGGGACGTCTAAATTGATAAACTTTTCCAAGCTTTCAATCATTCTAAACATTAACGGGACGATACCCTGTTTAGTATCTTCAATGCTGTCAATCTGACGCTGCAAAGAATCAATACTACGTTGTTGATCTTCTACTAGACTCGCAATGTAATCGTTATACACTTTAAGGTTTTCAGTTTGATCTACAGTAGTACGATACTCAATCAGTAATTCCTGAGACTGCTCGAAATACGTGTTTATTTTCTCTTGAGATTTCGCTGCTGCGGCATGAATCTTGGCTTCTTCGTTTTGAATAGCATCTAGGCTATTAGCAGAGACTGCTGCGCTAGCCGTTAGTGCAAATGCACCAATAACGGTTGAAGCAATAATGGTTCTCTTGCTCATCTTGGACATAGTTCCCAACCAATTACTTTTTTGAATCCTCGCTTTAAAATCAAGCAAGGGGCTTATAAATTTTTTAATTTTAAGACAAATGTAATAACTGATTAAAAGTTTTCACAATTATTACGAACTGCCAATAGTCCCATGGAATATTAGGATGAGTCAAGTAACTCCATCTTCCTACTCCCTTTTGCTCATAGTTTAGTCGTTAATGATACGAAAACATTCCTTCACTTGGTTTAGTATCGGAAAAGAGTAAGATCCGAACCATTAAAACACGGCAGTTTAAGTTGCCTACTCATACAAAATAGTCCAAATCTCAGCGTTTTGAATTAATTTGCGATATTCTTCAGATACTAAACGGTTAGCAACGCATAGAATACCGATATATTAGGAGTAGAAAGTTGTTCTCCTGTGCATATTTTGCTTACAATGAAATGTCATTACATAATAAGTATAAAATAAGCAGTATATGAAGATAACTCCTTCTCACTCAGTAATAATCGAGGAAAAACCTCTCTGGGTTTTTGATGGTCTGTGCTCTCCCCAGGAACTCAACAATATATACAAAGGCCTTGAAATCAGTGCATTTAAGCGGATTGAGATTGCACGCCCCGATACCAGCAATTTCAAGCATTGGGTGGTCAATCTTTCCGAACAACAAATTCAAAACCTGCCGGTGTATCAAAAAGCGCTCTCGCTAGCTAACGCGTTGCTAGGCGGGGAATGGCGTGCTTACAGAGGATATATAAATCACGCAGCCTATGGTGACATGCTGTTTACGCATACTGATTGTATGCCAGATGCTGATGAGTTGACTGTCTTGATTTACATGATGCCGCAGTGGGACATTGAGTGGGGCGGTGAAACACTGTTTTTTAACAACCAAGACGACTGTATGTTTGCCTGTACACCAAAACCTGGACGAATGACCATGTTTCATGGCGCTATCAAACACGTAGGAAGGCCGCCCAATAGAATTTGTTATGCCCCTCGCTATACGCTTGCGTTTAAACTTGAAAAGGTAAATTAAACAGCTTATTGAAAGGGCATCTTTGGATTGTGCTAATTCGCCAGTAATAATCAAATCTAAGATAGTGATATTAAATTAAAAAGTTCTGTCGCAGCGTAGAGCAAATTAGCGTCATGTTTATCTATTGGAAAGAACCGTGTCCCTATAGGAGAACTCATCACGTCTGCTATCCATTTTGAAATGTCGTCATATCAAGTTAGGTGTGTTGAAAAAATGATGCACAGCGTCGATAAACCCTTCCTGTGATGTTGACTTAGTCAGGCACGATATCGAAAGCCACCGTTAATCGCCCTTTCTGACTGGAAAAGGGATTGGTTCCGTGCCACATATAGGCAGGGAAAAAGACCACTGAACCCACCTGAGGCTTCACTGCCACGTCTGCTTCAAAATGTTGACCAGCAACTTCGGCGCGACCAAACACTATCCATCCCTGTCCGGCCTCTTCTATTTCATCGGGTAAATCTACATAGTAAACGCCACTTAACCACCCCTGTGGATGAAAGTGAGATTTATGAAAACCGGCCGTGTGCAGGTGAACAGACCACGATCCCTTAACCGAGATATTATTTGGTAACCTTCCTAAAAAGGGATGTTTTTTATCTTTGGTAGATTGCCTGATAAAGTTTTTAGCTTCTTCAATAAGACGGACCTTTAGCTGTTGTAATATGGGTAGCTCACTTTCCAACAGGTCTTCATATGTTTGCGTTCCATTTTGCAGTGATTGCCCAATAGGGGGATTGCTATTGTGGTGCAAGTCCTTCAAAACAGTAGAAAGCTGATTATTAAACTGAACGTTCTCAATGGGATCCTGGAACAATTCCTTAACATGTATCAAGTTCGTATAGTCACACAACCACAAGTAGTCATTACGGTTTTCAAGCATTTTCCAGCACGTTGAAATCATTGTCCACCAACCTTGATTGGCAGGCTCTAAGCGATGCAATGTTTGAAAATAAGTTAACGCTGCTTTTGCCTCACCCACACTTAAAAGTGCATAGCCATGTTCACTCATTGCACCAATTGTATGCGCTCCTTTCGTAGCCAGGGCGAGCTTACTATAGTGCAGCGCGTCCGAGAAATTATGCAGCTCACGGTGTATTCGCGCTTTAGCGACTAAAAACGCTGCCGGGAGAGAAGACGTTACCTTTTCAATCTCGTTACATAACTCAAGCGCTCGGCGAAATTCGTCCGCATTTGACAACAACTGGATGTAAGATAATTTAAAATCAATTGGGGTATCGGTTTTAGCAATTTGTGACTCTATATACTGAAATGGTTTATCCGCATTTTCCGCCCAAAGAAAAAGTGCCAATTCTTCGTGAAGCTGCCAGTCTAGTGGCGCTAGCCCGATTGCCTTTCTATACATTTCCAGCGCTGCTTCTTTTTCTACATTTAATACATAACATGCAGCTAGATTACGCAGAATAAGGGCATTATCAGGCTGATGGGTCATAGCAGTGCGAAAATAACTGATTGCCTGCGAGTACTTACCTTCTTCTCTGAACAAATTTGCCAGATTGTTTAACGCCTTAATATTTCCTGGCTCAACCATAGTGATGTCTTGCAACAGACGTTTGGCTGTAGTTCTATCACCTAGTTGAACATAACTTTCTGCTAATACTATCTTGGCACTTGAATAATCGGGTTTTACCGTGAGAAGGTGCTTACATTGTCGTATCGCTTCTTCGAAGCGGGAAGCCTGGTTATAAGCTCGAGAAAGATTAAACATTATATCTGGGCTCGGCGAACCTGCCTGCAATGCTTTTTTAAAGACATTAATGGCGGCAGTCGGCTTTGCCATGCTTAAATATAAATTACCCAGTGAATTTAATAGGTCAGGATTATTTTTAAATTTCTTAAGTCCCTGGTTTAATACTTTCTCAGCCTGAGCGTTGTCGCCCTGCCTTCTTAGCGATTGCGCAAAAATATGAATAATAACCGGGTTAAGTTTTAGCAGTTGCCTGTTCACACTGACATAATTGACTACGCTAGCAACCTGGCCAGTGTTGTACGCATTCAGTAACTGGCCGACAATTTGTTTTTCATTAAGGTAGGTCATGTGTATAAAAGTCTGTCAATGGTGGCTAAAGGTCCGATCTTCTTATTCCATTCGTCATAGCTTAGCATGAACTTTTCAATCGCTTTACGTTCAGGTTGGGTTAGATGTGGATTCCACACTTCAAAAATTAAAACTGATCGCGCAGAGTCGGCGTCATTCGATGCCGAGTGACGAAAGCTATCGTCAAAAATTAGGACGTTTTTCTCATCACTCCAATTAAACGTTTGTCCTGCCACCTTAAGGACCGCAGCGGGCGTTACCTTTAGCGGTACATGTACCGTTAGTCTAAAATTAGATATACCGAAATGAGGTGGGATATAGGCACCAGGCGCCAGCACAGAAAGCACTATTTCTGGGGAATGAGGTGGGCAATGGGCATGTATATCATCATGCAATAGCTTCTTTAGTCTCGGTGAGACTGTGTCAGCTAAGGGTGTAAAGGCCCCTTTTTTTGCCAGGTGGGACGAACTCCATTTCTCGGAAATTTCTCGCCAATCCACCGTTGAAGGGATGTTAGAAAAATTATCAGTATATTTTTCAGAAACGTTTTCGCTTAACTTGATTAATTCGCCACGACATTCTTGCAGCTTAACAATGTACTCGCTTAGTTGAGGAATTTCATTCACATCAAAAAACGGTTTGCTAGGAAGGTCTGGAATATAGAAAAAATTGGGTTGTTGCTCACTATATTGAAATTTCCGCGGGGTCAGCCCGAGAAATTGTGCAAGCGCCAGAGCAAGACGTTCGGACACATCTTCGAGAAAGCGGAACTTGTCATATGCGTCTCTGCGCGCCAAGTTGGCTGCATTTTGTATATGTGATTTGCGTGATGGTGATGGTTGACCTTTGTGAAGGTCAAAGAAATCCCGATGATCAAAATAAAGCTGATGATAGCCTTCTAAGGCTTCTTCAAATTGTTTATCACGCAGGTTGATTTCAATATTTTGTAAAAGAGTATCAAATGACGACATAGGGGACATTCATAGGGTATGTTCTATACATACCCCATTATACTTATCTACCGTCTGCACCAGTAGTCATTGAACCTTTTTGTAGACGTGTCCAACCTTCGCGCGCAGCTTCTTCCATTTGCTCACGTTCTTCTGCTGTATGACAAACACGGGTCATGCGATTCGATCCAATTCGCTTCTCCATCTTACAAACCTGTCCATCATCTGCTTCCAGATTACTATTTTTAGCAATCCGGTCTGAATCAGCGGTAGAATTACAGCCGACTACTCCGAATAAAAGCGGAACCACTACAGCTAAATTTTTGTAAAATTTATTCATCTAACTTTCCTTTTACTGTCCATAAGTTAACTTACCTAAAGAGTAGCCGATTGGCGTACCCATTTTGATAAAATCCCTTTCTCATTTAATGCTACCGGTACTCCCATATGATAGCTGTCACAGAGTACTTTACCGGTTTCATTTACATTCAAAAAAACACCTCACCCCACTTTTGGCGCTAATTTAATAATGACTTTAGAAAATATCGTCCCCCCACCTATTTTGACGGAATTTAGATATACCAAAACAGTTTTATTACGTTGTGCACCATTAACGGAGATTTGATTGTTTTTTCGTCTGCTATACTAAACGCATTTTGTGACCGCGATACGCTTGGTCCCGTTTAAAATGCAGTAAGTTTAAAGGCTCTCCATGCTCCACTAATGTGCCTGATATCTTGACCAAGTGCAAGTCGATATCCCGGATAATATAATTGGTTAATTCAGTGGGATAACCAGCCGAATGGGTCACTCGGAGATGGTTCAATTCGCACTTGACCGGCAAACATGGGACAAGGCTACACGTGCGCTAAATCCTCTTAAAATATGGTTAAATTCAAAATATGAAAGGACAAAATCGGCGATTGAAAGGTTAATGAAATTCTATTTCAGTTACTTTTTAATGACAGGTTCGTCTTTATTACAGCAACGAGTAGCCACGAAAAGGCATTCTGAATTTCTCCCGCTATCCGATGTAAATCCGTGTATCAGGCAACGTCCACACGCCTGTTAGGTAATATCACAAGACAAATAAAAAAGGCCTCTTGCGAGGCCTTTTTTTACAACTAAGGAAATCTTAGAAGTTTACATTTACGCGACCGTAGAAGAATCTTCCAGGTACTTCGTACATTGATGGGTCGAAGCTGTTAGCAAACGTTGAGTAAGATACTTCTGGATCTGTATCAAACGCATTGTTAACACCTAAGGTTAAACGAAGGTTATCGTTAACTGCATAGCCCACTGAGATATCGTGGTAAGCCATGGCTTCAAGTTCGTTGAAGCTGTCTCCACCTACCTCTGTACTTGGGTCAGAACAAAGTTGCTGATCCAGTTCGCCGCCGTCGATAGCACACTCTTCGGTAGTGTTACCGATATAACGTACTAACCAGTTTGCAGTGAAATCATCCATTGCCCAAGTTAAGCTCAAGTTGGTACGTAAACGTGGTACCACGTCACGGTCACCCGCTTTACCAGCTTCGTTGATAACGGTAGAAGTATTTTCTACTGGATCCACGATGATGATTGAACGCTCATCGATGTAAGTTCCATCCCAGTTAAGGCGGAAATCACCGAACTCGGTTTCAAAGTTATAGGCAATGTTATAATCGAAACCAGATGTGGTTTGACCACCCAGGTTAATCAGACCGTTGAACAGGTCAACAACGTTACCCGCTGGACCACGCTGAATCAGGCTACAAAGGTTCTGACCAGTTTGCGCACAAGCATTAAGAATAGTTTGAGCACCAACACTCGATACCGCATTATCCACTTCTATATCAAACACGTCGAAAGTAACTTCTAAACCTTCAACTTGTGATGGAGAGTATACAAAACCGTATGTAAAGCTTTCAGCTTCTTCAGCTGCAAGGTTTTGGTTACCACCTACAGTGATACGAATTTGTGAGTTAGGCTGCTGGTAGCCTGCTGGAATGCCCGCACAACCTGGAAGGTTCGGGTTAGCTGCTGCACCGCCATTACATGGATCCGTTAATGGAGGGAAGCTATCACTGTTTCCTCTAAATAACTCAATCAGTGATGGAGCACGGAAGGCTTCAGAGTAAGTACCACGGAACATCAAGTCATCGTTTACGCGCCACTTCAAGCCCACTTTAGAGTTGGTAGTATCACCGAAGTTGCTGTAATCAGAGTAACGAGTCGCTAGCTCTAGATCCAATTGCTCAACTGCAGTCATGTCTGCCAATAAAGGTACGGCTAATTCCAGGTAAACTTCTTCTACGCTGAATGAACCTGAGGTAGGCTGACGAGCGTTACCTGAAGTAATACCAGCTGCGATAATTGCATCAGGCTGGTCAAAACCTTCCTGCCAACGCTTCTCATAACCAGAAGCGAATGCCAAATAACCTGCTGGTAATTCGAAAAGTTCACCAGAAATGTTAGCGGTATAACTTTCAAGTTTAGTGCTTGAAGTGTCCTGAGCGGTAAAAGTGATATAATCAAGCATTCCTTGAGTGATAGTACCTTGACCGATATCCGTAGAACCACCAAATAGATTTAATGGAACACAATCAGCGTCAGCGCGACATACTGCCGGATCACCGATCGCTTTTTTCACACGGTCAGTATTTAACAGACCATCAGTCATCTGATTTTCTGTGATATCAGCATACGTGTAAGTCGCATCCCAATAGAATTCACGGTCAGCAAATTCAAGAACACCTTCAAAACCACCGTTGAACTGGAACTGGTCAACGTTTTGCTTAAAGCTACGATAACCAGCTTCAAACATACGACGGCCGACTAAGAATAAGTTGCCCGGCTCGCCAAATGGAATGTCAGTGCTTAAATCTTGGTCCGTTGGATTGAAACGGTTATCTTTAGAGATTACGAAACCAGTATCTCCAAACGCGCTACCAAAGAACAAAGGTGTTGGTGCAAGTGCTTGCTCAGATTTACGGTTACCGTAAAACGCAGTGGTATTTACAGAGATATTATCGGTTAATTCATAACGCGCCTGGCCGTAAATATTGGTTCTTTCCTGTGGCGTAGAAAGGTAGTTAAACGGAGCGAAGTTAAAACGGCTGCCCGGTTCTTGCCACTCAGTTAGGCCACCATTTCCGTCACCAGAACGGTCTAGGAAGTTTGCGCCTTCATCAAAGAATATGAAACGACCAAATGGTGTACCAGATGAACCACCGAAGCCTTCAGGGGTACCAAATACAGGAACCGCTGAAATTTCGCGATCGCCTGCGAATGTTGGCTCTTCTTCAACGTAACTGACGTTTAGGTAAACGTTACCTTTGTCGCTTTGCGTACCGAAGCCAATATCCCATTGTTCTTTGTTACCGTCGCCTTCATCGTACTCACCAAGATAGCCAGATGCGTGAACACCTTCAAAGTCTTGACGAGTGATGATGTTAACAACACCAGCGATCGCGTCAGAACCGTAAACTGCAGATGCACCATCTTTAAGAACTTCGATACGCTCGATAATAGAAGCTGGGATGTTGTTAAGGTCAACTGAACCACCTAAACCAGGTGCCCAACGCTTACCATTAACAAGTACCAGAGTACGGTTTGAACCAATACCACGAATGTTAAGAGTTGTCGTTCCATCACCACCGTTGTTGTTGTTGGTGTTGATTGCAGAACCTGCAGAAGGAATAGACTGAAGTACGTCACCGATTGATGTGATACCGAATTTTTCGATGTCAACGCGGCTCATTACGGTAACTGGGTTTGCACCTTCGATGTCAGCACGCTTGATACGAGAACCGGTAACTTCGATTTTTTCTACCGTGTTTGCTTCTGCATCTTGTGCTAGAGCGCCAGTTGGTGCAACCATGGCTGCTGAAGCAGCACCGAATGCACAAGCCAGCTTCACTGACTTAGCCAGTTTAGAATTTGTAAACATGTATTGTCTCCCTGGACCACTAAAACTTAGTGTGTGTTTCTAAATCGTTTAATACGACTTATTATTAATAAGGTCATTGCCTCAACTTGATAATAACCACATCCTGTAGGGGCGGTCAACCGCCATTTTGAAGGCCGCCCTGAAAAGTTCCATTTTTTTTTGGCTATTTTTGCCATTTGCGTAAAAATATAGTTACAAAAAAATTACAAGCTTGTGAAATCATCGGCTTTAGTTAACAAAACCGGCCTTAAACCAGTAAGTTTTACTTACCTTCATCGCTTAAATAAAAGCCTAAATAGCGCTTAATAGAAGGTGGTAACTCAGGCAACATGTCTTTTGGCAGTAAAAACGTGGCCATATTGAAAAAATCCAAAAAGATTCGGTTTGATTCAGTGGTTTTCTTTAAATAATGATGACCAGAAGAGCCACCGGTACCTATCTTGGTACCCAACATTCTTTGTACCATCATCGCATGCCGGTAACGCCAGATTGTCAGTTTCTCATCTATTTCAGTTAAGGCGGTGATTAATTGGAAAGGTAAATTGAAGATAGGTTCTTCGGCATATTGCTTTATAAAGAGAGCTGAAAGCATAGCTTTATGGCTTAGCCTAAACTTACCCTCGCCGCGCAACGCGACATACTTTTGCTCATCGAACAATGCATCAAAGTTTTCACGGGTTGCCTGCCAGTCTTTAAGCTCCTGATAGCGTTCTTTATCAGAAAGCGTCGGGTTATTCTCAATGGTTTGCTTGTCTGCCTCAAGTAACTCACTGGTTGCTTTTTCATAATGATCCAAGAAATCAAAATCATCTTTTTTCAACAATGGCATTCTGCAAAGCCATTGATCAACCAGCTCGAATAAACTAGGTTTCTGTTCCAGATTCTCTAGCAGGGCTCTATCTCTTTCTTCCAGCCGGTTATAAAAACTCTGCTTATCAAAATCAATTCTGTATTCACGTTTTAAGCCTAGAGAAATTTCGAGCCGTTTAAACTGAATACTCTGGAATCCAGAAGCGGGTACCAGATAATCCCGAAACGATAAAAACTGTTGGGGCGTCATGGTTTCCATTACGCTGATTTGATCATTCATTAGTTGTTGAATTTGAATAATTCGGTGCAGTCGGTGCACGACAGTAATAAGTTCCTGATCTCTAACCTGGTTTTGGGAGAAGGTGTCTATAACCGAATTTAGTTCATGCAGCACTTGTTTAAACCACAGTTCATACACCTGATGTACAATAATAAACAGCGTCTCTTCGTGAGCAGGACTACCATATTTTTCACTCTGCAGGTGTTGCGCTCCCAGGATTTTATCTAATTGCAGATAATCACCGTAGTAACAAGGTTCGATATTTTTTTTCATAAGGATTTCGATTAGGCTTGTTAATTAATTGCTAAATTCTATCACTGCCTACTCGACATCAACAATAAAGCAGCTATAAGAAAAGAGTTAAGGCGTAAACTTAAAAGGAAAGCCAAATGAAGTTAGATGATGATATCCATAACTACTATGAACACCTTGTCCTTGAACATATTAAGAAACTGGGATTAGACAAGAGTAAGTCAGATGATTATTTAGCTGACCTGTGCTGCCTTACATTAAATCAAATACCGCCGCGCTACATACGCTTTGAAGTGGATATGGCGTTCTACTTGCCACAAAGTGAAAAGCAACAAATGGAAATGAATGTGGAATATGCTGTAGAAAAAGCCATTAAGTATTTAGATCAGGCAGAGAATAAAAAGCGCGAAGCGTGAAGGGCTAAAAATTTGGGTGGCAAGCTCCCAGCCACATCCCGGCACATGAGTCGTCTGCTGCGGCTGCTCCCTTCCGGGCCTGACCGGGTTCACAGAGTATCATTGCGGGAGGACCAGGAACCTACCATTGAATCGTTACTGAGTAGCGCCGCTTTAAAAGCAATAGCCTCTCAAGAGCGGCGCATTATGACGACTTGAATGACAAGTTTCAAGCTTTGTTTGTAAAGCGCTCTTGCGCGATGACGTTAGCAACACGATTAGTTGCTTTATCTTCTTTGTCTGCGCGCTCAAAAATCTCTTTAAGCGTTATGCCGATTTCTTCAATATGCGTGCGCATTGCTTCATTTGACGACTGTTCCATACGCTGGTGATAGATATCAATAACACCCCCCGCATTGATAACGTAATCGGGCGCGTACACGATTCCGCGTTTACGCAACAGTTCGCCCATTTCTTCACGTGCCAACTGATTATTGGCCGCGCCGGCAATGACCTTCGCTTTTATATCTGGCAGGGTTTCATCATTGATAGATGCACCCATTGCACACGGCGCTATCACATCAACGTCTAATCCATAAATATCTTCTGGGGCGACAGCGGTTGCACCTAATTCACTAACTGCTCGTTCAATCCCATCTGGATAGATATCAGTTACAAATAACTGTGCGCCAGCATTATGCAGATGCTGTGCTAAACGGTAACCAACGTGTCCCATCCCCTGGATCGCAACTTTAATGCCCTTCAGGTCACTATTTAATGCATACTCAACCGTGCTGCGAAGGCCTACAAACACACCGTACGCAGTTGAAGGTGCAGGGTTACCATCAGGCGTTTCACCGGCGTAATGATATTTGGCACTAGTACCAGCGATGAATTCGGATTGGGTGGCCATCTCTTGCAGATCCGTAACGGCAATTCCGGAATCTTCGGCAGTAAAATATTTACCACCTAACGAATCAACAAACCGGCCCATTGCGCGCATCATGGCGGGCGTCTTCATTTTTCGCGGATCGCCGATGATAACTGATTTACCACCCCCTAGCTTCAAATTAGCCATGGCTGCTTTGTAGGTCATCCCTTTCGACAAACGCAAAACATCATTTAAAGCCTCTGCGCTATTTATATAGGGCCACATTCTACAACCGCCCAGCGCTGGGCCAAGATTGGTATTGTGAACCGCAATAATGGCTTTCAGGCCTGCTTCTTCATCGTGGTAAAACGCCACGTGTTCGTGCTTATCGAACTCCGGATGATCAAATACTGACATAACAAATTCGTGTTAAAGTAAGGTGGCTCAATTCTACTAAAAATAATAGAGGACATGCCTTGCTAATCGTCGTGAAGAAAATTAACATCCCGCAATACAAAGTTTAACTTCAATTTCTTATCGGGATAGTTATCCTATAAAAAATTAATAATCAATAGTGTTTATTATAGATGCGGCGGATCCACCCTACATGAAACTAGACAAATTTGATCGCGAAATCCTTCGCGTTCTCCAACAAGATGCTACCGTTTCCATGGCTGATTTAAGCCAAAAGGTAGGCTTATCTCACACTCCCTGCTGGAGGCGAGTAAAGCGTATGGAAGCAGAAGGTATCATCCTGGGCAAAGTGACATTATTAAACGCCAAGAAACTAAACCTGGGTGTATCGGTGTTTATTTTTATTACTTTAAAAAATCACGATGGTGACTCATTAACCGACTTTGAAAAAGCGGTTGAATCGATTGATGAAATCGTAGAATGTCATACCACCAGCGGGGAAAAAGATTATTTACTGAAGGTGGTAGTGGAAAGTATTGAAGAGTACGAACACCTGCTTAAATCAAAACTTACGCATTTACCATTAGTGGACCATTTAAGTTCGACCTTTGCTTTAAAGCAGGTGAAAAATACCACAGAACTGCCTATAAAAAGTCAGTAGAAAAAAACGCCAAATAAATATTTGGCGTTTTTCTTATTGTGCATCAGGCTGGTTTTCCGGCCTGGCTCGCTGAAACGCAGCTAACTCTTCGCAGTTTTCGCCGATTTTCTTAATCAATGGAAAATCCGTTAATTCCACCCCAAAGCGTTTGGCATTATAAATTTGCGGTATGAGACACACATCGGCTAGTGTGACATCAAAACCAAAGCAATACTTCCCTGCCTGTGTTTGTAAACGTTTCTCGATAGTAGTAAAGCCGCGTCTGGTCCACTCGGCAGCCCACGCGACCACTTGTTCCTGAGAGGCATCAAACTGTGACTTTAGGGCATTAAGTACACGTAGATTTGCGATAGGCTGGACATCGCATGCCACATCCATAGCTAATGCTCTGACGCGCGCACGTTCCAAGGCATGGGCGGGCAATAAAGGGGTCCTGTCAGGATATTTTTCATCCAGATATTCAATCATACTCATTGACTGACTAAGAATGATATCTTCCTCATCGTCAACCAATGTGGGAACCAATTGAGATGGATTTAGCCGGACATACTCATCCTTGTTTTGCTCGCCACCGTCTTTTACCAGATGCACTGGAATATATTCATATTCCAGCCCCTTTAAGTTCAGCGCGATACGGACTCGATAAGTAGCCGACGATCGCCAGTAACCATATAGTTTCAAAGCCATACAATACCGCCTGAATTAATTTAGCTTCTTAATAGTTTGGCTAATTTCGCCAAAAATACTATGCCCATCTGAATCACGCATTTCCATATGAATAGTGTCACCAAACCGCATAAACGCAGTTGAAGGTTTACCATCACGTATGGTTTCAATCATTCGTACTTCAGCAATACAAGAGTAACCTACTCCACCTTCACTAATAGCAGAACCATGCTCAGTTCCTTGTTTATTTGAAACAGTGCCGGAACCAATGATGGTGCCCGCGCCTAAGTTTCTCGATTTGGCGGCATGGGCAATTAGCTGTCCAAAATCAAATGTCATATCTTCGCCAGCTTCTGGCTTGCCAAACAATTCGCCGTTGTAAGTAGAAAGCAAGGGTAAGTGAACTTTATTTTCTTTCCATTTGTCGCCCAGTTCATCAGGTGTAACCGCTACAGGCGAAAATGCGGAGGCGGGTTTAGATTGAAAGAATCCAAACCCTTTTGCTAACTCACCGGGGATCAGCCCACGCAGGGAAACGTCATTAACCAGCATCAACAGACGAATTTTGCTAGCCGCGGTTTCTGGTGAGCAGGCCATCGGGACATCATCCGTTACAACTGCAATTTCGCCCTCAAAATCAATACCCCATTCATCGCTGGGTAAAATAACATCATCGCGAGGGCCAATAAAATCGTCTGAACCGCCCTGGTACATCAGTGGATCTGTCCAAAAACTTTCAGGCATGGTGGCGCCACGCGCTTTTCTAACTAGCTCAACATGGTTAACGTACGCACTACCATCAGCCCACTGATAAGCACGAGGCAGCGGCGATTCACATTTACTTTGCTCGAAGGCTTCACTTTCCACTTTGCCACTATTCAATTGCTCATAACGTGCTTGCAATTTTTCCTCTACTGCACCCCAGTTATCCAGTGCATCCTGCATTGTCGCCGCAATATCGCTGGCAGAGCAAGTCTGTTTCAAATCACGACTTACTAACATCAAGGTGCCGTCGCGCGTATCGTTTTTATATGTTGCCAGTTTCATAGTTATTTTTTCCCCTTTGCTAATCGGCGGTGGCTTCCTTCCAGTAAATGGAGCAAACAAATAATTGTTTCTTAAAACATAGGAAGCTAGTTGGCGTTCCCAATCTGTCAGATTACATATGACTTACATGGTGACGACTGAAAACATTCATAAACAATGTGTTGCATATGGTAGAACATAATAATACCAGTTTCATTGTTGTAGGGATGAAACTGGTACATTACAACGGGTGGAAGTGAGTGAAAACGTAAATTATTTTCAACGTATCGTAATTAAACTTTTACAGTCCCTTTATTTATGCCGTATTCGCGTAACTTATTCGCTATCGCGGTGTGACTCAGCCCTAATTTTTTCGCCAGCTGACGCGTGCTAGGATACGAGGGATAAAGGCGTTTCAATAAATCCTTTTCGAATTTCTTAACTTCTTCATCCAACGTACCCTCAAAGTTTTCATCGATATAGGTCGCCGTGGGTGCACAGTTCGGTACTTGCACATCTTCCTTACTGATTTCATTTCCATCCAATAGTGACAAGGCCCTATATAATGCATTTTGCATCTGACGGACATTGCCAGGCCATGGATATTGTTGTAGAAAATCTGCACAACTCTTAGACAATTTGGCAGGACGTCTACCTAACTTGCCACTATGCTGCATGATAAACAGTTCGGCTAGGGGGATAATATCCGCGCGACGTTCTTTTAAAGACGGCATGACTAAACTAAGTACATTCAGACGATAATAAAGCTCTTTTCTGAAGCGCCCTTCTTCTACCAACGCTCCTAAATCCTGGCAAGTGGTACAAATTATTCTTACATCTGCGGTAACAGGCTTATCATCCCCCACCCGCCTAAACTCGGCGTTTTCTAAAACGCGTAACAATTTTCCCTGGAGTTGCTGCGACATATCAGCAATTTCATCCAGCAACAGTGTTCCACCTCTTGCCTGTTCGAGTAAGCCTACTTTCCCATTAGGCTGATTATAGGCACCAGGCGCACAGCCAAACAATTCGGTTTCCGCAACGTCGTCGGGTAGTGACGCACAACTTAGCGCTAAAAACTCCCCTTCACTTCGACGGCTGGCTTGATGGCAGGCTTTAGCAATCATCTCTTTGCCTGTTCCCGTTTCTCCAAATATCAGAATGGGGGCATCTAAGTCAGCAATTTGCTTGGCCTCGTTTACGGCTTTTCGCATTGCCGCTGAGTCGGTTACAAAATGGTCAAAACTGTCCGTTTCAATTTGATGAAACGCAGTAAATTGCTGGCCCAAGCGAATTTCTGATTTCAGCATCACAACCGCGCCGGCGAGAATCGGCGTGTTTTCATCGTCAGGTACGGTGATAGGGAGGATATCTGCCAGAAAATCTTCTTGCACAAATTTAACTTTAGCTGATTGGTGTTTAGTTTCTTTTCCTTCCATCCAACGTATGAAATTAAACCCTTTCACCAACTCGCCGATTTCTGTGCCCTTTATTTGGGCGGCACTCAGATTCAGATCTGATAATACTGCCTCATTGCACATGACGACTTGACCGCGCGTGTCGATAGAAAACACCGGATCAGGTAACGTTCGCAGCACCGCAGACAACTGATTTTTTTCTCGTTCGCCAGGCATAAAAGGCGTGGTTTTTACGTCATCAATACCATCTATTCGCCTGATCTGCGGCATTAAATGCTGAAAATCGGCGAATTCAATATTCGGAAAGTTTAGGAAGATTTTACCGCTTTGCTCTATTTCGATGCCGCGTAAATCAATTTCGTGGGTGACAAGAATGTCGAGTACATCCTGGGTAATCCCAAGGCGATCCTGACAGGAGATTTCTAAACGCATACCAAACTTGCTTTATGTAAACTAAGTTTTACAGAATATCACAATTTGTGATCATGAACATAAAAAGTTTTGTTAAAAAGGAGGTATCAAGCGTAGCGGAAAGTGAAGCGGAAGCTGAGCTCCCGCCCGACAGTTTAACCGGCTTTTTTCTCTTTAGGAGGGAATAATGGTTCAAATAACCCTTTCGTTTTGGCAACTTCAACTAATGCCATGATATCCATTTCTGAGATAGCGAACAGGTCATCAAATTTGTCCAAAATATAGTACAGCGGCTGCATGATATCGATGCGATACGGTGTACGTAATGCGTCAACGGGATCTAATGGCTTACGCACAGGTTTATCGCTCTCAAGGGCATAAATGGTTTCACCAGGCGAAGAAAGAATTCCTCCTCCGTAGATACGCAGCCCTTCTTCTGTATTAACCAGGCCAAACTCAACCGTAAACCAGTAAAGGCGTGCCAGATATACACGATCCTCTTTACTGGCAGCTAGGCCAAGTTTGCCGTAAATATGTGTAAAGTGAGCAAACGCCGGGTTCGTCAATAAGGGGCAATGACCAAATATTTCATGAAAAATATCTGGCTCCTGCAAATAGTCAAACTCTTCACGCGTGCGAATAAATGTTGCCACAGGAAATTCTTTATTCGCAAGCAGACGGAAAAACTCGGTAAAATTAATAAGCGCTGGGACTTCAGCCGTTTTCCAACCGGTCGTTGCCAGTAACACCTTGTTAATTTCTGGTAGCTGTGGAATAGACTTTTCGGTTAATCCAATTAACTTCAGACCATCCAAATATTGCTGGCAGGCTCGGCCCTGAATAATTTCCATTTGTCGATGATACAGTTCTGACCAGATTTGGTTTTCTTCGTCACTCCAGGCAATAAAACCATTCTCATCTGAAGGTTTCGATTTGTACGTTGTGCCTTTCATAAAATTTCCGCATAAGCTTTCTTAAATTTGTACGCTAGTCTAATCAAATTTAGGTCGTCCTGAAGAGGCTGAGGGTAGAATGGTAACAGCGAATCTGTAACAGTAAATTTACATAAGCATGTAGCCCGCTGCATTTAAACGATAAAAAGCAGCGAATGCTGCTTTTTAAAATAAAATGGAAAACCTTTTAGAGTCTGCTGATTTCTCTATTCAATTGAAACTCTTTTGAAGTGACGTATTTCTCCATGCGTCTTAGTCTCGCCTCAGATTCAGCGAACCGTTTAGTAATATCGTAGAACGCTTGTTTCGGAGGTTCACCCGCTTGCCAAACTTTGGTTTTCACCGAAACTTTATCCACATCCGTTACTTTGTTACGCCAACCTTTACCCCCATGTTGAAAAATATTGTCAATTGGAGCAGTGGCTGAGCTATTCGGTTTCTTGTCCAAAATAAACCAACCAGCAATATAAGCAACGAACATAAAGGGGCCTGCAAGTAAGAAAAAGCTTGTGACAAAGAGAATTCTTACCAACCATCTTTCAATGCCGAAGTAGTTTGCGATTCCGGCGCAGACTCCCGCTATCCTTGCATGCTCGGTATCGCGATACAGTTGCTTGCGTTCACTCATGCTCTGTTCCTCCACTGGGGAGCCTCAGTGTCCAATATTGCTTCAAGTGTCTGGATGCGCTCAGACATCTTTTCAGCAGATTCGGCCAGCTCCTGCAAGGTTGCATACTCTTCTGCACTTAAGCCTTGGTTTACCTGTTTTTTGCTTCGATAGTGCAGAATAAGCCAAATTGGCGCCACGAAAATCATGAAAATTACCAACGGCGCAATTATTAGCGCAATTACTCCCTCTTCCATACATCACCCCCTCTGTGAATCTACTTTTATACGTGCTTCGCAACGCGAAGCACACTTATATATATTACTTGCTTTTCGACGTTTTCGCCGGTTTTGAAGACTTTTGCACTTTCGCTTTTAAGGCGGCTAACTCTTCATCAATCTTTTCATCTGATGCCAATTCGGCAAACTCGTCCTGAAGCGTTTTCTTACCCAGATCATAAGCTTCAACTTGAGACTCCAGATCATCTATTTTACGTTCATACTGCTCAAAGCGTCCCATTGCCGCATCAACTTTATTACTGTCCAGCGTCCTTTTCACGTCCAGGCGGGAATTGGCCGTTTTCTGACGCATGATAATGGTTTTCTGGCGAGCTTTAGCATCCGCCAGCTTGTCTTGCAGCTGACCAATTTCATCTTGTAGCTTATTGATTTGTTCATCAACAATACTTAACTCTTTTTCCAGCGTCGCTGATGCTTCGCTGCATTTTTTCTTTTCTTGCAAGGCCGCGCGGGCCAGATCTTCACGATCTTTGCTTAATGCCAATTCTGCCTTCGCGCCCCAATCTTGTGATTCGGATTGGTACTTGGCAATTTGCGCGGCGATTTCCTTTTTACTGGCTAACGTTTTAGCAGAAGTTGAACGTACCTCTACTAACGTATCTTCCATCTCTTGAATAATGAGACGAACCATTTTTTCTGGATCTTCAGCTTTATCCAGCAAAGCGTTAATATTTGAATTCACTATATCAGTGAAACGCGAGAAGATACCCATAATAATTACCTCAATCTCGTACCAATGGAATGCGTTACCGCATCTGTTTTTACCTTTGCTGTAGATGTATTCAATATGCTTGCCAATAATTGATATCCAGTTAAGCCATTGGAATAATTAGGTTTTATAATAAGAAAATAATATTCGTTATAGAACTGATTTTAAAGTACACTACTAATTGGTCGATTTCGCTAACAATTGAGGAAGTTAATGAGCCGCTATCGTCAACAAGATAATCTGCTAGGCCAAGCGAACAGTTTTTTAGAAGTATTAGAGCAAATATCTCAGATTGCACCTCTAAATAAACCAGTATTGATCATAGGCGAGCGCGGAACGGGGAAGGAATTAATCGCTGCCCGCTTGCATTACTTGTCGCAACGATGGGACCAAAACTACATTAAACTTAACTGCGCAGCCTTGAATGAGAACTTACTGGAAAGTGAATTGTTTGGCTATGAAGCTGGTGCGTTTACTGGCGCAGCTAAACGTCGGGAAGGGCGCTTCGAGGTCGCACATAATGGCACGTTATTTTTGGATGAGCTTGCAAACACGTCTGGCTTGGTTCAGGAAAAATTACTACGCGTTATTGAGTATGGAGAGTTCGAACGGGTTGGGGGTTCCAAAACACTAAAAACCGATGTGAGACTAATCGCCGCGACAAATGAAGATCTTCCGGCCTTAGCCGATGCGGGAGAATTTCGTGCCGATTTACTGGATCGCTTAGCCTTTGACGTTATTACCATCCCCCCCTTGCGCGAACGACGTGAGGACATCATGTTACTGGCAGAAACCTTTGCGATTAACATGGCACGGGAGTTAGAAATGGAATTGTTTAGCGGGTTTACCGAGAAAGCTAAACAGACGCTACTCAATTATCATTGGCCTGGAAACATACGGGAGTTGAAGAACGTGGTAGAAAGGGCCGTTTACCGCTGTAACAACCCTCACCTGCCCGTTCATCAAATTGTGTTGGACCCATTTGAATCTGTCTTTCGACCAACCTCGCGCATCAAAACGTTAGATCGCAGTGCGCCGGTTAGTGGTAATGCGGCGGAAAGTGATATCGAGATACAGCCTACAGACAATAGTATTAATCAGGTAGAGCAGCGAAAGTCGGAAAGAATAGACTACCCTATAGATTTAAAGGAACGCTCCCAGCAATTTGAAATTGATATGATCAAGCAAGCATTGGCAGATAGTCAATTTAATCAAAAGCGGACTGCCGAGAAACTTAGCCTAACCTATCATCAATTAAGAGGATATTTGAAAAAATATAATTTGCTGGATACTGCTCAAGAGGCTGCCGAATAATATATGTCACCTGTCAGAACGTTCTTTCCAGTCTTATTTTCTGTGGTCGCCGCAATCGTAATAAGCGGATGTACCCAAAGCAATCAGGACGCTTTTTATCGCTCTGGCATCATTTACTGCTCTGAAAGCAACCCTATTAATTTTAACCCCCAGCTTGATACGTCAGGCACCACCTCTGACGCTTCTTCTCATCAGATTTATGGAAGGCTGCTTGATTTTAATCCTGACACGGGTCGAATCGAAGCCAGCTTAGCTAGTAGCTGGATGGTTTCAGACAATGGTCTGAGTTATGAATTTCAATTACGCAAAGGAGTAGCGTTTCACACCACCGACTATTTTTCCCCGACGCGTACGTTTAATGCAGATGATGTGATCTTCAGTATCGACCGCTGGCGTTTACCTTCTCACCCCTATCATAATGTATCGGGTGGAAGATATGCGTATTTTGAAAGTCTTGGTATTGCAGACAATATCCAGGAAGTCACGCGCATCAATAGCTATCGGGTGCGGATAACACTAATAAATCGTGATAGTTCCTTTTTAGCCAACCTGGCCACCGACTTCTCCGTTATTCTGTCTGAAGAGTACGCAAAACAACTAATGGAAAAAGGGATACCCGAAAGGATTGATCACTATCCTATAGGCACCGGCCCGTTTAAATTTCAAAGTTATCGTAAAGACCATTATATCCGTTATAAGCGACATGAAGATTTCTGGCGTGATGTACCTCTCAGCGAACGGTTAATTTATGACATTACTCCCAAAAGCTCGCTACGATTAGCTAAGTTAATAACTGGAGAGTGTGACGCTATTGCTTTTCCTGGACAGACTGAGGTTGAAGTCATTCGCCAGCGCGATCAATTGGAACTAGCTGAAAAACCGGGGTTAAATATAGGTTTCTGGGCCTTCAATACGCAGAAAAAACCTTTTGATAATCCCGATGTACGACGAGCCTTAGCGTTTGCAATTGATAAAAATACCTTACTTGAAGCGGTTTATTTCGATAGTGCGGTACGCGCCAAAACATTACTTCCCACCGCGAGCTGGGCACACCAACGAGATGCGGACGACACTGCCTACAACCCGGTACTCGCACGTAAGCTTCTCAATGACGCCGGTGTACCTGAAGGCTTCAGAATGACCATATGGGCGATGCCGGTGGAGCGGGCGTATAATCCCAATGCAGCGAAAATGGCCGAACTGATGCAACGTTACCTGGCGGATGTCGGCATAAGAGCAGAAATAGTGACCTATGATTGGACCACCTTTCGGCGTCACTTGCGCGAAGGATTACACGACTCAGTGTTAATAGGCTGGTCAGCGGACAGCGGCGACCCTGATAATTTCTATCGGCCTTTACTAAGCTGTGGTGCAATCCCTTCTGGCACCAACCGAGCCATGTGGTGTAACCGAAAATATGATCAACTTATTAATGCCGCACTCAAGACAGAAGATATCGAACAGCGCAAACAAATTTATCAACAAGTGAATAGCCTTTTGTACGAACAGTTACCACTCGTCCCCCTTGCACACGCGTTTCGCTACCAAGCACATAATGCAAGTTTATCGGGAATGACGATTAACCCATACGGTGGAATAAACTTTTCAGGGGTTGAGAAAAAGCTGTGATTAATGCCTTGTCGCGATACACCATTCTATTTACCCTGACGCTATTGGTGCTAGCTGTTCTGTCGTTTGCCCTAATTTATCTATTCCCAGGCGATCCGTTAACCAATCTAACGGGTTTAGTGCCGCAAAATGATATTCAGCGCGAGGCATTAATTAGACAGTTCAAACTGGACCAGTCCTATCCGATTCAGTTTTATCATTATTTACAACAATTATTTCTCGGAAACTGGGGCTATAGCTTTATATCTGGACAACCTTTGCGAGAGGAAATTGGGATCGCGATGCCTGCCACGTTTGAATTGAGTACCTACGCCATGGTAATGGCTTTGCTCATAGGCGTTCCTGTGGGATGCTACGCGGGCCTTAAAAGTTACACTGTTTCGGACTATGCGATAAATACTGCCAGTATATTTAGCTATTCCTTCCCCGTTTTTTGGCTCGCACTGATTTTTATTATGCTTTTTAGTCTGGAAGCCGGTATCGCTCCCTTGTCAGGCCGTATAAGCTTATTGTTTGAAATTCCAAATGTTACCGGGTTTATCTTAATTGATATTCTGTTGGCTAAAAACATCAATCACGGGCTTGCGCTGATAGATGCTGCCAGACATCTGGTTTTACCCACCATGGCAATAGGGCTGATAAGCACCGCAGCGATGATCAGGATAACCCGACGCTCTGTTATTGATGTGATGAATAGCCCCTTTATTACAGCAGCACGCTCTCGAGGACTGAGTAATCGTCAAATTTTTATGCGCCATATTCTGCGTAATGCATTACTTGCGATATTACCGCTTATGGCTATACAAGTGACCACACTGATCACCAATGCGATGATTGTAGAGACATTATTTTCCTGGCCAGGTATCGGTAATTGGTTAATTAACGCCATTAATCAGCGGGACTATCCTGCCTTACGTATAGGCGTGCTTGCGGTTTCAACCATGGTGATCACCTTGACCGTTTTAATTGATATCCTCAATCGACTGATCGATCCGAGTAGGGAAAAGTTCGAACGTGGCACAATTTAGTCTTTATCAAGAAGAATTTCATCCCTCGCCATGGCAGAAAACCTGGCGGGAATTTCGCTCCAGTCACATCGCCTCACTGGGGTTAATGATTTTAATATTTTTCCTCATATTCGCAATATTTGCTCCTTTGCTCGCCCCCTACGATCCTTTGCAGCAAAACGTTAATGCGCTTTTCATCCCACCAAGCTGGAATGTAAACGGTACAATTTCTCATCTATTTGGCACTGATGCATTAGGTAGAGACCTCTTTTCTCGAATAGTTTATGGTTGTCGGGTAACCCTGGGTAGCAGTATCTTGCTTGTTTTGTTAGCCATGATAGTGGGAGTAGCAATTGGCACTATCGCGGGGATGCTGCAGGGCGTCCGCTCCAGTGTAGTTAATCATCTTTTTGACGCCCTAATGGCGATACCTACTCTGCTGATCGCCATAGTCATAGTTGCCATTCTGGGAACGGGTTTAGTTAACAGTATGTGGGCAATTACCCTCGCCCTGACTCCGCAATTCGTTCACCATACGCGGTCGTTAGTGCGCACTGAGATGAAAAAGGAGTATGTGTTAGCGTCAAAGTTAGATGGCGCGAACCATTTCCAGCTTTTCTTTTACTCCATTTTGCCCAATATGATTGAGATGTTAGTGGTGCAAGGCACCATTGCTTTGTCTATTGCTGTTATTGACGTGTCCGCGTTAGGCTTTCTTAATTTGGGCGCGCGTCCTCCACTTCCCGAACTCGGTGCAATGCTGGCAGATGGTATGGAAGTAGCTTATGCGGCGCCGTGGACAGTGGCGTTACCCGGTCTCACCATATTTTTGATTGTACTTGCCATTAATATTGTGGGAGACGGTTTACGCTCAGCACTTAGAAAGAGGTTGACACAATAATGCCAATCTTAGACATCAAGAACCTTACCCTGGAAATGGAAACCGGCGGAACCCGTGTCAAGGCGTTAGACCGCGTCAACCTGTCAATTAACAGCGGTGAGATAAGAGCTCTAGTAGGAGAATCGGGATCGGGCAAGAGTCTTATCGTCTCGGCTATTTCAGGGGCATTACCTCCACAATGGCATATCACGGCAGACAGGATGACCTGGAAGGGCGAAAATTTATTGTCCATGCGCGCAGATGAACGCAGAGAAATAATGCGCCGCGATATTGCCGTAGTGTTTCAACATCCCATTGCCGCCATGGACCCCTCAACCACCCTCGGCGAGCAGCTTGAAGAAAGTATTCCCAATGAACTGGTTGAAGGCAAATTATTCTGGCAGCGTAAACAATCCCGCAGACGTACCGCAATCGGGTTAGTTCACAAGGTAGGCATTAAAAATCACGAGCATTACTTAAATGCGTTTCCCCATCAGATTTCCTCTGACATTGGGCAGAAATTTATGATTGCCATGGCTCTGGTATCGCAACCTGATTTATTGATCGCAGATGATCCGACCCGCGGAATGGAAACCACCACGAAGACCAAAGTACTTAAACTACTTGCCAGACTAAACCAGACTAAATCGCTATCCATATTATTCGTTAGTCACGACTTGCTAGCGATTGCCAGTATGGCGCACACCATGACGGTGCTCTATTGCGGGCAGACAGTTGAATCAGGACAGATGAAACACATTAGAAAACGTCCGCTACACCCTTATACAAAAGCCTTGCTGGACAGTGCCCCCAGTTTCCGAAATGACTTACCGCCAAAGTCATATCTGCCCACTCTGGATGGCACCATACCTACTCTGCAGCATGTTCCCATAGGGTGCAGGCTAGGTCCAAGGTGTCCACGTGCTCAAAAACAGTGTGTGGTTACCCCTGCAGTAAGAAAGGTACATGATCATACCTATAGCTGCCATTTTCCGTTGCATATGGATAAGCTATGAGCGAACTATTAAAAGTCAGTCAACTTCACTTTAAACATAGCAATAAAAAAAATTGGCTTAAAAAACCTGAGATTTTTGAGCTAGGCCCAATCGATCTTGACGTGAAACGAGGGGAAACCATAGCGATTATCGGGGAAAACAGAGCAGGTAAGTCACTTTTAGCTAAGTTGTTGGTAGGGGCGTTAAAAGCGGATAGCGGTCAAATCACATTAAATAACCAGTATGCACCCCAGGGCGTTCAATCAACGCAAATCAGCCATGATGTTCGAATGATTTTTCAGTTTAGTGGGGAAGCGATGAATCCTGGCTTGCCTGTTGGCAAAATTCTTGATGAGCCATTACGCCTTAACACCTCACATAATGAAAAAGAGCGCCGTCAATTAGTTGAAGACGTGTTGATTAAAGTCGGCCTATTGCGTGAACATGTTTATTTTTATCGCCATATGTTATCGGATGGTCAGCAGCAACGGGTGGCGCTTGCGCGCGCGCTGATCCTGCAACCGAAAGTACTCGTCGCAGATGAGCCCTTCGCAGCCCTGGATCCATCCGTGCGTTCCCAAACCGTAAATCTTATTTTAAAGTTGCAAAGTGAGATGGGCCTGGCGTTTATTTTCATCTCCCACAATCTTGGTATTGTGCGACATTTGGCCGACAGAATTATCGTAATGGAAAATGGTCAAATCGTGGAATCGGGCAAAACTGAGACCATCTTTCGATGGCCTCAGCATGAAACGACCAAAAAACTGATATTATCTTATCAGTCGCTGGTCCCCCAACAGACCCTTCGTTAGCCTACTAGCGCTAGCAAAACGCCAGCCGCTACCGCCGACCCCAACACACCCGCCACGTTGGGACCCATTGCATGCATCAGTAAAAAGTTATGCGGATTGGCTTCCAAGCCGACCTTATTTACGACTCTGGCGGCCATAGGAACAGCAGACACACCAGCCGCGCCAATTAGCGGGTTTATTTTCCGACTACTCACGCGACTCATTAGTTTCGCCATCAGCACGCCTGTGGCGGTGCCAATACCAAACGCGATGGCGCCTAACGCCAGTATTCCCAAAGTTTCGACGGTAAGAAACTTATCAGCTGACAATTTTGAGCCGACTGCTAAGCCGAGAAAAATAGTAACGATATTGATAAGCTCATTTTGTGCGGTTTTGTTTAGCCGTTCTACCACGCCACATTCTCGCATCAAATTGCCTAAACAAAACATTCCCACTAAAGGAGTTGCCGCTGGCAAAAATAAAATAGTAAGGAGTAATACTGCTATGGGAAATATTATTTTTTCTCGCTGACTGACTTCGCGCAGCTGTTCCATCTCTATTTTTCGTTCTTCAGGCGTCGTCAACGCTTTCATAATGGGGGGCTGAATAATGGGGACTAAAGCCATATATGAATAAGCCGCCACGGCAATAGCACCAAGTAATTCCGGCGCTAACTTGGAAGCAAGAAAAATGGCGGTTGGACCATCTGCTCCGCCAATAATCGCAATGGCGCTAGCATCTTGTAAGGAAAAGGAAAAGCCCGGTACCCAATTGAGCGCAATAGCGCCAAACAGAGTCGCAAAAATTCCAAATTGAGCTGCCGCCCCCAGCAGCAACATTCTCGGGTTAGCGATGAGAGCGCCGAAGTCTGTCATCGCCCCTACTCCCATGAAAATAAGCAAGGGAAAAACGCCGGTATCAATACCGACCTCATAGATATAGAAGAGTATCCCTCCCGCCTGAGAAAATCCGGCTAACGGGATATTGGTTAATAAGGCGCCGAAGCCAATGGGAAGTAAAAGCAGTGGCTCGAATTTCTTTACGATCGCTAAATACAGCAGCAACAAGCCGACCAGCATCATTGCCATCTGCCCTAGGGTAAAGTGAGCCAGGGCAGTGCTCTGCCATAAAACGTCAAATTTATCCATTTATCAGCCCAGCTCTATAAGTTGCTGCCCACTCTTTACAGAGTCACCTTCTGAAACCAGCACATTTGTTACCGTGCCTGTGTGCGCTGAGCGAATCTCCGTTTCCATTTTCATCGCTTCTAAGATGATGACCACGTCACCATCAGCCACTTTTTGCCCTGTACTGACCAATACTTTAAACACATTTCCTGAAAGAGGTGCGTTTATGGTGTTTGATATAGCAGAGTCGGGTTTAGACGACGTGTCTTGAGGCGCCTTGGTTTGCTGTTTCAGTGCTGCTGAGTTAATGGTGCCGGCGGGACTGACTTCGACATGATATGATTTTCCTTCTACTACTACGTCGTAGGCCTCAGTAGGATTACTCTCAGACTGATTCTCAATGTCACTGGTTGCGGATTTATTGCTTTGGGTCTGTGATTCCCCAGGGGCAGGCTCAAACGCATCGGCGTTGCCACGGTTTTGTAAATATTTTAATCCTATTTGTGGAAACAGCGCATATGTCAGTACATCATCCACAACATCATTTGCAAGTGAAATCGATTGTTCTTCAGCTAGTTGGGACAACTCCTCGGTCAGTGAGTCCATTTCGGGTTTCAACAAATCGGCCGGCCGACAAGTTATTGGCTCGTTACCGTCTAGTACGCGTTGTTGAAGCGACTTATTCACTGGTGCAGCCGTTGCGCCATATTCACCTTTTAATACGCCGGCAGTTTCTTTGGAGATACTTTTATAGCGCTCATCAGTAAGCACGTTGATAACGGCCTGGGTGCCAACAATTTGTGATGTGGGTGTCACTAGGGGTATGAAACCTAAGTCCTCCCGTACCTTCGGGATCTCTTTTAAGACTTCATCAAACTTATCCAGCGCGTTTTGCTCTTTAAGTTGATTTTCCATATTCGTCAACATGCCCCCAGGCACCTGGGCGGTTAAGATGCGTGCATCAACGCCTTTTAAGCTACCTTCAAATTGGTGGTATTTTTTACGGATCTTCCTAAAGTAATCCGCCACAGGTTCTAACTGGCTAAGTTTAATACCAGTATCCCGAGGCGTATTTTCAACAATTGAAACGATAGTTTCAGTAGCTGTGTGGCCATAGGTCATGCTCATTGGCGAGATGGCGGTGTCGAGCATATCAATGTCTGCATCAATTGCTTTTTGATAAGTTGCCGTGCTTAATCCTGTCGTAGCATGACATTGCATGGCGATAGGAACAGAGACGGTTTCTTTCAGCCCCTTGATCAATTCTTCACATGTATAAGGGTTGAGCAAACCAGCCATATCTTTGATACAAATTGAGTGGGCGCCCAGATCCTCTAATTGCTTCGCCATGGTTAACCAGCTATCCAGGTTGTGTACTGGACTGACGGTATAGGCTAACGTGCCCTGTGCGTGAGCTCCGCAAGCTAAGGTTGCTTTTATCGCGGTGGCTAAATTCCTCACATCATTCATCGCATCAAAGATGCGAAACACGTCTACACCATTTTTGTGGGCTCGTTCAACAAACTTTTCCACCACATCATCGGCATAGTGGCGATACCCTAACAAGTTCTGGCCGCGCAAAAGCATTTGTTGACGCGTGTTAGGCATGGCCTTTTTTATTGCCCTGATCCGTTCCCACGGATCTTCTCCCAAATACCGTATACATGCATCAAATGTGGCGCCTCCCCATGATTCAACAGACCAATAGCCAATTTCATCCAGTTGCTGAGCAATTGGAAGCATATCTTCCAGGCGTAAGCGTGTCGCCAGTAACGACTGATGGGCGTCTCTCAAAACGAGTTCGGTGATGCCAAGAGGCTTAGACATGTTTAATCCTTAACGTTAGACTGATGCTGTTTTCTATATTGATGCACCGCGGCTCCTATAACAGCCAATGTGGTGTCATCTATTTTACGAGAAGGTGTGGCTAGTGGCTTTGTCAGCGGTACAGAAGAACTTTCTGCAGGGAAATTACCGGGAAATTTTCGACAAAAGGCTGCGATAAGGTTGATTGCTGCAATTAACAAGGCGAGAAACAAAAAAACAAAAACCATGCCGATGGCAAGCAGGGACGCTGCTTCGACAAGTAGTGTTGAAACTGTCTCAGATTTCATTGTCCGATGTACCAATTTTCCACATTGAGTTAACTATAAGTATCACGTGGTTGGTGGAAACTCAACCAAGGTAAGGGGCTAATTAGCAACCAAGCCCTAAGACAGGTTTGGTTAAACTCGTTCAGGCCAGTTCACTGCTATACTTATGCAAGTTTACGTTTACGCGGCACTTTAAGCAGATTTAATGCCTTTGACCGCAGGGGCTTCCCATGTCACCGCCTTCACAAGCAAAGAATGTTAATGTCCACACACTCCTAATTGTGGCCCTGACCTTTATTTGTGCGCTGGTGATATGGTTAGTCTACGATAGCCTGCGGCCGGCAGCCTCGGCCTGCGAAGCTATATTTCAGCAAAGTGAAATGCAGTTGGGCGTGAAACTGCACGTGTTGAAAAATCAAGGTGAAATTGTTCTGGGCAGACAGCCCATTGCCGAGCTCACTGAAAAAGTGCAAGCAGTAGCAGTTAATTTAAAAGCCTGCTGTGTCATGCACTCGGGTGATACCGACAACAGGGGGTTCGCCCAATGCCAATCGCGCTTCAACCAATTTACTACCTCACTAACGCAACTCGAAAGTCAGGTCTCCAATGCAACACAATTGCATGCGAAAGGGGGTGAGTCTGCATTAGTTGAAGCCCGCCAGGCAGCGTCTGCCCTACTTGAAGATATATATTCCGTTAGTGATAAATTGGAAAATGAAGTAAATACGCTTTCTGCACCGCCCCTGGTGCGCAATGGCGAGCTATTTTTAAGCGAACAATTCGAAGGTGAAGGTATAAACGAACGATGGCGAATTATTAGACCCGATAACGATCGCTGGATGTTACAACCGAGCGAAAAAACCTTACTCATTGTAACCCAGCCTGGCAGTCAGGTCGAAGCTAACGACAGCTTGCGGAATGTATTTGTCTTGAATCAGGCGTTGCCACAGGAGGACTTTGTGGTTGAGACCAAGGTAGCCCTGGCAATACAACATCAGAAAAATGGCGCATCTTTGGGACTGTGGGAAAATGCTGACAACTATTTAGAGGTGGGTTATTTCGGATTTTCACATGGCTATAACGTGCGACGTAGCCCTTTTTTTCGTAAAGAGTTACGCGGAAAAGCACATCTCGTGGAAGAAAACCTCAATCAACATGGGCGCGTTAAAGAGCCTGAGACCATCCATTTACGAATAAGTAAACAGGGCAATAAATATTTAGGGTGGTATGCCTTGGTACAAGGAGATGAAGCCGTAGCAGAGTCAGCGTGGAAATTGATTGCCACTCACGCGGTACCAAACTTTAACGGCAAAGTTGCCCTATGGGCCAGCAATGATGATGGTAAAGTGTATTCTACTACTGCCAGCGAAACACCTGAAATTCCTGTCGAGTTCGGCTATGTGATAGTTAAGTAATACCAAACCACATTGATGTTTGATCAGCTCATTTCACAATGTTGGGCGAGGCCCTATGTTGAAGGTTTAATAAAACTGAAACGAGGGGGTTGGTCACAGCGCCAAGGTCACATAAGCAGTACCATCAAGAGAGAAAAATACGCAGTATATTCTCCCCGCCACGGCAATCCGACACACTACAAACAAAAAACCCACCGTGAGGTGGGTTTGAAAATGGCGCGTGTGGAAGGGTGAAGGCGGATAAAAGCAAGCCAACATTTTGGCTTGCGCCGACTGAACGCCTCTCG
>NZ_JAPFRD010000005.1:0-210032 GCF_026183695.1 Alteromonas aquimaris | reverse complement strand
GAAAATGGCGCGTGTGGAAGGGTGAAGGCGGATAAAAGCAAGCCAACATTTTGGCTTGCGCCGACTGAACGCCTCTCGCTCTGCCAGAGGCTGGCAATCCGACACACTACAAACAAAAAACCCACCGTGAGGTGGGTTTAAAAATGGCGCGTGTGGAAGGGTGAAGGCGGATAAAAGCAAGCCAACATTTTGGCTTGCGCCGACTGAACGCCTCTCGCTCTGCGAGAGGCTGGCAATCCGACACATTACAAACAAAAAACCCACCGTGAGGTGGGTTTAAAAATGGCGCGTGTGGAAGGATTCGAACCTCCGACCGCCTGGTTCGTAGCCAGGTACTCTATCCAGCTGAGCTACACACGCTTAAATTATCGTTTCTTTTATTGTTCATAAAATTGAAACGTTGGCACTTTATAAGTGGCGCGTGCGGAAGGATTCGAACCTCCGACCGCCTGGTTCGTAGCCAGGTACTCTATCCAGCTGAGCTACGCACGCGCAAAACTTGTGTTGTTGCCAATCCAACCAAAACTTAAATGGCGGAGAGGGAGGGATTCGAACCCTCGATACCAGTAATAGGTATGGTTCCTTAGCAGGGAACTGGTTTCAGCCACTCACCCACCTCTCCGTAATGTGGGGCTGAAGTTTAATGATTCACTGGTGGAAGTCAAACCTTTTTTGCACTCAATTGAATAGCTTGCTGGCATTTTAATCAACCTATACAAAATTTAGTCTGCCCACTTAGTTTTCACAATATTAAATCAAAATTTATTGCCGGATCAAAAAAGGCTGGGTTGACCCAGCCTTATCTTTGTCGCGCGAGATTATTCAGAATCGGAACTTCCCGGCTGTCCACTTTTTTCGGCCTGTATGCGCATATAAATTTCTTCACGATGCACTGAGACTTCTTTGGGTGCGTTCACACCAATACGTACCTGATTTCCTTTAACGCCTAGGACAGTAACTGTTACATCATCACCGACCATCAACGTTTCCCCTACACGACGAGTTAAAATAAGCATTCGCTTGCTCCTATTCCTTAACTTTCTATTTTCCCTGATGGCTTACTATCTTCGGCACGACCCGATGATAGTATCAGTGATTCCGTGTTTTTGTGTCACTTCAAAAACTCACTGATCTTACTTAGTAAACTGGATTATAGCTTATCTGCTAACCATGAGTGAACAGAGTCTAAGGCAGATTCTAAATTTTCTGGCTTATCGCCGCCTGCTTGAGCCATATCAGGTCGGCCTCCACCCTTGCCGCCTACCTGAGCAGCAACCACATTAACTAATTCACCTGCTTTAACTTTAGCAGTTAAATTTTTAGTTACACCGGCAATTAGATTAACTTTTTCACCTGAGGTAACTCCAAGTACTACGATACCTTCTCCCATGCGGTTTTTAAGGTCGTCTACCATCGTGCGTAAAGCTTTAGCTTCAACC
The DNA here is from genome assembly GCF_026183695.1 of Alteromonas aquimaris. Classification (GTDB taxonomy): domain Bacteria; phylum Pseudomonadota; class Gammaproteobacteria; order Enterobacterales; family Alteromonadaceae; genus Alteromonas; species Alteromonas aquimaris. The sequence continues at coordinate 208,593 of NZ_JAPFRD010000005.1, read as the reverse complement.
CCGTCAAGCGCAGTAACTAACACACTCACACCATTAATTTTTTTGACGCTATTAAGAATATCAGCGCCCTGCTGAGAAGCCAGTTTTCCTTTAGCAGCTTCAAGCGCTTTTTCTAACTCTTTATTTTGCGTCTGTAAATTCGCTAGTTTGTCACTCACGCTGCTGACATCTGTCTTTAACAGTGAGGCGATATATTGCATCTTCGATTCTAGTTGTTGCACATACTCTAGCGCGGCATGGCCGGTAATGGCTTCAATCCGCCGAACACCTGAGGCGATACCACTTTCACTAACAATTTTGAACAAGCCAATTTCACCCGTACGTGAAACGTGTGTTCCGCCACAAAGCTCAACCGAGAATGGTCCCATCTTGACTACGCGAACCTTTTCATCATACTTCTCACCGAATAATGCCATTGCACCCGAGGCCTTGGCCTCTTCCAAATCCATTAGCTCAGTGGTCAGAGAATGATTGGCACGTATCTCTTCGTTCACGCGTGCCTCAATTTTTATCAATTGGGCAGGGGTAACCGATTCAAAGTGAGAAAAGTCGAATCGGAAGCGTTCTGCTTCTACTAATGAACCTTTCTGGGTAACGTGTTCACCCAGCACTTCACGCAACGCCGCATGCAACAAGTGCGTGGCGCTGTGATTTTTTTTGATCGATTCACGCCCTTCCACATCTATTTTTGCGGAAACGGTTTCACCCTTTTTAATCTGCCCGACCGCCTTCCCGCGGTGAGCAAATGCGTTACCAAGCTTCTGGGTAGATGAAACAATGAATTCGCCATTGGCGACTTTTAATACGCCTTGATCACCAATTTGTCCACCAGCCTCTGCGTAGAATGGTGTTTGGTCGAGGACCACGACCCCTTCCTGGCCATCGCTCATTTGATCACACATTTGGTTGTTGACGATTAATTCAAGCACCGTTGCCTGCCCTTCCACTTGCTCATAGCCGGTAAAACGGGTTTCGTGCTCAACTTTGATTGTGTTGTTATAGTCAGCACCGAACTGGCTCGCCTGCTGAGCACGTTGTCGCTGTTGCTGCATGGCTTTCTTAAAGCCCTCTTCGTCAATTTCTACATCATGTTCGCGAGCGATATCATTGGTCAAATCAGTGGGGAAACCATAAGTATCATATAATTTGAAGACCACATCGCCCGGAATGGTTTTTCCATCCAGATTAGCAATCGTATCCTGCAACATAGCCATCCCCCGGGCTAACGTCTTGCTAAATTGTTCTTCTTCAACTCTCAACACTTTTTCGATAACTGGCTGCTGGTCTGCAAGCTCGGGATAAGCTTGACCCATCTCTACAACCAATGCCCCAACTAACTTGAAGAAAAAGATATCTTTCGCGCCCAACTGGTAACCGTGACGCACAGCGCGGCGAATTATTCGACGAAGAACGTATCCCCGTCCTTCATTGCCTGGCATCACCCCGTCGCATATTAAGAAACTGCAACTGCGAATATGATCAGCAATAACTCTTAACGATTTATTTGAAAGATCCTCGGCGCCAACTACTTGGGCAGCTGCTTTAATCAAATTGGCGAATAAATCAATCTCGTAATTAGAGTGAACATGCTGCAAAATCGCAGAAATACGTTCTAACCCCATTCCCGTATCAATAGACGGCTTTGGTAATGGTTCCATAGTGCCATCCGCCTGGCGATTGTACTGCATGAAAACCAGGTTCCAAATTTCGATAAAACGATCACCATCTTCCTCAGGTGTACCAGGAGGGCCTCCCCAAATATGTTCGCCGTGATCGTAAAATATTTCCGAGCAAGGACCGCATGGTCCGGTATCGCCCATTGACCAAAAGTTATCCGAGGTACTGATACGAATTATTTTGTCCTTCGGCACACCTATATGGTTTTCCCAAATATCAAAAGCTTCGTCATCTTCTGAATATACGGTGACCAGAAGCTTGTCCTTTGGCAATTTCAATTCATCCGTCAGAAAATTCCAGGCAAACTCAATGGCTTCTTTTTTGAAATAATCACCAAAGCTGAAATTACCCAACATTTCAAAAAAAGTATGGTGGCGAGCTGTATACCCTACGTTTTCAAGGTCGTTATGTTTTCCACCAGCACGAACACAGCGTTGTGAGGAAACCGCGCGGGTGTAACTGCGTTTCTCTGCACCTAAAAACACATCCTTAAACTGATTCATACCCGCATTTGTGAAGAGTAACGTTGGGTCGTCAGCAGGTACCAATGAAGAGCTGGCTACGTGTTGGTGGCCGCGTTGTGAAAAATAATCAAAGAATTTTTGACGAATATCTGCAGTTGAAAATGTCATTAACGTTTGCGATTCCTAGTTAACTTATGGATTACCTTATACCCATGCTGTTGAGCCCCAAAATACATATGTAACGCTTCGGGTGGACGCGCAAAGATACCACGGAAAGTGCGGTATTGTTAAGCATCCATACCAAATTTACGGGTTTTCCATCGCATATTGAATCTGTTCGAAGGTGAACCCGCGATATTGTAAAAACTGCCGCTGCTTTTGCTTGTCTTTGAATGTGTCTGGTTTTTGTGAAGCGTACTTTTTTGTATGTACCGCTTTCGCTAATTCAAACCAGTCAATGTCAGTTTCCGAAAATGCGACATGGATAAATTCATCATCAATCTGATGTTGTGACAGTTCTGCTCTGACTCGGTTTGGACCTATTCCCTTGTTTGCGGCATGGCGCACACGGGATTCAGCAAAACGCTTATCAGACTGAATGTCAGCTTGTTGAAATTCAATAAGTACAGGCTGCACGGATGCGGGATCAAACCCTTTCTGAATTAACTTTTGCACAAGTTCAACTTCACTATGCTCTCTGCGCGCCAGTAGCCTGGTAGTAGCATCAATTATGTTTTTTCTAATCTCGTCAGTCATGATACGGTGATAGTTTCAGAACCTGGTCTATTTAAGCAGTCACATTTTATGGCATTCGATGTAAAATTTCATAGTCAATTTTCTGCCTTTGATGCTGCCCAGTGGAATGCCCTTAGCAGCATCGACTCCCCTTTTTTACGCGCCGAGTTTTTGTCAGCCCTGGAAGAATCAGAGTGTGTAGGTAAAAAAACTGGTTGGCTACCGCATCATGTGGGTGTTTATGAAGATTCCCGGCTGATAGCCGCTATGCCGGGCTATATTAAACTGGACAGTTATGGCGAATACGTATTTGATCATGCCTGGGCTAATGCTTATTTTCAGCATGGTCTAAATTATTACCCAAAATGGATTAGTGCTATCCCATTTACCCCCGTCCCAGGTAACCGACTTTTAATACAAACCGGCGTGGATAGTGCTGAGGTGTTCGAGTCAATTAATCTTGCCTTACAATCCCTGGCAACCAAGAATATATCATCCACTCACGTTTTGTTTCCCCACTCGCCTGATTTGCTAGCAACCTGTTCAAATTTTTTGCTTCGAAAAAGTGTACAGTTTCACTGGCATAATTATCACTATCAATCATTTGCTGACTTTCTTGGCGCACTTACCTCCAGAAAGCGTAAATCCATACGCAAGACCAGGCGGCAATTACATGCTCAAGGCATATCCATTTCCCGTTATCGGGGAGAAGAAATCACCCAATCTCACATGGCGTTTTTTTACCAATGTTATCGACAGACATATCTAAAAAGAAGCGGACATGATGGCTATTTGACCCGCTCTTTTTTTAACCAGATATATCATTCGATGAGAGAACACATACTGATTGTCGAAGCGACCCTCGCCGGTAACCCCATTGCAAGCAGTCTGTTTTTTTTCGATTCATCTGGCTTATATGGTCGCTATTGGGGGTGTGTAAAGCATATCGAAGAGCTTCACTTCGAATGTTGCTATTTTCAAGGTATTGAGTTTGCGATTGAACAAAAATTAGCTACTTTCAACCCTGGCACTCAAGGTGAACATAAAATTCTCAGGGGCTTTGAACCGACGTTTTGTTACTCTCTCCATTGGCTTTTTCATCCGGAGTTTAGCCGTGCAGTGTCACAATTCTTAATTCGCGAAAAGGGCACCGTCGAAACTTACTTTGAGCAAGCAAAAATGGTCTTGCCGTATAACGAATCAATGAAAGATCATCTTATTTGTAATACAGGCAACAGTAGAAACGGACCTAAGTGATTTCAGATTACGAAAACAGTGAACTAAAACCGGCGTTCTAAACTACTACTAAATAGGCGTAGTTTTTGCTGTGCTGATGGTGAACATTGTAACTCACTGATTTGGAGCGTAATAGATGAAAAACAAAATCTTTGGTTTTTTAACCGTATTTACTTTCGTATTTGGTTTAGCTGCCTGCAACACCATGCATGGCGCTGGTGAAGATGTTGAAGAAGCCGGTGAAGCTGTACAAGATGCAGCAGATGGTGAATAAGTAGTCGTCTTACCAATGCTCATAACCATTTGAGCATTGGTAAATTCTTCCCAAGTACCTGGTAAATTTTCCCATTCACAAAATTAGATCTTAAACTGATTAACTAAATCTTTTAATTCCTCGGCTACACCGCTGAGCTGAGTGGCTTCGACAGCCAACTCTTCGGCATGCTGACTGGTTTTGTCACTTAATCGGGTGATAGCCAACAAAGAGTTATTAATGTTTTCGGCTACTCCGGTTTGCTGCTCAGTACTATTGGCGATTTGCGCGCTTTGCGATTGGACGGTACTTATTGCCTGACTTATATTGGTCAAGGCTGTCACCACGCTTTCTGTTTTCTCTACCCCTGAGTGTGATTTTTCTTTCCCTTGTTGCATTACGGTCGCGGTTTGCTCGGCCATTGTCTGAAGTTTCTCAACCATTCGGCGGATATCGTCGGTTGAATCCTGCGTGCGACTTGCCAACGAACGTACTTCATCGGCCACCACCGCAAAGCCTCGTCCCTGTTCCCCAGCTCTGGCCGCTTCAATAGCGGCATTCAATGCCAACAGATTCGTTTGTTCAGCAATACTATTGATGACATCGATAACGGCGCCAATATTTTCCGATTCTTTACTCAACGTAGTTACCACATCGACACCATTGTTGATGGAATCGGCTAATGCGTGTATTTCGTTCATTGCATCACGGGCTTGTTGGGAACCGTCGCGCACTTGACTATCTGCTTCTGTCGCAGCACGGCTGGACTCTGCTGCATTCTTTGATATTTCATCGACCGTAGCTGCCATTTGAGAAACGGCTGAAGATACATTATCTACTTGATGGCGCTCCTGCTGGATTTCGGTATTGGTATTTTGCGAAACCGAGGACAAATGGGCGGCCGCTTCGGCCACCGCCCGCGTATGTGTTGCCGTATCTTTTAGTAAGCCGCGAAGCTTATCTGTAAACCGATTAAATTCATGCGCCAATGCACCAATTTCGTCGTCTCGATGAATGTCTAACCGCTTGGTCAAATCACCATCTCCATTAGCGATTTCAGCCATTGCATCGCGCATTTTCAGAATTGGGCGGGTGACTTTCGAGCTTGCCCAATAAGTTATAAGTGCAATTAGTGCGATAATTATCACTGCGGTAACGACCGCTGAGGTGATGGCATCAGAAATAGGATCTGAAATAATACTGGCAGGCACCAACACACCTAACGTCCAATCCATTTTTGGCACGTCCAGCGAGGCATGCTTGAACACCGCCATATAGGGTTTTCCCTGCCACTGTAGCTCTACCATCCCATTCTCGGCAGAGGCCATTGCAGCTGCGAGCTGAGCAAACCCTTTTGACTCATCATACAGCTTGTCAAAGTCGGCGATAGGGCTACTTAAGGGAAGATTGGCTGGTTGCTCAGGGAAATAAACAATATTATTATCCTGGTCGACTAAAAAGGCGGTTCCCTGGTCCTTAAACCGGATATCATCAATGACCTGCCCTATAGTGCTAATCAATATATCCACTCCACCCACACCGACAAGTTTGCCGCCGACGGTAACGGGAGCCTGTACCACGGCGGAGATCGTTCCATCCTGAGAGTCGATGGCAGGAGGCGTAACATACAGCTCACCTTTTTCTACAGCAGTGTTAAACCAGGGCCGCTGAGTGGCGAAATATCCCTTGGCAGGGTCGCCTGCCGTGGGTCCTTCCTGATCGACACCTACTCGGCCGGCCTCGTAAAAATACTCGCCCGTATTGGCGGATCCAAAGAACGCTGATTTAATGTTGGCATCGTTCTTACTGATATTGCTAAATAACTGATAAATATCTTCAGACCGCGGGATCGACGATTCAGGTGCCCCTCTACGGGTATGATCAGCAAAAAAATTCTGTAAAAACGGATTAGCTAAAAAGGTTTTAGCCACCCCCCCGTAAGTAGCGAAAAATTTTTCCACCCCCCGCGCTTCAAGTTTAACGAGATCCATCACTTCCATTTCGATAGCATCTTTCGTTTTGTCCCCGATGTAACTTACCGCTACAACTGAGGTAATAAACAACATGATGGCGATACTGCCACCAACGATGAGCATAAACTTGTTTTGCAAGGAAAGTGATTTCATAGCACGACTCATTATTGTTATTAGATTGACGAGTAAAAAACCAGCGTTCAGCGTTTACTTCATATTTGCGGGCAAAATATAACCAGCTATTTCTTTTATATCAAAGTCGGGAGGAAATGAAAAAGGCTTATTTTTTCCAAACCAGCATCAGATTATTGGCCGGCATGTTGTAGATGGTCGTCAAGGTAAGCGTTTTTGCCCATTGTCTTAATTCGCTAATATCTCGATAGCCTCCGTAGCCCTCGTCTATCAACTGCGAATGAAAATTTTGATTACTCTGACTGCTAAATTCTCCGTCCCGAGTGAAGGGTCCATATTGACAAAATACTCCACCCTCAGGAAGATGAGCTGAAATTTCTTCCATCATCAGCTTTGCTTCGTGCTTCTGCATAATATGGGCGGTATTGGCGGTAAAAACGCCATCACAGGGTAAAGATGGCCACGCAGTCTCACCCACTGTCAAACTGATAGGCGGTCGCAAATTAACTGAAGGAAATTCATTGATCCATGCGTGAATCCCCTCGTGGTAGCCAGGCTGATCACTGGTTTGCCAGATGAGATGGGGAAGTTGTGAAGCAAAAAACACCGCATGTTGTCCGGTACCACTACCAATTTCCAGTACATGGGTACACTTTGCAAATGCACTTTTTAAAATCTGCAGGATAGGCGTTTTATTATTTTCACAGGCCTGACTAAAGGGTTTACTCATTGGTATTCGGTGCCAACCATTTATTTGCTACTGTTATATCCCATTGCTTTCGCTGTGCATAGTCTTCCACCTGATCCTGTTGAATCTTTGCAACCGCGAAATAGCGACTCTGAGGATGAGCAAAATACCAGCCCGACACTGACGCCCCCGGCCACATAGCGTAGTTATCGGTAAGTTTCATTCCAGTATGCGTTTCGACATCTAGTAAATCCCAGATCAATTGTTTTTCCGTATGTTCGGGACACGCTGCGTAGCCAGGCGCGGGGCGTATGCCCTGATATTTTTCTCGAATTAATGCCTCATTATCCCAATCTTCCTGCGCAGCGTAACCCCAGATTTCTTTTCTTACCCGTTCGTGTAAATACTCGGCGAATGCCTCTGCTAAACGGTCTGCTACGGCTTTTATCATAATTGCATTATAGTCATCCCCATCCTCTCGATATTGATTTGCAATTTCATCTTCGCCTATACCGGCAGTTACCGCAAAGGCCCCCATGTGATCCTCTACCCCTGAAGATTTTGGCGCAATAAAATCTGCTAAGCAGTAGTTGGGATAATCGGTTTTTAATGTCTGTTGACGCAGGTGGCGTGCTACACCTAGCACAGTGTTGCGAGCTCCATCAGCATAAATTTCAATATCATCGCCAATATTGGCTGCTGCAAATACACCACACACCCCTTTTGCCGTTAACCTGCCAGATTCCGCCAGCCTGTCGAGCATTGCATTCGCATCTTCAAATAATGAGCGCGCCTGCTCGCCAACCACCTCATCTTTTAATATTCGCGGATATTTACCCGCTAACGACCAGGTCAGAAAAAAGGGTGTCCAATCGATGTATCGTCTAAGGGTGTTAATCGTTGCCGAAACCGGCACCACTCCCAGTCGCTCCGGCGCTGACGGCAATTGAGTTAAGTCCAGCTTGCATCTGTTATCACGGGCGTGTTGCAAGGTTACAGGTTTTGAACGGGGTTGTTTACGAGCATGCTGCTGGCGTACTTTTTCATACTCGCGATCCAGCTCTACGGCAAAGTTTTCGCGGCTTTGCCTATTCAACAGTTTTTGACATACACCTACTGCCCTGCTCGCATTAGGAACGTAAACCACCGGGGCATCATAATTTTGCTCTATCTTCACCGCGGTATGGGCTTTGGAAGTAGTGGCACCGCCAATTAGCAGGGGCAAATCACACTGTTGTCGTTGCATCTCCTTTGCCACATGCACCATTTCATCAAGCGATGGCGTAATAAGGCCTGACAGCCCAATCATGTCAACGTTTTCCTCTCTGGCGGTGTGTAAAATCGTTTCACACGGTACCATTACTCCTAAATCTACTACTTCAAAGTTATTACACTGTAACACCACCCCAACAATATTTTTGCCGATATCGTGCACGTCGCCCTTAACCGTTGCCAGGAGTATTTTGCCGTTACTTCTAGCATCAGCGGATTTTTCGGCTTCGATAAATGGCTGTAAATGCGCCACCGCTTTTTTCATCACCCGGGCAGATTTCACCACCTGAGGCAAAAACATTTTACCTTCACCGAATAAATCACCCACTACATTCATACCATCCATTAGCGGACCTTCAATAACATGTAATGGTTTTTCGGCTTGTTGCCGAGCTTCTTCCGTGTCCTCAATGATGTAGTCGGTAATACCTTTGACCAGTGCATGTTCCAGTCGCTTGCTAACGGGGGCTTCGCGCCAACGTAAATCTTCCTGTGGAGCAGCTTTGCCATCCCCCTGATATTGCGGTGCTATCTCCAGTAAACGTTCCGTAGCATCTTGCCGTCGGTTTAGAATGACATCTTCCACCGCTTCCCTAAGGGCGGCGGGAATTTCATCATAAACTTCTAATTGTCCCGCATTGACAATAGCCATATCCATGCCTGCACGAATTGCATGGTATAAAAAAACAGAGTGCATGGCTTCGCGCACGGGGTTATTGCCGCGGAATGAAAAGGAAATGTTGGAGAGCCCGCCTGACACATGTACATGCGGACAGGTTTGCCGAATTTCGCGGGTTGCTTCAATAAAATCTACAGCGTAGTTGTTATGCTCCTCAATTCCTGTAGCCACCGCAAAAATATTCGGATCGAAGATAATATCTTCTGGGGGGAAGCCGGCCACTTCGGTGAGTAACTTATAACTTCGTTGACAAATTTCAACCTTTCTCCGTTGTGTATCAGCCTGACCGGTTTCATCAAACGCCATCACCACTGTTGCGGCTCCATAACGTCTTATCAAGCGCGCTTGCTTGATAAAAATATCTTCCCCTTCTTTTAAGCTAATTGAATTGACAATAGCTTTACCTTGCACACATTTCAGCCCTGCTTCAATCACTTCCCACTTGGAGGAGTCGATCATAATAGGAACACGCGAGATATCGGGTTCAGAGGCAATCAACTTGAGAAAGGTTTGCATGGCCTGAACTGAGTCCAGCATGGCTTCATCCATGTTGATGTCAATGATTTGTGCACCATTTTCGACTTGTTGGCGGGCAACCTCTAATGCCGTTTCGTAATCACCGTCCAGTATGAGGCGTTTAAATTTTGCGGAGCCCGTGACATTGGTACGTTCACCAATGTTGATAAAACTCGAAAATAGTTGTGTCACTTAACCTCCTAATGAACGAATGGCTCCAGGCCAGATAAGCGCATTTTTACCGGTAGTGCTGGCACTTTTCTCGGTGCAATGCCATCGGTTACTTTCGCCATTTCTGCGATGTGTTCCGGCGTAGTACCACAACAGCCACCCACAATATTGACCAGACCCGATTCAGCCCATTCCTTAATCTGTATTGCCATATCGCGCGGTGACAAGTCATACTCGCCAAATTCATTGGGTAACCCAGCATTGGGATGGACCGAGACCAGACTTGTTGCTATTTGTGCAATTTCATCCACATACTGGCGCAACAAGTCGGGTCCTAACGCACAGTTTAACCCCACAGAAAAAGGCTCCACGTGTCGTAGCGAGTAGTAAAACGCTTCAGCGGTTTGACCGGATAAAGTGCGGCCTGATGCATCGGTGATGGTGCCTGAAATCATTACCGGCAGACGAAGTTGTAAGCGTTCAAACACAGACTCCACTGCAAACACTGCAGCTTTAGCATTGAGGGTATCGAAAATGGTCTCGATAAGTATTAAATCAGATCCGCCCTCGATTAAACCTTCACATGACTCTTCATAGGCCGTCACTAGTTCATCAAAAGAAATATTACGTTTACCTGGGTCATTAACATCGGGAGAAATAGACGCAGTACGGTTCGTCGGACCTAACACCCCGGCCACAAATCTGGGTTTGCTTGGGTCTGTTAGGGTAAACTTTTGTGCAACTTGTTTCGCTAATCGGGCTGCTTGAAGATTGATCTTTTTAGACAGAGACTGCATGTCATAGTCTGCCATAGCAATGCTTGTGGCATTGAATGTGTTGGTTTCGATGATGTCAGCGCCGGCCTGCAAATATTGGCAGTGGATAGCATATATAACATCGGGTTGCGTCAATACCAGAAGATCATTATTCCCCTTGATATCTTTGTGCCATGCATGGAACTCGCTGCCACGATAGTCGCTTTCTGCGAATTGTTGACGTTGGATCATGGTGCCCATGGCTCCATCCAAAATGAGTATACGTTTTTCGGCGGCCGCATATATCGGGTGTTGTTTTAATCTGTTCACGACGTTTCCTGATGTACTTTTTTATTCGCAGCCAGCTGGTTTAAATCAAATGGCGTAGTTTGATAAACAAAGTAATTTAACCAATTACTAACCAATAGACTTCCATGCGCTCGCCAACGCACGATGGGTTCATTTTGGGGATCATCGTGTGGATAGTAGTTTTTAGGCACCGCAGGAAATAACCCGACATCAGTATCTCGACAATACTCTTCGTGAAGGGTTTGTCCTTCATACTCTGGATGCCCAGTGACAAAAACCATTCGTTTATCTTCCGAGGCAGCCACATATACACCTGCCTGTTCGCTTTGCGCGATAATTTCTAACCCCGGAATGTTTTGCCAGTGCTCTACATCGACGTGACCAAAACGTGAATGGGGCGCAAAAAAACAAGGATCAAACCCTCTTAGCAATTCATTGTGAGGCGCAAGAACCTTATGCTGGAATACGCCACACACTTTATTGTTGAGTAAGGTGCGGCGAATGCCGTAAAAATGATAGATTGCAGCATGGGCGGCCCAGCACAAATAAAGCGTTGACTGGACATGCCGGTTCGCCCAGTCAAGAATGGCTGTCATACGATCCCAGTACTTCACTTCTTCATATTGAAGATGCGCAAGCGGGGCCCCAGTAATGATAAGCCCATCGTATTTCTTTTTGGCGATATCGGAAAACTGGTGATAAAACGCTTCCATGTGACTTTGGGGTGTATTTTTTGGCGCAATATCATCTATGCGAATAAAGTCTACATTGATTTGCAGTGGGGTATTGGAGAGGAGGCGGAGTAGTTGAACCTCTGTTTCGATTTTATTAGGCATCAGGTTCAAAATCCCGACTTCTAATGGGCGAATGTCTTGCTGCGCCGCACGGCTGCTGGTCATAGCGAAAATATTCTCGCCTGATAGCACATCCTGGGCAGGCAGATCTTCAGGGATTCGAATGGGCATACACACGCTCTTGTAATACTCGATACGTGTCATTGTGTCGCATCACGAAAGACGCGTCAACTTCTTTACGTCTGGACGTCTAAAATTATTTTCTGTGCATGCTTATCAATAATTCAGCTTCAGCACGGGGAATATCGCAGGATTGGATAATTTCTTCCAGACTGGCGCCCTGCTTTACTAATTCAGTCGCCCGATGATACAAACGCAGCGAAGGATCCTGTTGTTTCAGCTCGCGTAATTGGTTTTCTAAGTGGGTTAGCGATACTTGTAGATCGGTTTGATGCTTGCCCAATACCACTTCTCGCTCTCTGCTTTCGTTAATCTGATGATCGAGAGATTGGATACTTGCGTGAAAATCGGCACCGCTTGATTGGTATGTATTTTCAAGTACGGAAAGTTTTTTCTTTAGTGCGGAAATTTGACGCAAGCTATATAGACCGATACTTAAAATCATGATCAATAACAACGCTATCGCTGCAGCAACTAAATACTTTTCGTCCATTATGTTTTTATAATTGTTCACCTTTTCGCTCAGTGTACGTGAAAATACCCGGTACGGGTAGTCACCATATGCGAATGACGTCAACAAGCGATCTGTCTAAGCTTCAAATTCATATAACGATATAAAGTAGACGGGAGAGCACCACATGAATGATTCGCAGAACAATCCCATTGCGAATATGGAAGGGATGCAAGCAGCTATTGCTAATGGCGAACTGAAACGACTTCGTGAGCTTTTAGGCAACCAAAAGCTGGACACGTTACAAAAAGATTATTTGATAGAATTAGCCGAGCTAAACGGGAATGAGGATGTAGTTACCCTATTAAAAGGGGTCCCAACCAAATAATCTCTATTTAATAAGAAAGGCAGGTATTAGACTTTCCCTGCCTTTTGAAAATTTTTACCTTAAGCTTAGAGTGAACTTAATTCATCCCACTCTTCATCACTTAATAACTTATTCAAATCAACAAGGATCAACAGTTCGCCATCACGATTACTGACACCTTGGATAAATTTGGCACTTTCTTCGGTACCAACGTTAGGAGCACTGTCAATCTCCGACGAACGCAGATAAACAACCTCGGCAACACTATCAACCAAGATACCCACCACCTGTTCGTCTGACTCGATAATCACGATTCGGGTGTTATCAGTTATATCGGTAGGCGGCAGGCCAAAACGTGCGCGGGTATCAATAACGGTAACGACATTGCCGCGAAGATTGATAATACCTAAGACATAATCTGGCGCGCCGGGAACAGGAGCAATTTCGGTATGACGCAGCACTTCCTGAACCTGCATTACATTGATGCCGTAAGTTTCATCACCTAATCGGTAAGTTACCCACTGCAATACTTCATCATTGCTGTCAGCTGTATTGCTGTTGCTTCTTTCGTCATTCATTTACCTGACTCCGATTGCCGGACACGTTATCATTACTGCCCAGGCCTTTGTTTAGCATTGAAATTAAATGGTGCACATCAACTAACGCGCACATCTTGTTCTTTACCATTCCCGCTAACCAAGGACGTTTTCCCGTAGATTCACGCCATTTTACCTCATTCTTACGTAAGGTAATGGTATTGACTAATTTGTCACTGGCTAAACCCCAAAGGCTGTCCCCTAGCATTATAAGATACTGATAGTTTAACGCTTCTGCCAGCTTTTGATCATATTTTTCTGGCATTACCCACATGGCGGTATCCACCACATTCAGCTTCTGCTGCCTATGCAACATGACGCCCTTAAACCACTTAGGCTTGCCTATCAATGGCCCAACCTTTTCAATTCTGTGGATCCCCCCTAACGTAATCAATGGTACCGCTAGGGTTAAACCTGCCACTTGAAAGAATAAGGCCTGAAATTGATCTTCAAGCAATTCGTGAACCGGTACAATTTTTTCAGGTGGTGGTGTCGCCACCACTTCAGTTTCAGTGAACATCTCTTCGTGAATAACGGGTTGTTCCACGACTGTCGTTGACGACAGGTCAGAAACGTCATCTTTCGCGATATCCAAACTGGCGTTTTCGAGTAACTTAGCCGTGCGCGCCGTTACTTCCGATGGATCTTCGGGTCCATGAAGCAGGCTGTCCAAGTATGCTTCCATCACATCTTCTTTGGCAAAAGGCGTGCTTTTACTCATTTCGAGTTATTGCTCCAATTCATTTAACAGTTTTTTGTAGGCATAAACGCCTCTTGCCTTGGGATAAACCACAGAAGCTGGCGACTGCGCCTGACTTGCATCCCTAAACCGTGTATCAACCGGTACCATGCCACTCCATACGCTTTCACCATAATCCTTGCGTAATCGCATATCTGCTTCGGCCGCCGCATTGATACGTCTGTCAAACATGGTAGGTACAATTATCGTATCAAACGATTTTTGTAATGACCGCCCCATGATTTTAAGCGTCTGAATCATTCGGTCTAAGCCTTTTAGCGCAAGAAATTCGGTTTGAACCGGAACGATGACTTTTTCGCAAGCAGCAAGCGCATTAACCATTAACACCCCCAATACAGGCGGACAATCTAATAGTACGTAATCAAAATCCTGTTCAACTTTAGCCAACGCTTTCTTTAAAATAAGCCCCATGCCGTGTTGGTTACCTAATTGCCGATCTAGCGTTGCCAGCGCCATTGTGGCTGGCAGAATGAATAAACTATCCAGCTTCGTCGGACAAAGACAATCAAGTACTGTATCGGCAGTTAATGGTTTTTTATTAACAAAGATATCGTAAACCGAAGAAGAAAGTTCTTCAGAGTCAATTCCAAAATAGTAGCTGAGTGAAGCGTGGGGATCGGTGTCAATTAAAAGGACACGTTCACCGCGCTGCGCAAGAATTCCACCGAGCGTTACTGTGGTGGTCGTTTTACCTACACCACCTTTTTGATTAGCAATCGTCCAGATCTTCAAGTTTACGTCCCCAAGGTAACGTTCGGGTAACTAAATCAATTAAGAATGTTAGCGTGATACCATCTCGGTCAAAATGCAGTCAGCAATATCCTCTAGAGGGATATTTTTTTCGGCAATATTGGCCGATGCTACGGCATGCGGCATGCCGTATACTACACAGCTCGCTTTATCCTGCGCCCAAATGGTTGCACCTTCAGCTTTTAACTTCCTACAGCCTTCTTTACCGTCCGCGCCCATTCCAGTGAGAATGACACTTAACACCGCTCCACCATACACTGGCAACAGGCTTTCGAATGTCAAATCTACACTGGGTTTGTAATTAATTTTTTCAGCCGGATCAGCATCTTTTATAGCAATTCTATGCTGATTACCTATCACTTCAATCAGCATCTGTTTTCCACCAGGTGCGAGATAGGCATGACCGGGTTTTACAATGTCACCATTCTCGGCCTCTTTCACTGGAAATTTGCAGTGACTATTTAGACGTTGAGCAAAAGCTTGGGTAAAGGTACCGGGCATATGCTGAACTAAAAAGATTGGGACAGGAAAATTCTCCGGCAATTTGGTGAGCACCTGCTGTAATGCTACTGGGCCGCCGGTTGACGCACCAATAGCCAGGCATCGATATTTTTTTCCCGATGCCACAACTTTTGAAACCGTGGGTTGTGCTGTAGCCTCTGCACGCCCTGCCAGTAACGATGATGAGCGAAAAAACTTAGATTTTGGTGCTCCAGCGGGAAGGGAGGGCTTGGCGCGTAATGAAGCTAACGAAGGGCGTTGGATACCTGTTCCTCGTCTAGCGATCAATCGCACTTTCGTGCGTAACTGCATAGCCGCTTCACGTCTGTCGTCAGCGATATCTTCAAATTTTTTAGGTAAAAAGTCTATTGCACCTGCTTCCAGTGCATCGAGTGTGGCTTGCGCACCATGATGGGTCAATGAAGAAAACATCAGAATTGGAAGCGGTTTTTTATCCATGATGGCTTTAACAGCTGAGATACCATCAAGAACCGGCATCTCTACATCCATCGTGACCACATCAGGGGACAATTCCAAGATTTTATCTATTGCTTCCTGGCCATTTCTGGCCTCTCCCACTACTTCTAGTTCTCTATCTTCGTTAAGGATCTCACGGACACGTCGCCGGTAAAACGTCGAATCATCCACTACCAGGACTTTAAACACCATTGATGCGGGCTTTCCTATTTATGAATACTTTTTACTTCAAACTTTTTCTGGCATACCGCTTGAGTAAGCTTGGAACATCCAGAATTAATGCAATACCGCCATCGGAAGTGATTGTCGCTCCAGCCATTCCCGGCGTACCTTGCAACAAAGCGTCAAGGGGTTTTATCACCACTTCCTCTTGCCCGATCAGCGCGTCAACCACAAACCCCACTTGCTGGGTGCCGATTTGTGCAACCACAACGTGACCTTTTGTCTTTTCCACATTTTTCGGTCCACGAATGAGCCATTCGCCCAAGAAAAATAATGGAATCGCCTTTGATCTGACAATCATGGTCAGCTGACCATCTACCGTATTGGTTTTCTTAATATCCATATTAATGATTTCATTTACCGCACCTAACGGCAGGGCAAACGTTTGTTTACCTACCACGATCATCAGGGTGGGTAAGATAGCAAGGGTTAGGGGCACCTTAATTTCTAATCGGGTACCTTTGCCAAGCTGTGAATCGATATTAACTGTACCATTGAGCTGGTTAATTTTTGTTTTAACCACGTCCATACCGACACCGCGGCCGGAAATGTCGCTGATTTCAGTCTTTGTTGAAAATCCAGGTGCGAAAATCAGATTGAAGGCTTCTACATCAGACATCCTCGCAGCAGCATCTGCATCAAGAACCCCACGGTTAATCGCAATCTCTTTTAGCTTTTCAGGATCCATCCCCTTACCGTCGTCTTCAATGGTAAGCAAGATATGGTCACCTTCCTGGGAGGCAGATAGTTTCACCGTTCCCATTCTGGCTTTACCCGCTGCCTGGCGCTCATCAGGCATTTCAACACCATGGTCAACAGAGTTTCTGACCAAGTGAACCAATGGGTCAGCCAACGCTTCCACCAGGTTTTTGTCCAGATCTGTGTCTTCCCCTTCGAGCTCCAGGGTAATTTCTTTTTTCAGGCTTCTCGCAAGGTCTCTTACAACACGGGGAAAACGTCCAAACACCTTCTTGATCGGTTGCATGCGCGTTTTCATTACCGCGCCCTGTAAATCACCCGTCACCACGTCCAGATTAGCGATCGCTTTGGACATGGATTCATCATTTACATTAATACCTAAGCTCAGTAAGCGGTTGCGTACCAGTACCAACTCCCCAACCATATTCATAATCTGGTCAAGTCGTTTAGTGTCAACTCGTACTGTCGTTTCGGCTTGTGGCGGGGCACCTGCGGCTTTTTTATCGTCTTTCTTCGCTGCCGGTGTGGGAGCTTTTGCCTCCGGTTTCGCCGCAGGTTGCTTCGCAGCTTGTTCAGTTTTGGCTTTGTTGATAGCCGCTGTAGCGGTTTTATCTACTTGTGCCGCTGGCTTCTCCACCTTAACTTCTGGCTTGGTTACCGGTGCGGAAGCTTCAGACTTGCTTGCTGAGGGGCTTTGACCGGAACCATGTAACTGATCGAGTAGTTTTTCAAACTCGTCATCGGTAATCTCATCATCACCACTGTCACTTGAAGCCACGGTAGTTTGCTGCGCAGGGGCTGCTGCTTCTTCAGTACTTTTAAACTGACCTTTGCCATGCAGCTCATCTAGTAATGCTTCAAATTCATCATCGGTAATATCTTCACTATCGCCAGAAGCTGCTTCCTCTGGTTTGATATTTTTTGATTCTGCTTTTGCTGCGGCGACTTCAGGTTGCGCTGATCGTCCAGGCGCTCCACCGCCATGTAATTCATCCAGCAATGCTTCGAATTCATCTTCGGTGATATCTTCAATACCGCCACTTTCATCACCTGACGTTCGTGTATGTATGGCAGCTACTTCTGGCGACTGCGGAACCTCCTCCACAA
The DNA here is from genome assembly GCF_026183695.1 of Alteromonas aquimaris. Taxonomy (GTDB): domain Bacteria; phylum Pseudomonadota; class Gammaproteobacteria; order Enterobacterales; family Alteromonadaceae; genus Alteromonas; species Alteromonas aquimaris. The sequence continues at coordinate 190,829 of NZ_JAPFRD010000005.1, read as the reverse complement.
TCAGCTCTTCTTCATCAGCAGGTGCTGTCTGCTGCTTACCTACAGTGGTTTCCTGACCGAAAATATTTTCATCCGGGGTTTCCGGTTTGCTCAACTTATGAAGAATTTCTACCAGCGCTGCATCGGCAGGCTCAAGAGGCTCGCGTGTTTTTACCTTTTCGAACATTTCTACCACCACATCCGTGGCTTGTAGAATGACATCCATTAATTCAGGAGTCAGGGTACGCTGTCCATTCCGCATGACGTCAAAAACGTTTTCGGCACCATGACAAATTTCCACGAGTTCAGTCAGCGAGAGAAATCCCGCTCCACCTTTTACAGTATGATAACCTCTGAAAATCGCATTCAATAAATCGCCATCGTCTGGATTGTTTTCCAGATCAACGAGTTGTTCTTGTAATTGTTCCAGTATCTCGCCGGCTTCAACCAGAAAGTCCTGTAATATATCCTCGTCAACGTCAAACGACATGCGCCTGCTCCCCTAAAAACCTAAGCTCGACAAAAGGTCGTCCACATCATCCTGCCCCTGTACAACATCATCTCGTTGCTCAGCGTCGATAATTGGCCCCTCTGCTTCTATTTTATCGGTTTGATCTTTCGAAGGTTTAGTAGTCTTTTCAGTTTTTTCTACATCGCCGAACATGGTCAACATATTAACCAGGCTGTCTTCCACTTCTTTAACCAGGTCGATAACACGACGAATCACCTGGCCGGTTAGATCCTGATACCCCTGGGCCATCAACACTTCGGTTAATAAACTGGTTAATTTTGCTGACTCTGCAGAAGCATCGACAAGTAATTTATCCAAATCAGTACATAATGTTTTGAACTCGCCAACTTCGATTTGGCGGTTCATGAGCTTTTTCCACTCTGGCATTATTGTGTCAATGCGCGCAGAAAGTGTTTCTGCGATGGGCATGCTTGCCTCGACAGCGTCCATGGTGGTGTTGGCGGCTTTTTCTGTTTCTTCGATTACATAAGTGAGTCGCGTTTGGGCATCGGGGATTTCATCAGTGGCAAGCCCCGCAATACGGTCGTCCAACTGGAAACTGTTTAATGCATCATGAAGCTGGCGTGTTAACTTGCCCACTTCTGCGAAGAGTTCAATCGACTCTTTCATCGAAGCAGCTTCAAGTAATGCCCTGGCAGACTCTTGGTCATCTTGTTCTAGAAAGATGACCAACTGTTTAGCTTCTTCTAGTGTAATAGGGACGTTCTGTATCGACATCCAGTTTTCCTCTACCGTTGGAGCGTCTGGATTAACCTAAACGTTCGAAGATTTTGTCGAGTTTTTCCTTCAAAGTTGCCGCGGTAAAGGGTTTAACCACGTAACCATTTACCCCAGCCTGAGCAGCAGCAACAATTTGCTCCTTTTTCGCTTCGGCAGTAACCATTAGGACAGGTAAATGTTTAAGTTTGTCATCGGCTCTAATTGCGCGTAACAAATCAATACCTTGCATTCCAGGCATATTCCAGTCGGTGACAACAAAATCGAAGTCACCCTGTTGTAACATTGGCAACGCAGTACTTCCATCGTCCGCTTCCTGGATATTGGAAAACCCCAAGTCTTTAAGCAGGTTTTTTATGATTCGTCTCATAGTTGAAAAATCGTCAACCACGAGAATTTTCATACTCTTGTCCAAAATGGCCTCCAGTGAGGGTTATAAGTTATTAATATTCAGTATGTTTTTTATTCACCCACCCGCCATGACTTCATTCGCGATTTGAGTTTTAGCATGGCTTGGCTGTGAATCTGGCTCACTCTGGATTCGCTTACATCCAGAACTTCACCGATTTCCCGAAGGTTAAGTTCCTCATCATAGTATAAAGACAAAACGATTGCTTCTCTTTCGGGTAATGTAGTAATAGCATGAGCAAGTGCTTTTTGGAAAGCACCTTGCATTAAATCATCCAGAGGCGTATCGCTTCCTGAGTTTTCTTCAGTGGTAATAACGTCTTCTGACACCCCTAAATCTTCGATGCCTACGAGTTTTCCGGCACTCACTTCATTTAGCATCTGATGGTAATCATTTAGGCTGACATTTAATACCGCGGCAATCTCCGCATCCTTGGCATCACGCCCCGTATCCTTTTCAACTTGAGAAATAGCGTCAGAAATAGCCCGACTATTTTTATGAACTGAGCGTGGGGTCCAATCGCCTTTACGTATTTCATCTAACATCGCGCCGCGAATACGTATGCCTGCAAAGGTTTCAAAGCTGGCCCCTTTTGAGCCATCGAAATTTTTAGCGGCTTCCAACAAACCGATCATACCCGCCTGGATGAGGTCATCTACCAACACACTGGGTGGTAAACGCGCCATCAAATGATGAGCAATACGCTTTACCAACGTCGCATGCTGTTCTACCAGCTGTGCTTTGTCATTTTGCTGTCGGTAAGCTGCGGCTTTACTGTTCAACGTTGACTACCCGCTAGTTTATTTGAAATTAATTGTTCAATGAAAAATTCAAGATGTCCACCAGGTTGCTCAGGGACGGGCCATTTTGCTGCTTTTGTCGCCAGCTGTGAAATAGCAATAGCTGCTGGTGAGCTGGGAAAGGCATCCACGATGGCGGTTTGTTTGCGCACGGCGCGGCGAATATTTTCATCGAACGGGACGGTGGCCACCAGCTCCAATGCGACGTCTAAAAATCGGCCGGTCACCTTGGAGAGTTTACTGAACAACTCTTGCCCTTCACGAATGTCCCTAACCATATTCGCAACGATTTTAAATTTGAATACGCCATGCTCACGATTCAGGATCTTGATCAGCGCATAGGCATCAGTAAGGGATGTAGGTTCATCACATACCACCACCATAATATCTTGCGAAGCCCGGGAAAAACTCAGCACCATATCGGAAATGCCGGCAGCGGTATCAACAATAAGCACATCAATGGGGGTACGTAATTCACTGAACGCGCGAATAAGCCCAGCATGCTCGGTGGGCGATAACTCGGTCATGGACTGGGTCCCGGATGTGGCGGGCGCGATCTTTATGCCATACGGACCTGTCACCAACACCTCGTCCAGGGTACATTCCCCCGACAACACATGGGACAGATTTTTTTCTACGCGTAAACCTAGCATCACATCCACATTGGCCAACCCCAGGTCAGCATCAAGAACCATGACGCGTTTACCCTGTTTGGCCATCGAAATGGCTGTGTTCAGGGTAATGTTAGTTTTACCTACCCCACCCTTGCCGCCGGTTACGGCGATAACTTTAATAAGTCGAGATTGATTCATCTTTCGTAAGCTACTCGCTTGATCGTCGATCATACTGCTCGTGCTGCGTTAACCACTTGATTGCTTGTAGTATGATTCAAACCGTACTTTTTATAAAGCTTTGCGGCAGCAGATACGAGAGATTTTGCATCGGCAATTTTAATATCTTCAGGAACTTGTTGTCCATCAGTAACATAGCTCACGCTCAATTGATTTTCCACAGCAATACTTAATATTTCTCCTAAACTGTAGCATTCATCTAACTTAGTAAAAATGCAACCATCCAGCTTAATCCTACTATAGGCGTCAACTATGCGTTGCATTGCCGCATATTGTGTATTGGCTTGAGCGACCAGATATTTCCTCACCGGTTGCATCTGACCGTTATCAAATTGAGCGAGTTGTTTAATTAATCGACTATCACGCTGACTAAAGCCCGCCGTATCGATTAAAATCAGTTTTTTATGTCGCAGTTGGAACAACTGCTCCGCCAGTTCTTCACTCGATTGAGCTTTACGTACCGTGCAACCAATAATTTTGCCATACGTGGCTAACTGTTCGTACGCGGCAATTCGGTAGGTGTCTACCGTAATCATTGCAACCTGCTCAGCACCGTGTCGCTGCGCATAACGAGCTGCCAGTTTTGCCACCGTGGTAGTTTTACCCGTTCCAGTAGGCCCAACCAAGGCCACCACACCGGTTTGACGTAAAATATCATTCCCAGCTATTTGCAAGCGATTGGAAAGTAAATTGAGTAAGTACACCCAAGCTTCACGCTCACCATATTCTTTAGGGGTGTAGTTAATCAATTGCTCCGCCAACGATTCACTTAGCCCCATTTGCATCAGGCTGTGTGCCAGATATTGATGACTTGGCAAGTGACGACTTTTCTTTTCCTGTTGTAACTCAGCTAACTGAAACTGTAAAACGTTCCGCAACGATTCAATTTCTTCTCTGATACTTGCCAAATCTGTACTATCTGGCCGTGAACTATTAGTCGTTTCACGCACGGGTATCGTCTCTGCCACATCGTTATCAAAGTTAAGATAATTTTCTTTCACCGCGGCGGGTCGCTGCGCCGATACAGAATGCGTTGGCGCCGATGCTGCTGGCGGTTGTTCGGCGCGAATAGGCGCAGACACACTGGCATGCTGCTTTTCAAGCAGAGCACGTAAACTGTCTGGACCATCATCGCCTATGATCTCGCTCAGGGAAGGGGTTGGCTTGCCGTTTTTCGTTGAGGCTTCTGCCTGTCGACGTTTGACATTTCCAAGCTTCACCTCTGGTTCTTTGTCATATGCCGCCACCAATTCGATGCCATCGGCAACTTTGCGATTGGACATGATAACTGCATCACTGCCAAGTTCATCTTTAACTTTATTTAGCGCTTCGCGCATATCTTTGCCAAAAAACCGTCTAATTTTCATTGCAACCTCGTCTCTTTAATGGCGTCATTTTATTGACCCACAGAGCTAACAATTTTAATTTGTTTGTCATCCGGAACTTCCTGATAAGACAGTACATGCAATCCCTCTACTGAATACTTCAGGAAGCGTGATAAGACTGGACGTAACATGCCTGACGTTAACAATACTGCAGGCTCTCCTGCCAATTCTTGTTGCTGACTGGCTTGTTGCAACGACTGCTGGATTCTATCAGCGAGTCCAGGCTCAATGCCTGCACCGTCTTCTCCACCGGCTTGTAAGGACTGGTGCAACATCTGTTCCAGTTCTGGCGCCAGGGTTATGACGGGGATTTCTTTATTGCCATCACAAATTTCCTGCACAATTAATCGTTTGAGAGCAATACGTACGGCCGAAACCAATACATCCGGGTCTTGACTCTTAGGAGCATATTCACTCAATGTTTGCACAATCGTACGCATATCTCTAATAGGCACCCCCTCAAACAGCAACGTTTGCAGTACCTTAACCACGGTACTTAATGGCAGCAGGTCGGGGACTAGGCCCTCAACCAGCTTGGGATTATTTTTGCCCAGCATATCTAATAATTGCTGCACTTCTTCGTGGCCAAGTAACTGATAGGCATTGTTGGTTAGAAGCTGGCTTAAGTGAGTTGCTACGACTGTGGCTGCATCGACTACGGTGTAGCCCAGGGTTTGTGCATGTTCGCGTTGACTGGGTTTGATCCAGACGGCATCCAGACCAAAGGCAGGATCCTGAGTTGCGCGGCCTTCGAGTTTGCCAAAGACCTGACCCGGATTAATCGCCATTTCTTCGTCATGACTGATCTGAGCTTCACCAATGGTGACCCCCAGCATGGCAATATTATAAGCATTAGGATCTAAATCTAAATTATCTCGGATATGTACCGGCGGTATTAAAAAGCCCAGCTCCTGCGAGAGCTTTTTCCTGACACCTTTAATACGTGTCAGTAATTCGCCGCCCTGTGATTTGTCTACTAAAGGAATAAGGCGATACCCCACTTCCAGACCGATGGTGTCAACTTGCTGAACATCATGCCAGCCTAGCTCTTTTACCTCAGGGGCTACATAATCATCGGTATTTATCTTACCCGCTTTCGCTGCGGATGTGCCGGTTTTTTCTGCCTCTTCTGCGTTAAGCCGTTTGGCCTGCCAGTAGGCGTAACCGCCGGCAATAGCCGCAAAACTTAGAAAAGCGAAATGCGGCATGCCTGGCACGATACCCATAACAAATAAAATCACGGCGGCAATGGTCAGGGCTTGCGGGTTACCCAACTGACCTCTAATTTCATCGCCCATTTGCTGGTCTTCATTTTCCCTCGTCACGATAATGGCGGTGGCCACTGACAGTAACAACGAAGGAATTTGTGCAACCAGTCCATCACCTATCGTCAAAATGGTGTACACCTCCAGGGCGTTACCAAAATCCAAATCATGTTGGATCATGCCAATAAATAATCCACCTACGATATTGATTAACATGATGAATAAACCCGCGATGGCATCCCCTTTTACAAATTTTGACGCTCCATCCATTGAACCGTAAAAATCTGCTTCTGCGGTAATTTCTTCGCGGCGCTGACGCGCCTGGTCCTGATCGATGTACCCCGCATTCAAATCGGCATCAATCGCCATTTGCTTACCAGGCATAGCGTCAAGGGTAAAGCGTGCGCTTACTTCTGAGATGCGGCCAGCACCAGCGGTAACCACTTTGAAGTTGATAATAAGCAAGATAGCAAACACTACGATACCCACCGCGAAGTTGCCACCAATCACCACTTCTCCAAAGGCTTCAATTACCTTCCCCGCAGCATCTCCACCTTCGTGCCCGTATAAAAGAACCACCCGTGTGGAGGCCACGTTGAGGGCAAGTCGTAATACCGTCGCGATTAACAATACCAGAGGAAAGATCCCGAACTCTACGGGACGCTTAGTGAGAACAGCAACGAGAATAATGACCAGGGAAAGCGCAATATTGAAACTAAATAACACATCTAAAAGAAACGGTGGCATGGGTAAAATGACCATGCCCATAATAGCCAGAAGAACGATCGGGGCCCCTAAACCGCTGGCGAAATGCTGCATGCGATTTTTATCAAATCGTTGCAGATAACCGGATAACTCCATCGTACTTAAGTCTCACTTTAAACTATCAGAATTTTGACACTTACTGCCTGTGAATCAGGTATTCTTCAACTACTGTGCCATGTTAGGCATTTAGGAAAAATTTTATCGACGCAGTTCTGTTGGAATAGGCAAATCACGCTTAAGAGGTTTAGGCCGCTTTCCTTTTCCTGCTTTAAATGCCTTAAGCTGGAACACATAAGCCAATACCTGCGCTACCGCCATAAATAGCTTGTGCGGGATCTCATTATCCACCTCGGTGGAATAATAAATTGCCCTGGTTAGCATAGGGCTAGGGATGAGTGGTACATCATTAGCCGTAGCAATTTTACGAATATGCATGGCCAATTCATCAGCTCCTTTGGCGACTACCACGGGAGCTCGCGTGCCATTTTCGTCGTATTTAAGGGCAACTGAATAATGGGTGGGGTTGGTTACTACCACATCAGCCTGAGGAACTTCTTGCATCATTCGTTTAGCCGATGCCTGGAACTGTAGGCGACGAATACGCCCCTTGGTTTGCGGATCTCCTTCAGCGTTTTTATGCTCGTCTTTGATTTCCTGTTTTGTCATTTTCAGTTGTTTATTGTGCTTGTATTTCTGATACGGCACATCAATCGCTGAGATGGGGATCATGCCCAAGGTCATGATAAAAAAAGCCCACGCAATCATTTCCATCGCATGGAAGAAATTACCAGGATAGGCTTCTGCATCAAGGTGGATGGCTTCCTCTTCGTAGTACAACATGGCGAGTAAGGCCAGTCCACCGATCACAAAAAATTTGGCGATGGATTTAAGCAACTCAACCAGCCCTTCAGGGCCAAACATGCGTTTAAAACCATTTAACGGATTCAGTTTATTGAACTTGGGGGCAGCGGACTGCCAGGTAAAATTAAAGCCACCTACACCAATATTGCCATACACACCACCAATCATCGCGACTAACTGAAACATGATAACGGGGAACGCGACCGCGGTGAGTGCTTCTCCCCATGCTCCAAACATATGGGTAGGGTCGTAGGTTTCATCGCGCGATAAGGTGAACATTCGTGATGCGATGGAATATAAGGCCTCAGCGAGCTGTCCCCCAATCACTAAGAACATTGCCCCACTGAAAATTAGAACCAGGGTAGTGGATAACTCTTTTGAGCGCGCTATCTGCCCCTTTTCTCTGGCATCGTCAATTTTTTTCTGTGTGGGTTCTTCCGTTTTATCGTCGGTATCAGCCATAGCTGCCTCCTTTTATGTTGGGCACACAGCAAGCAATTCACACATGAATTGCAGTGCCCTTTCCCACAACTCGTTAAAGTGCATGGTAAAGTTGGACAAGGTGATCCAGATGATGGTTAGTCCCATCATCTGCGCGATTGAAAATCCGATACTGAAAATATTAAGTTGCGGTGCCGCTTTTGTCATAATACCAAAAGCCAGGTTCACGATGAGTAGTGACACAATAGGCGCCAGCGACAATGTCACCGATGCAACAAACATCCAACTGCCCCAGTGCACAATGTCCAATAGCTGTTGCCCAGTCCACCAGGATCCCACGATGGGGAACGCCTCGAAGCTGATCACCACCATCTCTATCATGGCCAGATGACCATCCAACGTCCAAAACAGTAGCGTCGCCAAAATCAGATAGAACTGACCTACGGCGGGCACGTTAATACCATTAACCGGATCAACGATTGACGCAAATCCTAAGCCGGTCTGCATGGCTATGATTTGACCTGCGAGTACAAACGTATTCAAAACCATCATAGATATAAAACCGATACCCACCCCTATCAGCACTTCTTTGGCCGCTATGACAAACGTTCCTATGCTGACTAGGTTTTCTACCGGTACAGGGGGAACGACTGGCATAATAATGAGCGCTAACATGACCGTCAGCAAACCGCGGACAGTAGGCGAAATTGACTTTGCACTCATGCCAATCATGGTGGCAAACAAACCACTGATACGCATAAACGGCAGCATCATGTCGGTCAAAAACTGGTTGATTACGGCTAATTCATACACCATGAGGTTTTACTGATCGCTATCCCACGACTTGCGGGATTTGATCGACCATGTGGAAAGTAAAGTCCATCAATTGCTGCACCAACCAATTACCTCCCCAACTTAGGGCCAGCAGCGTAACCAATAAACGAGGCAGAAAGCTCATGGTTTGTTCGTTGATGGATGTGGCAGCCTGAAATACGGCGACTATTAACCCTACGATCAAACTGGGTACGATGACCGCTGATACCAGCATGATGACCATAAACATGGCTTCGCGGAGAATTTGTACAAACACTTCTGGTGACATAATCGCCTCCTACACACCCATACCAAAGCTGGTAGCCAAGGTGCCAAAAATCAGGTTCCAACCATCAACCAGAACGAACAGCATCAGTTTAAACGGTAGTGAAACAATCATGGGCGAGAGCATCATCATACCCATTGCCATCAGTATAGACGCCACCACCAAATCAATGATTAAGAACGGAATAAAAAGCATAAAGCCAATCTGAAACGCGGTTTTAAGTTCACTGGTAACAAACGCAGGAATAAGAATGGTGAGCGGCACATCGGCTGGCTCTTCGTATTTATCTTCATCACCGGCAATGCGTACAAAGGTTTCCAAATCTCTCACCCGTGTTTGCGACAGCATAAATGCACGCATGGGGCCTTTAGCCTGTTCAAAAGCTTCTTTTGAAGTCATTACCTCGTCCAGATAGGGTTGTAATGCGCGTTCATTAATTTCTTCAAACACTGGCGCCATGATGAACAGCGACAAAAACAAGCTCACCCCAATTAAGATTTGGTTGGAAGGCGATTGCTGCAAACCGATGGCCTGACGCAGAATGGACAGCACCACAATAATTCGGGTGAAGGAAGTCATCATCATGATGAACGCTGGGATCAAACTCAGCGCAGTCATGATAAACACTGCCTGCAGCGTCATCGAATAATCTTGGGTTCCGTCAGGATTAGTTGTCACCGTTACTGCAGAGATCCCCTGTTGCGCTGACACTGAATCTGCAAAGAGCAACAAACCGCTTATCAGTGCAAAGCCGCCCCAGAATCGCATATTAGCCATGATGCTTATCCTCCTTCAGGGAAGGATTTATTTTACCCGCCATGGCGCTTACTAATTTTTGCTTAAAAAGCGCCCCAGGGTTATCTGACGACCGTTGGCTCTGAATGTTATTTTCCAGTTTGCTTAAATGCGAAATGGATTGCGAAGTGATGCCGACTAGATGTTGTTCATCTCCCACTTCTATCACCATGATGCGCTCTTTCGCACCAGCCATCATGCTGGCGACGACTTTTAACTGCCCATTACTGGAATGAGTGACATTAAACCGTCGCATCACATAAGCCAGTGCAAAAATAATAGCGACAACTAATAAAAGTGATAGAAAAATTGACAGTACCGACGTAGGGTTGGTAATGGATTGAGTGCTTTGAGCAAAGGCTGATGAGGAAAAAGCAAGAGGAAGCAATTTGCAACCTCTTGATAAGAAATGAAATTTACCGAAGCTTTTTGATTCTTTCGATCTGACTAATAACATCTGTTAACCGGATCCCAAACTTGTCGTTGACTACTACTACTTCTCCATGAGCAATCAACGTGCCATTAACTAATACATCTAATGGCTCTCCGGCGACCCGATCTAGTTCCACAACCGAACCTTGATTCAATTGTAGTAAATTTCGGATACTTATTTGGCTGCGCCCCACTTCCATCGAGATGGTAACGGGGATATCTAAAATCGTATCCAGTTTCTTTTTTTCTTCCTGGGTAATGGGCGCATCATCTTTCAGTTCATCCAGCTCAGCGACTTGGACATCATCGCCCTCACCTTGTGGTTCACCTTCCTGATCTGCTTCAGACTCTGCCTGTTCTGCCATTGCTGCGGCCCAGTCGTCCAAGCCATCTTCTTCACTCATAGGAGTACCTCATTAATATGTCTCATGCTCAGAGATCTTCTTCCAGCACCTGTAACTCAGCATCATTGTCGATCACACGACCACCGCGAGTTAATAGTTGCAGTTCAGATTTAACTGAAGTCGGTCTAGGGATTTTGTCAGTAATTTTTAGCGCCAGATTATCACGAGAACGACCCAGTTTAGCCCGAAAAGTGGGTAAATCCTCGATCAACACAGTGATATACTCGGGCATTTCCACCGGGATAATATCACCGGCCTTGAATTCCATAATTTGTTTAAGCGATACGTCAACTTCGAGCATATGAGTGGTCAGCGCCACTTCCACATCCATAATCTCGTCACGAAGCGCTTTACTCCAACGCAGATCGGTATCTTCTTTATCACTTTGTACACCAGCGTCAAGGAGCTCTCTAATTGGCTCTAACATGGAATAGGGTAACGAAACGTGAAAATCTCCTCCGCCCCCGTCAAGCTCAATATGAAACGAACTGATTACCACTACTTCGGTAGGGCTGACGATGTTAGCCATGGCCGGATTCACTTCTGAATCCAAATATTCAAACGACACATCCATCACTGGCGCCCATGCTTCTTTATAATCTTCAAAGATTATCTTCAACAACATTTGGATAATTCGCCGTTCGGTCGGTGTAAATTCGCGCCCTTCTATTTTGGCATGGTAACGCCCGTCGCCGCCAAAAAAATTATCTACCAGGATAAACACCAGGCGGGCTTCCATGGTAATTAATCCGGTACCTTTTAATGGCCGGAAGCGAACCATGTTCAGGCTGGTCGGTACAAATAAAGTATGTATGTACTCACCAAACTTTATCATTTGAATACCATTGATTGACACTTCGGCGGAACGGCGCATCATATTAAATAGACTGACACGCATGTGTCGCGCAAAACGTTCGTTAACGATTTCCAGCGTCGGCATCCGCCCACGCACAATTCTATCCTGAGACGAAAAGTCATACTCAAGCGCAGAAGTATCACCACCGCCTTCGCTAACTTCTTCCTCTTCTACATCGTCGACGCCGTGTAAGAGCGCGTCAATTTCGTCTTGGGATAGTAAATCGCTCACTCAATATCCTTTCTACTGCATTACAAAACCGGTAAACAACACCTGCTCAACCACGTTCGAACCCGAAATTTCATTCATTACGCGTTGAACTTCACTTAACGCATCTTCACGCAGTGTTATTTTTCCTGCTTCGGTAACCAAATCATCAGCACTGCTATTACTAAACACCTGCAGTAACGTACCTTCAATTAAGGGAATGTGTGACTTGGCCATTTCTTCATTATCGGAGCCGCGCACCATCAACTGCACTTTAATTTGTACTAGTCTGTCACGCCCACTGCCTGGCACATTGAAAACAAAGGGTCTAGGCATGGCCACATAAAGCGCCGTACCAAGGTTAGCTTTGGGTGCCGCTTGCGCTGGCCCCTCTCCTGCGACGGTTTCTGTTTGTTCAGGAACACTAGCGTCAGAACCCGAAAACAGGAAGAAATACGCAGCCCCACCTCCCAGTATTACCACGGCAGCTATGATGATGATCATCATCTTTTTACTTTTGCCACCACTTTCTTCAATCTGTAGTTCTTCTTCAGCCATGTTTTTTACTCATCAAAAATCCAATGGGCGTATTATCAATTTTCACCAGTAAATGGCAATCACTGAATTGAGAAAGTTTTCTTAAGCATAGTCATCGATACCGTCGGTGTCGCGCTTTGTTATTCCTGAATCAGGTTGCGCAAGATTTTCGTCGCCGTCAGATGCTTCGCCAGACGAGTTGCCACCTGCAAATTGCTCATCGCCATTACCCTGCTGTGAATTTTGCTGTTGTACAAACGATTCCCCCAGGGTAATACCTTGCTCTGCGAGCATTTCCCTTAATCGGTTTTCAGCTTGTGCTAAGGTGTCTTTAGCGTGCTGTGATTGCACGACAAAGTTTACATTTGCAGTGTCCCCGGAAATGTTGACTCTTACTTGCATGCTACCAAGTTCGGGCGGATCCAGGCGAATTTCTGCCAAACTGCTTCTACTGTTGATCATCCAGCGGATCTTTTCGCTTAACTGTTGCTGACCTTCAGCACGTTGCACATTCACAGGCTTATCAATACCATCAGCGGCTTGTTGTGCTTTGGTCATTTCACTGCGGATCTGAGCATTTTCTCTCAAAGAGGTATCAATCGAAGCCAACGCTTGTCGGTCAACTTCTACAGCCGTCTGTTGTTGGGCAGTTTGCATGGCATTACTTAATAACGCTAATTGACCTTCCAGTTGTTGCTTCATCGCGTTATCTAATTGAATGCTTGCTTCACTTAACGCCCCGCTAATCATATCTTGCAGACTAATACCTGGCTCTCGCCCTTGGCCAAGTTGTGCATTCATTTCATTCAGACCCGCAATAACCGCATTTTTCACCATTTTCTGCTGCTGTTCAGAAGCTGATGGCGGTAGCAGGGCCAACACTCTATCGGCAATGGCTTCAACACTGTCTGCTTTCCCTTGATCAGATAGTTGCTGCATATTTTGCAGCAGCTTTTCTACCCCTTGCGGTAAGACGAGCTTTTCATTCAACGAAGGATTTACACTGTTTGGGTGAGTCCCCGGTTTTTGCTTTTCCGATTGCAGCAAAGAAACCAATAGCTTTGCCGCTTCTTCAAGATCATCAGCAGGAACAATGGCCTCCTGATTTCCTAGCGACAATTTCGTTGTTTCTTGGATGTCTGCTTGCGCAGATTGCAAAATCAGCATTGCCGAAGCCAACGCGGTGGTTTTAGAAGCATCGGCCGGTTGTCCGGATTCTGTAGACTTGGCCAACATGGTATTAAGTTTTTCTGCAATGTTATCGTACAGGGCCAGCACTGAGATGGGGCTGTCGCCATCCGTCTCCATACTACCAAGTTGTTCCTGAATGGCAGCTAATATCGACATTTCATTAGGGGTGATGGCACTGTCTTCGCTCAATTTCGCTAACAATGTATCAATTTTTGCAGCCAGTTCATCTGAAAGTGTAACTTCATCACCCGATATAGATTCTGCAACATTTGCCAACGCCGCTTTGTCCGGGTTGTCATTATAATCTTTGACTGATTCTACCAACCCGAGCCAATCGGTATCCTGTTTTTTATCATTTACCGCAGGCGATGTGTCGTTTTGCTGTTCAGTTTTTGCTGGCCCAGCAGCTTTGGGCTCATGTCGTTGAGGTGAGTTAACCTGTGCATTCGAGGGTTCTGTGCGTTTGGCCACGTGACGGTCGGCAGGTGAAGAAGCCGGCGTTCTTTCAGGCGCCTTCCAAACAGGAGTGATCTCACCTTTTTTATTTTTATCTGAATGCCTGTTAGCTGTCTGCTCAAGTGCCTGTCTAAATTGGTCGTTGGTGTTAACCAATGGCGAAGACTGTACCTCAAGGTCGATCGGCAAAGCGGCAATTTGTGAACCTTTAGTGGCAACTTGTTGCATAATTTTTTCTTCCAAACTTCTTGATCACCCTATAATACAAAGCGTGACCACATCAAAACCATTTTCCACATATAGCGTTCGCAAAAAGCGTTCCAAGTTAGGAAGTAAGAAAACAATTAGTGGTTAGTATTTTTCCTGTTGGGCACGATAAAACTTCTGAGCAGCGTATTCGTCCATGGTGTTTTGTTGTTTTCGCATTTCTTTTCTTTCCGCTGCGATGCGTTGCTTTTCAATCACCATTTCAACAGCTTTACGGCGTTTCTGGCGCTCTATCCATTGCTGTTTGCGGTCGTCTGCCACCAGTGAAGCGCGGGAGATTACCCCCATCTGTTGTTCGCAGGCTTTATCCAGCTTGCCTATAAAAGACAAATGCTGGTGATATTTTTGAGCGGTGACGCCCCCCTTGCCGTTGTTTTGAATCTGGCGCAGGTATTCGAGACGATATTGTTGCAGGTTTTGTAACTTTTGTTTCTGCGCGTTCACATTCTGTTGGGCAAGCTGAAACGCCTGTGCGGCTTTTTGTTCTTTTTCTTCTTCTATTTTCACAACCAGTTTAAGCTGACTCATGATGAACTCGCCCTTTAATTAGCCTGACCTAACCCTTTTGCAAGCCCCATCATTCCCTGTAAACATTCATCGTAGGGGATCACATCTTTGTAGCCTTGCTGTAAAAAGGCGTTAATGACAGGTTCCGCCTGAATGGCTAAATCAATCCGTGGGTCAGACCCTTTCGCATATGCGCCAATGGCGATTAAGTCTTTATTTTGCTTGTAAGTTGAATAAACTTGCCTGATTCGGCGTGCCAGCGTTAAGTGTTCCTCACTTACCACCATTGGCATTACACGACTGATGGATGCTTCAATATCGATGGCTGGGTAAAAACCGCTATCTGCTAACGAGCGTGACAATACAATATGTCCATCTAAAATGGCTCGGGCCGCGTCAGCGATAGGGTCTTGCAAATCGTCACCTTCGGTCAATACAGTGTAAAAAGCCGTAATGGAGCCTTGATTGTCGCCCCCGTTCCCCGCTCTTTCTACTAACGCTGGTAATTTGGCAAAAACAGAAGGGGGATAACCTTTCGTTGCGGGAGGTTCACCTACAGCTAAGGCAATTTCCCGTTGCGCCATGGCGTATCGGGTGAGAGAGTCGATGAGTAATAATACGTTTAAGCCCTGGTCGCGGAAGTATTCCGCAATGGTAACCGCGGTCTCACACCCCTTTAACCGCATTAAGGGTGAAGTGTCGGCTGGCGCTGCTACCACCACAGCCCGTTTACGTTCTTCTTCACCGAGAATTTCGTGAATAAACTCTTTTACCTCACGCCCCCGTTCACCCACCAGACCCACTACTACCACATCGGCGGTACTTCCGCGGGTCATCATTCCAAGCAAGACGCTTTTCCCTACACCACTGCCAGCAAACAGGCCCATCCGTTGGCCCATGCCAACCGTATTCAACGCATTGATTGAGCGTACCCCTACATCCATGGGCCTTTCGATAGGTCGTCGATGCAGAGGATTCATAGCGGGTTTGATGGTGGGTACCCGCGTCTGGGCCACAATGGGCCCCAGACCATCCATTGGCTGTCCATTTCCGTCCACCACCCGGCCTAACAATCCCATCCCTACAGCTAAACCACTTTCCCGATTGAGGGGAGCCACTCTAGAGCCCGGAACAATTCCTCGCACCGGCTCTGTAGGCATTAAATAGGTAATATCATCACCAAAGCCAACGACTTCAGCTTCAATTTCACCATCAACGGTTTGCACTTTACATTGACTGCCCACAGGTAGCTGACAACCAATGGCTTCTAGCGTGAGGCCGATACCGCGCACCAGTTTTCCCGCCGCGACGATTGGCGGATGGGGGACCTGCTTGCTGAGGGCGGAAAAATAGTCGGCCAGGTCCTTAGTCATGCTTGAGGCCTTGCTCCATCATGAATTTGTCAATGACATCCCGTACCCGTCTTTCAATTGACACGTCAACAGCGTTTTGCGAGGTGATAATTTCACAGCCTCCTGGCTGCATGGAAGGTGCTTCTACCAATTGCCAATTCTTTTTGGCGATGTCTTCATCTGAATAGTGCGACTTGATGCGCGCGATATCCTCTGGGTGCATCTGTAACTGATATTGCTTTTCATTGATTGGCAATGCTTTTAGGCCCTCGGATAGCGCCTGGAAAATAAGATTGTCGTTCGTCTTAATTTCGGTACGTATGACAGAGCGAGCCAGGGTTAGCGCCAGTTGAACAACTTGTTTTCTTACCTCTTCGTTCACCTGTTGTAAGGGAAGATCGAGTTGTTCGCTTAATTGCTGCCACGCTTTGATTTGTTCGTCAATTTGCTGTTGACCGCTGGCAAGCCCTTCTTTTTCGCCGGCAGCATAGCCTTCTTCATATCCTTGCTTTTGACCCGCTTCAAAGCCTTCTGCCTTGCCTTCGTCAAAACCTATTTGCTTCCCTTCCTGATGCCCTTCGTCATAGGCAGCTTGTCGAATCGCTTCAATCTCTTGTGCGGTGGGAGGCTTAATTTCTTCCTCTTCCACTTCTTCTGGTGGTTCATATTTCCAGTCAGAAGTACGGTTTAATGCATTTGTTCGCGTTTCTTCTTCCTGCGTTTTCGTGCCTTCAACGAAGGGTAAATCCCATTTTTTCACTCCTTCTGGAGAGTGCGATGCGAACGGATTTTGTTTAGGCATAAGTTAAGCGAGCCCCATTATAAGAACTCTTCTCCTCCGCCACCGCCAAGCATAATCTCCCCTGAATCTGCCAAACGACGGGCAACAGAAAGAATTTCTTTCTGGGCTGTCTCAACTTCAGAAATACGTACCGGCCCCATGGCTTCGAGATCATCCAGAAGCATTTCGGCGGCCCGCTTAGACATATTCTTCGTGATTTTATTTTTGAGCTCTTCATCAGCACCTTTAATAGCTTTAAGCAGTGCATCTTGCTGAACTTCGCGAAGAATCGCCTGAATACCCCGATCGTCAACATCCACCAGGTTATCGAATACAAACATAAGATCTTGAATCTGCTGACTCATCTCTTCATCCTGTTCACGAATCGCATCCATCAACTGACCTTCAATAGCCGTGTCAAGATAGTTCATGATATCCGCTGCAGACTTCAAGCCGCCCATTTTGGCTGCCTGGGTGCCCGCCTGACCAGCGAATTGTTTTTCCATGATTTCGTTTAGTTCTTGTAGCGCCGCCGGCTGCACTTCTTCTAAGTTGGCGATACGCATTAACAGGTCCAAACGTACTTTTTCTGGAAATTGTGCGAGTATCTCAGCACTTTGTTCAGGCTCGAGGTAGGACAACACAATAGTCTGTATCTGCGGGTGTTCGTTGCGGATGATACTGGCGACTTGCTTTGAATCCATCCATTTCAAGGAATCCAAACCTTTAGCGCCGGTTCCCATCATGATTTGATCGATAAGATTTGCGGCTTTATCTTCCCCGAGCGCAGCGGTTAGCGCACGCTTAACGAAATCCTGACTCTGGAAGCCGATAGTGCTGTAATTTTGAATTTCTTCAATAAAATGTTTATGTACCGCAGTAATTTTAACCTGGGTCATATCATCGACCTTGGCCATTTCTGCACCCAGCTTTTGTACCTGCTTGGGTTCGAGGTGTTTTAATATTTGTGCCGCATCTTCTTCGGAAAGGCTGAGCAATAAAATGGCTGCTTTCTCCAATCCTTCCAGTTTGCTGACGTCGTACCCTTGCTCTGCCTGAGGAGCTAATTCATCTGCCACGTTCTTCTCCTACTCGTCCTGTAACAGCCAGCCTTTAACTACCTGAGCAGACAGCTCAGGCTCGTTAGCCACCAGCGCGCGAACGGCTTTAAGTACATCTTCATCTTTGTGCAAATCAGGTAACATTAGCGAGCCATCTGGGGCAAATCCTACCTGCCCTTCGTCAAATTCTTGCGTCAACATGCTAATAGTGTCATCACCAAGATCGAGGCGTTCATCTGCATCAAAGTCTTCAGCACTCTTCACTGACTCAGGATTAATTAGTTTTCTGAGCATCGGACGAATCACTGCCAGAATTAATACAATGATCACTAGGCCGCCAATGACCAGCTTTATTATAGGCAATAACTTAGGGTCTTCCCAGAACGGAAGCTCTTCCACTTCACCTGTCTCAATACGCATGAAGGGCACGCTGACAACTTCCAGCGAATCACCTCGGGCCACATCAAAGCCAATTCCCCCTTGTAACAAGCGACGAATATTTAACACTTCCTCTTGTGGGCGTGGCTGGGTAGTGACACTGCCATCTTCTGCTGTAGTGCGTATATGATCCACTGCTACCGACACACTTAAACGACGGATTACGCCTGTTTGTTTTTTGGTATGACTGATGGTGGTATCCAATTCATAATTTCGGGTGGATTCTTTGCTGTTTCTACCGGGCGCAATATATTGGCCTGCACTTTGTCCTACTGCATCTTCAGGTATTTGCGAGGCTGCTGGAGGTTGATTACTTAAAGCACCGGGGATACCTGCCGCACCGCCGCCAGTGCTGTTTTCTTCGACAACCATCTCACTGCGCACCGCCGGAAGGTCAGGATTATACGTGCGCTGGGTTTGTTCCAGTGCGGTAAAATCCATACTGACATCTGCTTGCGCGGTGTAATTACCGATACCAAGTACAGGTATAAGGATAGAATCAATCTTTTCTAAATACTCTGACTCACGTTTCCGCTCAATTTCGTATTCTTTACGGGCCCTCGCGCTCATTGAATCCTGGGAACCAGAATTAAGTAAACGGCCGTTGCTATCGGTAACCGTAACCTTACTCGGCTCCATGCCCTGAACCGCCGATGCCACAATATCTACCACGGCATCTACTTCTTCGCCGGCGATAATGGCACCACGTTTCGCCGTTAATACAACGGTTGCGCTGGCTTTTTTCTCACGCCGGGAGAACACGTTTTCTTTCGGCATCGCAAGAAGCACTCGCGCTTTTTGGATACTATCCATATCCTGAATAGTGCTAGCAATTTGCTGTTCGCGAGCGTGTTTCAAACGCTCCATTTCAAGCCGCTGACTAACCCCGAATCCCATGTCCTGCATGATAATATCGGTGCCGGTATCATCTGAGCGAACCAGTCCCTCGCGCGTCATGCCTAGACGAATATTCTGATACTCGTCGTTACGTACAAGGATCGTATTGCCTTCGAGTTTGTAGTCAATTTGATTGGCATCCATGTAGTCGAGGGTTTCAATGAGTTCCTCTGTTTCCATTTTTGCCATGGGGCGGTAATCGGGCTCCTGTGCCCAGATTAAGATAAATACGGCAATGGCCACACATATAACCAGCACCACCACCAGCGCCATCTGCCGCATCATATCGGCGCTGCCCAGTGTGTCCATAAAGCCGGATTTATTTTCCGGTTCGTTATCGCTCCCCCCTGTCTCGTCTGCGACGGTCAGGTTGGTGCCGGTTGCTTCTGCCATATTATTACTACCCTGAAATTAATTTAAACTGGCATGTTCGAAATTTGCTTGTAAGCTTCTAACAGCTTATTACGCACTTGCAATGTTGCTTCAAAGGCTATGCTCGATTTTTCCTTTGCTATCATTACTTCTGCCAAACTCAGTGACGGGTCACCCATTTCGAAGCGTTGTTGCATATTCTTTGAGTGCATCTGTGCATCGTTAACGCCCTCTATGGCATTTTTCAGCATGCTGGCAAATTCATTTTCGGGTTGTTTAACGATATTGGGCGCTTCATGCACGGGCAGTTGTGCCTGAGCAATCATTGCCTGCATTTCCTGATACAAACTGTTTGCTTTAATGTCCATGACCACTCCTGAATAGATAGTTGCCTTTGTCGTGTCTGACATTTGGCGATATTGCGATGATTGATTCTATTTCAGCAATTACCAGGCCAACATTAAAATTGCTTTATTTTCATAAACTTGAAAATAAAGCCAAAAAGTTGACGGCTTGCTAACCTTTTAAGTTAAACAAAAAAATGCCGCGACTAGCGCGGCGAATCGGGGAGGATAATTATCCCCACTTCTGTTCGTTCCCAACCAAAATTAGGCTGGCACATCAATACCTTCTTCACGCATACGCGCGAGTTTATAGCGCAACGTTCTTGGGCTGATGCCTAACTTTTCTGCCACATCTTTGCGTTTTCCATTACACATCTCGAGGGTATCGAGAATAATTTGATGTTCTTGATGACGCAGCTCATTACCTAACCGGCTGACATCATCGTCAATAGCGTTAACCGCTTCATGATTATGGCTGGCCAATGTTGCAGCCATTTCCAACATTAGGTGCGACGAATCAATGGTGTCACCTTCACACAGTATTAATGCGCGTTGGATAACGTTTTCCAGCTCTCTCACGTTCCCTGGCCAGGCGTACTGAACTAACTTGTTACGAGCCGCTGCGCTAAGTTTACGTTTACCCGCCCCATTGGTTTGGGCATGCCGGTGTATCAGGTGTTCCGCTAGTGGCACAATATCACCTGGTCTCTCGCTTAACTGCTTCCAAACAATCGGAAAAACATTTAAGCGGTAATATAAATCTTCTCTAAACTCGCCTGCTGCGACAGCCTGGCGTAAGTCACGATTGCTGGTAGCGATAACCCTGACATCAAGTTGCACCATTTTTCGTCCGCCTAGACGTTCCACTTCCTTTTCCTGTAACACGCGAAGCAGCTTGGCCTGAAGCGATAAATCCATCTCAGTTATTTCATCTAACAATAAAGTGCCATTTTGCGCTTGCTCAAATTTACCTGGGCACGCTTGCACGGCCCCGGTAAAGGCTCCTTTTTCATAACCAAACAAGGTGGCTTCAAGCATATTTTCAGGGATGGCAGCGCAATTTATGGCAATAAAAGGCGCCTGGCTACGTGGAGACTGGTCATGAATATATCGTGACAACACTTCTTTACCAGAACCGCTTGGCCCCAGCACCATCACCGTGGCATCTGATTGAGCAACTTTGCGGGAGAGATTCAATAACTCTAAACTGGCTGGATCAGCTGCCACTGGGGTTCGTGATTCAATTTTTTCCGCCGGGGCATAACGACTGACCAAGTTGATCAGCACTTCTGGTGCGAATGGTTTAGATAAATAGTCCGTCGCACCGTCTCGCATGGCTTGCACTGCATCATCTATAGTGGCATAAGCGGTCATCAGTAATACTGGCATGTGGGGAAACTTGGCCTTTATATTTTTCAGTAATTTCAGACCATTCATGCCACTCATTTGAATATCGCTCACCACTAAATCGATTGATTGATGACTCAGTTCTAGCATGGCTTGCTCTGCACTTTCGGCGCAAACCAGGTTGTATCCGGCTAATTGTAATGTATCCATTAAGGCTTCACGTAAACCGGCATCGTCCTCGACGATTAGGATAGTACTCTGACTCATGCGTGTTCTCCTGTAAGACGATTCAACGGCGCATGCGGAATGCGTTGAAAGGGTAAAGCGACAATGAAACGTGCGCCACCCGCGGGCTTATTTTCTACCAACAAATGACCTTTGTGAGCAGTGGTGACCGATTTGACCACTGCCAAGCCCAACCCGGTACCATGACTTTTAGTGGTAAAGAAGGGCTCAAATATTTTATCTAATAGCGAGTTAGGTACACCTTTTCCTTCATCTTCCACACAGATATGAAGCAAGTTACTACTCACTCTTGCGCTCACTTGAATACAGCTTTGCTTGGGGGATACCTGGCTGGCATTTTCTATCAAATTTAACAGAGCACCTTGTAATGCCGTAAGATTACCGGTGATTTGAATGTTTTGTTCAAACCCTTCTAAACCAAGCTGCTGTGAAGCGGTATCGGTAATAGAGGTACCTGTGGCTTCAATTGCCTGCATCAGTTGAGTTAAGGAAATAGGCGCAACCACCTGCTCTTCGCCTGACTTAGCAAACAAGAGCATGTCGTTAACCTGACTCTCTAATTCCTTTAAACGTGCATTTAACTTGTGTGCAAACTGTAGACGTGACGCTTCCGGCAAACCTTTTCGGGTTAAATTTGACGCATACAGCATAGCAGCTGAAAGCGGAGTTCTGATTTGATGAGCTAGCGATGCGACCATTTTTCCCAGCGCGCTCAATCTTTGCATATGACTGACGCGGGATTGTAATTGACGGGTTTCCGTCAAGTCGGTGATCACAATTAGTTGGCCAGGTTCATCAACGAGTGGGGTGATAGAAAGTTTAACGCGTTTACCATCTATCAATGACACTTCGTGCCCGTCATCCGGTTGAGGTTTGAAGGATCGGCTGATAATGGTACGCCACAACTCACCTTCGAGTGGTTCACCTAGTAACGCGATCGCCTGACTATTTACCTGTCTAACAATTCCTTTGCCATCCAGTACAACAACACCGGCGGGTAATACCTGTAACAAATGCGATAAACGATTAGCTTGCTGACGAAGCGCCTGCACTTCTTCCACGCCAGACAACTCATTTGCATGCGCAGTTGCATCGTCAACTGAATAAAAGCGTTGATTGAGCGAATATTGCTCATGTAAGGGAGTGCCGAAAAAACTGCTTTCGTATGCCATACCATCCTCGTCAAATTGCAGACGCACTATACGTCAAGATGGATATAGCAGGAGCCATGCCACTATTTTATCATTTTAATTCAGTGAGTTAGGGATTAAACAGAAATTATTGGCTGTCAATTATCTGACGAAAGGTGTTCTTCTCGATTAATTTCGTACTTGCGCATTTTTTCAACCAGCGTGGTTCTGCGCATGCCAAGCTTGTCAGCAGCGCGGGCCACCACCCAATCTTGTTGCTCTAGTGCCTGCTTGATAAGATTAATTTCGAGATCCGACAGATATTCTTTCAGGTTTACCCCGTCTTCGGGTAGACCAGACAGTTCAGGCAAAGAGGATGCAGATTGCGCTTCATTTCCCTCTGCCACCTCACTCTCTTCTGCGTGGGCAGCTTCAGCAAACAGTTCGTTAAACGCATCACGTTCAAGCAGTTCTTCCGGATAATCTGGTTGGTAGGGAGCCACATCACCATATTGATACTTCGGCGGTAAATCCTGCACATCGACTACCTGACCAGGATAGAGAATGCTTAGCCTTTCTACCAGATTGGATAATTCACGCACGTTGCCGCCCCATGGATGTTCCATTAAGGAAGCAATTGCCTGCTCAGTAAAGTGAACGCCTTTTACCCCTTCACCTTGGATGCGACTAATCAGCTCCTGTAAAAGCAACGGGATGTCGTCTTTTCTTTCCCGCAACGCTGGGCTGTCTATGGGAAAAACATTTAGGCGATAATACAAGTCTTCGCGGAAGCGATCCTCTTTGATCATTTCTTCAAGATCACGGTGAGTGGCGGCAATAATTCTGACGTTACATTTAATAGGAGCATTGCCCCCTACTCGCTCAAAGGTACGTTCTTGGAGTACCCGTAATAACTTCACCTGCATTTGCAACGGCATATCACCGATTTCATCGAGAAATAAGGTACCTGACTCGGCCAGTTCAAAGCGGCCTTTGCGAGCGCCAATGGCCCCGGTAAAAGCGCCTTTCTCATGACCAAACAATTCACTTTCAAGTAGTTCGCCGGGAATGGCGCCACAGTTTACAGGAATAAATGGGCCATCTTTTCGTTCAGACAGGAAATGAACGTTTCTTGCTACCACTTCTTTTCCCGTGCCTGATTCCCCCAAAATAAGTACGGTAGCATCAGTAGGAGCAACTTGTTCTACTAAGCGGCGAACATACTGAATTTGCTCGCTTCTGCCCACCAAGCTCCTAAACAAACGGGTTTTGGTACCCGGCGCTTTCGATTTAAACGGTTTTCCCCGAGTATACTCCTGACACCGGTGAATAGCCTGTGTCAACATAGGATAGGTTATCGGTAATCCAATTACGCTGACCAGGTTTTGATGAGCAGGAATATCTTCACCGTTTTGGGTAACGGCTATAAAGGGAGTATGCGGGAACTGTTTGCTTATTCGTTCAAGTTTGTCAGCGTCGCTGCAGTCAATTAAAACCGCCGCCGCAGCTTGATTCTGCAACGATTTTTCGCACTCAGCTAAACCGCACTGCCGACTGGTTTCACCAACGAAGGTAACGATAGTTTCAAAGCTGGTTAAAAGGTCGCCGTTATCACTAACGAGCAAGATATCCTTCATTCATTCCCCGACAACGCGTTTTTATTGTAAAGAGTTTAGCGCATCTGCATGATTGTAGCGGCAAAAGTTCCAAACACAACTGTCTTCTGGCAACACTGCTGAAGAAATATACAAATATACCGCATTTATATAAAAGGTAGTTTTGATTGTGAATAAAATAAAGAGGTATAGGCAAACAAAATTTTATTCACAGACACAAAAAAAGCAGGTTGCCCTGCTTTTTCCGTAATAACTAATTTAGCTTAATAACGCCAGCACCTGGCCTTGTTGCTGATTGGCTTGCGCCTGAACGGTCAAAGCCGCTTGACCACGAATATCGTTGGCGGCTGCATCCGACGCGACCTGTGCATAATCGGTATCCTGAATACGACTGCGCGCCTCAGCCGCATTCACATCGGCCTTGCCTAAACTACGTGCAGTACCCTCTAGCATATTTTGCGTTGCACCTAACTCCGCCCGATATTCATTTAGATTTTCCAGGGCGGCATCGGTTGAATCCAGTGCAGCTGTAGCCCCCGCTTGGGTTGAGACATCGATACTTAGTACATCACTTAACCGTGCCGAAATATCTTGTGAACGCACATTGATCGTTTGTCCACTATTGGCACCCACCTGAAAGGCGTTGTCATTATCTGAGTTCAACAAGGGTTTACCAGCAAAATTTGTCTGCTCTGTGGTTTGCTTAATGTTATCCTGCAATTGTGTAATTTCAGACTGAATTGCCTTCCGGTCAGCATCATTCAAGATGCCATTACCTGCCTGCATACCTAATTCACGAATGCGCTGAACATCATCGTTAATGTTCGATACCCCGCCCTCAGCTACCTGCGATAATGAAATACCATCATAAACATTATTGATGGCCTGACGATTACCTTCAACCTGAGAAGTCAGACGGTCAATAATCTGCTGCGCCGCCGCGCCATCAGCCGCACTATTTATTTTCTTACCTGAGGCCAGTTTTTCCATCAGGTTAGATTGCTTCTCTTGAATCTGCTGAAGCATATTCATGTTTGGGCTAGGATCGAAATTAATCATATGTATGCACCTCTTGTGCGAGTATAACAATTAAAAGTTTCAGAGCAACAGTGCCACCAGTACTCTTAAGATTCAGATAGATACTTGCGTATAAGTTAGCATACCCAGTAATGCCCAGTTAAATATAGAGTGAGACTATCAATTTGAATCAGCAATATTCTTTCTTAACCCAAAGTGTTTCATTCTATTTTCGATATACTTAATATCATTTAAGCCAAGTTCTGAGGTATACCCCCCGACGATCCCTTTTCTTACTTTAGAATAATTGTTTCTTGGTGTGAGCCAAGGTCTATTGGAGTTTCCACTTAATTCTAACTGTCGCATGTTGGTAAATGACGCCTGCTCAGATATTTCCTGTATGCGTTCATGGTCAATATTTATTTCGAAATACTCACAAACTTGCGTCAACACTTCCTCAAAATCATTATGCATTTCTTCATAACGTACTACCAGCCAATGATTCTGGACTGCAAGGTTCCGCCACATTTTTTGAAACTTGATAAGATTATCTACACCAAAATATTCATCTCTAATGAAAGCAGAGATGTTATCAGGATAATTAAAAATATCGTTGAATCGTCCTGTTACCTGATTGTATAAACTTACGATAGTATCTCGCGTGTCTCTATCTACATAAACGAGCTTACCGGATTCACCACCATAGCGTTTCTGCCGAATATCGCTATTAAAGTTCAGCGCAGGTTTAGTGGCATCATTATATTCGAATTCATCATGACAAAAGACAATATCGCTCGCCTTACCCGTAAGCTCGATGGCATACCTCAACCAGCTTCTACCAGATTTAGGAAAAGAGACGACTATTCGCTTTGACATAACTAGTTATCCCTTCTGTAAAGTCTAATCGGTCCTGCTCCACCCGGATTATCAGATAAGTGCTCAGAGTGTAGGGTAAATCCAGACTGACTGAGCATACGATTCAACTGAGTGTCCTGGTAATAGCTGGCTGGGATTCTCATCACAAACCATTTTGAAGCTCGAGCTAACAACCCTGTCAAGGTAGCTATACGTTCAGATTCAGGAATGTGTTGGTGCACCGCTAAGTACAATACCAAATCATATTTTTTTAACAATTTGTTATTATACTTTTCTATAAAGTCAGACCAAGGAGAGAGGCTGGCGTGAATAAAGTTGGCCCTAGCATCATCTGCGCTCAACGCTCGTGCAGTTAAGATTCTTCCACCGTCCAACTCAACTCCATCCAATCGCTTACAGCCAGCTTGCAATAACAAATAGCCTATATAACCTTCTGCACACCCTGCATCAAATATGCTGGCTCCTTCGACCAAATCCTTCAAAATCGGGAGTACCTCAGTTCGAGTATGGACGGGCCATTTACCAAACATGTTCAGATCAGGTAAACGTAAATAGTGTTCTCGTCCATCATCATTCAACAGCAGTATAAATTCATCACAGAATGTGTCCCAATCATGTCGTTGGATGGCTGTTCTTCCAGCTGATGCTCGAAGAATAGCTTCATCTGGATTATTAATAACTTCATTTATCGCATCCACACATGCTTCAGTGGAATATTTCTCCAAGATCAATGCTGTCTTTTTATGCGTGGCAAATGCTTTAGTTCCCGCGCTGGTGCAAATCAGTGGGACGCCACAAGCTAATGCTTCAGCGGCAGTATTAGCCCAGCCAGCATGATCTTCCACATGCACTATGCAATGACATTTGTGATAAAAAGCAGGAAGCTCGTGTTCACTAAGTATTCCTTCTTCGACAATAGCGTTGCGCTGGTGAAGTTTCTGGAATATTTCACTTTGCTTAACCGCCTCTGGGATATATCCCATAACGTGCAAAACCTCGTCGCCTTTTAACTGTTGCATGACAGGCATCATTCTTTCGAGGGATTTCGTGCTAATTCCTATAACAAACTTTGTCTTTGATTTAGAACTGACGGCAGGATAAAAGTGTGAGCAATCTACGGCCCCTTCTATGACAGTGAATTTCCTGGCAAGAAAATCTGTATAACTTCCCTCCTCCCAATCTGAGTTATTGAAAAAAACAGAATCTGGTTTAAAGGCCCGGTTCACTGCAATAAACCTCTCTCGGCGAGAACGATCGTTCAATACTGCTTGAATCCGAATTCCAAACTGCTTTGATGTTATGGTTGACAGTGATTCAATGAAATTATCAGAAAAGCCCGCGCCTGGTATAAGAGTGGCTCCCCAGTTTCTATTGCTTGCTTCTTCCGGAGTAAGCAATTCGAATCCGGTGGGCTGCCAGGTGCCATTATAGTTTTCAAAACAAAAACTGACCTCAACCCCTCTTCTGCGCAGTTTATGTCCTAGACGCTCGAAGCGGATCAAGCCTCCGCAAACAATATTTTGTTCTGCGTATACTAACAAAGTTCTGACACTAGTTGTTGTTCTAAGCACAGGCTTTGCGCAGGGCTTTCTGAAAAACGTTATTTTGCCAACCGTTTCGATAGGTTGGGCTCCTGCTTTTATCAGTTCATCAACAAATTGAGCCGAACCGAGAGTTTGTCCACTCAAAAATCTACTATCATCAAAAGCGATGACTCCACCGTCAATTACGTGTGGATACCAGTTTTGATAATCTTCCTTAACTGCACCATACCTATGGTCACCATCAATAAAAAGCATACCAATAGGTTTGTCCCAGCCTTTAGCAGGGATAGTTGACTCCAAGTTAATCAAGCTAACTTCCTGATAAGCACCACTATCAAGCATTAGCTGAAAAAAATCTTTCCGATCATTGGGGCCAAATTTCCCCCCAAGTTCGCCTGTAAAAGCTTGATGGGGATCAATACAAAAAATCGGGGTTAGAGATTCTGATTGGGTAGAGCGAACACCGTGTGAAAGGGCAAGCGCAGATTTGCCTTTAAATGAGCCTATTTCAACAATTACCCCTAAAGTAATATTTGCTGCGTATTTAGATAATGCCGTTGCTTCTTCGACCGTAATCCCACCCTTTTCATAAGGGTAAGACGCCATAATTTGCTCAATAGTTTTTTCCATTGTATTTTGTCTCCGTCACCTCAGACACTAGTTACGCTATAGTGTCATGGAGTATAAAGCTGATATGTAAACCGTTGTTTAATTTACCATCCGTTTACCATTGGTTTACCTTAGGAAATAATTCCGACTAGTTAAGACTATTCATTATTATTTTGGGCGTGATAACTGTTATTTCACTTTTTGAATAATAATTCGTCTACAAAAACAATTTTTTTGTTGGAGAACTGACTAAGAATTTTCATTATTTCAGCTTTTCTTCCGGCTACAGCAACTAAAATCACATCATGTGCTACTTCAGCGAGGGTTTTGGGAGAGCGAAAGAACAGTCCGAACCTATTAATCTGATGATCATCTATTGCAGCATAATCAACCGCCAGAATTATTGAATCAAATAATTGCCCAACCAATGCAGACGCCAGTTCACTCGCCCCGTATAAAACTACTCTTTTGTGTTTATAACTATCGGCAATTCTTTTAATTTCATTAATCACATATTTCTGGTGCATAGGTTGAAGATACGCGACATTAAGAGCATGATAAAATAAACTAAGTGACAGGATTCTTTGTTCGTCAACCGGTTCGTACGGAAAATTTGACATGAAACGTTGCTGCCAAATAAAGCCTGATTGAAGTAGATCAGGATTATTATGTACAAGCAGTTTTTCAAACCTGGCTGGTGTATTTATATTTATGCTGCAATTTAGAAATGATGACAAAGCTTCCTTTACAGTTAATTCGTCCAGTGCAACCTCTTCGAAATCAACTATCGTGGATGAAGCAGATTCGGGTAGATTCTGTACGATAGAAGCCCAATTTAAAAAAATTAGCTGAGTCGCATATTCAATATCGAAGGAATCTCTTTTATATAATGACTTTGCTATTGCCATCGGATTTCTTTTGGTGATTACATATTGAACTTCTACATTGAGTCTCGTAAAAACCTCAACCCAAAACGGTAGCAAAGTAGCCATTCTGGGATCTTTCACCACTATATCGCCATGCTTCTTGAGCATACTAGTCAAATAAGCTATCGCCTGTTGTTTCAACTCAATAAAAAGCGGACTTATCTGAATATCGTCTAACGAAAGCCATGTCAGTGAATACCAACTTTTATTCAAGGAGTTTAATAATCGATTATTGATACCAACTATGGTCGCATCTTCCCAATAACCTTTAGGGTTATCAGGTCCAGCTTCTTGCAAATTATTTCCAGTAGAAATACCGCATTGTTCAACAAGACTTGCAATAACGCTCGTGCCTGAGCGATGCATTCCTAGCACTACAACTAATTTATTGTCCATCGAAAATTATCAATCCAGCCTCAGAATAGTTACATTAAACGTCGATAACGCAGCTATTATCTCATCGACAAATTTAAGTGACGCAATTATAACAACAGCATCCTTATCAATATGTGTTTCTGATAAAGTTCTAACTGGAATATTAAACTCAACCCTGACTTTTGCAGCATTGATATCGATGACTCCCATTACTCTATCAAATAGCTCCGAGTGAGAAAGTACTGATAGAACTTTATTACCTAACTTGCCTGCCCCATATACATAAATGGGTTGCTGATTATTACCGGCAAGCTTTAAACCTAGTTTAAATAATGCGGCCTCAATACTTTGCTGCGCTTTCTCTTCATGCAGATGAGAAACATATTCGGGTAGATGATGAAGTTGTTTGGGTAAGACCTGTTTATATAACGCAAAGAGATGCTTTCTACTGTGATAAGTATTAACTCTTTTACTAAGGCTTGATGGTGTGTTTCTATACCAAAGCATAGGATAAGGGAAAGTCGCAGACTTTGCCCCTGAGATTGAAAGCTTTAAAATTAATTGCCAATCCTCCTCCCCTGCGTGTTGTGTACTGACAAATCCACCCGCTTTGCAAAAAACACTTCGTTTAAAAAGGGTGGTGATTCCCCCGACACAGTTATAAGTTAATGCGGCTAACCAGTTCTGGTCTGAATGGAAGTGAATCAGTGTTGCTTCTGTTTGCGAAAAACTAGGGTAGGTATTTCCTTCAAAGTAACAAAATGACGTAGTGACAAAGTCCGACTGGGTGCGATGCATGGCGCTAACAAGATTCGTTACTGCTTCTGGGTGAAGTACGTCATCATCATCCACGAACATAATCAGAGGCGCATCCGTTGCATCAACTCCCAGATTGCGCGCTTTTGATGCACCTACAGACTTTCGATTAACCACAAATTTGATAGTGAGATTTTGGAACGTTTCTATTATGCTTTTTATTTTCTGCTGCGCCTCAACAGAACTGCCATCATCAATAATCACAACATCATAATTTTTATAGGTTTGACGGCTAATCGAATGAAGTGTTTGTGAGAGAAATTGTGTTCGATTGAAACAGGGAATGATTAACGATACTTTTTGTTCTGTATTTTGTTCATCACAGGCAACATCAGCACTCACTAACTCCTGGTTTCTTTCCAGAAATAACTGCAGTAGCTCATCTCTTGATGCATATGTGTTGTATTCTTCAAGCCTTTGCTGAGCAGAAGGCTCTCCCCACAGATGCAAGTGGGTATCGTCTAAGCGCGAACTCACCTGCTTACACTTGAGCAACAAATATGCTAATCCATTTTTTCGAGTGCAGTAAACGTCTGAGAAGCTTTTCTCGTTATATAGCCACATCATTAGGTTAGAATGTGCCTTTAATACTGGCTCTCTATGAGAAAATCGGGTTAAGTCGGCATTACATAAAGTTAAACTGGGAACATCGTAATTAGCGAGACTGCTATTACCATTTTTGTCGAATATCAAAATATGAGTTAAATGCAGTTCTTCTCGGTAAGCCAACGCTTTTTCGAGCTCATTTTCCCAGCATACCATCAGCCTCTTTTGTTCATATTCCATCATAAAAATTCGGGCTCACTAGTGCTATAGCGAACGATGGTGGCACGCATTTCTTTTTGTTTAGCTTTACCACATATGATGACTTTGTCGAACTCATTAAATTGGAAAGAATCTGGCGTAGACGCTGTGGCGCCATTAACTGATTTTTCAGGATCTATATCGAGCAGGATAAATTTGTCTATACCTTTTAAGGTCAAAATATCGATGACTTCGCTCGCATATTTATTAAGCCCATAAATAAACAACCTGCCAATTTCGGGCTTAACAAAGGTAGACAATGCTGTTAATTTTTTTTCCAGAAACTGATCGGCTCCGGGGAACGAGAATCCGCTTAAAAAATCAGTTGCTTGCTTCCATGCGTTCTCAAATTTCCGGCACTCATCGTTTTCATGCCAATACTTCAAAAAACTATTACCGGATGTAGCGAAGGGATTTTCAAATATATAACGGCAAAAATTATTCTGCCGATAGAAAAGGCGCATAGGTAGCGTGATGGCTTGCCCATTATCGAAATAGGCTAGCGGCCATGGTGCCTGAGAAGATTCGCTACTGCCTTGCTCTTCATTTTCCTTGATGTATTTCAACCAGATTTGATTTACCAAACTTTTGTTGCCTTCAGAATACTTAAAGGCCATTTTTTCACCAACACCTGAGTCGAAAGACGAGAAATGGTAAAATAACAGGGGTTGGCCATTAACATAATAAATGTCATTTTCAACCGTAATGTTCCTTGTGCTCAGATTCCAATGAGCAACATTCAGGCCGGGGTGCCTGGATATGAGTACTTTGTCAAAATAAGCAGGAACAAAGTCACAGATTTTTTGATCGGTAAAACATCCCATAAAAGTTTGCGCATAACCAAAATTGACTACGCGATCTGCCCACCACTGTGCGAATTTTTTTCCCTCACTGCCCGAACTAACAGCGAAAAAACCTAAATTATATACCCCATGTTTCGCTGCAGAAATTTCGTTATCTAAAATGGACTGTCTTTCGAAATCAATTCCAGTGATGTGGGGAGTAAGACAAATCTCATATGAATCCAACCATTCAAGTATTGTTTCTAAGGAATGAAATACCTTGGTGTCAGGGTCTAAATAGATAACTTTAGTAACGCCTTCCTTTAACAGTTTTGTTAGATAGAGTGGCTTAACCGTCGTACAGGTTTCTACCAATGAATGCATAAATAGCCATTGAAGAGAAAATGTTTCAGCTACTTGGTGTAAGCCAACTACCCGATCAAAAGCAGAGTACGTTTTGGCATCTTCATGTTCATCCAGACTCTCTGAGAAAACGCAATGAAATTCAATATCAGGATGAAATGCCTTAAATGATTTAGCCAGAACTTTTGCTTTAGCCAAATAGTTTTTTGTAATACTTGTAAAAACGACAATTTTATCCATTCAATTCTCACACATTGATAATCGTTCCGTTAAATCCTATTGAATCGAGCGTATTACGCATTTCCGCATGATGGGATAATGTGCAAAGCACGACATAGTCATCGGATTTAAAATCGAAATGTTGAATATTTCTAACTGATACGCCTGACAACTCGCCGTCACACTTATACGTATCAACGATAAAAATACGAGAAGCAAGGTTTACCAAATCTTTCGTCAAACATTCACTAATATCATTGACCCCATAAAGTATTATTCTACACGCAATCTGCTTATGCTGTCGGATACTCGATATGGCTCGACTAATTCTGCGATACTTGTGTCTATTGGAAAAGAAGAAACTGAGTGAGCGTTTGATGTTCCCAGTCTCAGTATCATCAAAAATGTTAAGAAGGTACCGCAAAATATAAATTTTTTCTTTCAACTCTCTTCGATACGTACTTATATTGTGATTTCGCGTGGTAAAGTCATGCTTTCTGAAATAATTAAGAGGTTTGTTTAAATATTTAACATTACTACTCAACAGTATGTTGATGTACAAAAACCAGTCTGCGCAATATCTTAATTTGTTCTGGTTGATTTTATCCCTCAATAAATCCGCTCTGAATAACACCCCACTCACATTCGGAATAACGTTTCTGTGTATTAAGAAGTTACTGATAAATTCCCTGCCATTCATTGAAAAATCATTATTCCAGATAGATTTATATTTCGGAGAACTAAAATCGTACCTTCTGAGAATCGTACCCCGCTCATTTATGACATTCGAGTCACAGTAGATAAGGCCACATTCTGCGCTTTGCTGTAATTCAGATAATAGAGTGCCCAAAAAATCACTTGAAGAAGAGTCATCACTCTCCGCTATCCAGATAAAATCGCCGTTAGCAGAGTTAATTCCAGTGAGCCATTGTGAGTTCACCTGACCGCTATTAACTGTATTAAAAATACATTTTTTTACTCGAGACTCACTGTGTGCAAATTTGTTTAAAATTTCGATGCTATTATCATTACTTGCATCATCCAACAAAATGATTTCGAGATTTTTATAAGTCTGGGATTGAATCGAGCGCAACCTCTCTTCCAGGTAATCTGCGTGGTTGTAGTTAGGCACGATTACAGAGACCAGTGGGCCTTCAACAGTTTTCATTAAAAACTCTTTGTCGATAAAGAAGCATTAGTTGTTTCATATTTGATTACATTAACAATCTTTGAAGTTAATGTTTTACTCCACTGTCTGGGCATCGATACTGAAATAATAATACACGTCAAATAGACCATCTTGTGCA
This sequence comes from Alteromonas aquimaris, assembly GCF_026183695.1. GTDB lineage: Bacteria > Pseudomonadota > Gammaproteobacteria > Enterobacterales > Alteromonadaceae > Alteromonas > Alteromonas aquimaris. The sequence goes on along the minus strand of NZ_JAPFRD010000005.1, from coordinate 156,851 downwards.
CACAAACTAAACCAAACTCCTATTTGCTAGAACTAACTCTCTATAAAACCTTAAATAGATATTATTTTTGCTTGGTTCACTCCCCCGTCTATAAGCGTTTGATAAATCTCTTGCGTGTATGCTTGTGATGCAATGACGAAATAATCAGCACCAGGGAAAAACTTGGGAGAGTTTTTCACTGGCACGCCCTGATAGGGACTGGTAATTTGCTTGTCGATAAAACCGATAATTTTAATTGGAACTGTTTCTTCAACGCTGGCTTTCTGAAAAATACGACGTCCTTTATGCCCTGCCCCACATATGACGACTTTGGATTTATTGTTATCAGCCATATCGAATAATTTAGCTATTAACAGTTTGTCATGACTATCCAAATAGATCTCAGGCTCTCCTTTGTACGGTCCTTGGTTCCGAATTTTCCAATAATATTGACGAAAAGGATGAACGCTTGACGCATGCCAAGGCTTTTCTGCAGTGGTAAAATGCACAATTTTTGCGTTGTTAGCTAGCGAGCTAACTCCAACATCATATGTCTGAAAATTGTAAACTGAAGATAAATACAGCAATTTGTTCTGAAATAATATATTCAATACGTCTTGATCGTTGTATGCATACTGCTTGCCTGAGCACAAAAGTTGAAGTGCTTTTTCAGCAACATTGAAGGAGCGCCACTTCTCTAAGTTAATCAGCATCAATCCAGCATTGAAATAGCGGTTAGTATGCATTCCCAATGTAGCCGTATAATCTTGCCTGGAGAGTTTTGCATCACTCACAACAGCGGCTAAGAATTCAGAAATCTCAACGTGTGCGAGTTCGCTTATATCTCCCAGTGCCACCATATCACAGTCCAAATACAAAACTCGCTTTATGCTATCTGGAAGTATTTCGGCTAACAAAAGTCGTAGATATGTCACCATATCCAATCGGTTTAGATAACTAGCACTTAATGGTAATGCCGAAATACGGCCCCTAGTTTGCTCATCAACGTCGTAAAACGTCAAATTGCCATCTAGTTCCATTGCGGTTTTAAGTTTCACCTTGCTATCTTCATTGACCGAATTAGCAATAACGTGAAAATTAACTTCACATTGACAACTAGTAACGATGCTTCTGAGCAATACCCATAAATGGCAACAGAATTTGTCGTCTACAGTTATGACAATCTCTAATGGACCTTCTAATTTTTTAGATTTCAACGCATTCAAAATTGTTCTTTTTCACTCATGCTACTGTGTACTTGTGTAGCGGAGGCTATTTTCACTTTTCAAGTCACACCACTTCTTCGTACCTACTGATTTTGCTTATTTATGAAGTTACTTCATTAATCCCCGCACTTTTAGCATCCGCTGCAACAGGTAACAATAATAGTCCCGTTTTTTACCAACGAGATTTTTACTTTTATAATTGCCTTGTACATGCCTGACTTGATTAAATAAACGGTCGACCCAGAAAAGTCCTTCGTCGTACAAAACACCAAAATTTGCTGGCGTATTGCCCTTCAGTGTTGCCGAATGAAAGAAGTAGGCAAACTCACGCGATTCATCAAGCATTGATTTGCCTAAACACGGGTAGTCAAATGAAATTCCTAGCAAATCAAACAAGGTAGGGAATATATCAAAGTGACTTGAATGTGCTATATCCATAGACCTTAAAGCAGGATGCGTAAGCATAAAGGGGACTTGCACTTGAGGAAAAATTATAGAGTTACTGTGGAAGTTATAGCCATATTCCCCGAACGATTCACCATGATCACCTGTGAAAATCAAAATCGTGTTTGATAGGTCGACTTTATCTGCAAGTCGGTTAAGAAAGGTGTCGAAGATGAAATCAACTTCTTCAGCTGCGTTAAGGTATGTTGCTTTATCACTACTGCCCTTATGGCGAGAAAATCTTTTTGTATCAACAACCTTATACGGCATATGCGTCTGATCATTTATCAGATGCAAGAAAAATGGGCTATCATTCACTTTGCTGGCAATTTCATCAACCATGTTCCACAAACGATAATCAGCCTCTAAACCTTGTTCGGGGATATCCTTCGTTCCCCACACGTGGTCGAAGCCGATACGAGTAAGCAGTTTGTGGTAGTCATAAAGTCCAATATCGGCACTATCTAAAAACAGCGTTGTATATCCGTTTGCCTTCAAATGCTTTATATGTAGAGGCTCACTTCCTGGGTAAAGGCTATCTTTGCGATTGTAAGGGTTATTAGAATAGCCACCAGTATAAATCTGATTAGTTGCCACAGTGGTATTGGGACAGAGGCAAAAATGTTGTTTGCTAGTCCAACTATTCTCTCCAAATCGTTTCGCAATTTGAGACTTTATTCCATCGGCGGTTGAGGATTTCAAATAGTTGCCGAGTGACTCCATTGTAATGAGAATGACGTTAGCGTTTTTACATTGGCCAAACGACTTTGTTGGTTCACGCTCTACACTTTCTGGTGCAATCAATGACTGATGCTCCGGCTTTAACAAAATAGATTCATCGCCCTCAAAATGATCGCAATGAAAAATTTTACCGAGCAAGCTTACCGAAGAAAAAAAGGGATGTTTTAGAGAAAAATATCGCTTCATTTGATGAGTTATAACAACCGTTGCCCCCGCAAACATGGTTATACCGCCCGCAACGCTATGCCACTCTGAACTTAAAAACGAACTAAGAAAGTGGGGTGAAAGGGTTTGCATCAGCACTAAGCCAAACCAAAGAAACGGAACAACAAACAACCATGGATCGCGATTTCCGAGACTAAAAAGGTGAGGTATTCCTTTGCTTATTCCTTTGCTGCCAGTAAAGAACCATGAAATAGTTTGTCGATTGACTTCTAGCCTATACTGAACAAATAGCAACGCATCAAGCCAAAGCAAAAAACCATATACTGTGAGTAAAGCAGCTAATGGGTAGATGAAAAAAGAATAGTTAAACGCTTGTGTGAGTATGATGAAAAGCAACGATATGGAAAGAATGATCAAATGATCACTTAGATTTACCATCGATATTAATGCGCCACGTTTAGCGCGAATAATTTTATTGAGTTTCAATAAAATAGCGGTTAACGCCCAAAAAATACCAGTTTGAGCAAATATCTCAGTGAACAACTGCACAACTACTCCACACTGACTATCTTTGTAAGCTGGTCAACCAAGCTATATCCATCCCATTGAGACGAAAATGACAGTGCTTGCCCTAAGGGTACCAGCCGATCTATCCCATGTATCGACGTACTGGATAAAAACTTGACCAATTCCTCCTTGTTTATTCCCCAGTAAGTCAGTGTTTGCAACTTATCATCGCAATAGTCATTCAACTCGCTAATTCGCCGTATAGGCACAATCCAGATGGAGAATTGACCGTTATGGCGTGTTACGTCAATTGAAGCACCTGATTGTATTTCTATAGAAAGAAGCGAGTTGTGGGTGAACGCCTGCCGAATCTCGCCTTCAACGGCCATCGATTGCAACATTACCAGTTGTTCATTTTTTAGCGTGACCGACATATTAGTGCTAAATTTTTTATCCAGAAAATTTAGCACTTCTGGCTGCAAAGTCGCACTACCTTTCCAGAAAATTATTTTTGGAGAAGAGCACGCTTGCTGATTAAAAGGGTGAATATCACGGTACAAATGCTCAGCCACATCCTTTATATTTTCTGCAGATAATTCATCGCCATTCAATATGCTCGCAGAATAGCGATCTGAAAAACTGATATCCCTGCATCGAGGTTTTATAGGTAACTGTCGGATAGCCATTACGCTGGCATCCCCTCCCCACAATACTCGGGCATCGGCCGATCGGCTGATCTTAATAGCCAATTCATTCAATGATTTGTCATATTGAATGAAGGCATTTGTTTTCGCGACTGCCTCAAATTCGGGTTTAGCAAGCACACTGGAAATGCAATTGAGCAATACGTTCTGCAATTCAGATAAGCGAGAGTTAAGCCTGATGAGATTTCTGTTGCCACACACCAGTGAACAAATCCAGCTATACACAAACATGGTATCCACATTTGCAGGAGTGTAATGCACAACCATTCCAACTGGCTTTCGAATGCAAGTAAACTGGTGTTGAAATTCTTTTATTATGTTGTTTTCACGAAGCCAAAAACCCAGTGCCACCAACTCAGAGATATGTTGACTTTCTGGTGCCATCAACTGTTTAGATAGAGCTGATGTGAAAGAAATAATTAATGGGTCGTAAGGAGTTAAACTCTTCTCACTGAATATATCAAGACTACCTAGGTCAGTTATTTCATTTAACTGCTTAATCAGGTTACTACTCATGCGTCGAACCAGCCGTGTCACTGCATCCGCGCATCTCTGTTTTCGGCAATCTCCCTTCAACGCGAAAGAACCGCCCTAACCTTCCACAATCGCAATTGTCTTCACCTAAGACGGTTCCCATATCTTCGGTCAATAAACTGTAGCCGGGGTAACTTGTTGGGATCATAGATAGCACCTGAATAAGTCCTGATTCACCATTTGATTGCGGTTCAAGAGTGTAAGGATTGCGGATGAGAATATCGGCAAACGGCGGGGCGTGCAGATGGCCTTTTTCACACTCGACAAACACGCTGCCTACCTGTTCAGCCATACCGTAAAAGTTATGCACTTTTGCTATACCGGTTACCTCTTTTAAGGTTTCTTTGAATACCTGATTACTGACTTGCTGTTCAGTTAATTTCTTCCAGCCACCGCTATGAATAAGCACACCATCAGTGAATGGCAGTTGCAAATTACGCTGTTGTAAAGCCTTGATAAAGTGCAACCACACCATGAAAGTGAAACCAAAAAGCAGTACCGGCTTACCCTGATGCTTTTCAGAAAATTGAGTAATGGCATCCACATTCAGTGACATGTCTTCATTCAGGGCGTAAGTATGATCGCGGCCGAAAAATGCCATGCCCTGTATACCGGCCCCCCGCGCCGACAAGGTGTGGTTCTTCAGCACCGCTGGCGAATCAATGATAAGCATAGGTAAGCGCTGTTTACCGATAAAAGACTGCATGATATTCACCAGCACCTTGCTTTGTCTGGCACTGGTCTGTTTATCCAGAAAAATGCGGGCAGGCGTTTGCCCGGTGGTACCTGACGAGCTAAGTGTTTTGAACACCTCCGTCTGCGGAACGCTCTTTAATTCGTATAACTTGAATAGTCTTACGGCCAGAAAAGGCAGGTCTTCGTAGCGATCGAACTTTACCTGAGAGAGTGAGGTTATGCGCTGATACTCTTCGCAGTTAGCATAATGGTGCTGATGTAAAAACCGAAAGCACTCCAGCAAAATGGCAGACTTTTGTGACTGATCAATAGTGTTAGTGCCAGCTTCAAAAAGTGTACCCAGATATTGCTGATAGGAAGATTCTGACATTCATTCACTCTGGTTTTTATCAATCTTTTACGACAGAAATTTGCCCGTTAGTGCTGATTTTGATTAATTAGCCTTACAATATCAAGCATTGACAGGGAGTTGGTCATATAACGCGGTATAATCTGTTTTACCATTAGTCAGTAGCGGCCACTCTTTAACCTCATGCATCGTTATTGCTTTTGGCGGAACCCGCAGCAGTTGGATGGCGTACTGCTTTATCGCATCGCACTGGCCCGAAGTACAGCAGATAACAAGTTCATCGTCTTTCCCCACGCAGCGCACATCAAAACCTGATTGCATCAAAGCAAATTCAACCTCATCAAGGCTACACCGCTCTCCGAACAGTTTAATTATCCGCTTCAGCCTGCCAGTAATAAAAAAATCACCCTCTTCGTCGAAATAGCCGATGTCACCGGTACGCAGTGTATGTGATGGTGAAAATGAGGCCAGCCCTTCATGATTATTGACATAGCCCAACATCACATTAGGTCCTTGATAGACTAACTCACCTATTTCTCGTGCATTGTGTATGGATTCGCCAACCTCATTTATTATAGCAAGTTGACCATTAGGGATAGCCTGTCCGATGCTGCCAGGCTTTGCGGCGACCTTATCCGCAGGAAGGTATGCCATACGCGCAGTAGCCTCCGTTTGACCGTACATTACGAACAATTGTTTGTTATGGTGGTCAGCATAGTCAGCAAGTTTGACCACCATAGATTCAGCTAACTTGCCTCCCGCCTGAGTCAGATAACGCAGATCTGGCAAAACCTTGCGCTCAAACCGCAAACGCAGCAGCATTTCATACCAACTGGGAACGCCATTGAGTGAAGCGATGTTGGCCTCTTTCAGCAGTGTCCAGAAACCTTTATCCATCACGGTCAGATCAGTCAGACGAACACCTGCGCCCATCGCTAGATGGGTATGTAATACAGACAGCCCATATGAATAGGAAAATGGTAATGAAGCTAATGTTACATCGTTATTTTCAATGGGTAAGTAAGCCAAAATAGAGCGCGTATTGGCAATCAGATTCTGCATCGACAAAGCGACAAATTGCTGACTGCCTGTAGAGCCTGATGTGGATAACAGGATCCCTAATTCAGCTGCCAGATTAAGCTGCTGTTGAGATAGTAACCGAAAGCTTCCTTCTTCAATCAGGACATTGGGAGAAAACTGCTGAACAATCGCGGCTACGACTTCGTCACGCGCATTGCTGTTTACTACAATGCACGGATAATGAGCTTGCAGACAGGCTAAATAATTGACGACGCTGTTAATGGTGTTTGCCATTCGCAATATCACTAGCGGCCGCAGACTGCCCACGCGCAACTGCCATTCATTTATTCGTTGGTCAACGCGTTTTTGCAGCCCGGCATAGGTGATTGAATCGGCGTCACTGATTAACGCGGGGTTGGCGCCGAACTGATCCAGTGAGCGATTAAACAAGGGAAACGACATTAAGGGCAAAATGCCCCATCCACCGGCAATATGTGCCCGGTGGTGTAAGCAGATTGTTCTGATAATAAAAAGCTGACGGCTTTAGCCACATCGGCTGGTGTGCCGGCTCGCTTCATGACCACCCGCTGCAATACATTCTCGCGTTTTTCCTGCTCGTAATGCCTGGTCATAGCGGTGTCAATAAAACCAGGGGCCACACCATTGACGCGAATGCCAACCGCTGCCAGTTCTTTTGCCAGCGAAACCGTCGCGCCTTTCAATGCGGCTTTACTCGAGGCGTATGCGCTCATGCCCGAGCTACCTAATTCGCCAACCTGCGAAAGCACATTCACAATTGAGCCCTTGCGCAGTCTTGCCATTAACCTGCAGGCTAATTGCATATGTTGATAAGGGGCTAAAAAATTGATATTCAGCTGCTCTTTGAGTTTATCCATTGAGCTGACGGTAATGGGGGCTTCAAACATCACGCCCGCGTTATTCACAAGACCATGTAATGGGCCGATATCAGATTGCATCTGCATTTTTTGAATTTGGCGAAATTGCTCTTTTACTGCTTTTTCGTCCGTCACGTCATAGATGAGCGGCACAACTTTACCAGCCCAACTGTCAAGCAATGGCGCAAGTTTATCTTCATCACGTGCGTTGGCAAATACCGAGGCTCCGGATTTCAGGCACGCTGACACAATGGCCTGGCCAATCTCACCCGTGGCGCCGGTGACTAATATGGACTTACCCCTAAGACTGTTTGGATCAGAATTGGATGTCATACTTTGCCAGAATTTCTTTTGCCTTGCCTACCGTGCTCATATCGATAATATCATCCGTGTCGAGCATGACGTCAAAACTGTCCTCTAATTCTGCGACCAGTATCATATGCGCAGTTGAATCCCATTGTTCGATTGTGTTGTAAGTCAGATCATCCGTCACCTGCTCTGGTTGAATACCCAGGGCCTGACAGAACACCTGCTTAATTTTTGCGTTATTATCCACTCTATACGACCTTATTGTCCTTTACGCGGCGACCTGGAAAGTAATCGCCTGAGTAATTCAGTGTGCCGCTCAAACCCTTCTTTTTGCAAGCGTAAATCAATTAAATCAGATTGATTGATGACTTGATAGCCAAGTTGCTGGTTGTATTTTAGCGCAGCCTTGTTTTCGGCTTTGACGACAGCAAAGAAAGATTCGACGGACAAATGAGCAAAGCAGTAGTCGTACAAGGCCAGTGTGGGCGCAAACGCTATAACGTTCCCCTGATAGTCAGGATGGCCTATATATAAACCCGGCTCGAGTGTTTTAGCGGTGTTGACAGAATCGCCATGAAAACGCGCTTTGATGTTAGTCGCGCCAATAGCCTGCCCTTTGTATTCCACTACCCAGTGTTGCTGTGAGTCATCACGTTGGATTTTTTTAAACCAGGCGTGTTGCTGCTCTTCTGAAATAAAATCTGTCGAGAGCATTTGCTGTCGTACTGTATCGCTATTCCGCCAATCTCTAAGTTGGCTTAAATCGTTTTGCGCAACAGGGCGCAATGTAACTTGAAACCCGGTAATTACAGGGCCCTGAAAAGAATGAGAAACCTTTATCATTGTTGATGTTCAGCAATTATTTTTAACAACCTCGTCGCACCTTCAGCATCATATAGCCCTTTAGCTTTGTCTGACAAGACTTGTAAATCGTTGTCTAATAGTGATTGTACGCAGTTTGCGATATCTGCCAATGGTGTTCTGTCAACGCAATCAAAACTATGTGCCCAGCCTTCTTTCACAGCCTGTTTGGTGGCCTCTTGCTGATTATCAGCCACTATAAGCAGTATGGAAGGCGTTGCGCATGTTCCCAACTCAAACTGACTGCCCCCGGCTGCACTAATCGCTAATTTGGCATGGTTCCAGACTTCACTCATATCCTGACAGTTATGTATGTGTTGAATGGGATTTAAAAGCGTAGCGATGCATGCTTCCAATTCGGATAACCGCTGATAAGCAGGGCCTGTCACCACTCGAATGGGCAGATTGGGCATCCGTTTTGCGATTGCCTCTAGCAATGGGATCGTAAGATTTTTAGGGTCACTACCGCCCAGACTAATGGCGATACCGTTTCGCTGACTAATGGGATTTGGCGAAACTTCTGCAAATTCTCTGCGAAGCAGTCTGAATTCAGGACCGTAACAAAACCTCTGCTGAGCAGAATCAGTTTTAGGAGACGCAGCGGGATCAACGACGATATCAACAAATTGCGAAACATGCGTCATGCCGTCGTCCATTAACACCAGTGTACAGTGCCCACTTCGACTGGCTTTTATTGTGTCAGCCGCGAAGGTGTATCCATCAAAAATTATCGCCGCGGCACCCTGCTCTTTGGCTTGCGCGCCGATCCAGTTGCCCTCCTCATCGTCGGCGAGGCCGGAAGGCAGGTCAATAATTTTATAATGCCAATCGTGCCGTTTAGCCGCGACTGATTTAGCCTCAGCATCTAATAAAAACACACTGGGTACGTCATAACTTTCCGCCGCCTGGGCCAGCGCCAGACTGCGCATGAGGTGGCCCGCGCCAGTCTGGGTAGAGGCAAGTACTCTGAAAAACAGTGGTCTCAAGAGACGACTTGCTCCCACTTAAGTGCGGTGCCTTTTTTTAACGACGAGGCCGCTTTTTTACCAATCACTGAAGTAAAGTGACAGGGTGCCAGGCCGAACGCTGGGCGAACAACCTTTAGATTTTGTTCAGAAAATTCCTCGCCCGCTTCCATATCTTGCGAGACATAGATTGAGCGACGATATTGTTTGGATTTTTCTTCAGCAGCAGTAGCACCATAACGAACATTGCCCAAAGCAAGCCAAGCCCGTTCAGTTTCTGTGACCAGTTGTGATAATTCAGCAGGTTCTAAAGAAAAAGCCGCGTCCACACCACCTGCGTGACGGTCAAGCACAAAATGCTTTTCTATCACCGTAGCTCCTAAGGCTACGGAGGCTACCGCCACCCCAATTCCGCCGGTGTGGTCACTAAGCCCGACCTGACAGTTAAACGCTTCGCGCATATTCGGAATAGTTTTAAGATTGGTATTGCCTGGATCGGCGGGATAGGTACTGGTGCATTTAAGCAAAATAATGTCATCACAGCCGTTTTCTTTAGCACATTTTATCGCCATTTCAATCTCATGCAGGCTCGCCATGCCTGTTGACATGATCAAGGGTTTGCCTTTACTGGCTGCGTGCGCAATCAAAGGAATGTCGGTTAATTCAAAAGAAGCGATTTTAAAACACGGTACATTTAAACTATCCAGAAAATCCACCGCACCGGCATCAAAGGGGGAGCTGAAAGCCACCATTCCCAGCTCGTTAGCCAACTCGAACAGCGGCTTATGCCACTCATAAGGTGTCGCCGCTTTTTGATATAATGCATGCAACGATTCACCGTGCCATAAATTATCTTCTTCCTTAATCACAAACTCATCTTTGTCGACATTAAGGGTCATAGAGTCGGCAGTGTATGTCTGCAATTTGATAGCATGTGCCCCCGCTTCTGCAGCCGCTTCCACCATCTTTTTTGCGAGTTCGAAGTCCTGACTATGATTTCCGCTCAATTCTGCGATGATGAACGGCGGTTCACTGGGACCAATAAAACGTTCACCGATACGGGTGTCATGCATCAGCTTTCCCCTCTATGATGTCGGCAATCCCTTCTACTAAACTTTCCACAGAAATCGGTTGGTCACTTACCTCTGTGGCATAATCAGGCATTATTGTTTGCGGATCGATATGACCGCTGATAATTAATACTGGCGTGTTGACTGCGGCCGCTAACCATTGTGCGCCAGCAGGTATGCTCACCAGTAAATCACATGCCTTAAGCTTGCTGAGTTTTTCCTTGATGTTTGCATCACTATCCAGGCCTGCGTAGACATTAAATCCTTTAGTCGTTAACTGACGCGCCAGTTCATTGGCGGATTGGTAACAATCGGTTGAGGACACGCCTTCCAAAGCTAAGGCAACCGTTTTTTCTGACCGGCTGAACGTTGGCTCGGCTTCAACATTGATCGACATGTCCATATCAATATCAGCGAATCCACAGCAGCGACGTAAATAAAATTCAGGATAGCCACCTTGCGGAGGCTCCCCGTGAAGCCACCACTTTTCAAACCACGCGTGCATACCAGACCACGTACTCTGCATATATTGCTCTAGTGAATTTACGTAGTCAGCAGACAATGACTGGTGTTTGAAGTCATTAATGATGTCCTGCACTGAACGATTCAGCATATTGCCAATGACAGGCTTCCCGGCATCTTTTAAAAACCTTGTTAAAAAACAGGGCATGAACCAGGTATCAAGGTTTATGATCTCGGTATAGTTATGGCTGTTGATAATTTCTGCCAGTTCCAGAAACACTTCCATCGCAGATACAAAGTCTTCTGGCCAATCGTCCTGGGCGAGGTCCAAAACAGTTACATCGGGTTCTGCCAGGCGCACTATTTCGCTGCCCTGACCAAAGGTTAGGCAGTGAATCTCAGCTTCAGGGAAGCAGCGTTTAAGATGCCTGATAGCAGGGACACCGATAGCAGCCACATCGAAACTTTCCATCATTCTGATAACGAGAATTTTCTCTGCCATGGTTATCCTTCAATATATGCTTTATACATGAGTTCAGCGCGCTGCCAGTCTTCTGGCGTATCGATATCCTGCACAAGATATCTGGGAAGTATGACAGGTATACTGTGATGTGCAAAAGTGTGGGCTCCCGCTAAAAAAGCCTCTTTGCGGCCCCAGTAAAATTGCCCTGCGTCGTGATAGCACTCTTCTAAGTCTTGTGAACGTTTACCCATTTTGGAGCTATCAATGGGCTCTACCCCGCCGGCTGCTAACCTGATAGCTCGTTGAATGGGAAAATCAAATGTCGTCACAGAAAAGGCATATTGTTTTTGCCCATCCTGTTTAAGCTGATTTATGCCTTGCAAAAGATAGTCTGCACTTAAAAAAGGCGCGGTGGCATAAATACAACACACAAAATCAACTGCCTGATGAAGGCGTTCGTATTCTTTGATTGCGTGCTGTATCACAGGTGTCGTGCCAGTAAAATCATCGGCCAGATTGGCCGGTCGCTCAATAATTTGCGTTGCGCCGCACTCGCGCGCTATTTTGGCAATGTCTGGTGAATCCGTGGAAACAATGATTTCATCAAACTGGCGACTATTGATCGCCGCATCTATCGAATAGGTAATAAGCGGTTTACCCGCAAACAATTTGATATTCTTGTGTTTTATACGTTTGCTGCCGCCACGCGCTGGTATTACTGCGATATTCAACTTAACACCTGCTCAAGCTGGGTAATAACATGTTGTTGGTCAGTTTTGCTTAATGTGGGATACAAGGGTAGGCTCAATGCCCTGTCATAATAAGTTTCTGCGTTAGTAAACTGGCCCTTCCTGAAGCCTAAGTTCTGATAGTAAGGGTGGAGATGGATCGGAATATAATGCACATTGACCCCCACACCGTTTTTACGCAGGGTATCAAATACATATTGTCGTGAGTGCTCGGTTAATTCGATGGTATACAAATGCCAGGCACTATTGTCATCCACCAATGGCTTTTTTATTGGCAGCGAGGGCAAAGCCTGATCATACTTTTTAGCCCTTTCACGTCTGGCTGCGATATATTCATCCAGTCTTTGCAACTGGCTTTTGCCTAATACAGCATGCAGGTCACTTAACCGGTAATTATAACCAAGTTCAAGTTGAGCGTAGAACCAGCTCTGTTGAGCGTCGCTTGTATTCAACATTGCAGGGTCCCGGGTGATACCATGAGAGGAAAACAGTTTAAGCTTTTGCCTGAAACGCTCAGAGTTGGTGGTTACCGCTCCACCCTCGGCAGAAGTTATGGATTTGACCGGATGAAAACTTAATACCGTCATATCGGTATAAGTGCACTTACCCACTTTGTTGTCCTGCGCATCGCGGCCCCCTAATGCGTGTGCCGCATCCTCAATGAGAACGATGCCATAAGGGTTGGTTAACTCGCTAATGGCTTTCATATCACAACTGCTGCCTGCAAAATGCACCACCACTATTGCTTTGGGCAAGGTCCCTTGCTTTTTCGCGTGCTCAATTTTCTCTTCTAACGCACTAGTTGACATGTTACGGGTGTCAGGGTCGATATCGACAAAGTCCACCCTGGCGCCACAATACAAAGCACAATTTGCCGAGGCAGCAAAAGAGTTTGGCGACGTCCACACCCAGTCACCGGTTCCGACCTCAGCGGCTAAACACGCGATATGCAATGCAGAGGTACCGCTGTTGGCAGCTACCGCATACTTTGCGCCGGTGTAGTCACACAAGGCCTGTTCAAAAGCCGGAACCTGTGTGCCTTGAGTTAAAAATTCATTTTTGAGCACATCAACAACAGCGTCTATATCCGATTCTTGAATATCGTGACAACCATAAGGGATCATTCTGTCACCTTGTCCAGCTCTTTTAACTCATCCACGGTTAAGAAATGGGGGTTGCGACCAGAGTGATATTCAAATTTATCCGGCGCCGCCACACCTGTTTCGCCGGCTTTATTTTTCAGGTAATCAACATTTTTATCGAAAAACTTAATGGCAGGGGTGATAACGTAATGATCATCAAACTCTACGGTATGGTGGGCCATTTCCTCGGGCACCATCAGTTCATGCAGCTTTTCACCAGGGCGTATCCCTATCAGGTCAAACTCCCGCGTGCCGCTCATGGCTTCGACCAAGTCAACGATTCGTATCGAGGGAATTTTAGGGACAAATATTTCGCCCCCTTGCATCCTGTCAAAATTTTTCACTACAAATTGTACGCCCTCATCTAGAGTTATCCAGAAGCGCGTCATTTCAGCGTGGGTGACAGGCAACTTCTCAATCCCATCGCGAATCATTTTTCTATACAGCGGCACCACAGAGCCCCGCGAACCTACTACATTGCCATAACGCACAACTGAAAACCGCGTACCTTTAGCACCCGAAATATTATTGGCTGCAACAAAAAGTTTGTCAGAGGCTAGCTTAGTTGCACCATAAAGATTAACTGGATTGGCTGCTTTGTCGGTGGACAGCGCTATCACGCGCGAAACATTTGAAGCAATGGCTGCATCGATAACATTTTGGGCGCCATTAATATTAGTTTTGATGCATTCATTAGGATTGTACTCAGCAGCAGGAACTTGCTTTAATGCTGCTGCATGGACAACATAATCAACTCCTTTCATAGCAATTTTCAGACGTTCATTGTCGCGAACATCACCAATAAAGTAACGCATACATGGTGCATTGAATGCTTGTTGCATTTCATATTGCTTAAGCTCATCTCGAGAGTAAATTATAATCTTCTTGGGATTTTCATTGTCGAGTAAGAATTTAACGAAGCGTTTTCCGAATGAGCCTGTGCCGCCAGTAATTAAAATTGAGCTATTTCCAAATCTTGTCATAACTCTGCCGCCAACGATTTATAGGACTTGGCTAAGTGACTTTTCATTTTTTGTTTTTCCTCTTTCGTCTGCATAGAAAGAATTAAGTCTTTTGGTCTTAGGGGGCGAGACAACAATCTAACTCTTGTGCCATCCATTAGAATCTGTTCTTCTTCATTAAGGAGCTCGGTTGTCACGGCAATAAAAGTTTCACCACAATCATAAAAGTATAAGTCACTCGCAGACGCCAAATTATCACTTAATACAATATCTGAGAGCTTAGTTGCGGTAACTTTGCCCAACAATAACGATATTTTTTTTGACGAACTACTTGCTATTAGCGCCAATGAAGATCTTCGAATATTATTACTTAAAGGTGAATCATCAACATTTTTCCAATCTCCGGGCAATAATAAAACTTTTTTGAAAATAGTTGTAAGCTCAATGTTGATAATGTTCTCTAAAATTACAATTTCACTACCTTCAGCTAAAAGATTCTGTGTATCTTCCCCCCAAGTTAAAACAACCGAACGATTCCCTACTAATTTGCCTTCATTGATCCCAAAAGCGGGAAGCAGTTCGTTCACATATCGTTTTTTTTCAGCTGGATAGGTTGTAATAGAACCTACAAAGTTGCACAAGTTATACTTTATAAGAGTTTTTCGTCTTTCCGCTTGAAGCGTACTAATAAAGCAAAAACTTCTTTCATCAACTTTTAGTAAGAATAAAAACTGTTTAAGATAATCTAACCAAATTTCTCTCAATCTATTGACGACCGTTACACTCTGGTCATTGTGGGCCATGTTGGTGAGCTTCATAATCGCACTACTGATAAAGTTCAGGGAGCCATTAATATAATAAAATAGAAGACTTTGCTGTCTAAAATAGGTTCCTATCACGAAACTGCGTTGCTGATTAAGAAAATTTTCTGCATCAATTGCTGATTCGAATGGCTTAGATACTGTGGCGATTAACTCTTCGAGTTCTTTGTGCAGAGTACTTGCTTTAAATTTAGCGTCAAAAACTGCTGAGTACTTTGCAGAAGGGAGTACATAAAAACAGTCTTGTTTAAGTTTCGATATTGCGGCTTCTTTAACATTTTGGGAACCAGTAATTAACACATGTTCTTTAACTAACGATTGTGCACCTATAATTTTTGCGCCATCATTTAAGTTATAGACGTCTTTCGCTCTGACAAGTGCTCTTTCAAGCAGCGTAATGGCTAACTTAAATTCATATTTGGTTTCTACAAAAGGTCTAAAATTGCCTTCGATTTTAAGGGTTGTTTGAACATTTTCTTCAAAATCAAACAGCTCATCACCATTCTCCGCATAGTAGCCCGATGATTTTGAATGGTGATACTTTACATCGATAAAACCTAAATCAACGCCTATCAAATAGAGCTGAGTAAAACCGACCTCGGTAAAAAAATTAGCGACAAAGTTGGTCACGGTAGGGTAAGCGTGATGAAGTCTGGTATAAGGGAATTCGTCAAAAAGCTTTGAAATTGCTACTGTCGCAGACTCACCTTCCTTAAATGCGATATAGACATCTTTGAAGAGGTTACAGGTATCCGGGTGAATGCCATTACAACTTAGCAGGGTTATCTTTTTCAGGTAATCTAAGTCGCCAACTCTTACCGTCCAATCGTAAGTGGCACGGTTTGACTCAATTTCAGCGTGGAAATCTGGCGTAATGCCGTGTTTATATAACGTTTTTAGCGCCGTTCCGCATGAGACGATTATTGCCTGATCCTGATATTCTTGAATCAGGTCAATCAAATTATCCAGGGAGGGACCGTTTCCTACAATAAATACTGGTGTGTCTTTCTCATCAGCACTTAAATATTGACGGGCATCTGCCTTCAGTGCCGGAATTTCGTTCTCCATACCCCATCGCGTATGGGCGATACAGTATCTTGAGTGGTCAAAATAATCACCAAGAGAAACGATAACCTGAAGCTGTTCTCTTAAATTTTGGATCGCGCGAGTTAGATATCGATTATAATACCCCTGATAGAAAAACGTACTAGCCAACATATAAGGGCCAACGGTATGGAATTGTGTCAACAAATCTTCAATTAGATGGGTGCCATCATCACCAATATTAAAATATATGCGCTTATCTTCTTGCTCTATTTTTTCAAGGATTTTGTACCAGTCGATAGCAAATAGCGACGCATAGAAAAAGTCTCTGTTGGGTTCACAGATGAAGACTTTTTCCAACCTGTTTTCACTAGCTAACTGTTCAAACCCATAGCCAGTCCCAATTCCGAATAATATGATTGCTTTAACTGTTTCAGGTAAAGAGCGCTGCTCATCTTCAACTTCCTTGAGCACTTCATCTACTTCAGCCACCATCTGATAATGCAGATAAGGTTTAAGTTTTTTACCTGTAAAGTTCAGTACTAACCCGTCGTTGTTAGGATATTTCTTGAACGCGTCTATATTTTTGGCGTGCTCAGCCGCAGGATTGCTACCGTAGAGTGGCGTCATGGTAGCTATATTTAAAAGGTTTACCTGCCCCTCATCATTAGCTACGGGAAACCAGAATTCCGGATAGTAGTGGTTAAACTCGTCGTAAAGATTCGGTATAAACTTCTTAAATGCATCTAAGTTTTTTCTGAACTTAGCGATATCCAGTTTCGTTCTGGACCATTCGGAGTGATTGATAGGGTAAGTAAATTCTTCTAAAAACTGTTCTGGCCTGGTTACCGGCTGCGGTTTAACGGCTTTTTGCGTGAACTGTTGCCAGGGAAACTCACAGAGCATACTGATGAGTTGGTCGAAAACAGGGTGGTTATAGTGCTTAAAAAGGGTGAATTCATCGAACTGTACAACACTTGAAAGCTCGCTTAAGTTGTCGGCCAGATTGCTACCATCCTCACCCAGCATCATATAAATCGCGGTGTTTTTCTCAGCGGCTACGGTCAGCATAGTTTGCCAATCAGCCATAGCCAGTGAACACTTAAAGTAGGCGGGATCTGGTTCGTAAACCACCAGGTGATCAATTTGATACTGTTTTACTAACTGAGGTAAATGCATCGCTCCGCCGATACCCAGCACCACTAGCACAGGGATATGTGAGGGGGCGGAATCGCATTTGCTAAGCTTTCGAGCAAGAGGACTATCAAGGCCAGAAATTCCCATGTTCCTGACATCGTGTTCTATCGAATCGTTTAACGTAAACGTCAGCATCCTTTGGCCGAACTGTTTAACCTGTTCGGCCACCTCAGCATTAGGATTAAGCCCATAAAACGTGCGGCCTTCCGCCACATGAATAATATTCATTTCACTATGCTTATTGCATAGTATTGAGATGTGCGAGGAACTTATTTTGAAAATTTGTTCATAAACTGGCGGCATATAACGCTGGAATGCGGCCAAGTTTTTTTGTTCACGTTGAAGAATTTCAGCAGAAGCTCGGTGTTCGATGGAATTTTGGATTTCTTTATCTTCATCCACATGAAGAAAGACATTTTTTAGCATTATTTTTTATACTTTTTTACAGCTGAGCGACTGCGTACAAAATGGGTGATGTCATCTTTAACCGCGGTAAGCATAAGCTGGGTAATTTCTTTTAGTTTATCATTAACCACAATTTCCTGTTTAGCAAATTGCTTTGCCTCTTCAGGCGGTAACGATTTTAAATAAGCTTGAATAAAAGAATCGCGGTCAGTGGCTAACTGGTTGAGCTTGCTTACGCGGTCATCATCTTCTTCAGATGATAATAGCGCTGCAATCTTTTCATTGATTTGTTGCAGCGCAGAGGGAGTCAGGGAATGATTCAGTTCGTCTATTTTCACACTGCTTGTCGTTGTTGTTCCATGGCAGCATACGCCTCATCTTTGGCAGATTGAGGAATTTGAACCCATGCATCACGAATAGGTGTTAATAAACTAGTCACTTCGTCGAGGATCTGCAAGTCATTCTTCACTAGCGCATCGGTTAACCGATCAATCATGTAATCGTAAAGCGCGTACATATTCTCAGCAACTTCACCGCCTACATCTAAATCTAATGTGTCACGAAGGTTAATGAGAATTGCTGAGACGCGTGATAAATATTCACTTTTCACTGCATGCTCTTTACGCTCCATCGCACCTTTAGCAAAGGCAATTCTATCCAACGCGCCTTGCATAAGAAGCAATGTCAGACGATGGGGATCTGCATTGGCAATTTCCTGCTTTATATTCCCTTTTTTATAAGCATTAATACCTTTAAGTGACATAATTACTCCAACACTTTTCTAAATTAACCCAACATTGCGAACAAAGCTGAACCCGTTTGGTTCATCTTTGCAATAGTCTGATCCAGCCCTAAATAACGGTCACGTAACATTTGCTCGTAGCTTATCATGCGAACTTCCAAGCGTTCACGGTCATCATATACCCGATCCTGATCCTGTTTAGCCGCTTTCTCACGCGTGCTAATCAGGCCACTGGATGAAGTATACTGTTCAATGTAATCATAAAGTCTGACCGCGATACCTTCATTCTCATCAGTAAACAACTTGGCAATTTCGTCAAAGTTATCTTCCAATGCATCTTCAAGGCGATCTTCACCCGTACCTACACCATAGTTGGTGGTACCAATTTCCAACTCACCATCTTTATTCAGCTCAACACCTATGGTAAACAAGCCGCCTAACGACGAAGCAGAAACATTACTGCTCATAATCGAGCCTAAACCACCTTGCATACCACGAATAAGCGAGTCCCCAGCCAAAATACCGTCATCTTCTAATTCAGATGCACCATATTTGGTCAGCTTTTTGATTTCGGAAATCACACCATTATAGTTTTCTACCAGGCTGCGAATTTTTTCTTCGAGGCCTTCTTTGTCGTATCCAATTTCTAACGTTGACGCAATTGGCGTTACCCCATCAGCTTCCATGGGTGATTTTTCTTTGGCAGTAAAGGACACGTTTGCAATCGTGTTATCAAACTTATTGGTCGCGCTCTCTACCGCGATACCATCAATGGTGGCCTTTGCATTCGTTGCTGCTTTAACTGGGGTTAAATAAGTCGCAGTTTCAGCTGAATCCGTAGTCGAGACCTTATTAAGTTCAGCGAGATTGTTGTCGTTTACAATTTCGAGATCATTGCCAGCGCCAGTCACCTCTGAAGTGAATACTAATTTAGCACCACCAGCGGCGGTACCCGTGTCAATGATGTTGGCACTCACCCCAAAGTTATCAGCATTATCATTGATCGCTGTGCGTAGCTCAGACAGCGTCATCCCGGCGGTGACGTTTACAGAAAAGGTATCGCCTGTTGCACCCACTTTAAACGTTAATGAACCACTGCCAGCACTTAATACTGAATCTGATGTGGAGGCAAAGGCTGCATCAGCCGTTTCAATACGACTACCAGAAGCCATCTCAGTAACTGCAATTTTATATGAACCGCGAGTGGCTGAGCTTGATGCGTCAGCAGTGAACACTTCGACATCTTCGTTGGGGTGTTTGATAGTCGGCTCTCTGCCGTTAATGTCTTTATCTTCCTTCAGTGCCTTAATCGCATCTTTGAATTCGGACAATTTAGACTTGATGGCGCCTAAACCAGAAATTTCCGCTTCGATTTTCTCTTCACGGGCATTTAGACGATCACTTTTCGGTTTGCGCTCAGCTTCCAGCAACTGCTTGACCAGATCGTCAAGCGCGAGCCCTGAACCAACACCTAGCGACGAAATTGACATAGCTTACCTCACACTAAACTTTATTACTTAAAAGTACACCGACGCTTTTGCCAACATCCTGTTGTAAATCTTGAATCCGTTCAGCTAACCGTAATACTTCTTCAGAAGGTATTTGCCGAACTATTGTACCAGATTCGCCATCTTTTACCGTTACCACTGACCGATTAGTTTTTTCATCCACTGAAAAAGACAGATTGCGACTTTGCACTTTCAGAAAGGCTTCAACTTGTTGGGCCGCAGCTTCAAAATCAAGTTTATCCCCCTCACCTGCTTTTTTATCGGCAGATTCAGCATTAGCTTGAACACTTTTATCTACGCTTTTATCAGATGGAGCTTCTGCTGGGTGTGATTGAGTATTTATACCTTTTTGCTCACCCACGCGATTAGCCGACGTTTTATCATGTGAAGCAAAGGATTGACTAAATTGAGAATTTAAAAGTTCCATTACTTTTACCCCCACTACCTAAAAACAACTAAACGGGGCCCACATAGTGTAGGCACCCGTTTTTACTTTAAGCCAGGTTATAAAGGTTAAGCTTAACCAAGAAGCGAAAGCGCAGCTTGAGGGCGTTGCTTCGCCTGACTTAACATAGAAATAGATGCCTGTTGGATAATCTGATTTCTGGTTAATTCAGCGGTTTCAGCAGCAAAATCGGTATCACGAATGCGTGAACGCGCAGCAGACATGTTTTCTGACACCGTGCTCAAGTTACGAATTGTCGACTGGAAGCGGTTTTGCAGCGCACCTAAATCAGCTCGGGCTCCACCGATAGTTGAAATGGCGGCGTCAATTGACGTCAATGCTGCCGCCGCGCCTGCAGAGGTGCTGATATCGACTGAACCGAGGCTCAAGCCTGATGCACCGTAGCCACCACTTTTGGTCAGATCAACTGAAATGGTTTGCCCAGCATTCGCGCCCACCTGAAAGTCAGAAGAATAACTTCCGTCTAGGATTTTTACACCGTTGAACTCTGTATCGGTTCCAATACGCGACATTTCAGCAATCAAGGCTGTTACTTCTTTTTGCAACGCCTGACGATCAGCACTAGAGTTGATGCCGTTTTGAGACTGAATTGCCAGTTGACGAATACGCTGTAAAGAATTGGTATTCTCATCAAGTGCGCCTTCTGCTGTTTGCGATAATGAAATAGCATCGTTCGCATTCCGTACCGCTTGATTCAAGCCTTGAATCTGAGACGTCATACGGTTAGATATTTGTAGCCCTGCTGCATCGTCAGACGCACTGTTGATGCGAAAGCCCGATGACAGGCGCTCATAAGATGTATTTAGCTTATCGCTCACCGCGAACAACTGACGCTGAGAGTTCAAAGCAGATACGTTAGTATTTACAAACATTGACATAATTTACCTCCTGGGGACGGACGATGTCTTCATAATCATCTCATCCTTCATCACCTGATCCAGACGGTCACTACTCCGACCGAACCACTCAAGGTTGAAGTGAATCCACTTCACAATTTAATAATTAAATTACCCCTCGACTAACGTTATCGACGCTATCTGAAGGAACTTTAGAGAAATTTAACAATATTTCACTTACTTAACGTAACAAGCTGATTTAACAATATTTTTTTATTAATTATTTTTAATGTATCAAATAATCAAGATGGAAATTCAGAGGGTTAGGCCATTTCCTCTCTGGTGTTAGTGCTGAAAATGAAGGGTATATGGGAAAATACTTGGGTATACCGTGTTAAACCTATTCTCGTAACTTTTAAAGCAAAATTTCAATACTGGCATAGATAATGCCTTCACCAACTGCGTCGTTCAGCGAATTTTTTTACATAAATAAGCTTTTGTCTATAGTCGGTAAGGATTATAATTAAGCTTGAAAGTAAAAAGTAACCTACCCACTTAGTAGGCATAACAACTAGCCTTATAAAGGTGTTAAAGATTTTTTTAGTCGGCTAACGGGAAATGTAGAAATTTACTGGCCTCTCAACCATCCTTCTACACTCTCAACCTGTTAGTCGACGCCCATTAAAAAAGGTGACCTGAGTAGGTCACCTTTTTCACTAAATGCTAATAAGCTATCAATTTCATTGGAATGTCTGCCATTGGGAGCGGACATTTACCGCCGCAAAGGAGGCAATGAGCGCTGCACCCTGCTGCCGCTATTTGCCTCTTGATTCTAATTTTTACTCATCATTTCGGCTTATAAAGCCAAGCTTATATCGTGAGCCTAGTTGCCTAAGTCGAATAACTTTGTTTCCTACAATAGTGATTGGCATAATCGATGCTTAGTATTTTATGTCAGAGTCATAATTCTGGCACTTCATTATGACAAGTCTTGATGAAGCAAAATACAGCAATAATACACTGTTATTGCAAACGCTGACGGCAGGGGCGAAGTTCAGACCTCATACCTCTCACTACCTCCTGGCTTCTTCCTGCCAGTCAGCAACTTCTTTGCCTGTTATCGTCTCATGGTTTACTGTTCGCGGCACGATTATGCATTGCCCTTCCACATTAATGTAGAAAATTTTTCAGCGTGAATATCTTAAAGTAAGCAAAAGAATTTTACCGGCCATGGTAATGCCTGGTGTAGAAATAAGCTCGGGGTTACACAGAGTGCAGATGGAATTGATAGCAGATGGAATAAATAAAGGCCGGGAGTTTCCGGCCTTTATTGATAATAAGATAATTAGCCTAACAGAGACAGGGCTGCCTGTGGACGCTGTTTCGCCTGTGACAAAATCGTTGTACTGGCTTGCTGTAAAATCTGGTTACGGGTCAGTTCTGCCGTTTCCGATGCAAAATCGGTATCTTTGATTCGTGAACGGGCCGCTGAGATATTTTCAGCAACGTTGCTCAAGTTACGAATGGTGGACTGGAAACGGTTCTGCAAAGCACCTAAGTCTGCACGCGCGCCACCAATGGTAGAAATCGCTGCATCAATAGAGGTCAATGCGGCAGCCGCACCGGCTGAAGTACTGATATCCAAACCGCCAACGTTTAAGCCAGAGGCACCAAAACCACCCGTTTGCGTTAGCTCTACCTTGATGGTCTGGCCGCTATTTGCGCCCACCTGAAAGTCAGCTGAATAGCTGCCATTTAAGATGTTTACGCCGTTGAACTGCGTATCAGACGCAATTCGTGACATTTCTGTCTTTAAAGCTGCCACTTCTTTTTGCAGTGCACCACGGTCAGCATCGGAGTTAATACCATTTTGCGACTGAATCGCAAGCTGACGGATACGCTGTAATGTATTGGTGGTTTCGTCTAACGCACCTTCGGCCGTTTGTGACAATGAAATCGCGTCGTTGGCATTACGCACGGCCATGTTCAGACCTTGTACCTGGGTCGTCATACGGTCAGAAATTTGCAGACCTGCTGCATCGTCAGCAGCGCTGTTGATGCGGAAACCTGATGACAAACGCTCAAATGACGTGTTTAACGCATTGTTGGTATCGAACATTTGACGTTGGGCGTTTAATGCTGAAACGTTAGTGTTAACAAACATACTCATGGACTCTCTCCTAAACTTATCACCCAGCTTTTAGCTGGCATAAAACTTTTAAAGTAAAAAGTAAGGGGGTAAGCACACTGTTTGTCGTGTTTTGTCACCCTGGCTTGCTCAGATACTGTATCGTCGAAGGAAAAAATTCCTTGAGAAAAAAATGTAAAAAAAGTGGAATTAGAAGCAAAAAATCGAAAAGAGGCTTATTTAGTAACTTTTTATACGTATGTATTTTATTTAATACGTTTTTTTGCATTCGCGTAAAAGTAAGGTTGATAGTGGGGGGGCTTGCCTCCCCCATTTAACTATTCTGTTGGCGATTAACCCAATAATGACAGGGCCGATTGCGGGCGTTGCTTAGCCTGTGCAAGAACTGACGTACTCGCCTGTTGCAAAATCTGATTACGTGTCAATTCTGCTGTCTCAGCGGCAAAGTCAGTATCCCGAATACGAGATCTCGCTGATGATACATTTTCTGCGACATTACTTAAATTGCGGATAGTTGATTGGAAACGGTTCTGTAACGCCCCCAGATCGGCTCTGGTGGATCCGATAGTGGAAATTGCACTGTCAATTGCAGTTAATGCAGCAGCCGCACCTGCCGACGTGCTGATATCTACCGCACCAACACCGAGTCCAGAAGCCCCATAGCCACCATTTTGCGACAACTCAACTTTAATAGTCTGGCCGCTATTTGCCCCTATCTGAAAATCAACCGCGAAGTCGCCTTTAAGAATACTCACACCATTAAATTCAGTATACGAGCCAATACGTGAAATTTCAGTTTTTAAAGCCGCCACTTCCTTTTGTAGTGCTTCACGATCAGCATCGGTATTAATACCGCTTTGCGATTGGATAGCCAACTGTCGGATGCGCTGCAAACTGGTAGTGGTTTCGTCAAGAGCGCCTTCAGCTGTCTGGGAAATTGAGATAGCATCATTGGCGTTTCTCACTGCCTGCTTCAGCCCTTGAACCTGGGAGGTCATGCGATCTGAAATTTGTAGGCCTGCTGCATCATCCGCCGCACTATTAATGCGAAACCCGGACGAAAGCCGCTCAAAGGATGTACTGAGGGCATTGCTCGTATCAAACAATTGCCGTTGAGCATTTAATGCAGAAACATTCGTGTTAACAAACATACGCGTCAACTCGCTTTGGTACTTTTTTAACGTGAAGGTAAATTTTTGCGGATTCTCGCCGCTACTTTCTATTACTTAACCACGCTAGTCGATAACGAAGAAAAGTATAAACACACTTTAAATCCAATAAGCCGGGTACTCCCCGGCTACTGGCAAAGTCAACAAAAGCTAAGGCCTTCAACATGGCGAATAGCCCCAACCCGTTACTCGTCAGGTATTAACCTAAGAGCGACAATGCTGACTGAGGACGCTGTTTGGCCTGAGCAAGAATAGACGTACTCGCTTGCTGCAAGATCTGATTACGTGTCAGTTCTGCTGTTTCAGAAGCAAAGTCAGTATCACGAATACGCGAACGTGCTGCTGATACATTTTCTGCCACATTACTCAGGTTACGGATAGTGGATTGGAAACGGTTTTGCAACGCACCCAAATCTGCGCGCGTGCCGCCAATCGTAGAAATAGCTGCATCAATGGCAGTTAATGCCGCGGCTGCACCGGCTGATGTGCTGATATCAACACTAGATGCATTTACACCAAGACCGGAAGCTCCGAAACCACCTGCTTTTGTTAACTCAACTTTGATGGTCTGGCCGGAATTTGCTCCAACCTGGAAATCGGCTGAAAAACTTCCGCTTAGAATATTGACACCGTTAAACTCTGTATCGGTAGCAGTACGTGACATTTCAGACTGAAGTGCTGCCACTTCTTTCTGCAATGCAGCACGGTCTTCACTTGAGTTAATACCGTTTTGTGATTGAATCGCTAACTGACGCATACGCTGCAGTGAGTTAGTGGTTTCGTCTAACGCACCTTCCGCTGTCTGAGACAATGAAATAGCATCATTTGCATTTCGTACTGCCTGATTCAAACCCTGGATTTGTGATGTCATACGGTCAGAAATCTGCAAACCAGCGGCATCGTCTGATGCACTGTTGATGCGGAAACCTGAAGATAGACGCTCAAAAGACGTGTTCAATGAATTACTGGTATCGAACAATTGACGTTGAGCGTTTAACGCTGAAACGTTAGTGTTTACAAACATAGACATAGGGATCTCTCCAACTACAACTCTCAACCGACGGAGGTCGGGAACCGGATTACCGGCATTATTAAATAAGTGTTATCGAGACCTCTTTTTGGATCTGATAACCTGGCTCTCTCAGTGTATTTATCGACGTTGGAAAAATATCCTTTAGTAAAAAAGTTATAGAAATTGACTTTTTTAAGCAATTAATCAAAATTTAACCACTTAACACTTATTTTCGTAACTTTTCATACATAGGTATAGGCTGTTATACACTAACAATTCCCTCGTATCTCACTGAAAAGCTATAAAAAAGCCGGGCTAAACCCGGCTTTTGGTATTGATTAGGGGAATAAAATCCGGCTGTACTCTCACTACCTCCAGGCTTCTTCCAATATCAAGATAAGTATTAACCCAACAATGACAATGCTGACTGAGGACGCTGCTTGGCCTGAGCCAGAATAGACGTACTCGCCTGCTGCAAGATCTGATTACGTGTCAGTTCTGCTGTTTCAGAAGCAAAGTCAGTATCACGAATACGCGAACGTGCTGCTGATACATTTTCTGCCACATTACTCAGGTTACGGATAGTGGATTGGAAACGGTTTTGCAACGCACCCAAATCTGCGCGCGTGCCGCCAATCGTAGAAATAGCTGCATCAATGGCAGTTAATGCCGCGGCTGCACCGGCTGACGTACTGATATCAACACTAGATGCATTTACACCAAGACCGGAAGCTCCGAAACCACCGGCTTTTGTTAACTCAACTTTGATTGTCTGACCAGAATTTGCTCCAACCTGGAAATCGGCTGAAAAACTTCCGCTTAGAATATTGACACCGTTAAACTCTGTATCGGTAGCAGTACGTGACATTTCAGACTGAAGTGCTGCCACTTCTTTCTGCAATGCAGCACGGTCTTCACTTGAGTTAATACCGTTTTGTGATTGAATCGCTAACTGACGCATACGCTGCAGTGAGTTAGTGGTTTCGTCTAACGCACCTTCCGCTGTCTGAGACAATGAAATAGCATCATTTGCATTTCGTACTGCCTGATTCAAACCCTGGATTTGTGATGTCATACGGTCAGAAATCTGCAAACCAGCTGCATCGTCTGATGCACTGTTAATACGGAAACCTGAAGATAGGCGCTCGAACGACGTGTTCAATGAATTACTGGTATCGAACAATTGACGCTGAGCGTTTAACGCTGAAACGTTAGTGTTTACAAACATAGACATAGGGATCTCTCCAACTACAACTCTCAACCGACGGAGGTCGGAATACCGGATAACCGGTGTTACTACTTATGCGCTATCAAGATCCTGTCTGTGATCTGATAACCTGGCTCTCTCGACATATTTATCGCCAAATGAAAAATTTCCTTTAACAAAAAAATTAAAATTATTTTAGAAAAGCCTCGAGATGTTACCTATACTTTTCTAACCCACTGTCTTAAATCAATTTTTCATGACTCAAAAAAGTTCAAATTTAATTAAGCCAATACGCGTTTCAAGCTCGGCTCGTCATAGTGCGTTTACAGATTTACTACACGTTGGGGATAATTTAGTGTGTTGCTATCGTCAGGCGACTAACCATGTCAGTGGAGATGGTCGCATCGAAATATCCGTTCTCAACCGGGGCTTGAAGGTTGCCTCTCGTCAACATCTCTCCTTTCCTAATTGTGATCTTCGCGATCCTAAGCTTAGTGTTGATGAGTCTGGTCGTATCCATCTGTTGGCTTTTGCCCGTTTCAATGCCACACCGCAATCGTGTTCTAGCACGCGGTGGGTAAGCTGGTTTAGTGATAATGGCCTAACCTGGTCATCACCCCATTTTTTCGGTCCTGACGGGTGGTGGTTGTGGCGGATCAGATGGCGCCAACACCAGGCTTATGGTTTCGCTTATAATCGTCAGCAAAACAGAGTGGATCTATACGCAGGCCATCCGCGTAAATCAATGTACTTGCGTAAATCCCATGCCTTATCGATGCGGGATCACAAATTGGGTTACCCCAATGAAAGTGATCTGATGTTTGACCCAAATGGAGCTATGTGGGCGTTAGTTAGACGTGATGCCGATAGCTATAGCGCCCAGCTTGGATATGCATTGCCTCCTTATACAAAATGGCAATGGCAGGATTTGCATACTTACATTGGCGGGCCCGTAATGAAGCCCCTTTCAGAAGAGTCAGCCTTGGTAGCAGGAAGAATTTGGCAGGGTAACCAACCCAAAACGGCACTCTGGCATTTGGCACTAAAGAAGGGAAAGCTAACCCACTTACTCACCTTACCCAGTGCAGCGGACAATAGTTATCCGGGAATCGTTTTATATAAAGAGTCGTGTTTCTTATCGTACTATTCTGGCCATGTAGACGACGAAACGCGAGTCTATATAGCCAAAATTGATGACCTTAGAAAATATTTAGATAAAGTTGAATAATGACAAGCTGGAAATGCGAGGGAAGGTTTGCAACGCTGCATTTAATGCGGTTTCCTGTCTAGCAAACTCTGCCGATGCTTCCGCAAAATCGGTTTCTTCAATGTTTGCCCGAGCGGAGCGTACATTAACTTCTAAGTCCAAGTTTGTTTCGAATACTGCCGTCGCAACATTTTGTCTGCCACCTATGGAAGAGACTTCAGCCGAGATTTTGTCGGTGGCTGAATCGATACTAGAAATAGCCCCTTGGATTGATTTGCGTAATGTATCACCTGACACTCCATCGACAGCCAGGGCGGTATAGATATCATGCAAGGTTTCTGCAATATTTTTCTTTTCGGGTTTATTCAACGAAAAATCGACCGTATCACCAGCAGCTCCACTCACGGTGAAGCTCATTCCCTGAATAGTAAAAGGTTCCCCAGCAGTGTAATCGACTGTATCGATAACCGCTCCGCTGGCAACATTCGTCAATTGCACCTGATTACCTGCTTGCAGGGTAAGACGAAAGTCATTATTGGCTGCGGTGAAACCGTCGTAATTCGCATTAAAAAAGCTATCAAAGGCGTCCTGATTAGCCACATCGGATTTGTCTACGGTCGCCCCAGCGCTTCCTGTGACCGAAAAACCTTGCGGGGCGATAACATTTTCAAATACGTCTTGGCCACTTGTAGTGTTTCTTAACGTAACACTATCAGAAAGCTTCACGGAATTGGTGCCGCTGTCGCCTTCAAAACGTACAGCTTTGCCGGTAGCAGCAGGATTAAAGCTAAACGCAGGGCTATCAGCCTGAAAGCCAGCAAACATATAATCGCCTGACGGATCTTTTGCATTCATCAGGTCAAGCACTTCATCACGAATCTGCTGAATTTCCGAACCTATGGCACGGCGATCAGCGTCGTTCAACACCCCTGATCCGGCTTGCTGAATTAATTGTCGAGCGCGACCAGCGGCATCATTAATATTTGAAAGCACCGTTTCCTGTTGTTCTAACCGACTAATAAAAAGTCCATTGTTCTTTTTATACTGATCAATATTTGCCAGTTGTTCAGTTAATCTCACCACCTGCGCAGCACCAACTGGATCGTCAGATGGCCGGTTAATTCTTTTACCCGTAGAAAGTTGCTCCTGCGTATCAGCAAGTTTCCGCTGGCTATCCATAATCGCATCTAAGTTACGATTGAAGAATTGATTTGTAGAAATACGCATTACTTATTACCTGGCTGCCGATAGTATAGTTTCAAACATATCCTGAGCCGTTGATAAAATCCTCGCGGCGGCGGCGTAGCTTTGTTGAAAGCGAATCAAGTTTGCCGCTTCCTCATCTAAGCTCACCCCTGACACTGAGTCAAACCATTCCTGCGACTGAGATTTCATTGCTTCAGCGGCTTCTAGCGATATATCGGCACTTGCAGCTTTTTCTCCAACATTTCCTACCACTGAAGAAAATGCATCAAACAGAGTTCGAGGCTCATTTGACGCGTCACTACTGACTTGCACCAACTTTTCATCTTGTAAATTGATCATTTTCAAGGCGTTCGTGTTGTCGTTCACACCATTGGCATTATAGGAAAGCGTAAACGAATCGCCGGCTCTGGGACTGCCACTCAAACTCAAATCGTAACCCGGGTAATCATCTAAAGCTGAAAAAGACGCTGGCCATGATGGGGTTGCGCCTGAGGCTTCAGCCTGGGCCAACAGGTTATCATAGTCAGATACCCCGCTGACGTTCGTGATGACATTGCCTGCGCTATCTAAAACTTGATAATCGGTTGGCGAAGTAAATAGAATTTCCGCCGGGGCGCCTACGGTGGCACTGGGAGACCCAGCAACCCCATGTATCCCCCCTGCTCCGTCGAATGCTGACGCATCCGCCCCTAAAGCAGGATCGACGGTGGTATTAGTAACGGTGACCTGTCTAACGGTTGCCGTCCCAAGATTGTCGCTGTCGGGTTGAACTCTAAGGGGGGAAGCAAATGCCAGGTCCTGGGGCCGGTCAGTGGCCAACTCAATATCCGCAGCGGCATATTTGGTGGGTTGAAATAGAAATTCATTGCCCACGGAATAACCCCCGGCGGCCTCAAAATCAATTTCCAACCCGCCAGGAAGTTCAGAAAAACCAGCCCCTACCGTTATTCCCGTATACACCACAGGATTTCCGGAAGCATCCATCTTGGGTGTACCATCATTATTTAACATTTCCAGTTGCACTTCGTCGGGTACACCGGCAGTTACACTGGTTACAGTCACTTTATAATCGGCATCGGTGATCAATTCTCCGCTGCCGGGAGTGACGCGTCCAGTGACCGGTAATCCGTTAGGCGTGCCGGGATAATTTACCCCCACAAACTCCGGCAAATTAAAGATATTGCCGCCAAGCTGGAAATCGAGATCCATACCCAGGTTATTTTGACTATTCACCGCATCGGCAAAAGCAAGTGCCATTTGCCCTATGTCGCGCTGGGTGGGCGCTAGAATTTCATCACGATAGCGAAACAGGCCTCCTATCTGGCCGCCAAGACTGGTTTCACCCAAATTAATTTTAGTATCGTTCTTGGCACCGCTAAATTCGGTGGAAAGTTGTAATTGTTTACGTCCTAAATCAGCGTCACTGCTGATTTCAATGAGATTGAAACTGCCGTCGTCCAGCACCAGCGACTCACCAGTCTTCAAGTTAATGTTAACCGAGCCAGGCTCACTTTTGCTGTCATTGACTTCGATGGCCATCAGCTCCGCCAGCTCATCGATAGACTTGTCGCGCTGGTTCATTAGCGTGGTTGGTTCTCTTGCTGAACCGAAGTCTCCGCTAGCTACCTGAATGGCATTGTTAAGCTCGCCGATATTTTTAATCAGATCGTTGGCACGGTTCACCATGGAAGTAAATTCCAAGTTGACCTCTTTCTCTTTCTCTTCAAGAAAATCTGAAACCGTACCAAAACGCCTTAACACATCGCGCCCTTGCGCCAATACTAATTCGCGAGAGGATAAGTTAGAAGGATCATCTGCCGCCGTTTGCAAGGAGCCAAAAAATTCACTGAGACCTTGGGCTATCGAATTTGCATCGCTGGCAAGCAAATTATCAATGGCAGACGCCTTTTGTTGATAAACCTCAAACTCACCCACTTTGGTAATATCGCGGCGTAATTGATTTTGAGCAAACACATCGATGACACGTTCGGTGGTAGGTTCCCCTACCCCGCCAAGAATTCCACCCTCGAAGGTGGTGCGTTCGCGTACATACCCTTCAGTATTAACATTGGCAATATTTTTACTGGTTGTTTGTAGCAGAGTACTGCTAGCATTGATACCGCTTTTAGCGATATTGAACATATCGACAGGACGGACCATAATCAGTTGCTCCTCTGCCCGTTAGTTAAATTTCATGGCATAAAACCGTTAATCGCTTCACTTTTCAGCACCGCCATTATTTTATCTGCATAATGAGGATCAGTGGCATACCCTGCTTGCTGAAGTTCACTAAAATAACTCTGCGTGTCCGCGCTATTTTCTACAGCCTGCTTGTAGCGAGGTTGCGAGCGGATAAAATCAACGTAATCATGCACAGCTTCCTTAATAGATTCATACGCACGAAACGCTGCTTTGTGTTTTTTTGGCACGCCACCTTCAAACTCGAGCGTATCAACCACAGCCTGCTTTCCATCCCATGCCCTGTTCGCCTTAATGCCAAACAAGTTGTGGCTACTGTTGCCTTGTGCATCATGAATAACAAATTTACCCCAGCCCGTTTCAACCGCGGCTTGCGCAATGATAGCTTTCGGATCCGTACCTAATATATCAGCCGCCTCTTTGGCATGAGGATACAAGGCTTCAACGAAACTGTGCTGGTCGTTAAACATGGGCGCCTTAAAGGACGTTGCAGTGCCCATTGTGTTTGAGTCTAATACCCTATCCTGAGTTAATTTGACCTGCGCCCGCTGGGAATGGTTCAACGAAGCTATGTTACCGTCATTGCGGATAACGCTTGCTGGCGTGAAATTTTTATCTTGTTGACCGAGTTGCTGCACAATTAATTCAGCCAGCCCTATGCCCCCTCCTGAAGATAAATCAGCCGCCAACTGTTGGTCATGCATGTCCCGGTAAAATTTAACCTGCTCTGAATTAAATGGGCTGTCTTCATCTGCAATGGCTTCTTGTGCCTTTCGCATCGACTTAAACATCATCTGAACAAATATAGCTTCAAATTGCTGCGCTGCTTCTTGTAATACTTCATCATCACCAGAAGCAATGGCTTCACGAAGCTTATTGACACTGCCTAAGTCGTGAACATTTCGCGCCATATCTAACTGGCTAGAAGCAGGATTCAGGTTCATCAGATCACCACCAGTTCACCGCGCAATGCGCCAGCTTGACGCAACGCCTCGAGGATCGCCATTAAATCCCCAGGCGCAGCCCCTACTTCATTCACAGCGCGAACAAGTTGGTCTAAGGTAACACCAGGTTCGAACTTGAACATTCTGCTGTCACTCATATCCACGTCAACGATTGAACGTGTCGTCACCACGGTTTCCCCTTCTCCTAATGCATTAGGCTGGGAAACTTGCTGGTTCTCGGAGATAGTTACCGTTAGCCCCCCGTGCGTTATGGCCGCGGGTAATAAACGCACATCTTGCCCAATCACAATCGTACCCGTGCGACTGTTTATCACTACCCTGGCCGGCGCATCAGCAGGTTCAAACTGAAAATTTTCTAAGGTGGCTAAAAAGCCGACCCGTTGACCCCGGTCGCGCGGCGCCGTGACCCTGACTGACGCAGCATCTATAGGTTCGGCAATAGTATAGCCCTGATCAGGTTGTGCACCTAAGCGTTCGTTAATAGTGTCGGCCAACCGTTTTGCTGTAGAGAAGTCAGGATAATGTAAGTTAAGCGTCAAACTGTCACCGTTAGCAAAACCACTGGGAACGGTCTGTTCTACCATCGCCCCATTAGGGATCCGTCCTACTGTGGGTGTGTTCGCTACGATACGTGAACCATCGCCGCCTTCTGCTCCAAAACCGCTGACTACCAAACTGCCTTGGGCTACTGCATAAACGCGGCCATCCACACCACGTAAAAATGTTTGCAGTAATGTGCCACCTTGCAAACTACTGGCTTCTCCCACGGATGAAACCGTTACATCTATAGTCTGACCAGGCTTTATGAACGCTGGCAGACTTGCGTGCACGGCGACCGCCGCTACATTTTTGATTTTTGGCTTTGTGTTGGGATTTAAACTGATACCAAAATTGCTAAGCATGGTGCGAAAGCTTTGTTCAGTGAAGGGGCTTTGCTCCCCTGTTCCGGGCAAGCCTACCACCAGTCCATACCCCACCAGTTGGTTACTCCGCACCCCCTGAATACTGGCCACATCTTTTATGCGTTGCGCATCTACACTAGTTGAAATGGTGAGTAACATACAAGTCAGAACGAGGTAATACGTTTTCATAACATCCCCTAAATAGGCCACCATTCAGAAGAAAAGAAGCGAGACAACCAGCCTTTTTCCTGTGAACGGGCAAACGAACCTGTGCCACTGTATTGAATTCTGGCATTGGCAATCTTTGTCGATACAATTTCATTTTGCGGACTAATATCAGCAGGTCGAATAATCCCCGTTAAGCGAATATATTCATCTCCATGATTAAGCGTAAGCCACTTTTCACCGCGTATAACTAAGTTTTGATTGGGTAGCACGTCTACCACGGTGACGGATATGGCACCTGACAGACTATTACTTTGGTTGGCCTGTGCATCACCCTGAAAGCTATCCCCTGCAGAGACACCTAGTTGAATAGATTGACTGCCTAAATTGATTGCTCTTCCGCCTAACCCCATAATCGGTTCCAAGTCGACTTCGGTATCTTTTGATGTGGAGGTGCCGGCCGACTTCGATGCATTGGTATTTTCGCTTAACGTCACCGTGATGAGATCACCTATCCGTCTTGCTGTAACATCGGAATACAAACTGTTAGCCATATTTGGCCGGAACAATGCACCATCTTCAATAATATGTTCGCGAGGAATGTCAGGAATGACGGGTGCAAATAATGGATCATTCGCCTGCACAGGCGGCTGAGATGTACTTGAACACCCAGTTAATACAACAATAACAGTGAAAAGTAATCCTAACCGCATGATATCACCTATTTTATCTAGAGCTGCTGAATGACCTGACCAAGCATCTGGTCAACTGATGAGATAACTTTCGAGTTCATCTCGTACAAACGCTGACTTTCAATTAGGTTCACCAACTCTTCGGTTACATTAACGTTGGATGTTTCCAAGGCGCCCTGTACGATGGTGCCTAACCCCTGCAAGCCTGGTATCCCCTGGATTGGGGCGCCGCTCACCGCTGTTTCAACAAACAGATTTTGACCAGTCGGTTGCAAACCTGTTGGATTAATAAAGTCAGAAATATTAATTTGACCAATAACCTGTGGCTCTGCCTCTCCTCTCACAGTTACCGATACCTCACCATCCTGAGACACCGTGATTTGCTGGGCATCTTCAGGGACAGCAATCTCAGGCTGCAATAAGAAACCTGCCCCTGGCGTAACAATCTGCCCTTGGTCATTAAGGGTAAACTGACCATTGCGCGTATAGGCGATGGTGCCGTCAGGCTGAAGAATCTCAAAAAATCCGCGGCCTTGAATCAACATATCCAACGAATTCTGCGTAGTTACCATGTTTCCCTGAGTGTGGGACTTTTGGGTGGCTACGACCTTTGAACCCGCACCTAACATCAATCCTGATGGCCGTTCTGTATCTGCCGATGAACGCCCCCCCGGTTGGTTAATATTTTGGTAAAGTAAATCTTCAAATACAGCACGGTCTTTTTTAAAGCCCACTGTTGATGCGTTTGCCAGGTTATTTGAGACTACAGACACATCTGTTTGTGCTGCATCAAGACCTGTTTTGCTGATCCATAACGCTGGATGCATAACGACCTCCTACAAGAGCGAATGGCTCTTCTGTTTAACTTTTCACTTGTTACTATTCGATGAAAAGTAAATTACAAAATACGCAACATCATGTTGCCTTGCTGATCGAGATCATCAGCTTGTTTCATTAATTTCACTTGCAGTTCGTAATGACGTTGCAGGCTAATCATGTTAACCATTTCATTTACCGCATTAACGTTGGAGCCTTCAACTACCCCGGAAAGCAGATTCACCTGTTCGCTGGCATTAAATATATCGCCGTTTTTAGACTGAAATAAGCCGTCTGCCCGCCGTTCGATACTATCCAGTTGCGGGTTGACCAACTTTAACCTGCCCACTTCTTCCGATACGTTGATAGGAGCTCCAATTGGGCGCGTTGAAATGGTACCGTCCATATCAATATTCAAATTATCCAACGGTACAGGCAGAAAAATTGGCCCGGCATCACCCAGCACGATATTGCCATGCATATCCGTCAAAACTCCGTCGGGTCCTAGCTGAAAGCTGCCATCACGGGAATACACTTCATTGCCATTTGCATCTTGGACAGCAAAGAAACCATTCCCTTGGATCGCGACATCTAAATCACGACCTGTTTGAATCATTGCTCCGGTTTCATAATTATTAGATGGGCTTTCGGTCAGGGCAAAGACCCGTGTAGGTAGTCCTTCACCATATACCGGCATTGCTCTGGCTTGTTCCAGCTGAGCCTTGAAGCCAATGGTTTGCGCATTGGCTAAGTTGTTTGCTCTTACTCCAGTAGCCAATAAATCCTGTTTGGCCCCACTGGCGGCAATCCAAAGTAATTTATCCATGACTGACTTTTGACGTTAAGTGTTTCATATAAGTGATTTTGCAAGCCTGATGCCACTTTTATGGGATTTTAAAAAGAAAAAAGGCCGCAATAGCGACCTTTTTAACATTATGATTTTACTAACGAATATTCAAAATTGTCTGGTTAAGCTGGTTATTCACCTCAAGCGCTCTGGAGTTTGCCTGGAAGTTACGCTGGGCAATGATGAGGTCAATTAATTCCGTGGTGAGGTTAACATTTGCCTGCTCTAAGGCAGAGGAGTTGATTTCACCAAACGTACCTGTAGTTGCTTCACCAGCAAGCGCTTCACCAGAAGTAATGCTTTCTTTCCATTGCGTATTACTTTCCTGGATCAGCCCCTGTTCGTTTGAAAAGCGAACCAACGCCACACGTACAATAGGCTCTGAGGTACCGTTTGAAAATGTAGCTCTCACCAGCCCATCCGGACCAATGTCAATGCCCGTTAAGCGGCCTACAGGCAGACCATCTTGCTCCAGTGATGTCACCTCGAATGAAGAAGCAAACTGAGTAGGTTCATTGGGCGTGGCAATGGCCGGATTAAGATTAAAATCTACCGTAATTTGCTGGGTAGGATCAGAACCATTCGTCAGAATGCCTCCCCCTAGCGCCTCAGTGGTTATTTTAAAATCAGAAGGCGTAATACCATCCGGCGATTGAATACCGATAAAGTCGCCTCCCGCACTGAATTGGAGTTTGGCCGCTGCAACGTCGTTGCCCGTCGCGGTTCCCATCGTATTCGTTGCTGTAGCCGGATCCGAATCACTGCCATCCGAATTAACCAGATCTGTTAACGTGCCATCTATTGCGGTAGCTATATACCACTCATTTTGCACAGCGGGATTATTATCTTTGACGAAATAATACGTCATAACGTGGCTGTCACCCAGTGAATCGTAGACAGTTACCGAGGTAGCAGCGTTATAGGTTAATGGATCGTCCGGGTCGAACTGAGCGGGATCTTTGACGCCCTCATTCGCGGGCAGGTTCATTCGGATGTCCACTTCGGAAGTTTTTTGCGGCGACCCAGACGAATCTGGAATCCGCACCGGTACTGTAGTGCTCAAGGCCACCGACGCACTGGAACCATCGCCGTTTACTGGGAATCCCATCAAATTATCGCCGTTACTGTTCACCACAAAGTTGTCTGAATCTAATTTAAACTGACCAGCCCGGGTGAATGAATAATCCCGAGAGGTGATTTCGGGTACAGTGGCAAAAAAACCATTTCCTGTAATGGCTAAATCCAGGGCGGTGTTGGTGAATTGTAAACTTCCCTGAGAGAATTGCTGAGCCACTTCCAATGTGATAACACCATCGCCCACTTTCGTATCGCCGCCTGCCAATAATGACGAAGCATATACATCACCAAATTCTGCACGTGATTCTTTAAAGCCCACCGTGTTGACGTTGGCGATGTTATTCGCGGTGACATCGAGGTCTTTTTGAGCGGCGGCAACACCACTTAATGCAATGTTAAAAGACATAACTCACTCTCTCCTACTAACTACCAATCTGAATGACGTCATCTAATTTAATGCTGACATTGCCATCCAGATTCAAAATAATACCCTTGCCGCTTCCGGCAAGACTTACGCTTCCAACATGACGATTTATTGCTGTGGGTATGGCAACCCCTTCACCACCAGCCTCACCAGTAGCGTTTACGACATAGTCACCGGCGGGCATAGCATTGCCTTGCGCATCGGTGCCATCCCAACTGAAACGAACATTTCCTTTACCTTGCGTGCCGGCATCAATCGTTTTGACGATTTCACCATACTGATTTTGAATGGTGATCTTCATGTTTTGAACAGTTTCACCATTCACTACAACACCTGAGACACCTGCCCCTTCAGCACTCATGTGGGCAATGTTGCTTTCCACCAGTACATGCTGACCAATTAAACTTGAAGCCTGGAGCGCTTGATTAGACGTCATCGATGTGGCGAAGGCTTCAAATTTTTCGTTCAGCTGGGAGATTCCATCAGCCATAGTGAACGAGGTCATTTGCGCCACCATTTGGTCATTGTCTACTGGCTTCGTTGGATCCTGATTGGCTAACTGTTCGGTTAACAGCGAGAAGAAATCTTCCTGCGAGAGGTTCTGCTCACTACCATCGGATACTTTTGTTTTCTCTTCCTGCCAATACAAGTCATTAGTCAGGTCGGAAGGGTTAATTGTGTTCATTACAATTCCTCAATTACTGCTTAGGCGGCTATTGCCCTTGACCTAGTTGCAGTACACGGCGAAATAATCGTTTTGTAGTATCTGCTACTTGCACGTTTGTTTCGTATGCTTTCGAAGCAGACATCATGTCAGCCATTTCTTCAACGATATTTACATTGGGCTTATAAATGTAACCATCTGCATCAGCCATCGGATTATTCGGTGCATATTCAACTTGCAAAGGCGCTTTACTTTCTACGACGCCCAACACCTTAACCCCAACTCCGTCACGTTGATGATCGGTCGCTTTTTGCAGCTCTGCGGCAAAAACTGGTTTACGCGCGCGGTAAGTTTCGCCTTCGCTACTACTTACACTGTTGGCATTCGCAATATTGCTTGCCGTGGTATTAAGTCGAACAGACTCCGCTTCCATTCCCTGACTGGAAATTGACATAACATTAAATAAACTCATCCGCCTTGCCCTCCACTTAGAGCCTTCTTCATACCCTTAAGTTTGCCGTTTAAAAATTCAATCGTAGCCTGATAGCGAAGACCATTGTCCAAAAACGCGTTACGTTCTTTTTGTACTTCTACTGAATTGCCATCGCCCGTGTCTGACTGGGTTGGTGAACGGTATTGGATGAAAGATGCGGTGTGCATACTGCCGCCAATGTGCTTACTATCTGTGCGCACCATTGATTGTCTTTGATCAGTCTGAGCCATCTTCATCGCCGATTGGAAATCGATATCTCGCGCTTTGTAACCTGGCGTGTTCGCGTTGGCGATATTCCCAGAGATAAGCTCCATGCGCTGCTCTCTCAAGTTCAACGCTTTTTGATGAAATCCAACTAACCGGTCTAAATCAATTGCCATACAATTTTACTCCTCTTACGCAAGGAGCATTGCAATTGAAATGCCAGTTTGATGAATGAAATACAGGAAAGGGAAAAGTTGTTAGGTCTTGCGTTGGTAATATAGGCCCGGAGAGCATTTTACCATATTGAAAAAGTCGCTGGCTGAACTGATAGACTCTGACGCTCCAAGAAACAATACGCCATTAGCTTGCAGCAATCCGGCAATTTGTTGCAGTATCTTTTGTTTAATTGCCGGGGCAAAATAAATCAGCACATTGCGGCAAAAAACCACATCGAATTTGCCTAAGCCAGCGTACGTGTGCAGCAAGTTCATACTGCGAAACGTCACCATTTTTTTTACCTCCGCCTTCACCATCATTCGACCATCTTCATGATGCTCAAAGTAACGTTGTCTGCGTTCCAGCGACAATCCTCTGGCTAATGACAACTCGTCATAAATACCCTCTTCGCAGCGGGCTAACATGGTGGTAGACAAATCAGTGGCCATGATCTCCACTCCGCGTTTGATGGCGCGGGGATTCTGACGCTGATATTCCATCACTGACATTGCTATGGAATAAGGTTCTTGCCCTGATGAACATGCCGCACTCCATATTCTTAACGGGCGCGACAAGTTCGAAAACTCCGGAAGTATACGGTTAACTAATACTTCAAAAGGGTAGGCATCTCGAAACCACAACGTTTCGTTTGTCGTCATGGCGTCGATAACAGCTTGCAACATTGCTTTATTTCTGCCCGTGACCACTTGTTCTATTAAGGTGTCTAAGGCATCAATATCAAAAGTATATAGTAAGGATGACAACCGACTACGGACCAGGTACTGTTTGTTTTCGCCCAGTACTATGCCGCATTGTTGCTCAAGAAAGCGCCCAAACTTGAGGTAGCTTTCTTCAGAGACTTCTTTCTTCTTCAATCCGTTGCCGTCCTGCGTTCACTAAGGAGTCACTAACCATTTTTGCACAGCGGTTGCGAGTTCATCGGGGTGAAATTTAGCAATAAAATCATCCGCCCCTACCTTTTTCACCATTGCCTGATTAAATACTCCGCTCAAAGAAGTGTGCAGAACCACGTGAAGTTTTTGTAGCTCAGGAGTGTTTTTAATTTCTGCAGTTAATGTATAGCCATCCATTTCGGGCATTTCAATATCTGAAACTAACACCCCTACTCGATTGGTTACATCACCATACTCTTCAGCAATCTCGCGTAATCTTTTGAGGGCCTCAAGTCCGTTTTTGGCCATTTCAATTTCCAAGCCTAATGCGGTTAATGCTTTTTTAACCTGATTGCGGGCCACGGACGAATCATCCGCAATAAAAATAATTTTATCTTCATTACCTTCAGTTTTTAGGTTTGCTGCCACATCTGCACTGACTTCAGCATTAAGAGGTGAAATTTCGTTGAGGATCTTTTCCACATCCAAAATTTCGATTAGTTCGTTTTCCACTTCAGTCACTGCTGTAAGATAGCTGGCTCGACCAGTTCCCTGAGGCGGAGGCATGATTGAGTCCCAGTTAGTGTTGATAATACGTTCAACGGCACCTACTAAAAAACCTTGCACTGAGCGGTTATACTCAGCAATTACAATAAATGCACTGGACAGGTCTTCAATCTTTTTTCCTCCCGTGGCCATGCTTAAGTCAATAACCGATATGGTTTGGCCTCGAATATGAGCAACCCCTCTGACTAATGCATTAAGTTTTGGCATAGAAGTAAGAGGTGGACACTGTAACACTTCACGTACTTTAAAAACGTTAATGCCAAACCGTTGACGACCGTTTAACCGGAACAACAACAATTCCAGGCGATTTTGCCCCACAAGCTGGGTTCGCTGGTTAACGGAATCTAGAATGCCTGACATACATCACCTCTTTTAAAATTGGGCACGAACATTGCGTTAGACCTTATCACTTAATCGTGAGCAGTAAAATCGTCAAATAAGTGACGTTGCGCTTAGCGGTCTTCTGCCATGTAGTGAACTTTAATCATAGACAAAATGTCACCAACTGAACACGAAAAAGTGCAAAAAGAATATGTTTTTATTATTTAAGAAAAAGTCTCGACATTGGCAGCGCTATTTGCCTGGAATGCTTTTAACCATAATGGCATTTTCCACCATTGGTGGTGAAAGCGAAAACCTGCATGAACAAATTGAACGAGGTGCGCATGATTATCTGCTTGAAGCAATAGGCGATAACCATGGGGAGGACAACGTCGTTGTGGAAATATCCCCCATCGACGACCGTATTATTATTCCGGTTTGTCCGACAGGGTTTAACTATCACGCCGATACGGAATCTTTGTCACAGGCGTATATATCAGTAAGAGTAAGCTGTAACAATAATGAATGGTATGTGTTTACCAACGGTCGGGTTACCCGTACACGCACTGTGGTGGTGACGGCAGGAATGATAAGTCCCGGCACAGTTCTATCTCAAGAAAACCTCATGCTTGCCGATATTGATATTAAGAGGTTAAGGCACACAGCCTACTCCGACTTGGATCAGTTAGTGGGGGCACGAATGAAGCATCGTGTGCGTCAGGGTCAACCTATTCAAGCAAATATGTTATGCTTTGTCTGTAAGGGTGATCGTATTACAATTAGCGCCCGCACCTCAGGCATGTTAATTAAAACAGCCGGGATAGCGCAACAGGATGGCGTAGTGGGAGAGAGTATTCGGGTAACCAATGTGAGTTCACGTAAGTCTGTGATCGCACAAGTCGCGAATACGAATGAGGTTGTTGTCAGTCTTTAGCGAAGTTACTGAGTATAAGTTTTCATTACAATAAACGAAAATTTAGACTAAAGTATTGAAGACTGTTGCCGATAACCTAATTGAGGTGTTAACGGTAGTGGAATTTTTATTATGGCAATCAATAATGTAAACAATAATGGTGTACACAAAACACCATTAGACAATGCAAAGCTGAGTAATCAGCAGAACGCGAATCAGGCGGCTGCACAACAGCAGGCTGCAAAAGGTGCGGCTGCAACTGCGCCTCGTCAGGATTCAGTGTCTTTGACACAATCTGCACAGCAGTTAAATCAGGTGCAGAAGAAAAGTAATGAAGCGCCAGTTAATCAAGAGCGAGTGGAAAAGTTGAAAAAAGCCGTTCAAAGCGGTGAGTACAGCATCAATCCACAAGCTTTAGCAACAAAAATTGCCAGACTGGAAGCTGAGGTATTCGGTTCTAATTCATAAGGCCAGGTAATGGAACAATCATTGCAATCTTTGTTATCACAACAAGTTGAAAACCTTAATCAGCTTGCCGTGTTACTTGAACAAGAATTGCATCTAATTAGTTCCAGAGATGCTGAAGCCTTAATGAATTTGCTTAAGGACAAAGAGCAGACCCTCGAAGATATACAGCAACTAGATGACACTGTGAACAAGCAGTACAGCGATCTGGTTGCTACCGGCTCAATTCCAGGTGAAATCGAAGACCTGATAGCCGACGCCAAAGCCCTTTTGGAACAATGTCAGTACCGTACCCAAGTTAATCAGAAAGCTGTCGAACAAGGGCAGCTTCGTCTCACTCATTTGCGTAATTTGATGCTCGAACTTCGCGCTAAAGAATCGCTCACCTACGATAAAAGTGGTAAGCCCAGACCAAGTAGTTCTGGGAAAGGTGTTAGCGCCTAATCTTTTGCTCTGTTAGTAATACTTCACTTCCTTGATCTGACGCGGCTTAGCTGTGGATAGATACAATTGATAAACGGTTTCCATATCTAATTCGAGCTCAGTGGCATAGGTATCTTCGCCCACAGGATAAGATTTGACCACCCGAGCGCCACGAATAATCCCCTCGACCGACGCTTGTAGCTGCGTATCCCCCATCACCATATTGGCGATCGATTGATTGCCGGCGATGCGCTGACCATAAACTTGCTCCGCCAACTCACGATAAGCATCTAACTTGGATGCTTTCATCGCCATGATCTCCTTGATACTGGGTGTGGTTCCCTGTTGAGCATTTACCGGGGCATAACCCACCGCTGTTAACACGGGATACTCTTTTGGTTGAATCACTTCCCACTCTACATGTTTATCATACATACTGGTGCAGGCGCCCAGCGAAAGCACTAACGATACGGATAATAGAATTTTTTTGCTGACTGACATCCTGTTACCTACCCCTTGAAGGTGACAATGAACTGACACTGTAATAATGTTTTAATGAAAGGCAAATAACGTGCCTGAGTGTATAAAACCTATTTTCATAGGCTGGATTCGCCCAAAGATAATGTTTTTTCTACAGTCCAAAAAGGCCCCCTCCCCCTTAGTTTTTGTCCATAAATCTTCGTTCTACTGATGGTTGGAAATTTAAATAGTAGGTGTGGGGAGTGGCTCCATCATGGAGCAAGTCAGGTAAGGCTAAACCACAAGTTCGGTAAAACTCGTGGTTTATTTGCAGGCAAGGATAAAAATAGGAATACATTATGCTTTACACGTGGTGAGTCGAGATTATGGCGCGTAGTTAAGCAGGAAAAAACATGATAAGCAGTCTTTTAGAAAACCGTATTAGCAGTATAAAGATAATTAAAGGATGGTTACTACTAGCCTGCTTGTGTTTTTATCAAGGGCAAAGTCATGCCGTCTGGTATGAGGCGCGG
This sequence comes from Alteromonas aquimaris, assembly GCF_026183695.1. Lineage (GTDB taxonomy): Bacteria > Pseudomonadota > Gammaproteobacteria > Enterobacterales > Alteromonadaceae > Alteromonas > Alteromonas aquimaris. The sequence goes on along the minus strand of NZ_JAPFRD010000005.1, from coordinate 113,400 downwards.
GGGCAAGCGCTGGTCATATCAGGGGATAGAGAGCGTGCGAAAGAACAAGCAACCAATGAGGCAATCAAGCAAGCATTGTTGTTCGCCGGGGCATCCATACGCAGTGTCCAGACGTTGACCAATGGCCTTCTGCAAAACGAAGCGTTTCATATTGCGGCCAATGGTGAGATAGACAGTGTAGAGCTGGTTAGTGAAACCTGGCATGATGATTATGTCACCGTCACAATAAGAGCGGATGTTGTACCTCAAACAGCGCAATGCGAACCCGCGGCCTATTTAAAAACAATTGCAACTAGTTACTTACCCTTGCAGCATCCTCTGCAGGCACAAGATGGTCAGTTACATCGAATCGGTGAGGAAACCAGCCGCAGGCTGAAAACACAGTTTGATAATGCGACGGATACCGTCGTCATCAACTATATCGCCCCTTACTCAGCGCGTTGGGACGATGTAAATGTGGTGCGTCAAGCTCCAGCTTTAGCACGACAGAGTAAAGCACAATTCATTTTAGCGGGAACGATTACAGATATCAGTGTGGCGCGTAACCAACCTTCGTCTTATGCATTTTGGAAAGAAGAGGAAGCAAGTCGACACTTCGGATTAGATGTACAGTTGATTGATGGGATGAACGGTGCCACGTTGTTAAGAAAACACTATTCCACCACCGCGCACTGGCAATACGACCGTTTTGCGCAAATAGATACTAGCAGTCATACGTTCTGGCAGTCGTCCTATGGTCACGCCGTATCTTCTACACTCGCAGAACTGGTTGAAGATGTAGCCGACACCTTAATCTGTCATCCAGCTACTGGCAGAGTACTAAAAATTATCAATGACCAGATCCAGGTGTCCATTGGTCGAGAGCATGGTATTAAAGTGGGCGACGAATTGTCTTTATACCAAACGAATATGGTTGAGGATGCGTTTGGACAAGGCTTTTTGCAATATCGCTTATACCCCGGCAAAGTAAAAGTGGTCGCCGCGTTTGCGGATACTGCTACCGTCGAGCCGGTAGGTAATTTTATTATGGCTAATATTCAGCCAAATGATTTTGTCGCAAAGCGCTAAATCAGCCAGCGTTAGACAAGAAAGTTTTCTGGGTTAGCCTGTGGTGTATTGCAGGTCACCAGGTTGGCGACTACAGTACTGGCTATTTCATTCATGGCCTCAAGTGTGAAGAAGCCCTGATGCCCAGTGATAATTACATTGTGGAAGGTGGCTAACCTCTCAAATACATCGTCACCAATAATTTCAGTTGAGCGGTTTTCGAAAAATAAGTCTGACTCCATTTCATAAACGTCCAGGCCAAGATAACCGATTTTTCCGCTCTTTAGCCCTTTGATTACCGCCTGTGAATCAACCAGCCCTCCACGAGAGGTGTTAATCAACATTACCCCGTCCCGCATACGTGAGATTGATGTTTGATTTATTAAATGATAAGTCTTTTCATTGAGAGGACAATGTAGCGAAACAATATCGCTTTGGGTCAAAAGTCTATCCAGGTCAACGTAGGTTACGCCCATATCCATTATCTCTGGCGAGGGTACAGGGTCACAGCAAATTACCTCACAACCAAAGCCTCGCATAATGGTAACCAACGCCTTACCGATATGTCCTGTGCCGATGACTCCCACACGTTTATTTTTCAGGTTAAATCCCATTAAACCATTCAGTTCGAAATTACCCTCTCTGATTCGATTATAAGCCTTATGGATTTTTCGATTCAGCGTCATGATCAAGGCAACAGCATGCTCCGCTACCGCTTCAGGGGCATAAGATGGCACACGTGACACCCTGATTCCGTTCCGGCTTGCGGTCTCAATATCCACATTGTTATAGCCCGCGCATCGTAACGCGATATGGCGGATATTTTGCTTGGCGAGCATATTGACAACCTGACTATTCACGTCGTCATTAACGAAAACGCAAATAGCTTCGAACTTATCTCCTAATGTCGCAGTGATCGCATTTAGAGAATGGGTAAAATAGGTGAACTTCAACTCTGAGGTCTCTGACACCTTTGCTAACAGCGCTTTCTCATAGGATTTTGTGCTGAACACGGCAACTTTCATCCGGACTTTTCCACCTCTTAACTCAAGTACCTTAGATAGTAGTAGGTGGAAAGCGGAATGAAAGGAAATAATTTATTCTCACCTTCGGTATATACACAGCAAAAAGCTGACATTAATCTACGACGGGTCACAAGGCTAGGTAAACACCATTTTTTACTCACCTATTGATGCTTGAACTATGCCCATGGTAACCGCTGAGGTAGGCGGCTAATATGATGAGAATGCGTGTCCACAGCATTCGTATCGTTTTGGGGTGAGTCTTAACAAGACTTACAATTTTGACTACAATACTTGCGGCGTAACGTCCCTATAGTTTAACTGGATAAAACAAGAGCCTCCTAAGCTTTAGATCTGCGTTCAAGTCGCGGTGGGGACGCCATAATGTGATGTTCTGGTTAAACTTGCATTTTTGACCCATGGTCATAAATAGTACGTAAGACTAATTGAGATTATTGAGCAGTCATTCTCAGGAGGGGTACATGTCTTCATCAGATCACGATGATTTATCTTTTTTCGAAGCGTTTTCAGATGTAAAACCATTACCAGCTGATGACAAGATTAATCTTCACTCCCCAAAAAATAGCCTGGCGCAAAAAGCCAATAAGCTTGCACACAACAAAGACCGCAAGCCTGCCTTTGTCAATCCATTAAGCCTGGAGGCGGTGGTTCCCGTTTCTCCTGACGATTTTATTAGCTTCCAACAACCCGGCATACAAGATGGGGTTTTTAAAAACCTCCGGTTAGGAAAATATGCCCTCGAACACCGCCTGTCGCTAAAAGGCTTAACACTCAACCAAAGTCGAGATGTTCTTTACCAGACCGTGTTAAAGTGCCATGAACAGGGCATGCGAGCGATACTTATTCAACATGGCAAAGGAGAGCAGAGTCAACCTTTTCCCGGATTAAAGAAAAGTTATTTGAACAGATGGTTGCGTGAGTTAGACGAGGTAATAGCATTTCACACCGCGCAGCCAATGCATGGCGGTTTAGGCGCGACATACGCTTTATTGAAAAAACACCCAGATCAGAAGTTAATTAATCGGGAACGCAATCGCAGACGTTAAGTTATTTTGATCTAATTTAGCGGCTTTGGCAGAAGTACTAAATATTGCTGTCAAAATCATAAACAGCACTGCAATAGCAACCCCAGTTAAGCCGAAACCTCTTGTTGAGCGATTCATAGCCGTCTCTTTTTTATTTTTATAGGCTCATTGACTACCTGAACAATATGCCCAGACTAGCGCATTCGTTTTCCTTCATCTATTTGTGCATTCCTTAGCGAGACGCTACTTTAGACTAAATCAGTGGCGTTGACAAGATATGAGGCAAAAACCCACATCTTGTCAACACGTTATAGCAATTAGCCCACAAATACTCGTGCGTTTCTGAAAATTCTCATCCAGGCGCTATCTTCCTGCCAGTCGTCAGGATGCCAAGAGTTAGCAACCGTTCTAAATACGCGTTCTGGGTGAGGCATCATGATGGTACAACGCCCATCTTGTGAGGTTAGACCGGTAATCCCTTCTGGCGATCCATTAGGATTGGCAGGGTAACGTGAAGCGATTTGACCGTTATTATCAATGTAACGCAACGATACCTGATTTGCGGCATTCACCGCGGTTAACGCTTCAGCTTTGCTAAATTGCGCCAACCCTTCTCCGTGGGAAACCGCAATAGGCATCCTTGAGCCAGCCATATCAGTAAATAGGACCGATGCAGAAGGCTGTACTTCTACCATCGCCACGCGCGCTTCAAATCGTTCGGAACGGTTAGTAACAAAATGCGGCCAATGTTCCGTGCCCGGGATCAAACTCTTCAGGTTGGATAACATCTGACAGCCATTACATACGCCCAGACTGAAGGTGGCCTGACGGGCGAAAAACTTACTGAATTCATCGCGAGCTCGCGCATTGAAAAGAATAGATTTTGCCCAGCCTTCACCTGCGCCGAGTACGTCACCATATGAGAAACCTCCGCACGCGGCAAGGCCGTTGAAGCTATCCAAGGTCACCTGACCGCTTAGCACGTCATTCATATGTACATCTATTGCATTAAACCCTGCGCGGGTAAAAGCGGCGGCCATTTCAAGATGCGAATTCACACCCTGTTCTCGCAAAATAGCGACCGTTGGCCTGTGCCCTTTAACAATATAAGGGGCTGCAACATCTTCATTCACATCATAAGTCAGTTTGGCATGCAGTCCAGGATCAGCTGCATCCTGTTTAGCCTGATGCTCTTCATCTGCACACTCTGGATTGTCGCGAAGTTTTTGCATGATATGAGTGGTTTCAGCCCACATGGTTCTTAAATTCACACGACTATCAGAGAATAGTGCGATCCCATTTCGCTTTATTTCCACACTATCCTGACTATTCAACCGGCCAATAGAGTGCGTCAAGTTTTGCAATTCATATTCAGTTAAAATTTCGTTTACCTGAGTCCATTCTTCGTCTTTTACTTGAATTACCGCGCCTAACTCTTCGTTAAACAAAACGGCGATATCATCATTATCAAGGCTATCCAAGTCAACGCTGATCCCCGTTTTACCCGCAAACGCCATTTCTGCGAGCGTAACAAATAATCCGCCATCAGAGCGGTCGTGATAGGCATGTATCAGTCCCTTGCTAATGAGTTTCTGAATAGCCTTGAAAAAATTGAGTAGAATGGCGGAGCTAATAACATCCGCTGGTTTATCGCCTAATTGACCGTAAACCTGGGTCAAGCAACTTGCGCCTAGGCGATTATGTCCAGCGCCTAAATCAAGCAGCAATAAGCGACTTTCACCTATATTGGTTTTCAGTTGGGGGGTAAGCGTTTTACGCACATCCTGCACAGCACCAAACGCTGAGATAACTAACGACAGCGGTGCCGTTACTGCTTTTTCCTTACCTTCTTCATCGTGCCACGCCGTTTTCATCGACATGGAGTCTTTACCCACAGGGATGGTAAGTCCTAATGCCGGACACAACTCTTCCCCGACAGCCTTAACCGCTTCGTACAGCCCTGCGTCTTCACCAGGATGACCCGCGGCGGTCATCCAGTTTGCAGAGAGTTTAATACGCTTAATGTCCTGAATATCGGCTGCAGCAATATTGGTAAGAGCCTCGCCCACCGCCATTCTGGCAGACGCAGCATGGGAAAGGAGCGCTATCGGGGTGCGTTCACCCATTGCCATCGCTTCTCCCTGGTAAGTATCAAACGCTGAGGTCGTTACCGCAACGTCAGCAACCGGTACTTGCCAAGGGCCCACCATCTGATCACGCGCCACCATACCAGTAACCGAACGGTCACCTATGGTTATCAGGAACGTTTTTTCTGCTACTGTGGGTAAACGTAAAATACGCTGAGCGGCATCTTGAATGCTGACTTCACTGCGGTCAAACGCAGTACCCGCTACCGTTGATGATTGTACATCGCGATGCATTTTCGGTGGCTTACCTAACAACACATCCAAAGGCATATCAATAGGTTGATTATCGAAGTGACTGTCATTTAACAACAGATGACGTTCTTCGGTGGCCTCCCCCACCACGGCAAATGGTGCGCGTTCGCGTTCACAGATTGCCGTAAACCTCTCTAAATTCTCAGGGGCGACGGAAAGCACATAACGTTCCTGGGATTCATTACACCACAGTTCAAGCGGTGTCATACCTTGTTCATCACTGAGCACTTTGCGTAATTCAAATTTACCGCCACGCCCCCCGTCATTTACTAACTCAGGCAGGGCGTTGGATAACCCTCCCGCGCCGACATCATGGATAAATTGAATAGGATTTTGTTCGCCCAACTGCCAGCAAGCATCGATGACTTCCTGACAGCGCCTTTCCATTTCCGGGTTATCTCGCTGTACAGAAGCAAAGTCTAAATCTTCGCTGGATTGGCCAGACGCCACAGAGGAGGCAGCCCCTCCCCCCAGACCGATGTTCATCGCTGGCCCACCAAGTACGATAAGCTTAGCTCCTACCGTGATTTCACCTTTTTCCACATGCTCTCGGCGAATATTACCTAACCCACCTGCAATCATAATGGGTTTGTGGTACCCGCGTACTTCTACGCCATTAAAGCTATTGACTTTCTGTTCATAGGTTCTGAAATAGCCAAGCAAGTTAGGCCGACCAAATTCGTTGTTGAACGCAGCACCGCCCAATGGGCCATGGGTCATAATTTCAAGCGCACTGACAATTCGCTGTGGTTTACCGTAATCATGTTCCCATGGTTGTGGTGCATCAGGTAAGTTAAGGTTAGAAACGCTAAAGCCCACCAGGCCGGCTTTGGGTTTAGAACCTCTACCCGTAGCCCCCTCGTCACGAATTTCGCCGCCTGAGCCTGTTGCAGCTCCCGGGAACGGAGAAATCGCCGTGGGGTGATTATGGGTTTCGACCTTCATGAGAATATCTATATTTTCATGATGATATTCATATTGATGAGATTGGGGATCAGGAAAGAAGCGACCCGCTTTCCAGCCTTCCATTACCGCCGCGTTATCTTTGTAAGCCGAATAAACATGATCAGGACACATCTCATACGTGTTTTTGATCATTTTGAATAGCGATTTTTTCTGTTCTTCGCCATCAATGGTCCAACTTGCGTTAAAAATTTTATGACGGCAATGTTCTGAGTTTGCTTGTGCAAACATGTACAGCTCAACGTCATTTGGATTGCGATTCAAGCGAACAAAGTTGTCATACAGGTAATCCACTTCGTCATCTGCTAGCGCCAGTCCCAATTGGCTATTGGCTTGTTCTAAAGCAGCCTTACCTTGCCCTAGAATGTCTACAACCGAATAGGTCTTAGCGTCAGTATGAGTAAACAGAATATTGGCATCTTCCAGGCTTCGAAATACCGTTTCGACCATACGATCATGCAGTAGTGAAGCAGCTGTTTGATATTGTTCTGAGGTTAACGCCGTAGCGGTTTGCAGATAAAACGCGATCCCCCTTTCAATCCGCTCGATTGATTTTAGACCGCAGTTGTGCGCAATATCAGTTGCCTTTGACGACCATGGCGATATGGTTCCGGGCCTTGGGGTGACAAAAAATAAGGTACCTGTAGCGCCCTCATGATTTACTTCGTAAGCACCATATGTCAGCAACTTATCTAGCACACTGGCTTGCTGTTCAGTTAAAGGAGAGGTAGATGAAACAAGGTGAACAAACTCGCTGTGAATACCATCTACAGCAATACCTGATTGACCCAACAACTCAATCAGTTTAGTTTGTCTGAAAACAGACAGTGCAGGCGCGCCTCTTAGGACCAACATATCGCTTTACCTAAAGTAGTGTGGAAACCGTTTTCTGAAGAAAAATGGTTTCTAAAGTTTGAGAAGATTGCGGCGCGGATTATAGAGGAATTTGACGGAATTTTTAACCAGCAATAACATCACTTAAGTGATTTTTTATCTGGTTAAAAGATTTTGGCTTCGATGTGACAATGAAAAGCAGTTGGTTTATTAAATTTAAATACCTGGTCCCCTTATTAACCAGTCTCATGCTGACAAGTTGCCAGCCACTCCACGTTCCTAATTCGCTTAACGATCTGGTGGAGGGGAAAGTACTTAAGCTAGGTACCGTATATGGTCGTACGACATACTATATCGGGCCGGACGGCCCGATGGGTTTCGAATACGAACTGGCAAAGGGGTTTGCCGATTATCTGGGATTAAAACTGCAGGTATACCCCTTTTATTCCTATCCAGCATTACTTGCTCAGATCACTAGCGGTCATATGGATATTGGTGCATCCGGCGATGCCATCACCCCTGCTGTGTCTTCGCAATTTAAACTTGGCCCAGCCTATCAGCAAGTCAGTCATAAGCTGGTATTTCGCCAAGGGGAAGAACGTCCGCGTACGCTGACTGATCTTACCGATACGTTGTTAGTGGTTGAAGGTAGCAGTCATGCCCAGACATTATTGCATGAAGCAGCAGACATCCCAGATTTAACCTGGCAATCCACCGCAGATAAAGACGCAGAAGAACTTCTGCAAATGGTTGCAGAAGGGGCTTTACCGTACACACTAGCTGATTCCAATGCGCTTGCGATTCAGCGTAGGCGTTATCCGCAGTTAAGTATAGGATTCACTGTCCGCCCGTTGCTACCTGTGGCTTGGTTACTCAATCCTTCACAGGATGATTCTCTTCGTGCTGCTCTCATCGAATATTTTGGGCTCATTCAACAAAATGGTCGTTTCAGAGTGTTGGAAGACAAATATTTCGGCCATATTAGAAAATTTAATTATGTTGATACCCGCTCCTTTATCCAAGCGGCAAAAACAGAACTGCCACACTATAAAGACTGGTTTAAACAATACGCTGGTGACATTGACTGGCGCTTACTGGCTGCAATGAGTTATCAGGAAAGCCACTGGCAACCTGATGCCGTCTCAGTTACAGGAGTAAAAGGTCTGATGATGCTTACCCGAAATACGGCCAGGGATATGAATGTCACCTCAAGAATTGACGCTGAACAAAGTATCCGGGGCGGTGCACAGTATTTTTCCAGTTTGGTGAGTCGCATTCCTGATCGCATTCCCCTTCCGGATCGGTTGTGGATGGCGCTCGCCGCCTATAATCTGGGATTAGGCCACCTGGAAGACGCCAGAGTTTTAACCGAAAGACAGGGCGCTGATCCTGATCTGTGGGTAGAGGTTAAACAACGGTTGCCTCTGCTGAGGCAAAAGAAATATTACCGTACCACCAAATACGGGTATGCACGTGGTGATGAAGCAAAACAATACGTAGAAAACATACGACGTTATTTTGACACTTTAGTCTGGTTAGAAGAACGTCATTCAGCTGACGTAAAGCATGATCGAACAGAATTTGGGCTTTCCCCTTGAATTTTGTCACAAAAGCATCATCTTTAAGAGGTAGTTTTAAAATAATAAAAATAAAAATTCTCAACTAAAGCAAAGGATATGAACGAGTACCATGCGTAAAAATCTATCAAATTCAAATCGCAGAAAGAGAATGCTTAAACGCGAACACCAAAAAGTATTGCACCGTCGCAGGGTATTTATTGCCAGTGATCTGTTTACTCTGGTGGAGAAAGCTTCTTAATTGTTTTAGCGGCTTTTATTTGGGCGCGACGCTTTTTGAAAAAGGCTGACAGTTTGTCTCCACATTCTTCAGCCAATATTCCCCCCGTAATCTCTATTTGGTGATTAAGCTGAGGATGTTGCAGTAACTGGAGAATCGAGCCGGCCGCCCCCGTCTTTAAATCATACGCACCAAACACAAGCCGCGAGATTCGGGCGTGCACCAGCATGCCTGCACACATTGGGCAGGGTTCCAAGGTGACATACAAGGTGGAGTTGATCACCCGATAATTTTGAACCTTATTTGCTGCTGTGCGCAGCGCGTTCATCTCAGCATGTGCCGAGGGGTCATGTGACGTGATGGGAGTATTCCAGCCTTCACCTATAACACTTCCGTTTGTCACTACCACTGCCCCAACAGGAATCTCTCCCATTTGCTCAGCTTTATCAGCGAGTTGCAAAGCATGTTGCATCCACATTACATCTTGTTCATGAATTTCGTTATGCATTAGCAAAGTTGACCACTCAGTTGGCGAAAAAAACGATCTCACCTTTAAGGAAAATATTTAAAGCATACCTACCTTATTGAATATAATGATTTTTTTATCCTTGGCCAGTATATTGCTGTCTCAAGTTCAACTGAATTAGGCAAAAAAGAAGAATTTTTGTTCAATTCACATTAAACTCAAATTATATCGAACTGGTAAGGACAAAAAGATGAATATGACTGCTATCGCCATTGTGGGCATTATAGCCTGGGCAATTGTTTCAATAACAGACTCGTTGCGATCTAAAAACGTAAAAAAAGCCAGTAGGGATGTTTCACAGTTAGAATCTGAAGTCGCCCAGCTTAAAGAACGCATAGAGGTGTTAGAAAAAATCGTCACTGACAGTAACTATGACTTGAAAAAGCAGTTTGATGATTTAGAGAAAGATAAGGTGGCGTGATCGATCTCGCGTTGCTGCCCAACTAAACACTAAGCGACAAGGGTTCCCCTATCACTATTTTTACGCATGATAGATGTCAAACCGCATTGATGTTGGATCTGCGCAGAGATAGAAGCGGGTAACGAGTCAAGGCGCTTTGGTGAAAAGTGAAGGATGCTAGAACCCGTGGAGTCAGTGTAACGGGGAATAGATATCCATCTTAACCTTCCTTTGGCAGCGGCGCTTTGGACGTTTAGCAGCACCAATCGCGTTCGATTTAGACCCACTAAAATTTCATATAACTGGCTTGTCGAAAGTGAATAAATTCACGCGCTGAGTGAGCAAATTGTAGCGGGGATTAATGTAAATAGGCCCCTACATCCTGGTTATGGAGGGTAAACGTAATTATGCCCCGCCCAGGCATAGTGATGCCAAAAGAGTATCTGTTAAACACTGAGTCTCGCAGACATGCAAAGGGATCGTAAGTGCGCGAAAAGAGTTCTCCCGCGCATAGGAGGGTCGACAAGACGCATTAACCGCCTTCTAATAAGAAACGCTCGGCCCGCTCTACGCGTCTTGGTTTGCCGGCTATAATTAATACGTCGCCCTTTTGTAAAATTTCAGATTCAGCAGGATTAGTGGCCTCTTTTCCTTCTCTTCTAAGTCCCCTCACACTTATCCTTAAACGGGATAGATTGAGCTCCTCAAGGGATTTTCCCAAGCATGAGGCATGTTCGTTTAAAACGATTGCGTGAATAAATTCCAGTTTATCTTCTGTCCCATAGGATATTTCGGTGGTTTCCCCTGGGTAGAATCCATGAAGATGATCGTAACGGCCTTTTCGTTCTGCGCGTACCCTCTTGAGGATCCTTGACATGGGGACACCTGCATAATGCAACACCTGAGAAATCAGCATCAGACTTCCTTCCTGCATTTCGGGTACCACGTGTGAGGCCCCAGCCTGATAAAGCGCATCTAACTGGTAGTCGCGTTTTATTCTAACCATTACCTCAATATCGGGGTTAAGTTTTTTTGCAGCATCGATAAGCAAGATGGCTTTGTCAGGTAAGTCAAAGGTGATCAAAAGTAGTTTTGCCTGATCCAGTCCTGCCCCTGTTAATATATCTTTCTGACATGCGTCACCAAACATGATGGGTTCGCCAGCGTTACGGCTTTCATGTACTCTCACCGGATCAATATCAACCGCCACAAAGGGAATAGCTTCCATCTTTAATAGACGGGCGACCGACTGTCCGACTCTGCCAAAGCCTACAATAATCACGTGATTAAGCATTCCTTCACTAGAGAATCTTTCCTGTTCGTAAGACTCACCAAATTCAGGAATACCAACAAGTCTTTCAGCCAAACTACGACTATGATTTATTAACCACGGTGTGATCGCCATACTCACCACGCCCATACTGATTAAAATTGATGACAGTTGAGTAGAAAATACCCCCTCTGTGGCCGCCAGTGCCGCGATGACAAAACTAAACTCACCTATTTGGCAGAGCTTAAAACCTGCCGCCCAGCCCTCAATAGGATCGCAGTGGAATAAACGCGTCGCTAAACGTACTAACACCACTTTTACTATCATTAAGGCCAATACGCCTGGTACGATCCATATACCATGCGTAGCCAATACCGATAAATCTAGCTGCATCCCCACGGTTACAAAAAACAACCCCATTAATATGTCGCGAAAGGGACGGATATCGGCTTCGAGTTGGTACTTATACTGACTTTCACCCAGCATCATGCCTGCTAAAAATGCGCCTAACGCCATAGACAGGCCAAAAGCGTAGGTTAAACCCGCTGCCAGTAAGGCTATCAAAATGGTAGTGAGCACAAACAGTTCGTCTGTCCTACTGCGCGCGACTTCGCGAAAAATCCAAGGCAGCACCCACTTTCCAATGGATAAAAGCAATGCAACAACGAACACCCCTTTAAGTAATGCCTGGAATAGAACTGTAGTAAGACTTACGTGCTCACTAGAAGCCATAATTGGAATGGCGATAAGAAATGGGACTACCGCCAAATCCTGAAATAGTAAAATACTGATAGCAAGTTGTGTACGGCGATTGTTTAAAATGCCTAGCTCAGTTACCTGTTTTATAACAATAGCTGTTGAACTCAGCGCAAACATTCCTCCAATAATTAACGCGATAGGTACACTAAAATTAAAGAACAATAGAACTAAACTGAAAACCAGCATGGTTAAGAGCATTTGCAATAAGCCCACGCCGAACACCAAATTGCGCATGGCAAGCAACTTGGGAAGTGAAAACTCCAGACCAAGCGAAAAAAGTAGAAAGACAATGCCTATTTCTGCCAATAAATGCATGTCTTCCGGATGGGCAAAAAGGGAGGTAATTTCGGGACCGGCGATGAGGCCCGCAAACAAATAGGCCAGAATTGGCGGTAAGTGTATCCGTCTAAAAAGTGCCACACTCAGTACGGCAATAATCATAAGAATAACAACTTGTACAAATATATCGCCCAACACATCACTCCCTTTTAAAAATAACAGGCATAGTTTTTGCTGACACTTCTGTTAGCAGCTGCTGAGGGTAAAAAATCGTCAGAAATTTGCCATTCGACGAGTGTAGTAAGCACTAACACCAACCTCAGTATTTTTTAGATGTATATTCAGGAGCCTAGCCATGGATTTTTCCCATACTATCTACGATAGCACAGGTCAGGACAATTTTGTTTCACTCGCGCAAGCAAGCTCAGCATATTCTGCTCATCATATGAATACTTTTATGAAACAGCTGCTTTCAACTATCGATTTAGACACGTTAGGCTCCATTTATTTTCGCCACCTAAGTATGGCTTTACCTTTGGCAAAGATCGACTTGGCTTCTGTTAAAGAAGCTATGTGTTTTGGTCAAGAAAAAATTAGTGCGCCTTGTATAGTCACCCTTCCATTTGTGAATACCGCGATAACCACCAGCGGGGAAAACATTTTTGCTGTATACAGTTTTTACGAAGAGCTTGAGCGCCAGGAGCGCAACACGCTAGCCACTATGCACCAAATCTTCGCCAAGCCGTTACAACATGCGCTAGAGTTTGAACGATTAAAGCTTATGATGACAAAAGATGCGCTAACCGGTCTTGGTAATCGAGCAGGGTTCGATGAAGCAAGCAAGCGGCTTTCAAGTCGCTGCAATCGCCATCGCTCGCAGTTTGCTTTGTTAGTTATTGACTTGGATAATTTTAAGTCCGTGAATGATAACTACGGTCATTTGGAAGGAGACCGTGTACTTCAGGAAGTTGCCTCACACATCGCACACGCCTTGCGCCATTCAGATGAAGCGTTCAGGTTTGGTGGAGACGAATTTTGTTGCTTGATCGATTGCGAAACCTCGACGGACTTATTAGCAGTTGCAAACCGTTTACATCAACGAGTAAATAACTGCAAGTTTATGCAACAAAAGAATATTTCCTGCAGTATTGGAGGTGCGATTTTCCATCCTGAGGAGAATTTAGAAACTGTTTTCAAGCGTGCCGATGAAGCGCTTTACAGGGTCAAACTAACGGGTAAAAATGCTTATCTTGCCGCGTAAAGTGGCAATACCTTTCCCCTATACTATAAAAAATATTACTTATAGGTGAAATCTAAAGGTGGTATGTCAGGCGGCGTTTGAAGTACTAAAATCTCATGTTGTAAACACACTGCCACCGGCGTTTCTTTGAAAAAAATAATAGGTACCTGAATACGCTCCCAAGGCGGCACTTCCCATTCTTTTAACCACTCTTTAAGCCGTTTATTGTGCAGCTTTCCTAGCGGTCTGAATTTAATAGCGGGCATGCCAGTTACTAACGTAATGTGAGCGCGATCTGAAGTTGTATTATCGGGCCAGTTCACACAGAGGGTTTTCTCCCACATTGGTAAGTTAAGCCCGGCCTCTGGAATACTTAGTTGTTCGGGTAAATGGGAAAACCGACTAACACACCAGAGTTTCCCTCGAAAACGTCTCACGGAATAGTCACTCATCTCCACCAGCGGCTGACTATCCTCTCTGGCGGTTAACATCGTTTGGATCTGCGCTAACACTGCAGTGGACGGTGACAGAGGAAAAAACTGCCGCAGCCATTCACGTAAAATTTGCTTCTGCCACATTTCACTTAACGCAGTTAGTGCCACTACATCCAGTCTGCGTTCAGCATCTTGCAAGGTACATAGTTTTTCCCTGCATACCTGTTCCAGTAATACAGCCTGTTCATGGCAATGTTGCGCACTCCGGGCAATAGCTGCGGAAATAGCGGGCCACCTTGCTTGCAACTGGGGAATAATTTGCTGTCTCAAAAAATTGCGGTCATATCGCTCATCCTTATTGGATGCATCTTCAACCCAACTTAACCTTTTCGTATTGGCATATTGATTTACTGCGTCCTGCGCAATAGCCAGCATAGGTCGGATAATAGGTACTTGCTCTTTGTAACTCAAAAGCTGCATGCACGCTAATCCTCGCGGGCCAGCACCGCGTTTGAGTTGCAACAACATGGTTTCCATCTGATCATGTAAATGATGTGCCGTTACGATTGCGCCTTTCACTTGCTTGGTAAATTCAACCAACCGTTGATACCTGAGTTCTCTGGCTTGCGCTTCCAGGCTGGTTCGCGGTTTAGGTGTGATGGTGACAGCGCATGACTGAAAGGGAATATTCCGATGAGCGCAAATATGGGCGCAGTGCTGCTCCCAATCTTCAGCGTCTGAGCTTAAGCCGTGATTTACATGGAATGCGTATATAGAAGGTAAGGTATTTGAACCACCTTTCGTGTCATCCACTAAACGTGAAATAATATCTAATAAGACAACTGAGTCTTTGCCGCCACTTAACGCAATAACTAACGATTGCACAGACTCAGTCTTAGAGGTGATTGCTGAAAGTGCTGTTTGCAGTTCACTTACAACTGTAGCGCGGATTGTATCCAACCGTGTCTCCTGCCCCGCTACCTGATGGCTACCGTTAACAGTAGCCGAATGACATTAATCGCTGGTATCGCTCTTCCATCAAAGTGGACGTATCTAAACTCATAAGTTGGCTTAGCTGTTGCTTAAGCGTTGCTTTTAAGTTAGCAGCCATGCCATCGTGATCACGATGGGCGCCGCCTAACGGCTCTTCAACGATAGTGTTAATTAACCCTAAGTCTTTAATTTGTGGCGCACTGACCCCCATCGCTTCAGCTGCTAACGGTGCTTTTTCAGCGCTTTTCCACAGAATCGACGCGCAACCTTCAGGCGAAATAACCGAATAAGTTGAATACTGCAACATATTGACCCGATCTCCCACACCAATAGCCAGGGCACCACCTGAGCCACCTTCACCAATAACGGTGCAGATGATAGGTACCTCTAGTTCAGCCATTTCGAATAGGTTTCTGGCGATAGCTTCACTTTGACCGCGTTCTTCAGCCCCTACGCCTGGGTACGCTCCGGGTGTGTCAATCAGGGTGATGATAGGCAATTTAAAACGCTCTGCCATTTTCATCAAACGCAATGCTTTTCGATAGCCTTCCGGTTTTGGCATCCCAAAGTTACGTTTAATTTTTTCCGTAGTATCACGCCCCTTCTGATGACCAATAATCATAACTGGCTGTTCATCCAGCATCGCCAAGCCACCCACAATCGCTTTATCGTCTGCGTATGCACGGTCGCCCGCCAACTCATCAAATTCTTCGAAAACTTTACTAATATAATCAAGGGTGTAGGGGCGCATTGGGTGACGGGCCACCTGTGAAATCTGCCACGCTCCCAGATCGGAAAATATCTTTTTAGTCAGATCAGCACTTTTACCCCGCAGGCGATTAATTTCCTCTTCGATACCAATATCGAACTCACCGCCTTGATTGACCAGCCTTAACTCTTCTATTTTTGCTTCTAACTCAGCAATAGGCTGCTCAAAATCCAAAAACTGTATACTCATTCTGTACCCTTTTTTACTACCCTTTTGCTAGGCTCAATGATATTTAAGCGCTACGGCGTCTTCACCCAAGTATTGCTTCAGATCGTGCAGCAATTGATCTTCTGGTGTTACATACCATTGAGCACCACATGCTACGGTTGCCTCAGCATCCGCATGGATGACATCAAACTGGACCGGACAACTGCCGCCTTTAAAAGGTTGTAAAACCTTCTCCAATGCCCCAATACGGTCATTATGCCAATGCTGTAAATCAATTTTTAAGGACAATGCTCGTGCATGTTGTTCACGAGCTTGAATTATATCCATCACATCCCGGGCGGTGATTGTATTGCCGCCAGAGAAATCATCAAAGCTGACCTGTCCCTTTATCAGCAAAATTCTATCCGTTTCCAGTATACTTTCAAATTGTTCATATACATCAGGAAAAAATCTTACATCCATTCTGGCACTTTTGTCGTCTAACGTGACAATTGCCCAACGCCGACCTCTTTTATTGGTCATCACTCTAACACTGAGCACGAGTCCAACCAGCGATGCCATTTGATCTTTGCCGGTTGGCTTAGCGTCTACCAACCGACCATCTGCATAGTGACGAATTTCATCCGCATACTGATTGATGGGGTGGCCGGTTAAATATAGCCCAAGGGTGTCCTTTTCTCCTTCCAACCAGACTTTCTCGGGCCAGTGCGGCACATCTGCAAATGCCTGCGCGACTTGTTCCGGCTCTGTTGTCAATAGGCCAAACATGTCGGACTGTCCATACGATTCCGCTTTAGCATGCTGACCGGCCGCGGCTATCGCCTCTGGTAACGAAGCCATAATAGCAGCGCGATGAGGCCCTAGATTGTCCATGGCACCAGCGAGTACTAATTTTTCAAGTACCCGCTTATTGACGCGTTTGATATCCACTTTAGCACAAAAATCAAACAAATCAGTAAACTTACCGTGGTTTTCACGCGCCTCGATAATGGCTTCGATGGGACCTTCACCTACCCCTTTGATTGCCCCTATACCATACACAATGTCGCCATCCGTATTGACAGTGAACTTGTATAGGCCTGTATTAAGATCAGGAGGCAGAATTTTTAACCCCATACGGTTAACTTCATCTACCAGCGTAACAATCTTATCCGTATTGTCCATGTCAGCGGACATAACCGCTGCCATAAACTCAGCTGGATAGTGTGCTTTAAGCCAAAGGGTTTGGTAAGACACTAGCGCGTAAGCAGCAGAATGCGATTTGTTAAATCCGTAGCCGGCAAACTTCTCTACCAGGTCAAAGATCTTCATCGCTAAGTCAGGATCGATATTATTTTCTTTCGAACCTTCTTTAAATACGGCCCGCTGTTTTGCCATTTCCTCAGGTTTTTTCTTACCCATCGCCCGACGAAGCAAGTCGGCACCACCCAGTGAATAACCTGCCATTTCCTGGGCAATTTGCATAACCTGTTCCTGGTACAGGATAATGCCGTAAGTTGGGTTCAAAATTTCCTTGAGGCATTCATGTTGGTAATCCGCATCGGGATAAGAAATCTCTTCGCGACCGTGTTTTCGATCGATAAAGTTATCTACCATGCCTGACTGAAGCGGACCGGGTCGAAAAAGAGCTACCAGAGCAATGATATCTTCAAAACAATCAGGTTTGAGGCGCTTGATGAGCTCCTTCATACCTCGTGATTCAAGCTGAAACACCGCCGTTGTCTCTGCATTTTGCAGCATTTTAAAGCTACGTTTATCCACTAGCGGGATGGCAGTGATGTCGATTTCTTTACCCTTACCTGCGGCGATCATATCGATAGCCCACTGTATGATCGTAAGGGTTCTTAATCCAAGAAAGTCGAATTTGACTAAGCCTGCCGTTTCAACATCGTTTTTATCGAACTGGGTGACAGGATTTTTACCTTCATCGTCACAATAAAGCGGTGCAAAGTCGGTTATGGTAGTCGGCGCAATAACCACGCCTCCCGCATGTTTTCCGGCATTTCGGGTGACGCCCTCCAGAATCCGAGCCATATCGATAAGGTCTTTTACTTCCTCATCGTCGTTATAAAGCTCAGGCAATCGTGGTTCGACTTCAAACGCTTTTTTAAGTGTCATGCCAGGATCAGAAGGAATTAATTTGGAAATTCTATCTACAAAACCATAGGGGTGCCCTAGCACACGCCCTACGTCCCGCACCACAGCCTTCGCAGCCATCGTACCAAAAGTGATAATTTGCGAGACCGCTTGCCGGCCATATAGGTCAGCTACGTGGTCAATGACTTCATCTCGACGATCCATGCAAAAATCGACGTCGAAATCGGGCATTGAGACACGTTCAGGGTTAAGAAACCTTTCGAAAAGCAGATCGAATTCCAACGGATCCAGATCAGTAATGCTTAACGCATAGGCGACCAATGAGCCCGCACCGGATCCTCGGCCGGGTCCTACAGGGATACCATTGTCCTTACTCCATTGGATAAATTCCATTACGATAAGGAAGTATCCTGGGAATCCCATTTGGTTTATTACGTCTAATTCAATTTTTAAACGCTCGTCGTAGTCGCCACGTTTCGCTGCCCGTTCTTCTTCGTCAGGAAACAAGAATGCAAGACGTTCCTCCAGCCCTTCTTCTGCTTTTTTTACTAAAAAGTCTTCGGTGGTCATGCCACCGGTCGGAAACTGCGGTAAGAAATATTCGCCGAGGCGTACGGTTACATTACATCGTTTAGCTATCTCTACCGTATTTTCTATCGCCTCTGGAATGTCTTCGAACAGTTCCAGCATCTCTTCGGGTGAACGTAAATACTGCTGTTCACTGTATTTTTTCGGCCGACGATTATCATCTAAGGTAAAGCCGTCGTGGATACACACTCGAATTTCATGTGCCTCAAACCCTTCAGGTTCGATAAAGCACACTTCGTTGGTGGCAACGACAGGCAAACCACGTTGTTCGGCCAGTTCCACCGCTAAATGCAGGTAGTCTTCCTCACCACTTCTTCCAGTGCGAATAAGTTCAAGATAAAACCGGTCGGGGAAGTGGGTCTGATAAAAACTTATAGATTGCTCAAGCAGTTTGGCGTTATTTTTCGTCAGGGCAACACCCACATCTCCATGAGATGCTCCAGATAAAACGATAATGCCTTCTGCATGCTCGGCGAGCCATGCTTGATCGATAGCAGGCCGATGGCATACATACCCTCGAGAATAGGCTTTTGAAATAAGAAGGGTTATATTTTTGTACCCTTCATTGTTCATAGCCAGCAGGGTTAAACGAAAAGGTTCCGTCGCAAACTCTTCACTAATCACCCAGAAATCTGTGCCAATTATCGGTTTGATGCCGCGACTATGCGCTTCGGAATAATACTTGACCAAACCGCACATATTCATTTGGTCGGTAATAGCCACGGCTGGCATGTTCATAGCCGATACTTTTTCCAGAATGGGTTTAACTTTGTTAAGCCCATCCATCATGGAAAAGTCACTGTGAACACGTAAATGGATAAATGGAGATGTCATAGAGTAACCCTTACTTCTCAATACATGCAGTAAGGTGTGCCTGCACTGGTTTAAAACTTTTTCTATGCATGGGTAACACGCCATGCTTTGCTAAAGCAGCAAAATGTGCTTGGGTTGGATACCCCTTGTGACCGTCAAAACCATATTGAGGATATCGCTCGTGTAACGCTAGCATATCGTCATCTCTGGTGACTTTTGCCAAGATGGAAGCTGCTGAAATTTCCGCATGTAATGAGTCCCCCTTCACCACAGCTTCAGCAGCATAGGTCCACTGGGGGATACGATTACCATCCACTCTGACAAACGTTGGTTTGATAATGAGATTATCCACGGCCCGTGCCATTGCTAACAGAGTTGCGTGCAGAATATTGAGTGAATCAATTTCTTCAGGACTTGCCCTGCCAATTGCCCAAGCGATAGCATTTTGCTTAATAAGTTCTGCATACCCCTCTCTTTTCTTGGCGGACAACTTTTTAGAATCGGTGAGCCCTGCAATGGGTTTTGCTGGATCTAAAATGACAGCTGCCGTCACTACATCGCCAATCAATGGGCCGCGGCCAACTTCATCAACCCCGGCGATCAGTTTACTCATTCATCACCTCGACTATAGCCTGAGCCGCCTGTTTATCCGCATCTTGTTTTAGCTTCTGATGCAACAGCGTAAATTTCTCGACCAGTTGTGAATTATCTTGTTCCAGGAAATGCAGGAGATAGCGGGCCATATTATTTGCGTTCACTTCACTTTGTAATAATTCCGGAATGATACGCTCATCCGCAAGTAAATTGGGTAAGCTGAAGTACTTAGCCTTGTAGATTTTTTGCATGATGCGGTACGTCAGTGGAGCCAATTTATAGGCTGCGACCATAGGACGCTTACATAACATCGCCTCCAATGTGGCGGTGCCAGAGGCAAGTAAAATCGCATTACTTGCAATCATCACATCTCTTGCATGACCTTGCACTAGATGAATTGACGTATCCATTAACTCTGGCGCGTGAATGTGTAAAAATTCGCTTATCTGATCAAATCGTCGTTGGTTTACTGCCGGAATAAAAAATACGGTCTCTGGCTTACTGGAAAGTACTCTCTTTATAGTGGCGGTAAAACTGGGTAACAAAGTTTTGACTTCCCCCCCACGAGAGCCAGGTAACACGGCTATCATAGTAAGGTCATCCGCCAGCTTGAGCTTTGCGCGGGCTGCCTGTCTATCTGGTTTGAGGGGTATAGCATCTGCCATGGTATGGCCGACAAAAGAATACGGGACGTTGTAACGATCGTAAACCAGGTGTTCGAATGGAAACAGCCCCAATACCCGGTTAGTCGCCTTAGCAATTTTGTGAATGCGTTTTTCCCGCCAAGCCCAAACCGTCGGACTTACATAATGTACGGTCTTAATTCCGCGTTGTTTTAACGCCGTCTCCACACGCAGATTAAAATCAGGTGCATCCACCCCAATGTATACATCAGGAGGATGCTTAAGAAAGTGTTCCACTAATTGCTTTTTAACTTTTAGAATAGCAGGGAGGTGCGCTAGCACTTCGGTTAAGCCCATCACTGAAAGCGTTTCCATTTCAAAAAGTGAATGGCAGCCTTCAGCCTGCATATTATCCCCACCGATACCCTCTATGATGGCATCGGGGAAGAGCACTTTTAATTCCCGAATCAGCCCTGCTGCGAGTACATCACCGGAAGGTTCGCCGGCGACAATTCCAATTCGAACGGGAGTGGTCTTCATGAGTGCTTAACGAATGATACCGCGTTCAGTATTTTCAATGAAAGATACAAGAGGTTGGAGTTCAGTTTGGCTCTGAGCACTGGCTTTGATTATCTGCAACGCTTCAGCCAGGGTATTATTGTTTCTGTAAAGCGCTTTATATGCACGTTTGATGGCCATGATCGCCTCACTGGAAAATCCTCGGCGGCGCAAACCTTCAGAATTAATCCCCTGTGGAACAGCTTGATGACCCACCATGACAAATGGCGGTATATCGCGAAGAATAATTGCACCCGCACCTACAAAGGCATGAGCGCCAACTTTACAAAATTGGTGAATTCCGCAGGCGCCTCCCAGAATGGCAAAGTCACCAATATGAACATGTCCGGCAACCGCTACGTTATTGGCGATAATAATGTTGTCACCTAAAATACAATCATGGGCAATGTGTGCATTAACCATGATCAAATTATGGCAACCAATTTTTGTAAGACTCTGATCTTGAACGGTACCGCGATGTACCGTACAGCCTTCACGAAATATATTGTTATCGCCGATAACTAACCTGGTAGGTTCGCCAGCATATTTCTTATCCTGACAATCTTCACCAATGGACGCGAATTGATAAAAATGGTTCTTCTGACCTATTGTCGTTTCGCCTTTTATTACAACATGCGATTCGAGTACACAGTCATCGCCAAGCGTAACGTTGTCGCCGATATAAGAAAAAGGGCCGACCTTTACATTTTTTCCAATCTTCGCTTTGTCTGAAATGACAGCGGTTTGGTGGATCACGTTATTTCATCTCTCTCATTGCACACATAAACTCTGCGATGCAGGCATCTTCGCCGTCTACACTCGCTTTGCCTCTGAATTTCCAAATACCACGCTTCTCTTTGACAAGCTCAACATCAAATTCCAGGCGGTCCCCGGGTACCACCGGGCGCTTGAAACGAGCGTTATCTATTCCGGCATATAAGTACAACTTGTCGCTTTTGCCCATGGTTTTAAAGCCTAACACGCCTGCCGCCTGAGCCATAGCTTCGAGTATTAACACGCCAGGAAAAATAGGTTGACCAGGGAAGTGCCCCATAAAACATGGTTCATTAATAGTTATATTTTTATACGCTTTAATTGATTCGCCGGTAACATAATCGGTTACGCGATCAACAAGCAAAAAAGGGTATCGATGGGGTAATAGATCGAGAATTTCCTGAATATCGATCGTATTGAGTGAATTGGCCAAAAGTTTCTCCTATGCCACACCCTGCTTCAGCCCACATGGCGAAGCAGATTGCCGTTAATGTTATAAGCGCGGCAACCATACGCTTTTCATCGTTAAAAACAAATCAGACCAACGAAAGAAATATTGGTCTGATGTTTTTGCGAAGAATTTAGCACATCTAACAGGTGCTAACGAACCAAATTAGTTGGTTTTCTTAACCTGTTCTAATACTTGTTCTGATAAGTCATGCTCTTCTTTTGAATAAGCCACTGCCCCAGATGTAAGGACCAGGTCGTAATCGCCCTGTGCAGCTACCTTGTCGATCGCTTGCTTGATCAACGCAATTAACTTATTGCGTTCTTCGTTCTGACGGCGCTGAATATCCTGTTGTAAAGGCTGAGCCTTCTCAGTCAACTTTTCTCTAACGCCCATTATTTTGTCTTGCAGTTCTTTCTTTTCCTGCTCACTCATGGTGGCAGCATCACGCTGTAATCTCTCAGCGAAGAACTGGCCATCTTTTTGTAGTTGATTGACTGCGTCAATCTGATCTTTAAATTCTATTTGGATCTTATTAGCGATTTCAGCCGCCTGAGGCATTGCCTGAAACACACCTTGCACATCTACCAAACCAATTTTTTGCTCAGCCATGGCCGACGTACTAATAAGCGCACTACCAAACATCGCTGTCGCTACGATATGTTTTGCCAACTGTTTCAAAAGAAACTCCTTTCTTGTTGTTTACCGGTATGGACCGAAATTATTAAAATGTTTGTCCAATATTAAATGTAAAGAATTTCGCATCATCACCGTCACGTTCAGTTAACGCACGAGAGAAACTAAATACCATTGGACCCATAGGTGAAATCCATTGTACCGAAATTCCAGCGGAACTACGATACAGTTTCCAGTCAGAATAGTCTAATAAAGAACCGCCTCTAGGGTCCTGCTGCAAGGATTTGAATTCGTTATAATCAAACTCTGTATCCCACACATTTCCCACATCTACGAACAAACTTGTGCGTACAGAATTATCCATGCTCTCTTCTACAAAGGGTGTCGGCACAATCAATTCCAATCCGCCCAGGGCCATGGCATTTCCCCCCAGACTACGACGGGAAATAGAGATAGTGTCTGACATCGGGTCAGCAGGATAAGGTGTGCCGTCGGGACCTTGTGTAGAGACTGATGAAATTCTCGCTATACCGCGTGGGCCAACCGTATTATTTTCGAAACCGCGTAATGTATCCGAACCACCTGCGGTAAAGTTTTGTGTAAATGGCAGAATCTGATCGTTACCATTAATATCACCATATCCGTTACCATACCCTAAGCGAAGTCGGGTTAGCACCGACCATCTTTGATTTCGCGTGAGCGGGAAATAAAACTTGGTATCGAAAATAGTTTTAAAATAATTCACGTCTGAATCAGGCGTGGTGATCGAGAAAGATGCCTGTTGTGAGGAACCTGCTGTGGGGAACAACCCTCTGTTTAGCGTATTTCTGCTCCAACTAACACTAGCCAAGACACTGTCATATTCTACCGCTGCATCAGGATCACTGTCAGAGGTGAATTGTCTATAAAACTTTTCAGTTTGCTCGTAATAGCCTCTGTTGTATAACTCAACGTCTGAGTAGGTTAGGCCAAAATTAATCCGATTAAATTCGTTAATTGGATAGCCAATATTTGCGCCTACAGACCATTGCTTGGAATTGTATCGAATCACGTTGAAGTCCGATCCATCAAACTCACTATAACTAACGCTACCACCAAGGCTGATCCCATCAATGGTAAAATAAGGGTCGTTATAAGTGACTTGTGCGGAACGTTGATAGGAAACCGTACTGATATTAAAGCCCAGACGCTTACCGGTACCTAAAAAGTTATCCTGCTGGATACCCGCCTGGAGGCTCAACTTAGTTCTGTCGCCATAGCCAATACCTGCAGTAAATGAACCTGAGGGCTGTTCTTTGACATTAAAGTTCACATCCACCATATCGTCCTGCCCCGGAATACGAATGGTTTCAAATTCCACGTCTTCCATGTAAGTTAGCCGTGAAAGCGCATTTTTAGACGATTCTAATGTAGCATTGGACAACCAGGTCCCTTCCATTTGTACCACTTTTTGTCTAAGCACTTCATCTGACGTCACCGAGTTTCCATTAAAATTAATGCGTCTTACGTAAATTCGTTTTCCAGGATCCACGGACAGGGTTAATTTTACCGTTTTGTCTTCATCGTTGATTTCTGGAACGGTTCTTACGGTTGGGTAGGCATATCCAAAGCGCCCTAGATACTTGCTGATAAACTCTTCTGTATAAGTCACTTCAGCCTGGTTGTACAATTCACCAGAAGTGAGCGGGAGTACCTGCATAATATATTCTTCGTGACCAAGTACATCTCCCACCAGCTCGACGTCAGAGATGGTATATTGCTCTCCTTCAGACACGTTTAATGTCACATAGATACCATCTTTTTCTGGGGTCATCGAAACTTGCGTGGAATCTACATTGAAACGAAGGTAACCGCGGTCCAGGTAGTAATTACGCAATGACTCCATATCGCCTTGCAGGGTTTGTTGCTGGTAACGGGTTTCAGATAAAAAATCCCACCACGGAGTATCAAACTGTAATTCCCAATTTTCAAACAATTCTGCATCGGTAAAGAGGGTATTGCCCACCACGTTAATCTGCTGGATTTCAGCGGCGTCCCCCTCCTCAAACGAAAATTTCAAATCGACACGATTACGGGGAAGAGGCGTTACAATTGCATCAACTTCAGCGTTATATTTGCCGATGCTGTAGAAAAAGTCTTTCAGGCCATTTTCTATTGATACTAAGACAGTTTTATCGAGGGGTTCACCGACACGTATTCCATTCCCATCCAGGCTTTCCTGCAACTGTTCGTCTTTAATATCATCGTTTCCATCAAAGGTAATAGTGCTGATAGTAGGACGCTCAGAAACGCGCACTACCAGAGTATTACCTTCTCTTGCGACGGCAATGCGTTCAAAGTGAGTGGAGGAGTATAGAGAGCGGATCAGCTGGGTTACCCGAAAGTTGTTCAGCTGATCTCCCACTTGAATAGGAATATAAGTAAGTGCAGCACCTAAGGCTACACGTTGTAAACCTTCAACTCGAATATCTTCAACAACAAATTCACTGTCCGTTGTCTGAGCGTTGGCAAAGCTAGCACTGGATAAAAGGATTCCGGCTGCTACTAACTGTTTTAACTTCATCTATTTTTATTTTCCTGGCCGTGTTTGCTGATTTGCGCACCTAAGAGAGCTGGTTACTGTTTTACCTGGTACTTTTTACTCATCAGGTGATACGGCTTATATCATTAAATATGGCGATACTCATTATGGTGAACAATAACATACCACCGATTCGAAATCCCCACTCCTGCACCTTTTCAGGGACAGGTTTGCCGGTAATTAGTTCAATCATATAATACATTAAATGACCACCATCCAGCATTGGCAAGGGAAGTAGGTTGATAATGCCTAAATTGACACTTATCAACGCAAGGAAACTCAAGAAATAAACCAAACCGTACCCAGCGCTGACTCCAGCCCCTTGCGCGATTGAAATGGGTCCACTCAAACTTTTAACGGACACGTCACCGGTTACCAGTTTGCCAATCATCTGGACACTTAACGTAACCAGGCGCCAGGTTTTATCTGTTGCTTTAATAAATCCGTCGATAGGACCGTAATGATGAGTAAAAACATACCCTTCTGGCCAGGGGGAGAACTCTGGGCTTACGCCTAAATATCCCTGTAACCCCTCAGCGGATTCGCGTTGACCTATTTTAACTTGCACCTCTACGTCGTTATTCTCACGAACGATATCAATTTGAGAGGTCTCTCCAGGACGTTCCTGGATAATGGCCACCACGTCCTCCCAGCGGTCAACCGCCTTGCCATTTACCGCTTTTACCACATCGCCAACCTGAATATTAGCTTCGTCGGCAGGGCTTCCCTCACCTACCATACCAATCGTAAGCGTAGGTTCGGGCCTGAATGGGGTAAATCCCAGGCTACCCAACGCAGATTCCTTGTCGGGATCAAATTGCCAATGGCTTATGTCCAAAGTGAGTTGGCGAAGTGAGCCGGAAACTTTCCTCACTTGAAGAGGAAGTTGCTCATCGCCTATAAATGAAACCAATTCCAGATTGACTGACTCCCAATCTGAGGTTGGTTTATTGCCGACAGCAAGGATGGTATCGCCTGCTTCCAAATTGCCTTCGGCAGCAATACTGCTAGGCTGAATTTCGCCCACAACGGGTTTGACGGTCTCTATACCAATTGAATACATCAACCATAAGGCAAGAATTGCAAACAGAAAATTGACACCTGGACCGGCGGCGATAATTGCCATACGTCGGCCCAGTGATTGGTTATTGAAAGCGCGATGACGATCTTCAGCTTTTACTTGATCCACTCTTTCATCAAGCATTCTGACATAGCCGCCTAAGGGAATAGCGGCGATAACATATTCAGTGCCATCTTTACCAAGACGACGCCAGAGCGGCTTACCAAATCCGATGGAGAACCGTTCGACTTTCACCCCGCAACGTCGGGCGACATAAAAATGTCCCCACTCGTGCACGGCGACTAAAATACCCAGTGCGACGATAAACGCCCCCAGGCTCCATAAAAATGCGAACACTAACTCAAACCTCTGATAACTTCGTGGGCAACTTCCCGTGCGCGTCTGTCTTGCTCCAGAATCTGTTGGAGTGAAGAAACCCTGATTGGTTCCAACAAATTTAACGTTTCTTCGTTTACTTGACTGATCTGGGTGAATTTTATCCGTTTTTTGAGGAAAGCTTCAACTGCTACTTCGTTGGCGGCATTTAAACGGGTGGTTGCACACTGCCCGTCTGCACAGGCATCAATCGCCAGTTTCAGGCACGGATAACGTTCAAAACAGGGCGTATCAAAATCGAAGGAAGCGACAGTGGCAAAATCCAAGTAATCTACCCCCGCCTCAATTCTTGTGGGAAACGCCATGCCGTGTGCTATTGGCGTTCGCATGTCGGGATTTCCTAATTGGGCAATAACAGATCCATCAATATATTGCACCATAGAATGGATAGTACTTTGGGGATGAATTACCACTGATATGTCGTTTGGTTTGGCACCAAACAACCAGCAAGCTTCAATAAACTCCAACCCTTTATTCATCATGGTGGCCGAATCTACGGTGATTTTACGGCCCATATCCCAGTTGGGATGCGAACATGCTTCATCAACGGTAATATCTGCAAAGGTGGATAATTCCCGGGTTCTAAACGCGCCACCGGATCCCGTCAGCAAAATACTGTGAATACCTGAAGCTGCAAAATTCCCGTATTCATAATTATGAGGAAGACATTGGAAGATCGCATTATGCTCGCTGTCAATCGGCAGTATAGTCGCGTTGGACTGTTTCGCAGCTTCGATAAACAGAGCACCTGACATCACCAATGCTTCTTTGTTTGCTAACAGTACTTTTTTACCTGCACGCACTGCGGCAAGGGTTGGCATCAAGCCGGCTGCCCCTACGATAGCCGCCATTACGGCATCAACCTCTGAGGCACTGGCGACATCTTCTAGCGCCTGACTACCGCAGAGGATCTCTGAATGAAATTCACTTAGCGTTGCTGCGTATTCCACGGCCTTTTGATATGCTGATTCATCGGAAATCACCACATATCGGGCTGCACACGACTGCGCCTGGTTTAACAGCTTTTCAATCTGAGTATGCCCTGTTAAAGCAAAGACCCGGTATTTATCCGGGTGACGTTGAATGACATCAAGTGTACTTACACCAATAGAACCCGTGGCGCCAAGTATAGTAATTGTCTGCATTACGCCATCCACATGACATAGCAGAATGCGAATACGGGAAACGCTGCCGTCAAACTATCGATGCGATCAAGAATGCCACCATGACCAGGCAATATTCGACCACTGTCTTTTATCCCCTCACAACGTTTCAGCATACTCTCGTTTAAATCACCTAACGCAGATACACCCACGGTAATCCCGCCGATTAGTAAATGCAGCCAGATACGTGAAGGCTCAACCTGATAATGTAATGCAGCAAACGCTATAATGGCTAAAGATGCGGCAACTCCGCCAATCAGACCTTCAAATGTTTTACCTGGTGAAACATTGGGACGTAATTTGTGACGGCCAAATTTGACCCCGACGAAAAAAGCGCCAATATCCGCTGCCCATACAATACCTAACACATAGAATATGAGAGAGGCGCCATAGAGCGGATCAATATCAAACAAACTTGTACGTAACGAAACAACCCCTACCCAGGTTGGAATTAGGGTTAAAAAACCAAATACACTACGTAGCTTTACACTTTTTCGCCAATAACTGGAATAACGTGGGTAAGCAGAGATCATGGCCAGAGAAAACGCCCACCAGATAACGGCAATAAACAGGATAAACTGATACAGGCCATGCAGTTGGCCCTGATGCCAGATCAAACTATTATCCACCACCATTGCTAATACCATGCAAGAAAGAAACATTGCTACCATGAAAAGCAGCTTTTTAGGACGTTCCTTAATGCCCGACATGTTCGCCCACTCATATCCACCCAACCCGACCACCGCAGCAATCACTATTTCGAACCACCAGATGGGTAAAAACAGGATGGCAATAAGTGCCAGTGGGGCCAGAATTAACGCCGTTACTATTCTTTGTTTAAGCATGATTAGGGTTTCAGATTCGTCAGAGTGAGAACTGTCCTTGGTTATGTGTAATTAATACTGTTTGCTTAGCTGACTTGTTCACCAGTAAGACCAAAGCGTCGTTGGCGCGTTTTATAGTCGTTAACCGCCGCTTGAAATGCCTCTTCGTTGAAATCAGGCCAGAGTACATCGGTAAAATATAACTCTGCATAAGCACACTGCCATAATAGGAAATTACTCACCCGATGTTCGCCACCTGTTCTTATCAATAGATCCAGTTCAGGCATTCCGAAGGTGGAAATATGAGCATTAAATCGGCTTTCATCAATCTGATCAGGCTCAATCTTGCCCTGCTGAGTCTGCATAGCTAGTTGTTTGGCAGCATTAACTATATCCCAGCGTCCGCCATAATTAGCTGCAATATTTAAAACCAAGTGGTCATTCTGGGCAGTAAGTGCCTCGGCTTTACGAATTTTAGTTATAAGCTTTTCATCAAACGCTGATACATCGCCTATTACCTTTAAACGCACCCCATTTTTATTCAGTTTCTTAACTTCACTGTTGAGCACTAAGTTAAACAGATCCATTAACACGGACACTTCTTCTTCGGGGCGTTTCCAGTTTTCGCTACTAAATGCAAATAACGTTAAAGATTGAATATCCGTTTGACGCGCGAACCTCACTGCAGCTCTCACCGACTCTACACCGGCTTTGTGTCCAAAGGTTCTAATTTTCCCTTTTTTCTGCGCCCAGCGTCCGTTGCCATCCATAATTACAGCCACGTGCTTTGGACCCGCAACAGAATCAAGTGTTTGCGCGCTATTGTTTTCAGAGGTTGAAGCCTGACTTGCGTCAGGCTGTTTGGTTTGGCGAGACCGCTTTGCCAGCATAATCGGCTTAAACTTCCATTAACTCTTTTTCTTTGTCTGCCAACAGAACATCAAGCTTTTTGATATACTCATTGGTCAGCGTTTGAATATTTTCTTCAGCTGCACGACTTTCGTCTTCACTGATCTCTTTTTCCTTTAGCAATTCTTTTACATCACTATTGGCATCGCGGCGAATATTGCGCACTGCGACACGTCCCTGTTCAACCTCATTGCGAACTACTCGAATCAGATCCTTACGGCGTTCTTCGGTCAAAGGGGGCAAAGGTATTCTTATCGCAGCACCTGCACTCATTGGGTTGAGACCCAAATCGGATTGCATTATTGCCTTTTCGACGGCCTGAATAGCGCTTTTATCGAATACCGTCAGGGCTAAGGTACGGCTGTCTTCTGCCACCACATTGGCAACCTGTTTCAATGGTGTATCCACGCCATAGTAAGGCACCATGATGCCATCTAATAAGCTTGGATGTGCACGACCCGTGCGAATTTTACTTAATTGACTTTTTAATGCACTAACGCTTTTTTCCATACGTTCCTGGGCATCTTTTTCAATTTCATCAATCACAATCGTGTTCCTATTTTTCTACTAATTTAATTTTTCGGCGTGGTCGATCAACGTGCCTTCTGGCTCACCCATTACCACTCGCTTCAAACAACCCGGCTTATTCATATTAAACACTCTGATGGGGATTTTGTGGTCCCGCGCCAGAGTAAAGGCGGATAAATCCATAACTTTTAATTCTTTTTCCAGTACTTCCTGGTATGTCAGCTGACTATACAGGGTGGCATCCGGATTCTTGACGGGATCATCACTAAACACGCCATCGACTTTAGTGGCTTTCAATACTGCGTCCGCTTCTATCTCGATCCCGCGTAAACAGGCAGCGGAATCTGTTGTAAAGAACGGATTCCCCGTGCCCGCAGAAAAGATCACCACGCGACCGGACTTTAACAAGCTAATTGCTTCTGCCCAGTTGTATGCATCGCAGACGCCATTTAACGGGATTGCAGACATAAGCCTGGCGTTAACAAAGGCTCTGTGCAGCGCATCACGCATTGCCAGGCCATTCATCACCGTAGCAAGCATACCCATGTGATCGCCAACTACGCGATTCATACCCGCTTTGGCCAATCCCTCGCCACGAAAAAGGTTTCCACCACCAATAACTAATCCAACCTGAACACCAAGCTCAACCAACTCTTTAATTTCCTGCGCCATTCGATCCAATACTTTAGGATCGATACCGAAGCCTTCAGCTCCCATCAGCGCTTCCCCACTTAACTTTAATAAAATTCGACGATAAGCAGATTTAGGTGTGATACTCATTAGTTACATAATCCTCATCAAGGCGGCTGGTGTCATTTTTCGTTTAACAAAAAATCACAGCAATCGACTTCGCTAGACTGGTGTAAAAGTTTAGCGTTTTAATGCCTTAAGGCAAACATTCGCTGACGAGTCCCGTCACTTAAAAAAAAGCACCTCTAATGAGGTGCTTCGTAGTGTATCGGACATTCACAAAATGCAAAAGTCTAAGTCACACTTATTTCTTTGCAGCAGCCATTTGTGCAGCGACTTCTGCCGCGAAATCTTCAGATTTCTTCTCAATACCCTCACCCACTTCGAAGCGGATGAAGTTTATCACGTCAGCGTTTTTGCTTTTGACAAGCTCACCAACAGTCATAGAAGGATCTTTAACGAAAGGTTGACCCGTTAAGCTGATTTCGCCAGTGAATTTCTTCATGCGACCTGCAACCATTTTCTCAGCGATGTCAGCTGGCTTACCCGACTGCATAGCGATTTCGATTTGGATCTCTTTCTCTTTTTCTACGACTTCAGCAGGAACCTGCTCAGGTTTAGTGAACTGTGGGCTAGCTGCAGCTACATGCATTGCTACATCTTTTGCTAACTCTTCGTCACCGCCGTTAAAAATAGTGATTACGCCAATACGACCGCCATGTACGTACGCGCCTAGGTTGTCACCTTCCACGTTGATAACACGACGTGGTGAAATATTTTCACCAATTTTAGCCACTAACGTATCACGTACATCAGAAATTTTCTGACCATCAAGCTCTGCGTTATTCAGTTCTTCGATGTCGTTGATATTGTTTTCGTGTGCAACATCAAGGATCTGGTTACCGAACTTAAGGAAGCCTTCATCACGTGCTACGAAGTCAGTTTCACAGTTAAGTTCAAGCATCGTCGCACGGTTACCACTAACTTTCGTCAGGATTACACCTTCAGCTGCAATACGACCCGCCTTTTTGGCTGCTTTAGCCTGACCAGATTTACGCATGTTCTCAATGGCCAGCTCGATGTCACCATCAGTTTCCATCAGAGCCTTTTTACAATCCATCATGCCTGCGCCGGTGCGCTCACGTAGTTCTTTAACTAGTGCTGCAGTCACTGCCATTTTTCAATTCCTCAGCAATAAATTAATTTGATAGGTAAAAGGGGCATGTCGCCCCTCTAAATAAGTATTCTACTCACATCACTGACAATTAAGTCGAAACAAAACTCTCAGTTATTTATGTCAGTATTATTCAGCAGTTTCGACGAAGTCGTCTTGCTCAGCTTGTGCTTCAAGGTTGTTATTACGACCTTGATTAACCGCATCAGCAGCAGCATTTAAGTAAAGCTGAATGGCACGGATCGCATCGTCATTACCAGGAATGATGTAATCAACACCATCTGGGTTTGAATTTGTATCGACTACACCCACAACCGGAATACCCAGGTTGCGTGCTTCAGTTACTGCAATGTGCTCATGGTCGGCATCGATTACGAAGATACAGTCTGGCAGGCCACCCATATCTTTAATACCGCCTAAGCTGCTTTCAAGCTTATCCATTTCACGCTGTAACATAAGCGCTTCTTTCTTGGTCAGTTTCTCGAAAGTTCCGTCCTGGCTTTGCTGCTCCAGGTCTTTCAAGCGACGGATTGACTGACGCACTGTTTTCCAGTTTGTCAACATTCCACCTAACCAACGCTTGTTTACATAAAACTGATCACATTTTTGTGCCGCTTCCTTTACTGCTTCACCAGCAGCACGCTTAGTGCCAACAAAGAGGATTTTACCTTTCTTAGAAGCTACACCTGAAATGTAGTTAAGTGCTTCATTGAAAAGCGGAACAGTTTTCTCAAGGTTGATGATATGAACTTTGTTACGTGCACCAAAGATGTAAGACTTCATCTTAGGGTTCCAGTAACGAGTTTGGTGACCAAAGTGCACGCCAGCTTTCAGCATGTCACGCATTGAAACGTTTGCCATGTTTAATTCCTCAAATGGGGTTAGGCCTCCATACACCCTTTTTATCGATCCAATTCAATGGACACCCCGACAAAAAGTGTCGATGTATGTGTGTTATTTAAGTTAATTTACTCCAGTTTCATACTCGGAAGAAACGGAGTTTGCAAATTGCGGGCGCTTTATACCACGACCAGCTGCAAGACTCAAGTTAAAGGGGAAATAACAGTGTCAGCGGATGCGGATTCTATCCTCCCAGACTATACAGGTAGCCGACTTAACGCTACCATAAAAAGACATGAAGGCGGGTAAGCTTACTTGCTTTGCCGAACGGTTTAAAATTTGAGATTGAGGAATACAGTGGCAGCCATCATTAAAACAGCTGAAGAAATAGAAAAAATGCGCGTAGCTGGGAAATTAGCGGCAGACGTATTAACCATGATCACGCCTTACGTTAAGAAAGGTGTCACCACGGATGAGTTAAATACCTTGTGCCATGATTACATTGTGAATGTTCAAGGTGCCATTCCCGCCCCCCTCAACTATGGACACCCCCCTTTTCCGAAATCCATCTGCACGTCGGTTAATCATGTAATTTGTCACGGTATACCTGCTGATAAAAAACTAAAAGACGGTGACACCCTAAACATTGACGTAACTGTAATAAAAGACGGATATCATGGCGACACCTCGAAAATGTTTGTGGTAGGCAAGCCCAGTATCCTGGCCGAGCGTTTAATCCGAGTCACTCAGGAATGTTTATACAAGGCTATCAAATTAGTTAAACCAGGCATTACCTTAGGAGATATCGGGCATGCCTGCCAACAACACGCTGAAAAACATAACTATTCAATTGTGCGTGAGTATTGCGGACACGGCATCGGCGCAGGGTTTCACGAAGACCCACAGATCGTTCACTACGGAAAGCCTGGTAGCGGTGAAAAAATCGAAGCCGGTATGTGTTTCACTATAGAGCCGATGGTGAATGCGGGTAAACGTTACAGTAAATTACTACCTGACCAGTGGACCGTTGTAACAAAAGATCGCAGTCTTAGTGCACAATGGGAACATACGTTACTCGTCACCGATAACGGAGTAGAGGTGTTAACGTTGCGGGATGAGGAAGACCTGCCGCGTATTATCAGCCACGGCTGATAGAATATTGAATAACTATTCAATCTATTCGGCACTGTATGCGATCATTTGAAAAATGATACAGTGCCAGGATCTTTACCATTATTAATTGACCACACGGGACCAACAACTTGAGCCTGCAACCGCTAATTGACCAGATTGAAGACATTGATTCCATCAACGATATTGCGGCGATAAAGCAGTGTATTAATGACAGCTATAAATGGCTTAGCGACTCTTTCGCGCAAGTCGCAGTGAATCAACTGGTAACAGGTAGGGCTACTTTCGTGGATGCGGTGTTGTCGCATTTGTGGGAGCTTACAGGCCTGGATCAATATGATGATATTGCGTTATGCGCCGTTGGCGGTTATGGGCGAGGTCATTTACAGCCATACTCTGACGTCGATCTCTTGATTGTCAGCCAAAAGAACCTGCCTCATCCCGTGGAGGAAAAAGTCAGCCAATTTATTACTCTTTTATGGGACATTAAGCTTGATATAGGCCAATCAGTTCGAACAATTAAAGAAACGGTTAAGCTGGCCAAAGAGGATATAAGTATTGCCACTAATTTGGTGGAATCCAGATTACTGTGTGGTAATGAACAAGTCTTTGATGCTATGTGGGAGGCGGTTAATAATAAACAGGTTTGGACTTCCCAGGCTTTTTTTAAAGCAAAATATGAAGAACAAATAGCTCGACATGCTAAATTTCATGGTACGGCTTACAACCTTGAACCAAATATAAAAGAGAACCCAGGTTGTCTTCGAGATATTCAAACGATTGGCTGGGTAGCCAAAAAACATTTCAAAGAGTATGACGGCTGGAGTCTGGTAGGCCATGGCTATTTCACCGAACAGGAACATAGCGAACTGATTACCTGCCGCATGCATTTATGGCGAATGCGCTTTGCCTTACATTTGGTGGCGGGGCGGTCTGAAAACCGCTTACTATTTGATTATCAGGCTGATGTCGCTGAACTATTGGGTTATGGTGAAGAGAGTAAGCCAGCGGTTGAGCAAATGATGCGCGACTTTTTCCGTATTCTTCGCCAGGTTTCCGAACTCAACAGCATGTTATTAAAACGGTTTCGATACGAACTACTTGATCATAATGTGTCGCAGACTAAACAGGTCAACGACAAATTTTGTTTATTGGATGGCATGATATCGCCTCTTTCCGATGATGTTTTTTCTTCACCAGAAGATATTCTCGACTTTTTAAACACTGTAGCTAACACCCCTGATGTGGACGGGTTAGATACAGATTGTATTCGCCAGTTACGTAATGCCAGACAAAAATTCAGCGGACAGTATTTTGTCGAACGGGAGTCCTGTCGTACCCGCATGATGAAGCTGTTGCAGCAGCCCCACTTTTTTGATTTCGGCTGGGATATCATGCACAAATACGGCATTCTGCAGAGCTATTTACCCGAATGGGATGCTATCGTAGGGATGATGCAGTTCGACCTGTTTCATGCATATACTGTGGATGAACATACTCACAGATTGGTCAAAAACATCAATCGTTACTATTCCAAAGATAATACCGAGTTCCCACGATGCAGGCGTATCGTTCGCAACCTGGATAAACCCGAGCTACTGTACATCGCGGCCATATTTCATGACATCGCCAAAGGGCGAAACGGCGATCATTCATTGTTAGGGGCCGTAGACGTGCTGAAGTTTTGTGAAACTCATGAAATCGCTAAAGTCGATTCACAGCTTATCAGCTGGCTGGTCGAGAATCATTTGTTGATGTCGATGGTGGCGCAACGACGGGATATTTATGATCATGAAGTGATCAACGAGTTTGCTACAGCCGTTCGCACACATAAGCATTTGGAACTTCTTTATGCACTCACACTTGCCGATATTCGCGCGACTAATGATAACCTGTGGAATGACTGGAAAGCCTCGTTGCTAAAAGAGCTGTATTTAATGACTAAAAAGGCGCTGGATAACGGTCTGCAGTGTCGTGATACCCTTAACGACCGCATTGATTTACACCGAGAAACGGCGGCAAAGCTGTTAAACGCCAAAAACGTGGATGAACACGCGGTGGCACAACTGTGGGAACGATTAGAAGACGACTATTTCATTCGCTTTTCACCTGACCAGATAGCCTGGCATACGCAACACATTATTCACGCCCAAAACGGGCTGCTAAAGGCTAATCCTGAAGCCATTCTAGTCAAGGCCAGCGATGACATCGCCAAGGGCGGTACTGAGATATTAATCTATGGTAAAGACCGTAAAGCATTGTTTGCTCAGGTTGCATCAGTGCTCGATAGCCGTAATTGTTCAATTCACGATGCCCACATTACGGTCACCGCCGATGGCTATGTGTTTGACAGCCTGATTGTGCTGGAAAATGATGGTACGCGTCTTACCTCAGAATCGCGTATTCGTAATCTTGAAAAAGTCATTACTGAACAGTTATTAAAGCCTGGGCGCGCGCACAGTAATAGTCGCAAAATTTCCCGTCAGATGCGGCAACTCGATGTACCAACCAAGATTCGTTTTTTCGGTGCAGGGGATGATGCCACATTAGTTGAGCTAGAAGCGCTGGATGCCCCTGGTATCCTGGCCAAAATCGGCCATGCTTTTGTCGATTGCGGTGTCGTACTAAAGCTGGCGAAAATCGCTACAATTGGCGAGCGCGCAGAAGACATTTTTATCGTTTGTAACGATGAAGGCGAAGCCCTGTCACCGGAACAGCAAATCAAACTTAAAAAACGTATTTTATTTAAACTCGACCAACTTGAAGACATCAATATATCATGACTGACATTAAACAAATCATCGAAGACGCTTTCGAAGCCCGCGACACTATTTCTCCGTCGAAAGCTGATACTGAAGTAAAGGCGGCAGTGAGTGAGGCCATCCGTATGCTCAATAGTGGCGAAGCCCGTGTCGCGGAAAAAATGGCAGGTGAATGGGTAGTTCATCAGTGGTTGAAAAAAGCGGTTCTGCTTTATTTCCGCTTACATAATAATTCGGTCATAGAAGGCGCCGAAAGCCGTTTCTTCGATAAAGTACCGCTAAAATACACAGATTATACGCAGCAACAGTTCGAACAGGAAGGCGTGCGGATAGTTCCACCAGCGGCTGTTCGTACAGGCAGCTATGTAGGTAAAAACGTGGTGGTCATGCCCTCTTATGTCAATATTGGTGCCTATGTGGACGAAGGCTGTATGGTAGATACCTGGGCTACCGTTGGCTCATGCGCACAGATTGGCAAAAACGTGCACCTCTCAGGTGGCGTAGGTATAGGTGGTGTGCTTGAGCCATTACAAGCGAACCCAACCATCATTGAGGACAATTGTTTCATTGGTGCGCGCTCAGAAATCGTTGAAGGGGTGATTGTGGAAGAAGGAGCGGTTATTTCCATGGGCGTCTACATTGGACAAAGCACGCGAATTTATGACCGCGAAACGGGCGAGATTCACTACGGACGAGTTCCTGCAGGTTCTGTAGTGGTGCCTGGCAACCTGCCCGGGAAAGATGGTACATATAGCCTGTATGCTGCTGTGATCGTAAAGAAAGTAGATGCGAAAACGCGGGCAAAAGTAGGAATTAATGCGCTATTGCGAAGTGTTGAATAAAAGATGTTCACTGCAGTGTCATATTAATCCGCTTTGAACGCATACTTGCCGACAGGTTGAAGTAAGGGCATGGGCTGCCCTTACTCACTCTGCCCACTAATAGAATCTTCTTTGTTTTATCATCTACACAACATCATTTCTAACCGTTGAGCTGGCTGAGTTTTTCCTGCTCGACGCGTGTACGTTTCTCGTACTCTAGGGCTAAGGCGTGGTCTGCTAAAGAAATGAAGCTTAACGTGCCCCCCCCGAAACCACTTTAATTTTGTAATCGCAGAGCCTGCCACGAGGGCGTGTAATACCTAGTCGCAGGATGTTGCAGGGCAACTTAATTGCCCCAGCAGTCTATAATGCTATAGAGGCGATAACATCCTTGTCAGTCATAGGTTTTATGTGCACGAGTAAACTCTATTTAAGTGGGTTAATAATAATGGCTAACTTAAGCTTTGCTACAGAACGGGAGGCTACCGTTTGTGGCTGGTTTAAGGAAAGATTTATGTTTGCGTTATGGAGCGCAGCCACGCCCTCACCAGACAACGCGAGAGTAGCCAACAATACTCTGATTTCGCGCGTTAAATTTCGAACTGCTGACAACAGACTACTGGCGGGTTACAAGTATCAGGCCCACGCCACTGAGAATGAAAAGCCCAAAGGCTACGTTTTGATGGCACTTGGAAATGCAATGATCGCAGACCAGATGATTAATTATATGCAACCATTTTCCCAGCGAGGTTACGACGCATTTATTTATGATTATCGCGGTTATGGGCGTTCACAAGGAAAGCGCAGAATTAAGGCTTTTATACTTGATTATGAAGAACTGATTGAGGCACTTAACACGCAGTATGATCGACGTTTACTGTACGGTGTCTCGCTGGGGGGCGCCGTGATCACTAATGTAATCAGCAAGGGGGTGCAATACGACCGCGCCGTCATCGATTCGAGCCCGAGTCGGTTTTCACCTTATGGCTGCCCGGACTGGCTTGATCCGGTTAACAATATTCCAGAGAAAGTGCCAAACGTAATGGTTATAACCGGCTCTATTGATGGGGTTCTTGGTCCTGACATGACTACAGAATTAAGAGAGAAGGCCGTAGACCACGGCGCAACTGGTTTTAACGGTTCCAATTATAACCACCCCTTCATGGACACTGATGAATCGATTCATGCGCAAAGGATGGAGATGATCGTGAACTTTCTTGATACCCAGCACTAATACCGATCGCTTTTCTGCTGCTATGGGCCGACCATATGTTCCACGCTATTGTTACGTCGCCTAGGTCCTTGCAAAGAGGAATAGGAAGGTGAAATTCGTAGTCTACACTTGTCATACCTAATCATGTTAAACCGAATTGTCTTATATGGGCCACGACCTTCTTCATGGTCTTTATAAAGGGTATTTCCTCCCGTTTTAACAACCACTCATCCTGCTTCGCCATCCAATACGAGCAAATCCCTCTAAACTTATTGCATCGAACTGGTAGACACGATAGCAATGCAGCAGGCCATTTTTAAACTAATCGCGTTCTTGCTCCTGGTTATTTCATGCGAACTCAGCGCAGAATCGACTGAAGCGCCGATGGAGTATCTGCATGGTCTTGGTAAAGTGGATTACTTTTTGTTGGAAGACGTTAGAGAAGATGATTCGATTCAGGTCTATCATATATATGTCCGCAATTCTCCATCAGCTGCAGACGGTCATAAACTCCCAACAATTTATTTGCTGGATGGCGGCATAAATTTCCCCCTGCTTTCGGCTTATTATCAGTTGCTAAGACTGATGAATACTGTGCCTGAAATGCTGATAGTAGGAATTAGTTACGGCACTAGCGATTGGAAAAAAGGTAATGCGCGAGCGTTCGACTTTACTTTACCCGCGAAAAAGCAACAACACTGGGGCGGAGCGAAAAAGTTTGAAGCGTTTCTGGCTCATTCACTTATTCCACGAATTGAACAACACTATCCTGCGGATCCACACAAACGAATTTTGTTTGGTCAGTCAGTGGGTGGACAATTTGGATTATATACATCGATGTACGGCGAGTCGCCTTTTCATGCCATTATCGCAAGCAATCCCGCCTTGCACGAAAATCTCCCCTTGTTGATAACACCAATTCAAAACCCAACCGACCGACCTATGGCCTATATCAGTCTTGCAGAAAATGATAGTGCGCGATTTCGCCAGCCCGCATTAAAATGGAGCAAACACTGGTTTGAGCGTTCACCGGACTGGAAGCGAAAAGTAGTTCATCTTGAACAACATGATCATTTGTCTGCGAATCCGGAAGCATTCAGGCAGGGGCTGCGGTGGATTTTTGCACAGCCTTCATTTTAGATTTTAAAGGTAGCTATGATAACTTCTTCACTGCCATTTTTCATGGGGAGAACCTCCCCCGTATGGATGCCCCGTCAAAGTTAGTGGGTAAAGAGAAGCCTGTAGAATTCACCATATAGTTACCAACCTATAGTTTCGACTGTCAAATCGCTATAAGTTGATGGCTCAATGATGGTTTGTAGCATAAAGACTTCTGAAACAACCTAATCTTACGCGGCCAAGAGGCGCAACCGCCTCTTCACACTGTTTAAATTAAGTTATCTTTAATTCCAGCCACCCAATCTTTAACTATCTGTTCAGGCTCAAATGTCTCCAGTGCGTCAACCTTCAGCATCTCCGCTACAGGTTTCGCTTGAAGCTCGGTCAATAATTCCTGGAATTGAAGGCCGCCGCCACAGAACGTATCATAACTGCTATCGCCTAGCGCGGCCACGGCAAATGGTGTGTCCGTCAGCAAGGGGAAAGATGCTTTTAATTCAGCGTGAACGAATTCCAGGTTGGGGGGGATATCACCTTGTCCTGTAGTTGACGTGATAACCAGAATTGCATCTGCTTGGGTAAAGTCGTCAACGGAAGGATCAGAAAACAATTCACATTCCACTCCATCACGGGTGAGCATATCACTCACCTCTTCTGCTACGTGTTGTGCATTGCCGTATACGCTACCTGCAAATATATGTAACTTTGCCATTAACTGCCCTAAAAATTTATTGTTTAAACTGTTGCCAATCAGCAAGCAACTTTATCATGTCCGCGTGAGGCTGACACGTAATTGAACAAGACCGGTTTGCGATGGGGTGCAAAAATGTCAATCTCGTGCAACTCAAAGCTAATTGCTGAAAACCAAAGTGCTCGCGCAAAAATTTGTTCTGTTTACCATCGCCATGGGTCGTATCACCGATGATGGGGTGGCGAATGTGGGCTAAGTGCCGTCGAAGCTGATGCTTGCGACCAGTGATTGGATTAAGTTTAATTAACGCATAGCGCGCACTTTCATACCGACCAACTGGGTGAGGTATAACAAAGTTCTCTAAACCATGATACTCGGTACATGCGGGTTGAGGAGCGTTGTTTAAATGCTTACCTTTGTCGGCAAATTTATCGCGTTTGAACGAAAGTTCGTAATCTATCAGCCCCGCCCCCGTAACAAATCCTCTCACTATCGCGGTGTATTCTTTTCGTACTTGTTTTTGCATCCATTGCGCGCCTATTGCACTGACCAACTCAGGTGAAAAAGTGAACAGAAGAACGCCCGAAGTAGGCCGATCCAATCGATGAACGGGATAGACGTAACGTCCTACCTGGTCGCGGAGCAGTTGCACGGCGAATTCAGTTTCATGCTTGGCAATTGGACTTCGATGCACCAACAGTCCCGGCGGCTTATCAATGGCGATAAGGTTGTCGTCTTGATACAAAATCTTAAAGAAATCAGCCACGTGCGTCATTTCGCCATAGTGACATTGGCCATTACCAATTCATCTATTTTAAATAGTATTCGTTGAATTATTTCTTCGTCCTTGAGCCAAACCTGTGCTGCTGGGGCGATGGCCATATCTACAGGTAACGCTTGGCCGCTATGTAACAATAAGGTGAATTTTGGGATGAAGATAAACTGCAACCATTCAGTAAAAGTGAGCGTGTCACTCGCGAAAGGTTGTGTGCTGGTTAGCGCGGATGCTTCAGGTTCCACCGTAGACCATAATGCTCGACTTTTCATTTCCCTCTCAAGTTCTTTCAGCAATGGCAGTATATCATTGGGCATGGAGTATTTGCCTTAAAAGGCTACAAGTATAACACGGCTTTTTTATGTTTTTACTGGTAGAATAACTGCGGTTTTAGTTGAAAAGTAGTAAGGGGGAACGTTGACTTCGCCAGCAGATATCAATTCAATAAGCGAGTTTCTGCTCCATGCAGGCACCAATTTTCAGGTGTTCGATATGGGACGAGGGGTTCAGCCCATCCCGACTCAAACATTCTTAAACTGGGAAAGTGCGAGTGAAGTCGTCCCCCGCCCACGTCAACAACATGCTTGGTTTGGCATAGTTTTCTGGCAAGGTGAAGCTTCTCAATCGCATTTTATCTGGTTCGTTAAGCTTCCAATTGATGAGCGTGGCCTCATAATTTGCGCCGCCCGCAATCACTTTTTACAAATTGTGGTAGAAGCATTGGGAGAAAGTTTAGCGAATAACAACCAAGCCTTTGAATTGCCAGATAACCCTTACGTATTTAAGCCAGCTCAGCTACTCATGGCACAATTTGGAGCGTTATGTCGAAAAACACTTAATTTACCTGCCA
The DNA here is from genome assembly GCF_026183695.1 of Alteromonas aquimaris. Lineage (GTDB taxonomy): Bacteria > Pseudomonadota > Gammaproteobacteria > Enterobacterales > Alteromonadaceae > Alteromonas > Alteromonas aquimaris. Next base: position 70,796 of record NZ_JAPFRD010000005.1, on the reverse strand, counting down.
GTGAAGACACTAAAAAGGCGGTGTATTATTTCCAGCAAAAAGCGAGCGTCAACTGGCAGGACCTATCGGTTCAAGGTATTGCAGATAGTTGTCTGCGTTTGAATGAATATAAGCTTGAACCTATCATTTGTAAGCACTTCGATAGCTATCCTAATCCTGTGAAAAAGGCGCTTCTGGAATCATTGGAAAATACGTTGCTGAATGATGGACTGTTTGGTGTGGTCAAGACTGAATTGGATAAAAGTGACCCAGAAACATTCCATGCAGCGCTGCAGGCGCTGCATTCAGAAACAGCTTCCCCCAGACTCCAGCAAGTTATTTCGCAAGTGATGCAAAATGAGGACGTCCTCAATATGGACACACTTAGCATTCTGGCTGCGCGACACTACACCCAGTTTACGCCCGCGTTGGTCCAACGTTTTCTCACTTTATGTGCACAATTTGATCAGCAAGAGAATTATGATGGCGCGTTATTCGCAGGATTCTTTTCCGATTTAGTGCAACTACCTGCTTTACGCACGTCTGTTTTGAGCCTTTTACGCAGCCCCGAACGCTGCGAAATACTCAGTCAAGCAATAGGGAGACTGTTCAGTCAAACCCAAGGACACGCTAAGCAATGAGTTTAAGTGAATTAATCTTACTATTAATTATTGTATTTGTAGCCTTTCAGTTCTGGCGCATTCGCAGTATTTCTGAAGCTGCCTACGCGTATGTCTCTTATTATTGCAAGAAAAATCAATTACAGCTGCTCTCGCTCTCCCGAAGAAGAACACGAATTTCAACAAAGTCTGGTCCATTGGATTGGTATAGCGAATTTGAGTTTGAGTTTTCCGGGACCGGCGATGACCGTTACACAGGTTCTATTGAAATGGTCGGTAAGCGAGTAGTGAGTACGTATACTCCAGCTCACCGGATGAATTAAAACTCATGCATTTTTTGCGGCTACGCGCTTCAACCATCCGCTAAATAGTGAAAATGAGATGCATCGTTGCGCAGTACACACTAACGAGTTCTAGTGTGACTGGCTGGAAAAGCAATGTATTTTGTCAGAGCGGATTGCTATCTGTGGCACTGCCATTAGACCTGCAGGGGTAACGTGTAATATAAATGCCAAATAAGCAGTTTGCGCAGGGACACAATAGTGCATTACTCAATGTGTCGTCCTAAAACAGGTTGAGCGTTTATAGGACGGGACACAATAAATAAAAAAAGCGGTAGTATATACTACCGCTTTTTCTATGAATTTTGAGCGTCCTTCTCAGCGATCCATTGCGACTAAAATCATCCAGATTAAAATCCCTATACGCCCCTTTCCTTCTTATCTCACAAAATCCTGTGCGAGCCACTCATCCTTAAGCGGGTCCCTTTCCTTTATTCCATTATTTAGCTACTCATCCCAGCAATAGCAATCTTCATCCTGAAGTGGTCCATCCGCGCAATCCATGCTACTCCCTTCATCCCTAGGATACTGCCCATCAATATGCAGCGCCTTCACCCTGAAAGTGTCCTATGCGCATCGTCCATTGCGCCGTCCCTTTCCTTCTATCTCCCTATCACCTGACATCCAGTCGTGGTATTCTCAATCCTCGAGTTGTCCTTCCGAAGTATCCTTTTGTCTTCCTGACTCATCGTGTTTCCTTGTGACATTATCTATATTAGTCTCTGCCACATTTTGCGCGACCTACTTTTTTAAATAAATTTCATCTTACCAAACGAGTAAAATTAAATTTTATTAATAATCATTCAGTTATAAATTTTAATAAAGAAAGCTGCAGTGATTTGATACAAAATTCTTACAACTTTGTACGACATGTCTTACATCGAACGGTTGAGTCATTCTCATAGTAAATAATGTACCGGTGGTTGCGCAGGAAGGATCTTTGTAAGCGATCCTTATATTTTAAACGGGTTGGGATAGGGGCCACGTCAAGCCCGTGCGATGGGCCAAGAAAATTAAACAGCTACTCGCCTTCATAAACATAGTGACATTAAGCAGATATGATACCAATAGTATCGTAGAAAATTTAATCCTCGCTTTTTATGAGGTTACTTGCTCTTGCACGTCCACCTTTCCACGCAAGTCATGCTTCAACACATTTTACGTAAATGGAAGTCTGTATGAGCAGTTTGCCGCTTTCCACCAATTACTGACTTTCCTTACGACGAAACATAATCTGGCCAATGATATGACCCACTGCTAAATCCTCAACGAATTCGTAATGTCCGTCAGCGAAAAATGAGAGGCACTTTGGAAGGGTGACATAAACGCCGACGCCTTCGCTTTTCGGATCCTCATGTAACACACTATCTATGGCCCCCATTAAGAGATGCCCTAACCCATGATGCTGATGATCGGGATGAACAGCAATAAAGGACAACATGTGGAAATGCTCAGCCGGCATTTTACTGCGTACTCTTTCCTCTTTTTCAATCATTTGACGAGTTCCAAATAAACCTGCTGTAAGTAACATTTTTAATCGCCAATGCCAGTAACGTCCCGCCCCAAACGCCACATCCGGCGAAGTAAGGCATGCCACCGCCAATAAGCGCGTGCCGTCAAATAACCCAATCATGGGCTGTTTGGCCACCCAGAATGCATTCAGTTCTTCCCGAATAGCTGAGCGAAGCCTGTTTTCATAACCTTCTTTTTCAGCCTGAAAAATATCAATAAAGAGAGGATCGTCGAAATAGGCATTATATAAAATAGATGCCGCTACTTTTAAATCATCTGCAGAAAGAAAAATGGCTTTTATTGAGTTGACGTCTAGTTCGGCTAAAGCAGCATTGGACATGGGCTTTCCTTTTGAAACTCGCAATAAGCTACATGCAGGGATAACCGCACGTAATAAAATTTGGTTGCTCCGCGATATTGACTGAACCCTCAAAACCGCAGCTTGAATGTTAAACAAATGTTAAGAGTAAGTACTATAGAGTTGTGATGAAAAAATGTCCACAACTGACGTCGATAGGTTGGCGAGAATGGAAGGAAATAAAAGGAAAATCCCTCCTAGAGGAGGGATTTTCTCAAAGCTTAAATTTCTGCGTAGGCTTTTTCACCCCAGCCGATTAAGCGGCCATCTCGAAAGACGAGCGGTGTGCACTCATCTTTAGAAGTCACTCCGTCATCCATGGTGCGTTGCGTTCGGTAATAGAGTACGCGAACCACGCCATCTTCTTTTTGATGAAGCTCGTTAAAATCTGCCACACCCATTCTTCGCACGACCGATTCGTAAGCCATATCGCGTTCGAGGTTGGCAATATGTTTTCGATTATTATATTCGCGTTCTTGCCAATCTGAGCTGTAACCGCTATCTCCATCCCCACCAACCGAAATGACACAACCTGTCAGGAAGGGGGGGGCCGATAGTGCTAAAAGAAGAGGGAAAAATTTCATTGTCTATCCTTATGTCATTATTTTCCACTATCTAATCAAATAAAGGGCCAACTTTTAACTGATTGAATTTTAAAGATATACCAGCCATACCAGATACAACAAACTGTGAAGAAAATAAAATATTAGTCATATTCGCCATTATATAGTGGATTTAAAGTTTCGCTTATTGCATAGTCGAATGAGGGTTACTCAAGAACTGTCCATTTTTAATGCAAGAGCTTAGCATTCACCACTCTTTACTTACTATCTGTAAGCAGTTAAATGAAAAAGGCATTAAGCCAACCGCTTCTATGATCAGAGCGAAGGCACCGTTTCAAACCAGTATCGCCGATGCCATCACAGCCGTGAGAGCATTTCAATCTGGGGAAGAAGTGGTAAGCGAGAGAAAATCAGAGGTGGCGGCTAGTCCTGCTGAAAGAATAGCTCAACTTGAAAAGCGCGTGGCGGAACTTGAAGCCGTTGTAGCCAGAATCGAGAAACGCGGCCCTGATAAAACCTAATATTAACCCGCATGGTCTGTGGTCAGCTCAGAGATAAGGGAATTCAGTTGATCAGGTCAAAATAGCTAAAAAAACCAGGATGGCAGGAACTTACGAGCCAACTTTAAGCAGAGTAGGTGGATGTCCTGTCTCCCTGGGTGCGCGCTTTGTTCAAATTTTGTGCGGCTCCAATACTGTTCGACTTGACGCCATCAAACCGTCACAAAATGGGTTCGTCAAAATTAGAAAGGCTCACGCGCTACGTGAGCTCAAATCCCTGCGAAGTGATAAAACGTGCACCACGCTTTACTCGGCAGCCTGCAACGAGGAAAGAAATGCCCCCAATGAAGGAGCTAGGATCCGCGTGGCAGGTTTACCTACCGGCTCAAGTACCACATTGCCGGTTTCGTTTTCGACGGACAACAGAAAATCCTCTTCGTCGGTTAATCCAAAAAACAGGGTGACGGGTTGTTTTAGCCGCCGTTTCATCAGTACATGTCCGATCAGGTTCTCCTGTAAGCGTTCAAAATCATGCACATTCCAGACTTGTAACAGCTCACACCTCCCATCAGGTGCCTGCGCTGAAAGGTTGTCGCTGAAATACTGCGTAAAGTAACGACAGAATTGAGGATCCAAAGTGAGTTCCAGCGCCTTTTCAAGCTGAGAGAATGAGCATTCGCCTTGCTGTAACACTGGCGTCCAGGAAACGAGTTGCCCCTGCTCCGCTTCTTCCTGATAACACGGAGATTGCCATTGCTTATCATACTCGATAGTTAAGGGCTGACTGCGCTTTTGACTTATCGCAAGGGTTTCCTGAATCAATCTCTCTAACTGACCTTTAATGTCATCTGACATATAATTAGTTTCACCATGGTATTATTTAGTTAACTAACCCTAGCAAATTTTATGTTTCCTGACATCAGGACACCTCTATTTTAAACGTAATGGTAAGAGAAAATTTCCAATTTATGAGCCACAGACAATCACCCGCACCCTTTGCATTACCCACACATCTAACCCTGGGCAAGACCGTGGGATACGAGAGTATCTACAATCCATCACTGTTGCAGTCTGTGCCACGGACATTAAATCGCGATTCATTGTCGATTAGCGCCGACAACCTCCCCTTTCATGGAGAAGATATCTGGACCGGTTACGAATTGTCCTGGCTACTGCCCTCAGGAAAACCTCAAGTGGCGATATTTGATTGTTTCGTACCCGTGACCTCTCCCAATATTATCGAGTCTAAGTCGTTCAAGTTGTATCTTAATAGTTTTAACCAAAGCGAATTCGATTCGGTGGAAGATGTCAGGGCGACGCTGAGTAAAGATTTAAGCGAGTGCGCTGCAGCACCCGTCCGCGTAGAGATTTTTACTCCACGTAATTTTACACAATTGGAATTTGCCAGGTGGGAAGGCACGTTAATTGACGATCTCGATATCAACGTAAAGACTTACCATCCTGATGCTAATCTACTTCAAACCAGCAGTGAGCAGGTAAGTGAAACCTTAATCAGTCACCTTTTGAAATCTAACTGTTTGATTACGCAGCAACCAGATTGGGCGAGTATTTTAATACGTTATTCGGGCAAAAAAATAAATCACGAAGCGTTATTGGCCTACTTAATTAGTTTTCGTCAGCATAATGAATTTCACGAACAATGCGTGGAGCGAATTTTTTGTGATCTAATGGAACATTGTGAACCTAAGCAACTAACTGTTTTTGCTCGTTATACACGACGGGGCGGATTAGACATAAACCCTTTCCGCTCGAATTTTGAAAATACCTACAATAATCATCGATTAGCCAGGCAATAGAAACTAATCTGCGTTAAAGTTAGCAAAAGAGCTGTTGACGAAATAATCAAAGGATGTAAATGGAAGAGAAAAGTTTGCAGTCGTTAAAGCAGCACAGCGAACTACTTGCACAATTTATAATTCGTCTATCAAAATTTTATGAAGGGTTTTCTCCCGACATAGATACAGAATTACAAAAATTGCGCGGGCACTTATCTGGCAGACCCGATTTCACGCTTGCCGCGGTAAGCGTGAAAAAATTAAATAAAACTTTACGTTTAGCCGATCTTACTGTCCGTAAGTATACCGCTGATACGCTTTCGCAATTGGAAGAGGCGGTTAAAAAGCTGCAACACTTATTAATTAGTGAACCGGCTCTTACCAAAGAAAGTGCCCAAATCCTAATTTCTCTCAATCAACCGGTGCAATCTTTGTTCGTGCTGCAGTCTTTATGCAATAAAGTGCTGCAACTGTTCCAATATGCATCAAATGTTGACAGCGAAGATACTTACGCAGCACGCAATGTCTCGACGTCGACCTTAGCCTTGCAAAAAGCCATTTTGGACGAATTGAGTCAGTTAATTGACACCTATACCAGTAAAAACCCGGAGGATGTGCAATTACAGGCACTAAGAGCCAAGCTTAAAAAAGGCATGACTGAAGACGAACTGTTGCAATCCTGTATCGCCATTGTTCGCATGGTAGTTCAAGATTCCTTATCTGAAGCGAGCTTGTCCGGTAAAGTCATTCAAAGCTTACACAATGCATTGGGCGACATTCAGGAAAACGTCAGCCAAAGTATCGAACGATCACAATCTAATTTTGCTGCTCGCCAGTCCAGCCATCAGGAAATCAAGGCTAAACTGGACTCCATTGAAGACCAGCTTAGACAGGCTGAGTCTTTGGAAAAGCTAAAAAAACAAGCGCAGGCGTACCTTTCCAGCATGGCTTCTACATTGTCAGAGCGAGAAGAGGCTGAGCAAAAGGAACAAGCCGAATTGATGACCTTGCTCAGCGCTATGCAGGGGCAATTAATCAAATTACAAAAACAAACTCAGCATTATCGTAAGAAGCTGGCTGAACAAATCGTGTCTACCCAGACAGATGCGCTAACCAAACTTGGTAATCGAAAAGCGTATGATGAGCGGGTAGAAAAAGAGTGTCAGCTCGCCATCGATAAAAAAACGCCATTAGCCCTTGCCGTGGTCGATATAGACTACTTTAAGTCAATCAATGATAAGTTTGGTCATGCGGCAGGCGATAAAACATTACAAATTGTAGGCAAACACCTTAAGTCATCGCTTCAGACTAAAGATTTTATCGCACGTTGGGGAGGCGAAGAATTTGTACTGCTCTTTCCTGAAACCGACACGAAAGAGTTGAAAGTTAAGCTGGAGAAAATACGAGTCTCCCTATCCAAGCTTCCCCTTAAGTTTCGTCAAGAAAAAATATCGCTTACTGCGTCTTTTGGAGGAACTTGTTACCGCGTAGGTGAAACCCCTTCCGCTATGTTTGAGCGGGCAGACCGCCTTCTTTATCGTGCCAAACATTCAGGCAGAAATTGCGTAATGATTGATCAGGAAACTATTTAATGAAAAAAGTGCAACTTAACCCTGTCGGGTGGATGAGCCAGCTTTCCCAGGTGGAAGTAGCCAAATTAGAAGATACCGCCAATAGCGCACTTTATGACATGTTTCGTAATTGTTGTCTGGCGGTACTCAATAGTGGCGTAGATGAAGACAACTACGAAATACTTTTCGCCCCCTATGATAACTTCGATGTGAAACTGGTACGCCGGGAACGAGGCGTCAAAATTGAACTCATTAACCCGCCTGAAGTTGCGTTTGTAGACGGCAAGTTAGTTAGAGGTGTTCACGAGCACCTTTTCGCGGTACTACGTGATTTACTGTACATGGGCAATAAATATGCTTTTTTACATAAAGCAGCGCCAATCGACGGTGTTAATATCTCAGACATGGTATTTGATATGCTGCGGCATGCTCAGGCTTTGGAAGGAAACGACAATCTCAATACCATAGTATGCTGGGGAGGCCACTCCATTAAGATGCATGAGTATAAATACACCAAGGAAGTGGGATATCAGATGGGATTGCGCAAACTTAATATTTGTACCGGGTGTGGTCCGGGTGCGATGAAAGGGCCTATGAAAGGAGCTGCTATTGGTCACGCTAAACAACGATATAAACAGGGACGTTATATCGGCATATCAGAACCCAGCATCATCGCAGCTGAGCCTCCAAACGCTATTGTGAATGAGCTTGTAATTATGCCGGATATAGAAAAACGCTTGGAAGCGTTTGTCAGGATCGCCCACGGTATTATAATTTTCCCTGGAGGAGTAGGCACTGCCGAGGAATTATTGTATCTGCTGGGTATCCTCATGAACGAACGCAATGCGCAGCAGCCATTTCCAGTAATTCTTACCGGTCCCGCCGGCTCAGAAGCCTATTTCTCTGCCATAGACGATTTTGTGGCCGCCACTCTGGGTAAAAAAGCACAAAGTAAATATCAGATTATTATTGATAACCCTACGGAAGTTGCCCAGTCAATGAGACAAGGACTTGAAAGGGTTGAAAAATATCGTCGCGCAATGGGAGATGCGTTTAGCTATAACTGGTCATTAAAAATTGACGAAGCTTTTCAGCATCCCTTTGTACCCACCCATGAGTCTATGGGTGCCTTAGCCTTACATCGTGATCAACCGGTGGCTGATCTTGCTGTGGTGCTGCGCAAAGCGTTTTCTGGCATTGTTGCCGGCAATGTGAAAGCCGAAGGGATAAGACAGATAAAGCAGCAGGGTCCATTTAAGCTTACTGGTGAAGCTGAACTTATGGGACGCATTGACAGCATGCTACAATCCTTTGTCGCTCAGCAACGGATGAAGCTGCCTGGTTCTGAATATGAGCCATGCTACACCATTAGCCAAGGTGACTGATGAATTTTGTTACGATTTCACCCTGTTTAATTTTTTTGAAGAAGGTAAACTTCCGTTAATCCTGAAACGGACAACGCTGATGAATAGTAATGTTTTTAAATTAATTTTATTAGGTGCGAGCGCTTACGCTTTATTTGTTTTTTTGGTGATATCCTTCTATCCAGATAAACCAGAAAACATGGACTGGAAAGATCGGGAAGAATATAACAAAGTTCAAATTACCAAACTAAGGCTAGGTAGTACGCTGGACGAAGTACTTGCACTGTTAGGTTCGCCAGACATAACCGAAGCAAGAATGGAAAAAGGAAGTTCCGTCCAAGTGATGTTTTATCGTACCCATCACGTTCGTGCTGATGGCATGACAACGTTGGATGAGTGCACGCCCTTACTTTTTGAAAATGATAAGCTGATTGCCTGGGGAGAAGGTGCTTATCAAAGCTTTCAACAATCTTAGAGCTTGTGTTTGACTTTGATGAGCAGCCCTTGCTCTGCGCCTATGAGCAATTGTTTGAATCGCAGCAAGAATATTGCAGTAAAACTTTTGTTAATCGTTGTCTGGCAGTAGCGAAGCAATGTCTGGAGGCCAGTCGGCAGCAGCCTCAGCTTGTGCTGGCGTTATTATCCAGCAAGCTGCTGGAATCCTCCCCTTCCCCTGTTTGTTTACGTGGCGCCCTGTTTCTCAGTATTACTACGCGACGTGATAAATTTAATGAGCATTTCGCTCAGCACCTTATAGCAAGTTTTATTTGTACGTTTGTGATCATGCATGCCAGGGAAAATTACGACACTAAGCCGGAGCTAAAGTCACTCGTTCGTTATTTTCAGTCTCTTGGTCTTTCCATCTGGAAAGAAACCATCAGAATTGCCAGATTACTCACCCGCAGACAGGCATTTCGACACTTATCCTCTGCCAGACTATCATACCGACAGCAATATCTATTATCCGCATGTGTAGTGGCTAGACATTTACCGCACAAAGAAATGCTTTCCATTTTTCGACTTCTAACCCATGCTGCCTCACCTAACCTATTGGACACGATCCGTAATTGGGCACAATTTCCCGGCGTATGGCTACCTGGCAGGGTGGTTAATATAGATAACGACACTGCGGTAATTTTAGTGCGTGAAAAACACAAAATTGCTTATTTGCCACTTCCCGCAAACACGAAAGCAGACACTTTAAAGTGGGCCAGAAGCGATGGCATATCCCTACTTAAGTGCCCGCAATCAGTGGAATTTAAAAAGTTCAAAAAATGGTCTGAGAATTTGGGTCTACAAGCAAAAACCACCATGTGGCCTTTTACGCCCTCCTTTGCGCTTAATCGCCCTCCTTCAAAACTATTGACAATAATCGACTTGCTTAAAGGTACAGAAACTGACATTACATTATTGTGCGAACACATAAAGCAAGAGCCCTTACTCGCCCAGTTTCTAACTGCTTCGGCCTCCAACGATAATAGGATGAAGTTACCCGTGCATGATGTTAAACAAGCGGTTTTAACATATGGCATGGAGCGTGTGGGAGACATGCTGATTCAGCAGGCCCTTTATCAACGATTAACACAAAAAAAATTCCCCATCTCATCGCTTTGCCAACGTCTACTTTTTCTTACTTCCACACTCGCAGCGCTAATTAGCTACGAAACCGATGCAAATATAACCCCACAGCGCGCCTCATTATTAGTTACGTTTGCAATCGCCCCGATTTTCTCCATTACTGGACTTAAAATTGCCTTAAACTGGCGCCCCGCTGCCACCCACCTTTATAATCCTGATTCACTCGCTCCGGCCGCGGAAAGATCAATAAGACAACAGAGTGTGCAATTACTGAGCGGCTGGCATCAAAGCAGCAGCTTGCTGGCCGCAGTCAATGAATCAAACCGCCTCCCTGATCAGTGCCATCAACGAATTCGTCAAGCAGTTAGTATACTAGGATTATCTTTATCCCTCGCCAGGCAGTGGCTATGGAATACGCCCCATTATTGTGAGTTGACCCATGAATTTGATACGCAAGCCAAAAAAGAGTTAGGTATCGATGACGGGTTACTGCTTACCATTCAACACCAACTTGGTCATCATATATGGTTACCGCTTAATCAGTCGTGAAATGTAAGCCCTGCAACGTCGGCCTTTTTTCATCCATACCCAGGAACCTTGCATAAATATGATATTTCTCCTGCCTATGGGCTAGGCTTCATCGCCTTGTTTAGTTAGAATAGCGTCCAATTTTGCAAGTGACATCGTTAGCTCGTCATAGTGTTTTAACTACACAACTTACGATAATGGTTAATTGGTCACTGAGCATATCATTAAAACCAGCATTGTTACTTGATTCCCCAGTAAGCTGGATTACCATTTATTCAGAAACATTTAATAAAGGATAACTCCTCATGGCGCAACAACGCGTAACTGTCATTCGTGGTGATGGTATCGGCCCCGATATTATTGACGCTACTACTCAGATCCTAGACAAGGTGGGTTGTAATTTCGCTTACGATTATGCGGATGCAGGGCTTGTCGCACTAGAAAAACATGGGGAATTACTTCCCCAGCAAACCTTAGATTTAATAGCAAAAAACAAAGTTGCGTTAAAAGGTCCTCTAACGACACCCGTGGGTGAAGGTTTCACGTCGATAAATGTCAGCCTGCGTAAACAATTTAAATTGTATGCAAATGTACGCCCGGTATTATCTTTCAAGGGCACAAAAGCGCGCTATGAAGATATCGACATCATTACCGTACGCGAAAATACTCAAGGGATGTATTCAGGTCTTGGGCAGACTATCTCAGAAGATGGCAATGAAGCAGAAGCCATGAGCAAAATTACCCGAGATGGTGCTGAGAAAATCGTCACATTTGCATATGAACTTGCTCGTCGGGAAGGACGCAAGAAAGTCACCGCGGTTCACAAAGCGAACATTCTTAAATCCACCTCGGGCTTGTTTTTAAAAGTGGCACGAGAAGTAGGTGAGCGCTACCCTGATATTGAATCAACGGAAATGATTGTTGACAATACATGCATGCAATTGGTGATGAATCCCCATCAATTCGATGTCATTGTGACTACCAATCTATTCGGCGATATCATATCTGACTTATGCGCAGGTCTGGTGGGTGGCCTTGGAATGGCACCCGGTGCAAATATCGGCGAGGAATGTGCCGTGTTTGAAGCGGTGCACGGTTCGGCACCTGATATTGCAGGTAAAAATCTTGCTAACCCCACATCGGTCATTTTGGCAGCCATTCAGATGCTGGAGTATTTGAAAATGGCAGATAAAGCTGAAAAAATTCGCAGCGCTTTGAAAGATGTCATAGAAAGTGGCGATCGAACTACTCGCGACTTAGGTGGCGAACATGGTACCACTGAGTTTACTCAAGCAGTTTTAGACAGGCTTTAAAAAACTGTACTTAAACTGATCTGGTCACATTTTATTCCTTGGTTAAGATTCATTTGTACATGTGTACGAATTTAATTTTGACCAAGGAAGAAAAATGAAAAAATTGATATCCCCTCTACTTATCTCTCTTTCTCTAATACCCTGTATAGCGACAATGTCAACAATTGCGGCGCCGCTGGAAAGTGAGGTTGCTGCGGTCAGCACGGCCAACGGCCTTCTCGATCTGAATACTGCAAGTCTCGAGCAACTGAAAGCGTTGCCAGGGATCGGTGCCAGCAAGGCGCAGGCTATTATCGACTATCGTGAAGAGAAAGGGCGATTTTTGGAAATTGAACAATTGACCGAAGTGCGAGGTATTGGCAAGAAAATGCTAGAAAAAATCGCGGATAAGATTGAAGTAAGATAAATAATAAGAGCCGATAGCGTGGCGCTATCGGCTGACTATGCTAACAATTAAGTGACGATAAATAGGTTTTAAATTCATCCTTTAATGCTGGATGTCGTAACGCATATTCTACATTAGCTTTCATATAACCCAGTTTTGAGCCGCAATCGTGACTTTTACCCTTCATGTAATAGGCATCCACTTGTTCGAGTTTCATCAAAGCATCAATAGCGTCAGTTAATTGGATTTCTCCACCTGCTCCTGGAGGAGTAAATTCAAGAAGATCCCAAACCTTTTCAGACAGCACATAGCGTCCTACAATGGCTAAATCTGAGGGCGCTTCGTCGAGACTTGGTTTTTCCACCATACGATGAATCTTGGCTGACTCACCAGGTTTAATTGACGCCCCCTCCAAGTCCACAATACCAAACTTGGTTATATTTTCTTGCGGAACTTGCTCAACCATAACCTGACTCACTCGAGACGTGTTAAATTTCGCGACCATATCAGCAAGATTATCTTTGCGTGGGTCACTGGCTGCATCGTCGATAATTACATCAGGCAGCACCACTGCAAATGGTGCATCACCAACAAGGGGCTGGGCGGCTAAAATAGCATGACCTAAGCCATTTGCATGCCCTTGCCTAACATGCATAATGGTGACGTCTTTGGGACATATCGACTGCACCTCTTCAAGTAACTGCCTTTTTACTCGCTTTTCAAGGGTGGCTTCCAACTCAAAAGAAGTATCAAAATGATTTTCTATACTGTTCTTACTCGCATGAGTAACTAGAATGATTTCTTTTATTCCAGCCTGCACACACTCTTTCACAACGTATTGAATCAAAGGTTTATCCACTAACGGCAACATCTCTTTTGGTATTGCCTTTGTTGCAGGAAGCATTCGTGTTCCTAAACCCGCTACTGGAATTACCGCTTTTTTCACCTGACTCATGTTTACTGATATCCTTTTACTGACAAGCCCCTGCCGATGGCATAGTACTGTAATCCATATTCCTTCATTCGGGAAGGTTCATACAAATTTCGGCCATCAAAAACCAACGGCTGTTTAAGTTTATTCTTAATTAATTCAAAATCCGGTGCTCTGAAAGCCTGCCACTCTGTGCAGATGACAAGACAATCAGCCTCAGCTAGTGCTGCTTCTTTAGTACCCATTAATTTAAGATTGGGTTGATCGGCATAGATTCTCTGTGTTTCTTCCATGGCTTCCGGATCGTACGCTTGTACACGCGCACCTGCTTCCCACAGCTTCTCCATTAGAACTCGACTCGAAGCTTCACGCATATCATCCGTATTGGGTTTAAAGGCTAAGCCCCAAAGAGCAACGGTTTTTCCTTTAACATCATGATCAAAATGTCCCATGATGTATTCGAAGAGTTTCTCTTTTTGGGTGTAGTTCACCGCTTCTACCGATTCTAGGATCTTAGCCTGGTAGCCAACCGAATTAGCGCTGCGAATTAACGCCTGCACATCTTTTGGGAAACATGAGCCCCCATAGCCACAACCAGGATAGATAAATTGATAACCTATTCTTGGATCAGAACCGATACCACGGCGAACATTTTCAACATCAGCACCGAAACGCTCAGCCAGGTTTGCAATTTCATTCATAAAGCTGATTTTTGTCGCCAGCATGCAGTTTGCAGCATATTTTGTCAGTTCGGCACTACGAATATCCATGACAATAACTTTGTCGTGATTTCTATTAAACGGTGCATAAAGCTCACGTAATTTCGTTTCTGCTTTGGCGCTATGCGTGCCGATTATGATTCGATCCGGGCGCATACAGTCATTAACAGCAGCACCTTCTTTTAAAAATTCAGGATTAGAAACGACGTCAAAATCAATATTTTTATTTTTCGTTTGTAAAACGGTCGCAATTTTTTCTCTGACCTTGTCCGCTGTACCAACGGGAACAGTAGATTTATTGATCACGATCTTATATTTCTGCATATTGCTAGCGATAGTTTCAGCAACAGCCAGTACATATTTAAGGTCTGCAGACCCATCTTCATCGGGAGGCGTTCCTACCGCAATGAAAATTAAGTCACCATGCGACACGCCCTCGCTAGCATCTGTGGTGAATTTGAGACGACCTGACTGGTAATTGGATTGCACTAGAGGAGTTAGACCAGGCTCGTAAATCGGTATTTCACCATCTTGGAGTCTTGCAACTTTATTTTCATCCACATCCACACAAACAACATCATGGCCTACTTCTGCCAGTACCGCGGCTTGCACTAACCCAACGTATCCTATTCCAAAAACTGTAACTTTCAATTTCTTTCCTTCTTCGTTTTGACGCAGGCAAACGGCACACTGCTACATCAATAAACTATACGTTTATTTTCCCAGATCGATTTTTTATACCATCGCGAAATCCTAGTTTGGTGTACTTACCGCGCAGAGGACCATCGGGAAATAAAAAACGATTGACTACCCATCTCAAGGGTAACGCCAGCAAATTTCTAACTTTCCATCTTATAGGAACGTAATTTCGCCGGCAAAGTTTAAGCACATTCCGTACCTGGTAGTATAATCTGATAGGGGCTCCACGCTTAAACGTTATGCCAAAGTAGGTATGTCGCGCATCACCTTGTTTATGATGCATAAGAATATTTTTTGCTATTAAGATGGCAAATCCTTTACTTCGAGCCCGCCAGCACCATTCATGGTCCACGCCATCTATAAATAACGATTCATCTTTGAGCCCAATTACATTCACATGGGCAAGAAAAATTAACATGCCTGAGGCAATAATTTGACTAACACTAATTAAATCACCACTTTCGTGAGCATATTTGAGCTTAGGAATTTGTGCAGTCTGGTTGAAGCCGCAGATCACTGTCGGACCGATAGCTGCTATTTTAGGATTTTCTTGAATGCTGGCCTGAAGTTGTGCAATTAATCCGCACAAGAGCTGTTGTGTCAGGTGACTGTCTTGGTCAAAAACAAATGCTGCGTCATAACCTGAATCTCTAAGCGCAATAATGCCTGCGTTTTGAGCAGCGGCAATACCGACATTTTCAGGGAAGTGTAAATAATTTACATGGGAAGGGAATATTTCAGCATGGCTAAAGGCGGAATTATCCACTACAACTGTAAAGATATCAGAAGCTCTCAGAGTTTCCAGCATCGAGCACAAATGCTTCGCATCTGGATTGTAAAGTACTATTATTGCGCCAGTTTTCAATGCTTTAAAAATTTATCTAAAAGAATTCTATCAAGTTTATAAGCAAATTTTACAATTTTAGATGGCATCAACCTTAATGTAAGTACTCCACATGCGTATGCCACATTCAAAATAGTAAATCGTCTTAATTCTTTCATCGCCAAAAATCTGGCTCGAAACTCATTAATTGATTTGGAAATCCCTCTTCGCTTGTAAAAATTGTTAACTCTTCGAAATGAAAGTAATTTATCTTTTAAATTTCGAAATACATAACCTTGTTTTGCTAGCGTTATCCAGAAAAAATAATCCTGAGTATTTTTCAACGCTGCGTTATAACGATTTCCGTCTTTAAATACATTATAGCGTATGGTGACGGTAGGATGATTCAACGTGCAGCGGCGAGGTAACATTCTAACAATTCGTTTATGTGAGGTAGGCATTACACGTTGTCCTACGCGCCTGCCATTTTCATTAATTTCCTCGAGCGCTGAGCCTAACACCGCAATTTGTTTATGCGATTGAAGATAAGTTATCTGGCGACTCAAACGATTTGGATATGCTATGTCGTCGGCATCCATTCTGACGAAAAAATCTGGATTAAATTGCATGCCCCATTCGACCGCAAAATTCATCGCGGCAGCTAATCCATTATTAACATTGCACTTCGCCAGTACTAAGCGTTTATCCTTTTCAGTATATTCGTTTAGTAACTTATGCATTGAATCACTGATATCACCGTCAATGATGATAATAAATGAAAAATCCCGGTAATCTTGGTTCAGAATACTGTCAATGGCCTGTTTAACCCACCGTACTTTATCATGCTCATAAATCGCCATCGCCACAATCGTCTCTACATAGAGCTGACTAATGCTTTGACTTATAACGGTATATTCAACTGACGGGTGTTTTTTCACTATGCGCACAACATGGTAAGGGGGGAAAGAAAAATGACGGTAACTGCTACTTTATGCATATCATCATTGTGAAAGAGCTATGCATGCACAAGCTTTTTAAAAATTCTGATCACTGACCAGATGTTTTGAATTACAAAACTATAGATAATCAATAATCCCACAAATGCAGCGAACATTATTGATTCAGCAACTTGGTAAATCTCTCCGAAAATACCGATAACACAATAGCAGAATCCCATTGCTAAAATAGCAATTAGTGCTTGGGTTGAGCTAAAACCCGCCCGCATAAATATATTATGCAGATGTTTTCTATCAGGGCGAAGCACCGATTGTCCTTTCATCGCACGACGATACATAATCGCCGCCATATCCATCAACGGCAGGCCTATTAACCAGACCGCAGTAATTGGGCGAAAGGCTGGGTTGGTAGCCTGGGTATGATCTACCAGCAACCAGACTATTGTCAATCCGACAAACATACTGCCTGCATCGCCCATAAAAATCTTGTTCCCTTTGAACCCTTTCCAGCTCAGGTTAAACGCTAAAAAAGGGACAATCGCAGCGACAATTATGAGAGGTTCCATTACCGCTTCACCATTACCTGTAGCGAGTAAAAATCCCACTACCGTTAACAATATGATTAAACTCATACCGCCGGCGAGACCGTCAATTCCATCAATCATATTGAAAGCATTGATCACACCTACCACACACACAATGGTAAAAAAGTAGCCGCCCAATCCAAGAGAAATATTTCCGATTCCGATAATATCTCCTAGATCAGTGATATAATTTTGCGCACTCCAGGCCATGATTGCGGCCACACCGAATTGACAAACCAGGCGCCCTTTCGCACTCAGATCAAAACGATCATCCATCATGCCTAGAAGTACAATAAACGCAGAGGCAGTAAAGAAAAGAGGATTATTTTTCATCCATACATCGGTAACGATACTCGCAACGAGTACCGCCATAAAAATAGCCACACCACCGGTAAGCGGAACCATACCAGTGTGCTTTTTCCGATAGCTTGGCTGATCAACTAAACCAAATTGATGCGCTAACGGGGTCATCACCACTAACAGCACTAAAGCAACAAAGAATGCTGTAAAAAGCGGGACAAATTGAAAATAATCGAACATACCTAACTGTAATCCTTACTTCCCAGTGTTACTGCATGTCGCCGAATAACTAACTCGAACGCTTTACAAAAGCCTTATATAGAAAATAGAAACATTCACTTGTTTCAAAAGCATTCGAATTTTCTAGCATTGCATGAGTAGGACATACTTAAACGCGCATATGATAATAGACAACGTGGAATAAGACTAGACTAATGTGCAAAAATACTTGTGGTTATTTATATAATGACTTCAATAAGTTTTTAAAAAGTAAGATATGTGCTTTCGGTTCACTATGGTATTCTTTGTAAAAATAGCTCAAATATAATTAGTTGTTTATGTATTCTAATTACTTCGTTGTACCTTTTTGTGCCCTTATTACAGTATTATTATCTGCTTGTGCTGCGCCGCCTCCGCGGGTATATGCCAGTGTGCCTATGGTATCATCTTCGCAGACAGTTGATATTGAGTTAGCTTCAGGTAACCATGAACAGAATTTGCCTGCTCCCGCATTACCTGGGAATGATGAGGCAATCCAAGTCCACTCTCGCTATACTTCTGCGTTGAACCATGATTGCATAGTAACTAAAAAGAACAGTAATAACGAAAAAAGTCACTATTGCTGGAAGAGCGGCGAGTGGGTAGAGCTAAAAGCTTTAAACTAAAAAACATTAGATAAAATACGATATACAAATGAAAAATTTTTTAAGTGCTGTTGTTTTCTTATTTCTGACTTTCACTATATTTGACTCATTTGCTCAATCATTGGAGCAAATGCAGGAACTCAGAAATCAATCGCAGAACCAGTCTCAGCAACAATCAGGTAATACAGATCAGCAAGGCACGCCAAATCAGATTTCCCCTTTTGAATTGTCTACAGATGTGGAATTACCCCAAATGCAAAACCAACGGGATAGCATGGGACGTTTTACCAGCAAGCCTCGCAGTGGTATCTATTTGCCTGGGGAGCCTACCGTTCAATCTGTCTTCCCTTTGCGATCGTCGTTGCTTGCTCCTCCTTTCGCCGCTAACCTTTTTATTGGTGGATTTGAATCAGAACGTACAACAGGTATTAACGAAAACTATTTAATTGCGCCTGGTGATCAAATTTCTATCTGGATGTGGGGTGCAGCAAACTACTCGGCCGTAGCTACAGTGGATAATCAAGGCAATATTTTTATTCCTAATGTTGGACCCATCCATCTTGCCGATGCACCTGCTAGCAGCGTTAACGCGCTTGTTCAACGCAAGATCCGCGAAGTATATACAAATGATGTGGAAATTTACATCGACCTGCTCACCGCCACGCCTGTATCCGTGTTTATTTCGGGCCCAGTGGTAAGACCGGGGCAATATGCAGGTCAGGCCTCGGACAGCGTGCTTTATTATTTAAGAAGAGCGGGAGGGATTGATTTCCAAAGAGGTAGCTTTCGTAACGTACAAATTATTCGTGAAGATCAGGTAGTTACAGAGGTAGATTTATATGAATTCGCAAAGTTTGGTAAGTTACCTGATCATCAGTTTAAGGATGGCGATATTATCCTGGTACGTCCTATCGGCAAGACGGTAACGGTCGAGCGAGGGGCGAAAAATGGATTCACCTTTGAATTCGAATCGGCCGAATTAACTGGTGAAAAGCTCAATACCTATGCGCTTCCCGATGATTTTTCCAATCATGTGGCGATAACCGGTTTACGCAATGGGAAACAGTTTGCCCGCTACTTGACCATAGAGCAATTCAACGATATTTCACTGAAATCAGGGGATATCATTGAATATATGCAGGACCATGAACAAAATGTTTATAGAGTAAGTGTAGCGGGCAGTTTTTCAGGGCAATCTCAGTTTATTGTGAAGAAAGGCACTAGAATAAAACAGTTGCTAGACTATATCTCGGTTACGCCTTCACTCTCTGATACAAAAAATATCTATCTCCTTCGCGAAAGCGTGGCGGATAAGCAGGCTGAGATCATTGAAGCAGCCTTGCAACGGCTTGAGCGCAGTATTTATACTGCACCTATCAGTTCATCCGGAGAGGGAGCAATTCGTGTTCAGGAAGCAAGTCTTGTCTCTGATTTTATCGAAAGAGCGCGGGAAGTTGAGCCGTTAGGCAAAGTAATAATTTCTGAAGATGGGGCAATCGCTAATATTCTATTAGAGCCGAATGATACGATTTATATCCCTGCAGCGACGGATCTTATTCACATTGGCGGCGAAGTATTAGTCCCCCAGTCAGTTGTATATAACCCAAATGCAGATATGGAAGATTACCTTGCATGGGCCGGAGGTTTCACCCAGCGAGCAGATAGCGACCGTATTCTTATCATTAAGAAAAATGGGAATGTTCAAATCACCTCACTGGACTCTGGCTTTTGGTTTAGCGGAAGTGGTGATGTCAATATTGAAGCCGGCGATCAGGTAGTGGTTTTACCCTCAATCGAAATGAAGTCCTTGCAAGCGATCAAGGATATTACTCAGATAATTTATCAGATTGCTATCGCAGCAAACGTCGCTGTTCGTTGATTATGAACTCTTTATCAGCCCAGTTAAAAGGGTGGCGAACCGTTATTTTTGCCCTTTTTCTTCGAGAATTACAGAGTAAATTCAATGATAAGTTGGGATTGAGCTGGGCATTTATTGAACCTGCTCTTTTTATACTCGTGTTATCTTTTATCAGGGGGAAGGTGACAGGCGGAGATGTTCACTCCATTCCCATCTTCATATTCATGCTTATAGGGATGATTGGAATTCAGTCATTCTTAAGTTCTCTCAATAGCATTTCCACGGCGATTAAAAAAAATAAACCTTTATACGCCTTTAGACAGGTGCATCCCATCTCTGCAATAATAACCTCAGCATTTCTGGAGTTTTCAATAAAAACGGTAGTCATTTTTTTACTTTCTATTGCCGTATATTTGATGCGGATGCCTTATTCATTTGATAACCCCGTAATGTTAGTGGGTGTTTACCTTTTGCTCTGGATTTTTGCCACTAGCATTGCACTCTTATTCAGTATCGCTGCGGCTTATATTCCAGAAATTGATAAAATTAAAAATTTTATATCGCGCCCCATGTTCTTTATCTCGTGCGTTTTTTTTAGCCTTCAGGATATTCCCAAAGAGTACTGGCATTACTTCAACTGGAATCCGGTGGTGCATTATATTGAACTTGCACGTTACGCATGTTTTACATCCTACGGGAATGAAGGGGTAAGTTTAGCTTATGCTGCCATGTGTTCCCTGGTTTCGTTATTTTTCGCCTTGTCCATCTATCACCTAACATGGAAGAATATTCTTTCAAGATGATCCAAATCAAAGCACTAACAAAAAGCTATCCGAGCGTTCAGGGTCGCCAGTATATTTTTAAGGACTTAAATTTTACCTTTCCTACTGAAAGTAACGTGGCGATTTTAGGAAAGAATGGTGCTGGTAAATCTACCCTTTTTCGTATGTTAGCAAAAAGTGAATATCCCGACAGAGGCCAAATTATAACGAAAAAGTCTATGTCATGGCCCGTTGCGTTACAAACTGGTATTCATCCACAAATGACAGGACGAGAAAACACAAGATTTATTGGAAGAATTAATAATGTTCGTTCGCTCAGCGAATACGAAAAAAATGTACAAACATTTGCCGAATTGAAAAACAAATTCGATTTACCAGTCAAAACCTACTCTTCAGGAATGCGAGCTAAGCTAGTATTCGCTTGTTGTATGAATATAAACTTCGATATCTATCTAATAGATGAAGCAACTTCTGTTGGGGATCCTCATTTCCGAAAAAAGGCAAAAAAAACCCTGAAAGACAAAGCTAAACAAGCCGGCGTTATTATGGTCAGTCATGAACTTGATCAAATTAGAGAATTTTGCACTTCAGCGGTCATAATTAGAGACGGAAAGCTGAAATATTACAAAGACCTTGAAGAAGCTATTGCAATATACACGGGTGAAAATTAATGAAAATGGACGGGACATTTTTGTGACAGATAAGTTAACCAAAATCAAAGCTTTCATATTAAGACGACCTAGTTTGCTAGTGCTTTCTATATGGCTTATATATGCATTCTATCTGACATTTATTGCGTCGAATCAATTCGAAAGTGAAAGTAAGCTAATCATAAAAGCAAGTGATGGTGGTAGTGCATTTGATCCCTCATCATTGCTACCAGGGCTTTCTGTAGGTACACCATCTGATGAAAGTGATGTGATTATTGCTTTTATTGAATCAGCTGACATGGCGAATTATCTTGATGAAACCTTAGGAGTAAGAAAACATTATTCATCGACGGATTATGATTTTTTTAGCAGGCTACCTGCCAATGCATCAAGAGAAGAGTTCCAAGAGTTTTATCGCAATCATATTGAGGTCTACAAGGACGATTTATCATCAATCATTTCGTTACAGGTTAGGGCATTTAGTCCCGAATTTGCTCAACTAATTAATAAAACAGTTATTAGCCAAGCAGAAAAATTTGTCAATAAAATCAATAATGATTTAGCAGTTAGTAAACTTGAATTCGCTAAAAAAGAACATCAAAAGATCGAAGAGAAACTAAGACAAGCAAAAACAGATTTACTCTCATTTCAATCTGAGTATGAAGTCTTGGACCCTACGATGCAAGGGGCCGCATTACAGCAGCTCACATTTTCATTAGAAGCAACGCTGGCTCAAAAACAAACTGAGCTTAACGCACTATCAACTATTATGTCGCCAAAGGCACCAGAAATCATGGCAGTCCAGCGGCAGATAAAAGCAATACAAAACCAAATAGCTGAACAGAAAAACAAAGTAGTGAAAGGTAAGCAATTAGAGAGTCAACTTTCAACCACAGAATTAATGGCGCGATTCTCAAACATAAAAATAGAACTTGAATTAGCCCTACAAGCCTACTCTACCTCCCTAATGTCGTTAGAAAATATACGTGTTGAAACCTACGAACAATTTCAACATCTTGTTACCGTGGATAATGCAACCCTACCCGACAAAAGTCAGTATCCAGATATACTATATAATTTAGTTCTGTTCGGTCTCATTCTTTTCATGATTTATGGCGTAACTAGAATTGTCATTGCCACCATCCGAGAGCTTTAATTTTAAAAGCTGACGTACTGATCGGATTAACATCAGTGTAAGGGTAAGAGTGCCATCACTACGATGTCACTCTTACCCAGCATAGGAGCTGGTTTTGTGCTGTAACTATAGTGATAGGATAGCATTTTCCTCATTCCGGAATCCTGAGTTAAAGTATCAATTTAAAATGAACGCTGGTATGCGAATTGTCTCCTAGGGAATGGCCCTTAAATCGCCAAGATTTGAACAAGCTAATCCCTACTGTTATCTGACTCAATCTGTCTAGTTTACCGCTCCTTCGCATACTGCGGTAGCGCGAGAAACAATTACCCTACCCATGTAGTTCCGCTTTATTTTTACTGTGGCACTCCCTTTGCAATATCTAATTAAACATTCAAACCGTTGGCATTTGCCTTCGAAAACGTCAATTTATTGTCGCTTTAAAAAGAATCATTGCGAGGAAATTATGGAACTGGCCATCATATTAATGATTTTACTAGTTGTTGTTGCAATAAGTGCCACAAAATTGTCAGATAATGGCGTAACGTTTCCGTTTCGCCGAAAGCCCACATTGTTCACACCAGTTGAGCATACATTTCTTAATTTAATTGATCAGGCTATTGGAAACGAATTTCGCGTATTGTGTCGCGTTCGACTGAATGATTTGCTGATGGTAAAACACAGTATCAGCCGCAAGCAGGCCAGCTCAGCGCTCTCCCGTGCTTCAGGCAGACAATTGGATTTTGTGTTATGTTCAAGGCATGATATGAGCCCAGTACTTGCCATCGATTTAGTGCACAATAGTGGTAAAGAAGGTTATAAGACACAAAAAGACTGGTTTGTTTCAGGTGCGTTGGACTCAGCGGGAATTCCTCATGCGCGGATAAAGGTCCAGGCAGGCTATACTGTTGAAGATATTCGTGAATGCATTGAAACGAAACTTATTCCTTATCGTCGAAATCTGCAAAAACTAGCCCAAGCCCCGACACATAATCCAGCTCCTCCCCGACGCCCTACCCGCCCGGTTCGTTCTGTTCGTTCAAATAAGGCTGCTGCATAATCCCGTTATGCAGCTTTGCGGCAAATCTCTGTCAGTTTAACGACATTCATTATAGAATTATGCGCTTTTAATGTTAGCCGCTTATTTACAGCGGCTGAAGCTTACGGTTTTTTCATATGAAAATTGGTATTTTAGGTGCGATGGATCAGGAAGTCGCTCTACTCAAAGCGTCTCTTGAAGATGTGACGACATCAGTGTGGGCCCATTTAACTTTTTACTCTGGCCATTTACACGGCGTGAATGTAGTAGTGGTAAAGTGTGGGATCGGTAAAGTCGCGGCATCCGTGGCCACTGCCATGATGATTGATCGCTTCGGCCCGGACTTTGTCGTTAATACCGGTTCCGCAGGGGGTTTTGATACCAATCTGAAAGTGGGCGATCTCGTCATCGCTAGCGGTGTCCAGCATCATGATGTCGATCTTACCCACTTTGGCTACGCTCGTGGCCAGGCAAGTGGTATGCCCGATATCTACCCTTGTGATGAACGTCTGATTGCCGCGGCTGAACACGCTGCGGCAGATGTAGTACACGTCACTTCAAAACGCGGTCTAGTGTGCACTGGTGATGCTTTTATCGGGTGTGACGAAGCAGCATCTCGGCTGCGCGCTCTGTTTCCGGCTATGTGCGCCGTTGAAATGGAAGGTGCAGCAATTGGACAGACGTGTTTTATGCTGGATACACCTTTTGTAGTTATCCGGTCGTTATCGGATATTGCTGGTGTAACCTCAACAATGTCCTTTAGAGATTACCTCGATGTGGCCGCAAAACATTCTGCTGAACTTGTGATGGGCATGATTAAAGAGCTGTCGGAAGACCCTTTGCTGAATTAACATGGAAGCGTTGATAACAGATTCGGTACTTGGCACCCTGGCTATACTCTGGCTAGTGGTTCTGCTGGATTTTATTTGGCGCTGGCCGTCCGCATACCATCCGTTATCTTTATTACGAATAATGGCTAACAATATGGCCAAGAAGGTCCTGCCATTGAAGCAGGACCCCTCACTCCAACATTATATTTCAGGGGCACTTGGTGTGATCGTTTTGATCACACCATTCGCCGTACTGGTGGGATTGTTGGTCTATATTGCGGAATATCCGTTGTTTTTCGAAGCAGTATTAATGCTTGCGCTAGTAGACTTCAGCCACATCCGTTTTCAATATGCACGTGTGGTAGCGGCAGTGGGTAATCATAAAAAAATGCTCAGCCGGGAAATGCTCAACCCCATCGTTTATCGTGATTGCACGAGGCTGACTGATATTGGTATTGCCAAGGCTGCGATTGAGTCATTAGTACTGCGGTTTTGTTACCAATATTGGGGCGTATTATTCTGGTTCTTAGTGGCTGGGCCAGTAACTGCCTTGGTATATAGAATGCTGCTTACCCTAAATTGGGAATGGCACTGGCGCAAACCGGGATACTTGCGCTTTAGTCAACCCGTCCATAATCTGACAAAAGCCCTGCGAGCAATACCTGCTTTTATCGCAATAATCGCCTTATGCATGGTAACGAATCCCCTCAAAGCATGGCGAGCACTAATGAATACAAAGGTACGGGACCAGAGCTCGTTAATACTTGCTGTAATGGGCGGAGGGCATGATATTAAATTAGGCGGACCTGCATTTTATCATGGTCACATGAATCGCTATCCAAGAGTAGGAGGGCAAAGAGAGGTTCGCTACTCAGATATGATTTATTGCCAACGCGCGATTACGCGGGCTTCACTGCTGCTGATTGCACTCTCGACCCTACTTCTACTAGCCATATGGGAAATTCCGCCGGTAACGAGTTTCTATTGAATGATAAAATTTAAGAATTTGCTTCTTTTAGCGTTATTTCTCTCCGCTAGTGTTGCGTCGACTGAACGTATCATCACCCTATCCCCCCACCTGACTGAATGGGTATATAGTCTTCAAAGTGGTGACAAACTAGTGGCGGTAAGCGAATTCAGTGATTTTCCAAATGAAGCGAAACAACTGCCTGTCGTCGCCAGTCATCACGGGGTAAACTTTAAACGTTTAATCGCGCTAAAACCCACTTTTATTCTCGCCTGGGATGGTGGCAACAAAACTCAGGATATTGCTCGGTTGCGCGCATTAGGCTACGAGGTTTTCACCTCCTCGCCCAATTCGCCAGCAGGCCTATCAAGCGAGATCCGTCAGTTAGCAAAACGATTAAATAAAACCGAATTGGCCAAAGAACTTACTCATCGCTTTACACAGGATATTGCGGAAATCCGGCAGCAATTTGGTTCGAAAAAGCAGCGCGTATTTTATTACTATTGGGAAAAACCATTGATGACAATAGGTGCAGGTACCTGGGCAAATCAGTTACTTAACTTGTGCGGTGCACAAACGATTTTTAGCGACTCACCCGTTGATTTTCCAGAAGTTTCTCTTCACGACGTATTAAAACGCCAACCCACCAAGTTGATCGCGTCCAGTCACCATTCACAGCAAGTGCTTGAACAATTTTGGAAGCCTCACAGAAACGTTCTGAAAGCCCCCTTGATCAAGGTAAATCCGGACATTTTCGGTCGTTTCACGTTGCGTTTACCAGGAGAACTGCTACAGGTATGTGAAAAAATCGCTTCAGAACCATCCCCACACTAGCTACATTTCCTAAGCTGTTCTACTTTTAACCAAACTACCACTAAAATTAGAGCACAACAATGAAGTACGAAAACCATGTGATGGCTTCGGGTGATTATAAAGTCGCGGATATCTCGCTGGCGGATTGGGGGCGAAAAGAGCTCACCATTGCTGAAAGCGAAATGCCCGCCTTGATGGCCATTCGAGAGAAGTACAACAAAGAGAAGCCTCTAGCAGGGGCAAAAATTCTCGGCTGCATTCATATGACAATTCAGACGGGAGTACTTATAGAAACGCTACGCGCATTAGGGGCAGAAGTTCGCTGGTCCTCCTGTAACATCTTTTCAACGCAAGATCACGCTGCAGCAGCGATGGCAGCAGCAGGGGTGCCGGTCTTCGCCTGGAAGGGTGAATCCGAAGCCGATTACGAATGGTGTCTTGAACAAACCATTATGAAAAATGGCGAGCTCTGGGAGGCCAATATGGTGCTGGACGATGGTGGCGACCTGACTGCCCTATTACACCAGAAATTTCCCCAGGTGCTAGCACGTGTGCACGGCATTACCGAGGAAACCACTACCGGTGTACACCGTTTAATGGATATGCTCAAACGCGGTCAATTAAAAGTTCCAGCAATCAATGTGAATGATTCCGTTACAAAATCTAAGAACGATAACAAGTATGGTTGTCGGCATAGTTTGAATGATGCGATTAAACGTGCAACGGATCATTTACTGGCTGGCAAGAAGGCTTTAGTTATCGGCTATGGCGACGTTGGCAAAGGCTCCGCACAATCTTTGCGACAAGAAGGTATGATCGTGAAAGTGTCTGAAGTGGATCCTATCTGTGCCATGCAAGCCTGCATGGACGGGTTTGAAGTGGTATCCCCTTTCTACCATGGCATCAACACTGGAGGCAAACAAGCTATTGATACAAGTTTGTTGAGCAGGATTGATTTGTTAGTGACCACCACTGGTAATATCAATGTCTGTGATGCCCACATGCTCTGCAGCATCAAACGCGGAGCGGTAGTATGTAATATCGGCCATTTTGATAATGAGATTGATACAGCCTTCATGCGTCAACACTGGCGCTGGGAAGAAATAAAGCCGCAGGTGCATAAGGTATACCGCAGCGACAATGAAAACGACTATATCCTGCTGCTCTCCGAAGGCCGTTTAGTAAATCTAGGAAACGCGACGGGTCACCCTTCCCGTGTCATGGATGGTTCGTTTGCCAACCAGGTGCTCGCGCAAATACATCTTTACCAACAGGCTTATGCTGCACAAGACTCGCAGACTCAGCGGGAGCTGCTGCGCGTGGAAGTGTTGCCCCGACAGTTAGACGAGGAAGTTGCTCGCTATATGGTTGAAGGGTTCGGTGGGGTTATAACTGAACTGACTAACCAGCAGGCAGAGTATATTGGAGTAGATAAACAGGGCCCCTATAAACCCGAGCATTATCGCTATTAAAGAACGTGTTTTACGGCAGTCATCACACTGTTTCACCATAGTCAGAATGACGAAATGGGATAAGGTGGATGAAGACGGCCCAGGTTTGCTAAACTGCTGAAAAATTTAATTAAGCAAGCAAACATTCATGAATATTGATTTAGCGACACCAGCGATGCTTTTTCCAGCCATTTCGTTGTTGCTTTTGGCCTATACAAACAGGTTTTTAACCTTGGCAACGATCATTCGTAACTTTGCCAAAGATGAACTGAATAACAATACCGCCGCGCAAATCAAAAATTTACGCCAACGCATTCAGTTAATCAAACGCATGCAAATTGCGGGCGTCGCCAGCTTTTTTCTATGCGTGCTCGCAATGTTGGCAATCTACTTAACGTATCAGGAAATAGGTAGCTGGATTTTTGGTATCAGTTTAGTGTGCCTGCTTTATTCCTTGTGGATGTCAGTCAGAGAAATTCTGATTTCGGTGGAAGCATTAGATGTACATTTAGCCGGTGTAGCGAGGAAATCAAAACATGAAGAGTGTTAAGCAGATCGATTATGTGCAATTCGACCCGACGCATTTTGACGGAGTGCTCGAGTTAGGTAACCGAGTACATGGTGATAATTACCTTACCACTGAATCGATAAAAACAATTTATGAAGACAGCTGGCAAGATGATATCAATGCTAGCTGGGTGGCATTACTTGAAGGTAAAGTCGTCGGCTTTCGTCTTACTTACGCCGCATCAAAATGGATCCCCAGTGAATGGTGCTCACCAGAGTTATGGCCGTTCCCCCCTCATCAGGTGTGTTATTTTAAATGTAATACCGTGGACAAGTCTATCCGTGCTCACGGCGTGGGCAGTAAGTTATTGAAACGCTCTATTGAACGAGCCAAACTACAGGGAGCCAAAGCTGGACTGGCTCACATATGGCTGGCTAGCCCGGGTAACAGCGCATTTAAATACTTTTCAAAAAATGGGGGGAAGTTAGTAAAAAAGCATCCTAACCGGTGGCGATATGCATCCATTCACGAAGGCTACGACTGTCCCGTCTGCGAAGGGTATTGCGAATGTGTGGCCGCTGAAATGATATTGCCGTTCAAATGAGTTATGACCCATTAACTGCTAACGCAGTCAGCCCGCAATACCCACATCCTCCCACTTACTGGCGATCAACTCATCAGGTATTGGCGAGGGACTCGCTTCGACAAGACATACATTGTGAATGGTTGATCATTGGTGCCGGCTATACCGGTCTTAGTGCAGCGTGTGAGCTTATGCAGAGGTCCGCTAATGCTGACGTGCTCGTTATCGACAGCCATGATGTCGGTTTTGGCTGCGCTGGGCGAAACGGCGGTTTTGTGCTTTCTGGTACTGGCCGTTACAGCTTATCAGCCATTGCTAAGAAGTGGGGAAACGCTGTCGCGGAAAAGATGCATCGTGAATTTCAAAATGCAGTCGACGAAGTGGATAAGCGAATCCGCCAGGGGGATATTGCGTGCGATATTAATATTGGCCCTTACTTAAAAATTGCTCATAATCCTAAACAAGCAGAATTATTACGTAGAGCTGTAGAGACGAACAATCAGCAATTTGGTGCAAGTGCGACTTTTTTATCTGCGCGTGAGCTTAACGGCCAATTATCTATCAAGCAAGCGTATGGCGCTTCCGCACAGGCAGGAAAAGCTCTTAATCCTCTAAAATACATTGATGGTCTGGCCGCATTAGCCGAACGTGAAGGGGCAAAAATTTATACCCGCACGCCAGCTGAGTCTATCGAACGCACAGCAAATGGCTGGCAAGTGAAAACACCACAGGCCACCATTACCGCTGAAAATATTCTTTTAGCCAGTAACGCGTACAGTCCGCGTAAATTCCATCCGCTTATCGACCAGCGTCAGTTTCCTGTGCAATCCAGTATCATTGTTACGGCGCCGATCCCAGCCCCCGTAAAAAACCGTACTGGTCTCAATCAACCGATCACCATGATGGATACAAGGATGATGAAATATTACTATCGCACCTTACCTGATGGTCGCTTACTGTTTGGTGGCAGAGGTGCGGTGACGGGTAAAAATGCGGATAGTCCACTATCAAGACAACGGTTAATTAGTGCTATGACCGCAAGCTTTCCAGCGCTAAACGTGGTTGACGTTGATTATTTCTGGAGTGGGTGGGTGTCGGTGGCGTTTGACAGTATGCCACGGGTCATATTCGACGAGTCACAACGCATTGGCTATTCCATGGGTTATTGTGGTTCGGGGGTTTCATTTGCCACCTTGGCAGGTGCCCGACTGGCGCAAAGAGCACTAGGGGAAAACGTAGACGTCAGCTTGCCGCTTTACAAAAACGCGTTACCTAAATATCCCCTGCCAGCATTGCGCAGGGTGGGACTGCGAGCCCTTTACACCTGGGCTCACTGGTTTGAATAAAACGTTTTATTTTAAAGTGATACGGGCAAATTTTCGTTTACCCACCTGATAAACCGCTTCACCTGCTTCAGTTAATTGCAAGCGTGGATCGTTTACCTTTTCCCCATCAATTTTCACCGCCCCTTGCTTAACCATGCGCATGGCATCAGAGGTTGACCCGACGAGTGCCGCTTCTTTTAATAGGTTACCCAACCCCAATCCATCCGCGCCAAGTTCAAAGGTAAATTCTGGCATTTCATCAGGAATAGCATTCTTTTGGAAACGCTGGATAAAATCCTCATGGGCAGCGGTAGCAGCATGATCATCGTGGAAGCGGGCAATGATTTCTTTGGCTAACAAAATTTTAAAGTCTCTTGGGTTTGCGCCATCCGCCACTTGCCGCCTATAGCCTTGTATCTCCTCTAATGGACGGAAACTGATCAAATCATAATAACGCCACATTAACTCATCCGATACTGACATCACTTTCCCAAACATGTCGTTTGGCGCATCGGTTATGCCGATATAGTTGTTCAGCGACTTGGACATCTTTTTCTCTCCGTCCAACCCTTCCAATAACGGCATCATAACAATAGCTTGCTGTGCTTGCCCCTGATCTTTTTGCAATTCACGCCCCATCAGAAGGTTAAAGCGCTGATCCGTCCCCCCCAGTTCCACATCTGCTTTTAAGGCCACTGAGTCCCAACCTTGTACCAGCGGATATAAAAATTCGTGGATGGCTATCGGCTGCCCATTGGCGTAGCGCTTTTTAAAATCATCCCGCTCAAGCATTCTCGCAACCGTTTGACTTGCGGCAAGTTTGATCATACCGTCTGCACCCAGCGTATCCATCCACTCAGAGTTAAAGCGAATTTCAGTCAGTTCAGGATCGAGTATTTTAAAGACTTGTTCTTGATACGTACGTGCATTTTCTAATACCTGTTCGCGAGATAACGGCTTGCGCGTAACATTTTTACCAGTAGGATCGCCTATGAGGCCAGTAAAATCTCCGATCAGAAAGATCACTTTGTGACCGAGTTGCTGGAATGTTCGTAGCTTGTTGATCAGTACAGTGTGACCTAAATGCAGGTCTGGCGCGGTAGGGTCGAACCCGGCCTTTACCGTAAGCGTTTTACCGGTTTTAAGTTTGTCTATCAGGTCCTGCTCTGGCAGGATCTCATCGGTTCCACGCTTTATTTCAGCTATTGCTGTTTGCCAGTCAATCATTTATTTTCTCACATCTACTGGGTATCACGGTTAAATCTGGGTGGCATTTTACGCATGGATGGGAACCTTTAAAAGGTTTGGTGTTCATATTTGAGCGCAATCTGCCGATAAAAATAATAATCTGCCCACTATTTGAGCAGCACAAGTAAGAATGACCATGTTGAATGCTTTATTCTCTAATTAGGTTGTACGATGAGAATCAATTTATATAAAGGTGTGAAAAACACCGTAACTCAATTGCCTTCGCCACACCGCACCGGGCTAGCTATCGCCAGTGCAATTCTCTGTGGGATGATTTTGCTTCCTTCTGAGCCTGTGGAGGCCAGTCGACATGCTGAAGCAGCCATATTAGATGTGGGTGTCAGGTATCCGCTGAAATTGGAAGTAACACGCAATACCGACATCGCCCTACCAGAAGAAGAATCAGGCTGGCACGTATATAAAGTAGGACGCGGTGACACGCTGGCGAAAATTTTTCAACGTGCCGGTTTTTCCCCGCGTGATACCTATGATGTCAGTAATTCTGGAAAATTAGCCAAGACGCTGGTTACTATCTTACCAGGGGACGAATTATGGTTGAAGAAAGGCGATGATGGCAGTTTTGCAGGGTTAAAGTACAAACTCTCAGCGCAGGAAACCTTATCAATTTCACCTTCTGATGAAACAGCGACCTTGGTCGCAGAACTTCAGACAAAAGAAATCGAAGTGCGGCATAATTTCGCCCAAGGAGAAATTACTTCCAGTTTTTGGCATGCCGGTGTATCAGCGGGCCTAACCGATAATCAAATTATGCATCTAGCCGGCATTTTTGGCTGGGACATCGACTTTGCTATGGAGATTCGTCAAGGTGATGTCTTTAACGTGGTGTTTGAAGAGCAGTATATCGACGGTGAATTTGTCGGATTCGGTGATATTGTTGCCGCAGAATTTATCAATCAGGGTGAAAAGTTTGTCGCGATAAAGCACAGCGACGGAAACTATTATACTCCTGAAGGCCGTAGCATGCGGAAAAGCTTCTTGCGCGCGCCAATTAACTTTAAGTATGTCAGTTCCAACTTCACTAAAGCCCGCTTCCACCCGGTACAAAAACGCTGGAAAGCACATCGTGGCACAGATTATGTGGCGGCAGCCGGCACCCCAGTTATGGCTGCCGGTGATGGCAAGGTCGTTAAGGCTGGGTATGACCGATTTAACGGAAACCATGTGTTTATTCAACACGGAGAGAAATACACGACCAAATATCTGCACTTCAAAAAGAATGCAGTCAAGGTAGGCGATGCCGTCAAGCAAGGGCAGGTTGTGGGCTATCTGGGCAGTACGGGTATGGTGACTGGAGCTCACTTGCATTATGAATTTCTAGTCGATGGCGTTCATCGTAATCCACGTACGGTGGAATTACCTAAAGCGTTGCCGATTGCAAAAGAAGAGCGTGCAGCGTTTGAAGTGATTGCTGAGAACCGTCTTGGTCAGTTAGACACCAACAAGCGTATTATGCTGGCAATGCACTAGACGATGGCCTACTACATTGGACTGATGTCTGGTACCAGTATGGACGGCATTGACGCCGTCCTCTGTGACATTTCTCATCAGCGCATCTCCAGCAAGCACTGCCTGTCTTTACCCTACCCTGCAGAATTGTTAGACCAGTTAACTAATCTGTGTACACCCTCTACTGATGAACTTTGTCGTATGGCCATGGTTGATCGCGAAGTGGCACAGGTCTTTGCCGAGGCGGTGAATCAATTGCTCGCTGAGACGAATCTCAAACCCGCTGATATTGTCGCTATCGGCTCGCACGGTCAAACAATTCGCCACCAACCTAAGACTGAAACCCAATCAGGATATTCCGTTCAGATAGGCGATCCGCATACTATTGCGACCTTAACCGGAATTGATGTCGTGGCGGATTTCAGACGCAGGGATATAGCAGAAGGCGGGCATGGTGCACCATTGGTCCCAGCATTTCATCATCAGGTATTCAGTTCGGCATCAGTATCGCGGGTTATTGTTAACATTGGCGGTATTGCCAACATTACCTATTTACCAGCGAATTGTTCGTCTATGGTTACAGGGTTTGACACGGGACCAGGTAACCGGCTCCTGGACTATTGGTGTCAGCGACATACGGGTAGACATTTTGACCAAAACGGGCAATGGGCTGCATCTGGTAGCATCATCCCAGACTTATTAACAAGCATGCTCGAGGATCCCTATTTTCACCGAAAGCCCCCTAAAAGCACCGGTCGA
The DNA here is from genome assembly GCF_026183695.1 of Alteromonas aquimaris. GTDB lineage: Bacteria > Pseudomonadota > Gammaproteobacteria > Enterobacterales > Alteromonadaceae > Alteromonas > Alteromonas aquimaris. The sequence continues at coordinate 37,098 of NZ_JAPFRD010000005.1, read as the reverse complement.
GAGTATTTTAATGACAGCTGGCTGACTCAGTTTGATCGACTGAATGAGTTTCCAGCCCATGATGTCCAAGCTACTTTACTGTCGTTAACTGCGCAATCAATTGCCGACGCTATTCGCAATTTAAAACAGGTTGACGAAGTATACATATGTGGTGGCGGTGCCTTTAATTTGAACTTGTTAAAAGTACTTTCGTTACATACTGCATTGGATGTTCAAACCACCCAAAGCTTGGGGGTTAATCCGCAGTGGGTTGAAGGAGCCGCCTTCGCGTGGTTAGCCTGGGCGTTTAATCATAGGGTGCCAGGGAACCTCCCCGCGGTAACAGGGGCAAGAAAATCGTGTGTGCTGGGGGCACTCTATCCCGCTTAATGAAATCGAATAGCAGGCAGCTTTTCTAAGCAGCGTTTCCACTCTGAAAAATGCTGGTCTCTCGCGCTTTCGTTGGTGAACCCAGAGTGGATTAAAATAATTTCAGTAGTGTTTTCATCCAACTCTTCGAACTGTATATCAACGCTCGTTACCCCGGGTGCTGCCACTAAGTTTTCCCAGGCCCACGAAAACATCAGTTGGTCGTTACGGCGAATGCGGGTGTACTCTCCGTGTAACAGAAAAGATTGACCAGAGGTATCCTCTAATACCACCCGATACATACCACCTTCTTCAAAGTCAGAAACCACATGTACCACGCGCATGGTTGAGGGTGCCATCCATTGGCTAATTAAGTCAGGCTTGTGAAATGCATCAAACAGCTGAGTGATGGGAAGGTAAAACGTCTTATTAATTTTAAAATTATACATGCCGGTTTCTTCTACAAAAGTCTCTGTTTTTTTTGTGTACGTGAGAAACCGGCATTTATACTACTCCGCGATACAGTTTGAGTAAACTTCACAACAGAGTAGTATCACCATCACTCCTGAAGAATTTCTGCGATACCGGGCACCGCGGTATAGTGTTGTTCACATACCTGCATACTCACCTTTTGGTACAATGCGTCAATTTCAGCATTGCTCATAAAGCCTTTACTAAAGCCTTCTACCGCTGGATCGATAAAGTGACGGGCCGCCAACATGAAATGTGCGATCAATTGCTTCACATTGTCTGTTCCCATAGCGATGCGCATCGTGGTCAACTCTATACCCGCTTTACGCTGTTCCTCTGTACTTAACTCAGAATGCGACGTTAATGCAGGACACAGAATTATGGTATTGGTTTGCCCGATACTCACTTGATGACTAAAAGCAGGCTCTAATGCATCAAAAAAACGGGTAAAAATTTCTCGCTGCAAATTAGCAGGTGCCATATCTACTGTGAACAACGGGCACGGCCATCCATGCTTATGCTGCTTGCGCTTTAGCTCAGCATTAGCGTGATTGTCTAATGCGTGGCTGTTAACACGGATTTTGGGGTGGGCAGCGAGAAACTCGGTAAATACCTGCGTATTGATAACTTTTGAAATAATGCGCTGTTCTAGGGTCTTCATACCGTTGAGGACATCAAAGGCTTTTTCTGAGTCGAGAAAGGCTCCCTTAATATAATACACGTCCCAGAATAAGGTTTCCGACCACTTAACGCCATTCACTTCGTCGCCTTTAGACTGGAACATACGATGGTTTTCGCCAATGACCACACCAGCGGTTGTCGCACCACTTCCGCATATATCTTTAGTGTAACTATGCACTACGTAATCTGGGCGAGCTGCACGATTCTCATGTTGGAGAGGCTGATGCAGCACTGGCGTTGCCAGCGTTGAATCCAGCATGACCAACGCCTCTACCTTATGAGCTTCTTCACAGATAGCGGGGACATCCAGCACGTAACCATGTGGGTTACATGGCGATTCCAGGTACACATGCATCTTTGCGCCTTTTTCCAGTCGCTCAGCATTTTCTTTACGCGTTTGCGTCATAAAATCCACAAATTCATCTTTAGAGTACCCGTCGAACCATGCGACCTGTATATCCATGCGGTTACTACGCGCAAAGTAATCGTGCAATAACTGATAGGTGCCACCATAAACATTCCTGGAAACGATCAATACATCCCCATGTGTCAGCACGTTAGAAAGTAACGCATCAATAGCCGCCATCCCCGAGTTAAAGTTCCACGCCATATACTCAGAGGCAAACTTACCCGCTTCACGATCTACAATGGCGTTGGCCAGTGAAATATTAGTAGGATTTAACAAACGAGAATAAATTTGATGGGTAAATTCTTTACCTTGAAAAGCATCGTCTACCCACTCAGTGCATGCGTATACGTAGGTCGCTGTTCGCACCACAACCGGCGTAGCAGAGAAAAGAGCAGTAACGTTATCAAATAGAGGGTAATGCCCTTGAGAGTTATCGCCGGAAGACAAGCTCTGATAGGTTTTTCGGAATGGGTTTTGTAAGGTATCGAGAATTTTAGCTATTTGGAAAGACAAAAACTTTTTAGCATTGAAATAAGCGACACGATCTTCTTTGTTTAATGAGCCCAGTGTATTGGTAGTGATGTCCCATAATGTCATCACATCAGCTTGCGCCTGATAAAGATTGCGCGCAGTATTGCTCAGTGCCTTGCCGTAATCTGTGTTAGCGTCAATGCCAAAGTGGGCAAGCTGCTCGCTAACTAATTCTTCCAGTGAATTAGCCTGCGTTGTATTTCTTCTGGGTGACAGGCACTTGGCTGATTGTAATGTATCCTTCATTTCGATTATCTCTGGTTATTTGGGATAAGCGAATGTAAATTGTTAATGAGAATTTATAAATATGAAACTGATTTGTACTCCCCCTGCTAAGGAAAGAATTGTTTACAATGAAAAAGGATAATGCAGTCAATCAGGTCAACCTGACAATTCTATGCACCGATGCAGATCAATACAAAGACCTGATAGAAGCGGAAAAATTCCCACACGTCAACATTGTTCAAAGTGCTACCCATGTTAATGAGGTTGACACTGAGAAGGTAGCATGTCTGCTAGCATCTCCTGACATGGCCGCCGAAATATTAGATGAGTGCCCCCACCTTCAATGGTGTCAGTCAACGTGGGCGGGCAACGCTCCTCTCCTGGACCACCCTCGGCGGAATTATTGGCTTACGGGCGTGAAGGGGGTATTTGGTCAACAAATGCGTGAGTATGTATTCACTTACTTGCTTCACTTCTCCCGTAACGTAGAATTATTCAAACAGCAGCAGCATACACAGACATGGCAACCACTTCACTATGACTATATTGCGGGCAAAACCTTAGGCGTATTAGGCGCGGGATCTATTGCTCGTTCGCTAATTTCACCAGCATTAGCATTTGATATGCGGGTGATCGGCCTGAATTCATCAGGTCAATCGGTCCCCGGGTTCGATCAGATATTTAGTGCTGAGCAAAAAGAACATTTCGCTCGTGAGTGCGATTTTGTATTAAATTTGTTACCCGATACTACCGCGACACAGAATTTCATTGATAGTCAGTTTTTAGCCGCACTACCTTCTCATGCAGTTCTTATCAATGCAGGAAGAGGCTCTGCCATTGAGGAAAAAAGTCTGCTAAGGGGACTGGATGCAAACCACCTTCGGGCCGCGGTGCTGGATGTCTTTAGAGAAGAGCCTTTACCGCACGATCATTTATTTTGGCATCACCCTAAAATCATTATCACCCAGCACACTGCTGCTGAATCACGACCCCAGGACATCGTGACCCTGTTTTTAGACAATGCCGAACGGTATGTGGCGGGGCGGCCACTTCGTTTTCAATTCGACTTTGAGAAAGGCTATTAGTTGCGAGGATCAGTAGCCGTCACTTCGATACGATCAACATGGCGTTCTCTGAACGCCTTTAAATTATCGAATGCCTTCAAATTATGCATCTCGCGAAATTCAATCCAATCTATTAATGTAAACAGACAAATTGCAGGGTAATCCCATCCTTCGAAACCGTTTAAGCTAACCTGCTTGTCCAGCTCCTCCAAGGTGGCTTGCACACGCTCTTTTTGCAGCCGGTAATAAAGTTTGTCTTCGCTGATATTAAACTCAGAACGTTTGAGTAACAAAAGTTGTACTAAAGAATCGTTGGCAGAATCAATTAATGTTAGCTGGTTTTCCTGATCCCAATTAAGCGGCGTATACCCGAACTTTTCTGCTAAGTACCGATAAATGACCCGCGAATCGAAGATGACACTACCCTCATCTTCTAAACAGGGAATTTTAAGGGTTGGGTTGCGCTCTGCCAGGGTAGCCCGGTCATCGCCCTGAAAAATTTGCAGATTTACAAATTCGTGAGGCGTTTGGGCCAGTAAAATACGAAGACGACGAACATAAGGAGAAGTAGTAGAGCCAAATATTTTCATGATAACTGACAGACCTCAATGCACACTCATATTTTAGTTATAGCAGTTATAAACCCGGTACAACAGCCCGGTCACCCTTAAACGCTGAAACTGGCGCCGCACCCGCACGTAGTGGTGGCATTAGGATTATTAACCACGAAACGTGAGCCTTCAAGACCATCTATGTAATCCACAGTTCCTCCAACAAGGTATTGTAAACTCATAGGGTCGACCACCAGCGTTACTTCATTTTTTGCTATAGTCATATCGCCGTCGTTAACTTTTTCGTCGAAGGTAAAACCGTACTGGAAGCCTGAGCAGCCTCCTCCCGTTACGTAAACACGTAGCTTAAGCGCAGGATTTTCCTCTTCCATTACCAGCTCTTTTACTTTACTGGCAGCAGCGTCAGAAAATTCAATTGGTAGTGCAGTTTCAACAGTCATAGTTACCTCTAGTGTTTGCATGGCAATTATCTAATAGATAGCTACAGCTATCAACAGCTATCCGATAACATCATTGAGCCACGTTTTCATGACCACCGGCAGGTGAGGGGAACTAATTTATGCGCGTTATCTTAAATTCGTTATTTTCAGAACACTTGCGTCGGCTGGGTTCCACTTACGCCCGTCTCTGTCACCATATGCCGCTGCGGAACACCACGAAACCAATACGAAACGCACAAGAGATTTGAATGCTTTGTTAAACAAAAAACTTTTCCACTATTGCTTAGCTGTCAATTAATTTCCATTCAAATCGCTTTTTATATTGCCCGCGCAAGGTAGTGAATTGAAAAACATGGGTTTCTACTTCCACAAACTCCGGTATAAAATCGTCAGGTAGAGAAAACTCAACCTGTTCAGCCTGAAAAAACCTAAATCGGTAAAACAGTTTCCCTTCCGGTAACAGGTATGCCGAACCAGCTTCTACACTTGCCGGCCGCCCTGATTGAGACCCGCGCAACACTATGTTTAAATCGCCTTTTATCACCGCTTTATTCTGTCGCTGTTGTAACAAAATAAAGGACATGCGATAACGATTTACCCCCGCAGCTTTGCTTATTTTTAACTGCTCCAACGCAAAGCCCTCCTGGGTGGTTTCCGGGGCTATAATTCGTTCGTATAATGAAAGGGTGTCGAGCAACTCGCTTTGTTCAAGATGGTATTCTTCAATGGCTGCACTTAACTCATCGTTGGTTTCCTGTAGTATCGCCAACTGCGCCTGAAGTTGATTAACTTGAGTGGTAAGGGTGTTATTCTCAGCGGTCAATGCGTTGACCGCTAACTCCGAGGCTGTAGCAATGCGATCTCGCTTTTCTGCAAAATAGTTTGCCAGTAAATACCCGAAAGCCATCATCATTAGCAGGGCACTGAACACAGAAAGTTTAGTAGAAGAAACGGCCCGTTTGTCGGTACCTTGGGATGTTTTCATTTTATTAAGCTGTTCTACGGGTTAAAGCATTTGCAAAGCAAACACTTGTGATAAGCTATAGTCAAAGTTTGGCAGATAGTAACATGACATGCGTCTTTCGGCTCTACGAAAAGAATTAGCCCATCCCCGCACTTCCATTCAGATATGTTTATTGGGTATTGTTGGAGGAGTGAGTGCTGCGCTTTTAATCATCCTGTTCCGTCTCTGTGTAGAGTGGGTCCAAACCAACGCACTCCATCAACTTTCCAACGTTTTTTCCTCACAGGGCTTAGTATGGATGACCATGCCCTTACTGGCAGTATTATTCATTCTCGTCATTGCCTACCTCACAGGTTTTAAACACTACAGGATGGGGATCCCCTTTGTTATCCACCGGGTGAAGTATTACTACGGTCATATCCCTTTTCGCACCACTATCAATCAGTTTTTTGGCGGCATGCTAGCGCTCGCTGGGGGGTTTGTAGTAGGACGGGAAGGCCCCTCAGTTCACCTTGGAGCGGCGGGCAGCAGCTATTTCGGCCAATGGCTTCGCTTACCCTTTAATACAATCCGAATACTCGCCGGTTGCGGCATAGCCGCAGGGATTTCAGCATCGTTCAATACGCCCTTCGCTGCGGTTATCTTTGTCATGGAGGTTGTGCTCAGAGAGTATAAGATTCATATATTCGTTCCCGTCATGCTGGCAGCAGCATGCGGCTCGGTTATGACCCGTTTAGTGTTTGGATCGGTGAATGAACTTTCCTTTCTTTCGTTCAATGATTTCAGTGAGTGGATGTACGTTTACTTAGTCGGGTTGGGAATTGTGTTGGGCTGGCTGGCAACCCTTTTTAATAACCAACTTATGCGAATAGTAAAGCTCTTCCGACCTGTCAGTATGATATGGCGACTGGTGCTGGCGGCTATTATCACAGGCGTTGTCATCATGCTTTTACCAGAAGCAAGAGGCGCGGATTTCGTCGATATCCACAGTCTTTTTGAAAGCTCTCCGGGTGTATGGCTGTTACTTGCAGTATTGATTGCCAAGTTCGTTCTGGCTGTTTTTGCGATCGGTCTGGGTATACCAGGCGGTATCATGGGGCCAGTTATGGTAATTGGTATGTTAGCTGGCGCTATTTTGCTATTGCCCGTAAGTCACATTTTACCTGTTGAAGAGTACACGAGCAGTTTCGCGCTGTTGGGGGTTGCCGGTATGTTGACGGCAGTTTTGCATGCGCCATTGGCTGCATTATCCGCCGTGATGGAATTATCCTACAGCCCGCAAATAATCTTACCTGCGATGCTGGTTATCGTCCCGGCATATGTAACCTCAACGCAGTTTTTGGGGAACCGTTCTGTGTTTATCAGACAGTTGGATTATCAAAACTTGCCCTATGCGATTTCATCCATCCGAGAATCACTTGAAAAGACAGGTGTGATGGCAGCCATGGCTGAAGATTTTAAATTGTTTCGGGATGCTCCTGAACACGTGCTGTCAAATTTCCTTTCTCAGGAACCCACCACTTTGGTCGTGCAAATGGAAAAGTTTGAGCTTGATGTACAATATAAGCTGGTTAGTCTCGATGTTAGCCTTGGCCACGATTCGAAACCTATTATATTAACGGAAATGGAAGGGGTCAGTGCTCAATCTACCCTGCATGAAGTGTACGAAATTCTCAAAAAAAGTCGTTCCGGAGCTGTGTATATTTATGATCAGGAACCTGATGGGCTAATAGGTCTAATAACGTGGAATACTCTGCAAAGTTTTCTGCAGAAAGCACAATATTAATTATAACGATTACGACATAGAAAAACATGAATATACTTTGGATTAAGGCACTACATATTTTTTTCGTCCTTGCATGGATGGCAGGGCTATTTTATTTGCCAAGAATATTTGTCTATCACGCCGAATCCACCACCCCATCAGTACATGAACAATTCAAAATTATGGAACGCCGTTTATGGTGGTTTGTAACCCCGTTTGCAATATTAGCGCTCGTGCTGGGGGTGTGGCTGATTGCTTTATATGGCACGAACTGGTTTGCAGCATCCACTTGGCTGCACCTTAAGCTAACGTTATTAATTGGCATTTACGGGTATCATTTTTATTTGTATAAACTGGTCAAAGACTTTGCCCGCAACGAAAACAAGCATAGCGCAAAATTTTACCGATTCTTGAATGAGGTCCCAGTTCTTATCATTTTAGTTATCGTCTTTCTTGCGGTGGTTAAACCAATCTAAAATACTTTCAGTATAAAACTAATAATGCACTTTATAAGCAATTGCATTTTACTGTCTTTTTTATATTGCGAGAGAAAACATGGACGTACAGAATGAGCATCTCAAAAGCTTGCTGGATCGCACAGATTTGGCATTTAAAGCGCTTATGCAGGAACCGAGCTCAATAGAACGTAATTCTAATTATGAGGATGCCAAACGAGAACTGGACTCCTTCGTGGCGAGGTTGCGCTCAATCTTAGCAAAGCGATAGTTTTCCCAGAAGCTTGAAACCACCTCGCAGCAAAGAATGACCCCCATCCGTAATAGTGTTTGGTATAAGAATCACCCAGAGAAAAGGATGTGTGCTAACTAAGCACGTTAGCATAATGGCGGTAAAACCGGCATTAACCTGGTGAACATCCCTAGCTTTGCATTTTCCCATTTTCCTCGCTGCTGGTACCCGGCTTCACTCAGGTAGGGATTCCGCTGGATAAGCTCAATTCACTTCCCTACAGCCGCAAGGAAACGGAGGTAACTAAAATGAGAAAAGCTATCACTAACCGACCCGCAGCAATGTCAATTTACGTTATTCGGTGGCTTTAAATGATTCAAATTGATTAGGTAATAACGCGGCTAATTCGCCTGCTAAGGTGACATATTCGGTTAGCATCATCGGTAACTGCTTATATAACGCTGGCAGTTTTTCACGAAAGAGCTGTGCCTGCGATCCCGTGCGAGCATGCAAAGCAAGATCAATGTCCGCCAGCGAGCTGAAAAATTTCAAACATCGCGTCAACCGCTTTGTGGGGGTTTCATTTTCAGTACTCGATGAGCAGGTGGACTGAGCGCTAAGCCACGCTTGCTGCCAACAATTCTCGACAGACTGATGGCCCATCAACAAACCGGTTAACCACTGCTCCGCATCAGCTCGCTTTGATTTATCCTCTGTCCAAATCACGTAATCGGGTAGTAATACTTTGCCATCCCGCATGGCGCTTAACGTATCCCGCAACATAAACATCATGCCGTCGGCTAATTTATTTACTTTAGCTGCATCAAGCGTACTACTACTCCCATTTACCAAACCCGGCATCCATTGTTCAGGCAAGGGAATTTCCGGGGATGCGGCAATAGCGAATATATACCCTTCGCTAAACGCCTGAGAAGGCAAAATATCAGCTAAAGCCGGGTCTTGATATACGCTACTTAATGGGGAACTCACTCAACTACTCTTTTGCCAAAACCGTTTAAGGATAATCTAATCACACTATCCTTGCTGCATCCAGCCGAATGACGGTATTCTGGGTCAAAAACAATAAGAGTAGATTTGATGAAAGACAAATCAGGATACATCATTGCCGCCGCATTTATTGGCCCTGGAACCATTACGACCGCTAGTTTAGCGGGAGCTAGTTACGGGTTTCACCTGGTCTGGGCATTAGTTTTTTCGATTATTGCGACCATGGTACTACAGGATATGGCTGCCAGACTAGGGCTAGTGACAGGTCAAGGGTTAGCCGATGGTCTTACTAAAAGCCTTGCATCCCCTGTCGTAAGAAAGTTAATGGCCGTTTTGATTGTGGCCGCTATCGGTATCGGCAATGCGGCTTATGAATCAGGTAATTTAACTGGTGCGGCCATGGGCTTACATCAACTTATCCCACTGGGGCTATCGTCCTGGTCAGTAATTTTGGGGTTGCTAGCAGGGGCGTTACTGTACACTGGGCGTTATAAACTCATCGAGTCCACCTTGGTGGGGCTGGTATTTCTCATGGCGCTTGTATTTCTGATCACCCTGCTATTTGCCAATCCAGATTTCAATCTTATGTGGCAGCAATTTAGCTCACCGCTGCTCTCACTCCCTTCTTTAACCATGGTTCTCGCACTGATAGGCACTACCATTGTTCCATACAACTTGTTCCTGCACGCGAGCTTAATGGCTCAATTCAAGCCAAATAACAACCTTCCAAAGGCGATAGCCGAGTGCCGTCAGCAGTCGATACGAGCGATCGGATTTGGCGGACTGATCACATTGGTTGTGATGGCAACGGCGATGACCGCTTTCTTTGGTAGCGATAGTGCGCTGTCAGCTACCAACCTAAGCAAACAGCTTGAGCCTGTGTTAGGCGAATACGCGCAGTGGTTTTTTGCTATTGGATTATTTGCCGCAGGACTTACCAGCGCAATCACGGCCCCACTCGCTGCTGCCTACGCTGTATGTGGCGCCTTGAACAGGCCGGTCGAACTAAACAACAGAGTTTTCAGATCAGTCTGGATGGCGGTAATTACCGTAGGGGTAATTGTAGCCAGCGCAGGATTCAAGCCTCTTGCTGCTATCTTGATTGCGCAAGCTGCAAACGGGCTGCTGCTACCCATTGTGGCTATTTTTCTACTCGTTGTAATGAACACACATCCCAGCCTAGGCGAGTTTCGCAATAAAACTTTTTCAAATCTGGTGGGCGGCATTGTCATCCTTCTCATTCTACTGCTCGCACTCTATAAACTTGCCCACCTGATTTTGTAATCAATATTATGAGCCCAAGCGCTTAACAATACTCTCAAGCATCCTGCGGCTGCAGCCATAGTTTATGCGGAAGAAATCGGGGGCATTAAAATCTGTTCCAGGTGAGGGCCCCACTCCCTTTTGTTCTGCCCACTGCTGCACATTTTTTTCTCCCAGCCCCGTAGCGTCAATCCACCCCAGATACGTGGCTTGGGGAGTCACCATCGACAACCCATTGATGGCATTAATTTGCTCCACGAGCAGGTCGCGGTTGCCCCGCAAATATTCTAATAATGCCGAGTGCCAATTATCGCACTGGGTAAAGGCAGCTTCCGTAGCGACCAAGCCGATTTTTGAGACCCATGGCAACATCCCCATGGTGGCATTGATAAACCGTTGTCTAATCTGTTTATTTGGGATGATCGCAAAAGCCGTACCCAATCCAGCAATGTTAAAGGTTTTACTTGCCGCCATTAATGTCACGCTTCGATGCTTAAGTGAAGCTAACCTGCCTGCTGGTATGTGTTTAATATCTGGTTCCAGAATAAGATCACAGTGCACCTCGTCAGAGCACAATATCAAATCATGCCTTTCACATATCTGCGCGATACGCTCAAGTTCTGCATGGTTGAGCACAGAACCCACCGGGTTCATCGGATTACACAGGATTAATTGCTTACAAAGAGGGTCCGCCGCTTGTGTTTCAAGTTCACTAAAGTCCAACGTCCATCTACCATCAACTAGTATCGTGCCCACTTCCTGTCGCGCTAATCCATTGAGCTTAGGCGCCGCCAGCAAAGGCGGATAATTAGGCGCCTGTACTATCACCTTGCTGTTTGGCTGGCTAAATGCTTTACAAAAAACATTAAACGCTGGGACCACACCAGGCACCCAGACTATCCAGTCCGCATCCACGTCCCAGTCGTGCTTATCGGCCAGCCAACGTTTCACTGCGTCTTTGGCGGGGGTGTATTGGTCCGGTAAAGTGTAACCTAACGCACCGGTGCTGATCTCTGCTTGGGCGGCATCTAAGATAGGGCTGGCACATTCAAACTCCATGTCAGCGACCCACGCAGGAATAATGTCCTTCCCTTCGTACTTTTTCCATTTAAATGAATATGTATTGGCACGGGAAGGCGGATTATCAAAATTGAACACGGTGTGACAAGCTCCTTGCTAAAACGTACTTTCAGTCTAACTAGCTAAGCGCGCAGAAAAAAGGGCTATTTTATTATAAATTAGCAGGATATGGTCATTGGGGCAGTTTTAAAACAGTTTGGACCTTTGCAATTAGATTATCTCTTTTGATAGGTTTGGCAATATATCCATCTACACCAAGTTGCCTGGCCCTTACCACCGTTTCCCGGGATGCATCCGCTGTCAGTAAGATAAACGGAACATTCAGTTTAACTGCATTGCACATTTTCAATAATGTCAGCCCATTATATTGAGGCATGTTCTGGTCGCTGATGATTAATTGTAATGTCTCGGGAGATTGTTTAACCAGGAATTCGCGTGCCTGTTTACTCCTTGAAAACGTGTAGACATAGGCATCCAAAGACTCTTCAAGAATATTTTTAATAATTTCCAAGGTTATGTCATCGTCATCAATTGCGACTATGTTTAATTCAGACATTATAAATATTTACGGTTTATGATTATAAGAGAATACACGTTGATTCTTGGCTCGCAAGTTTTTACTCAATGGCAGAGAAGCGGGTTCATTCTGCGCGCTATAATCTCTACCATGCTACGAGCATTTGCTCAAGCTAGATGGGACTTAGGCGAGCAAAATGAGGATTTATTAATAAAAAGGCCAGTTTTTTACTACGACAATAAGGGGTAGGACTCCTTTATATAACGCTTAATTTGGCTTTAATGTTTCCTTAAGTCTGCCTGTATGCCAGTGATTACAGAATAAATATATTCACTGTTCGAAACGTCACCACGTCTAAACACGAATTCGATTTCGCGTGCTAGAAAACCCAATAAAAAAAGGGCGCTTATAGCGCCCTTTATGCATAAACTAAAAATTTAGCTCTTACTCTTTTCGCGAGAAGCACGTTTACGATCATTTTCAGAAAGCAATTTCTTACGAATACGAATGCTCTTCGGGGTAACTTCTACCAATTCATCATCGTCGATAAATTCAAGCGCCTGCTCGAGCGACATGACAATAGGTGGCACCAAAGTTTGTGCCTCATCAGTGCCAGATGCACGTACGTTAGTAAGCTGTTTACCTTTTAGCGCGTTAACTGTTAGGTCATTATCGCGGCTATGAATCCCGATAACCATACCTTCGTAGACTTCAACACCGTGACCGATGAATAGGCGACCGCGTTCCTGTAAATTAAATAACGCATTGGTTAATGCTTTACCTGGTGCATTGGCAATCAATACTCCATTTTTACGTTGGCCTATTTTCCCACCTTTATGAGCAGCATAGTGGCTGAACGTGTGGTAGAGCAACCCAGAACCAGAAGTCAGTGTCATAAACTCTGTCTGGAAGCCAATCAAGCCTCGGCTAGGAATGATGAAATCAATCCGCACCCGGCCTTTACCATCCGGAGACATGTCGGTCATTTCGGCTTTACGAATACCAAGCTGTTCCATAATCGAACCTTGATCTTCTTCTTCACAGTCAACCGTTAGTGTTTCGAACGGCTCCTGTAATTCGCCATCCACTTCCTTAAGAATAACTTCTGGACGCGAAACGGCCAGTTCGTATCCTTCACGGCGCATATTCTCGATAAGAATACCCAGGTGTAATTCACCACGACCCGACACACGGAATTTATCCGGGTCATTCATTTCTTCCACTCGCAAGGCAACGTTATGGACCAATTCATCCTTTAGACGATCCAGTATATTACGTGAAGTAACATATTTACCTTCTTTACCTGAGAATGGAGACGTATTCACCTGAAATGTCATAGTGACCGTTGGCTCATCCACAGTAAGGGGGGGTAATGCTTCAACGTTGTTTACATCACAAATGGTGTCAGAAATTTTCAGTTCTCCCAGCCCTGTGATAGCAATAATATCGCCGGCATGGGCAGAGTCGACCTCATGGCGCTCAAGCCCTAGATAACCAAGAACCTGTCCAACTTTTCCATTACGCTTTTTGCCATCGGCAGTTACCACAGTGACCTGCTGGTTGATTTTGACGCTACCGCGTTTAATTCGGCCAACACCAATAACCCCAACATAAGAATTGTAATCCAGTTGAGAAATCTGCATCTGCAGCGCACCATTTGGATCGGCATTCGGTGCTTCCACCTGATCCACGATGGTTTGAAATAAAGGCGTCATATCAGTGCCTTTAGTATCTGAATCCAGCGCCGCCCAACCGTTTAGTGCCGACGCATAAACTACTTGGAAATCCAGTTGGTCATCTGTTGCTCCCAAGTTATCGAACAAGTCGAACACCTGATCAATTACCCAATCAGGGCGGGCACCAGGCTTGTCAATTTTATTAATAACGACAATTGGTTTCAGTCCTTGAGCAAACGCTTTTTGCGTCACAAAGCGAGTTTGTGGCATCGGCCCTTCCTGTGCGTCAACCAACAGCAACACGGAGTCAGCCATGGACATTACGCGTTCTACTTCACCACCAAAATCGGCGTGCCCGGGAGTATCAACGATATTGATACGGTAATCATTCCAATTGATAGCCGTGTTCTTGGCCAGAATGGTAATGCCCCGCTCTTTTTCAATGTCGTTAGAGTCCATGACTCGCTCTTGCGCTTCACCGCGACTTTCCAGCGTACCGGACTGCTGAAGAAGCTTATCAACCAGAGTTGTTTTACCGTGGTCGACGTGAGCAATGATGGCGATATTTCTTAATTTATTGATATCAAAACTTGTATTCATGTATAGCTACTTTAAATGGCGTGCCATAGTTGGAGCAAATATTTGCTAAAGACTTGCTGGGTTGCACAATTGGGCGCGGATTGTACAGAAATTTGAAAGGAATTGCGCACTATTTTTACGAAATTTATACGAGGCAATCCTAGATTTTGATTTGTATATGATTTATCCGTTTCGCACACTGATCATTTTAGTCTCATTTTCAGTACCCAATGGTTAGACAAAACTGATTAGATTGGACGACATACTTTTTTGCACCATTTTGGTGCTGCGTTGCACCTAAAAGATCCCTGATTGATGCGCCTCTTTCCTGTGATTGCGCGTTAGCCCTTGCAATCTCATGCCCTGCGACATGGCATGAATATCGCTAAACGGTGTAAATGTCGGATAAATACTACCTGTAACTAATCAGGGAATTCGACCCATTTTTTTTATTCGCTGGAGGACACGATGTCAGTAGAAAAGGCATTAGAACTAATCAAAGAAACAGAAGCCAAGTTCATCGATTTACGTTTCACCGATACTAAAGGAAAAGAACAACACGTGTCTATTCCTGCATCACTGATTGACGAAGAGTTTTTTGAAGAAGGCAAAATGTTCGATGGTTCATCCATTGCGGGCTGGAAGGGTATTAATGAATCAGACATGGTGCTGATGCCGGATCCCACGACGGCAGTTCTCGATCCGTTTGCTGAAGAGGTACAGGTAAACATTCGTTGTGACATTCTGGAACCCAATACAATGGAAGGCTACGAGCGCGATCCTCGTTCGGTGGCACGTCGTGCAGAAGAATATCTAAAGTCAACAGGCATCGGTGATACCGTACTGTTTGGTCCTGAACCAGAATTCTTCATCTTTGATGATGTGCGCTTCCATACTGATATGTCCGGCTCTTTCTTTAAAATTGACTCTTCAGAAGCAAAATGGAACTCTGGCGCTGAATTTGAAGGCGGAAACATGGGTCACCGTCCTGGCGTGAAAGGCGGCTACTTCCCCGTTCCTCCTGTAGATTCTGCACACGACACCCGCGCCGCAATGTGTATGGTAATGGAAGAGATGGGTCTTCATATCGAAGCGCACCACCATGAAGTGGCGACTGCAGGACAAAACGAAATTGCCTGCAAATTTAACACTATGGTGACCAAGGCGGATGAAATTCAGATTTACAAGTATGTGGTACACAATGTGGCCCATGCATATGGTCAAACTGCGACCTTTATGCCCAAACCGCTGGTAGGTGACAACGGCTCTGGCATGCACTGTCATCAGTCCATCTCTAAAGACGGCGTGAATATCTTTGCCGGAGATAAATACGCGGGCTTATCCGATGAAGCGCTTTATTATATTGGCGGTATCATCAAACATGCACGAGCGATTAATGCATTTACGAATGCCTCGACCAACTCTTATAAGCGACTGGTTCCAGGGTTCGAAGCGCCCGTTATGTTAGCTTACTCAGCGCGCAATCGTTCTGCGTCTATCCGTATTCCATACGTTACCAGCGACAAAGCACGTCGTATTGAAGTGCGCTTCCCTGACCCTACGGCTAACCCTTATCTGGCCTTCACCGCTATGCTCATGGCTGGACTTGATGGTATTAAAAACAAGATTCATCCTGGCGATGCAATGGATAAAAATCTCTATGATTTACCACCAGAAGAAGCTAAGGACATCCCCACCGTGGCCAGCTCGCTGGAAATGGCATTAGATGCTTTAGACAACGACCGCGAGTTCCTTAAATCAGGTGGTGTTATGACAGATGATATGATTGACGCTTACCTTGAAGTGAAAAGAGAAGAAGTGGAAAAAGTGAGAATGACCACTCACCCCCTCGAATTTGACCTTTATTACAGTGTGTAATTAATCAATTATACCAACCAATACCTAAGCCCGCCTTCGCGGGCTTTTTTTTATTCGGTAAACTAGAATATGATGTAGCCACACGAAACTGCGCGAGGAAGTGATTTATGCGAAGCCCGATTAGCTGGATGCTAATGGCACTCCTGTTTGTTTTATCGAGTGCAATTGCTGACCCTGTTTACAGAGTCGTACAGGAAGACGGTACACTGTTGTATACCAGCGAACCCCAACCCGGCGCAGTAGAAGTCATGTTGGATGGAACCACAAAGAATGCTGTTCCTCCACTGTCTTCGCAAACTGCGACTCGAGTGAAGCCCCTCCCGGCTACTAAGGCCCAACCTGATGTACAGATAAGCATTCTGTCGCCCGCGCCAGAAGCGACCATCCGGGACAATCAGGGAAATATCGTGATCAAGGCACAAGCCACCGCGAATGCCCGAGGTCAATATCAGCTATGGCTCGATGGCGAAGCGGTGAAGACCAACCAAACGGGAATTTTTGCGTTACAAAATGTGGATCGGGGAGCACACGATTACCAGGTCAGGTTCATTGACAATAAGGGCAAGACTCTTGCATCGTCTCCTCAACAAACATTGTACCTACATCAAGCCTCTGCTCTGATTAATACAAACCGGCAATAACCCCGCCAGTCGGGCCGGGATTATAGCCGGGAAAAATCTCCGCAGCGGTGCATACAAAATGTCGGAATGAGGTACAATGCACCATGATTGTGCAAAGGAGACCTCTTCAGTTGCAAACACCCCATTTTAATCACGAAAGTTTGCTTAATTTTATGAACACCGCATTGGTGATGGTTAACCGTCACTTGTGCATCGTGTTTGTAAATCAGGCTGGTGAAGCACTGTTTGAAACAGGCAGCAAACATCTGGTAGGGCATCCTTTAGCTGATTTCTTCATGCCAGACTCCATTGATGTAAATCGTCTAAAAGCAGCTATGCGCCGTGGTGAGGACTTTACTGAAAACGAATTGGAATTACGTTTTCGTGATGACCGAGGTGTTATGGCTGACCTTACGGTGACGAATGTACAGTTTAATGAGCAATCCCATCTGCTTTTTGAACTTCGCCGCATCGATCGACAAAGCCGTATTTCACGGGAAAATATGCAAAACGCCCAACATTTTGCAGCGCGAGAGCTTATTCGTGGTTTGGCGCATGAAATCAAAAATCCACTTGGAGGTATTCGTGGCGCTGCGCAATTGCTGGAAAAAGAGTTAAACGACAATGAACTATGTGAGTTTACCCAAATGATTGTCGAGCAATCTGACCGTTTGCGTAATCTGGTTGATCGGCTGTTAGGGCCCAATGCGTTACCTCGTTTAACCTGGTGTAATCTTCACCAAGCGCTTGAGAAGGTACGCTCATTGATGAAGATGGATGCCGAGCACGCCATTACCATTGTTCGTGATTATGACCCCAGCATTCCTGATGTGCGCGTCGATCAGGAAATGATCCAGCAGGCTGTACTCAATATTCTCAAAAACAGTATCCAGGCTTTGAGCGAGGCACATACAGCTGCCCCCCAAATAAAACTCATTACGCGGATCGGCAGACAGCTTACCATTCAAGGCAAGCGCCATCCCCTCGTGGCGAAAATACACATCATTGATAATGGCCCCGGTATTCCGAATGCTATACGGGATACCTTATTTTACCCGATGGTCAGCAGTAAACAGAGTGGAAGCGGACTGGGACTTTCTATCGCCCAGACATTAATCAATCATCATGGTGGCCGCATTGATGTGGAAAGCCGCGTTGGTCACACAGCGTTCACCCTTTACCTGCCGATCGATCGCAAGGAGTTAACCCATGAATAACGAATCCGTTTGGATTGTTGATGATGACAGTTCAATTCGCTGGGTTTTGCAAAAAGCATTACAGACCGCCAATATTAGCTGTTGTTGTTTTGATAATGCCAATGATTTGCTTCGTCAATTAAATAGTGGACGCACCCCGGAAGTGATTATTTCAGATATCCGAATGCCTCAGATGGATGGAATGACGCTGTTAACCGAAGTGCACCAGACGAATCCGTTGATTCCGGTAATTATTATGACTGCGCATTCAGATTTGGACAGCGCCGTTAACGCATATCAAAGTGGCGCGTTTGAATACTTACCCAAACCCTTCGATATTGACGAGGCAGTCACTTTAACTCAACGTGCACTGACGCATTCCCGGGAACAATCTCGTGATCGGCAGCCTCCGCAGGCAGAAGCGGCAACGGAAATAATTGGTGAGGCGCCAGCCATGCAGGAAGTGTTCAGAGCCATTGGCCGTCTGTCACGATCATCTATTAGCGTGCTTATTAATGGTCAGTCAGGTACCGGTAAAGAGCTTGTAGCGCAAGCCCTGCACCGTCATAGTCCGCGCGCACGCAAACCTTTTATTGCGCTTAATATGGCGGCTATCCCCGCTGATCTGGTGGAATCTGAATTATTTGGACACGAAAAGGGCGCATTCACCGGCGCGCAATCAGCCCGGCAAGGCCGATTCGAACAAGCCAATGGCGGTACATTGTTTCTGGACGAAATTGGCGATATGCCGCTCGATGTGCAAACACGGTTGTTACGCGTGCTTGCGGATGGTCAATTTTATCGCGTAGGCGGGCACCAATCAGTCTCCGTCGACGTGCGGATAATCGCCGCTACCCATCAAAATCTTGAACAACGCGTGGCCGAAGGTAAATTTCGCGAAGACTTATTCCATCGATTAAACGTAATTCGCGTCCACTTGCCGTCTCTTGCCGAGCGGCGGGAAGACATCCCCCTGTTAGCCCGCCATTTTTTGCGAAAAGCGGCCAAAGAGCTTGATGTAGAGGCAAAAACTTTTAGTCCAGCAGCCGAAAAAGCGATGAGCCAACTGGCTTGGCCAGGTAACGTCAGACAGTTAGAAAATGTGTGCCGTTGGTTAACCGTGATGGCAAGTGGAAAAGAAGTCTTGGCTTCCGATTTGCCGCCAGAAATCCGCGTCCCCCCCCCCGCTGCTGTGCAAACCAATGCCGAAGGAGAATGGCAACATTTGCTTGCTGAATGGGCAGATAAAGCATTACGAAGCGGGCGCTACAATATACTAAACGATGCCATGCATGATTTTGAAAAAATCCTGCTGGAAAGAGCGCTGGATTACACTCGCGGGCACAAACAAGATGCGGCCAAACGTTTAGGATGGGGGCGTAATACCCTAACCCGAAAGTTAAAAGAACTTGCTATCAATGAGTAGCCCTTATCTGTAATCGCCACTCAGTTTAAATTAATTGCGGGTGAGTAGCGACGTCATGGCCTGATTAAAAAAGCGCACCCACTTCATACTGAATTGCCCTTTGGCCTGGCGGTTGATCTCGATCACCGCCTGCTTTCTGGATAACTGCTTATCTTTATTGTGCGAGCGGGAGTGGGTCATGGCATCGTACGTATCTAAAATAGCGAGCAACTTAGCGCCTTCACAGATGTCATCTTCCTTAATGCCTAACGGATAGCCTGAACCATCTGTTCGTTCATGATGCTGCATCACTATTTTGCGTGCCTGGTCCCACTGATCCAAATGTTCCAACAGGCGGGAGCTTTTATACACATGAGAACGCATTAAATTAAATTCGTTATCCGTAAAAGGATCTTTTTTATGCAACAATTTAAGCGGCATAAATGCCATCCCAAAGTCATGCACGTAACAGGCGACCGCCAACTGATCTTCTTCAATTGGTTTTTCCGCTAACCCGTTTATATGCAATGCCAATTTAGCGATCCTGTCACCGCGCCCTGACCAATAATTGGAACGATGCTCAATGGTTTTCATCATTTCTCTGAAAAACAATATATCCATTTGTTTTTCAGCACTGATATCCTTTGGAATACCTGTATTAGCAAGGGTTTTAGTAACACCGGTTAATTCTTGGTTTTCCTGTGACCCCGGCTCAGCAGTTAAATCCAGATTGGGGTTTAGCATCAAAACGGCTTCGCTTAATAAGCGCTCGTGATCGGCAGGGTTGTCGGGTTGAATCCGTGCAATTGCGATAACCAATTGCTCGTGTAGGGTTTTATCATATTCAGCAGTGCCTTTGGCCATGATGCTTTCAACAAATGCCTTCACCCTGTCCATGGTTAACAAGACCAGGTCACTCATGGTACTGGTATATTCAATCTGACCTTTGCGTAGAAAATCCAGCAATTCTTCAACGTGCTGCAACAGGGGGATAAGGGGTGAAAAGCCCACCAGCCCGAGATCGCCTTTGATTGTGTGAACAGACCGAAACAGGGCGCGCTGTAATTCGTTATCTTGTGGACGTAATTCCAGTTCGATCAGCGTTTGCTCACTGGCCTCGTAGAGTTCGTTAATCTCTTCCATCAGATCATTAAGAATGTCTTCTTCGACTTCGTCCGGTACAAATTTTTGCATAATTCTATTTAGCCAATTAACACATAACCCCTCATTTATAACATCAGACATTACCTTTCGCTAACTAATTGCTAAATTTCTAAGCTAAACTACAGTGACTGATCGGACATGTGGGAAGCCCCACATGCCTTATACTGCGCGGCAAATTTTTAATTAGGTACAAATGTGTTAGCTATTCTCCGAGTTGTTCTCATGTTTTTTGCTTTTCTGGCAATTAACATCGTGGTTTTTATTGTTTGTTTAGCGCGCCCTTTTCATCGCGATAACGTACATTTTGCCGGCCAGGCTTACAGCCAGATGGCAAAAATTCTTGGCCTGAAAATCGTGATTCAGCGTTCTGACGCCGTCAAGCCACGAGTACCTTATGTGTTTATTGCTAATCACCAGAATAGTTATGACATCATTACCATTTGTAAAGCCGCGCTGCCGGGCGTAGTAACAATTGGTAAAAAAAGTTTGAAATGGATCCCTATTTTCGGTCAGATTTATTGGCTGGCCGGCAATATTATGATTGACCGCAAAAATTCAGGCAAAGCACGTGACACCCTTAAAATTGCTGCACGCAAAGTCAATGAAAAGCACACGTCAGTATGGTTATTTCCAGAGGGAACCCGCAGCAGTGGTCGCGGCCTGTTGCCTTTTAAATCCGGCGCATTTCGCTTGGCCCAAGATACGGCTGAACCTGTGGTGATGGTTACCGCAAGTAATATGCATGGCAAGATTAAATGGAATCGTTGGAACAATGGAATCCTGTTAATTGATATCGCCGCGCCTCAACCGCTTACCGATGAGCACAGTATCAGAGAATGGACGGACATTTTTTATAGCCGAATGAAAGCCAAGTTTGACGAATTAAATTTACTCGTCGCTGAAATGGAAAAAAAGCAGTAAACTTAGTTTCTCTCTCTTCTAAATTCAGGTTGTTATGAATCAAATTGACGAACGTGAAGAATGGTACGCCTTTAATCAGGAAACCATTGACGCTTTGCTCGAAGATGGTAGTGAAGCCGATGCGGACTACACTATCGAGCACCATTTTGCGTCTACTAATTTTGATAAGTTGGAAAAAGTAGCGGTAGATGCCTTTAAAGCGGGTTATGAAGTTACCGATGCAGAGGAAATGGATCTGGATGATGGTGGCACCGTGTATTGTTTCGATGCTGTTGTACAACGTAAATTAAATTGCGAGCTTTTAAACAAAGACACTGATGCACTACTCGCTATCGCGAGTAAACATGGTGTGCATTATGATGGATGGGGGACTTTTTTCATGCCCCGCGATGACGAAGAGACAGATTAATAAATGTTTTACTGCCGTCGGCGTGCGGCAGTTTTGTCCGTTTTCAATAAATTAAGATTCGTTTCAGTTTTTGTTCAGTTTGTTCGGTCCACACTTACTTTAAATAATTAAAGGAAGCATGTGAGCAATGAAACACCTTACCAAACGATTGAGCTGGCTGTTGGTGCTGACAGCAATTACCTGGTTACCGACCACTCAGGCGGAACAACGAATCGTAAAAGTCTCAGAGAAGATAGCCTCCCCTGATCTGCAAGCAGCAAAAAAATATACCAAACAAAATAATAAGACGTTATCTCAGTTTTCAAAAAAGACGCGAGACGAAGTCATGTCTCAGTCAATTTACAATGATTTTTGGATATACGATAGCTGGATCACCCTGCTTGATGATCATGATGGTGACACCTTCTACTCCCGGTTTTTAGTTGAATTCGACGTCGATACTATTTATGTGGAAGCTCCTGTGTATGCGGTAGTTTATTTAGGGGATGCAGAAGAATACGAAGCCATTCATGTTTCCGATACGTTTTGGGTATATGGGGAAACCACTGGCGATAGCTACATTGTAGACAGCGAGTTAGTGGCGGGATTCAGACCCTTTGATTATGACATTCTCATTGAAATTTATGACGCAGATACGGATGAACTGGTTGCCTTCAGTGATGGGTTTGAGGATGCCGATTTAGCCTTGGTTAGCCTGGAAAGTCAAAACCGTGATATTTACAGAGAAACAGTTGTCGTTACCGCCCATGCCCACGGTGGAAGTATCCTCTTTTCATCGCTTGCATTTTTAGCAGTGATGTCAGGCTATCGAATGCTACACAAACGCCCTACGGCTTCTCGTTAGTCTTTTTTGAGGTCACGCGACGGCTCAAGCTCAGTGACCTCGTTCTCAATTAACTTAACGCGCTTGCTTTTGACCAACGCATCTCGCAACACGAACTCAATTTGTGCATTTAGGCTTCTTAATTCATCATCCGCCCACCGCTGCATGGCAGCCAATACTTCTTCGTTCATACGCAGCGGGTAGGCTTTCTTTTTTATACCTGAAGCCATAAATTAATACAGACTACCCGCATTAACCACGGGTTGGGTGGCCTTATCTCCACACAACACAACCAGTAAATTACTTACCATACTTGCTTTGCGCTCCTCATCAAGCTCCACCACATTGTTTTCACTCAATCGCGCTAGTGCCATTTCGACCATACCCACTGCCCCATCTACAATTCTGCTGCGGGCTGCAATAATTGCGGTGGCTTGCTGTCGCTGTAACATGGCACTGGCTATTTCTGCTGAATAGGCAAGGTGACTGATGCGTGCTTCATGCACCGTGATTCCGGCCTTATTGAGTCGGTCTTGTATTTCTTTTTGTAGCCGATTCGAAATTTCTACAGGATGGCTACGCAACGCCACTTCGGCCATTGCATCATCGCGGGGATCATAGGGAAAATCACTGGCCATATTGCGGATGGCCGATTCACTTTGAATAGTAACGTAACTTTCATAATCCTCTACCTCAAATACTGCTTCAGCTGTATCGGTGACTGACCAGACAATGATAGCGGCAATTTCCACAGGGTTGCCTTGATTATCATTCACCTTCATTTGTGCACTTTCAAAATTGCGAATTCGAAGTGAAACCGGCTTACGCATAAAAAACGGAATTGTCCAGCGTAAACCATTTCTGCGTTCGGTGCCCATATAGCTGCCAAACATTGTAAAAACCTTGGCTTGGTTCGGTTGTACCATGAAAAAGCCGGCCCAACTCCCAACTACCAGCAGCACAAATAATAACTTTGGAATACTTGGCCCTGCGTTCATCAAGTACACGGAGAATAACTGAAGTGGCATTAACAGCAACAGCCCTACCATATACCCGTTTAACGAAAATCCTTGTTTCTCATTCATACTGATTCACCTTGATATCATTTTGATATCAATTAAATAAGAGGATTCAGATACTGTCAAACATTTTGATTTTTGAAGTCTTGAAAAAGTGGTAAGTCGTTGAATTCTGAGCCACACTAAGCGTTAATATCTACAATCCGAATGATTATGGACAAATATTAATGCCCCCTGTAAAAGAGGTTACCAGACGAACATTTATTAAAGGGTCAGTGGCACTGGGTACCACAGCAGCCGTAGCACCGTTTGCTATTGGCAGGCAAAAGCCTGTAGTGAGGGTGTTGGGAACGCATGTGACATTACAAGAAACCTTGCGTAAACGAGCAATGGAAGATTTGGGCATAGAATTGCACTTTGAGCCTAAGGGAAGTGCTGCAGTGTTGCAAAAAGCGTCCATGAACCCTTCCAGCTTTGACCTATATGAACAATGGTCGAACAGTATCAATGTTTTGTGGCGTTCAAAGGCTATTCAGCCAATCGAAAAAAAACGACTGAACTATTGGGATGAGATAAACAGTCTCACCAAGACAGGAAAAATTACTGCCAACGCTCGCATGGGGGCGGGCGACGCTCCCCATAAAATATTACACATACAATCTGATGGCTCACTGGGAACTAATCATACCGATACCGTGAGCTTCTTACCTTATGTGCATAATGTTGACTCATTTGGTTACAATACTTCTTTACTGGGCAGCGGGTTCGACCAAAACCAAGAAAGCTGGGGTTGGTTGCTGGATTCAAGATTATCCGGCAAGGTAGGGATCGTAAATGACCCCACTATAGGTTTATTTGATTTAGCACTTGCCGCCGAGGCCAAAGGTTTTATCAAATTTCAGGATATAGGTGCCATCACCAATCAAGAGTTAGACGAACTATTCACTATTCTTGTTGAATTAAAACAACTTCAGCATTTCAGTGGTTTTTGGACTTCTGTTCCTGAGTCCGTTCAGTTTATGCGCTCTCAGCGTGTGCATATTGAGAGCATGTTTTCGCCGGCGGTATCGGTATTGAATGGAGAAAACATACCTGTTAGGTTTGCCGCCCCAGTTGAAGGCTATCGCGGCTGGCACGGTGTAATGTGTTTGTCGTCGTCTACCACAGGCAGGGTAAAAGACGCATGCTACGAATACATGAACTGGTGGTTATCAGGTTGGCCTGGCGCATTTATTGCCAGACAAGGTTACTACATTTCTAACCCACAACGATCCGCGGCATTTCTTACCAAGGCGGAGTGGGATTACTGGTACCAAGGGTTGCCGGCGTCAGAAGAGTTAAAAGGTCCGGATGGCAAGGTATCAGTGAAAAAAGATGAGCAGCGGTCAGGCGGAAGTTATGAAGATAGATTCAGTAATGTTGCTGTGTGGAATACAGTTATGCCATCGTATGAGTACAGTTTGCAAAAGTGGTACGAATTTATCACTTCTTAACTTAATAAGGATGAATAACATTCTATGTTAGCGTCTATTCGCGGCCAGCTTTTTTTAATCCTTGTCGCACTTGTTATATTACTGATCCTGCAAGGTTACATCGCCCGCACGAATCAGCTCGTGCTGTCAGAGGGCTTGGAACAAATTAATCGGGCCTTCACCGATGTTGGCTTGGTACGTCAGCTTGAAAGAGATGTCATCGATTTACAGCGTAACGTACTTATCTTTAAAGAAACTACCAGTGAATCTGCCGTCACGCGCTTCGAGCGCTTAATGCTCTCCATTCAATCAAAACTTTCTTCTTTAGAGAAATCCGCCAATAAAAGTTTAAAAAAAATGGGTGCATCTGATGTGCTCAGAAGGATGAGAGGTCATCTTGCCGACTATCAGGAAAATTTTGGGCAAGTGGTAGACGCACGTTTCAGGCGAGACAACTTGATTGCGTCAGGAACATTGGCTGAATTATCCGCCCTGAGAAACGAAATAGCTCAGTTTGGACCTAACTCATCCTTAAACTCATTGACGCAGTCTGCGCTAGCGTTACACATATTAGAAGCAGAGAATGCTGCGTTGCAATATGTGGCGCGACCTAATTCAACCCAGATAAAGCATTTTAATGAAGCCATTGAATCCATCAAATCCATTGGTGAAACTAATCCAGGCGCCTTTTCGGAAGAATTTGCAAACCAGCTTAATTTTCTTGAAGAACACTTTCGCGAACTGACCCAGATAACGCAGGGTAACCTGTTTTTAGTGAATGTTGTTATGGCGGGCTCAGCCAATGAGGTGTT
Source organism: Alteromonas aquimaris (assembly GCF_026183695.1). Taxonomy (GTDB): domain Bacteria; phylum Pseudomonadota; class Gammaproteobacteria; order Enterobacterales; family Alteromonadaceae; genus Alteromonas; species Alteromonas aquimaris. Next base: position 11,099 of record NZ_JAPFRD010000005.1, on the reverse strand, counting down.
GTTCTTAAGTGGAGAACTTGCCGAACAAGTTTCCAACCGCAACCAACAAATTAAGCTGGAAACGGAACGTTCTGCGATTGATGCCCAACGTAAAGGCGAACTTTCGACCATAGTGGCTATCTTATTAGCGCTAATCGCCGCGGCTTACACATCTTTCAGGATAATGTCTCCCATTCGGTCTATTACGAATGTATTTATCAGGCTTTCTGCAGGAGAAAATGTTGAATCCATACCCGCTCGCAAGCGTAAGGATGAGATTGGCCAGCTTGCCAATGCCGCACATGTTTTTAGTGAGAAAAACAAGCAAACCAAGCAATTACTGGCAGATGCTCAAGAGGTCAATACAACCTTGGCTCAATTAAATACTGAATTGCATGAAGCCAAAGTGAAAGCGGAACAAGCGACTGCTTCAAAAAGTATTTTTTTAGCAAATATGAGTCACGAAATTCGCACGCCCATGAACGGCATTATCGGGTTGCTTGAACTCGCCCAACAACAACCTATGTCACCGGTGATGAAAGAGTACCTTGATAAGGCGGCTTATTCCGGGCAGATTTTGATGAGTGTTATTAACGATATACTCGACTTTTCGAAGATTGAAGCCGGTAAACTGGATATTGAAGAAGTGAGTTTTTCACTTCACTCCATTTTTGACAATATTCTGGCCGTGATAGGTTTACGTGCTCAAGAAAAAAATCTGCAGGTTCGTTTGGAAGTTGAGCCCTCACTTCCCGCTCAAGTAATTGGTGATCCATTACGCATTTCGCAAATCATACTCAACCTGGCTTCCAATGCAGTGAAATTTACGGAAAGAGGGACGATAAAAATTGGATTTAGTGGAACCTTAAACGAAAAAGGTAACTTGCTCAGCTTGGAAATGACGGTGACAGACTCGGGTATCGGCATGAGTGACGAGCAGCTCTCCAGAATTTTTCAACCCTTTACCCAAGCGGATGGCGCTACAAACCGGAAATATGGTGGTACGGGATTGGGTCTCACAATCGTAAACCAGCTAACGGAGTTAATGCATGGAAAAATGGAGGTTTCTTCTATTTTAGGCAAAGGTTCAAAATTCACTATCACCCTTCCTCTACGCGCTTTTAAAAATCAGAAAGGTGTACTGTCTGAATTGGCTAGCCTGCCGCCTAAAAGCCTGTATATAACCGATGGTCCTTTGTTACCTGCTAGTTATATTGAACTGCTGAACGTCAATCAGATCCCCCTGCATGAAGTGGATATCTCCCCTAATAATCATGAACTGACCGTTCCCGTACTCATTTTAGATGCTCCAGAATATAAGTCCGTTCGCAATCAGCAAGAACAGCTGCAAGCGCTTAAAAGCAGCGGGCGTGTGATCGGTTTAATCGCGAATTCACAAACAGGCCATATGCAGTCTAAATTTAATGACTTGTGGCAAGGCCCTATCTTGTTTCATCCCTTTACGCCTATTCAGTTTTCGCGGTTTGTAAAAGAATTATTAGGAGAGAACACCTCGTCTTTGATAATCGGTAAGAGTGATGAAATCGATGAGCCGCTGATTGGTCACGTTTTACTCGTAGAGGACAACAATATTAATCAAGTCGTCACAGGAGAAATGTTAAGCTCTCTTGGTCTGACTTATGATATTGCAGAGAATGGGGAGCTGGCGATTGCTAAAATGACCAACTCGCCGGATTATGATCTTGTGCTTATGGATGTTCAGATGCCAGTAATGGATGGCTATCAAGCTACCAAGATTTTACGTGAACGCGGTTTTACAGAAGTTCCCATAATAGGCTTGTCGGCTAATGCCATGAAGGAAGACCGGAATAAAGGGCTACAGGCGGGTATGAACGACTATTTAACCAAGCCTGTTAAACGCCAGGCGATGAGTAATACTTTGCTGAGATATCTTGCTAAGGGCCATAAAAAAAGCCCGCTCGATTAAGAGGCGGGCCTTAGTTAACTCTAATTACACAGTATCATAATTCAGCAATCGTCTGGTGTTGCTCGCGCAGCTTAACAAGCTGCATTTTGGCTTGCGCCAGCTTCGTTCGCTCTTTTTCAATAACTGCCTCTGGGGCATTACTTACAAATTTTGCATTTGCCAATTTGCCTTCAGTACGGTCAACATCCTTTTGCATCTTTTCAATTGCTTTTTGCAAACGTGCAAGCTCTGCATCCTTGTCGATCAAGCCCGCCATCGGAATAAGTACTTCCATTTCGCCAATCAATGCGGTCGCACTTGCGGGCCCTTTTTCACCTTGCATTAAGTTATCTATTTTCTGCAGTTTGGCCAACTTATCAATAAAAGGCCGAGTGGCTTTTAACTTACGGATATCTTCATTGCTGGCATTTCTTAACAAGGCATCTAAAGGCTTATTCGGGGAAATATCCATCTCACCACGAATGTTCCGAATACCCAGAATAAAGCGTTTCACCCATTCGATATCTTCCAGCGCCTGCGCATCTATTCTGTCTTGCTCAACTGCAGGGAATGATTGCACCATGATACTGACATTATCGGGCAATGATTTACACAGGGGGGCAACACGCTGCCAAATGGCTTCTGTGATGAAAGGCATAAACGGATGCATTAAGCGTAAAAGATTTTCGAGGACATTAATAAGCGTATGGCGGCTGCCACGTTTTTGCGCGTCGGAACTATCTGGATTATTCAAGATTGCTTTCGTTAGCTCCAGATACCAATCGCAGAACTGGTTCCAAGTAAACTCATAAGCCACCTGTGCCGCTATATCAAAACGATAATCGGCGATAGCCGTCTCAAATTCCTGAACAACCTGCTGGAATTTTGCCCACACCCAGCGATCAGCCAGGCTTAATTCCATCTTGCCACCGTTAAGACCGCAATCTTCATTTTCGGTATTCATCAGTACAAATCGAGACGCGTTCCAAATTTTGTTGCAGAAATTACGGTAGCCTTCTACCCGCCCCATGTCGAAATTAATATCACGACTAGTGGACGCCATGGCGGCGAAAGTAAATCGCAGGGCGTCTGTTCCATAGGCATTAAACCCATCCGGATATTGCTTGCGCGTACGCTTAGCCACTTTCTCCGCTAGCTGGGGTTGCATCATGCCCCGGGTTCGCTTGGCCACCAGTGCGTCCCCATCAATGCCATCAATGACATCAATAGGATCAATCACATTGCCTTTCGATTTGGACATTTTATCGCCGTTCTCGTCCCGAATAAGACCGGTAATATAAATTTCTTTAAAAGGTATTTGGCCAGTAAATTTTTTCGTCATCATTATCATTCTGGCCACCCAGAAAAAGATGATGTCAAAGCCGGTAACCAATACTGAGGTGGGCAAATAGGTTGCAAGCTCGGGCGTTTTCTCTGGCCATCCTAATGTGGCGAATGGCCACAACGCCGACGAAAACCAGGTATCAAGCACATCGTTATCTTGGTGCAATACCAGATCGTCTGCCAGCTTATGCTTTTCGCGTGCTTCCGCTTCCGTGCGGGCAACGTATATATTGCCTTGGTCATCGTACCACGCTGGCACGCGATGGCCCCACCACAACTGGCGTGAAATACACCAGTCCTGAATATTGTGCATCCATTGGTAATAGGTCTTGTTCCAATTTTCAGGGACAAAACGGATTTCACCTGCTTCAACCGCTTCTATGGCGGGTTTAGCCAGCGACTCTACTGCTACGTACCACTGGTCTGTTAAATAAGGTTCGATTACTGAGCCAGAACGATCTCCCCGTGGTACCTTCAGCTTGTGCGGTTCAACTTTAAGTAATAAATCGAGGTCTTCAAGGTCGCTGACAACCTGTTTACGCGCATCGAAGCGATCCATTCCCCGATATCGTTCGGGAGCTTCATCATTAATACGCGCATCTTCCGTTAAGACGTTGATCATGGGTAAGTTATGTCTCTTACCCATTTCGTAGTCATTAAAGTCATGGGCGGGCGTAATTTTGACGCAGCCTGTGCCGAACTCTGGATCGACGTAATCATCAGCGATAATCGGAATGAGACGATTCGTCAGTGGCAATTTAATATTTTTACCAATGAGGTGCTGGTATCGCTCGTCGTCAGGATGAACTGCCACGGCAGTGTCTCCTAACATTGTCTCAGGACGGGTGGTGGCGACGATAATCGAGTCGCCACTCTCTTCCAGAGGATAGCGAATATGCCACATGTGGCCATTTTCTTCCTCGTTCAGTACTTCTAGGTCAGACACCGCCGTCAACAACACAGGATCCCAATTTACCAGGCGTTTGCCACGGTAAATCAACCCTTCCTCATGAAGCTTAACAAACACTTCTGTGACGGCTTTCGACAAATTTTCGTCCATCGTAAAGACTTCCCGATCCCAGTCACCCGACGTACCCAGCCGCCGCATTTGCTGGGTGATAGTGCCACCACTTTCTTCTTTCCATTCCCAGATTTTTTTGACGAAATCTTCACGTCCTAAATCATGGCGGGTTTTACCTTCTGCATTTAACTGTCGCTCGACTACCATTTGCGTGGCAATACCCGCGTGGTCGGTGCCCACTTGCCATAATGTATTGTCACCTTTCATACGGTGATAACGGGTAAGTGCGTCCATAATAGTGTGCTGGAATGCATGGCCCATATGCAGGCTACCCGTGACATTTGGAGGAGGCAGCAAAATGCTATAAGGTGTGCCTTCACCTGAGGGCTTAAATAACCCGGCCGTCTCCCACTCCTGGTAACACTGCTTTTCAATGGATTGTGGTTCGAAGGTTTTATCCATACTAATTCTCAATTCTCCACCGACTCAAACTGCATGGCAAAGCCGGCTTGTTGATAATGTTTGTAGCGTAATCGCGCTTTCTGTTTGGCCTCTTCTTCGGCCGGCACGAAATCATAAATAAATAAAAACCGCTGTGGTTGACTTACCAATTCATCCGTTAGGTTGATAATCACATGGCACTTTTCCACCTGATCCGGCAGCCAACAGATTTCTACAGGGGTGCCGGAAGTGGGCCCTTCACCATGTAGATTGTGAGGAATAAACCTGTCTGCAGGCATTTGCCACAGTAGTTCGTCAACGTCTTCAGCTTGCTTCTGACTTGCGCATAATATGCGACATCGCTGACGTTTTGAATATGCGTCAGCGACCAGTTCACAAGCGCGATGAGAGGCTTGTTGCGCTTTTCCAAGCGCATAAAATACAACCTGCGGCATGGATACTTAGTCCTCGTGATTCACGCCTGCTCGGTTCATCAAAAACTGAGACAACATTGGGACGGGGCGGCCTGTGGCGCCTTTATGCTTGCCACCGCGCCAGGCAGTACCAGCGATATCCAGATGGGCCCAGTTATACTTTTTCGTGAAGCGAGAGAGGAAACACCCAGCAGTAATGCTACCCGCCGGACGTCCGCCTAAATTGGTCATATCGGCAAACGGACTGTCTAACTGAGACTGATACTCATCCCAAAGGGGCAAACGCCAGGCACGATCTGAACTTTGCTCTGATGCATTAAGGAGTTCGTGGGCCAATGGATTGTGCTGGCTCATCAAACCAGTAGCGTGCGCCCCTAATGCAATTACGCAAGCGCCGGTCAACGTCGCGACGTCTATAACCAATTCAGGCTCATAGCGTTCCACATACGTCAACGCATCACATAACACTAATCGGCCTTCTGCATCAGTATTAAGTACTTCAACCGTTTGTCCTGACATTGTGGTCAGGATGTCCCCTGGCCGATATGCATTACCATCAGGCATATTCTCACAACCTGCCAATACGCCAATGACATTAATAGGCAAATTCAGCTCTGCAACAGTGTGCATCACACCCAGCACAGAGGCCGCGCCGCCCATATCGTATTTCATTTCGTCCATCGCCTCGCCGGGCTTGATTGAAATACCACCAGAGTCAAACGTTAACCCTTTACCGACCAAAACAATAGGAGCCTGATTCGCAGCGCCACCTTGGTGATGAATAATACTCATCATTGATTCATTGTGCGATCCACGCCCCACCGCTAAATAGGCCTGCATGCCAAGCTCGTTCATTTTGGCTTCGTCAACCACTTCGGCCGAAATAGAGCTATAATTTGAAGCGAGTTCCTGGGCTTGTTCCCACAAATAGCCAGGATTACAGATATTGGGTGGCATATTGGCCACATCTTTGGTTACTTTAGCACCGGCGGCTATTGCCAGACCGTGCTCGACAGCGCGTTCGCCAACCGTTAACTCTCTGCGCGTGGGGACATTAAATACAATTTTACGTAACGGCCTGCGTGGTTCACCTTTCTTGGTTTTCAATTGCAAAAAGGTGTACAACGAATCCTGGGTAGCTTCGACAGCCTGGCGCACTTTCCAATACGTATCACGCCCTTTCACATGCAATTCGGTCAAAAAGCAGACCGCTTCCATGGAACCGGTTTCGTTTAGTGTTTTGATGGTGCGGGCGATGATTTGCTTATACTGCCTTTCATCCAGTTCACGCTCTTTTCCACACCCCACCAGTAATACACGCTCACTTAATACGTTAGGAACGTGATGCAGCAGTAACATCTGCCCTGCTTTACCTTCCAGGTCGCCCCGGCGTAGCAGGTTGCTAATATATCCTTCACTGATTTCATCTAATTGCTCGGCCACCGCTGTTAGTCGTCGTGGCTCGAATACACCCACTACGATACAGGCGCTGCGTTGTTTTTCGGGACTGCCACTTTTTACACTAAATTCCACGATATCTCCTTTGCTATTTTCTTTGTTCTGGCATAGGGTTCAAAATCACGTAACGTTTTGCGCGCGGTTATGGTTTAATACACACGCTGACAGCCTTTTGCCCATTTTATTATATGGCCTGACTGCTGAGCTAAATTGAACTAAAGCCAAAGCGAATCGTTTTAAGGTTAATTGCTTAACTTGTAAAAATACAAAGTTTACTCAAGATTGTGCGCTTTTTCACTATAAATCCAAATTTTCATTGGGAGTGGGATGTTAATATTTCGCTATTTGCTTAAGGAAACACTTAAGTCCCAACTGGCCATTTTTCTCATTCTAATGGCTATATTTATTACATTGCGTTTTGTTCGTGTATTAGGTGATGCTTCAGATGGAGATATCCCCGCCGGGCTGGTAGCAGGATTTCTCGCCCTTTATACTCCTATTCTGGCGTCCTTAGTGATGCCTATAAGCGCGTATCTGGGCATTATGCTCGCCCATGGTCGCCTTTATGTTGACAGTGAAATGACCGTGATGCGCGCGTGTGGGGTCAGCGAATGGTATGTTACTCGGGTTATGTTGTTTTTATCACTGATTATTATGTTGGTGACAGGTTTTATCACGCTTTATTTAGCCCCTACCGCCGCCCAAAGTGAATTTGAACTAAAAGAAAAGGCCCGTTCCGAAGCAGGCTTTTCTGCCATTATTCCTGGACGCTTCCAGCAAACAGGTAACGAAAAAGCCGTTATTTTTGTTCACGATATCGATAAAAAGGATGATTCCTTAAAGCGCGTTTTTCTGTCCCAGCATCAAAGCGAGACAGCCGCAGGAAAGGTTCGTGTGGTGTATGCGGATGCAGGAAGGATAAGTAACGAGCGCGATGGCACCCGCACTCTGGTACTAGAGGACGGCGTGCAATATGAAGGAGAGCAGCGCAAACATAGCTACCGCAAAGTGGCTTTTGACGAATACCACATCCAAATTGCCGATGAGGTACAAGAAGAAACTCGCGTCAAAATAAGTGTGCTTCCCACGCAAGAACTGTGGGGAATGGAGTCGTTGGAAGCGCAAGCGGAACTGCAATGGCGCCTGGCAATTCCGCTGTCGATCCCCTTTCTGATTTTAATTGCAGTGCCGCTAAGTTCTGTGGACCCACGTCAGGGCCGTTTTGGCAAAATGTTTCCTGCGATTCTTCTGTACTTGGGTTACTTCCTTCTATTGCTTGCCAGCCGTAGAGTGTTAGAAGACGGGCGCATTCCTGTTCAACTTGGCCTATGGTGGGTGCATGCCATTATGTTAATAATAGGCTTAGGTCTACTGGTTCGAGACCGCAAAACGGGTGCGCATATACGTGCACTAATTTTTAGGAAGGGATAATGTTTCGACTTTTAGATTTATACATTGCCCGTACATTACTTGGCACCATTACTGTCACCCTCTCAGTCTTAGTGGGGCTTAGCGCCCTTATCAAATTTGTTGAGCAACTGCGCAAGCTCGGTGAAGGGGATTACGACATGGTCACTGCCGGCCTTTTCGTATTGCTAAGCTTACCACGTGATCTCGAACAATTTTTTCCTATGGCCACCTTGCTTGGCGGCTTAGTGGGTATGGGATTACTTGCCAGTAATAGTGAGCTAGTGGTAATGCAAGCAGCAGGCTTGAGTCGCTGGAATATCATCGCATCGGCTATGAAATCTACTGTGATCATGATTTTGGCGGTGATGGCAATTAGTGAATGGGTGACGCCATTTAGTGAATCGCGGGCCAAGGAAATTAAGACAGAGGCAATTACAGGCGGCAGTTTATTTTCTTCAGATCAATTAGTGTGGGCGAAAGATGGCGATCAGTTTGTCAGTATTGGGCAGGTTTTCACCCGCGAATCGTTAAAAGACATTAGTATTTTTTCGTTTCACCCGGACTTAACCTTAAATACGATAACGTACGCCCAATCGGGTATCTTCGAAAACAACAAATGGTTTTTAGAAAACGTTGATATAACGCAGTTTGGTGAGGAAAAAATTAATATCCAAAGCCACCAGCGGCAGCAGTGGGATTCGTCCCTCACACCAGACAAGTTAGGCATTGTCGCGGTAAAGCCTGAGGCGTTATCAATTGAAGGGTTGGCTGACTATATCGGCTATCTTGAGAACAATGACCAAGACGCTTCACGCTATGAGCTAGCGCTGTGGCGCAAAATTTTGCAGCCCATTTCTATAGGCGTCATGATGTTGATGGCTCTATCATTTATTTTTGGACCACTCCGCAGTGTGACCATGGGCGCGCGAGTTATAATGGGGGTCTTGACGGGGTTTGGATTTTTTATCACCAACGAAGTATTTGGACCATTAAGTCTGGTGTACCAACTTCCTCCCGTTTTAGGGGCGATATTGCCGAGTTTACTATTTGCGGCAATTGCTACTTATCTACTAAGACGCTAAGAGGCTAAGAGGTTACCAACTTTTGTGGTCGTTCTGAGTTTTGGTCAATTGCAATACTTCGGTACCGGCCACTCTGTCTTGCAATGATTGTTTATTTTTGTAATCGAGCAATACCAACAAGGTGCCCAGCCCACCCAACGAAGCAATTAAACGCAGAACCAAGCGCGTCCAGGTGATGGGCGTGTCTTGGGTATTGTAAATTTTCAGACGCCAGGCTCGCATCCCTATGGTCTGCCCTCCCCGCTTCCAAAACCATAAGAAAAACCCAATCACCCAGGCGATAACCCACCCCTGAATAAGTAACTTGATTTGCCAGGATGCTTGAATGGCATCTGCCGGTTGTTCATGTGCCCCCATATCCAGGACACCATTGTGGAACAAAATAACCAAGCTGACGATGATTACCATCGCCGCACACATGCCCACTGCCGTCGCAACAAGGGTGTCATAAATCATAGCCAACAGCCGTTTAACAAAACTTGCGCGGTTAAGACGATGAGTTTGATTAACAGATTCAGATTCGGTCACTACAATTAAATAAACTAAATAAATTCAATCTGCAAGTGTGCCACAGGCTGGTGTAAATCAAAAATGATTTGCGCGGCGTTAACTATCGCACCCTTGAACAGGTGAATAAACCATCACTTGAAGCGTTTATTGCCAACGATTTGCAAAAAACGCTTGTCAGCGAATGGCATAACGCTATAATGCGGCAGCAATCAAAGCACATCTATCCATGCCAGAGTGGCGGAATTGGTAGACGCAGCGGATTCAAAATTGAACGCGTCTAGCAAGTCAGTCTGGACAAGTCATTGAAAGGTAAGCCCCTTTTGACTCAAACAAGTTAAAAAATGCGTGCAAAGATTTGCAAAGTTTTAATGCTTTGCTAGGCATGGATACCAAAGCCAGAGTGGCGGAATTGGTAGACGCAGTGGATTCAAAATCCACCGCCCGCAAGGGTGTGCCGGTTCAAGTCCGGCCTCTGGTACCATCCATTTAATCTTTGCAAAATTTTGGCTCTACCCCATAAACGGGCGCTCAACATTCATCTCACTCGATTAATTACACCATCCCATCCGGGTAACCGGCGCGCACAATGGGTCATTACTCTTATTCTGTAATTTTTAAAGTTCTTAAAACCATAGGCTCTTCTTAATATCATTGCCGTTTTGTTATGGTATCTCCCGGTAATGCGGCTACTCCCTGAGACCGGTAAAACTGTAATATAAGTAAGGAAGCCGTTAATTGTATCTCATCTGAGTCTGGTAAGCTGATCAAAGACTTTAAAAAGAGTGAAGGTTATAAAACTGACTTACACTCTTTTCGAAGTGACTTTGTAATAGCATTTAATCAGATTGGTTGTCCTGTAGAGATCGCTGCGCGGCTTGCAGGACACAAGCAGCTATCCTTTACGTATAACCTTTACAGTAAGTTTAAGAACAAGGATGAGCAGTGGCGCTATGTCGAGAAGATTCATGAGACTGATTGCTTGAAATCCATTATAAAATGTTGAGAGCTTTGGTTGTAATTAAAGCTATGGGAGTCAATACCGCAAACACCAATGCCCCTAGGCATCCTGAAGCTTTTTCCTTGCTATTCTGTAAGGGCTTGGAAGAGCGTATTGTTTGAGCTTGGGCTTTGGTAGGTTCGAAATAGACATGCTTTTTAAGTAGATCTCTTATAGTTTTATATGCAATTGTGTTCATACTTCCACCAGTCACAACCCATCCATCAGGGGTAGTCCATTCACCAAACCAAATCATGTCACTACCTTTGTAGCCTTTAACCGACCTTATGACCCTGCTATCCTCCATTGCCATGTCCACGATGGCTTGTATTTCCTCATGGTCTGGCGAGTCTATATGAGTCTCAGCGTTTCCTTTTACTAACTTAAGATAGACTCTATAGGTGAACCAACTTAGTAACTGAATCGCGCCGGTAAATTCGGAGGCGGATTTGTTTGAGTCATGCTGCCGTATCTTCGGCTAATTGTCGATAATAGT
>NZ_JAPFRD010000004.1 GCF_026183695.1 Alteromonas aquimaris | reverse complement strand
TCCAAACCCCATGTGAGAGTAGCGCCAAGGTGCCAATCCCTAATAGCAAGACCTAACCCATGGGGTAACAGTTGACGTTTGCGCTACTGCTTGAAAGACAGGTAACAACCCGTCCCTGGTGCTACGTCCAGTCACGCTCAGCAATCTGGTCCAGCCCTTCGCAGAGCTCAGGTCGTTCACGCGGCGAGAATAAAATTGTTCATTCTCTCAATTCCGTGCTCACCCATGGCGTGCCGCTACGGCATCTGCGAATGTCCAGCGGACATTCGGTCTACCTCCGCCCGAGTGCGGGTCCAAACCCCATGTGAGAGTAGTACTCCCGCACGGCAGTGTGTCCCTTGCCGGCTACGGGGCTCCCAATTAAACGAAAAGCCCACTCAAATGAGTGGGCTTTTTGCGTTTAAGCGCAGCCAAGTTGCGCGGACATTCATAGGGAGCCTAACCCATCGGGTAGCAGTTTACGCTTGCGATAACGCTTGATAGACAGGTAACAACCCTTCCCTGGTGAAATGACCACGGCAGCATCCATGCTGCCGGTTCTTCACTCTCGGCGTGCCACTGGCACCCCTCGCTCGCTTCGCTTATGTGGACTCCCCCTTTGTGTGTGGATAGTTTTCCACAGCGTAACGTACCAAGCTGCAATTTATAAAAAAGACGGGTTGCTTCTTGTTTCACGGTCCTGATTAGAACAACTGGGGATGAAATAGAGAACCTCCTCGAGTGTTCAAAGACAAGAAAGGTTTCGAATCAACTCATAGGCAACGAAATATTCACTTTTTTGTTTCAATTTCGTATGGCTTACCAAAGCACTGTTAGAAAAAGGTTTACTGGTATTCTTTTCCTTTCACAATACTAGTACGCTGGTGCATAAATATAATAGACTATCCCAGATTTCTTGATTTTCCATCTGAAGAATACGCTTAGAATATGCAAATTAAATTCAATGAAAATTTCGACTTAGACGCTGCCGCTGTTGAATTTCAACATGACAAACGGGGCAGGTTCACCGATGTTTTAGATACTAGCAATGCTAGTGAAATTTACACAGGCTTAAAGAGCCTGTCGTATGATTTAGCGTTAATACACGAACAGAGGTACATGTCGATCCAGCCCTCCGATTGGACAAGTATGGATCCGCAAACAAAACAAAAATACATTACGATGTCACACCGTTACGCATCTCACGGTGAAGGATTTATCTACGGTAGAAAAAATCTTTCTGCGGGAGGCTGCGGCGTGGGCTCTATTGACGCTTTTAATAAGTGGTTAAATAGTAAAGCTGTGATTGCTTGGATTAAAAAGGTAAGCGGTCATGATGACATTGTAGCCGCTAGTGCCCAGGCAACACGGTATGGACCAGGGCAGTTTCTCACCCGACATAAAGATGAGCATCAAACGGAACAGCGTCGGGTGGCTTACGTTTTTAACTTTACCGAAAAATGGCATCCTGACTGGGGAGGGTTACTGCAATTTTATGAGAATGATGGCACCCCACGGGATAGCTGGACACCCGGTTTTAACACTTTGAGTTTATTCGATGTAAAACATATACATAGCGTAACCTATGTCACACCCTTTGCCCTCCAACCTAGATTATCGATTACAGGATGGTTTCGCGCGACCCCGCTTTAGATGTAGGTGGCCAGAAACTCTCCTTGTTTTTGGCCAGTTGCGATTCATTATTCACCTCGCGGGGAGCGTTCTTTGGACTGGTATTGTGAAAATTCAACCATAGTTATTAGTTGATCGTTATTCGTATCCATTCTATTAAATTCCTCGATCAAACCACTCCGAGCCGCTTCTGATTTAGAAACTTCACCATTGCGATCCGTGTCCATCATGTTAAATTCACTTGTCGCGAGAAGTTCGTCGTCTGTTTGTGGAGAAAATTCTTCACTTCCCTCAGATTCTATCTGATTCGCTTTTTCGCTTGCGTAGTCAGTGGGTTTTTCTTCTGTTCTAAGCGCGTCCCCATCTAGCTCAATCGCTGCTGCCATCTGGACATTTTCATCAAAAACCTCAGGGGTAGTGGTCAGGTAATCATTGAACTCTATGACACTGATCCGTTCATCCATATCCACATCTATTTTTTCAAAATAATTCGCTATGGCTTGGCTCTCGGTTTCTTTCTCAGTCAAGTATCCGCTTTGATCCTTATCTAATTCGGCAAAATTAGTACTAATTTTAACATTCTCATCGGCGGGGGTGCATGCCAGCGCCACGGTCGACATTGCAATAACAGTAACTAGTTTTTTCATATCAATCTCCATCGCTTCCTCAACTAGGCAGGAAATAAATTAATTACCAACATGAGATACATGCATCAGTTGCGCCAACTGAAAAAAGCATAAAAAACAATCGCGTATGAATAATAAATCAGAAAAAGTTGATAATAAGTTACCAAATTGCAACACAGGAGCAGAAAAAACTACACGCTGAGTGAGGTTAAATTTACTTAAATTGATAAGTCCCGCGCTGACTTGCAGATTAAACACGACCAGTTATCGCAGAATTCTTGCGATAACAAGCGGTATAGCTGTTTACCTCAAAAACTCTGCTATTGGCAGAATTAAACTTTTTACATAGGTGATGCGACTTATAGTTATAGCACGGGATTCAATTTCAAATAGCTACTTATGGACATTACACGTACGGCAATAAAAAACGCATCTGGAGTGACTATCGTTGTCGCCATTATAGTGGCGCTGGGGCTATACAGTTTATTCAAGTTACCGATACAGCTTTTTCCTGATATTGAACGACCGCAAATCTCAATTCAAACCAGTTGGCGAGCCGCTTCGCCAGAAGAAATTGAATCTGAAATACTGGAGCCGCAAGAAGAGGTGCTACAGGGGATCCCCGGCCTACACAGCATGTCTGCCTGGGCTAATCAAGGCAATGCGTGGATAAATCTGCAATTTGAGCTTGACACTGACATGCAAAAAACATTGATTGAAGTTGTTAGCCGGATGAATCGGGTTCCCCCACTTCCTCGTGATGCCCTTTCACCCAACATCAATCTAGGAGGTGGTGGGGGCGATGAGCCAGCGTTAACGTATTTCTTCTTACAAAAATTGCCCGGTAACCCTCATGAAATTAACCATTACGTCACCTATTTCGAGGATGAAATTAGACCCCAGTTAGAAGCTATTTCTGGAGTCTCCAGCGCTCAGATGCAAAGTGGGGTTGGCGGTGAAGAAGAGTTTCAAATCATCTTTGATCCCTATAAGGCAGCAGAATTAGGCATTGATTTAACGCAAATCACAGGCTACCTAGGTAGTGCTACCGATGTGTCTGGTGGTTTTGTGGAAGTGGGACGCCGACGTTACACCCTGCGTTTTGAAGGTAAATACGAACCGCAAAAAATGGGGGATATGATTCTGGAGTGGCGTAATGGCAGTCCAGTGTACCTGCGAGATATTGCTGACATACGCATCCAGAGGGCAGACGACGATAGCATCAGTATTCAAAATGGTAACCCTGCAATATCTATCAGAATCAGTCGCGAAAATGACGCGAATGTACTTGCGACATTGCTGGCGGTAAAAGATAAAGTGGCGGATATCAATCAAACCATGCTCGCCGAAGAAAAGCTAACGATGGTGCAGTCTTTTGACGCATCGGTCTTTATTTATCGCGCGATAAACCTGGTGACCAGTAATCTGTTTATAGGTGTGCTGTTAGCAATTGGGGTGCTGTGGATGTTTTTGCGGCAGATGCGGGCCACGCTGATAGTTGCGATGGCGATACCGATTTCGTTACTCAGCACGTTCGTAGTTCTCAACGTGACCGGCCGTTCATTGAACGTTATTTCATTAGCCGGACTAGCGTTCGCTGTGGGAATGGTTTTGGATGCCGCTATAGTTGTGCTTGAAAACATCGTACGAAGGCAAAAACACATTACCGATGAAGCAGAAGCCAGCTACGCTGGGACGAAAGAAGTATTCGGGGCGTTGATGGCCTCCACCGCTACCACGGTCGCTATTTTCATACCGGTAATATTTATCAAAGATGTGGAAGGTCAGCTTTTCGCCGATTTGGCATTAACTATCGCTATTGCGGTCACCATTTCGCTAATTGTAGCAGTAACTGTATTGCCCGTTATAGCCAGTAAGGTACTGCGTTCTCACCATCCCAAGGACAAGTTGGAAGGATTATGGACACGAATTGCATCGGGAATCATGCAGCTCACAAATACTTCGATGAAACGTATCGCCTTGGCGTTCGCCTTAATGACTATTCCTATTACTGCCAGCGTATTGATGTTTCCCAAGCTTGACTATCTGCCGCCTGTGAAACGGGATGCTGTCGATGCATTCTTTAATTTCCCTGCTGGAGCTAGTAATCAATTTATTACCACTGAGATTATGTCCCAAGTTGTAGAGCGGTTGCAGCCATATATGGATGGAGAGAAATCGCCTGCACTGAAAAATTACTACATAATTACGTGGACGAATGGAGGCACTTTAGGTGTAAGAGCCAAGGACCAGTCTAACGTTAAAGAACTTGAAACATTAGTCAGAGATGAAATTCTTAAAGATCTGCCTGATACGCAAACGTTTGCGATGCAGGGGAACTTATTTGGCGGGTTCGGCAATGGTCGCTCGATTGATGTGCATTTGCAGGGTACAGATCAGGACGGGTTAGTTATTGCGGCACAACGGGGAATGGAATTGATTCAAGAAATATTTCCCGGTTCCCAGGTTCGCTCCAATCCTCCTCTTGAGCAAGCGGAACCACAACTGCAGTTTATCCCTCAAGACAGTCGAATTATGGAGGTGGGGTACAATCGTTCGCATATGGCAAATCTGGTGCGCGCTATGGGCGATGGAATGTATGTAGGCGAATATTTTGATGGTATCAAGCGTTTGAATATTATTTTCAGGACGCAAGAATGGGCTACACCTGAAGAACTTGCTGCGACGCCCATAGTGACCCCTAGTGGCGAGATGGTGCAGTTAAGCGAACTTGTATCGATAGAGCGAAATGTAGGTCCTACCCGTATACAACGAATTGACCGTCGCCGCACACTCTCTCTTAATTTCAATCCACCCGAAGGCATGACGTTGGAGGAGGCGATGGCTATTATCGAAGAGAAAGTGGAGCCGCAAATACGAGCCGTAATGCCTTTAAATGGAAATATCAGCTATGGCGGCAGTGCAGACAGTCTCAAGACAGCGGTTAAAACCATGAGCCAGAATTTTTTGTTGGCTATGGGCCTGCTGGTAGTGTTGATGGCGGGTTTATTCCGTTCGTTTAAAGACAGTATTTTAGTAGCCCTTGCTTTGCCGTTAGCGACAGTAGGCGGAATAGCCGCTATTCAGATTATGAATTTGTTTCGCTTCCAGCCAATGGATCTCCTGACCATGATCGGCTTTGTAATTCTGCTCGGCCTGGTCGTAAATAATGCCATCTTACTGGTACATCAAACCCGTATTGGAGAACGCGAAGGGTTAAATCGAACCAATGCAGTACACCAGGCCATTCTGGTGCGTGTACGTCCCATTTTCATGAGTACTTTAACGTCATTGTTCGGGATGTTGCCACTGTTGTTACTTCCCGGCGCAGGTAGTGTGATCTATCGGGGCATGGCAGCCGTGATTGTTGGTGGTATGGCAGTGAGTACTATTTTCACGTTGTTACTTTTACCCACGTTATTGCAAATGGAGTTCCAGCTCCCTTGGCGAAAAAAGGAGAGTTTTCCCCAATCCGGCGTAGCTCCACTGGTAGATGCAAAGCTGCAAAAATTTGAAAATAAATTTTAAGGTATCGATATGAACAGGATTTTTATAAAGCCACTCGCTGTATCAATATTGTCGTTAGGTATTGGCTTTTCTTTAAAGGCACAGGAGCCACCCGCTCCACCGCCGACGCTTGTGGAAGTGGACCAAATCTTACAAGAAGAAATAGCAGAACAGGTTTGGGTGCCCGGCACCGTGGTTAGCCGTGTGGATGCGCAAATTGCTTCAGAAGTTGCTGGACGGGTCATTTGGATGGCAGAGGTTGGCCAGCGAGTACGACCTGGTGAGGTGTTAATTAAACTCGATGATAGGAGGTTAAAGCTTAGTCTGGCGCAGGATAAAGCGAATATAGCTAAATGGGAAGCCAGAGTTTCACTGGCAGAAAGAAAGCTGGATCGATTTATTTCAATGGCAGCGCAACAAAATGTTTCTAAAGACCAACTCGATGAAACAGCAGCAGAGCTTGAAATTGCACGTCAGGAGTTAGCACAGGCAAAAGCGTCGAAAGAAATGACCGAGTATCAGATTGCACAAAGTGAAGTAGTAGCGCCTTTTGATACATTAGTCGTGGAGCGATTGCAATTCCCCGGTGAGTACATCAGCACGGGTCAAACATTATTGCGTATAGTCGATCCGACTCAAGTGGAAGCTGCAATTCGTGCACCCCTTACGGTAATTCCGTACGTATCTGACGGATTGCAAGTAATCGTTAAAAATAATGGACGTGAAGTGCTGGAAAAAGTGAGAGCAGTTGTGCCAGTGGGGAATTCGAATTCACGAATGATGGAGTTACGAGTAGCCCTTAAACCTAATGATTTTCCGATAGGAAGCGCAATTAGGGTATCGCTTCCGCATAGCGAAAAACACCATGGGATGACCGTGCCTCGAGACGCATTAGTGTTGCGTAAAACGGGCGCATACATTTACCAGGTTAACGGTGAGAATGAAGCCCAGCAAATCGCTGTAACAACAGGAATTGGGGTGGGTGAACGCATTGAAGTGTTTGGAGAATTTGAAGCCGCTCATCCAGTGATCACCAGAGGAGCCGAGCGATTACAGCCAGGCCAGAAGGTACGTCTTAGTGGCGGGGATGCCATGATCACCGCAAAGATAGATAGATAGTGGCTAAAATAAGCCTAACTGAGAGGTAATAAGCTTTTCAAAATCGATGCCAACGACAGGCAGAATGCTCTCGGCGATAGGTTTGATTTGTTTCTCAACGTAGTGGTCATAATCTAAAGGGCTATGTATCGATGCGACAGTCTGGGGGCCCTGAACTGTCATAACATATTTAACCACTGTAGAACGGTTATACTTTAACGGTAATCCCTGGGCAAGACGATATTTGTCTTCCATTTTCGCCGCCCTGACATGGGGCGGCACATTTTTTACATACTGCTGCGTAGGTTTGCGCAACCGTTTCGAATAAACCAACTTTTCATCCAACTCGCCTGCTTTTAATTTTTTAATTAGGGTCAGAATGAGTTTTTGCACCGGTTGCTTATTAAATACACTTTCATACAGTTGATGCTGAAATGCCCGTGCCATCGATGTCCAGTCTGAGCGCACATTTTCCAGCCCCTTAAATACAAGTTGCTGTTTGCCGGCAGTTTCTATCATACCAGCATACCGTTTTTTGCTGCCTAACTCTGAGTTACGAATAGTCGGCATGAAGAACTGCTGGAATTGTGTTTCAAATTCTATCTCCAAGTGACATTGCAAAGTAAACTGCGTTTTTAGTTTTTTTGTCCAGCGGTGATTAATCATATTCGCCAGCTCGAGCCCTATTTGTTTGGCTTGGCTAGATACCACGTTATCCCCTATATGAACAAAGGTAGAGTCGGTATCACCATAAATGACTTTGTAGCCAGCCTCCTCTATCCACTGTTTAGTTTGCTGCATAATATCGTGACCTCGCAGGGTTATTGAGCTCGCTAAACGTGGGTCATAAAGGGGGCAACCACCGCTTCCTAAAACCCCGTAAAAAGAATTCATCAGGATTTTGATAGCTTGTGAGCGCGCTTGATCATTCGCTTTCTTGGCTTCATCCCTCTCGCGCCAGAGTTGAGTAATAATATCGGGAAGAAAATGCGTGTTTCTGGAAAATTTAGCCCCCTTGAAACCCTCAATAGCTTTATCGGGGTTGGCAAGTCCTTCAGCCAGACCCACTGGGTCTATCTTAAACGTACGGATAATAGAGGGGTACAGACTTTTAAAGTCGAGTACCAACACATTCTTGTAAAGCCCTGGAATAGAACTCATTACATAACCGCCAGGGCTGGCAAGGCCCCCGTCCGGTGGGCGTACTCCACACACATATCCCGCTCTATGCATGCGCGGTAAATATAAATTTAAAAAGGCAGCCACAGAGCCGCCGGGGCGACTTAACTCTAATCCCGTCAGACGAGCACGCAAAACAAGATAGTCAACTAGTTCAGTGTGGGCGGCAATCTCGTTGACCAACACGCAGTCCTGAAAATTATAGTGCGAAAGCTTTAACGGGTTTGATTGATAGAGGTGTTTAATTGCAGCTACCTGGTCTTCCTCGTGAACTAATTTTCGCTTACCTAATAGTTTGCTGGCCACATACTGTAACGAAAACGATTCGAAATAAAATGCCATGCTTTTCAGTGCTTCAATGCCATCGATAACGCAGCGTCCCGCAATCTCAACAATCGTCTGTCCTGAGGACCACTGAGTAACACTGGCTTCACTGTTATCTCGCCCAAGACGGAGCTTTACCTTGCACGCTTTAGCGCGATTATCAAGCACGGTAAAATCGAACTGTTTTACATTCCACCCCAGAATGATATCTGGGTCGGCTTCTTTTAAGGAATGGCAAAGGGCCTTCAGCAAATCTTTTTCAGAGTTTACCACCGTAAGCTTGTAGTCCTTCACCTGGATATCCTCCAGCTGTGAATGATTGACGATCACTTCGTTCCAATGTTCTGAAGCTAGCGCAACTGAATAAAGGTATTCATGTTCATCACACTCAATATCTAAAGAAAGTGATGTGAGTGAAGGGAGATAATCGCCTCGTTTAACTCTAACTTGCGGTATGTTGGATGCGAGTGTTTCGGTGAAGGTGTAATCAATAGAGCCGTAAGCGAACCGCTCCATTAAATAGCGATCAGCTAATTTTATATCGGCTTCATAAAGAGTAACATTTTCTGCTTTTGCTAGCAGTTGTAATTGGCGCATATGGGGGGCAGAGCGTGTACGCACTATCGCGACCCGCGTATGCGCAAGGGTAGTCAAATGGCTTGACTCAAAGGTAATTGCCAGCCCGGCAGCTGCGCACTCTCTTTCCAAAAGAGGCTGCGCTGATGCAGAAATAAAACATACATTCTGTTGCGGTTCACTGACTATTTTTTCATAACCGTCAGCAGTTTTCACCCACAGTTCAACCCGCTCTCCTTCTGCGGAATGGACACTACGCTTGCTTAGAATAAACCCTTTTTTCACTGAGAACTAAAAACGCTAGCTTATTCCCCGGAAGGAAGCTGAGTTTTATAACGGACTATGCGGTCCCGCCCAGTTTCTTTGGCCTGATACAGTGCTTGATCGGCTAAAGCAATAAGCTCACTGGTAGAAAGTTTATCTCGCGCTTCAATTAATCCAATCGAAACGGATGTGTGTGCATTGGGGCAGTCAATTTTCTCCGGAATCGATTTCACTGTTTCCGAAAACTTTTGCAACATTTCTTCAACCTGATCTATTGATGTGTGGGGGAACGCAAACAAAAACTCTTCTCCCCCATAGCGGCCTAAAATATCGGTACTACGAAACGTACTGGCGGCCAGAATGCCAAACGAACGTAGTACGTTGTCACCGGTCTGATGACCAAATTCATCGTTAACGCGCTTAAAATGATCTAAATCGAGTAAGGCCAATGAGATGGTTTCACCGTGCCGCTGGGCTAATTTCAGCTGCTGGTCAACTAAATCTAACGCTTTTCTGCGCGTAAGCAACGTGGTCAAAACATCTTCGTTGGCGAGGGCTTCAAGGTGCTGACGATGGCGCTTACCTTTAATGTATAACCATAATAGTAGCAAGCTAATTACAATCAGTAAGAAAATCAGCATAAAGCCGTATTTCTGGGTCTCCAGGCGGGTACGAATTTCAGCTTTTTGGCGTAGATTCTGCTCAGTCAATAACGCGTTTTGAATTTGTTGTTGTTCAACTTCAAATTCTGTTTTTAGCCGTAGTAAACGCTTACTGTTGCGTTCTTTGAACAGCTTACCCTGGGCCGTGGCGTTATTGACCATCAAATCATAGGCCGCTGAATAGTCAGCCTGAGCCGCCAGTACCTGTGCCATTTTTCTGTTAATATCAATTCTCTGCGCCAGAAATGACTCTCCTTCGGCTAAAGCCAAGGCTTGCTGGAGGTATTCTTTAGCTTCTTCATGAGCATCTTTTTGCAAATACACTTCCGCCAGTGCTAAGAGAACAGATATTTGCATAAAGGGGTTATGCCCATCATTGAATATAATCAGTGCGTCTTGTAAAAAAGGCTCAGCCTGTTCGGCTTCTTTACGCAAAATTAATTGTTCAGCAATATGGCGATAACTGTTGGCCACGCCTTGAAGATCTCCCACTTCCAATGCAAGTTCAGCAGCATCTCGTAAAACCAATAACCCCTCATTAGTCTGACCTGTTGCAATCAGTGCTTTCCCAAGGCCGATCTCGGTACGTACTTTTCCAATGGATAAAGCTTGTTTTTGATAATAATCCTGCGCCTCTTTAAAGTAGGGAATGGCTAGCTCAGGTTGCCCCTGGTTTTCATATACCATGGCTATCCAATAGGCAAAATCAGCGGGCTTAAGTCTTAACGTGCGATGCTGAGTTAATGCGTATCCTTCCTGAAATCGCGAAAGTGCTTTATCAGCGGAATTTAATGTGAGCTGGACAAGTCCTGCTACACGCAGGGCGTAGGCCTGGATATTGAAGTTGTTTTGTTTTCGGGCCCACGCTAACTCACTTTTAACTGAACCTTCGATATCCTCTGCATGACCCGCGATGGCGCTGGCTTCCGCAATAGAAAGGGAAATATAGCGTTTAAACTCTTCACTGGTTTTATCTTCAATGAACGATTGCGCTTTGCGCGCCTCTTCTTGAGCCCTTAACGGGAGTAGTAATTCGCTATATGCCCGCGCAAGCACAAAGTGAAGTTCACTCTTGTCTTGGTTTTTCTCGGTCGATTTTAATTGCTCTTGAGCCTGGTCAATGGCGTCTGCTGGCTGTTGCAACGTTAACAGTAACAGTTGATTTACCGTGTCATTAAAAATCGGTTTTGACGGTTCCTGAGCATGCACTGGAGAAACTATTCCAACACCCAATAAAACAAATAAGCTTACTGCATGAAAACGGAGTTTAAGTTCCAAATTTATAATTTTTGTTATTATGGTGAACACGACTACTTGATCCGACATTTAATTACATCCGCTATAGTAGTCGAGGACACCGGTTAAGTGAATTGAAAAATGCGTTTATAAATTGGATATTTATGCTTATTTTCGATGAAAATACTTCTAGCGAATCGTGAAATAGTGTTGGTGCCCAGTAAAGCTATTTCCAGCTCTCAGGGAATGTCGCTAATGAAGTTGCAGATGCTGGAAATGGAGAGGGTAATGTGGCGGATATTAAATACGTAAGGCTCCGTGAAAATTAAGTCAGTAATCAGTGTCCATGGCCTTATTATGAAGAGCATGTTTAAAAAAGTCGTTTTTCAATTCAATTTAATCTGCTGTATGTGCCATTTGTTCACTTAATCCCGCACCGGTTATTCAGAAAAGTATTTTACCTAACTGCATTTATGTATGATCAGCTACAGTGAACAGTAGTGTGGGTGAGGGTTAAGTATTCACCGGCGATTTCAGTGGAATATATTAATATAATCCTTGTCACGCTAATCTTCGTTGATGATGCAGTTCAATTCTGTAGACGAACTTTTGAAAGAGGCACTTAGTGTCAATTTTATTGGATTCTGGCGACTTATCCAAGATATGTTAATCGACCATTTTGTAGCGAAACTACCATCGTTGAATAGCCCAAGTCAGTGCAGTGAGTGCAACCACTGAAGACGTAGCAGGCATTATATATTTCGGATAAATATTCCCTTTCCGCGCCCAGATGAGGAGAGGGAATATTATAGCGACAATGGCAAGTTGCCCTATTTCCACGCCTAAATTAAACGCACCTACAGTTAGCACTAAATTATTTTGGTTCGCATTTAAGTCTGCAAATACACTTGCAAACCCCATCCCGTGTAATAATCCAAATGCAAAAGTAATCCAACCTATTCGGTAAACGATTGGCCAAATGTTATTCAGTGCGGTCAACAGCACTGACAGTGCAATACCAAATTCAACGTAACGACTATTCGTTTGTATCCATCCTAGTGCTGTCGCCGTTAACGTCATTGAATGGGCTAAAGTGAAGGCAGTCACGATGTAGAGAGTTTGCTTAAATATATCCTTTACTTTGTTAATAGGTACCCATCGTCGATTACTTCTGGCCAAATTGACCGTCAACAATGTCGCGAGTAAAAACAAAATATGATCCACACCTATCCAAATGTGGATCACACCCTCTTTAACAAAGGTAATAAATGTTGACCATTGTGAATGAGATTGATCGGTGAAGGTGATTTGCCGTTTCGTCGTAGTGATCACATTACTAAGAGTTTTATCGCCGTAATTAACTGAAATTAAAAGCTTATGAGATTTATCAATATTAAAAAATCCCTGATAATTCACCCCTATTTGTTTGCTGGAATCACAACGAAAAGTAAGTGGAATGGCGATCAATAACTGTCCTCCAACAGTCGCGGTGGCTAAAGACGATGTGGAAAATGGACAAACGTTCTGGCGGTCGAAAACAGTAAGGGTTGCTTTTACCATGTTTGCAATTTCTCGTTCATGTTGTTTAACCTCAGCCCAGGTCAACTCGCCATTTTTATCGCTGTCAATAAGTAAACTTTGTTCAAGATCAAATGGTCTCAAAAAAAGTAAACCGCTTAACTCACTATTAGAATCTTTTTCAAGCGTTAGATATGCAGAACTAATTTCATGAGCGTGCACTGCGGGCAATAAAAAGAAAGAAGTAATGAATGCTATTGTAAAATGCAGTACCGATTTCATTACTTATTCACCCTTATTTTGCACAGTTTGTAATGAGCCGCGGCTTTCCCATTTTTCCGCAGTCTCAAGCAATCGTCGGTCTTCAGCTGATTTAGCATACTGCCAGTTTTTACGGGCAAATTTCTGCGCTTTTTGCTTGTTCGGCTTAATAAGCATGTAATATTGTGCCAACTGTCCAGCGTGCTGAAAATCGTCGCGCCATTCTCTATGTTGAACTCGTTGAGCAAGGAGACCCTGCCATTTATGGCTGGTACGCGTACTTTTTTCCGCAAGTGCTAAACGAAGTAATATTGCATCATCGACATTTTCTGGGTGGTGAATCCATTCCTCGAGTTGACATAACACTTTTGCTGAATCACCTATTGCCATATGCGCGTCCGCCCATAACGCGATGAGACTAATGGGTGCGAATTCTAAGTTAATGTTTGCCAAGTGTTTAATTGCAAGAAGCGGTTGATTCAAGGTGTAAGCCATATAAGCGAGAACCTCTGCGTTCCACTGTATAAAGTCGGATGCAGTTAAGTTGGATAACCGACTAATCTTAAGAAGCTGACGATACAGCTTGTCACTAGGTTGCTTCTCAAATTTAGTTTCAAATAAACATGTCATGGCGATGACATAATTAACTTGGCCTACTATTCTCTGACAATGAAGCGCCGCTTCATTATAATTACCTTGATTGATTAAGACAGATGCCATCAAAAGGTGAGCACCGACATAGTTGGGTGAAAACTCCAGCAACTGTGTGAGAGTAGCTTTTGAGTCTGTAAATTGGTGCTCACGTTGTAATAGCTTCGCTTTTAAAAACAGCGCGTCTGGCTCCAGAGTGCCCATATTCTCAAGCTGTTCTAATGTCTGTTTAGCGTGAATCTCAAAAATTGCTGAACTGTTTAGTTTTGCCGCCTTGTCCAGTAAGTCGATCGCTTGTTTCGCAGTTAAATTCTCGTTCTTGATTACCGCCCATTCTGCAATAATTTTGTCATCTTCCGGATAATGAACCTCCTTTGAATTTGCAGAATTACCCAATGCAGTTCCAGAGCTGACTATAAAACATATGACCAGTCGCCATTTTTTCCTCACATTAATCTCCCTGTTTTTAGGTCATCCCTGACCCGATGTCAGTAATGCTAGTCGATCAGGTATTCATCAAATGATGAATCTGTGGCGTCTTGTGTAAACTCACGTCCATTCACTGCTAGGGGCGTATCTGTTGAGACTTGCGTAAAAGCTTGGTTAAAATACTCAACAAACGACACTTGCAATACTTCTATAGTAATATCAATTTGACCAGTAGCAGTATCCTCACCATCAGACACGTTAAAGGTAAACATGTCTGCTCCAGTAAATTCGCTCTTTGGTGTATAGACAAACGAACCGTCGGCTGCTATCTCCACTGAACCATTTGCGGGGGCATCTTCTAACTCAAACGTTAACTCATCGCCATCAGGATCGTTAGCAGAGAGCTGGTCTTCAATTACCGTATCCGTTTGTGTAATAAAGGTTTCAGACTCAGCTGTTGGAGCATTATTGACCGGTGGGGGGGTGTTGACACCTTTGTCATCATCATCGTTCCACCAACACCCGGTCACTGCCATGCTAACTGCTACTGCTAGAATAAAATGTTTCATATGATTCCCCTATTCTGAACCTGGTAATGGCGTGGTTACATACGGAAAAGAGGTATCAAACATTGAGGCATCTATTGGCGCGCCATCCGTAAACGCTGCATTACCTACAGGGGCGTCAGCAGGCTCACAAAAACCCAAATTCGTGGGTTCTCCATTGACTGGGATATCGTGACAAAGTGCGCCCATAACTACGCGCAAGGCGATGTCTACCACGTCATCCCCAGGACGTCTGCCGTTAGGAAATCCAGCCAAATCATCACCCGCTACACCAAAAGCAGATTGATCTGCAGCGGCTTTTGCTTCGATAGCTGTATTTAACCGAATCATTTCTGAAGCTGTGACAGTGGATTGTTGATTTACACCTTCAACCCCAGTTAAAAACGCTGCCACAAGATCAGTTCTTGGAATATTCGTGGGCGCAATAGTTTCGAAATCCGTGCTCAGCGTAGAATTGACAGGCTCTTTGAAAAGAATGTTTAAAATCTCTGGTAAGACAGGGTGGGTAACGTAATCAGCCAACGCGCTATCTTGTGTTGGATGGGCCGTTGAAAATAGATCCTTATCTTCAAGTCCAATAACTACTTCATTTACCAGTGGGTTGCCCAGGCGTGAAACTTGCGTCATTGCCCCCCCATTCACTTCAGGTTTTTCGAACGTCGCATTTGGATTTAACACCCGGGCTTGAGGCAAACTTGCCGTAGTCCAAGAGCCTACTACGCCATTCCCGTCCCCAGTAAGACAAGTTTTAGGAACTTCAATCGCAATAGACGTGACATTTTTATCGGTTAAATCATCATTCGCGCTATCTTGCGTAATTCCGCCTGGGAAACTATCACCATCAACTGGCACATAATTGACTAAATCGAACGTTTTACCCAAGTTAACCACAAAAGAGTCTTTGCGCTGGCCCACAAATACTTTACCTGATGCATCACAGCCAGGCACAGCGAAGTTATAAACAAACTGTGCTGCATACGCTTCATACCCAGCTTTATCTGTAAATGTCTTATTCCCGATATAGTCCATTGGCTTGCCAAACTTTTCTGAACCGGAAGGAGTGATTTCACTTCGTTCACCATCCTGCATAGAGCCAGATACCATCTCAATTTTGTATGACTCGAAAAAATTGACAGTACCGGAGTTATCCCCCGTAGCTATTCCGCCCACGTTTTTTAAAGGTACTTTTATCATTTTTTGATTTTCGCCCACCCCCACTGGAAGTGCGATGCCATCTCCCCCCGCTCCTAATTCGCGAGAGAACGTAAACGCAAAACTTATGTCTTCTACTGCGTCTCCGTCATTATCTATGTGAATGACATACTCGGCATATTGGTCCATCGAGAAGTAATTGGGCCCACCGTAGGGATCTTGTAACGGGATATAATTTGCAATCATGGTGACATAGTCCCCACGACCTTCCTCGTAACTATTAAAAATATAATAATCGGTCGAATCAACTTTAGGATATTTTGTAATGTTGGGTGCCTCACGATGACTTGAGGCCACCGCACCAGCGCTAAAAAGTACACCCGCTACAGCGATTACCGAAATTTTTTTGCAAAACATGAATGTTCCTTAATGAAGAGTTCAGTCAGTCAACGTATGAAGGTGTAAAATAGATGCCCTACTTGTTAGTTATTTGGGTTAAATATACTTAATGTTCCAGCTGAGGTTATAACTACCTTGCTTTGTTGCGGCGATAGAAAGGTTTTCTCAGAAATGTATTTTGAAATAGAATTTTTTTATTTAACGTTCGCGTTTTCTAAGTATTCGACAAAAGCTGAATATCCGCTGCAAGGTGAAGTTTTTGAAATGATATTTACGAGAAATGTCACCTGATAACGCCGTTTTACAAACAAGAAAGTTTGACAGGTGAATGGTTAGATGGGGAATAAATGGGTGTTCTTTCAGAACGTCAATTGGCTATGAGTAGATGGGAGCAATAACGATATCTGCCCGCTGTTTGGATGATTCGCACGGGATGAAATCGGTGCTGATATTTTTTTAAAATTTCGCAGCACAAACTTTGGAGAGAGTATTTTTTAATTCTTGCTGCGGTATTGTAAGTTGCTCACTGGTTTCGCCTGGTCGCAATAAACTTCATTTAGCGTCACTGAGCATCTAAACCTTTCGAAACATCATTTACTTAGAATTCACTTACCTGTTAACCAAAAAAGCGCACAGAGGACGTGTGCAATTAGCCCGCTGGTTGCGAGAAGTATAGATGAACAAGTAATTCAAACCTTCCAGTTTGGCAGTGAAAAGCTGATAAAAATATAAACACCGCATCACGCTCTTTCAACCGCCAGTAAATGAATGACAATTATGTTTGAAAATAACCGCTGTTATACAGATTTAGGTAATTGCATATCGACCTGAATTGGCAAATGGTCAGAATACAGCTTTGTTTTTTTATTTTTAATGCGTTTGCATTTGTGTACTGTTATATCGCTGGTAGTCCAAATTCTATCCAGCGAAAACAGGGGAAACTTGCTGGGAAAGGTGGCACCCACCTTTGTGGGGGTTAATATTCGATTGAGCGCTTTAAACGCGGAAGTGAAAAACTGCCATTCATTAAAATCTCCACCCAGTATCAGGGGGGTGGGGAACAATCGAATGCGTTCTTCTATATATTCGTGTAATTGCGCGAATTGTGAACGCCGTTCCTTTTTTTTTAATCCTTTATGTGTATTAATAACCGTGAGCGGCCCTTTATGAGTTTGCACCACTACAGTCTGAATGTTTCGCGGTTGAAAACCATCTTGACTCACATCCAACGTTTCACTGCTCACAATAGGATAGCGGCTAAGGATAGCGTTGCCATACCAGCCACTTTCCTCTGATAAAGCTGGAGACGAGGCTAGTTTATATACCTGACCTGCGCATATATCTTTAATATCCTGTTTGACAGCTCTACTTTCTGGTCGCGTATCCATTTCTTGTAATAACACAATATCCGCACCAGTCTCTGCCAGGAAATTACCTATACGACGGTAATCCTGCTTCTTGTCAGTACCTACGCCACTGTGGATATTATACGTTACTACGCGACACATTCTTCACTGTTTTCCTTTCTTGCCTGATACCATTTGGCGAATTTCTGCGACCCCCATATCATCAACCCCCACAGCACTATTCCTCCAACTAAGTAACCGATAGTTTGTGGAGACGGATTGCGGAAAATCTGGGTAATTGAATCTCCCACTAAACCTTTCGCAATCATGGGCGGAAACATGCCTAAAAAGGTACCTATCAGGAATTGCCAAAGTGTAATAGAGGAAATTCCTGCCACCAGGTTCACTAAGCTGAAAGGGGCTATTGGTAACATCCTGATCGCGGCAACTCCTACGATCCCCGTCGACTTTAACTTTTTATCAAGCGCCTCAACCTTAGGTCCCCCCACTTTTTTCAATCCGGCGTTCCCCAACAGCATACCTATACCGAACATTGACGCTGAACTCAGCAAGGCGCCCAGCATTCCATAAATAGGCCCCCAAATAGGTCCAAATATGGCGGCCACTGCAAGGGAAAGAACTGTGACAGGGAAAAACAGGAACCCACCGACTACATACACCATTAGCACCGTGGGGAGGGCAAAGTAGGTTCCTCTACTTTTCTCTAGAAACCCATTGATATTCTCCGCATTCAGCCAAGGAATAGAGTGACTGGCATACCAGATGGCACCCCCAAAGGCGGCCAGAACCAACACACCCAGCAAAATCATAATTGTACGACGGCGGGGGTTACGTAGCGGCGGGAGTTTCTCACTGGCTACTTCAATAGCGGGAATGAGTGGCTCTTCAGGATCGGACAGAGCTTTGAAAAAGTTTTTTCCGGATTGGTCTGTGAAAACTTCATCACGTACTTCGGTAAGTACGTAACCGTGCGCAATCTGTCCCTGCATCAATGCTTGTGCAGGATTATCCTCTTGCATCAGTTTCGCCGTACTTTCAACGTCACGACCAGTATGTTCCGCCAACAAATCATCGCGTACTCGCGCAATCGCTTTGCGATTATGTTCATTGTTGCCAAACAAAACAGTGTCTAATTCAGTATCCAGGGTCATAGACCGGTTACTTATATTAGAGGAACCGATAACAAGATATTTGTCGTCGACACTCATAACTTTTGAGTGAATACGTTTATACGCTTTTCGACCCTTAATATCCTCGATTGAGGAGTAGGTCATGATGACGCGTTGCGGATCTATGTCCTTTTCGAGCGCTTTTTTGAAGTCAATTCGTCCCGCCCAAAAGGCCTCACACTCAAATTTACCTTTGGGTTCGTAGGAACTCACTACTATCACATGTAAGGTAGGGCATTCGCGCATTCGCTTGTTTAATGCTTCAGCAATCTCAACCCGACTAGTAAACTGATTTTCGATATATATTACCCGCTCCCCCTGGCTAATAAGGTCAAGCAGCATGTTCCGTACTTCCTGAACGGGCTCAGCATCATCCATTAGAGGAATGGTTCTGGCCAACGCGCAGTCGCATTTTTCCAGCCATGATTCTACGCCGTCCGGCCAGGTCGCCGGCTTGGTATCGTCTAAACCAGTAGGCGCTCTTTCTCTAATTGCAATTGGCTCACGTTCTGAAACGCGCACCCAGCGCCAGCGAACAAGTTTGCTGAATTCTTTTACTACCGGCCCACTGGAGACCATTTGTACATCATGTAATGGGGTATACGGGCCATCGGGGCCATCACGGTCGTCGGAAACAACGGGGTGATCCCGCGTATCCCAACGATTTGTCGATACATCCATACCACCGGAAAATACAACTTCGTCATCGATGAGAACAATTTTTTGATGTTGGCTGCCACCCATTGGGATCGTATCATCCAATTCTGTGGCAACATTATCGGGAGTCTTTTCTTCCCACACCTCTTTGGCCCACATTTCACGTTGCGCAAAGAACGCTAAAGAAGAATCCCATCTCAAAAGGTAGATTTTGATATCGGGGTTTTTTTCCGCTTTCCATTTTAATAAATCGCTGATGACAGAAGGCGCTTCAGCTTGCTCTTCTTCCTCGCCATGGAGTAAACGAATGCGACTGTCAATATCCCAACCTACAATAAAAATGCTGTGTTTCGCTTTGACAATTGATGAGTGAAGCGCGCGGTAATAGTCAGCTCCATCAATCAAAGGAGCAGCATGCGCAACCTGGCTGGTAACCCAACAGTTTTCTCCTTCTCGAAAAATGGAATTATTAGACGACATTTGGCCTCCTGTTTAGCCACCCGCTGGACAAAATCAAATAAAGGTCAGCTTGCAGATTTTGTTCCACTATCATGTTGAGACAGTAAATCCCGACCAAGGCCATTAAATTACAGGTATTTAATAATATTTGCATGGAACGAAAGAGATAGCTGGGGCTTCTAATTTGAAAGTAAGTGGTGGTGGTATGAATTTTTTTCTCATAGATCATTTGCTTGTTTTAATTAAACAGTTCTGTGAGCAACATTCTAAAATACGAATATAAACGCTTGGCTGGACCAGCAAAGGAGAAAAAATGGGTAGTAAATTACTAAATACAGCGGCAGCAATTTTAGCTACGGCATTTGTTGCCACAGGGGGGGAAGCCTCTACCCACAAAGATTGGCAAAACGCTGGTTTTACCTCTAAGCAAGCAAAAGTATGGGCGTACGGAAAGTTCTCAGTAAACGAAGCACAGAAATGGAGCAGTGCCGGATTTGAACCGATGGCGGCGATCCAGTGGAAACGCTATGGTGCCCCATTTTCGCAGGCCCTCGCATGGAATAAAGAAGGATTCAAGTTTCAAGAAGCACGCTACTGGATAGAACATAACGTATCGGTTGATGAAGCCATCGTTCGTCGGACTGAACGGGCAGGGCAAAGCTACTAAGTTTCAGGATCTCAAGCGAGACCTGCGAATGGTCTCGTTTGCTCTTGTTTGTCCCCATTTATATTAACAGGGAGTCACTCTGTACCGCTATCCCATTTCGCCCGCCCCTTTTCGCTTGATAAAGCGCGCTATCTGCATAACTGTATAAGCGGTCCCAATTCTCTTCACCTTGCTGAGAAAACGCAACGCCGATACTTACTGTGACATTTATTATGTGCTCATCAACGCCTATTTCCAGATTGGCTACGCTCGTTAATATTCGGTCGGCGATGCTTTTCGCCTCTTTGTCGGTGATTGCAGGCAAGAGGATAGCGAACTCTTCGCCGCCTAAGCGACCAACGACATCCTGACGACGTACGTAAGTTTGTAAACTGCCTGCCACTTTTTTTAAAACTACATCGCCTGCCTGATGGCCATAGTTGTCGTTGATATGCTTGAAATGATCAATGTCGATCATAAGCAGCGCCGTTTTACCCGTTGAAGTAAGCGAGCGTTCCACTTTTTTTAAAAACGCTCTGCGGGTTAAAACCCGGGTCAGTTCGTCTGTATTGGCCAGCCGCTCCCAATGAAGCTGCTTTCGCGTTAACTGCAACATGGGCAGGATCAAAGCGGTAGACATGGTCATGAGTAAATGGGTTAGTAACATGATCTGTATCCATGTGCCTGATAATTGAATACTCATTGTCACAGGTTGATAAAGCAGGATCATACCCTGCAAAAACATAACTGCCGCGTGAACAAATAATGCAATCCGAAGTGCGGTGTAGCCTACAAAAGCGTGGGTTCGGCGTCTGCAAAAACACCCTTCTGTAAGCAATAAACTGGCAGCCATCAATAAACAGGTCACGCCATTTAAGGTGTGCGGATACATCGACGACGCGGCAATGACGGCCAGGCCAATCACATAAAATTTGTTAATCTGTTTTTGTTGTTTAGTTGGCGAGCTGGTCAGCTCAAAACGGTTTAAACCGATAAACAAGCAATAACAGGCGGTAAAAAGTGCAATACTGGCGAGCGGTACTAATAATACATATCTTTCGAAGTGATAAGCTGCGAACAGACTCGATGCACCCAACGAAAACAGCCCACAGGAGCTGGCCCAAAAAAGGTACGCAGGATTTTCCTGATGGTATCGGTTGAGCATGACAAAATATAAACACACCATTAAGTTAGACGCGATGGCGATGGCAACGCCGAATGGGAGAACTTGTTCCATCCTGTGAATTCCTGCGAAAAAGATAAGTCCATGTGGTATGTAAAAAAGGATGACAAGAACAACATCCTTTTTAATGCCACCAAAATTGAGTATAGCAACCCAATACGCGGGCAAGGTGGGACAAGCTCAGTGAGTGTTAATACTTAGGTATTAGTGGAAATACAGTTTAGTTTGGAGGCCCCACAGCATAGCTGTGGGGCGGGAGAGATTAGAAGCGGTATTCTACACCAATACTGGCTTGTTTAAGGTCAGTATCAAAATTGGTGTCATCAATATCTTCGATGGCATCTTCAGCATCTAAATCAGCATCATACACGGTATATTCAGCTGTAATTAAAAATTGGGGGTTAATTTCATACGCTACACCGCCGCCAACAAAAAGGCTTTCATCGTCGTACTTCCCTTTGACATCACCAAGTTTATAATCGGTTTCCCACCATAGCTGACCCAGTTTACCGTAGATAGAGAATTTTTCAGTAATGGGGTAACTACCTTTTAAAGCAGTAGTAAAGCCATCAGTTGACGCTTCGGTTATATCATTTCCATAATCGCCAAAATTGATATATCCACCTTCTAAGGCGAAATACTGATTAAAACGATAGCCAACAACCCCTTGCCAGACATCTTTGTCATCGTCAAATTCATCATCGCTGTCCACCCGAAGCCAGCCATAATTCGCTCCAACATACACCCCTTCGTTATATTCGCGGTCGTAGGTACCTTGTTCCTGAGCGAAAGCGTTATATGATGAAAGTGCCGCCAAACTAGCTATTGCAGTGAGTGTTTTCTTCATAACTTCATTCCTTCTGTAGGTTATACGATTAACTTTTTCGACATATGACCTACTTCAAGCTGCGTACCAAAGCACAGGGAATGGATGAAGAATAAGCTATATTTAATTTTAGGTGGGTCATATTTAATGTTGCAGGTGTTTTTTTGCGCGCCAGTAAAGTTGGCAGGGCGCAGTCGTCAAAAAGTTTGCTTTCTCATTGGCTCCCCAATGTTGCAGGCTTTACACAGTGACCCTGCAAAATAGTTGGAGTTTATGTGAGGGGGAAGGAGGAGTCAGCTAACCAGAATAAGACATTTGCGCCGGGTTTCTTCTTAGCAGCGTGATGAAGGCGCAGTAATGCCACTCTCAGGGGGGAGCGCTCTAGCGATAACGCTTACTAAGTTATCAAGCGCGGCAACTTTTACTGTCTCCCCTAACTGTTTCTGCGTGATTTCCAGCCCTCGCAAAGCTTTGGTAAACTGTCCAGTCCGCTCAGATGCCTTTTCTTCTAGGTTATTTTCTGGCTAAGGTAAGGCATGTTTATACTCGCATTTTTCAAGTTCACTAAAAATTTAACCTGATACCAACCTCAAAATGTCTGCCTCCATTTGCACAAATTCACATGGCGCTTAAACATCATTTCAACCCGCTCCCATCGCATTGCTGGCATCGGTGAGGGATTTCCCAATGTACCCATCGATGTTGATGACGTTGAGAAGCCAATCTTTGAGTAAGAGTTGCTGAATATTTTTTTAAAAAGCACCCACATTATTTACCAAAACTAAGCGCTGGGGGTATCCAGTATGTTTTTTAGGGAATAATTCAGCGAGTGCGTGGAAAGACACTTCAGCCACCGCATGTGAAGTACGTAGTGTTTGATTGAAGCAAGTTAATGAAAATGTAATCTGTAGCCGCAATTCTACTATGCTGTCTTCACACTGGCTCACGAAAACTCGTCCAGTGAAAATCGCCATCTTCATTAACAAGGTGTGGTCAGTAATTTGCGGTTTTCATATCTGTGATCCCACCTTCAAATTCAACTATCGGATAGCTACGGGGTGGGGGACGTAGTGAGGGGATAGGAGAAAGCCCCTTATACGTGAGAAGCTTTACACTGCATGGGACCCAGCCTGTCGATTGCTCCGCCGCTTTGATGAGATAGCTTTTTTTGCTGAAATCCAGTGATCCCTAACGGGGCCCAGGTAAGCGTCAGAAAGGTCGCGATGTGCTCGTTGTCCTTTACCTAAGCCAAACCTCAGAGGTTGACCCTTTTGAGAAAGCACCAGTGAACCAAATAGCCTATCCCATACAGCCAACGTAGTGCCAAAATTTTTGTCAAAATGCGCTGGCTTCGTGCTGTGGTGAATTTGGTGTTGAACAGGGCTGATCAACCACTTTTCAACCCGCTGTCCCCAATGCCACTTCACGTGAGAATGGCGCAAGTTCGAACCGAACATATTAAATATAAAAATAAACAAATTAGCCCCCAGGATATCTATCATGGATAATGCGGGTCCGAACAGATAATAGCTTAAGCCTACCGCTATACCTTGAGCCACGGCCATGCGCGACGCATATAAAAAGCTCTCCAGTGGATGTGAGCGGTACACTGTTAATGGGGTCAGAACTTCAGCAGAGTGGTGTACTTTGTGGTAATGCCATAAAAAAGGTATTTTGTGCATTAAAAGGTGCAGAATAAAACGCGTAAAATCATCCAAAAGAAACAGGATAAGTGTAAAGCTAAATAAAACCACATCCGGTCGTTTCGCAATAGGAGCAATGTGCCCAAAGCACACTTCAAGTAAATCTGAGAATGCCAACGCGATAGGAACCATGGTGAGTACGACCGGTGCCCACAAAAATGCTCGAATCAATCGGTTAATAACGAGTAATTGATAATCAAGTCGTGCAGAACGGTGCCACCAGAGTTTGCGTGGAAACAAAAACCGAGCTAGCGCGGGAAGGGTCCGTTGCCCGCTCTGAGCGGCAAACACCAGGGCAGCGCACACTATAGCGCCAATCAGATAACCAAGAAAGAGCCTGCTATTCGCATCAAAAAGCGAATTGGCTAATTGTTGAAACTCATTAAATAGCAGGTCCATGATGGCGTATATATTAAAAGCTATACTTGTAGCCGAGCTGGAACTGGCGCGCTTTATTGGGGCGCGCACCATAAGGGCGGCGACTCACAATATTTTGCTCATCTAATATGTTGTCCACTTTAAAATAAATGCGGCTGTTATCGCTGAAATTATACCCAGCACTTAAGTCTAGGTTTAGCAAGGTGTCAGTTTCGTGGCCGGCCAATGTACTGTCACCTCCAGCGTCCGTTAATGCTGACTGGGCAGATTCAGGCATACTGTCTGAATAACTGATAATTAGAG
The DNA here is from genome assembly GCF_026183695.1 of Alteromonas aquimaris. Lineage (GTDB taxonomy): Bacteria > Pseudomonadota > Gammaproteobacteria > Enterobacterales > Alteromonadaceae > Alteromonas > Alteromonas aquimaris. The sequence continues at coordinate 27,633 of NZ_JAPFRD010000004.1, read as the reverse complement.
TGATATCAAACAGGCTGGCCTTAACACCTGCAGAGACCGCCAGCATATTTTCAGCTAAATAGGGGACGGGATTCCCTGCAGTTACAAAGCCCCATTGCTCAAAAGCAGAATAGAAATTGTCTTTAAACTCTGACTGGGTATGGGTATAGGTAACAGATAGAGGAATTTGCCAGCCGTTATCTAAAAAAAGATTTTCCTGATAACTGCCTTCCAACCCATATACGTCGACATTTCCGGCTACGAAAGTCAGGTCGGTGTCACACCCGGCAGACTGGGAGCATGACTCTAGCAAGTTTGAATAGTCATTGAAAAAACCTACTAGCTCCGCCCGTTGCCAGCGCTCCACATAGCGCCATCCTAATTCATAGTTAACACTTTTTTCTACTTCCACCGACTCTGCCTGAATGGGACTGGTAGGCACAAACCCTTGGTGAACGCCGCCAAAAATCCCATTGTTGTCGTCGATAGCGTAATAAGCGTTTATGCCAGGTAGCCAAATACGCGTCGTTTTATTTTGATAATCCTGTTCAAAGCCTGGAGTTCGATTCTGATAAAACCCTTTGATTAGTTCGCCTCTGACACCTGCGCTAAGGGTTAATTTGTTTAATTGAATCGTATCAGCCACATAGACAGACGTGGCTTCAGTACGCTCAGTGTTTGTCGTGGTTGCCACGATTTCCTCGCCTGTAAGGATGAGTATGCCATTTTGCATTAAAAAGCTGGTTTCAGTGTGATTGCGCTGAATTTCATCTTCGTGCCAGCGGACTCCTGCACGCAACTGGTGACTAAGTCCTAGTACGTTAACATCCAGGTTGCCATCCATCGCAATTCCCTGAGAGTAAAACTCACGATCATTATTTCCCAACAGCAGTTTTTCTCTTACCGTACTGTCGCTTGTACCACGAAGCACCTCATAAAAGCGCTGGTTCTCTTCACTGTCAGGGCTGGTGAGTAATTCGAGTAGAGTAGGGATTTGCCCGCCCAGGGAACTGGCGAAACCATTTAATTTAAACCAGGCGCGTTCAAAATTGTTGCGATAAAGGCGTGTAGTAACATCGAAGGTACTGCCCGCTAAGTAGTGGGTGAGCTGAAACTGATCATGTTGCCAATTCATATTATCGAGCTGGCTTGCCGCATAACGCCGATAAGGGTTTTGGGCAAAGTCTTCGTCGGTCAAACCCAGGTACGTTTCCTTACTGTCTTCTTTACCATACCCTGCTTTTAATTCTACGAACTGATCATAATTGTCAGTACTCAGATCATAACGAATTTTCGCTAGGTAATCCTGTTTGTCAAAACCCGTTTGGTTGCCACTTTCGAGCTCTTTAAAACCATCACTTGAAAGCGTCAAGCCTTCCAGTAGGAAACCTAACTTTTCAATGGAATTGCCATAATAAGCGTGCCCTTTGTGATAGCCATCCGTACCCGCAGCCACATCCAAGCCCAACGTTTGCTCGGTGGGCACTTGACGGGTAATCAGGTTTAACGCGCCCGCTACAGTATTGGGGCCGTACTTTATCAAAGAGGGGCCTTTGGTTATTTCCACTGCCGTCATCCGGCTCATCATTGGAAAATAGTAGGCGGCAGGTGCCGAATAAGGCGCCGGTCCGATTAGAACCCCATCTTCCATTATATTAATCTTTTTACTTCTTTCCGGCGTGACGCCCCGAAAGCCTATATTGGGGCGTAAGCCGAAGCCATCTTCCTGTCGAATGTTTACCCCAGGAACGGTAGCCAACACCTGGGCGATATCATCAAATTCCATCGTTTCCAGTTCAGCTTCATCAATTAAGGTAACTGAACCTGCGGCGGTATCTAGCTGCTGTTGATTGCCAATAATACTAATATGTTCAATGGAAGAAGCATCATCTGCGGTTACGCAGACACTTTTGGAGAGTATGGCAAGAGTAAATAATGAGAGTGTGTGCTTTTTCATAATATTTTTAATTAATCGTTATCACCGGCTGACGTGGCAGGAAGTTCTAAGGACAGGCTTTCGATAAAATCCGTTTTCATGGTATCAGTAACGGTCTTGACATCGTCGTGCAGGCTCTCAATTTGCTCAGGACTATCCTCAAGGATAGAACTGAAAGAACCATTTAGGCTTTCTGCATAAGCAATCGCCGCTTCAATATCCGTGCGTAACCGCTCAGCAGTATCGTTATCGCCTACGTCACTTAAAAAGTCATTAAAACCCGTATCGCTTTCTTCCCCTCCTAAAAAGAGGGTTCGTAATGCTTTCAAATTAGCAATAATATTTTGTAGCGAGTGGTCTGCATAGACTGATTCTGCATTCTGCGGGCAGGGCGAGGTTCCGCAATCGTTAGCTGCAATCCCCACCGGCGTGGCAATCTTTGCGTCCTTCGTGACCTCTTTCACATAGAACATAGCATCTGAGATATCGTTCACCGCTTCTAAAGAGGTGCTAAAACGGCTATCAGGCTGGCCTGCGTTTTTAAGTATATTGCCGTAACCCGTATCACCTGACCATTCGCTAACTAAGTTATTTGCATTGTTAACTAAATCGGAGGCGACAATCTCAGCGTAGTCGCAACGGGCCTGTTTGCGCTGCTCATCGGTTAATTTGTCCCAGTTGTCGGGTTCCGTGCCAGCGACAGTACAGGTGTGCTCTAAACTTGTGTTGAAAAGGGTATATTCAAGTGCATCCAATCCGCGCCTGCTGGCCGTGCGGGTGCTGATATCATAGTTATCATCTTGTGCCCTGACGACCTCCTGATCGACGGCGCAGGTACTCACGTTTGGCCATGAATAAATGCGATTGCGTAGGGCAAAATCATTCTCAGCTAAGGGACCAATCTGCATGACTTCGGCTAATTGCCAGTTATGCATGGCGGCTCTCCAGCCGTCTTGCGCGTCTGACTGCGCAGATGCCGGATTGCTGTTTGTTCGCAGCGCTTCACAATAAGTGCTGACGGACTGGTGTAATGTATCGGCTTTAGTGGCAAAAGCCTGGTAGGTGGGAACCAACACGTTATCTACCACGGAGGCAATTAAAGCGGACTCATTGAAATTGTTTTCCACAGGAGTCGTTGAAGGATGGCCATATTGTGTGCCGGTTTCGCTGCTGGTGCTTTCTCCACAACCAGCTAATGTGATGGCTAAACCGATGGCAGATAGACTGAAGGCTATTCGTTGTTGCATAAACTTCTCCAAGCACGCAAAAAACGAAGTCACCATGAAGAGATGACTCCGTTAGTTTTCATTTAGTGTTAAACCTTATCGGATTACCAGTTTTGGACATCTGCATCGCTAAATGAGTAAGCGTTCTGAAGAATATCGCGCGCCTGGGCTAACGAAGCGATATACGCATCTACTGCTGCGGCATCCGTTAACACCGGAGCATCGCCAATTAGTTCATGAAGCGTTATAAAGTCAGCGTCGTTAACTGCTGAGCGTGGATTGAACTGAAGCCCCAAGGCAAAACCTTTCATTTCAGACCAGTGTTTAGCTAAATCAGAATAACTAAATTCATCAGTGCCGATGGCTTCCAGGTCAGCAGTAGTATCGTTAATATAATGCACGATAGTCGCCGCAATGGATTGTTCCCACGCCGAAACTGCTTCGTCGCGGTGCTCTTGAAGTGACGTCATTTGCTCCGCAGTCAGTGCCGTTCCTGCTGTTTCATTTAATAGTTTACGACCTGCTAAGAATGCATTTATTGCTTGTGCAGTAAGGTCAACCTCTGTTGTCGCACCTAAATCTCGCTTAGCAGCATTGGTCGATTGACCGAAGTTAAATTCGCTCTCAAAGTCAATTTCGCCATCGCTATTGGAGTCATGATAACCTTGCCAATCGTCGCGACCGCCTTTTTTCGCAATCTCTTCATCGCTGTAGGCCAAATAGTCGCGTGCTGCACCAAAATAACCAAATCCTTCATCAAACTGGTGCTCTAAAGACGTATAATTTTCGTCAGTATTGGTGTGATCTGATTTCAAACCCTTGCCGTCGGTGTCATCATCCAGATAGTCGTCCGTACCTTGTGAATAGGCAACTGACATCAAAAGGAACTTTTGGATAAGTTGCTTTAGATCGCGACCATCATCAGTGAGATAAATTTTGGTAATGTCTTGTCCAAAGGGGTCTTGACGAACTGTACCATCAAGTTGTGTTTGCGCGTTATCAGCCAGCTCATCAAAGAAAGCTCTGACCAATGCCTCAGGTGTAGTACTACCCACTGCACCCCAGCCGGCAAATTCCGTGTTCCAATCTTTGTGTTGACCGACTTCATCATTACCTGCAATTTTGCCTACCAAGTTTTTATCGGACGAGGAGACTTCGGCCAACGTCTGTTGCTGCGCAGCAGGATCGGTAGTAGTCAATAATGCTCTTTCGGAAAGAGCGGCATAATCAGATACCTCAAAGTACGAATTTAATGCCTCGAGTACCGCCGCTTTATTTTGATGGGGCATGTTAGTATCGAACGTGGCTGTGTCGCCTAATTGCGTATCAATTAAAACTGTCAAATCATTGATTAACAAGTGACGGGCTATCTGACCACTATAGGATACAGATGATTCCCCATTGACGAAGGCACTTTCAAAACCGTAGTAATCCAATAAATCATTCACTTCGATGGTTAAAGTCTTAGTAAATGCTGCATTGGCACTATCAGTTACCGTAACTTCAACATCAACGGACGCTGCCTGCTCATAGTCGAAAGATACATTTTCTGCCAACGACAGGGTATCTCCATCAATAACAAATTTGTCGTTTTCAGTAGTAAAGGTAAACGTATCATTGCTGTCGGCGTCTGTTGCTGACAGCGTACCGATCGTTACCCCTTTGCTGTTCTCGTCAACTGTTGCTGCAGATAAACTGATATCCGTTGGAGCAGAGTTTGTCGGTGTTGGCGTCGGAGTTGGAGCGGCGTCATTGTTAGAAGAGCCACCGCAGGCTGACAGAACAAACAGGCTAGAGATAGAGAGTGCAAGAAGCGTTTTATTCGGCATTGCTATTCCTTTAATTCTAAAATCTGCGCACATTATGCCAAAATTTAAATGAGAATCAATATCACTTGCATCAATTTTTGCAATTAGATGAGTATGCTGTTGTGTTACTGTGATGAGTGAGAGAAAGCGCACGCTTAGCGCGCGCTTTGGTGGTTTATTTAAGGGGTAGTATTAGTGAACGAGAGAGGTCTGTCATTGAGGACACGAACTTCCCGCTGCGGAAAGGGAATTTCGATACCATGTTCACGTAGTGTCTCAAACACAGTTAACAGCAAATCTCCGCCCACGCGATTTTTGCCATCATCAATCCCCTCCATCCAGAATTCCACAAACATGTTCACGCCGGAATCCCCAAAGCTATCTATTTCGCAGTCTGGCCGTTCTTCAAAAGGCACATCCTCCCCGCTAATAACTTGTGGGTGCTCGGCCACCGCGTTTTTAATAATTTCGCACATGGCTCGAATATCTGTTTTATACGCGACCGCAAAATCAATGCGATAACGTTGTTTAGGATCTTTATGCGTCCAGTTAATCAGCAGTCCACTGATGAATTTTTCGTTAGGAACGAGAATGTCTTTGCCATCATAGGTTTCCACCACGGCATAGCGCATCTTAAACTCGCGTACAAACCCCTTGGGGCCTTCCTCCAGCTCTACGAAATCTCCTACAGTAAGAGACCGATCAAGCAAAATAATGATGCCAGAGATAAAGTTGGAAGCGATAGACTGCAAACCTAGGCCCAACCCCACACCAACCGCACCCCCGAATACGGCGAGGGCGGTGAGATTGATGCCCATAATATTCAGCAGTAATAAGAAGGCAATACAGAACAGTGCCACTTCAAACAGCTTGGCCATCACCTCCTTGGTGGTGATATCCAAAGCGGTATGGCTGCGGATCATATCCTGCCCAAGGTTGTTTGAGGCACGCCCCAGCCAGAACAACAGGGCACCGAATAAGATAACCCGTACTACTCCATAGGCTGAAATATCCACATTTCCCACTTCAATTGAAATAGATTCCAGCGCGCTTACCACCACGGGTAGTACACCAATCATATGTAAAAATATGATTGGCAGCCCTACCCAGCGCAACAGTAACGCCACCGTTTGGCTGCCGACAAATGCCCGGATAAATGAATTTAAAAAAATCAGAACGGCGATAATAAAGGCAATTTTAAGTAGCCAGGGATCAAGTTGGTAACGCTCTCCCAGCGTCGCTGAAAGTTTGAGAAAGGTGATCACCAGTATCGGAAAGACTGTTCCTCCCAGCTTATAACCCAGCACACGTAAGGCATGTGCCCCCGCATCGGGAGGCGCATCCATAAAGGGAACTTGGCGTCGAATAAGTCGGGCAAAGACAAATGCACAAACATAAATCAGGCCAATAGCAAGTAACTGCCATAAAAAATCGGGACTGAAAATAATATCTTGCGCAGTATTGGACGCCCGCTCAAAAAGGGACGCTACTTCGTCAGTAATCATTTGTTTTTCTGTTTTTTTCACACGTGACTGTTGTATTCATCTTTAAGCGACTCGCCCTAATTGTCAATCCGAGTAATGCTAAATAGACATTATACATAACATTATTTTAGTTGATCATGGCGCACAATCGATCAAAAATACACTGTACATATAAACAGTATTAAGGGATGCATTATGCAGTTTTTACCGGTATACGCACATGCGTCGATCATCGGATTTGAATCTCCAGCTGGGGAATACATTGAATCCTCTCTGAGTTTAGATGCACTCTTAATCGAGCATCCTCACGCCACCTACCTTGGCATTGCCAAAGGGGAGTCGATGGTGGGCGATGGGATCTTTGATGGGGATCTGCTGGTGGTATCGCGTGCCGAAAAAGCCAGAGACGACAGCATTATTGTGGCGACGCTGAATGGTGAATTTGTGTGCAAGCGATTTCACAAAAAACAGCGTTTGTTGATGTCTTCGAATGTCAACATGCCTGCCTATCACTTGTCGGAGGAGGATGAGTTCTGTGTTGAAGGGGTCGTTATTCGATCTGTTCGCCTGCATAAACGTTTGAGTTCGTTACAATAATGTTCGCGTTAGTTGATGCGGTAAGTATGTACGCCAGCGCCGAAAAAGTATTTGATCCTGCCATCCGCGATAAGCCTGTACTGGTGTTATCTAATAATGATGGCTGTGTAATCGCGGCGTGTCCTATAGCCAAACAGTTGGGACTAAAGAATTTTGTACCATTCTTTATGATAGAGAAACAGGCCAAAGCGCTGAATGCAGTAATTCGAAGCAGCAATTATGCCCTGTACGCAGACCTTAGTAGCAGAATGATGGATGTGTGTGCGTTGAGCTGCCCTGAAGTGCACATTTATTCAATTGATGAATGTTTTCTCAAGTTCGATTTTCACGACACAGAGCAAAACTGGTTCAACTTTGGCGAAATGTTACGCCGCAAAATTTGGAAAGAAGTAAGGTTACCTGTCGGAGTGGGCTTTGGCCCCACACCGACCCTGGCAAAAGCGGCCAATCATGCGGCGAAAAAGGTCGAGGGATTTAATGGCGTAGCGGTATTAGACGACGAAGACGCACGTAAACGGGTACTTAATAAAATGTCGGTGACAGACGTGTGGGGAGTGGGAAAACGGTTAGGAATTCGATTCAATCAAATGGGAATTCGCAGTGCCCTGGATCTGGCGCGTCAGTCTCCCTTGCAGATGGGAAAGCAATTTAGCATAGTGGTTGAAAACACTGTGAGAGAATTACAAGGAGAGGTGAGATTAAGTTGGCAGCAAGAGCGAGCAAATAAGAAAGAACTGTTTAGCACCCGAAGTTTCGGCGAGCGTATTACCGACAAAGCACAACTTCGTTACGCGCTTAGCATGCACGCTCAGATAGCTTGTCGAAAATTGCGTAATCAGAAAAGTGTGGCGAAAAGCGCAGTGTTCTTTGCCGCAAGCTCGCCTCATGATTCCAAAGGGTATTATAAAGAAACGGTTTTTAAGCAATTTGAGTGGGCCACTGCCGATACCAGTGTGGTGCTCACGGCGGCGCATAAAGCAGTGGAGACTATTTATAAGGCAGGAGTAAACTTTTATAAATGTGGCGTCGGATTATTAGATCTTGCTGAAGAAGTGAATCAACAAAAGGACTTATTCACCATGTCTGCCGATAAAAAACAATTAATGGCGTGCCTAGATTCGATCAATACGAAATTCGGTCGTAATGCATTACAATTTGCCGCAGTCGGCGCTGAACAGCAATTTCACATGAAACAAGCCTTCCTGTCCCCACGATATACCACACGCTGGAGTGATATACCGCGCATAAAATGTTAAGCGTCAGGGTTCTAGCTTTGCATTGACTCACTCGTTGTAAGATTCCTTTCGCATTTTACAGGATGCATGCGTTGGGAATAAGAATTAGTTTGAAGATGGCTCTGGCAAAAGGGCCTGATGTAAAGCCTTAAACGTTAAATTCGAAGGCAATGCTTATTCGTAATGAACAATGCGTAGATCTCGATGTGGGAGAGCGATTACGATCGCGGCTGAATATTCTTCAGCAAGGGGACGAAGGAAAGTTCTCGCTTGGCGCGAAATATTAAGCGCCTGGTTGGCTACATTAATATACCTGCAAATACCTGCGAGTTTGATGTAGTGGCTACAATTAATGCGCATTTTCTACCACACGAAGGCAAGGTGTTATCCCCCCGCCGCCGTTGCTTATTTCTCAGCGGGCGTTACTTACTCCCCACTTAACACATGACGATCAAACTGGGTCGTAAGTTGAGTAATGTGAGAAAGGGAGGTAGAAAAAAACGTTTTGTTGATATTTTCAAAGGTATCGCTGGGTTCATGATAGTGCGAGTGAACGTCATTGCCAAAATAGATGTAGGGTATTCCCGCGCTGGCAAACGCCGCGTGGTCGCTTGCTCTGCGCCAGTCGATTCGGCTTTCAAGTAAGCTTCTGCGGTTAATCTTTCTTGGTTGACCAACTTTTAAACGGAATGCCGAAGATGAGTGCGTCTCAATATATTGGCGTACAAATTGTTCAAAGCTCGCATTCGCAGGCGTCAAAACGTATAACTCATGCCGTTTGCCGCCATTTCCAATCATATCCACATTTACATTCAGTATAATGTGCGCGGTATTAATGAGTGTCGAGGTTAGGAAAGCCTTAACTCCCTTCAAACCGGCTTCCTCTACATCGGTAGCCATAAAAATGATGGAATGGTCAGGAGTATAGGTGGAAAAATGTGCGGCTAACGCTATCAGGGCTGCTACACCAGACGCGTTATCGTCTGCACCATTATAAATATGGCGACCTTTAGTACCCAAATGATCATAATGAGCAGTGACCACAATATACTTATCAGGATAGCGTTTTCCCTTTACCATGCCCACTACATTGCTGCCAGTTGATTCGCTCCAACCATATTCATAACTAAACTGATGGATGTAATCTTTCGTTAAAGGGGTAAGTTTAAACGAAGCAAACGTATGACTGATAAAGTCTGCGGCCTTCTCATGGCCTGGCGTACCAGGCTTTCTACCTGTCATATCATCAGCCGATAGAACTTTTAGATTTTCGACTGCCTGGTTGAGTAGTTGCGGCGACATCGGGGTCGCAGTTGCGAGATGGACGCTAATGAAAAAAAGCGTGACACAAGTGGCCGAAAATTTAATAAAAAAGTGCAACAATTTTGTATCCAGTCAGTTAATAGGTTTTTTCCACACGTTGTAAATGGGTTGTGATTTGCTTGGCATACCTAATGCTCCTGCTTTAATGTATTGGCGAGTTTACCACGTTATCATAGCTTGAAACGCCCCTCCAATATCGCGCAGAGCAGGAGAAGAAAAAACAGCTGCATCAACATGAAACGCACCCAGGATTAACCCAGCACCCAGAGTCACCCTACCGTCTCGACGAGAGGATCTGTTGCGGCCTTTATAGGCAATAACATTGTGGCGGTAACCAAAGCGTATTTCTGCATAGGGGGTTGCATTAATCGCTGCGCCGACACTTAAATATTGGCTTCCTTTGAAAAATTGGATGCCATTTTTATTTACTGGCCCCTTAGATTCGTTAAGATCCGCGTCGGCAGATAAACGATACCAGTCCCCGTTATAACTGGTACCCACCTTGAACTGAGGTCTCACTTTATAAGTGAGGGTATTGCCCGGCGCAAGTAGCTGATCGCTCCGGCTGGCAATATCATTACTGAAGATATTTTTTACCGAAAGACCCACGCGCCACGTTTCTTGTGGATCCATTGTTAATAGCAAACCCACGTCAGCTGTAACAAAATCTTTTTCAGTTCGGTAGTGGTCAGGATCAAAATCGTCATCTTTGAAAGCAACTACCCTGGTTTGGTAGTCAAAAAATTCAAGATGTACAGTTTTGATAGTGACACCGGCTGCGAGGATTTTAGCATCGTTTATGTTCCACCTTGAACCCACGGTAACCCCCGCTTCTCCCCAACCGATGGCCGCAAAACGAGCGGTTGATTGGAGTTGCTCCTTATTAAATAGCAGGGTTTGGGTTTTTAGGTCGAAGACGTCGGCGTAATCATTATCAATGGTGGTATATAGCTCCTTGGCCTCCTCGGCCAGCTCAACGGCTGCTTCAAATAACGTTTTGGCTTCCTCCACGTGTTTTTCTGCTTCGGCTATTTCTGTGTCACTGGCTTCTCCGTCCTCGATTATCGAACGTAAATCATCGCGTAATTCATAAAACTCAGCTTCTAAAATCTTGGCTTCGTCATATAAAGGTCTCACGTCCGAAACCAGTAACTGACCTAACTGCGTAAACCTTCGCAAATACTTTACATCATCCTGAGAGATGGATGCAGTTGCCCCAAAATCGAGCCTCACCAAGGTATGCAGAGATAAGGAAAAGCGCTCAAAAGCCCAACCCATCCCAATATTTGAACCAAGATGTGCACTAATACCCGCACCGTTCGTGGCTTCAAAATTGTCAATTAAACGATTGGCAGAATCGAGCGTGTTTTGTAGATAGCGAATATCGCTCTGCAACAAATCAACATCGTCGAGGGAGTCAAATTCATCAATACTTTCTTTCAGCGTGTCGACGACTTCGATAGTATCGCCGTCTTCCATTGTATCTTTTACCCTGCCTGCTAAAGCAAAACTAAAGTAAAAGTTGTCGGATGAATTTGCTCCAGAGGCCGCGCCAAGTAGCGCCGGATTATAACTTGTGGCTGATGACCAATGCGCATTCGTTGCACCCGATCCTCCACTTCCCAGCGTTTTTACCGAATGTACGAAATGCTCAATGCTCCAGCCCCAAGGACTAAACACAAGCAATGTGGTGCACATAAGTAATGTATATGGGGAGCAACAGCGAATAAGAAACATCAAAACGAGGACATGGTTAAACGAGGTAGTTTAACTATTTTTGTGCATAGTTGTCATGTAATGGGGGGGAGATTTTTATCCTGTTCGAGTATTTTCAATCAGTGCATGGTATGCCCAGCTATAACCCCTTTGGGCATTGCAATCCGCGTTTCATCAATGTGGTAAGTTTCATCTTTCTTGGCGAAGGTGTCAGATAAATAATTATGCACCGTCCCTTCCGATAAAAAGAGCTATTTGGTAATTTCCACAGTTTTCAAACCGTCTTCGGAAATTCTAATGTATTGCGTTCTTTTTCTGAGGGCGGTTTTTTTCATCAAACGCCATTTGCGCAAGGTCAGGAGCGATAACTTTTCTCTCTTACTCACACGATAAATTGCACTGATGAGATATTGTCTGACAATCTCTTTAAGAATGAAACCTTTCGCGCCCACCACTACAGTCTGTTAGATGTCACCTGATGTAGCGAATGTCGACGTTAATATTATTAAGCTTGGTAATAGAGCATTGCAGATATTTTCAGCTAAACCTAGGCCGGACATCTTCGACATCTCGATATAGGATAAATTCATATTGGGAACCGGATTGTTTTCTAGCCACTGTGATACTGGCTCTGTTAATTAACATCACGAGAAATAGGCCTTAAGGCGCGGTCCTGACGTGTTGTAATGCTTACATAGTAGTTGCGCACCGTAGGTAGCCATGCAGCCAGAGTATTCCGTGTAAAAAAGTTCACCAAATCCTATTGAGGTAAATATGGAGCCAAACTACGGCAGAAGGAATAGCTCTCTGCCGATAGCGCGGAGAAAAAGTAATAACTGTATGGAGGCGGCAGGCGACATACTCTTTCGACCCCCAAGCTCCCTTGCTGTTGTAAGGGAGGATTGAACAAAATCCGCGCCTATCTAAGGTATGCTCCCAGGTCTCGACGTGCACAGAAAGTCGGGTATGTTATATTTGGGGTAAAAAGCAACGGTTCTTTTTGCCATATTCTCACTTAGGATTTGACTGCAGTAGTTTCATACATACTAAAGGAGTTACTCTTAGCTGTGATTCTGCCATCCGCTCACCGGCGAAGGATATATTTATCTGCACCCCCTATTTTTCCAGCTGCTGGTTAAATTTACGTAAACGAAAATTATCGCTACCGGCGCCGTTTTAACAAAAAAAAAACACTTGCATCACAAAAAATAAAAGTCTAAATTATAAAAATGTAAGCGTTTACAAAATTGTTTTTTCCTTCTGCGAAATATTAACAATTTAACTTGAGCTATAATTAGGCGAGTGCTGACTTGTCCCCTAGTGGACTATAGGTAAAGGCACATCGCCATTTATGTTACTTAAGATATGAGAGCGCGTACATTGTTATCGATTTGCTTGAGTATTAAGTAAGAAGTAAGAAGTAAGGGCTTAAAAGTTCAGAAAGTATTGGCAACTAGATGCAACAGCATCAGGGGACACACATGAAACAAAACTTATTTAAAAAAACTAGAATTGCTACCAGTATGTCGTTGTTGCTAGGTGCGACAATGCATTCTGCGATAGCCCAGGAAGCAACCGCAGACGCCGATAACGATATGGTAGAAGTTATCGAAGTGTCAGGTATACGCGGTTCTGTTATCCGTTCGATGGATGTTAAACGCGCTTCTCAGGGGATTGTAGACGCAATCTCAGCAGAAGAAATGGGTAAATTCCCAGACACCAACCTGGCGGAATCGTTGCAACGTATTACCGGTGTATCGATTGATCGCCAAAATGGTGAAGGTAGTAAGGTTACCGTGCGTGGTTTCGGTCCTGACTACAACCTGGTGTTGCTGAATGGCCGACACATGCCTGCATCATCCCTTGAAGCCACTTCTGCATCGACTTCCCGTTCATTCGACTTTGCCAATATCGCCTCTGAAGGTATTGCTGGTGTCGAACTTTACAAAACAGGTAAAGCACACGTACCAACAGGTGGTATGGGCGCGACAATTAATATTCTTACCACCAAGCCGCTAAATTCTCCTGGCTTAAAAGCTACATTTGGCGTGAAAGGAGTTGTTGATGAATCTTCTGACGAAGGTGATTCAATTACCCCTGAGTTATCCGGTTTATACAGCAACACTTTTGCTGATGATACTTTTGGTGTGGCGATTTCTGGGTCTTATCAAAAACGTGATAGCGGTTATGCTCAAGCCAGTACCGGTGGTTGGAGAACGTTTCCTGGTAACATAAACGGCTTTGACTGGGCGGGTGGTAATGCTGATTGGGGTGGGTTAATTCCGGATGGTGACAACGCTTACGAAAATTACCCTGAAGAAAGTGACGTTTATAGCGTGCCGCAGAGTGTTGGCTACAACTTCCATGAAATCGAGCGTGTCAGAACCAATGGTCAGTTAACTCTGCAGTATCGTCCGGTGGACAATATTACCACTACACTGGATTACACTTATGCAAAAAATGAGGTTGACGACCGCTACAATGACGTGTCGGCCTGGTACAATTTTGGGCCGTCACGTGCTGTGTTCACAGATGGGCCTGCTGTGGCACCATTAGTTTATTCTGAAGCCTTCGGTGCGCCTGGCGACTTAGCTATGGGCGCAGGTCAGTTCTCAACCGTTAATGAAAACAAATCAGTTGGCTTTAACGTCGAATGGGAAGTGAATAGCAACCTTGAGTTAGTGTTTGATATTCATGATTCTTCTGCTGAATCTTTACCTAACAGCCCCTACGGCAGTAACAACGTCATTGGTACGGCAACATGGGTCCGTTCTGTTACAACAACCGACTTTAGTGCGGATTTCCCCGTGCTGAATATTACATATCCAGAAGGCGTATCCAACATTCGCCCACAGGATGTGCGTGTAACGGGAAGTTCATTCCGTAACAGCCAGATGCGTAGTGATATCCAACAAGCTCAGATCAGTGGTAGTTACGCCTTTGATGCAGGCGTACTGGAAAGCGTTGATTTTGGCTACAGCACATCTGAAATGAAAAACCGCTCTGCCTTCTCAAACGTGCAACAGGATAACTGGGGTGGTCTGGGCGAAGCGGGCGACATCGACCCATCTGTGTTCACACGCCAGGATATTGCCAGCCGATTCGATAATGATACCAGCAGCGATCCTGCGTTACAGCCAGAGTTTTTCGTGTGGGATTTCAACACCATTCGAGAAATCGCTGATCGTACATACGGTGCGTTGGGCCCGGTAGGTGATTGCGGCACCTCATTCTGTGCGTCTTCTGATATGACCACAGATCGTCGTACTCAAGAAGACATTGATGCAGTTTACTTACAAGCAAACCTTTCAGGTGACTTGGGTTCAATGACATGGCGCATGGCGGTGGGCGCTCGATATGAAGAGACCGATGTTACCTCGAGCGCGTTGGTTCCAACCTACACCAATATTGCATGGGCTGGTGATAATGAGTTTTCACTTATCCCCTCAGGTGAACAGGACTTTACTACGCTGGAAGGAAGTTACGAGAACTTCTTACCAAGCATTGATTTCAATTTAGACCTGACCGATGAACTAATGCTGCGTGCTTCCTATGGTAAAACCATGTCGCGTCCTGGCTATGGTTTCATTCAAGGGGGCAAAACAGTCGACTCACTGGTGCGTATAAACGGTGGTACTGGTTCTCAGGGTAACCCTGGCCTGAAGCCGTTTGAATCAACTAACTTTGACCTGGCCCTGGAATGGTATTACGACGAAGGCAGTTACGCATCCATCGGTTACTTTACCAAAGATGGGAAAAACTTTACTGCAACCGGACAAATTACTGAAACTACGTTTGATTTGCCACACCCTGCTCAGGGCGCACGTTACAATGAAGCCGTGGCCGCTCTTGGTGCGGGAGCCACCAATACGGATATTCGTAACTACATCATAGAGAACTACCCAAATACGGTTAATGCCGATGGCTTTATTCTGGGTGTACCAGGAGAAGATCCTGCGGCAGAATTCACCATCAACGTGCCGATTAACGGCAAGGAAGAAAACACTTACGGTTGGGAACTGGCAGTTCAGCACTTGTTTGGCGAATCGGGCTTTGGCGTTATCGCTAACGCTACTATCGTAAACTCTGATTTTGAGTATGATGTAGCCAGCCTGGAACCCCAAAGTGGCTTACTCGGTATCAGTGATTCAGCCAACTTTATCGGTTTCTATGATAAAGACGGTATTCAGGTACGAGTTGCCTATAACTGGCGCGATAAGTTCCTAGCGAATGATGGTAACGCACTAGGATTACGAAGCCCTATCTTTGTTGAAGACTATGGTCAGTGGGACGTCAACGCCAGCTATGCTTTCAACGAAAATCTGACCTTCTTTATTGAAGCATTGAACGTGACCGATGAAGCAGTTCGCTCACATGAACGTAACTCGCGTCAGTTAGTCAGCTATACTGAAACGGGTCCTCGCTATAATATCGGCGCTCGTTACACGTTTTAATTACCTGTTTTGGTAACCCAAAAGTAGCCATCAAATGATGGCTACTTTTAATTGCTACAACGTTGTATAGTAGTTTTGATGAATACTTCTGTGAAAAAGATTTTGATTGTCGGCGGAGGTTCCGCTGGGTGGTTAACTGCAGGTTTACTCGCTGCAGATTATCGTTTTGACAAAAGTGTTCAAATTAGTCTGGTCGAATCGCCCAATGTCAAACATATAGGCGTAGGGGAGGGGACCTGGCCCTCCATGCGCAGTACACTGCAACGTATTGGCATTGATGAAACCGACTTTATAGTTAAGTGTAATGCCAGTTTTAAACAAGGCTCCTGGTTTCATAATTGGAGCTCATCTAGTCAGCCAAATCATTATCATCATCCCTTCACCGCACCCGTTGCGGCTGCTGAATTCGATATCGCTCCATACTGGTTTGCCCACAGTGAAAATGTGGAGTTTGCCCATGCGGTATCTGCTCAACCGGCAATGATTGAGGCAGGGCTTGCCCCTAAACAAATCACCACCCCTGCTTATGCCTTTGTGAATAATTATGGCTATCACCTTGATGCAGGGAAGTTCGTCCACCTGTTGCAGCAACACGCTGTGAAGCAATTAGGAGTCACACATATTCTGGATGATGTGGTGGCGGTTCAAGGTGAGAAAAATCAACCTATACGTTCAGTAGAAACAGCCAGGCACGGTGTCATTGAAGCCGATCTGTTTATTGATTGCTCCGGATTTGCATCGTTGTTACTGGGACAACACTACGCCACCAAATTTATTGAACAACGTCATATATTATTCAATGACACTGCACTAGCCGCGCAAGTGGATTATGCCGACCCTGATGCAGAAATTGCCTCCGCCACGTTGGCGACCGCACAATCGAATGGGTGGATTTGGGATATAGGCCTACAGTCTAGACGAGGGATTGGTTATGTATATTCTTCATCGCACATCAGTGATGAAGACGCTGAACGGGAATTACGCCACTATATTGGTCAGCAGGCGAACGAGGTGGAGTTTCGCAAAATTCCTATTCGACCTGGGTACAGGGAAAAATTTTGGGTGCATAACTGCGTAGGTATAGGGATGGCAGCCGGCTTTATAGAGCCCCTTGAAGCCTCAGCGTTGGTAATGGTGGAGCTGGCGGCAAAATTTGTTAGCGAGCAACTCCCGCGAGACCCGTTCCACATGACGATTACTGCCAAAAGATTCAATCAAACTTTTCACTACAGATGGCAACGTATAATGGATTTTCTCAAGCTTCATTATGTGCTGTCAGAACGAAATGACTCTGATTACTGGCGAGATAACCGCTCGCGTGAGACGATTTCTGACTCGCTTGCTGAAATGCTTGAAGTATGGCGCACTCATCTTCCTAGTCGCTACGATGTGCCGATGGCTGAAGAGCTTTTTCCAGCAGCCAGTTTTCAGTATGTGTTGCTTGGTCTTCGGCATATGTCAGAGTTAAAAAGACAACCAGTTAAGCAAAACAATCAGCAACGTGCGATGCAACACTTTCAACAAACTGCAGTGCGAAAACAACAACTTAAGGCTGGATTGCCTGGTAATCGAGCGTTACTTAAGCAAATTCATTCCCATGGAATGCAAACAATTTAGGGTGTCCTATGGCAACAATTGAAAGATTAAATAATGTCAGCCACAAAGATTTAAAAGTGAATACGCAGCGCAGTGCCCAGCTAGGTGATAACGTAATGTTCTCGCTGAGCTTTCCCAGTGAGTTTCGTTCTGCCCAGGCTTATTATCCAATTGTGTTTCACAAGGATGCGGACACTGGGCAATTGTATCCGGTTGTGTTATTCGGCTTCCAGCAGCAAGAAAATCTATTTCTCACTGATGATAAATGGGATGCAGGGTATATTCCCTTAAACGTTGCCAGACAACCCTTTTCAATAGGGTTGCAGGATCAGCAGCGGGTGGTGAATATTGATATGGATAGCCCCCGCATAGGGAATGAGGGTGAGCCTCTATTTTTGGAATTTGGTGGTCACGCGCCTTACCTTGAAAAGGTTAGTGGTATGTTGGAAACCTTGCACCACGGGGTTGAGGAAAACAAAGGTTTTGTCGATTGTTTATTGGAATTTAAATTAGTTGAATCCTTTACGCTGGATGTAACTCTCAACGATGGTTCTCAACATCAGCTACTTGGTTTTTACACAATCAACGAGGATACACTTAACGGGCTAGCCGACGCACAATGGGCAACATTACGCACAAAAGGGTATGTTGGCCCAATTTACATGATGTTGGCATCGCAAGCAAAATTTGCCGAACTAGTCAGTCGGAAGAACAAGCTGTTAAATCTCAGCTAATGATAAACATCGACCAAAAAGTGGCTGAACATGTTTGCTCGGGCGACAGTGAGCTTAGCAAAGATATATTGCTAAGTAGTAAACCGCTGGTGCTGCGAGGACTTGCAGACAGCTGGCCGTTAGTGACGGCAGAAAAGACCAGTCACGCCGCTTTTTTAGCTAAGCTTACTGAATATCATAGCGGTGAGCCGGTGGTTATCTACGAAGGACTCGCGGAAGAAGATAATCGGGTTTTTTACAATAAAGATCTTACAGGCTTCAACTTTCAACCCGCACAATGTGACTTCTCGGCGTTTTGTAATAGATTAGTTGAGCATAAGAAACTGCTCTACATGGGCTCCACCATGGTGGACCGCTGGTTTCCGAAGTTGAGGTCGGAAAATCCCATCTCACTCACCGGCATTGACCCTTTGGTAAGCTTGTGGCTCGGCAATCAGAGTCGGATAGCGGCACACTGTGATTTTCCACAAAATTTGGCCGTTGTAGTGGCGGGTAACAGGCGTTTTACACTGTTTCCACCCGACCAGTTGGAAAACCTGTATATCGGGCCGTTAGACTACACCCCCGCTGGACAGGCAATTAGTTTAGTAGACTTTCATGCGCCTGACTTTTCCACCTACCCGCGCTTTGAAGAAGCACTCAAGAATGCTGTTGTAGCTGAGTTAGCACCCGGCGACGGGATCATCATTCCCAGCATGTGGTGGCATCACGTCGAAGGCTTGAGTCAGGTGAATGGGTTAGTAAATTACTGGTGGCGTACTTCTCCAGGATACCTTGGCAACCCAATGCTGGCATTAAAGCTGGCGATGCTTTCTATCGGACAATTACCCGAAGCGCAAAAACAAGCCTGGCGAAGCCACTTCGAACATTTCGTGTTCAATAATAGTGATGAACATCTGGCCCATATTCCCAGGCCTCAGCAAGGAATTGCGGGTGGGATTGACGAAACACAAGCGCGTCAACTACGCGCTGAATTGCTGAATAAGCTTAACCGTTAATTTTATGAGAGAGACTTTTCCATGCAAGCTCAACCAATTAAACGTGTAGTCATCGCTGGCGGTGGAACCGCAGGCTGGATGTGCGCAGCATCACTGGCAAAGCTGATGGGGAAGAATCTGGATATTCAGTTGGTCGAGTCAGACGCTATTGGCACCGTGGGGGTGGGAGAGGCGACCATTCCTCCTTTACTGACTCTGCATAAACTATTGGGAATTAACGAACAGGAATTCATGGCGGCTACGCAAGCGACTTTTAAACTTGGCATTGAATTCGAAAATTGGAAAACTGTAGGCGAGAAATACATCCACTCATTTGGCACCACAGGTCAGGATCACTGGGCAGCAGGTTTTCAACACTTCTGGTTGAAAGGAAAGCAGATGGGATTAGCCAAAGATTACGGAGTATATTGCGCTGAACTGTTGGCCGCTCAGCAAAATAAGTTTGCGGTATTACCCAATATGGGCCTTAACTACGCGTTTCATCTTGATGCCACCCGCTATGCAAAATTCTTACGCGAAATGGCGGAACAACACGGCACCAAACGTATTGAAGGTAAAATCGACCGCGTTGGCCTGTGTCATCAGTCTGGCTTTATCAAGTCGTTAACGTTAGCGTCAGGGCAGGTAATCGAAGGTGATTTATTCATAGATTGCACAGGATTCCGAGCCCTGCTGATTGAAGAAACCTTGCATACAGGTTATGACGATTGGACGCATTGGCTACCGTGCGATCGCGCTATTGCTGTACAAACCACCTCGGTAGAAGAAGCACGCCCTTATACGCGCTCAATCGCCCACCCCTCAGGCTGGCAATGGCGGATACCGTTACAGCATCGCGTGGGCAATGGACTTGTTTATTGCAGCCGTTACCTTAACGACGAAAAGGCCACGCAACTGCTGTTAAATAATATTGAAGGTGAAGTGCTTACTGAGCCAAGAGTTATTAAGTTTCGCACCGGACAACGCCGTTCACACTGGAATAAAAACTGTATTGCGATAGGTTTGTCCAGTGGATTCATAGAACCACTGGAATCAACCAGCATTCACTTGATTCAGCGAGGCATTGTGAGGTTGCTGCAGATGTTTCCTGCACGGGGAATTGTACAAGCTGATATCGATGAGTTTAACGCACAAACTCAGCATGAAGTGTTAAATATACGCGATTTCATTATTCTGCATTACCATGTAACCCAACGAGAAGACTCACCGTTTTGGCGCTATTGTAAAAATATGCCTGTCCCAGCGTCGTTAAAACACCGTTTGGCTTTATTCAAAGAAACCGGCAAGGTATTTAAAGTGCCGAATGAATTATTCGGCGAAAACTCCTGGGTACAGGTCATGTTAGGACAGGGACTAACCCCCATGCAGCACCATCCGGTTGCGGATTTGATGAGCGAAAAGGAAATGGAACATTTTCTGTCACAGATAGAACAGCAGAATTTGCGTAAGGTAAACCAACTTCCCTCACATCATGACTTTTTACAGCACTATTGTCCGGCAGAGAATACCCGGGACCCACATTAAATAAAACGCTATCTATATCGAGACAAGTACTGCTCACCTAATGACTTTCCTTGTCACCCTCTGGGCGCGGTTTTTTACAATATTAGACTGCGCCAATCCTGTTCAATTCGGCCCACTAAGCCTTCACAAAACTGGTTTAGCAAAATTAAACCGTTCACGCGCGTAGTTTGCCCACCTCAAAGCCGATTAGTATCAGCTGGATTCAAAAAATTTGGACTGACGGGTGGCTTCAGCGAGTATTAAAAACAGCAATCCAGTCTGCAGACTTTCATGAAAAGTTGAGGGGTTTGCTGGGAAAAATAGCTGCCAGGCACTATCCCGCATAAAAAGGGCGGCTGCTATTCGAAGCAGTCTTTATATATGCATAAAGTATTCGCTCTGGTACTGTGAAGTGAGGCTATAGGTGTCGCCTCGCCATAAAATTATCGAGGCCAATGGTTCATATTGGTATTGCCATACTGGCGATAGATTGAATCATTCGCGTTAGATACTTGAGCGAGAGACTTGCCCAATTCGTAAAACAAACCCACACCGCTTAATTCTTCAACTTCATTTGCATTAAGTTCTTGAACATCATTTAGTATTAAAATATCCATGATATTTCCTTATATTCTGTTTTCCGAATAATCTTTATAAAACTCATAGGCGGCATCAGCTATTGCAATAGCAACCGCCACATGGCCCCAGGTGCCTCCGGTGATGACTTCAGTTTCATTTATAGGTAGGAATTGCATAGAAAAACGTCTTGTTTTTTAAGTTGATGACCTCATCGGTCATCACAGTATTTAGCAACAAACAGGTAGCGACGTGACTGTCCATTGCGCTAGTCTTTTTAACGAACTTAATTTTTTGGTTGTGTAACCTCAGCCGAGTGAAGTGTTCGTTGGATAATAAGTAATAAGCACCGTATAAGGATGAAACAGTTTTACTCAAAATTTAATGGTAAATGGCCACGGTGGGTGTGCATTCAGGGTCACTTTTTACACTTTTTAAGGGCAGTGTAAAATTAAATACTCACTCCCCAGAGCAGTGTCAGAACATGTAGAAAATTTCGCTTTTAGCATGTCGTTCAACGAGGATAAGTTAGCTTCGAACACCAAATTCAACTAAACTCAGGCGAACTTCGCTAATGCAGCAATATTAAGTTTTGGTATGAAGCTATCCTCCATTCACTTCCTACATCTACTGTGGCTGTTTTATCTACTGGTGTTTGCTGAGCCTGCAAAGGCTCAGAAGAAAATAGAAGCTGGCATCGGCGGCTTTGCAGTTAGCTTGCCTGCGTACCCTGGTTCAGCCGATCAAAGTACCTATGTCTTACCTTTTCCTTATTTTTATTATAAGGATGATAGAGTTACCGTTGATAGAGAAGGGGTGGTAGGGAACCTCTTGGATGGAGACCATTGGGAGATTGATGTGTCTTTTTCTGGGGGCATACCCGTGCGCAGTGAGGATGCCGCTATTCGTACCGGTATGCCTGACTTGGACTGGACAGCAGAAGCAGGCCCCCGGCTACTGTACTATGTTTTAGGAAACGACGAGCGTGACGCTTATATCAGAACACATCTTTTTGTAAGAAAAGCCTATGCCAGCGATTTTCGTTCGATAAGTGACATCGGCACAAAAATAGGGCTTGGCGTAGAGGTACTTCGTAAGGTTACTGTGTTTGATGAAATTGTAACCTGGACTAATCGCCTGACTGTTAATTGGGCTGACGACCGGAATTTAAACTACTTTTATGGCGTTGCTGCACAGTACGCCACGTCGTCACGTCCTATGTTTACAACCCATTCAGGCTACGCCGGGACGGAGCTTTCGTCAGGTATCACAGTGAAAGTGGACAATATATGGCTGGGTTTTTTTGCTCGCTATCAGCACTTTGCCAATACGGCTCAGGAAAATAGTGCATTGTTAGAGGTGGGATCAAATTGGACCGCCGGTATCGGCTTGGTGTGGGTATTCTATAGAAAATAGCGTGAAAATTTCTCTTTCAAAAAGCTTTAGCGCAAATTTGAGATCAATAGGTTAGTCTTTAGCAGTCAGAGAGCGAGAACACTTCGTTCTACTGTAAATATCCGCGAGTGACCCTTATGATTCTGTATTTGGGTCAATTATCTCAATTTCACGGCTGACCTTGTAAAAGCTCGATCAGCTTATGTCGTTAGTCCACACATTAACCTTTAAGTGTGAGCCTGGTAACCCCCAGAAGTCGCCCGAAATAGGTGGAACCAAATCTGGTGATCGGGTCACAGCTACAGCAATATGTTCGCCTCCTACCAGACTTCCCTGGGTAGGATCGAACCCTTTCCACCCTGCTCCCGGAATAAATACCTCTGCCCATGCATGGGTGGACTGTGAAAGCGTGTCAGAAGGCGCGGTGTGGATATAACCGCTGACAAATCGTGCGGCAAAACCTAGTTGCCTTACCACATCGATATACAGACTTGCTAAATCCCGGCATGACCCAGTCCTTGCAGAGAGCGTGTAAAGGGTACTTTGCACGCCTTCTTCTTCTCTTACATTATATTTAATTGATTTATAAATCTGCTGATTTAGTAGCAAGAGTAACTCAAATGTTTGCATGGGTTTATCGTGTGCCCATACTTCACTTATCCAGTTATCCAATTGCTCATTGTTAGTGGTGCTGCCATCGTCTAAATAGGGCTGCAACGTTGTCTTTTCGTCCTGGGTATACTCAAACGGATAGGTTACGGCGTACTCCGCGATCAAAAAATCGTGGGGTGACACGTCATATTTCTGAACGACACTGGTACTCTCAATCATTAATCGATCGGTTGGCGCTAAAAAGGTGGCAATAGCCACCGAGTTGCTTTCCACATCACGATGCCATCGCAAAGATGCCTGCGGGGTAATATTTAATTCAAACGACTCGATATGCTGATCATGATCCTCGCGCGGCCTCAAGCGCAGCGTGTGGTCCTGTAGCTGTGCAAGACCGGAAAACTCATAAATCGTTTGGTGAATTACGCTATATCGTTTCATATACTTCTTCTGTTGGTCATATCATTCCGTCATCTTTGGGCTTCCACTACATCGTTCAGGCTCATCCCACTGCCTTTTTGATACGCAAACTACCCGTACCACTTAAATGTTCGCAAAAAACATCAATTGAAACGCATCTCCTGGAGACTGCTTTAATCATGTCATTGGTATAGGCAAGACGTACAATTAACACCACCGAAATTACCCCGTCCAACTAATGCTCCACTAAAAGAACAGCCATTCGGTTGCGGCTAGACACAATCAAGCATGGTGCTGAATCACGCCTAGGTCATCTGATTAGGTGGCAGTGTAATTAATTTTCGTAAGACATCTTTAACTGTAGCACGGATTCTTAAAGCGTCGATTATTCTCGCTAGAAGTAACTACGGTCAATGCGTAGGGCGCTTAACTCCGATGATTAGTCTGATGGCTGAGAAAGCGAACAGATACAAAACGATTTGCGTCGGTGTGTGTTAGCGCAACTATACATGATGGTACCAGAGGCCGGACTGTGACTGAGCCGATACTCGGACGTCACACCCCTACAGCCGAAGGGGGCTAACCAGTTATTATCTTTTTATAATATAAAAATCAATGAGTTGTGAATATAAAAGTTCGTTGCAAATTTTTGCAAACATAATTTCTCTTAAGTGTTTATTACAGGATTTGCAGCCACATCTTGTTTTCGCTCACTGCTCCCCTTTATTTGCATTTTATGTGTTCTTCAATGTGGACTTATTTGTCGAGTTGGTGACTGTCAGATGCTGCGCACTACTGAGTACTTAACAAATCGCCAATAAAGTGGAAACCATACAGGCGTTACTAAGCCATGCTTATGAAGAACATAGCTTGTCGACTACAGCAGGAGCCGGGTTATTGGCAGTCTCGGGTTCTACTTACCGGAAGTTGAGGGGGAATTTGTCAATTAAGCGTAAAAATAAATGTCCCCTTTTTTACTTCTTCAAGAATTTACCTTACCGTCGCTGGAAAGGCGCGACATGAACTTGGCACGGCGATTTTCTTACCTCTATAAAGCATTCGCCGAGCAGTAATTGTTGAAATTGCACCAGCAAAAAATGCTCAGTTTAAGAATCTGTGTTATTTTGCGTTAGCGCATCTGTAGCGCGCAACCAATACAGCCTCGACTGCCGCGTAATTAGGACAGCGTTGTTAAATATCCACGTAAATAGGAGAGCGATGAGTAATGGCTGACATCCATGTTCCATTTAAGGAGGATACTGCACTTGACCACTTGGTTAATATTTGTATCCGCATCAGCTCTGAGTCTAATTCGCACAAACTGCTAGAAGAAATTCTTATCAACAGTATTAAAGTGGCGAGTGCCGATGCCGGTAGTATTTATTCGGTAACCCCAGAAAAAAACTTGCGCTTTGACACCGTGATCAACAAAACGCTAGGACTACATTTGGGCGGCAGCTCGGGACAAGAAGTCAGTTTTCCTGAAATCCCCATGTACAAAGATGGTAAACCCAACAAAAAGGCAGTGGTAGCCGATGCTGCTGTGACGGGCAACGTAATAAACCTTCGGGACGTCTACGACGAGCTGCCGTACGACATGAGTGCCGCGCGCGAAATGGATGAGCGCACGGGTTACCACACCCAGTCGATGCTCACCATTCCACTTAAAGATCACACTGACGACATTATCGGTGTATTGCAATTAATTAATGCTCAGGAAGATGGCCGTAACGTTCCCTTTACTCGGCAGATTGAAACCCTGGTACGCTCATTCGCCTCGTTAGGCGCAATTGCGTTAACCAACAAATCCCTGATTTTGGGAATGGAAGCGTTATTTGAATCGTTTGCCAGAACCATCGCCAAAGCCATCGATGAAAAATCACCCCATACTGGTGGGCACTGCAAGCGGGTACCTGAGTTAACCCTGATGATAGCCGATGCGGTGCATGCGGCGAATACAGGACCTTTAGCTGACTTTAAGCTCACTGGAAATGAACGTCACCAATTAACGGTTGCTGGCTGGCTCCACGATTGTGGCAAAGTGGCAACGCCTGAGAGAGTGATTGAAAAAGCCACCAAGTTACACACCATTTTCGATCGTATTGACTATGTCGATGCCAAACTGGAAATTGTCAGTCGCGACATTGATTTAGACATAATGCAGCGCAAATTGGCGATGGTGGAAAACGGTGATCTCTCGTCGCTAGCAGCGCTTGAACAGGAAAGCGCACAACGCCATGCAGAGCTCAATAGCGAGCGCGAGATCATCAAAGCCTCAAACATGGGGAGTGAGTTTCTGTCAGACGAGGCAGTGGATGTAATCAAAACCGTGGCTAGCAAATATAAAATTAGTGTAAACAATCACATGCAAGCGGTACTCAGTGATAACGAAGTGGAAAATTTGAGCGTGCGCGCGGGCACGTTAACCTCTGAAGAGCGCGAAATTATTAAGCGGCATATGATAGTGACGATGGACATTCTAGATTCTCTGCCCTTTCCAAAACACCTTGACCAAGTCAGTGAGTTTGCCCTATGTCATCACGAAACACTGGATGGCAAAGGATACCCTCGCGGCCTGACTAAAGATGAAATGTCAGTGCCGGCTAGGGTGATGGCAGTAGCAGATATTTTCGAAGCGCTGTCGGCCTCAGACCGTCCATACAAAAAAGCCAAGCCGGTTAGTGAGTGCCTGTTTATCATGGGAACAATGGTCGAAAATAAAAAAATCGACCCTGATATTTTTCGTATTTTTGTCGAAGCCAAAGTCTACGAAGACTATATTCGCCAGCACGCAGACCCATCACAATTAGATGAAATCGACTTTAGCGCCATCCCCGGCCTGAACTAAAAAAAAGGGGGAGAGTCAATTCAACGAAATGAAAGACACAGACCAACTCACATAAGGTCGCTTTAGAGATGGTATCAGAGGCCGAACTTTGACTGGTTGCCACCCGATGGGCTGACACTCAGAAGTGTATCACTCGACACGAAGTGGCGTTGCGGGCGGCGGATTTTGAAAATTTTGTGTCTATTAAAATTACAAATTATCAATTGCTTGCAGATGTGAAAAGACACTTTGCAAATACTTTGCATAAATGCTTGCACGTTCCCACAGACATACATTGTTTGAAACACTCAACCTTAAGTTAAATAACAAAAAATTTCCGTGAGTGAGGCGTCAGGCCAAGGTCAAGTTGATGCCCGAGTGAAGCCCTCGATAAAGAAATTAGTAGACGAGCGGTGAATGCTAAGTGTAAACGTTCAGCGTCTTACTTGGGCAAGTGTGGTGAATGGAAAGCCAAGTCGTGCCGTGCACATACAGATACTGAAGCCTAAAAAAAGCTTCAAATAATTGTGGAGGTTAGTACTTACAAGGAGTTCGTCGAAAAGGAGCCAAGCAGGTACACCCAAAATACAGGTTGCGAGTACCGCTGAAAAAATACTAACGGTTAACGTAGCGTCACAAGTTTGGCATTTTATTGTTTCGTGCACTAATAGCTTTGTTTTCGTGGGCAGCCCTATATTACTCTTGCAGCAAGGACAACAACTTTCATTTATACACATCGTTATGCTCCAAAAATGAGCGTACAGCCTTAGCGGTACGCTATTACAGCTAGGGGATCATTGACTTGGCACCGTCGTACAAGGCTCCGCCGGCCATAGCTTGTGAAACAAACCTTACTGTTTTATATGAGCGATAAGCCCATACTGCTCCTACACCTACCCAGTAAAGTGCTACTATTCCTCCACTAATATCATTCGTTTCCTCGACAGTTAGTTCTCTCATTTCATATTCCTTTTCATTAAAATTCCATATTCCGCTAACTGTATATACTTGTTAGCGCAATAAAGTTTACAGGAGCTTAAAGTCAAAAGTAACTGAACTTATGTTCAATATTTTAGTTTACTGTGGTGCTAAATCGCACTGCAATTATAGCTCCCATAAAGATCACTTTGACTTACGTGATTGAATCAAACCGGGTTTGTCGGAGGCTAATTATCTTGAGAGAATTAGCCAATGAACAAGAGAGTAACGTATTCCCC
>NZ_JAPFRD010000003.1 GCF_026183695.1 Alteromonas aquimaris | reverse complement strand
TGAATCGCGCCGGTAAATTCGGAGGCGGATTTGTTTGAGTCATGCTGCCGTATCTTCGGCTAATTGTCGATAATAGTTTTCCTCATATTCCAGTGGCGGGATATCACCGATAGAACTTAACAGCCGTCTGTTGTTGAACCAATCAACCCAATCCAGTGTTGCTAATTCGACTTGTTCTAAACCCTTCCAAGGGCCATCTTTGTGGATGACTTCTGTTTTGTATAGCCCGTTTATGGTTTCAGCCAAGGCGTTGTCATAAGAATCTCCAACACTGCCGACTGAGGCGCTGAAGCCAGCTTCAGACAATCTCTCGGAGTACCGGATGGACACATACTGGCTGCCACGATCACTGTGATGGATGACGCCTTTGGGTTTACCACGTGCCCACAAGGCTTGTTCCAGCGCATCCAATATCAACTGCGTTTGCATCGACTTCATCACACGCCAACCCACAATCTTGCGTGAGAAGACATCCGTCACAAACGCCACATAAACAAAGCCAGACCAAGTGGCAACGTAGGTAATGTCCGCCACCCACAGTTGATTAGGACGCTGCGCTGTAAACTCACGATTGACCAAGTCTAGCGGCTTCGCAGCACTGTCATCAGGAATCGTTGTAATGCAGCGCCGACCTCGACGCACACCTTGAATACCCAGCACTTTCATGAGTCTGGCTACCGTGCAACGAGCAATGCTAAAGCCTTCGCGTTTCATCTGTTTCCAGAC
>NZ_JAPFRD010000002.1:322731-589558 GCF_026183695.1 Alteromonas aquimaris | reverse complement strand
ATATATATGAATCGTCGGTTGACACTCTTAACGAGTGCCCACACAGATTGTCTTGTTATAAATTGTTAAAGAACGTTTTGCTAATCGGACTTGCCGATTAGCACGCTTTTCAGCTCTTGGCTTTCCTGCGCTAGAAAGGCTTTATTTTACCCTTCAAATTTTCACTCAAGACCTTGTCTCAAGCGGGATGCGTATGATACTTTGCATCTTATTTTTGTCAACCATTTTTTGAAAGTTTTTTTAAAAATTCTTTCAAGATTGACCTTCTCAAATCCAGAACATCTTATTCGTTCCTGTCTGAGGAGGCGCGCATTTTACGCAGATAAAATTGATCGTCAACCTCTTTTTAAAAATATTTTTAAATTTCTTTTTTATCACCCTGATTGGCATCTGTAGGAGTCGGGTTTCCAGAATCAAATTCCGAAGAAACCTTTCCTTCCTTTTCGGTTTCTTTAAAGTCAGCATCTTCTTCATGATCGCCAACGACATCTTCTAAGGTAACTTTATCTACTGTTCTAAACGTATTGATCGGCCCCGCTAGTGCGTAAAGAGCAAAAACGATAAATAGCACCAACGCAGGTTCAGTTGCTACAACAACGAAAACCAACATTACAATAAGAATGGCTACGAAAGGGACCTTACCGTGCCAGTTAACTTCTTTGAAGGAATTGTATTTAAAGTTGCTCACCATCAATAAACCCGCTAAGCCGGTCACGATTGCTACGACAAAACCGTAATCATCTCCATCCACACCGTATTCGACACCTACCCACACTAAACCAGCCACTAGTGCTGCAGATGCTGGACTGGCTAGTCCTTGAAAAAATCTTTTATCAGCTATGCCGATCTGAGTATTGAAACGTGCTAAGCGTAAAGCTGCACCAGCGACATAAATGAATGCAGCTAACCACCCCAATTTGCCAAGCCCGCTTAAACCCCAATTATATGCCACTAAGGCTGGCGCAACACCAAACGAGACCATATCCGCCATAGAATCATATTCAGCGCCAAAGTCGCTCTGTGTATTTGTAATGCGAGCTACTCGTCCATCTAATCCATCAAAAATCATCGCGACGAATATAGCAATTGCGGCAGCTTCAAAACGACCATTCATTGATGAAACAACTGCAAAGAACCCAGAAAACAGTCCGGCTGTCGTTAGAAGGTTGGGTAAAAGGTAAATTCCTTTGCGTTTATTTTCAGGCATAAATCCTCTGTCTCAGAATATTTTGGCGGCATTATTTCATAAGCTGCTGGTTTTAAACAGTTGCCTGACCAAAAAGCAAGTTAGTTATCAAACGTAATACATTTATAAGCACAGGTATACGATACAGATTGGTGTATTTGATAAAATTTTACCAAGTTAAATGGAGAAAACATTCTGTAAGCAATCTCTTTGCTGGAGATTTCCATGTTAAATCAGACTGTTAAGATAGAAAAGGTGGCTGAGGAGCTTATCATGAAGTTGGGTAAACGAATATTTGTATTGTGTGCCCTTTGTTTAGGTAGCGTATATACCGCGAGCGCCGAAGATACTACGTGGAATTTTAATGATTCGCTGGATTACTCTGGTAAGAATTGGGGAAACTCAATAAACATAAGCCAAAGGGGGCAGAATGTAGAGATTTCTGCGTGGGCTGACACGAATAAAAAAGGTAAAATTCAAAATGGCATAGTAGCCAATAACGAACATGGTTTGCTTGCCTATAACCGCGACGATGTAGAGTGGTATGAACATACGATCGACAACGTTACCAATAGTGATATGTTATTATTTTCATTTGACCAAGCGGTCTCGCTTACAGGGTTGAATCTTGGTTGGGGGTTCGACTATCAGACTGGACAATCGGATATTTCGATGGCTGGCTTTGACTCCCTGCCATCATTGCACGGAAAAACGTGGAGTGAAGTTGTGTCGCTTGCAACATTTTCGCTAAGCCTAGCGAATGTATCAGTGGGTTCGACACAACAAACTGGGATCACTACAGAAGCTAAGTACTGGTTAGTCGGTGCCTACAACTCGGTATTTGGTACAACTTCAGGAGCAGCCGGAGGGAATGACGGCTTTAAGTTGTTATCGTTAACTACGCATAGCAAAGAACCTACGGGTGAGGTCAGCGCCCCCGCAACAGGCGTCTTAATGGCCGGACTAATAGCGATGTTTGTTTATCGAAGACGCGATAGGTAGCCCATCAGGTCCGCCACGGTAGCTTCGAAATTATAAGTCTGGCTGGCTGCCACCTATATAAGCTGTAAAAGCGGTATACTTGCAAGATTGAGAATGCTTTTCATACCTGTTGCTTTTTTCCTTTCAGGTAACCCTTTCTCTTTCTTTATCCGTGTGAATCCAAGCTAACGGCGCATAGCGAGGTTAAGGAGCAAACCTAAATACTGAATCATAGCATTCCCCATTTTTACGACACGGAAAGGCTCACGCTTTGTTGATACGTTACCCATTCTGCTGACGTCTGTTCTGGAAGGTTTGCAAACATATATTAGAGTGGTTGGCGTTGTCGGGTTAAGCACCACAATCTACTTATTAATGCATTAGAGTGTATCGTGAAGGGTTAAGTCTGACTGGTTGTGCAAGTGTGAAGATAGCAGGTGAGTTATATCATGGTATCGTTCACCCCTATAAAAGTAGGCCCGTAAGCGGTATCCTATCCATAGTTAGAGATGCATAAGTGGCATGTGTTCGTGCGGATCTGATGTAAAGTAAATACGCAATTTGAAAAATGCTCGCCACCCTCACTAAAGCGCTTGTTTTGACTGGGCTTTTTTCTTTTCTATAACTTCATTACACTGCATACCATTGGTTTAAGCCTAACATTAGGAGTTAATGTGAAAAAGGCCCTCTCTGTTCTATTTTTTACTACCGCGTTGTTGATATCAAACGTAAAGGCAACGATGGCGGATTCGTACGACAAAGCGTTACTCGCTTTTAATGAAGGTGAAGTGCAAGAGGCCTATATACTGTTAAAAAATGTGCTTCAAGAAGACCCCGCACATCTTCCCTCTAAGCTACTAATGGGGCGTATATTACTTATCGATGGTCATGTCCGTGATGCGATAGTTGAGTTTGAAGAAGTGTTGGAGGCCGGTGCAGATGAAAACCTGGTGTTAGGACCTCTTGCTCGCGCTTACCTATTTTCTGGCAGCTACGATAAAATTTACAAATTGTTGCGTAAACGTGATTTGCAACGGGACACCAAGCTAGCGATTGTATTAGTAGCAGGAACAGCATATCTTCGAGAAAACGCAAGAGAAAAAGCCATTGCTTTATACGAAAAACATTTATCTATGTTCGATAGTTCCGTTGCTTTACTTACCAGTCTCGCAACATTGTATTTGGACGAAAATCGATTAAGCGAAGCAGAGCAGCTGCTGACACAAGCCAAACAAATTAGGGCACGGGATCCTGACATGCTTTTAGTTTTGGCGAAATTAAATGAAAAGCGTGATGAGTACGACAAAGGGATGGAGCTATATCGTCATGCCTATACTATTGCACCTGATAACCCGTCTGTTATGCGAGCGTTGGCAAGTGCCCTAGTCCAACGTGGCAAATATTCTGAAGCGACTGAACTGGTAAAAAAAATAGAACAAGAAACGCCTGGTGATATCCAAAATAAGCTGTTGAAAGCGCGTATTCTTGCTCTTACCGAGAATCACTTAGAGGCCGATAAAATTCTGACTGAGTTAAGTGAACAGCTCAGTCTGTTAACTGACCAACAGCTCAATGAAAAGTTAGAATTGAGTCTAATAGCCGGAGTCGTGGCTTATATTAATGGCAATTATGATTTAGCGAGCACCTCGCTTTCGCGATACCTGTCAGGTCGTGACGCAACGCCTGAGTTGCTAGGTATGTTAATAGATTCATTGCTGCGCGTGGGCTATGTTAAAGACGCGCGGAAAATTTTGGAAAAACATGAAAATCTTGTAGTACAAAATATTCAGGTCGCGAGTCTGGCATGTGAATTTTATCTTACAATTCACAGGCGGTTTAAGTGTGAGCAGCTAATGCCGGCTATTGTTGCTAACTTTCCTGACGCACCAGAGATCACCCTATTACGCGCCAAAATCCTTCTAAATAAGGGAGAACGTGAGCAAGCACTAAAGGTGTTGAACACCACATTGGCTAATTCAGAAACAGAGGAAGTATTACAGTTAAAAACGGTGCTACTAAGTCAACAGGAAGCATTTGACGACGCACTTACCTATGCTAAGAAGCTCGCTGAAATTGAGCCAAATAACACGAGCTATCAGGTATTGTTTGCAGAAGTGCTTATGCGACTAGGGAAATTCGACCAAGCGAGTAACATAATAAAAAATGTGTTAAGTCAAGAACCTGACATGCTCGGCGCTGTCATTGCGAAAGCACGGATTGCTTTTGCAAATGATGATATTGAAAAGGCCAACGCGAGTATTAAAAAAGCGTTAGAGCTAGATAAAAAAAATATATCAGTTCTTCTATTAGCTGGGCAGCTACACATGATTCAGAATCGGCCTGAACAAGCTATAGAACATTTGGTGTCTGCAAAATCGATCAGCAAGAATGATGTCCGCCCCCGCGAACTGCTAGTGTCCATTTATCTACAACAAAAAGATTATAGAAGTGCCCTGGGTGAAATAAATCAGTTGCTAGGAATAGATAGGCTATCAGCACCATACGTTCTGAGAAAAGCAGAAATTTTGATTGAACTTGATAGAAAAGTGGACGCTAGAAAACAACTGGATATCGTCTATGCACATTGGCAGGCCCAGCCGCAAAAACTTATCCAATTAAGCAAACTTCAAATTCTAGCAGGTGACAAAGAAGCTGCCGAAAAGTCACTTATCTCAGCAGTGGAATATGCGCAAGAAAGTATTATTCCCCACCTAGAATTAGCCCGGTTTTTTATACACCAGGGTGAGCTTGAAAAAGCCGAAATTCAGGTGGCAAAGGTGGTTGATGTATTTGGAGACACCTCCAATTCGCTGCTCATTCAAGGAGAACTGAATCAGGAAAAAGAACGTTATCCTGAAGCTTTTTCATTCTACAAAGCAGCACACAAGGCTGACCCTCAATTTACTTTAGCAGTAATTAGGATGTATGAGTTGGCCCAGCAAGGCCACCTTCGCGATGAGATGACCACCTACCTGAATAGTTTTATTAAAACTCAGCCAGGTAATCACTTTGCTAAGCACTTACTTGCAGACATGTATTATATTGATAGGGACTTTGGGCAGGCCGCTCCGCTTTACGAATCTTTAGTAAACGAGGAAGGGTTAGCGAACCGCCATTTTGTGCTGAATAACCTTGCCAATATATACGCCACGAGCGACCTGGAAAAAGCCCATTCTTATATTGACCGGGCTCTTTCGATTACGCCTGACTCCGCATCCCTTATTGATACCAAAGGATGGCTACTTGCACTGTCCGGAGAATACAAAGCTGCATTGGACAAGTTGCGACAGTCCTATACGTTAAACGCTTCTAGTCCTAGCTTACATTACCATTTAGCTTACACACTGGCTAAACTAGGGCGCATAGAAGAGGCATTAGCTGTTTTTGAAGAGAACAAAACGTTCGATAAAAATTTTCCGGAAAAAGACCAAGCAATAGCGCTCAAGAATTCGCTGCTATAATTCCAGCTCCATAATTGCAGCGGCCTTTACCGCTGCAAATATTAAACGGCGACAACCAATCTATCGTCCTCGGCATCTATTCTTATTGTACTATCTGGAAGAATTTCCCCAGCTAGTAATTTGTGTGCAAGCGGGTTCTCGATTTGTGTTTGAATGGCGCGTTTCAAGGGACGTGCACCGAACACCGGATCAAAGCCAGCCTCTGCCAGTTTATCCATGGCCTGCGCGGAAAGTTCAAGTTTAAAACCTTTCTCTGCCAATCGATTTCGCAATGAAGCCAACTGAATTTTAGCGATAGACTTAATTTGCTCTTTGCCCAATGGATGAAATACCACAATGTCGTCAACACGGTTAATAAATTCCGGTCTAAAGTGCTGGCTGACCACCGACATCACCGCGGCTTTCATTTCCTCGTACTGACTATCATCACTTTTGTCCTGGATCACATCAGAACCTAAATTCGATGTCATAATCACTACCGTATTTTTAAAATCTACTGTGCGCCCTTGCCCGTCTGTTAATCTACCGTCATCTAGCACTTGCAGTAAGATATTGAACACATCCGGGTGCGCTTTCTCTACCTCGTCCAGTAAGATGACTGAATATGGTTTCCGTCTGACCGCTTCGGTCAAATATCCTCCCTCTTCATATCCAACATATCCCGGCGGTGCACCCACCAACCGCGCTACTGAATGTTTTTCCATGAATTCCGACATATCAATTCGTACCATGGCTTCTTCGGTATCGAACATAAAACCCGCTAAGGTTTTACAAAGCTCCGTTTTTCCCACACCCGTAGGCCCAAGGAAAAGAAAGGAACCTATCGGCCTGTTTGGATCGGCAAGTCCAGCCCGAGAACGTCGAATTGAATTTGAAACCGCATTTACCGCTTCGCTTTGCCCTACAACCCGTTTGTGTAAGACTTCCTCCATACGCAAAAGCTTTTCTCTTTCACCTTCCAGCATCTTGGCCACTGGAATGCCGGTCCATCTGGAAAGCACGTAGGCTATTTCAGCATCAGTCACTTTATTTTTTAACAAACTGGTTTCGCGAGTTTCATTTTCAGCGGCTTTTTCCAACTTCATTTCAAGTTCAGGAATTCTGCCATACTGCAGTTCTGACATTCTGCTCAAGTCAGAGGCGCGACGGGCAATCTCAAGATCAAGCTTGGCCTGTTCCAGTTCTGATTTGACCGTCTGGGTGCCCTGCATGGCTTCTTTTTCATCTTTCCAGACCGTTTCTAACTCCGCATATTTGTTTTCAGCCTGCTCTCTTTCAAGTTCGATGATCTCAAGACGTTTATGACTAGCTTCATCCGTTTCTTTAGCCAGCGCTTGCTCTTCAAGTTTTAGTTGAATAATTCGGCGCTCCAAACGATCCATTTCCTCTGGTTTGGAATCAATTTGTAACCTGATACTGGACGCCGCTTCGTCGATTAAATCTATCGCTTTGTCAGGGAGTTGCCTGTCACTAATATAACGGTGAGACAAACTGGCGGCGGCGACAATCGCGGGATCGGTAATATCTACCGAATGATGCAGTTCATAGCGTTCTTTTAATCCACGTAAAATCGCGATGGTATCTTCAACAGAGGGTTCGTTAACCAGCACTTTCTGAAAACGGCGCTCAAGGGCTGCATCCTTTTCGATATATTGACGATACTCATCTAGCGTCGTGGCCCCAACGCAATGCAGCTCGCCTCTCGCTAATGCAGGTTTTAGCATGTTGCCAGCATCCATTGCTCCATCCCCCTTCCCTGCACCTACCATAGTGTGTAATTCGTCTATGAATAGAATGACACGCCCTTCTTCCTTTGACAGCTCATTAAGAACCGCTTTAAGCCGTTCTTCAAATTCACCGCGATATTTTGCTCCAGCGACCAGCGCCCCCATATCCAGCGCTAACACTCGCTTATTTTTCAACCCTTCGGGGACTTCTCCATTAATAATTCGCTGAGCCAGTCCTTCCACAATGGCGGTCTTGCCTACACCTGGCTCACCAATTAGAACAGGGTTATTCTTAGTGCGCCTTTGTAATACCTGCACCGTACGCCGTATTTCTTCGTCTCTACCAATTACAGGGTCCAACTTGCCTTGCTCTGCGCGTTCAGTTAAATCGGTGGTAAATTTTTCTAAGGCTTGACGCACATCTTCTGCATTCGGATCGGTTACCTTTTGTCCACCACGCATACTATCTATGGCTTGTTCAATTTTCTCTTTCGTCGCTCCCAATTCCTTGAGAATTTCTCCCAGACGTCCTTTATCCTGAAGCGCAGCTAACACAAATATTTCCGACGTTATGTAGTCGTCTTTGCGTTGCTGAGCGATCTTGTCGCAGAGATTGAGCAACATTCCACTGTCTTTACTGAGCTGGATATCGCCTCCAATGCCTTCAACACGTGGTATGCGTTCGATAGCCTGGCTTAATGCTGAGCGAAATCCATTGACGTTTATTTTTGCCTGGTCCAGTAGTGGCCTGACAGAGCCCCCTTGCTGGTTCAGCATGGCTGTCATTAAATGCACAGGTTCAATAAATTGATGATCCCTTCCCAACGCCAAGGATTGTGCGTCAGAAATTGCAAGCTGAAATTTGCTGGTAAATCTGTCAAGTCTCATAGCAGATCTCTCTTAAAATACGACACCTAATTTATGGGTATTCAGGGTGGTGCTTTCAAGAGAGTAGTAGAAAATTCCACAAACGCATCGGCCTTAATTGATGCCAATAACCGAGACCATACGCCCTGTTGCTGAATACCCTTTATGCTGAGAACGGCGATGAGAAAAAAATAACGATTCATTCTCGTAGGTACACAAATTAGAATTGGTAATATGTGTCAAGCCAAATGAGTGCAACTGACAACGAGCTATTTCGGGTAAGTCTATATAGGCTTTTTCCGCGGAACGGCCTTCAATAGTGTGCGGCCATTGCCTGAATTTGTTCGAAAAACTTGCATCCACTTCGAAACAGTTTTTGCAAATTGCCGGACCGATCCAGGCAATACAGTCCTCGGGCCTGGACTCCATGGCATGTAACGTATTTTTTATCACCCCATTTGATAATCCCTGCCACCCGGCGTGAACGGCTGCCACTTCGGTACCTGAAATGTTGGTTATCAACACAGGCACGCAGTCAGCGGTCATTACGGCGCACCAGTATTTACGGTTTCTGCTAATCGACGCATCTGCGGTGTCGGATAAATAGGGTAAAGTGACGCAAACATTGCTGTGTGTTTGGTTTAGCCAACACAACCGCGGAGAGAAAGGAAGCAACGATCGGTTATCGAAAACTTTCTCGGGGTCATCATCAACATGCAACGCAATATTGTTCTCCGAATAGGGTTCATCGTCAGACGCATAACCAGTATGATTTAACCGCGTGGAAACATAGGCCGTCACATTCTTCGGCCTATCCCAATCAGGACTAAACCACGCGTAATTAATAGTCATCTAAAGGATTTAGCGCGGTGTCGTGGCGTACCGCATTAATTAACTTAACCATATCTTGAGGGAGAGGTGCTTGCCATGTCATCCATTCTTCTGTTTCAGGATGATGCAAAGATAACTGTACTGCGTGAAGCGCTTGGCGCTTAAATTGACGAAGTGTCTCAACGAATTCTTCTGACGCCCCTTTGGGTAACTTCGGACGCCCACCA
The DNA here is from genome assembly GCF_026183695.1 of Alteromonas aquimaris. Taxonomy (GTDB): domain Bacteria; phylum Pseudomonadota; class Gammaproteobacteria; order Enterobacterales; family Alteromonadaceae; genus Alteromonas; species Alteromonas aquimaris. Next base: position 580,278 of record NZ_JAPFRD010000002.1, on the reverse strand, counting down.
TATGTAATATCACCTACCAGCGGATGCATGATGTAAGCCATATGAACACGGATTTGATGAGTGCGACCTGTTTCCAGCTTTAATCTGACATGGGTATAAGCGCGAAATTTTTCAATCACCCGATAATGCGTGATAGCTGGCTTTCCTGTTTCCCGGACTGCCATATGGGTGCGTTTCGTTGCATGCCGACCAATTGGTGCATCAACCACGCCGCCAGCCACCATCGTCCCCATAGCCAGCGCTTCATATTCTCTGCTCATACTGCGCTGCTGAAGCTGTTCCACCAGGTGTGTCTGTGCGGGAATCGTTTTCGCGACCACCATTAACCCCGTGGTATCTTTATCCAAACGGTGCACAATCCCAGCTCTTGGAACCTTATCGATGTTTGGTACATGCGCGAGCAACGCATTCAGTAGGGTCCCATCTTGATTTCCTGCGCCAGGATGCACAACCATATCGGCAGGTTTATTGATGACTAGAATATGCTCATCTTCATAGACAATCTTCAAGCTGATATTTTGCGGCTTGCTGGTCAACTGCACTTCCAGTTCTGCATTGAGCTCAATCAGTTCATGCCCATTTATTTTTTGACGCGGCGTATTAATTATTTCGCCGTCGACAACTAGTTTACCTGCCTGAATCCACGTTTTTAGTTTGGATCGTGAATATTCCGGGAACAAATCCGCTACAACCTGATCTAACCTCTGTCCGAAATGACGTGGTTCGGCCTCGGCCTGAAGAGAAATGCTGTTTACATCAGTATGGTTTTGACTCATAACGCCTGAGTATTGGTGAAAACCATCATTATAACAAGATTTGCTCCATTTCGCGGCAAACTTTATTGGTTTTATGTGGTGCATTGAAGTCTGATTACGTTAGAATGCTTGCAATCATATGTGTCACGTTAGACATAGTTACTTAAATAGCAGGAATGTATTACGCTATGAAATTGATTCGATTTATTTTGCCTGCGCTGTTTGGTGCAGCCATCAGCCTATCCGGGTGCAGTTCTTCGTCCGACGAAGAGAAATTGGCATTGGCAAACATGGGCGCCCAACAGCTTTATGAAAAAGCGAAGCAGAGTATGGCAGCAGGAAATTTTAGCAACGCGGCCGATACACTAAGTACACTTGATTCACGTTATCCCTTTGGTCCGCTGTCCCACCAAGTACAACTGGATTTAATCTACAGCTATTATAAAGCGAATAAAACAGACGAAACCCTTGCCACAATCGACCGTTTTTTACGCTTGAACCCGAATCATTCTGATGTGGACTACGTTCGTTACATGCGTGGCCTGACCAATATGGATGCAGAAAACAATCTGTTTCAGGATTTAATGGGGATTGACCGCGCTGATCGGGACCCGGAAAAGTCTCGCGAAGCATTTAACGATTTTAGAAAGCTGATTGAAGAGCATCCTGATAGCAAATATGCAGCCGACGCCCGTAAGCGTATGGTTTTTATCAAAAACCGCTTAGCTCGCTACGAGATTGCAATCGCTCGTTTTTACATGCGCAGGCAAGCATATGTTGCAGCGGCTAATCGGGGTCGCTATGTCATTGAGCATTATCCGAACTCTGATCAAGTCCAGCAAGCATTAGAAATTATGGTTTCAAGTTACGAAGAGTTGGGTCTGGAAGAATTGAAGCAGAACGCGCTGAAAACATTAAAATTGAATTATCCGAACAGCGAATTTATTAGTTAAGACTCGTGTATTCTAATCCGCAGGAAGCGAGCCTACGCTACCATGCGGATTGGAATTAAAAGTAAAGATGACTGGATGGATGAAGTAAATTAGCTAACCCTGTGGTAAAAACGATGGGTTTTTCGAGCAATGCAAACATTAAACATCCTTTTTCACCATGACAAACAGGTGCCTTAGAGGCGTCTTTCGCAATGGCGACAAAATCTCCTTTCTTGAAAATTTTTTTCCCTTCCGAGAATTCGCCTTCGATGATTAACCAGTAAGCTTTTCCCACATATTTATGCTCTGGTATTTTCCCGCCTTTCTCTAAATATATAAAACTGGCTTGCCATGAGCTATTAAAATCTATTCCTGCTTGCCACGTTTTACCTGCTAAGTACGCCCATCCGCCCGCTTTTAGCGCAAATTTGCGTAAAGTACGTGGTAGATAAAAACGTAACCCATCCAGACGGATAAATTGACTGAAATGGGAAAAGTGAGCCGGAGATCGAAGGTATTGTTCGTTGGTCGAAGTAATGCCCTCGACCATCGAATCCAGTTTAAATGGACGTGTAGCGGTTTCTGTAAACTGAAACACCTTAGCTGCGAGCATTTCCGTTTTTTGACGTAACTCATCTCTGCACCACTTACACATGTCAATATGTGCAGAGAGCACAACTGATTCCTCAGGTTTTAACGCCCCTTCGGCGAACAATGTTAATTGTTCGCTGGTGGGGTGAAAATTAATCATCGTCGTTTAGCATTCCCTTTAGTCGTTGCAGTGCCAGGCGCGTACGAGACTTTACCGTTCCTAGCGGGATAACTAATTCATCTGCAACTTCTTGTTGCGACTTACCGTCAATGTAAATTGCTTCAATAACGGCTTGTTGCTTAGGAGGGAGGGATTCGAACATAAACCCAATCTGTTCAAGGGTGATCTGTTCATCCAATGACGCTTCTTTAAGGTCAGCTGTTTGCTCACACAAAACGGGCCAGAGATCATCTGAACACACATCTTCTTTGCGATTTTGCAACTTCCGCAACATATCGAAGCGAATATTTCGTGCAATCGTAAATATCCAGGTAGAAGGCGAGCCTTTTTCCGCATTAAATAAATGCGCTTTTTGCCAGACGTTAGACATAGTGTCTTGCACAAGCTCCATGGCTAGAGCTTCATTGCCCATCTGTTTCAGAGCGTATGAGCGTAAACGTGGCGCAAAATAACTAAAAACTTTACCAAACGAGGCTTTACACCGAGTTTCGGCAACAGCAACGATATAATCTGACATCTCGCTGGCACAATCTCTCGGTTTAATAACACTGTTGCTTTGTTCCAATGGAATTCCAACTAACATATAGGTTCGTCCGCGTTTTCTGAAATGGTTGTCAGATCCTATAGAGAAACGTTTAAACAGTTTTGCCCATTAGTGAGTGACCTTAAATCACGACACTCTGGTGACTTTATCTGCCAATACGTCATGCAGGGCAAACAAATAACTAAGCAGGTCTTTAGCATCATTCTGAACTAAAAAATGCTGCTTTTTCTCCGCGTCAATTGGTAACAACTCTAACCATCTAAACAGTACCCACGTGGGGTCCCTATAGTTAAGCTCATCATATTGTCGAGCTAAGTCCCTAAATTGCGCGAAAATTTCCTTTAAACATTCGTCCATAGGAGCGATCTGTTGAGTAGATTGCTGTGAATTCCAAACCTGATATTTTTTACACTCTGCGCATTGCAGGCCATCAGGCTCGGTAACAATGTTCTTTATCTCAACACAATATTCACCAGCAACCTTTATGCCAAGTAAACCATCTGGCAATATATTGAAGTCGATCACACGAACAGCGGTACCTAAGGGTAGAACTTGATCATTCTCAACCGGTGTAACGCGAGCTTTATGCATGCAGATAACAAATAAAGAATTCGTCGCACAGGCATGCTTTACCATACGCAGGTAGCGCGGTTCGAATATTCGTAATGACATCCTACCCCCAGGCAAAATATGAGCTGACAGGGGAAAAATTGGAAGCTTTTCCGCGTTCATTAATACCAATTGAGATTTGCTGAATTTGCCTAGCTACGCTATGGATGTCTATTTGGATCGTTATTGCAAGCCTTGCTAAATAAGGGCTGGCAAAGTGATCTCGTTAGATAAAAACTATGTACTGGAAACTAAATAAAATTTTTTGATTTTATGCATCCTGTCGATGAATTTTGCAAATATTTTGAGCAATTCCATAAAAGCCCGTCTGAGAACTTGCGAAAATTCTACACAAAAGATGTAGAGTTTATAGACCCCATGAATCATTTGCGTGGATTGGCCGAAATAAACGCTTACTTTACGAAGTTCAATGAGAAAGTGGCAGCCTGCACGTTCGATATTTTCTCAGTTGATAAGTGTTTGAACAAGGAACACGACTCCTACTATATAAGCTGGACGATTAATCTGAGCTTACGCTCAGATCCTACGAAGCTAATCCAGTCCGATGGGGTGACTCATTTGAAGGTGAATAAAACTGGCATTTTTTATCATCGGGATTACTTCGATGTGGGCCAATTAGTTTATGAAAACATTCCCCTGCTTAAGTGGATAATTAAAGCCATCAAAACACGACTAAGAGATACATAATGTCATATTCAGATAAGAAACAGCGACGTTTACTCGTTACGGGTGCAACCTCAGGTATTGGCCTAGAGTTGGTTAAACAGGCAGTTGAATATGGCTGGGTCGTTATAGCCTGCGGACGAAATCAGGAAAAATTAAACGAGATCGCCAACAAGCTAAAGGTAAGAACACTGGAGTTTGATGTGACGGACGAAGAAGAAACTGCGTTAGCGTTGAGCGATGCAGAGTGGGATATTGCAGTACTCAATGCAGGCACATGTGAATATGTCGACATGGATAAATTTGAGCCCGCCATGTTCCACCGGGTTTTTAACGTTAACTTTTTTGGTGTCGTTAATTGCGTAGCAGCACTACTTCCATCTTGCGCCAAGGGAAAATCATTGGTTATTGTGGACAGTATGGCGCGCTTGTTTCCTTTCACCAGAGCAGAGGCATACGGTTCGAGTAAAGCTGCGTTACATTACTTTTCCCAATGCCTAAGAGTAGATCTTGCGTCGAAAAATGTGAAAGTTCAAACCGTCTCACCTGGCTTCGTTGAAACTCCTCTGACGAATAAGAATGATTTTGAAATGCCGATGATTATTCCGGTTGAAAAAGCTGCAAAAGCACTCTTAAGGGGAATTGAAAAAGAAGAAAGTGACATCACCTTCCCCACCCGATTCAGTTTAATCATGAAGACATTAAATATACTCCCCTCCTCATTTCAGCATTATTTATCTAAGAAAATGCGCAGCAGTATGTGAATTAATCAATGGAAAAACGAAAAATCGCCGTAGTGGGGACAGGAATCGCAGGCCTGACAGCAGCACACCTGCTTAGCCGCCGCAACGATGTGACGGTATTTGAAGCAAATGATTACATCGGTGGCCATACGGCCACTAAACCCATCATAGTTGAGGGGCAGAATTATAATATCGACACCGGGTTTATTGTATATAACGATTGGACGTACCCAAACTTCACTCAGCTACTGAAGCAATTGCATGTGCGTAGTCAGCCCACCGAAATGAGTTTCTCCGTGCACTGTGAAGCAAGCAAACTGGAATACAACGGTAACAACCTGAATACGCTGTTTGCGCAACGACGCAATCTGGTACGTCCTAAGTTTTGGAATCTAGTCAAAGACATTGTGACCTTCAATAAAGCGTGTAAAAAACTTATTGCTGCCGAGGAAAATGTCGAAGGTCGCACATTGGCCTCACTTATACATGAACTGGGACTAAGCCCGTTATTTTCAACCCATTATATTCTTCCCATGTGTGCTGCGATCTGGTCGTCTAGTTTGGCCCAAGCTGAAAACTTTCCCTTGCAATTTTTTTTACAGTTCTTCAATAATCATGGGTTACTTAATGTTAATCATCGGCCCCAATGGTATACCGTCGAGGGAGGGTCTTGCCAGTACATAGCTCCCTTGATTGAGCCGTTTAAAAATAAAATCAAATTGTCGACTCCAGTGGTGCAAGTCAAAGTAAACGGCACGGGTGTCCACCTACAAGACGGTGCGGGCAAGCTATATCAATTTGATGACGTGGTAATCGCCTGTCATAGTGACCAAGCATTGTCTATGACGCCAAATGAAGAGCCCGCCTACCAAGAAATATTAGGCAAAATGCGCTACGCCGAAAATGAAGTGATCTTGCATACTGACACATCATTACTTCCCGTACGCAAACTCGCCTGGGCGAGTTGGAATTATCGGTTAAAGAATCAACGGCACCCGGTGGATAACGCTCCTGCTTCTGTGACCTATAACATGAATATTCTACAGCGTATTAACGCGCGTAAAACGTTTTGCGTAACCTTAAATGATACCCATTCTATAAGAGAAGAAGATATTTTAGGTTCCTATCGATATTCACACCCGCAATTTAATCACCACATGATCCAGGCGCAGCGTCGTAAAGAAGAAATATGTGGGAAGCAGAATATTTATTTTTGCGGAGCGTATTGGTACAACGGTTTTCATGAAGATGGTGTGCGAAGCGCCTTAGACGTGTGTAAGAAGTTTGGAGAAAGCTTGTAATGCAAAGCGCGATTTATCAAGGCAAAGTCTTCCACCAAAGATTTCGACCCACTCAGCACGCGTTCAATTATGCGATGTATTTGTTTTGGTTAAAACTGGATGAAATCGAACAGATATGCCAAACAGTTAAACATGTTTCCCAGTCCCGGTTCTCACTGGTTCAGTTCAGACGAAGTGATTATCTGGGCGAACCTAAGGACTCACTGGCAGACGCTGTGCGAAAAAAAATGTCCTCTCTTAACGGGTCCGAGCTTATAGGAGATGTATTTCTTTTGGGTCAGTTACGAATGCTGGGTTTCTACTTTAGCCCCGTTAACTTCTACTTTTTGCGCAGCCCGGAGGGTAAATTTAGCCATATGCTCGCTGAGGTCAGCAATACTCCCTGGCATGAGACCCATTGTTACCTGGTCGATTTAGCAGCACAAAATGATAGTAAAAAGGCATTCCATGTTTCACCTTTTAACCCGATGAATATGATCTATAAATGGCGCATATCCAATCCTGCAGACAAATTATCGATTGCATTGGATTGCCATCACAACGAAAAAGACTTTAGTGCTGGACTTGTGCTTCAACGCCAGCCCCTAACTACCAGGAATCTTAGAAAATGTTTGACTAAAATACCCAGTATGACCATTAAAACGGTTCTTGGCATTTATTTTCAAGCCCTGAAGTTATGGATAAAGGGGACCCCCCTTCATTCACACCCTTCTCAGAATAACGGGACAATAGATGGCGACAAGTGAAAACGTAATCAATGAAATTCACACATTGACGCTGGCGCAAAAGACGTACCGGCGGATATTTTTTAAGGCACTTAGTCAAATAGAGTTTGGCGAAATCACGATTGAAGAACAAGGTGTTGAAGTGGCCAGCTTTGGATATCCGGATCGTGGGTTACGCGCCTGTGTAAATATTCTTTCCCCCCACGCATACCGGCATTTGTTACTCGGGGGCAGTGTGGCGTCAGGTGAAACATATATGAATGGACTCTGGACGAGTCCGGATCTAACCTCTGTCATTCGCATATTCGCCAGAAACTTACCCATGCTCGACCAGTGGGAACAGAAGTTCAAATGGTTAACCCTGCCCTATTGGAAGATCCAGCATTTTATGAATCGCAACTCCCAGCATCAGGCCAAGCGTAATATTGAAGCGCACTATGATTTGGGTAACAGATTATACAGAACCTTTCTTGACGACCGCATGATGTATTCTGCCGCCATTTACCCGGATACGAACGCCACCCTGGATGATGCTCAACAACATAAGCTACATATCATCTGTGAAAAACTACAGTTATCCGAAAAAGATCATCTGCTGGAAATTGGAACCGGCTGGGGTGGACTAGCCATTTACGCCGCCAAGAATTTCGGCGCTAAAGTTACCACTACCACCATTTCAGAAGAGCAACACGCCTACGCTGCCAAATGGATAGAGAAGGAGGGCTTAGCTGACAAAATCACCCTGCTGAAAAAGGACTACAGAGAGCTGACTGGCACCTATACAAAATTGGTTTCGGTGGAAATGATCGAAGCTGTGGGCCACCGTTATCTAAATAATTTTGTCGAAAAGTGCTCATCATTGTTAAAAAGTGATGCCTTGATGTTGTTGCAATGCATCACAATAGATGACAGACGCTTTGACAACTATGCGAACAGTGTCGACTTTATTCAAAAGTATATTTTCCCGGGTGGCTTTTTACCTTCTATAGAAGTGCTCAATACGCATTTCAAACGAAGCAGTAATTTAGTTATAAGAGATTTACACGACATCGGCTTGGATTATGCCAGAACCCTTAACGATTGGTACCACCGTTTTAATCAAGCTAAGGATGAGCTTAACCAGGCAGGCTACGATGAACGTTTTCACCGCTTGTGGACATATTATCTGAAATATTGTGAAGGCGGATTTCTGGAGAGGACAATCAGTACAGTGCAAATAGTACTGGCAAAGCCTGGATTTCACCAGGCTATCAAGCGTGTTTGACTATTCACCGTCATCGATGACCGATATAGGTTTCGACAACATCGGTTTACCCTGATTAACATTAATTTCAACACGGCGGTTACGCGCCCTTTCTAACGGCGTACTCGCCTCGTCAACTAAAGGCTCTGTACTTGCTTTTCCTACCACGCGCATGCGGGCCTCATCGAAACCAGGGGCGCGCCTCACTTCTTCGGCTACTGCAACAGCGCGCTGAGCTGAGAGATCCCAGTTAGAACGATAGAGTTCATTAGATATATTCTGTCCATCGCTGTGACCAGAAATCTCAATTTCTCCTGGAACGTCAGCTAGAATATCTCCAATTTTCCTTAGGATAGGCTTAAATTGCGGTTGCAGAAATGCAGAGCCTGCGGAAAAAGAGCCATTTTCCCGTATGCGGATAGTAATTTGCTGCCCTAACGATTCCATCTCAATGGAACCATCAAGAATTTGTTTTTGCAGTTGTTGAGCGACTTTTTTCATAAGCTCGCTCGTCTGTTCTTTACTGTCACTCTTTTGTGCGGATGAAGATTGGTCTTTTGCTGTCTGTTGTGACTGCCCACCCCGTTGTGTTCCGCGCTGTTTTTGGCGCCCCCCCGCGTTATCTTCGTCTCCCGCCTGAAACTCTAGCATTTGCTGGGTCATTTCAATTGTTTGCTGCTGAATATTCTCGATTGGGGTAGGATCGGGACGACCTGGGCGAAATTCCATTGCAATTACACTGGTGCCTTTAGGAATATCTTTAACTTCTATTTTGTTTTGCACACCAAAAGCAAACTTCATCGAACCGGCAATCTGTTTGAACTTGAGTACGTCCATTTCAGAAAATGCGAGTAGCAACACGAAAAAGCACATTAAAAGCGACATTAAATCGGCAAATGTTCCCATCCAGGGGGGCAGCCCCTCTGGCGGACATTTGGGACACTCTTTTTCTTCTGCCATGCTGGATTACTCTTCTTCTGCACCCACGCCACGCTTACTTGCGGCCAGATAGTTCTTCAGAATGCCTTCAATAACACGTGGGTTTTGGCCATCAGCAATTCCAACGATACCATCTAAGATCAGACTTTGATTAAGCTTTTCTTCTAACGCCCGGTGACTCAATTTCTTTGCAACAGGAATACACACAACGTTAGCCAGAAAAGCGCCATAGAGGGTGGTTAATAAGGCAACGGCCATAGCAGGGCCTATCGCTTTGGGGTCATCCATATTCGATAACATGGCTACCAACCCGATTAAGGTACCAATCATACCCATGGCAGGTGCGACGTCGCCCATGCCTTTAAAAATAGAAACACCAAAATCGTGACGCTCGGTGGTCATCATCACGTCTTTTGCAAGTGTCGCTCTGACCACATCTATGTCGTGTCCATCAACCAACATATCAACGCCTTTTTGCATAAATGGATTGCCAATTTCCGCTTCTTCTAATGCTAAAAACCCACCTTTACGGGCGGCATCGGCCATCTCGACAATTTTTTCAATGAGTTCTTCGGGCGTGTCGATTTTGAACATGAAGGCCTTACCAGCCACCTTACCTGCACCAAAAAACTGACCAAGGGTATATTGAGAAAGTGTAACGAAAAGTGTTCCGCCAAATACGATTAATACGGAGGGGACATCGGCAAACATGCCTAAATCACCACCCATGACCATGGCCATGACGACAAAGCCGATGGCACCTAGAATGCCTATGACGGTTGCTAAATCCACCTAATCCTTCCTCATTTTTCGTGCAAACAATAATTTGATACTGACTGAACGCATAGATTTATAAAATATAAAGTCGTTCGAAACAAACTTTGCCAGATATTCTATCGGCAACCCAGAGAAATTCTATAACCTAATTCATGATTTACGAGGAAATTTTACCTGTCACATTCGGTCAGCTTAACACAAGCACGTAAATTCAACAGTTACCTTCGTGTTTATGACAAACCATTTGACCCATGGGTTACCCTCGTTTATTGTGCGCGTACCCTGATATTGTCAAATTCGGATGAGAAAAAGTGGCTGAAGATAAAAATACGCCTTCTTTTGAAGAGACGCTTGCAAAACTTGATTCCATCGTCAATGAGATGGAATCAGGCGACTTGCCTTTGCAGGATGCATTAGAAAAATTCGAACAAGGTATAAAGCTTTCCCGCTTGAGTCAGAAGGCGTTAGAAGAAGCGGAGCAAAAAGTACAGATTTTGCTCAGTGAGCAACAGCAGGAAACGTTATCCTCTTTTGACCCGGAAGATGCTGATTCGGATGGTTCAACTTCCTAACACGTTAAATTTATCCACTTATTTATGATTTTTTCTGAATTACATTCACAGGTTAGATATAAGACAGATCAGGGATTGAGTACCGTTATCGATATTCTGCCTAATCACTCTTCTGCCTTAAAGTCAGCGATGCACTATGCATTGTTAGCGGGGGGGAAGCGTACCCGGCCGTTACTGGTCTATTTAATGGGTAAGACTGTCACCGTGGATGACGCAGATTTACTGACAATAAGTATGGCTATCGAATGTATTCATGCCTATTCGTTAGTGCATGACGATCTGCCCGCGATGGATGACGATGATCTAAGGCGCGGGAAACCCACTTGTCACAAGGCATTTGACGAGGCCACAGCTATCTTAGCGGGCGATGCCTTGCAATCTCTTGCGTTTACTTTGCTCGCTGATCACCCAATGTCGGAGATGGGCAATGCCCACCGGATAAAACTCGTTTCGATATTGGCAAAGGCTGCGGGTTACCTGGGTATGTGTGGAGGACAGGCGATTGACCTTGAATCAACTGGACACTCGATTTCACTTGCCGAGTTGACCCAGTTACACCAGCTGAAAACGGGGGCACTATTATGCGCCTGCGCTGAAATGGTCACCGCAGTGGCACCCGAACTGACGCCTCAGCAAGCCAACGCGTTTGTCGACTATGCGAGACTTATCGGGCTTATTTTTCAAATTCAGGATGATATTTTAGATGTTGAAGGCCACTCAGATATTATTGGGAAACCTCAGGGTTCGGACCTTGCGCAAGGTAAAAATACCTTTCCTGCGTTGCTTGGTCTACAATCTGCCAAAGAAGAACTAGCCAAACTTCATAAACAAGCTCTTCAAGCATTGGCCAGTTTGCCATACAATACTGAAGCTTTATCCGCGTTTACCGACTTTGTGGTCAAACGGGACCACTAAAATCCATAATTATAGAACAATTACATGACGCTAGATTTGACTCACTACCCTCTACTCGCGCTAGCGCAAACGCCAGCGGAGCTGAGAAAACTTTCGCAAGATAAATTATCTGAATTGGCCGATGAGCTGCGCCAGTTCCTACTGGCTTCGGTGAGTCAAACCAGCGGGCATTTCGCGTCCGGCTTAGGTACAGTTGAACTAACCGTAGCACTTCATTATGTATATAACACACCTTTTGACCGTTTGATCTGGGATGTGGGCCATCAGGCCTACCCACATAAAATTCTAACAGGCCGGGCGGACCGGATGTCAACAATTCGCCAGAAAAACGGCTTACACCCGTTTCCATGGCCAGCAGAAAGCGAGTACGATACCTTTGCCGTTGGACACTCTTCCACTTCTATCAGTGCAGCATTAGGTATGGCGGTGGCCGCAGAGAAAGAAGGCCAGGATCGCAAGGTAGTCGCAGTTATCGGTGACGGTGCGATGACCGCTGGTATGGCGTTCGAAGCTATGAATCATGCTGGAGACATTAAGAAAGATATGGTCGTTGTCCTTAACGACAACGAAATGTCGATTTCGGAGAACGTTGGGGCTCTCAATAGTCACCTAGCTCGACTGTTGACTGGCAGTGTATTTAATAAAATCCGCGATGGTGGTAAAAAATTGTTAAGCAATGTGCCACCAATCAAAGAGTTTGCTAGTCGCGCAGAAGAACACTTAAAGGGCATGGTAGTCCCTGGCACTATTTTTGAGGAATTAGGGTTTAACTATATCGGCCCTATTGATGGCCACGATGTGGATGCCGTGGTGGATACACTGCGCAATATGCGTAAGTTCAAAGGTCCCCAGTTATTACATGTGGTCACACGTAAAGGCAAGGGTTATCCTGTCGCGGAACAGGATCCTATAAAGTTTCACGCTGTACCAAAGTTTAACCCGGCTGAAAACGCATTACCTAAAGCAGCCGCTTCGTCGCCTACTTTCTCAGCAATATTTGGTAACTGGTTGTGCGACATGGCGGCGCAGGATCCTAAATTAATGGCAATCACACCTGCTATGCGTGAAGGCAGTGGCATGGTGGAGTTTTCACAACGTTATCCCCATCAGTACTTTGATGCAGCTATCGCTGAACAACATTCCGTTACCTTCGCAGCAGGTCTTGCCAGAGAAGGACAAAATGCAGTAGTTGCGATTTACTCTACCTTTTTACAACGCGCCTATGATCAACTCATTCACGATGTCGCGCTGCAGAATCTGCCAGTATTGTTCGCTATCGACCGTGCCGGCATTGTGGGCGCAGATGGCCCGACCCATCAAGGGGCGTTTGATATAGCCTTTTTACGCTGTATACCGAACATGATTGTAATGACACCAAGTGATGAGAACGAATGTCGCCAAATGCTTTATACAGGCCATCTGGCTGATAAGCCTGCAGCAGTGCGTTATCCGCGAGGGGCGGGTAAAAAAGTGCTGGTCGATGACAAAATGGCGGCCCTGCCTATTGGAAAGTCAAAGCAGTTACGTAAAGGCCATACAGTTGCCATTCTGAATTTCGGCACACTTCTGCCTTTCGCTGAGGAAGCGGCCGAACAAATGGATGCAACGCTTGTTGACATGCGCTTTGTAAAGCCGATGGATCATGAGGCAGTCAGCAAGGCCGCTGAACATCATGAACTCATAGTCACGTTGGAAGATGGTTGTATTATGGGTGGTGCTGGCAGTGCCGTATCTGAATATATTCACCAACAGGGATTGGTAACCCAAGTGCTTCATATTGGACTACCCGACACCTTTATCTTACAAGGCACACAGCAGGAAATGTATGTGGAACATGGCTTAGATACCCAAGGTATCGTGGCGAAAGTGAAACAAGCGCTAAAGTCGGAATAATGTGAGTATGGGGTAGAAGGTTCAACAGCAGCGGCTTCGCAGGTCGCTGTTAGCTGTTAGCTGGTTATCTAATCATGACAAGAATTTACCTCAAGCTAACTCAGTCGATTTCCTCTGATTGAAGATAAAAGATAAAGCGCTGCTAATACCAGGGCGGACGAGACGTGTTTAAATTAATGTGAAAAACGTCAAAGCCCAGTTAATGGCATGCAAACTTAAACACGCCATTGCTCCAGCAAACAAATCATCCAACATGATGCCTGTGCCACCATGCAAGCGTCTATCGATGATGCCAATGGGCCAGGGTTTGAGGATGTCGAAAATTCTGAATAATATAAAACCTAGAATAATATTTGGCATGGTCAGAGGAAGAAACAAAAAAGTCACAAACATTCCCGCCACTTCATCCCAGACTATCGAACCATGGTCATGCACCTGCATATCATTGGCAGTCTTCCCACAAATATAAACACCTAATAGACTTAGCAAAAACGTTAATGCAGAAAACTGCCAGATATCTAAAGGCAAAGAGAGAAGAAGAAGTGGTATTGCAGCCAACGAACCAAACGTCCCTGGCATTAAAGGAATAAGGCCGCTACCAAACCCGAGCGCGCAAAAATGCACGGGGTTTAACAGAGATACCCGCTGGCGATATTCAGGTTGCATTGTGCCAGCTACGCCCAACCTTAAAATTCATGCTGATAGCCTCCCTTTTCAGGCGCTGCAAAAGGAGCGTCATTGAACTTTAATTCAAGTTTGCCACCCTGCCCGGTTATTTGGCCAATACAAGTTGCCTTAACATTAGTACTGGATAAGGAAGTTTCCAGTATACCTTTATGCTCTTCATTAACCGTGAATAACAGCTCATAATCATCGCCTGCGGTCAGAGCGTATTGGATAGCCTGATCATGGCCTACACACGAAATTAGTGCATCTGAAAGGGGAAGTTTGTCCACGTGAAGAACGGCACCACAATGGGAAGCCCGTAAAATATGTTGTAGGTCGGCAATGAGACCATCTGATACATCGATACAGGCATTCGCGATCCTGCGTATAGCTGTACCAGCAGCCACTCTGGGACTAGGAAATAAATGCTTATTAACCAAAAAATCCCGTTGTGTGTAATCAGCGTTCAGCTTCCCCTGTAATATATCAAGTCCAGCACCAGCATCGCCGAGCGAACCGGTGGCATAGATCCAGTCTCCTGGCCTAGCTGCACTCCGCGTCAGCGCATTTTTCGGCGGAATGAAGCCATGCGCAGTGATGGTTAAGGCAAGCGGGCCTTTCACTGTATCACCGCCGATTAACTGGACTGAATAATACTGTGTGAGCTCGTACAAGCCCGCTGCAAACTCTTCCAGCCAGCTATCGTTGAACTCGGGTAGTGAGAGCGAAAGTGAGATCCAAGCGGGCTCAGCTCCCATTGCAGCAAGGTCGCTCAAATTGACCGCCACAGCTTTATATGCAACGGAACGAGCAGGCGTATCTTCAAGAAAATGGACCCCCGCTATCAACGTATCGGTAGTCACAGCAAGTTGTTGGTTGGGCGCAAGTGATGTGACTGCACAATCATCACCAATACCAATGATGACGTCTTTGCGCTGATGTCCACCATCGGCAAAGTAACGCCCAATTAAATCAAATTCTTTCACTAAGGATTACCGCGTATTTTTTTGCTTAGAATACGCCCACGAGCGTAACTGTGATCAGTCGCGTTCATGCTCACGCAATTTACGGACAGCTTTGTCGAGTGCACCGTTGACAAATTTGTGGCTTTCTTCGGCACCAAAATCTTTTGCCAATTCAATCGCTTCATTGATTACAACACGATAAGGTACATCAATTCGGTGAACCAGCTCAAAGGTGGCTAAGCGGAGTATCGCTTTCTCTACAGGATCCAACTCTTCCGGCAATCTGCCCAAGTAGGGTCGTATGGCTTGATCAAGATCTTCTGCATGTTCAACTACACCGCGAAGCAGTGCCTGAAAATAAGGCATGTCAACCTTTTGCATATCGTTACTTGTCGCCAGTGCAAGCTCGACCTGCTCAACTGGATTTTTGCTCATTTGCCATGAATATACGCCTTGTAGCGCAATCTCACGGGCTTTATGTCGTGCAGAAACTTTCACTCAAATCCGCCTTACAGATCGTTTACAGAAGCTAGTACATTGACCATTTCAAGAGCACTAAGCGCAGCTTCAGAACCTTTATTTCCAGCCTTCGTTCCTGCTCGCTCTATCGCTTGTTCTATCGAATCGGTGGTAATCACGCCAAAGGCTACAGGTACACCGGAATCCATTGCCACTTGCGCGAGACCTTTATTGCACTCACCGGCAACAAAATCAAAATGAGGTGTGCCACCACGAATAACCGCACCTAAAGCAATTATCGCGTCAAAGTTACCTTTTTCCGCTAGTTTTTTAGCTACCACAGGCAATTCATACGCACCCGGTACGCGCACTAATGTGATATCGTCATCGCCTACTTCACCTTGTCTTTCCAACGTATCCAGCGCACCTTCAAGTAAGCTTTCAACGATAAAACTGTTAAAGCGCGATACGACGATTGCGAACTTTTTGCCAGTGGCTCTGAAATTGCCTTCGATTACCTGCATGATTTCACTTCCTATAGAAAAACGGCGCGCAGTATAGCACAATTTGTTGACGGGGATACGAAATGATCCCCTACTTTAATCGTGGATATATTCAACTACTTCCAGACCAAACCCAGACAATGCGTGGTATTTTATTGGCTTACTTAGCAAACGCATTTTCTTCACACCTAGTGTAGCAAGAATTTGACTGCCTACCCCAACGGTTCGTGAAGAACCCTTCCATTCTGCTCCGGCATCTTCTTCGCCGCGATCTATTGCAGCAAATCGTTTAACCTGATTTTCCAGGTTTTCCTCTTTACCCAAGACCACAAGTACCCCTCCTTCATTCGCAATTCGAGTCATTGCCTGCGGTAACGTCATAGAGCGATTAATTGCTCGCGTAGATCCCAACAAATCGCTTAATGTATTATGCAGATGGACTCTTACTAAGGTCGGTTCTTCTTCGGTCACAGGCCCTTTTTTCAAGGCAAAATGAATCTGGTTGTCAATCACATCTTTAAACGTGTGTAGCTCAAAATCACCGTACTCTGTGGGCAGCTTGCATTCGGCGACTTTTTCGATGGTGGTTTCATTTAAGTTACGATATTCAATCAGGTCCGCTATCGTGCCGATTTTTAAATTATGTTTCTGGGCAAACTTTTCCAATTCAGGACGTCTTGCCATGCTACCGTCTTCATTGAGAATTTCGACAATCACTGCCGCGGGCTCGCAACCCGCCAGACGCGCCAAATCTACCCCAGCTTCAGTATGCCCGGCACGATTTAGCACCCCGCCTTCTTTGGCAATGAGGGGAAAAATATGCCCTGGTTGTACGATATCAGTAGACTCGGCACGCGGGTGCACTGCGGCAAGAATAGTAGTTGCCCTGTCTGCGGCTGAAATACCCGTGGACACGCCGCGTGCCGCCTCAATGGACACAGTGAAGTTAGTGGAAAATTGCGCTTCATTTTTATCGACCATCAGCGGTAGCTTAAGTCGCTTACAACGTTCAGTCGTCATGGGTAGACATACTAATCCACGCGCATGCGTGACCATAAAGTTGATGGCCTCCGCATTTACATGTTCAGCAGCCATGATGAGATCGCCTTCGTTCTCTCGATCTTCATCATCCATCAGAATGACCATCTTACCCTGTCTTATATCGTCTATTATTTCTGCTGTTGTGTTTAATGCCATATAAATACTTTTTTGCTTTAAGGAATGTAGGGAGTTATTTTTTTAAAAATCCGTGTTCGGCTAAAAATGCCATATTGATACCGCTGGCGGTTGTTTGTGAAGCTTTTTCACCGAGTAATAAGCGCTCCAAATAACGGGCGATAAGATCAACTTCAAGGTTAACTCGTGTGCCAATACCATATTCGCCAATCACCGTTTCTTTTAGGGTGTGGGGTATAATCCAAAGCATAAATTCTGCACCGTTCACTTCGTTAACAGTTAAACTTACGCCATCAACCGTTATACTGCCTTTATGGGCTATATATTTAGCAAGTTCATCAGGGGCTTTAATCCACACTTCGATGTAATCTTTATGTTCGGCAATTCTCGTTACCTTGCCAGTGCCATCAACATGACCTGACACAATATGCCCACCAAAGCGATCCATAGGCCGCATAGCCAGTTCAAGATTTACCCGAGTGCCCGCTTTATATTCGGCGAAACCCGTGTGCTTAACGGTTTCGGATGAGACATCTGCCTGGTAATGGGAATCGCTAAAATCGACCACCGTAAGGCAAACACCATTCGTTGCGATACTGTCGCCCATTTTCACATCTGCCATATTCAAACCGGCTGACTCAACCGTCAGGCGAATATCCGAACCTTTATTTTCCAACGCACTAATGGTTCCAAGGGCCTGAATGATTCCGGTAAACATACAATCTTCGCTTTGTTGTTGATTTAATTAAGCCGTTACACTAAAGGTCATTTTAATGTCATTACCGACCTGACGTAACTGCTTTAACGAAAGTGAACACGCTTGATTCAACTCTGTGAAGTCCGGCGTGTTCACCATGGATATGGCTTTGTCACCTAAGATAACCGGAGCCTGATAAACAATCAGTTCGTCCACTAGCCCTGCCTGAAACAACGCTCCAGTTAACCCTGGGCCTGCTTCTACCCAAATATGATTCAGTTGGCGCTCACCTAAGACAACAAGCAAATTTTCCAGGCAAACCTTCCTACCCTCAGCGTTTGGTATAACCTCAATGTCCGCTCCAGCCAACGATTCAGCTGGATTGGCGGCTGCAATAAGGGTCGGATAGCCATCGCAAAGTAATTGCGAATGAGCTGGAATGATTCCTTTTGAATCAACGACTACCCGCAAAGGTTGTCGTATATCTGCTAATGGATAATCATGAATTTTCGCTTCATCCCGCCTGACCAGTAAGCTTGGGTTGTCTTTCAATACGGTTCCGGAGCCAGTAAGAATGGCCGAACATGCGGCGCGATGTCGATGGACATCATTTCGTGCTTCAGGTCCCGTAATCCACTGACTTTCGCCATTGGCCAGAGCAATTTTCCCATCCACACTGGTGGCAAGTTTTACAGTAACGAACGGCTTCCCCTGCATCATACGTTTGATGTAGCCAGTGTTCAGTTCAGCAGCCTGTGCCGCCATCACATCACTCACCACCTTAATGCCTGCTTGTTGCAGCTTGGCGATCCCCTGCCCACTCACTAGTGGGTTTGGGTCGGTCATCGCCACCACTACCCTTGCAATTCCTGCCTGAATCAACGCATCGGCACATGGGGGAGTTCTACCGAAGTGGCTACATGGTTCCAACGTCACGTAGGCTGTAGCGCCTTTGGCTCGACCCCCTGCTTGATTCAGCGCATGTACTTCGGCATGAGGCGTTCCAGCTTGAACATGGTAACCAGTACCTACACACTTTTGTCTGCTATCAACAATGACACAGCCCACATTTGGATTGGGAGGGGTGGTGTACCTTCCTTTCTGTGCCAGCTGGATGGCTTTTCCCATCCAATAGTAGTCTTTACAAGGTGAGGATTCAGTGATGAACGACATAGCGTTAATCATTTAGTTTGGCGATTTCTTCGCCAAACTCTTTGATGTCTTCAAAGGAACGATATACTGAAGCAAACCGCACATACGCCACCTTATCCAGTTCCTTAAGTGCGTTCATAATGAGGTTGCCTAAGAATTGACTGGAGACTTCCCGCTCCCCTGTCGCTCTGAGCTGTGATTTCAACGACAGTATACACTGTTCAATTTTTTCGGTACTAACGGGACGTTTTTCCAATGCCCGTTGTAATCCTGCCCTTAATTTCTCTTCATTAAAGGGCTCTCGTGAACCATCACGTTTTATCACTCTGGGCATCACCAATTCTGCATTTTCAAAGGTGGTGAATCTTTCATGGCACTCAAGACATTCGCGACGTCGACGTACCTGCTGCCCCTCCGCAACAAGTCTGGAATCGATTACTTTAGTTTCCTGTGCAGAACAGAATGGGCAAAACATAATGAATCTCGATAAATGCTACCTCCTATTGAGGTAGCAATATAATATTAGCAAAAACTAGGCGTATACGGGGTGCGCCTTACACAATTGCACAACTTCCTGTTTAATGCTCTCAATGACAGACTCGTCCCCCATATTATCCAGCACATCGCACATCCAGTTCGCAACCTGTTTCGACTCCTCTTCCTTAAAGCCTCGACGGGTAATCGCCGGACTACCAATCCGCAGACCACTGGTGACAAACGGTGAGCGCGGGTCGTTGGGAACTGAGTTCTTATTGACTGTGATGTTCGCGCGTCCTAGCGCTGCATCTGCATCTTTACCGGTTATATCTTTATCAATTAAATCAAGTAGGAATAAGTGGTTATGAGTGCCGTTCGAAACAATTTTGTATCCACGCTGCTGCATTACCTCAACCATCGCTTTGGCGTTCTTCACTACCTGCTGCTGATACTCTTTAAATTCTGGTTGCAAAGCTTCTTTAAATGCCACCGCTTTAGCAGCAATAATGTGACACAGTGGTCCACCTTGGTTGCCTGGAAAGACTGAGCTGTTTAATTTCTTATAGATGGTTTCGTCACCACACGATGAAAGAATAAGTCCACTGCGTGGACCCGCCAGCGTTTTATGGGTTGTAGTGGTCACTACATGGGCGTGAGGAAGTGGATTGGGATAGATACCAGCTGCGATTAAACCAGCAACATGTGCCATATCTACCAGTAAATAGGCCCCTACACTGTCAGCTATTTCACGGAAACGCTGCCAATTAACGACACCTGAATAAGCTGAGAAGCCACCAATTATCATTTTCGGTTTGTGCTCATTAGCCAATGCCTGGACCTGATCGTAATCAATTTCCCCAGTGGCCTGATCCAAACCGTATTGAATCGCATTATACGTTTTACCTGAGAAATTAACTTTTGATCCGTGAGTCAGGTGTCCGCCTTCTGAAAGGCTCATACCTAATACCGTATCGCCGGCGTCAAGAAGCGCCATGAAAGCGGCAGAATTAGCTTGAGAACCCGAGTGAGGCTGGACGTTTGCATAATCTGCCCCAAATAATTCTTTGGCCCGGTCGATTGCCAGTTGTTCAACCACATCGACATGCTCGCAGCCACCGTAGTAACGCTTGCCAGGATAACCTTCTGCGTATTTATTCGTAAGTTGTGAACCCTGCGCTTCCATTACCCGTGGACTACAATAGTTTTCCGATGCGATAAGCTCGATATGATGTTCCTGACGCTCATTTTCTTTAGCGATAGCGTCCGCTAATTCAGGATCAAAATCAGCGATGGTCAGTTCACGACGTAACATGAAGACTCCTTAATACGTTAGAAGGCATAAATTGAACGCCTATTCTATTCATTTTGCCCCGCATGTATACCGATTTGTGGTCGAATCTCGGCATCCATGGTCATTTGCTTAGGTGTTTTTGCGATGTGTTATTTGTTTACTTCAGAAGTAAACTGATTTTCCAACTTTTTAACCCGGTCAAACAGGGCATCGATTTGACGCATTCTTACGGTCGTTTTTCGCCAGTCTCGATTCGCCATAGCAGGTTGACCAGAGGAATACACGCCAGGCTCGGTGATATCACTTACTACCATAGAAAATCCAGTAATCTGAACGTTATCACATATCGTTATGTGTCCGTTGACCCCCACTCCGCCGCCGATAATGACGCCTTTGCCTACCTTAACGCTACCAGCCAACCCACTAGTACCACAGATACAGGTGTTATCACCTACAACACAGTTATGACCAATATGAACCTGATCATCAATGATCACATTTGTACCAATTACGGTATCTTCGAGCGCGCCGCGGTCGATGGTAACAGCCGCACCAATCTGGGTGTCATCACCTATTTCTACTGACCCTGTTTGAGGAATAGCCAGCCAAGTTCCTTTATCATTCGCATAACCAAAACCATCTGCTCCAATGACTGTCTGACTATGGACCATCACCCGCTTGCCTAGTTTTACATGATGATAGAGGGTGACATTGGGGTGAATCACGCTGTTTTCGCCGATTTTAACGCCTTCACCCACTACCGTATTCGCCCCGATTGTTACGTCAGCACCCACCACCGCCTTTTTACCGATCACCACATTAGGACCCATCGCAACATTTTTTCCGATTGTCGCCGTCTCATCAATGTGTACAGAGGAGTGAATGGAGGTAGCCAGCTTTGGTGTGATATCAAATGCTTGGGCTATTTTAGCGAAAGCTGCGTGGGGATTAGGGTGTACAATGGCTGGTAAGTCAACCGACTCAGCAAATTTCTCGGGCAAGATAACCGCCCCAGCATTAGTAGTGGCTAACTGAGATTTGTATTTAGCATTGGTCAAGAACGAGATATGTCGCGCGGTTGCCCCCTCCAATGTGCCTACACCAAAAATCACCACATCCGTACGCCCTTTAACCTGTCCACCTGCAATGGCGGCAAGTTCAGATAATGAAAAACTTTTATTGTTCTGAGGCATAAGGCAACTTCCTTTCGTAAAATATTGGGCATATGGTACTGTAAATCCCAGCAGTCGTCCTGTTTTGATCTTGAAAAAACAACACTTGACTATCATTACGGTTAAAAATACATCAGTTGATCAGGTTAATCGGGTATCGCTCTGGCAGCTTTAGGGTATAAACGATTACAATACACCTTTGTTTTGGCAAGGACTCGTTATGTCTCAATACGTTTACACAATGCACCGGGTAGGGAAAATTGTTCCTCCTAACCGGCATATTCTTAAAGATATATCACTTAGTTTCTTCCCCGGCGCTAAAATAGGCGTGTTAGGTTTAAACGGTGCGGGTAAGTCCACCTTACTTCGTATTATGGCGGGTGTAGACACAGATATAGAAGGAGAAGCTCGAGCACAACCTGGTATTAATATCGGCTATCTGCCTCAAGAGCCAAAACTCGACGAATCTAAAGATGTACGCGGCAATATTGAAGAAGCCGTAGCCGATGTTGCGCATGCGTTAAAACGGCTGGATGAAGTCTACGCCGCTTATGCAGATCCGGATGCGGATTTTGATGCCTTGGCAAAGGAGCAGGGAGAACTGGAAGCCATTATTCAGGCAAAAGACGGACATAATTTAGAAAATGCGTTAGAGCGTGCTGCAGATGCCCTCCGTCTTCCTCCTTGGGATGCGGATGTAAGTAAGCTTTCTGGTGGTGAACGTCGACGGGTAGCTCTTTGCCGTTTACTGCTGGAAAAACCCGATATGCTGTTGCTAGACGAACCAACCAACCACCTGGACGCAGAATCAGTAGCGTGGTTAGAACGTTTCTTACATGACTACGAAGGTACTGTGGTGGCTATTACCCACGACCGCTACTTTCTGGATAACGTTGCCGGATGGATCCTGGAACTTGACCGCGGTCACGGTATTCCATGGGAAGGTAACTACTCTTCCTGGTTAGAGCAAAAAGAAAAACGCCTTGAACAAGAGGAGAAAATAGAATCGGCACGCCAAAAATCGATTAAACAGGAACTGGAATGGGTGCGCACCAACCCCAAAGGTCGTCAGGCTAAAAGTAAAGCGCGGATGTCTCGTTTTGAAGAGATGTCTACGGGAGACTATCAGAAACGCAATGAAACTAATGAATTGTTTATTCCCCCTGGTGAACGCTTGGGCGACAAAGTCATCGACATTGAAGGTTTGAAAAAATCCTATGGTGATCGCGTGCTGATCGATGATATGTCATTTTCTGTCCCGAAAGGAGCCATCGTCGGCATTATTGGTCCGAACGGTGCAGGTAAATCGACGCTATTCAGGATGTTAACCGGCCAGGAAACGCCGGATGCAGGAAACATAGAAATCGGTGAGTCAGTACAGATAGCCAGCGTTGATCAATTCCGTGACCATATGAATGGTAAGAATACTGTTTGGAAAGAAATCTCCGATGATCAGGATATTATCCGCATTGGAAACTTTGAAATTAACAGTCGTGCGTACTGTAGCCGTTTTAATTTTAAGGGAACGGATCAGCAAAAGTTTATCAAGGACTTGTCAGGGGGTGAGCGCAACCGCGTACATTTAGCTAAACTCCTTAAAGCAGGTGGTAATGTGCTATTGCTGGATGAGCCAACCAATGACTTGGATGTTGAAACTCTGCGCGCATTAGAAAACGCGTTGCTGGAATTTCCTGGCTGCGCCATGGTGATATCCCATGACCGCTGGTTTCTTGACCGGGTAGCTACGCACATTCTTGATTATCGCGATGAAGGTAAAATTAACTTCTTTGAAGGCAATTACAACGACTATGAAAGCTGGCTGAAGGCCACGTATGGGCAAGATGTAGTAGAGCCTCATCGTCTCAAGTACAAACGGATGAGTAAATAGTTTTCATTGATTAAAGAAGAAAAGTGCCGGGTAACATTGAACCCGGCACTTTTTTATTCATTACCAGACGTTTGATGTCTGACCATTTCTTCTAACGCCACCCCAGGATCTTCTTCCCCGCACACCGATGAATCCTCAGGGCTGGATGCCTCCGCATCTTGATCTGACAGAATATCATGCTCTTCTTCAGGTGCTGTTGGTGACCGCTTATCTGAATTCATAACGACTCCATTCTCACAAAGATAATAATAATACCATATATGGTATAAATACGGTTGATTGTGCAAATAGGTTGATTTTTCATCACCGGTTATAATACAAAGGTGAGGTAATGTAAGTTTGGGCAAAAAATATGACAGATAAACGTCAATATCAACGAATCACCCTCGGTGCTTCTGGTACTCTTAGTCACCAGGATATCAGTATACCTGTTGAAGTGATGGATATTTCACTACAAGGATTACGCTTAAAAGTAAACGAGCGAACAGTGGAAGCCTTACCATTTGACAGCCATGAACCCTACGTTATCGAATTTCAAGCTAACGCTGACAGCCCGACAATTACAGCCCGATTGCAACAACTCTACCGGCTAAACCACCCTCGAATTGAAGACACCTTGATAGGGTGTAAAGTCGATCATATTGACATTGAAGACTTAGTGGTACTCAGACGGTTAATTCAGTTAAATAGTGGTGACAACCGTCTTAGTGACCAGGACTTAAACGCATTAATTGATGGCATCTTAGCCAAGTCTGCTTAGCCCGCTTATAAGATCGCTTCTAACGCATCGGTTAATTGGGCGGCAGCGATAACATTCATGCCACTGATGGGTTGTTTGGGGGCATTAGCTTTAGGCACGATCGCCCGTTTAAAACCATGTTTGGCCGCTTCGCTTATTCTTTCAGTTCCATTTGGCACAGGGCGTATTTCCCCCGCTAACCCAACCTCACCGAAAATTATCATATCGCGTGGCAGGGCGCGATTCCGAAAACTGGAAATAATGGCTAGTAATAAAGCAAGATCAGCGCTGGTTTCAGCCACTTTCACACCGCCCACTACGTTTACAAAAACATCCTGGTCATTCATCTGAACATCCCCGTGACGATGTAAAACGGCAAGTAACATTGACAATCTATTCTGTTCTAACCCTACTGCAACACGTCGAGGGTTTGCCATTTGCGAATAATCGACCAACGCCTGAATTTCGACCAGCAACGGCCGCGTGCCTTCCCACACAACCATCACACTGGATCCAGGGGATTGATTTTCACCCCGGCTCAAAAATATGGCAGAAGGGTTACTCACTTCCTTCAACCCTTTTTCAGTCATGCCGAATACGCCTAATTCGTTAACTGCACCAAAGCGGTTTTTGTGACTGCGTAACGTCCGAAAGCGCCCGTCACTTTCGCCTTCAAGCATCATCGAACAGTCAATGCAGTGCTCTAACACCTTAGGGCCGGCCAGATTTCCATCCTTCGTCACATGCCCAACAATAAACATGGCAATATGGTGCTGTTTAGCAAAACGGGTCAGGTAGGCTGCTGATTCTCTAACTTGAGAAACGCTACCTGGCGCAGATTGTACATCACTAACGTGCATCACCTGTATAGAGTCGATAACCATTATGGCGGGGTTATACGCGTTCGCGAGGTCACATATGGTTTCAACATTGGTCTCTGCCAACATCAACAATTTATCATCTGGCAAACCCAGGCGTTTGGCACGCATTGCCACTTGCTGTAGCGATTCTTCACCTGTAACGTAAAGTGCATTTTTCTGTTTCGCCAGATGACACATAACCTGCAACAGTAAGGTACTTTTGCCCGCTCCGGGAGAGCCACCGATCAACATCGCTGAGCCTGGCACGATACCTCCACCGAGCACACGATCTAATTCACGAAAACCGGATGCAAACCGCGGCAGCGCTTCCAGATCGATTGTGTTGAGTAACTCCACTTTGGCTTGTGTCTGACCTGCGTAGCCCATGGTGGCATCGCGAGATGCGGTTTTGTTTGCGCTGACCACAAATTCGCTGATGGTATTCCACGCCTTGCATTCATTGCATTGCCCTTGCCAACGAGGAAACTCTGCACCACACTCGGTACATACGTAAGCAGTTTTACGTTTTGCCATAAACAGGTTTTCTGTTGCTAAATTTCAGAGTATTCTACACGCCTAGGATTATCGGTGTATACTGGCCGCTTGATAGACAGTTAATGTGTGGGTTGTTTTTACCTGAAATTTGCAAATAAATATCAACCATTTAGCTGCATTGCCGATAAAAAATTATCTTTTATAAGAATTACATAAGTGCGCGTCATTCTATGAGTCAGGACCTCCAGCAATACGCTGATATAATTGAACAACTTAAACCGATGGTAAATAACCCTCAATTCGATCAAGTTTTGCAGGAGCTTACAGCATCGCTTCCACGTGAGAAGCGGTTCATCATCAAGATGGAGCTGAAAAGACTGGCAAGAAAGTGCGTGCGTTCAATTGACTTAAGAGGCCAGGTCTCCGGAGAGTGTCAATTATATGAGCATGGTGGAATAAAACATTACCTTGATGATATTGCCATCGAAACTTTCGAACGCCAGTTAAGGGTGTTTGGTGATTATTGTTTTGGTGTTTACGAAGCCGTTCAACATACTGATAATAACTTTAAGGTCATGCGGGAGCGGGCCGAATCAGGTGAGATTGCTACCGCATCTAATGACAGTGAAAACAGACTTGCTTCGTCAATGGAGCGCTATAATGTCCCAGTAGTTAACTTACTTACCTACGCACAGCGGCAGCACGAGCGAATGAATTATGCGGTGGCTGTGGAAGTCGTTACCGAAGACTTTACCCATTACCGCGGCAATAGTGTGGATATTTCTACGGATGGTATCCGGGTAAAATTAAACAAAGATGCCAAGTTGAACAAGGGCGATCGTGTCTCGGTGCATTTTCGCGGTCTCGAGGAAGAGTTCGCGTTGGATAAAAAGAATGGGATTGTTTATAACGTACTCACTTCCGTGCGTAAGAAAGACAATTTGTATATTGCGTTACGCCGAGCCAAAGAGTTCCCCAATGCCTCCTTTGATAAGTTTCTAGAAAACTTTATACATGGTAATAAAAGGCGCTATAAGGTCAATTTAAGCAATACTATTGAGGCCGTACAGAATAAGTCATTAGAGCAGTACTTTTCTCCCCGCAGCCCTGCGTTGCCTATCTTTCTTGATGTTATCGAAAACAGGATCATTCCCCGCTTTGCCATGCTCAATGAAGTGAATCGCGAAATAATCGATTACTGGAGTGATGAACAGGGTGAAGTTAAAATTGGATTTCTGATCAATAGCAGTAGATTGGAAGCGCTGTTGAAAAAACCCAAAAATCAGCGTGAAATATTTGTCTACAGCTTCACTCATCTTCAAAACGATAAAGTCTATTATTACTCGGCTTCGCCTAGTGAGTTAGCAGCAAAGGATGTGCTTAAAAATGCATTTTTAGGTTTTGGTTCACGCAAAGCCAGTTGGCGGGTCTTCAAGCTTTCATTATGCGATATGTCACCTGATCAGGCCCATGCTCCTTTGTCTATCCCCGATAGCGTGGGTACAAAGATTAAAAAACAGAACAATCCGCCGTCAGCCCGTTTGATGTCTCGCTTAAAGAACCTTCGTTACATTGTCCATATTTCAGATGTGACGTCAGAGGATGGTCAGCAGGTTTACAACAAATATAAATTTAATCGTAACAGCTTGGGCCATTTGCGCGTGTTTGGCCACGCACGAAATAAGCCCTTGGCTGAAATTAAAGCATTTAGATACCGTTTTCACGAACAACGCTTAGAATCAAGGTATCTATTACGCTCAAACATTCGTTTACGCAGCAAAATTGATGATCAGCAAATTTTAGGAGTGAGTGAAGACATATCCGTACACGGGTTACGAATTGAGCTTAACGACGAATTCAACGGCGAAATTGATCATCATGTGGAAATTGGTTTTCCAAAACTACAGGAAATGACAGCCAAACATAATGTGATGGCGTTGCAATACCAGGTTGTACACTACAATTCTGAGAAAAACATTATTCATTTGAAGGCCGTTCCCGGGGAGCCAGGCCAAGGCGCTCGAGCGTTTTTCGAAGAGCTGATAAAAGGTAATCGAGCGTCGTTGCAAAGCTATCCTGAAGAAGAAGAAGTGCCAGGAATCGGGCATGCGTTACGCTGTATTAATGCGCGCAATGCACCTTCACTCGCATTTGTACTAAGTAAAGAAGGTGTACGTTACGAACCGGAAGCAGCGATTATTGGGCATCAGGATGATCGAATTACGCAGCTAGCATGTCACTTTGCCGAACAGGGTAAAGTCAACCTTGAGTTTATGTTCCGGGAACGCAAACTTGACTCGCCCTTCGTACAACATGGAATAAAGCAGGTTAAAGTAGAAAATAAGCCTATTCGACGAGAGCTTTTTATCGCCTTTGATTCATCGCACAAAGAAAGCCGTATGGCGATTATTCCTCGTTTTGACAACCGCTTTGTCTCCGAAGAAATGAAAGAAAAATTTGTTCATGAAGCGCTGAACCGAGGGCAATTTATTGCGATAAACGTTATGCTGGTCACTACCGGCAAACCTGACATGGAAATGCTGCAATCTGAATTTAATTACGTCAGCGTTTACGCTCTCCACCGTGCAAAAGAGCTGGAAGAAAAGATGTGGAGTATTGTCGCCTGTTCTCATTTAGTTGACATTACTGATGAAGTTTTAATGCGCTACAACGTTGAGTCTAAGGAGATACAACGAAATCGAGAATTGACGCAGCCATTTAAAATGCAAGCAGGTGGAATCAAAACGCTGCTCAACTCAGAGCGTTCTCAAGAGTAGCTCACAATCATGTAGGAACTCTGGCTGCGAGTATTGCCAAATATGGTAGGGCGTAACCTTTAGATAAAATGTATACCGGTTAATAGGCTGGGCGAACTAACCAATAAGGTTTGCTCAGCGAGGCTTTCATTCACTTTGGCCATTTATCGCTTTTGATGCACGTATAAATGGTACGTCATCACCAGTACTAACTTCCTCGTAGAATGGCTATGCCAAGAAATACAATGCCGTATGTAGGCCGCCGAATCGAATTGCCACATCAGCCTGTTGCTGCACGATTGGCTTAGCATGAAATGCCACCCCTAACGCCGCAGCTTGCATCATGAGCAGATCGTTGGCACCATCTCCCATCGCCACCGTTTGCGTGTCTTTAATATTCCATTGCGTTGCATAGTCAAAGACAGCCTGAGCCTTAGACTCCGCATCGACGATCGCCCCGCTCACTTTACCGGTTAACCGTGCGCGTTCACTGCCTAGTATGTTGGCTTTGACAGCATCAAGCCCCAGGCGGTCTCGCAGGTGCTCGGCAAAATAAGTGAAACCACCGGATGCGATTACAATGTTCCATTGGTTCGCTTTTAAAACATGGACAAGGCTGCTCAACCCTGGCATTAGCGGTATTGCATTGCGGATCGATTCAAGTTTGCATTCTTCCACGCCTTCAAGACATGCTACCCGAGCAACGAGTGACTGTTTAAAATCAAGTTCTCCACGCATCGCTAGCTCGGTAACCGCTGAAACTTTTTCCCCTACCCCTGCCAGCTTTGCAATCTCATCAATGCACTCGATCTGAATTACCGTGCTGTCCATATCCATCACTAATAATCCAGGCTCTCCCAGCTTAGGCTGCTGGCGCTGTAACGCTATTTCAATATGGTGGGCTTTCGCCACATCCGCTAGTAACTCAGAGAGTTTTTCTGACTTGTGCAATACCACCTTGGCCACCACTACGCAGTCACCAAATCGTTCCGAAAGTGGGTGAAATTGAAACGATTTAATGTCAAGAACAGCAGATAGAGTGTCCTGAACACTGAACAATACATTGAGAGTTAACGCTTGCCCAATTATCGTGAGCGTTTCACTCTCACCTTCCTGATGAGAAAGACTTTGAATATCAGTAGACGAATTTCCAAACGTCCAGCCTTTATTAAAGGTGTGTTTTAGCGTTAAGAGCGATGCATAGCTATGCTGATTAAGGGACAACGTCTAACCTTTTGACTTGGATTCACTGAACTATCATCCTACCTAAAGCTGAAGCGTCAGAAAACTCACAACTGGTAATTACTGT
Organism: Alteromonas aquimaris; assembly: GCF_026183695.1. Lineage (GTDB taxonomy): Bacteria > Pseudomonadota > Gammaproteobacteria > Enterobacterales > Alteromonadaceae > Alteromonas > Alteromonas aquimaris. The sequence continues at coordinate 550,269 of NZ_JAPFRD010000002.1, read as the reverse complement.
TAATTTAATTGTAATATGCCAGTTAATTTCGTTCTTAGTGAGCAACTGTTGATATGACGATGGAACTCTCGGGGCAGTCGTCTCCTGGCCATACGCTGACAACAAGCGTAGATGCAGCAGACCGCCGTAATTTACCCGCGGTCAGACATAGTGGCTATAAAACCCTAAAACGAATTATCCATACCTTTAGTCTTTGCCTGGTCATAACCTTACTTATTTACTTTTTCTACCTTTACCAGCAACATACGCGCCAATGGGCTGAGTTTGAGGCGGGCCAGACTGGCACCCTATTAGTTCATCAATATGCCATGCTCTTGGCGCCAGCCGTCGCAGAGGGAAACATAATTGAACTAGGCAGAATGCTAAGTACACTTGATCATCACCCTGCGCTCATTAACGCTGATGTTTATGACACTAGGGGAATTTTGTTAAATGCACAGGAGAATAATATCCATCTCTTAAAGCATGTGGCCGAAGCTAAAAACTGGATGGTGCACGTAGAGGACATTCGCAACGATTCTGGACAAACTATTGGTTATCTTAGACTTATTTTTAACGCTGAGCGCTTACTGGAATTATCCATAGCCTATGAAAAACGCAGGTTGGAGATGATGTATTTAGTGATGATAGTGACCCTGCTGGCAGGTATTTATCTTGCCAGAAGTTTCTACAAGTTAAGACCGGTTTTACGACGTCGACTCTTCCCCGATAATCAATCTACATCGTTTCCCTCTAAGTTAAATAAACGTAGATAATTATTGGTGGTCTGGGCACAAACCTTTGCTTTACTTGTCGTTTTTAGTTCTGCTAATGCCTGGGCCACATCGCCGATATAGGCGGGAGCGTTGCGCTGGCCTTGCCTCCCTTGCATTGGCATATCAGGAGAATCGGTTTCTAACACCATATGGTCTAACGATAGTTCGGCAACAGCCTGGCGCGTTTTACGTGCACGTGGGTAAGTGATCGTACCGCCGATACCCAGTGAAAAACCCATTTCTATATATTGTTGCGCAACCTGCATACTGCCCGAGAAGGCGTGAATAATGCCTCCATGGGCAAACTTGAGCTGCTTTAATCCTTCTATCAGCAAATGATGAGTTTTGCGGTGATGCAGGATCACCGGCAGCTCATAATATTGTGCAAGCTCGAGCTGAGCGAGGAATAACGCCTGTTGGGTTTCCATGGGCGTGTTGACTGTAGCGTCGAGCCCTATCTCGCCTAACGCTATACAGGCACTGCGATGGGCTTTTATCCACCGTTTTAGAGTGGATATCCCATCCTTTTCTATTTCTGTCAGAAAATAAGGGTGGTGACCAAATGCTAAATCACATTGGGGAAAAGACTGGCGGATGGCAAGTTGGCGTTTCCAGCCTTTAGGTGTGGTACCTGGAACAAGGAAGCGCTTGACCCCCGCATCCTCACTCTGTTTTACCACTGAATGCAAATCGGACTCAAATGCAGGCAAATCAAGATGACAGTGACTATCTATCATCGTATGTCCTTTATGGCATCAGACGTTGTATTTGCCAATCACCTGATGCTGATAAATTATATTCAAAGCGATCATGAAGGCGATTTTCACCGCCTTGCCAAAACTCAATTTGGTGCGGAACTATGCGAAAGCCCCCCCAAAAATCTGGTACAGGTATTTCACCCTTAGTGAACTTTTCTTTCAATTGGCTGAATTGAGCCATCAATAGTTCTCGTTTCGCAATAGGCTTACTTTGATGTGAAGCTATTGCGGCGAGTTGGCTGTCTTTAGGACGTGACAGAAAGTAGCGGGCGTTTTCGGCCACACTCATTTTGTGGGCGACACCACTCACACGCACCTGCCTTTCCATAAAAAACCACGGGAAATGTAGCGAAACTTTCGGGTTATCGGCTAGCTCCTGGGCCTTTCTGCTGCCGTAGTTGGTATAAAAAACAAACCCTTCTGCACTCACATCTTTTAGTAATACTATGCGTTGTGAAGGCTGACCATTTTTAGCTACCGTTGCCACGGTCATAGCAGTGGGGTCAGGCACTTCTGCCTCAATTACGTCCTTTAACCAACGCTCAAACAAAACAATGGGGTCATCAGTTAACTGCGACTCATCTAATGTACATAAGCGATATTGCCGCCGAATATCTGAAATTGCCATGAATGTCTCCAGAAAGCGAATTTGGTCAATCAGTCGTCGTTTCCATAGCCTAACGAACGTAGCGCTCGCTCGTCGTCGGCCCACCCCTGTTTAACCTTAACCCACAGCTCAAGAAATACTTTTGATTCAAACAGGTTTTCCATATCTTTACGCGCCTGTTCGCCGATCGTTTTGATATGCTGGCCACCTTTCCCAATGACCATGCGTTTTTGCGACTCTCGCTCCACCAAAATTAAACCATTTATTCGAAATACGCCATTATCAGCCAGTTTAAATTGTTCGATCTCAACGGTCGTAGAATAAGGCAACTCATCACCCGTGAAACGCATTAATTTTTCACGAATAATTTCGGCAGCCATAAAACGACTTGAACGGTCGGTAATATAATCTTCGGGAAAATAAAACTCGCTGGGGGGCAAGGTTTTTTGCACTAGTTCTCGCAACACATCAACCTGTTTACCCAGCTTCGCGCTTACCGGCACAATATTGTCAAATGGATGTTTTTGCGCAAGAATTTGCAGCTGCTCCATCAGTTCAGACTTTTCTTTAACCTTGTCGGTTTTATTGATAACCAGAAAACACGGCAAACCCGACTGCTGAACCTTCTTGAGTACCATGGTGTCTTCATCGGTCCACCGAGTACCTTCCACCACCATCAGTACAAGTCCTACTTCAGCTAAAGAAGAAGTGGCCGCACGGTTCATATAGCGATTTATTGCTCGCTTTTCATCATTATGAAGCCCGGGTGTATCGACATATATCGTTTGATAATTGTCTTCAGTATCGATCCCTAAAATCCTATGACGTGTGGTTTGAGGCTTGCGTGAGGTAATACTCACTTTCTGCCCTAGCAAGTAATTAAGTAAAGTGGACTTACCAACGTTTGGGCGCCCAACAATCGCCACTAGCCCACAATAGGTGGTAATTTGATCAGGACTCATTTAACAATTTCTCTAACGTGATTTTAGCCGCCTCTTGCTCCGCTTTTCGCCTGCTTTCGCCCTGGGCGACAACAGGGTCATCCAGTCCTGCTGCCTGGCAGCCTACCTCAAACGTCTGCGCATGGTCTTTACCAGAGATGTTTATCACTTCATACGTAGGCAAAGGTAGCTTGCGCGATTGCAGATACTCTTGCAAACGCGTTTTACTGTCTTTGGGATGAGCATTGGGATCCAGTTTCTCGATGCGTTGCTGCCATAATTTAAGAATAACTTCCTGTACCGTTTCCATCCCGGCTTCTAAGTAAATCGCACCCAATACGGCTTCCACGGCATCGGCCAAGATAGAACCTCTTCTTGAACCCCCGCTTTTCATTTCGCCAGGCCCCAATTTAATTAGATCACCCATCTTGGCTTCTCGTGCTAATTCGGCCAGCGTTTCTCCCTTGACCAGTGTTGACCGCATCCGCGTAAGCTTACCTTCAGGTACCTGAGGAAACTTTTTAAACAGCGCTTCACCGATGACCATACCCAATACGGCATCGCCTAAAAATTCAAGCCTTTCATTGTGCAATTTGGCTGCACTTCTGTGCGTAAGTGCCAGTTCCAGCATAGAGACGTCGTTAAATTTATATCCCAGCACTTTGCTTAAGTGGGCGTATTTATCAATGCCTTGCATCAATCAATACCACCAACTCGACTAAAACGCACACCTGTTGGTATCCACGATGGTAACCAACTGTCGGGCGCTCGCTCAAATTCAAAGCTGATCCAGATGGCAACGGCTTCACCTACTAAATTTTCATCAGGTACAAACCCCCAGAAACGGCTGTCTCGGCTATTGTCCCGGTTGTCCCCTAAGACAAAATACTGCCCTTCTGGTACCCGCCATTCAGTACTGCGTGTGCCGGGCTGAGTGTAAAAGTGAGACGGATGAACATCGCGCATAGGATGGCGAAGAATATCATGTGCTACTTCACCTAAATGCTCGGTATAGCGAAGTAAAGGGGCCATATCCTGCACAAATTCGCCACGGGATTTAAATTCCACCTCCACTGGCTGTAACTTTCCACATTGTTGCGTGGACGCGTTTTCACACGCGGGTTTTATATAAATCTGCTTATTTCGATACACAATCGTATCACCCGGTAACCCTACGACCCGCTTGATATAGTCAATGTTAGGCTCTTCCGGATACTTAAAAACGACGATATCACCTCGTTCCGGCGTACCCGTCTCGAGAATTTTTTTACGAAAAACCGGATCCTTTACTCCATACGCGTATTTTTCAACAAGAATGAAATCTCCCACCAACAAGGTAGGCATCATGGAACCCGAAGGAATTTGGAATGGCTCGTAAAGAAATGAGCGCAAGACCAGCACAAAAGCGATAATTGGGAAAATTTGTTGGGCCGTATCAACAATATAGGGTAGTTCAGCCTTTTCCTTAGAGCCAGCAGATGAACCTGCGATAGCGCCCCCGGTTGCTGATGCTTTAGCTTTACGCTTACTGGCAAAAAATAGAGAATCCAGTAGCCAGATCAAACCTGATGCGACAGTCAGAAAAACCAGAAATAAGGAAAAGTAATTCGCCATTATTTATTCACCTTCAATACTGCAAGGAATGCATCCTGTGGTAATTCAACATTGCCCACCTGTTTCATACGCTTTTTCCCTTCCTTTTGCTTTTGCAGCAGTTTTTTCTTTCTGCTTACATCACCGCCATAACACTTGGCGATTACGTTCTTACGCAACTGTTTAACCGTACTTCTGGCGATAACATGGTTACCAATTGCGGCTTGAATGGCAATATCGAACATTTGGCGTGGGATTAGTTCACGTAACTTTTCTACCATATCACGACCACGTGACTGTGAGTTTTCGCGGTGGGTGATAAGAGCCAAGGCATCGACACGCTCTCCGTTTATTAAAATATCCACTCGCACCATGTCTGAGGACTGGAATTTTTTAAAGTTGTAATCCAGTGATGCAAAACCGCGACTGGTAGATTTGAGACGGTCAAAGAAATCCAGCACTACTTCGGCCATAGGCAGTTCATATGTCACCGCCACTTGCTTGCCGTGGTAGGTCATATTGGTCTGTACGCCCCGCTTCTCAATACATAACGTAATAACGTTACCTAAGTAATCTTGCGGCACTAAAATATGCGCTTCGACAATAGGTTCGTGAATTTCTTCAATATCATTGACCGCAGGTAACTTGGATGGATTATCTACCTGTACCGTTTCCCCTTTAGTGGTCACCACCTGATAAATAACCGTTGGCGCTGTGGTGATGAGATCCAGATCATACTCACGTTCAAGCCGTTCCTGGATAATTTCCATGTGTAGCATACCCAAAAAGCCGATACGGAAACCAAATCCTAACGCTGCAGAACTTTCTGGCTCATAAAATAAAGAAGCATCATTCAAACTTAACTTTTGCAGCGCATCTCGAAAGTCTTCGTAGTCATCCGAACTTATGGGAAATACACCGGCGTAAACTTGTGGCTTTACCTTTTTAAAACCGGGCAGCATTTTTTCTGCCGGACGGCGTGCAAGGGTAATGGTATCTCCTACTGGCGCGCCCAAAATGTCTTTGATGCCAGCAATCACAAAGCCCACTTCCCCGGCTCTCAAAATACCGGTATCGAACGCTTTAGGGGTGAAAACGCCAACTTTATCAACCTGATGTACCTGGCCATTAGACATAATTTGAATACGATCTTTAACATTCAATTCACCCTCGACAATGCGCACCAAAGAAACCACCCCCTGGTAATTATCGAACCAGGAATCGACAATAAGAGCGCGAAGTGGTTTATCACGCTCTCCTTGCGGAGGTGGAATTCTTCTTACGATGACTTCCAGCACATCTTCAATGCCTAGACCCGTTTTGGCGGAACAGCGTACGGCATCAATCGCATCAATACCTACTATATCTTCAATCTCTTCAGCTACGCGTTCCGGTTCGGCTTGAGGTAAATCAATTTTATTAAGAATTGGCACCACTTCCATGTCCATGTCAATGGCGGTATAACAGTTGGCCAACGTCTGAGCTTCAACGCCCTGACCTGCGTCTACCACCAACAAGGCTCCTTCACATGCAGCGAGCGAACGGGATACTTCGTAAGTAAAGTCTACGTGTCCTGGGGTATCGATAAAATTTAACTGATAAGTTTCACCATCTTTCGCAGTGTAATTTAGGGTGACGCTTTGTGCCTTGATGGTGATACCCCGTTCACGCTCCAAATCCATTGAATCGAGTACCTGCTCAGCCATCTCTCGCTCTGACAAACCGCCACAATGTTGGATTAAACGATCAGAAAGCGTTGATTTACCGTGATCGATGTGGGCAATAATACTGAAATTACGAATGTGCGATTGTTGCATAAAGCTAGAAATTACCTACAAAATTGATGAAAAATGTCCTGTCACTTTTTACTCAATCGAGATAAATCGTGATCAAAGGATACTGGCGTCAGCCCGAATATGTCGGTAGTGACCCCCATGAAAAAAAGTCTGCGGATTTTACCTATTTATTGGCCGAAAAGCGAATTATACCAATTCCCCTGTTGCTAGGTTTGACGATCCCACGCAAATCGTTGGTAACGGGTACTGGATAGGTGCTGAATTGGGGCGTTTTTAGAAAAGGTAATAGTACTAATAGCGCTGGCTATCCATTCACGTTTTGGCCGTTTGTGGACAAAATAACGGGTTGATATTTGGTGGAATCGATGGACTTTAATCTCCGCGAAGTGAACCCAAATCCGATAAACGTGACGAGAATACTGGCCAATATTACCCAAATTTCACTGTTCAAACCCAATAATGGAAAGAGTGAACTGAAAAATAAAGCACTTATCAGCAATACCGCTAATGGCATCAGGTAAAGCCACGCTGATGCGGTGAGGATCCCCACTTCAGGTACACCCACCTTAACCACATCACCGACTTTAACCACCATCGGCGTTTTTATCGTAAGTTGCTGGGTCTTTGGCGCCAGCGCTCTGGAAACCACCCCGGTGCCGCACTCCTCATTTACTTGGCAACCATTGCAAGTAGTTTTGATCGCTGCCTCCACCGTTACCATGTCACCATGTACTGATATCACGGTTGCGTTTTCTACAATCATATCCGTACGTTTAACCTTTACTGTCGGGCTGATGCATACTTAAGGAAGTAGCAATGGCGTTGGCGGTATGCAATGGTATTTCGCCCACCACTGTAACCTGAGCCTGTCCATCTGTGAGCGTTAAAAATGTATTGACCTCATGCCGTAACACCATATCTGCGCCAATCGCATCCTCTGCCATTTGTACATAGACTGAGACATCCACTAAACCATCACTAAACATTTTATATTCAACGATTTGTCCGGTTAACGCTAAACGTCTAATGTCTCGTTTAACTTCTTTCATTCCGCGTGGCAGATAATCAACCTCCCAATTGTGTTTTCTCGGCTGCGATGGGGTGATGACCATTGGCTGTGGAAGCGTCGCTTGATTCACGCGAGCAAAATAAGGATGTGGCGTCTTTTGAATGTTAAGCGAAGTCACCTGGATCTGTTCGAGCAAATTACCATTTAAATCCAACATATTAAATTTTAATAACATGCCGCTGGCTTCATCTAGCCATAACTGATAACTAAACCGACTATTATCTAAACTTACTATGCGAATTTGCTGGGCTGGTCTACCTGACACCCTAGCTCTGCCTACTTTAATAAATTTGTACGACTTATTAAGCGCGCGCGGGTTATAAAGAAGTTGACTCGGAATTGGCCCGTTGATGGACTCAGAATACAGACTATATGGCTGTACATCCGGTTCAAACACGCTAACCACGTTACCTACCCGAATTAATTCGCGCCCCGGCCCATTTTGCAGGTTGAGTTGTTCAACGGTAGTGCCATCCTCTAACACCCCATGTCGCCACAAATAAGGAACCGTTTCACTACCCGCCCGACTTAAAATAAACGACACCTGATAATTAAGACTCCGCGTCGATTCGGTTAACCGCGCCAGCCATTGTTTAGCGCTTAAGGAATGAGGTGCAGTGTTTTCCGTTATATCCTGTGGCTGTTGGAGATTGTCGTTTTCATCGCCTGATGCGACCACTTCCTTGCCTGCATCTTCCTCAACCGTATTCTGCTGAGCTGAAGTTTCAGAGGAAAGCGTGAATAGACTAAAAAGGGTGAAAAAGGTGGCACGTTTAAATAAAACAGCCAGCTGATTGAAAGCTGGCTTGTTTACACTACTTGAAATATTCATCAAATTAGATACAAATGTTAGTTGTCAGATCCCTGCTGTTCTTCGGCAGCAGCGCTTTGCTCTTCAGCCTGTTTAAGCTTAATCTGCTGTTCATGATCAGCTATCAAAGCGTTAATTTTCCGCTTTTTCTCTAGCATTACCGCCATATCATTACGCGGCAAGGTGCGGGTTTGCTCTAAACTGACGGGGGCTAATCCGCCCTGTGGACCTACGGTTGCGAAAGTAGAAAAAGGTTCAGTTTGAGAAGGCTGGTTGCTGTATTGTACCCCAACTATTACCGCTGCAGCCACTGAGGCGGCTACCGCAAACTGACCTGCTTGCTTTACAAAGGGAACCACTTTACCAACTAAAGGAATGGTTTCCCAACGTGAACGCGGCGCCATCACGGTGGGTTCTCCAGCTAAAGCTGCCGCCACCCGAGCAGTAATATCGAGCTGAGGGGCTACCGTTGCTTCTTTGCGCAAGCCGCTCCTAATCACATGATAGCGTTGCCATTTTGCCTGAAGCATGGGATCTTGCTTTATTGCATCAATGATCTCAGTCTGGCTGAGTTCACCATCCATAAAAGCAGACAAATTTTCTTGCTGTTCGGTCATACATTCTTCCTGATCAAAGTTGATCAATTACCACGTTAACACTGATATTAGGTAACCAGACTGTCGAAAAGTTCAATTTTCTAACAATGGTTGTAGTACTTTATCAATCGCTTCCCTGGCTCTAAAAATTCTGGAGCGTACTGTCCCAACAGGACATTCCATTACACTGGCTATTTCTTCATAACTTAAGCCTTCGATTTCACGTAAGGTTATCGCCATACGTAAATCGTCAGGCAGTTTTTCCACCACACTAAACAAGGTGGTTTCAATCTCATCAGAAAGCAGACTTCGTTCAGGTGTTGATTGCTCTTTTAGAGCATCACTCCCCTCATAATAATCGGCTTCCTCTGCATCCACATCGCTCGCCGGTGGCTTACGCCCCTGGGCCACTAAATAATTTTTGGCGCTATTTACGGCAATACGATAGAGCCAAGTGTAAAAGGCGCTTTCACCGCGAAAATTAGGCAACGCCTTATAAGCCTTTATAAACGCATCCTGCGTGACATCCGCCACATCACCGGTGTTTTTCACATACCTTGACACCAAGTGCATAACTTTATGCTGGTATCTTGTCACTAAAAGATTAAACGCGTTCTTGTCACCGCGCTGAACCTTTTCAACTAATTGTTGATCGGTTATTTGCTCGCTCATTCGAGCTATTTCTCCTTTACATCTACTTCGTACAGCTCATGCAAGCACTCAAGTAGACTTTGTGAATACAGAAAAGTTCGCAACTTTTTTAAATTTTGATCGAGAACAGGGATTTTCCCATTGTTTTTTACTTTTCATCGATTAGACTTGCCGAACATTGGGGACGCCATGACCGCTAAAATACATGAATTCAACAACTTCTTCACTACCTTCTTCAAATCAGGCGTTAGAGCATCAGTGCGACGTACTGATTATTGGTAGCGGTGCAGCAGGTCTGAGCCTGGCATTAAAATTAGCCGATCACTGCCAAATTATTATACTTAGTAAAAGTGATCGCAATGAAGGTTCCACGCGCTACGCGCAAGGCGGCATTGCTGCTGTATTTGATGAAGGCGATTCTATCGAGTCGCATGTTGCCGATACATTGGACGCGGGCGCAGGTTTATGCGATGAAGAAGTAGTTACTTACACGGCCAAAGAAGCTAAAAAGGCTTTAGAATGGTTAATTAATTTCGGGGTTCCATTTGATACGGAAGAAAATCCAGGCGGTGAAAAGAAATATCACCTCACCCGTGAAGGTGGTCATAGCCATCGGCGTATTCTCCACGCTGCAGATGCAACCGGCGAAGCCATTCAAACGACATTAAATGATGCGGTCGCCGCTCATCCAAACATTCACTTTTTTGAACGCTATAATGCGATTGATTTAATCGCTTCCGAGAGGACGCCAAAACACTGTAAAGGCGTGTATGTATGGAATCGTAAACGTGAACAGGTTGAAGTGATTCGCAGTCGTTTCATCACTTTAGCCACGGGTGGGGGCAGCAAGGTATACCAGTATACCTCAAATCCAGATGTATCCAGTGGTGATGGCATCGCCATGGCGTGGCGTGCAGGCTGTCGTGTAGCGAACATGGAGTTTAACCAGTTTCACCCTACGTGTTTATACCATCCTCAGGCCAGAAACTTTCTCATATCCGAAGCGTTGCGTGGTGAGGGCGCCCAACTGTGCCACGCTGACGGCACTCGTTTCATGCACAATTTTGATAAGCGAGGAGACTTAGCCCCCCGAGACATAGTAGCGCGAGCTATAGATTTTGAGATGAAGCGGTTAGGTGCCGATTGTATGTACCTGGATATCAGCCATAAAAGTGCTGACTTTATTGTGAAGCATTTCCCCAACATTTATCGTAAATGTCGTTCGCTAGGCATTGATATCACACGGGAACCCATTCCAGTGGTACCCGCGGCGCATTACAGTTGTGGGGGGGTAATGACGGACCTTAACGCACGTACTGACTTGGATAACGTTTATGCCATTGGTGAGGTAGCTTACACAGGTTTACATGGCGCCAACCGTATGGCCTCTAATTCATTACTTGAGTGTGTGGTTTTTGCCAAAGCCGCAGCTGAACATATTCTTTCCCGACTCCATGACGCGCCTTCAATTGAGGCGATTGCCCCATGGGACGAAAGCCAGGTCAGCAACTCTGACGAAGAGGTAATAATCCAACACAACTGGCACGAACTACGCTTATTTATGTGGGATTATGTGGGAATTGTGCGCACCAATAAACGCCTTGAACGGGCCTTACGCCGTATCCAATTGCTGGAACAGGAAATTCATGAATACTATGCTCATTTTAAAGTCAGCAATAACCTGCTTGAACTTCGTAATCTGGTAATGGTGGCAGAGCTAATCGTGCGCTGTGCCATGCAGAGAAAAGAAAGTCGTGGCTTACATTTCAATCTGGATTACCCAGATACACTGGCCCACTCTTCCCCCACTATCTTAACCCCAACCAAAAGTTTGATTGAGGAAGAGCCTGGCACATTAAGTACCTAAGCTCTGTTAGGTGCCGCACAGGCTTATTTTGTCAAAGAATGCCTGGACAGCCAGTAACGGGAATTTTTTACTGGTGTATTTTCCGCTAATTCAGGATTGTTCAGCTCAATAAACGTGGCATTTTTATACTGTTCCAGGGGAAAAAGATGCGCGGTTGAAGGGTGCTTTTTCATATATTCCAACAACGTTCCCTCATCAATCATTTTTTCCAGTCCTGCTTCTATTCTCTTGGCTAACGCTTCATTGTCTTTCGATGTGTAAAAATAGATGGTAAACGGATAATGCAAAATCATTTTTTCTGAGACCGTAAAGTCGGGAAAAGTATGCTTCCAGCGCTCTACCTCGGCAGGTCCTTCCTGTAGCCCGCGGGGAAAATAGTCGCATCGACCTATGGCCAATAATTCAAACAAGTTTTCATGTACGGGGGTATCTAATACATCCAGCCCTGCCTTTCTCAAAATCTGGGTATCCGGCCAATGCGTCCCTTGACACGCAACCAGAGTTTTCAGTTGATCGAGCGATTCAATTTCATCAAATCTTTTTTTATCTTTTTCAAGAATGATAAAACGGCGAAAACCCATCAGCCCCATATCAAGCGGTATTTTAATCACTCTGAACTCAGATTCTAATTCTGCACTTGCCCCCGTCCACATCAAGTCTAACGCCCCCTTTTTTAACTCAATGGCGGTACGCGCCTGATTCATATGTACAGTTTGTATCAGTTTGGGGACGCTCCCTTCTTTGGAAGTATGTTGGAGCGCGGCTCTGGCTAAGCCAACATAATAATCATGCGCAATATCAATATCTGAGTACGCACCTGGAATATAAATTGTGGTAGAAAAAGCATTACAAACCCTAATCAGGCTTAATACACCCACCAACACTATGAAAAATTTTCTAACGGAGGAAACAGTAAACATCAGCAACAAAGGTTTTGACTACAGTAGATTTATTATTTATTAACACGCATCTTCATCAACAAATAATTAAATTTTCGATCAGATATTATTGATATAGCCGTAAATGGCGATTACTGCAAAACTGTTTGGGAAAGAAAATATGGCTCAGCCTAAGCTGAGCCTCATAAAATTACAATATAAGTGATTGCCCTGACTTAAGCGTAAACCGGTCTGTAAGCATTATCTTCACGCCCGATAACAAGTCGCTATATTCTCCACGCAAACTTTCGGGTACGGTGAATGATACATCCACGTTGGTATTGAGATTTACCAGCGTAAGCCGAGTCTGCCCCTCCTTTACGTTCTGAACTACCCACACATCCAGATTGTCCACAGGGAAATAACGTATCTCCTCTGGAAATTGTAAAGCGGGTTGCTCATTGCGTATTTCAAGTAATTGTTTGTAATGATTCAGCAGGGAATCAGGGTCAGCAGCCTGTACATCCACAGAGGCCTTTTTACCCGCCCGTTGTGATTGCCAGTAATCAGACCACCAGGGTTGGTGGTTTTCAACCCACGGAAACCATTGTCCCTGGTCCAGCCAGAATTCACCGGTATCATTAAAACCCGCCGCCTTATTGTCTTGCCATTGCATAATGGCTCGGCGGTATTGATCGTCCCCTGTAGTGTACTGCGACAATCCAATTTCTTCTCCATAATACAAATACAGGGTTCCTGGTGTGGTCATCAGCAACGTGGCAGCAACTTTGGCTTTGTCCCAGTTATCACCCAATGTATGCATAATGCGGTTTTGGTCGTGGTTGGTAAGAAAAGGAGAAAAGAATGACAACGGAGCTGTGGCTTTGCGGCTTTTCAGGTTATCCCACAACGCATTGCGAGTATTGTCTGTCTCGCCTTCTTTTACCGAGCCGAAATCGGCACTACGCTGGCCACCCGCGTTCAGAATGCCGCTTACTACATAACCAAAATCAAAGTCAAAGGCAGAGTCCAGCCCTTGGCCACCATCATAATACTTGCCGATGGTTGGCATATCAGCCCACGCTTCAGCCACCAGCATGGCGTCAGGGTTGACAGATTTTACGTGTTGCGTAAATTGCGTCCAGTAATTAATGGTTGCCTGCGTATCAGCCTGATCGGCGTCATCCCCGTTTGCATATTCATCTTCGATGGCATACCTGACTGCATCGAGACGAAATCCATCCACGCCCTTTTCCAACCAGAACGTTGCCAGCTTATTCATTTCCTCTACAACTTTGGGATTGCGTAAGTTCACGTCCGGTTGGGAAGCGCCGAAAGCACCATAGTAATATTCGCCGCGCTCAGTACTCCAGTGCCATACCGCCTCTGGATTATCTTCATTATCTGACCACGCCTTTCCCCAGTGTTTGGGCATGTCTTGTTTCCAGACAAAATAGTCTTCATAACCCGGTTCTTTTGCAACCGACTTTTTAAACCACTCATGACCATCAGAAATGTGATTGATCACCAGATCCAAAATTACCTTGATTTCATGCTCGTGGGCAGCTTTAACAAAAGCTTCAAAGTCTTCCATTGTCCCATAATCTGACTCTACGCTATAAAAATCCTGAAAGTCATAACCATGATAAGAAGGCGCTTCAAACACGGGCGTGAGCCAAATTCCACTCACGCCTAACTCTTTAAGGTAGGGAAGCTTAGCCGCCATACCTTTAAAATCGCCACTGCCATCACCATCGGCATCATAAAAGGAACGTGGCCATATTTCATAAAATACGGCGTTGTCCCACCAGTTGCGTTCATCATTTTTAAGTTGGATAGTCTGATAAGCAGTTTCAGAGTCTCCCACAACACGCGATTGTGAAGCGGGTAGATGCTGCTGTGAGCAAGAAGCTACCAGTAAAGACATAGCAAGTAAGGCGGCTTTTGTTGGAATTACTTTCATCATGGGCTCGTCAGTGACCTTGTTAAACCAATGTAAGTTTAATTGACGTCTATTCCCACCTATCGGTTGTGAAAAAGCAAGTTTATTCGTGTTGAAAACGTATGCAATGGCTGAAAATTTAGTTATACCGAGGAGCGTGACACCACCTTAAATGTTACTCAGAACTTCCTAAAACAGACATCTGCATCCAAAGTGGCTACCCAGGGAGCGAGCGTGCCGCTAATTGCCTTAGTGCGCAACTCGTATTGAGATTAACCAGAAAACACAAGCTTTAAAACTTTGCCTTTATATGAGGTTCACTTGTTTCGCTATTCAACAACACAAACTGCGTTTCAGTCTCCCCACTATTTTTCATTAACACACATTCGGCGGGCAATAATACAGGTTTGAGAAAATCAGCGTTAAGGTGAATGTTCTTTGTTTCATGCTTGTCAGTTTCAAGCAAACTATAGCACTTCGCTAAACTCCACATGCCATGAGCGATCGCCTGTTTAAACCCAAACAACTTTGCAGTGATGGTAAAAAGGTGAATAGGGTTGTAATCATTGGAAATCCTGGCGTACTTGCGGCCGATATTATCTGGAATATGCACATGAGCAGCATGTTGGTAGGTCTCCCAAAAAACCTGGCGGCCTTTTTGCTGTTTTTGCGTACCCTTGGCCACATGAGGGGCATGTATGCGCATCAGGTAGCTGGCGTCGGCGCGATAAACACAAGTTCCCTGTTGGTGACCTTCAATAATGACATCAATCACCCACCCTTTTGGATGAGCTTTTAACTCGCCAAGTTTCGCATGCAAACTCAATAGCAGATGTCGGTCAAGGTGCATACTTTGCCAAACGTCATTACTGATATGCACCAAACCCAGCAGTGGAAAGGGGTTACGCTTGTCGGCCAGACACTGCATTTGCAGTCCTAAAGACATCATTTGTGAATAAAGAGGATGCAGGCTGTTTTTCTCATCCCAGTCCACTAATGCACAATATGACTGATAGTGTATGGGATCAATAATTAGGTTTTTTGTGGCCGTCACCGCTACTATGGGAGGGGGTTTAAACTGGCTAAGACGCTGTTTATCGCCACCTCGTAACATTGCACAAAATAGATCGAATATCATTAGTTATCCCGATTTGTATTAGTACGCTGCAAAACGATTCTGCATAATCTACGGTAACTTAGTTCGTCACATTCGCCTCGTATTACCCAGCGAGACTCTGTTGGCGTAGTAAAGCAAAGAAATACCGCCCAAGGCGTGACTTTACACTGGTTGTTCAAATACTCCTGGTTGCTCTCTATCGGGTGGTTAGCTAACATGGTTTGTTGCCAGCTGCCGTCGTCACCTAGTAAAAAGCTTTCAGTGAAACATGGCGCTTTGCGTTGATTGTGCCAGTAGAAAATGACGCTCGCTACGCAGGCGAGCAAACTAAAATATCCTAGCGATACCCACGAGTAGGTATTGGCGGATAAGGCCGGTAAGATACACCACACCGTGAGGGCCGGAATGATCCATTGATACTTGCGCAACGTTGTGGGGGTTAGATCAACCCTATACTTTAACGCGGTTGACAATGATCGCCACCATTTCTGCCAGTTCTGGATCGTCACATTTTTGATGGCCCATAAACCAAGCGAACAGATCGGGATCGTCACTGGTCAATAACCGTTCAAAAACAAGTTTCTGATCATAGGTTAAATCATCAAATGCCTCATCCATAAAAGGCAACAGCAATACATCCAATTCCAGCATTCCTCGGCGACATGCCCATCGCATTCTTGCGACCCGTTTCGCTTCTAACATATTTACCATTTCACCATTACTCAATTGGTGGGCACTATAGCATGGTGCGCCTGAGGTGTTGACTGTCCTTTCAGACTTTTTATCGCTTTTGACTTGCGTAATGCGTTATCCTCCCCATTGTTAGACAATATTTACTTTTTTCAGGATTATTCATGGTCCAACATAATCAAACTCAACTTGCCTCGCTCGATGAGCTAGCGAGCGAATTCGCTATCGAACTTACGCAACTTGGGATGATTAGTGTCAGTGGCGAACAGCGCAATGACTATCTTCACAGTCAATTAACTGTTGACTTCAAACAACTCCCTTCTGGTGCCACTCGCTTTAGTGCGCATTGTGATGCGAAGGGAAAAACCTGGTCTGTTATGCGGGTAAGTCGTTTCGGCGATAACGTGCTTTTAAGCCTGGCTGCTTCGGCACTGCCTGCAAGCCTCAGTGAATTAAAAAAATACGGCGTATTTTCTAAAGTAAACATAATCGATGCGAGTGAGACGTTTACGCAGTTTGCTGGCCGCGGTGAAGCTGTCAGTACATTTATCGCCACTCACTTTGGTGATGTTCCCGCAGAAGACGGCCAGGTGATTGAGAATAAGCTGGGCTTGGTCGCTCGTTGCGCATTCTTTGCCGATGTATTTCATTTATGTTTAACGGACGCTGGACGTGAACAATGGCAGCTATTTCTAAGCGAAAGCGAGCTCACTTTTTATCCTGCCCAGGTATATGATGCACTCGCCATTCAACGTGGTATCCCGTGGGTTACCGAAGATAATATCAACCAGTTTGTTCCACAAATGATTAATCTTCAGGCTTTAAATGCCATTGATTTTAAGAAAGGCTGTTATATGGGCCAGGAAGTCATCGCCCGAACGCGTTATTTAGGTAAGAACAAGCGTGCAGCGATGATTTTTAAACTTGAAGGTCATCATACGGTTAATCATTCTGACACCATTGAGTTACAATTAGGGGAGAACTGGCGTAAAGGTGGGGTGGTGATTCGCTGCTCAGCGTTAGTAGAAGAAACATGGCTACTCGCCGTGGTCGCTAACGATATTGAGCTCACGGCCACATTCAGATTAGCCGACAACCCGGACGTCACCTTTTCACCACAAGCGTTACCTTATCCCATCGTCGATGACAGCGATAAAATGGTTAAACGCTAAAATTTATTACTATTCAATACACTAGATAACAGGAAATATTATGACAATTGCCTCTGGAAACGTAGTCACCCTTCACTATCAGGTCTCATCTGATGATGGCACGGTACTGGACTCGTCCAAGGATAAGAACCCGCTAACGGTATTGTTAGGTCAACGCTTCTTAATTGAAGGGCTTGAAGAAGCACTAATGGGAAGAAACGAAGGTGACAAATTCAAGGTCCACGTTGAACCTGAGAAGGGTTACGGGAATCGTTCCGACCAACTGGTCCAGAAAGTACCGCTAAATATGTTTGATGGCGTCGATGTTGAAGTAGGTATGTCGTTTCGCGCCACTACAGATCAGGGCGAGCAGTCAGTGATGATCGTTGAAAAAGGGGATGATTATGCCGTTGTAGACGGTAACCATCCACTTGCTGATGTACCATTAAACTTTGATGTCGAAGTTTTAAAGGTGCGCGAAGCAACGGATGAAGAAAAAGCACATGGCCACGCTCACGGCGAAGGCGGATGTGGTCATTCGCACTAATCATGCTACCGCTCATTCGATATTGAGTGAGCGGTCAATCGTATTAGATCGCCTCTTCGTTCTGCTCGCCGGTACGAATACGAATTGCACTATCCAGGTTATATACGAATATCTTTCCATCGCCAATTTTACCAGTTTTAGCAGATTGCTCTATGGCTTCTACCGCCTGCTCTACTAAATCATCCGGTAACACCATCTCAATTTTTATCTTAGGTAAAAAATCAACTTGATATTCTGCCCCACGGTAAAGTTCAGTATGGCCTTTTTGCCGTCCAAAACCTTTCACCTCGGTGACGGTCATGCCGGCAATACCCACTTCACCCAAGGCTTCCCTTACATCGTCCATTTTAAAAGGTTTAATAATTGCTTCTACTTTTTTCATTTAGTTTTACTCGTCGTAAATGGTAGGAATAGGAGTGCGTTTATGTTGGGTACGTGTGTAGATATGAAGTAGTTTTTCAGCCACTTCTGGAGCCACTTCCTTACCCTCTAGAAAATCATCAATCTGATCATACGTTAACCCCAGAGCATCTTCGTCAGTTTTTTGCGGCGCAAGCGATTCCAGATCTGCTGTAGGAGCTTTGTCGACAAGATGTTTCGGTGCGCCTAAATGTGTAGCAATTGCACGAACCTGTCGTTTATTCAGGCCAAATAATGGAGCCAGATCGCACGCGCCGTCCCCATGTTTAGTATAAAACCCTGTGATATTTTCAGCTGAATGATCCGTACCCAACACGAGTCCATCCACCATACCCGCAATTTCATATTGAATTACCATGCGAGTTCGGGCTTTCACATTCCCCTTTACAAAATCTTTTTTACTGTCGGACTGAGGCATTAAGTTTCGTTCATACAAAGCTTTGATGGTTTCGTCATGAATGGCATCAGCGCCCGATTGAACATCCACTTTAACGGTTTGCGATGGTTTGATAAAATCAATTGACGCCATCGCATCATCTTCATCAGCTTGCACGCCATAGGGAAGACGAACGGCAATAAACTGATAACCTTCACCCTGTTCTGCGTTTAACTCATCCACTGCTAACTGAGCAAGACGTCCTAATGTACATGAGTCAATGCCCCCGCTTATACCCAGCACCAGCGAATGTAGCCCAGCTTTTTTTAACTGCGCTTTGATGAAATTTACCCGGCGCTGAATTTCGAAGCTCACGTCAATGGTAGGTTGTACCCGCATTTCCTTTATTACTGCATCTTTTTGCATCATTTATTAAACTTCACACCTGTGATTAACATTGTTCGATTTCAAAGACTTTGAAAATTTAGTTAATTTGCATTACATGCGTTTGGCACGCGACCGAGTCACTGACCATACCATAACCTTTTCCATAAGGTTATGGCCGCACACTCTATGGAGGAAATAATTATACCCATTTTTTCAGCATATCGTTTACGATTATTGGTAGTTGGCAGTTGGCAGTTGGAGAACCCCCTCAGTTATGCGATACCCAAAAGGCCTGACATTAGTTGAAATGATGATTGCGCTTGCGATCATGGCCATTTTGATTACGGTAGTGGCACCCAATGTTCAAACAATTTTGATGCAAAATCGCATTGTTGCTGACATCAATAATTTAAGTGCAGCGATTAAACATGCCCGCTTCACCGCTGTGGATGAACAAACTGCTGTAACGTTCTGTCCTACCTCCAATTACACCCACTGCGCTTCCAGTTGGGCGCTGGCGAAAATGGTATTTATCGACAGCAATGGTAACGGCCTGCGCGATGACAGTGAAGCGATTATATTAAGTGCCGATCCTCTTAGCTCATCTAATTCCGTCAGCGGAGCGACAGGGGCCGTACAATTTTCGGCCAATGGCGGCACCGACCTTAACGCTGCTGTCACTATCTGTCCTGACAATGGTGACGTTAATTTAGCCTCAGCGTTAATTGTAACCTTATATGGTCGGGTCACTACTGCGCAAGACAGTGATAATGATGGCATAAAAGAAAACAGTAGTGGTGCTGCTCTTACCTGCCCTTAGTCCCAACATGATTCTGGGGTGCGAATAGACACATGATCTATAGTGAGAGTCGAACATTCCTGTTGCTGACTCCCCTTCCTTTCGGCGATTAACGTATAGGTGAATAGATCTACGTTTTCTACCCTCACTGTATACTCTTCCATTTCTGGCGGCGTTAGTTCATCTATTTTTGCGTACGTTCCATTAACCAGTCTGAAACGTTCCTGCATTGTTTGCAATGCGATTAACTTTAGCTGCACTTGCCTGAGCGCGCTTCGCTCCATATATACCTGATAGCTTGGCACTGCGAGCGCTGCTACTATGCCCGTTATGGCTAGTGCCATTATCGTCTCAATAAGAGAATACCCTTTCTGTTCCTTCCACCTCATCCGCAATTTTCCTTGCTTTAGTACAGCTTAATTTCGTTTGCTACAAATGTAGTATGGGTTAACTCTATGCGAAATCAGCCTTACGCACAGCTAGTTAAAGGGACAGAAAATGGAATGAAAAAATATGGATACACGCTTGTTCAATTAATGGTTGGGATCAGCATCATAAGCATACTTCTTACAGCGGGGATCCCTTCTTTCGCTGAATTTCAACGTCGCCAGGAGTTACGTCAGATTTTGTTGCAAACAAAACAACTGATTAGCGAAGCCAGACATATTGCTATAGTGCACAGAAAAAACATCACAGTGGTAGTCGATACAGGAGATAGATGGTGCATTGGCGCGACCACAGACCTCACCTGTGATTGCCAGCAAATAACTGGATGTCAGATTAACGATATCGCCTTCACGTTAACTGCTAAAAATAACGATGTAGTGTTATCCGAATCGCGGAACCGCGTTGGCACAAAAATTGTGTTTACGGCATCCTATGGTACCGCTTACGGCTTTGCCACGACATTGAGGCTAAATAGCGTGATGGGGGTGGGCAAGGTAATTATCAATAATCTGGGCCGTGTAAGGATGTGCACCGATACAGCGTCGGCATTGGGCATGCAACAATGTTGATGCGGCCGTACGGGTTCAGTTTAATAGAGCTGCTTATTACCATGGCCTTGAGCCTGACATTATTCACTGGCGTGATCGCATTGACAAGCCAGCTACTTAGTAGCCAGCGCCTGATGTCAGCAGAGTTAGCACTTAAAACCGAACTTAGCTTAATTGCAGAAATTCTGACTAACGAAATTCGAAGAGCTGGATTTAATGAGCATGCGGTCGAACTATTTTTAGCAAAAGCGCCCTCCCCATTTACACCTTCTGTCACATTATTCGCCAGCGGCGATAAGAAGGAAGCAAACTGTATTTTATTCAGTTACGACAAAAATCGAAACGGGATAGTAGATATCGATGCCCCTGACGAGCGCTTCGGTTTTAAACTTCATAAGAACGCTATCGAAATAAGACGAGACGGTAGGACCTGTGAACAAGGGGGATGGCATGATCTAACCGATCCGCGCACGGTCAGCGTTACTGCCTTTTCATTAACAGAATACTTCTCTCCCAACGGCCATCACTATATACACATTTTGATTGGGGCCCATCACGTTAGGTTTGCACAATTGGCCAACGAAAAAAACATATTTATAAAGATTGAAAATGGATAAATACATAGGCCAATCAGGGATGACGTTGCTTGCCCCTACAACACTATTGCTTTCATTACTAATAACGGCGCTGCTGGTATGCAATAAGTCGTTGTTAGGCATATATGCCATTCAATCGGAAACACTAACCGCCCACGGGGCCCAGCGCACCGCGCAAAATCATCTTACGCAACTCAGCGCGACCTTACTCAATACCAGCGATGAGGGGTTTCTACTTTCGAGTCACCAGCGCATCCTCAGCCAGGAGAGCATCACACTCAATGACGTCGGGTTGCCAATATTTACACTTTCAGGAAAAGCTAGCGTGCATACAATTTCACGCAGCGTTGTTGAGTCAGTGATTAAATTCCCCCTCCTGTTAAATGTTCCTCCGGCCGCCTTTTCAGTCGCCTCCGCCCTTCCTCCTTCGTCAAAGTTTGAGCTAGCGTTGCCCCAGTCACCCGCTGATTCAGGACGGGCTTTCAGTCTGTGGAGCAAAAATGGGGTGCCAGCTACTGGCGATCGTCACATCAGCTGTTTGCATGATCATTTTAATGATGGCAAGTGTAAGCAACGTCGAATTTCATCAAATGCTCAGCAAGGTGACGATTTTTATGTCTTCGACCGCAACTTTCCGTCTGATTTGATAATATTTCTGTTTGGCGTCGACACTATCGCACTGCATCTGGTAGAGGCATACAGCGCAAAAATAATTACACATTGTCACCAATTGAACGAAGAAAGTGTTGGTCTGTATGTAATAGAGTCTGACTGTCTTATTTCGACAAAATCTATCATAGGCACACCCACCACCCCAGTCTTGTTAATTAGTAAAAATGCGAATATTGATTTTAAACCTCACGCTCAATTTAACGGTTTGTTTGTCGCATTATGTGTTGATTCAGCGGTTTCGTATGACATAACCATGCACCCCAGCGCCTTTATAAATGGCGCGCTCATGACTGACTGTAAGCTAAGTGGTTCCTCACATATCAGGGTAAGCTTCAATCGCCCGCTTTTAAGCGCACTTCAACAAACTCCCAGGCTACAACAATTGCACCGGATTCCAGGGTCATGGAGAGACTTTTGATATGGGGCAAGCTGGATTCAGTTACATTGAACTGTCAATTACGAGTGCTGTAGTTTCGATATCCGCACTTGGTTTACTGTCGTTGATAACGAACATGAACTCCTCTACCAAGGAGCTCAATTTAATCAATCACGTACGCGAACAAGCACAAGGAAAGGTAATCGAATTGATGGCGAAGACTGAAATATCCCCTTCATTTGACCACAAAATCACGAAAATTGAAGAAAGCAAATTTGCTTTTTCAACCAACGTTACGGTCAAGCAAAGCACCTTAACAGATATCACAATTACCAGTAGTCAACCGGGACAATACTTTGACATTAAACATACCATCTCGATAACACAACTGCGTTCACCGCCTTTAACAATTAACTCTGTCCATCAGTTGAATGCAGCGTATAAACCGAATTAAAAAGTGGATTCTTTTTGCTAACATGACCAGCAATATTCGGCAGCGCCGATGGTGCCATTATTATCTTTATCCCACGCTTTGCGCCCGTCACTAAAATAAAAAAGCGCTCCGTCTGTTTCTACCGCAGATCCCGTTACCGGGGTTGCCTTAAGTTGAAAGGCAATACCAGTTGCCTGTTCAATCGTAAGATTATAGCGTTTATTGGATGCGGGTTCGCTCGCTGGAGAATGGGAAGCAAAGACTGCTGGCGCCCCGGTATTTGCGCCCCCACTGGCGCCACCTTCGTAGCTAAAAGTACCACTATGGTGGCGTTCCATGGCTGCGGCGAAAGACATGAGATCCGCTTGCGCAGCACTGCGATAACTCCCCGCCATCACCGATTGGTATGAGGGGTAAGCGATGGCAGCAATAATGCCAACTATGGCAACCACGATCATCAATTCGATGAGCGTGAAACCTGTTTGTGTAGTTCTTTGTTGCCCTATCATGGTTTATTCTCTCTCAGTTTCCGTTTTCCAGCTTCCACGTTGGATGCGCTCAAATTTACCGTAGATATTACGGGCCAGGCAGGCAAAATCAGATAAACATTCCTCTTCGTTTCCATTTTCATCTTCGCTGATAACCGCGGAAACACATTCCGTACCAAGACATACGACCGGTTTAACTATTTCTTCTATCAGGATTTTAGTTTCCGGCGCTATCCCTGTTTGCTTAAGTTGAGCGAAGCGGTCGTTAGAATCAAGATTATTGTTATTGTTCAGATCGTCTACCGCATTGCCATTAAACATATTCACCAGATACGCACGACTATTGCCGGTTGGTGGCGCGCAGGCGCTATCACTGCTGCTAGCTGGAACATATGTCGTGAAAAAGACTTTGTAATCAATGATAAGAGGAGACGAAAGAACTTTTTCTCCTCTTGTAGTGAGACGAATAAACCAACCCGATTTGGAGGCAAACTGGCTTGCCGCCAAATCCTTTTCGGCTTGATCTGAACTGCTCAGTAGATGATCTGTGGCATCGTACAACGAAGCTTCGGTCACCACCGTTTCAAATACATGCAGACCGTTTTCATCGCGTTTGAAAACCCCTTTATCTTTGAACATGTAAAAGCGATCATCGACCACCGTATTCAATGGTGCGGCACGCCAACCACTTCCAATCGCCACTCCATAGTAATGTTCGTCAGCCAAAGCAACCTCTGTGACATCGGCACCGTAATAAAAATGACGGTTACTGTTGGCGTCGTTACCGGCGAAGTCCGCGATTTTCGCCCCTTTTATGAAATCTGTACCAGATTTACCGTTATAGATATCAAACCTGAACAGCTGACCGCCCATGTCTGCCATATACATGTGATCGGCAAACCCGTCATTATCACGATCAATTACAGAAACACGGCCTGGAACACTATATTGCATATCGGTTAAGTTCAGGTCGGCACCTGAATTGCTCGCATGCCATAATAACGCGCCCGTGTCGGCATCAAAGATATATACCGCATTGCCCATCACATCAGATGCTCTGATAGATTTGGTATCCTGATCGCTATCGTAGCCGCCCCCCACTATCATTACATTTTTCACTGAGTCTCCCATGCGAACCTTGGTAATAGTGGGTCGTGACCAGGTTTGCCCCATTTTTTCCAAGCCGGTCGCCCCTCCTTTGATACTGAATACCAGCTTAGGTGAAAGCTTACTGGATACGTCAAACACATAGTAGTTTCGGCCACCGCGGCGCATGCCTAGATACAGATACGTTTTGTCTCCCACGGTTCGCAACACCATGTCACCATCAAGACCATATATATGGTTAAAACTTGAATTGTCCTGATAGAATTCGTTCAGGTTTGCCATGAGTTCTTTAGGAATTACTGAGAAGTTTTCTTCGCCAGTATAGGCATCAAAGGAATGAAGGAAGCCATGGTTAGTTGCGACAAATATAGCTGAATCATTTGTTCCGTAATTGACTATAACAGGTTGAGAATGGATAGGGTCGCCCATTTGTAACCGTACATCGGTGGTATCCCCATCGCCGTCGACATCACGCACATCAACCCCACGCGTCCATTTCAGAATGGACTCTCGTAAGGTGGTAGCGTCAGCTTGCGCTGCAATAGCGAGATCATCAGTCGTTATTGCACTATTTGACTCGTGTACCGCATTAGCAGAACTGGCAATTGAACCTGGGCCATCGAAAAAATACATTTTACGGACGCTGTTCAATAAACTTGCAGCTCCACCTTCTCTAACATCGTTACCATCTTCCAATACTGACCAGTAACTATGGGAGCCTTCTGCAAAGAAACCTGTCACGCTATCCACTGCGTCTAACCCGTTTTTATCTAAAATTTTATCGCCATTGATTTTATACTTCTTTAAATTACCAGGCCAGATGGTGCCTTCAGCTGGCTTAAATAAAGCAAAGTACAACTCATCGCGATGGGTTAAACGGTTCAACTGGTTTACCGCCACACCTGGCGATACAAACGTTGCATTAATATCTTTTACAGAGCGCAGGATGGTTTGGAACGCGGCAAGTAACTCAGTGCTGTTATCCGCTTTATAAAAGCCGCCCCCACTTTGCACCGCAAGCTGATTTAGAAAGTTATTCGCGGTGGTATTGGCGGCAAAACCAATAGTATGGGTAATCAGGCGGCGATCAATTACTGAGCTATCCGCTTTACTCAAGTTTTTAACCAAATCCAAACCGCATTTTTCGCCGCCACTCCCGGTGCATGTACTGCCTAAAAGTGATTCAATTTTTGCCACACTGTGATTATTGTTAGCCTCCCCATCCGATAACAATACGATGTGATTGTTAGTCTGACATTGCATGTCGGTAATGGGGGAGATGTAGGTCGCACCGGCGGGAATATATTCGGTGACACAAGAACCATCGCTTAAATTACTCTCGACACAACTGGGATCACGCACCGGATCGGAGCCCACATAAGAGGCCCGGTGGCTTACCCGTGTGCTTCGTCGAACTGAACTGGAAACATCCGATTGACCTCGGGTCAGGCCGTAATCTACATTCCGTCCGCCATAATAGTTGGTTGCTTCATACAATGTATCCACAATCGGAGTTAATCCATTCGCACTGAGTTCATCAACTTTACTGATAAGGTGATCACGCACCGTAGCGGAGGTGCCTGGAGTAGCAGTCCCTTTAAATTTTACCACCAGACGGGGGGCGCCTGATGGTTTACCTTTATAAGAGTAAACACCACGCACGCCGGTAAAATCGCTAAACACAAATGCCATGGCATTGCCGGGCATCCAGCTGCCTCGATCCACTATTTGCTGAACAATGGTTTTAAGCTCTGGTGATTGGTAATCATAGTTACGATAGAACGATGGCATTGACCAGGTGATACCGGTAGTTTTCGGAAGGTCTCTAACCATGTTTTTCTTATGCGGATGAAAGTCATTCGCATCATCTACCGCAACCCCTCTTATCTGCATGGAAGCACTGCTATCCTTATCGGTGTCGTAAGCGGTAAATTCAAGATAAGCCTGAAGCACTTCAGCGCCTTGAGGAATGTTGACGTTTTTAAAGCGAATGCCTATATATTCGTTATACCTTGCGTTTAAGGTAAGTTCAGTACCAGTAGAGTCATCACCGCTGGGTTTTTCTTCAACATTGTCTTTCGTATTTTCTACTTGATAAACCGCTTCACCCGCTATACACCCAGTAGCGGTAGACTCATCATAAGTAACCACTAATTGTGGTGAGCCGCCCGTACCCTGATCGTATGATTTTACTTTCCTGCTACTTCCACTATCACTGCTATTACCCGTAATGAGAACGCTTAAGGCCTGCCCGCCACACCAGGCGGTTTGGTCTACCACTTCCTGTACTATGCTACTTAAATCAGGCGTCGTAATAATTTCATCAGATAAGGGAAACGCATTATCACTGTCCCACAAAATTTCACTGGCTGTTTTTGGGCGTGCCGAAAGGTTATTTGTGGAACTATTGAATGTCACACTGTCAGCGCTTAATTCACCACGAATGGATAGTGAGGTGGCGGGAAAATTGGTACCACTGGAGGTAAGTCTGATATAGGCGCTCGTGATCGTGGCCCCCTGTGGAATATCCAGATCACTGAAACGCATGCCGGCCAAAACTTCGTTGGTACCGTCACTAAGTTTAATATTGTTAGAAGTTAAGGAAACGCTACCACCAATTTCATGCGCATCATCACTTCCACTGGCGGTGGAAGTGATGATTTCGGGGCTTACAGAATCATCAATGTTGCGAATAGGAAAAAGTACCGGCCCCCCGTAATCAGAAAATCGCATTAAGCCAGCATTGATATTGGTCGCTGATCCTAACGCAAGTTTAAGCGCATTTTGCACGCGAAGCATTCTGGATTCCTCTCCCCCGTCCATATTTCCCATACTTCCTGACGTATCCATTATGAATAACACGTTTGGATTGTAGGTAACCGCGGTGGAGGAGGTACCAAGATAAATATCTAAATCATCAGCCAATGCTGAGAAGCCTATACAGCCCCAAAGCGAGACGGAAAGTATGATACGGGTTAAGTGCTTCATCACTCTCTCCAATTACTGCGAAGCCGGAGCAAGCACAGCGGCTGCCAACGAATTAGCCACCACGGTGGCTTTTTCTGCCACTCTGCCGCAGCCCCGGATAATAAATACGTGACAGTTTATATTACTGCCGCCAATAACATTGCTTGAGCCTCGACAGGCCTGTTCCCGTACAAATGCTGTACGCGACCAACTTTGGGTGACGGGTTGATTTTGATAGTTGCCAGCGGCAACGTGGCGCGTGCCCGTGGTCAATCCCCCCGTAGTCATTTGTCGATTGATCCAATCTACGTCATTAAAACAACTTAAAGCGTCCACCTCAGGGTCGAACGCGTTTCCTTGACGTGCCTCAGAGAGGGGGTCTGTCAATGCCTCATCTTTTAATAAAATTTCATCTTCAGACTCAAAAAACACCCCCGCAATCGCGGCTTCAGCCGCGTCGAACGCCAAACCAGTTTGCTGCATCGACATTGCCATTTTTGACTGCGATAAACTGCTGGAAACCGCACTTACGCCTAATATAGTGAGCGATAATAAAACTAACAGTGCAAATACCAGCACTACGCCTTGTTGTTTCATTGTGCGTTCCTCACAAAATTTTTCATGTTTCTTAACGTTAGTGTTTTGGAGAATACTTGAAAATAATGAGCTTTATCGACGGTCACCGCAGTTTCGTTTAATACGGCATATTGAGGAGCGACTGTTTGTTGCATCTGTCCACTGTCGCTTCTTAACAATAAACCCAGTCGAATAGCGATAACATGTTGATTACTAGCGCGTAAGCTGGCCAGCTGATTGGCGGTCACATAGCGGATAGCTTGGCCTTCTGAAGTTGCACTTGGCGCACTAACCCCATACTGAACCTGAAAGCTTTCAACATTATCTAATAGCACCACAGTAAGCGCCGAGGTGGTGGCGACCTTTAGCCCACGAAGTACACGACCGTCATAGCCGGTGCATTTAAGCTGGTTTTGGGAAACAAAATAATAATTAACTACATGAAACTCATCACTGGGGGCATAACCGTGACGGTTTCCTGTACAGTCGGCAGTACCCTGAAAATTTACCACTAGTTCATCATTTGCACCGGCGATCCCTTGCGACGCTCCCAAAGAGACATTGGTAATATAATCACCCGCCAGCGCCACAGGCCGGTTGTGAATCCATCCGGCTTCGACGACTAAATCTGTACTATTATCAACTTGAGCAGAAACCTGGTCATATCGCCCTGCCTGAATAAGCTCTCTGGAGAGTCGTTGCATAATAAAGCGGCCCGATTCCTGAACCTGGGCAATAGCGTCATTCAGAGAATTGGTGACTCTACTACTCACCAGAGATTGAATAATCGCACCAGAAATGACTAATCCCAGTACCAATGAAATCATCAGCTCAACCAGTGAGAAGCCACGCTGACTCATAAGGTAATATCCTTAAATACACAGGCGAAACTATCACCTTCTGCGGGATTGCATCGATTGTTAAGAGTATATTGTCTGTTGGCGCTGCTGCTGACAGGCCACTGCAACATTATTTCCACGCGAGAACCCGCACTGCATACATCAGGATCGCCAGCTTTATTATCATTGCAGGAAACGGATAATACGGTTAGAGGATTTGTTTGTACGGCAGAGCAGGATAAGGACCAGCCGTCATATTCAGCCATTTCTGCTTCATTACACTCCCCATCTTCACAATTGGGTACATCCGCAGGACGAGATAAACAAAAGCATTTATAAGGGTGACTCCCCCCGCTACAGCTTAACTTGGCAAAATTATAGGTGTCAGCAGAAAAGTAATCGTTGTGTACCACCAGACCATCGCCTACCGTAGCAGCACGTGCCGCCGCTCTTAAGCGCTCAGCTACTTGTTGGGCAACCAGCTCCGACTGGGTTCGACTGATGGCGTCTTTATTAGCAAAAGAGCCAACAAACTGTAACGATGCCACGCCTAGCAAACCGATGGCCAAGATCACCAGAGTGATAAGGATTTCGATTAAACCTACGCCGGATTGTCTGACACTGTGTGTCATTCACACCTACCTAAAACACTATTAACTCATTCTAATCCTATATCAGGATAACGTTTTATTAAGTATCAACAGGTAAAGGTGTGTATTGAATTCGATTCGCGATGAGGAATGGCGGGTGATAGATATATCCACCCGCATGTATGGCTATTTAATCTACATGGGCCGTTCGTATTAGCCGACTTGACGAATACGTAACTCTTTAGGCACCGCGAATTCAACATTTTCTTCGCGTCCAGCTCGCTCTGTAGCCTTCACCGCTCCCCAGCTTAACAAATGGTCTACCACGCCCTTTACGAGTACCTCTGGTGCAGAAGCCCCTGCAGTCACACCAACATGCTTAACGTTTTCAAGCCATTCTCGCTGAATACAATGTTTGTCCGCTATGAGATACGCCTGCGCGCCCACCTTTTCCGCTAATTCTCGAAGGCGATTTGAGTTAGAGCTGTTTTGTGCCCCCACTACAAGCAGTACTTCACAATCCTGAGCTAACTCTCTCACCGCATCCTGTCGGTTTTGAGTAGCATAGCAAATATCATCTTTGCGAGGCCCCTGAATGGCTGGGAAACGTTCTCGCAGCGCATCAATTACGTCGGCGGTATCATCTACTGATAATGTCGTTTGACTGCAGTAATACAGATGCTCCGGATTTTTCACGTTGAGGGTGCTGACATCTTCGATCGATTCCACCAGGTAAATACCGCCCGCTGCATTATTATACTGCCCCATGGTGCCTTCCACTTCTGGATGCCCCGCATGACCAATTAATATACACTCGGTACCAGACTTGCTTGCCCGGGTGACTTCCATATGCACTTTCGTAACCAAGGGGCAAGTGGCATCAAAAACTTTCAAACCACGTTCAGCGGCTTCATTTCGTACCGCCTGTGAAACGCCATGAGCCGAAAAAATGACAATGCTGTCATCAGGCACTTCATTTAACTCATCAACAAATACCGCACCACGCGTTTTTAAACCATCCACTACAAAGCGGTTGTGTACGACTTCATGACGCACATAGATGGGCGGCTTAAACATTTCTAACGCCCGTTCTACAATGGTAATAGCGCGGTCTACTCCGGCACAAAAGCCACGTGGGTTAGCTAAATGAATCTGCATACTGATTGACCTTAGTGATGAGTTACCAGCGGAATTATATCAATAATTTCCACATCGAATATGACCGTTTGACCGGCTAAGGGATGATTAAAATCAACTGTCACTGAATCCCCTGCTACGCTGCGGATAATTCCTGGTACTTCCGAACCATCCGGTTGCGCAAAAGCCATGATCATACCCTCTTCCAACGTCATATCGCTACTAAAACGAGCGCGATCCATATGGTGAATATTATCTGGATTAGGTTGGCCAAACGCATCATTAGCTGCCAGAGTAAACGATTTACGTTCACCTTTATTTAGGCCCTTCAAGCAGGCCTCAAAATTAGGGGTTAAGCTACCATCGCCTAATACGAGTTTGGCGGGCTTATTATTCACCCGGGTACTGTCGGCGGCAGAACCATCTTCAAGTTTTAGATCGAAGTGCATGATCACTTCGCAATTCTCTTCAACTTTTAGTACACCATCAGTCATGTTTTACTCCATTCGTAGTGGCATTATCAGACTTAGTGGCATGCGTATCTTTGTTAACGAACATATCAATAATTAGAAGCCCTGCGCCGATAAAGATTGCACTGTCAGCGATATTAAACGCAGGCCAGTGCCATTGTCCTACATAAAAATCAAGGAAATCTACAACATAGCCATAGGCAAGGCGGTCATACACGTTACCTAACGCTCCACCCAGAATGAAAGCAAACGCTACCGGAAGCAGTCTCTGCTGTTTTGGGGATTGTTTAAGCCACCACAGAATCGCAATACTTACTGCCCCAGCGATAGCGGTGAAAAACCAGCGTTGCCAGCCTCCGGCATCACTTAAGAAAGAAAATGCTGCCCCATAATTACGTACATAGGTTAGATTAAAAAATGGCAGTACCTGTATTGATTGATACAGGTCCATCGCCTTCATAATTGTTATTTTAGTCCACTGATCAAGGATCAGTACAAGAATACTGATCCATAAAAAACGTAAGCCCGTCTGGGTAATACTATTAAGCATAGTGGCGTATTTCCCCTGCACCATCTACGTTGGTAATACAGCGCCCGCACAAGTCCGGATGCGCACTATGCGTGGTTACATCTTCGCGCACGTGCCAGCATCGAGAACATTTTGTTCCCCCAGCTTTACGCACTTCAACAGCGAGTCCTTCCAATTCAGTTTGCACCGCTGCTTGCGTTTTTTCACTGTCACCCAATACATGGGCTTTCGAAGTGATTAACACGAAGCGTAACTCATCTTCTAGCTGAAGCAATTTCTCTTTTAACGCATCATTTGCAAATAGGTAAATTTCGGCTTCCAACGAGCCGCCTAAACGCCCCTCTTTACGTGCTTGTTCCATCGCCTGATTCACCGCATCTTTCACTTTTAAGATTTGATGCCAGTAATCATCATTTAATTTTGCTTCAGCACTGAACGAATCAAGTCCCTGGTACCAGGTTTGCGTAAATACAAATTCATCCCGATTACCCGGCATTTCCTGCCAGATTTCCTGTGCGGTAAAACTGGTAATCGGCGCAAGCCACCTCACCAAAGCCTCGGCAATATGATATAGAGCAGTTTGACAGGAGCGTCTGGCTACGCTGTCTTGTTTGGCCGTATATTGGCGATCTTTGATTACGTCGAGGTAGAAACTACCCAGCTCTATTGAGCAGAAATGCATTAGTTTTTGGGTCACGACCAGCAAGTCATAACGTTCATACGCTTCAATAATTTCCTGCTGTAAAGCATTTGCTCGTTGAACGATCCAGCGGTCAAGTGCAACCATTTCATCACTGGAGACAGCATGTTTTGACGGCTCAAAACCGTTCAGATTCGCCAATAGGAAACGCGCGGTGTTTCTTAATCGACGATATGAATCGGCAGCGCGCTTGAGTATCTCATCTGATACAGCGATTTCGCCACGGTAATCCGTAGACGCCACCCACAACCGGAGAATGTCTGCACCTAATTTATCAGTTACCTGTTGCGGGGCAATCACGTTACCTAACGACTTGGACATTTTTTTACCATGCGCGTCCACTGTAAAACCGTGGGTAAGCACCTCTTTATACGGAGCATGGCCATGCATGGCAGTAGATGTCATTAAAGACGACATAAACCAGCCACGATGTTGATCCGAGCCTTCAAGGTATAGATCTGCGCTTGCTGGCAAATCTTCACGGCGGTCGACGACAAAATAGTGCGTCACCCCGGAATCAAACCATACATCCAGGGTATCCAACACTTTTTCGTATGCGTCTACGTCCGCTCCCAGCAGGTTTTTGTCATCGATGTCCCACCAGGCCTGAATTCCCTTTTGTTCAACCTCAATGGCTACTTTTTCGATAATATCGCTGGTCTGTGGATGCAGTTCACCGGTTTGCTTATGAACATAAAGAGGGATGGGTACCCCCCACGTACGCTGACGTGAAATACACCAGTCAGGACGCCCTTCAACCATTTTTTCTATGCGGTTTTGCCCCCACTCAGGGATCCACTCAGTGCGTTTAATTTGTTCTAATGACTGATCACGCAACCCTTGCTTATCCATACTGATAAACCATTGCGGTGTTGCGCGAAATATAATCGGCGTTTTATGGCGCCAGCAATGAGGATAACTGTGCTCGTAATTAATGTTAAGCAGTAATAGTCCGCGCTCTTCAAGTGTATCAATAATGGCTTTATTTGCTTTAAATACAAACTGACCACCAAACAATGGCGTGTTCTCTAAAAAGACACCGTTATTACCAACTGGATTGTAAACTTCAATGTCATAACGTTTACAGACATTGAAATCATCAACCCCGTGTGCAGGCGCAGTATGAACGCAGCCTGTACCCGAGTCAGTGGTCACGTGATCACCTAAAATTAAAGGTACTTCAATACCGGCGAACGGATGGTGTACTTTACAGTTCTCCAGCGCTGAACCCACACAACTTGCGATTTCTTTGAAATCGGTCACACCATAGCGCTGCACAGAGCTTTCCATCAGTTCATGGGCTAAGACGACCCATTCACCGGAATCCACCAGCTCCACCAGCGAATACGTTAATTCAGGATGTAAACTGATGGCGCGGTTTGCAGGCAATGTCCATGGAGTGGTGGTCCAGATAACCACACTGGCCCGATGTTTTTCTAATTGCTTGGTGGTAACCCCAAACGCTGTCGCAATCGCTTCAATATCAGCGACAGGAAATTTGACGTCTATTGCGGGAGAGGTTTTATCTTTATATTCCACTTCCGCTTCGGCCAGGGCTGAGCCACAATCTGTGCACCAATGCACGGGTTTAAACCCCTTCTCCAGATGCCCTGAACTAACAATTTTACCTAATGCGCGGATAATATCGGCTTCAGATTGAAAATCCATGGTCTTATAAGGGTTATCCCACTCTCCAAACACGCCCAGCCGCTTAAAGTCAGCCATTTGACCATCGATTTGTTTTTGCGCGTAATCGCGACATTTTTGACGAAATTCCGCCGGGGTGACCTTATTGCCAGGTTTCCCCACTTTTTTCTCGACCACCAATTCAATCGGTAAGCCATGACAATCCCAGCCTGGTACGTATGGCGCATCAAAATCCGACAATGTTTTTGATTTAACAATGATGTCTTTAAGAATTTTATTTACTGCATGACCTATATGAATGTCGCCGTTCGCGTAAGGAGGGCCATCGTGTAAAACAAATGGTTTTTTACCTGCTTTGGCTTCACGAATGGCCTGATACAGTTTTTTCTGCTGCCATCGCTCAAGCATTTTAGGTTCGCGTTGCGCAAGATTCCCACGCATTGGAAATGACGTTTCAGGTAAATTAAGTGTTGCTTTGTAATCACTCATATAAGTTTTCTTTCCCACTGTTCTTTTCGTGGCTTGAACTAAATTATTTTGTTAAGGCAGTCCGCGCGGCGTTAGCGTCTAGCTGGATCTGCTCCTTTAACGCTTCAAATGAAGCAAATTTCTTTTCGTTTCTAAGTTTCGCTACGGGGTAAACCACTATAGGGTGCCCGTACAACGACCCTTCAAAATCAAACAAATGCACTTCAAGTAAGGTGCGTTGGCCAGAAACAGTGGGACGACTTCCCACATTGGCCACGCCTTCGTACATTTGTTTATTTACTCCCACCCGTACCGCGAACACGCCGTGCACGGGTGTATTACACCGATTCATAAAAACATTCGCGGTTGGAAACCCGATTGTACGCCCTTTTTTATCACCATGAACAACCTTGCCGCGAATGGCAAACGGTCTTCCCAGCATCTCTTCAGCCAGCGCAAAATCACCTGTATCTAAGGCTTCCCGAATTGCCGTAGAGCTAATGCGGCAATTATGCATCCGAAAACTCCGGGTACTGGCAACATCAAAACCGTCGCGCTTACCCGCTTCTCGAAGCATGCTGAAATCGCCCTGACGCCCTTTTCCAAACCGAAAATCATCGCCCACCACCAGAAACTTCACACCTAACCGCTCAACCAGCAAATCATGCACAAAAGATTCTGCTGATTGACTGGCAAATTCCCGATTAAATCTTACGCAGAGTAATCTATCTACACCGATGGCATTCAGCATTTCATATTTATCGCGCAACACGCTAATTCGAGCTGGAGCCTGCTCGGGATTAAATAATTCTTCTGGTTGAGGTTCAAATACCATCACTGTCGCGGGCAACGCCATTTCACGAGCTTTTCGGATGACATTAGACAAGACTGCCTGGTGCCCCCGATGTACACCATCAAATTTACCAATGGTGAGCACACACCCTTGATGTTGAGGGCGAATATTATGTAATCCCCGAATTAGTTCCACTGCGCGTTACTGATTGCCATTGATGATAATAAAATAAAGCTCGCGATTATAAACGAGACGCGCCACATTACCAATCACCGATTTCAAATTGCTTAATAACTTGCTGAACGGAAGTGTTTGATCCGAGTTCCTAACAAGGCCATGACCATAAAAAACGTTATAAGTGCCAATCCAATGGTTAGCGACACATGCCAAATTTGTTGAACTAAAGTTAATCCATTAAAATCAACGTCGGCACCATACCAAACAATCGCGATGGCCATGCAAACACTTGCGACAACAATACGCAAAAGAAAGTTACGCGTCAGCTGACTCACCCTGAATACACCTTGCTGATGCAAGGTAAAATAGAGTAACCCGGCGTTCATGGTAGCCGATAAGCTCGTGGCAATTGCCAAGCCTATATAGCCGTATGGTATGGCAAAAATCAGATTAAAGACCATATTGGCAACCATACACCAGATACCAAATTTGACCGGCGTTTTCAGATCCTGTCGCGAGTAATACCCGGGCGCCAGAACTTTCACTAACATAAAACTCAATAGTCCAAACGAATAGGCTGTCAGTGAATAAGAGGCCATGCGGGCGGTTTCAGCGGTAAACGCGCCCCGTTGAAAGATCACGGTGAGAATTTCTTCCGCCATAACTCCCAACCCGACCGCTGCCGGCAGGCCCAGTAGGCACACCATTCGCACCGCCCAGTCCATATTGGCGCTAAATCCCTGTGAATCCTTGCCGACATGATTTTTCGATAAAGTGGGTAAAATGACTGTGGCAATGGCTATGCCAAACAATCCGAGCGGAAATTCCAATAGTCGGTCAGAATAATACAACCAGCTAATTGAGCCTGTCATAAGAAAGCTGGCAATAAAGGTATCGAAGAGCAAGTTTATCTGGCCCACTGACACACCAAAAAGTGCCGGGATCATTAACTTTCTTACCTTCCTGACATTGGGGTCATGCCAGCCCCATTTCGGTTTTACTAGTAAACCCGCGCGAAATAAAAACGGAAGTTGAAATACCAATTGCAAGATACCGCCGGCAAACACTCCCCAGGCCAACGCAAACGCAGGCTGTTCAAGATCCGGCGCAAGTAAAACGGCAAAGAGGATAATGGCAACATTCAGTAATACTGGGGTAAACGCGGCCACCGCAAACTTGTTCAGTGTATTTAAAATAGCACCAGCGAGCCCGGTTAAAGACACGAACGCTAAATACGGAAAGGTGATTTTAAGCATCAGGGAAGCTAGTTCAAACTTTGCGCCATCCGGCCTGTCTTGTAACCAGTCGATAAACCATCCCGTACCGAACAGGGCGGCCAGGAGCGGCGATGCAATCACACCAATTAAGGAAACGATAAAAACAATGGCGCCTAGCGTACCTGAGACCTTCGCCACAAATTCTCGCAGCTTTTGTTTATCGTCTTCATGATGGACTTCAGTTAAAACTGGGATAAATGCTTGAGCAAAAGCCCCCTCTGCAAATAAGCGCCGCAAAAAATTGGGGATTTTATTAGCAAAGAAAAATACGTCTGCCGCCGCGCCGTCTCCCATCAAGCGAGCCACTATTACGTCCCGCGCCAATCCCATCACTCGGGAAATCAGCGTCATGACGCTCACAATCAGGCCGGATTTTAATAACTTTCTCGACACGTAAATATCACTTATACTGCGTTGCGGCTTTGGGCATTCATCATAGCTTAAGGCGGTTACAGGAAAAAGCCGTATGCAGGCAGGTTTGAGATTTTCTTTTGAAAATTATTACCTTTAAATACACTGAGTGGATGTGCTGTGATAAAAACAGCGAAATAGTTTGACATTTGCTCAGTTGCTAAGCATAATCCGCACCCTCGTTTTTGACATGAATTTATTTTGGGAGTTACACCTTGGCTAACATTAAGTCTGCTAAGAAACGTGCAATTCAAGCCGAAAAGCGTCGTCAGCATAATGCCAGCCGTCGCTCAATGACTCGTACCAGCATCAAGAAAGTAGTAGCGGCTATCAATAGTGGCGACAAAGAAAGCGCGCAAACCGCTTTCGCCGCGGCCACTCCTATTCTTGACAGAATGGCTACCAAAGGTTTGATTCACAAGAACAAAGCTGCTCGTCATAAGAGCCGTTTAGCTGCGCAAATCAAAGCGATGAGCTAAGCTGGTTTTAGACCATGCAGTTGAAAAAAGCGCCTTTGGGCGCTTTTTTTATATGTGAATGAGAACCCAGCTTTAGTGAACTGGTACTAAGCAGCGGTGCCGGGTTGAATAAATGTAACCTGATGGCGCTGTCCTATGTCAGGCATCTTAGTTAAATCGTCTGGAAGTGTCTTCACGCTGTCGTTAATTTCCTGGAAAAAGTGGTGCGAATGTCCCGGAGATTCAAAGGCAATGAGCAAGCCTTCCTGGTCGGACAGCCCTTTAAATGCATGTACCGCATTAGCTGGTGCTAATACATAGTCACCTTCCTTCAGTACATGCTGGTCACCATTTAAGGTAAATTCAACCTCTCCTTTGAGCACATAAAAGGCTTCATCCCACGGGTGTTGATGCGGCGGCGCTCCAAGCCCCTTCGGTACCGTATTAAGCATACTGGAGTAACGGCCCTGAGTGTCATCCGTCGTACATAGAAACTTGATTTGCATACCCAACACATTCAGCCAGATACCGTCTTGAGCATGTCTAATTAGTGGAGAAGTTGCCATTATTTTGCCTTTTTGCTCGGACTCTAGATAAAAAGTAGGTTATAACATACAATAAGTCAACATGGCATAACGTATGACAACGATATTTTATGAGTGCATTACTGGAAAAAAAAGCCGCTTTTACGGTTAATCTGCTGATTGAAGCGGCCTGTGAACTGCTTGAGCACACCGACATACACGAACTTAGCTTCAAAAAGGTAGCTGAACAAGCAGACATATCTCAACGGACGATGTTTCGCTATTTTAAGACGCGGGATGACTTCTTGGACGCCCTTACGGCAAGGCTTTATTCCGACTTAGCCTTACCTGATGTACCTGACAACGTTGAAGACCTGACAGACTACATTGCCACTCTATATAAAAAGTTAGAGGCCCAGCCCCGCAAAGTAATGGTTTTGTTAAGTGCCGACCTGCTACCAAGGATAATTAAGACTTCAGCGAAGCAGCGTTTAGCGGCTCTGGAGATACTTCTCTCTAAATCATATCCTGATGCAAAAGCCTCGGACATCAAAAAAACCGCAGCCAATCTGCGATATGTAATGAGCGCGAGTAGTTGGCGTTATTACCGCATGTATTTTGAGTTTAGCCCGCAAATGGCCACAGAATGTGCGCAATTGTTAGTTAAGCAAGCGATTAATCACCTCACTCTACAATGTAAAACGGTGCCCATAAGCCGCGGTCAATAATCGTTAAGACTAAGGCATGAGTGAGGTACCGCGTAAGGTGGCGACGGGGGGAAGAAATTTTTCATTAAAATTTTTCCACTCTATTTGCCAAATCCCGCAACTTGTCATACATTATGACAGTTGGTGTCAACATGTGACATATTTGCTGTTTGTGTGTCGCTTTTCATCCTCAGGTTACCTGGAGAAAAGACAATGAACACAGTAGTGAAAAAACCTCGCTATTCCCTCTCACTTTGTATGGCCATACTAGTAGGCAGTGCCAGTCTTATGATTTCCATCCCATCTTCCGCTGGGAGTTCTTCGCCCAGCCTTCATGCACGCAGCACAGACTTAGCGAAAATTCGCGCTTCCACAAACCAGTTCAAAAAGATCGAGAACGCTTTAGGGGCAGGCTATATCAGCTCGATAGATTTAGGGGCGGGCTGTTCTACGGCTGAATCGGAAGGTCACCCTTCCCAACTAGGGGCCATGGGAATACATCTGGTAGATCTGCAAGACTTTGGTTCACCAGAGTTTGATTTCCACAATCCCAGTGTGCTGGTATATGTTCCAAAATCGCCGAACGCCCAATGTAGTTACACCACGGATGAATTAATGAACAACAAGAGTTGTCGCGATAACTTATCATTGGCTGCGGTTGAAGAAGTGGTCTTTGCTCATCTGATAGATGTCGAAGAAAGAGAAGGATACTGGGATAATGTGCCGACATTTCATGAACAGCAGTTTTACTACCTGCACGATAATCCATCCACATTCTGGGTGGATGAAGCGCATGGCTTCCCTCCACATTATGCTTTACATATCTGGTTATTTAAACATAACCCGGCGGGCTTATTCGCTCCTTGGAATCCACGGGTGAAGTGTCCTGATTCACTTAGTCATCACTAACAAGCTGTTTATTGCCGGATACAGCCTGTGTATCTGGCAACAATAACTGATAAACGAAGTGCTATTTATAGGCAGTTAATATAAATGCACGATATCGAGTGCTTGGTCAGCATAAATGTCATTTAACATCGATTCATTATTTTTGCGAAAGCTTTGCGTCACTCAATCAAATAAGTATAGATCGAAAATAAGTTCACCAGAATCTTAAACCTTTCCAATTCGAGCTCGTCGGCTACTGCATCTCATTGTGTCTTAAGTAAAAGATTGATGACAGAATCTGCACGTTGAACTGCCTATTATCTGAACAGTCACCTCAGTATAGTGGAAAAATGTCCATTCACTTTCAGTGTAAAAATACCATGTATAAAGTTAGCGCTCGTTTCACATTCGTTATTCTCTGCCTTGTCGCGTTGAACGCTCACGCCAGTCCGCTGGTGATTGGTGAAAAGCGCTCCTTTACATCCACTTTGTTAAATGAGCAAAGAACGCTTCAAATATTTCTACCAGAATCATATGACTAAGGGCTGTCACGCTATCCCGTAATGTATATTATTGATGGTCAACGCTATTTCTTACATGCAGTTGCTCACCAACAGTCATTGCGCTTTCAGGATAAAACGCCAGAGATGATTGTGATTGGTATAACTACTGATAATAAAAAAAGGCGACAATGGCTTTATCCGCAAAGAGAGACGTTTATGGCGTTTCTGGCACAAGAACTGGTGCCGTGGGTTGACAAAAACTACCGCACATCTGAAGAACGGTTATATTTTGGTTGGGAAATGGCTGGCGGCTTGGTTCCCGACCTCGTTTCCTCCCATCCCGCGTTATTTCAAGCCATCTTCATGGCAAGCCCATCGCATATTAATCATCAACGAATAGAGCGTATAGAACAGTATTTACAAAAGCCTACGCATCAGCATTTCATTTACGCCACATTAGCGGAAGTGGAAACATGGTCTACCGCAGGTATGTCTGATCTTCAGCAAGCTGTAACATCAGCGAAAAACGCGTCGGTTAATTTGCAATACCATCTGCTTGCTCATCAAGATCATTACACCACCCCACTGCTAACGATTGACAATGGTTTACTGAGCTACTATTCAGATTATGGGCCATTACGGTTCTACAGTTTACAAGAATTCGAAGACTTCGGTGGCTTACCAGCTTTACAAAAGCATTACGCAAAAAGAGGTAAGCGTTATGGCGTTAGTAAAAATATCCATGACGATACGAAACATTACCTTTTGAACCAAGCGTTAAAAGAAAACAACTTACCCCTGTTCCAAATTCTGGAAGAAAGCTTTGACGGTTTCGTCGAACATTATTACAAAAGAGAATTCTGGTTTGAGAGAATTGCCAATGCCTACCTTGCATTGGGTGAGTCAGAAAAAGCTATTGAAGTATTACAAGCCGGTATCCGAAAGTTACCAGACGCCCATAGCCTATACGCAGCCCTTGGAAAGTTGCATAGTCAGTCTGCAAATACAGAGCGCGCTGTTGAAAATTATAAAAAGGCTATCGAACTGACGACAGCCGATATTAAACTACAACAAACGTACCAAAATGAATTAAGTCGACTTGCAAGAGAAAAATAGAACCGGCGTGCTCGTATAGATCCACGATTGCACGTAGATAGGATGGGAAATGCGAATTTCAGCATCAAAATCTATTCTGGATTAGTCACCACTTAATCTGGCATTTTTAACAACAGAGCGCGATCAAACCTGACAGTCTCTTGTGTACGAGGAGCGGTCCTCAAAGAACGTCATCTCCGCGAATGCGGAGATCTGTTTCGTCCAATTGTAATGTTGAGTAGCTCTTTTTGAAGTTACGATAACAGTTTTTGAGGTGCCCATTTCTATGGGAATGACGACTCTTCGAAGATGCACCTTTAACGACGGCAATTTGTCATTAGTTGCCCATCTCTTCTGCAACCGAAAGTGTCGAGTCAAATGCTAAACACTAAACTGCGCATCAAGCCGGCTCACCCCTACTCCACTATTTTTCGCAACTTTAATTTGTGTAGTGATACGCTCTTTCATCGCTTCAATATGACTGATCACCCCGATCATCTTGCCGGTTGCATTCAGGTTATCCAGCGCATCCAAAGCGATATCCAGCGTCTCAGCATCCAACGTGCCAAACCCTTCATCCAAAAAGAGTGAGTCGATACTGGTTTTGTGACTGACCAAATCAGATAATGCGAGTGCCAACGCCAGACTAACCAGAAAGCTTTCACCGCCAGAAAGGGTTTTGGTATCCCGTTGCACATCTCCTTGCCAGGTATCCAGGACACTTAATGCCAGCCCTTCGCCATCGCGGCGTTTCAGCAAATAGCGACCATGCAGGCGGTCTAACTGCTTGTTTGCGAGGTAAATCAGATTATCCAAAGTCAGGCCCTGAGCGAACTTTCTGAATTTATCACCGTTAGCTGAGCCTATCAGTGAGTGCAAATAAGTTACATCATCGTACTTCTGTTGTTGCGTTTGAATTTGCTCAGTGAGCTGATCAAGACGTTCACGTTGATTGCGATCATTTATTAATTGCTGATCGATCTGCCCTTTCTGGTTCAGCAGGGTCTCTTTTTCCTGATTCAGCTTACGCAGTTTCTCTTCTACATAGCTTGCTGGCTCTCTCTCCCATTGTGGGGCATGCTCGTGATCGCGCAAATTCGCGACCTGGTCGTTTGCTTCATCGAGTAACGTTTGCGCCTTTTGCCGGGCTTCGACCAGTTCGCTTCTTAGCGTAGCAAGCCGATTACGCTCGTCCTCAGGAAGCAGAGCCTGCTCAAATTCAGCCTCAGACCCGAAAGAGCTTTGGCTTAGCAAGGCTTGCCACTTTTGCTGCTGTTCTTCTACAGTCATCTGCTGTTCTGTGAAACTTGTTTGCAGAATATTAAGTGATGTAACAACGTCAGCATAAGACTGCTCAATTGCTTTGCTTAGATGATACTGTTCCTCTCTTTTTTGCTCAGCTTGCGCCACTTTCTCGTTTAACTGTAAACGTGCATCGGCAACGACTGAATTACCAAACAGGGCAAAACGTTCTCGATTTAGGGTCGCTATTTCCTCTGCTAATGAGTCAGACTCAAGGCGCATTTGTTTTAGCTCTGCATTGAGCGCATCGAGCTGTCTGGAAATAGCACTATGTTCAGTTTGTTTGACCGACATTTTCTTGCTAAGAGTTTGCATGTTGTCGTTATGCTTTTGAAACTCGACCACATCCTCGCGCTTGCGCTCAATCCACGCACCCAACTCTGATAATGTCGGCTCAAA
The DNA here is from genome assembly GCF_026183695.1 of Alteromonas aquimaris. GTDB lineage: Bacteria > Pseudomonadota > Gammaproteobacteria > Enterobacterales > Alteromonadaceae > Alteromonas > Alteromonas aquimaris. The sequence continues at coordinate 507,394 of NZ_JAPFRD010000002.1, read as the reverse complement.
CCCATTTTCTTTAATTTCAAAAAGCAGCGCTTTTTCAGTCTCACCGATCTTCTGGATTTTATTTGCCTGTTGCGAGATTATTTTTTCAAGATTTAAGAGTGTGGTTTGCGCCTGTTGCCTGAGCAATTTCAGTTCGCTGCCTGCTTTTTCCAAATCCCGTTCAGCCTGAGTGAGATTTTCTTTTGCCTGCTGAGCGTCCTTCGTCAATTGACGCAATAATTTAAGCTGCGCTTCAACGTCTTGCGATTGTGTGTGCAGATTTACTTCAATCGCCGCCAAGCCTTCGGTATCACTTATTTGCACATTGGCTTGCAACTGTTTGAGTGACTCCTGCCAGGAAACACGCATTTTATTCAGTTCTTGTTCCTGTGCCGACAGGCGCGTGTTGACCTCCTGCAGATGGCGGTTATTTGCGTCCAGTTCGGCGCGTACATGCTTGCCTTCTTCTTCGATCTGTTTGAATTTTGTTTCAGCATCAGCACGACGTTGCACAGCGTGAGGAATATTGACTACGTCGCCATGGCATTTAGGGTGCTCTAACGCGCCGCACAATGGGCACTCCTCTCCCTGCTGAAGTTGCTGACGATAATACTGCAACTGCTCTTCCTGACTAATTAACATGTTCAGGTCATTGATTTGCTGCTGATACTGACGAAATTGTTCCATGCATTTCGTTCTGGTTTGCGTGAGCGTTTCAACATTTCTGGTTAACGTTGCTAATTGGGTCCTATTGTAATTAAACTCATCCTCCACCTTAAGATAGGCTTGCTGAACTGACTGCGCTCGGTGAAACGCAGGCCAACGGGAGTGGAGGCTATTTAGACTGGCGGTCAGCGTCTCTTCATCGGCCAGGCCTGCCTGCTGCCACCGCTGCGCTTGCTCGTCAACCCGCTGTTGACACTCAAGCATCTTTTTTTCATGTGAGTGTAACTGTTCGTTAAGGGTGCCAATTTTTTCATCGTCGCGCTGTTGCTGTTCAGTGAGCTTTGTCACTTCATCAGTCATTTCATCCAGCGATTGCCGTTCTTGCATGAGTTGCTGCACTTGCACGGCCCAACCATTGAGATGCTGTTCCAGCAATGCATCAGATTGATGTGATTCGATATACGCGGCAGCAGTCTTGTGTTGTGCACTTAGCTGATTAAGTTCGCTCTTAATTTCATGCATTTGCTGTTTAAGCGTGGCTGACTGCATATCGAGTCGCTGCAGATCTCGTTGTTTGTCGGTGTGCTTACTATTTAACGCATCAATTTTCGTATCCAGCGGCTGCACTTTCTCATTAATTAGCTGTTCTTGCGCTTTTGCTTGTTGTCTGACAGTCTGCATCGCCCTGTCGGCCTGGTGCAACGCTTCAGAGGCTTGTTCCAGCTGTGTATGTTGTTGGGATTTTATCCGTTGCTTTTCGTCAATCTGCTTATTTAGTTTTTCAAGTTCATTACGCGAGGTATTAAGCAACGTCCAAGGCATACGCAAGCGTTCCGCAGGCTCGCTTCTTGCCAGCCTGTTAAGCTTGCTTTTAGCCTTATCCAACGCCTGTTCAGCCTGCTCTGTGCGAGCTTTTGCCTGAGTTTTTTTGTGTTCAGCAAGCGTCAGGGTTTCCCACCACTGTTGATGTGCACGTGCCTGGCTGATTTGCGCGTCCAGTACGTTCTGCTTTGATAAAAGGTCATGTTGTTGGTTTTGAAGTTGCTGCTTTTGCTCCGCTGTGAGTAGCTGAAAGCTTTCCGCTTGAACATTGAGTTCGCGTAATGCCCGCTTTTCTTCAGCATGACGGTCGTGTACACGGCGAGAAATTTGCCCATAAATTTCGGTCCCCGTCAGCTCTTCAAGTAGTTCAGCGCGGTCGGCTTCGTTGGCGTTTAAAAACGCAGCAAAATCGCCCTGTGACAGCATCATCGATTTGGTGAAGCGACCAAAATCCAAGCCTGTCAGCGCTTCCAGCGCTTCATTTTTTTGCCTGACCTGGGTGGCCAGCACAGTGCCTGTTGCGACCTCTGCCAGTTCAGTGTCTGCCGGCTGAAGATTGCCATCCGCGTTACCTCTGGCGCGGCGCATGCTCCAGAAAGCCCGATACGCCTTCCCTTTCACCTCAAATTCGACCTCAGCTAAACACTCTGCAGTACCCCTGCTCATGATCTCATTTGACGATATTGAAATTGCACCCAATCGCGGAGTTTGATGATACAGCGCCAGACAAATTGCATCTAAAAGTGTTGTTTTACCCGCGCCGGTGGGACCGGTAATGGCAAATAATCCATTTTCATTAAACGGCGCGCGCGTAAAATCAATTTTCCACTCCCCTTTCAAAGAATTCAGGTTTTTAAACCGCAGTGACAAAATTTTCATTCATCCGCCCCCTGATGCTGTACTTCAGACAAAATTTGTTCAAACGACTGATAAATGCGAGCGCGCTTTGCTATCTCATCGCTACTTTCAAAATTTTCCATCTCGAGGCGTTTTTCAAATACTTCATGAGGAGTCAGTTCTGCCAAGGTCTCGGTCTGTTGTTGGGCGAGTAATTGACGTCGCTGATTTCGACTGCGCCGCAGTTGCAGAATTTCAACATTTAACCCTTCTACCATTGCCTGAACACGCTGCTGCAAATCGGACAGGTAATCCTGTGTATCCACCTCCACGCATAACCACACTGGCTTACCTTCAGCTGTGTTTTTAAAATCAGTTAGTGCGGCTTGGATCTCCGTCAGGCTACCTTTTAATACGGCCATGGGTTGAAAGCTTGGCACGTTAACAGGCGTCAACGCTTTGCGACTGGCACCAGCAAATTCTACCAGCATGACCTGTTTTTGCGTATTAAGCTCATCAAAACTAAGGGGTATAGGAGAGCCGCTATAACGGATATGCTCTGAGCGTGCGACGACTTGCGGCTTATGAATATGACCCAGCGCAATATAATCTGCCGGAGGAAACCCGTCCGCGGCAAATCCGTCTAGCGTGCCAATATAGATGTCTCTCACGCTTTCTGACTGACTCACACCTAATGCAGTAAGATGGCCGGTGGCTATAATAGGGACGTCAAGTTCAAGCACTTGCTTGCGCTTAATTGCTAGCTCGAAAAGCTGTTGATAATGACGCTTTATCGCTTCACCTAAAGCCTGACGCTTTTCCAATCCCGTTTCGCCTGACTGACTTTGCAGCACGTCCCGGGGACGAATAAAAGGTACCGCACAGAGTATTGCTCCTACCTCACCGTTTCTGTTGGGAAGTGAAAAAACCTGCTTATCTAGTTCCCCACCGGTACTGGCGACCACAAACGTATTCAGACAAGCAAGGAGTTGCCTGGATTCGTTTAAGGTTGAAACTGAATCATGATTTCCGCCTAAGACCACTAACACACAATTTAGTTTTTGTAGATCCACCACAAACTGATTGTACATTTCCCTGGCATAACTGGGTGGAGCGCCAGTATCAAAGACATCCCCTGCAATAAGGACCACATCTATCTTTTCCGCTGCCACCAGTTCAAGTAACCAAGAAATAAATGCCTGGTGTTCGTCCTTACGGCTTTTTGTAAAAAAGTTTTGCCCTAGATGCCAGTCAGATGTATGCAGTATTTTCATTGTGTTTATTATTGCAGTCCGAAAAGAGTTGTTTAACAGTGCGGTCGGGTCACTTAGCAGAAACTGCAAAGCTGAAGAATATTATCACACGCCACTTTCAAAATGTGGCTCTTCTAGCCAATCTTTTTCGAAGCAATAGCACAACGTAACTTTGACGAATTAATGTCGTCCAGTTCAAGCGAACTTGTTTATTGATGTTTTATATAAATGACTTTCAAGCAAATGTGTACTGGGGTAACCTTTACCTATACACGTGAACAGGGGCGGGTTTTGATTAGAATTATCGTACTTATTCCATTAATTTTAAGTTTATTATGGATTGGCTATTTAAAGGCTAATAACTATACCTTGGACCAAGGTAAGCAAGGCTTTATCTATATTTTCGTAATTTCTTCGGTAATTGGTTTGTTTTATACACTTATGCTGTTTCTCACACATTAAAAATCTTGCGCTTTAGGTCACGCTAATTTTGCCCACCCTGTAGTTTTTTTTAAAATGGAAGAACACGACTTGCCGTTCCCCATTGAATCTTACGACCGCGCTCCCCGACTTGCTCAGCCTACAAACAGACCCATAGACTGATAGGTAACAATAAAAAAAGGTCAGTTATGAAACTGACCTTTTAAAATAAACTCAAGTTAACGAGGTAAACGACTAAATTTTGTTGATACTTACTTCAGCATCAGCTCGGAGCGCGTCGACAAAGCTTTGATAAGTTTGTTGGCTTTCCATGGTCGCTAAGCGCTGGCGGAATGTTGCCAACGTTGCTGAGTCTGGTTTGTCCGCATGATTAACCTTTGTTAACTCCACCAGTCCCACGTTGCCGGAAGTTAACAAAGTGACATCTCTGCGTTTACCTTCCATTGAAAGACTGAATAACGTATCTACCATATTTCGGGCTAGCTGACCGCCTTGACGAGATACCCCTTCCGCTGTCTGCCACTCGACATTTTGCTCATTCAGCATCGCGCTTACATCTTCTTCAGCATTCAATTTTTCCGCCACGTCTAATGCCCACGCTTCCGCTGCTTTTTGAGCCTTTTGGTCGCGCAGTGTCGCTTCAATACCCTCTCGTACTTCAGCTAATTCCTGAGTTCGCTGAGGCTCATGAGCTACCACCCGGAAAAACGCTACAGTGCTATCATCTAATTCAATAATATCACTGTTAACGCGGTCTTGAATTAACTCATCAGAGAACGCCACTTCTATTGCATTGGGGGTGTTAAATTGGGCTGGAGCGGTATTACGCGTGAACAACTCTGTTGTTTGAACGTTTGTTGCTGCAACGTTCGCCACTTCTTCCAAGGAGTCAGGCATTTCAAACGCGACTTCTGCCATGCGGTTTTGCAGTTCGAAGAATCTCTCTGTCGCCTTATCTGTAGCAAGCTGCTCTTTAATGGTTTCACGTACCTCTTCCAATGGCGTCACCGCTTCAGGTTTAAGCTCGGTTAATTTAATAATGTGATAACCAAAATCGCTTTCAACAACATCTGAGACATCGCCTGCTTCTTTGAGATCAAAGGCGGCTTTATCGAACGCGGGGTCCATCATATCAGCTGAAATAAAGTCTAAATCCCCGCCATTTTCTGCCGAAAATGTATCATCTGAGTGCTGCTTAGCAAGTGCAGCAAAGTCTTCACCGCTTTTAATTTGGGCAAGTAGATTCTGCGCTTCCTGTTTGGCTTTATCCTGATCTTCACCAAATTCAATCAGAATATGAGAAACCCGACGCTGTTCTTCCGCAACAAATCGCCCTTTATTCTCTTCGTACCAATTACTGATTTCATCCTCAGACACGCTTACATCTTGCTTAAGCTCGTCAACAGAAAGCAGTACATACGCTAATTTTACCTGTTCCTCAGTATCAAAGGCAGTAATATTAGCCTGATAATAATTGTTTATATCATCTTCGCTGACTTCAACGTCCTTGGCGAAGGGGGCTGCTTCAATTTGAAGATAGCGAGCATCACGTGTTTGCTGCTGTAAAAGAAACGTCTGCTCCGCTTCGCTAGGTAACGTAAACGACGTCGCGGTTAGCGCGCGCGTTAATTGTTCGCGAGTTAATTCGACACGGAGATAATTTCGAAAGTCGGCGGGTTTGAATCCATTTTGACGAAGTATTCCCTGAAAACGTTCATTATTAAACGTACCGCCCACCTGAAACTCAGGCATTTTTAAAATGGAGTCGCGGATTTGCTTATCACTGACCCGCAAACCCAGCTCTTTGGCTTTTTGCTCTATTAACTTTTCGCCGATTAAGCGTTCTAGCACGCTCTGTCTGAACTGTTCTGTGTACCCTTCACTGGCAAACAGTGAGGAGATCCCTTCACCATACTGAGCTTCCATTCGTGCGCGTTGGTTCTGATAAGCTCGTTCAAGTGTTTGTTGGCTGATCTCTTCACCATTCACAGTTGCAGCAGCAGTACCACCTGAGGAGGTCAGATAGCTACCAACCCCGGCAAATACGAAACTCAGCACAACCAGACCGATTATTACCATCGCCCAGGGCCCTTGGGAGCCTTCTCTGATTTTTTCTAGCATGACTTTACTTTAAACTCCATTACTCTCGAAATATCTATTTTCGCTGTCATTGCGAAGACAGACAAAAATTAGGCAAAATTATAACTCATTTACGCAGTTAAACGCGAAGTCTTTATACCATTGTGCATAGTGAGCCACATGACAAAGAAGCCCTAATAGAGGTATAGGTAAAACGTTGGTCAGCAAGCATCTGGCACGTTTTATTTTTAACAATGCCTAAATAAAAAAGGCGACAGCCTTAGCCATCGCCTTTTTCTTGAAATTGAAGCTTAGTTACAAGCGTCTTTCAATGCCTTACCAGCTTTGAAAGAAGGAACTTTCGCTGCTGCAATTTGGATAGTCTCACCAGTTTGTGGGTTACGACCGCTGCGAGCTGAACGCTCACGAACAGAAAAAGTACCGAAACCTACTAGTGCAACCTGATCGCCATCTTTAAGCGCTGAAGTAACAGCGTCTGTAAAAGCGTCTAATGCACGGCCCGCAGCAGCTTTAGAAATATCTGCGCCAGCAGCCATTTGGTCGATAAGTTGAGACTTGTTCACAATTATGATCCCCTTCGATTGTTATTATACTAATTGTCCTACCACTAAAGTATAGTGCCAGAGACGTTATAACAAGCTTGACAACTAACATCAAGCAATCAGTTACAATTTATTAACTTTTTATGATTCGCTGCTATCCCTTTTGTGACAAGGCTTCAAGCGAGTACCCGGTAAAGGTAACACAAGTTTAAAGAGTTGAAAGCCCTATTTTGCAAAAAATTACCATTTCAGCGATTTTATGGCTATTTTTTGTACAAAAAGTAAGATAAATCGCTACATGCCGCGCCTAGAGCGGCATGCGCGAAGGGGGATTGGTTATTTTGAGTTCACGACTTTAAACGATTCCACCGGTTCCTGAAGAGCAATATCAAGCACGTCATCAATCCATTTAACTGGGTGGATGGTTAAATCCTTCTTAACATTTTCCGGGATTTCTTCCAAATCTCGTTCATTTTCTTTTGGGATCACCACTGTTTTAATGCCACCACGGTGTGCAGCAAGCAATTTCTCCTTAAGCCCACCGATCGCCAGTACCTCACCTCGCAAGGTTATTTCGCCAGTCATCGCTACCTCACAACGAACAGGATTTCCTGTTAACGAGGACACCAGCGCTGTGCACATAGCGATACCTGCGCTGGGCCCATCTTTGGGGGTGGCTCCTTCGGGCACGTGAACGTGAATATCACGTTTTTCGTAGAAGTCGCCATTTATCCGAAGCTTCTCAGCCCGGCTACGTACTACCGTCATGGCTGTTTGAATAGATTCCTGCATGACGTCACCTAACGAGCCGGTAAAGGTGGTTTTACCTTTGCCAGGTACGGCTGTGGTTTCAATTGTTAATAAGTCCCCGCCCACTTGCGTCCAGGCAAGTCCGGTCACCTGGCCAATCTGGTTATCCTTGTCAGCTTTTCCATAGTCAAAACGCTGTACACCAAGAAAATCTTTTAAATTATCCTGGGTGACGACTACTTTTTCTTTATTTTTATTGATAAGTATATCTTTTACAGCACGACGACAAATTTTGGAGATTTCCCTCTCTAGACTTCGCACCCCCGCTTCTCGGGTGTAGTAACGAATTATACCGATGATGGCCGAATCGGTAATCTCGAGCTCTTTTTTCTTCAGACCATTTCGTTCCATTTGCTTACTGATTAAATGGCGAGTGGCGATATTTAATTTTTCATCTTCTGTGTAACCAGAAAGACGAATGACCTCCATTCTGTCCATCAACGGACCGGGCATATTCATACTGTTGGAGGTTGCTACAAACATTACATCTGATAAATCGTAGTCCACTTCAAGGTAGTGATCACTAAAACTACTGTTCTGTTCTGGGTCAAGTACCTCTAATAAAGCCGAGGCAGGATCCCCACGCATATCCGCTGACATCTTATCAATCTCATCGAGTAGGAACAGTGGATTTTTCACCCCCACCTTTGCCATCTTCTGAATCAATTTACCAGGCAAAGAACCAATATAAGTCCTGCGGTGCCCGCGAATTTCAGCCTCATCGCGCACGCCGCCTAAGGCCATACGCACATACTGGCGCCCTGTCGCTTTTGCAATGGACTGACCCAGCGATGTCTTACCGACCCCTGGAGGACCGACTAAGCAAAGTATTGGCCCTTTAAGTTTTTTCACCCGCTGTTGTACTGCCAGATATTCGATGATGCGTTCTTTTACTTTCTCCAAGCCGTAATGATCGGCATCCAGTACTTTTTCTGCTCTTGCGAGGTCACGCTTAACGGGACTGCGCTTATTCCATGGTACGTTGGTCAACCATTCGATATAACTTCTCACCACCGTGGCTTCTGCCGACATGGGCGACATCATCTTTAGTTTTTGCAATTCAGCCTTCGCCTTGCTTTCGGCTTCTTCAGGCATTTTTGCATCAGCTATTTTCTTACTGAGCGCTTCAAATTCATCGGGGGTATCATCTAATTCGCCAAGCTCCTTTTGAATCGCTTTCATCTGCTCATTCAAATAGTACTCGCGTTGGCTTTTTTCCATCTGCTTTTTCACGCGCGTACGAATTTTCTTTTCGACCTGAAGTAAATCAATTTCCCCTTCCATCAACGCCATCAAATATTCAAGACGTTCGTTGATGCTTTTCATCTCAAGAACTTTTTGTTTTTCTTGCAGTTTCAAAGGCATGTGCGCGGCCATGGTATCTGCGAGTCGCGCGGCATCATCAATGCCATTCAACGAGGTAAGCACTTCAGGCGGGATTTTTTTATTTAACTTAACGTAACCTTCAAATTGGGAAACCGCCGAACGAATGAGCACTTCTTGTTCATTTTCGGGTATTCCCTGATCAATTATCTTTTCCACACTGGCAGAAAAATACGGTTCATATTGAGAGTACTCGCCAACCTCCCCTCTTACATTTCCTTCGACCAATACTTTAACCGTGCCATCTGGCAGTTTGAGAAGTTGCAAAATAGTGGCGATAGTACCGATGGAAAATATATCTTTAGCTTCAGGTTCATCAACACTTGCGTCTTTTTGCGCAACCAAAAAAATTTGTTTGTCGTTTTCCATTGCGGCATCAAGACAGCGAATGGATTTTTCGCGACCAACAAATAAAGGTATGACCATATGGGGGTACACGACGACATCGCGAAGTGCTAACACCGGAATTTCACTGCGATTTTCACGCTCAATTGTCATACGAATTCTCTTCTTGTTAATTGTGAGTTTTTATATGGGGATAATGACACAAAGTTCAATTAAAACGAGTTCACTTAATTTATTAAAATATTCGATATTACAAAGCATAATCCTACAGATGCGAATGACACATTAAACTTTCACTTTGATGAGTTCTTTATCAACCTGGCAATTATTGAATGTTATCCTTATTCAATGAAAGTTTATACCAATTAGCACTGATGTTTGCTCACTCAGCTAGTGAATTTTGCCCTTCTGACATTCCGAGTGTGGGAAGCTTGAGTGGGTCTGAAGCTAACGCATTCAGTACCGCTCAAAAGTGAAAACAACCCCGTCCAAAGGGGGATAGAAACGACGCAAGTTCGATTTTGCTGTAACCCTGTTTCTATTTTAATCGCGTAACTTACAAGCGATTCCTCATTTCGCCTAATTTGAAAATAATCTAGGTTGTAGTTGTGATACGTGAATGGTAATCGCTTAGATGCTATACGATAAACTCACGTCGACTACCCTTTCAACCTTCAGTGTAGCCCTGCGTGCTGGCGCGGAATTATATAACTGGGTGCGAAATCTTGAATTATTTAACTAAATGGATAAGTTCTTTTCCTGGTATGCAACTTAGCCTCCGCGGGAACAGTGACCCGAGATTAGCAAAGGAAGGCGACATTCCGTTAACACACTAACGAAATCTTACACTTTCATACTGAGGGACGTACAGAGTCAGCTGAATCTGCTTCTTTGAGGCCGATTGGGTAAACATCCCAATCAATCTTGGCGTTACTCAATTTAACGAAACTTTAATAAGTGTAAGTTATCCAATCGCGTTTCTTTTCGCCCACGCATTTTATCATCCCTTCATTTACCTCACCTTCACTGGCGTTAGCTATGCTGTTCCTTTAGAAAATTCGTAACACCTAACGGTGTGGATTCTTTTACAGAATAATGCACCTGTACACGCTGCGTAACACTCTGCCGTATAGTGCATACTATGATGGTCTGGGAATCATGCCCTATCAGGCTTAGTAAAGCTAATTACGTTATCTGGAAATAGCAAATGACATTACAAAACCGCTATTTATACGCAGGCATGGGAAACAGAGATGGTGCTTTCTAATTTTTTTCAACGCAGAAGAAGTTCCGGGTTAGCGGTTCGTGCAGGATGGATTGGGGAGAATAGATTTGAAGATAGTGACCGAAACTTTGAATCGTAATTCAAACTGGATTACCTCGGTTAATTGGCAAACGGGCTTACCACAAAAAAAAGCCAGTCATTAGCTTAACTGACTGGCTCTTTACTATCTTAATGAGAATAAACTATTCGGAAGCCGCTTTCTTATCGCTTTTTCCGTAAATCAAAATAGGCTTCGATTCGCCGCGAATCACGGTCTCATCGATGACCACCTTGTCCACATTTTCCATAGAAGGCAAATCGTACATTGTATCAAGCAACACAGCTTCAACAATCGAACGTAATCCTCGCGCCCCGGTTTTACGTTGCATTGCTTTTTTAGCAATGGCGTTCAACGCATCCTCACGGAACTCAAGTTCAGTACCTTCTATCGCGAACAATGCACCATATTGTTTTGTGATGGCATTTTTGGGTTCGCGAAGAATTTGGATAAGAGCATCTTCACTCAACTCTTCCAGACTGGTTACTACCGGTAAGCGTCCGATAAACTCAGGAATTAACCCGTATTTAACCAAATCCTCAGGTTCTACCTGCTTGAACAATTCGCTGATCTGCGGTTTATTTTCTTTCGACTTAACGTTTGCGCCAAAGCCAATGCCCATTCCCGTATGTGCGCGTTGCTCAATAACTTTATCAAGTCCTGCAAACGCGCCACCACAGATAAACAGTATTTTAGAGGTATCGACCTGCAAAAATTCCTGCTGCGGATGTTTACGACCACCCTGGGGGGGCACTGACGCTACGGTCCCTTCTATTAGCTTCAATAGAGCCTGCTGTACCCCTTCGCCACTGACATCTCTTGTGATAGAAGGGTTGTCGGATTTACGCGAAATTTTATCAATCTCGTCGATATAAACGATACCCCGTTGGGCTTTCTCTACATCGTAATCACACTTTTGCAAAAGCTTTTGAATAATGTTTTCCACATCTTCACCGACATAACCGGCTTCGGTTAATGTGGTTGCATCTGCCATGGTGAAAGGAACATCCAGCAATCTTGCCAGCGTTTCAGCTAATAAAGTTTTACCGCTGCCGGTGGGTCCGATAAGCAAAATGTTACTCTTGCCTAATTCCACACCCTCATGCATATCACCACTGCGTAAACGCTTATAATGATTGTATACAGCCACAGAAAGTACTTTTTTTGCATGTTCCTGACCAATAACGTAATCGTTCAAATGGTCATGAATTTCCTGCGGCTTTGGTAACGCATCTTGCTTTTGTTTCGGGGCGATTTCTTTGATTTCTTCGCGAATGATGTCGTTGCACAACTCAACACACTCATCGCAAATGAAAACCGAAGGGCCAGCGATTAGTTTCTTAACTTCGTGTTGGCTTTTGCCGCAAAACGAACAGTATAAGAGTTTACTATCACCGTCACCGTTCTTTTTGTCACTCATTACTCTCTGCCTCTAGCTTTCCCGAACGCTAAAACGAAAAAAGACTGCACGCGTTCGGAACTCATATAAATATACTACTTAGTTGTCGCGGCGTCAGTTCGATTTGTTAAAACCTGATCGATAATACCGTACTCTTTTGCTTCTGTTGCGCTCAAAAAGTTATCTCTGTCTGTGTCGCGCGCAATTGTCTCATATTCTTGGCCTGTATGTTGAGCCAATAAGCGGTTGAGCTTTTCTTTCGTCGACAATATTTCTTTCGCATGAATTTCAAAATCTGAAGCCTGACCCTGGAATCCGCCTAAAGGCTGATGAATCATCACACGCGCATTGGGTAAACAGTAACGTTTACCTTTCGCACCGCCTGAAAGCAAAAATGCCCCCATACTGGCTGCCTGACCCACACACACTGTGCTCACATCCGGCTTAATAAAGTTCATCGTATCATAAATGGCCATACCGGCAGTGACCGAACCACCAGGCGAGTTGATATAAAGAAAAATATCCTTTTCAGGATTCTCAGCTTCTAGAAACAACATTTGCGCGACGATCAGGTTCGCCATGTGATCCTCAACCTGCCCTACCATAAAGATGACATTTTCTTTAAGTAGACGGGAGTAAATATCGTAGGAGCGCTCGCCTTTTGAGGTCTGCTCTACCACCATTGGAACTAACGCGTTTTGTATATCGAAATTATTTGTCATAGCGACTCTGGATTCTTCTCGTTTAAAACAAAAATGCTCGGAAGTATCCGAGCATTTAAGCAGTTGCCGACAGGCAAAGTCAATGAGAGGTTACAAATTTACCCTTGTTTGTTCATAACCTCATCAAAATCTTTCTTAACTTCGGTGGTTTTGGCATGCTCCATTACCCACTCGATAGCCTGTTCTTCAAGAGCGACGTTACGCATCTGTTGCATAAGCTCCTGATTATTTTTGTAGTAATCGATAACTTCCTGCGGATCTTCATATGCTGAAGCAGAAGACTCAATTAACGATTCTACTTTACTGTCATCGACTTTAAGTTCATTTTTCTTAATGATCTCGCCTAACAGTAAACCAATCGTTACACGGCGTTTTGCGTTATCTTTGAAAAGATCTGACGGTAATTCAGGCATGTTCTGCCCGCCGCCCTGCTGGCTGAAACGCTGTTTTGCCTGATCCCGTAACACGTTAATTTCTTGATCGATTAACGCTTGAGGAAGATCTAACTCGTTTTTCTCTACCAGTTTGGCAATAACATCTTCTTTCACTTTCGCGCGAAGCGTATGATCCAGTTCGCGTTGCATGTTCTTACGTACTTCCGCTTTCAGTGCTTCCACACCGCCATCTTCAACACCGAACAATTTCGCGAATTCATCATCCACTTTAGGAAGTTTTTGACCTTCTACTTTTTTAACGGTAACCGCAAATACGGCATCTTTACCTTTCAGCGCTTCTGCATGGTAGTCTTCAGGGAAAGTCACTTCAACTTTCACCTCATCACCCGCTTTTGCACCGACTAACGGCTCTTCAAAACCTGGGATCATGCGACCTTTGCCAAGCTCAAGAGTAAAGTCTTCAGCTTTACCACCATCGAACTCTTCACCGTCGATAGTGCCCACGAAATCAATCACAACGCGGTCATCTTTCTTTGCTTTACGCTTAACTTCTTTCCACTCAGCATGTTGCTTTTGCAACGTTTCCATCATGTTGTCTAAATCAGCATCAGTGATGTCCACCACTGGCTTTTCAACTTCAATCTCGTCAACGCCTTTCACTTCCACTTCCGGATAAACTTCGAAAGCGGCGACAAATTCAAGATCTTCACCTTGCGTGTCTTTGGTCAACTCGAACTTTGGCATGCCAGCAGGATTGATTTTTTCCTGTACAATTGCCTGGTAGAAGTTTTGCTGCATTACGTCACCAGCCACTTCCTGACGAACAGCCTGACCATAACGCTTCTGAATAACACTTACTGGCACTTTGCCAGGACGGAAACCGTTTATACGCTGTGTTTTTGCTAATTGCTGTAGGCGTGCCTTAACTGCAGAATCCACTGTATCTGCCGGAACAGTAATAGTAAGACGACGTTCTAAACCCTGGGGCGTCTCGACTGTAACTTGCATTATTTTACCTCAACTGTACGCCTATGATGACGTTTACTTGCCACCCTCTTTCCCGTTTGCCAGCCTTAAACAACAGGCATTTGAGCCGGGTTGGAGGTCTCGATTAAGCGGCCATTGAATAACCACTCATACTCATTGGTTAAAAAAAGACGCGGTAGTATACAGCCAGGTGCTGTCAGAGTCGAGAGATAAAGCGTAATTAAACCAAATCGGATAAGGAATAAGGAGGCTCATTGGTAATTTAACGTCTAATGGCAACACCTATTGCCCTCTGCGGACATTACTGTGAAGGAAACGTATGCAGAAGAACGCAGTCTCCCTGAGCGCGAAACACCAAAAGGACATATCTCAAGAGAAGGCGATTGCAGGCAAGATAGCCAAGCGTTAAAGCCAGAGGGTGATGGCGTGAGAATGTTGGTTTTGCGCTTTAATTTTATCTTAAAGCATGCTGTCGATCTTGCACCTAAGCTAGGGACAAATAAGTGATCGTGGAAAACATCTTCACGTTGGCCTAAGGTAGATGCCCCAGTAGGCATGACTTATACCGTTTTAATAACGCGAAATAGTCAATGAGGCAGGGTTTTGGTTCCAGACATCCTATCCTTCGCCCCTCGCGTCATGCTTGCGTTGCGAGCATGACCCAGTGCATCGGGAACAAACCGGTGAACCTGTGACCCACGGCTTAGCCGACAAGGTATCTAGGCCAGGCTCTGACAACTGATTTTATTAAATCGAAGATAAATGGTCGGTGAGACAGGATTTGAACCTGCGACCCCTTGTACCCAAAACAAGTGCGCTACCAAGCTGCGCCACTCACCGACAGGAATATTCTGAAAAATAATGGTGCGGAAGGAGAGACTTGAACTCTCACGCCGTGAAGCACTGGAACCTAAATCCAGCGTGTCTACCAATTCCACCACTTCCGCATAAAGTGGGGTGGACGATGGGACTTGAACCCACGACAACCGGAATCACAATCCGGGGCTCTACCAACTGAGCTACGCCCACCATTGAGGTGTGTGAAGTATACATTAAAGCAATACTTTCACAATTACTATCTCGCTTTCACTTCCGGTACCTTTTTGCCATTAAAAATGGCGCGTCCGGCAGGATTCGAACCTGCGACCCACGGCTTAGAAGGCCGTTGCTCTATCCAGCTGAGCTACGGACGCCCGGCGAATCTTCGCGTGCGAAATAATAGTGGTCGGTGAGACAGGATTTGAACCTGCGACCCCTTGTACCCAAAACAAGTGCGCTACCAAGCTGCGCCACTCACCGACTGTAGCGGCATGAACTTCACTACCGTTACGGGGGGCGCATATTACCGGCTTGACCCACCTCCGTCAAACACTTTTTTACGCAAAAAATTCATCCGCTCATTTCGTCAACAAATTGCTGCTTTTTTGGTAAATTTCGATATTATAAATTTGATTAATCTAAAAGGAGTTTTGGCATACTTGAGCAAGATATGTGAAAATATACGCTGTACTTTCATATCACTCAAACTCATAAGCTTCTAATATGACTGCTCATTTAATTGACGGCAAGTTAATTGCCAAACAAGTTCGCCAACATGTTGCCTCTTATGTTGAGTCCCTAAAGAAAGCCAATAAGCGCCAGCCCGGCCTGGCAGTTGTGCTGGTAGGCAAAGATGCAGCCTCTCAGGTGTATGTTGCTAACAAGCGAAAAGCATGTGAAGAAGTGGGTTTCATTTCCCGATCGTTCGATTTACCCTCAGATACCACCCAACATGATTTGTTGAAGCTTATAGATGACTTAAATAATGATAAGGAAATCGATGGCATACTGGTTCAGCTTCCGCTACCGGCCGGTTTAAACGCAGAGCAAATATTAGAACGAATTCAACCTCACAAAGATGTGGATGGTTTTCATCCATATAATATTGGCCGCTTAGCGCAACGCATTCCCGCCCTGCGCCCGTGTACGCCTAAAGGCATTATGACGATGATTGAGGCTACCAAAAGGCCAATAAAAGGGCTCGATGCAGTCATTGTCGGGGCGTCTAATATTGTGGGCCGTCCAATGGGGTTGGAACTGCTCCTGGCGGGGTGCACCGTGACGACATGCCATAAATTTACTCAGGAATTACGTAGTCATGTTCTGCGTGCAGACTTGTTAGTCGTAGCAGTTGGCAAACCGAATTTTATTCCGGGTGACTGGATAAAGCCTGGGGCTATTGTGATAGACGTGGGTATTAACAGAATGTCTGACGGGTCTCTGGTAGGGGATGTGGAATTTGAAAAAGCCAAGGACAGAGCTGGCTGGATCACACCAGTCCCCGGCGGTGTGGGTCCTATGACGGTTGCCAGTTTGATTGAAAACACCTTAGAAGCGTACGTCAAATATCACTCATGATTCTGGATTCCGTGAAGCAGTGGCTTGACGAGATTGTGATAGGGCAAAACTTTTGCCCTTTCGCCCGATTCGTGCGAGACAATAAGCAAATACGTTTTGTGGAACATCAGCAACAGACAATTGAAAGCGCGATGTTAGTGTTACAGGAAGAAATTCAACGACTGGAAGCCGACAATGAAACAGCGACAACGCTCATTGTCTTTTCTAAAGGATTCGTCGACTTTAACGATTATTTAGACTTACTGGATATCGCCAATGAAATGCTTGAGCAATGGGGTTATTGGGGTAAGTATCAACTGGCCAGTTTTCATCCTGACTATCTTTTTGAAGGTGAAGCCGTCGGTTCAGCGAGTCACTATACTAATCGCGCCCCCTTCCCTATTCTACACTTGCTCAGGGAGCGGGATATTGAAACCGTGCTGACTAACTATCCCCATCCAGAAAAAATTTATGAGAATAACAAGATCCGCAGTCTAGAATTAGGTGTGAATTATTTCAAACAGAAGTTGGCTCAATATCGTCATAAATAGGTTCTAACTTATTGATTGTCCGAAGTTTTAACATTCACCACATCGTTTCTTCCTATCATATAGCTTTTAGCATTAAACTCAGATAAAACAAACACCCAGTCGCTGACCCAGCTAGGGTTATCTGGCATGCTGAACCATACTTTGTGATTGCCTTTTTCGTTGGGTTGCGTCATGTAGGCAAAAACCTGACTGTGATCTGTAAGCGTGAAAGTAATATCGCCAATCAAACGCTCAACTTCCCACTGATTTTCCACGTAGGGGATGGCATTGTCGTAATTCAGGGAAGTAAGGTCCTTGATAGTTTGTGCAATCACTCCCGGGTAAACAAGACTTTCGTTCTGCTTCAAATCCGCTAATTGCCACGCCTGCTCAGCCGGTTCTTGACGGCGTACGAATTGCACCGGCTGGTTGTCACGATACCTCACCACCACCTTAACGACATCTTCAGGGGTGAATGGTAATACCTGCTTCGATAACCAGTCGCTTGGTCCGGTTGGTAAATTAAACAATTGGTCCACCAGTAAACTGGTTGGCTTACCTGCAGTGCGAACGTAAGTACCTAACCCATTAGCGGCAGCGTTTCCAATAATTACTCGCCAGCTGTTGTTGTCGCCATTTAACAATACACGGGTTGACTGCGCATCCTGTTTGGTGATCTCTTCCACCCCTAGGCGATGATAATACTCGGGGTTGGAGGTTTTTGTTTCAATAATTTTTGCTTGGCTCAACGCACTTACCAACGAGGTCAGCTCACGCTTATCGGCTGGAAACCCAAGCCGGGTATCCAAATGCGTAGCGACCCATTTACCGTCTTCTTTTTGGGCTTTAAATACTGTGCCAGACGTATTAGCCACTTCAATCTGATGCACAGACATTCCTTGTGTGCCAAGTTCCTCTAACCAGAGAGATTGCTGAAGAGATTGCGACCTGTCTGTATGAAAAATGAGCCAATAGGCGGTTGCAGACGTGACCACAACCAGGCTTATTAAAATGATTAGTCGGATGTTCATTCTGTTTCCCCCATCCACTGCTTACCTGCACGTCGGCGCAACATCCTGGCAGCAAGATAAAGTAAGCACACCAGCACCACGGGGGCTGCGGCGACATTGATGAATTTTAAAAAGTTACCCAGGGCAGCAATATCACGTTCAAGTTCAAAGCGAACTTCTCTAAGTTTTTTGCGAATTTCCACACGCTGCTGGATAAACTCATCAATGGCGTTTTGCTGTTCAGCTGAAATAACCAATGAGCCTGACTGGTCTTGCTGGGCCTGAAGTTGTGCAAGCTTGTCTTCTGTTTGTTGCAGTTGTAATTGCAAGCGCTCTTCCTGTTCCCGAAACCGCTCTTCCGCCTTTAATTCTAAATCCACCACGGTTGTAAACGGCCTTACAAATGAGCCTCGGCTGCGAATACTGATTAGCGCATTGCTACCCGCCATATTGTCGACCAAATTGGTAATGAAATCGCCGTTATTTGCAAAAGGTGTATAAATGGGTTGACCAAAAAAGCTGCTTTGCTGCACCCAGTAGCGATCAGCCAGTATATCGGCATCGGCAACTACCACCAATTTCAGGCCATTCGTATTGCTGACATGTTTTTGCTCGCTGCCCTGTGGGGGGGTGGCAAAAGCAGAGTTAGCTTTACCGGTAATTTTTCCGCCAAGAATATATGACGCTGAAGCGTCTCCCATTTGCCTTTGGATAGCTTCAGGTGACGACTGTTGCAAATAAGTTGACGCTTCCATTTTTACTGCATTGGCCGAAGTTGTTAGCAGCGGCTGTAAGTTTAGTGCGGACGTTTCATCAAGAGTTAGTGCGCCAAATGAAGCTCCATTAATCACTTCCAGATTGGCAGTGGTAACGTCTTTACGATCGAGGTTCTTAGCGGTTAGCCCCAAAATGCCTGGGTGCCTCACCACTCCACCAGACTGCGAACGAACATCCAACCCTAACTTCGCATCTAAGATGATGCTGCTCGAAATATCGATTCCCCATTTATTAAGTAATTCAAAAGATGAATGATTTGGCTCTAAAGCGCCCATCATGGCCATTGGGTCTGACTCATAGTGCGGATCGACAAATGCGATAATTCTGCCATTGTTCATCGTGAACTGGTCAATGGCATAAGAAAGCGTGGCAGATAACGATTTTGTATGCGCTAACATAACTACATCGGTATTGTCAGGAAGTGCTGTTGCGCTTCCCGAAACCACTTCCACATCATACAATTGGGAAAGTTGTTCGAAAAACACCATAGGATCGGTATATTCACCGGTCATTGGATTTTGGCCACCGCTAACGGGGAGATCGGTGATGAGCGCAACTTTGACCGGATCAGGGTCGCTAAGCTGATAAATCAGCTTAGCAATATCGTATTCTAGAAATTGCTCCTTCTGAGGATCGAAAAAACCAATGGTAAACTGATCGTCATATGCATTGGTGCCTGCCAAACCAAAATAAACAGGATCACCAACCGCCCCTAAATTGGCAGCGGTGAGACCGAATCTACTTGCCTGGTCTTCCGCTTCCGAAAAAGGTTTCGGATCGATGACCTTAAGCACAACTTTACCTTCTGAGCTTTGCGAAAACTCTTTGAGCAAACTCTTCACTCTATCAGCATAATTGCGCAAGCCCGTCATGCCCTTACTGGTGGTATCAGAAAAGAAAAAGTACAGGGTCACGGGTTCGTTTATTTCTTTAAGAACAGCTTTACTTCCCGTTGAAAGGGAATACACCTTATTCTCGGTTAGATCGACTCTGAACTGGTCTAACAGTTGATTATTTACAATAACCAAACTAACAAAGAGAAAGGTCAACAGGGTCAAACTTGCAATCGCGGAAATTTTATTCATGGGTTAATCCGCCTTCTTCTGCTCAATAATAATAAGACAGCCGTACAACCACAGCGCGGTCAGAATAATAAAATAACCTACATCATTGAGGGCCAGAACACCTTTTGCCATGGCCTCGAAATGGGTCAACAAGCTAAATGATGCGATAGTATCAATCACAAGGTTTCCAGCCCAAGGCTGAAATGCATCAAGCACAATGCCAGAGCCGCTCACGACAAACAAAAAACAAACCACAATGGCGAGTATAAATGCCACCACCTGATTTTTAGTAATCGCTGACATACACATGCTAATGGCTAAGAAAGCTCCCGACATCAGCCAACTTCCAATATAAGCGGCAATAATGATGCCGTTATCTGGTGATCCTAAATAGTTCACCGATATCCATAATGGAAACGTGAGGGCGAGTGAAAGGGCTAACACTCCCCAGGCTGCGATAAACTTCCCAATCACCGCTTCTGTTACAGTAATCGGTAGCGTCATTAGCAATTCAATAGTGCCGGACCTGCGTTCTTCTGCCCAACTTCTCATGCCGATGGCAGGCACTAAGAATAAGTACAGCCACGGATGAAAATTAAAAAAGGGCAGTAAATCCGCCTGTCCTCGATCGTAGAAGTTGCCGACAAAAAAAGTAAATATACCGCTCAACATTAGAAAAATGGCAATAAATACATAGGCAACGGGGGACGCAAAAAAACTACTGAATTCGCGTTTCGCCACCAACCACGCGTTTCTCATGCTGCTTCCTCACTGGTAATTCTTCTAAAAACTTCATCTACACGCCCTTGCTCGACAAACAAAGCATCGACAGGTAATTTGCGGTGATTTATGTAGTTGGTTATTGGCCCCAGTATGTACGTGTCCGGCTCAGGAAATAGCGTTACTTGTCCGGTAATCCGGTTTATTTCCATATCCGCCACCCCTTCTATTTCGGCCAAGCCAGAGATATCTGCCGCATAGCTGAGGGTCAGGCTAACCGCATGGTAATAACGCGACTTTTGCTGCAATGCTGTTGGTGTGCCGTCGAAACGAAGTTGTCCTTTAGCAATGATCATTACCCTGTTACACACGGATGTGACTTCTTCAAGAATGTGAGTTGAAATAATCACCAGCTTGTCTTGAGAAAGTTTTCTGATTAATTCTCTGACATGATGTTTCTGATTTGGATCGAGTCCATCGGTTGGTTCATCCAAAATTAAAATTTGCGGATCATGAATAATCGCCTGCGCAAGCCCCACTCTACGTTTAAACCCTTTTGATAAATTATCCACTGTGCGATTAAGCACCGATTGCAACTCAAGTTGTGTAATCACTTCACCTATGCGCGCTTTTTTACTCTTCCCTTTTAACTCTCTGACATCAGCAATAAAGTGCAAAAATTGGAATACTGTCATGTCACCGTAAACTGGAGATCCCTCAGGCAGATAACCTATCTTTTTCTGCAGCATTTTGGCATTCTGCTGCATGGATAAATTATCTATTTTCACTTCCCCACTTGAAGGGGATAAAAAGCCCGTGAGCATTTTCATCGTGGTAGATTTTCCCGCACCATTTGGCCCTAGAAAACCCACAACATCACCCGGTGCAATTTCAAAAGATAGATCATCCACTGCAGTAAAGTCATCAAAGGTGCGAGTCAGATGTTTAACCGAAATCATACGCAAAGTTTTCCATTGTTTCTGTCGCAAAGGTAAAGCTGTGCGCTAAATGCGAACAACTCAAAAATTTATAACAAAGTCGCATATTGTGGCATAGTCGAAAATTTCAATCATCTGAAATTCGTAGTCTGTTTTTTTGCTTGAGCCGACACAGCTAATACTTAAGACAATAAACACTTACCCTGTTGGGGGAGAATGTTTATCAGTAAGTCATTTTTATAGGTACTATCCGGGCGCTAGCTACATATAATTAGGTCAATTTGTGATAAAAAGTATATTCAACAGCACCAACCATACTCATTACTTTTAACAATGCATCACCATAACATAACGCCCATTGGCGAAATACAGACCCCGTTCAAACAGAAATTTGCCATTCCCCGCCAGCCAAATTTGGCCAACGCGTTGGGTGTGATTACGTTTGCTGACGAGTTTTTTCATCCCGATATGTTAAGGGGAATTGAACAGTTTTCTCATTTATGGTTAGTGTTTATCTTTCATCAAACTCTGCAAAGAGGATTTAAGCCATTAGTAAAAGCACCCCGCTTAGGCGGTAACGCGAAGACTGGTGTTTTGGCCAGCCGAAGCTCCCATCGCCCAAATGGGTTGGGACTGTCGGTGGTGAAAAATGATGGAATTAACGATATAAATGGAAAAACAGTACTTCAGGTTCGCGGTGTGGATCTTTTACACCTCACCCCTATCGTCGACATCAAACCTTATTTGCCCTACGCAGATCGGGTGGAAGACACCAACGACAACCTGATACGCTCTGACCATATCCCCATGCGAGAGGTGCATCTCTCTAAGAACGCCGACAAGGTGTTACGAATGGTTTCGCCACAATATCCAGATCTGCATTGCTTAATCATTGATGTATTAAGACAGGATCCTCGCCCAGCGTATAAACATGTCGAGGATAATGATGAGAAACTATATAAGGTTCAGCTATACGAATTTGACGTATGCTGGAAAGTGGCAAATGGCAACATTGTTGTTACCGATATTATTGCCTTAACGCTTCAGCCATAAATGTATTTTTATGCTTATCTGATACTGCTAGAATAAATAAAACTTCTGTTACCAATAGGATGAAACGCGGGAATGCGCACTAGCCAATATTTGTTGTCAACGCAAAAAGAAACACCAGCCGATGCTGAAGTCATTAGTCACCAACTTATGCTTCGCGCGGGAATGGTTAGAAAACTGGCTTCTGGTTTATACACCTGGTTACCTACCGGATTGAGAGTATTAAATAAAGTTGCAGAAATCGTTCGCGAAGAAATGAATAAAGCCGGTGCCTTGGAGGTCCTAATGCCGGTGGTGCAGCCTGCAGACCTATGGCAGGAATCCGGCCGTTGGGACGAATATGGCCCTGAATTGCTGCGAATTCAGGACAGGCAACAACGGGATTTTGTACTCGGCCCTACGCATGAAGAGGTAATTACCGCACTGGTTCGCAACGAGGTCAGCAGTTACAAACAGCTGCCGCTAAACCTGTATCAGATTCAAACCAAGTTTCGAGATGAAATCCGTCCCCGCTTTGGCATTATGCGTGGACGTGAATTTACCATGAAAGACGCCTACAGCTTCCACTTGCAAGAAGAGTGTCTGAATAATACTTATCAGGATATGTACCAGGCATACACCAATATTTTCACCCGTATGGGACTGGATTTTAGAGCGGTTATCGCAGATTCTGGCGCTATTGGTGGTAGTGTCTCACATGAATTCCATGTATTAGCGAAATCTGGTGAAGATGCCATTGCCTTTTCAAATGAATCCGATTACGCAGCTAACGTGGAGATGGCACAAGCGGTAAAACCAGAACGGCCCGCCGTAACGTCCCCTCAATCAAGCGAAAAAGCGAAAAAATCTAACCAACAATCACTTGAAGAATTTTATGCAGCGCAAGGTAAATCTGCAGCAGAAGCGCTCAAGGTTGTGATTGTGAAAGCCGCAGCTAAAGCTGATGAAGAGCATGATAATTGGATCATGCTGGTGTTACGTTCCGATCACGAATTAAATGAAATTAAATTAGAAAAAACGGGTAAGGTAGCCATTCCTATTGTCTATGCAGGTGAAGAAAAAGCCACTTCTCTAGTAGGTTGCAGCCCTACTTCGGCAAATCCCTTGCAGGCTAGCTTACCGCTCATAGTAGATCACAGTGCGGCGTCACTCTGCAACTTTATTTGTGGCGCCAACGAACCAGATATGTTCTTTACAAGTGCAAACTGGGAAGTGCCGCCGGAGTCGTTCGATATTCGTAATGTGATAAGTGGGGATATGTCTCCTGACGGTAAAGGTACGTTGGAGATTAAACGTGGGATTGAAGTGGGTCATATTTTTCAGTTAGGGACCAAGTATTCTGAAGCGATGAATTGTGGCGTATTAAGCGAATCAGGTAAGCACCAGACGTTAATGATGGGTTGCTATGGCATTGGCGTCTCGCGTATCGTGGCTGCTGCGATAGAACAAAATCATGATAAGTACGGCATCATGTGGCCTGACGCAATTGCGCCATTCAAGCTGGCGATTATTCCAATGAATATGCATAAGTCGCACCGCATAATGGAAGTGGCCGAGTCACTTTACGCGACACTAAAAGAAAAGGGTATCGACGTTTTATTTGACGATCGCAAGGAGCGACCAGGTGTTATGTTTAATGACATGGAATTAATTGGCATACCTCACACTATTGTTATTGGTGAGAGAAATCTGGACAATCAACAGGTGGAATATAAAAATCGTCGTACAGGCGAGAAGTCTTTGATAGATCTGGATGCGATAGAATCCTTTATCGGGACGTTATAAAACATAAAAGACAATTCAGCGCTTGTGATAAGCGACTGGGAGGACACATGCAGTTAACCTTTTATGGCGTTAGAGGCTCCATCCCCACTCCGGGTTCTGAGTATGTACGCTATGGAGGTAATACCGCGTGTGTCCATGTCGGTCTTGAGGACGGCACTGATATTATTGTGGATGCGGGAACGGGTATTCGCAATCTGGGCGACAAGCTGATAAAAAAGCAGACACCAATCCACTTGCTACTCACCCACAATCATTGGGACCATATCCAAGGCTTTCCTTTTTTCAAACCCATTTACCAAAAAGACCGCGAAATACATATCACCCCTGGACAAACGTCCCCTTACGAACCTGATCAAATCTTAAATCAAATGCAGGGCTCTGTTTTTCCCGTTCCTGCTAGTGCGCTAGTGTCTAACATTACCCTGAAGGAAATACCCAAGGGCACCGATAGTTGGATGCTGGGCACGGCAACCATTTCACGTTTGGCCATTAATCATCCGGGGATAGGAAACGCATTTAGCATAACGGAGAATGGTAAAAAGATTGTTTATATGACGGACAATGAACTTTACCCTCCTTACAAAAAGGTAAATGATTTTGGTACCTTCGTGAAATTTTGTCAGGATGCCGATCTGCTTATTCACGATGCCCAATATATGGTAGCGGACATGCCTGCCAAATCAGGCTGGGGCCACTCCGTAGCTGAGGAAGCTGTTAAACTTGCCATGGCCGCAAATGTAAATCAGCTGGCGTTGTATAGCCATGATCCTGATAGAACGGATGAAAAAATTGATGCCCTGGTGGCACATTGCAATCAATATATTCATGCAGCAGAATCGCCGCTGAAGCTATTTGCTGCTGCCGAAGGACAGACGCTTAACTTTTAACGTAGCTTTTCCTTTTTAGGGAAATAGTAAAAGTATATTATTAGTTTCCTAGACGCTTACCTTTAATAATCTCTTGGAAAAGGCACATTATTTCGGTAAGTTGAAAACTAGAACAGTGTAATTCCCCCAGCCAAGGAAGCTAATGTCACATAAAAAACAGTTAATTACCGCTTTTTTCTTAACCGTCTCCACCTTCTCCACCACCGCTACTGAATCCAGTGAAATTGTGAACAGCTATCCTGCATGCGACTATCAGATAATTGATACTATTCAGGTCAATACCACGTTTCAGGCAGTGACAAATGATGAGTTTGTAGAGAAATATAACCATGCGATTGAACATCTGCTACCAAAGTTAGTCGATGCAGGAACGAAAATAAAAGCGCCTTATCTGGCCATAACTGAAAAAAAACTCAGGACCACCTCTGGAAGGCAAATCGTTTATTTATATGCTGACGCGATAGCCAAATGCGAATTATCCTCAGAAAAAAAAGTTAAGTTTGCCCCCTATAATAAATTTGCCCAGCGACAAGTTGCCTCTTCTATCGCTACAACGACAATCGAGAGCTCGTTCACTTTTGACACTTCACCAAAAACTCAGTTAAAGCCAAAATTAACTGATAACGTATCAGTAGGACTCTCAACCGGACTATACGGCATACCCTTAGGTTCAACTGAAAAGGATGTTATCTCTCATTTTGGTACGCCCTCTTTCGAAAAAATGCTCGCGGATGATAGACGCTTGATTAGCTATGGAAGGGAACATTGGCTAACATTTCATGCAGGTAAATTGCACAAAGTTGAATTTGATAATCCAGAAATTACTTGGACACTCAAAAACTTCATACCAGTGGATGACCGCTTTAAAAACAGGGATTGGTATATTTCGGAGACGGTATATAAAGGTGCCGAAATAATGGCAAGTGATTTGCCGGAGTTGGTTTACGGAGCGCAAATAGTGACACTGAATTACGTATCAAAACGACGGATTATCGACAAAACGAGCAGCAGCATTCTGTTATCAAAATTACCGGCTTCGAGTTAGTTTCAAAACGCGCCGAAAACGCTTTCAACCTTAATAATATAACCAACATCGAGAATGGCGTACTTAGTCATTTATATAATTTAACTACCAACATCGATGTAGACACCGATATTAGTATACAAGGGTTGGGCTATGAACCTTCCGCGATTATTCATGCCGAAAACGGTGAAAAACACCTATTTTTATCTTCTAATGTAATGCTCCAGGCGATTGGCAATCGAGTACACAAAATTAGGATCGATCCTTATCTTTCTGGCGACTTAAGGTTAAGTTATTGGGAGTTTGGTCCTTTCAAATATAACCAAAGTATGGATGAAGCCATTAATGTAGCGAGTGACGATTCGTTTTTCTTTGACAACGTTCTGGAGCTGGATAAAGGAAAGTACGTGATGAAAGTGTTTTTCGAAGAGGAAAAAGTGAAAAGTTTAGAAGTTAGCTTATATTAACAAAGCATGCCTAAGAATGGGCAGTGACAAACACTGCCCTATCAAGACTATTCCCACTCAATAGTCGCGGGTGGTTTGCCCGATATATCGTAAACTACTCTTGAAATCCCTTCTATTTCATTGATGATCCGATTGGAAACGGTGCCCAGAAAGTCATAGGGTAAGTGCGCCCAATGGGCGGTCATAAAGTCTATCGTTTCCACCGCCCTTAATGACACCACCCAGTCATACTTACGCGCATCGCCCATCACACCGACTGAGCGCACGGGTAAAAATACAGTAAAAGCCTGGGAGACCTTGTGATAAAGGTCAGCTTTATGCAATTCTTCAATAAAAATAGCATCCGCACGACGTAACAGGTCACAGTATTCTTTTTTGATGGCGCCTAATACGCGAACACCTAAACCTGGCCCAGGAAATGGATGGCGATAGAGCATGTCATAAGGCAACCCTAACTCCAGGCCAATTTTACGTACTTCGTCTTTAAACAGTTCGCGTAGAGGCTCCACCAGCCCCATTTTCATCTCTTCCGGTAAGCCGCCAACATTGTGGTGAGACTTTATCACATGGGCTTTGCCCGTTGCCGAACCAGCCGACTCAATAACATCCGGGTAAATCGTGCCCTGCGCTAACCACTTTGCATTCGTTAGTTTGGATGCTTCTTCATCAAATACTTTGACAAATTCTCGCCCGATAATTTTACGTTTGGCTTCTGGTTCGGCTTCATCGGCCAGCGCCTCCAGAAAACGCTCTTCCGCATCCACTTTAATAATATTCAAGCCAAAGTGATCGCCAAACATATCCATCACCTGCGCGCCTTCATTCAATCGTAGCAATCCATTGTCTACGAAAACGCACGTGAGCTTGTCGCCTATAGCCTGATGAATAAGCATGGCGGTGACCGATGAATCTACGCCACCGGATAACCCCAGGATGACTTCATCCTCTCCTACCTGCTCTTTTATTCGTGCCACTGCATCTTCAATGATAGCCCCTGGTGTCCATAGCTTCTCACATCCACAAATATCCATGACAAAATGAGACAGAATACGCATTCCCTGACGTGTATGCGTGACTTCGGGGTGGAACTGCACACCAAAAAATTGTTTATCGAGGTTTTGCATTACTGCATGCGGACAAGAAGGTGTTTGCGCGACAGTTTCAAACCCTTCAGGGATCGTAGCAACTTTATCACCATGACTCATCCACACATCCAGTGTCGCGTTGCCGTTAGAGCCAATATGATCTTCGATATTGGTCAAAAGAGGCGAAGGTTTGATAACTTCAACCTGGGCATAACCAAATTCCCGAATATTTGAACCCAGTACGCTCCCGCCCAACTGTTCGGACATAGTTTGCATACCGTAACAGACGCCTAAAACAGGCACCCCTGCATTAAAAACATATTCTGGGGCGCGCGGTGAGTTTAAGACAGTTACTGATTCTGGTCCGCCAGAAAGAATAATGCCCTGCGGATTAAATTCTCTTATTTGTTCTTCGCTGACATCCCAAGCCCACATTTCGCAATACACTCCAATTTCCCGTACCCGACGAGCAATAAGCTGGCTGTACTGAGAGCCGAAATCGAGAATTAAGATTCGCTGGTCATGAATATTTGCGGTCATGTTTTCTACCTGAAGTATGTAAAAGAGACAGGCTGGTTATAAGCCAGCCTGTTAATAAGTTGAGTATCGTTGATTATTAACCTAAACGGTAGTTGGGTGCTTCTTTAGTGATGCTCACGTCGTGCACATGCGATTCACCCATCCCCGCCGAGGTTACCTTTACAAAGGTGGCTTTGGTACGTAAATCATCAATGGTGGGGCAACCGGTTAATCCCATGGCTGAGCGCAGCCCACCCATTTGCTGATGAATAATATTAGCAATAGGGCCTTTATACGCTACCCTACCTTCAATCCCTTCTGGAACCAGTTTTTCGGCGCTGTTGGGATCTTGGAAATAACGATCTGATGAACCGTGACTTTGGTTCATCGCACCGAGCGACCCCATGCCCCGATAAGATTTGTAGTAACGTCCTTGATAAAGCTCGACTTCGCCAGGCGCTTCTTCAGTTCCTGCCAGCATACTGCCAACCATTACCGAGCTGGCCCCTGCCGCTAATGCTTTTGCTATGTCGCCTGAAAAGCGAATACCGCCATCTGCTATAACCGGAATGCCGGTGTCTTTCAGGGCTTCTACCGCATCAGCTACAGCACTTATTTGCGGCACACCGCACCCCGTTACAATACGGGTAGTACAAATAGAGCCTGGACCTATCCCTACTTTTACCGCATCCACACCTGCTTCAGCTAGCGCTTTTGCACCGGCTGCGGTAGCAACATTTCCAGCAATAAGCTGTAAGTCGGGATAGGTCTGCCTTACCTTTTTGACCCGATTAATAACGCCTTGCGAATGACCGTGTGAAGTATCGATAAGCAGCACATCCACGCCTGCTTCCACTAATAGTTTAATGCGTTCATCTGTACCCGGGCCCACGCCTACAGCGGCACCTACGCGTAATCGACCAAGCGAATCCTTACAGGCGTTGGGTTTATTTTCCGCTTTCTGGAAATCTTTAACAGTAATCAACCCTTTTAGCTTGAAGTTATCGTCAACCACCAGAATTTTTTCGATCCGATTAGCGTGCATCAGCTCCAGCACTTGTTCAGAATCCGCGCCTTCTTTCACTGTCACCAGTTTTTCTTTGGGCGTCATAACATCACTGATGGGCGCGTCCTGACGGGTTTCAAAACGCAAGTCGCGGCCCGTTACAATACCGATCAGATTATTTTTGTTATCGGTCACGGGAAAACCCGAGTAACCTAATCGCTTACTGAGTACATTAACTTCACCTACCGTGGCATTTTGTTTAACCGTAACAGGGTCTGACACCACACCGCTTTCGTATTTTTTTACATCACGAACGTGCTTGGCTTGTTGTTCGGGTGTCATGTTTTTATGCACGAAACCCAGGCCGCCTTCCTGTGCCAACGCTATTGCCAGATTGGCTTCGGTAACAGTATCCATAGCCGCGGAGACCAGGGGAATATTTAAATCAACACCACGCGTGAGTCGCGTTTTCAGATTCGCAGTATGAGGGAGAACGGAAGAGTGTCCTGGAACCAGTAACACATCATCAAAAGTAAGGGCTTCTTGAACAATTCTGAGCATGCAACAACACCTATGCGGTAAAGGGTTAATTGCGGCGCAATTGTAGTGTTTTTTAATTATCAGGTAAACTGTATTTGTCTTTAATTATTGGTTTTTTTCTATGCAGCAAGCTAACACGTCAACTTCACAGGAAATTTTGTCTGTATCACGCTTAAACAGAATGGCAAAACGCTTGTTGGAAAATGAAATTGGCACCATTTGGTTGTCTGCAGAAATATCGAATTTTGTCTGTGCGGCGTCAGGTCACTGGTATTTCACTCTGAAGGATGAGCGAGCTCAAATTAAAGCCGCTATGTTTAAAAATGCAAATCGCTTTTTACGTCAACGTCCAAAGGAAGGTGACAAGATATTAGTAAGAGCCTCGGTGGGTTTATACGAACCGCGGGGAGATTACCAGTTAATCGTTGAACATATGGAAGGCGATGGTGAAGGTCAGTTAAAGCGCGCGTTTGAAGCACTAAAAGAAAAGCTGTTCCAACAAGGAATGTTTGAAGACGATGTTAAGCGTCCGTTACCAGCCAGTATTAGGCGCGTTGGCATCGTCACTTCATCTTCAGGAGCTGCTCTTCATGATGCATTAACGGTATTTAAACGAAGAAGTCCGGCAACCGAAATTATTATCTATCCCACCATGGTGCAAGGCGCAGACGCTCCTAGGCAAATAATCAGAGCGCTTAATACCGCGAACCAGCGCAATGAGGTTGATGTGATTTTACTCACCCGTGGGGGTGGCTCACTCGAAGATTTGTGGTGTTTCAATGACGAGCAACTAGCCTATTGTATTCGCGCTTCGTTAATCCCCATTGTCAGCGCAGTGGGTCACGAAATAGATTTTACAATCGCCGATTTTGTTGCTGATTTGCGCGCCCCCACCCCCTCAGCTGGGGCAGAATTACTCAGCCAAGATGTGAACGCCATGTTGGAGGCGTTGCGCAATCGAGAATCACGGATGCAGCAATCGATGGCTAGCTTGCATCATCGCCTAGTTAATCGCCTGCGACTACTGCAACATCGTTTGGCTGCGCAGCATCCGAAAGTTCGGATCCAAACCCAGCAACAATCATTAGATCGATTACAAATTCGTCTTGTCCACTCCATCCAACAACGTCTTAACCAGCTTAGCAGTCGCCATGCCCGCGTAGATCAGCGATTGTGGCGAAATGATCCCAGCAACAGGATTGAACGTTCGCAACTTACCTTAAGCCAGTTAACCAAGGCGCTTAGAAAAAATATCTACCGCATGCTGGACAACAGAAAGCAAAAATTAGCTTATCTGGGACAGTCACTGCATGCTGTCAGCCCCTTAGCTACGCTTGGTCGAGGCTATAGCATCACCTTCGATGAGCACCAAAACCCTCTTACTTCAGTCAGGCAGGCACAAATAGGCAGTACCATTGTTACCCGTCTTAAAGACGGCGAAGTAACCAGTAAAGTAGACCTGCTTTCACCCGCCGATATGAGAAAATAATGATTGAACAGCCTTAGCAGATCAGTCAGACTGAATGACTGATTGATGGTTGGTTTGGTTATGGGCTTACGCTGGTTTTTACTCGCTGGAGTTGTATGTGCAGGTGGTTGTCAGGTTAATGATAACGTCCCTAGCACTTCATTGTCTGAAGGCCAGCTGCAAAGTGAAATAAGCCGTGACATTGAGATTAACGCTCCAGTGGGGGTGTTTTCCACTTACTTAAGTCAACCCGCGCAAGCCAAATGCGACACGCTCGTTGCGGCTCAACTCAAATGCATAGACGATGCGATTGACGTAAAGTATTTTTTTAATGCACTAAAAGGGAGTGGTCTTCTTCCCCATGCTTCACCCGGGTCCGAAGAAGCAGATTACCAGATTTTAATTGCCAACCAAGCCGCAACGATTGCCAGTCCAAACTGGTGGGACTACACACTTCACTATTTAACCGACGCTGACACTCCTCTGGCAGACGAGGTACAACATTTTACCGAGTTCACAGTACAGTGGCGTGGCGTGGAGATTGACTCTCAGTTAATTCAAACGTATTTAGCAATGAACGATGACCATAACTTAGAAAGTGTGGCAGATGCAGTGGTGGCTAAGTGGTGGTCGGATGCTGCGCAAAGAGGCCTTTTCACGGCACAGTATTTATTTAAGGCAATAAAAGCCAGTGACTATCTAAATGATATGCGGGTACCCGAAGTCATTGCATCTTTTACTCGCTTTGATACCCAATTATTTCACGACCCCTTCCAAGGCGCTATCACACGTTATACTCACAATGAATTTGATGATGCGCTACTGGATATCACCGTTTTCCCCCTTACCACCAGTCTGGACGCATCAATAGAATCTACTTTAATAAATATTCTGCAGAAAGAGGAGTCTAACGCCCGTTTCGTCGCTCAGGCCCGTAACCTAATGTTTGAGGTCGATCAACCTGTGACTGAATTTCTTGCAAATAAACGGGTAACAGCTGATACAGTATATATGCTCGCAGTGCATGCTGAAGGTGAGGAATCAGAACCCATTTATGCCACCACTTATGTATTTCGTCAGCAAGATAAAATTATTAAGCTGAGTACGACATTTCCGCCGCGGATAGCTAATCCACTTATTGAACAAGCTATAGCTTCCATTAAAGTACCGGCTGAATCGCCGTTAATGGCGGCGCTAAGAGAAATAGCGAAAGCGCGCAGCGAAGTAAACTGAAGAAAGGTGGCCGAAGAATCGGTCATCACTGTAGTTCTCTCAACTTCATTCCCGCTACGATTCTGTTGTCATATCCGTAACAACGCTGTCGTCATTACCGCGCAGGCGGGAATTTTTTTAACCTATGTGATGAATACCAAAACGTTAATACCTACAACGCTGTGAGTCTAAGGAGATCGCCTCCTGCGAGGCGATGACGGGGATTTGTGGCGATGAGACGGGGATTTGTGGCGACGAGGGGGTATCTTGGGCGATGACGGTGGTGTGTTTAGTATTCCCGCCATTTGTAAGTCATTCACGCGCAGGCGGGAATCTGTTTAACCTAAGTAATGAATACCAAAACGTTGATACCTACATCGCTGTGAGTCTAAGGAGATCGCCTCCTGCGAGGCGATGACGGGGATTTGTGGCGATGAGACGGGGATTTGAGGCGACGAGGGGGTATCTTGGGCGATGACGGAAGATTTGAGGCGATGACGGAAGATTTGAGGCGATGACATCAATTGTGGGCTATTTTTTCTTATTATGAAAAGCCATCATGCGCTTGCGCTTGCGCTGTTGCGCCAATGTGAGCTGGTTTTTCTTACCTTCAAATGGGTTGCTGCCTTCACGAAACTCTATGCGGATAGGCGTCCCCATCACGTTTAACGATTTACGGAAATAGTTCATCAGGTACCGTTTGTAAGCGTTAGATAAGTCATCGACCTGGTTGCCGTGAATCACGATCACTGGTGGATTATACCCCCCTGCGTGGGCATATTTCATCTTAACACGCCGTCCTCGCACCAGAGGCGGTTGGTGATCCTGTTGGGCCATCTCCATGATCTGCGTAAGCATTGCTGTATTAATACGTTTAGTCGCACTGGCATAGGCTTCGTTTACCGACTCAAACAAGTTACCCACCCCGGTTCCATGCAACGCAGAGATAAAATGTAAGCGAGCGAAGTCGATAAAGCCGAGGCGACGATCTAACTCTCGCTTCAGATCATCTTTGACATCCGTTTTCAGACCATCCCATTTATTTACCGCTAAGACTAATGAACGTCCTGAATTTAAAACAAAACCTAATAAGCTTAAGTCCTGATCAGTAATACCTTCTCTGGCGTCAATCACCAGTAACACCACATTCGCCTCTTCAATGGCTTGCAGCGTCTTGACGATAGAGAACTTTTCAATCGCTTCGGTCACCCTACCGCGCTTTCTCACACCCGCTGTATCGATTAAAATATATTCGCGTTCATCTCGCGTTAATGGAATATACACACTGTCGCGAGTGGTTCCAGGCATGTCATAAACCACTACCCTGTCCTCTCCCAATATTCGATTGGTTAAGGTAGATTTGCCTACATTGGGTTTACCTACTATCGCCAGCTTTATAGGCAGGTTCTGCAGACGTTGTAATTGTGCTTCAGCGTCTTCTTCTTCCTGATGAACTTTGGGTTGCACATGCATATCCGGAAACTGGTCTTTTAATGGTTCCAGAGCCAAATCCATTAACTGACTAACGCCACGACCGTGCGCAGCCGCTATCTGGTTAACTTCCCCTATACCCAAGCGATAGAAATCAGCACTCTCGCTATGTCCATCAATACCATCAACTTTATTTGCAACGACGAACACTTTTTTACCTGTTTTTCGCAAATGATCTGCGATGCCTTGATCGGCTGGTAATAAGCCGGCCCGGGCATCAAGCAGAAACAGAACTACATCAGCCTCTTCGATTGCTAACAGCGATTGATGCGCCATTTTTGCATCAATACCTTCTTCATCGCCAGTAATGCCGCCAGTATCCACTACAATGAATTGCTTTTGCTCAAACATTGCCTGACCGTATTTTCGATCACGAGTAAGACCCGGAAAATCGGCAACCAGTGCATCTCGGGTATTGGTTAAGCGATTAAACAAAGTCGATTTACCGACATTTGGCCTTCCTACAAGTGCGACAACAGGCAACATGAAAGCATTCCTAATTACATTTATTTAAAAAAACACAGGCCGCAGATTATGCGGCCGGTACAATACATATATAAGTATAAGCAGTGGGCGTAAACTTTGTTAAAAATTTACCTGCGATTTACTTTGAAGTGATCGCTGCCACCGTGCCATCACGGGTAACTGCAATTATATAATCTTCAACTTTGAGCGGAGATACGAAAACAGACTCATCTTCATCATCGCCGCCCAACGAGTAGCGCGCAACGATTTTACCTGACTCTTGTTCCAACCAGTGTAAGAAGCCCCATTTATCGCCCACAACAATATAATCACCAATGGGCTCAGCCTCAGTAACAGAGCGACGCTTTAAGCCACTTTGTGACCATAACTCCACACCGTTACGACGATCTAAAGCATATATATGCGAGTTATTATCCACTACAAATAGCTGGTTTCCGCTCATCGTCAAATTACGGTAAGAGGCATACTCACGCTTCCAGATTATCCGGCCACTACGCAGTTCTACTGCGGCAAGAGTGCCGTTATAAGCAATGGAGTACACAATGCCGCCGTATAATAGAGGCGACGCATCGATATCCACTATCCGCTCTAACTCGGTGGCCCCTGCGGGTGTGGTAATGGCCGTTTCCCATGCCACCACGCCTGAATCCAGAATATTTACCTGCAGTTTGCCAGTTGGCGTACCAATAATAGCACCACCGTTGCCAGCAGTCGGGGCAGAGATTCCACGCAAAGTCAGTGGTGGTACATCGGATTCACTGCGCCATAGCTGCTCACCAGTTTGGGCATCGAGCCCAAATAACACCCCAGCGCCTGTATTGACCACGAGTATCCCTTCGCCAATCGCTGGAGCGGCGAGTACTTCACCAGCAACCGTGGCTTGCCACACTACCACCCCGTCGTCCTGGTTAAGTGCGATCACTGCCCCATCTTCCGTTCCGATGAATAGCATCTTATCTGCGGCCGTTAGTCCGGCAATTTTGGCCGATTCGCCACTCGACCATAGTCGACTAAGTGAATCCAGCATGCCTTCATCTTTAAATTTCGCGAAGTTATTTTTCCAAATGACTTTGCCTGACTGGGGGTTCAAAGCAGCAACTTCACCTTGTCGCTCTGCGACAAACACCATTTTGTTGTCGTAAGCTGGGCGTAAACGAGAGAAGTATTCTTCAACACCGTCGCCAATTTCCTGCTCCCACACTAAGTTAGGGTTAAACTTAGCCTCAATGGGATTAAGTTTTCTAATTTCCAGTTCTTCATCATCAGCAAACCAGTCAGAAATGGTAGAGCAGCCTGAAAGCAATAAGGAAAACGATAGCAGCCCGGCTACTCTGACTTCCTTATTCCACTTAGCAGTTAAAAACATAAATGCCGCCTCTTTTATTCTGCTTGATCAACAGCTGCTAAATTATCCAGCTTTACTTTGATTAGAGGGCTGTTTTCACTCGCTGCAAGTGCACGGGTGTAAGCCTCTCTCGCCTTCTTCACATCACCCTGACGGGCAAATATGTCGCCTTTAATTTCGTCCACCTGAGACGCGAAACTGGCTAAGGTAACTTTTTCTAAGGACGCCAGCGCGTCTTCCGTTTTGCCTAGTTCCAGTTGTACACGGGCTAACCGCGTAGAAGCGACAGCGGCGAGTTGTTTGTCTTCTGCTTCATTTGCCACCTGCTGAAGATGCTTTTCAGCCTCGGAGAAGTTATCTAAATCCACGGCTTTTTGCGCCGCAACTAAACCGGCGATAATGGCGTAACCAGTGTCGGTATTGTTTTCAATGAAGGTCTTTAGTTGGTCAGTACTTTGCATATCGGCCTGCGCTTCAACCACTTTTTGATAGGCAGCCGATGCTTCTTCTTTAGCAGCGAGTTGACTATCGCTGTAATAGCGCCAACCCCATAGCCCGCCTAACCCAATTACTGCACCGACAACGATAGCTATGCCATTGTCTTTCCAGAATTTCTTAATCGCCTCTACTTGTTGTTCTTCGGTGGCGTACTGTTCCATTTCGTTACCTCTAATACATTAATTCGTGTTTTTACTATACGGTGCCTATAGTTGGGGGCACCAGCACAGTATAAAGTTATTCAGCTTTAATAAGGGAGGCCAACGTGGCAGCCAAACTATCAAAGGCTATTGTTTGTTGTGACTGTTCGATTCTTAATGGCTTAAGCGTTACTGTACGGTTAGCGACTTCGTCACTACCTAGAATGAGCGCTACCGTGGCTCCAGATTTATCTGCCCGTTTAAGCTGCTTCTTCATATTCCCGCCGCCACAATGCAGCATGAATTTGCAGTGTGGCAATTCGTCGCGCAATGATTCTGCCAAATTTAACGCTGCTGATTCGGCTTCCTCTCCCAGGGCGCATATGTATACCTCGGCAGCGGCGAGTTCCAGGGCCCCTTCTTCCAACGTTTCCAGAAGTAGCACTAAGCGCTCAAGTCCCAACGCGAAGCCCACCGCTGGTGAAGGTTTACCGCCCAGCTGTTCAACTAAGCCATCATAGCGACCACCTGCGCAAACCGTTCCCTGAGCACCCAGGCTATCGGTTACCCATTCGAACACAGTGCGATTGTAATAATCTAAACCGCGAACCAAACGTGGATTAACCTCGTATTGGATACCCGCTTGGCTTAATCGTTCACATAGCTTGGAAAAATGTTCTTTTGATTCAGCGTCAAGGCAATCAAGCAAAGACGGCGCATCTTCCAAAACAGCTTGAACTTGCGGATTCTTACTATCCAAAACCCTTAGTGGATTTGTCGTCATACGTCGGCGACTATCCTCATCAAGCTTTTCTTCATGCAATGTTAAAAACTGAACTAGAGCATCGCGGTAGGCTTGTCTGGCTTCATTTGAACCCAGCGAATTGATTTGAAGCTTTACGTGCTGAGTCATTCCAAATGCTTTCCACAACCGGGCACTGAGTAAAATCACTTCTACATCAATATCGGGACCCTCTAAACCATAAGCTTCGACCCCAAACTGGTGAAACTGACGATAACGCCCCTTTTGAGGTCGTTCATGCCTGAACATAGGTCCCATATACCACAAGCGCTGTTGCTGATTGTAAAACAGGCCATGTTCATTACCCGCGCGCACGCAACTTGCGGTACCTTCCGGACGCAAGGTCAGGCTATCACCATTGCGATCTTCAAAAGTATACATTTCCTTTTCAACGATATCGGTAACTTCGCCGATAGAACGCTTGAATAATTCGGTACTTTCTACGATAGGCGTGCGTATTTCCTGATAACCGTAACTGGCGACAACCTGACGGATTGTCCCTTCGACACGCTGCCACGCAGCTGACACTTGCGGCAAGCAATCGTTCATGCCGCGAATCGCTTGAATGGTTTTAGCCAACTTGGATTCTCATACTGACAAATAAAAGCCCCGTATTATAGGGGCTTTACGTTTAAACAACAATCACTGCATTTAGCCGGTGATTACCCTTTCACTTCAACAGGTATTTTATTTTTTTCGTTCAATTGCGCTGCTTTAGCACGAATTCGTCTTTCCAGCTGTTCAACTAAATCATCATTTGCCAAACGCTCTTTCTGACGCTTCCCATCTAGATAAAAACCGCTCATATTGCGCGCACCAGTCAAACCGACATCTGCCACCTCTGCTTCACCAGGACCATTCACTACGCAGCCAATAATTGATACGTCCATTGGCGTAAGAATATCTTCTAACCGCTGCTCTAATGCGTTAACAGTAGCGATCACGTCAAATTCCTGCCTAGAACAGCTCGGGCATGCAATAAAATTGATGCCACGGGAGCGAATACGCAACGACTTTAAAATATCGAAACCTACTTTAATCTCTTCCACTGGATCGGCCGCCAAAGAAATACGTAGTGTATCGCCTATTCCCTCAGCAAGTAGCATACCCAGTCCAACCGAGCTTTTTACTGCCCCAGCACGCAATCCGCCTGCTTCGGTGATGCCTAAGTGCAAAGGTTGATTAATTTCTTTCGCCAATTGGCGGTATGCGCCCACCGCTAAAAATACATCCGATGCTTTAACGCTGACTTTAAACTGGTCGAAATTCAGTTTGTCCAAAATATCGACATGACGCATCGCTGATTCGACCAACGCTGCTGGCGTTGGTTCACCATATTTTTCCTGTAAATCGCGCTCTAATGACCCCCCATTTACGCCAATCCGGATGGGAATGTTTTTATCTTTGGCGCAATCGACAACGGCTTTCACGCGTTCCAGGTTGCCGATATTCCCTGGATTAATTCGTAAACAATCAGCACCATATTCAGCCACTTTAAGCGCGATGCGGTAATCAAAGTGAATATCTGCGATAACCGGAATGGAAACCTGCTGGCGAATAAGTTTAAAGGCTTCTGCCGCATCCATGGTAGGAACCGACACTCTGACCAAATCTCCGCCTACAGCCTGAATGCGTTTAATTTGACTGACGGTGGCTTCTACATCTGTAGTTTGCGTATTGGTCATCGATTGGACGGCAATAGGCGCGCCATCACCAATTGGTACATCACCAACATAAATTCGGGTCGATTGACGACGTTTAATGGGACTTTCTGCGAACATGAAAATTCCTAATAAGGTAACGTGATACGTGCGGTGCGGCCATTCTGATAAAAAGAGATGTCGACCGGTTCACCATTATACCTGATATTCACCTGATCTGGCGCACCTAATGTAATATCGAAGGGAGGTATGCCTTGAATGGTCATGACACGACCCGCTTTTTTAACGCCATAGGCAATGGCTTCGCCAGTAGCATCTTTAATATTAACCCAGCAATCCTCGCCAAATGAAAATTCCAGTGAGGCTGTCTCACCTGACACATTTTGATCAAGAGATTGATTGGTTTCCACGGTCGCGTTACTTGGCCCCTCTTCTTCTAAACTGGCTGCTTCCTCTGGTGTGGGAGCGATGTCATCCTGCTCCGTTTCTTCAGAAAGGGGAAATCTGTCCTGCACTTCAAAATTCGGGTCTTGCTGCGCAGGCTCCTCTTCTTTTTGATTCGCTGCTGAAAATGTATCAGTGTTGCGTTTTAACGATTCAGAACGAACAGGCGTTTGTTGAAACGTTTCTTCACTATCAGTAGGTGGAACCGCTAAGGTTTCACTTGTTTCATTGGTATCTTCAATTAATCCGTCGTCATTGGTTTGTTGATACCACCACCCTACTACGCCCGCGATGATTAAAAATAAAATGACGTATGTCACCATCATCCAACGATCATCGTGGGCCTGTTTATTTACTTTTTTAGAAAAGCTCTGAAAATTAGCTTGCTGAGGAGGACCAGCATGCAGTTTTTCAAACTCTGCAATCACCGTTTTATCATCAAGCCCGACATATTTGGCGTACATTTTTACATAACCTTTCGTGAAGGTTATCGATATTCGCGGATCGACTTTGTCGTTTTCAATGTCATCAACGCTCTTAGGCTTGATAAACAATTTGTCCGCAATATCCTGTTGACTCATGCCTTGCTTTTCCCGGGCAGCTTTTAGCATCGTACCCGGGCTGGGACGAGATGGATTATCTTGTTTTTGTTGTTCTTCAACTTCCATAAGCCCTACTGTTTTAGTCGCGTTGTTCTGGTGGGATAAGCCACAAGCGCATGCCTTGTCGGATGGCGCCCGCTTCATCTAGCTGGTTCCACTCTTGTAGTGTAGACATTTTTAAATTATACATCAGCGAGATACGGTACAGATTTTCCTTAGCCTGAACAATATGAAAACGTGGATTTTCTTGAGAAATTTCATTTAGCGGCTGTTCATCAAGTGGAACTGTTTGATTTTGAACCGATTCAATTGGTGTATCTTGAGTATTAATAGCTACATCGGAACTAGTGTCTGTGGTTTCTGGAGCAGCTTCACCAGGTTCCTTTACTACTTCAGGCGAGCCCACAGCTTGCTCGACAGGTAACGCCTCAGTCTTGGATTGTGGTTCAACGGGGCGTTTTTTGCGGGTAACCTCTATTTGCGGCATCACCCATGAATCTTTCTGGTTTTTATATGCCTTAGCTTGTGGACTCTGCGGAAACATGGCTAACAACATGTCGCCAAACCCTTTCGCTGTAGCCAAGTCATTTTGACCTTGAGCAATCTGAACCTGCAACCACAATGATTCAGCCGATACTCGCGCCACACGCTCATATTTTCTCAAACTATTTTTCGCTTTATCCCATTCTCCATTTTCAATATAGAGTTCGCTAAGTAGAAACAGGCTTTTCGCCCGTGATGGCTGATGATTCAATGCACTTTGCAAATGGCTTACAGCAGCCTCATTGAGGCCCTGTTCCTGGGCACATAGCGCCATATTTTCATAAGTCTCCGCCGCATTTGCATACTGACGATTGTTTAAGGCACTTTCGAAAAATTCGGTGGCGTCCTCGTAGCGTTGCTGTTGGCATAAAAATGCACCGTAGCTATTGGCGATATCTGCATTACGAGGAGCTAATTTTAACGCATTTGAATATGATTCATCAGCGCGTTGGGTTTCGCCCACCAGTTGATAGTAGTAGGCAAGTGAATAATGGGTGTCGGCTAGTCTGGGGGCGTATTGAAGTGCTTGGTCAAGATTAGCTTTAGCTTGCGAATAATTACCGTTTTTTAAATAGGTCAAACCCAGTGATATGCGCGTTTTTGCCGCTTTTTCCTGGTCAAACTCGTCGCCTATGTAGCCATTTGGCTGGGTTTGGCTTACACATCCTGTCAATATAAAAACTAAAGCTAAAACAATGTTACGCATGCACTTTTCACTTTTTAATTCGTTATTGACTCATTTTTACTGAAATTGCTTCGCCCTTCATCTGTTTTTTTAACATTCTTTTCGTTCGATCTACAACATCACCGACTAACTGACCACATGCAGCGTCAATATCATCACCACGCGTTTTACGTACGACCACCGTGTAACCATACTCCATCAACACTTTGGCAAAACGGTCTATGCGGGAGTTGCTCGAGCAAGTATAGGGTGATCCCGGGTAAGGATTAAATGGGATTAGATTGATCTTACAGGGGGTCTCTTTAAGTACCTTGGCAAGCTCATGAGCTTGCTCGGTACTGTCATTTATATGTGACAACATCACATATTCGACAGTTACTTTGCCTTGGTTCGCTTTCGATTTTGCCAGATAGCGGCGAACGCCAGCCAAGAATTCCTCGATATTGTACTTTTTATTAACTGGCACAATTTCATCACGAAGTGTGTCATTAGGCGCATGTAAGGAAATCGCTAAGGCTACGTCAATTTGATCACCTAGTTTATCCAGTGCTGGCACAACCCCAGATGTACTTAATGTTACCCGACGTTTTGACAAGCCAAAACCAAAGTCATCCAACATCAAATCCATCGCTGGCACTACATTTTTAAGGTTAAGCAACGGTTCACCCATCCCCATCATAACAACATTCGTAATAGGACGCTTGCTGGTGTCTTTTGAAAGACCTAAGTGGGTGGCAACACGCCAGACCTGACCTATAATTTCGCTAACACTGAGGTTACGATTAAATCCCTGTTGGGCCGTCGAGCAGAAGGTACATTCTAATGCACAGCCCACTTGTGACGAGACACATAACGTGGCGCGATCACTCTCTGGGATCCAAACCGACTCTACTTCCTGTCCTCCGGCTAAAGCTAATGCGAACTTGATGGTGCCATCGCTGGCTTCCTGAAAATAGGCAATTTCAGGCGCCACAATCTCACAATGTAGCTCCAGTTTTTCCCGCAACCCTTTATTAAGGTTACTCATCTGGGCAAAATCACTGACACCCTGCTGATAAATCCACTTCATCACCTGGTCCGCGCGAAACGGTTTCTCGCCAATCTCATTAAAGAACTCACGCATCATCGTACGACTGAGATTTAGCAGGTTTGTTTTTGCCATGATTAGACCTTTAAAAATAACACTTAATAAAATAGCCTGTTCCCAGGTCTATACCTATCTACCTTTATACGTGCTAACACACTAATTAGTAGTTGGTATCATATAAAAAGGGAGCCGCAGCTCCCTTCCTTGTTAACTGTCAGTAGACGATTAACGAGTGCGTGGGCAAATTTCTTCGTCTGAGAAGAAGTAAGCAATTTCACGCGCAGCAGACTCAGGTGCATCAGAACCGTGAACTGCGTTTTCGTCTATAGACACGGCGTAATCTGCACGTAATGTACCCGCGGCAGCTTCTGCCGGGTTAGTCGCGCCCATAATTTCACGGTTTTTTATCACCGCATTTTCGCCTTCGAGCACTTGAACCATCACTGGACCAGATGTCATGAAATCAACTAACGCACCAAAGAAAGGACGCTCTTTGTGTTCTGCGTAGAAGCCTTCTGCCTGCTCTTTGCTCATGTGAAGCATCTTCGACGCAACAATGCGCAGACCAGCAGATTCAAAACGGTTGTAAATTGCACCGATAACGTTTTTTGCAACCGCATCAGGCTTAATAATAGAAAATGTACGCTCAAGAGCCATCTTTTCCGTCTCCATAAACTAATCGAATAAATTTGGGGGCGAATTATAGGCAATTCTTGCCCACTTGACCAGAGGGGAATGATTAATGAACGGCGTTTCTGGCTAATCCATTAATTTTTGCCACGATTGCGCGTAAGCCGTTACCGCGCGTTGGCGTAATATGTCGCTCTAAATCGAGTTCCTGGAAGTACTGGTCTATGTCAAAATCGAGAATTTGTTTAGGGGTCTTATCATTATACGCGGCCATGACTAATGCCAGCAAACCTTGCACAATCACCGCATCACTGTCCACGTCAAACTGTAATCTGCCATCGTGGTTGCGCGCTACCAACCACACCTGACTTTGACATCCTTTGACTAAGCAATCAGGGGTGCGCGCTTCTTCTGGTAAGCCAGGCAACGCTTTACCTAAATCAATAATGTACTGATAACGCTGCTCCCAGTCATCAAAGAAAGCTAAATCATCAATTATTTCCTGACTACTTGGTAACTGCATCAAACACACCTTAACCTGTTAAAAAAATAATCCCGCTTCAAGCTGGGCTTCTTCACTCATCATATCTCTCGACCAGGGAGGATCGAATACTAACTCGACCTTAACGTTTTCTACATTCGGTACCATACCTACCCGATATTCAACATCACCTACCAATACGGGCCCCATTCCACATCCGGGAGCAGTAAGAGTCATGTCGATATTGACAGTATGTGTCGATTGCTCAATTGCCACGTTGTAAATCAACCCCAATGAAACCAGGTTGATGGGAATTTCTGGATCAAAAATCGTTTCCAGCGCTTCCCAGACCTGCTGTTCGTCGATGGTATTGTCATCTTTTGCAGTGAAATTCAATACCTGAGGTCTCCGACCAATCGCATCGGCGTCAGTA
The DNA here is from genome assembly GCF_026183695.1 of Alteromonas aquimaris. Taxonomy (GTDB): domain Bacteria; phylum Pseudomonadota; class Gammaproteobacteria; order Enterobacterales; family Alteromonadaceae; genus Alteromonas; species Alteromonas aquimaris. Next base: position 463,605 of record NZ_JAPFRD010000002.1, on the reverse strand, counting down.
CCATCAATGCGGTACATGTTACCCCGCCAGGTGACGGTATAATTCCCACCCAAATCCTGAGTGATATTCACAAACTCACCTGCTGGGATTTTGACGATGTTGCCTGCCGGAACTAAGCGCGCTGTGCATTCACGCTCGGTGGTAACCATTTTCTGCATTAGAACACTCAGCTTATATTAAAACTTTCACCACAACCGCACTCATCAGCCACGTTCGGGTTGTTATACTTGATTACCCCGTTTACGCCTTCCATGACATAATCAATCTCAGTATTCTTCACCAACGGAACTGCATCTTTTGAAATGGCTACCGTTAGGTTGGGATTAATAGTTAACACTTCATCATCTGGTTTCGCTGAGTCAGCAAAATCCAAAACATAAGCATAACCAGTACAGCCACTTACCTTCGTAGATAAGCGAACAATCTTATCTTGACGCGCGTTAAGCTTTTTCTCAAAATGCTTAACTGCCGCATCAGTTAGCGTAATAACCGACGTTGACGGCACGAACGTTTCTACAGACATACTACCTCCATTAAGCCAGCATGGTTTGCGCTTTTTTAAGCGCATTGAAGAAGGCTTCAACCTCTTCAATTGTGTTATAAATTGAGAAGGATGCTCTAGCCGTACCAGGAATTTTTAGTCTTTTCATTAAAGGCTGAGCACAATTGTCACCGGTGCGGATAGCAATACCCTGACGGTCCAGAATAAATCCGATATCAGCAGGATGAGTTCCATCTAAAAGAAAACTCATGATACCCACCTTATGTTTCGCTGTACCAATTAAGCGCATACCTGGCATATCAGCAGCCAGCTCATTGGCACGAGCGAGTAACGCCTTTTCATGCGTCTGAATTGCGTGCTGATCTAAGGCAGCAAACCAGTCAATAGCCGCGGCCATGCCAATCGCACCAGCGATGTTGGGCGTTCCGGCTTCCAAACGGTTTGGTAAAGCCCCAAAGGTAGTATTCTGATACTCCACATCCGCAATCATTTCGCCACCGGTTTGCCATACAGGCCAGTCTTCTAATACCTGTTGGCGTCCCCATAAACACCCAATACCGGTAGGGCCGAACAGTTTATGTCCCGAAAAGGAGTAGAAATCGCAACCTATCGCTTGCACATCGACGCCACCGTGCGCAATTCCCTGTGCACCATCAATAGAAACCAACGCCCCCACCTTTTTCGCCATAGCGGTCAATTCATTGATTGGATTAATTGTACCCAGTGCATTCGATACGTGAGGAAAGGCAACGAGCCTGGTTTGCGTATTCAGGGCCGCTTCGAATCGGGCAACTTCAAGTTCACCCGCTTCGTTGATAGGAATTACCACCAGCTTTGCGCCCGTTTTAATACAGGCCTGTTGCCAGGTCACTAAGTTAGCATGGTGCTCCATTTCAGTAATGAGCACCTCATCTCCCGGTTGTAGCTGCTGGGCTAACCCATGGGCGATGATATTCAGCGATTCAGTTGTACCACTGGTCCAAATCACTTCTTCTTTTGCATTGGCGTGAATAAAGCTCGCTACTGTAGTTCTGGCTTTTTCATAACGACGGGTGGCTTCGTCAGACAAATAGTGAGAACCACGATGCACGTTCGCGTTACAGGTAGTGTAAAATTCTACCAGTGCATCAATGACCGCCTGCGGTTTTTGAGTAGTCGCAGCATTATCCAGATAAACTAATGGCTTACCATCTATTTGGGTTTTTAAGATAGGAAACTGCTGTCGCAGCGCGGTGACATCGAGGCTCATTTCACTTCCATTTGCGCGAAGCGCTCAGTCAATTTAGGCTGCAACCATGATGCAACGGCCTTACTGGGAATATCGTTCACCAGCTCCTGAATAAAACCAAAATTCAACATGACCATGGCTCGTTGCCGAGAAATACCGCGACTTAACAGGTAAAACAATTCATTACCTTCTATCTCAGCAACGGTAGCGCCGTGAGCACATTTCACATCATCAGCGTAGATTTCCAGTTCAGGCTTGGTGTTCACTAGTGCGCGCCGAGAAAGCAACAAGTTTCGGTTGTTCATCTCTGCCAGTGTCTTCTGCGCATCACGATGAATATGAATACGACCATTAAATACTGCGCGGGCGCCATCACCAATAATACCGCGGGCGTTTTCTTCAGAGGTACCATGGGGTTTAGCGTGTTCAATACAGGTATGCAGGTCAAACAGTTCGCCTTCCGCCAACAGATATATAGCATTCAGTTTAGCGAACGCATTCTCAGCCGCATGCCAGATGTCTATATCAAGACGGGACAGCTGACTTCCGTAACCTACCACGGTGCTATTCAGTTTAGCCGCTTCACCCAGTTTAAAGTGACTTCCCCCAACAGCTTTAGCGTTAGCGGTATAAAACGCAAATCGGTAGTGCTCCAGACTCGCATTATCGCCGATCGCGTATTCAGCTACAGCGGTATTCATGCTGTCGTGTTCGCCCTGACCGAGTTCCATCACTTTGGCTTTGGCATTGTGCCCTAGTTTTACCAGCGTTCTGGTGTGATTGTCAGAGTCCGCTGATGTTAAATTAATTAACCTGACCACAGGTGATATATTGGCGTTGTCTGCAACATCAATCATCACACCGTGCTGGCTAAGCGCATCGTTAACCTGTCCGAACACGTGGGCTTCAGGTTTTACACGGCCAAACATCGTTTTTATGTCAGCTTGCTGCTGGGCATTCGCTTGAGCAAACGAGACAATTCGTAAACCTTCTGGCAGCGCTAGGTCGGCTAAAGAGGTGGTCAATACGCCGTTGGTAAAAATGATATCAATCGAGTCTAACCCAGCAATTTCAGGGACACTCACATTTTCATCAGTTTGCGTTTGATTAAAAGTGCGATCTTTTACTGGGGCAAGCGGCGTGAAACGCCATTGCTCAGCGCGCTGGCTAGGCCAGCCTGCCTGCTGTAATTTACTAATGGCCTGCTGACGCACAGGAGCGAGAAAGTCCTGATTCTCCTGGGCAACATCAATGACCTTTGCTAGCCATTGACTCATGCAGTTTCTCCTTCGTACTTTTTACCTAAAAACGCATATCCGCTTTTTTCTACCTCAAGCGCTAAGGATGCATCCCCGCTCTTCACGATTTGCCCTTCGGCAAGAATATGCACAAAATCAGGCTTAATGTAATCAAGTAAGCGTTGATAGTGCGTGACCACGATAAAGCTACGTTTGCCATCACGTTGAGAATTCACACCATCTGCAACGACCTGCAGGGCATCCACATCCAAACCTGAATCGGATTCATCGAGAATGCAGAGAGACGGTTCAAGTAAAATCATTTGCATGATTTCGTTACGCTTTTTCTCACCGCCAGAAAAACCTTCATTCACACCACGCTTTAAGAAGTCCAGCGGTAGCTGCACCTGCTTACACGCCTCTTTCGCTTTTTTCAAAAACTCAGCAGCCGTTAAAGTCTCTTCGCCACGCTGTTCACGTATGGCATTCACTGACTCTTTCATGAATTCCATGTTGCTCACGCCAGGAATTTCAACTGGATATTGAAATGCTAAGAACATACCTTCGCGCGCACGTTCTTCAACTTCCATTTCCATTAAATCTTTGCCGTTAAATCTGGCTTCGCCTTGAGACACTTCATAGCCTTCACGACCAGATAACACGTAGCCTAAAGTTGACTTACCAGCTCCGTTTGGTCCCATGATGGCGTGCACTTCACCGGGTTTCACTTCCAGGTTCAGCCCGCGAATAATGTCTTTTTCATCAACGCTGGCGTGTAAATTTTTAATTGATAACATCGTTTACCCCACTGAACCTTCAAGGCTGATTTCCAATAACTTACCGGCTTCCACCGCAAATTCCATTGGTAATTCTTTAAATACTTCTTTACAGAAACCGTTCACAATCATCGACACCGCTTTTTCTGGATCTAAACCGCGTTGCTGACATAAAAACATTTGATCGTCGCTGACCTTCGATGTTGTCGCCTCATGCTCGACAATAGCCGAGGGATTGCGACTTTCGATATAAGGGAAGGTATGCGCGCCGCACTTATCGCCTATTAATAACGAATCACATTGAGTAAAATTACGCGCCCCATCTGCCTTCGGCCCCATTTTCACCAAGCCGCGATAAGCGTTGTTACTTTTTCCCGCAGAGATACCTTTGGAAATAATCGTAGAACGGGTGTTTTTACCCATGTGGATCATCTTGGTCCCGGTATCGGCCTGTTGCATGCCGCGGGTGAGCGCTACTGAATAAAATTCACCCACACTGTTATCGCCCTTGAGCACGCAACTAGGGTACTTCCAGGTTACCGCTGATCCGGTTTCCACCTGGGTCCATGAAATTTTGGCATTGGTATGACAAATACCCCGTTTAGTAACAAAGTTGTAAATACCACCCTTGCCCTCTTCATCGCCCGGATACCAGTTCTGTACGGTTGAATATTTAATCGTGGCGTTATCCATCGCAACAAGTTCTACCACTGCCGCATGTAATTGATTTTCATCACGCTGAGGCGCTGTGCAGCCTTCCAGATAAGAGACGTGGCTGCCCTCATCGGCGACAATTAAGGTACGTTCAAATTGACCGGTATTTTGCTCGTTTATTCTGAAGTAGGTAGACAGCTCCATCGGACAGCGTACCCCCTTGGGAATATACACAAACGAACCGTCGGTAAATACTGCGCAGTTTAGTGCTGCGTAATAGTTGTCTGTGCGCGGCACAACTGAACCAATGTATTTTTTCACCAGCTCTGGAAATCTGTGTAACGCTTCGGATATAGGACAAAAAATGACACCCGCTTCTTCCAGTTTTTCACGGTAAGTGGTCACCACCGAAACAGAATCAAAAACCGCATCAACCGCTACTCCAGCCAACATTTCCTGTTCATGCAACGGGATACCCAGCTTCTCGTAGGTACGCAATAATTCGGGATCGACCTCGTCGAGTGACTTGGGCTTATCCTTCATACTTTTAGGCGCGGAATAATAGGAAATCGCCTGAAAGTCGATTTTCGGATAATTGACGTGAGCCCATTCAGGCTCTTCCATTTCAAGCCACGCACGATACGCTTTCAGACGCCATTCCAGCATCCACTCTGGCTCGTTTTTCATTTCCGAAAGACGACGGATGACGGATTCGTCCAGGCCGTTTTCGAAAGTTTCGGCTTCGATTTCAGAATAGAAACCGGCTTCGTACTTCCGTGATAGTGCCTGTTCGATCTGTTCACTCATGTTAGGATCTCACTTACTTTAATTTGCCTGTTAAACCGATGTTTCAGCCTAACGGTGTGGCCGCACGCGCCATGATAAAACTTAACGCGTATTACATCGTGGAAATATACTTCAATTGTATAATACCTGACTAATTCACTCAAGTATTGCCGCATATGCTGTATTTCGAACGAATACTCGTCGCATAAAGGATGAGGTCGCTAGCGGCGCGGATTTTGCCGTACTTGGCGCCATTTTTCAATGATTGATATGGTTCAATTCTATTTGCATTAGGTGCTTTATGCTGGTGTATGCCGCAGCCTGGCAACCACATCAGCTACCCTGGAGATAGTGTGCTCAACCTCTTGTTCAGAAGTAAAACGGCCCACCGTAAACCGAATTCCACTAAGCGCCAAAGCTTCGTCACGCCCTATCGCTGATAACACATAAGATGGAGCCAAATTAGCTGAATTGCAGGCAGAGCCGGATGAAACCGCAATATCGTTACCCAACGCCCGTGTCAGCATTTCCCCTTCAACATCTGCGAAACAAACATTCAAGTTGTTATAGATTCGCTTCTCAGGGTGGCCATTTAAGATTACGCCGCCAATGTGGGACAAGCCTTCCGCTAGTTTTTCCCGCAGTGCATACAAACGTTTCGTTTCTGACTTCATGATCAGCCCTGCGATATGGCATGCTTCGCCCAAACCAACGATTTGATGGGTAGCCAGGGTACCAGAACGCATCCCCCGTTCGTGTCCGCCGCCGTGAATCTGTGCTACCAGTTCTACTTTGGGGCGACGGCGCACGTAAAGTGCACCTATGCCTTTGGGGCCATAAATTTTGTGACCCGAAAAAGACATCAGGTCGACGGGTAACAAAGATAGATCAATGGAGAGCTTACCTAAGCTTTGCGCCGCATCAACGTGAAACAATACGTTATTATCACGACATAACTGGCCAATAGCTGCAATATCCTGAATAACGCCGATTTCGTTGTTAACATGCATGATGGAAACTAAAATCGTATCCTCACGCAGGGACTGTTTAACCTGCTGGACACTTACCAGCCCCTCTTCATCAACCGGCAGATAGCTTACCTCGAAGCCCTGCTCCTCCAAATATGCGCAGGTATCCAGTACGGCCTTGTGCTCTGTATTTACGGTGACAATGTGCTTGCCTTTATCCGCATAGCGAAGTGCCACACCTTTTATCGCAAGATTATCTGACTCTGTAGCGCCGGAGGTGAATACGATCTCTCTGGGATCGCAATTTATTAATTCAGCGACTTGCCCACGCGCAATATCCACCGCTTCTTCGGCCATCCAGCCATAGCGATAGGTCCTTGACGCCGGATTAGCGAAGTTACCTTCAAGAGTGAGACACTCTGTCATTTTAGCCGCCACTGCCGGATCGACCGGGGTAGTTGCTGCATAATCCAGATAAACAGGGAGTTTTGTAGACATTTATAAAATCACACTTAAAATTTCAGAATTAAGCTTGGCTTTGCTTTTATTTTTATCCTGCCGTCCTGCCACTTCCTGAACTTCACGTTGCGCCATTAATTCACCAAGAGAGATGCCATTTAAAAATAGAGAGATACGATCGCTTAGATCTTGCCACAAGCTATGGGTTAAACAACGTTCCCCGCCCTGACAATCGGCCATTCCCTGACAGCGGGTAGCATCCACACTCTCATCTACTGCGCGAATAACCTGGCCTACCGCTATATCACTGGCATCGCGACCGAGTTTATAACCACCACCTGGGCCACGAACACTGTCTACCAGCTTTTCTTTACGTAAGCGGGCAAATAACTGCTCTAAATAAGATAAGGAAATTCCCTGACGTTCTGAGATATCAGCCAGCGGAACCGGCCCTTTCGCTGAGTGTAACGCTACGTCCAGCATGGCCGTGACCGCGTAACGTCCTTTAGAAGTCAGTTTCATAAGGAATATCCAATTAGTTGCAATGAATAAAAATTTTTTCATACCTGAGTAAATTGGTCAAGTATTTGGCGATATTCCACCACTCAGCTTAAATGTGATATCGATTTAAAATAAAACTGTACATATCAAACAAACTAGCGTACCTTTGTCTGGCTTTAGAAAAACTAAGCTTTATCTACTACTGCATTATGCGTCTCTTTTTCTTCTTTTATTAATTTAAGTCGAACCTGTATATACATTTGCTTTACTGGTTAATGTTTTACTTGTTTGGTCTATCGCATTATTGGTGGCTTCCACCCTATATATTTAATTAATAAAAGGTTTCAATTATGTCTAAATCTGTAACTGGCGTAGTAAAGTGGTTTAATGAAGATAAAGGTTTTGGTTTCTTAACGCCTAACGAAGGTGGTAAGGACGTTTTCGTTCATTTTCGTTCAATTATGTCTGAAGGGTACAAATCTTTAGCTGAAGGCCAACAGGTGCAGTTCGTTATCGAACAAGGCCAAAAAGGTCCACAAGCAGCAAACGTTGTGCCTTGTTAAAAGATAGCATTCCCTATGAGGTTAGTCTCTACTAGCCTCTTTTAAACTGATCACTGTTCCCACCCCGAGCTAGTCCTCAGTCTTCTTAAACTTATCTATCCTAAAAAATTCCAATAAAGTTTAATAATATGAATTATACATCTAATGGTGTGAGCATATATGCCATACCGCCCATATCAGCTGTTTCTGTGAACAAATTTAATGTAGTTTTTGCTGACTGCAAAGAAAATCAAAAGGTTAGTTTTGAAAACTCACTTGAGAAAAATAAGTTTCTTACCTGGTTATTAGCAATTTGTTAAGTACATCCTCTAGTTGCTATCTATAAATATTCTCTTGTAGTCTTAATTTTTGCACTTCTCTATTTCCAGCCTTTTAAAATAAATTACCCGGCATTAATCCCTTTGTCTGTCCTTCACATATATTAGATATGAGATATTAATGCAGTCTATTAAAATGAAGTGTGTGTTTTATTTTAAGCTTAGTTTTGTGAAAGAAGCGTTTCTTTTCTTCTCGTACCTGGTAAAAATGAGTTTCGGCTGGTACACCTTATGAAATCCAATCATCGGTCTCTTTTGAAAATCGCGCTCATCTTCGCTCTTCTAGCAGGTTGTGCAATATTACTCTGGAAACTAATGGTAACGAGAGAAACGGTTGGTGAGGGTGTTCAGTACATTACCTCTTTCGGCTTTTGGAGCTATTTTGTGTTTGGTTTGCTTTACGTGGTGCTTGCTTCGTTAAGTTTTCCCAGCTCCATATTTAATATTGCTGCGGGGGTATTGTTTTCGTTCAAGCTGGGCTTGCTTGTTGCTGTTACCTCAGGGTTAATTGCCTCGTGTATCACATTTTTCATTTCACGCTATATGTTGAAGAATTTTATCACCCATAAGATTGAATCAACGCAAACGGGCAAACAAATTCTTAAAGTAGTCGCGGAACATAGTGCCAAGTTCATTCTGATATTAAGGTTAAACCCGTTTATTCCTGCGGTAGTAAAAAATTACGGGCTCGGAGTGACGCATGTAAAGTTCCGAACCTATGTATGGACTACATTTTTAGGGCAACTTCCGCTTACCGCTATGTATGTTTATTTAGGGTGGATTGGAGGCCTTGCCATGATAAATCAGGAAAACTCGCCTGACACCGTACATTGGGTAGTGCTTGGAGGGGGCTTAATGATAAGCATCGTCACTCTGGGACTGTCGCATTTTTATATGAGAAAACACTTGGCCTCTGACAAGGATCCGCAAATGGCATAAGGATAGAAAAGTATTTTCCCTGAAAGATTATCGTTACGGGTATAACAGTTTATCTCACGGTAGTGGATACTGCCATAGAGACGAACGTTACTTTAGGTTGTCTTTCAACTGCTTTAGTGTGTCATACAACTTTGCCATATCAATCGGCTTGCCAATGTGGGAATGAAAACCGAGACCTAGATAATAGCTGATTTCATCTGGCATCACATTGGCGGTCAAGGCAATGACTGGAACACCACTATTAATGTTATTTATTAATTTAAAGGCCTGAATCCCATCCATTTCAGGCATTTGAATATCCATTAACACAATGTCGAATGGCTTTTCTTCGAAAGCTTCTACCGCGAGCTTACCATTACTCACCAGTTCCACCTGTGCTTGAGTGGGCTGGAGCATCGTTTCTATAATAGTTTTGTTAATTTCGTTATCTTCTGCGACTAAAATTCGAAAGTTATCCATTCGTGGTGCTTCAGGTAAGCTATCGTTTTTTGTCTCGCGATTAACGACCGCCTTGTTGAGTGGGAGGGTGACAGACACAGTCGTACCTTTGCCTTCAATACTTTCCAATGCGATATTACCGTGCATTAATTGGATAAGGCTTATCGAAATAGACATCCCTAATCCGGTTCCGCCAAATTTTCTGGTGGTGGACGTATCCGCCTGTGCGAAGCGTTCAAATATTCTATTTTGTGCTTCTACACTCATGCCGATGCCAGAATCAATTACGTTGAAGCAAATCCCCTCATTGGAGCTTTCATTAATATGCTTTAATTCAATTATTACTTTACCGTGCTGCGTAAACTTCACCGCATTCGAGACCAGGTTTAGCAAAATTTGCCTCACCCTGACCACATCACCAATCCAGCCATCATCGAAATTAGCATTCACCAGAGATTGTAATCTGATGCCTTTTTCATGCGCCTCAATTGACATATCGGACACCACAGACTCAAGCACATCCATCATGGCGAATGGCGCTTGTTCTAAATCCAGCTTATTGGCCTCTATCTTTGAGTAATCCAATATGTCGTTGATAATGGTGAGCAAGCTTTTAGCTGAATACGTGGCTTTTTTAACAAGATCCTTTGACGCTGGGGCAAGCTCCTTACGTTCCATTAATTGCAAAACGCCCAAAATGCCATTCATCGGCGTACGAATTTCGTGACTCATATTGGACAAAAATTCACTTTTTGCTTTATTTGCCGCATCCGCTTTGTCTGCTACCAGCTTCAGATTTCGTGAATGGATTTTCGATTTGTACAACATTGTGGCTATCATCATGATAATAATGGCTGAAAACACCGACCCAATCACCAAAACCGTTTGCAGTGAGATCACGGAATCGGTACGGTTTACAACTTCGGACTGAGGCGGTAAATCGTTTTCACTTAAATTCCAGCGAGATAGTTGCTGTGCGTTAAATTGCATACTTAACACCGGATTCGCTGAGCGTGGCAGCAATTCACCACGAGCTAATCTAACGGCTGCATCGGCTAACTTTTCCGGAACCACTACTGCACCACCAAGATAGCGTTCTACATTGTGCGCAAATATGGTAAAAACCGGATAATCAGTTTGCGTGGTTATCCAGCGGTGGGCCTGTTCCCAATTTCGCTCAAAATATTTGTAATTAATATAAATAATTGGGCTTCCGGGCGGTAAGCTTTGTAATCTTTCGAGACTTTCGCGCTCGCGTCGTCGCGGATTCAGCACGATTAGATCTACGTCTGCCGGAACTGCCTCTACGAATCCATTTACAACCTTTTCATCAAGTTTTTCTTCTTTGGAGCCATATACCAGAGCGATAGCTTTGCTCTGTGGAAACACATCTATGATTTGTCTAACAGAGACTTCTGGATCATAGTCGGAGGGAATCAGCACACCACTTTCGGGTTGCCAATCAATATGCAAGAAAAAACGTTTTGCTCCCGGCAACAATTCGGGATTCGTTTCGAGAAACATACTGGCGTGCCTGCCAAGAGCGATGATCCGGCCGATAGAAATGTTTTGTTCGGGAAATACATTGGTCAGTTGGAACTTAAAACTATCTACAATGGTTTTTTTTTCTTGCGCTGAAACTCTACTAACAGCATCGGCATAAAAAGGAGGGACAGTGAGTATTAACACGTTTTCATCATCTGATAACTCATGCATAAACCTGTACATTAAGCGGGCTTCAAAATCTGATTCATTAAATGAATTAACTAAAATCAAATTGTATTGGTCATGCTCTTCACCTTTTACCCCACACGGTAAATAAGTCAGGGTAATCGCTATCAATATCAGTGTGGTGAACTGCCGCAAGTTTGCTCCTAAATTTAATTTTGCGAAAGATGATAAGCTTAGCTCATTAAAACTAATCTATACCAATCCGCACTGAAGTGCGAGCAAGATACCTATAATAGAGTAAGTATCATTATCGGCACATTGTGGCAAGAAGGCGGCTAGCTTGGAAAAATTGTGTTCGCTAATCATGAAGCCAGGGTATGCTATCTATCCGTTTTCTATCCTGACTACATCACATGGGATTTATCGTCGCAACCGGGTCTTTCAATTGCACTCTTCCCGCAGATTAAGCGTTTGAAAAATATCGGAAATACTCAACAAGTCGGTATACATAAGATTCAGTTCGACATTGAATCGCTGACAACGGTTAATTCCTTATGTAAACTCAACGGCATACATTCCTTAAAACTTCACTTCTTACATGCTGCCTACTGTAAAAATACTGATCATTGAAGATTCCTTAGAGCTACTAGAACAAATTGTCACTGGCATTCAATCAACCATAGACGCGTTTGAGCGCAGTGATATCGCCATCAGTTTAATTGAAGCGGAGACGGTAACCAAAGCGCTGGAGCTAGTGCGCAATGATGGTGAAATTCAGGCGGTGGTTTTTAGTTGGGACACCGAGGTCAAATGGGCAGATATTGGAGAAGATAAACACGGCAAAGTCGACAACAATGCCGTAGTCATCGATGCGATTAAGCATATTCGTCGCGAGTTGCCTGTGTATGTATTGGGTGATGCCATAAAGGGGCTGGATATTGTTAATCTGGCAAACGGAATGGAATCATTTTTCTACCGCAACGATATCATTTCAGACCCTGAATCCATATTAGGCTATATCATTAACGATTTTGATGATCGTAACGAAACGCCGTTTTGGACCGCGTATAGAAAATATGTAGTTGAGGCAAATGACTCCTGGCATACGCCAGGGCACAGTGGTGGCGCAAGTTTTCGTCATTCACCTTATATTGGGGATTTTTATAAATTTTTCGGTCGCAACGTGTTTGTAAGTGATTTATCGGTGAGTGTCGATTCGTTGGGCTCTTTATCTGACGGAACCCACGCTATTGGTCGCGCTCAGGCGAGTGCCGCGAATACGTTCGAAGTGCGTAAGTCATATTTTGTCACCAACGGCTCTTCCACCTCCAATAAGATCATACTACAAACCTTGTTGCGCGAAGGGGATAAAGTGATTATCGACCGAAACTGCCATAAATCGGTCCACCACGGCATCATTCAGGCGCGCGCTATGCCCGTCTACCTCGATAGCATTTTGAACCCCGATTATGGGATCTTCGCGCCACCAGAACTTGATCAGCTTGCGCAAACGATTGAGTCCAATACCGATGCGAAACTTATCGTACTGACAGGCTGCACCTACGACGGCTTACTGACCGATTTAAAGCAAGTAGTCGAACTTGGCCATCGACACAACATGAAGGTGTTCATTGATGAAGCATGGTTCGCCTATTCTTTATTTCACCCGCGTTTTAGGGATTATTCTGCGATACATGCCGGTGCTGACTACGTCACTCACTCTGCGCATAAAGTGGTATCGGCTTTCTCGCAAGCTTCCTTTATCCACGTAAATGATCCTGACTTTGACAGCGACTTTTTTAAAGAAATTTATAGTATCCACACCAGCACATCACCCAAGTACCAGCTAATAGCGTCGTTGGATGTATGCCGGAAGCAATTGGAAATGGAAGGGTATAAAATTCTTAACGAACTGCTTAACAATGTGGATGAACTCAAACAACAGGTGTCCCGCTTTAAGCGATTACGTATTTTGGATGCGGAAGATTTTAGTAAAATATTTCCACATTTTGGCAAAGACAATATGGGACATGACCCGTTAAAAATCTTAATCGATGTGTCTGCTTTAGAATACTCAAATCATGAAATTCATCGTTTTCTGATGGACGAAGTAGGACTGGAGATAGAAAAGTTTACCCACAGCACAATTTTAGTCTTACTGACATTAGGCGGCATGCGCTCGAAGATTGTGCGCCTTTATAATGCGCTTAAAAAGCTCGACCAGGGAACGGTGTCATTGCATCGCAGTAAGAGTAAAAGCGTATTGCCCAGTACGATCCCCCCCATTACACTTGCTGAATTGCCCTCACATGCGTTTTTCGGACAGCGGGAAGCCATTCCATGGCAGGAAAGTGCAGGGAGAATTGCCGCGGGTTTAATCGTCCCCTACCCGCCTGGGATCCCACTCATTGTGCCTGGCCAGCTCATTCAGGAAGAGCATATAAACTACTTACGCTCACTGTCTAATCAGAAGCTTACTATCCAAGGGTTTTATGATGGGGAGCTCTATGTGATGAGGCTTCCCGAATAGCATAAATAAATCTAGAAATAGTATGAAGTGCGTGCAGGCGTGAGTTTCGATCGGCTCTGCTCGCACGCTACCCTCGTAAATGGGAGATAAAAGCGTTCAATGGTCGTACTTGAGCACTATCTCAGAGAAAAGTTATCAATTCACAAAAAGTTGACAGCATTACTACTTTGGTTGATACCAGATTTCTAAGCCAACTAAGGCAGCTTGGCGAAACCCATTTGTAATGAAACAATGGTCTACAATATTCATTTTTTCAATTCTAGCTCAATCTCTCCACGCTCTCTTCCAGGAAACTTGTAAAGGCATTTCCATGTAGTTCAAAAAAATAGACTACTATAAAGCAATCAACCTGTTGCTAATCTTTATCACCCGCAAACTTGGCAGAGGATAAATTAGGAAGAAAGCAAAATGGATAAACGTCTTAAAAGTAGGCTCCTGATTGTGAGAGGTAAATCTGGTTCAGACATAGATAAAATCAAAACTAACCTTTCTGAAAATCTGCAAAGATCTGGTATTAAAGTGTTTCATATAGGAACTTGGGGAGTAGAAGCTTATGCAGTGATTGGCAATGTCGCTAATTCTGCATCCATCGTTTCAGTGACTAAATCTTCTGACGTGGAATTTAAATCGTTACGCTATCTACAAGTTGAAAATGCCTGGCCCTCAGGTGACGAATCAGCATTTATCGCAAACACGTTTTCCGCCCATCCCATCAACTATGGTGTCCAGGTACCAAATAAGACTGGCGATTTGATAGGTATATGCGGATTATGCGGAGGTGTCAGTGCACATATTGGTCCGCCATGCAAAAGCGTTTGATATCTTGTAGGCTAAATAATGGATCAAGAACAATTTCCGACCTCTGCCGATACGGCCTCAGCAAATACAGTAGGGACGGTAGCATCGCCACTTTTAGCAGGCTTTTCGGTTACCCTGATCACATTAATCACGGGCAATGAATCTCCAGAACACCTGTTAAAATATCCGGATATTACTCTAGCTGTACTTTTGATCGCTACTATTAGTTTTGTGTTAGCCGTTCAGTTTACGGTGGCTTCCAGAGTTTACAATTTAAGTAAGCAAGAATATCAAAATCGAACACTCAATATGAAAGCAAATGATAGAGCGCAAGCATATGCAGTGGTGATGAGTAAACTTGAAAAGAAAATTGTTCAAGTAAGACTAGCGTTCAATTTTGGTCTAATTACTCTGTTTCTAGGCTTGGCGGGCATTCTGCTGCCACCTTATCCAAGTAGCATCAGAACATATATCGTCTGCGGTCTGTTCATATTTCTCGTATGTGAAGTGGCATGGTTAGTCTATGCAGGCTTAGAGTCTTATATTTTCCGTAGAAGTCTGGGTAAAAAGCAAAAAGCCAAGTCGCAATAAAAAACTTATTAAACCACCACCCATTAACTAATTCATAAATATCGGTTATGGCTCATTACCCCCCTATTGTGCTACTACTTACATTTATAGAGACAGTGGCTGGTGCCCTCACACTTTTTAACTGTGCAAATTTATCAGGTCGCGTACTTGCTACACCTTTTTGGCCTTTACGGAGATATTAAATGATTACACATGAGGATAATTAAATCTTTGGATCAAACGCATTCTCTTTGGGTTTCTCGCCGTCTGGCACCACCGGTGAGATCCCTGTCGCGGCAAAATCTTCAGCACTTAATGATTGCAAGTCAGCAGAGCACACATTTCCCCCCATTGACTGAATTACTGCGCACATTTCTTCCACTTTGGTATCCATCAAATGCATATGTTCAAGCATAATGCCCATGGCGTTAGCGACGGGATCAGGGTTGTCTGGCGCCACCGCGTAGGCATCAAAACCGTATTTACGTGCTATCTGGTTGCGCTTGTCCGCTTGTTCTTTTACCTCACTGGCATTTTGCGCTGACATAACAATGCGGCCGGGGATGCCCACTACCGTAGCGCCCGCTGGCGTATCTTTCACCACCACAGAATTGGAGCCGATTTTGGCGTTTTCCCCTATGTAAATGGGGCCAAGGATTTTCGCTCCAGCGCCTACAACCACATTATTACCTAAGGTAGGGTGGCGCTTACCAGCCTTCCAACTGGTGCCGCCTAATGTCACCCCATGATATAAGGTAACGTCATCACCTACTTCAGCCGTCTCACCAATCACTACGCCCATACCATGGTCAATGAAAAACCGCCGACCGAGTTTTGCTCCGGGGTGGATTTCGATCCCGGTTAACCAGCGACTGAACGTTGAAAAGCTGCGCGCCAGCCATTTGAATCCTGCATTCCACAAGCGATGACTGAAGCGATGCAACCAGATGGCGTGTAAGCCCGGATAATTTGTCAGCACTTCAAAAAAGTTTCTGGCTGCGGGATCGCGGCGAAATACCCCTTCCACATCTTCTTTGATTCGTTCAAACACAATTTTTACTCTTTGGTGGATTTATCAATGGATGCCAGAATGCCGCGCAGAATATTCAGTTCCTGCGCTTCTGGTCGCGCCCGGTTAAATAACCTGCGTAATTTCGTCATCACCATGCCTGGATGGTTTTTAACGATAAAGTTTGTGCGTTGAAGGGTCTCTTCCAAATGCACGTAAAAACGCTCTAAATCTTCGTTCAGCGGATACTCCACTTCCACTTCTGGATGTGAATTTGCATCAAGCCATGCCACTCGGACTTCATAGCATAATGTCTGTACAGCCGCTGCCAGATTAAGAGAGCTATAATCTGGGTTAGCAGGAATGCATACGTGAAAGTGACACTGCTGCAACTCCTCGTTTGACAACCCGCTGTTTTCACGTCCAAATACCAGAGCAACTGGATATTTCTCCGCTTCGGTTACCAGTTTGACGCCACTTTCTCTGGGCTCAAGCATTGGCCAGGAATGCGTTCTCGAGCGGGCGGAGGTGCCGATAACTAAGCCGCAGTCGGCAACAGCTTCACCTAGGGTCGGGACCGTTACCGCATTTGCTAACACATCCCCAGCCCCCGCCGCCATGGCGCTGGCTTTGCCATCTGGTGCATGGATTGGATCGACTAAGTACAAGTGCTTGAGCCCCATCGTTTTCATGGCCCGAGCGGCTGAACCTATGTTTCCGGTATGGGATGTATTAACAAGTACAATTCGGATATTTTCAAGCATGTAGACGCAGTTAAATATAGTTCGTAATAGGCCAGATACTAGCATACTTACAGTCGCTTAGACATATTGTTGCAAGAGAGTGAGCTGCTTTGTTCTAGCAACTCCCGTCCCAAACCAACTACGTGCACGAGGGTTCAGCAAATCAGTTACGAGATATTTTATAGCGCGTATTTCTTCTGTAACCTAACCAGTGCACACACGATTTGCTATTTTCTGGTAGAGATACGCAGTATCAGCAACTATCCGTTATTTTTAAGTTACCGCCTTGTCATTGCATACCAATTCAGATTGCAAAATAAGCTTGCTCTGCTACACTTCGCGCCATTATGTAATACTGTTCATTTATTGAATCGTTATTACTGCTTTTTTCGATCTTTTACAATTGGTGGTTAACTATGCATCCTATGCTAAATATAGCTGTGCGCGCGGCGCGTGCTGCTGGCTCAGTAATCCTTCGTGGCTTTGAAAATCGTGATGATTTAGATACTCAATCTAAAGGCGCAAATGATTATGTGACAAAAATTGATAAAGACGCTGAAAAAGCCATTATCAGTAAGATCCAACAATCTTATCCGAATCACTCCTTTTTGGGTGAAGAGAGTGGAGAAACTGAAGGTAGCGAAAGCGAGTATCAATGGATTATCGACCCGCTGGATGGCACCACCAATTTCATTAGAGGCATCCCACATTTTTGCGTATCTATCGCATTATTACACAAGGGTCGCCTTGATCAAGCCGTTATCTTTGATCCTATCCGTGGTGAATTGTTTTCCGCCAGTCGTGGCCAGGGTGCCCAGTTAAACGGTTATCGTATCCGTGCCAGTAAGGCAAAAGATTTGAATGAAACTGTGCTGGCCACTGCCTTTCCATTCAAAGACAAAAAACAGTTTGGCGAATATGCCCTCAGCTTAAATAAAATTTTTCATCAATGTGGTGATATTCGTCGCAGCGGTAGTGCGGCATTAGATATGGCTTATGTGGCTGCGGGCCGGCATGATGGTTATTGGGAGCGTGGCATTAAGGCATGGGATATCGCTGCCGGAGAACTATTGGTGCGCGAAGCAGGTGGTTTAGTGACCGACTTTAAAGGTGGCAATGATCCATTATATAAAGGAGAAGTGGTAGCTGGCAGTGTCAAAGTGGTTCAAGCGCTGGTTAAGCACTTAAAATAAGCACCCGAAACAATAAAAAAAGCCGGATTCTAATCCGGCTTTTTTGTGGTATTTAAAACATTCATACCAACTCAGTGCGAGGTGCAAAGACACCTCACTATCCATCGTTACATCAGTGGTTCTTGATCCGCACCTTCCTTTTCTATTTCTGGTGGCATCAAATCTTCTTTGCTTACACCCAGCGCTAACGCTACAGAGCTGGCAATATAGATTGAAGAGTAAGTACCGATGACAACCCCGAACAGCAGGGCTGTCGCAAATCCGTGTATCAACGCACCACCCTTAAAGAACAAGGCTAACAATACCAATATGGTGGTGAGTGAGGTGACAATGGTACGATTAAGTGTTTGAGTTAGTGACTCGTTAACAACCTCTTCAGGCGTGGCTTTACGTATCTTCCTGAAGTTTTCACGAATACGATCTGAAACCACGATGGTATCGTTAAGCGAGTAACCGATAACAGCTAGTACTGCTGCTAATACGGTTAGATCGACTTCCAGTTGTAAAACTGAGAACAACCCCAAAGTGATAATGACATCATGGATCAGCGCGGCTACCGAGCCTAACGCGAAGCGCCACTCGAATCGCATTGCTACATAGATCAAGATACAAATGAGAGCGACCAGCATGGCCAAACCGCCTTGCTCGGAAAGCTCATCCCCCACGTTAGGACCCACAAATTCGATACGTTGTTTTTCAACGGGTGTGCCATCCGCTCGTAACGTAGCTACAACCTGATCACCAATGTCAGCGGCTTTCACACCTTCACGAGGTGCGATACGAATTAACACTTCCTGACTACTGCCAAAGTTTTGTACTACGGCGTCGCCAAAATCAGAATTTGCTAACTGTTTACGGATTGCCGCCAAGTCAGCAGGTTGTTCGTAACCCACTTGAATAAGCGTACCGCCAGTAAAGTCCAGCCCCCAGTTTAACGAATTTACAGCCAGTGAGCCAAGTGACCCTAGCATCAGTAACCCGGACAACACCAGCGCAGGAATGCGCAGGCGCATGAAGTTGACGGTATTGGTTAAATTTAATAACTGCATTGAATCTCTCCCTATATCGCCAATGACTTCACACGTTTACCACCCCACACTAAATTCACAATGACGCGGGTGAATATAATGGCAGTAAACATCGATGTCGCAATACCGATCATCAGTGTAATTGAGAAACCTTTAATCGGACCAGTACCGACTGCAAAAAGAATCAACCCGGCAATAAAGGTAGTAATGTTGGCATCGATGATAGTAGAAAACGCATTATCGTAACCGTGGTGAATGGCTTGTTGTGGGCTGCGCCCGTCTTTTAATTCCTCACGGATACGCTCAAATATCAGCACATTGGCATCAACGGCCATACCTACTGTCAGTACGATCCCCGCCATTCCTGGTAAAGTAAGGGTGGCCCCTGGAATCATGGACATGATGCCAGCGATCATCACTACGTTGGCCATCAAAGCAATATTGGCCACTACGCCAAATGCTTTGTAATAAATAAGCATGAAAACCAGTACCAGTGCCATCCCCCAGACGATAGCCTGCATACCCAGCTCAATATTCTCTTTACCCAGACTGGGGCCAATGGTACGTTCTTCGACTATTTGGATAGGCGCAATTAATGCTCCCGCTCTTAGTAAGAGCGCTAAATCACGGGCTTCTTTAGGCGAGTCAATACCGGTAATTTGAAACTTACTTCCCAATTGAGCGCGGATGGTAGCCTGATTGATAACTTCTTCATGCTTTTCGAAAATAAGTTTACCGTTAGCATCACGTTCACCACTCGCTTTATACTCAATAAACACTGTAGCCATCGGTTTACCGATGTTGTTACGCGTATTTCGCGACATTTTATTGCCGCCTTCAGAGTCCAGCGAAATATTCACGTTGGGCAAGCCATATTCATCAACACCACTGCCAGCGTCGATAATGTGATTACCGGTTAACATCACGCGCTTCTCAAGCAATACTGGATTGCCTTGTTGATCATTGATAAGCACTGAACCCGGAGGTACGCGCCCTTCCACCGCGTCACGGACATCATTTTTTAAATCAACCATATGAAATTCAAGCGTTGCGGTAGCATTAAGAATTTCTTTAGCGCGGGCGGTGTCTTGAACGCCGGGAAGCTGCACAACGATGCGCTCAGCCCCCTGTTTCTGGATTACCGGCTCAGCCACTCCTAGCTGATTAACCCGGTTACGCAGGATGGTGATATTCTGCTTTACTGCATAGTCGCGAATTTCCTGAAGCTTGGTGTCAGAAAATGTCGCTCGCAACACATTTTCACCCGGCGTAGTATAGGTTAAGTCACGGTTCCGGTTACGTAAGAAAAATTCCGCTTTATCAAGGGTGTCTTCGTCGCGAAACTGAATATCAATGTGGTTACCCTGCATGCTTACACGGCGATACCGCAATTTTTCTTCACGAAGCGCGGTCCGAAAATCGCTTTGTGCGTCTTCTAGTGACTTTTCCATCACTTCAGACATATCCACTTCCATCAAAAAGTGGACCCCTCCACGTAGGTCCAAACCTAGTTTCATGGGTGTACCACCTAGGCTCTCCAACCACTCGGGCGTATCTGGAGCTAAGTTCATTGCAACGAAGTAGTCGGCCCCCAGGGCACGGTCGAGATTTTCGCGCGCTTTTAATTGTGCATCCGAATCATCGACGCGAACTAAAATTTGCTCATTTTCAAATTCGATTCGTTTAATATTGATGTTGTTTTCTTTGAGTGTGGCTTCAACACGAGGGATCATCGCCTCAGTAACCGTTGCATCACGCCCTGCAGAGATTTGAATGGCGTGATCTTCGCCGTATAGATTAGGTAGTGCATACAGTCCACATAGCGCCAACACGACGATGACCAGCAGCACCTTAAAGGTTGAATTTTTATTTAACACAAAAAATTCCTTTTTGTGAGGGTATCAATGAATACCCCCAGACTGAAAAGATTAAAGTGACTTCATGGTACCCTTCGGTAGCACAGCGGTAACGGCAGATTTTTGTACAACGATGTTATTACCTTCGTTTAATGACACTTCGATAAAGTCTTTATCATCCGATACTTTAGTAATACGCCCCACTAATCCGCCCTGGGTAAGCACTTCGTCACCTTTGCTGAGTGAAGAAACCAGGTTTTTATGCTCTTTTACGCGTTTAGCCTGGGGGCGATAAAGTAGAAAATAAAAAATCAAACCAAACACGGCAAGCATAATCAGCATTTCCATGCCGCCGCCTTGTTGTGCGCCACCAGCAGTTTGTGCATGTGCAGAAGAGATGAATAAACTCATAATATTCCTCAATAATTGTTGTTGTAATTAGAGTGCCGGCACCGGCATATCTTTGTGTGCATAAAATTCGTTAACAAACTCATCGAGTTTGTCGGCTTCAATCGCGTCCCGTAATCCCTGCATGACACGTTGATAATACCTTAGGTTGTGAATGGTATTTAAACGCGCCCCGAGGATCTCATTGCACTTGTCCAAGTGATGTAAATATGAACGTGAATAATTTTTACAAGTGTAACAATCACAATTTTCGTCAAGCGGCGACGTATCGTTGCGATGTTTGGCATTTCGGATCTTTACAACGCCTTCGGTAACAAACAAGTGACCATTGCGGGCATTACGCGTTGGCATAACACAATCAAACATATCAATGCCGCGACGCACTGCCTCCACAATATCCTCTGGCTTACCCACCCCCATCAGATAGCGTGGCTTGTCTTCCGGAATTTTTGGTGCTGTGTGATCAATAATGCGGATCATGTCTTCTTTCGGTTCCCCCACCGATAATCCGCCGATAGCATACCCGTCGAAGCCAATCTCTTCGAGCCCTTCTAACGAGACATCACGCAAATCTTCATACATTCCACCCTGAATAATCCCAAATAATGCGGAAGGATTGTCACCATGGGCGTCTTTGCTACGCTTTGCCCAGCGCAGGGACATTTCCATAGATAAACGCGCTTCCTGTTCTGTGGCGGGGTATGGCGTGCATTCATCAAAAATCATGACAATGTCTGATCCTAAATCTCGCTGCACTTCCATCGACTTTTCAGGTGTAAGCAAGATTTTTTCACCGTTGATCGGTGAACGGAACGTGACCCCTTCCTCGGTAATTTTGCGTAAATCACCTAAACTGAAAACCTGAAAGCCACCGGAATCGGTAAGAATAGGCTTTTCCCAATGCATGAAATCGTGTAAATCCCCATGCTGGCGAATAATACTGGTGCCGGGACGTAACATTAAGTGAAAGGTGTTGCCCAAACAAATATGTGCTCCGCTGGCATCCAGCTCTTCAGGGGTCATCCCCTTGACTGTGCCGTACGTTCCTACCGGCATGAACGCTGGCGTTTCTACTACGCCACGGTCAAACACCAAACGTCCACGCCTGGCTTTACCGCTTTTCTTGACCAATTCAAATTGCATGCAATCGGTTACCTTGAAATGAAGAAATAAAAAGTTGGCGGCGATTATACCAGTTCTGGGCAAGAGATCATGCCCAGAAATACGTTAGATTTTAGGTGGGTAAATAAACATGCTATCGCCATAGCTGAAAAAGCGATAATTTTCGCGAATAGCTTCTTCGTAAGCAGCCATTACATTATCGCGACCAGCGAAGGCGCTTATTAACATCATCAAGGTAGACTCTGGCAGATGAAAGTTAGTGAACATCGCATCCACTACTTTGAACTGGTAGCCAGGGTAAATAAAAATATCAGTATCGGCGAAAAAGGGCATGATGACATCCTGGCTATTTTCTGCCGCGACAGCAGCCGATTCTAACGAACGCACCGACGTCGTCCCTACGGCAATAACCCGTTTCCCTGACGCTTTTGTTTGGATGACTAAATCTACCACTGGCTGGCTTACTTCCGCATATTCAGCGTGCATTTTGTGTTCAAGAATATTGTCTACCCGAACCGGTTGAAACGTCCCTGCGCCCACATGCAATGTAACAAACGCAATGTTTACCCCCTTGCGCTTTAAGGCCGCAAGTATTTCATCATCAAAATGTAAACCAGCAGTAGGCGCGGCCACTGCGCCAGGCTTTTGGTTGTAAACCGTTTGGTAGCGTTCTTGATCACTGGTTTCATCTGGCCTGTCAATGTAAGGTGGTAGCGGCATATGGCCATGCTGTTCTAGTGCTTCAAGCACCGAGCTAACGTTTTTAAACTGCAAATGAAACAGTGCTTCCTGACGCCCCAATACAGTTACGTCAATGGCATCTTCCAAACGCAGATGGGTACCTGCTTTCGGCGCTTTACTGGCTCTGACATGGGCGAGAACAGTGTCATCGGGAAGAATACGTTCAACCAGTACTTCTACCTGCCCACCCGTTGCCTTCTGCCCTTTTAAACGTGCCGGGATAACGCGAGTATCGTTAAATACCAGTAAATCTCCTTCCTCGACCAGATCGAGCATGTCTTTGAACATGCTGTGTGTTACCTCGCCAGTTTGTCCGTTTAGTTGCAGCAGCCGGCTGGCGGCACGTTCCTGGGTTGGATATTTGGCGATAAGGTGCTCTGGAAGCGTAAAGTGAAAATCACTTAGTTTCATGTTAGTCGTCTTTCAGTTCGTTTTAATAAGATAAAATTTCGGCGTGGTATCACTCATCTTCCTGCGCAGGACGCGACAAGTCGCCGATTATTTCCTGCATATCTGCAACATTTAACGGGCGAGCATTGAGCACCACCAATATTTGCAAAAATAAATCGGCGCCCATTATACCTTTATTCACTTTGTTGCGCAGGTTATCTGCAGATTGAATAATGCCTTTCTCCTCAAGCCGCTGACTCAATGCTTGATATTTCACTCCCCGAAATGACATTTCAGTTTTGATTACCCGCTGTACTAATTCGCGCCAGTTTTGCTTTTCCATTTAGCACCATTTGTGAATTATATTTTACAAAAACACACTTTATTACACATTTAGAGAGATTTTATTATTGACAGGTTTTGCGGTTGGTGTCTAGTATAGTTTCGCAAGTATTGGCGAATCCACTAAACATCGGTACATTGGCATGCTATTTACGGCATTCGCTTAAAAGTAAAGGAGAAATACTATGGCTTGGGATCTTCAATCAATTGAATCCCTGTTTGATAAACGTGACGACTTAGTGGTAACACGTGAAGAAAATTGTTTGTTGATTGCTAATCAGGATGGCATTGACGCCTGGCTGGCAATAAGCGGTGAGCAAATTTTAGTTGAAAGCTTGTTATTTGCGGCCTCACAGGTAAAAGATAAAGCCGCATTAGATCATGAGATTCTTTCCACACATATGGTATTTCCCCTTACCACGGTGGGCATTTCAACAATTAATGGCGAAGAATATTACACCGCATTTGGGGCATTAAGTGCCCAGTCAAAGCAAGAGACCATTGAAATAGAAGTGGATACGTTATTTCAAAATGTTGCGTCATTTCTTGATGCATATGAAACCCATCTTCACTAAATAAAGACAGGAGAAGCGAATGTCTGTTTGGAGAAAATTAGTTACCGCGGTTAAAGGTGGTGCAACAGAAACTGCACAAGCGGTTGTCGATAGTCAGGCGATCCGTATTTTAGAGCAGGAAATACGCGAAGCAAAAGAAGAGCTGCGAAAATCTGATCATGCGCGCACGCAAATATTGGCGAAATGTAAACTGTCACAACAGAAAATAGACAGTTTCAATGCCTCTATTGCTGAATTTGAAACTCACGCGCGTAAAGCAGTAGATTCAGACCGTCAGTTAGCCTTGGATTGCGCCCAAAAAGTAGCCGAATTAAAAGCTGAGCGGGAACAGGAACAATCTTATTTGGACCAGTTCAAACAATCTGAAAAGCAACTGGCTGGAAACATACAACAAGCCAAAGCGAACCTACGTCGCCTCGAACAACAGGTTGATATGGTAAAGGCGACTGAGAGCGTCCAGAAAGCGCAGGTGGCGGTGTCTTCTCGTCATATGGGTGCAAACAGTAAGATGAAAACGGCTACTGAGTCGCTTTCGCGTATTCAAGAGAGACAGAAACTTCGCAATGCAGAATTGCAAGCCGCAGAAGAATTAGCCAGCGACGAGTCAAACGATGATCTGGAAAAACGTTTAGCCGCGGCCGGTATTAAAGGCGGGACTACCTCAGCAGACGATGAGTTAAGCCGTATTCTGGGCAATTAAGACTGGGAGCGGTTCGCTCCCTTTTTACTTTACTGGTTGATTCTTAGGGTAATCCCTCTGCATACTAGGGTGAGTGGTTCAATTAATTTCAAGTAATGGGTTAAATTGTTTTGACGCATTGGACGCTGTTTCGCAAATTATTTCTAAAATACTTTGGCAATACTCGCTGGTACACCATCGCGCTGATAACACTGTTGTATGCATCATCGAGCTGGTTACTGTTGAATCTCGCCTCAGAAAACGAATTAACTGGCAATGTAAACTTCCTGTATTGGCTGGCTGTCACAGGGTCAACAGTGGGATACGGAGACTTATCTCCCACCTCCACTGCAGGCAAGTTAGTTGTCGCATTGTATGTTATCCCTTTTGGGTTAAGTATTTTTGCAATGGTGGTAGGACGAATTGCCGCCTGGGTCAGTAATTTTTGGCAAAAGGGTTTGTTAGGAATGAAACCACTACACGTACATAATCATATTTTAATCATTGGCTGGAATGAGCAACGCACCATGTTATTGCTTGACCTGTTGTTAATGGAAAAAGAGGCGTTACCCGATAAGCCTGACATCGTACTCTGCGTTAAAGCCAACATCGAAAACCCGATGCCGGGACAAATCGAGTTTGTTCATGTGGAATCATTCAATCGTGATGAAGATATGGATCGAGCCTGTGTCGCTGATGCGGCAACCATCCTCATTGATAATCCCCAGGATGATGTTACCTTAACCACCGCGCTTTATTGCACCCAACGTAACCCCAATGCACACCAGGTGGCCTATTTTAATGACGATAGCCTGGTCAAACTATTGCAGCAACATTGCCCTAAAGTGGAGTGCACCCCCAGTGTGGCGGTGGAGATGTTGGCAAAATCAGCGTTTGACCCGGGGTCGAGCATGCTGCACCATGATTTATTAAGCGTAGATGAAGGTCAGGCACAATTTTCAGTTGCCATGCCTGCGGGCATGAATGCGGTAACCGTAGAAAAGCTATTTATTAACTTGAAGCGTCATTACGACGCTATTTTTATTGGCTACGCACCGAAGAGCGAATACCAAAAGTTGGTGGTGAATCCAGGGCTAACGGAAACTATATCCTCTGGTGATAAGGTGTTTTACATTGCTGACAAACGCATCAGCCAGTTTGACTGGAAGCAGTTGGGGGAATAACACATGTTTTCAAAATGGTTTTCTAAGTCTGCTCCTGAAAAGCCTGCTGCCCCCGAAATAATGGGGCTATATTTAGGTGGTTCGTTTGAACTAGATGATTTAAAGCTCCGATTACTTGAGCCGGAATTAACTATTTCTACCGCCGCCCGTTCCCAAATAATTCAAGCGGTGGGCCAGGCTGAACTTGATTCAGGTGGTACCCTTTTGCGATTTTACACAGATGATGAAGGGTTCCTGCAAGTTGTCACTGATGGCGGATTAACAGAAAACCATATCACCGATGTGAAACTCTGGCATTTTTACGACACTCAAACCATTGGCAGTGAAGCTCAATGGAAAGACTGTCTGGATAATGTGATCAGCCAGCCAACTTATACGTTAGATGGAAAAACCTTTACCCGCGTATGGAATGCTACTGGCGAATATTCACCCCCAGTGGCGGTTTCTGAAAAAACATTTGAAGAAGATGGCGATACCAGCTTTACCGACCAGTTTATGATGCTATATGAACGTGAGTTATCAGCAGGCCGCACAGAGTCATTACTGGTAGTAGGTGAAGAGAAAATTATCGGTAACAATGCCGACAGGTGTCTGGTGATCAGCACCGGTTTTGATATACAACCCGCAGATATTACGATAAACGGTTAATAGGACCCTAGCATGGAAAACATACTAAACTCATTGTCTGGATTGGATAATTTTGCACTTTATTTTGCCGTTTCCATTTTCTTTCTGTTTGTTTTTAAAATTGTGTATGCATTTGTAACCCCTCATGATGAATGGAAACTGGTAAAAGAAGAGAAAAATGTCGCGGCCGCTATCGGGTTTGGCGGAGCGCTGGTAGGTTTTGCGCTGGCACTA
Source organism: Alteromonas aquimaris (assembly GCF_026183695.1). Classification (GTDB taxonomy): domain Bacteria; phylum Pseudomonadota; class Gammaproteobacteria; order Enterobacterales; family Alteromonadaceae; genus Alteromonas; species Alteromonas aquimaris. The sequence goes on along the minus strand of NZ_JAPFRD010000002.1, from coordinate 436,536 downwards.
TCAGGCGCGGCCGCAAACTCTGTTTCAATAATTGATTTTGTGATCTGGGGACTCATCGCCATTCTCGCGCAATCCCTGGCATTTGCTCTGCTTCGATTTACCTTTATGCCGAAAATTGCGCAACGTATTAATGATAATGAAATTTCAGCTGGCACTATGCTTGCCGCCATGTCTATTGCAGTTGGATTGCTAAATGCTGCGTGCATGACCTACTAAGGGGGAATTATGACAACGTTAAAACGCTCCCAATTTATTAATTTAAGCAGGATGCGCAAGCATTTTGCGCTCAAACCCTTAGCAGTCGCCGTTACCGGCTTTATTGTCACCGGCTGCGGCAACCGACAGGAAGGACAGATATTTACCTCGGTGGATGAATGCAAACGGGATTTCCCCGATGCAACCGAGCAGTGTGATATGGCCTATCAACATGCCTTGCAAGAGGCCGCTCGCACCAGCCCTCGTTATAATTCGGAATATGATTGTGAGTACGAATTCGGTTCGAACCAATGTCAGCGGGTGGAGCGTAACGGCGGCAGTTTTTTCATGCCGTTTATGGCGGGCTTTATGGTAAGCCAGTTGATGTCGCCCCGCTATTATTCGCAACCTGTTTATACGTCTTTTTCGCGCCATTCACCGTTTCGTTCACGTTGGACTACGGCCGACGGCTACGTATTCGATGGCGGGTTAAATAAAAGAAAATACCGGGTATCGCCTGATGTTTATAAGCCCAAGCCCACGGTAAACCGCACGATGAACAGGGGAGGTTTTGGCAGTACGGTAAGAGCTAAATCCAGTTGGGGTAGCAGTAGCCGTAAAGGTGGTTGGGGGGGCTAGGCCTTGCTAAGACTAGCCAGTTCACCTCGCCCTCACTGGAAGAAGCAAGCGCGGGATTTTGGCTTTCATTTCCATACACTCTATGGAGAACCGTATTGGGATGAAAGTGCGTATTATCAATTTTCATTGCGACAAATTGAGCAGGACCTAGAGGCGCCCACCGAGGAGCTGCACCAGATGTGCTTGCACGTCGTTAACGAAGTAGTGAAAGACGAACAGCTTCTGACTAAATTAGCTATTCCACAGCAACATTGGGAATTGGTGAGGCAATCCTGGTTCCAGCAGCAACCTTCTTTGTATTCCCGTCTGGATTTTGTCTACGATGGATCGCAACCAGCCAAATTATTGGAAAATAACGCAGACACCCCTACTTCGTTATATGAATCTGGTTTTTGGCAATGGTTATGGTTAGCAGACAAGGTAGATGCCGGGGAGCTGTCACGTCAAGCAGATCAGTTTAATTCGTTGCAAGAAAAGCTAATAGCACGCTTTAAAGAAATCGCGGCCTTTTACCATATTGATCAAATGCACTTTGCTTGTTGTAAAGGCACGGACGAAGATCGTGGCACTGTTCAATATCTACAGGATTGCGCCAGCGAAGCTGGTCTCACTGCCGACTTTGTATTCATTGAAGACATTGGTATCGGCGATACCGGTTACTTTACCGATTTGAAAGATCAGCCCATCACAGATTGCTTCAAATTGTATCCGTGGGAATTTATTCTTAATGAAGAATTTGCTAGGTACTTACCCCAAGCGGCGGTGAACTGGATAGAACCTCCCTGGAAAACTATCTTATCGAATAAGGGACTCCTACCCCTTTTGTGGAAACATTTTCCTGACCATCCCAACTTGCTGCCAGCTTATTTCTACGGCGATCAAATCAGTCACTCGTCTGAGCCCCTTCGGTGGATAAAGAAACCATTGTTTTCCAGAGAAGGCGCAAATATCTCATTGCTAGCGGCAGGGAGTGAAACGCAATTATCTGATGGCCCTTATGGCGAAGAAGGCTTTATTCTTCAAGCCTATTGCCCCCTACCGCGATTTGGCGACCACCACACCCTGATAGGTAGCTGGTTAGTAGACGATCAAGCGGCTGGCATTTCCATCCGAGAAGATGCCAGCACTATTACCCAGGACACCTCGCGCTATTTGCCGCACATTATATTATGAATCAGTTCCCAACCCTTAAAAAACAAATTCAGTTTCTCATAATAGTAACCTTGATCTTGTTTATCGTATCAGCGGTCAATTTAGTCACCGCAAACAGCTTAAATAATTTTGGCCTGATCCCACGAGAATTACATACACTGCCAGCGATTTTTATTGCGCCCTGGTTACACGGTTCTGCAGCGCATTTGCTCACCAACTTGATTCCTTTGCTGCTATTTATGTGGCTAACCATGCAGTGGCCGAAATCACGTTTCTGGCTGGTAACATTAACTATCTGTGTAGTTGGGGGCATGGGTGTCTGGTTATTTGGACGAACTGCATTACATATTGGAGCCAGTGGCATGGTATACGGCTACTTTGGCTTTTTAATTCTGGCGGGTTTTCGTTCCCGGCAACTTCGCTACATCGCCATCTCGGTGTTAGTCGCCCTTTTGTATGGGGGGATGCTCATGGGCATATTACCCTCCCGTGCCTTTATTTCGTTTGAATACCATTTGTTCGGATTTTTTGGCGGGCTTCTAGCGGCGTGGGCGTGGGCAAAGTAATTCATGTTAAAACGCTACGCGTTCCACTTGCATGTAGATTGGACAATGTATTTTTCGTATAATCAAGCCTCTTTCTTAAAGCAGTGAAAATGTAATATGTCATCAAATGAACGGCCACAAAACCAAGGTTTCTTAGGTAATCTGGCATTCAATATAGTTATCCCTGTTTTCATCATGAGCTATGCCAGCTCAGAAGATTACCTTGGCCCGGCGTGGAGCATCGTTGCCGCCTTGGCCTTCCCATTGGTGTATGGCATATTTGATTTGCGCCAGTCAGGAAAATTAAATGGCTTCTCTGTGTTGGGCGTGATTAGCGTGCTGTTAACGGGTGGCATAAGTTTGCTAAAACTTCCTGCAGAATATATCGCTATAAAGGAAGCCGCTATCCCGGCCATTATTGGTTTAGCCGTCGTCATAACACAGTTTTCTGAAAAGCCGCTGGTTAAATTGCTGATCTTAAATGATCAGATAATTAATTGGCCGCAACTAAATAAAATTTTGGATGCAAAGGGTAAACAGCAAGAGTTTCGCCGCAAAATTGCCAATAGCTCATATATTGTGGCGGCGTCTTTCTTCTTATCTTCAGCGCTGAACTATATCCTTGCAAAGATGATTTTGGTGAGCGAGCCTGGAACGACGGCCTACACTGAAGAACTGGGCCGTATGACAGCCATCAGTTATCCGGTGATCGTAATTCCCAGCATGATTTTGCTTATTGCTGCGTTGTGGTATTTATTTGCACAAATTCGCAAGATAACAGGCCACGATCTGGACGACTTCATCAATCATTAAAAAAGGCCAATTGGTCTTTTTTAATTCTTTTTTGTGGTTTACCCCTGCTGCTCATTTGCATGTGCGATGAGTATGATGATACATGAATATCTATGATCAGCGCCGGGAGGCTTTTTCGGCCAATTTACGTCCGCCCCCTAATTTTTCCTCCAGCTCGCATGGTTTCGAGTAACCTCTTAACCAACTAAGCTCTACCAGCTACGTTTGGTTTAATCCGGCGAAAATTTCAGGTATTGGATAGAACAGCAGTGCTTAAGTTCTGCGCTACGTGGGCTCACTGTAGCGCAGATGAGTGTTATTTCTGTAGCAGCTTGAACATTTTTTTCGCAATATCAGTGTTATCCGTTTGACCGATAAATTCCTGATAACCGGCTCCGAATGCAAATACCTCTACATCTACACCGGTATGACCGCTTGTCGTCCACCCCGTATTGGTTTTCGTATCCAAAAAGGCTTTAAGTTGTGTGGTTAACGTTTCCACATCTCTCTCGCCGACCACTTTCTCCAGCATTTTTTTGTCTTCCTCAGACAGAGTGAATCCAAACTTAGCTTCAATGAATTGTAAGGGCGATCGCTGTTTCGCTAGCTGTTTTGCAATAGCGCCGACCGAGGCTTTCATGTTAGAAATAAATTCTGGATTCCACGCGTATTGACCATTCGCTCCAATGGATAACCCGCCTGTACTGTGATCTGCAGTCAGCACAACCAGAGTATCTGGATGACGCTCAACGTAGTTACGTAAGTATTCCATGGCTTTGGCAAGGTCGTGCATTTCCGCCATTGCTGAGGCAATATCATTGGCGTGCCCTGCCCAGTCAACCTGGCTTGCTTCCACCAGCAGGAAAAAACCCTGAGGATTTTCAAGATGTTTTACCGCGTGTTCTGTCAGGAAAGCGAGTCGTTCCTGATTGCTATCATCTAACGCAGGTGGCAAACCAAGTGGGGCGAAAAGGCCCAAAACGGGCTTATCTTTAAGCGCTTGTGTAAGTTCATCGTAATGGTTCACAACCACGTAGCCATTATTGGCGAACTCTTGTTGGAGATTTCGGTCTTTACGTATGAAATGCTTAGTTCCCCCGCCCAACATAACGTCTGCCAAGAACTTGTCGCCAATTCTGTCGTCGAAGAAACTGTTAGCTATCTCATCATAGTTATGACGACTTTCATTCGCCACCATATAGCTGGCTGGAGTAGCATGATTAATTTGTGACGTAACGGCCAGTCCTGTTCTCATTCCAATTTCTTTTGCTTTATGTAATACCGTAGCCAGCGGATTTTTATCCACATCAACGCCAATCGCGCCATTATACGATTTTACGCCGGTCGCCAAAGCAGTGGCAGAGGCGGCAGAATCGGTTACATAACCGGAGACTTTGGCTGGATAAGTAGATGAATTTCCCACCAAAATATTGTCAAACACGACCTTTTCAACTTCATCGGTGGTCGGGTCATCGGCAAAATTACGATAAGCGGTGGTATAAGCCGGACCCATTCCATCCGCCACCACCATTATAATATTTTTAGGCTTGTTCGCATGAGTGGTAATGCTTTGCTCGTTTTGAGAGTTCGCGAAGCATCCTTGCGCGGTAAGCACACAAGTAATTAAAAGAACTTTAGAAGTTAAACGCATTCTGACTTCCCTGATAATATAATTGGTGTCGGAGTAAAAATTGAATGTCTTAGTATAAATCGGCACGCTGACAATAACACGATGATATCTGTAAAAGTAAGAAAAGGTAAGACGTCTTACAGTAGTTCCCGCATTCGTTGTTGTACCACATCCACCAGCATGTCAGGCTGGAACTTCGAGATAAAGCGATCGCAACCCACCTTTTTGACCATTGCATCATTAAAACTCCCGCTTAATGATGTGTTCAGGGCAATAAAAAGCTTCGTTAATCGGGGATCGTCGCGAATCTCGGCCGTAAGTCTGTACCCATCCATTTCCGGCATTTCAGCGTCCGTAAACATTAGTAATAATTCATCGGTGACGTTTTTACCCAAATCAGCCCAGTCTTTCAATAATCCCAACGCTTCTGCACCATTTCTACATTCAATAACGTTCAACCCTAGCTGCTTCAGTACATCTTTCATTTGCTTTCGTGCCGTACCAGAGTCATCCACTATAAGCACTTTTCGTCCAACGAATTGTGTGACGACATCCTTATCCAAGATATCCGCCGATATCGATGTATCATATTCAACAATATCCGCCAGTACCTTTTCGACATCAATGATTTCAACTATTTCACTTTTGCCTTCTATATTAATTTGCGTGATAGCGGTTAGATAATTAGCGGTGCCAATTGTTTTAGGTGGGGGTTGGATTTCCTGCCAGGATGTATTCACAATGTTCAGGACATTTCCAATTAAAAACCCTTGAACACTGCGGTTATATTCGGTGATGATGACGTTTTCAGGCGAATAAGCTTTTGCTGTAGTGCGCATCTTTATAGCCTGTCTAAGGTCTATCACTGGGATTGTCTTGCCTCGATAAACGGTGACACCAATTAAGTTTTGGTGTGACCCCGGCATCTGCTTCATCGCGGGAACACCGGTAACTTCTTTGACCTTGAATACATTGATAGCAAATATGTGACGAGTACCGAGACGGAACATCAGTAACTCCAGTCTATTTTCGCCTACCAATTTTGTGCGTTGATCAACAGATGCCAGTACACCACTCATTGTCCGACACTCCGAATTTGTTTCATTTCTTTATAATAGCGATATTTTCTCTGCGTTGCCGATGAAATACCAGCAATCCTTAACTATTAACACCTCTTTACTCTCCACAAGTCATTCACAAAATAAATACCGAAAATGAATATCATTGAGTATTTTTATTTAATTGTGCGCGCTAGGATTAAAACACATCAACCGCACAGGTTGTAGTTTGCAGATTTTAATTATTAACTCAGGAATGAGAGACCGTTGGAGATTACCATGTCGCAATATCAGTCAGACATAGATACATTAGCCACCTTGAAAGCAGCGCAACAAGGGACGTGGGAAGGGATCATCCCTGAGTTTGCCGCACGTATGAAGGCACAGAACCGTTTCCGCACCGGCTTGGATATTGCTAAATATACCGCCAAAATAATGCGCCAGGATATGGCAGCGTATGATGCTGATTCTGCTCAGTATACCCAGTCATTAGGCTGCTGGCATGGATTTGTTGGCCAACAGAAAATGATTTCTATCAAGAAACATCATGGGACTACATCTAAACGCTATCTGTATCTTTCTGGCTGGATGGTAGCTGCGTTACGTTCAGAGTTTGGGCCGTTACCAGACCAGTCTATGCACGAAAAAACTTCAGTACCGGCGCTGATAGAGGAACTCTATACCTTTCTTCGTCAAGCCGATGCTCAGGAACTAGGCAAATTATTTAAACAGCTGGATGATGCCAGAGTGGCTGGGCAGGATGTCGATGCAATTCAGACGAAGATCGATAACTTTGAAACCCACGTTGTGCCCATTATTGCCGATATCGATGCAGGCTTTGGAAATGAAGAAGCGACTTACTTACTGGCAAAGAAAATGATCGAGGCGGGTGCCTGCTGCATTCAAATTGAAAACCAAGTCTCAGATGCGAAACAGTGTGGCCACCAGGATGGTAAAGTCACGGTGCCGCACGAAGATTTTCTTGCCAAGATAAATGCCGTCCGCTACGCATTTCTTGAACTGGGAGTGGACGACGGTGTGATTGTCGCACGCACCGACTCATTAGGTGCGGGTTTAACGCAAAAAATCCCTGTATCTACACAACCAGGGGATTTGGCCGCAAAGTACAATGAATTTTTGGACACGGATGAAGTGGCAGACCTAGCTTCAGTAAGTGAATATGATGTATTACTTAAGCAAAACGGTAAATTGGTGAAGCCCAAACGCTTACCTAACGGACTTTTTAAGTTCAAAGAAGGCTCTGGCTTTGACCGCGTAGTATTAGATTGTGTGACATCACTGCAGCATGGAGCCGATTTATTGTGGATTGAAACGGAAAAGCCCCATGTCGGCCAAATTGCGGGTATGGTCAATGCGATTCGCAAACACGTGCCGGACGCCAAATTGGTGTACAACAACTCGCCATCGTTTAACTGGACACTTAATTTCCGCCAGCAGGTATTTGACGCATGGAAAGAAGAAGGAAAAAATGTAAGTGCGTATGAGCGTAGCGCTTTAATGTCAGCGCAATACGATAATTCAGAACTGGCGAAAGAAGCAGACATTCGTATTCAGAATTTCCAACAAGATGCGGCACGGGAAGCGGGCATTTTCCATCATCTTATTACACTACCTACCTATCATACGGCTGCACTTTCTACGGACAATTTAGCTAAGGGATACTTCGGCGATGAAGGAATGTTAGCGTACGTGCGTGGTGTGCAACGTAAAGAAATTAGAGAAGGACTGGCATGTGTGAAGCACCAGGTGATGGCAGGGTCTGACCTGGGTGATACCCATAAAGAGTATTTTTCTGGCGATGCTGCACTGAAAGCTGCAGGTGACGACAACACGATGAATCAGTTCGATGTTTAACGGTTAGTCGGTAAACTGTGAAAACATGGCTCCTGCGGGAGCCTTTTTCGTTTTGACGCTTTTTTCAGTATAAACATCGCATTATATCAACTTTTCGTTATAATATTTTTTAGATTTGTATGTTAGGCTGCTATGAAAGGCAGTGGAAGCTGACGAGAAAGCCTATAGAAATACCCCCGCTGATAGCGGTATGAAAATAATAAAATAAAAGTAAAAAAAAAAAGAAAAAAGTAAAAAGTAAAAAGTAATGCACTTAAGGATTAAAATAGATGAATATTGCCAAGGTTGATCTCAATCTTTTGGTCTATCTCGATGTTCTACTTAGAGAAGGCAGTGTTACCCGAGCAGCAAATCAGCTGAGCATTACCCAACCCGCGATGAGCAATGGTCTGAAACGACTTAGAGATCTATTTAAAGATCCAATTTTAGTCAGAACCAGTGACGGAATGACGCCTACAAAGCGGGCACTGGAACTGCAGCCTATAATTCGAGACGTGTTATCAAAACTGGAAAGCTCAATTCAGCCAGAAACCGACTTTGATCCTGCTACCAGTAAACGCACATTCAGAATTATGACAAGCGACTATGCAGAAAGCACCTTGTTACTTGAGTTGGTTGGCAGATTGTCCAAGCTTGCACCTAATATTACTTTAGACCTGATCACACCTAGTGATGTCACTTTCCATGATGTAGAACAAGGAAAGGTAGACATGGCGATTAACCGATTTGAAGAGTTACCTCTCTCCTTCCATCAGAAAGTGCTGTGGTACGATTCGTTTAGTTGTGTACTCAGTGCCAATCATCCGTTGGCAGAAAAATGGGATTTAAATGCGTACCTTGAGGCCCAACATATCTGGGTAAGTAAAACTGGATTTGGTGTCGGGGTGGGCATTGATCCTAACGAGGTACAGAAACTGGGTTGGGTGGACGCGGAATTGACCAAAATTGGTAAACATCGAGATATCCGTGTCTTTACTCGTCATTATCATGCCGCGTTGCAGATAGCAAAAACACAGAATTTGATTGCCACCCTACCAACGAAAGTCGCCACTATCTTCAAAGACGACACCAGTGTTATTTTAAAAGAGCCGCCCTTTGACATACCACCTATTGCGCTGAAAATGGCATGGAGTGCACTGTTACACCACGATGCGGGGCATATATGGTTGCGCAGGCTGATTGCGGATGTCGCTGCGGAGATGAATACTTTTTAACATTATTCATCAATTGAATAGCTAGGATAATAGCCATAAATTAAAATTAGTTAGCTAAAGTGTATACACTGGGAAAGTAAATTTATTTATTGAGGTGTATATGCAGAAGTATGTTCAGGAGGGGCAATTAAAAGTTGCCCAGTCGCTCCATCAATTTATCAATGACCACGCATTACCCGGCTCACAAGTGGGACAAGCGCACTTCTGGGCAGCATTTGAAGACATTCTTCGCCAATTTACCTCACAAAACAAAAAGTTGTTAACTACTCGTGAGTCCCTTCAGCAGCAAATAGATGACTATCATAAAGCTAATCGCCCTACCACAGGTGAAGAATATAAAGGCTTTTTGGAAGAGATAGGTTATCTGGTGGACGCACCTGATGAATGTACCATAGCTACCTCTAAAGTAGATGATGAAGTCGCGCGAATGGCTGGACCTCAGTTAGTCGTCCCCATTAATAACGCCCGTTATGCACTTAACGCCTGTAATGCCCGCTGGGGCAGTTTATATGATGCCTTATACGGTACCGATATCATTGCGCAAACCGATGGCGCAGAAAAGGGAAGTGATTATAATCCGGTGAGAGGGAAAAAAGTCACTGATAAAGCGAAAGAGTGGTTAGATGTGATGCTCCCACTCGCCACCGGTAGTCACAAGGAGGCTACTGCCTACATCATTGAAAATGACAACTTATTTATCCAGCTGGCCAATCAGAATTCTACTCAGTTGGCGAACGTTGAACAATGGCAAGGATTTACTGGAGACCTCCCAGAACCATCTTCATTACTGTTTCGGCATCACGGCCTGCATGTAGAAATTCAGTTCGATTCAGATCACCCTGTGGGCCAAACCGATCCTGCGAATATTAAAGACATTCTGCTAGAGGCTGCCATTTCCACTATTATGGACTGCGAAGATTCGGTGGCAGCGGTCGATGCCGAAGATAAAGTAGTGGTGTACAGCAATTGGCTTGGTTTAATGAAAGGCACGCTTTCCACCGATTTGCAAAAAGGGGGAAACACGCTAACCAGAACCATGCACGAAGATAAAACGTTTACGCCTTCCCCTTTTAGTCAGAATAGTGTGACAGGGTCATTGACGTTACCAGGCAGAAGTCTGATGTTCGTCAGAAATGTCGGATTGCACATGTTCTGCGATGCTGTTCTGTTCAACAATGAACCGGTTCCTGAAGGCATCTTGGATGGTGTAATTACGGCATTGATTGGAAAGCATGACTTGCTGGGAAACGGTAAATATACGAATTCGCAGAAAGGAAGCATTTATATCGTCAAACCGAAAATGCACGGGCCAGAAGAAGTTGCCTTTACTGACGCCCTCTTCGCTTCAATAGAGGGGGCTCTTAGCCTTGAACACTATACACTTAAAATGGGTATTATGGATGAGGAGCGGCGTACATCCGTCAATTTAAAAGCCTGTATTGCCCAGGCAGCTAACAGAGTTGTGTTTATCAATACCGGTTTTTTGGATAGAACCGGAGATGAAATCCATACCTCCATGCACGCTGGCCCCTTTGCTGATAAATCGGCATTAAAAGTAATGCCGTGGATAAGTGCTTATGAGCGTTCTAATGTGGCTACCGGAATTGCCTGCGGCATGTCCGGTAAAGCGCAAATTGGAAAAGGAATGTGGCCCATCCCAGATGACATGACTTCGATGATGAAAACAAAGATTGCTCACCCTGAGGCGGGGGCCACAACCGCCTGGGTCCCCTCTCCTACTGCTGCCACCTTGCATGCGTTGCATTATCATCAGGTAAATGTCTTTGCAAGGCATACGAATATAGAAGATAGCAGTGACGCTGAGCGCAGCAAAATTTTATCCATCCCCTTACTGGAAAAAAAGCTGACACCAGAGCAAATTCAACACGAATTGGATAACAATGTGCAGGGCATCTTAGGCTATGTTGTCAGGTGGGTTCATATGGGTATAGGATGCTCAAAAGTACCAGATATCAATGATATCGGTTTGATGGAAGATCGGGCCACCTTGCGTATCTCGTCGCAGCACATCGCCAATTGGCTACTTCACGGTATAATCAGTGAGGATCAGGTTTATCAAAGCATGTTAAAAATGTCGACACTGGTAGATCAACAAAATTTACATGACCCAGATTATATTCCTATGGGTGCGGCGAAAGAAAATTCACAGGGTTTTCAAGCCGCTAAAAAATTAATTTTCGAAGGTCTGCAGCAACCGAATGGTTATACCGAATTTGTCTTACATGAAATGCGCAGAAAAATGAAAGCGCGCAATGAGTGAAAGCTTAATTAATGTCCGGTTCTTTTACATATACTTAAACAGCTTTTTATTTTTCCTTTAAAATCAATATATTAATATATGGCCCGCTTATTGCTAAAGGGATCCTGTACAACAAAAAGGGGATGATTAATATGTTAAAGAAAATTGTAGTTCGCAGTGTAGTAGGAATTTCCGCTGTACTTGCCCTTAGCGCGCAAGTAACACAAGCACAACCACTGGCAATGGCAATTGCCTCATGTAGCCTTAGTGATGTGACGTTAGAAGCCATCACCAATGTAGGCACTGGCGATCCAGCTCCTGGTAATGGTTTATTAAGCCAATCTTATGATGCCTCCGTGTGTATCAATAATGGCGACAATGATGATGCCGGCGGGAGAAATGAACCTGATCCTAACATTGGTCAATTAGGAGATGGTTACCTGAACGGGGAAGAACACCAAGGGTCGTCTTTTGATGCAGTGGCTAATGGTTTAATCACGGCATCTGATTTAGAAGACCTGGATAACAACGGTACATTCACTGACCCTGGTTATATCCATTTAGCTCACTTTGGTGAGAATGTCGTTGATGGCAAACTGGAGAGAACGTATTACTCCGATGTTGGCTTTGCAGGAAACACGTTTAATGTGGGTGACTTCTTGTCTATCGACTTTATGTGTGATCAGACTGACGAATGTAAATCTGGTACCTGGTCATTGAAACTGAGTGATGATCCAAATGTCATTGCTGATATCCAGGATGCTCTAGGCCGTCCAGCGATTTTTGACCAGTTGGTGTTCACCATCAAAGCAGGGGCTGAGCAAAGTGGCGCTGGTTTAGCAATTTATATGTTTGATTTCGATGACATCTTTGCAGTGGAAGATAACCCAGCACTAAATTTCACAACACCTTATGAGTTTTACGGTACATTCAGTACTGCAGGACTGCTAGATAAGGGAATTTCACATCTTAATGTGTGGGCCCGTGATCCTGTGTTAACTGGTGATGTTAGTACACCCGCTACTGCTGGTCTGTTAATGTTGTCTCTTTTTGCCCTTCGCAGAAAGCTTAGAAAATAGATCTTATTTACTAAACAGACGTATGAAGCCACTTGATATAAGTGGCTTTTTTCGTTTTCAGAGTTTACCTCTTAACGGAAGTAAGCTTTAATTAGCTACTTACCTCGCTTATCTCGTTTGCAGCAAATTAAGGGAAGTTTATGAGCAGTCATCCCGTTCACAAGAAACGCGTTTTATGGATCAATCACTTTGTCCCCTACCCCCCAAAAGGTGGGTTACTGATACGCACATACGGGCTTTTGGAAAAAGTATTGGTTGACCATGACGTTACCCTAATGTGTTTAGTCCAACCCCGTTTGCTAACCCCTTATTTTGAGTCCGTTGAGCAAGGCTTGGCTGAAGCGAAAAGATTTTTTGAAAGTAAAGGGGCGCAAATTCACTTTTTCACAATGGACAATGAAAAAACCAAGTGGCATCGCCTCACCACAGCAGGTCTGTCTCTTGCGTCGTCAAAGCCTTACTCAGTTAACTGGCTTCATAGCCGTGAACTGGCAAATGCCCTTAACCAAGTAGATTACGAAAATTTCGACTATATTCATGTGGATACAATGGGTTTGTTAGGTGATTTTGGAACTGCGTTGCCGGCAGACAAAACGGTCATCAATCATCATAATGCCGAGCATATCATGATGCAGCGTCGTGCAGAAAAAGAAACGCACTGGGCCAAAAAACACTACTATGCCATCGAAGCAAAAAAAATTGCCCAGTTTGACGCCCAGATGATGCGCCATTACCGTCACCACATCGTATGTTCCCCCGAAGACAAAGAAGCATTGAATCACTTACAGCCCGGTATGAATGTTGAGGTAGTACCAAATGGAGTGGCGTATAAAGAAAAGGTAACGCGCACCCCTCAGCAGGGTAAGTTATTATTTATCGGCGGGCTGGACTGGTATCCCAATCACGATGCGATCACTTTTCTTCTGGAAGCAATTTGTCCATTGATTCGTCAACATAATATAGCTGTGCACATCGATATTATCGGAAAAAATCCAGCGGCCTCGGTCAGCAACCTGGCCAGCCAATATGAGTTTGTGACCATCCATGGTTATGTGGACGACATTGATATTTTTTACCAGAACGCTCAGGCGTTTTTGTGCCCGTTACGAGATGGTGGTGGTACCAAGCTTAAAGTGCTCGATGCAATGAATTATGGGTTACCCGTTATTGGCTCGGATATAGCGTTTGAAGGGATATCAGTCACTCATATGGAAAGTGGCTTTGTGGTAAATTCGACTGAAGCGATTTTCGCCGCCATCTGTGATCTAGTGGACGGCAATGTCGATGCAGAGTCTGTGGGTCAAAAAGGAAGACAATTAATTGCGCAAAAATATGACGCTAAAACGATTTCACAGAACTATTCTTGCTCAATAAAGGAACATAATTAAGTTGCCAGAAGAGAAGAACTGGTGCTAGTGTCGTTATCAGGATATATTCACTGAACGCTATCGTTCACTCACCAAAAATGAATAAAAAGAAGTACGTATAAAATAGTGTTTCGATGAGCTGATCGAATTAATGCAACATCAAATTAGTGAAACGTGGAATTAACGCTATACTTTTTAAGCAGTAACGGTAGCAATCTGAGGACGCAGTAGTAAAAGAATGGTTTCTAAAGATAAAATGCTTGGCTCGTTATCACGTAAATTGAAAACCAGCAGCATCGGCAAACTCTATAAAAGCTATCGCCAGTATGGCGAGTCGAAATATATTGCCCGCCATTTTTCCAGTTACCTTCAACCCGTTATTGCCTCTTCTGGTGAATTAGAAGAGATTTCTTATCGGATCCGTCATAATGTCTATTGTGATGAGTTAAAGTTCGAAGACGTCAGAGAATCGGGCATGGAAACGGATGAGTTCGATGCCTATTCGCTTCATTGTTTGATTAAGCATTCCACCACCGATGAATTTGCAGGAACAGTACGCTTAGTCCGTCCACTGGAAGAGGGACAGGAACTGCCGATTGAAAAGTATTGTATCTCTTCAATTAACAATGATTCATTAAACCCTCGCAATTTTAACCGTAAAAATATTTGTGAAATTTCCCGTCTTGCTGTACCCAGACGTTTTCGTCGACGGGAAATGGATAAGTACGATGGGGCCGCGGTGGGTGTTATTAACCAGCAAACCTATTCGGAAATAGAACTTCGCTGCTTTCCGTTTATTGCCGTAGGTCTATACTTTGCCGCAGCGGCCACCGCGATCGAACGTGGGGTGCAGCATGCTTATGTTATGATGGAGCCACGCCTGGCCCGAAGCATGAGTTTTGTGGGGATTAAATTCGAGCAAATAGGGCCGGTTATTGACTATCACGGTCGTCGCGCACCCTACTATATTAATCAACCTCTATTGCAAAACAGCTTGAAACCTAACTTTGCAAAAATGCTTCATCAAATTCGTGAACAAATCAGGAAGCAAGACTAATCAGATGTACTATACCTGATAGTACTCTCGATACCATTTTACTAGCTCACTGACTCCGGTACTTATTGGTATAGAAGGCTTGTAACCCGTTGCCTCTTGCAGCAGTGTGACATCCGCATAAGTATCAGGCACATCGCCAGGTTGCATTGGCAGCATTTCTTTTTCAGCTTCGACACCCAGTTCATTTTCAAGCGTTTCGATAAAACTTAATAAATGAACAGGCGTTTGCGCCCCAATATTATATACCCGATAAGGAGCCTTGCTGCTTGCCGGATCAGGCTCTTGCCCTTGCCAGTCGGAATTAGCTTGAGCAACATTATCTAACGCATGTACCACCCCCGCCACGATATCATCAATATAGGTAAAGTCCCGTCGATGATTACCGTAATTGAACACTTTGATAGGTTCACCAGCCAGGATAGCCCGCGTAAACTTCATCGGTGCCATGTCGGGGCGGCCCCACGGGCCATATACTGTGAAGAAGCGTAGGCCTGTTGTAGGTAGCTGATAAAGATGACTGTAAGTATGCGCCATTAACTCATTAGACTTTTTGCTGGCGGCATAAAGACTAACGGGATGATCAACATTATGACGTTCGGAAAATGGCATCTCCTCATTGGCGCCATAAACCGAACTGGAAGAAGCGTACACCAAATGTTCAACGTTATTGTGCCGGCACCCCTCGAGGATATTCATGAACCCCACTATATTGGAATCAATATAAGCGTGCGGATTCTCAATTGAATAACGCACCCCAGCTTGAGCAGCCAGATGCACCACGCGATCGAATTCCTGCGCTTTGAATAACGTTTCCATTTTATCTCGATTTTCAACTCCCATTTCCACAAACTGAAATTTATCAGCTGGAAAATTTTCCTGGATGGAGTTGAGACGAGCCTGTTTTAGTGACACATCATAATAATCATTTAAGTTATCAATGCCGATTACCGTATCATTTCGAGAGAGTAATTTTTTGCAAACGGCGGCGCCGATAAAACCCGCAGCGCCAGTAACCAGAATATGCATACGATTCCTTAGAGTCGTTCGTCAACGATCTTCTTGTCGAAGATATATTTCAGGTCAAATACTAACGCACCATCTTTCTTAAGCTCCGCCAAACCTTGTGCGCCTAAAGCTTTGAACTCGTTATGGCCTACCGCAGCAATGACAACGTCGTACTTACCTGAAACGGGAGTTTCTACCAAATCAAGATTGTACTCATGTTTGACTTCATCCGCTCTTGCCCACGGATCCCAGATATCAAGATTGACATTGTAATCCTGTAACTCGTGCGCAATATCGACAATTTTTGAATTGCGAATATCGTGACAATTTTCTTTAAAGGTAATGCCGAGCAACAATACATTTGAGCCACTCACCTTAATGTCTTTTTTGATCATCGCCTTTATCAGGCGATTAACCACATATTCACCCATTCTGTCATTAATACGGCGACCAGCTAAAATAACATCGGGATGATGACCCACCTCTTCGGCCTTGTGCACCAAGTAGTATGGGTCAATGCCGATACAATGGCCACCTACCAATCCAGGTCTGAAGGGTAAAAAGTTCCATTTGCTTCCTGCAGCTTCCAACACTTCTTCCGTATCAATACCAATGCGTTCAAATATCATGACGAACTCATTGATTAACGCGATATTCAGGTCTCGCTGGGTATTTTCGATAACTTTGGATGCCTCTGCGACCTTAATTGACGATGCTTTGTGGGTACCTGCCGTAATCACCGACTTATACAAATTATCTACACGCTCTGCAACTTCAGGGGTGCTGCCTGAGGTGACTTTAACAATACTGGCAAGCTTACGGGTTTTATCGCCTGGATTAATCCGTTCAGGGCTATAACCCGCGAAAAAATCTTGATTTAACTTTTTCCCGGACACTTTCTCAATGACAGGTAAACACACTTCTTCTGTGGCGCCAGGAAACACAGTGGACTCGTACACGACAACAGTACCAGATTGGATATATTTACCGATGGTTTCGCTTGCCTTGATGAGTGGAGTGAAATCGGGTTGTTTATTCTGATAGATAGGCGTCGGGACAGTTACTATAATGACATCACATTCACTGAGTGCATCCGGTTCGGCAGAAAAAGACAAATATGTAGCCGCAGCGAGTTCATCTTTTGTCACCTCTTCGGTTAAGTCATCCCCTTCTTGAAGTTGCTTAATTCTTTTTTGGTTAACATCAAAACCCAGTGTGGCATCATTTCGACCAAACGCGACCGCAAGCGGTAATCCCACATAGCCCAAACCGACTATACCAATTTTTTTAAAATCATGTGCCATATCATTAACTACCAAGAAGAATGTTTAGTGATTTTTGTTAACTATAAAAACTGCCAAAGATAATGTCATAGTTTATCCGGGATGGAAAATCATTAACGTACTAAGCGCAGTATTTTTGTTTAACACTTAACGAATTTAAAGATTAAAAGATCACAGGGTGGGTAAACAAACTAAGATATATCACAAACCTTCGATGCCAAGGTTATACTAGACCGATTGTGAGTGAGACTGCGTAAAAATTAGTAAATGAAGTGACCTGGCATCAGTTGTATACTTTGCAAAACGCTTAAAACGTTGTGACTGTCAAAAAATTTAACACCTCATTTTTTGGTGGTTACGCGATGATTAGATTACGTAATACATATTAGTGAGGAGCTCCATGTTTAACTATCACAAGGCCTTTTCGCGTAACATAGGTTGGGTAACGCAGGAAGAGCAAGAAATACTGCGTAAGGCGCGCGTAGCGGTAGCGGGTGCGGGTGGCGTAGGAAGCTTACACATGTTAACCCTGGCCCGGATGGGAATTGGTGCACTCAATATATCTGACTTCGATCAATATGATATTCACAACTTTAACCGTCAGTTTGGTGCGTTTATGTCTACGCTTGACCGGGATAAGTGTCAGGTAATGGATGAAATGGTAAAAGATATTAATCCTGAAATGCAGGTAAACTCCTTCCCCACGGGGATAAACGAATCCAATGTGGACGACTTTTTAAAGGATGTTGATCTTTATATTGATAGCCTGGATTTCTTTGCCTTGGCAGCGCGCAAACTCGTTTTTAAACGCTGTTATGAACTGGGCATACCTGTTGTTACCGCAGCACCACTAGGCTTAGGGTGTGCGTTACTATGTTTTATGCCTGGGCAAATGACTTACGAAGAATACTTTAGATTCGAAGATAAAAAGACTGAAGAAGAACAACTTATTCAATTTCTTATCGGCCTATCCCCCGCAATGCTTCAGCGTAGTTATCTGGTTGATGATTCCACTGTCGATTTTCAGGCGCAAAAAGGCCCGTCTACCGTGATGGCGGTAAATCTATGCGCTGGTATGGCTGAGTCATATGCCCTGAAAATACTATTAAGGCGAGGGCCTGTGGTGAGTGCCCCCTATGGAATCCACTTTGATGCCTATCGTAACAAGATGGTAAAAACCTGGCGACCAATGGGCAATCGAGGGTTAATGGCAAAAATCATGTTTAAAATTGCCAAACGAATCGCGCTCAATCCAAAATAATGTCGGCTTTTTTTACAAAACCAGAATTTCAAAAAAAGATCAACTTTTTTTTATTAGCATTTTCATACACTTAATCATTTGGCATGAGCTATGCACCACTTTAAGCGGGGCGTAAAGCAAACAAATTTTTCGTAAGAAGAAAAGGAATCGAAAGAGTATGAAAAAGTTAAATCTAATCGCAGCAGCAACTGTTTTAACTGCAAGCACTTCAGCTTACGCTGATCCAGTATTAATTGAACAATGGTCATTCATAAACGAAGCGGGTTTTTCTAATTGGACGACGGTTGGTTCTGGAACAAATTCACTTGAAGCATCGGGTGACAGCTCAGATGGTGGCACGTCTATTTTATCTACCGGCGCGCTCCCTGATAACCTTTGTTGGGGTGATCCCGTTAATGCCAACAACGACCAAAGCTGTCTGAGTATCAACTCTCCGGTTAGCAATGAGACCACTCAGAGTTGGGACGAAGATGGTATGATGGTAGATATCAACGGAGGCGCTCCGCAAGGGAATGCGATGACCGTGGCCATCGGCGGTGATTACACAACTGCATTCAAACAGGGAACTGCAGTACGTCACAATAATTTCCCGATTACTGGTGAAATGTTAGACACCGTTAGCATTCGTGATGGTCTAAGACTCGAAGCAGTTGCGCCAGAGGGTGTAGTAGTCAACGCGCCTGAGCTTGAATTCATGGTAGATTTTTGGGAAACGCCTAATGGTGGCCTAGACGCTGATGGTACTTGTCCGTTTGGACCTCCTTCTCGTACACCTGGTTCAGTTAATGAAAACGGCTGTTCAGACATCTTTAAAATTGTTGGTTTCGATGGTGCAGGTGATCTCAACATCGTAGATTCTGGCGAAGGGTTTATCGACTTTTCAGTTAAATTCACTGTTACTGGCGTAGATGCCTCTGAGTATCACAGAAATTACGAGCTAATCACTCGCTTGAGTGGTCTAGATGTTACTTTTGATGACGAAGGCGTAGGCTTTGTTACCCGTGAAAACGGTGTGAACATTCTTAACGCACAATTCGCAGTTCGTGCTATCGACGCGCCAGAGCCTTCAACACTTGCTGTATTTGCGGTGAGCTTACTAGGCCTTGCTGGTTTCTCTCGCAGAAAGTTTAAATAATCGCTTCTAACTAATAAAAGCCGCCATCATGGCGGCTTTTTTGTTTATTCGATTTATTGAATCATAGTAAACAATCAGTTGGGAAGTTTTTAAGGCTTACTTGTATCAATTTACCAACTGCCTGTGTTATTTTTACTTTAAGAGTAAACAAATTTTGATAAGTCGCTTGGCGAGCATTATTTAAGGAAGTACAGGCGTGACTAATAAAACTAAAGTTTTTTGTATTGGCTTTCACAAGACGGGAACTTCAAGCTTTACTGTTGCAATGCGAAAGCTCGGGTATTCGGTAACGGGACCAGATGGTGTAACAGACAAAAACATTGCCGAAAATGTCTTAAAATTGGCAATGGAAAGAGCCGAGAAATTTGATGCCTTTCAGGATAACCCCTGGCCAATAATCTATAAAGAAGTCGATAAAGCGTTTCCAGGTAGTAAATTTGTGCTTAGCGTTCGTGATCCACAAGCATGGGTGAAGAGCCTGGTTAACCATTTCGGTAAAAAAAGCACACCGATGAGAGAGTGGATTTATGGAAAAGGCTGTCCAAAAGGCAATGAAGAGTTATATCTAAATCGCTTTAATCAACATAACGCTGAAGTCATTGAATATTTTAGCGACAGACCCAATGATTTATTAATTATGAATTTTACCGAGGGTGATGGATGGGAAAAGCTCTGTCCTTTCTTAGGTAAAGCGATTCCTCGTGAGCCATTTCCCAATGTTAATAGGGCTAGCGAACGCAGTCGCTTCAATATAAACAATATTAAACTCAAGGCTAAAAGTTTTATATCTCGTTAAATAAAATACAACTTCTCGAACTGTTAAATTGAATTAGTTCCGACCAGATCTGACACATCTTCTTGAAAAGTTGAGAGTTACCCGTTTTGATAAAGGTGTCGAATCTTTAATCAAAACAAAATATGTAACTCTCATGTTACATACTAGCAATCCAATCATTAAACACAAAGCAGGTCTGTTAAATCTGGCTGAAGAGCTGGGTAATGTTTGAAAGGCCTGTAAAGTGATGGGCGTATCCCGCGACACGTTCTTTCGGTACCAGGAACTGGTTGAGAAAGGAGGTGTCGACTCACTGATGAACCGCTCAAGACGTACTCCTAATCTCAAAAACAGATTCGATGAACAGACCGAGCAGGCCTACCACATGGTTCACTGAACTAACGGAGGAAACGTGCAAGATGACAACAATTGAGAACGGAGAGAACCTAGCTGTCCGAACATTTCAGAGAATAATCATCGGCCATACTCAACCCTGTTATCCGTCTGCCCTTACTAAGCTGAACAGATACGAAATCCATACAGCATCTCTGTTCTCGCCCTATTGCCCTTCAATCGTCTTTCTTGACCTAGTTAGTTTCTTCCGCTTCATTTTGCGCTCTTACAACGTCCCTTTGCTATAAAGACTATACGTGTACTTGCGGTTGTCAGCAAAGTATTCTCTCTGTGTCAAAACATGTGCATTGAACATGCATACCTAGGATTCTGTGCCACCAAATCCTTCATGCGTGAGTCTACAGGTCCATCTGGCTTCGCTTCGTGACGATTTCCAAATTGCGGTCAGAATGCTTATATGCAATCCGCCCACGAAGCATGGATGACTCAATTAGGTAATGGTTAACAGGCCTTCTTTCTGATGGTTTTACCTCTTTGTTAAACGCACGTCTTTTATTGTTTCCACTTTCGACCACTGTTCAGAAAGCACTATCTTAAGCTTATTTGTCTCAGACTAGTGTTATTTAAGACGCTTGGTTCCACTAATTTATAGACCTGTATATTCATTTCACTAACTAAAAAAGTCCCGCACGAGTTCGCATGTCGCAGCACATATACTCTACCTTACACCAGCTTCATGGCGTTTGACGGACTTGAAAATTTTTTTAGCTGTAACGTTTTTAAATTCTGCGTTTTCCATTGTGACACATTAATTATAAACCTCATCAATATCGTGGTGTAATTTCTGGGTAGAGGTCACTTAAGGAAATCAGGTTTTTGATTCCACAATTGCCATTCCAGTAACCAAAATGTCGTGTCCTCATCATATCCACTATTTGACCACCCCATTACATAACCGTTATCAAAATAATTCGCTCCCTGTACGTAACTTTGAAGTTGCATATTCATAAACACTAACTCCCACTCACCATCTTCAACTTTACGCCAAATTCTATAACCGCCGTCCCTTGCCGTTAAAGATGAAGAACGCTTACGTTCGATGACAAATTCTACAATTTTGCCATTATTATCTGGGTTAAAACATGCTCCTTGCTCATTATCGAAAAAAGCATTCTTGACCGTTCCCGAAGTTTTGTGGACATTCGATGTATTTACAACCGGGCGACAAAATCCTACGCCTACCTCACCTCCACTAAGTGGCGTAACGGAGTGAGTCTCAAGTGTCATTCCACCATTTGAATATTTGCCTTGCCATTGGGTCGAGAATTTGTTGTTGTTAACGAATTCCCTACTTTTTTCACTGTGAAATGTGGCAGAAGTGCTCAAATTTTTAATTAATCGGTCTTTTCCCCAGTGAAGTGGAAACCGTTGTTCATAATCGATAATAAATAACTCGTCGCCGTCTACCCCAGCTACTTTCCCTTTTATGCCTTTGTCATTTTCAACGGTATCACCCACATTCCACTCGGCTTCATTTAGCGACTCGGCTGCTGTTATTGCAATCACCGCTCGATGGTAAAAATTAGAAGGTTGCAGGAATTTTAGGTACTCAAAGGTGTGGGCTTGAGGTTGCTTAATTTCAAATCGCCATTCAGATGTTGCGTCTTTGTCAAAATCCTTACCCCGAAAAAAGAACTCGATCCCTTGCAAATCAGTTCCAGGAATTGACTTCACTCCCCCGTGATCATTTTTCCATTCAACGATAGCCGTACCTGAATCAGGATGCTCTCCAGCATTAAAATCCCAAGATGCCAACGGCGCAGGCACCTCGCAACTTTCGTATTCTATGGCTTGAGTATATGGGGACGCGATTATAAATAACGATGAGAGTAACAGCGCTCTATAGTGCGCGCGTGTCTTTCGATTTCCAAAAAATAGATCTACCATAAAATAACTCATGACCAGAATAAAAATTAAACATCTTATTTTCCATAGTAGCTTGATTAGTTTCTAAGGTAAATGTTGCACGGGTATCCCTCGTTATAGCAGAGTATCGGGGCATCATTTTTACATAAAAGTGGATAATCTCGCCTTAAATTTTAACGGTGTATCGCTGATATCGTTATGCACCCCAATCCTAACTAGCTGATGTTTATCGACATTACCTGAGATGTTATGTCCGCGAGCTGTTGTAACAGCAGCCACATAATTTTCTCTAACCATCTTCAGCGCTCTGCTACTGTAATCGCCGTTGGGGAAACAAAATGTAGTGGGATCTTCAGAGATAATGCTTTTGAGTATCTCTTTACTTTCCACAATTTCCTCTTGCAACAACGACTCTTCCAAACCCTCAAGCAATCGATAATGCCGACGGGTGTGGCAGCCAACCTCAACTCCCATCGTGGCTTTAGCTTCCAATAATTGATCTGCACTAATCATCTCAATTTGCCCTGAGATAGAAGAAGGTATTTTATTTAACGCTCGATAAATATCATCGTCGCTATAATGTTTCAGCGAAGCAATTACGTGCGCCGCCTCATCTCTGGACATGGGTAATACTGGTTTAGACGGCATCATATTAACTAAGTCATGCCATTCTTCAGAGATAACTGAGTTTTTATCAAGCAGTAGTCGGAGCACTCGATTAGGCCAAAATGGTGCAGGACAGCCTAGATAATCTGTAACAACAAAGAGCGTCGAAACAAAACCAAATTCTTTTAAAACAGGAAAGGCGTATTGATAATTATCGAGCCATCCATCATCAAATGTTATTGCTATTGCAACAGGGGGGCGTTCGTTTTCATTCTTCTCTAGCCATGCCTCAGGCGTCACAACGGGAATACCTTCGTCGGTTATAACTTGCATATGCATTCGAAATGATTCGTAAGATACAACCATACCAGGCTCTTCAAATCGATATCGTTCGTCGGAGGACGGCAAGATTCTATGGTACATCAATATAATAAGCTTTTTGTCCCCCAGTTTCGCTATTCGCCAACCGATGCTACCCACAATTCCGTGTAGAAACTTTTTAATCATTGTTTTCATTATTCACTCAACTTCTAGAGAAATACTTTTTTAACTCATATTTAAACGGACCTAAGTCCTCAAGACGGTTTATTTCATGCTTTCGGTGAACAAACTTGGGTGTAAAAAAATTAAACATATGGAAAATTTTCGCTGGCAGCGTTTGATTTCTATCTTTTAAATTTAGATATAAATTGTCAAGATCACCTAATAGCCACCTAAGCTGAACACCCACTTTGAAGTGCGATTGTTCAGCTAAAACTCCATATTCACCATCAAGTAACAGGTGAGGAAAATTGACTCCGGCATCAATGGCAAGTTGCAGAGAGCCCCAAAGTCTGGTGTTAATTTCCATTAAATAAGGGGTCCCTTGATCATCTACCTTGAATTCAACCATTGCGACACCATGCCATTTAACGCTATCCAGTAAGCGAGTGGCATGCTCTTTCATGATCGGATGCACTTCTACACTTTCACTTAGGACACTCACTCCCCCTGAAGGTGGTTTTTCACGAATTCGTTTGTGCGCGAAGTAAGCTTTGGGTTCACCTTTTTGATAGTAACAAAATATACCTGCCCCTTGTCCGTCAATATATTGTTGGACCATAAAGGGGAACCGAAAATAAGAATGCTGGAGAGCTTGCTCCATCTGCGTTTGTGTATGAACAATATGCACTTGCGTACTGACCCATCTTTGATCAACCAAGACTTTTGACAAGGACGGTTTCAGTACACATGGAAAAGTTATAGGTTGCTTCAAAGCTTCTTCTGCATTACCGCAAACTATCGAGGTAGGAACTGGAACATCTAAAGAATCTGCAAGTTCAACTAATCGATTTTTATCACTCAATTGAAGAACTGTTTCCAAGTCTGCAAAGGGCAGTTTGACCGTGTTAAAGTGCTGATAGTTTTCCAGCAAGGTCCTGCTGCTAACTTCAGTTACAGGAAGCAAAAAATCAATCTTTTTGGTTTCAATAATATTTTTTAACCACAGAATAAATTCTCCGGTGTCTTCCACGGGATCAGGTGATTGCAAATATTCTTTCGAATATTTTGATGAGCCGGCCAAAGAATCTGAAGAGGAATCAGTCGTATAAACTATCGCGTCATCACGCTTTCCTAAGGAACGCGTTGCAGCCAAAGCACTGCGTTGCTGGGCGTCAAAGATCAGAATTGATTTTTTTTCCATGATTGTACAACTTTGATTGGTATGCAGCAGCACGATTGCCTGTTATGCTTCGCCACTGACAAATAATACTATTGTTATTTCAGCCATTATGCCTGATATTTTTTAACATGACTTACAAGATTTTACACTTAATCGATACTACCGGCCCAGGTGGGGCGGAAGAAGTTTTTATAGCTTTAGCTGACCGGATTCGTTCTACTGAAATTGAATCAGTAGTAGTCATACGCGGAGAGGGCTATGTAGCTCAAAAATTAAGAAAAAAAGGCTTAGAGCCTATTATCATTGATTCAAAAGGAAGTTTTAACTTCAAATTAATCAAAAAACTATGCTCAATTATCAAACAACACCGGGTTAATTTAATTCAATCACATCTTCTTGGCTCAAATGTCTATGCTAGTATTGTGGGATTGATCATGCGAATTCCTGTTGTGGCTACGTACCATGGAATGGTGGATGTTGCGCCTAATGAAAGGTTTAAGGCTCTCAAATTATGGTTCATGCGCACAGGTATATCTCATTTTATTTCGGTGAGTCACTCACTGGCGCAAAAAATTGAAGAACAAGCTCTACTTATTCCATCGAAGACATCAGTAATTTATAACGGCATTGATGTGGATAAGTATATCCCTGCAAGAACCTCCACTTTAAGACAGTCTTTGTCAATCCCCGACGATACTTTTGTATTTGGTGCGTTGGGTAATATTCGTTCTGCTAAACGGTATGATCTTTTAATTGATGCAGCTCATAACCTTCTGCAAACCAAAATTAAAATCGCGATAGTTATTGCAGGAGATCCCAAAACAAGCCTTCGACAGCAACTAGATCACCAAATATCTACTTTGAATCTTCAAAACAATATACATTTTATCGGGTTCGTTGAAGATACTCCCACTTATCTTAACTCTCTTGATGCCTTCATTTTGACTTCAGATGCTGAAGGTTTTTCTATCAGTACAATTGAAGCGATGGCGTGCGGTTTACCAGTAATTTGTACTAAGTGTGGAGGGCCTGAGGAAATTATTACCGCTCCTCAGCAAGGAACACTGGTTGAAATTGATTCACGAAGTATTGCCAGTGCTATGAAATCGCTTATCAAACGCTTAGGATCTGATACGATGGTGATCACTTCTGCGATTGAGCGCGTACATTCAGCGTTCTCGCTAGATGCGATGACAGATTCATATATTGCAATTTACAGAAAAGTGGACAGTACATTTCCATTATAAATATAGTGTTACTCAGGCAGTAGAAATTTGATGTTAAGTGTTACTCAATATATAGCAAACGAGTTCGGTTCAAAAAAAGGTCTGCTAAGGTATGTCTTTTTTGGAATAAAAAATATCTTTGGAAATTATAACAATGCCGCACACGGAGAGTTCAAAGATGTGGAGCGCTTAGTATTTATTTGCAGTGGAAATATATGCCGAAGCCCCTTTGGCGAGGCGGTAAGTCTACGTGAGAAGTTTCCTGCTGTTTCATATGGCTTACATTGTAGAGGGGATGATCCTGCTTTTGAGCGTACACTAAAATTTGCTAAAGAATTAGGATATGATCTAACAACACATCGTTCCCAACATATAAGTAAATACTCGCCGCTAGATTCAGACCTTTTGGTTGTAATGGAACCGGCCCACCTGCTCGAATTAGAAGCACTATTTCCTAATAGCAAAAAAGTGTTAATTGGTTTGCTATCCCAAAGTAAAACCGTTTATCTGCATGATCCTTACAATACAAATGATCACTTTTTTGTAAAGTGCTTGAAAAGTATTGAGTTTGCGACTAAAAAATTAATCAGTGATTTGGGTTTGAAAGTATGAAGCAGTCAACACCTTTAACTTTTGATGACCTAAAGTTTTTACAAATAAAAAATCTCTGGACATTTTTCAAAAGTGAAAGTCTTGCTTTTAAAGCAATTTGCGCTTATTTATTCGTAGAATTTTTTCGTCCCCAACATATTTTCCCAGTAATCGATTTCCTGCCTTGGGCCAAAGTGTGCCTTATCTCAGCCCTGATTTTTAGTTTCTTCGATAATAAAGCCTCATTTCGTTTTACTGGCATGCACATGTTGGTAACACTTTTTTGTATTGCAATACATCTATCCTTTTTAGTCGCGTTTGACGTGTCATGGTCGACGGATTACTACATCTTTTTTATCCAATGGGTAATAATCATGTTTATTGCCACCACAATTGTTAATACGAAAGAACGGATCTATGTGTTTTTCTTGGTTTTGTTTCTATGCTCCTTAAAAATTGCTATTGGTACTTCTAAAAACTGGGCGATGCGAGGTTTTGGTTTCACGTCGTGGGGTTTGAAAGGACCTACCGGTTATTTTGAAAACTCAGGAGAGCTCGCAGTATTAATGCTCTTGTTATTTCCAATGGGCTATTACCTTTACAATCTTTATAAAAATGATGTGCGCGTGTGGGAAAAGTATATTCTATTAGCGTCAGCGGTATGTCCGGTACTAACTATTCTCGGGAGTAGTAGTCGTGGAGCTCAACTTGCTTTGGTAGCACAATTATTCATAATGTTTTGGCGAAAAATATTTAAACCCAAAATTCTCATATCGCTCACGTTAATTGGGTGGATTGGATGGCAGGTCCTTCCCATAGAACAAAAAGAAAGATTTACTTCTATTGGTGAGGATAAAACGTCAATACAGCGAATGCTATATTGGGAAAATGCCTGGGAGATGATGAAAGAGCACCCAGCTTTGGGGGTTGGATACTACAACTTCATTCCGTATTTTACTAAGCATTATCCAGAGGATATTCTTTACAGTGAAGCCGAATTACCACATAACATTTTTTTCCAGGTCGGAACGGACGCAGGTTTTATAGGATTAACTATATTTATATTTATATTATTAGCCTCATTTATCCGAAAGTTGCCAATTAAAGTGGGTAATCGTTCGGAGGAAGATGAGTTTTTTCAAGTTTTATGGAAGGCCATCAAACTTTCGATATTAGGCTTTGTAATTGCAGGTCAATTCGTAACAATAGGGTACTACCCTTTTCTATGGATTCTGATCACTTTCCAAACCTGCATTACCATTGCATACAGGTACAATAATAAAAAGGATAGTGTTAGCCATGGAGCAATCCCGCGTCAGGCCTTCTAAGGGTTTTTTACTGGAAATATCGCCTTATCCTACTAACTGCTCTTGGCAGAGTAATTTCGACAACGTGGTTGTACAAGATGGGTGCGTTCTTTATTACGATGAGCGTTGTTCTAAGAATACTTTTGTAGATATACAAACACATAGAATATTTATCTACAAAGGAGATAAACATCTATACCAATCTTTTAGAAGTACCCCGCAAACACTTGCTACTTTGCCAGTTGAATCATTAACTGGAACTAATATCGTCTTTGATCGCTCAAACAAGCAATTAACCATAAAAACAGATATTCTCGGCACCGAACCCATCTTTTATACACAAATTGGCAAGTCACTATGGGTGACAGACAGGATTGATAATTTCTCCCGTTTTTTTGATTGTTCCAGCGATATACTGGGCATTTATTCTTTTATCGCCATCGGCGCTCACCTTAAAGATAGCACATCGCTAAACAATGTATTCCAAACCACTGAGTTAGAAACTATCACCTATAATTCACAGCGTGGGAATCTGAAAGCCATTACAAGTAACCACTGGCGAAGTGATCCTGACGCTGATGTTGAGTCAATTAAGCAGGCAGTTAACGAAAGACTGATTGCGGTGCTTAATGACGCCCCCAGCTCCACCCTGATGCTCTCAGCTGGTTGGGATTCTAGAGTGCTAATGAGTGAAAGCTCATATATCAAACACACCTATACGCACGGAGATATTGCCAGTAGAGAAGTACGACTTGCTAAAGAACTGGGTAAAACCTTGGCTACACCAATGAGCTTTGTGCCACTAAAAGCGACGCATTTTGGGCCTGAATTAAATGACCAAATGCTATGTCAAATTGGGCAGTGCTTGTTCCCTCACTGGTACCAAGCCAGCAAATGTGTGTCTTCGTTGACTGGTTTACCAATGGCCTCAGGCATGTTTGTTGAGCATTATTCTGGCCACTATGGGATAAATATCGTTCGCGGTGTAGGGAGAAAAAGACGAACATTACAATCTTTGTTAGTGCCAAACCGCCTAGACAAAATTCCGGATACTGAGGCAATAAAACAACTTGCTGAATTTATGTTACCCGGATTTAAAAGCTTGCCATGGTTTATTCCAAACTCAGTCAACTTTGAAGAACTACTGATGAAGTTCAGAGCTGAACTTCGAGCCTGTTTCGAAGAATACACAGCTACTGGTACATCAGGCATTCAGGAGCTGAGCGAACGTTTCAAAATGCTTCACGTTGAACGTCAATACATGGCAAAACAAACAAAAACAGCGAGCGCCCATTCTGGCTATCATCACCCATTTGCGGATGCCCAGTTTTCTCAGTTAGTTTTGCAGCTTAAATACAGACACCGGGTGGGGTATAAATTAAGTAAGTCAACGCTTGAATCGTACAAACCGGCATTATTAGATTATCCGCTGGCGGCGACCTTGGTGAATGCAAAATCCTCAATTTTTACGCAGGAACTTAGTCGATTTGTGCGGAGAGCGGGGGAACAAATTTACGCTAAATCAACAGGCAAGTTACCTAAAGGCTTGGGTTGGAACAATTTCCAATTTCTGAATACCACCGATGTTTTCCACCAATGTATTGACAACTTAAAGAATGCTTTCTGGGACAAAGTAACAATGCATCAGTTTGTCTCAGAGTATAGAAAAGCCAATAAAGACGCTTATAGTTTGGTAGTAATGCTTGGCCGGATCGCGACTATTGATTATCAAACGTCCAGTCACCTATATAAATGACAACGAATGGTTCACATTATTTTCTAATAATGTATGTACGTGAGTATGGGACAATATAGTAACGAGCGGTCGCATATAGGTCGTTAAAAACTTTAAAGAATTATGAGATCTTCAACCAATGTGATGATACAGTCATTTATGTAGTTGGATTGTTAAAGGTTACAGCATAGTTTCCAATTGAGCGGGGCAATAGTGAAGTGAGAAAAGTTAAAGTCGGTTTTCTTGTGGATAACGTCACTTTTTCATCATATACATATGAATTGGTGAAACACGTAGCAGAAAGTGAATATTTCGCCAACCCCGTCATTATCACTGGTTATTGCCCAAAGCCAACTAAAAAAACCTTTAAGGAAAAGGTACGAGCTGCAATTTTTGAAAACAAGTTAATTAACTCTCTTGAGTCTCAAACCATTGATAGTCTGGTTGGTTTCATTAGAAAATTAGAGAGAAAGCCGATTAGAAGAAAGAAACCTTTTCATTTCAAAACGCATCACGTCCGCGAGCGGAGCGATATTGAAGTCCTAAAAGTTGAAGGCACGTGGTCAAAATCCAAATTATTCCTGGAATTTTCTTCAGAACAAATTGAAAAAATAAGCGACGAGAATTTTGACTGTATCGTGCGTTGTGGTTCTGGGATTTTAAGAGGGGATATCTTATCCACTCCAACCTATGGTGTTCTATCTTTTCATCATGGAGACAATAGAGTAAATCGAGGCGGTCCAAGTGGATTCTGGGAAGTTCTAAATGATGAGCCGAGTAGCGGTTTTATTATTCAGAAGCTTTCCAATGAATTAGATGGGGGGCAGGTTCTGGTACGAGGAAATATAATGACTCGCGCAAACTGGATGGAAAATAATGCCGCCCTACTCTATAAGTCCAATTTCTTCATGACCAAACTACTTGATCAAATTGCCCAAACAGGTGAACTCCCCGCAGAAGAAGAGCCCACATTACATGATCACCAACTTCTCAAAATAGATAAAATTACCCCGCTACTTAAATATCTGTATAAGGTACACGCCAAGCTGTTCAAAGAACGCGTTATGAATAAATTATTTGGCGCCTCAATTGTCAGATGGAGTGTCGCCTATTCAACACATGATGAATTTAAGAAATCACTTTGGCGATACAAGGAGATTGATAATCCCGAGGGCAGCTTTCTCGCAGATCCTTTTGTACTTTCTCACGAGGGTAGAACAGTAATCTTCGTCGAAGATTTTAACTATGCAGCGCGTAAAGGACGTATTTCTGTTTATGAGCTTCAGCATGGCGAATTGAAAAATCACGGTATAGTGCTTGAAGAACCATATCATTTATCTTTCCCTTTTGTTTTTAAAGCGAATAAAAAAATATATATGATTCCGGAGTCACATGAGGCAAATGAAATAAGGTTATACGAGTGTATCGACTTTCCAACCCAATGGAAGTTTAAAACTACCTTGATGAGAAATGTTTCTGCAGCCGATACGATGATAATTGAGAATGAAGGGAAATGGTTTCTTTTGACAAACATTTGTAGCGCTGGGACAACCGACCATCACTCTGAATTACATGTGTTTTACTCTGATAGATTTGATAGCCAGAAGTGGACCCCCTTATCGAAAGGAAATCCTGTCATCTTCGACTCTGAAAAAGCACGCAACGGTGGATTCTTTAGACATCAAAATCAACTTTATCGAATTAATCAAATCCAAGGTAAAAATCACTATGGTAAAGCTTTTGGAGTTAATAAAGTGATCTTATTAAATACAAAAGAATATAAAGAGTGCCGCATTAAAGATGTATATCCAAAATTTAAGGATGGATTGACATGTACCCATCATTTTAATGCCAATGATACGCACGCGGTAATCGATTTTTGTAGAGATATTAAGTATAAAGAGGTTAAGAACTAGGATAATCTCAGCCGATTCATCAGACTTACTCCTCTAGATTTTTACTTTGTTACCTAGTACGTTGTTTTAATAAGGGCCATCGGTAATGAGAAATCCCACTTCTCAAACGGGTAAGGGTTTTTTGATATGTATATCCAACCCGATAAAAAATGCATCTCTTTACTTTGCGAATGAAAAGAGTTGGGGTTCGACCTCAATTTCCTATCAGGAAGATTACTCCAAAAATGTCATAGTAGATGTGGATGAAGCTGGATTCTTTATTTATTTAGGAGACAGACACTTTACAGAGAATACAGCCGATTTTCTAACTAAAACGAAAAATTACAATGAAGATACGCTAGTTGGAACTACGATTTTATATTCTGCTGAATCTCATAAAGTCGTCATTCAAAGTGATTATCTCGGTACCGAACCCGTTTACTATCTTTATCAAAATGGAACGTTTTGGTTGACCGATCGCATTGAAAACATGCCCCGAGTAGCTTCGTGTACAATGGATTTAATGCAGGTTTACGCATCCGTTCATAAAGGTGCAACAATATCTGATAGAACTGTATTTAACGAAGTAAAACAAACGAGACCACTTCAGCGTGTTAACTTTGATGGAAAAACTGGAAAGTTGTCTATATTTGATAGTGATTGTTGGCGTCGTGATAACGAAACAGATCCATCAGCATTGTTTTCTCAAATATCCGAAAGATTCAAGCGCGTAATAGAAGAGAGTCCAAAGACTAATCTTATGCTATCAGCAGGCTGGGATTCTAGATTATTGCTGACAGATGTTAACCGACTTGAGCAAGTATATTCCCACGGGGACTTGGCAAGTAGAGAAATTGAAATAGCGTTCCAATATGGCGTCATCACTGGGGTGCCTTTTAACATGGTACCGTTGCAGTATACTGCTTATGATGGCGCGACGATAACAGAAATGCTACAAAAAACCGGTCAATGTTTATTTCCGCACTGGTATTCCGCGTCGAAGTACCTTCATAAACTAGGTAACTTTCCATTAAGTGCAGGACTAGCTTGTGAACTAGTTTCTGGCCATTATGGTGTTAATAGCTTACCAGGGAAAGGTAAGTTGATGAGAACACTTAAGACAATGCTCGCGCCAAATAAATACGAAGCAATCGAGGATGACAAAGCGATTGAATTTCTTACTACTAAATTATCTCAGGGATTCGTGGAGCTGCCATGGTTTTTCTCAAAATCCATCAATTTTGAAGAAATTAAATGCCAATATGCGGAAGAAGTTCGAGCGTGTTTGAGAGGATATTCGGACAAAAATACATCTGGAATTCACGAACTGTGTGAAAGATTTAAATTAGAGCACGATTCACGCCAATATTTTTCTTATCAAACCAAATCAGCAATAGCGGACCTAGGTTATAATCATCCATATTCCGATGCTAAGCTCAATAAACTGGCTTTATCTGTACCGTATAAATATCGAGCAAATTATCGGCTTAGCCAATATATTCTGAAAAAACATGCTCCTCATTTGCTTAGCCAAGCATTAGCAGCCACCCTTATTTCGGCGCGGTTTGGAATATCCCTGCAAGAATTCAGTCGTTTTGCCCGTATCATTGGGGAGAAAATTTATACACTTTCAAGCAAAAAATTACCAAAAGGATTGGGATGGAACAACTTCCAGTTCTTGCACGATACAGCCACGTTCCATGATTATACTGATATGCTTGTTGATGAGATCTGGGATAAAGACAAAATCCATTTGTTTATCAAAAAGTATCGTGAAAATAATGGTGATGCTTATTCCCTGCTTATTCTTTTCACTAAGATGCTAACTACAGACTATAGACTTAACCCCTCTCGAAACTTATAACAATATGAAATTACTTTCAAAAATTATCTACCTACTTGGTGCAAAGGTTAGAAATCCATCCCTTTTTACTATTTACGAAAATTTAAAAAGAACCGAATTCGCCAGTAGAAAGGAATTAGATACGATACAGCTTGAGAAATTGCGCTCACTTTTAATTTCAGCATATCAAACCTCACCTTTTTATACTGCTCTATTTGATGAATACGGTTTTGACCCTAACATTAGCGCTATTGAAGATTTATTAGTGCTACCTACGATAAATAAATCGGATTTAATTTCTTACAATAAGGAAATTCACTCACGTGCTACTTTTTCGAAAAAAATGTTAGCTGAAACATCTGGTACGAGCGGAGAGGCACTAGCCTTTTATCGAAACGAAGAGTGGGACTCGACTAACAGAGCTAGTGTAATGAGGTGTTACGATTGGTATGGCGTTAAGCCCTGGGATAAAAATGGTTATTTTTGGGGTTATAACATTGACCCAAAAGAAGCTAAAAAAATCAAATTACTGGATAAATTACAAAATCGCATAAGAATATTTAAATATGACGACGCTTCCATCACTAATTTTGCTAAAAAGCTGAATCAAGCAAAGTTTTTGTCAGGCTATTCCTCTATGATTTACCAAATTGCTAAAAAGGTGAACCAATTAAATTTATCGGTTAATGGAATCAAGATGGTAAAGGGTACCTCGGAAATGATTCTTGATGCTTACCAACTTGAAATCGAGAAAGCGTTTGGCCAAAAAATGATCAGCGAATACGGTGCTGCGGAGGCAGGACTTATAGCCTTCGAATGCCCTAAAGGTAAAATGCACATCAATATGGAAAACGTTTTAGTCGAGTTAGATGAGAGTAATGAGATAATTGTTACCAACTTGGTATCGCATTCGTTTCCGATTATCCGCTATCGTTTAGGTGATGTAATTTCATTGAGCGATGAGCCGTGCCCTTGTGGCCGTCACCATAGTGTTCTTAAGGAAATTGTAGGCAGGAAAGGCTCAAGTGTTATTGGTAAGAACAAAGAATACCCCGCACTCACATTTTATTATGTCTTCAAAAATATCGCGTTAAAAGATGACATCCTAATTAATTACAAAGCGGAACAACGTGAGAAAGGTAAAATTTTATTGAAAATAGAAGGTATGCCAAATAATGCATGGGAAACTTTAATCGCTCGTGAAATGAAAAAATACTTCGATAATGATGTAACGTATACCGTAACATACATTGAAAAGTTTGAATCACAGGTTAAAAAGCAACAGTATTTTGAGACTTTCATAAAATAACTTAATTGTTTTGATTTCGGGTTGCAGGTTGTTTACCCGCTATAGTAAAGTCCCTCCGAGCCTAGCTAATTGGCATATGAATCCAAAGTGCTTGTAGTAATTTGATTTATATGCCGTCTCAAGTTCATTTTAAGTTAAAGAAATATAAGAAAAAATTAATCTACGCTATTCCCATGTTATCCGTATCGCAAAAAAATATACGCATTGAGTTGCTTCACTAGCATAATACTTTACCAACATTTTGTGTATGAACTGACATACCATTTATTGTACGGTATACCGTTTAATACTGTAGTTATTCCCTTCAAATCCGATAACATGTTCGTAGCGTGATGACCAAGTAGATTCTCAGATAGGAACAACTTCTGAATGCTGGGTCTTCAGCAGACAGTGTTGTCTTGCGAACGAAGTTTTGAATCTACCACGCTTACAACCAAAATTCTGAAGTGTATTACGCATTCCGACATGCAAAATTTTTTCATGATTTATGGTAGCAAGGTTTATGGAAAGCCGTTTGGTGGCGTCATCGTTTATAGTAAAGCGTTGAGTATTCGAGCCGCCAAAGTTGATTTTTAGTGGTTATAACCTTAAGCGGAATATTACTCCATGTCGATTCAAAAAAACCTTTTTCAGGCTAGCGTGACTACGCGCCAAAGTAACCAAAAAATAACCCACAAAATAAAACTTAAGAGCTTAATTTTATCAGCAGCGTTTGTAGTTACTGCCGCCCAAGCGGCATCAGCGTATGCGAATCAGTGTTCAACTTATGAAAATAATTTGAAAGGCCCCGTGGCAAAATGGGACTTTAATGCTGGTGACGACCCTGCAGTTGCAAATGGGATTGTATCCTGGGTAAATGACCACGGTGGGTTAAAGGCAGTACCTAACACACCGTATCAAGGTATTGAATTTTCATTTAAAGGAAAAGAAATCGAACTAGACTCTTCGAGCGAATGGCGTTACAAGTTCAATGCGCCAATTTCCAGCACGTGGGAACATTTAACTATTTATCAGCCTACCAATTTTTATCATCGTGCGGCTATAAGAATAGATGTTACTCCAGGCTTTGACCCTTCTATATGGAAAGAAGGTGACAATGTAATAACTGATGATAATATTCAGGCTAAAGTAGTTAAAGCAGACGAAAAGTATCTATATGTCATGGACTACGATCAAAAATTCAGTCGCTTCTGGGGGAGTGGTACGGAAATATTCAATATTGATTCTAATGCTACTGCGATTAGCCAGGGAGCTCGCTCACTTGTAAATAACAACAAACTGAGCACCCAATGGCAAGGTAGATACTCTAATGCTGGCATGACCATGGAAACGGAAAGTTACCCACCGTTGAAAGGTTATGAAAATGGCGTTAGTTATTGTAGACCTGTCGTCAACACTTCAGAATCTCATCGCACATCAGGTACCGTAAGAAATGGTCTTGGTGATGCTGCAGAGTGTTTCCATCCTCGCGACAATGGCACAGTAGTGGAGTTAGTTATTGAGCGAGTAAGAAGCTCCTCACTAGAAGCAAAAGATGGAAGTTACCGAATTTGGAAGAAAACGGAGTCAACCGACTGGGTAATGATATTTGAACGAACAGATTTGACGGCCTATCAGCCAGATAATTATTTCACTGATGGTTACGTTTTTGGCTGGTCAAACAGTGGATACCAGGAAGATACGAGTTTTTACCTGTTAGGATGGGAAATGTGGTCAGAAAAACCTGATTTCTTATACTAAGCTACCAGAAAGTGAGTTATTGGGCCACCATTTTGAAATGGTGGCCCATTTCGTTATCCATCAGAACTTAAATCCCTAGATGTCCCCCTTACTGCATCAAAAAATTGAAATAGTCGGAGGGTATCATCGGGACAATGAGTTAGTCCCCATCTTCGAGACGCTCTGATGTGCGCTTAGAAAACCAATGAAATCCGGAAAGCGCCCTTTTCGCCATAATGTGTATATAAAATAGTGAGTAACGCGCCTGAAGTGAAAGCGACCAACCCGAATCCGACGCTGAGTAACCAAGTTGGGTAAGCGTATCTGAACAGCCAAATGTGAAATTTTTAACCATTTCTGCGTCGGCGTTTCTCCACCTTGCAACCGGCGACCTGTTATCTTCGTTGCCCAATTTGCCAAAAGCGCTATTAGATTTATTCGGATCTAATGCAGAACTTAAATCAAATGCATTTTTGTCGGTATTTAAAAAAGAAGCCATCTCTTGAAGACTTTGCTCTGGAGCGGATAGAAAATCTTCGTATCTTACGATCATGACATTACTTTTTACCGCGGAAAAGCATTTCTTATTGATAAGTTTCCAGTTAAGTAAGGCATAATGAAGTCGGTCAGTGTGCTGCTTAAAAGGAGCTGGTGAGCTTATCCAGCCCAACTTTTCTTGTGAGATAGATACGTCCCTACCGTCCCTTACCATCCAAATAAATTTTGCGTTATGAAATTGTTTTAAAATGTCTTGAATGTGCCCTGCATTAGCTGGGGTACTATCCACAATAAAATGGCTTTCGCTCTTCACTGTCATTTTATTGAGGAAATTGATTAGCAGTTCAGGGTAGGATCGACTTTGTTCGAGTACCTTCGTGAATTCTTCTTTCGTAAGATTAGAACGTTTAAATTGCCTGGATGAAAACCAATCGGCAAGAAACTTGTCTTTTCTGCTATCAGAGCTGAAAATATTTCCGTAACGTTTGCGGCATACAGACATGATTAGCGTTTCGGCCCTGTATTCACAAAATAGTGGGTGTGAAGCCAGAAGCTTTCCTATCATAGTTGTGCCAGAACGTGCAGATCCAACTACAAAAACCGGCTGAAAACTTTCATTTCCTTTCATATCAATTTGTCCTACTTAAACATCTTTTGACGTTTTTCACAATTTCCGCCCAACGCTAAAGGACTGTATCTCTTTCACGCGTTTAACCCCTTCAATCAGTTAAACTCAATTCATTGTCAAAACTACGTACTTATCTTTTAATCGCAGCAAAGAGGAAGTGACGAGTATCTTTGTTAGAAAAAACAGCAATAGTAAGCGCACCCCCAATCAGTAATATACCCAAAACCGATCGTGTTACGAGTTCGGTGTAATTCAAATCAATACTTAATAAAGGTTGCAAAAGAATTACTGCTAAAAATGAAAGCACGATGAAGGTAAAGGTCTTGGTAAAATCATAACCTAAGTCAAACTGTTTCTTTGAAAGATAAACATTTAGTAAAAACGTAATTGCTGAGGATAATAAATAACCATACATTGCTCCGACTATGCCGTAAAAATACGTAGCAATGGATAAGAAAATCACAATTAATACCGCATTTAACCACGTTACATTAGCCATAACTTTGGTTTTCTCTGTATATAGATATGCAAGGTTATACATATGGCCCAGGTGCATCAATACGAAGTGAAAGCAAAGCATCGGGATCAAATCAACGGAAGGGTAAAAATCAGGGGCTACCATCATTTTAAGAACCAAAGGTGATAAAAATGAAATGCCAATTGCGCTCATCACTAAAACAAATGAAATGCACTGAAAAATTAACGGAAACTCATCTCTGCGTGATTCATTATTTACGATTTTAAAGCGTTCGGTTTGCCACCAGTGGGAAAATGGAGTCCAAACTATGAGCGAAATGATCATCCCGAACTTATTGGCTAATTGATACAGTCCTACATCAGCTACACTAGCTAATTCTTTGATGATGAAATGAGAACTACTCGTGACAAAAACACTTCCTAGGCCTGCGAACCAAAGCGGCCAAGTAAATACAAATAAAGGTTTAACTAAACCTTTATCGACCGATATATGACATACCTTGAAAGTATAGACTAATGAAAGTAAAGCGAACAGCAATGAAACTATTATGGAACTATATAAAACACCTACCAATCCAGTTTCCAAAATAACCACGAAATATATGTTCAGCGATAGTTGTATGAATAGCCTTATTAGAGATGTGAAGAAAAAGAAAGCGATATGCTCTTTCAGACGGAAAAGCATCATTACATATGATTCGATCGTGGATGTGCATAGTATTACAGAATACATTGCTACTACGGTAGCAATGTCTTTCCTCTCTAACACATATTCACTAATAACGGGAGCACTGAAATAAAAGGCAATTACACCCACCAGACTAATTGGGACAGTCAGGCTCAATGCTGTTACAACAACGCTGTCTCGGTCTTTCTGCCGTTCTTTGTCATAATAGAATTTCGGAATCGCCCGTCCGAATTGTGCGGCAAGAAATAGTTCAAAAATCGAAACCGTAACCAGCAGTAAAGAGAGCACTCCATAATCAGCTGGAGAAAGATAGCTAGTGTATATAGGTAGCATAATAAAGCTAACCAACTGTCTTATCATTGTTCCAGCAGAAAACCAATAGATTGGCTTCTTGTTAAAAAACGCGTTTATATTGCCCATAAACCCTCGATTAAGGAATAGTTTCTTTCGGTTAACTATTCTCGAACTTGGCGATAGAAGTTATTCATTTTTCTACCAATAGCGGTAAGTGAGTATTGTGTTTCCACCCATTTCCTTGCCGCATCTTGTCTTTGTCTCCAGGAGCTCTTGTTAGCTAGAATTTTTTCTACACTCTGTGCAATTGCTTGGCTGTTTCTATCTTGGACTAAAAAACCATACTTGCCTTTATCAAGACATTCGCTGATCCCCCCACTGTCACAGGCTATTACATGTAAGCCAGTTGCCTGGGCCTCCTGTAAAACCACACCCTGTGTTTCTTCCCACAAACCATCTGGAGACCGTAGGCTTGGCAGTATGAAAATGTGAGACTTTCGATAAATTTCAGTTAATTGTTCGTCAATTAAGACCCCGTACATCGTTACATGATTGGCAATACCTAACTCTTTAGCCTTATTTTGCAAATACTCACGATTCGGACCGCGACCAACGATGTGATAATGGACATCGAAGCCTTTTTTAAGGAGGTTTGCGACTGCATTAAGCACGTAGATATGACCTTTTTCGTGATCTAATCGACCTACCGTGAGAAGATTCAATGGCGCATTTTCGGGTGGGGCACTGGGACTATATTGCCACCTTTCCAAATCAATACCCTGTGGCACAATTATAAAGTTATCTGATTCACCACCGATCGCTTCATACTGCCTCCGTGCAAAATCAGTATTAACAAATATTGCTTTCGCTGCGCGAGAATATATGCCCCTTTGCTCACGCGAAATTGTCGGAACTCCAATCGGCGTTAACCCATGGAAAGTCTGCACAAAAGGCGCTCCGTTAGCCTTTATCAAAGGAAAAAGCCGAGTTCCTAGGGGTTCGCTGTGGGAGTGGATGATGTCGGGTTGTAGTGATAAAACAGGTGCGATTAGCATGTCTACAAGTTTATGCTTTAGTTTCCGATCACAACTATCATAACGCTGTAAAATCTCTAAAGTTCGTTTTCTAATATTCGCATCACGCATGGAAGAAAAAAACAGAGGAATTAGTTTCGATTTTTCCTTAGGTAAAGACCAATATTTTTTATGTAATTCGTTTTCTAACACGGCTGACGAGATATATTCTAGCTCCTCGCGGCGTGAAATAATTCTGTTATCACCTCCATGCCTACAAATTTCAACAAGATGATTAACTAGCCAAGGTTGAATGGGTGTTGGAAATGCTCCAGCTATGGTTAATACATTAAACCCATCAGGCCCCGCGGGTATAAAGGGAGTAAAATAAGAAAGCATATCTGCTACCTTCTCACGACATTTAAAAAAGCGTTTTCCAGCGCTGTGTGGGTAGAAGTAAGCGTGTACTTCTCTATGACATCCGATTTTCCTACCTTTCCATGCGTCACTCTCATTTGCTCATCTTCCAAATACAGAGCTAATGCTTCTGCTGCCCTCTCCTTATCTTTATCTTTGTAAACCTGTCCTGACTGCTTATCCCGGGTAGCAAGGCACACCGATGGATTATCGGGAACTACGACAGGCAACTCACTTGCCATGTATTCTAATATGGCGAGAGAATACCCCACTTCACCATTAGACGGATGAAATGCAATATGACAATTCTTGAAAAGTTGCTGTACTTTCTCTACCCGACCAGGAAAATAGCAATAGCTTTCAATTCCCCGCTGTTTAGCATACTCCTTAAAGTGTGCCAAGTCGGGGCCATCTCCACAGAACAAATAAACGAAATTATCCAATCCTCTACGGTTTACTAACTCCGCCACGACATCCAGCGCAAATTCAATTCCTTTGTACTTATTCGCCCGACTAGCAGTAACAATAATTTTTTTATCTTTTGGCAATTTGGCGCTGAGAGGATGTGGCTCTCGTATTAGTTGATTTGGTGAGAAATCTATACCATTTTGAATTGAATAACATCGCGAAGGTGCAACGCACGACACATCTTGCAACCTTCTTTTAACATAATCGGTGGCACCAAACGCTGCATCGACCTTGATTAACGGCATGTTTACTATGCAAAGTTTTAGGAATTTCTTCAACCCCTTGGGTTTTGTTCTCAACCCGGGAGTATGATCATGTACAATGATTTTTTCCACTCCAGCAAGCCGATACAAAGCGTATGTTATATCCGCCGCTCCATAGTCAGATAAATAAATAACTTTAACATTATGTTTTTTTATGAAGTTAATATTCTCAATAACCCTGCTAATCGTAGTAGCGCGAAAGTCAAAGTTGACCAATTCAATATCACTATTGGCTATTTCAGCAGGAACTGTATTTATTTGAGGATATGCAATTATTGTTGTGTACGACGCTTGATAAAGTTCGCTAATTTTAACCCAATAGCTTTCCATTAACCACCAGGCATAACCCACATCAGAGGGCCAGTTCGCGACACAAAGAATACTGCTATGTGAACTCATACT
The DNA here is from genome assembly GCF_026183695.1 of Alteromonas aquimaris. GTDB lineage: Bacteria > Pseudomonadota > Gammaproteobacteria > Enterobacterales > Alteromonadaceae > Alteromonas > Alteromonas aquimaris. The sequence continues at coordinate 394,892 of NZ_JAPFRD010000002.1, read as the reverse complement.
GCTCTATTTAACTAAGTTAAGATTATCTCTTTCATTCAGAACTTTCTTCGCTGAACTTGTTTTGATAATAATCAAACCAAGAGCGATCTTGTTCATACCCAAACTCAATGAGAACATTGAATAAATCTGGACATTCACTAAATTGTTCGTAGATGCGTTGCTCAAACCGCTCGCTTTTCCATCGAGCTTGTTTATTCACTATCTCCTTACCCTCGAGTACCAATGAAGGATCATTGGCCTTAAACCGTCCTTCATATTGATAAGCTAACTTATCTTTCACTTCATGATATTTCGAAAACTTACCATGAAAGGGTAACTCGTATTTGGCATTAAGCTCGTCCTGAATACTGTCAGGAGTTCGAACTAGATCTTCGTATCGAACTATGGTGGCATCTTTTCTTTCACGAACTTTAAAAATGTTTTGGGTTATTTCCATTACCCCCGCCCCTTCATATTTCCATTTGGTGAATTCTTTGTTCTGTGGCCAGTAACTATTATCATATCCAATAAAGTATTCGTCGCTATATATAGGATGACGCGAGGTAATGACATCTCGAATGTCTCGGATAACAATTATGATTACAAGATCTTTCTTATTAACATTCAATTGGTCCACCCAAGCAAGGTGGTTTATATCTAACGGTGCTTTAGACGCTATATTTCCGAATTTATGAATAAGATAAATGTAATACTTTTCAAAAGGAGTGAATTTGAAGTGGTTATTTAGAGTAGCGGACATCATGTTATAAAATAAAGATGTGCCCCCTCTCGGATACCCACAAACGATGAGCTGAGTTTGTTTAACACCAATACATTTCAAAAAGTTAGATAGAATACCACTACACCATAATCTAATTTTTTGTAATTTCGAGTTTTCAGGAATGTTTAACAATACGTGCCTCTACCTAAAATACTTCACCAAAGTATTCTTTGAAGTTTTTACTTTCTGATTAAGCGCTTACCCATGACCGTGCGTAAAGATACTACATATGGTTGAAGTTCTCATCACTTCATTTATCATTGGCTAAAAATTAGAAGTAAGTAGTATGAAAGGAACACGTTTCAGAGAAGTAACCCGCGAAGCTTTGGGCAATATTCTTCGTGAAGTAAAAATTGCGATTAAACCTTTACCACGTCCCGATAAGTGGGTTTTTATTGTTGGCTGCTATAACTCAGGTACAACTCTTCTTTCCGAACTGATAGGTCGACATCCAAGTGTTTCAGCCCTCCCCACTGAAGGACATTTTATCACTGACCAGTTTAAGAAAGATTACGATTTGGGGATTCCTAGAATGTGGGTGGATCGTGAGGATATGTTTAGGTTGACCGAAAATGATGAAGGGCCAGATGTTGTACGTATTAAAAAAGAATGGGGAATGCGACTTGATTTGAGTAAACGTGTCTTAGTGGAAAAGTCTCCTCCTAATACCGGTCGGACTCGGTGGTTCCAAGAACATTTTGAGAATGCACATTTTATTGGCATTGTCAGAAACGGGTACGCTGTTGCTGAAGGCATTTCACGGAAAGGCGATCCAAAATCAATAAAAGACGGCTGGCCAATTGAAAAATCCGCTTGGCAATGGGCTCGGAGCAACCAGATAATGCTAGATGATGCTGAACACCTAACTAATTTTCACTTGCTACGTTACGAAGACTTGGCTGCTTCGCCAAAAGGTGAACTGGATAAAATTGCTCGATTCCTATCATTGCCTTCTTTTCCAGACATTTCTCAAGAAAATTTCTCAATCCATGAGCGTAATGACAGTGTTAAAGACATGAATCAAACCAGTATTGAAAAACTTTCGGCAGCAGACATTGCAAAAATCAATACGATAGCTGGTTTCATGCTTGATCGCCTCTCTTATGAACGCATCGCGTAAATTAGGTCAATACGTCGAAATTGAAGCACTTTAAGCAATATCTTTCTGAATATGGTAAAAAAATGAAAAAAATTCTTGGCCAGACAAAACTAAGAGTAAGAAGAAAAATTAAGCTATTGAGGCAGGCCTACCTAGATAAGTTTGTCTTCATTCATATTAATAAAACTGGCGGTAGCAGCGTAGAAAAAGCGTTAGGCCTTCCTTTTGAGCACAAAACTGCGTTGGAAAAAATAGAGCAGATGGGGCGGCGAAACTGGAATAAAAAAATAACCTTCGCTGTCGTTAGGAACCCCTGGGACAAGGTTGTATCTCACTATCATTATCGAGTTAAAACTGATCAAACCAATTTGGGTAATAAACATTTGGATTTTAAACAATGGGTTAAGCGAACTTATGGTGAAAACGATCCCCAATATTATGATCAGCCCATGATGTTTATGCCTCAACTAGACTGGATTGCGGACAGAGACGGCAAATTGTTAGTGAATGAAATTATTCGTTTCGAGAACTTAAGCGAAGAATTTAATCGCCTTGCGGAAAAGTTGGGCGTAACTGCCACCCTACCCCATGTTAAAAGATCTAATCGGGGGAATTATCGCGATTACTATGATGACGAAACTCAACAAATCGTTGCTGATTGGTTTGCTAAAGATATCAAGCAGTTTGATTATCGCTTTTAATCTTTCAGCAACGTCTGATAGAGATTCAACACCTGTTGAGCATTTCGACTAGCAGTATATCGCTGCGGCAACTCAACCAACGGCTGAGCTTTAGCAATAAATTGAGTAGTTTTCGCATAAGCATGGGGTGAATGCTCAGTAACTAATCCTTGGGGGAATGCGGTAGTTAGTAGTGGAACTAATCCACCTACCGCGTGGGCTACCAAGGGCGTGCCTAACGTTAAACATTCTAAAGAAGTCATGGGCAGACCTTCGTGATCTGATGTCATCACGACAACGTCCATCGCTTTAATCCAACTTTGGATTGCGTTGGTATGACCATGAAAAGTAACTGTTTCATCTAAGTTGAGTTGATGAGATTGATGTTTTAGCGCTGCCTCTAAATTCCCTCCTCCAAACACGTGAAAGTGGTACCTGGCTTCTTCATCGTTGGAATCAACAATTAACTTCGCCATATCAAGAAACAAATCCACACGTTTAACAGGCTCTAATCTGCCGACAATGCCGATATGCTTATAAGAGTCATCAACGTTTATTTTTGTGGTTTCAGCTCGGAAGAGTGTATCTTGTACATCTATTCCATTCGGAATAGTGTAAATATGTTTTCGGCGGAAATTAGTCGATAGTTTTTCCGTTAATTCCTCATCAACCGATATAAGGGCATGCTGAAGATTACGTCCACAGAACCTGTCTATTTTAGATTGCACTCGCTGCTTGAAAGAAAGAGAGAACTCAGGGCTGCCATGCACCGTTCGCACACATGGTTGTTTGCTTGTTAGCATATTAGCGATACTGCCTACTATATGTTCTTTTTGACGATGTGTATGAACAATATTTGGGCGCAATCTTGCCAATTGAATTTTGACCTTTTTAATAAGGGAAAATATTCCATTTTGAGATTCGGATATTACTATGACGTTGGCTCCAGCTTGCACAAGTTCGTCTGCGAGCCGGCCTTCATTAAATATTATGACGCTTACCTTTGCTCCGCTGCTAATGAGCGCTTTTAGCAGCGTACAAATTTGCACTTCCGCTCCGGCCCATAAATCACCAGATGCAATATGAAGAACATTCACTGCTAATTTACCTCAACTTCAGGTATTGCATTGACAATATCTCCATGCACTTGCAATTCTTCCTCTATGCCATTGCAGTATCTGTCACACGAAACATGTAAAACAACTGCACTAGCGAACGGAGAAGAAAACACTTGCCGTAATTGAGCTAACTTAGTTTCTAACCCACCAGTGGTAAAAGTATTAGCAACTTTATATCCCCAGTAAGCTATCCCCATTTCATTAGGAAGCATTGCGGCATTTAATTCACCAGCGTTAACCTCTACTTTTTTTCCATTCTTAATCCCTGGTCCATAGCGATTAGCAAAGTAAATGAGCTCCTTTCCTTGTTTTTGTTCCCTAAACGTTAGTATGGCCAACGTTACGTCAAGCCCATTAACATTCCCCGCATAAATATGCGAATAGTCAGCGCCGGAAATTTTAATGCCGTAATTTTCGCTAGCTTCTTGTACCTCAGTGAGCCCTTTGAATTTCTCAGGTAGCGTTATGTTTACAATTTGCGATGAGGAACTCTGGTCATCCAATAACTTTATTGTTAGGGGCATGGCAGAAAATGCAATGAGTGTTATCGAAAATACGGCAACTAACTTTCCTGAAACTGAAAGCTCGCCCTTATTATCCGCAGGCTGAAAATCAATGTCTTTCACTTCTAACTTACGCATGTAGAAGAAGTAACCCACCGCAAATAGGGCAAATATCACCCAGCCAAAAAAACCATGTTCATGTACTAAGCCGCTTTCCATTTTGCTGTAGTATCCGATAAGAATAAGCAACCAAACTCGCAGCCAGTTTCCAACCAGAGACAAGATCACGATTAAACTTATTGCCCATAACTTCAGCGAGGTTTTGCGTAAATTTAAGTAGCTGTAAAATAGGCCTATACATACTCCGGCAAGTAAGTAGTTCACTCCTGCACAACCATCGGAAATACGCATGACACCATACGGAAGGTGGATATCATACCCTTCGATATATGCCGTTATACCCTGCCACCTCAATAATGTCGTTACCACAAGAGACGTCAAGTCTTGCAGCGGAGTGATAAGGAAATCGGCCACTGGCAAAGCAAGATAAAGGGCTAAAATGGGAACAAACGCTTTAAAGCTGTTTTTAACCCCCACTAATGCTAGCAAAGCGGTAAACAAGAGTACGGGAAGTAACATTTGTTGAATAAGTAGCACCTGGATAGCGTTTGACGCCACCCAGACAATTCCCGCTGCCAAGGCCAGTGGGATAGCTAACAGCGAAGGCTGGTGGTAAAGCCAGCGTTTATCAACGAAAAGTGCATAAGCCACAAATCCCAGCAAAATGTACCCGTGCGAATAGGTATGATTATTTTGTGACCAAAGGGTGTGAATTGATTGAAAAGTGTCCGGGATGATGAAATAGCAAACCACACCAAATACGCTAATAAACAAGAATGCCAACCAAATTGGCGATAAATTACGATCTTTTTCCATGGATACTACTTATTCTATTAACTTCAACGCCAATTTCATCATGTACGAAAAAGGCAACGGCTGCTGGTATAATACTCACTCACTGATTTTGTGCAATCTTTGCAAATGCTGTACAAATCATTGATTGCGAATTTAGCATTTAGCAGGGTAAAGTATACGGATAACCTTGAGGTATAAGATTAAGTATTATGACGTTTTTGTTTTGGCTTCTGCTGTTACTCTCTATTTTTAGTTATTTTATCTATCCGCTAGTCCTCACATTGCTGGTAAAGTTCAGAAGTTTACCATCGCATTACCGTCAGGAATTTTCCGAAGAGGAGTTACCTAACGTGACAGTTATTGTCACTGCCTATAACGAAGAGAATCGGATTAGAGAAAAAATCGAAAATACACTTTCACTACGTTACCCTGCCGAAAAATTAACTTTATTAGTTGCATCGGATTGCTCAACAGACAGTACCGATGAAATCGTTAACTCCTACTTTGAACAAGGAGTTAAGCTAGTACGCGCACAAGACAGACTCGGCAAGGAAAACGCCCAGTTGCAAGCAATTCAAACAGTTGAGGAAGGCATAATTGTATTTTCTGACGTCGCCACGCGTATAGAAGAAGACGGGATCGTTAAGCTGGTACAATATTTCAGTGATCCGCAAGTGGGTGCAATTAGCAGTGAAGATCGCTTTGTGAGTAAAGATGGTACTGTGGCAGGTGAAGGGGCCTATGTTAAATACGAAATGTGGCTACGGAAACAAGAATCTCTTTTAGCCGGTTTGGTAGGATTAAGCGGGTCATTTTTTGCTGCACGAGTAGAGGTGTGTGCAGAATGGGATATTCATTCACCCAGTGACTTTAATACAGCTTTAAATTGTGCCAAAGCAGACTACAAAGCTGTTACCGCACCGGATGTGTTAGGCTTTTACACTGATTTGGCCGATCCAAGTAAAGAATATGCTCGAAAAATCCGTACCGTTATTAGAGGGATGACAGCACTTGAGCGTCACCCTGAAGTGCTCAATCCATTTAAATTCGGTGCATTTTCCTTTCAGGTGATTAGTCATAAACTGCTGCGCTGGACTGTTCCCTGGACATTGCTTGGTTTGTTCATAGTAACCCCGTTTTGCATGGGAAAAGGTGAAGTCTTTTATACGTTTGCTTACATTGCGCAAGTGATTTTTTATGGCATCGCGTTGTTTGCGCACTGGTTGCCAACGTTGAGAGATAACTCATTAATTAAGATCATATACTTTTTCACACAAGTTAACATCGCCCTACTGGATGCAGGTATTCAATTTTTATCTGGTAAACGCATGACAGTCTGGCAACCTTCTGCAAGATGAGTTTAAAACAGCTTCCACCCGTGGGCACGCCCGTGCACACGGGCTCTAGAAATATATCAGCAGAGCCACTGACGATACAGTTTAATGGATTTTTACATACCTTTTTACAGTCGGGCACAGCTGCGTTAGCGTTGGCGCTGACCCAACTGGTTAAACGAGCTGACAACGTAAACAGGAACGTAATCATTCCAGGATATGGGTGTCCTGATTTAGTGGCCGCATGCGAATTTGCTGGAGTCCAGGCTGTTAGCGTTGACTTTGATCCTAATCTATACCAATACGATTTGACTCAAATTGAAAAACTTGATGGATCGCTTTTGGCGGTGATTTGCCCTTCCCTACTCGGCATCTCCATGCCAATCAAATGCCTGCGCGAAATACTAAGTGATGATGTTTTCATTATTGAGGACAATGCTCAATGGTTTCCTGAGCATGAGCAAGCTGCACAGCGTGTTGAAAATTTACGTCAACTGGGCTCTTATCAGCTTCCTACTGACACCCAGTACGCTGACTTCTTCATTACTTCTTTTGGAAGGGGTAAACCGGTCAACTTAATGGGAGGTGGCTTACTCGCATGGCAATCGCGGTATCAGGACTGGTTTGAAGGATATCAATTAAATGATGTTAAGACCAAGCATCTGAAGGTCGATATCAAAACCCAGCTAAAGGCTCGGTTATTTAATATAGTTTGCCATCCCATCCCTTACGGACTCCTTGCGCGGATCCCCGCGCTGAAACTTGGCGTTACGGCTTACCATAAGTTAGACAAAATAACCGATATGGAACGTGAGAAAGTCAGTTTGGCTGGCACAGCGATTCAACACTACTTGTCACAGCCCCAACATATCTCGGAGCTTTTAAAAAAGAATCTTCCCTTAGCTTGGCCTCAACAAGCGGAAAATAAGAGGCTTTTGCGTTTACCTTTACTGGCCTCCAGCAAGGAAGTTCGCGATGCTATTGTAACCCAATGCAATGCACACGGACTAGGTGCCTCGGTCATGTATGAAAAACCATTAATCGATATCGAAAATGTTCGGGATAAAGTAAGCACACCTTTTCCTACGCCTATTGCAGAAAAAGTCGCCAATGGTTTTTTCACCCTTCCGCTTCATCCAGGTGTTACAGTCAAACACGTTGAAAAAATGATAAAGATTATCACCCCCTATTTTAATGACCTGAACAAGGTACCTCAATAATGGTAAAGGATGCAGTGAAGAACACTAACGATAAGTTGGATGAGCTTAAATCCGTTATTAAAAATCTAAAGAATGAAAAAGGCAAAATCGCCCGCCAATTTAAAGATGTAGAGGTCGGTAGTAATGATCACCAAAGCCTCATTCATTCTATGCAGAGAGTAAGCGAAAAATTAAAAGAACATGAAGGCGACCTAAAAGCGCTGTTAAAAAGCAAAAAGTCAGCTAAAAAAACGCCGAAAGACAGGCTAGTGTTACCGGCACAATTTGCCCAGTTAGACGATGTCTACACTGGTGAAATCACGGTAAAAAAAATTGTGTCGCCCGCCGAAAAGGAGAAATGGTGGCAGTATGTGGCGAGTTCTAACCGTTCGTCGCTTTATCACTCCCACGCCATTTATCAATTTTATTCTACTCAACCCCATTTATGCTATGAAATATTTGGTGCCTGGTCGGAAGATGGCGAACTACTTGGCGGCCTCCCAGTGGTCGTTATGTCTACCCCCTTGTTTGGGAAGTTTGCGGTATCGTTACCCTTTTTTAATTACGGTGGCCCGTTAACCTCCTGTAAACGGGTGTTTGCTTCATTATTAGAAGCTTATGACCAACACGCTAGGTCAGTGGGCAGTAAATACGCTGAGATCCGATCCACCACTAAAACCGATAGAGCCTCATCCTTGAAGAAGGTATCGATGTTAAGAGCATTGCCTGGCGACATTTCTCTTTTCGAACAACAGATAGGCGCTAAGGTAAGAGCCCAAGCTAAAAAAGCGGAAGAGTATTCACCTACATTTAAAGTGGGAAAGGAAGAGTTGCTTAACGACTTTTATAAAGTTTTTTCAACCAACATGCGTGATTTAGGCACCCCCGTCGAACACAAATCTTTTTTTCGATTACTGCTGACACAATTAGAAGACAACGCCCAACTCATTGTAGTGTATGTCCGTAATAAAGCGGTGGGTGCAGCATTTCTCACTACCCATAATGACATGATGGAGATCCCGTGGGCATCAACGTTGCGTTCGGCGAACAAAATGAATATAAACATGTGGATGTATGACCACATCCTTAAACATGCCATAAAACTTAACATGAAATGGTTTGATTTTGGCCGTTCTACCAAGGACGCGGGAACCTATCGGTTTAAAAAGCAGTGGGGTGCGAAACCAGTTCAACATTATTGGTATACGCTGGCGACAGAGACGAACTCAGAACAAAGTCTGAATCCAGACAACCCTAAATTCAAATTAGCCATTGCAGCCTGGCAGCGCATGCCTGTATGGTTAGCAAATAAGATTGGACCTTTTGTCGCTTCTCAGTTGCCTTAATTATGGAATTACACGGAAAAATACATCGAGGCCATGTGGCTTTCGAAGAGCTAAAAGATGAATGGCTCGCTTTACAGGAAAAGGAAAAAACCACCCCCTTTATTCAGTATCATTGGTGTCTCAAGTTAGCCAGTTATGAAGCGCAACCGATTTTAATTTCTATCTGGCATGGTGCGAAATGTGTAGCAATATTGCCTCTTGCTAAAAAGGTGGTCATTTCAAAGATTCGAATAGAAGGTTTAGTTCATCTTTGTCAGCGCTTTACCGACTATCAAAGTATACTCTTAGACTCAAATTATGTTCTAAGCGATTGCTTAGATGCCGTTTTTGCTGCGCTAAAAGCGTCTTCATTTCAATCGTTACCGCTTATTTTTCATTATCCCGACCAACATCTCACAAGTGTATTGATCAGCAGTGCGAATCGATTTGGACGATTGAGAAAATTTCAGCGCTGGGAGCATGTAAGTTATTCAACCCAACTGGGACCGGTGAAAAAGAAGGTTATCAATGACGCCGCTCGAAGACGAAAGAAACTTGAAGAGAAAGGTGAACTGACTGTTTCTCTTAATTTAGGCTATGACGAAGATGTCATCAACTGGATCCTCGATAATAATGCCGCCAAATATGGTGAAAGTGCACTTACAGCCATCCATGACCGCAATGAGATCCATGAGTTATTAAAAGCGAGTGTTCCCTTCTTGCACGTCGCCTGCATAAAGCATGAGGAAAATATTATTGCAGCTCACCTTGGTTTTATTGTTCAAAATTGTCTTTATTACTACGTTCCAGTAATAAACTCCAATTACAGGCAATTTTCACCAGGGATGATTATGCTTGAACAAATATACAAAAACTTTGCAGAACTGAATATTACAAAAGTGGACTTTTTACGCGGGGTAGAATCCTATAAATACAAATGGGGCAACAAAAAACAAAAAAAATTCGCCTTATGTTGCCTTCCTGAAAAAGTCAGCCCGATGAAAGAGGCAATCTTCAGTTGGTGGCTAAAGCGTAATCAGTAATCGCCATTGGCCACTTTTTGCCAGGAGCCAAATTGGGGGTATGTTTGGGTGAGGTACGCCTCAGCCATGGTTGTCCATTTGTATCTTTCACACAACTTCGTCAATTTGCTTAACGCACTACGCTGGTTCACATGATGTCGAAAGCTAGATTTAAAGTTGCTCTGGATTTTGGGTTGTTCCGGATCAAATTCCCATGGATGGGTATAAAAGTTCGCCACAGTATTCACATCACTTTTCTGGAATAGCCAATTAAAAATAGCAAAGGGAAGCAAGCGAAAATACCCTCCTCCTCCTGCTGGGAAGACACGATTTCGCCACATAGCGGTGGTGACAGGAATTTCTAATAAACCATTAGCGAGTTTGTATGGATGCTTGGGCGCATTTGGCACTCCATACAGGTCGTGATTAATTGGGTAACTACTGGAGCTATACTCATAGCCCGCTTCAGCAATTAAGTCATGTGCCCAGTCGTTATCAGCACTAATAGAAAAACAAGGGGCTCTGTAACCCTTCACTGCACACCCTGCAATATCTTCCAATAACGATTTCGCCTTGGAGATATCTTCAAAAAACACATCGCTGTTTTGCTTTGACAAATGCTGATGCATGAAGCCATGACTGGCAATTTCGTGCCCTTCAGCTACGATGCGTTTGACAATCTCAGGATGTGCTTTGGCAATCCAGCCTAAGGTGAAAAATGTGGCTTTAACATCCGTTTCCGCAAATACCGAAAGCAACTTGTCCATTTGGAGTGCAAGACGGGATTCATATTTCGACCATTCGCTAATTGCAATGTCCTGTGCAAAAGCTTCAACCTGGAAGTACTCTTCAACATCCACTGTCATTGCGTTAACATTTGCCATAGATTCTACTTTTTATTACTTACATGAGTTACAGTATTGACTTGGATATTTGTACGCAGCACCATCCAATCAGGATTGTTTGATGATCAGTTACCTATATCTTCCTGTACAAGAATAAAAAACTATATTCTTGCTATTTGGCTCATTGTAAAGAGATTAGCGTGTAAAAGGAAACATTTATGCTTAAGAGAACGTTCGTATTACCTTTGTTAATTGCTGCAAGCGTAGGGTGTACACCAGCGGTAAATCGCGATGAAGCGGTCGCTGATGCTGAAGCTGCTTTGGAGAGTGGACAATTAAACGAAGCTAGAATTAATTTACAGAACGTTCTGGTGGACAATCCCAACGATACTGAAGTTCGCCTGTTACTTGGTCAAATATTACTTGCCAATGGGAACTATGCCGGCGCTGAAAAGGAGCTAAAAAAAGCTAAACAGCTGGGTAGTTCTGCTCCAGAAGTTATCCTGGGTCTTGCTCGAGCGCAGATAAGACTGGGCGAATTTGAAGACGTGATTAAAGCCGATTTCGACGGTGCCAGTTTTTCAGCCGATCAGATTGCACAGATGTATGTCTATAAAGGCGTTGCTGCTTCCGCGTTAAATAATGAAGAAGAAGCGCTGGTGTTCTTTGAAAAAGCCGCCGCGGCGGGTGAAGACTCTACTTACTCTCAACTTGGTAGCGTCTATGTCACGTCTAATCAGACAAGCATGGACGAAGCAATTTCTTTGTTAAATGATTTGGCAAAAACCAGTCCTGAAGTTGCTGAAGTTCATCTACTGCTAGGTCAACTTAATTTAAAAGCCAATAAATATAACGCGGCGGTGAAAGCTTTTAGAGATTATAGTGATATGCAACCTGAATCACGTGAGGCTAAGGTCTTATTGGCTGGGGCTCTGGTGCAAGCGCAAGAATTTGACGAAGGTAAAAAACTGACGGAACAACTCCTCAAAGAATTTCCTTCCCACCCTTACGTGAACAAGTTGGGTGCGATTATCGCGTTTAACGAAAAAAATTATAAAGCAGCTAAACGAATGATCGATATCGCGGTTCAGGCTGGCCTGCGTACTGAAATGGCCTTAGTGGTAAAAGGGGTTAGCGATTATCAGCTGGAAAATTACGAGCAATCCTATCGCAGTTTAAAAATGGTAGCCGATAAATTACCCCCCGATCATCCTGCCAGACGGTTGTATGTTTTGACGCAGATTCTACTGGGTTATGACCAGGAAGCCTCCTCTACGGTTAAAAAGTGGGATAACTTGACGAGTCAGGATGCGAGTATCGTAGCTATGTTAGGCACTAACCTGGCACGTTCGGGAGAAGAGTCTAAAGCCCGCGAGTTGTTAGCCGAACTTCAATCGATAGAGATAAATTCCGCAGAAGATATTGCTCGACTAGGGCTTCTTAAAATACAACTTAATGACATGTCTGGCATCAAAGACCTAGAAAAAGCTATTTCCCAAAATACAAACTTGCAAGGGGCAAAATTAGGCCTAATTGACGCATATTTGAAAAGCGGCGATGCCAATGCCTTAATGAAGTTTGGTCAGCAATTAATTGCCGATAAAGAAAACCAACTTCTGGGATATAACACTATTGCCCTCGCACACCGCGAAGCAAATGAGCACGAACAAGCAGTAGAAGCATACAAAAAAGCCCAGGCTATAGATAATCTCAATACGCCTTCACGCATTTATTTTGCTAATCAGGCACTGGCAGAAGGGAACCGGGAAGCAGCGATCAATCAGCTTAAACCCCTTGTAGAAGGAAAACCAGAGTACTTGCCCGGCGTTAAAATGTTGGTAGGTATTTATGCGATGGATAACCTATCCAAAGGCATTGAGACCTTAAAACAGGCGATTCAAACCGCTCCCAACAATTTGGAACTCAAAGTATTGCTAGCCCAATTATACATGCGACAAGGGGATCACGAGAAGGTACAAAGTGCCTTAAAAGTCGACGAGGATCGCCTCAAAAGTGCCCCTGACGACTATTTTTATACCCGTCTGGAAAGTTACCTTCAGCAAAATAAAATCAATGATGCTGAAAATTTACTGGCGGATTGGGTACGAATCCAGCCTAAAAATGAAGTCGCTGCTTTAGCTCAGATAAGCTTTTTCAAAAATGTTGATAAAGAAAGCAAATTATTGCAATCAATCCAACGGGCTATTTCCGATATTCCGCAATCTGCGAATCTCAAAGCGATAAACATTCGCTACTTAATTGAAAAACAAGACCCCCGCAGAGCCAGAATAGCATTATCTAAGTTGCCTGCGGATTTTAGAGAGTCTGTAGTTGGGGAAGGGTTGCGTGGTCATATTCTATTACTAGAAGAAAAACCGTCGAAAGCATTGCCATTACTTCAAACGTTTTACGAAAGTGCGCCAAATCTTTTTAATGCGAAAGCTGTTGCCATTGCCTTACGAGCGACAAATCAGCCCAAGGAACTATTAACGTTCTTACGCTCCAGAGTCGAAACTCATCCAAATGACGTGTATTCGCGAAACCTTTTGGCTAATTTGGTCATTTATCAAGAACCAGAGGCGGCAAAAGAGCAATATCGTACTATTCTGCAACTGCAACCGTCTAATGTCATTGCTGCCAATAATCTAGCTTGGCTATTAATGAATGATAAAGAATATAACCAAGCGAAGAAAATAGCTGAAAATGCCTTGAAACTTCAACAAGATGTCCCTGGCCTGTTAGACACTTTAGGACAAATCGAAGCTAAGATGGGTAACACTGATAAAGCGGTAGATCTTCTAGCTAAAGCCTACAGTATAACTCCTACTCCCAACATAGCGTTACACTATGCACAAGCGCTTTTGGCGGTAGGTGATAAGACGCAGAGCCGCCAAGTGATTGAAAAAATAGGTAGTGTCGATAACCAACAGCTTAAAGAAGAATTAGAAGTGCTTCGCGCCGAGCTCCAATAATTGATTGGTTAGTCTAAGTCTATTCTACTCCACGATGTGGCAGCCTTTATTCATTACATTCAGAATCAAAGGCTGCCCGTGAAGGATGCATGTGCTGATTTCCCTTATGCAATCTGTAAGATTGCAGTCAAAATGCGAGAATACAACGTTAATCTATATTCACGCGAAGATTCTCTCCCACTGAGATAAGCTCAGCTCTCCTCAACCTGCTGCTCCATAAGCAATAGATCAGGTGATACTTCCCAAACTCCCTTACTCGTATAAAGAGAAAATCTCTGTGCAGCAGATAATCTATAATACTTTGGCTAAGGATGGGGCAATGAAAATAAAAAGCAAATTACGTGTTATGTGTCGACCTAGAATACGGTGACAGTTTTTAGGACTGGACATTAAGAACAAATAAGGCATCGCATCTTGTCATGCTTTACTTGTGAGACCAGCAAGTTGACATTTTTATCTGCCTCCAATAAAAAAGCCAGTCTGCAATGCTGACTGGCTTTTTAAAACGCATAACCGTTTAAAATGAATCGTTACCGACCTTTACCAAACAATACAACTTCGACAGTGCGAATTAAGATCAAAATATCCAGTAACATACTCTGATGTTTGACGTAATACAGATCAAACTTTAATTTTTCCATCGAGTCTTCAACGCTGGCACCATACGGATAATTGAGCTGTGCCCATCCTGCTAGCCCTGGCTTAACATTATGGCGCTGATTGTAGTATGGGACTTCTCTAACTAACTTCTCTACAAATTCAGGGCGTTCAGGTCTGGGCCCAATGAAAGCCATCTCACCCTTGAACACGTTAATTAGTTGTGGAAGCTCATCGACGCGATATTTGCGAATAAAATGCCCTATCCGGGTCACTCTATCATCATTCTTACTGGCCCATTTCGCACCATCTTTCTCTGCGTCAGGCCGCATGCTGCGAAACTTTATTATATTAAATAGCTTTCCATTAAGGCCAACTCGTTCCTGTTTATAAAAGACCGATGTGCGGGTGCGCCTGCCGTCATCCAACCAGATAATCAGGGCGGTGAGTAACATGAAAGGCCAGGTGAAAAGAAGGACAAATGTCGCCAGGAAAGCATTTAAAAAATAATCTAAAGCATCTCGTAAATAGTTTTGACTTTGAAAGCCATTCGAATAAATTACCCAGCTAGGGTACATTAAATTAACCACAATCTGGCCCGTTTCACGTTCCATAAAGTCAAGTAAGTCGGTTACTTCCACGCCGCGCAAGCGACATTCAAACAATACATCGATGGGCAACGTGCCGCGGCGCTGATCACAGGCAATCACAATCTCCTCAACATCATTATCCGCGATGAATTGCTGAAAATTTTCATCAACCTTTACATGAATGATCTTTTCTTTGCGAATTCCGTCTTCACGGTTATCGCCGGGAATCGGGATAAACCCAAGTAGTTCAAAGCCAATTCGATCAACATCACGGCGCATTCGTTTTTCTATTATTGAAGCACGTTCCCCTGCCCCAAGAACTACGATGCGCATTTTCCCCAGACCTAGCAATCCTAGTCTATTGGTGAAGTATCTAAACACAACAAGAGTTATGATAATCGTACAAACCGCAGCAGGAAGAAAATACGGATGCATCATCAATGCGTCGAAGAATGTGCGGCTGATTAATTCTACAAAGAAATAACTCAACCCCACACTGACAAATATTCGTCTGATTATTCCTCTGAATGTTTCTCTGAGTTTGGTTTCATACAAACCTACTGACAAAGAACATATCAATATTGCGATAGTTAACATTCCTACATTAACCATCAGCTTTTCAATAGGAACCGAAGGGCTAATATTAATTTGAGCAAGGATAAAGTGTGTAATATATCCCATGTAAGCGATTAATAAAGCTTCTGTAATAACCAGAATATTGGAACGCTTACTTTGATTACGCCTGTTTAGTGCCACCCTTGGCCCCCTAATTTTACTTCTAAAGTGAACATAATAATGATAATTATTGTAATAGACTACAAATGATGATGGCATTATAGTGGTATTTACCGTAGGGTAAATTACATTACGATAAAAATTTAACCATTCGAGCGCAGGATGATCTCTTATGTACTGTTCTAAATCTTTATTATATATAGCACTTGGAACCTCAATTACGCTTTTAGCAGGTTGCAGCACGTTAAATTCAAGTTCAACCTTACCTGAAGCAAGCACGCACGCATCACTTACCACTGATGTGAGTGAGTATCAGTATTTAATTGGTCCTGGCGATACGTTGAATATTTTCGTTTGGCGAAACCCTGATATCTCAGGCACGTTTACTGTAAGACCGGATGGTAAAGTTACTACATCGCTAGTAGAAGATATTCAGGTAGCAGGTAAGACGCCGACTCAGCTCGCTAGAGAAATAGAAGATAAATTATCTACATATATCAATAACCCGCGAGTGACGATTAGTGTTAATTCGTTTTCTGGACCGCTCAGTGAACAGGTTAGGGTGATTGGTGAAGCCATGAATCCTAAAGTTGTTAATTATACTAAGAATATGACGTTGCTTGATTTAATGATTGCGGTAGGCGGTTTGACCGAGTTTGCAGATGGCAACGATGCCAAGTTGGTACGAGTGGTTGATGGTAAAAAACGAACATTTGATATAGATATAGATGATCTTATTCGAAAAGGAAACATATCTAAGAACGTGGATATTCTTCCTGGTGATATTATTATTATCCCAGAAGCTTGGTTCTAGCAGCATCGGAACAAATTAATGCAGGATTTACAACCATCTATAAACCAGTTGCTCGACTTTTTGAAGGGCATCTGGATAAAAAAGCGCATCATAATAATTTGCTCATGGATAATCTGTCCAATCGGCTTTTTGTATGTAGCAACATTACCTAATCAATATCAGTCAAACGCGACTGTCTATGTGGATACTGGCTCACCTTTAAGGCCTATATTGCAGGATATTGCAATTCAAACGGATCCAAGGGAAGAGATTCAGATGATGGCGCAAACGTTGTTGAGCAGATCGAATCTGGAAACAATTGCCAGAGAAAGTGATCTCGACATAACTGTAAAAACTGACAGGCAGTTTAGTGATCTCATTGACCGACTTAGCGATGACATCACTCTCGAGTCTACTGGCAAAGATAATATTTTTACTATTAATTACCAACACCGAAATCCAAATGTTGCGCAGCGGGTTGTGCAGGAAACATTGGAACTGTTTGTTGAAGGTTCACTGGGTAACAATCGGCGGGATACCGATACCGCAGGACGATTCCTGGATGAACAGATAGCCGATTATGAAACTCGGTTATCTGATGCGGAACAAAGGTTAGCCGACTTTAAACGTAAGTATAGTGACGTCTTACCGCTTCAGGGTACTTTTTACAACTCATTGCTAGAGTACAAAAACCAGCTTGAAGCTACTCAATTGGAAATTGAGCAGACCCAGCGCCAAATTGAAACTGTCAAAGGGCAAATTTCTTCAAAAGTCTCGGATAGCTTTGGCGTTCGAAGTGAAGGCGATGTAGGTTTGCAAACTCGCTATGATGACCGCATCAAGGCGTTAGAGGATCAGCTGGATAATCTTACGCTTCGCTTCACTGATCAGCATCCGGATGTGATTGAGACAAAAGCTCTGCTCGCGCAACTTGAAAAATCTCGTGATGAAGAACTCCGGCAGTTTCTTGAAGAGCAAGGATTAGCTTCGGGTCAACCTGTAGGGGAGCTCAATAGTCAGCTTGCGTTGGAAGTGAGTCGGTTACAAAGCCATATCGCCTCGTTGAAAGTTAAAGAGAAAAGCTTACAAAATAAAATCACCAGCTTAGATTCAAAGGTGGATTTGGTGCCTCAAATCGAAGCAGAGCTTGCCTCTCTAAACCGCGATTATGGCATCACTAAGAAACGTTATGAAGAGCTGTTATCCAGACGAGAGTCTGCTGATCTTTCGCGTCGAGCAGAAGTCTCTGCTGAAGAATTCCAGTTTAGAATAATTGAGCCGCCGCTGGTGCCAAACGAACCAGCCGGACCAAATAGAATCTTGCTGTATTCGATGGTATTACTTGTTGGTTTCGGCGTGGGCGTAGCCATAGCGTTTTTAATAAGCCAGTTAGCTCCTGTTTTAGTAAGGGCTAATCAACTGTCCGATATTACCGAGTACCCTGTGTGGGGTGTAGTGAGTCATTTACATGCCGACTCGATTTTGAAGCGTAATCGTACGCATATGGCAATATTTGTAGCCTCATCGAGCGTTATTGTTCTAATGTATGGATTTCTGGTGAGTACAGTAATTTTTAATATACAGATACCGGGTGTGTTGTAATGAGAAGTACCATTGAAAAAGCGCTACAAAAGCAACGGGAAGCTCAAGCATTAAAAAAACAGCAGGATGTACCTACATCCTCTGCGAATGTTGCAGTTAAGCCAGAAGTGGAACGCCCCCCCGTATCACCAGTCCGCATCAGCGATACCGAATCTTTTGATATAGACTTTAAACGTTTGACAGAAAATGGTCTGGTTACATTAGATGGCGGGCGAACACAGATAAATGAAGAATATCGAGAGATTAAGCGTAAGCTTATAAAGAACGCTTTCGGTCCCCTCTCGAAAACACTTAATAACAGCAACATTATAATGGTGACGAGTGCCCGACCATCTGAAGGTAAAACCTTTACCGCGGTAAATCTAGCCTTGAGTATTGCTTCAGAACAAGATAAAACGGTTCTGCTCGTTGATGCAGATGTATTAAAGCCAAACGTATTGAATACATTTGGTTTACAAGGTCGAAAAGGCATTATTGAGTATTTAACAGGGGAAGTTGATGATATTGCTGATGTGTTATATCCCACAAATGCAGATAAACTGAAAATTATCCCAGCAGGTAAATCTCATCATTCAACTACTGAACTACTGGCAAGCAGAAAAATGCACAAGACAGTGGATGAATTCGCCAATAGATATCCGGATCGAATTGTTATAATCGATACCCCTCCTCTGATAGGAATTAATGAAACCGCAGTGCTGGCGAATTTTGCAGGACAAGCGGTTGTTGTAGTCGAAGAAGGAAAATCTAAGCTGTCAGATATTAGATATGCAGTTGAACGCTTAAGCTCTAATATGGCAATAGGATTCGTAGTGAATAAATCTATTGATTCCGATCCCGAAGGAGCTGGTTATTACGGATACTATTATGCAGAAGACCAAAATTAATAAGCCCCATAGTTTTAAGGCAGCGGTAAAAAGCAGTGTTATTGCTACCAGTATAGCATTAACAACTTTTCCCACTTTCGGTGCAGTTAATTTTGAGGCTAGTGTTGAATCAGATTTGATATATCAAAACATTGACTCCAACCGGCTAGGCAATAACGATGTGTTTTCTCTCCAGTTAAAGCCGGTAGTTGGAGCTCAAGTCGAAACGAAGTCTCTCAAAGGCCACTGGATAGGTTCTGTTACCCACCTTCAAAGAGAAGGATCATCGGCCCCTGACAGCGATACATTTCCTGAATATGAATACAACTTAAATTGGGAAGCTATTGAAAATTTCCTCACTTTTTCTGGAGCCGGCAACCTGCAATACAGAAATGTGAGTGCTGGGGATTTTTTGATTGCAGATAAGTTAAACAGTGATGACAATCTAGTTAGTGCTCAAACTGACCGATTCGGTGCGCGCTTGACTCTACTCCAGGGTGATTGGTTCAGGAGTGTTGCGTCAATTAGTTATGGAGAAACTGATGCAGACGATTCCTCTCTATTTAGAGATTTTGCTGTAGATAGTAAGAATTATAATGCTAGAGGAAGACTGTATAACGGTGATGAGGCTAAGCGATTGTACTGGGAGGCTAAGGGCTCTTATAATAAAACCGAACGTTCTTCTCGCGGCTTAGATGATTTTATTAGTCGGGATGCTAGCGCCTTTGCTGACACGCTCGTTTATGGCAACTGGGGTGTCAGACTTACAGGCTATCATGAGCAAAATGAAGTTTCTGAAAATCGAGCGGCGCTTAACGACAGAGATGAATTCTCAAGCGTTGGAGCCGGGGTTGTTTACCGACAATCGAGTAATCGGTATATTGCTTTAACAGTAAATGAGTCTATATCCGATGATCCGAATATTGATGGTGAACAATTCGTTGGCGCAGATCTAAAATGGGCATTTTCGCCCCGTACATCGGTAGATTTGGATTTAGGCAAAAATAATTACGGACGGCGGGCATCTGCTGCAGTTAATTATCAAACTAAATATACCAGCGCAAGCCTGGTCTATCATGACCGCGTTACCAACACGACTCGTTTACTTACAGAATCCACTCCAATCGGGATTTACGTATGTCCGCTTGATATTGGGACCCTCGCAGGGTGTGATGCGCAAGATGATCTAAGTTATATCCCTGTTGAAGGTGAGCAAGTTATCCCTATTTTGGAGGAAAATTTTTCACTGGACGATAGCGTAATTTTGCGCGAATCGTTAATCGCAACCGTTGGATATGAAAAGGGAAAAATGACCCTAAACGTCTCCTTCCAAGTGAGTGACGAAGAGTCTCTGGGACGTCAACTAAGTAGAGAGACTGACGCTGTATCGGTGGAGTCAAGATATCGCTTAAATAGAAATCTTTATTTTATAAATAATTTAGCTTACGCCATCTCAACTCAGCGTTCTCCCACCCTCACTGATGGTGAGACCAAAAATTTATCCATACACACGGGCTTCGATAAATACCTTAATCCCCGATTGCTTTTTCAGAGCTATTTAACCTTTTTAGATAAAAACGGAAATTATGGTTCTGGCAGATATGGCTCTGACTATAGGGATATAAGATTAAGTGTAGGCGTGCGCTATATGTTCGACTGATAAACCCACCCAGGTGACGAAACTGTAGGAACTATAAAGCCCACACTAGCGGGAGCGGGAAAGACCAACTAGTGAGGCCATTTTTATTAGTCTTCATCACCTTTTAGACGCACATAGGTGCGATATTTTTTCTTCAACAATTTATCTATATATTGCGTCAGCTTAATTTTATGACTAATGGCATCGTCCAACGCATCCACCAACTCGCTTAACATCCCTTTATAGTACTCGACTTCCTTAATTTCATTCCCATTGGGCGTAAGAACCTTTTGAGTAGGTTTGAAGGCTCCCTCATTAGCGCTATTCGCTCCTTGAGACTCTTGTTGCTCCTCTGGCTCTTCGAATTGTGGCGTGTGAGGAACAAACATCTCATCTTTCACTTCGTCTATTACCGCGTTGACCGCTTCTTCTGTTAACACCTCTAACTCTTCAAGAAATCCGTATAACAAAATACGGTCCATCAATGTATTGATTTTTCTTGGTACCCCACGGGTGAACTGATATATATGAGAAAAGGCTTTGTCCGATAACAGTCGGTGGCCCTGCCAGCCTGCGTGCTGCATTCGAAACTCAATATAATGTTGTGTCTCATCCTCGGTCATCGGCGCCAGATGACAAGAAGCCACAATACGTTGCCTAAACTGTTCCATATTTGGCGCGCGTAATATGGGTTGCAGCTCTTCCTGTCCTAATAGAAAACTTTGTAATAGAGGTTTTCCAAATTGTTGAAAGTTAGACAGCATGCGCAGTTCTTCAATCGTTTCGAGCGGCAAGTTTTGCGCCTCATCGACTAGTAGCAGCGCTCGCTTACCTTGCTTACTCAAGTCATATAGAAAGTGTTCGAGCACATCTAAAATATCAGCTTTGGATAGTCCGGCTACTTCTAAGTCAAATTTAGCCGCCACCATTTTTACCAATTCATCCGGAGATAATTTAGGCGTTACAATTTGCGCTGCGACGATATCGTCTTCGATTTCTGCAAGCAGGCTGTTAGCAATAGTGGTTTTTCCTGTCCCGATATCGCCCGTGATGACGATGAAACCTTCAGCTTGAGACAATCCATATTGAAGATAGGACATAGCCCGTTTATGCCATTTACTGGCAAAGAAAAACGCCGGGTCTGGCGTGAGCTGAAACGGCTTGGAATCCAGCCCATAATAACTTTCATACATGTATGTTACCGCTTATCTGTTTGGCTATGCTAAAAGTGCTAGCTTAT
This sequence comes from Alteromonas aquimaris, assembly GCF_026183695.1. GTDB lineage: Bacteria > Pseudomonadota > Gammaproteobacteria > Enterobacterales > Alteromonadaceae > Alteromonas > Alteromonas aquimaris. Next base: position 373,058 of record NZ_JAPFRD010000002.1, on the reverse strand, counting down.
ATGAATAGCCGTTTGACAGCTATTCATGTTATTTACATATAATCACTTACTGTAGTTTTACGTTCTTACCGACAATTTGTTCAATTATACCCGTGGTCGACACACCTTCTTCAAAGTGGAGTACCCTGACTTCCCCACCATTGGCTTGTACCTCATTTGCACCGGCGATCTTTTCCACTGTGTAATCCCCGCCTTTTACCAGAACGTCAGGTAATAGTCGGCCGATCAATCGCTGCGGAGTCTGCTCAGAAAATGGCACTACCCAATCTACCGCGCTTAATCCCGCCAGCACCGCCATGCGTCTGTCGACCGAATTAACCGGCCTACCTGGCCCTTTTAATCGAGTCACAGACTCATCAGTGTTTACCGCAACTATCAATCTGTCACCTAATTGCGCCGCTGCCTGAAGATAAGATACATGCCCTGCGTGCAATATATCAAAACAACCATTGGTCATCACGACCCGTTCTCCATTGCTTTTTGCCTGTTCAACAGCGCGTATCAACTGATCTTCGTTCATAACCCCACCATCAAGGTGACCGCTTTGTTCATTCAAAGCTAATGCCAATTCTGTGGGTGTTATAACGGAAGTGCCTAGTTTACCCACTACTATTGAGGCAGCTATATTTGCCAGCACGCAAGCTTGTTGAGTTGTTTGGCCACACGCCAGCGCGACTGCGAGTGTGGATACAACGGTGTCACCTGCTCCGGTAACATCAAATACCTCTCGTGCTTTCGCAGGCAAATGAAAAGGAGCATCAGCACTGTACAAAGACATACCTTTTTCAGAGCGGGTTACGAGTAAATTATCTAGCGCCAGCGAGTCTTTCAAGTTTGTCGCCTTTTCCGATAGCTGAGACTCATGCACGATCTCTCCCACGATAGCTTCTAGTTCAGCCATATTAGGCGTTAATACACTTGCCCCTTGATACTTTGCAAAGTCACTGCCTTTAGGGTCAACGACAACGGGTTTGTGCTGTTTTTTAGCCTCATCAATCAGCGCTCTCACATCACTGAGCGCCCCTTTGTTATAATCAGAAAATACCACTAAATCTGCATTATGCAGTTGTGCTGAGAAATGCTCAGCCAGGGGCGTTTTATCAACCTGGGCAAAGCTTTTCTCAAAATCCATACGTAATAATTGTTGATTCCTGCTTAACACACGCAGTTTAGTGATTGTAGCGAACCCTGAAACAGGCAAAAAGCAACATTTCACCCCGTAGGATTCCAGCCTCGCTCGGAGTATCTGGGCATTGTCATCTTCTCCACACAAACCTAACAATGTCACCTTTGCACCTAATGATGCAGCGTTAATTGCCACATTCGCAGCCCCACCCGGGCGGTCCTCTATTTCATCGATGTTAATCACTGGGACCGGAGCTTCAGGAGAAATACGACTTGTGCCCCCTTTCCAATAACGGTCTAACATTATGTCGCCGACAATTAAAATTCGAGCTTGAGTAAAATCTGGTAGAATCATGATTTCTATTAATTTCTAAATATTGGTTACTAGTATAACAGTGGAAGCAACGGTTGAGGACTCACAAAAGCCTGTCTGGTATGTTTACCTGATTGAAACACATTGTGGCATGCTATATACGGGGTCAACCACTGACCCTAAACGTCGATTCAGGCAGCACTGTGGTGTATTACAGGGCGGTGCAAAGTTTTTAAAAGCCCGTAAACCGCACACCTTCAGAGCCATCTTTAAACTGTCAGATAAATCCACGGCCTTAAAACTTGAATGGCGCATAAAACGCCTGAGTAGATCCCAAAAATTATCCTTGCTCACGTCCCATCGACTTGACGAGGTTCAGCTAGTTTGTGCGCTTGATGCCGTTCAAAGTGATAACTCTTCAACCTAAGAACCCCAGCACGCCGTTAACTATTAGCGCTATGCCGATACTTAAGGTTAATGCCAAACACGCCACACCCACGTTATGCTGTTGATCAATTTCCTGACGAAAATCCATACCAAATAAGATAACGTGCTTACTTAGTGTTACCAACACCATCAAGGAAATAGTCAGTACCACAGAAACGCCGAGCCAGCCAGAAACATTGCTGACATACCCCACTGGGTTATAGTCTAAAAGACTGCCCGCTGAGGAAACGATGGTTGCGGTCCCTAGCAAATTCCCCGAATGTTCAATGGCAAGTGCTAACTGTCCTTTGCGCAAGGCGCCTTGAAATGAATCGTTTTGATTTCCCTTCGCATACCTTCTTTCAATTAGTCGAGTTAGCACCAGCAATACAGCCAGCACCACTAAAAAGCCTGTCGTGATAGCGATAATGGCATTTGCGTCACTACCATCAACCCAAAGCATCATGCTGCGCAAGATGATGGCGCTAGCTATCAGGCTTGCTGCATCAACTAGCGCTACACTGACGCTTCTGTCAGCGATCATCGCCTGACTATCGATTCGATTCAGCACGAGTTTGTCGTGCGCAAAGCGACCGAATTTAACCAGAATTATTCCCACCAGCCCGAAGGTTAGCATACCGACAGCGGCTTCTTCGTAGCCCAGGCCCACATGTCTGCCAACTACAGAACTTAGCACGATACAAAGCGATAACATACCGCCAGCGATGCTTATCCCAAAAGCAAAATTATCCTTGACCCCAAGCTCTTCGGTCACCGAACTTTTTCTGAATGCACCCGCCATCCACTTCAATAGCAATAACAACAACAGCGCCAGACCCAGGTCTATGAGTAGATACACCCACAGATCAGAAGGTAAGTCGACCATCTTTACAAGTGTTTCCATCTAACAGGTACCTTATTTCTGAATTAAAAAAACTTTTTGTATCAACGTATTGTCATTACCGAACTAGAGCAGATAATGTAGTTAATATTACTTTTTATATAACACTCCTTCAGCATGCATACGATGAGCGAAGAAAACAAGTTTATTCAAGCACGTAGCGAACATTTCTTATCGGAGATGAAGAATAAGTTGCCAACTATGTCGGATAGACATAAATGCATATTGAGCAAACTTGTAGGATATAGCGACTTCGCGGCACGACAATTAACCCGTCATCCCGAATGGATTGAACACGTACTCAACACTCTTGATTCCAGTGACATGAATTATGTTGAGGGTCTGGCCCTGCAGCTAGCCGATGTAACGACGCTTGAACACTTATATCAGGTGCTTCGTACCTATCGACACTTTCACATGCTGTGCATATGCGCACGCGATTTGTTGAATATCCAAGATATTGAAACGTCCTTGCGACACGTATCACAACTGGCTGATGCGTTAATTATGGGTGCATACAATTGGCTCTACACTTATTTTTGTAACAAGCATGGCGTACCTGAAGGTGAACATGGTCCGCAGCCTCTTATTATCCATGCGATGGGGAAACTCGGTGGCAAAGAGCTGAATTTTTCATCTGACATAGATCTAATCTTCACTTTTCCCACCAAGGGCACCACTCGGGGAGTTAAGAAACCGTTGGAACATCAACAGTTTTTTATCAGACTCGCGCAACAATTAATAGCCGCTCTAAATAAAATCACTGACGAAGGGCAGGTTTTCAGGGTAGATATGCGTTTGCGCCCGTTTGGAGATAGCGGCCCTTTGGCCATGCATTTTGCCGCGTTTGAAGATTATTACCAGGACCAGGGACGCCACTGGGAGCGGTTTGCCATGCTCAAGGCAAGAATCTTAAATCCGCCCTCTCCTTATACAGTTCAGTTAGAAAACATTCTCAAGCCCTTTGTTTTCAGACGTTATCTTGACTTCACTACGCTGGATGCACTCCGGGATATGAAGCAGCTTATCGCCCGTGAAATCAGGCGCAGACAGCTAGCCAATAATATTAAGCTTGGCGCTGGGGGGATCCGTGAAGTCGAATTTTTCGCGCAAAGTTTTCAGCTTATCCATGGCGGGCGTGAGCCTGCCCTCCAATGTAAGAGCCTAAAACAGGCCCTGTTTGCCTTGGTGGATTTAGACATTGTGGAAGAAGACGTTATTTCCACACTCTATAAACATTATTTATGGCTGAGGAAAACTGAACATACCCTTCAGCAACTGGACGACCAGCAGACTCAGACATTGCCAGCAGAAGAGTGGCAACTGTACATCCTTAGCCAAGTCATGCAGTTTGATAATATAGAGGCTTTCAAACTGCAATTAGCAAAGGTGATGGAAAATGTGCACAGCCAGTTCAATGATTTAGTGGAAGAAACACATGAATCCCATAGCGAAGACGATTCTCTCTTTATAAAGTGCCGAGACTGTTGGCGCATGCCTCTGGAACAGGACGAGTTTGTCGAGCTTTTCAGGGAGCATTTAAGCGCAACCGAATGTAAAGGCATCCACCAACAGTTAGAAGAGTTTAGTCAACAAATGAGAGGTTTTCGCTTAGGACAACGCGGCGAAGATTCGTTGAAAAAATTGATGCCGGAAGTATTGTATGTGTTAGTTGAGCAGCACCCGCAGCGCTCAGACAAAGTGTTAAGTGCCGTTCTTCAGGTAGTTAACGCCATTTTAGGACGAACTACCTATTTAGATCTGTTGCTAGAAAACCCTGACGTATTACAACAATTAGTGTCACTGTGTTCCCGAAGTGATTGGATAGCTAACCAAATCAAACATTTCCCGTTGCTGCTGGACGAATTGCTTTCGCCTGTATATTTGCAAAAACAATGTGTGAGTTTGGAAGAAACTAGGATTGAACATGCCGACGAGCTTCGTCAACACCTGCTAAGAATCGACCCAGATGATATAGAACAATGGATGGAGGCGGTAAGACAATTTAAGTTATGTCAGCAACTACGTATTGCGGCGAGTGATATCAGCGGTTCCCTACCTGTTTCAAAGGTAAGCGACAAGTTAACCGTGCTCGCCGAAGTATGTATCAGCACTGTTTTTCAACAAGCGTGGCAGCAAATCACGGCGAAATACGGAAAACCCGAACATTTGGTTGACCAGGACACCGGCTTCGCCATCATTGGCTATGGGAAATTGGGCGGATACGAATTAGGATATGGCTCGGATCTGGATTTGGTATTTTTGCACGATTCCCCCCCACAAATTCAAACTAGCGGCCCTAAGAAAATAGGTACGACACAATTTTATATCAAGCTGGCACAACGCATTATGCATTATCTCACTACCTCTACCTTGTTTGGCCGCTTATATGAGGCTGATCTGCGTCTACGGCCGTCGGGCGACGCCGGGTTAATGAGTTGCCATATTGAAGGATTTGCCAGTTACCAACAAACAGAAGCTTGGACCTGGGAACATCAGGCACTGGTAAGAGCCCGGGTGGTATGGGGAGGGAAAAAACTAACGGAAAGATTTAATACGATCAGACAGACCACTCTGGAAAAACAAAGAGCCAAGAATAAGCTTAGTGTTGAAGTAGTGGAGATGCGCCAGAAAATGCGTGACCACTTACTGAAAAAAGATGCCAAACAAATTGATTTGAAGCAATGTGAAGGGGGGATTGCTGACATCGAATTTTTAACCCAATACTGGGTATTAGCCTTTAGTTATGATCATCCAAAACTGGCTCAATATACTGATAACCTGCGAATCCTCGATGCCGTTGCGAAAGCCGAGATAACTGATAATAAGATCACCAACACCCTGAAATCGGCGTATTTAGCCCTGAGAGCGGAATACCACCAACTCACTTTGTCGGGAAATAAACTGGCGGACGACACCGATGAACTCTCATCAATCCGCTCGAGGGTAACTCAAATATGGAATGAAGTTATGTTGCCAGGTACGTGACTATTAAGAGTATCGATACTTGGCAACCTTATTAATAAAGCAACGTAAAATGTACTAATTATGTACCTCAAGAACGTTTCACTTCACTGCATTCGGCTTTTAGGTATTTGGTTTTATTTTCTGTGACCACCAACGAACGTTGTTTAGGGCAAATATACGTTCTCACTTCACCTGAAAAATTACTGTCTATCGCCGTCGCAATATCTGAGAGCGCTTTCACAATGGTACCGTCAATCTGAAAATGGTGTTTGATGACAAAATCTTGATCAAGATCCCAAATTACTTGCATCCCTTCCAGCTCGGCATAGGATGAAATAGTTTCGCGAAGCGTCCCTCCCGCTTTAAAACTACGCAGCTTATACTCACCTACCCAACGTTTGTTGATAGGCTTAAGATCACTGGACATATCCTGAAGTTTACTGTCGAGGTTTTGCTCACCATTCGTCACATCAAGAACAAAATCACCATTATTTTCTTTAATCTTTTCGTCAGACGACATGCGAAATTCTCGATAGAAATCGCTCAGTCCATCTGCAACGCTTTTTTGCTTGGTTTCACCTTCGGGAACCGGCGCAGATTCGTTTTCAGATTGCATGTAAATTAAGACCCCGGCGATAATAATTAGTGCCAGGGCTAACCCTAAATGTTTTGCCCAAAACATTGAGCTAGAAAAACCTTTTTGTGCCATATTCTTACACCGTAATTTACGCACAACACCGTTTGCTAGCGGCTTATAATATTGGTATCGGCAGCGCGTGTATTATTGTTATTTTAATAGAGTGACGACGCCATGTCGTGTGGCCTTGTTTTAAAGCGTTTATGCATCCACAAATAGCTTTCTGGCTGTTCCTGGATGATCTCTACTATGCGTGCATTAAGCAGTGTCAGCGCTTCTTCATCATTCATATCAGCCAGCTCGGACATAGCAGGATATATTTTAACCTTATATCCATCACTTGTGTACTGAGACGTTATAAGAAGTGGAACGCAATTTGTACGTCGAATAAACATTAGCGTCGCAGTGGTGGTGGCGGTCTCTTTTACCCCTCCAAATGGAACAAAAATACTTTGCGCCCGGCCATAATCCTGATCGGGTAAATACAAACACAACTCGCCTTCATCCAGTGCTGATAACAATGCTTTTGCATTCCGTTTGTGAATCATATATTTATTTGATTGGGCACGGCCGCGGTACTGCATAAAATCGATCAGGTCATTATTATGCTTACGGTAAAACCCTACTGAAGGCCACGTATACCCCATTCCTCTGCAAGCAAATTCCAGATTTACATTATGCAGGGCCATACCGAAGACGCCTTTGCCTTGGGCAAAAGCTTTTTCAATATGCTCAAAACCTTCAACGTGAAAGACGCGCTTTACCCGCCACGCTGGCCACCACCACCCCATCGCGGTCTCAAAAAGTGCCATTCCGGTACGTTTAATATTTTCCTGTAGCAGCTTTTCGCGTTCATCTACCGACATCTCGGGGAAACAAAGTTCAACATTTCGTCTGGCTACCAGCACACGTTTAGGCGCCACCCTGCCCATTAGTAAACCCACCTGAGCGCCCAGCCAGCGAATAACAGGAAGAGGTAACCAGGTGACGAGATACAGCGCAGCACTACCCAGCCATATAGGCCAATACTGGGGTAAAAGAAAGCGTAGGGAAAATTTGGGCGGCTTAATGGCAGCAGACAACGATACAATTCCAATAGTTTTTCAGATATTGTACCCTCTTAGTGCCTTGCATTGAAGTACGAGCAGCATTGCCTGACGTTTAGTCAGACAAATAGTGAATTAATACTGTTCGTCTATTTGTTTCAGTTTTTTCTGAAACTGTTCGAAATGTTCAGATGACTCATAATCAAAGTGGTATTGATTATGAAACCCAAATTGCAGCTTCACCTTGGGATCTTCCACAAACAACGTGTAACCGTCTAGATCAGTAAAGGCGGTAATTCCGTTTAGACGATACTTATCATCCTGTTTTTCACCAAATTGACGTATCTTCTCAAACACTTGCAGTAAGAATTTGGCATCCAGCTCGTTTTTCATAGTATGTTTTTCGCTTTTCACTTTTCGCATTCAAAAGAGGTCTAAACAAAAGTACTGCGTTTATACCAATATAGATTAGTTAAAGTTATACCGAATACCCAAATTAACCACATTTGCTTTAAAATCTTTTTCGCCACGAATATGCTCGATTTCCAAACGGATCATCGTTCGTAAGGTTAAATGATAGTCAAATCCCAAGGCTATCATACCACCCAGCAATCCTTCATCGTAATCACACAACCCAGACATTGCTGACACACTGCCTAACGTACATGATTGTGCATCTGCTGGTTGATAGCCCTGCACATCTATATTCATCACGCCTAATTTATAAAACAGTTCACCCACCTGATGGCCAGCTTTACCCAATACAGCAAGATACATGGAGGACGCTTTCATTGCAGTCATAGCTGCCTTTTCATCAAGGAGTTGGCGCAAGCCTACTTCCGCATACCACTGGCGCTTGAATTGATGACCAAGGCCGAGCGAGTAATTAACGCTATCCGTTTCCAGTTCATTAAATTTCAAATCGGTATAGCCAGACGTTACGACCCCGTACATTTTCTCGGTGGCGAACGCATTAAAGGAAACGCTCACGCAGAACGCCCCCATCGCAAGTATTTTTTTCATCACTATTATTGTTATTTTAAATGGTTAAAAGAAATGCTCTAAAGATAACTGAATATGATCATCTCGTCTTAAAAAATAAAAAGTATCCGTTTCATCATCGGACGAAAAGAAGTATGCGTCTATCTTCCAGCGCCAACTATCTGTTATTCGGCTCGATGCTTCCACAAACCCACTGTACGTTTCAAAATCATCCAGATCCTGAATATAACCAAACAAGAACTCAGTACCGTCTATATCATTCCATACCCAGCGCACCCCTGTCATCAGGTCATTCTGGCCGGTGGCGAAAAAATTGTCATCGCGTTCATCATATTGATATTCCATCAACAACCCTAAATCGTATTGGGTATCAAATACACCTACACTTGTTCGCTCAAACCCAGCTACCGCCGCCGCAAAATCTTCACTTTGCCCTGTACGGTAAATACCTTCAAATTTTAGTAGCCACGCACCCTGTACCTTGAGTAAGTCAACACCAAACTGTTCGATTTGCGCATAGTAAGGCCTGATACTCGCGTTGCCAGTGCCGTCGAACTGGGTAAGTAACTCAGGTTCACGGGATGTACCATCAAAAAAAGATACGCCTACTTCCCATTGCCCAATACTGTTGCGCCAACGAAGTGCGTAATCGACATGAGACTGTTCATCGTCAGACTCATATAAAGCATTGTCGCCGTCAATAGGAATCGGCGGACGAAGACGTCCATCCATTCCCGCAAATGTTCGCTCTCTAAAATAGGGTAATACAAACGCCGACAATGTGCCCCAGTCACCAAACACATTTAAGTTCACCATGGGTTGGCCAAGTTTATCTTCGCCATCTACTGCTTCAATTGAGTCAGTCTGGTTAATAATATCCACCAAATGGATAGACTCGGTTTGTCCCCAAAAAACGTGTGCCACGCCAACTCGTGTTTCCCAGTTCTCAGACGCATGCAGCCATTGCAGCTCACGTATATCGAAATGAGTTCTTTCTTCGTCATGCTGGTCTATCCGGAAAAAAGGCTTGAATAGAATGCTGTCAGCACGGTCATTCCACTCATAATAAAACTCAGGTTCAATATACGCGGAAAGGTACTCACGTTGTTGTTCTGGGTAAGCAGCGTCCTGCAAAAAATAACGGGCTTCAATACCAGCTTGTCCCCCAATATCCACCTCTGCCCTGGCTGAGAAACTAACAAGTAGAAATCCTGCACTCACTAAAATTGTTTTTATCACGGTTTTATCTTGCTCTTCGTAAACTGTTTTCATCAAAATCTGAGTCTTCTAACCCGACACCAAACTCTAATTCATGTGTGATTAGCTCAGTGGATTTTTGGGTTTGAACGTTATACATGAAACTTTTTAAAGGCCGCCAGAACTTATCATCAAATAACGTATAGTCTTCGAATTCCAGTGTTTTTAGCAAATCGCCTTTCCGATCGAAGAACTCTACCTTCCTCACCCGGTAATGCTCTTTATCGATCCACACAATTTGCTTCGAATAACCTGAGAAGTCGTCTTGCGGGATTTGCGTGATGACATACACATCGTCACCCTGATATGTATCTTCCCGCAAGAAGTCGTAGGTAAATTTATCCACCTCAAATGATGTCATGTCTTCAAAGGCAAACTCACTACCCATAAACGGACCCGACTTATTTTGAGAAGCTATGCGTTTTACGCGCTTAAGTGCAGGCAAATAAATCCATTGTTCATCCGGCTCTTTAGAATGAGAAAAACTGAGGAAAGCCGTTCCGCTGACATCCCTTGGCGAGTCGAAGATAGTCAAGGCTTTATCTCCATCTTCCTGTACTTCTAACGTCTTCACACGCAATCTACGTTCTGATTCCTGACCCTGTGCATTCCTTAAAATCATAGACATATCAGCCAAAGAGTTATCCCAGCCACGATCGCTGTTTTTGCGCTCAGTAGCAATGCGCAACCCTTCTTTTTCTGATTCTTCATCAGCCTTAACGATAGGTGTCATTAATATGGCACAGGTGATCAGGCCCCCTAACCAATTATGTTTGTTCGCTAATCGGATCATGCTTAACCGCCCCTTTTCGTTTGTTTAACCACATTAAAAATGCGGGTAAGAATAGTAAATCTATTAATAATGCAGCAACAATGATAATGACTGTCAGTGCCCCCATGTCAGCATTCAAGGCGAAACTCGATAACGTAAGTACACCAAAACCTGCTGCTAATACAATCGTTGTAGTGGTTAAGGCTAACCCTACGGTTCTGAATGCATAATGAACAGCCTCTTCAACGGTTCGTCCTTCCTGACGCGCCACCTGATATTTTGAAAGAAAATGCACCGTGTCATCTACAATGATACCTAACGTCATGCTTAAAACCACCGATAAGGCCATATTGATTTCGCCCGATAGTATCCCCCATACGCCAAATCCTACCCCTGCGGGGACCAAGTTGGTGAGGAGACTCACTCCACCTAAAAACCAGGAACGTAGTGCAATGACAATTAAACCTGATATCAAAACCAGCGCTAGTAACGTTCCGCCCACCATACTTTTCATATTGCGCTCACCAATGTGCGCAAACATGAGCGGTGGACTTGCCGCTTCCAAACGCAAATCCGGTGCCAATTCCGCAAATCTGGCCTTAGCGCGGCGTTCGAACTCAGTAAATTCCTTACTGCCCAAATTATCCAATACGGCAATGACCCGCAAAGCGGATTTATCAATATCTATCTGATTATTAAGATCAAGACCGTAGGGCAACGACATCTCGTAGAGCAGCAGGTATTGGGACGCCAGCTCTCGGTTTTCTGGCAAACGATAAAATGCAGGTTGATCTGCATGCATATTCATGTTCAACCGCTTCATCGTATCGGAAAAGCTTAGTACGTGCTGAACTTCAGGCTGCGTTTCCAGCCACGTGGCGAACTGCTCGATTTTGGTTAAAAATGCCGGATCGGTTATCCCATACTGTTCATCGGTATAGGCAACAAAATCCATATTCGACATTCCACCAAGATACTCTTTCTGAACATCAACGGCCTGACGAAAGGTACTTGACTCATCGAAGTAATTCACCGCCACATCGTTCAACTCGTTCTTAGCGGAGAACAATGAAACCGCTATCAGGATGAGCGCAGAGACAGGCAAGACCTTTCGGTAATGCTGGGTTACCCACTTCCCTGCTTGCTCAAAACTCTGTTGCTTATTTGCCTGCGATGACGCCCCTTTAAACGGCATCAAGGTGAGTAATGCGGGTAATATCGTCAACGAGAATACGCAAGCCAACATCACGCCAACCGCCGTCATATTGCCAAGGTCAGCGAGTATAGGAACCGCAGAAAAATTCAACATCAAAAAGCCAATGGCGGTGGTCACACTGGTAATAATGATGGGTTTTTTGTTGATAAGCAGACTTTTGTGTATCGCATCAGATTTAGACATGCCTGTATCTAAAAACAGACGCATGCCCACAATGATATGTATACAGTCGGCGACTGCCAAGGTCGTCACCATGGTGGGCACATTTACGGTTGCCGTACTTAAAAACAAACCGTACCAACCGGCTAGCCCTAATGTGATGGAGATGGACGCCGCAACAATAATCAATGTTGAAATAGCCGCATATAGTGAGCGGGTTAATAGCCCAATTAATACAGTAATAATTAAAAACATTAGCGGCACCAATGTTTCCGCATCATTTTGGGCGGCCACGGCAAACGCATCGTTCATTATCACCATACCATTTAAATAGATTTGGTGGTCTGGATAGGCTGCTTCATATTTTTGTTCAAGGGTGCGGGCATAGTCAGCAATTTTGATGACTTCCTTGGTCTGGTCTCCATCAGGCAATTGTACTGTTACATCAACTACCGTGACCTTCCCTTTATCTGATACCAATCGTCCTTCAATTTCGGGTGTGGAACGGACTATATCCTGCACCCAGTTAATATGCTCTTGATCTGTCTGACTTTTCCGAATGAGATCAGTAACAATCATGTCATCTTGTTCAGCGTAGGTGTGCTGGTAGTTGGAAAGAGATTCTACCCGTAATGATAAAGGGAGCTGCCAGGCATCTTCCGTAAGCGCCTGGGTTAACTCAAACGTACCAGGCTGATAAACGGTACCGCTGTCCGGCACAATCAGAAAGGAAACATTTTCGCTTTTATTAAAAATGTTTTGCATTTCTTCAAAGGCGACACGTTGGGGATTGTCCGCTTCAAAGAAGACTTTGTAGTCACCACGAAAATAGAGGTTTTTGGCACCAATCGTCGCTAAGACGCAAGTAACCAGGAATAACGCCAAACCTAATTTAGGGCATTTAATAAACCATGCAATCCAGTTGGGAAGTGCTCGCATCAATGATTACCTGCTTTTTATGAATCGGAACAATAGTTTGGGATTAAGTGTATGCCACACAAGCGCTTTTTTCGATACCCAAGTACGAAAATCTATCTCAGATTATAGCGTGTACTGCAGCTAACGATCTGTTCGGGTATAAGGATCGCTTTTTTACGGAAAATTTGATCTTTAGATAAAAATATGTAGTATGACTACAAACAACTGGTCAGATGAGCGGATGAGTATTATGAGTATCAGAACTAGCTTGAAAAAAGTATTGCCACCAATTTCGATTACCGAACAAGAAGCCCTTGATGCGGGCGATGTTTGGATCGAGTCTTCTATTTATCGTGGTAAACCGGATATGCAAGCACTACGCTCCATTCCACAGGCAAAGTTAAGCGCAGAAGAGCAGGCCTTTTTAGATGGGCCCGTTCAACAATTGCTTGAAATGGTAGATGATTTTGAATTAAGCAATGACAAACATATCCCCCAGGAAGTATTAGATTTCTTAGGTGAAAATCGCTTCTTCTCGATGATTATCCCGAAGAAATTCGGTGGTTTAGAGTTTAGCCCTTACGCGAATTCCACCATCGTTGCGACTATTGCAGCCAAAAGTGGTGCGATTGCCGTTACTGTCATGGTGCCTAACTCATTAGGTCCAGGCGAACTATTAATGCACTACGGTACTGAAGAGCAGCAAAACTATTGGTTGCCTCGTTTGGCCGTTGGAAAAGATATCCCCTGCTTTGCATTAACCAGCCCAGAGGCTGGGTCTGATGCCGGAGGGATCCCTGACGCAGCTATCGTCACTAAAGGGGAATATAACGGCGAAGAAGTACTTGGGTTATCTGTTAGCTGGGACAAGCGTTATATCACGCTTGCTCCGATTGCGACGGTACTTGGTCTGGCATTTAAAGTTTACGATCCGGAGCAATTGTTAGGTGATAAGCTGGAACTGGGCATCACTTGCGCATTACTCCCTAAATCACACCCAGGTGTGGAACTGGGTAATCGCCACGACCCTATGGGAGTACGCTTTTATAATGGTACTACGCGTGGTGAAAATGTATTCATACCGATGGATTTCATCATTGGTGGTCAGAAAAACATTGGTCGAGGCTGGCAAATGCTGGTGAGCTGTCTAGGGGCAGGTCGCGGTATTTCACTTCCTGCCATGGGTACAGCGACGGGTCAATCTGCGTTAAAGAGTACCGCTGAATATGCCTTCGTACGTGAGCAGTTCGGTCTGCCAATTGGTCGTTTTGAAGGTATTCAAAGTAAAGTAGCTGACATTGCAGGGAAAACTTTCTTGCTTGAAGCAATGCGCGTGTTAACAACTGAAGGACTTGGGCTGGGTGTAAAACCAGCGGTAGTGACTGCGATAGCCAAGTACCACATGACTGAACTGGCGCGCGACGTACTTAATTCAGCGATGGATATTCAGGCAGGTAAAGCGATCCAACGAGGCCCCCAAAATACGCTGGCTGGTGGCTATTCAGCTTTACCCATTGCCATCACTGTGGAAGGGGCAAATATTCTTACCCGTAACCTGATGATTTTTGGTCAGGGGGCGATGCGTTGCCATCCGTACCTGAAAGAAATGGTGGATTTGATTCATAGCAACGATTCATCCGCCGATGGGGAATTTAACCAAGTATTGAGAAAGACGATTGGGTTTAGTGTCAAAAATGCTTTCCGTAGCTTGGGTAAGAGTTACCTGCCGTTTATCCGCGAAGCGGAATCCAGTTTACCAGAAGTGCGTGTATACGAAAAACGTATGAATGCGTTAGCTGCGAAACTTGCCCCGCTGGCGGATTTATCATTGCTTGTATTGGGCGGTGATCTTAAAAAAGCGGAATTGCTTTCTGCTCGCCTAGGCGATGTGATGAGCTATCTATACGGTGCGATGGCTTCCATCCGCTTTTATGAACAGCGTATCGAAGACCGTAAGTTAGCTAAGCCTTATTTTGATTATGCGATGCAATGGTCACTTCAACAGGGTGAGCAGGCAGTTGTTGATTTCATCAACAATTTCCCCAATGCAGCGACTCGAGGCTTGATGCGAGTGTTAACAAATACGTATTCTAATAGCGTAAGCAGTATCAGCGATGACTTACTACGTGAATTGTCGTTAGCGGCTATGCAGGATGACAGCGTCAAAGCCCAGCTTACTCATTTAGTTCGCCCTATTCCTGGTGATGGGAATGATATTAACGAACAGGCGTTTAAAGCCAAGCATGCTGTAGCGCACTTACTGACGAAAGTACAAAAAGCATTACGCAAAGAGCCGGTTGTGCCGTTTTTATCGCTGGAGAATGCGTTGAACAAATTGCAAGCAAAAGGGGTCATCTCAGCTGCTGAAGCGACATTACTTCACGATTACAATGAGAAACGCAAGCTTGCAGTTCGTGTCGATGAATTTACTTTCGATATGGAACTGCTTGACGCTAATGGCAACCTCCCAGCGGAAGAATCAGCCAGACAAGACGCGGCATAGCAGAACTGTAAAGTTATCTCTTAGGCAACCTCCGGGTTGCCTTTTTTATTGCCACTTTGTTATACCATTCCGCTAACACAGGGAGTTAGTATACAGTTGAGAAGCACATTTATAGGAGTAACTAGGCGGTAATGTACAGTTAACGAGCACCCTTTTGGGCTTAGTTTTCGGCCGGAAGACATAGTTTGCCAGTTTCTTTAATTTGAAAGGGAGGCATTCTCACCCGTTAGAGGTGCAACATCTGTATTGTGTTCAGCCCCCTCTCGTCTTTTACGGCATGGGTTTTCGCTACAAAGGAAGCTTCCATCACGAGGCAAGGAGATTTCAGCGGGAACTTGATTGCCTATGTCCATTTTCACACGAGTAGATTTAGACTGTATGACGTATTTCTTGTAATGTACTCTCTACATTACTAATTTTAAAATACTTAGGTAGGCAACCAGCTTGGACGTCAAGTCATTGTTATTAGCCCGACCAGAAGATCAATATAGTAGCTATGACGTGATATCACTGCTTCATGGCAATATTCTCATTGGTTTGCTAATGACAATATTGGCCATGGCGTGCCTGGTATTTGGTTTCGAGAACCCCGCGATTCATTCAGTCAAATTGTATTTTTGGTATACGTTAATTGGCATTGTAATGCTTCGCCTTGCCGATACTCTTTATTGGCGGTTGGCCTTACAGGGCACGGACTACGATCCGGAAATCCCGTTAATTAGATTTTCAGCCGGCGCTATAGCCAATATCACACTTTGGTCAGCGTACGTAACTGTTTTGTACCACCACATGAACACGATGGAAATTATGACTACTCTAGTCATCGTGTCTGCGATGGCTGGCGGGGCTGCCACGCTACTTGCACCAAGCCGGCCACTGGTTTCCCTCTACTGTACGTTGCTGATACTGCCTGTCTCAATTTTGGCACTTACTGACATGCGCTATGAGTTTAACGTTATCGGAACCCTTGGCGTCGCCTACTGGATACTTTTATTTAGCATTTCTCTCAAATCCAGCGCTTTTTTCAGCAAGGCGATTGAGATAAAAAAAATCAATGAATCGTTAATTAACCAGCTTAAAAGCGAACGCAACGAAGTGGCCAGGGCCAACGAAGCGTTAAAAAGTATCAATGAAAAGTTGGATAATTCCAACGTTACCCTTGAAGAGGAAGTACTGAAGCGTACCGATGACATTCACCGCTTATCGAACCGTGACCCGCTGACTGAATTATTGAATAGGGCGGGATTTAAACGTCATCTTGAAAGCATCATTAAAACCAGTCGTAAGCATGATAACGGACTGGCTGTACTATTCGTCGACTTAGACGGGTTTAAACAAGTCAATGACAGCTTGGGGCATCAAATTGGCGACAAGGTGCTTATCGAAGTAGCTACGCGATTGCGACGTTTCTGTGAACCCGATCATATTGCTCGCTGGGGCGGGGACGAATTTGTAGTGGCCCTACCCTACGCCAACCGGGATACCGCTATCGCGGTTGGGCAGGCCGCTAGAAGTGGGCTTACGATTCCGTTCACTGTGGATGAAAATCAAATTTTACTGGATGCCACCATCGGTATCGCCCTTTTCCCTGAACATGGAGAGTCGGCTTCGACATTGATTCAAGAAGCCGACGTCACTATGTATGAACAAAAGCGCATTCAACCGGGAACAGTGGGGGTATTCAATGCAACAATTTACGATTCCTTGCGCAAAGAGCAGGCATTGAGAGATGGATTACGTCAAGCAATCAATCGACGTGAGTTTTCAGTGGTGTACCAACCTATCGTTAATGGTCTGGACAATGGGGTTTGGGCTGCCGAAGCGCTGTTGCGATGGACATTCCACGATACACCTGTCAGGCCTGATTATTTTATCCCCATTGCGGAAAAAATCGGACTCATCCACGAAATTGGAGACTGGGTGCTTAATCGTGCCTGCATCGATGCAACGCAATGGTCTTTAGGACATAATGTAGCCGTGTCCGTCAATGTATCGGTTATCCAGTTAATGGATAATAATTTTATTCAATCCCTTGATCGGGCGTTAAAAAGTTCAGGACTTGCACCCGAAAGGCTACACCTGGAAATCACTGAGTCGGTGTTTGCCGACAACCGAGAAAGAGTGCAGCGACAGGTTAATGCGATCAAGTCGCGCGCAGTACAAATTTCGATCGACGATTTCGGCACCGGTTTTTCGTCACTAAGTCAACTGCAAACCCTTAATTTTGACCATATCAAAATTGACCGCGCTTTTGTGCAGAATTTAGAGGAAGGCAGTGATACTATCATTCGAGCAACCTTACTAATTGCGAAAGAATTTGGTTACAAGACGGTAGCAGAAGGGATAGAGACACGCGATCATGCAGAACGTTTAACGCGTATGGGTGTAGATTTTTTGCAGGGTTATTATTATGCTCGCCCCCTCCCTGTGCGTGAGTTGACCAACTGGTTCGAACAACACCAACAATAATAAAGATATGGCACAATTATATTTCTATTACTCTGCAATGAATGCAGGCAAATCAACATCATTGTTACAGTCCGCCTATAATTATCGCGAGCGTGGTATGCATGCGGTTATCTTTACCGCAGCGATTGATAATCGTTACGAAGTAGGCAAAGTCACTTCGCGTATTGGCTTGCAAGCAGAAGCGCAGCTATACCAGGAGAGCGACAATATTTATCAGCGGGTGGCGGCACTTCAGGCCGAAAGGCGATTAGACTGCATCTTCATTGACGAAGCACAGTTTTTAACTAAACAACAGGTAATGCAAGTTGTTGAAGTGGTTGATGAACTAGATGTGCCGGTTTTAGCTTATGGCCTTCGTACCGATTTTTTGGGTGAAACCTTTGTCGGGAGTCATTACCTGTTGGCCTGGGCGGATAAACTGTTTGAACTTAAAACGGTTTGCCATTGTGGCAGAAAAGCCAATTTTGTCGTGCGTTTAGACGAAAAGGGCAATGCGGTTACCACAGGCGATCAGGTGGTAATCGGGGGGAATGATCGATACGAATCTATGTGCCGAAAGCATTTTAAAGAATTAGTCTGGGGCGATTTAAGTGGGTAACCTATTCCGTTGATACGGAATGCCACCCGATTTTTTTATTTCATAGATAGAAATCGCAGCCGGCTTTTTTTTGTAAAACTCATCCTCACGTATACGACGTTTTCGCCATGACTATACATAGTAAACGTAGTGGCAGCCTAACCCCGAACACCATTCAAGTGGTAGCATTACGCTTAGTAACGAGGGGTTCAAAGAAAACAATGGCTGGTTAGCCCAGAATTTAAACAATTATCTGCGTTTATTGGCCATACAAGCATACGTGATGGATGTGAAATTTTACCGGCAGTCACAGCGGAGCCCGCCACTTCATTACCCCTTATGGAAATAGTAACTGATTCGCCCCATCCGCCAGAGGGCCCGGTTCACCTACATCATTTCGTGGCTCTACTAATCCGTCTATTATATAAACATTCTTTCCAGTGAAAGAGACTTTTTAGTTAATAAGTCAAGCAATGCACAATCTCATTTTGCTACTTTTCAGTTCGTTAATTTGATATGTTCATCTATACATTGCATTTGATCTCCTAATTCGTAGTAAACCCCATTATGGTTGACATTGATCCGCTCACTGATCTCACGATAAAACTTAGCCGTCATTTAGTAAGCAGAGAAAGCAAATTTAAAGAAATATGCGTCTGCGTGAGTCGGGTGATACGCAGTGCAAATAGGATCTCTCTGTGGCAATTTAATGAAAGTAGAAATGCAATAACCTGTTTGTGTTTGCTGGAAGATGACACTTTTTCATTAGATGTTGATCAGAACTTGTCAAGTACATCATGCCAGGATTATTTTTCCGCACTTTTCCAAAAAGACGTGGTAATAGCACCTATCGCACAAGAACATCCAGATACCAGTTGTCTGAGTGATTCCTATTTACAACCTAATAACATTTATTCACTGTTAGATTACATCTTCCATCAAGATTTTGTACCCATTGGAATTATTTGTTGCGAGGCAACAGACGCGCCAGTGGCTTGGACTGAGCATGACGTTGCTATGTTGAGGCGAATAGCCAATATCACTTCAATGTTTTATTAGTCGTTGTGTGCATTAGCGGGTACCAAAAAGCTTATCCCCGGCGTCACCCAGGCCAGGCAATATATACCCTTTCTCGTTAAGTCGTTCGTCAATTGATGCGGTGAAAATATCGACGTCCGGGTGCTTTGAAGTGACCGCTTCGATCCCTTCAGGTGCAGCAACCAGAAATAGCCCCATAATATGCTTACAGCCTTTTGATTTTAATAAATCGACGGTGGCGTTAAAGGTGCCTCCAGTGGCCAGCATAGGATCCACAATTAACGCCATGCGTTCCTCTATTTGCGCTGCCACTTTGTCAAAATACGGTACCGGCTGTAGCGTTTCTTCGTCTCTGTAGAGGCCGACCACACTGATTTTTGCGTTAGGGATCAACTCTACCACCCCGTCTAACATACCTAATCCCGCGCGTAAAATAGGTACGATGGTAATTTTTTTTCCTTTAATGCGTTGGACTTCTATATCGTCACCAGTCCATCCTCTTATCTTGACCGTTTCAGTGGGAAGATCTCGGGTTGCTTCATAGGTCAGCAAATTACCTATTTCGCTGGTTAAATCTCTAAAATCCTTAGTACTGACATTTTCTTCACGCAACAAACCAAGCTTATGTTGCACCAACGGATGTTTAATTTGATGCACTGACATCACACTGCCTTAATTTCGGTTACTCTATAATTATTTAAACAGGAAACACCGGATTTAGAAAGCATGGTGGCGATTTAAGTTGGTATCGGTGCTCTTTTTTCGAATGACAAAGACCAAGTCATTGTGTTGCCAGGCTAAATATCCAAGCGATAAAAGGCTGATGAGCATAGCGCTGTATTTCACCATTAAACTGGAGAGCCGCCTTTTCTTTATATAGTTATTTTTACCTAACTCTGTTACGAGTTCCAGATTATTCCTCTTACAATAATCTCTAATCCCAGCACGGGATATGCAGTCATCGTAAACGACTGGGTAAGGTGCGAAACCTGGTTTTCCTGCATTTTCACATTGTTTTACGTGGCGATAATAAAAAATGTGCGACCAGTGCGGAGAGTGACGGGCAAGAAAGCCATATACAGAGTCGCGATCAGGAATTTTTAAGATCAGCAAACCATTTGGTTTAAGCCAGCGATCAAAGTTATTCAACACCTGTACGGCGTTTTCGATGTGCTCCAATACAAAAGCGTTATAAATTAAATCAAACTGCTGAGCGGGTAAGTCTAATACCCTCAAATCTCCAACAATTGCTGTGTTCAAGTCGCCACTATTTTGCATTCTCAGAGCTAGTGCATCTTCGTCGACATCAATACCTGTAAGCGTGTAATCAGTGCCATTTAAATCCAGAGCCCAACTTTGCCCACATCCAGCTTCAAGAATAGATAGATGATCGAGGTTAGAAAAGTGCTTACGCACATAGTCAGCGAGCAGCAATGATTCCACTTTGGAATTCTCAATTATTTTAAGGTCCCGCACACTCGCATTCCTTAGATACCCTCGCTGAAATTGAATTATGACCCACTCGTTTACGTTCGGGGTGGATATTTCGTTCAGCAGGATCAGGAACATGCTAACAACTATCGCCCCGCTCTCAGCTGGACTGGCAGTGAGCCGGCGGATGGTTACTTGCGATGGCATATTTCTCAAGTGTCCAGATTTTTAACATCGTGAGCATCTCGCGAAATGGGAAACTATAATATTCAACAACTTACACAATGGCATCATTAATGCTTAAGTCATTTTGACATAATTAAATTCAACCATATTACACTGTTGAATTGTTTTCTCTGGTCAGTCTCTGGCTACTCACTACGAAAAAAGCGAACTAATTTAGTTCGCTTTTTTTCGTTTAGCATAACTCTCAACTGGCTATATCTGCAGGTTATTCTATTCCGTGCACTAAGAGCTGACGGGACGATGGTATCCTATCCCCTAAAACCCAACCAGCTTTACACATGGTGAGAGCGTATAGTGACCAAATGAATATATGTCATAAATAAAAGTATCTGCTCCCGTGTAAAATATAAGGGTTCCCCTGCTCAGACTCACGCTGGGAAGAAAGCTCCACCATAGAGTCTGAGCAACGCGGCCACTATTTCATGACGGTTAAGTGCATCCTCAACGTTGTACTAACCACTGATAAACATAACTTAGTTTGGAGTGAAACCTTTTTTGAATTCTTGTTCGACCATCTCCCCAAAGTTTTTCAACATCTCTATATCTTTTGGTGAAAATTCGCGGGGTTTATCATGAATTATACATAATGTGCCAAGTTCATGCCCATCTGGGGAGTGCACAATAATACCCGCATAAGCGCGAATAAACGGATCACCTGTTACCAGTGGATTTTTAGCGAATCGGAAATCTTCATGGGCGTCCGGAATAATTAAATATTCTTCTTCCGCTATAGCGTATGTGCAAAATGAAATGTCACGTGGGGTTTCACAAACATTCAGGCCCTGCCTCGATTTGAACCATTGTCTATCTTCCGCCACCAAACTTATTAAACAGATTTTGCATCGAAAATATTCCTGCGCAAAACGGGTAATTTTATCGAAACGCTCTTCGGGAGGCGTATCGAGGATACTCAGTTCATATAGTGATTGTAAGCGCTCAACTTCATTTTTTAGTTCCGGATAGCTCCGCATCGACCTCTCCCAGTGATGACTTTTACAAACTACGTGCCATGATAAAAAAGGGGACTCACCCACTTTTAACCCTTCTCTTTGATCTAGAGTGAGGGGATTTGGGAGAACTAATAAAAGAGTCCCCCCTTTTTATCGTTAATTGCTAATTTACAAACCCTTCATTCGCCTTAATGGTTAACGGATGATAGCCCGATTTCGCTTCCTCGAACGCCCTTTTAGCAAATGCTTTGCCTTCTACTGTCTTTGATAACTCACGGTACAAAGGTTTAACCAGTTTATTGCGACCAATGCTGACGAGATATTCATGCAACCTGGAAAACGCTGGTTTATATTCATTTTTAACCGCGATCAACAGCCAACTATGGGCAATTTCGTTATTTTTACTAGCGGTAAGCGCAAAAGCCTTATCCAACTCGGCGAGTTGCTCATCAGAAAGGGACTCTGGCATATTATTCAAAAAGTAAAGCCATTCGTGTACAGTCCACTCTTGTGTAGAAATATCCTCGGCCGCCACCTCATTGTTTAACCATGCCGAACGAGTCGTATCTATGTTGAAAAATGCATTAGATTGCGGCTCTGGCGCTCCCTCAGGAATACCCGGCTCAAATATCCACTGCTCAATGCGGTTCCGATCTAATTTATCTGCGTAAGTGCTCAACAACGTCTTATCTAAGTAAGCAATAAATTCATCCGTAGTAATACTTTGAAATGCGAAGTGGTTAAAATATTCTCTTAAAAAGGCATCAAAGTTATCTCTGCCAACTTTTTGTTCTAGTTCTCTTAAAAATAACGCGCCTTTTTCATAAGGGATATTAGAAAATACATCATCGGGATTTCGTCCGCGCAGATCAATCGCCAGGATTTCATCAATACTTTCCAAGGCTTCCAAATCTGCTTCAAGATCCTGATATCCCAGCACGGCTTCTTTTTTAAATCGGTCATGGCCATATACCATTTCCATAATTCGATAGGTCAAGTAGGTGGTAAAACCTTCGTTTAACCAAAGATCGCGCCAAGTGGCATTTGTGACCGTATTCCCAGACCAGCTATGGGCAAGTTCGTGGGCAATCAGTGATACAAGACTCTTATCTCCGGCAATGACGGTGGGCGTTATAAACGACAATCGCGGATTCTCCATCCCCCCGAATGGAAACGATGGAGGTAAAATAAGTAAGTCATATCGATCCCAACTATAAGGACCATACGTTTTTTCTGTTACCTTGAGCATGGCTTCGGTATCTTCGAACTCTTGAGCGGCAGCATTAAGTAATTCAGGTTCGGCATACACGCCTGTACGCTCGCCCATGGCTTTAAATTCCAGGTTTCCTATTGCCAGTGCAATTAAATATGAAGGAATAGGCTGCGGCATAATGAATTCGTATTCACCATCTCGTGGCGTATCAGGGTCGTTTGCCGCACTCATTACTGCTAACAACTCTTTCGGGGTACGGATGACAGCGTTATACGTTACCCGTACTTGGGGAGAATCCTGTAATGGTATGAAACTTCGTGCATGCACTGCCTGGGCCTGGGTAAACAGAAAAGGGTGTTGTTTCCCAGCCGTTTGGGCGGGTGTCAACCACTGGACGCCCGACGCCTCTGGCGATGTCGCATAGGCAATAGTCACAGTATCGGCGTTTTGAGGCAAAGAGATGGTCAATGCCGCGCCCAGTTCTTCGTCTGCTTCACCTAGCTTGTATTGTACCGGCATTCCGTCCACGGTAACATTTTCTATCACCAGGTCACGGGAATCCAGTATCAGTGTATCTGCCTTTTCCTGCTGTCTTTCCAACGACAACGTCGCGTGCCCTGATAACTGTTTTACCCTAAAGTCAGCGGTTAAATCCAGCGCTAAATGAGTCACCCTAATTTCATCAGGATTGGCAAACGAATGGTAATCTTTGCCCTCTTCCATTGATGATTTCACTGCAGTGGCATCGGGTTGATCGGCAACGGCACGCGCCTTCGAAGCCTCTTTGGTTTGAGAGTCCACACAAGCGCACAATAAAGTAGCAGTCATCGCTACTATTCCAAGCTTTAGCATAGTTGTCCTTTTATTTGAATTTAACACCACCGCCTATATTACCGTCTTTTACGGTATTTCCTACCGTTAACATCTTACACAAAAAGTAAGCGTCATAATTTAATTACAAGCTCACTATAGTGACTTATGATGCCTCTTTGCGTTAAACAAAGGATGGATAAAGTTAATAACGGGAATAAGAAGACCATATTGCGCCAAGTGATTCAGGGGTCGCCCGCTCCAAGTACTCATTCATATACTTCTGCGTTATGCGATTAACCATCCCATTGCGTTTCAAGCGATAGAGCTCTATGTCAAATTGCATAACAAAGTCGTCTTTGAAAGGATAGTTTTCATCGTTAATGCTGGTATACCCCAAGTAAGCATCATTGGTCGAAATTACATCCATCTTAACTAACCTGACCATATTACCTTGTGATCTTTTAGAACCTTGTACTTCCTTGGCGAGTTCACGGCTCAACCAGTCATAAGGTATTTTCGATGTCACTGTACAATCGGCTCTGCCCAGACGCAATATTTCAATAGCCGTCTTTACGTCGTTTACCCGGGAGACTGAAATTCCACTCTCTTTTTCCATTTGATCAAATTTGGTTCCCGCTCTGCCATCGCCACGCCACATAACGAAATTCAGCCCTTCATAGTCCTCCGGGAAATTGGGCCGGGCCTGCACAGCCGTTTCTTCGTTGCACACAACAATATCGTGCTGAGTGTATAACGACATTGAATAGGGCCAGATATAAGGTTTATCAGTCTTTTCACTTAACCAGTCGTGGGCATGAAAATAAGGGGCTAATATAGCGAACGCTTCGCCCTTTTCAGCCATCATTTTAGCGCGCTGCCAAGGCACAACCTTAAACACCACTTCGTACCGGGGCATTTGCCGGATTACCGTTTCGACCAATTCCACGTACAGTCCGGTTAACTTTCCATTTTCGTCAGTATAGGCAAAAGGAGGTAAAGTATTATACGTGTAAACTTCTACACGCTGGACAGCGGCGTAAATCCAGTTGGAATAGAAACCTGAAATCAAAATCGATACAAATAGAAGTCTCATCCTTCTCTCCTCTTCACTGTATAAGCATAGCGCTTTATAACACGGGTAAAATTAAATAGTTGCGCAGGAAAAATCGTATACGCTGGTGCGTATTGGAAAGGTATGTTGCGTTCCACTGTATTAAAACTGCATTGTATCTAGAGTTAGACGGGAGCCAGTGAGAAAAGCTACGTTACGCGTTCCTTAAGATGAAATAATTTAAATATACTGACCCTTCGCATGCAGAGGCACGTAGGCAACGTGAACAATAAATTATTTATTATCAAAAACCCTCACAAATTCCACCGCCATTTGCGGTGGAAAGTAAAAGGAGAATGGAAATGAAAGTATTCGGTTTTGGCGCACAGGATGCCGATAAAGAGTTAACCCCTGTCGTATTTGATCGAAAAGATCCCAGACCAGGTGAGGTAGCATTCAAGGTAACATATTGTGGCGTTTGTCACTCCGATTTGCATCAAGTGAGAAATGACTGGAGTAACACCAAATATCCTTGCATACCCGGTCATGAGGTAGTAGGAGAAGTCACTGAGGTGGGTGACGGCGTAACCCGCTTTAAAAAGGGCGACCTTATTGGCGTCGGCTGCATGGTTAATAGCTGCCTGGATTGTGAAAAATGTGATGATGGAGTCGAAAACTACTGTCAGGGTCCGATTGGTTTTACAGGTACCTACAATGGACCAGTTAAAAGGAAAGATCAAAACACCTACGGCGGTTACTCTTCACATATGGTTGTACGCGAAGAGTTTGGCATCACCGTTCCCCACAACTACGATCCTAAATACGTTGGCCCTGTCATGTGTGCGGGGATAACCGTTTATTCACCGATGAAACATTGGGATGTCAATGAAAATACTACATTGGGTGTCGCTGGTGTAGGCGGCTTGGGCCATATGGCCATTAAACTGGGTAAGGCGTTAGGGGCGAAAGTGGTGGCTTTGACGCGCAGTGAGGGTAAAAAAGATAAGCTTCTTAAGATGGGCGCGGATAAAGTAGTGATATCAGAAAATGACGACGACATGAAGGCTGCGGCGCAAAGCATCGATGTATTAATAAACACTATTCCAGTCCCCCACGATATAAATCCCTACGTCAATTTAATGAAGCCCGATGGTACGATTGTGATCGTCGGTAATCTCATCAATTTTGAAAATGTGGTACCCGCTCCTCTCATTATGAATCGCGTCAGTATCGCAGGTTCGTTAATTGGGGGAATTAAAGAAACCCAGGAAGTACTGGATATTTGTGCTGAGCATGATATTTCACCCGATATAAAAATGGTCAAAATGCAGGATATAAACGATGTAATGGAGACCTTGGCGAAAGGCAATGACAATGACTTCCGCCATGTCATTGACATGCAGTCGTTACATGACGAAATTGATAATTTGCACGACAAAGCCACGCAAATAGATAGTCCGGACCGTGGCGACGTAGTTAATCGGAAAGCTGGCTAACCGAAATATCGCCCGCCCTGCGGGCGCTTTTACTCTATTGTCACGAATCCATCTGCTGGCCAACTGGGCTCCCCGATTCGTTTCAAATTTAATTCAATGAACGTAAAGGGGGGTTGGTTTTCAACAATTCGCTGTCCGATTTCGTGCCATGTATCCTCTTTGATCGTTGCTGTATAGAGAATGGTGGCGGACGGTGTTTTTATCTCCCACTTGAATCCATCATCTGTCACTTGCATGGGGTAGTCACCACTTCGCCCCATCGCATAGGTGCGGAAATTATAGGCGTGATTGTTCGGGTCATAAGAAATAATACCTAAAGCATTAAAATTAAGGTCCCCTTCAAGCGAATACCCCCGACCTTCTATCATTTTAATATCACCACCGAGGAAGCTACCAACGCGTTCTGTTTGAATAAACTCAATTTTTTCACCGTCTTTTGTCATTCTCCATGACTTACCTCTCCACTCACCATCTAACTTGTCGAACTTTTGAATTGCTGCCTTTTGCTGTGTGTCGGCAATAGCAGGTGTTATACTTACCAGAACGGTCAATATTATTGTTTGCAGAATATTGCGATTGAGAGCGTACATTTCCATTTCCTTTTGAGTTTTATTGCTATGGTTAATAATTACGCTATATCGCAACTGTGTTCAAGTACTTCACATTGCTTAGTATTTGGCAACTAATATGAATAAAGATAAATCTCGTGAAGCGGTTAAAATGGCTAAATGTAAAGTTTTTTTAAGTAGAAGCGAACGGTGATGAGCGTAAGGTTTACTAATTTACTCTTTTGTAAATTCATCGCTGCCTCACTGCTTTGGTTGATGTCTAATAATGTGTATTCAAACACCTATCTTGTAGGTATCCAGCAATTAGACTACTACCCACACTATGACCTTTCTAGAAGCGGCGATAAGGGCATCGCCTGGCATATATTAGAACAATTTTCCCGACAGCATAATGTCTCCTTTGCGTATATTCCTTTACCTCCAAAACGTCTTCAGTTGGAATTGGGTAAAGGCACTATCGATTTCGCGTATCCTGATAACCCAAGATGGCAACCCAAGGATGAACAACCGGGTCGAAATAAAGTGTTTAGTCAGGGACTGGCACTTGGCATTTACGGCACCTTAGTTAAAAAAGAAAAAGTAGGCCAAAAATTGCGTCAATTTTCACGGCTGGCTTTCCCTCTCGGCTTTACACCAGTAAAGTGGCACGAATTAATAACGCAAAATGGTATTGAGACGATAGAAACTTACGACGCCATGGGTGCATTACGTGCAGTAGCGAGAGGCCGCGCCGACGGGGCCGATGTGGAGTATAATGTAGCGGCATACCTTACTTCTATAACCCCAGATAACATCCATTTAGTTCTCGATCCTGAGCTTCCTTTCAGCGCAGTTCAATTTTCTCTGTCCACCTTTGCTTATCCGGAGCTGATTGAAAAATTCAATCAATTTCTCATTGCTGAAAAAGATCAGATCGAGAAAATTAAGGCGAGATATCGTTTAAAACAATCTATAGAGCCCCGAGACTATTATACCAATGAAGATAACCTGGTCGAACACTCAGCAAAATAGACAGAATCGAGACGCCACGCGTTGTTATGCTTTCTAATTTAAAAATTGTGGCTGAATGAGGATGTTTTAATCGGGTTATGATAATCATTTATTATTCTATTTAACTTCTATTACGATAAACAACGTGTTCGCACCATGATAAAAACGATTCAGCTTATTATGTTATTGGCCAGCCTATTCTCATGACGAAATATATCATTTGCTGTTTAATATTCTCCCTTATTACGGCGAATGTGCTCGCAGATAGTAATTTTGAACAAAGGTGTGTTCTTGACCTTTACCAGTCAGGTAAAGGTGACTTAACTCTGGCTGAACTAAGAGCTATATGCGGTACCATTCCTCCATCTCACACAGATTCTGAGCAAGTAGAAAGTGCACAGGATACCGATGTACTATTGGGTGGAATCTCTCGTCGCATAGTGAGCGAGCGAAAAACTGAATTCGACCCCTATGTCATCACTCCGCACAAAATGAATTACATTTTACCAGCCTGGATATCCGATGAAATTAATCGACAAGCCTATCGAACATTAGAAGGATACGAAGGCAATTTGGAAGATATAGAAACGAAATTTCAATTAAGTTTGAAGGTGCCACTGAATACGGGCTCGATGTTTATTGACGGCGATGGGCTGTATTTAGGCTTTACTTTAGAGGCTTGGTGGCAAACCTATTCAAGTAATATTTCAAAACCCTTTCGGGAAACCAATTACCAGCCCGAATTATTCTATATCGCTCCCCTCCCCTGGCGTTTCGTCGGCGGCAATACTGGTTTTGTGGTGGGGGTAGAGCACCAGTCGAATGGGAGGGGACAGCTTCTGTCGCGTAGCTGGAATAGAGTGTACAGCCATTTTTTATTTGAGAAAGAAAACTTAGCACTATCTTTTAAACCCTGGCAGCGTTTAGTTGAGGAAGCGAAAGCCTCGCCCCTGGACACAGATGGTGATGATAACCCAGACATTGAAGACTATTTAGGTCATTTTGAGTTGAGCATGGTTTATCGGTGGCAGGATCTTGAATTCAGTATTCGTACTCGTCAAAATCAACGCACCCACAACGGGGCTATGGAAGTAGGATTGACCTTCCCCTTATGGGGCAAGTTACGCGGTTTTGCCACAGGCTTCACCGGTTATGGGGAAAGTTTAATTGATTACAATCATAAACAAACTCGCATGGGCATTGGAGTGTCGTTAAACAATGTTTTGTAAAACATTTTATTATGGTTCACTTGTGGTCTGAAAAGGTAAATTAGATGAAAAACTATATCGTTTCTGGTGGTTCCACCGGCATCGGCAGAGAGGTCATTAAGGCACTGCTAAAGCAAAACAGCAAGGTCATTAATATTGACATTAAAGCACCCGAAACATCTCTTGCTGGTGAATCATTTATCAAAGCGGATATGGCAAACTATCGGACGTTAGCGACAAATGTTGCGTTAACGGGTAAATATGACGGAGTTTTCTTAAATGTCGGGATCCACCGCAGTGGTTCTATCTTCTCGCAAGATTTAGATGAAATTGAAAACATAATTAATACTAACTTACTGTCACATATCGCTCTATTGAAAACACTTGAGCATAACCTTAATAACCCCGCGTCCATCGTTTTGAATGGTTCTGACCAATGCTTTATCGGCAAGTCCAATAGTTTTGCCTATGGATTGACCAAGGGCGCCATCGCTCAAATGACTAAATCGCTGGCTTTGGATTTAGCTAGTCGCAATATTCGGGTGAATACTGTCTGTCCCAGCACCACGGATACCCCTTTATACCAACAAGCGATAGCACGTTATGCCGAAAAATCGAATAAACCGCTCTCTGAAATCGAGCAAGCTGAAGCGGCTGAGCTTCCCATAGGTAGGATCGCTTCGCCAGTGGAAGTGGCAGCAGTAGTCATATTTTTATTAAGTGATGCGTCTAGTTTCATGACAGGTTCTTTAGTCCCTGTTGACGGCGGTTACACAGCTAAATAACCGGAATAACTATATTATCTGGACCTCCCATGCACCCCAATGAAAAAGAAATTCGACATAAATTAGCTATAACGCACCATGTTATTGCACATTTTGGATGGGATGAGCTAGTGGCTACGCATGTCTCTGCCAGAATACCCGATACCGATACCGTACTTATCACGCCTAAAGATACGGCTTTTAACAACGTCACCGCAAGAAACCTGGTCCTGGTGAACTTAGAGGGTAATATACTTAGTGATAATGGCCACGCGGTTTTGAAGCAAGCCGCCAATATTCATCTGGCAACCTATAAAATTAGACACGATATTCACTGCATCATTCATACCCATAGCATGTACCCTACTATCGTTTCATCGTTGGCAGCTGGGTTCCAGTTTACCACTCAACACAGCCTGCGTTTTTATGACGATATAGCCTATCATCAGTTCAATGGTTTAGCCCTTGAGAATGAAGGCGCCGCCATCGCCAACGATTTGGGCGATAAAAAAATATTGTTTGCGCGCAATCATGGTGTTATCACCACGGGTTGTAGTGTGGAGGATGCTATTTACAGCCACTACCACATAGAAAATTGCTGCAAAGTGTTGGTAAACACCCTGCAATGTGGAGTTAGAATGATAGATATACCCCATGACACATGCAAACTGACTAAACAGCAATTTGATAAGATAAAAACTCCCGAGGTGGAATTTCAACATTTTACCGCTTTGGTTACGTCAGCTTGAAGGCATTGAAATTTATTGATTCACATATTCATTTTTGGGATGTCAGAAATGGATTCAACGAATGGGTGGAAGAAACAGCCCTGCCTGGTTATGTCACACCACAGCATTTTAGTGCAAACGGCTATGTTCATATTGAAGCACATGGTGAAACTCATTCCTCTTCATGTGAACTTAACTGGTTAAAAAGTCAATTTCCCCAGAGCAACATCAAACTGATTGCCTTCATTGATTTTAACCTTCCAATGGACCAGTTTGCGCACGAATTGTCATTGCTATCTGCGCAACCAGATATTGTAGGGGTACGACAGATTATGGCATCGTCTACACGATTTGGTTACAGCCCGTTTCAAAGTGAAATCCCCAAGGATTTAAGCCAAAAGTTAGAGTTGCTCGCAGCTTGTAATATGATCTTCGAGGCCCAGATGTATCCCGGGCAATTTTTTAAGGTACTTGATGCTATCAGTGCCTCATCTGTTACCATGGCGATTGAACATATGGGCTTGCCAGTAATTTCTTGTACTAAAAATCAAAGGGATTGGTTAAGCCTGGTAAAGGCAATTTCTCACCAGTCTAATTGGTTCTTAAAACTTACGGGTTTCGACATGTTGAATAAGGGTGAACGAGTTACATCGACTCTCGATGTAATTTTCGAAACCATTGCTGTTTCTCAACTTTGTTATGGTTCAAATTACCCGGTATCTCACCCCAACCATTATGACAGTTGGTTTAATACACTTAGAGAATATTTAGCTGATGAGGTTATAGAAAAAGATGTCTTCTATAATACGGCGAAGCTACTTTACTTCAAAAAGCGCTCGCTAGGCTATAGAGATTCTACCTGATAATCAAATTGCTTCGCTCGGGCCATATCGATAGCGTCTGGATTTAGTGCATCGGTGATAAATTCGTTTAACATTTGTGGAGTAAATTTGGGCAAGCAAGTTAAAGTAGAACGATTGCGATACTGTGGGAAATGCCATTTTTGAGACACTGGGGCGGGCAAATCTTCTAAAACGATGGTAATGGCCTTTTCATTTTTCCAGCAATTAATGGAATGCTGCTGAAGAGTTAGCAAAAACGCTTCCGCTTTTTTTAAACAAGCCAGGTACTTCTCCTTCATCCCTGCTTGCGAGTTTAACGCTTTGATCGTGTTGTAGATGAGGACTGGGGTTAAGCCATTTCTGCTGCCGCCGATGGTGATATCGTCATTATTGATATACTGAATGTATTCACCCGAAACAAATTGCTTATCAATCAATAATATGCCGGAAGGCATAGGTGCACCCAAAAATTTATGTCCACTCACATTGACTGAAGTAAAATATTCTCCTAACCGATACTTTTCGACCAGCGGAAGAAATGCACCGTCAAACGCACCATCTAAATGAATAAAATACTCCACATCGGCCGTCAAAAATGCCGATTTAGCGGCGGCTACATCGTCATACGAGGAAGTGATTGTCGACCCCATTGTCGCCACCAAAATATAGCTATACTCAGGAGCAGCGGATATTACTTCACTTAATGCATCGATCTGAATGCTGCCATTGGGATGTGATGGGATAATCTGATGTCGGATCCCTAATATGTTCGCTATTTTTGCGTTACAGTAGTGCGCATACTCTGACGATAACAGTATTACCTTGTTGCTGGCCTCTTCCCTATAGCGCCAGCAAGCATACAGGATGGCTTCAGTGCTACAACCAGCCACATAACCCCAGGCGTTTTCTACACTGGTGTGATACAGCTGCATAAAAAACTCTACTACCGCTCTTTCGTGCGCAAAAGTACCAAAACACGTCGGCCGATTAAATGGGTCGCCAATGTTGTTTAGATGATGATTGAGTAATTCGAAACTATGTTGGTTATCAAAATCAGTAGAGGTGGGGTAACCCACATATACCTGTTTATTGTGCGTTAGCTTACTTAACAAGTTTGCAATATCCGACACGCTTCGCTTTTCCATCTATCCATTGATTCTTTACTATAGCATTGCCGCCACGGTTTTCCCTATGGTCAACTTCAACAATTTTTAAGCGGCCCGATGGGCAATAAATTCGTTGTATGAGCCTTCAAAGTTATTAATTCTTTGATTGCTAATTTCAATTACCTGGGTAGCCAGAGAAGACACGAATGTACGGTCGTGACTGACAAAAATAACCGTTCCATCGAATTTAAGTAATGCTTGGTTCAATGCCTCAATGGATTCCATATCTAAATGATTGGTGGGTTCATCCATCACCAATACATTGATATCCTGTAACATCAGTTTACCAAAAAGCAGGCGGTTTTTTTCTCCCCCTGAACATACCTTTACTTTTTTATTAAAGTCGTCTGAGCCGAAAAGTAAACGGCCAAGCATTCCTTTAACCTGCAAATCATCATGTTGGGGGCCTCGCCATTGCGACATCCATTCAAAAAGGGTGAGATCGCAGTTAAAGTCTTTGCTACTGTCCTGAGGGATGTAGCCTATCGCTGCATTTTCAGCCCACTTGACTGTACCTTCGTTGGCCTCTACATCGCTGAGCAGACATTTAAGGAAGGTAGTTTTTCCAGCGCCATTCTCCCCGATAATAGCAAGGCGTGAGCCGGCCTCTAATAGCAAATCTACCTCGCTAAATAATGCCTGGTCTGTATAACCATGACCCAGAGCTTCTAATGTAATCGCCAATCTGTGTAGCTTTTTATGTTGTTTAAACTGAATAAACGGCTTACGGCGACTGGATGCCTTGACTTCAGCTAACTCTATTTTTTCAAGGCGTTTAGCGCGTGAAGTAGCCTGTTTAGCTTTCGAAGCATTTGCTGAGAAGCGCGCTACGAAGCCTTGTAGTTCCTGTATTTCGGCAGATTTTTTGGCGTTTTCATGATGCAACTGTTCCTGTACCAGTGCGGCCGCTTGTGTGAAAGCCTCGTAGTTGCCTGGATAAATGCGTAATTCACCATAATCGATGTCTGCCATATGGGTACATACAGAGTTTAAAAAATGACGATCGTGGGAAATAATGATCATGGTAGATTTGCGTTTATTAAGCTCTTCTGCCAGCCAGTTAATGGTGTAGATATCCAGGTTGTTGGTAGGCTCATCCAGCAATAAGATATCCGGATTTGCAAACAGTGCCTGTGCCAGTAGTACCCGTACTTTGCGTCCTGGCGCTACTTCTTTCATTAGGCCAAAATGATAAGATTCTTCAATGCCGGCAGCACTTAAAATATCCCCGGCCCGGGCTTCTGCGGTATAGCCATCCATTTCCGCAAACTGTGTTTCCAGATCAGCGACGCGCATGCCTTCATCTTCAGTCATGTCAGCTTTACTATAAATCTCGTCACGTTCGCGTTTAACTTCCCACAGTTCCCTATCGCCCAGGATGACCGCATCGACCACACTCATCTCTTCGTAGGCGAACTGATCCTGGCTGAGTATGCCCAACTTAGTGCCAGGCGCATAGGAAACATTTCCCGACGTTGGTATTAACGCCCCGCTGAGTATTTTCATAAATGTGGATTTTCCACACCCATTCGCACCAATTAATCCGTAACGATTACCGTTACCAAATTTAGCGGATATATTTTCGAAAAGCGGCTTAGAGCCAAACTGCATTGTAATATTGGCGGTGGTGATCAAAACAGGACTTCCAGATAAAAAATGAGAAAAGACGGTACTCCGAGCAGGAGTCAGGCGCGCAATATAAAGAAAGAGTGGCCCACTGTCGAGGAAATTTTGAGCAAACCGTATCGATTGTTGATTGATGGTGTAAAGTTGGAAATTAGCGAGTGCATGCTGCTACCTTTATTATGATGTATCAGTTGCAGCAATTCAGTTTATTATCAGCTAGACTCGTCATTGGACCACTTTACCTTTAAGAACACTACCGCATATGACTCAAACTGCCTACCCTAACTTGCTAAAGCCCCTTGATCTCGGGTTTACACAATTACGAAATCGCACTTTGATGGGGTCTATGCATGTTGGTTTAGAAGAAGAAAAAAATGGCTTTGAAAAACTCGCCGCATTTTACGCAGAGCGGGCTCGTGGAGGGGTTGGGTTAATTGTTACCGGTGGTATCAGCCCAAACATAGAAGGTTGGGTTGCGCCATTTGGCGGTCGGATGAGCAGTTATCGGCATGCTAAAAAGCACAAAGTGGTCACCGCAGCAGTGCATGCTGAAGGTGGCAAAATTTGTATGCAATTGCTACACACGGGACGATACGGTTATCACCCGTTCGCTGTTTCGGCTTCGCCAATTAAATCGCCGATTACCCCATTTAAACCCCGGGCGCTGTCTAGACGTGGGATCAGGCGCACCATTAAAGATTATGCGAAATCTGCCCAACTCGCTCAAAAAGCGGGCTATGATGGTGTAGAGATAATGGGGTCAGAAGGCTATCTCATCAACCAATTTTTTTGCCAACGTACCAATAAGCGGGACGACGAATGGGGTGGAAGTCTAGAAAATCGCGCCAGGTTAGCCGTCGAAACGGTGCGTCAGACACGTGAAGCAGTGGGCACTGATTTTATTATCATTTATCGCTTATCTATGTTGGATTTGGTTGAAGGAGGCGCCGAGTGGGAAGAAGTTGTTTACTTAGCCAAAGAAATTGAAAACGCTGGAGCGACGCTCATTAATACGGGAATTGGGTGGCATGAAGCACGTATTCCCACCATTTCAACGTCCGTCCCCCGCGCCGCTTTCACCTGGATAACGGGGCGTATGAAGAAAGAGGTCTCGATACCGCTTATCACGACGAACCGTATCAATACGCCTGAAGTGGCAGAAAACATTTTGGCAAAAGGTGAAGCGGACATGGTTTCGATGGCGAGACCTTTTTTAGCAGATTCTCATTTTGTGGCCAAGGTGATGAAGAATCAAGCCGACAGAATTAATACCTGTATTGCCTGTAATCAAGCTTGTCTGGATCATGTCTTTCAGCGTAAGCGTGCGAGCTGTTTAGTGAACCCTCGCGCATGCTACGAAACAGAATTGAATTTTCCAGCTACCGATTCACCTAAGAAGTTAGGCGTTATTGGAGCAGGTCCGGCTGGCTTGGCGTTCGCCACTTATGCTGCAGAACGTGGACATGAAGTACATCTGTTTGACAAAGCGAATGAAATTGGCGGCCAATTCAATTACGCCAAGCAAATCCCAGGCAAAGAAGAATTTTACGAGACGTTAAGATATTACCAAAAGCAAATCGAACTACTAGATGTGAAATTACATCTGAATAAACCGATGACGGTTGATTCTATTGTCGCTCAACAGTTTGATGAAGTGATATTAGCCACAGGCATAAAACCAAGAGAACTGGATTTTCCAGGCATTGATCATCCAAAAGTGTTGTCGTATCTCGACGTATTAAGAGACAAAAAACCTGTAGGACAAAAGGTTGCCATCATCGGCGCTGGTGGCATCGGCTTTGACGTGGCCGAATACCTGGTCGAGGACGAACACCTGACCGTCCATCCCGATAAGTGGTTAAAACATTGGGGTATAGATAAAACCTATGCACGAGCTGGTGCCATTATGCCACCGCAAATCGAACGTACTCAGCGCGAAGTATTTTTACTGCAACGTAAAGGAACCAAGGTGGGGGCGGGTTTAGGTAAAACCACCGGCTGGATCCATCGCGCGTCGCTCAAAAACCATAATGTGACAAAAATTAACAAGGTCACGTACCAGAAAGTAGATGACGAAGGTTTGCATATTGTTGTTGGTGAAGAACCTAGGGTACTGAAAGTAGACAATATCATTATATGCGCAGGCCAGGTTCCTCTGCGCGAATTACAGCATGGGTTAGAACAATCAGGTCAGAAGGTGCACATTATTGGGGGCGCGGACGTAGCAGCAGAACTTGATGCAAAACGAGCCATCAGGCAAGGGGCTGAATTAGCTGCTGCCATATAACTCACTTCAAAATAATCAGCTGCAATGTTTTTGGACAAACCTCGTTTCGCGTTAGTTACGAGAGCTCAATTTCACCCAGAGTCCTAAGCGAAAGTTGACTACGCAGATACTCCATCACTCCCACGGGTTCTACATCGTCACTCCCAAAAAACTTACCGCGTCACTCCCACCAAGGTGGGAGACTTAAGAACGTGTTGTCACCAACAGGAAAGACGGTTGCTGAACACCTGTTAGGTGCGAAAGAGTTCCTCCGCCTTCGCGGAGGATGACGAAAGACTGGTGGAGGATGACGAAAGACTGGTGAATGATGACAGAAGACTGCCGGCTGATGACAGTTACCGGGTCAGTGGTGATTATCGACCTGCACACCCGATTTAATTCCCATGAAAGAGGAATTCGAGAAAACCTCGTCTCTCCCACGAAGGTGGGAGGCTCAAAAACTTACTTCGTCACTCCCACGAAGGTGGGAGACTCAAAAACTTACCTTGTCACTCCCACAAAGGTGGGAGACCTAAGAACGTGTTGTCAACAACAGGAAAGATTGTTGCTGAACACCTACTAGGTGCGAAGGAGTTCCTCCGCCTTCGCGGAGGATGACGAAAGACTGGTGGAGGATGACGAAAGACTGGTGGAGGTTGACGAAAGATTCGTGGGGGTTGACGAAAGATTCGTGGGGGTTGACGAAAGATTCGCGGAGGATGACGAAAAACTGGCAGAGGATGACGAAAGATTGGGAGGAGGATGACGAAAAAAACTGCTGAATAATTACGATAGACTGGTTAATGACAACGAAAGACTAGTTAATGATGACGAAAGACTGGTGAAAAATGACGGGAAACTGAATAGATCGAATAACGGAATTTCCCACTAACCAATTTCATACAATGAAAAGCCACTTCCTTCCCAAGACCTGCGCCAGAAGTGGCTTAACAGTAGCTCTACTGTGATCGACCAATCATGTAAAACTGATGATATTAATTATTCGTGACAACACAAAATTACTACAATTGCCAACCTTTGGGCTATTTGTTTCGGAATTTCATTTCTTGCAATAAGACAGTACTCATTACTGTTCGATACTCTGCTCTATCACCGCTTTCTTTTTCCATCGAATCCAATCCCTTTTTCACCCACTCCATGTACTTCTTGCGGCGTTGCTCATCTTCTTCCACTGTGCCCATATTTTTGAACATAACGGCTAGATAAAGATCAGGCTCATTGTGTCTGGCATGTATATTCGCTAATACCTCATAGCGAGTTATCCAGCCTTCTGATTTAGCAAACTCCATGTTTTTTTTCCATTCGGTAGCTAACCACTTTCCATATTTTAATCGCCCGCCATCAGCCGTTTTGATCCCTGTTACTTCCCAGTATTCACCGCCTATGAAGGGGGGCTCATGGTCATCGGCATATGTGTTTTGCAGTGCCAATAAACTCACAAAACAAAAAACAACTCCTCTAATTAAATTTTTCATCATTTTTTCTATCTCCTTTTATCAGAATGTGTGAATACATTCCTATGAAAAAAAATAGTAGAAAAAATATATTTGTCTAATTTTTAACCAGAATTTTGAGCTAGGATAATGTGCTCTCGGAAGAGGTTCGCACACAGAGAAACCAAGCGGTTTCTCTGTGAGAAGAGGTAATGAGCTAATTAATGTGGGAGTCGTTTTGGTTTAAACTATTAAATTCTTCGTTCAGTTGATATTTTTTATCTGTAACGATTGCTTCTAGCACTTCAAGCCGCTTTTTAATAGCCGAAAATTCGTTGAGCATGTTTTGCTTTTCCGATTTGCCTAATTCTATATTCATTTTTGCCATATCTTTCTTATGCCCTGTCCACATACCTATGAAAACAATGGGTAGTACAAATGCAAACAGAATCACCAAAACAAAAATCATTCCCTCATCCATCATAACCTCCGCAAAATTTAAGTGTAGTTAGTATATTAGATTACTCTCTAAACACACATCGTACCAAAATATTTTTTCAAGTTCTTTCAGATGCTTACAGGCATTTCCTATTAGGAGATTTCACTAAATTTAGTGGATTTCGCTAAAGATTAGTCAGTTCAGGGACCATTTTGCTATGTTTACCACGCTCGAGATAGTAAGCTTTTCCCCAGCCGTAGTGATCTTACCAGATAGTTATGACATTACTGCCTCATCAACATAAAGGGATATTATGACTTTTCACGAATTAACTGCAGCCAGAACGTTTCTTTTACTTCTATTGATAATAGTGGCAGGTGATATGGTATTCGTATTGATGCACATTTTACAAAAGTTGAAGTTCATCGCCCATACTCAGTTTCTTTTAACCACGGACGGGGGATTTGCTGAAGTCTACCAGTACGTTAAAGAGGGCTCGATAGCGGTGATTTTTCTGTGGGCGGCGGTAAAACATCGAATGTTAATATTGCTTGCCTGGTCCGTATTATTTCTATTCTTATTGCTCGACGATTCCCTTCAACTGCACGAAAAAACTGGAGAAGTGTTTGCTGCCGCTTTCGAGATAAAATCAGTTTTCAATTTGGCCCCACGCGATATTGCGCAGCCCTTAGCAGTGTTCTTGTGGGTAACACCAATCTTCGTGTTACTAAGCTACTCCTACTACTATGCTAGCGCTGCCGAAAAAAGAATGTCACATAGGATGATAATGCTAGTAGCGGCAATTGGATTTTTCGGGGTTGGGGTCGACCTTATGCATGCTGCAGCGCCCTGGGGGCTTGGTATGTTTGCATTAATCGAAGAAGGAGGAGAGATGATCGTAATGAGTATCATGCTAACGGTTTGCGCCTATAACTACTTACCTGCGTTCAAACAACCGTGAGCGCTTAGAAAGTATATATCTGAGGTTATTCGGTTTTCGTACAAAATATAGGATAACAGACAATAAAAAATCCACCAGGTCGTCCCTTTGCGACAAAACACTTCTTACCGCTGCTTCAGGGACGACCTTAAGCCCATTTTTCATTTAGCTCACATTAAAAATAACCACGAACACCCAAAGCAATACTGCGGCCTGGGCGCGGAGCTTCATCTTTTAAGAACGAAGTGTGAACCCTCGCTTCAGTATCAGTCAGATTACTTCCTTTTAGATATACAACCATATCTTGCTCATTAAATGATAAGTTGTATGAGACACTGGCATCTACCATTGTGTAACCGTCGGTTATCGTCTCTTGCGCCGCGATCTTATCTTGTTGCTGATAGTGCGTTATATCTAAATGCGCGGCGAAATGTTGTTTTTCAAAACTAAATTGTGAGCCAAATCGAAGAGGAGGTGTACGCGGGAGATCACCTCCTCCTTGTAAACGCGCGCGAACATAGTCAGAGAAGACAGTGGCTTTAAACATTTCTGTCGCCTGCCACGCAACCTGGGCTTCAAAACCATGCAGAATAACATCGTCAGTTTTATAAATATAAACCGGGAGGTCGTCTGCGTGAACATCATCCTCATGCTCTTCATCTTCGCCATGCGCAACTTCAGCAAATAATCCGGTGTTTAATTGATAGTAATAATTGTTGACGTGGTTATAAAAAGCATTGAATACAAAGCCCACATTGCCTTGCTTTTTCCGCAAAGTCAGGTCGATATTGTTGGCAACTTCAAGTTCGATATTGTCATTCGCCACTTCCACATGAATTTCATCTTCTTCATGTAGTTGATATAACGCACCAATTTCATAGCTACCTGAACCTATATGCGGTCCAAATGACAACAACTCAGCGGCAGAAGGAGCGCGCTCTGACCGTGAAACGGATAAACCTACATTATAGCCAGCGGTGAAATCCCAGACTAATCCTGCGGAAAGCGTTACTGGAATAAAATCTTCTTCGACAGAAAAAGTACGAGCGACGTGCAGCTCTTCCTCACCATGCTTAGTTTCACTTTCTCGGTGTCCGTGAAATTCAATCTCGGGTATCGTCACCTTGTCCGCTTCAAGGGAAACCCGTTCGATTCTACCGCCTAGTTGTAGCAAAAACTTTCCTAAATGGCGTTCTTCCATTATTGCTAATGCGAGCATTTTATGAGTAGATGCCGGCGTAAATGCTTCATCACCTTTGGCAGCGATATCACTGTTTTTTACATGTAAGCTGACCCCGCCATTCCATTCAGCAAACTGATCATGCATCAAATCAACTTTTAATTCCTGAGTAGTGCTTTCAAACACCGTTCCCACAGCACCATTTTCAATTTCTGCATGTTCATAATCCGTGAATCCCCCCCGTAAATTAATACGTTTTATCCAATTTCCATCCACCTCAAACTCTCCTAAAATCTGACTACGAGTCTGGGTCAAATCGGCCAGTACACTCTCCTCTGCGACATGGTCTTCAGCATGTTCGTCGGTATGGCCAGGAATACCGTATTCTCGATTAAACTGCTCCACTGCCACGCCGACATAACCTTTATCGAAAAGGTAACTTGATCCCAGCGTCAATCCGTCTGACTGCTCGTGACTATTTTCTACAACATAATCTTCTGTCCCATGCCGCTCATGTCCGCGTTGGGGGGGAACAGGCGTCTCATAGTCATCTGATTCTCGCCAATAGCCATCGGCATAAAACGCGAAAGCATTCACACCGGAAGTGACATTAAATGCAGCCAACTTTTTATCATTTACCGATTCACCTTCAACCAGCCATTCACCTCGTGTAGTTTTGTCAATTGGCACACGGCCGTCTACTACGTTGACGACCCCACCGATGGCGCCACTCCCATAGAAGAGTGTCGCAGGACCGCGTAACACTTCAATTTGTTGAGCTGTTGATGCTTCTGATGCCACCGAATGATCGGGTCCTACTCTTGATACGTCACCTACATCTAACCCATTTTGAGCAATCGTTACCCGTGGCCCACTCAATCCACGAATAATGGGGGTACTGGCAACATTTGCATGAAAGCTAGTATGCACACCGGCGACATCCTCAAGGGTGTCACCCAGTGAAGACGATTGGTGTCGGCGAAGTGAGTCCCCACCCAGAACACTTACAGGAGACGCCGATTCCATTACAGACATATGAACAGGAGTCGCCACTACATCGATAACTTCAATTGGTGAACGCTCCAGTGTAAAGGTGAGTTGTTTAACTTCATTTTCACCTATTGAGATGTCCGCGTGATGGTGAGCAAAGCCGGCAGCAGTAATGTGCAACTCCTGTAGTCCAGAAGAAACCTGTGAAAAGGTAAAACGGCCGTTTTGATCAGTTATCGTTTTTAGATCCGTGCCTTCTACTTTGACAGTAGCATTGGCTACCTTATTGCCATTCGGATTAACCACAACCCCTTCAATAGATTGTGCCACCACACTTACTGGGAAAAAGACGCTCAAGAGTAGTGCTTTTCTAGAAATTCTGAACATAGGCCTATATACCGCAATGTTATACTATATCAATATCGAGGAATGTTATAATGTAACAAGAATAAGGTCAATATTTGCTTTACAGTAGGTGTCTTATCGGGTGAGTAGGTGACCCAGAGATATCAATATCGATTAGACGGATTATACAGTCTGACGTGGAACAACTTGACGCAGTAGCAGTATTTTTAACACTCGAAAGCTTTTATTGAAATTTAACGCCACAAAATGCCATCAGGACGGCAAATCTGCTATTGAGAATAATTATCAATAAGAATACACTTACCCCATCACAACTTCTACAAACGAAGGATTCGATATCTACTATGCATTTACTTAAAAACTGTCATCTATCCAGAGCGTTAGCAATCGGCCTCATTTCGCTAGCCTCCACTTTGTCGTTTATGGGTTCTGTTAACGCAGAAGAAGTGAATGTCTATTCAGCCAGAAAAGAAGCCTTAATTAAACCTCTTCTGGATAAATTTGCTGCTGAAACTGGTATTGAAGTTAATTTAGTAACTGGCACGGCGGACGCCTTGATCAGTCGCCTGAATAGTGAAGGTAAATATAGTCCTGCAGACATATTGATCACGACAGATGTTGGCCGTTTAGTAAGGGCAAAAGAACAAGACTTAACCCAAGCGGTTGATTCCAGTGTATTAGCAGAAGCAATACCGGCTACGCTTCGTGATGATGACGGCCACTGGTTTTCATTAACAATGCGAGCACGCCCAATTATGTACGCTCCCGAGCGAGTTGATGTGGCGAATCTCTCCAGCATGGAAGCATTGACCGATGCCGACTGGAAAGGTCGTATCTGTATTCGCTCTTCCTCCAATATTTATAATCAGTCCATGGTCGCCGCGATGCTGCAGCAAAAAGGACACGCCGAGACGTTAGACTGGGCCAAAAAGTTTGTGAAAAATTTTGCTCGCCCGCCAAAAGGTGGTGATCGTGACCAGATTAAAGCGGTTGTTTCTGGCCAGTGCGATATTGCTATTGCCAATACTTACTACCTGGCGGGGATGCTCGATAGCGCTGACACTGCTGAGCAGAAAATTGCCTCACAAGTCAACGTATTCTGGCCAAACCAAGGCGACCGTGGAGCACATATCAATGTTTCTGGCGCTGCTGTAACCAAAAGTGCACCTAACCGAGGTAACGCTGTAAAGTTACTTGAATACATGGTAAGAAAAGAGGCCCAGGCTTGGTATGCCGAAACTAATCATGAATATCCTGTT
The DNA here is from genome assembly GCF_026183695.1 of Alteromonas aquimaris. GTDB lineage: Bacteria > Pseudomonadota > Gammaproteobacteria > Enterobacterales > Alteromonadaceae > Alteromonas > Alteromonas aquimaris. The sequence continues at coordinate 329,745 of NZ_JAPFRD010000002.1, read as the reverse complement.
TTAGATGGAGTTGAATGGAGTGAAACCTTAACGCAGTTTGGCACCTTCAAAGCTGAAGATATTCCATTACACCGCGTAGGTGAACTTAATGCGGAAGCTGTTAAAATAATGGATAAAGCGGGCTGGAAATAGCCGTTTCACTTTTCACTCTACCTAACCATTACGGGCAGTTATAACCAATTGAGTCAGCAGTTTAGTCTCTCTATATCTTCAACCGTGCGTGCCCTGCTCGACCCTTTGCAGGGCGCACTGTTAATATTGGGTGCAATACTCAGCCTGCCTGTTGTGGTGATCTTTGCCAGTTGGATAGCGCCGCAAACAGAGCTTTGGCAACATTTGCTCAGTACAGTTCTGCAAGACTATGTCATCAATTCGCTACTGCTTGCCTGTGGCGTGGGAATTGGTACTCTGCTTATCGGCTCTACTATTGCCTATATAATTAGCCGCTATGATTTCCCCGGGCGAACTTTACTTCACTGGTTCGCTTTATTGCCACTAGCCATGCCAGCTTACATAATTGCCTATACCTATACCGGCGTGCTCGATTTTAGCGGCCCCATACAGACGACTTTACGTGATAGTTTTGGCTGGGGGTATGGCGACTATTACTTTCCCGATATTCGCTCCTTATGGGGTGCCATAATTATTATGTCGTTGGTGCTCTACCCTTATGTATATATGTTGGCGCGGACCGCATTTAGTGAACAACCAGCCAGTCTTCTCCAAGTTAGTCAAATGATGGGGATCAGTAAATTCAAGTACATCACCCAGGTTTCGCTACCGCTGGCTCGTCCAGCATTATTTACCGGCACAGCATTAGCGATGATGGAAGCCCTTGCAGATTATGGGACCGTTCAATATTTTGGAGTAGCCACCTTCACTACCGGAATATTCAGAACGTGGTTCGGTCTGGGGAATGGTCTGGCAGCGGCGCAACTATCCTCTTTGCTATGCACCTTTGTGTTGATTGTTCTCCTGTTCGAGAAATGGTCGCGCAGGCATATTAAATATTATCATCAGGGGCAACATCATAATCTACAAAAACGTAAAAAACTTACCGGTACAAGGGCCCTTTCCGCGTTTGTTCTTTGTTTAGTCGCCCCCTTGCTAGGGTTTATCGTTCCTACTTTTCAATTATTGTATTGGGCAGGGATAACCTATACCAAAAATGTTGACGCGCAATTTATTACATTGGTGTTTAATTCTTTCTGCTTAGCCTTAGCCGCTGCCCTTATTATCGTCATCTTATCCCTATTGTTTGCGTATACCCGACGCATAAAAAACAACAAATTAAATAATTCCCTGGGACAAACGGTTTCGCTGGGCTATGCCATTCCCGGCACAGTTATCGCCGTGGGTGTGTTAGTTCCGTTAAGCTGGGCAGATAATCTTGTGAACATGCTTTCAGAGCATTGGTTTAATAACAGCGTCGGCTTGATATTTTCCGGCACCTTATTTGCCTTGTTATTTGCTTATAGTATTCGCTTTCTTTCCGTTGCATCACACAACATTGAAGCGGGACTATCACGCATTACGCCAAGTATGGACAATGCTGCCCGCTCGTTAGGCGCTTCGCCTGCGCGGGTGCTTAAACAAATTCATGTGCCGCTGTTAAAAACGAGTGTGTTGAGTGCAGCGTTACTAGTGTTTGTCGATGTATTGAAAGAACTTCCAGCCACACTGATCTTACGACCTTTCAACTTCAATACACTGGCGGTGAGAAGTTTCGAACTGGCATCTGACGAAAGGCTGGTTGATGCCGCCACCCCTGCGTTGGCCATTGTACTGGTTGGATTAATCCCCGTGGTTTTGATCACTCATGCAATTGATAAAACGATAAAAGGAAAATCTTAATTCATGCTGAGTTTGCACAATATCGATATCCGCTACGGAAATTTTTTAGCAGTTGACGGGGTTACGCTGGCGTTAAAACAAGGCGAAATTGGTTGCCTGTTGGGCCCATCAGGCTGTGGTAAAACGTCTATCTTACGGGCGCTCGCCGGTTTTGAACCCATCGGCAAAGGTAAAATATTTTTACGAAACGAAGTGGTGAGTAAACCAAACCATACCATCGCTCCCGAACATCGGCATATCTCAGTAGTTTTTCAAGATTTTGCCCTCTTCCCCCACATGTCGGTGACAGAAAATATTGCGTTCGGACTGCATAAATGGAAAAAAGCGGATCGTCAATCGCGCGTCGACGAAGTGTTACAATTAGTGGGTTTATCGCATGCTTCAAACCGATACCCTCACGAATTATCAGGCGGCCAGCAACAACGAATAGCCTTGGCGCGCGCCCTTGCGCCAAAACCAGAACTGTTACTCATGGATGAGCCATTTTCCAGCCTTGATGCAGAATTACGAGAAGAGTTAGCTAAAGATATTCGCACAATTTTAAAGCGGGAAAATACGAGCGCACTGGTAGTCACCCATGATCAAAATGAAGCATTTGCGATAGCTGATGTCATCGGCGTACTCAATGACGGAAAGTTACATCAGTGGGACGATGCTTATGCTCTTTATCACAAGCCTGCTACGCGGTTTGTGGCAGATTTCGTGGGCAATGGGGTGTTTCTAAACAGTAGGGTAAATGAGCGGGGAAATCTTTCTTGTTGTTTAGGAGAAGTGGCGGTTGATCCTTCTCGTTTGAATGGCTTCCACATCGGCCAGGAAATTGAATTGCTCATTCGTCCCGATGATGTGGAATACGACGAAGCCAGCAATTTAATTGCAACCGTGGTCAGGCGCTCTTTCAGAGGAGCCAACATAATGTATGAGCTTTCCATACCAGGTTCAGAACAGACCATCCTTTGTCTGGCCCCCAGTCATAACGATCATGCAGTGAATGAATCGTTCGGGATAAGACTGGACTTAGCGCATTTGGTAATGTTCGCTAAACCTTCCATGCCCGCCGGCAAGGTTAGGTGATGGCAGTGATAAATGATGAGGTTGCATCCGATAGCCAGCGCAATAGCGTTTATTATTTTGTCCAATATTTTCGCCTACTAGCTGTCATAACACTCGAATACAGAATACCCATTTAACCTTCTCTCAAAAATTTAAACTAGAGAAGTATATTGCCTATCTATCAATGTCTCAGCGCTAATTATAACGGCGATGGGATCCGCCTTCGGCTGAATTATCTGTTTTTAGTGTCCCTGTTCGAACTAACAAAAACATTACCCAATGATTCAAAAAAACAAAGTATATTGATACTGTTATAGACGCACATCATACCAGTCCCTTAAGAAAGGGAGATTACTTCCCGATGTATTAGTATAAAATAATGATCACGAGTCAATGACGTTTTATATAAACACGGTTTTATTTACCTTATAGTTGCAATGATGACATCCGAAACGCCTAACCAGTTAAATCAAAATGCGATTCAAGTGAACAATGTGCTTCACCGTTATAAGACCACAGATGACGACAAAGGTCTGTTTATTGCGCAATGGCGCGTGCAACGGGGTCAACAGGTCTTTTTACACGGGGAGTCAGGCTCGGGAAAAACCACTCTACTGAATCTGCTTGCGGGGGTTTTGACACCGAATGAGGGAAACATTCACATTCTCAATCAACCCTTCTCGACATTGAAAGCCCATAAGCGGGACAAATTTAGAGCAGATCATATTGGAGTAGTATTTCAGCAATTTAATCTTATACCTTACCTCAGTGTGCTGAAGAATATACAACTGGCTAATCACTTTTCTTCTACTCACCTGAATAATGTGGAAGAACGCGCGGCTGACTATGTGCAAAAATTAAAATTACCCGCTAACATTCTTCATACAGCGGCGAATGCACTGAGTATTGGACAACAACAGCGGGTTGCAATTGCACGTGCATTAATAAATAAACCTGAATTGTTATTAGTTGATGAGCCCACCTCGGCGCTTGATGCATCGGCCAAAGACGCTTTTATGAGGGTGTTGACAGAGGTGTGCGAAGCAGCCGGCGCCACGTTAGTTTTTGTTAGTCACGACATGTACTTGCGGCAATTTTTTCCAGTTAGTGTGGAGATGTCAGAGCTGCTTTCACAGAGGGAAGACGTATAATGTTAATGTCGCTTTCCTGGAACAGCCTCAGAAGTAGAAAGAAATCAGTTGTTCTAACCTTCTTTTCGTTACTTATCAGCATAAGTGTACTGTTGAGTGTTGAGCATATTCGTTTGCAGGCAAAAGAAAGCTTTAACCGCACCATCTCGGACGTAGACCTAATCGTGGGGGCCCCAAGTGGACAACTGAACCTGCTGCTCTATTCGGTTTTTAGAATGGGAAGCCCCACCAATAATATCTATTATCAAAGCTATGAAAGGTTAAAAAATCATGAGCAGGTCAGCTGGGCTATTCCCATTTCACTGGGCGATTCCCACCAGGGCTTTCGCGTTATGGGAACAAATGCAGCTTATTTCGCACACTTTAAGTATGGCAATAAGCAAGCGCTAACTTTTGAAAAAGGACAGCCATTTCAGAGCTTATTCCAGACGGTGATCGGCGCAGATGTCGCTAAAAAATTGGGTTATCAGGTAGGCGATGAGGTTGTAATAGCTCACGGTGCGGGCTCCACCAGCTTTACCCATCATGATGACACACCTTTCACTGTAAGCGGTATTCTTAAGTCCACAGGTACGCCTGTCGACAAAACGGTTCACGTAAGTTTAACGGCGATAGAGGCTATTCACCTGCCCCATCCCCAACAGACGAAATTGCTCGAAAATCCCTCTGCAGCAGCCGACCTCGCTCCTGAAAGTGTTACAGCGGTGCTGCTTGGCTTAAAATCAAAGTTTGCCATATTCAAACTTCAGCGCGACGTCAACAATGATAAATCGGACAAATTGATGGCAATCTTACCGGGCGTCGCATTAAACGAATTATGGCAACTCATGGCAACAGTCGAAAACCTTCTTCGCGTAATCAGTGTATTAATTCTTGTTTCATCGTTGTTCGGTTTATCTACCATGCTTTTAGCTTCGATGCAGCAGCGTCAGCATGAAATAGCGGTTTTGCGTGTGTTGGGGGCAGGACCGCACGTAATCTTTACCTTAGTACTACTGGAAGCGCTCATCTTGGTAGTATTAGCCATGCTAGCCGCGACAGGCTTAATTAGCCTTGCAATAAGTCTGTTGAGTGATTGGTTGTCGTCTACCTATGGATTATTTTTGTCCGCTAACATGATGCAGACGGAGATTATTCTGGTATATGCAGTTGTTATAATTGCATCGATAATTACATCCGCTATCCCAGCGTATGACGCTTATAAAAGCGCGTTGCACTCTACGTTATCGGCTAGATGACGAACATTCCCCCATAAATATATGATAAGTCAGCGTGGCAGGTAAGCAAAGTGCTACCCTGTCATACCATTCAACTCATGCGCTCAAGCCTGCGAAAAATGACTATGTACGACGAGCTTACTGCAGCGAGGGGGTGATAATACCCATTCGCACTGATGTTTGCTCACTCAGCGCGTGAGCTTTTACACTTTTGACAAGCCAATTGTGTAAACGTTTAGTGGGTTTTAATCGAGCGCATTTGGTGCCGCTAAAAAGCGTAAAAAAGCGCGCCCAAAGTGAGATAGAGGCGGATATCTATTCTGCGTAGCATTGCCTCGAAAGGCTTAGCATCCTTTACTTTTCACCAAAACGTCTTGACTAGATACCCGCCTTTATCTCTTCGCTGATCTGATATCAATATGGTTTGTTATTTAACTTTGAATAATCCAAGTAAAAAGCAAATACCGCCCCCCACCATACCAGCCCACGCTTCCCAAGGCGTTTCACCATCAAAAGCGCGTCTAAACTGAGAGCTGGCGGAGTCATAAATATCGAAGCCCCACCAAGCCAGGGCCACACCCACGACAATGAGAATTATTCCAATTATTCTGCTCATTTAATCACCTTCAGGGTACTAAGTTTTATGTTCTGCCTTTACAATAATTCACATGAATATGGCTGTCTACCACAAAAAAGTGGCCGTATACTTTGCTCGATTTATTAGAACTGTACCGGGTTAGCGCTTAGGCTCTCCAATGCTGCAAAATTTAGCTTGGTGACGGCTACAATTAGCCTATAGCCTCGACGAGCTCTTCCAACGAATTCACTCTAAGTGTTGATTCTGCTGCCAATGGATATTGACATTTTCCTTCACGGGCAACGAATGCGGTCTGCAACCCAGCACTGGCCGCACCTGCTACATCCCAACCATGGGCAGCTACCATCATACACTCTTCAACCGCGACGCCTATTTTCTGGCATGTCCATTGATACACCGGAGGGTGGGGTTTAAACAGGCCTATTTTCTCCACACTAAGTATCTCGTCGAAATATTTGGCTAAACCAGCATATTCCAATTGCTCGCACAATCCTTCAGTGGGCGAATTAGACAATGCGACTAATTTAACCCTTGCCTGACTTAATGAACGTAAGGCTTTTTCAGCATCTTCATAGGCGGGAAGTGTGGTCATGGCATCGCTAATAACTGATTTGGCGTGATCCAACGACAATGACAACCCTTGAGTATGCGCCACAATTTTAGCGGCAGCCGCGCCGATTTGGGTAAAATTGTGCTTTTCGCCAATAGCGGATTCAACAAGTGAATGATGAAGCAACGTTGAAAACCACAGTTGAACCATAACTTCTTCGTCATTGAAAAGCTTCGCAATCGCCGGTTTTGCATGGCTCAAATCCAGTAGCGTTTCATTCACATCAAATATTAGCGCGGATGGTTTCAATACGATCGACCTCAAGAGCAAGAATATTGGATATATAACTCCTACCCAGTTGTTTAGATCATTCCAACCGTAACTGGTACTACGTTGTTTTTTGCACCATATTCGTACCGAGGAGGTCCTCCGCCGGCGCGGAGGATGACAAGGTATAGCTTCGCGGAGGATGACAAAGTATAGCTTAGCGGAGGATGCCAAGGTATAGCTTCGCGGAGGATGACAAGGTATAGCGCGCTGAGAATGACAAGGTTTGGCGCGGGGAGGATGACGTAAATTTCCCAGCAGCAT
>NZ_JAPFRD010000002.1:54278-322724 GCF_026183695.1 Alteromonas aquimaris | reverse complement strand
CGCGGAGGATGACAAGGTATAGCGCGCTGAGAATGACAAGGTTTGGCGCGGGGAGGATGACGTAAATTTCCCAGCAGCATCCCCTCGTCGTTCCCACGAAGGTGGGAACCTCTCAAACACGGCTAACGGGATTAAAAAGGCTGTTTTTGACGCCTGATTCTTATTATGGAGATCCTCCGCCGGCGCGGAGGATGACAAGGTATAGCGCGCTGAGAATGACAAGGTTTGGCGCGGGGAGGATGACGTAAATTTCCCAGCAGCATCCCCTCGTCATTCCCACCAACATCCCTCGTCGTTCCCACTAAAATCCTTCGTCGTTCCCACGAAGGTGGGAACCTCTCAAACATGATTAGCGGGATTAAAAAGGGGTTTGTTGATAATTTAACTAACGCTACTCAGCACAACAAATTGAAAATAGCTTAGCCAAAAAATATTATGATCTCTTCTCTTAATATCGCGTGGGTAAGGCTTAATCTAAATCTTCCAGCGGCCACAAGGCAATGTAATCTTCAAAGTGTTCCATATCAACCTGGTGTTCGAATACCGTTTTCCCTCTTACTGACATGCCTTTTTTATGCATTGCTGACTTTCTTCCCGCATTGAGAAGCGGATGCCAAGAAGGTAAACCCCTACCCTCGTACAGCCTGCGGTAACTGCAACTGGTGGGCATAAAAAAGATATCTTTAAGGTTTTCTTTGGTTAGCTTGACACAATCAGGTACCAGTCGAGTTCGCTCCATATATTGCGTACAACTGCATGTTTTCGTATTGAGCAAGTCACATACAATGTTGGTGTAATGAACTTTTTCTTCTGGTTTGATTGTGTCAGTGGTTACGGCATTCTCTACAGAGTCATCGTCGATAAACTTATGCAAGCAACACTTACCACAACCATCGCAGAGGGCTTCCCATTCCTGTTCGGTCATCTCTTCTAAAGTCTTGGTTTCCCAGAATGGTTTTGTCATTATGCAATCACTTTGGTGTGTACATCTAAATGTGAGCCCAACCTAAGCTGAAGCTCATCACCTTTAGCGAGCGGCCCTACCCCACTCGGCGTGCCAGTGAGAATGATATCCCCGGCGTCAAGGGTGAAGGCTTGCGACATTTGCATAACCAAATCGACCATGCCTACTAACATGTGTTTAGTGCTACCCTGTTGGCGAATTGACCCATTCACTTGCAAACTAAATGTAATATCATCAAGATGCTGAAATTGAGATTTAGGAACGAAAGCTGAAACCGGGCAACTGGCATCGAACGCTTTAGCTCTTTCCCAAGGTTGACCTGCTTTTTTTAGTTCCAATTGAATATCGCGAAGCGTGAGATCCAGCGCGATGCCGATTCCCCAGATAGCTTGCTCTGCTTCCTTCAGGTCATCACAGTTACATAATCGATGTTGCAACAGCAATGCTACTTCTACTTCGTTATGACACTCGCCTTTATCAGATGGAATCTTCACTGGATGGCTCAGCGAGCATATCGAATTACGTGGTTTCATAAAAATAAGAGGTGTATCGCCCACCGTTGATTTGAAATGCTTTTCCATTTCAATCACGTGATCCTGATAATTTTTTCCGACACACACCACTTTGTTGACGGGAAGGTCGATCACACCACCGGCATTATCACTATGTTGATACATTATTAGTATCCTCTTTTGATGCGATCAGACAAATAACCCACTGAAACGCCAAAATAGGTCGACCGATTCCAGCGCATTAGTGTATGAAAATTATTGTAGACCAGATAAATCCGTCCATTTTCACCATCAGGCATAATTAAAGACGCTTTAATAGGTACATGCGGCAAGCTTTGTCCATCGAACCGACGTACTCCCCTGCTTTGCCATGTAGTAAGTTCGACGAAGTTATCTTTATCCAATCCAGCGAATTGACTAGCCGAATGGTCAGTGAGTTTTACCTGTCGCCCCCAAGTATACGTCTCTACCCAGCCCTCAGACGCGAGATAATTAGCGATGGAAGCGAATACGTCAGCGTAATTATTCCAAATATCCTTGCGTCCATCGCCATCGTAATCAACCGCATAAGTGAGAAATGAAGTGGGCATAAACTGACTTTGCCCCATCGCGCCAGCCCAGGATCCTTTAAAGGCATCCAGCGAAGTGTGGCCTTCATGCAGAATCGTCAATGCTGCGAAAAACTGTTTTTTAAACAGCGCTTCCCGCCTTCCTTCGTAGGCTAACGATGCCAACGCGGATAATACATCGTGATTACCCTGAATTTTTCCAAAATTAGACTCATTTCCCCACAACGCAACAATAAAACGCGGTTGAACGCCATACCTTGTACCTATTTCGTGCAGCAACGAACGATGCGTATCTAAGAGTGACACCGCTTGCTTGACTTTCCAGTCAGGGACTCGGCTTGCCAGATAACTGTCAAGGGTGAGGGTACGTTCAGGTTGGTTTTTATCCGCCTTAATTACTGTGGGCCGATACTGAATGTTCTGCATCGCGTTTTCGATTAGTTGTGTGTCGAAACCGTCTGCGATGGCTTCAGCAGCCAGCTGCTGTAAATAGTCTTTAAAACCTTCCTCTGACTTGGTATTCGCCACACTGGAAAACGCGAAAAAACAGCTGAAGAGCACATAGCAATATTTAAACATTAATTTTTTCATGGCACTTCACTCTTCCGCTTTTTTAGACAGTCCCAGATTCATTCTGTGGTCAGCCAACCAATCCTCCATCTGTGCAGGCATTTGCAAATAATAGCCTTCCTCCGATAATGCTTTTTGCAGTGTTTCACTTTCTATGCCTGCAACTTTTTCATGTTTCTTTACCGCCAACAGCATCACAAACTGGGGCTTACCGAAGGTGTTCATCAACACTTCGGGCACATCATCAAATTTGTCTTTGTTGGGAAGATATAAATACATTCCCTCTTTTCGTCGCGTCTTATACACCGCACATAACATGGAATTTACTCGCAGAAGGGATTAATGAAGACATTAAATCAGTATAGATTCATCCAGCAGATGACGCTTATTTTCAGGAATCTCACCTAATAATTCAATTATTTTGCGCGAAAAAAGTTTGCCACGCCAGCCACTGAGTAAATCTGGCGCCAGTCCCTGCGCAGACGCTTCATCTGCATCGAACCACCACCACTTGAGGACTTGATTTAATTGTTTTTTTGACGCCACCACTTCCACTGCTACATTAGCGTCATCCGCTACAGATTGGGCGATGGCTTTAAGCTCAGACGCATACTTTTTGTAAGCATGGACATCGATTAAACGTAAAACCCGAGACGGTTTTTCGTGATCTTCAAGCTGTTCAAATTCGTTAACTGCGTCCCTTATCAAAGTAAGTAAAATATCGCCTTGTTTACGTACCGCCTGGGGTGAGACACCATAGATCTTAGCTAACTCGGCCTTTTCGCCGGGTTGAATCTGCGCCAAATCGATCAGCGCAGATTCCTTGAGAACAAAATTTAACGCCATATCTTTTTTGCGCGCGCGTTCAAGCCGCCAAGCAGCAAGCTTTTTCAACACATATATCTGTTTTTGATTTAGCTTCCAATTATTTTTAACTTGCAAGTAAGCCCATTGTGGCGGAATTTGCGCGGCTTTTTTGCTAACTAAATGAGAAATTTCGGCAACGACCCAATCACGCTTTTGTATTTCATCTATCTTAGCGGCAAGCTTTTCATAAGCAGGTAACAGATAGAGCACATCGTTCGCCGCGTAATGAAGTTGATTGTCGCTAAGAGGTCGAGCAAGCCAGTCGGTTCGTGCTTCTCCTTTGTCCAGTTGAATATCTAACAACTCATCAATGATTCTTGCATATCCAACGGTCGCCCCTAACCCCAATATATTAGCAGCAAATTGAGTATCAAAAACTGGTGAGGGCGCCTGGCCGAAAAAGGTCAAAAATGCTTCAATATCTTCCGAGCAGGAATGCAGTACTTTTGTAATGCGTGGATTAGTTAACAGGTCGATAAAAGGTGTGAAATCGCTGATCGATAACGGATCGATTAACACTAACTGGTCGCCGTCATATAGCTGAATCAAACCAAGTTGAGGCGTTAACGTTCGTGTTCTGACAAATTCAGTATCGAGTGCAATACTGCGGTGGCGAGAAGCTTGATTGCATACTTCGGCCAATGAATGATTATCACTTATTAATTGATAGCGCATAGGTAATTATGAGAACACAGAGTTATATGAAACCCGATAGATTTCACAAAAGCTTAAAGATATGGGTTTAATACCTTAACGAATAGTTAAATACAACAAAAGAAAATAGCGATGCGGCCTGTGCCGCATCGCTTACTGACTTAGTCGCGTAGCTCTCTTCGTAGTATTTTACCTACGTTGGTTTTGGGAAGCTCGTCTTTAAACACCACTTTCTTAGGAACTTTGTACCCGGTTAAGTGCGATTTACAGTGGGCTATAATGTCTTGAGCGGTAAGCTCAGGATCTTTTTTCACCACAAACAGCTTAACAATTTCACCGCTGGCTTCATGGGGCTCCCCCACAGCAGCAGCTTCGATGACTCCTTCATGCATTGCCGCTACTTCTTCAATTTCATTGGGGAAAACATTAAAGCCTGATACCAGAATCATGTCTTTTTTGCGATCTACGATATAGAAATAGCCTTGTTCATCTACTTTGGCAATATCACCAGTGGCTAACCAACCGTCCTTAAGTATCTCATCGGTAGCAGCTTGTCGGTTGAGATAGCCTCGCATGACCTGAGGCCCTTTCACCCACATTTCACCGGGCTCACCTACGGGCACTTCGTTGCCGTCCTCATCCACTAACTTGATATCAGTTGAGGGTACCGGTAACCCAATAGATCCTTTATACGCTTCTATCTGCGGAGGATTAACCGTTACCACAGGGGAACATTCCGTCAATCCGTAACCTTCCAGTAATACTGTGCCTGTCACTTTTTGCCATTTCTCGGCAACGGGACGCTGAACAGCCATTCCCCCACCCAATCCAAATTTAAATTTCGAAAAGTCTAGCTCACTGAAACCTGGTGTATTCAGTAAACCATTAAAAAGCGTATTCACCCCGGGAAGAATAGCAAATGGATATTTTTCGAGCTCCTTTACAAACCCTGGCATGTCACGCGGGTTGGTAATGAGCAAATTGGGGCAGCCACACTTTAAGAACAACAGGCAATTCGCGAGCAATGCAAATATGTGGTAAAGCGGAAGCGCTGTGACCACCAGGTCTTTGCCAGGCTCAATGGCCGTCTCAAGTATGCCGGACACTTGCTCAAGATTCGCGATCATATTGCGATGGGTGAGCATGGCACCTTTCGACACGCCCGTGGTGCCACCGGTATATTGCAGGAACGCCAAATCTTCACTGGTAATTTCTGGCTTAGTGTAGGTTTTGTTTGCGCCTTCTTTTAAGGCAGACGTGAACGATTTCGCTTGTGGCAGAGAAAATGAGGGCACCATCTTTTTCACGTGCTTCACCACTGCGTTAACAATCCAACGCTTTGGTATGGGCAACATATCACCGAGTGACGTTAATAAGACCTGTTGCACATCAGTATCTTTAATAACCTGCTCGAGAGTACTGGCAAAGTTTTCTACGATTACTATCGCCTTGACACTAGCGTCCTTAAGCTGGTGTTTTAATTCTCTTGCGGTATACAGCGGATTAACGTTTACGACTATCAAGCCGGCGCGCAATATGCCAAACATTACGATGGGATATTGAAGAAGGTTGGGCATCATTACCGCTACCGCATCACCACGCTTTAGCCCACTACTTTGCAGATACGCGGCAAAGTTGGCCGACAAAGTGTCCAGCTCGTTGAAGGTGATGGAATGGCCCATGTTGATGTATGCCGTTTTATCACCATATTTTTGAATTGACTGCTCAAAAATATCAACAATAGAACTGTATCGGTCAGGATCAATCTCAGCTGATACTCTAGGGTCGTAATACTTAAGCCAGGTTTTCTCCACGAAACCTCCTTTCGTTTTTCTTATTCTATGCGTGCGGGGCCAAATTATATTAGATATTCAAGTGTAGGATTTAGCTGATGATTCCACACACCGAAGGCCACTGGTCTGATTTCTAGCGTATAGTATAGGATGAAACCGCAAAGATAAACGCTGGTTATCACAATTGTTCAATAAACCGCTTCATCCCGTTAGCAAGGGCTTCGGGCTGTTCCATATGAATATGATGCCCCCCTTCGTACTCTACTAACTGACTTTGTGAAAACCAACTGCGCCGACTTTCATACATTTGACTTAAATCTTTAAAGCTTTTGGTGGCGGCAGCAAACCAAACCGGACACTGAATATTTTTCATCAGATCTTCGGCCTGTTTTTCAGTCAAACGCAATGAAGACTTAGTTCTGAGCTTTGGATCACTTGCCCAAAAATAGTGACCACTGGCATCTTGCGTGAGATTGCGCTTAATAATTAACCTGGCATGCTCAGGAGCGATATCTGACATTTTACAACGCGCAGTTACTGCTTTTTCCAGATCCACGACCCGTAGGCGATTCCGTGTTTTCTCAAAGCGACTCAGTACTGATTCGCGTAACTGTTCAGTGGTAGTGTGTTCAGGCTTCGTTAACGGGCCGCAAGCGTCAAGACTCAATACACCTTTTACCTTTTCAGGAAAGAGGGCGGCATAAATCGTCGCCACTATTCCCCCAAGCGAGTGCCCCATCAGGATTATCTCCCCGAAATCGTTTTGTGCAAACAAAGCATGCAAATCTTGGATATAATCTATTTGATTATAATGGGCACCGTGAGGACGATGAGAAGACCGTCCGTGGCCAGCTAAATCTAATGAAATAAAACGATAATCTTGTAAATAGGGAGAGAGAACACTCAGGCTTGCGGCATTGTCAAGATAACCGTGCAAGCCTACAATTGTTTTGCCGTGTCCCCTGTTATCAAGCCCGCCTAGCACCATCCGGCCAGCATGAAATTCAGTTTCAAACATACTCAATGCGGTCACTCCTTGCCAATTTTAGCGGCAACCTCTTGCCACTTCAGCATGAGTTTGCCTTTAAGGTTCTTCTCTTCTATCTCTCAGTATCAAGCGCTTATTTTCCCGAGCGCTGGGGCGGGAACGCATCACGTCTTTCGGGGGCCGATTTTGCGCTGAACTCTTTCTCTTTAAGACAGGTTTAGAACGCACAACCGGGTTAGGGTTACTACGATGAATCACCCTCACCCTGGAGCGGTGGAGTCCCCAATACGGCCTATGAAAAGTATAGTAAAAAGGAGAATACCAGCCCAACCCGTAGCTAAAATATACGGTAGAAACATCGTATTCGGTTTCTTTACGCCAGATGTAGTAATCATCTACAGCGAGGGTAGGATAAATGTACGGCTGTTCCCCCACCATCCCGGACATGGGATCATCCAGACGCCCCACAAAGGTGACCGTTCTTCCCTCTTCAAACATGATCGGGTCTACAAAGCCATTTATTCGTGCTTTAAACCGGCCAACCGTATTTTCATTTGTATTGGGTTTACCATAGTGATTTAGTGGAAAGTGCGCCACCTCTATAAAGGTTTTCTGCGACTTATTTTCCACATTAACAATTACGCCACCCCATCTAGCCATACTTCCTTTTACTTTTTCTCCTCCTGTTACAGAGCGGGAATAAGAAGTTAGCTGGGCATCATCCGGCACCTTGATAGGGTCAGGCACAATTGCACAGCCAGACATAAATAAAACAATCAACGCGACAGCGTGACGGATCATAGCGTTACCTTTTAAAATGCGAAACCTTCCTTTGCTATAGTATCGGAAATGAAGCTGAATAAAACCTGAATTTATGACCAATTACGCGTAAATATCGACACCCAGCATTTTGTGAATATCATCTCTACGTGATTCTCTTTCCAAACTTAAATACGACTCAACGGCCTGTTTTCCTTTCCCTGCAGGCTGATCATAACCGGATTGACGTTGAAACTTGCTGGCTTCATCGAGTACATCGTCTGTAGCCGAATAGCGAACCAGATCATTGCGGTGGTTAACTTTTGGTGGGGGTTCTTGCTCAATAGGAACCTGACGCGCAGGCGGAATCGCCGCACGATCTGGTGCAGCGTCCGGACGAGAAATGATGAGAGTGGATTCAATGTCCATTCGACTCAATTAACTACTTACGTCTGTGAAATTCCAATGTTGGATCTGCGTGTGCTAATCCATTCCTGTTTGCCGAAAGCTTTGTCACTATAACCGTGACGCGCTCGTCACGCCGTCAATTTTTTGACTAAAACTAACGACTTATCTAGTTTAATTTTTACTTCAGCAAATAGCAGGCCAAAGAAAAATTATCATTCCCGACCAGGTAACTTTTTCCACGTCACTTTATCTCGTAGATACACAGGTGACACCTTGTCGGCCGCCACAGTGTTGTGATCGTTTACTGCTCTGGCAGCAAGTGAAAGCATAAATTCTGCAGACGGATACAAAATATCAACAGTACATTCAGGTGGCAGCGTCTGTTGTAGTTCAGCATAAGCTTGCCAGCCTGTCCCAACGGGGATGAACTTGCGGCCTTTTAATAAATGCGCAGCCTCTGCTGGGGGACATACTTGTTCCTTAACTAACTCATTCATGCCTTCTGCATTACGTTGGTATATGGCAAAGTACACTTCACCCATGCGGGCATCAATGGCACACGCACATGTTTCAGCGTCGGTTTGCTCAAAGCCTTGCTGGGCCATCGCCGCTAACGTACTGATACCCGCCACAGGTAAATTAGCACCAAAGGCTAGGCCTTGTACCATTCCCGTCGCAATTCGAACACCCGTAAAACTGCCCGGACCGCGTCCAAAAGCTAGTGCATCTAAATCGAGTAAGCTGATTGCCGCTTCCTTTAGAACTTCATCTACCATTGGCAACAGGCGTTGGCTGTGTTGCTGTGGGCATAATTCGAATCTAGCAATCACGTTTTTTTCTGTGTGCAAGGCGACAGAACAAGCCTCAGTCGCCGTATCAATAGCCAGTATATTCATGTTATGTTTTACACTTCATTTATTCAATATCAGTCAGAAACGCATCAACCGTATCTAAATCTCGCGTTCTGCGCATATTGGGTAAACTGGCAACAAATGTTTTTGCGTACGGTTTTGTGACCAGCCGGTTATCGCAAATCACCAACACACCTTTATCAGACGGATCGCGAATTAATCTTCCCGCGCCCTGTTTGAGCGTAATCACTGCTTGCGGAATTTGGATAGCAGCAAAAGGGTTACCGCCTTTCTTCCTTACATCATCAATACGCGCCTGAAGTAAAGGATCATCTGGCGAAGCAAAGGGAAGTTTATCTATCATGACACATACAAGATCACTTCCGCGTACATCCACCCCTTCCCAAAACGCGCCGGTGCCTAACAATACCGCACGTTGATCGGCGAGATAATCTCGCAATAAGGCTTGCTTAGTGGTGGTTCCTTGTACCAATAAAGGGTTGTCTATCGCTTCTTCTAAACGTGCAGCCATTTTCTTTAACATAGCATGACTGGTGAACAGCAAAAAACAACGCCCTTTGCTGGCTTCAATCAAGCGTTTTGCCACTTCAAACAATTTGTCCTGCAACGCTAAACTATTGGGTTCAGGTAAATAGCGAGGCACACACAGGAGAGCTTGTTGTTGATAATCAAATGGGCTGTCTAAGCCTAAAGTGTTGGCCTCTTCTAAACCCATTCTTTTCTGAAAATGGGTAAAGCCCTCATCTACCATCAATGTTGCAGAAGTAAAAATCCACCCCCGGGGCGGCTCAGAAACAAATCGCCGGAACTTCGCCGCAATCGATAGTGGCGTGAGATGCATAATAAGATGACGGTTGGTAGTTTCATACCACAAGCTCACGCCTGTTTGTTCATAGTCACGCAGGGCATCCAGCTTCTCCCGCGAATGCACCACCCGTTCATAAATATGATCAAGATCTTTATCCCGTCCAATATGCAACTTACACACGTCATGCAATACTTCAAGCGCAGCGGCGAGCTTATCAACCTGTAATTGAACATCGTCCCTTTGTAAAGCCTCGGCCCAGTTTCCCCGTTGTGGGGTAGCTGGAAACAGTAACCGCAGATCCGCCGCAATCAGCCGACATTTTTCTGCCGCTTTATCTAATTGTTCTGCATCTTTTAACACGGTGCGATAGAGTAAGGTCAAATCTTTCGCCATGTCCTGGATTTGCCGCGTGGATAAGGACTCACCGAAATAATCACTGGCGATTTCTGGGATCTGATGAGCTTCATCAAAGATAATCGCATCTGCATCAGGAATCAGTTCTCCAAACCCTGTATCCTTAAGCGCCAGATCGGCGAAAAACAGATGATGATTGACTACCACCACATCTGCATCCAATGCGTTGCGTCGCGCCTTTACCAGATAACAGTCCTCGTAATCGGGGCAATCTCTACCCAGGCAGTTGTCCACCGTAGAGGTTATCAAAGGAATGACTTTAGCGTCCTCTGGTAAGGTTTTAAGCTCACCAATATCGCCTGACTTGGTGGTGTTTGCCCATGCGCGAACAGCTGTTAATTGATGGAGTACGTCTTTTTCTACCAGCGTAGAATTGCCGCCATGCTGTCCTAATCTATGTCTGCAAAGGTAATTTGACCGACCTTTTAACAGTGCCGTTTTTCGATTACTGGAAAGCGCTTTTTTAACCAACGGCAAATCACGATGGAATAGTTGTTCTTGCAGGTTCTTGGTACCCGTAGAAATGATCGCTTTACTATTACCTAAGAATACCGGAGCTAAATAGGCAAAGGTTTTGCCTGTGCCCGTTCCAGCTTCAACAATCAACGACTGCTTTTTCTTGATTGCTTCATATACAGCCTTCGCCATATCTGTTTGCGCATCACGGGGAACAAACCCATTAATGGCATCGGCGAGTAATCCATTTTTTTCAAATACATCTGATATGGTCGGCATACAAGTCGGAATTTGGCAAAAGGCGTATTATGCCAAAGAATAGGGTGTAATGGGCGGAAATTTTAGTCCAGTTTTTGCGGCCCGGAATATAGCGCCAACGCTTCCCAGGGTTTTAGTTGAATGCGCTGCCCTGCT
The DNA here is from genome assembly GCF_026183695.1 of Alteromonas aquimaris. GTDB lineage: Bacteria > Pseudomonadota > Gammaproteobacteria > Enterobacterales > Alteromonadaceae > Alteromonas > Alteromonas aquimaris. Next base: position 311,676 of record NZ_JAPFRD010000002.1, on the reverse strand, counting down.
TGAATCGAATGCATTTCGTCGTTCAACATATTGATATACTCCGCTTCGCAAAATGCATCTATTAAAACAAAGCTTTGGGATGAAGCCGAAAAATTAATCAGGATCAGCACTTTTTCCTGCGCTAATTGTCTGACAAAACTAAAAATACTATCCATTTGGGAGTTTGGGATCTGCACCATCGTTGCACCATATGAACCATTCCATAATGCTGTTACCTTTTTTTTCCATTTAATTAGGCGCTGGTAAAGTTCGCCGACTGGATGGGCCTGCCACTCTATTGGATCGCGTTCGAAAAAAGCTAATCGCTTAGTTTCGCCCGCTTCCTGACCATTGTGGATTAACGGCATGCCCTCTCCTAACACTGACAAAACAATTGCCGCAGTCAAAGACTCCCCAAACTGTTCGTATTGGGTCCCCTCCCAGGCGTTTTTGTCATGATTGGAAACGAATGTCATGCGGTAACCCGATTTGGGCCAGGCCCGTTCGTTCCAAGAATAGTATTTACGCAATTTATCGAGAGACCAGCCTTGCTTAGCGATACCATGCAGCGTTTCGTTCCAGCTCCATGCGTAAGTCATATTAAAGGCAACTTCGTGCAACTCTCTACTTTCCCACTCGGCAAGCAGGAAGGTGGGTTTAATGGCATCGAGTTTACTACGCGCCTGTTCCCAAAAGTCCTTAGGGACATAACCCGCCACGTCACAGCGAAACCCATCAATATCAAATTTTGACACCCAATAAGACATAGCATCGATCATATATTCGCGTAGCGCAGGCCGAGCGAAATCAAATTCAATGATGTCATCCCAATCCCACCACGGCGATGGCCTAAAATTGCCATAATGATCTTTTGCATACCAATCAGGGTGAGTACTGACTAAGTAATTATCCCAAGCACTATGATTAGCAACCCAGTCCAGAATTACTTTCAAGCCAAGGGTGTGGGCGTATTGAATTAGGGAAATCAGGTCATCTTCACACCCAAATTCCGGATTAATCGCAAAATAATCTTTGACGGCATAAGGGCTACCAAGCTTTCCCTTTCTGTTTACCTCGCCAATTGGATGAATAGGCATAAGCCAGACTATATCCGCCCCTAAAGATTTAATACGTTTCAGGCCATTTTCAACGCCCCTGAAACTTCCTTCCTGGCTAAATTGACGAGTATTTACCTGATAGATCACCGCATTTTTCGACCACTCGGGTTGCTCAAGCGAATATACCGAAGACGCCACAGTTTGTAATTCTGCCATACCACACCTTTTCAATACTTGTGATGGCAATTACGTGTAGCCTTTAGGGAAGGATTGATAAAATATCAGGTTTAAAAGAGTGGCAATCCTGCCAGCCCCATTATCATGACCCAGCTTGCAAAAAATAGTTTGAGTTTAACTGGCGAGAAGGCAAGTACCACATATTTGGCAATCATCCCACCAATAATGGCGCCCAAACCCGCAAACATTAAGACAGACCAATCGATCGCCATGGTATTAATAATGTGATGAGGGATGGCCCCCCACACGGTAAATGCGGTTAAAATAACTGCTATTGCAATTGACATGGCGATATTGAATCCGCGCAGGATCAGATAAACCGCCACCATTTCGCCCACACCAACGGATAACCACGCAGTGAGCACGCCACCGATGCACCCAATGATGACTAAGCTTACAGCATCTACACCCTTCAGTGTGCTGCGATAGGTTGGTCGCGCTTTCATCAAGCTGGTAGCGAATAACGCCAACGATAGTATGATTGAGAAAACTCCGAAACCCAGATGGATATCGTCCACCTTCCCCTGCAGAAACGAAAGCTGTGCAAATGCCCGTGTACCAAACTGCGCAAGCCATATCCCACTTAATGAAGCGGGCACGGCCACCAATAAGCTTACCGGTAGCATTTTCCACTCTGCGTCGGGAGCTTTTTCTTTGCGATAATAACCCCACCAGGTCAGGGCTCCCGCGGTCATACCACAACATTGAATGGCGAAACTGGTGGCGACGATGGAAACAGGCGTAAAACCGAGTTGATTAAAAAACGGTACGAATACCACGCCCCCACCCGCTCCTGTTGCATTAGCGAAAACTGCACCTAATACACCTAACAAGGTAAAAGGGGAATACTCAGTAAAAAGTTGGAGGGGGGCCGTTTGCAAACTGAGCAACGCGCCCCAGAGCATAAAAATACCCAACAGGATGATTTTTTTAGACAACAAGGTAATTAAGAATTTTTTTATTATTAGCCTGCGCGCACTTTGCCAGATAAACATAGAAAAATAAATCGCTATGCTAAGCTAATTGAAGACAAAATCGTTTTTAACCAATAATTCCGTATCGAGATAATGATCACCAGTAAGCAGTGTAATAACCACTGGCGAATAACGTTACAGCCAAATCGCTCGGCCAGTTGGAGACAATCAAAAGTGTTTATTGGCGTACTGGCGGTTCCAATTTTCATTATTGCGCTGGGTTGGAGTGTGGTAGGTGTATGGATTATCTTACCTTTTGCGGGACTGGAAATGGGTTTGTTGACGTGGTTAATGTTTAAAGTCAGTCATCAGACGTATCACGAACAGGTCATCGTAATAAATAAGGACGTCATCAGTATTGAGACCGGTTTCAGACAAAAAAATAAAAAATGCATACCGCGGCGTGGATGCCATGTACTCTATAAGGAAACCGAAAATGACTGGCAACTCCCTGTTGTTGCACTCATTTCACAGAATAATGAAATCATTATTGGTCAATTTTTAAATTTAGCTGACAGGCAGTTGCTGAAAAATGAATTGCAACATGCAGGGCTCGTAATTTGCCGCCCTTATTGGTGGCGCGATTAAGGAATTTTATATGAGAGATTTCGATGTTGTCATCTTCGGCGCAACGTCCTTTGTAGGGCAAATTATTGCACGATATTTTGCCCTTCACTATAGCCAGCAGGAAAAGGTCAAATGGGCGCTCGCCGGGCGCAGTCAGGATAAACTTAATGCGCTGGTAAAAGGGCTCCCCTCTAAACACGATAATAAGCCACAACTATTAGTGGCGGATGTGCAGGATGACCTAGCACTGGCAAATATGTGTAAGCGAACGAAAGTGGTGTTATCTACAGTGGGCCCCTATTCCCAGTACGGTGAGCCCGTAATAAAGGCATGTATCGAGTGTGATACCAGCTATGTGGACTTAACCGGTGAGCCACAGTGGATTAAAGCCATGCTGGATTTGTATGGTAAATCCGCCAACCAAAGTCAGGCCAAGCTGGTAAACAGTTGTGGTTTTGATTCTATACCTTCTGACTTGGGCGTTTATTACTTGCAACAACAAAGCCAGCTGCATTTTAATAAACCATGTACGAAAGTGGCTATGCGCGTTAAACGCATTCGAGGCGGCGCATCGGGGGGAACTATCGCCAGTATACTCCAATTAGTTGAAGAAATGGGGCGCGATAAATCATTACGGAAGAAAATAGCCAATCCCTATGTTTTGTGCCCGCCTAATCATGGCTTTTCAAAAAGACAGCCAAACCTTAAAAAAGCCTGCTATGACAATCATACCCAACGCTGGATTGCTCCTTTTATTATGGCCGCCATCAATACCCGTATTGTGCATCGCAGTAACGCGCTGATGGGCAATCCCTATACTGATCACTTTGTTTATGAAGAGGCACTGGTAACGGGTAAGAAAACGAAGGGCGTTATGACAGGTTGGATGACCACGCTTGGCTTAGGGGGATTTATGGCAGCCGCCTCGATAAAACCGTTACGAAGTTTGATGGAAAAATACTGGCTTCCGAAGTCGGGCGAGGGTCCATCCGAAAAAGCACAACAGGAAGGTTTTTTTGATATTTATTTTTATGGCGAAACAGATGCCGGGGACACACTTATAGTTCAAGTGACTGGCGATAAAGATCCAGGTTATGGCTCCACTGCCCAGATGATTAGCGAAGCCGCGATAAAATTAGCAAAATCTGACAAATTGCAGGCATTACCTGGTGGGTTTTATACGCCGGCCAGTTGTTTTGGGGATACGCTATTCACACCATTGCAGGAACACGCTGGATTAACCTTCGAAGAGGTGGGTCATAGCGCTGTAAAAGCTAAAATTACGTCTCCTTAATCTTCTTCTCGCTAGTAAACAGGTAATATGCTGTTAACACATATTGATGGTGAGGGTTCCATGGATTTACATATTGAATCAATTGAAGGTGGTATCTACCTGGTATCAAAAGTTGATGGCGAAAGCGGTGAGATCATCAGGAATGACAACGATAAACCGCTTTCTTTTCATAGCCTGGACGAAATAAAAAGTTACTTTGCGAATACCCAGATTAACCAAGTTTGGTTGATGCAGACTACCCCCTACGAAGAAATGGTTGGATTGGCAAGTTCCCCCGAACCTATGAAGATGAAACTAGATTGGAAGTCTGTTTCTCACTGAGCCACTTATTTTACAGCTCAATGGCGGTACTTTAAAACAGTTGCTCAAGCTAAAGAAACTCCGTACATTTAGCCTGCATACGTACAGCATCACAGGAAAAATTGATGAAAAAAGGAATTGTAGCAGTCGCTACGCTGCTCTTCACACTAAGCGCGCAGGCTGCGTCAGTGTGGAAAGTATCTAATGAGTCACATAGCTTATATATAGGTGGAACATTACATATCCTGAGTCCTCAGGACTATCCACTTCCCTCAAGTTATAAATTAGCTTATAACGAGGCTGACAAAGTTATTTTCGAAACCGATATCGCAGCATTGTCATCGCCTGAATTTTCTCAGCTATCCCTGCAAACGCTCGTCTATCAAGATGAGCAAACCTTACAACAAACATTGCAGCCAGAAACGTATTCAGCTCTGAAAACACATCTTGATTCCCGCGGCATTCCCATTTCAACCATGCAAAAACTGAAACCATCGTTAGTTGGCATCACCTTGAGCATGATTGAATTTCAGCGTTTAGGGCTTACCAGTCAGGGGGTAGACAGCTATTACTACACTATTGCTATGGGTGACGGTAAATCTGTGGGCTGGTTTGAAACCCCTGAAGAACAATTAAACTTTATAGCCAGTATGGGGAAAGGTGACGAAGATGCGTTTATTCGCTACTCTTTGGAAGATGTGAAGAAAATCCCCACCATGCTGGACCAGCTGCGCGGTGACTGGAGAGAAGGTGATCTTGCCGCTCTTAATCAATATAATCTGCAAGAATTTAAAGAAAGTTTTCCGAAAATTTACGATGAACTATTAACCCAACGTAATCTGAACTGGATGCCAGACATAGAAGAAATGCTTGCTACGCCAGAGGTTGAGTTTATTTTGGTTGGCACCCTGCACATACCAGGCGATACAGGATTACTCGACTTACTTAACGCTAAAGGCTATACAATTACCCAGGTTTTGGCGACCGAATAAATTTCATTACAATGGGTACCTTTATGAGTACCCTTTTTTTAACTTCCGTTCCACATTGGTTCGCAAGGCTCTAGCTTCATTCACTTTTCACCAAAGTGCCTTGACTAAATACCCACCTCTATCTCTGAGCTCCTCACACCTGAATGCGGGTTGGCATAATCCATATTTATTTTAATACTTTATCCGCTTAACCTCGTACTAATTTCACTTTTTGCAGATTGGAATAAACATGAGTAAGCGTATAACTTTTTTAAGCGTTCTACTTGCAGGACTTTTTCTTGTTACCGGCTGTGCATCAATGGGCGATGGTACTGTAATGGAAAAGCGCCAAACCATCCTGGATATGCAACAAAGCACGATTGAGCAGCTCTATCGTGAGAAACCTGACACTAAAGCCCAAATAGCCAATGCTGCTGGTTATGGTACGTTCTCAAATGCCAACATAAATTTACTGGTAGTAGCAGCAGGCACAGGCTACGGAGTAGTAAACAACAATCTTACCGGTAAAAAAACCTATATGAACATGGCTGAAGGGGGTGTTGGATTAGGTATTGGGGCCAAAGATTATCGTATTGTCATGATATTTCATACGCAAGAGGCACTACGACACTTTATTGAAAATGGCTGGACAGCAGGAGGCAATGCCGATGCAACTGCGAAAGCGAATGATAAAGGCGTATCTATGTCAAAAGAAGCTTATTTGGGGGGCGTGACAGTTTATACCATGACCGATTCGGGCATCGCGCTTCAGGCTCTCGTAAAGGGCACGAAATTCTGGGTGGATAACGAATTAAATTAGTGTTCCGCACCCTCATGCGCCATAAAAAAGCCTGCATCCATATCGGTAACAGTGCCATCGATGCAGGCTTGTTATCACCATCCACCTTTTAATCACTTATTCATCACTCGCTCTGAACGTATCAATCGTAATATTTTGTCTTTGCGCCGCCCGCTTTACATAACAGTAACGTAGCCAAGTGATAATCAACACCGGTGTATTTGCCAATAGTGACGTGCCCCACACCAAAAAATTGTTATCAACACTATATGCCCAGCCACTTACTAAAGCTAACCCCATCCAAATAACGCTAATTCCCCAGGCAGAAATTTGCCAGTAACGACACCGAATGGTTATCTGTTGCTTCTTGAAGTTTAGAAACTCATCAACGCTACCGCACTGTTGCAGCCATTGCTTTTTACGTAAGCGAAAACTCCATAAGGCGAAACCTATGGGTATAGGAGATAACATCCCGAATAAAAGCTGGCTTCCAATCGATTCGGCGAAATAAACCATGGCATAAAGACAGAACAGACTCACGGCCATGCCTAACCCTACCTCCGAATATGCCAACCATTTTTCAACTTTTTGTTTATGCGCGATCTTTTTAGCAAAAGTGTCTGGGTTAATCACAGGGGTCGTTTGTTGGTATTGTTGCTGAAGTTTTTTTAACTTTGAATCCATAACTTACCTCTAAAGCAACTTTTCGAGTTGCATTCTAGCGCGCCTAACACGTTGAGAAACAGCGGCTTCATTTATCCCGAGTACGTCGCCAATTTCATTTTGCGTAAACCCCTCAAGTTGCATAACCATTACCTGCCGATAAGCTAACGGTAACTTTTGCAATGCTGAAAACAAGTCCAGTTGAGAATCAGTATTTGCGCATGGTTCGCTCGCCTGGGCATATGCTTTCTCGTCAAACAGCAGTTGGTGATGTCTTTGTTCGCTCAGCACATGGTCGACGCAGCGATTGTGAGCTACTCTAGCGACAAAGGTTTTGATACTTGCTTCACCCCGAAACGATTCCAATCCCCGCCAGACCGCTAAACTAACATCTTGAATTAGTTCTTCTCTTCGCGCAGCATTGGACTCATGGCTTGCAGCAATACGCGCCACTAAGGGCGCGTATTCAGTTAGAATTGACTCTATATTTTGGGGACGATTCACTTAGCTTCCTGTGCCGTCAATGCCCGATATGCCTGATAATTAACACAGCATAACCATGGGCCGAAAAATATGAAACTTAATGCAAATGTATAGGGAGCAAGCCCTATTAACAAGACATTTACTAATGCCAGTACCATCATTGGACGCCAGGCTTTAATAACCATGCGCACACTCTGGACAAGAGATTGAAACACACTTTGTTTATCTATAAGCAGTTTTGCCGGTGAAAATTGCAGTAACATGACCAGCGGAATGGCGGAGATCAATACTAATGAAACGAAAATGGGTGGTACTATTTGCGCCTCGGCAAACAGTATCAGATCTAACCCAGGCTGTCCCATTAGTAAAAACGCGGTAAACACTTGCAGTAGAAAAGGAGAAGCAAGGATAACCGCCAACATGGCCGCTTTTCGCCAACCCGAATATTTTTTCAGTGCGGACAAATGAAACTTGCCGCTTTTAGCGAGGTTATCCATCAGTGGCCATAGTGCAATGACGATGCTGCTAGCTACCCACTTAGACAATAACATACCGGTGGGACCGGGAATTATTTGGATCACTCCTTCGATAACAAACAGTGACAACATCACCACGGTCAGTTTCACTGGCGCAGTTTTAAAAAGGTGCCAACCCCCTACTAACCAGTTGGATACGCTTGATTGGTGAACGTGTTTTTTGGTAACAGAAAATGAACTCACAAGATCCATTGTTTTTCCTTCATGTCATTATAAAAAGTGAATGTGTCTTCTATAGACGAAAGGAAGTTCGAAAACCTGACAAAATTTTTTAAAAATTTTTTGAATCACTGAACGATTAGATAAAAAGATGGAGTCACAGGAATTAAAAATATGAATAACATCCTAATTTTTGGAAATTCCGGCGCTGGAAAATCCACGCTCGCCAAAAAACTGGCTGAACAGAACAAGTTAGCTCATTTTGAGCTGGATAGCATCGCCTGGCTGCCAGGTGCTCCTCCAGTTCGTAGGCCCCTTAAAGAGTCTATGCGGATGCTAAACCACTTTACGGACAGTTATGAAAATTGGGTAATTGAAGGGTGCTATACCGATTTATTAACGCACATTGCTCCGCGTTGCGATGAAATGATATTTTTAAACCTGCCAGTGAATCAATGTATCGCTAACGCCCGTAATCGTCCATGGGAACCACATAAATATTCTTCCCCGGCCGAACAAGACGCCAACCTGTTAATGTTGATTGCCTGGATTAAAGAATATGAAACGCGCACAGACACGTTCTCACTTCAATCCCACTTATTGTTATATAAAAACTTTACAGGTAATAAAAAAATGATTACGCGTCATGTGTAACGCGCCCTTGTTAATCCGTGTATGCGAGTAATGAGCCCCCCTTTTTGAGCAAAGTTAGTTAACACTTGGTCACCTCCAATTAGCGCTATCCAGCGCTCGACACCCCAGTCGACTCCTGCTGCATTACCTCGAAAAAGACGAGGGTATAACCTAGCTATAACAAATTTTAAAAATAGGCTTACTTCGTATGATAGGTGCGAGGGATCGGCTTCTTCTGGGCACAAGCAGTAACTTCACTAGCACAGCGCGCAGGTGGACAATAGCGACTACTCATGCCCTGTGGGGGGAGTTAAGTGATTAATTTTGGGTGGTAGTTGGCTAAGTCAACACAAACCCGTAACACCTAACAGTGAAGCCAATTTTTTTCTTCATTTACTTCACTATCAGCGCTTAGCCTGGATTAATTTCGAAACGATTACGCCCATTATTTTTAGCTTTGTATAGCGCTTCATCCGCTCGCTTGACCACCTGATCTAACGACATATCGTGTGCCAGAAGGTTTGTACACCCCATGCTCACAGTGATCACTGGTGCATCTTCAAGGCCTAAATGCATTGTTTTTAGCCGAGACTGAATTCGCTGAAAAATATTCTCTATGCTTTCACATCGACTGTCAGGCAACACAATTAACCACTCTTCGCCACCCCAGCGGCCCAACGCATCCCGCACTCTTAATTCGCTGGCAATAGCGCTGGCAACAGCTTTTAATACTCTATCGCCAACATCATGACCAAAACGATCATTGAAAGATTTAAAATGGTCAATGTCTACCATGGCAAAGCAAACGTTAGTGTGCTTTTCTTTTGCCTCAGCCATAGTCTGTTGAGCAAATAAACTAATACTGCGTCTATTCCGGGTATTAGTCAGTTCATCAACCATCGCCATTTCTCTAAATTTCTTTTTAGTTTTAACCTGCATCAACAACATCGCCACTGCGGCGACCAAAACGATGAGAAGTAACAATGAAAGTATTATTAAAAGCCATTGGCGAAACTCCTTTGCTTCCAACTCTGTCTCGGCGAGTTTTTTTTGGGTATGTAAAAGTTCGTTTTCTGCTTCCGCTTCGTTTAGTTCAAACATCGCCTGATAACGCCGAGTGGATTGCTCTTGGGTTGCCTTAAGTTGCTCCTCGTTAAGTGAAACCCACTGCTTATAATATTCCAGTGCTGAAGGGGGGTTGTTTATTAATTCATAAATTTTTGCTTTAGTGCGCACCAGTGCGATCCTACGTTTGAGGCTGGCAGTTTTTTCCACCAAAGGTTCAGCAATAGCTAAATCAGCCTCCCAATCAGGCAATTGCAAGTGGGCGAGCAGCCTGGCGCGTAGTAAGTGGGATAAAATTATCATGCCGGTAACATCATTTTCCTGCACAACCGGAATAACGGTGTTAACCAACTCAAATGCACGGTCAAATGCTTGTTGCTCTTCATCCAGACTAGCCAGTTCATAAATAGCATAGGCTGCCCCCACCTCGTCCTTCGCTTTTTGTGCATAATGCAATGAAAGTTCTGCGTAGTGTCGTGCTTTCTGAGGTTCGTTCGAGCTGTGATACGTTAAGGCAATGTTGTAATAGGTAATCGACGCTTCGATCAGGTTTGTTTCAATGTCGATCAGATCAAGCGACTGTAAGTGGTATTCTATTGCTTGTTCTGGCTGGCCAAGCTCGTCGTACATCAGCGCAATACTGGCGAGCGCCTCTGAACGGTTTTTGGTGTCGTTCAAATTGGTAAAAATCTCATTGGCTTTCACCATCACTTTTAAAGCGCGTTGAAGTGCTCCTGTTTCGTAATAAACCTGGGCTGCTAAAAGGAGTATTTCGCCATGAAAAAGTGTCTCTGCTGCTAGCTCTTCTGCTAACAATAAGGCTTGATTAGCGTAATTATTAGCGAAGTTGAAATTTTGTTTGCTTAACGCGCCTATGGCAAGAATGGCGAGAAACCGAGCTTCAAATTTTTGCTCACCTTGCGCCCTCGCCAATGTGAGTCCTTTTTCAGCCACGGAAAATATTTTATTACGTTGAGATAAATAGTAATAAGCACTAGCAATAAAATAACGAGCTTGTAATTGCACTTCTTTTTCTAAATCGGTGGCGGAATGATGGATCAAAGGTTCCAGTTGGGTAAGCAGTTGTTGCGGTTGCGTCACTATCAGTTGGTTGTAAAAATCATTATCCAACCTTCCATCCTTGTCATACTGAGGCGAAAAGGATTCAGCTGAGGCTAGTGCACTCAAAATAACGAAACAAATGAAAATAACAGGTCGTACTGCAATTGTTATCATAGAATTTGTACTGCTTTTACGTTTCTTATTTTTATCTGACAAATATTTTGTCTTACCAAAAGACTTCTTTGTATATACCCGCGCTTTACTATATGTAGCTATCTAAGCGTACTCTCCATCAGCGCATTGTGCTCATTATCTTCCATGCTAACACTGAAGAGACAATTTTTCGCGTTAGCGGGTATGCTGTTTTTTGCGGTTAACGTTAGTCATATCAGCCCCACTCTATTCCCAGTAATTAGTTTGTCAACTTATTCAGGCGACGCCAAGGAGCTTATTAATAATTTACAACCTGTTTCCTATTGATCTGCCTACTCCTTATTACTTTTTAATATTTAAGTTTTAGTTTTAGTGATTACTTCTAACCTATTACTGGTCGACCTCTCTTGTGATCATTGAAGATATTTATATAAAGTCTATTTGATGAACACAGTTGCAAAAGCCGGATCGCAGTGTTAGTTTTCTTTACAGTTAACAATGGGTCGAAAAGGATTTTGAAGTTCGATGCTTCTCGATAGCAAAACAAGCTCACCAGCAGCAGCCGAAGAGAAATTTTCAAAAATACCAACAATGGTAAGTGAAATTTCTCGAAAAATATCAGACTTTATGCGCCGATATCGGGGGTTGGTAGAAGACGCAAAGATTTTTTTTTGCGAATATCAGGCCGACCACGCAACACTTAATTCACTGAAAAATAGAATAAATAAATTTCAAGATCAAGTAGATCGTATTAAAAAGTATCAGCAAGACACGGGTAGATACCCCTCCATTAAAGGCCACCCGTCCACCCCACGTTATCTAGCACGCATCACCGCTAAACAAAGTAAAATTGAAGACGAATACCATGCGCTTGAGGATCGACTGAATACAGCTAGGAATCAACGCTATGAAACTCTTGATCACCTAACAGATGAGATTCTGGACCTGTTAGATGGTCACCAGATTTTTAGCCAGTTTCTAGGGACGATAGCTTTGTCTACCCCCGCTCCGGAGGATAAAGTTCGTCATATCAGGAATGAAAAATATAAACCCATTTATATTGCAGCGCTGACCATCGCTCTTTTTGAAGAAATTAGATTTAAGTATTCCTTTCAGTCAGAGTTTTTATCACAGCGACTGGGTGCGTTATTTAGCCCGAAAAGCAAAGTGAGTTTAATGGCTAGCAAAGGGGAAACAAAAATCAGTTTGGATGTGTTTCGCAAGCCTATGCCTGCTGAGACAAAGCTTGCGTACCGGGAAAAAGTTCTCAAACCACTAGCGAAGGCGGCTTTGTTGCAGTCACTCGGCTTACATAGCCCTGAAGTTCAATCATTGATAGGAGCGGATAGCTACCGTGTATTGAGTCAAAAAGAGCGAAAAAAGCTTGTTGCGATTATTGAAAAGAAAACGAAGGACTTTATTGAACTCGGAATTGGTATCCCTATTGTTCGCTTCAACACCCGTGAGGATAAAGAAGAGTTCGAAGGTGAGGAACGTAGTCAGCTCAATTTCATGTTGGAAATGCTATCTGCTTTAAAAGAAAATCATAGCGAACTTGGGGATTTGTTGCGTATTCCGATGACCTATGCTTCTTTTTTGTTATCTACTAAAAAAGAGTTCGATTACAGAACCATCTATCGGGCATATGACATCCTTGAGGAAGGTATGCACGCCAACACCTACAAAGCGGAATACGTAAATTGCTTTCTCAGAATGGTGGGCCGGTTTCCACTTGGCTCAGGGATTTATTTCGTGCACGCAGATTCCGGTGAAATCGAGCGCGCCATCGTGTCGTCATTATACCCTCAAAGTGTGGACGAACCTGTTTGCAAACAAATTACCCGCAGGCAAATCCAGTTTCTGTGTCACCAGGAAATAGTCATATCCAGACAAAGTAATTTATTTTTTGAAGAAAGTAGAAACGAATGCCACTATGACAAAGAATTTCTCAAAGCGCGCTATAAGGATGACTTCACTTGGAATGCGGCAGAGTTGTGGGAATTCCAAATTCCTGCCATTGAATTTTGGAAAAGAGATGGCACTCGAAAATATAACGGACGATTTAACCCCGATTCCTATTAAAACTCCAGAACGAATAGAAGGTTATCGAATTTACTTATTTCCAGGCCAACCAGGCTTTGCTTGTTTATAAGTACTAGGATTACAGTAATATGGTAATAGCTATCAGCTTCAAGACCTATAAGCCCCCGGCTAAATAGCATGGCAAATAGTCGAGGGATGTTACAATGGAGAGTCGGTTGAAAACACTTAATAGTCCAGAGCAAATTGAAAATCACCGGAAACGCTTGCTTCTTTCTTCCTTTGCCTTTTTAGGTTGTATATTTTTAGGTTCCTTTGGTATCAACTCTTTACTGGAAAACCGACTGTATCTTGGTGTTGTCTTACTCGTGTTTATGGGCGTAATAATCGTTTTCGCCCTTAAAGCTAGAAAGACCGAGCACGTACAGTCTATCTCGATATTTTTATCTGCTTTGTTATATTTGCTTGCCCTTTACCTTCTGGTAATGGGAGGGAACGAAGGCACGGGGGCTTACTGGACCTATCCCATCCTTATGCTGATGATACTTTTAGTCGGCCCACATACCGGCCTCTTCTTTGCTGTTTTATATTTGGTTACAAGTATTTTTGTCCTGACCACTACTCTGGATTTTGCATACGATTACGAACCTGCTCATAAAATACGCATCTTTGCCAGTACCACTGCGCTTTTAGTGCTAATTATTACGAGTGAATGGATACGCTTTGGATCCTATAGTGCCATTGCTGAAATATCCAAAGCACATCAGAATTTCGCAGCAACGGATGCGCTTACCAAACTTCTGAATCGGCATGGTTTGCACAGTGCTTTAACTCGCCATTCGCTTAAAAGCACGGCGGTGGTGGCTTTGCTGGATGCAGATAGCTTTAAAACACTTAACGATAATTATGGTCATGCGTTTGGAGATAATGTGCTCATTACGCTTGCCAGTATAATCCGTCAAAATATAAAAGGTTCGGATTTGGTGGCAAGGTGGGGAGGCGAAGAGTTTCTAGTGGTTCTACTCAATACCAACCTTACCGATGCCGAGAGGCTTATTGATAAAATTAAACAGGAATTTTCAAGTTTCAGTTTTCAGCATGAGGGGCAAACCGTCCATGCCTCATTCAGTGCGGGCATGAGCGAACTTGATGATGTGAACAAATTTGAGCCCTCGTTAAAAATAGCTGACGAACGGCTATATAAAGCGAAAGAAGCAGGAAAGAATACTGTTAAAATGGACTAACCATTTTGTACTAGTACAGCTAGGTATATGTGTAGTAGTGTGATTACCTAGGTATATGTGTAGTAGCTCACATCTGATGAGACATTTTAGATAGGAAGTGTCGACTTAACCTCACAGGCAGCAAAAGACAATTTGCGGTCTTTAAAGATGCATCTTCGAAGAGTCGTCATTCCCTTGGAAATGGGAACCTCCAAAACTGTTATCGTAACTTCAAAAAAGGGCTACTTACCATTACAATTGGACGAAACAGATCTCCGCATGCGCGGAGATGACATTCTTTGAGGACCGCTCAACGTACTCAAGAACTGTCAAATTTGATTACGCCCTGTTTTTAGAAACGTCAGAATAAATGGTGACTAATCCAGTTTATGCTGTTAACACCAAGCGACTTTGTCGTATCTTAATTACCAAGCGATTCTGTCTAGCTAGTCTCATGCAGTAAAGTTGAAGCAGGGGCCCTTACTCAGGAGAAAGGGCCCATTTGATAGTTATTGCATCAGGTCATTGCGAAGCGCCCAGATATTGTAGCTGATTTCTTCAAAGTGACTCGCCCAATTTTTCATCAACTCTTTCGCTTTCTCTTCATTGCCTAAGTTCTTTGCCAGGACTTGAGAAAATTTTTGCTCTGGTGGGGCCATGGCCGCCCAGTTTTGGTATGGCACGGCAAGAGTGAGATCGCCACGCCCGCCCACTTGGGAGGCAAACGCCCAGTGATAAGGCCATTTTTCAGCTTTGGCCGCATCTGCTAACGCTTTTTTGTCTTTTTCTATGTCCCCCCAATGTCCGACTTTGGGTACATAGCTGGTTACGCCCACATAATTATATTTTACATCAGAACCCCAGTGGCTGTTTTCGTGATCAATTACTGACAAATAATGGTGGTAGTGATCAACATATTGCGAAGCAGTCTCCATCCAGTGTTTATTTATTCCCTGTTTTTCTGCCCAATCGCGGTATCCGTCCATATCTTGCCAGGTGAACCCTGTAGCCCGCACAGCTATACGATCAAGTTTATGGCCAAGCACCGGCGAATAAATATTCCATTTTCTCGAATCCTGTTTCGATTGACGAAACTTAGAATGCTCGCGGATAGCTTGTTCAAGTTGTTCCATCTGACCTTCTTTGGGTACCATCACCCACATTTCTGCCAGTATTTCCTGTTTATCACCCTTTTTACCATGTTCATCAGCCAGGCTATTCAGGGCATAACCGCACATGACAAATAACGCTATTGTTAAACCTATACCTCTCATAATTTTTTTCATGGTTTATCATCCTCTAATTGGTTTCACCATAAAACGAATCCACTTCATTTTGGCTACGACCTCCTGATGCCAAACAATTCGTTAGAAAAATTCGAGTTATAAGCTTAGTCAGTCCCCTCATATTCGCATAACCTTATGAAAAATTTTTATAAACAATAGGAAAAACGCAACTAATTGAATTAAGAAAAGTTAATTTTTTAGGTGGGGGACCTCAATATTCGCTCTCTTATAAGGATGGTTTTTATGGAACCGACAGGGCTATAGTCGAATAGATATGACTATTATTTGCTTAACAATAAAGCGTAGTGTGGAGGCAAAGAGTTGTTGCTGGCGCAAATACATTTCTATTTGGTTCAGTTCTCGATAGGAAGGTGAAGCACATTTTGTAGCTCCGCTAAAGAAGCAGGCTTAACCAGATGGTGATCAAAACCCGCCTGTTTTGCGCGTCTACGAAAATCGCGACCGCTGTAGCCGGATAACGCAATCAGGCGCGTGGACTTCAATGATGATTGGGAACGTATGCGTTCAGCTACTCGAAAACCATCCAGCCCTGGTAGCCCAATGTCACAGAAAATCAGCGTGGGGGAAAATTTACCCGCCATTTCAATACCTTGCACCCCATCGGGAGCCCATACCACTTCATGTCCCAGTAACCGCAACAATTCACTGAGCGTTTCAGCATTATCTTTATCATCCTCGATGATCAAAACTTTCTGAAGTGTAAAATGGTTAACTTTTTCCTCCTTTTGTGGCGGTTCAACGCTTTGTTCCTGTAAAGGTAGCACGATAGAAATGGTCAGGCCCTGATCCGGGCCAGTACATGTCGCCCTGATCTGACCATCGTGCAACTCAACTATACCTTTCACCAGCGACAACCCTAATCCTAACCCCCCACTTGGTCTATCCAAAGGTTGTTCTGCTTGGGTGAATGGCTCGAAAATAGTTCCTATTGCATCTTCCTCAATTCCGGGCCCAGTGTCTTGAACTTGCAGATGTAGCTCGGATGATTGAGAAAACAGTCTCACTGTAATCGTTCCCCCTTGAGGAGTAAATTTCAGTGAGTTATTTAACAGGTTATGCAATACCTGACGCATGCGTTCCATATCTGCGGCAAACCATATGGGACTTGAAGGGAGATCAATAACACAGTTAATGTGACGTTGTTTGAATTGACTATTCATGTCTCCGCAGACTGTCTCTACTAATGAGACCATTTCTACATCGGTTTTTACAATGTATAACTTTTCCGCTACCACCCGCGAAACATCTAACATGTCATCAATAAGGCGCTGCATATGGTTGATTTGACGTTCAACTACTTGTACCGCATGACGGGTCTGTTCTGCAGTTCTATTTTCTGCCTTCATAATATGTACGGCATTTGCGATTGGGGCAATGGGGCTACGCAGTTCGTGTGCCAACATGGTGAGAAACTTATTTTTACGATGATTCATCTCTTCTAGCCGAATCGTGCGCCTAACTAATTCTCGTTCCAACCGTCGTTTTTGGGTTACATCCCGAAAAACCAACACGGCTTCGTTTGGAGCATCATTATGGAGAATGGAGTTTACCGTTAGCTCAATTGTTCGCCGGGCGCCATCTTTAGCCACTAACTTAACTATTTTTTCGTAGCCTTTTTCAAACGAACCGGACATCAAACAATGTACCTCTTCGTAGTCAGAACCGTCTGAATCGATCGCTGTCAATGTCAACACTTCTCCAACGGAGCGTCCTACAGCAGTGCTTTGTGCCCATCCACACATTCGTTCAGCGTGAGAATTGATAAAACTGATTCTGCCCTGCATATCTACCACTACTACTCCCTCTCCTATACTGGCGAGCGTGGTTTTTAAATGGGTCTTTTGTAAATCTAACTGTGTCTGGATATGCTTTCGTCTTTCAATTTCCTGGTGTAACGCGTTGATTTGATTTTCAAGGGCGATAAAACGGGAATTGGTCTCAGTCCTATTGTGCAAGCGCAATAACAGTATGGGTTCACTGGCAGGGGTGCGAGGCTCCAACAGCCCACCGTTACACACTTCAAACGGGACTTGCAGTGAAACTCGCCATCGCATGATGCCCATTACGGGTTGATTAGATCGCGCGCAATGGCGCAAAAACGTGCGGGTGTCCTGGTGTGAGCTTTCTTCAATGGCGTCGAACAGCCAACCATCGCATTCTAACGCATCGCCTAGCTGTTCTTTCGTTTTGCGGTTTAATGCCAAAATTCTACCGCTCAGAGATACGATAAAGCTTGGCTCAGGCAGTAACGCCATTATTCGTTGATAGCACTCAAAAGCTGACACGATATTTACCTATACCTGATAGTATTCTCTACCTTTCCTAACTTGCTCTCCGGGCGTGCGTTTAAGATGCACGATTACACGACATTCAGGATGGCCTTGAGCGATAGTTTTATCCAGCTCTACTCTCGCATACCCCAGATTTTCAGCAGTTATGGTACCAAACACATTCGAAGTCATCATGCACATAGCTGGACGGCCGATGACTTTATCTTCGAAAGGACACTGGCGATTTCCCAGTACAATTTTTTCGCTATTTTCTTCTATTATGTAAAAATCACCCTGAATGCGCCGTTTTAAATCAACCAGCACCTTCCCCACCTGGTTGCGTGTGAGTTTATCCACCTGTAGGGCATTACGGTAAGAGTGATCTATTTCTTCACCCACCTTTTGGCCTACGACACTGACAAATCCTGCAGCTTCTTCTACCCCCACTACATCCTGTAAAGTGCCGGACAAGTGTCTAATTAGCAGGCGTAGAAATCCATCCCGTTCCAAGGGTATTTCAAGTATATCTATGCGTTTATCGTCCACTGTTTACTTCTCTCCATTTTGGATTGCTTTATAGCTTGGTCTCAGGAATTTTATACAATCTCTTTAGTCATGCCCTATCACTATGACTTCGAAGAGACAATTTATTGGAAGTAATCTTATCACCGATTCACACAGCAAAGGTTATTTCTTTCCCCTTCCCATGAAGGGGGAAAAGGTTTGGTGAGTTTATGGATAACCGGTTTCTACACTATTGATACAGTTCGCATATTAGGTGGCGCTTTCGCGAGAGGTAGCAGACATTGGGTACCAAAACGACCTTCTCACTTTTAATTATCGGGCTTACCACCGCTTATATCAGTGCAAATATACTAAACCAGCAAAAACCGCGATCCCCAGGACGAATGGTATAAAGCGGCTTTTTCGCTCTTCCGGTAATTCTTCCTTCAATACATTAAGAATGGTGCTTCCGCCCAAAAAAGCAAACAAACTATGGATAATACTTTCGTTCAGTTCTGTGTAACGCCCCAAAACCCACCCCAGCAGTATAGCTGCGGAGAGCAACCAACGCCCATACGCTCGGTAGCTATCTTTATGATGCTGGCGTAACCCATAATCATTTACCAGAAAATGAAGCGCCATGGCCACGGCATAGAAAAGTAACCCGGTTAAAGTATCGTCCTGACGATGCACGAGCAGATAGGCTATTAACCCGTTGTACAGAGCAAAAGAAGACAGATGAAGCCAGAATACAGACGGACGTATTCTTTTCATTAAACCATCACCTGCATGCTCACTTTTTATTAATCGCTCTAACCCATAAAATACGCTTAAACCAATAAGGGCGATGAAGTACGTTTGATGCTCTAAACTCAGCCAGAATCCTTCGCTTTCGGAAAAAGATTCCTGAATTTCCGCCATCTCAGGAAATAAATGGATGAAGATGTAAGCCACTGAGACGCCGCCAGCGAAAGAAAGCCAGCGACTACGCGGAATGGCATCCAAAAACCGCAGTTTTCCAGCAAATAAATGAATGAGGCAAAAAAGGAATACTGCCATCAACTGCATTACCACCATAAATGCTCCTTACCTACCAAAATAGCGTAGCAAAAATAAATATACTCGAATGTCTTCAACCACTTGTAAAGTGCTCAAATACGGATGAGTTAAGTGAGTGGGTCTTTTTCCCGACAGACTAAAGGAGGAAACTACAGCCAATGAGAATAGTGCGCCAGCTCTGAAAACGAAAAAATGATAGGTTAATGGACTGGTATAGAATAAGGCGAGTGCTATTGCACACCGATGGGCTATACAATAATAATGGCGCTTGGCTAATACTACCCTACTGATTTGGCCTCTGCGGGAATTTACTCAAAAAACGCATTCCCCTCTTCTCACCTATGGGTTGTCACAACGTGTACCAGTGCCCATTGAGTAAGCGTCTCGCCAATATCTATATAAAAAAGGTCGTTCGCTTCTTTTTCGTAACGACTTAAACTCAGACACCGGTGTTACATAATGATAAACCCTATGGGGTCTGGCTTTTTCATTACAAAAGAATATCCGCTTTACGTTACGGGGAACAGTGCTACCTCGTCCAGTATGATCCCCCGCGGCCGATTCCAACGAGAATGAGAAGTTAGGCAGGCCAGCCTAGCCTATCTAAACGACTGTTTGTCACGCTATGTTACGATTTTTTATTCTTTGATTGCGCAAGGGCATGTAAAAAATTAATCACTGATTCAGATAAACAACGGTTCGATAAGTAAGTCCGCCCACCGTTGTGATGCAGTAACCAACCTCGATTCGTTGCAGTAAGGTGTGAGACCTGATCCCAACTAATGGATTGGGTAACCGAAGGCGAACGAATAGTGATTTGGGTTTCAGTAACTGTCAGCGCAACGGTATTGTTGGCCGCGCGACTGAACATTTGGCTCGTTATCCACCAGCCTTTTCTAAAACGCACACTTACCGCTTCTATCGCTCCAATCGCAATGGTGAACCAGCCCAGGTAATCAGACACCTCCGGCAACATCAGTATCACGCAACCAACGATTACCAATAACACTGTTAAACGGTAAGCTTGCACGGGGTGCGGCACCGTCGCAGACTCTTCGTAAGTTTCTTTAAAGTGACTTTTATCCAGAATATAGCTGGTTTCATATGAAAACGGTTGCAACATTACCTCTTGCAAAATCAATACAACGATTTTCAATTCTACCCAATTTTGTAAAAGCTGTCGCTCAGTAAGCGCGTTGATATGACGGTTTATCCTTTATGTAACGGCGAATGTACGATAGCTTCTGCTTTGGCTGGTCAATTGAGAATGCAACGTCCGTAAAGAGTATTACAGGTGTGCATTGTAACCGTTTTCCTATGGCATAGAACGGGTTTTATCTGGAGCTGCCCCGGCCATGTGTGTGCGCTAGCAAGGAAAAGGGAGGCTGTTGGTGAAGACATTACTCGCGCCCCACTGAAAAGCAGGCGCCCCCCTATGTCATCCGATTTTAATCGGACAAAAACGTTATGGAGGTCAATAACATGCGCTCCTAGATGTACCCTCATTCCCTCACGCCCTAATTAATTGAGTTAAGAGCAGTTTGCATGACAAGACCCACTTGGGTTAGTTCTTATAAGTTACCTGTCTAGGCCTTATTACTTTTTTTACACCTGTCCACTCTTATAGGGGTTTCCCCCCATAGCCAGAATCGATATTAGTTGCCACTCTCATGTAGTGAACTATCTCATCAACTTTGTGGAGAATAAATATGAAACGCACTCATAAAACTTTCAGCGCAATTGCTGTAAGCCTTGTGCTTTCTGGTCAAGCGGCAGCTGCGGCAATGATTGGTCCGAAATTAAACGAACAGCTGAAGAGCAATACGGGCCCATTTAAGGTGATTGTCTCATTCGATGAGCATCAAAAAATGGCGCCTGTGTTGGAGGGGTTAAATATACCGTATCTGGCCTTACAAACCATGCCAATGGTTGGTGCAGCCCTGACTAAAGAACAACTCAATAGCTTGGCCGCTCATCCAAACGTGACCAGTATTTATGCGGATACGACGTTGGAATATTACAATTACAATTCCGGCGAAATCACCGGCGGTCATTTTGTTCAGGATAACTATAATGTCACCGGTAAGGGTGTCACGGTGGCCGTGCTCGACTCAGGGGTCGATTCAACCCACCCAGACTTAACCTACGGTGATACCACGATAGAAAATGTAAAAATCGTGGGTGACTTAGACTTAGCCGGCGGTCGTAATGCCTTTATCGAAGGTACCCCAAATTCTGATACGAGCTCTGGTCATGGAACCCATGTGGCCGGCACCGTGGCAGGGTCGGGCGCAGCGTCGGCCAACGATGAACGACGGGCCAATTACCACGATGGTATCGCGCCAGATGCCACTCTTATCGGCTTAGGCGCAGGTGAAGGCTTGTCAATTTTGTATGCGCTTTTAGGGTTTGATTATGCGATTGCGAATCAGGAACGATTCGATATTGATATTATCACCAACAGTTGGGGCGGTGGTGATGGTGCTGAGTTTGATCCAAATAATCCCATCAACAAAGCCTCTTTTCAGGCGTACAAGAACGGCATGGTAGTCACGTTCGCCGCTTCTAATTCGGGGCCGGATGAAGACACGCTAAATCAGTATGCCATCGCACCTTGGGTAATTAATGTCGCTGCCGGCACCCCCACCCGAGATCTTGCAGACTTTTCCAGTCGGGGCGTAGCAGGGCATCAATATAAGCTACCTGATATTACGGCTCCCGGTGAGAGCATCACCTCTACGCGTGCGGTTAATACCGCCCTTGGCGCCTTAGGCCCAGTCACAGATCCTGCGCATCCTGAATACTACGCGTACTATCACACTATCAGTGGTACATCGATGGCCACACCATTCGTTGCGGGCGTGGCTGCGTTGTTATTGGAAGTGAACCCTCAGCTTTCTCCCGATCAAATTGAGCAAATTATAAAGGACACTGCTGACCCCATGGACTATGCCCCTCACGAGGTAGGCGCTGGTCACATCAATGTGAAAGCCGCTGTGGAATTGGCGTCTACGGTAGCCGGAGAGCGTGCAGAATTCATGAAAGGTGACACACTATGGGCTCGTAGCGGGGAATGGGAAGAGGTGGATGATGCAAACGGAAAATTGCTTTTCGAAGGAAAATGGCGTGCGCGTGATAGTGAGCAAGCATTGAATGACAGTGCCATGCACTCCAAATACGCTAACGCAGCCGTGCTGGCCTCTATCCGTGGCGATAGGGTACGCTTAAACTTTATCGTTAAAGATAATCGTACAAGCTCAATTGAAGTATTGTCCGATGGCAGGTCGGTGGGATACGCCACAATTTACAGCGAAACCGCTAGCAAAAGTAATCATGAGCGCGTCTCGGTGGTCTTTGATGACTTAGGTTCGGGTTTGCATGACATACAAATCCGCATGCTCGACAAAAACATGATGTTTGACGGCTTAGATGTAGACGGTTCATTGGTGGACATAGGCGTCACGTTCGAAAAAAATCCGTTTTCTTTTAGTGGCACAATGGGAGCTTCCGCAGAGAATATAGAAGTACATGAGTACCCGCTTGAGCTCGGTGAAAAGGATGTTAGCCTTTCCGCAACGCTAGCATGGTCCTCAGTGGCTGACCTGGATTTTTATCTTATCGATCCCGCCGGCAACACAGTAGCTTCTAGCGCGTCACTTGAAAACCCTGAAGGGCTGCAATTTTGGGTGGAGCAACCCGGCACTTACACACTACAGGTAACGGGCTACATCAGCGCCGCGACGCCTTATACCATAGATGGCGAAATCACATCGCAAACAAATTGATAATGCCTGAGTAATTGCAAAGCGTCAGCCTTTCATGGGATGACGCTTTTTTTTGCTTCCAAAAAGTAAAACGAACAACTGTAACCAATTTATTGGAAGACCGCGCCCCCTCCTCTGCCACAAAATAGAACGTGTAGTGATGTGTCCCACGTGGCTGTGCGGTACCAAGCCTTAGTCGTAAACTTTTTATTACACGCCCCCTGCGCTCATCCCCGTGGGACTTGCGAAATCCTGCTGCGGAGAGCCATTAGACTCTACCTACACGCAGTGTTAACAAATTGTTAAAAATAATTTTGTATATTTTTTCGCCTGAACTAAACTGACTTTGTCGCTGGTTAAAAAGACTTCAAAAAAGATCATAGCAGCGTCACATCCACATCCATCCCCACCATAGTGAGGT
Organism: Alteromonas aquimaris; assembly: GCF_026183695.1. Taxonomy (GTDB): domain Bacteria; phylum Pseudomonadota; class Gammaproteobacteria; order Enterobacterales; family Alteromonadaceae; genus Alteromonas; species Alteromonas aquimaris. The sequence goes on along the minus strand of NZ_JAPFRD010000002.1, from coordinate 288,155 downwards.
TGGGAAGTAAACGAAAATATCATTTGGGAGCTGTAACAAGAAGGACCACGAGACTGATTATAACTTTCGTTTGCTGAACCCAATTCGCCATCCTTCAACGCGATTTAGCTTGCCATTTCACCGTGGCTTTGTAACCGGCAGTTATTCGAAGTCTTGCTCAATCTATATAAGATAAAAAAATACGGAGTAATACGAATGAGAATGGTGAATAGGAAATACTTAATGGCTATGCTTGCTGGGACGATGTCCAGCATGACCGCCATTGCTTCGGATCAACTAAGTGTTGCATCAGTACAACCGACGCAAGAGCCTTTTGTTTCCTCAGTTGAATCAGAAACAATGTACATTGTGAGACTGCAGGAACCTGCGGTGGCGGTGTACGACGGGGGTATTGCCGGCTACGAGGCGACGAGCGCTAAAGCCAATGGTAAGAAAAAACTCGATACAAAAAGTAAAGCGGCAAAAAGCTACAGACAGTTTCTTAAAAATAAGCAAAAACAAGTGTTGGCGAAAGCCAGTAACAAATTCAATCGTAATTTGAATACAAAATACGATTATCAATTTGCTATCAACGGTTTTGCTGTTCCATTAAGTCGTGACGAAGCGAAAGCCATGGCGTCGATGGAAGGTGTGGTAAGCGTACAAAAAGAACGGGTAGAGCGATTACTCACAGACGTCGGTCCGCAGTGGATAGGCGCACCAGAGATCTGGAACTCAAACAGTGACGGGCCTAAAGGTGAAGGTATGGTCATTGCCGTACTCGATACGGGTATAAATAGTGACCATCCTTCCTTTGCCGATATTGGCGGTGATGGTTATGATCACGAGAATCCGTTGGGTTCTGGTAATTACCTTCCGGGCAGCTACTGTGACACAGTAGACCCAAGCTTTTGTAATGATAAATTAATTGGTGCCTGGGACTTTTTACCCATCGACGGTACCGTACCCGAAGATGATGATGGCCATGGAAGCCATACTGCTTCTACCGCAGCGGGAAATGTCGTCAACGGAGCGACGATCGCAGCGCCAACCACTACCGCTTCATTCGACATTTCAGGTGTCGCACCGCATGCCAATATTATTGCCTATGATGTGTGTCAAAGAACCTGCCCTGGCTCTGCGCTAGTGGCGGCGATCAATCAGGTGATTATAGATTCAGGCAATCTTCCCAATGGTATTGCAGCGTTAAATTACTCAATTTCAGGTGGCGGAGACCCGTATAACGATACGGTTGAACTGGGCTTCCTGGCCGCTGTAGAGGCGGGGATCTATGTGGCGGCTTCTGCCGGAAACTCTGGTCCGACGCCCAGTACGGTTGCTCACTTAGGCCCGTGGGTCTCGACTACTGCCGCTTCTACACATAATCGCGAGATTGGTAACATGCTTACCGATATGAGCAGTGACGGTGTGGGTTTACCCGACATTGAAGGCTCAAGCTTTAGTGCAGGTTATGGACCCGCGCCGATTATTCATGCCAACACTACTACGTTCGACCCAACCGGACAGTGTCTTAACCCCTTCCCTGCTGGCACATTTAACGGCGAGATCGTAGTATGTGATCGCGGTACTATCGCCCGCACCGCTAAAGGACAGAACGTATTGGCGGGAGGCGCCGGTGGTTTCGTTCTTGCCAATCGTGGCCAAGGAGAAGGCACTGCGGCGGATGCCCATTATTTGCCTGCCATCCATATTGGCGATTCTGCGGCGACAGCACTGCGTGACTGGCTGAATTCAAACACCAATACGGTCGCCACTATTACCCCTGCCACATTTAACTATGATGAAGAAAATGGTGATGTCATGGCAGGCTTTAGTTCCAGAGGGCCGCAACTGGCATTCAATGTGTTGAAACCCGATATTACCGCACCAGGGGTAAGTATTATGGGAGCAGAAGCTGACGGACAGGCATTAGCTGCACCCGAATACCAAATTATCAGTGGCACCTCTATGTCGAGCCCTCATAACGCGGGTGCCGGCGCCTTACTTGCTGCAGCCCATCCAGAATGGACACCCACTGAGATTAAGTCTGCCATCATGATGACGGCGGTAACCGAGAACACCAGAAAAGAAGATGGCGTCACTCCTACAGACCCCTTCGACTTAGGTGCCGGTCGTATTGAGCTAGGGCAGGCAGACAGCATTGGCCTGGTGATGAGCGAAACCATTGAGAACTTCCTCGCTGCAAATCCTGAAACGGGGGGCGATCCGAAAACGTTAAACCTGCCCAGCATGATGGATAGCAACTGTGTAGGTACCTGTTCCTGGACGCGTTATGTCACGAACAAGACCAAGCATACCGGACATTGGAATGTCACTGTGAATGGCGCAGGTTTTGATACAACGGTTGAGGTTTCGCCTTCAGCGAAAAGCAATAAACACAACTTGAAACTTAAAGCCGGAGAAACCGCAGCCATTACCGTCACTGCATCCAATTACAATGCTGAAACAGGCTGGCAATTTGGGCGTTTAAACCTTGCCAGCAATGGTAACAGCAGCCCAGACTTACATATGCCCATGGCGGTTTTTGCCTCTAAGGCAAGTAGTCCAGAGCTGTTCAGCAAAACTGTAGATAAAAGCGCGGCGGTAAGCGGTGAAATACTCACCTACAACCTATCTGTCACTAATGGTCAACTTACCGGACCTATCACCGTTACTGATAACATTCCTGCTGGTAGCACGTTTGTCAGCGGTTCAGCCACTGAATCTGTGACAGGTGGTATCACCACCAGCGGTTGGGCGTATGACGCAGGCAGTAATGCAATGTCATGGACGGGTGAATTAGATCCAGGTGGTATTGATGTGTCGATGGATGCTGGTGGCTCACCCGCCAACTATCTGCCTCTTTCTATTTTTACCGACCCTTTGGATAAAACCTGTAATGGTGATTGTGACGACGGTGGCTTCCTGTTTAATGTACCTCCCTTCACCTTCAATGGTCAAACCTACACACAAACCATTTTTTCAGTAAATGGGACTTTAGAGGCAGGTAGTGACAGCGGAGTATTCAGCTCTTTTGCAAACCAGGACTTCCCGGATTCAGCATCGCCAAATAATATCCTGGCTCCCTTCTGGCGAGACCTGAATCTTAATGAAGGCGGCAATATGTACGTCGCGGTCTTAAATGGGGGTGGTGGTGCTCAGTGGACAGCGTATGAGTGGGAAAATGTCCCTCACTACGGCGATACTAGCCGCAGAGTTACTATGCAAGTATGGATTGGAAGAAATGGTACCCCTGTAGAAGGTGATATTCACTTTGTGTATGGTGATATGTCGACGGGTACGTCCGACGGTGGCACCGTGGGTGCAGAAAATGCTACCGGTACAGTGGGCATGAGCTATTTCTATAACGGCTCTGGCACTGCCCCTTCCGCTGGCGACGAATTGCGCGTGTCTACCTTAGAAGGCGGCTCTGCCACATTAGGCTTCCAGGTGGTAACAGACTGCAGCGTCGATTCGGTGATCAACCGCGCGAATTTAAGTGGCGATGGTCAACAAGAAACAGCTATAGCAGTTACAGATTGTCAGTAATGCTGATAGAGTAATACTTGAAAGGCCCGTTAAACGGGCCTTTTTTATGCTTAACTTGTTAGGGCTTGCCTACGATGCCTTGAAAACTCTTCAGTTTAATTAGAGATCTGTAAGTGCAAGAAGTTATATTTTAAATGAACAAACAGATTGCACGGGTAACCACGCCGCGTTTGTCCAATAACGAAGCAGGCAGGCACCGGAATCTTAAACTGTTCAGGCATGTTCCGAATACCTCGTCTATTCGGAGTTGTATTTTCCAATCACTCAAATGTAAATATTCAGCGTAATCCAATTTATACGGCCACTTTTCGACAACTTACGCGAACTATCACACTATTCTGAAAGGGTTAATGGCAACCAGCAGTTTACTGAATTACTACAACCAAAAAACAAAAAGTGTCAGGATATTTTACACTGCAAATCCCTACACTTTATAAATCATTGATTTTCAATCTAAATAAAGTAAGGCCGAAATATTGCTTAAAAAATATGCAGTTTAAGTAAAGCCGATCTTATTAAGTGGTCATTTTCGGTTCGTACCTGGTGCGTAATGAACCTCGCATAGGGTATTACCTTCTAAAACTAAAAAGATGGGATTGTCATGAAACTAAAAGTAATACTTCAATCGCTATTAGTATGCGCATTGACTTCATTTGCACATGTAGCCAATGCGGGTGTCATATTTACTGCCACGTTAAGCGGTGACCAGGAGGTCCCGAGTGTTGATACGACTGCAACAGGAAGTGCGATGGGCGAATTAACCGGTACGGCCGGCGCGTACGTGTTCACCTATGAAATAAACTATTCCGGCCTTAGCTCGCCAATAGTTGATATTTTCGGTGGGGGGCATTTCCATAATGCCTCAACAGGCGTAAATGGTCCTGTTGTTCACCTTTTTGATACGACAGACTTTGCGTTCTTAGGTACTACGAATGGGACCATTTCAGGTGACTGGCGGTTTGACGACGCCTCCAACCCGCTAACCGACGAACTTGCCAATGAATTGAAGGCTGGCAATATGTATATCAATTTGCACACTGAAATTTTTAACCCGGGAGAGTTGCGAGGTCAGCTATTCGCTGTACCTGAACCTGCGGTTCTACTGCTGGTTGCAAGTGGGCTGTTATTTGCCGCTGGTAGGAAAAGAAGCTGATAATTTGACTCAGCGCACGCAGTGAGTGCGCTATTTTGCCATACATTCAGAAATATTGTTTAGTCAACACGGTTAAGACACTTTCTCCCCATCAATCGACCATTCTGTTTACTTCTTCACATCGTGAAATAAATTATGTCTAATTCCAAAGTGCGTGGCCAATTTGACCGTCAAATAAATTACCACCGCGATTATCACATTTCTTAGCGCTTCATTTTGAGTGGGAAACACTTCAGTAACAATACTTAATATCATTATTAATACTGCGGTTAGTGCTAACACATAAGCAAATAGCAGTGTCACATTCTTTATCGAAACATTCATGGATAAATCCTTTTTTAAAAGGGGAGACAATTCCCCTTATCTACTCATCCTTAACTTTGGTCGTCCTTTTGGACATTGTGTCGCCAACCTTACTTCCAGCATAGGCGATCCCAGCAGAAAAACCCCCTAGAGCGGCGCCAACAAAACCTCCTCTCATTCCACCTATCGCTCCAGCCATAACTGAAATGCCAAAACCCGCGGCGCTAAAATCGCCCCAACAGTGTTCAGCGCAGCCGCCGCTGACCGCATTTAACTCTTCAATATTAAGTAATTCCATTTTAATTTCCTTATTAAGTTACCAGTATCTGGTATTTAAAATTTAGACGGAAAAACGAATAACAATAACTGGATTGAAGGATAGTTTCTGAGTAATAACATTATGCAAGAATCTAAGCTGTTTAGAGCGCTTAGTATGAGGGGAAAGGTCAAGAAAAATACTTTGCTTTGACTCCTCACGTATAACTGGACTTCCCAGCTTTCACTAGACAGTTCGCTACTGGGTGATCCAGCCATCCCCAATTGCGCAGGTGATATACTGCGAGTATGCCCATGAGTGTACAGATTGCGGACGTTTGATACGAGGTTAGTAAGGGTGTTCCGGACTGTTCTAAGCTCTTCTTATACTATGAGAGTGAAAAGTGACATTTCAGTGCTGTTTAGAAGACCATTAGGGTGCAAGGGCAGCTCACTTGCTTCGACACGTTAAACCGTACAGCCTATTAATGTCCACAATCGAGAATTATTTCCCAGGACATCAGCTTTTTAAAATCCCCTCCAACAAAGTAAAAACTCTTGCTTTCCCCGTGGTTTTACCGCTCTACATATTGCGCAACTTTGTCGGTTATGTGCCAACTTCCGTTATGGTTAATCAAATTCAGGTAATCCACATAGCCTTTTTTACCCTCCTTACCCCAACTGAACTTCACCGTTGCGTTAGCAGCATTGCCTGTTACCTTTACATCGGTGATTTCAATCGTGGCGTTCCATTCACTACCACTATCCACCAGGTCAGCAAATGCATCGCGGGTGTAGTTTTTGTAGCTACCCTCTTCGTTGAAATACTGGATTGACGCTGACTCTAAAAACGCCATTTTAATATGTTCACCCGACCCTGTTTTAACTGCGGTGATGTAGCTGTTTACCGCCTCTTGCGGCGAGCCGAATTCGTGTGCCATAACCTTTACTGATAGCAACAAACTCATCGCTACCGCCACTACCTTCAATTGACGACTTAACATATTGGATTCCTTGTTGTTCTTTAGACATTCAGCATAGCCTATCGGTAAAAAAAGTGATGTGCAAGATGCTATTTATTCTCGCTGGGGAAAACACTATTCGGGTAGAAAAGTGACGGGCCGGTGCGAATGGTAGGTGACCCCTGTTCTGCTATCCGTTTAATTTAATTTCAAGAGTCCAACTTCAGTTTGCTCTGAAAAACATGCATGCTTTCGGAAATATTTTCATCAACATAATGCATATTTGGTATTTACCACAGAACCAAAAATTCTATCCGGTGCCTGACAGGAAAGGGCTGCAAAAGACCCCCAAAAAAAATTCGTTATCGGTATATTCTTTGCCTCTCTTCTCTGTTGTACCCAACTTTCACGAAAAATAGGAGGTTACAATGAAAACCCAACTGAAAACATTAACCGCTGCCACTATGTTTGCACTAGCTACTGCAGGTGTAAGCGTAAGCGCGCAGGCAGAGAAACTGGATGACCCTGCTGAACTTAAAGCTGAAACTAACGATACACTTGAGGGCGCAGCTGAAGTGCTTCGCGATATGAAGGAAGATAATGAGCTTGCCAACCTGATGGATAACGCACAGGGTGTCTTTCTAATTCCTAATTATGCCCGAGCTGCACTAGGCGTGGGGGCAGCCGGCGGTGAAGGCGTTCTGCTAGTACGCGATGGCAGCGACTGGAGCGGCCCGATGTTCTATAACATTGGTGCGCTAAACGCTGGTCTAGAGGCCGGTATTGAAGCTGGCGAAATTGCGATGGTATTGCAGAACGACAAAGCGGTAAAAACATTCATGGATGACAACAACTTTTCGCTCAACGCTGACGCCGGCTTGTCGATAATTGACTATTCTGCACACGCACAAGCATCCGTGGGTAAAGGAGACATCGTAGTATGGACCGATACTGAAGGTGCCTTTGCGGACGTCGCACTCAGCATCGAGAATATCATGTGGGATGACGAAGAAAATACTGCCTATTACGGTTCGACCGTTAGTCCACAAGAAGTAGCAGATGGAAAAGTAAGTTCGGACAATAAAAATCCCGCTCAGCTGGTACTGACCGCTCGTAACTAAGCAAGTCGTAAGATGTGAAATAGTGGGGGAATAAATTTCCCCCTTTTTTAAAAGTATTTGACTCATCCCAAATAGGAACGACACTTTTCAAACTAATTTTGTAGAGGGCAATGAAATTGAGTATAAGACGGATTCAGGGCGATTATACCCCCGCCTATAGATTGAAAAAGGGATGCAGTGACCTTCCAGATGTTAGTCACTTTCGATTCGCGCCCTACTCTATTGGCCCCCTTTTTGTTATTTACAATATTTCCCGGAGATGAGCGGGGCTCATCTCCAGTCCTATCAAAATGGTTATGTGGACAGTCACTCCACCCAAAGGACAGCGGGAGTGCGACCAGACATCGGCACAATTAAACCTCTTCATTCGAACCTTGGGTGATCATTATGCCCAGCCCCCGCAATGACCATATACTGGTCCGTTACGCTTCACGTTTAAATTAAAAAATTGAGGTTAAACCAGTTCTGCCTGCTTGAGCAAAATGGCTTTCGGCATCATCACCCATTTTTTGGTGAGTGTCTGCCCTTCTTGCCCCCTTTTTTCCAATTTGAGTTCTGTGATATCTGATCTATTTTTTAATGTATATCTAAATCTTTTGGTTTTTAGCTAAACATTCAGAATGTCACCGTGGTAAGGCTACTTAAGATTAATAAAATTTTTCACCTCTCTGGCTATCAAAACAGTGTTGGAAGTTGGTTTAGAGCAGGATTAGGAAAACGGATTTGCTAACGCTCAGGTTCGAATCAACATGTACGATTTTCTTATCGACTCATTTTATTTAATTGGTGACACCGCCACTAAGCTTTTTGGCATCGCGCTTATATTTCTTGCGCTAGCATTTATAGTGAAAGGAAAGAAGGCGATTTCTGCGCTGCGCACCGCCCTTCCTAACACAGTGTTCAATATCAATATTATGGCGCTCAACCTATTACTACTGACACCGGTATTAGTATGGATTTCACAGCTCCAGAAACAGCATAACCTGTTGTTGATTCAGCCCGACACTTGGCAAAGCATTCCTGAACCGCTGGTTATTTTTGTAGCGGTTTTTTTAGGTGATTTTATTGGTTATTGGCGGCACAGGTTTGAGCATACTTCGTTTTTATGGCCATCCCATATGATGCACCATTCCGATGCCAATATGACATGGCTGACTCTTGAGCGCTTTCATCCGATAAATCGGCTATCTACTTTTATCATCGATAGTACGTTCTTATTAGCTGTGGGCCTACCACCCTATGCAATTCTTATAAATGGGCTTGTGCGCCATTATTACGGCTTTTTCATTCATGCCGATCTACCGTGGGCCTATGGGAAATTAGGTTATGTCTTTGTGTCTCCGGTGATGCACCGTTGGCACCATGCTGAGGAGCAAGCGGCCCACAAGACCAATTTTGCGACTGTATTCGCCGTCTTCGATTTGGCATTCGGTACATATCGAGTACCGGGTCTATGTACAAAGCCATTGGGAGTAAAAGGTCAAAGCAGCGCCAGTTTAGTCGCTCAACTTATCTACCCCTTCAGATTTAGTAGCTATAAAACAGGTGCAGCGCGACAACAGTACGAAAGTAAAATTCACGCGCAACCTACCGAAAAAACGCTACGGTAACTATCTGGCAGCTAATAACGTTTCTTCGGGCGTTTATGCACTACTCTACTAACTTGGCCAAGAGCGCTGTCTTGAGATCAAACGAAATTCCTTCCCCCCCCGCGTTGGGAGCTGGATTCAAGTTTGACCGTACTGGTTGATTTGTTCCCTAGCGTTTCCTGAACAAATTGATTCTTTAATTTGAGAAACACCAACTCCCCTTCTTAAAATCTCTTATCCTTTACATCTAACACCCTACTGGACAGTCCCTCTCAATTCCGCACTGGTAAACTTTCCAGAAGGACCTCACTTTTTAAAGGCGCTAGACCAACAATTACATGGCGATTCCAATAACACATCATACCTCTGCTAGTTGTAGACAAAGATGATTGTCACTTAAAAATTTACTCAAAATAATCTACTCACAATGAATAAAATGATTATTATTTGCTCAAGCTTTTACCGTCACTGCCGAAAACTCGAGAACAGGTTTAACGATATGAGAGGCATCAATGCAAGCGGTAGCATTTTCCCAAAATTTCGGTCAGCAAGTTCATCAACTTAAGGCGACTCGTGCAGAGGAAGGCACAACAGGTCCCTTAGGCAAGGACGTTTCTGCGATGGCACACGCGCGCAATGCTGAGCGCCAAGCTGAAAAAAACGCGACAGAAAGGACTAACGCGACCGATCAAGTCGAATTAAATATAACCGACAGCGCAAATACCGATGCTGCCGTTACGACAATTGTAACCCACAATATAAATGAATTTTTACAGTCCGCTAATGAAACTAGCTCATCTGTCACGCTCCGCCCCGCCACAGCGGATGAGTCATTAAGCGATTTGATCCGCACAGGGTTCTCTTCACTGTTGGCAAGTTATCAAGAGCAAAACCCCGAGCAATCAGCTGAAGAGTCGTTAAATAATTTCACTAAGCTTATGCATGATGGCGTTGAAAAAGGGTTTAGTGAAGCGCACGAAGCTTTAGCTAATGGCAATACATTGGATGAAGAGTCGATAAATCGATTATCGGCATCTAAAGATCAAATACGTAATCTAATAAGCGAGCTAGCATCTGCAGTTTCGACAAGTGGTTTGTAATGAATTGGCCTGCTGAGAAATAACCGATAACTTATCTTCTCCGATTTTCCATACAGCAATAAAAAAGCGCATCATCACTGATTCGCTTTTTATCATTTCATTGTCACAGACTTATTGCTATTTCACAGCCTGCATTAAAACGTTCACAAACTTAATCAAGTATCAACAAATTGTTCCTATGAAATAAGCCGTTTAACCACTATCACCACGAACAGGCCCTTCCAGATACCGTGACTTTAAGTAAGATGCTTAAAGGTATGGCCAAAAATTACTGCTTCTGACGAACCTACAGCTGGTGTCAGTTATCCTTAGCAACGTTGCTGTATTACTCTAAACCAGTTTAGCAGAAATGAGACGTTCAAGAGTCGAAGCCTGGCTGATCACTTAGAGCGATTTGCAGACCGTCATCTTTAAAAGATTAGGCTATCAGTTTAGAAAAAAAGCTGACAGTCGGACACTACGCATAAACTAAATCCGACCAATCATCGTTACTGTTAATTTACGTCTCCGTTGATATGACCCATCACAAAATCATAGGCGATTCCTCCAATTTCACGACCAATCTTTTGACCAGATGGGACTGCATCAGGGAAATGAACTCCTGCCCAGACTCTAGAATCACCACAATCGTTTGAAAAGTCCGTCCATGTATCAAAATACAACTCAGTATCTGCAGCAGGTGAAAAGCCAGGTTCAACCACAGAACTTCCTTGAGGGATTGGGATGGTCCAATTCAGATTATCACTACCAAGATATTTGCGGGCTGCTATCGCATGTGCAGCACAGAAACTTGCTGACGCTGAAGGATACTCAGGATGATCTGCAACAGGCATATAGCTTTTCCACTGATTAGCCGGCATATCAATAACCGTTCCTTGTCTAGGTCCGCCCCAGCTACTTACGTGCTTGTCACCCCAAATATAACCAATAGCGCTAAAGGGTCTAACAGCGTCATGTCGATACTTTTCTTGCCAGATCGCAATAGAAGTATCAAAAGCTGCAACGTTAACTAAGAAGTCAAAATGAACAAAATCCATTAAGTTCAGGTTATACAATTGTGCCGCCTGAACTGCAGAAAAACCTAAGCTTCTAAATTTATTGTCGAAGAACTCAGCTTTCATCTTTTGTTCTTCGGTTAGATTGGCCGAAAAATAAAGTACTTGCTGCGCTTGCTCAATGTAACCCGCCCAATTTATGACATTACTGTTTGTAGGTTTGGGTGCTCGAAACTTGCGTGGGTTCTTATATGAGTAGGGTGTAACATTCTTTAGTTGCGGAGTAACAAAGTGCTGAGCTTTGAACAGTCCTGTACCAGAACTTACCAATGCGGGCTGCCATTTGCTAGGGAAGAGTAATAAGGTAGGCGAGTTTTTCGGAGAATAACCCGTGTAATCAAGGTAGGGGACAGGGTTGTACTTAGCTTCTTCACCATCTGCTGCAATGTTTCCCAGCTGATTCATACCGTCATTTTGACGGTTAAACACCACATTTTTGCCTGCAACTATACCTAACCCTTCAGGTGTAGAGGTATCGTCAGTATCTAAGTCTGGATCCAGACCTAGATCTTCCAACATCGCTCGCCACGTCTGCATTCTCTGCGGTTGTAAGCTCAGCATTACGTGGTAACTTGCATACAAAATCGCAATGTTTTTCTCTCTGTTGGTAGATTCAGTCATGCGGTGATCGAATTGACTATAAATACCAATAGCTGTCGGATGATAAGGTGCTATAGCATCGAACCAGGCATTAGTAACTAATATAGTATTGCGCAAAACCAATGTTGCATCTCCCGCCCCTGGAGACACATCTTGTAAAATGACGGGAATTATTGTTGGAATAACTATTTGTGCAGGTGCATTCCCGTTATCAAAATCAAAGGAATGCGCATTTTTGCTGATACTGGTTAATATTAATAATGTTAGAGTGGCCAGTAAACTGGCTTTGTTGAAGGTATTCATATTGCTTCCTTGTCGTTTCAGGTTATCGATTTAGGAAACGTTAATAAAAGACTACCAGCATTTTTTGCCGCGGATATATGGCGCTTCTAAAGCAACAGTTTAGACCAAAAATTTTTTATTTCGGGAAATTGTAGGAGCCATCCTATAAATTCCACCATAAAGGTTTATACAGATGTAAGGGTCTAATTATCCAAGACACCTTGTTAGAGGTATCATAAGCAAAACTAACGAGGTCATTGTGAGTCGTAAATCCTTTACGCCTGAGATCAAACAAGAGCGTGTTGAACTGGTTATCAGACAGGGTTATCAAGTTAAACAAGTTGCTATTGCGATGGATGCAAGAACTGGGATCTCAAGTAAAACAGCTAAAAAATGACAATGCCTGGTTAAAAAAAGCGTCTTTTTTTATATGTCCCGCTCCTGCGTGACCCGCTCTAACTCAGCTTCTAACTTGGCTATGCGAACTGCATCATCCGATGATTGGCGAGTGACTTTATTTCCACTCAATTGGCTTCGCCAGTGATAGAGCGATTTAGTCGAAATCCCAGCCCGCTCCGCGACTTCCTGAACTGAATAACCACGTTCAGTAATTTGCTTTACTGCTTCAACCTTAAACTCTTCGGTATATCGTTTGCCTTTGGTCATAAACACCTCTGTTTGAAGTTACATTGTAACTATTAAAAGTGTCTCGCAACGTCTGGGACGTGCGGTTAGCATACGATTATTTCTCGCTGAATCAGGAGGTTTGTTCTATGCTCGCAAAAATCGGGGCAAGCTCGCTCATATCGAGAGGTTTCACCAAATAATGATCAAAGCCTGCTTCCATGCCCATTTGTTGGTCTTTGGGTTGCCCCCAACCTGTCTGAGCAACAAATACGGTATCTTTGAACAACGGGTTAGCTCGAAGTGTGCGGCAAACTTCATAGCCGCTGATGTCGGGTAGACCAATGTCCAGCAACACAATTTGGGGCTGAAAACGCTTAGCCTTTGCCAGCGCCTCCTCGCCGGTGAATGCAATTTGGGTTTGATGCCCCAGCAATTCCGCAATCATGCACATGGAGCGAGCAGAAGGCTCATTGTCGTCTACCACCAGAACTTTGAGGTGCTTAAAGGGTGTTGCAGGCGCCTTTCTTTGTTTCTCGGGGTTCGGTCCCTGCTTTTTCTGAATGCGGGGCAGCGTGACAACAAATTCACTGCCTTTGCCTCGCCCTGGGCTCTTTGCAAAAACACTTCCCTGGTGCAGTTCCACCAATTTCTTTACCAGTGTGAGCCCAATACCTAAGCCCCCTCGAGAGTAAGTTGCAACGGAATCTGCTTGAACAAACATGTCAAAAATCGAGATTAACTCGTCTGCATCCAATCCCAATCCAGAATCTTGGATACTGATAATTACTTCCTCGGCGTCAGCATTAACCGTTATGTCAATGCTGCCACCTGGGTCACTGTATTTGGCAGCATTATTTAACAGATTTAAAAACACCTGGGTCAATCTGGTTGTGTCAGCATTTACCATTATGGTGTCTTCCGGTATATAGAGATTCAAACGATGTTGCTGCTGATCGATAAAAGGTTTGGCACTTTCTATTGCGGAATCGAGTAACACCTTTAGAGGCACAGCTTGTTCCTGAAGGTTCACTTTACCGCGCGTTATTCGAGAAACGTCCATCAGATCATCGATGAGGCGTGTCATTTGGCCTAACTGCCTATCCATCATCTCGCGCACTTTAGATAAAATTTGCGGATTGTCTTCGGCGTGCTTTAGCAGTTCGATACAATTCCCCATAGGAGCAAGGGGGTTGCGCAGTTCGTGCGCCAAAATTGCCAGAAACTCGTCCTTGCGCTTGTCTGCCAGCCGTAAAGTTTCTTCGGCTTGACGGGCTGCACTGAGTGCTGACACCAATCGATTACGAGCTTTCTCAAGTGACTGTGCTAGAAGGTTGGCCGACATTTCCTTATCACGCGCCAATTTGGTCTGTGCGACTAGGGTCGTGGATTGTCTTTCGGCTCTTAACGCATGAACCAATAAAGGGCAGAGCTGAAAAAGTTCGTCACTGTTTTTGATAACGCATTGGTCACTCACGAATACAATGATGATGTCATCCAGATAATGGATCCCGAATACCTGGACCGGCCCGGGAGAATGAGAGAAATGCAGGTGAGCTGTGGCGCGACTATTGTGGAGACAGTTCTCAAGAAAATGTTGCCACGCTTTGCTGTCTTTCAGCTTCTGGGAGAAGCCGGGCGCCGGCAGAAAAAGCCCTACCTGATCATCGCGAAAAAAAATTATTAGGTCGTCGGCTTGATAGAACTTCGCAAGTTGTCGCGCTGCACTCTGCCGTTCCGAAGGTACAGCTAGCGCGGCAATTAGCTGAAGTTTGCTGTGGCTTTGCAAAGATTTCATTCCGGAAAAATACCGATCACCGCAGTACAATTGTGAAAGCCGCCAAACTGACCCTCTGCCCGCGCTATTTGGCCATAAGTATTGCAACCTACATAAGAAGCCGGGGATAGCAAATCGTCCAATTTACCCAGTTCCAAACCAAAATCCTGACCCGTGCGCAGCCGGGTCGCCACACAGTCAAAGAAAATGGCTGTCTTAGGCCGGTGATCCTCTAATTGTGCTAATGCAGTTTTTGTGGCTTGCGCAGCTGCTTCGGCAGAGCACATGCTGGAGGTACGCATAATGCTAATGATACTGCCGCTGGGAATTTCTGCGGCACAGAAAACCTCTCCCTCTGCATTTGTAGTTAAGGGCACTCGCAGACGGTACGCCCCTTGGTCTTGAATGCCAATTACGTTCGACAAAAAGAATGCCATGGGGTTTTCAAGGTCAAGAATTTGTCCAGTGGCCTCTGCGTGAGCTTGGAAAGCCTCGATGGCAGGCACAGCGTTCACGCTAATCAGACGCTTGCCGTCCGCCTCTGTTACGCGCATAGGTGCGCTCGCAGCCTCCCATCCGTGTTGTACGCCGATGCCAATTGGTTTGTTCGATAATATTTCCAGCGCTACAGCTGCATTGGTGATGGCTTCTTCACCATAAAAGATATGCGTGCGTTTAAATTGAGCATCATCACCCGCCCCTCCGCCGAACAGCTGGTACATTCCCGAGGTAGATAATGTGATTTCTTCGATGAGCGAATCGGCAAAACCGGCTAGGGCGTCAGTCAACACCATAGCTGTGCGATAGTTATAGGTCTGATCATCGAGACCCATAAAGCTAGCTGTAATACTCTGCGCCGCCTGCTTGCGGTCCGAGCTTAAGTTACGTGCAACACCCACTGAAAAAGCCATATCTGATGACTTCAAAGCCAAAACACAGGCAGATCCTTCATAAGGAATAGCGGAGGAAAATTCGCCTGCAGAGGAGCAACCGAGCATGTGCGTAGGGTTGCATTGGACGGCAATATTCCGGAGCAACAACTTAAAGTCGTACAAAGGGGACGCGAATACGATTAGGGCGTCCGGATTGCCGCTGATTTTCTCTCTAACTTCAGAGCCCAGCTTTTTGCCCGCAAGAGCACTGTCTGTCTCATTCGTGTGAACTACGGCCACTTCAGTCATAACGATCTCTAGGTAAATACTGGTACAGTTCGATTAGATAAATATAGGTAATGTGTGCGCTTGGAAACATTGTTTTATGCGCTCACTTTTCAATTATAAACGCCATCGTTACCTTATAGTATTTCAACCACTTGCACAAGAAAGTGAAAAGGGGTAGAACCGGATAATAATCACGAAATTGAGATCTGGTAAGACCCCAGCAATCCCGTCATAAAACACAAAGCAGGACTGTTAAATCTGACTGGATAGCTGAAAAATATAGCTAATTTTCATTTTTCATCTTCCTGTATGGACTACATGCACATCTTATGCACCGAAGAACATGCCTAACTTTATATGCTAACTGAAGCTATTTATGGGTGTAACTAATTAAGGGAGGTTTACAGATATTTTCTAATCTTTTAAAGATCAAAAAAACCGCCATCACGGCGGTTCTAGAACGATTGCCAGAAGAAGCTAAAGCGAGATACAACCCTTTTATATATAGACGTTTAACTATCGTTATTTAAGTTAATCGCAAGTTTTCCAGGAAACCCCCTCATCATACGAACATTCCTCTAATGTCGAGCCGTCAGAGAATTTTGTCGTTCTCTCCCATTTACCGGAATGATTGTAGGAGGTCACTCTAGAATCAAAATTTTCAGTGCTATCTTCATATTTGTGTTTTTCCCAGATATCAACTGGTACCATTACGATTTCATCAAACTCATAACCAGACATACTTAATTCTGATATTAACTCAGCTAAATCAAACTCGTCTTCTCTTCCTTCGAGCCCTATCCAATTTGGCAGTACAGAGAGCGAGTATTCTTCGTAAAGTCTTGTACTGAATGCGGCCGACTCATTCTGGTATTCAATTATGAAGGAATGGCCACCAATCTCTGTGGCCAATGATACTTGCTCGCACTGTGAAAATGTTGAGAAGTCATTGCGTTGGACATTATTTAAAAGATAATAACTGACGTTTTCGCTCTCGAACTCAAGTGTTTCAAAGACATTGCAACTATAACCATATGTGTCATTGAATGACCAGCTATACTCGGTAGTTAGTTGGGCCGTATTGAATGCAGAAACCGTTTTATTTAGATAATAATCTTGATTGATGACTTCGTCAGTCAATTCATCAATTTTTGCTTTTCTTAAATACAAAGTATTACCTTCAATCACTTCGTAATACCTTATCAATTCAGCAGAAGCATTGGTTTCGTCACTGTCATTCTGCCGATAAAAATTTACATGGAAAGCAGTCGAATCGGGATACTTTGTTTCTAACGTCTTCTCATATGCATAGTTTTTTTTAAGCAGTTCGACCAGTGCTGTAGCTAATTCACGCTGTTCCGCATTAGGGACCATAATATAATCCATATTGAGTGGACCGCTAAGATTGAGCAATTTGACATATTCTCCGGAACCATTCCGAAGAAGAGAAACAAATTCGGATTTTATTGACTGGTCGTTTACGATTTCGCTACAGCCTGGGATCCCAGTGGGAACAGATTCTTTTTCAACGCCTTTCCAGGATACCGTTGTTAATGGAGTGATATTAATTACGCTATTGTCATTTAACGGTTCAATACCGTTAGGGACTATGACCATCTGAAATGCCCGTTCAATCTCACCATTATCTTCGTCAATAGCGCCAACAGGCACATTCGCACGAAGCATGGAATAAGCTGTACAAGCATGCTGTGATTCGGAAAGCTCTAGTGAAAAACTTCCTTCATCACCCGAAATGGTATTCGGCTCTTCGGAATCTAACAAACCGTTATTATTAATATCCAGCCAAACCGTTGCACCAGAAATATAACCGTCAATGACTTTTCCACTTACGGTATACGCTGGTGGCGGCGTATCATCGCCTGTTGAGTCATCGCCTGTTGAGTCATCCCCGCTTGAATCATCATCAGAGCTATCATCCTCAGAAGAGTTATTATCATTTCCATTATTGTTAGTTTGCGTTGGGGCCGCTGTGGGTATTGCCGAGCTGGTATCTCCTCCACCACCACAAGCTGTGACAGCGAGAGAAAATAAAAGTGATATTAAGAGGTAGTTATTGTTCATCTTTATTACGTCCCTGAATTACTACATTTTAAACTTTACCAGATAAGTATTTGCAAAAGAATCAGACTATGAATACTTTTTAACCTTTTAACGTAAATACCATCGTCACAAGTTTTTCGTAGACACCTGCTTTGCCAACATCGAAGAACAAACTATCAGAGTGAAAGCGGTATTCCTGCGACAATCAAATCGGGAATCTGAGTAGTTGATATTGCAGCTAGGTAAGTTTTCCGATTGATACGGTGTTCCTGTCGTGATTTTCTTACTTCTGAGCATTATCTTGAAACTGTTGGAAATAATAACGGATCTTTTAGGTATTAAATATAATTAGTATGGCACATCGTTATTAAATGCGTTGCTATTGGACTGCCTGTCAGAGTTTACTTTTAGTCAGCTACGTACGTACTTCGGACGGTCACACGAAGCATTCATAATGCGTTATCACATTATTCAGAGATTTACTTGAGAAAAGGACAACCTTCTCTTCGCTACGGCGAAAAATACCTTGATAAAATTCTTACTTACAATATTTCAAAACGTAACTACTGGAAAAGCTTGTTACAATAAACTGCTATTTGGTATCACTAACCGCAAGGTAATATGAGTTTAAATAGCATACGGGAGCGGTATTCTTGAGCAAAAAGATAGGTTTGACGTTATTCGCCAGTTTAGGTATCTGGCTATTATTAGCATTTCAGTTTTTAAACGGAGGAATCCCTAGTCATTATATTCTGCATGACAAAAACATGCCTTCGTTGACCAACGCTTGGGGAGCACTATTAATTCCAGTGCTCACATACATATGCACTGGTTTACACGAAAAATACTCAGCTTCACCCTTTGATAAAAAAGTAATTGCCGGATGGATATCGGCGATCTTAGTTGGCATAATTGTATCAGTAGTGTTTCTTAACAATATTAAGCCACTGGTATCATGGCTTGGGCCAATATTGCTCGCTATATCTCTCATTGTGAGGGTTTATCAACCGCAATATATACTTGGATTTGTATTCGGCATGTCGGTAGCGTTTGGCGCAGTATTACCCACCGCATTTGTGTTAGTTCTTGCCTTATTGTCAGCGACTGTTCACCTACTTTTATACCCCGTTATTAAAAAGGTGATAACTACGTGACAATCGTTGTCATCAACAAACCTCAAAAGATTGATCAAATGTCCGCTCTTTGTCTAAACCAGCCGCTCATCCTCATACCTAACGACCAGCGTCTATACGCGCACTACTACATCTCAGATTACCACTCTTAACTAATCGGTTTATAAGGTAATTTATTTTATTTAGGAAGTAACTTTTTTACCATAAAAGAAAGGCGAACCATTATGTTCGCCTTTCATCTACATCGGTTTCCAACTTCAATTGCAGTTTCCAACTAGATTGGATCGGTTTCCAACTACAATTGTCGTGATCAATTGTGAGTTTTGAATGAAGTTTGTGAAATGCCCCATTGATATCAGCGGGCCTAAGAAAAGGGGTGTTTAAATAAAGTTTGTGAATATGGACGGTTAATGCAATACACGTCTCAGCCTTCTTAAATTAAATTTGTGAAAGCTAATATAATCAGGGCGTTAGACCCACCCAACCTCTAACTAACGTAATGATTTATAAAATATTTTCTTATTTATTGATCTAGTACTAGCATAGACCTATACGCTAGTTTTTACAACGACAAATCAGTGATAAGTATTAACCGGAGCAGCTAATGGAAACAGAGAGTGAGTCAACACAGGAAAACCTCGTCAGGCAGATCTGCACACCTTTAGTGGGTGAAGCACTGGCGGTATGTGTTGTTACCAGCGACGGAAAGATAGCATTCGGTTTTGGTGATAAATGCGACTTTTCAGATGACGCAACTGACGCTGCAATGATCTTTGAGTTAATCGGTAAATTAACTGAACTCAAAAAACAACGAGCATGTGAATAAAACAAGGTCGCCATTGAAGAAGAAACTGCTTTGCCTCAATGTTGAACTGCTGAATGCTTACAATAACGCTAAGCCCACGTATCCATTCATGCTGCCATCCCCCAAACTATGCAGTGCATTTGTCACGGTTGACCTCATAGATACTATTAATAAAGCACTGTCATTAATCGATGAGAACGATTTAAACGAAGTCTCTTTTCGCTCCGACGACGTAAACTGGTTCAGTTCGCTGTCTGAGCGAATATATCAGGAGATACGTTCCAATCTTCACGTCACAAAAGATTGCATATACTTCTCAGGGGCTTTCGCTCCTGACAAAACACCCGTTTTTGTTTCGACTAGACTTCCATTGTCATCAATTACCCCCGATGAGAAACGAGCGGCTAAACAACTCAACCTCGCATTTCTAGCTACTGATACAGCAAAGGCGTTGATAAGTGAAATAGAAAATTTAGATAGGGAAATGCAGCTCGCGTGGGAACGACTGGATAGTTTAGAGGGACTTACTAGCGCTATTGATGGAGTCAAAGCTGCCAGTTTTACAACCCCGAGTGCAAAAACTGATGAACTTGCGCTTGAAGTAAGTATTGAGATCAAACAGCTAGAAAAAGAAGCTGAGTCACTGGAGCAGCTAATTGAAAGAAAATGCGAACTCCTGTGCAGTCGTGTCCTTAGCATATCTGTCGGTGACCGAATCATTACTCAAACAAAGCTAAACAATAAAAATCAGGAAATTCAGCTGGAGTCGGTTCGATACTACAACGGTACGCTGTACCTTACTGGTCCCAAAGTCCTGAAAAATGGTTCGCTTGGCAAACGCAGTGAATCAGCATACGTTACATTGGTGCCTGATGATGAACATAAATAATGTTATCAGGGCACTACGCCAAGCTATAAAAACACAACCCATATCAATCTACTGCAAAGATGCACAACCCTGTGTGCCTGCCGACAGGGCTTTTTTTGATGAAATAACACCGGTTTTTAAGTTGTTGCTTAAGGCGTTTAAAGTGACAGGTTTTACTGCGCACGTATCGAGATGGGGAGAGCTGGCGTTACACTCACCGACATTATGCATTGAGATTTTGATACGGATATCGCCAAACATTAACTATATGAAAAGAGTTTCGGCGAAAAAGCTTGAAGATACGGGATATGAGGTTGTTGAAGTAGAGACCCCTAGAAAGCCATTTATTGTTAGCTATTTTTTTAATGGTACAGCATCAAAATGGCGCTATATCCCTTTCGATACTGAGTTCGTTTCCGTTGAGTCAGCCTATACAGCCTTTATCGTGCCGATGCTGAAAACCAGTAAGCCATTTCAGGGGCGCCTGCAAACCTCTTTACTTCGAAAGAAAAATGAATCGTTACCATCAGAAAGCACCTTTTATGCTTTTGCACGATACGCGGCCATTCACATCAATAAAGCATACGGTTTGTCTCAGGTCAGCGAAATTGTTGATAAAAAATTCGTGCACACAGCTTTCTTCGGCAGCTATGGTGCACTTTTACTGACACATGACTGGCATGGTGCAACTGCTATCATCTGGCACGATAAAGACCGGGACTTCCTTACCAAGTATATTCCTGAAATATTGGCACCATACGAAATAAATTGCCCTTCAATCAATCAGACATACACGGAAGATGCGGAGCATCAGTTTCTTCTTGAGTCATTAGATAAAGCGCTGCTGGACAAATACGGCTCTGTTACCGGTGCCGAGAACTGGTTGGAAGAGAAGCATTACTTCACTGATAAAAAACCAACCAAAGAACTACTTCATACCTCTTCCGAAGTTATGAAGCTACTTTTCAAAATCAAATAAAAATTAATAAATATCAGAACTTTAAGATTACCTGCCTATTTGTTATTAGATTTTCTACTATTTTTGCTTGCAATATAAAGAGAGGTAAACCATACTCACCAGCACATTAAGTAACATATAAATTAATATTTAGGCAGAATATGAAACACATAAAACACAAGCTGATTACCCAAGAACTTCTAGAGCAAAGAGCAACGCAGCTCTTCAATGCCCACATTGAAGCGAATAAGCGCATGACAACGTCCTTTCCAAAAATCGAGGGCGAACTCTACGCAGACGAATTGCAGCAGCTGCTTGAGCGTCAATTTCGTTATGGGATCTGTGGGCAACTATGGGAAGGCGATATGGTGTCTGACGACTTTATGATGATGGAAGTGTTTTCATTATTGGAAAAGCTCTACGCAGGCTATCCTTTCTATGCATTTGATGACAACTCAACATGTGTTATCGAAACAATAAAGCTGGCAGCCAGAGCTCGTCACGAACTGGTTATCAATGATGGCATCAGCATGCGTGAGCTTTTTGAGTTGGAAGATGACTTCGAGTATACGAGTGGGCAGATAGAACTGCGTGAACTTGCAGCTATCGCTGATATGTCTGTTCAGAGCGTTAGGAACGATATTTCTAAAAGTGCCGCACCCATAAAGTTTCGCTCAAGCGAAGGGAAACACTATACGTCTGTGGCTGAGGCAAAGAGCTGGCTGAAACAGCGAAACTCTTTCAAACCAACAATCAATTTTAATGAACTACACGAGCGGGAGCAGCGTGACGGTACGCTTTATGTTCCCGTAGCCAAAGACGGTACGCATTTCTCCAGCGCATGCAGAATGACTCGCGGATACCAAATCGGTGACAAAGGTGCTGAACGTTATATCGAGTCGTTCAAAGAGGCGCGCAGTGAATTGCTGTACATGCCTCAGGCAAAATGGCGCAGACCAAACGAGAAAGGAAATTTCGGCATTGTAACTGCCGTGGAGTGGAAGTTTTTTCCTAAAAATGAAGTGCTGAAGGACTAATTCGACGACGGAGGGGTTCACGTGAAATCACAGGTTAAATGCAATAAAGCAGTATCTACTCAGCGCATCTCTGATGACGCCAAATATATTCTTATGCTACTTGGCATTGTACTGGAGGATAACAAATGAAAATCACTAATCATGCTGAAGCCCGCCTTGCGCAGCGATCCCTTCGTGAAGAGGAACTGAATATCCTAGCCGGAATAGGTGCAATTATTGAACAACATGGTGGCACATCATTAGCCATTGTCCCAAAGGCTGAAAAAGCGAAATGGGTAAAGGTTATGAAAGAGGCCCTAGATATGGTTGACGCATCAACAAATGTCGACCGAAAAGACAAGAAGCGTGCACGCAGGGTGCTATCCCGTTCCATAGAAAGATTAAGTGCCAAGCATCAACCTTACTTTGTGAGACTCGATGAGGAAAACCGCGTGATCACCTGCGGGCATTTCACCGCTCGCCGTTTGAAAAGAAACCACTGAGGACATTATGGACAACAACCAACTTAGTAAATTCGCCGACACATTGAGCCTGTATCGAGACGGTTCACCTTTCACTGATGAGCTATTGATTGACTCGCAAGGTGATCTCGATGTGTTTTTCTCACCGTTTGAACACGTTAATATGCTCGCGAAAGTCGTTCTGGTTGGCATTTCGCCGGGTGCCACACAAGCCAATAATGCCAACGTGAAAGCAATGGAGCTCCTGAACGCGGGGGAGACGCTAGACGTAGTTTCAGAAAAAGCTAAGCTTACCGGCGCTTTCAGCGGAGCGCTTCGGAATAACCTTGTTCGACTGCTCGACTACATTGGTATCAACCAGAAGCTGAGCATTTCAAGCTGCGAATCGCTGTTTGGTGACAACATGCACCTGCTTCACAGTACCTCCGTCTTTCGTTATCCAACATTACTGAGCGGAAAGCCTATAAGCTCTGCTAACAAAGGACTTACTAATCCGTTGTTGAAAAGCATGGTTGATAACTGCCTGACTGATGAGTTCGCACAGCTACCTCAATCAGCATTTTATCTGCCCATGGGACAGGGAGTAGATAAAATTCTGCTGTATTTGTGCGAAAAAGGAATTCTATCCAGAAGCCAGCTATTGATTGGCATGCCCCACCCTTCCGGTGCGAACGCAGAAAGAATTGCGTACTTTTTAGGCTCAAAGACTAAAACAGAATTATCCGACAAGACTAATCCGGATAAAATTGATGAAGCAAAACAGCAGTTGCTTAAACAGGTAGGGCAAAACTTTAGCACGACAAATATCACGCCAACGACAGTGAACTATGATAAGGGAGGAAACAGTAGCAGAACGTCTTCCCCCGCATCCGTCGGGTCGGCCAAACCAGTCGAAGAAAAAACCAGTCAACAGGAATGTAAAAACTATTTGAACATGGTTTCTCCATCTGATGGTTACATGCTGGAAAATATAGAACGACAGATAAAAAGGCATTTAGCCGCTCTTAATCTTTCGGTAGGCCCTGTAAAGTCTCGAACTTCTAAAGAGCTTGCCATATTTAAGGGCAGCGAAACCATTGCCTACGTGAGTCGCAAAACGGGATTAAAGAAAGGACATATGATTGTAGCTTTGCATCCCAGAATGGCAACAAAGATAGACCAGATGACTGGCGAGTTGGAGGGAGTGAGTGTGAGTCCCGGTAAAAACTCACGTTACATTTCCAGTTCAAATTACCGTGGGTTTAACAGTAAAGGATATTCTTCTCAGTTAAAGTCCAATGAACATCAGGCAGCCGCATTTAAGGTTGACGTAACAGATGGCTTGTCAGCCTTTAAAAGTCTGCTCGGTGTTTGCTGAGATTAGCGTTGCGTTGGTGCCCCCGTCGTAATGATACTCCCAATCGGGGGCGAGCCAATTAACAAGCGTATAAGGGTGAATTTTAAAAAGTGATTCTAAAAATAAGTGATGAAAAGATATTAGTCTGCCCCCTACACCTGACACTTTATATTTACGCCTCTACAACCACAGCTAGAACCCTCTCTCAGTACAACTTTTGGCAACCTCATAATACTGCTTTCCCCTGCTGTATGATGCAGCCTGATTTGGCTGAAAGCCATCGAATAGTATCTGATGAACAGA
Source organism: Alteromonas aquimaris (assembly GCF_026183695.1). Lineage (GTDB taxonomy): Bacteria > Pseudomonadota > Gammaproteobacteria > Enterobacterales > Alteromonadaceae > Alteromonas > Alteromonas aquimaris. The sequence continues at coordinate 263,684 of NZ_JAPFRD010000002.1, read as the reverse complement.
TAGCCACTTAATTCTCTTACCTAATTTCGTGTTTACCTTATTTTCCTCTGAAACCATGGTGAGATAATATAATAATAGTGTTTTTCCAAGACGATAATAGTGCTTCCGCTTGGTAATAAACGGCTCACAAATGTTCTCAATCAAGTCGTAAATAGACTCATCAATTGATTTTGATGTCCGCTCATAAACTAAGCAAAAGGCTTCATAGAAGCTGTCCACAGTTTGTTCGGCAATAATATGCAAAACTTCTGTTAACATTTGCTCATCAGTAGGCTTGATGACGTCTTGCTCTGGACTGTGATATCGCACCAACCAGTCATCGAAGTTCCCACGCGTGAACTCGAACTTGGAATCATCAGAGAAATGTTTTAATTCATTTTTTGCCATTACTTTTCCGCTTGATAACACTAGGCGCGTCTTGAAGTGACGCATCTAAAATTGATAAAAATCTAGTGTTTTGTGTCTTTGTCAGATTGAAGTTCAGACCACCCAACAACAGCTTCTTCGCTGACTACCCCCTGTTCGAGCATTTCATTGATAGTTTTACACGTGCTATCAATTATCCACTCGTCGTTAATTTTACAAGCAAGACGCTTTCGCCCCTTTATCGTAATCAGCGCAAAGTGCCTTGGGTAACTGCTGTAGTTAATATCGGTAATGTTAAAAAGTGACTTCAGTTTCATAGCTGCTCCACCGTGAGTTTTGAATTCAAATTATCAATAGAAATCACACCGGTATAAACTACCGATGTCTTATTTTGAAGATACTAGGTCTTTTGATTAAGCAAAGGTTTTAGCTCTGAAGCAAGTTGTTCAGGAACACTAATCACCTCATAGCCCACTTGGCTCACCCGTTCAGGGTCAATCTGACGGTAGATGTCCTCGATTGACTCGCACTTGAACGCATTTTCGAAATCGATTGCCTTGAGGTAGGGGGTGGATTCATCAACGCATTCAACGATTCCAGATGAATTAACATAGATATATATCAGACCCCGCTCCAAAGATTCGGCTGCTGTAGGCCTTTCTAAATCAGCGTTAAGATCTTTAAGTCGGGTATGCTCTAAAAAAGCGCCAGCCCTCAACATAAGGTCATTGCTAAGAGATATTGCTACTTGAAGTCTAGGATCATTATGTTTTGCTTCAGCTGTTTTTCGAAGTGCATGAGCGTCTCGAAACCCAGCTTTTCTACTTATATTTTCTAACGTCTTTCGATAAGTCAAATTCAAGGGCTTGACGTTTTTCTTGATGGTCTTATCGAATTTTGTATAGGAAAAGATCATTCCTTTATTTCCGTATAGTGGCTCTTTTTCAGGAGTGCTTGCTGAGTCCAAACGAGCATTCAACAGGAAATAACGTTCGATGGAAGTGTTAAAAATGAGGCCAAATTATTGGCAGGCCGTCATCACTAGGATGTGCAAGCGGCAGACACCTCATCACTGACTATGAAGGAGCCTAAACCACTTTTCAAGAATCGTCAAAGTCTGTTATCACTTTTATGCAAAACTCTACCAATAAAGTAGATTTCTCCTTTATCCAAATTCATTTTGGACTTAATGGCTAAATAAATAACGCCCTCAAAACAGCATGTTGAAGTAGTAATGCATCCCGACTATCTGAAAGATGCATTATGCTTTATCATTTTTCCTCTGCGCTGGAAGCGCACACGATTACCTTATGAGCTGCTTAGACTAGCCTGTCATGCCCGCTAACTTCAAACCCCATTCCATCAACACTTAGACCTGACAAGTGAGACTTGGCAAACTCACTCAAATACATTTCGGTTAATGAGCTCCCCCCTTCTCCCTGAAGCCATTTTCCGTCCTTTCTTTCAAGCCACCCAAGTACGGATGCATGATAGGTAATTTTCTGACCATTCAATCGCTGTAGCCTCTTTCCACCTTTTACGTCTGCATTAACAGCCCAGAAAACATGAAAGCTCAATTCACCATGACCAAGACCTCGCCATTTAATGATGGAGGAATAGCCATGTATATCTGCTGTTAACTCTCCTTCCACATCCTTTTGAGAATCCAAATTGACCTGATCGGCTTCAATAACTGAATTGACACCTGCGACTAACAGATTTCTAAAAATCTGCGATTTCCCAACACCCATTCTACACCCCTGTTTTATTTATACTTTTTACTTAATCATGCGAGAGGCGGTATTAAGAATACCCATGCCATAAACTACAAAAGCGCTTTTGCGTTTTGAGAGTATGCTAGGTTTTAAGACCCAGTAATTTAAGCTGCGAGCTAGTTTCTTGGTTAATGAATATCGCATCACCAACCCTCCGCTTTTTTCCAAACCGATGGATTACATCAATATGCTCCGGCCCAAAACCTCTTTGCTTCATTCTATGTCTTGCGTGTGCGGTATTTTTCATAATCCCGCCTCCAATTTCGAAAACTATTTACACATGGCTCATCAGACGAATCATTCCTGCTCTCGCCACCAATCACCGGCTCCTTCAGACGGCGCGACTTTAAGTCGAGCATTTTGACAACCGATGAGTGGTAATGAAGAATGCTTTATATAATTGCTATGTCTCGACTGCTCTTTAAGCTTTTTTATCTCTTGGTAAAACTCTTCCCTTTCTTTTTTGTAGCGCTTTCCTTCCATACGCAGCGCGTGAGTTGAAGCACTCCCACTTGCAACTGATTGACCATATTTTGAAAAAATCCGACGTGAGAAAGCCTTCTTAACGTACGCTTGATTTATCCCCGACTTTTTTGTCATGCACTTTAAACAATAGTTGAAGCTGTTTTGGTGTTTTAAGCTTTCTGTTCTTGGCACGTTTTTCTCTCCTTTATAATAGATTGGATAAAAAACCAATATACACCCAAAAAGCGAACATTAAAGGTCACAAACGTGGTATCTTTTTAAAGAAAGGCTCGTATCTCAAAGTGCTTCTTTTCAGAAGCTTATGAGTATTTTTCTAGATAAGAGAGTTATCATATGGAATTCGAGGTAGAACACTACCACACAGGAGAGTTGATTGAGCACAATGTGCTCCTGAAGCAACTAACGAGAGAAGCCGGGGTTACCCGAAACGAGTGGCATCGCCTCATTGGTGAACGAGCCAAGAGTGAAAAGCGAAGTATTGGTCAGCCCACAAAACTTTCAGAAATATTCAGTGGCAAACGAGATTTACCATTAAGAGATATCGTATTTGCATTTGAAGAGCTTAAGTTGGGAGCTAGGGAAACAGAGCACTATATATGCGAATATATGAAAGCTTATCTTCCCAAAAGCACAAGGAAGTTCGTCAAACCAACAAAGTGGAATTCTAGTAATGACAAATTAAAGCTCCAGATATCTGTTCTTCAGGATCAAATATCCCATTTACGACAGCGGCAAACATTCATCTCGCATTTTGATATTAATAACCCTTTGCATCCACTTTCTAAGAATAAATTAGATTTGACGCCTCTGTTTCCAATTGACCCGACTGAAATCGATAGCAGACACGAAATTCATGACTGGATAGACAAGTCCCGTATCGAATCACAAAAATATCACTTCGAGACTATAAAGAGGTGGCTAAATGTTCCATCAGAGCTCGAGCAATTAAAAGATGACCCCAAATTACGTTCATTGGTCTTGTATTGCATTGAGCGCGATATCACACAAAAACTTGAATACTTGTTAGATGAAAGCGTTTCCAGCTTAGGCAGTCAGACACCAGAAGGGATATGGTCGTGGACACGACATCAGCCAGCCCTTATTCCCACTGATTTATTTGTAGCGAGATTGTTTAATCGATGGAAAGAGAAATTTCCCGATGAATATCACTTCTGGGAAAATCGATATTTAGAGTATCAAGAAAATCATTATTTAGAAGACAACGAAGTGCCAGAGGGATACCTTGGATTCGCCTATCACCTACCCGGTATTTTTGAGCAAATAAAGAAGCGGGCGCCAAATTTGTACCACTTTTTCTGCCCGATCCAAGATAGCTTATTTATCGACTATTCACAGTTAGAATCGCGCTCTTTTTATTTACATCGAGAGTACCTATCGGTTATGAATCCAAACAGAGTCTCGTTTGATGAGTTTCTCGCCTCTTTGTGGCCCTCTTATGCAGATTCAAACAGGCCTATTACTGACATTAATGACGTAATCCTAAAATCTTTAGACGACAAAGGAACGACGGTTTTTCACTACAGTGTAACAACCGAGTAAGCTATTAAAGCTCTTCATAAAATTTAGCAACCGTGTTGGCATTTAAAATATTTGGGGGAGTGACTTGCATTTAGCCACCGGGTTCATCAGTATAAAACACGACATATGAATCGCCACCATCCTCTCGTATATGGATAATGAAATCCAAAGCCTTGAACAGCGCTTGGAGAAAATCCGCGAAATCAAGCAAGGTATGATGCAAGAGCTACTAACAGGCCGCACACGCTTGCCGTTTGAAAAAGAATAATAAGGAACACGGATGTCTGAATTTAATGAATTAGAATTAAAGCCTATTAATGACCTACTAGAGCTGTCGTTTTTTATACCAGCCTATCAACGAGGATATCGTTGGTCTAAAAGGCAGGTTACCGAACTGCTCGATGACATCAAAGAATTTCAGCAGCAAGCGGAAAATAGCAGTAAGAACGCTTTTTATTGCTTACAGCCAATCGTAGTTAAAAGACATAATGGCGATTGGGAATTAGTTGATGGTCAACAGCGATTGACCACCATATATATCATTCTAACGTACTTAAAAGACATCCTAACTTTGCTTGGTAAGTCACGTTATCAATTGAGCTACGAAACACGAGAAGAGAGTGCTGACTTTCTTCAGGACATTGATGAAGAGCGTGGCGAGGAAAATATTGACTTCTTCCATATCGTACAAGCTAAAAAAGCAGTAGAAGAATGGTTTAAGGCACAAGATGGCACCTACCAAATAAAATTTATTCAAACTCTATTAAACGATGACGATACTGGAAAAAACGTAAAGGTTATTTGGTATCAAATTGACGAAACTGAAAATGTTACCGAGGTATTTACTCGGCTAAATATGGGCAAGATCCCTCTGGTCAATGCCGAACTAGTTAAAGCGCTGTTCCTGAAGTCGAGCAACTTTGCCCAAAATATAGGTGACTCCAAAAGCAAAAAGCCTATTCAAGATCTACAGCAGTTAAAGATTTCTCAAGAGTGGGATGCCATTGAGAAGCGCCTACAAGATGACACATTTTGGTATTTCATAAGCAACAAGTCCATTACCACGAATCGAATCGAATTTGTTTTGGATTTGGCATCCAGAAAACTGAATGATGAAGGCATTCTAGACACGGATAAATTGAAAATATTTTTGACGTTCAACCGATTACTTACCAATAACGGTGATAAGGATAAAACTGTAGATGTAGCTCGTGAATGGCTAAAGATAAAACAGTGCTTTATGACGCTAGAAGAGTGGTATAATGACCGAGCTTTATTTCACTTAATTGGGTATTTAGTCTCGCAAAATGTTTCTATCGCAAATATTTTCGACTTACATCAAGAAGCACTCACAAAGTATGATTTTCGACAATCTCTGTTAAAGCTAGTCTTCAGCAAAAGCTTTAGTGTTAGACAGATAGATGATTTATCTCAAGAATGGCTGGAAGACAGACTAAACGCAGTCACTTATGAATCAGGTGTGCATAGGCTCAGACCAATACTATTGCTATTTAACGTAGCTAGCTTACTTGCAAACCCGGCTACCGATGCGCGCTTTCAATTTGATAAATATAAATTAGATAGTTGGGATATTGAACATATCCGCTCAGTGGCATCAGATATACCAAATAGTAAAGACAAGCAAAAGGCATGGCTTGAAAACGTTGTTGCTTATATCTCTAGCGATGAGACCCCAGAAACTGAGGAGTCTGACGTTGATGTAAACAATGAAGAGCTATCTATCAAACTTGAAGCAACAGAGTTACTGCAAGCCGCAAGCTTTAATAATGATCAGTTTGAAGCTGTGTACGACAAAGTACGTGCGTATTACGACCCTGATAGTAATGAAGATGTAGATAACTCGATTGGGAATCTAACCTTACTAGATAGCAGAACTAACCGTAGCTATCAAAATGCGGTATTTCCAATTAAACGAGCAAGGATCATCGCATTAGATAAGAAGGCAACCTTTGTTCCTCTATGCACTAAGAATGCGTTTCTTAAGTATTACAGCAAACAGGTAGATAAGATGCTGTATTGGGAAGCGAAAGATAGCGAAGATCATCAAAGGGCTATGGTAGAAATGTTACTCGGTTTCTTTCAAGGAGTAGGTGTTCATCAAAAGGAGTTAGGACATGAATAAAGGAAAAAGCTTAACGTTTTACGGGCTATTTGATGTTGTTGAAGCGACTGAAATTCCAATATTACAGCGTGATTACGCACAGGGTCGAAAAGAAGAAGATGAAGTTAGAACACTATTTTTAAATTCATTATTCCATGCGCTAAATAACAATGATGGGTCGCGCCAACCACTAGATTTAGACTTTGTTTACGGAAACTTTGAAGAAGGTCAAAGTAAGGCTTTCTCGGTTCTTGATGGACAGCAACGCTTAACGACTTTATTTTTACTGCATTGGTACTTAGCAATACAACATGATCATATTGAAGAATTTAGAGGCCGGTTTGTCACTGACGAGCAAAGATCTCGCTTTACATATAAGACACGTCCAAGCACAACTGAGTTTTTTGATGCATTAACCTCCAAAGACATTGAAATATCTGAAGCAGTGATAAGCAAGCAGATCAAAAATAGTCAGTGGTTTTATTTGTCATGGCAACAAGACCCAACCGTACAAGCCTGTTTAAATATGCTGGATGCAATTCAAGAGTTGTTTGATCAAAACGATATCAACTTGTACGAGCGAATAATAAATACAAGAGAACCTTACATTACCTTTCAGTTTTTAGACCTTCATTCTTTTGGTTTATCTGATGAGCTTTATATAAAAATGAATGCTCGCGGGAAGCCGCTAACAATATTTGAAAACTTTAAAGCCAAGTTAGAGCAGAAAATAAAATCCTTTGACGGACCTTGGCCTGAATACACGCTTCCTTTTCAAGACAGTGTTAGCGGTTATGAGTACTTCATACATAAGGTAGATACTGATTGGGCCGATTTATTCTGGCCCTATAGAAACGTTTGCTCGGATGACGATACTTTTGATGACGAACTAATGAATTTCATTCGCTTAGTCATTTCCTATCAATACCTATTTGACAATAAAGAATCACCTATCGAACTTCATGAGAATAGTGGAGTATTCTTTGGGCGAAACGGGCGATTAGAGGCGCTTACGCTTTCGAAATATGAAGAACTAGAGTGCCTAAATAAAGCGTTTATTGTTCGCCTTATTAGCTTCCTAGATCTCATCTATAGAGATGGATTGGTCGATCGAAAAATAAACAGTTACTTTGAAACTGATTACTACTATAACGAGAACAAAACATTCAAGAACGTATTGAAAAACGATGCTAGCTACGACGATAAGCTTAGGTTTTATGCATTTTACAGCTACGTTGCGAAATCACCGGCTGATGAAGAGTTAAATGAATGGTTAAGGGTTATTTTCAATTTAACCGAAAACACCATTATCAATACCGCAGACGAGTTTAATAAGGCACTATTTGCGATAGACAAACTTTATCAGCACGATAATCCAATATTAGAAACACTAGCTAATGATGCAGAAATAACTGGCTTTGCAGGCGCGCAGATAGTTGAAGAAAAGATCAAGGCTCATTTGTTATTAAGGTCTAGTGAATGGCGAGAAGCAATTATCAGTGCAGAGCAGCATTCATTCCTGAAAGGTCAGATTGGCTGTGTTTTAAACTTTTCTGAAATCCTAAGTTATTACCGAGAACATAAACATTGCAACTGGAGCGCTGAAGAAGATTACGAGTATTTAACCAGCTTCACACGATATTCCAATGCTATTCAACGTGTATTCGATCAAATTGAAAGTAGCTCTGCATCAATTGATTATTTGTGGGAAAGAGCGGTATTAAGTAAAGGCGAATACTTCACCGATAAACGAGGCGACAAATACAATATGTTGTCCTCTCGCGATACTAGAAACAATATTCCTCGTGATCATAGTTGGAAAAGGTTACTGCGGTTCGGAACAGCTTCTATTGAACAAAAACAAAATTACGTGAAAGCAGTACTAGATGACCCAGCATTTAATTCTAATGAAGTACAGATGTCACTATCTTCCATTTGCGCTAACGCAATAGAATCAGGAGAACTTGAGCCTTGGAGAAAGGCATTAATTCTACATAAAGAGTTAATGGGGTACTGCCAGCAAGGCTTTATAGAGAAAAACAACTCTGAATTTGTATTGCTGGGGCAATCACAGCGGAATCATACGCATATTGAGCTTTACACCAAAGTTCTAGAAATAGAATTGTCGCGAGACAAGTCCCTATTGGCACCTTTCTCAAATCGATGGTACGTCCCAGTTAAATCGCGTGAAGAAAGTGCGCATTTAAAACTAAGTGGGTTTGTTCTTGACGGAATGGGGTATCAGATAGAGGTCCATAAAATACCTAGCGGGTTTGATATTAGAGTTTTAGGTAGTGAAATTGAAAATGCACCTGAAACATTGACAAATTTATTAAGGAATGAAGGTTTTGAATTTACAGGCTTATCCGCACCAAGCCTCGACCTTTACAAATTCTACTCCAATAAAAATGAGAAAAGCATCGAAGACGTAAAGATTAAGCTTCAGCATCTATGTGCAAGTTTAAAGGAATTAAGCGATGAGTAATGTCGGGAATTTAGAACAAAAAGCACAAAAGCGCGTCGTTAAGTTTTTTTACCGAGCAACTCGGTTACGAATATTTAGGTAACTGGGAACATCGCGAAGGCAACAGCAAGATAGAAAAAGAGTTGCCGATTAAGTGGCATAAAAATCGTGGTACGTCCAATGCCCTCATGACCCGCACATTACGCGAACTTGATGCAGCCGCAGTCCTCGGTGAAGGCAAAAAACTGTTTGATGCCAACAAAGATGTATGTCGTTTACTCCGTTACGGCGTAAAGGAAAAAGAAGGTGCAGGTAAGCTAAACCAAATAGTTTGGCTGATTGACTGGAAGAACCCAGAAGCCAATGACTTTGCTATCGCAGAAGAAGTATCGGTTAAAGGCGAACTGAAAAGCGGCCTGACATTGTCATTAATGCAAATGGTATGCGCTGGGTGTGATTGAGCTAAAGCGGTCTCATGTATCAGCCAGCGAGGGAGTTCGTCAAAATTTAGATAATCAGAAACGTTGGCTCCTTAACCGTTTAACTCAATACCAGCTAATTAATGCTGTACAAGCGGCTAGAACAGAATAAAGCGGTATTTCAAAAAATACCATGTTCATCGTGCGTTAGCCGTCATGTAAAGTTTTTGATGAACAGAATAAGCCTAAGCAACAAAGAACTAGCCAAGGGATCACTGCAACGCTTAAGCGCTGAATGAAATTACCAGTTGTTATCAGATTTTTTTCTGACTTGCTCTCATTGAGGCTAACACAGAATGTGTGAACACGCTCAATGCTTTCTCCTTGTCGAAGTTTTAATAATCAGGTCAAAAATACCCAGAGTATTGACCGCATCAGACTGTTTTTGTGGCGCCATGCTATACTTATCAAGTCGCCGACAAGATTGAGATTTTGAATGATGAAGATTCTAAATATAGGAGCAATGATAGTTAGCGAGCTTCGAATTGGTGAAAAAGCCTCTAAGACTTCTTACTGGGAAACCGGGCGCAAAATTGATGGGTTAGATTACCATCTGTTGAGAACATTAAAAGACGTCGAAGTCGATGAATTATCTGATGCTGACTTGCACATAAATAGTTCATCACTGCAACCTTCCCTATAATTGTTACCTATCTTGTAACAGTCTTTTCTGCCTCGGTATTGCATCGGGTAAATGCGCATAAATCCCTTCTCTGTCACTTTTAAAAAACCACTTGTATGCCTTGCTATTGGCTACTTTTATATCTTTACGCCTTGGGTTTATAAGACTCTCAAGAGAGCCAATTAAAGAAAGACTCACTTCCTTACAAGCAGGAAAAAGTACAAGCTCTTATGCAGGCGTGTGCTCGGCGTATTTGTTAATGCTTCGTTTCGCAAAAAAAAATCGTTTACAGTGCTTTAACTTTAGCTACGATCAGTCGAACTCTAAAAGAAAAGGTTTGATAACCGGAGGGAAAATAACTTTAACATTTTTCCCATCTGTATTATGTTCGTTAGCTAGCTTATTAAGCTCCGTCATGGTTAGCAAAATTTTGTCAGCTAAAGGCAACGGAAGAGTCAATTCACCATCAGCAGAAATTGGCTTTCTAAAGTCATCATAATGAATGGGAAAGACCACTTTTGCCTTCGTTTCCTTTACCGCGTTTTCCCAATAATTCGCTATATATTTAGTAGCGTTAGGTTGCTTACTCAGTAAACCAATACTTAAAAATACAATATCCGCCTTAGTGTTTGCTGGAAGGTCTCCCTGTTCGAGAGATGAACTGGGTATGATTAAAATATCCGTATCTCCATGCTGAATCAAAAAGCTATAAACCTTACCCGCACACATAAATTCGTGTCCTTTGGCATATATAGCAGTGAGAAAATATTCAAAGTTTTGTATGAATGAATCCTTTGGAACATGCTGAGTTTCGAATGCTGTGACGGTAAACTTTCCAAACAAATAAGGTTTCCCAACAATTACTTCAGACTTATGGGAAAAATTTGGAAACAATCTGAGTGTTGAGGGAGACCCGAATAATTTTGCATTTGTCTGTTGAGCTGTCATTTCCGCATCTAGGGCGTGATCGAAATGCGAGTGACCTACGAAAAGCCCATCTATATTATCTATTCCTGCGGTTTCCAGACCGTTCGCGATAGCTTCCGAATCAGGAAGAAATCCATATTTTCGATGCTGAGTAAAGCTTCGACGGGTGAACAGACCATCAATCATTATCGAGGATTCACCATCGCTAAGATAGACCGTTGAGGTCCCAAAAAATCGTGCGTGTAATGCCCCGTTATCGGGTGGAGAGTCTAAACCCGGTAGGTTATGCGGCCTAAGATTGCTGCAACCACATATACAGATACTTAGAATCATTATGAACAAGATTCGTTGAGAGTTACCGTCCTGAATATACTTTATTTTCTGTCTCATAGTCGCCTGCCGAGCATCTCGCCCGATTCGTTTCATTCATTCTTAATTTAATCTTTGCGTTGTAAGCTTGGTTGATTTTATTAATCACAGACTGCGCCGAACAATTACCCTCTGCTTCAGCAGCTTGTAACAATTGCATAGTGAAATCGTGAATACCGTGGTCTGCTAACAGAGTCCAAGTGAAAAAATTAATCCAAGCAGTCTTGATATTGTCTTGGGCATCAGGCCATTCGTCGTAATCGAAATCCGGAGTACTAATAAGTCGAAGAGCATTTAGTATTTCTCCTTTTTCATAGACGCGCAAACTATTAAGTTCACCTCGGATATCGTAGTCAGTAAAAGAATAAATGTAGCCATTATTTGGTGAGGACATAAACACAATCGCCTCGGAATTTGGCGTGATAGTCTGCATAAACTCTGCAAGACCACCTCCTAACGAGTGACCAGTGAAAATAATCTTACTGAAGCTTAGATTGTGTTCATACAGATAGCGCAAAACTAACCTCTTATACTTCTTTGCAGATTTAAATTGATCATTACTAGAGCTATTAAACATTCGGAGATTTCCAGCGATCCAGTCAGGGAAATTATCTGTACCGCGAAAAGCGAATACCAGAATAGGGTCCTCTGACTGCTCCTTTCCATAGCGATATCTAAGCCACGCTTTTGCTCTGAAGCCGGTCTCAGTATCAATACCTTTGTAGTGCAAAATTTCTCGATTGTATTCATTCGTAGGAAGGAATATTTCTTTTTGTTCAGCTTCGGGTTTGTCATAGACATTTGCAGAATAAACAGCGTAAATAGCAGTTTTATTGGCAAACGCTCTTGCCCTATCAAAACCAGCTGGATCTTGCTCCCAATAATCAGCTAAGCTGTAGCAATATAGCTTTTCGCAATGGTTTACTCCTTGATTATTTGTGGCACATCCCGCCAACACAGACGTCATTAGGATAACTACAAAACGCATTACCACCTCCTTGTTCTAACACGTGTCAAAATAAATAAGCCTTAAAAACTATTTCTTATGATTATTCACATCGAATTAACTCAGCAATATTTAAAGCATACACACTAATTCTTTTCTATAAAAACCTTTGACGAATAGCCTAACCTTTATTCCTTTCCAATACACATAATTTTGGTTGTAGCTCCGGTGAATAACAGTGATTGTTAATAATAAAGGAAAAGCTTAAACAACGATAAATAATGCGAAACAAGCCGTTAATCTAGTTATTGAAATTACTCTTTAGCGGATTTCTTTTTTATAGTTTGAACCATATGCCGCACCTGATAACTCAAGAACAGAACCCCACCCTCAAAAATATAAGCACACATGGAAAATCTTATCTTTACTTGTGTAGATACAAAAGCCCTTAAAAAACCTTTAAAAATTAATCAAATAAGTATAAATTCATTCTGCTCACTTTTTAATCTCGGAAAAGGAATGCCGCCATGCTCAAATCGATTAGTAGATACTGCACCTTACTCTTATTCGTTATTTTGAGTGGCTGCTCCATATCCACCAAACACGTTCCACCAATGTCTGAAAAGACACCTCGCGACATATACATATTTCTCGATGGCACTGCCAATGATGCGGGCAGCAGAACAAATATAGCAAAGCTTCATAATATCATTACACTTCAAAACGACCCTAAAATAGCTGCGATTTATATTGATGGTGTAGGCACTCAAACATTTGGCAGAGTACTGGGTTTAGCAACCGGTTTAGGAAATGCAAATCGCGTACAGGAAGCATACCGGTTTCTTATAGAGAACTATAAGGAAGGTGACAATGTGTATTTATTTGGCTTCAGCCGGGGTGCGTGGTCAGCCAGAATATTGGCGTCCCTAATCTATGTAGCTGGACTACCAGACATAATGCATCTTCCCGCAGATAAGCGTAAAGATGCCGTGGATGACATTTATTATACCTATAAAAAATTCTGGGGTACCTTGTTCGGAGATAACCGAACACTTCAACAACGCCGTGAAGATGTTGAAGCATATTTGGCAAAAAACAATCTACTTAAAAATCACAAAACCAACGTCAATATTGATTTTCTGGGGTTATGGGACACTGTTCAAGCGCTTGGCGTGGTATCAATTGACGATACTGATGTAGGTGAACCAAACAAACTATACGCTGACCAACTGTGCAATATACGTCGCATAGCTCACGCAGTGTCCTTGGATGATTATCGGTTCGAAGAGTTCACTCCGCTTCTCTTCAGGCAATTACACTTTACTAAGGAAGACTGTATTGGGAATAACGAAAATGATGGCAATGTCTCGGAAATAAATGAAGTTTGGTTTTCTGGAGCACATTCGGATGTAGGTGGCGGCTATGATGATACAACAATAGACGGGGTTTCGCTTAATTGGATGTTAGGCCAAATGATAAAAGCGGGCATTACGTCTTTCGATCATAAAACCGAAGTTTATGCAAATCACCTCGATAAAACTCACAACGCCAACATAGGGTTTTTAGACCTCGTTTACGATGATTTATCTAGAGATTTAGCAACTATCTACGAATCCGACAATTATATTTATCCTGAGTTACATCTAGAACGGGGCAAGAACATAAAGGTTAATAAAGGTGAAACCTGTTCCGATGGGCAAGCAACGCAATCATATTGCTATCAAGCGAAAATAAAATTACATGCTTCTGTATTGGATAGACTTTGTGTTATTGCACCAAAGCATTTCGAATCACATTGGTTCCGAATGGAACCGTTTAAAGAGTGTGTTATGTGTAATGGAAATACTGGTTCGATATCCGAAGCGGGCAACTGCGGCGAAATATTCGAAGTTGAGAATGATGCCCGCTATAAACCCCAGAGTGAGCTACACAACCAAAACCTATGCAAATTGTCCAAATGCGAACTAAGTGATACCAAGGGCAGAAATCAAAATCCTATAAAGTCGTGTAATCTATCACTTCCCCAAACTAAAAAACAGGCTAAGCAAAGACTCTCAGTCACAACACTTGATGGCTCAGAACCTTCAAAAACCAAAGCTACAGTAACCTACTTCTCCGACAGAAAAAACGATAGAACAGGGATCCATTTAGAGCGAGGGGTGACTTACAAACTTACTTTAGAACAGATTAACGGTTGGTCAGACTGCACCTATCCAAGTGCAATCGATGGTCGCGGTGTATGGGACAAACCTAGCTATCAAACCAGCAAGATAAAAGGGTTTTTAGGGGGGGTAGGTCAAACGCTGGCAAAGCTCTATTCCGAATATCCTACTCAAAAATATACAGCGCTCATAGGTAGGGTAAATAAGCACTCTATTAAATTCCATAAAGTATTAACTGGTAAAAGTAACCTATCTGGCGATGTACGACAAATTGGTTTCTTTTCTGTGCCAGAAAGTGGGGAATTAATTCTGTCGGTAAACGAGCCTCGTGATCCCGATTTATTCGGCAATGATTATTTTGGAAACAATGCTGGCTTTATTGAGTTTACTGTGGAGGTTGTCGACGCTCAGCACTAAAAGTTTTTGGAATAGCTACGCATCCGTAAAAATAAAACTTAAAAATATGGGGTTATAAATAAACATTAGAATTATAGGGGCTATAAGTGGCGATGAACGGAAAGCGTGAAAAGTCTTCTAAACTAACTTTACTGCTTAGCTCAAAATTAGATTAATGTGTAAATAAGTCATTTACATAATCATATGGAGGTGTGCTTGAAAACGTATAAAATAAACAATTTTCTTATTTATGTATTTTTTTTGACCCTACTAATTGGAGGCTGTGCGAACCAACCCGACTCAGCAATGGCTCCAGCTCTTGATGGAGATGGATTTATTTCCAAAGACGCCAGTTACAGTAAAGAAGTTTTTTATGGTACTACAAGAGTGCCAAAATGTAATGACCGCACTTTTTTAACGCCAGACGAAGCATCGCCGACAAGTGACTTAGCTTGCGCTAGCGACCTCACAAGGCTAAACAGTGGAAATGGCCGTACAAATAACAAAATAAAATACGGAAAAGTAATAGTACAAATTCCATTTTCTAAAGAAATTGGTGGTATTGAAGGGATGTCGATAACAAATATAGAACATGATATCAAATTTTCAGATTTTATTTCTGAGCTTACATCTGAAGACCTATTGGTCTTTATTCATGGATTTAATACATCGTTTACTAACGCAGCTATAAGAACAGCACAATTAGCTCATGATACTAATTTCAAGGGGGAGGCTGTTTTTTTTAGTTGGCCATCTTTAGAAAATCCAGCGACTTACGGCACTGATAAAAAGAGAGCGAAAGAGAATTTCAAGCATTTAGCCCAATTTTTAATAAAAATATCTGAAAATACCAATAAGAAAATCCATGTAATAGCGCACAGTATGGGGACATACCTGTTAGTCAATTCTCTCGCCATTATTAGTGATAAAAGAAATGAAGATAATGAGTTACTTCGATCTAGAATATTGGTGAACAATGGAAAGATATTTAACCAAATTATTTTGGCGGCCCCTGATATTTCACAAGATGACTATCACCTAACTTTTAATGAATACAATTTATCTAACATTTCAGACAAGATAACTTTGTATTCCTCTATAAACGACCATGTTCTAAGCAAAGCTTCTAGGTTAACGAATTATTTTATTGAAGGTACTGCTCAAGCGCGACTTGGTGATTCTTCAGATGGCTTTTTTGTAGTAAACGGTATGGACACAATAGATACGAGGCAAGAGATATTACCGCAGTTTTTTGGGCATTCATTTTACGCAAACTATCGAGGATTAGTTACTGATATCTATCTTTTGTTAAAGTATGGTACAGAACCAGACGAGCGTATGCTTCAGAGAGTTATAGACGGTAGAAATAAAAAATCGCTATGGTTTATTCGTGATTAAATATTGGTACTGAATGAAGAGAAATTCTACATGACAATACAAAAGAGTGTGAACTTATAATAGACATCCCAATTTAAGATGAGCTAGTACAGATGAGCGCTTGCTCAATAAATGATTAATAGTGCTTCGATATTGAACGCCTTTGTAATTAGGTGTTTGTGCACAGCCTTGCCAATGTTCGTTAATAGTACTTTTCTGACTATCAGATTTAGTTCCAAGCGATTTCTGAAAGTGTCATACGTTGTATGAACCTCAACCATAAAAATAGGCACACAGAACTGATTTCTTCCTTTTCTTCAAAACTTTGCTACTCGTAGCCCGCTTGCACTAGGACTTGCTTCCCATAGAAAGCCCACTCGCATGTTTTCTCAAAATATTTATTCATACCCACCAAGCTCTTTACCATCGATAAACTTATGGAGGAGCTGTCTCCCATTTTCACCATGCTGTTTGAGTATTTGCAACGGCGTACAATTCCCAAAAGACTGTATCCGACACGTATCTAACCACAACACAGCTTGCTGTTGTGTATCAAACCACGCTCTTACTCGCTGAAGTATTTTCTTGATGTCTAGCAAGCGAGTCTGTTGTGAGTCGGCTAATTTGAAGTCACGACTATCGAGTCTTTCTTCTGGAATGTCCAAGCAGTGCGAAATAAACGTCATGGTTACTCCTAAATCAAGAGCCCATGATCTTGCGCTTAATGGCTCTCTCGGTAGGAGTGAATTGTAGTGTGTCATCATCGCTAAATCCTATTCATATTGTTGCGGTTTTGCTCTCGGTACAAACCCTCACCCACATCTGTGAAATCTTTGATATTCAGCACACGCTTTTGCATGCCCCACTAGTCACTGAGTGGCTTTCTTCGTCTCAAATTTCTAGGGATTGCTGTAGGCAAGTGTGTATAAAGCCATTGCCTGTCATTCTTATATAACCACATATAGGCCGTGTTATTCTCACACTTCATGTCTTGCCTTCGCGGTGTCGTTATTGACCTGATTGTTTCTGTTAATGATTGGCGCATTGATTTCATTTTTGTGTATTTACGGCGCAGTTTTCTCAAAGTAACAACATCAGGGTTCTGACTCAGAATTTGCTCAATGGCCCCCTGCGAGCAATCAAACTGCCTCGCAATTGTTTCGGTGGAGGAGCCTGCCAACAGTTTCCAAATAACTTGCCGCCGCTCTGTCGCGAATAGCTTTTGTGCACGGGACTCAATAGAGTAACCGGTCGATATAGCTACTTTCTTGATATAGGCGACAGAATGTCCTGTCTCAGCGGCCACATTCCTTAAGCTATCGCCTCTATTTAGAGCCTTTCTGATTCCAGCGATATCATCTCGCTCTTGGCCGGAAGACCGAGTATTCGCCCAAATCACCTTCTGTGAATAACTGATATCGTGATTTATCAAGTCACTTACTGAATCAAACAGAAAAGTCATCATAAGCAGATGTTTCAGTGGTGAAATAGCTGACCTTTTATTGGAGAGAACACAGGTTGGATAGAGAGGGGACCGGGTATCATCAAAAATAGCCTGTACATCTGCATGGCAGAGAACTGGTTCAAGAGACTCTATCATTGAGTTTCGCAACGCTTTCAGGCGCACATAAGCGCATTTTGTAAGGAACCCTTTTTCGTGCAAGCTCGCTTTGAATATGTCGCAAAGGTCATGACGAAAACCTTTAGACTCGTGATGCTGGAAGTAATGTGCAAACCTGACCAACTTCAACTCAACCTCTGTGGCCAATCGCCGGCCAGCAGCATCATAACAAGGCCAGTTATCAAAACGTTTACGCGAAATTGACTGATTAACAAGGGGTGTTTTGTGTCTCAGGCAAACAAACGCTCCTGAGAGTTGGTGCTTTACATGCCAATATGAGAAGCCATACGCATCATTGTCCTCAATGGCGCATTGTGGGCAAAAGCGCATTTGTAGACCAGAACATTGCCGGTTCGCAATCAGTGAAAGATCTTTAAATACCTTTTCACTCTCTCCTTTTTTTAAGTGAGACAATGCATTTCTGAAGCGCCCCTCCGGTGTAAACGGTCGATAGTGTGGTAAGACAGAATGATGGTTAATCCAGTATTCCGGAGAACAATCAAACCTTATTGAAAGCACAGGAACAACACTCGGAAAGGTCGAGCTAAATTGCATTGAGGATTTTTGAAATAGGGACTTGGCAGCATGCCGATACGAAGAAGCACATTCCATCGTCACTAACCGCTGGACAACGCTAAATATCGTTTCATCCGGAAATAGCGCAGGAATTGATTTCATAGCTGCACCTGAACTGCTTGGCCACCAGAAAAGAATCCAAAGCGAGCGTCACGTTCTTCCTTTGATAGAAATACCCATGCCAGCAAAGCGTAGATAACAGGTGATTGCTGTACGTCGGGATTAAGTAAGCTGCCGAGTTTAAGCGCACTGTATGAGCTGAGTCCCGCGTAAGGGATCTCGCCAAACGAAAAGTGGTCACATGCTCTTGTGCTATTGAATGCATTAATAAAAATCTGGTCTGGCATGACCCAAGACTTACGGGGCTTTAGTTTTATTTCTTCTTGATACAATTCAACTACATGATCAATACGCGGTATCAATGTATGCCGGTTAAATTGGACCCCGTGATTGGCGAGATGGTGAAGCTGTTCCAACCAACGTTGAAAGGGGGTTAGATCGCGTACCACCTTATTATCAAGTGGCGCAGAGCAGTATTGGCATTCAGCATTAGCTTTCGGCTGAGAGAGCTGATTTACGTATGCCTTTTTTCTTTTGCACATATGACAAGTTGAAAGAAGCGACACGCCGTGCTTCTGACATCGAACCAGCCGTGGATCCTGATGGCTGTTGCGCCAGTACGCTGCCCCAAAACTGGCAATATCTTCTCTGGCACACCCAGTGCACCACCTTAAATGCTTTACGCTGAAGCCTGAATTTATGGCTTCTGCCACCGGAAAGACTGAATCAGACTGGCTATCACCAAGCTCCAGCGTTGCTGCATACTTTTCCTGAGTGTGAGCATGACAAAATTGTTTTTTATCAACAAAAGCAGGAAGTGAGTTCGCCAATTTTGAAAGAAAACGGGGCTGCATCAGTTCAGTTATATACGTGGGCCTTTTACCAATAAGGCTATAAATCCCACGTGCCATGTTTGTTGCACCGGATAATACCGCCCACCTGCACATGAACGAAAGATAATGCTCATCTTCAAGAGTCACTGGAAGGAAAGGTGTGTTCTCAAGCTGGTTCATTTGTGCGCCTCTGATAGGCCCACGGTCAGACACGCAGAATCAATTGTTCGACACGCTGCCATCTCATCCATTTTCTCCAAACGATTGATAGCATGCTCTGTCGCCATCTTTGGAGGCTTTCGGGAAGAGTGCAGTGTTCTTGGGGGATTGGTTGAATGGGTCAACGCATCTTCTTCCGATTGTGCTTTGGCAAGAAGCATTTCCCATTCCTGCGCTTTATCAATGCGGAGTCTATTAATCGCGACTTTCATGTGCTCAAAGTGCTGCTCATAGACTTTATCAAGAAGATCGATACTCGGCTTATCCTTCAAATAACACTGATGCTGATGAATCGCCTCAAAAAATAATCTCATCAAACGTCCAGCAACAGCGGGAATACCGAAGGAGAGATAGTGCACGCGCTGCCTGAACTCAAGAGTATCTACTCCGGAACCGCTGAAGACGTTTGAAGGCAGGAAGGCATTAAAAAACTTCCTGAATGAAATGCTATCGATGTCCATCGGATCGAAGGGAAATGAGCGCTCTGATAGCAGGCGACGAATTGCTTGTAAACGCGGCTTAACCTCGTTATCCGTGTTACTTTCAAAGAACAACCTCAGGCCTTCTGGAGTGCAGGTCATTAGCATCGGGATCCCCATCCGGTTGAAAAAACTCTCCAGATCCTGAACCGATGCGCTATGCACACTTTTCATGCGGCGCAGCAAGTGCTGACATTCATCTACGTGCACAAAACCGATAGCATGTTTCGCACATACCAACCGCATATTGCCAATGAACACGTCAACAGACTCACGAAAATTACTGTATTGATTGGCGTAGTTTGTACCAAGCTGCTCATCTACCGCTCTGAAAAAGTTGGTTGCCAAGCCTTTCATGCTGTTCGTTGACGCTACGTCGAAGGTTACCCAGACAAGTTGATCAAATACCAACGTCTCGCCCTTAAACTCAGAATGGCGGATAACCTGTGGAATGCGATCCAGTACGGAAGTGATAGTTTCTGTTTTCCCCAGTCCAGATAGCCCCCTCGCCAGCGAGCAGCGTGCCTTGCCTGTGATTGACATGATACGTTTTTCAATTGCCTCGCTATATCCGTCCTGATTCAGAGTAGTCACTAAATTCAAGTATTTTTGACCATTCGCGGACAACGGATTTTTATGTCGATACCCGTTCTTTATTTGTTGAATGATACTGAGATACAGATTCCATGACTCTTTGTGGGGTATATAAATATCATCCAGAAGACCAATCCAGTCTCTCGCTAAAAATTCATCGTATGAAAAAATATCATCAGGAATTTCATGAATGGTCTGCAATGACTTCAGCAGCACTTTTTCGTCACGTATTATATGCCCTTCAAGCGCCTCAATTAGCGGGTTTCCCGCAAAGTACGGAAAGTCTGGTGTTTGATAAGTAGCTTTAATCTTCACAGTGTGTCCCCTTGCTCGAATTCGTCGGTATCAACTTCCGCAAGCAGTTGCTGCTGATGACGACTGGCAAGCTTTTTGGACTCTAACTCAGCCATCTCAGCTCGTCTGTCGTTAGCCCCTGACTGATACGAAGTCTGATCGTTCTTTGGCACCGAACTAAGTCTGTTCTCTGCCTCTTCCACGTCCGCGCGATTGGCAGCTTTCATGGCTAGTCTGTCTAGGTGTCGCTGATGTGCATTGTCATACTCCAGTTGATTCACCTCTTTTTTCAGCTCGGCATATTCATCCCAGCTCAGATCACGGTACTGGTCTAACTGTTCGACAAGTTTAAATTCGTGGATACCACCTTTATGATCTTCATAGAATAGTGAGTTCGCCAAAGACGGCGTAAAAGCCATTGTCTTGACAATATCTGATGAGCTATACAAAGCGTTGAGATACCAGTCATTTTTTTTCGCAAATGGTGAATCGAAGACGAGGCCGTTGTAATGCACGCCATCGTCTTTGACTTTGACCTGACATTTTGGCATCAAGCTATACCGTTACGAAGGTAGCTTAGACTTAGAAACCGGACGGCCGCCGCCCATTTGATGCTTAATGCTGTATGACCACAAACTGTAGGGAGTAATGCCGACTCCAGCTTGAGCCATATCCTTATCGCGTAATTTGGCACAGTTCCTATGTAGGTTTTGATGGATGATCTTCCTTATGATCACTCTGTGTAATTCATCGATAGTTAACGTCGCTCGCTGCGAGGCATCCTGCTCTGTTTTATCTCGATCAGCTTCAATTCCACCGGGGTGTTTTGCTGCATACCTGTCAGTTGTTCCAAACTGGCGCTCTACAACAGCTTTAAAATCACCTCGCGCCTTTGGAACAATTTCAACCCTGAAAAAGCCAGAGCTATGCCGCATTTGTTCATCCATCTGATATTCAGGAAACTCTTTTCCGTTATCGATACGCACAATAAAAAAGCCGTGGTGGCAGGCCCATTCATGCTCTTTAATAGAAAGCCCGAATTGTTCGCAGTAAGCTCGTTTATCCTCGAACGCGTTATACAGACACTCGGCGACGTTCTCCCACGTAGGTTGTTTAAATGAAAGACTATATCCAAGGATGTATCGTGTACGAACACAAATGGCGACAGTAAGAAAAACACGTCCAGCGGAGAGGCGTTTCTTTTTAAACCGGGGATCCCTGACATGAATTGAGAGCTCTGTAGAATCTATTTCAACGACATAATTTGCACCAACAACGCTGTCGGCGGCATGTCCCTGCCGGTCTTTAAAATCTCTCTGTGTTTTGACAATACCGTATCGTCGGGTCAACTTTTCAAGAAGCGGTATCGTGTTGTCGTAGTGATACCGAAAACTGCCTTCCGATAAAATGTAGGGATTAACGCGCGTTACATCGCGATTACCATTCTCATCAGGCTCAGGTAACTCAACCTCCTGTAGATTTAATGCCTCAGCACAATAATCATCGTAAATATCCCTTATGAATAGCGCACCATGCCTGCTGGCTGTGCCAAATCGCTTGGCTATTTTTTTTATCAGCCGTTTATCAAGAGGTCTCACTCCTGTATATATCGAGCTCGTATTCCTGCCATCGGCGCCGCCTCTGCCGCGTTTGTTTACATTATCATTTTCACTGTGCTGATAATTACAACCAGTATTCATAAGGCCTAAAGGAAGCAAGGCATTTCGCGTCATACCAAAAGTGATATACTGATTTAAATATCTTGTCAGGACAGTTTGAGAAGAAAACTTTTTATTAGGGTGCTCATCCCTCAACTCCTGCAACCTTTGTTTCAACAATTCGCTATGTCCGTTATTCAGCAGGTAGCGCTCAATTGCATCAGGCTCTATCAAAGATCCAAGCACTGAAATCGCGTTATCAGCTTTTGGATACCACTTTGAGAGTTGTGACTCTTCCAATACCGATTCTGGCTCCCTGATGATTTTTGGGTAGATGAAGGTGTTGATCCCTCCATCCTGTTCAAATAAGTCAAAAAGTTTCTCGGCTTCTGAAAACTGAAACACTTTCGGCTTTTTCATTTGATGAGCTTTTTTTCGATTTCCGCCCTCAGCCATGGTTTGCTTGTTTGCATCCCAACCGAATGCTTCGGACATATTGGCCACGGCGATTCGTCTGAGTCGGTAATCACACCATACGACAGTCAGTACATCGTACGGATTTGCCCACTGGACTTTGGCATTCATCGATTGTTTTAGGCGTAATTCAATGAAATCTGCGTACATATGGTTCTCCTATCCAAGTAAAAGCGCTTCATTAAGTCGAACTCGCTTTTGTTGCGAGAGAGGAAGAAGCCCTTGCAGCACAGCGTTTTTAAACAAACGTTCCGCGTCAAAGTAGTGCGTTTTCATCGAAGCAGCAGCTTTTTTGAGAAGGTCTCTCAAGCTCAACCACGGGTTTTGTTGATACAAACCAAGCAACTTATGTGAGAAATCGCTTAAATGACTGAATTGCAGTTGGTTGTCATAGTGAAGCTCACAAAAGAGCAGTGTTAAAAACCATTCTTTGCTTATCTGGTTGTCTGTCAACAAAGTGGATGGCACGTTTCGCAAAGCCCAAAACTCAGCCTCTATATCTAACTTTTGTGCTGTGCGGCTGGGTCTGGATGGTTCAGAAATTTTGTAGGGGTAAGCATGCTGCACACAGACACCATCCTCATTGACTGAAGTAACGAGAAAATCTGTCGACATGATGTGGTGAACTCGTTGTTTATACGAATACGGGTGCATCACCTTGCGTCGTTTAGCGATATTGAATGTCGTTACCGGATTAAGAGCATACTGCTCCTTGATTGAGACTACATTCGGCTGCCAGATGAGATACTTATAAGCTCGTAACTCACCGTCCGACATGAGCTCAACTATTCTCTGCTGCTTATCACACCAGAAACGATGCTTGCGTCCCAATGACATTGTTGACCCAACACGAACGAAAGAACGATACAAGTCATTTGACTCGCTATTTGCTGCCCACTCTTCGTAGCGCTTTCGATCGACCTCTCTTAATTCGAGTTTATCCATTGGATTTCTTACTCTGGATTTTGGTATTGCTGCCATGGTTGTCCCCCTCTGATTCGTTTTGCTTATTCAGTTATAGAGGGGGTTTTAATCAGTGCAAGAAAAACAGATGATTATTAACTTATTGTTTTTTATCTTATTTGTGTAGAATTAGGAATCATGTGGATAGCTAAAAAGAGGTTTATTCAAATAGTTTTAATAACACCCTGTAATAACTTAAAATTATTTGATTATCTTTTTATTGCTTAATTAGTTATATCAAACCAAATGGACTAAAAAACCAGCTTTTATGAGAACAAAATATAAACAGCTATTGTGCACGTACGGTGCTTTTTATTACTATAAGTTTCGAAATTACGAAACCTTATGATTAATAATTATCTAAAACACTGTCGCGAAGCACTTATGAGCGAGCACGGCAGGCAAACTTATTCACAAGTTGCCGTTGCCGATAAGTTAAGTGTCAGTAAAAGCTATATAAGCCGCGTAGAAAATGGGACCGAAACGCCGTCTCGGGATTTTCTTGTGCGCATCAGTCAGGTCTATAACATCGATGAAGATATCACGCTGGCAATTGGTGGATACTTGAGCCCAAAGATTACTGCCTTATTCAGCCAAGAGCCTAGATGCATGTTGTTGATAAGAGACTTATGCGAGCTTAATGACAGACAGCTCGCAGCTTTGTTTCAAGACTTCGAAGATAATGAAAAGATCGAGTTTTTAAGCAAGTTAGGCAAAAATCGATTGCTAAGTCAGATTGTCAGCAACCTTCTCGTCTTTGATACACAAGAGCTAAACGACCTGATAGATACCCTGCAAGACTATACGAAGCAACCACTTCACTTTGACTGAGGTATTCGTTTCGTGAGGCATCACGCAGTGTATAATTTACCGTATTAAAAAGCGTTGGCGATATTCATCACCTGATGCTGTAGTGTCGGTTGAAGCACCAATTGTACGCAACGTAAGTTCAAGAGTAATGGCCCTCGGTATATAACATTTGCATTGGTAGTCCACTGTCATCGTAAATGGGAACCGCAGGAACTGTTTTCAATTTTTCCTCAGGCGTAAGCGCAATACATAAACACATCAAGGCATCAACAATATCATCCCGTGCAAGATACTTACGCGGAAATCTCCCCAGCGCTTTCTCATATATTTCCTTACTAATATCGAGGTGCTTTGTGAGTAAGCTGAGACGCTGTTGGATCCCCTCTGTTCGCTTCTTTCTGGTAAGCAGAGGTCTCCCGCTGTTAAGCATGCAGAAACCTAATTCGGGATGAGCTTCTGTAATAACGAACCGAAGCTTTTGATTATCATTCAGCAGGTCGTCGACTTCGCGGATTTTGTTAAGGATATGGTACGACTGCTTAGATAGCTTTTTGCCCGTCAACAGCTCGCTGATCTCACAAGCCTCTGAATATGATTCAGCGTAAATGCAAGGCCTTACGGGCGAAGGAAAGACGGTCGAACCTCTGGGCTTTAATAGCTTCCGGGCCGCAATATCACAGGCTCTGGGCTCACTGCCTTTATCATGCAGCCCAATAGGTATATCAATAACAATCCGGCCCATCTCAGGAAACAGGGATATCAGTTCAGTAACTGAGCTGACAATACCGACAAGAAACTGCTTTCCATCGCTGGCAACATAAAACCATCCGCTTTTACAGCCATCGACTCCACAATACCATTTCTGCAAACTTGAATTTCTCATTCCATTTCTAGCGAGTTGCGATGGTTCAACCTATAGCTTCCCCATCCATGACATCAACGAAATAAAAATAAACACTCCTGATGCCAAGTAAGCTGGGACTTTGAATAAAAGCCGCCAATTACTGAGATATGCTTTCTTCAACTCAACCAAGCATAGATAGAATAACTTTCGTTGACCAATATTTATCGATGTTGCAAAGGCTTCCTTTTGATTGACCTATCAAATTGTTATACATGATATTTTTATCTCATCCATCCGGAGAAAGTTTACTGTTAGACTTAAGCGTGGTCTCACTTTATCTTTTTATGCAAGAATTATATGATAACTTGATTTCAAGATTTGCTTGGGTAAACAAAGTTCATATCTGTTAGCAACTCACTACAAAGGAACCTTCGCACAAAAAGTGCTCGTTTAAAAGCAGAGTACTGCGTGCTAATAAAGGACATTAAATGGAACTGAAGCAAGCTTTAAGCGTATTAGACAAGTCTTCATCATACGCCGTTTCAACTGAACGTTCCGAAAGGGCTGAATCAGAATTAGATAAAGCAAAAGACTATCTGTATGTAAAGACCCAAATAGAAGTAGATTTTGCCAACGCACTGAGTCTGATGGATGCATCTAAACGGACCCTTCTCTTCCTCTGTGGTAGCAGTGGTGATGGTAAATCCGAGATCATGACTCGCTACAGTCAAAAAGTTCAATTCAAGCACATCGATTTCCATTTAGATGCCACTCACAGCTATAACCCAAAGCTCGATGCAGTTGAAACACTAGATGTGCTTTTTACTAACTTCAAAAGCACAGCGAAGCCATTGGTCGTGGGTATTAACCTTGGCATGATGGCTAAATACGTTAAAGAAGGCTCTGAAGAGCATCACGATATAAGGCATGCGATGCAGCAGCACATTAGCGGAGTAGACGATTTTAGTGTCGCGAGTTTTCTAAGCTTCGAATCTTCAAAGTATTCAAAGTTCTCCTTTAAAGAAACTGAGCCGCATTCTGACTTCGCCAGCGATTTGATGAAGAAGCTTACTCGACAGTCTGTTGAGGGTGCGCCCAACCCATTTTGGGAAGCCATGAAGGAGTCTGAATCTAAGCAGAAAGACGCATTAATTGTCACAAATTTCAAAATATTATCGATTGAATCAGTTCAACGCTCTATCGTCGAATTGCTTATGAAGATAAGGCTGACAAAAGATCAGTTTTTGACAGCAAGATCGTTTTTAGATTTTTTGCATAATATTCTAGTCGGCGGCGGCTACTTGTTCGACAACTTGTTCTTGCTGAAAAGCAATGAGTTATCTGAAAAACTCACTAGCTTTGACCCTGCTCTCACACGTACCGAAAAAATTGATAGGTTCATATTGACCTTGAAATTGGGTTTAAAAGAAGAAGATTTCGCTCAGTTCAACCAAGAGCTCATTAATTTCGGTATAACAAATCTGGAAGAGCCCACTTCCTATGTTCGACTTTTTTACATTCTACGAAACTCAGAATTCGGAAACGGATACCACTTGAACTTGGCGTCTGAGTTTTCGAACAATATTCTGACTGAATACGCTGAAGTATTGCTCGCGCATCAGAACTACTCATCAGAAGCCGATCATGATGAACGAAATATAATCAATGACTTCTATCAGCATACTTTGTTTACAGCTTTGTGGAGGTATATCAACAGAAGCGCCCCACGAATCAAGAAAAAGCAATTTTTGCTGTCCAAAGAAAACGGGGTGCTGTTCTCCGTTGACGTAAAACACAGTCCCGATTGGAATCGAATTGCTAACTATCAGAGTAAAGATCTGATGGCGTTTGAAGCCATGTTTAAAGTTAACAAAGTTCCTATTGAACCTGCTCTTCCGATTAATATTAACCTTTTCGACCTTCTGCAAAGGCTTAACAAAGGGTACCGGCCCAATAAACACGATAAAAGTTGTGTCCTATTACTGGACGAATTAATAGAGCGAATTCGCTCTGTCTTGGCAAGATCAGATGCACTTATTATTACTGACGGAAACAAGACATACAACGCAGAACGTGACGAGAACATCATTGAGATAACGGAGCGGTAATCAATGACGCCGAATATAAATCTTGAAAATTTACAAGCCGAAATCAGTGACACTAATGCTCCCAGCGATTACTTGCCCGTAAAAACAAACTACAATGAATGTAATTGGAATATAGTTGCGGGTTACTTTCTCTCATTCGCATGCGGCGTTGAATTAAATAAGTACTCTAAAGAAGACCTAGAACAAGACTGTAAAGACGAATTGTTATCTAGGCAAGTCTCCGAGGAATATTTTGGGGTACTAAGAAAAGCCTATTTCGAGACAGACGGATATCTTAATTTAGCGCCAAAGAATTTGCTCTTACATACTCAGGACGATCAAAAATCGAAAGTGAATAGTGCCAGTAAAAAGGTCGCAACGGCACTTTCTACGCTCTTGGGAGATCAAGAAATTCAACTCAGCAATGCCGAAGATAACCACTTCATTGCCGAGCTTATAAGTTCAACACTTGCGAGCAAGTTTACTCAGAAAAGTCAAAATGGTCGGCCAAAACCATATCTGCCATTCCTGTATGAAAGGTTTCTCGGTGACCTATGCTTTTTGATTAAAAAGCCAACATATTTCGTTGAAAATATCGCTAACCTTCTAGCCTTATATAACTTTTTACATATCTCTCAATTGGCACTGAACCTCAAAGAATGGAAATCCGGAGAGCCCAGCAGCAAACCTCTCTTCTTCATCATTGAAAATGAACGGGTAAGCAGCGAGAGGAGCAACGTTATTGATATGGGTTGGAACAGTTTCGCTTCCGCCAGTAGAAATCTTTTCCCCATTTTATCGATTCTGCAAACTATCCAGAGCAAAGATAATAAAAAGCCCTTATGGCAACTTTTTATAGAAATTAACGCGTCAGCAGAAAAACAGAAATACATTGACGCTATTGATGATTTCTCCTCGCGTTTCATCGAAGCTCGTAAGTTACGAAATATGACGTTTGAAGCGTCCACTAATGTTGAGGAAAGCATTGAGCAATTGGTTGACTTGGCGTTAGCTCAGTTTGATAAACGTTTCGCAGATCCAAGCACTACTCGTTATCAAGCCAATGAGAAAGTTGTTGCTGCACTTAAAGAACATACAGCAAAAGGATTTGTCAAAGCCAGAGGTCGAATAGGCAACATCCTCGTTTTATCACTGGATAATCTCCTTCTGCTCACAAATTTAATCATAGGGACAAGAAATCAATTGAGGTTTGACGAACTGATCGATGAATTTAAAGGTAGAGGCATATATTTCGATGAGTCGAGTGAGGAAAAGTTAATCGAAATATTTGAGCGGATTGGGAACGTAGAGCGGAAAAGTGATAGTGGAGATGACTTAAATGTCCGTCAAACAATTTAAATCATTTGAAACATTTGTAGTCGAAAAGCTGCTTGAATGGGCGCCACAAAGCCTAGCTAGAGGTGCGAGATACACTTTTAAATCGCCAAACTTTGAAAACAGTAGAAAACTATTCGATGCCCTAATCAAAAAGACAGCCGACAATACAATTACTTATGTCTCTGAGTTTCACAAGGAAAATACTGCTCTTCCTTTCATACCCATTGGCCAAATTAAGTTAATTCCCTTACTCCACGCGCCCACAGCTGAAGGATTTACTGAAAACTTTATCTCACACTTGCGTGATGCTGTAGCCAAGGGTAGTGAGCCTTTCGATTCATGTTGTTTACTAATAATCCACAACAGTAAGTTAGACACCATAATTAACAGCTCCACTGATCTGGGCCAAGGAAGAAACGTCTGGAGCACAAAACGTTTTAAAGAAGCCCTTAGCCATGAAATAAAAGAGGCTGGCGAAAAGTCTGAAATCTCTCATGTGCTTCTTGATTATCAATTCGATGCGATAACCCAAGACAATGCAACACTGTTCGGATTTGAGGCACTGTACAGAGCGATAAGAGACGGAGATCTCCAGTTTCATAAATTGTATCTATTAGAAGATCCGGTAGTTCATGATTTCACTGGCAACCCCAAACAACTTCGGCGGCGATTAGACGAAAACCGCGAGCTATACAAAAAGATTGAAACTGAGGTGGATAACTTCCCCGGTCAGTTGGAAGACCGGTTGTCAGATAAATTCAGCGCGAAGTTTATAAAATCGAAGTTTCCTAAAGATGACCTAAGTAGCTGGAAGCAGGTTACATTTGACGAATTCAAAGAAGAAATTAAACGTAATCAACAGCAAACCCTTTCGCTAGAAGAAATTAAAATAAACGGTATCAGCTCTTTATTTGAGAGAACTAAGGGCGATACATCAGCGCAAAAACGGGATCTTCATATCATTGTTCAGTGTCCTGAGGGAATAGATAGCATCGATATAGATATCGTTTGGAATGGCGGAGATTTACAAAACGAGCATTTGAGCCAGCCGAACAAGTTGCTTCCCGATGGCAGCGACTTCAGAGTCATTGCTAAAGGAAGTAAAAGGAGCA
Organism: Alteromonas aquimaris; assembly: GCF_026183695.1. GTDB lineage: Bacteria > Pseudomonadota > Gammaproteobacteria > Enterobacterales > Alteromonadaceae > Alteromonas > Alteromonas aquimaris. Next base: position 233,692 of record NZ_JAPFRD010000002.1, on the reverse strand, counting down.
AATCTAGAATTTCTGTTCCTTTCAAAGGCGAACCGCTCTTTTTCACAGTTGGCACCGAGAAACGAGATAAGAACAGTGACCGCTACAGACTGCATTTTCTGCTTTTAGCGACAGAACAATTTGATATTGACGCCATCAAAAACAATTTTCTTCTCAACACCAAGAAGAAGCTTATCAGACTGCTAACAAATGAAACCACTCTCGCCGTTAATCCTAATGCGTACTCAACACTAGAGTTGCACGCTTCAAACCAACGCATCGATTATTTGCAAATAAAAGCAATAGACTTCAAAACTCTGTCAGAAGCAGTGAATGATGTAGAGTTTTCTATTTTTAACGGCGATAGCCAGCTGGACTTCGTCGTAGAAGGAGAGCGTGCGGATTCATCGCTGTCACTCCCTCTACTTTTAGATAAGAACAAAGTCAAAAATATTCTGCAAGATAATTACTTTGGACTTTTTAATCGAGATAAAGAGAGAGTGGTTATAGACAATAAAGAGTTTTTACTCGTCTCTAACCGACTAACACTTACTCGTTTAGAATCACGTTTCATAGATGAACAGCTTTTATACATTGATGAAGTCAATGGCAGCCATTTGACGCTAAGAGAACTTGAAGGTATCGATGAACCTCTATTCAACGCCTACCGAGAGTTATTCGGTTTCTGTGAAAGCCATCAAACACTCCCCTCGTTGGTTTCATGGGGTGAGAGCTTCAGAAAAAAAGTAGATACCTTAACAAAGGCTTATATCCGTTTATTAGGTGATGCACAAATAGATAGCGTGCTCTCTGAAAGTATGAAAAAAGCCTTGCAAATCGGCTTAGTAAAGAAAGAGAACTCTGAACTCTTTTCTCCGTACCATCCCATTGTACTGTCATATTATTTAGAGTTATCTAATCAGATCCAATGTGACATGGCTTATGCAGAACAGCATGATGAAACATTAAGTTTTGGTAAAATCCCAAAAGTCACGTTAGATAGACTGAACGCTCGAGGCCTGATTCCATATCTCTACATGACTGGTTCTGATTATGCCCATGTGAGTGCGATACCGGAAAATCCATTTTGGTTAGAAGCAGTTCCTCACGAACACACCAAATACGACTTCGTCACCAAACTTGTCAAAGAGAAAATTAGTGAATTTAGGACCGCATTTTCAGACCTATTCGACATCCATGTCGAGGGTAAGCTAATAATCAATGCAGTCAATCAAGATCAGTGTTATGAACTTCTAATTGGACTTGTCGAATATTATTCCGATAATTTAGATGACGCGCCGTTCATACACATCAACATCTATGACAATGAACCACTTTTAAATGCTTTTGACCGATTTGCTGAGTCAACAAACAATGAAGCACTGAAAGAATTCCTTGGTCTCGGCGCTAAGAAATTTAAAGATACAGCTGATGGTATTATCGAACTATTAAGAACGCGCCTTACCTACAGCAAGTTCAACACGCGCAATGAAGAGTCTTACGAATACGCACATATCGCTTTCTTTTATAATGACGAAAAGGTTGACTGCATCTCTGTCAATATTGACTCAAAACCAAGTGGTATTGCTGCGGATGGGTTGTTAGGCGGGGAGTCATCCGAGAGCCAACACGGAAGCTACCATACCGCGTTTGGTCTAAAGGACATTGACTACGAGGGCGAGCCTCATTTAAAAGTCGCCCGACTCTTTGGATCACTTATCAGACCTGCAAGAGAAAGTAATACACCTTACTCAGGTAAGGACGCCGTCGCGCTTGCAGTTAATGAGAGCTTTAAAACTCTTTTAGATAAAACTTGCGATTCTTCTATTTGGACAACGGTTATAGACCCGAAAGTCACGCTAGATTTCTTCGAATCGCAAGATAAAGTACTAATACATTATTCCGACCAATACACTTCTTCAGCAGGTTTTGATGCAATAACTGTAAGTCGCCAAAGAGAGCTATTTACCAAGGTACTAGAGCTAGGAAAAGGTACGAAAATCAGCGATTTCAACGCCTTTAATGGTGACTGGCTGCTTAAGATGCTGACATCTACCAATACAGCAAGATTAGGTATGGAGGGTGAAATTGGCGCATACAAGCTGATAACCGCACTCTTGCATTCACCAGATATGACGTGGGTCCCCCTATCTGTGGGAGAAATGGTAAGGGTATCAGGAAATATTGGGCTTAAGATAATTGACTCTGATTTTGCAGCCGCCCACTCGGGACACGCTGGTGCCATGTCTGATGATGTACTGTTGGTCGGCCTCAAAAATCAGAAAATGACTTTAATGCCTGTTGAGGTTAAGACAGGTAGCACACCCGATTACAAAAAAGCGAAAGAACAAGTAGTTAACCTTAGAGAGCATTTACTAGCTCAGCTAGAGCCAAAGACATTGAAAGGCAAAATTTATCGAGCGCTTTTCTTTAGGCAGCTGCTGCTTCAAGTTGATAAGTTCAAGCTTTATCGAGTATTTCCTGAGGGCTATTTTGACAAAGAGATAGCACAAAAGAACGAATGGCTTCGCGGTGAATATGAAATTGCCTGCAATGAAGACGCGCTACTCGGGGTTGTAGTTAGCCATTTGAGCAGTGACGTCGTGTTTGGAGCAGAGACAAAAACTGAGGACGGAATTGCCCTAATAGACCTCCCAATTGCTTTACTGCCTTCTTTGGTAAAAGGTTCCCTGTCAGAATTCCTGCAAGGTCAGGGATTGCCTAAGAATCTCAACCTTCCCCCCCTATTAGAAAACAAAGAATTGGTAATGAAACAAGGCGATAAGGAAATTGCAGATACACCGGAAGCAACGGTAGATATCGACTCCACTCCATCGCAAGAACAGGAAAAACAAGGACCACATGAAGATGTTAATAGTGAAGAAAAGCCGCAGGATGATACTCTTAGGGTCTTAGTTGGTAACAATACACAAGACAATGCAGATGTATATTGGGAGCCCACAAATACAGCCAAATTCATGAATACCAATTCCGGTATTATTGGAACTATGGGCACTGGCAAAACTCAGTGCACCAAGTCAGTCATAACTCAGCTATACCGAAACCAACACAACAATGTTGATAGTAAGCCAATAGGCATGCTGGTTTTTGACTACAAGTCTGATTACACCGATGACAAATTCATAGAGGCTACAAACGCTAAGAAATTTAAACTGTTTAAGCTTCCTTATAATCCGCTCAGCTTGTTCGGTGACACACCCATGTTACCGATACACACTGCTGCGGGTTTTGCTGAAACCATGTCAAAGGCCTATGGGCTCGGCAAAAAACAGCAACTCAAGCTAGAAAACATTATCTTAGACGCCTATGACTTGGCTGGCATAAAACCTGAGGATCCATCGACATGGAACCGTCCAGCTCCCACAATCGAAAACATATGGGATCTGTTTTTAGACCAAGAAAAGGTAGAAGAAGACTCGCTTTACGCTGCACTCTCCAAACTAGCTCGTTTTAAAATATTCGAAACAGATCCAGAAAAAATGATGAGCTTATACGAGCTGATCAGCGGCGTTACAGTTATTGAATTGGCTGGTTACCCGAGTGAGGTACAAAATCTCATCGTTGCGCTAACACTTGACCTGTTCTACTCACAAATGCAAAAGCAAGGTAAACCTGAAGTCCAAGGCGATTTCAGACAGGTCTCTAAGCTCATTCTAGTCGATGAGGCAGACAACTTCATGTCTCAAAACTTCTCTAGTCTGCGTCGTATTCTGAAAGAGGGACGCGAATATGGGGTTGGCGTCATTTTGTCCACTCAAGATATTACGCACTTCAAAACGAGTGAAAACGACTACTCAGCTTATATCTTGAGCTGGATTGTGCATCGAGTATCACAAATCAAAAATCAGGACATAAAGTCTATCTTCAACAAAGATGACAAGGCAGAGCAAGAACACTTAATGAAATCTATCAGGGGGCTAGAGAAACACCATAGTCTCTATGTAAACGGTGAAAAGCGTATTACGAAAATTAGAGACAAGGCGTTTTGGGAGCTTTTGAATGACGCCTTATGAACTAAAAAGCGCAATATTAAGCGTAAAACGATGGTCACGAAGCGACCAAAGAGCCCCTAACAAACCTTTAATGCTTATCTACGCATTGTCACACTATGCTAAAGGTCATGAGCAGCTATTTCATTACGAAGATGAAGTTGATGAGCAAGTTACAGAGTTGCTGAAACGATTTGGTCCATCAAGAAAATCCTTCCATCCGCTTTATGGCTTTTGGAGATTGATAAATGATGGGTTCTGGAAATTAGAAAACGCAGAAAATTGTTTGCCTAGAAAAAGTAATACAGATCCGCCAAAGTCTGAACTCATAAAAAATGGAGTAACAGGCGGATTCAACGATGAGGCGTTCAAACTTATCAGGGCGAACCCTGAATTATCAATCGAGTTAATAGAATCAATCATTTCTGAAAATTTTCCAGAGTCAACAATAGAAGACTTCTCAGAAGCTTTAGGGCTCTCATTAAAACCAGTCCGTGATAATTCAAGAGCCCCTAATTTTCGTCGTGATGTGCTTCGAGCATATAACTACCAATGCGCTGTTTGTGGCTATGATTTGCGACTAGATGACATCTCTTTTGGATTAGAAGCTGCCCACATTAAGTGGAAGCAATTTCATGGACCATGTTCTGTAAACAATGGTCTAGCACTCTGTTCTATTCATCATAAGGCCTTCGATAGAGGGGCGATGGGCTTGGATAGTGCATTGCGAATAAGAGTCTCCAGCATATTGAATGGGGGGGAAGCTGCCGAAAAACTATTTTACCGTTTTGAAAATCATCGGATTTATCAAGTTAGAAGCTCAGAAAATTTTCCGTCTGATAGCTATCTTAGATGGCATCAAGAGGAAGTATTCAAAAGATAGATATATCTGAATTCATAAAATACCAAGGACTCTCAATGCAAGTAACCCCTGAATACAAATCTTTCGGCGAACTATTTTCAGAAAAAAATATATTTATCACTCCAAAATACCAGCGTGATTACTCATGGGAGGCCGAACAAGTAGAGCAATTCAGTGATGACATAAAGAACACATTAGAAAAGTTCAAAGAAAACCAAGAGTTTCAGCATTTTTTTGGCGGAATTGTTTGCGCACAAGAGCAAAGAGTCGGTAACAGTATCGTCAAGAATGTACTTATAGATGGCCAACAGAGATTATCAACAATCGTTTTATTTTTTTCAGCAATAAAAGAAACTTTGCAAAATTTAGAGTGCAACGAGCAAGATTCTGACTTTAGAGATGCTCTGTTGAAAGATGTTGAAAAATATCTCACGTTTGAGGAACGAGTTCATCGAAATGAAAAAGAAGTACATCCTAGGATATCTATCGGAAAAGCCGATGACTATTTCTTTCAAGCTGCCACAAAGGGGACTGAGCTGGATATTAACAGGGACTCACATAAATTAATCTTGGAAGCCCGAAAGCACTTTATTGTGTTTATAGATAGCTGCCTATTACGTAATAAAGGCGTACTAGAGTCTTTGGAGGTCATTGATGACGTCATCAAGCTCTTCGAAAACAACTTTTTATTAATACAAATTATTGCAACAACAGTCGACGATGCATATAAGCTCTTCATGGTCTTAAATGATCGAGGGATAAACTTAACAGAAGCTGAGTTGTTGAAAGCACATACCATTGGTAACTTCGACGAAAATTGTTCATCAGTGAGGATGATGTCTGACGACTGGGATTATATTTTGGCTAATGAGTCAAAGAATGTAAGTGACTATTTGCGTTGGATAATTACGATGATTACCGGTGAACATGTCACAAACACACAAATCTTAGACAAATATAAAACCGATTATTTGAATGAAGATTTGACAGCCAAAGAAATGGCAAAAAGAGTTAAATTTATTAGAAAGTCAACAGAAAAGCTAAAGCTCTTAACAGAGGCCGAATGGCCTTTTGAACAGTCACCGCAAACAACTCAATATCACAAAACAAAACTGGACTGGTTGGTTAAAAAGCTAAAGCACACTCATGCTATGCCTCTTATTCTAGCAGCGTCGTTCGGCAAAGAAACAGAATTCCAGAAAACAATTTCAGAAACTTGTAAATTCTTTATCAGATATAAAGTAATAAGTAATATGCATGCGTCCCTTTTTTCAAAGCTATACCCACCAATTGCAAAAGAAGCTTTAGAAAAGAAAGACAGGTTTTCTATCAGTTTGTTACAGAAGAGATTCAAAAAAGAAATACTGAGCAGAGATGAAGACAATGCCAACTTCTCAGCGGGAATTGGAGCACTAAATTACAAAAGAAAGGGCGATAATAGGCCAATAAAATATCTTCTGGTAACATTGCAAGAAAATTGGATGTGGGCAACATCCACCCCTCCAAAACCAATTAAAAAGATGCTTGCAATGGAGGACAAATCAATTGTCTTCGATTTTAACAACACAACCATTGAGCATATATATCCATATAGTGCTAGAAAAGATGATGTTATTGAAGAAATGGAGAGTGTAAAGAATCAGATAGGAAATCTAGCACTCTTAGATATAAATAGAAACAGAAGTAATGCTGACAAGCCATTCCGTGAAAAGAAAGATAAATTTGACAATACTGGAATTGGCATCCATTCAAAAATAGTTGAGAAAGAACAATGGAGCAAGGGTGAGTTTGAAGAGTTGAAAAGCCGGTACATAGAGCTAATGATCAAAGTTTTTTCATTCTAATCAATTTCCTTCACAAAAGACTCTAAGGGAGTTGCTCTTAGTTTAACTGATAATGCGACACGAGCGGCGGCAGTAAGATAAACTAAGGGCTATTACAGAATTAAAATCTCCCTTAAATAAAACTAGTTAGATGGAGTTAACTAGCTCAAGAATATTTTTGTGATTCCTGAGTGAAGCAATACCATCTTCAATGTGTGCCGCCCAAGCGGCTTGCAACTCTCTCCCGTCCAACTTGGGATATGTGAGTTTAAGCAATTGCTCCGTGATCAGTTGCGTATCGCCTAGCCATGTTATTTTGTCTAATACAAGTGATCCATCTAGCTTAGTTGCTTCACTTTCTGTGTATCTAAAACCAGACTCTATGGATCTAAAAAAAGCAATTCGTGCACTGACATTAGGAGTAATGCCAGTAAAACTTTTAAGACGCTTTAGTTGTTCTTCAACCGTCTTATTCAATTGCATTCTGTTAGGTAACATCACAAAACCTCCATAAATTTCACTGCATCATCAGTTCTTTGATTTCTCCAGAAATAGCCTTCGTTCACTTTTGAAGATTTCGTTTCCGCGTCAAACTGTATTTCGTATGAATGAGAAATATACTCAGAAAATGCTCCGTGATTGAAGTACTTTTCATCAACTTCTGTATCCGTTGATAAGATGATGACTTGGTGGCTAGCATTAGGGAAATACAGCTCTATCAACTTATCCCTATGTTTTGAATCTAATCGTCCCAACGGGGTATCGATAATAATAGGAAGCTTACGTCCAGAGGTCTTGCCTAACGCTTCTAAAATAGCTATCGCGTATATTTGTTTCTCACCCGCTGATAGCTCCTTTCTATTAATCGCGTTACCACTTTCATCGATTAGCTCTACGTCAAATGATTGAGTATTGATTCTTGCTGATATTTTGATGTCTTCTTTTCGGGCAAGTTTTTGATAGCTCTTTATAAACTCATCTTCAAGCTGTCTAACCTTAACCGTCGTAAGCTTTTTCGCAAAATCATTCAATAAAAGATTGGTATTTTGTGCGTTTACAACTGCTTCGGTGACCGTTGCTTCACTTTTATATTTATCATGCAGTTGTTGAACCTTTCTTGAAATTTCAATTGCCGCTTCGACTTCCTTCTTGGCTATATTTAGCTTATTTGCTCGCGCCATAATGGCTTTTGATTTGCGGTCATTGAGTTTTGAAATATCCTCAAGTTTATTCGAAAGACGAGAGTCATCTGGTGCTCTTGATATTGCAACAGCAGCATTATCAAGCGCATCTTCTACCTTTTTGAGCTCTGCTTTCAAATTCTCAAATTCCTTTTTCGATTGTACAGCGAGGACTTGAACTTGATGCAATATCTTTGCAGTTTCTCTATCAGAAAGGTCGAGCTGAATGTCTTCTTGCGAATTGGAACCGGTTTGTTCAGAGTAATCAGAGAGGCATTTCTCAAGCGCCTCTCTCGCAGAGGATTTTGCGTCGTAATCACCTGATAGGTTTTCTAAAACTTGAGTTTGGAACTTGGAGAACTCGGTCAAAAACGCTCTCTGTCGTTTTACTTCAGTTTCCTCTTCTAACCTTGCCACCAGACTTTGTAGTGTATTTGGTGCTAACGCGAAGGGTAATCCCCCTTCCATCTCTCTTCTCAATCTTGATTCAAGATCATTTTTACTGAGTTGTAATTCTTTGACTTTTGCTTCTTCTTGAGCCTTTGTGGCGGCCCAAGCACCACCTAAGCTCATTAACTCAGTTTCTTCTTTTTTAAGAAGGTCAATGATTGCAAGAATGGGCTTTTCAAGCTCATCTGCATCATTAATTAAGCAGTCGTATTTTCTTTCATGCTCCTTTCGTTGAAGCTCAAGGGCATCGATTTCTTTTTTGATTTTTTGCGGTATTGCTTGACTCTGATACGGTTTCAAGAAGACATTTAAATCATTTTTTAAACGCTCAATTACATCAATGCCCAGCAATCGACGTACAGCGGTTTGCAGTACTGAACCTGATTCATCCTCTGCTAGCTCAGCAATTTTTTCTCCGTCAAAAAAGAACAAGTCTGCAATACCAATAGGGATTAACTCATTTAAGAATGCTTGGCATTGATCATGACTTAATGAGGACTCTAGCACTTCATTCTTGGAAAGAGATAGTTTTTCTTTTTTCCCTCTTTCCCAGCTTCTGATGACTTTATATTCGTGCTCTTCACCGTGTTGGCTGTAAGTAAAAACCAATTCTAATGACGCCCGACTTTGTTGGACGCCAGTCCCCATATGAATTAAAGCGTCTAGTTGCTCTTGGTATTGCGAGGAGGTCATAACGTATCCAAAAGCTGCTCGGCCATATAACGCCAGACGCACACCAGTTAATACAGATGTCTTCCCGCTCCCATTGAGGCCGCCAAATAAAACAATGGGTTTATCAGAACTGACTGGAGTCAACTCAACATCATTTACGCCATTAAAAACTCGGAAATTATTGAGGGTAAGGCTTTTGATAATCATCTCAAAACTCCTTCTTCAGTAGCTTATCTACGATGTTCGACTTATCTTTTAGCGAACTAAGCTCTGCTTGCAAAACATCGTAGTCGGCTTTAGTTTGCTGCCCTGCTTGTTTCTCTTTTATCTCTTCAAGCGTGCCCCAGTCTTGCTTAAGAATTGAAGTAATTTTGCTCTGTATACCGCTCCTGCGACTCAACCCTTCCATGGAAACCTCAAGGTCAAGTAGTTTCATTATCATTTGTGGGACCACGTCGTAATCATGACTCAACTCATTTAAAAGTTGGCCGCCTTGCTTATCGAAGGTTGCATTATCATTTAATACCCAATTAAGGTCCTTCCCATAAACCTCCCGATAAATATTAGGCAATGAGTCTTCCCAATCAGGTTCATTCGGATCGTTTAACCACTCCTGACGTATTGCATGCAACTCGGGTTCAGTGATCAGTTCTACGTCATGTCCCTGCTCTTTGAATAGCTTCTCTTGTTCAAGAAGCTCCTTTAGCCACTTCTTGCGATATTTGAGCCAGTAAGGTCCCGGGACATGCTTACGGTCAGTGCTAATGTCCTCACCTTCCTTTGCTCGCTGAAATGAGACTACCCCGGTTCTCCTTTTGTAATTTCTGTATGTATTTTTGTTATCTGGATTGTTAGTACCTGCTAGTAAATCCCTAAACTTGAGTAATGGTTCCATCCAGCCTTCTCCATTTTGAATCAAACTCTCCATAGCTCTGTCCTTTGTCACCACAGTACATGTCCAACATCCAAAGCGTGAATTCCCACATGAAGGTGTACTGTCATCAATGACCATAGGACACTCTCCTTGGTCTGATGCATCTCTGTAGAGGTTCCAGAGCGTCATATTTTTAGAAGCCCATGGATTTTCCCACTCTATATCGTAGCTATTCTCCCATTTTTTTCCGATACCAATTGAAGATACCGATACCTCTAAACTTGATGAACGTAATAATTTCCAAACATCGTCCATACTCCATGTATCGATAGGTGTATAAATAAATGCATTTGCTAACGTTGTATGACGAGCAAATCGCGAGTTCTCTAATTTGTGCTTAGCAATAACTTGAGCCCGCGAGGCACTCTCTTCGCTTCTAGATCCAAGAGCGACAATAACTTCATCGTGTTGGGAGATTTTTTCCTTAATGAAATCACTAACGGGATCTATCTTCATACGTTCAGTACACCAGCGGAAGCTTTTGGTTGGAGCAGGATATCCCTTGCCTAACAAACACGCCCAGAAAGACTGATTTGCCTTCGGCACCACTTTATGTGTTGAAATGGGAACTCTATCTCGTTCTGCTTGCTTTGCCATTACAGAAAGAGAATTGTCTATATGGTCAACTACCTTAGGTGTTTCAACAAGTGTATCTGACGCCACAACATAAATATTCTTGGTTCGCAGATTTTCAGGTAAAGCAAGTGTTGAATAGTAGACAAGAGAGGCAACAGCTGATGAATCCTTACCACCACTATATCCAATTACCCATGGTCTACTGTCCTGACCATAAGCCACTTGCACGTCTTGAATGATATCAATCAGTTTTTTGCTCAAATGAGGGTCATAGTCGTCGACTTCATTGTTGTTAAAGTCGGTTTTCTCTAGAAAAGCCATACACTCAGTAGCATCTCTTACTAGCTTGATTTGCTTGTAGCCACTGTAGCTATCTAGTTTAGACTGGCTGTCCTTCAACTCCCTTTGTTTTTGCTCTCTTAAAGTTTCATCTCTAAGACTTTTTAGCTCATTCTTCTTTTTCTCTACGATGTCTTTAAGGGCCTTAGTTTCTCTATCTATCTCGGCCTTACTTTTTTTAACGTCTTTGAATTGCACACCGAGGCTGTCATCCGCATATTGATTAATGAGCTCGCAACACAAGGTGAGTGTTTTTTCAGACTTTCGAAGATTCGCTTCTACGGTTTGGAGCTCCCTGTAGCGACCTTTAAGATCCTCAAAAACAGCACCCAACGTTTTGGATTGTTGTTTATCTTTACCGCCACTTTTCTCTAAATATATATCAATGAATTGTTGTTGGTGCTCGTTTATGGACTCTGGCAATGATTCAGCTTCAAATAGTTTGGATAGCTTTGCCATGTTATGGTTAATATTGTCGGTAGTAGGGATCTCCGAGCACACAGAAAAAACTAAACTAATTAATTCCTTTAAGCTCTTCTCACTGTTTTCGAGTTGATAGCGCAGATTGGCTTTATCATCTAAGTAGTGAGGCAGCACCTCCTTCAATTTGAAAGGGAGTTGCTTCCAGTTTTTATATCTCTTAAACCCTGAAAAATATTCATTTGTAATAAAATCAACTTGCTCTTCAAAGAGGTTTTCGATTTGTATTGTTCTAGTCATTTTTATGCCTTAGCTTCTAATGCCCGCTCTTCTGGTGACAGGGCAAGCCCGAGCTCAACTTTCAATGCGTTTGCTACTAATTGGATATTGATCGTCGCCTTGGACAAACGACCTTGTTGATTAATACATCGACTTGAAAACATAGGGTTCGCTTTTCGCCAGTCGATGCTTTCCAACTTAATTAGAATTTTTTTCCAATCGCTCGGATGCTCTGCCAAGAGCGAATTGCCCATTACACCGAGTGCTTGAACGCCAATCCCATGGGCATGGATAAATTCTTGGCGGAATTGAGATGGAGGCAGAGTCTTATTCCATACCATCTGCCATTCAGGCGTATATTCATAAACAGTTTTCCAAAAATCAGCAGCCAGTTCCTGCTCTTCATCTGTATAAGACTCTTTTTGGGACTTTCCCATCAACGCTCTGGTCGCGTGCTTAATTGCACTAATTGTGAATAGCTTTCCACTACTAGAGCTGATGTTTGATTTCTCAAGCTCAGTAAAGCCCTTAAAGGGTGGTATGTTCTGCGACAAGTATCGAGCGACAGCGGCGCTAGGGTCGCGTTTATCATATGTGTCTGCAATAGCAGGACTTGGTTTAACAGCATACTTATTTAGATCAACGAACATCTGCTGGCTGCGAGCCAAACCCTCATCCACGAAGAAGAGTACAGCAATGTTGTCAGAGCCTAAGTCTGCATTCTCTTTGAGTGCTTCTTCAATAGCTTTCCGGCGATGTTGACCGTCATTTATTAAGATTTGGGCATCGAGGGGCACCTTCAATATGCCAAGGTTTGGAATATTGACAGGATCACTTTCCTGAAAGTTGACACTTGTGTCTACCGAAACAGTTATTGCAGAGAAAACGTAGTCCTTTGGGTTTTCTACGAGATATTTAGCAATAGCCGGTATACGAGATTTGTTCAGTGTGCGCTGTGCACGTAACTCAGGAGGAACTTCCTCTTCATCAAAAACGAAAATCTTTTGCACTGTCCTTAATGGACACGTCGCAATATAGAATGGACGACCAGCCTGAGTTCCTCTCACAGCAGGGAATGAAAAACAGTAACCTGAATCTTGACTAACGCTCATTTTTACGACCAACGTAATTTTTTTACGTCATTTTATTTCTTTTACGTAAAAAAATCTACGTCATTCGACGTTAAAGTAGAATCAAGTGGCGACTTTTTAAACAGACGCATGATAGAAGTGCACAAATCGACTGCACCTAGCATTGCTCTCATACATTGAAAAGCCTGTAGCCTTTGATACGTTTTCCCAATTTTGACATTTTCATTATAAATTCAGCGCGGGCGATATGCTGCTCCCCGGTGCCGGGGACAACATTATGGTGTAAGAGTTTGAGGTCTAGTCGGCGCTGATGTTCAAAGTTTTCTTCAGTCTCTGCCATCAATTCATTTTTATTGGTCAGCGGTGGACGCTTTGCTTCGTTTATGTAATCAAAGTAGTCGATATCTTGTTCAGATAGCTTCACTTTTACGCGCTCCACAAGTGCAGGAATGGCTAACCCATCAAAGTTATCGTAAACCATGAAGGAAACCTTATTAGAAGTAAGATGAATCTTCACTACGTCTGCGCTTTCCCATTCGCCATAGTAGTACGCAGCAACACCAACGTAGATTCGCAACATCAATGGCAGATCATTTACATACTTTGACTGCAAAAGTAACGAGTGCTCCTTGTTGTAGATATAAGCAGGCAAATTGCGACAAGCTTCCCCAGCAGCTTCTATAAGCCTATCGGTGTCTGCAATTCTAAATAGTGCATTTTTAGCTAAGTCCCGTGCTTCACTAATGTTTACAAACAACGCTTTGATGTCTCGCTTCTTATCGTCAGGCATATATTGATATGGAGAACGTTTGTCAAAGCACTCCATTGCGAAGTCAGTAAGATAATCATCTCTTCTTCTGTTTTGCGAGTTAGTCAGTTCTTTCTGCTTTTCGTCATCAATGATTAAGTTGAAAAGCTTCTTTGGGCTACCAAAATACTCCGCGACTCTATCCCCCTCGTCTAGTTCTGTATCAACAGGTAGACGCCCTAGTTCGATAACCTTTTCCCAAAAGCGCTCCACCAGATCGTGATACTCCTCCAGCAAGTAAGCCGTTTTTGCCCCCCTCGAGACAAGTTGAGTCTTGGGAAGCCATGAAGTTTTCCTCTTGAATCTTGCAGATAAATAACGTTGCTCCTCTAACTTATCCTTGAAGACCATGAAAATTCCCGGTCCAGCTGAAATCGCCCTTTGCTCCAGACTTTCTTCGATAAAAAGCTGAAGTTCAGATTGAAAATAATACTTTTGAAACGTATTTCTAGATGTGAGCACACCGTCTTTGTATGGGGTATACTGTGCAAGTCGTGCTTCACTCATTAACATACAAGACACAATCAAAAATTTTTCGGCAAGTTCAAATGCCCTCTGGATAGCTCCTATTCGCTCCTCGAAATCTTCGATTACGTTGAGGACAAAACCTAAGTTAACAATATCGGCGCTATCGATATCATCATCTGGCCGAAAGTTTGGGTCCCACCCTGACGCACTTATTCCGTTTGATTGCAGCTCAGCGAGGTCGTCTCCAAGCCCACATCCATAATCAAAAACAGTATGACCTCCGTCTAAATAACCTTTTTTCTGTAACAACTTGAAAGGTGCGCTCAATCCCCTGCGTACAATTGCAGTTTTATGGCGATCAATCTTTTTATTCGAAGTGACTACTGCACTGTCCCTAAACAAGCGTCCATCAACCAGCGTGTATCCGTACTTTAGCAGCTTAGCTTCCCATCCTAGTTTAAATCCGATAGTTCGAGCGTTTTCATAAAGACCTGCTTGCTCCCCCTCCTGTGTAATGATAGAAAATTCGTCGTAAAGGGGATGTGATTCCAGTACCATCAGCTCTTTTCTATGAAGAATGGGCGGGTTATCTATGTCTTGATAATCATTAATTTTGTGATGCTTTTTTTCTAAATCTACAAATAGGCTCCTGTTGAGTTCAGGGTAAGCTTGGACTTCGAAGTTGGGATAGCACAGTAGTGAAAATTGAAATTCAGATTTAAAAAGTTTGGCAACATTCCATGGTAGGGTTGTTTGCTTTAGAGCTGCCAATATGCGGTCAAGAAATGCGCATAGAGCAGTGCCTTCAATCGCAGACCGATGAATATAAATTGCTTTTGGCGTTGACTTCCCGGTTGGTAGCGTCGTGATTAGTGCCTGAAAGCTCTCTAAATTCATCGCGAATTAAATCCAAACTTTGTCAAATGTTATTCCCGCACCTTTTTTTCCCGGATAGCGCCGTCCGTCAGAGGTTATTTCCATTATTTGGATGAATTGGTTCAATTCAGGTCCAAAACTAACATGTAGCGGTCTATCGACGCCGTAAAAGTACATACGGTCAAAACTCAGGTTTTGCGAAACCCAATTTGCCACTTGGTCCATTTTCGAGGCATGACTCTCTACGATAAAGTCACAAGCCGCACCTAATCTATTACAGAAGAAATTTCCTTCTGAATTGAGTTCATGTGCGGCATGCTGGTCAAGACTTGGAGCTATCCCTCTAGGATTTTTTTTCTTAATCTCCCTGAGCAAAATGGCCGACGTAAATCCATAAGTAATGCAAAATGCACCATACTGCTTTTCAATAGGCACAAGTATTGCTGATGACAAATCAGTAATTGCTTGTAAACTCTTATTTGAAGGTTCATTGCAAGAAACATTTGGATACTTAGAGGCATGCCAATCAATCACTCTCTGATTCAGTCGTCTAATTGTTTTTATATCTGATACTTGAATGTTCTTCATTTAATAAGCGCTGATATTCCAGTATTTTCATTTATCTAATATAGCTCATCTTTCAGCAGATCATTCTTCCGAAGTAAGAGCTTTCTTTAGCAAAAAGATACTGCTTTAGTTTTTTGAAATACAATAAAAAAGGGCCTTTCGACCCTTTTCACAAACTTCATTTACATCACAAACTTTATTTAAGCGACACAAACTTCATTCGAAACTCACATCAATTAATTATTCTTCAACATAACTCTCAATCGCAGGACAAGAGCACATGAGGTTACGGTCACCGAATACGTCATCGATACGGTTCACGCTTGGCCAGAACTTGTTGCGTGCCACTTCTGGTACCGGGTATGCCGCCAGGGTGCGGTCGTAGCTGCGGTTCCAATCGTTATCGCAGATGTCAGCCAGGGTGTGAGGTGCGTTGTGAAGTGGGTTGTCGGTGGCATCCCATTCGCCGCTTTCCACTTTCGCGATTTCTTTACGAATACTGATTAACGCGTTGATGAAGCGGTCCAGCTCGTATTTGGCTTCCGATTCAGTGGGTTCAATCATGAGTGTACCCGCTACCGGGAAGCTCATGGTAGGTGCGTGGAAACCGTAGTCGTTTAAGCGCTTCGCGATATCCACTTCTGAAACACCTGACGCTTCTTTTAATGGGCGCAAGTCAACGATACATTCGTGGGCTACACGGCCATTACGGCCTTTGTAAAGCACGTTGTAGTGCCCTTCAAGTGATTTGGCCACATAGTTAGCATTTAAAATTGCCACTTGGGTGGCTTTACGTAAGCCTTCCGAGCCCATCATTTTGATATACATGTAGCTGATTGGCAGAATGGATGCACTGCCCCATGGCGCAGCTGATACAGCACCACAGTCTTTTCCAGCTGTTTCAATATTCACTACGGTGTGATTTGGCAGGAATGGTGCTAAGTGTGATTTTACACCGATTGGTCCCATACCCGGGCCACCACCACCGTGTGGAATACAGAAGGTTTTGTGCAAATTAAGATGGGATACGTCAGAACCAATAAAGCCTGGTGCAGTAACCCCCACCTGCGCGTTCATGTTGGCCCCGTCCATATAAACCTGGCCGCCGTGGTCGTGCACGATGTCACAAATTTCACGGATGGTTTCTTCATAAACCCCATGCGTAGAAGGATAGGTGATCATGGCGCAGGACAAGTTATCCCCTACTTGCTCCGCCTTGGCGCGCAAGTCATTTAAGTCAACGTTTCCATTTTTATCGCAGGCAACCACTACCACTTTCATGCTAACCATTTGCGCAGACGCTGGGTTAGTGCCATGTGCAGAGCTTGGGATAAGACAAACGTTACGGTGACCTTCACCACGGCTTTCATGATAATTTTGAATCGCCAGTAAGCCTGCGTACTCACCTTGCGCACCGGAGTTTGGCTGCATGGAAAGCGCATCGTAACCGGTGATGTTGATCAGCCATTCACTCAGCTCGCTGATCATTTCCTGATAGCCACCAGCCTGATCCAGTGGTGCAAACGGGTGCAGCTGACCGAACTCAGGCCAGGTCACCGGGATCATTTCGGCTGTGGCATTTAATTTCATGGTGCACGAACCCAATGAAATCATTGAATGGTTAAGCGCTAAATCTTTATCTTCCAACGATTTGATGTAACGTAGCATCTCCGTTTCAGAGTGATACTGATTGAATACTTCATGCGTCAATATGTCACTGGTGCGCACCAGTTCCTGTGGAATAGACTTGCTACCTTGAGTAGTGACTTCTGCATCCAGCTTGTCCACGGTGAAGTCATGGTCATCGCCTAAGAAAACGGACAACAAGGTGTCAATATCATTACGCGTGGTGGTTTCATCTAATGCGACGCCGACCGCGCCGTCTAAATCCGCGCGCAGGTTTACGCCCGCTTCATAGGCTTTTTGCAACACAGCTTCTTTATCTTTCACTTCAACGGTGATGGTGTCAAACCAGGTGCTGTGGCGCAGAGCCATACCTTTGGTGGTAAGCGCTTTGGCCAGTATATCTGTTAACCGATGAATGCGCTGGGCGATAGTTTTTAACCCTTCGGGGCCGTGATATACCGCATAGAATGAAGCCATGTTGGCTAACAAAACCTGTGCCGTACAGATGTTTGAGTTCGCCTTTTCCCGGCGAATGTGTTGTTCGCGGGTTTGTAGCGCCATACGTAGCGCCGGGCGGCCGCGGGTATCTTTGCTCACCCCAATAATACGGCCTGGCAATGAACGCTTATATTCATCCCGTGTAGCGAAAAAGGCAGCATGTGGTCCACCGTATCCCATAGGTACGCCAAAACGTTGTGCACTCCCCAGTGCGACATCTGCGCCAAGTTCACCCGGTGATTTCAGCATAACCAGGCTCATTAAGTCAGCCGCTACTGCCACTACCCCTTTTTTCGCTTTCACCGCGGCGATTACATCAGTTAAATCTTTTACTTCACCCGTGGTGGATGGGTATTGCAGCAATGCACCAAACACATCGTGCTCAGCAGCGTCTTCAGCAGAACCTGTGACTACTTCAAAGCCGAACATCTCTGCGCGGGTTTCAACCACATCACGCGTCTGTGGATGCACGTCATTCGCGATGAAAAACAAATTCGACTTTTTGTTTTTCGACACGCGCTTGGCTAATGACATGGCTTCGGCAGCCGCCGTACCTTCGTCTAGTAATGATGCTGAAGCCAGCTCTAAGCCAGTTAAATCAATGGTCACCTGCTGGAAATTCAAGATTGCCTGCAAACGACCCTGCGCGATTTCAGGTTGGTATGGTGTGTAAGCAGTATACCAACCTGGGTTTTCCAGCACATTACGTAAAATTACATTGGGTACGTGTGTATCGTAATACCCCATACCAATAAAGGAACGGTTGATTTTGTTCTTACCCGCTACTTTTTTAAGCGCAGCAAGTGCTTCCACTTCGGTGGCACCTTCGCCCACTTCGATGGGTTTATCCAGTTGTATACCGGAGGGTACGGTTTGCTCCATCAAGTCATCAAGGGAGGAGGCACCAATGGCGTCCAACATCGCCTGAATTTCGTCTTCCCCTGGGCCGATATGACGACGAACAAAGGCATTTTTCTGCTCTAACTGAGCCAGCGTAAGAGATGAATTCGACATAAATAGTTAAGCACTTGCGTTGATTTAAAATACATGAAAGGGGCAAAAACACTGCCCCTTTCCAATTGATTAATCGCTGATCTTATAGATGCGATTAGTCTTCGTCGATGCTGTTCTCGTAAGCTTCTGCATCTAATAAACCGTCTACTTCTGACGGATCATCTGCTTTGATTTTGAACATCCAGCCATCACCGTACGGGTCAGAGTTAACCTGCTCTGGTGAATCTTCCAGCGCTTCGTTTACTTCAACGATTTCACCGCTGATAGGTGCATATACGTCAGAGGCTGCTTTTACTGATTCAGCTACAGCTACGTCTTCGCCAGCGTTTACCTGATCGCCCACGTCTGGCAATTCAACAAACACCATGTCACCAAGCAAATCTTGCGCATGCTCAGAAATACCAACAGTAAACACGCCATCGCCTTCAGGACGTACCCACTCGTGAGTTGATGCGTAGCGTAATTCAGATGGGATATTGCTCATAATAATTCCTGATATTAATTGTTAATTATAAAACGCTCTTACCATTGCGAACGAAACTGGGTTTAACCACTTTTACTGTAACCCACTTTTTGCGCATTTCCACTTCAACTGTTTCACCTACGCCAGCAGGGACCCGCGCCATGCCAATCGCGTGACCTAACGTAGGGGAAAACGTACCTGAGGTAATAACCCCTTCGCCATTGTCCGTACGCACTTTTTGACCGGCACGAAGAACCCCTTTTTCGGTCATGACCAGTCCGATTAATTTGTCCGTGCCCTCTTTGCGTTGCTGCTCCAAGGCTTTACGGCCAACAAAGTCGCGCTCGGCAGGTTCCCAGGTAATGGTCCAGCCCATATTTGCCGCTAATGGCGACACAGTTTCGTCCATGTCCTGGCCATATAAATTCATACCGGCTTCTAAACGTAAGGTATCACGCGCGCCTAAACCGCAGGGTTTTACGCCTGCATCCAGGAGTCCTTGCCAGAACTGCCCAGCGCGCTCTTTTGGCACCATAATCTCATAGCCGGCTTCACCAGTGTAACCTGTGGTGGCGATGAATAAATCTTCTGCCTGCACCCCAAAGAAAGGCTTCATACCGGCCACCGCTTCTTTTTGTGCATCGCTGAATAAAGTTGCCGCTTTTTCTTTGGCATTCGGGCCCTGCACTGCAATCATGGCAAATTCAGAACGCTCGGTAATGGTTACATCAAACCCTTCGGCTTTATCGCGCAACCAGTTCATGTCTTTTTCGCGGGTGGCAGAGTTCACCACCAAACGATAATTGGTGTCGTCAAAGTGATAAACGATTAAATCGTCAACCACCCCGCCGGTTTCATTCAGCATACCGCTATACAGTGCTTTGCCTTTGTCCTGTAGCTTGGCCACGTCGTTGGCTAACAAATAACGCAAATAGTCCTTGGCTTGGGCGCCGGTAACGTCAACGATGGTCATGTGCGATACATCGAACATGCCAGCGTCCTGGCGCACAGCGTGATGCTCTTCAATTTGTGAGCCATAGCTGATGGGCATATCCCAGCCGAAGAAATCGACCATTTTGGCGCCCGCTTCAATATGCTTGGCGTGCAGAGGCGTAGTATTAGACATGGGTATTTTTTTCACTTTTTGCTGAATAAAAATATGCGCTGAGTATAGGAGGAGATCAAACCGGCAACAAATTGAAAATTCTTATCATTACATTTAAAAATGTAATATATTACGCCGCATTCATCAGCAAAACTAATTACTATGAAACAACTCTCATTAGATAATTTGCGCACCTTTGTCAGTGTAATTGAGCAAGGCGGCTACGCTAAAGCCGGTGAATTTCTGGGGCGTTCGCAACCGGCGGTGAGTTTGCAAATAAAAAAACTGGAAGAGCAGATTGAGCGCAAATTGTTTACCAAAGTCGGTCAGCGCCACTTACCCAGCGTGGATGGAAACTGGTTGTATCCTAAAGCCAAAGCGATGCTGGAAATGAATGATGGTATTTTTAGAAGCTTGACCCCTGCACCGTTGAGTGGTCGCTTACGCCTGGGCATTCCTAACGAATTTGCATCAACGTTATTACCTGGATTAATCGGTGAATTTTCTGCGCGTTATCCCGATGTTGTGTTGGAGGTGACCTCTGCCTTAAGCCGGGAACTGTTGCACGAAGCCAAGCGGCACAGCTTTGACTTGATCCTGGCGCTGGTCAACCCCAACGAGCCTACCGAAGGCGAAGTGGTCATTGAAGATGATGTGGTATGGGTAAGTGACAGCTTCCGCCCGTTTGTAGACAACCCTATTTCGCTGGTTCTGGCTCCTGATGGTTGCATGTATCGAAGCCGTGTTATAGATGCACTAAAACAACAAACCAAAGCCTGGAAAATCGCCTATACCAATGCCGATTTAACCGGCTTGGCAGCGGCGATTAACCAGGGTTTGGGTATCACCGCCCTAGCCCGTTCAAGTATTCCATCCACGTTATCCCCAATAGCACATCCCAGTTTGCCGGTGTTGGGGAAAGTCAACATTTGCCTGTTCAATCAGGACACCCAACATCCTGTGGTCAGTAAAACCCTGGCCGAGTTCATCACCACTCGCCTGAAAGCTTAAATCGCTAACGGAAGTAGCTTACCAACTGGTTTGTCTAATGCTTCAGGCGGCTCAGTAAACCAGTGTGCTTTCTCTGCGCCCATGTAAAGGCAATCTTCCAAGCGCACGCCAAATTCGCCAGGCAGATAAATACCAGGCTCATTAGACAAGCACATACCTTTGGCCAACGGTGTGGTTTCGTTGCGCACAAAATTGATTTTCTCATGTCCTTCCATGCCAATACCGTGGCCTAAACGATGAGACAAACCGGGAAGTTTATAATCGGGTCCGAACCCTTGTGTGGCATACATCTTACGAACCGTGCTGTCCACTTTTCCAGCCGGGGTCCCCACCTGTGCGGTTTCAAATGCAAGTTGCTGCCCCTGTCGCACTAAATTCCACACCTGTTTTTGTTTTGCACTGGCTTCGCCATACACAAACGTACGGGAAATATCAGATTGATAACCATGCACGTTACAGCCGCAATCCATTAATACAATTGAACCTTCTTTGATGGTTTGGGCCTGACGTGTACCATGTGGATAGGCACTCGCTTCGTTAAACAGCGCCATCCCCCATACGCCGGCACCGCCCAGTTGTTGCTGCGCTTCGCTCATTAGCCCTTTAACGTGCTGCTGCTCCATCCCTTTCTCGAGTTGCTTCCAGACATGCTCATAAGCAGTTAAGGTGATTTCGTTCGCTTTGTGCATTAACCGCAATTCATGTGCACTTTTAATCAAACGGCAAGCAAGGGTTACCGGTTCGGCACTGGTGTGTTGAAAATTGTTCAGTGCTTTCATTACGCCATCCAGCACAAAGTAACGCACCGTGCTTTCAAACCCGATTTTGCCATGCTTGATCTTTCGATCATTAAGAATGTTCTTTACCAGTGAAAACGGATTCTCATGTTCCTGCCATACCCGCACATCATTCCCTACAGAAAGAGTTTCACGCACGCTGGGTTCTTCGAAAAATGGGGTGATAACTGCTATTTCCCCTTCTCGCGGAATGATCAGTGCGGTTAACCTTTCACTGCGCCACCACTGAATGCCGGCAAAATAGTCCATACTTGCGCCTGGCTCAATAATGATGGCCGCGATATTCTGCTTCTGCATAATTGATTGCGCTTTGGAAATGCGTTCACGCCTCTCATCGACTGATATTGGCTGAACGTTGCCGAGTATGTTCGACAGGCCAGCTGTCGACGCAGATTGCTTGTTTTGCGCCACAGCCAGTTGACCAAAAGATAACGCGCCCAGTGCGGTAACCCCAAGCCCGGACGCTTTTAAGAAAGCACGCTTATCCATGTAAACTACTTATTTTAAGTTGTTGAATAGGCTCATAATGAAAGGTCAAAAGCAAATTTGCAAATGAATATATCTCATCTTCTGTTCGCTTCATCTTAAGGCTGGCAGACCGGTGTGGAACTGCCCAAGCGAGACTCTTTATCAATTGGCAGCCATGAGTGCTTAAAAAGCTGAGGCTTCTGTCATCCATTGTTGTTTAAACAGGGAAAGTTTATCTGTCATCACCAGGCCAGTGCCGCGAAGCAGCTTTTTAACGGGATCATTGCCGCTGAATAAAGTTTGGAACCCACTCATGGCCGCTATCATCTTGGTGGCCTGCGTTTTGCGTTCCCGCTCGAAAGGGCGCAGGTAACGTAAGCGAGAATAATCTTTGCCTTTAAGCTGCAATTGGAAAATGGTTTTCGCCAGGGAGAACGCGTCTTCCATACCTAAGTTCGCCCCCTGTCCGGCTAACGGGTGAATAGTATGCGCGGCATCACCAATGATCACCGCGCCGTCCATTGCCCAGGTTCGAGCACACTGCATGGTTAATGGAAAATGAGCGATATCGCTTTCCACCTGCAACACACCTAACACTGAATCACTGGCAGCAGTGAGCTGATTAGCAAAATCGGATTTATCAAGCTGAAGAAGTTGTTCTGCAACGTGTGTATCCTGTGACCACACCACTGAACACACTTGCTCGTGGTAGGTGGGCAACAACGCCAGTGGCCCGGTGGGCGTGAATACTTGTCGTGCAGTGGCTCCATGAGGCTGCGCTGTGCGTACGTTGGCCACCAGCGCGAGTTGACCATAATCATGAAAGGTGATGGGAAACTGACAATGTTTGCGCACAAACGAGTTTGCACCATCGGCGCCGACTAATAACTTACAGGCAATCACCTCATCATTATCCAGCATCAACATGGATTCTTGCTGTCCAGACAAAATCTTATTGATTTTAGCGTTGACTCGATGAATTTTTGAATGTGTTGCAAGGTAACTGGCCAGCCCGTTAATTAAGACCTGATTTTCAATGATAGTGCCTAAGGCGGGGCGTGCGGTATCGGTACAATCAAAACTTATCTGGCCAAAACTGTCTTTGTCCCATACGTGCATGTGGGTAAAATCACCTCGCCGACTTGCATCGACATGCTGCCACGCACCCAGCGTATTCAATGTGTCTATGTGTGACTGATTAACGGCGCTCACCCTTAGTCCCATCTGCTCGGGTAAAGGTTGAGTAACAGCACCGTCGTTTATTAATGCCACCGACACATCGCCCTGAGTAAGAGCACATGCCAGCGATAACCCGACGATCCCCCCACCGACAATCGCAATATCAACCTTTTGCATATTTACCCTTTCCTGAAGAAATCAAGATTAATTCAATCCTGTCGTTTGTCTGACGAAGTGTGATTGCAACACATGACTTGCATGCATGCTTAATAAACCAAGGTTGCGTGCTGCCTGCAGTGGGCGCAACTGATTGGAAAACAGGGTTACTAACGAGTCGGTGAGACCTATGGTGGTTAAGCGGTCTGCTTTGCGAGCGGTTTGATACGCATGCAGTGCATCGAATTGGCCAGGATCAGGCACCGATTTTATTGCATTCACCAGGGCTACTGCATCACGGACCCCAAGGTTAAACCCCTGTCCGGCAATGGGATGTAAGGTTTGCGCAGCATTGCCAACCACTACGCTACGATGACGCCGCAAGGTATCGGCTTGTCGTAACGCCAGTGGAAACGCATCTTTTTTGCCAACCGTTAAAATGCGTCCTTTTCGATAGCCAAACGCTTTTTGCAACTGTGCTATAAACTGACTATCAGATAAATTAAGAAGATGATCGGCCTGCTCCTGAGCCAAGGTCCACACCACCGAATATTCATGTTGTGAATCATTTTGAGACGATGAGGTAAATGGCAGAAAAGCCAACGGCCCAGTTGCGGTAAAGCGCTCAAACGCCATGTTTTGGTGGGTTTGTGACATCTTCACGTTAAAGATGATTGCCGTTTGCCGGTAGCTCGTTTCTTGATAATGATAACCTAAAGCAGTCGATACGGAGGACCGCCCTCCATCAGCCAGTATCACCAGTTTACCGTTGAGGGGCGCCTGGTCTTCCAACACTAGCTGGTGCCCATCCTGCGTCGTTACAATATCTGTAACCGTTGCAGATACGCGCTGAATTCTGGAATTTTTCACAGAGGAGTATAAAACTTCACCTAAGCGCTGTAGCGCAACGACATCGCCAAAGGCGGCCAAGCCAAATTTCTCAGCATTTAGCTCGCAATACCCTGCAGCACCTTTATCGGTGACTTCTATCTGCTTTATCGGCACCGATTCTGGTAAGGATACGCCCCATCGCGTCAGTTCATCGACCGAGCGTCTGGCTAACGCAATCACCCGCGCGTCAAAGTCCACCGGACGCTTTGCGTTAACATCAAGCTTGTTATCAATTATCGCGACTGAAAAGTCTGTTTGCTCTAACAGGCCTTTTGCCACTGTCAGCCCGACTATGCCCCCACCGATGATAATGATATCCGCATTCATTCTACGCTACTTTCTCATCAGGTCTTCAATAGCTGCGATGGTTTTGGGTACGTCAGCGGTAATGACTTCCGCGCCCTCTGCAGTAATTACAATATTATCTTCAATACGCACACCAATGCCGCGATAGATTTCTGGAACGCTTGTATGGGCAGGTAAATACAGCCCAGGTTCGATGGTTAACACCATGCCCGGTTTTAAGGGTCTATCTTCACCTTCGAGTTTGTATGCGCCCACATCATGTACATCCAGTCCTAAGTAATGTCCCAGCCCATGCATGTAAAATGCGCGATAAGCCTGGTTCTCCAGATTGTCTGCCACCGTGCCGTTTAATATCTGTAATTCAATTAACCCTTCAACCAATATTCGGCTGCTTACATCATTCGCCTGGGCAAGTGTCACACCTGGTTTCAGCATTGCAATTGCCGCTTCCTGTGCCCGCAATACAATTTCATATACTTGGGCCTGGGCGTCGGTAAACTTCCCGTTCACCGGGAAGGTACGGGTAATATCTGCGGCGTAGCCTTGATATTCCGCTCCTGCATCTATCAATACTAAAGTGCCGTCATCAACCGGATCAGCGTTCTCAGTGTAGTGCAAGATACAGGCGTTTTCACCGCTACCCACAATGGTGCCATAGGCAGGATAATGCGCCCCAGCCATCGCTATCTGATGATGAATTTCTGCTGCCAGTTGGTATTCATAACACCCGGCATGAGCGAATTTCATCGCCCGGCAATGGGCTTCGCTGGTCATTTTCGCCGCGGCTTTCATGGTCGCGATTTCTGCGGCAGATTTAAATAAACGCATTTCATCCAGAAACGGACGCGGATCACTTAAATGTGTGGGCACGGCATATTTACGCGGATTGCTGCGCAAGCGCCCCAAACTCGCCATTAACTGTTGTTCTGCCCAGTCTTCTTCGCCTAGGGCGAAGAAAACATGGTCATGGCCATCTAACCATTCGTCGAGCACAGTCGCCAGTTGATCCGATTCATAGGCCTCATCCAGGTTAAACTGAATAAGGGCCTGTTGTGCGCCTAATCGCCGACCGTGCCACACTTCTTCATGTTTGTCTTTAGCTTGACAGACCATGGCACGGTAGCTGGAAGGATACCGGGAATGATTAGACAATAACAACACGCTATTGGGCTCTGAAAATCCGGTTAGATACCAAAAATAGCTGTTCTGACGAAACTTGTACTCGGTGTCCCGGCTGCGGGTGACCAGGTTGGCGGATGGAATAATACACACGCTGTTTTCAGGACACTGTGCAAGCAACCTGTCCTGACGAGAAGTAAATTCCTGTTGGGTAATCACGTATTGACCTGCTTAATGTAATGACGGTTTTTCAGGGTGATCATCAAGTAGAGTTTTGCCCAGCTCGCTATAGCATAACAGGGCGGATATTTTCACGTACTCCATGACCTCAAACAGCGCCCTTTCCGACTCTTCATCTGCTGACATGGGCTCTTCCATTTGGGCAATATTGGCAAAATCTTCCAGCGCTTCCCGCACTTCTTCAGAACAGGGCACCAAATCCTGCTGATATAACCCAAAGCCAAGCATAAATCCTTGAACCCAGTTAATAATAGCTGCCCCGCGGTCATTGATTGGCGCTTTATCATCGGGAAGCAATAATTGCAGCGCATACTCGGATTCGAGCAGTTGTTCGCAGGTCAGATTGAATAAATCGTTCAGGCATTGCTGGGTTTCCTGATTAAACGACTCGCCCTGATTAATGGTATCACTCAGTACATGCATCCATTTGCGATCGGTCAACGACATGCCCCCACATAACATTCCACTAAGAATACCATGTACTTCGGCACCATCGACTATCACGCCATGTTGAGATAACAAGTTTGTCACCCCATCGTAGTTGAGCTGATTATTCACACGATTTGTCCAATTATTTTTTCCCCTATGCTATCAAAACATGGGTATAAAACCCAGATTTAGCAACCCCAGAACAATAATACTAATTTGTCATAGCCAGAGCTCACCTCTGCATCTAAATTAAAACGGGGTTACCCGCTATCCTTGGTGTAAAAATACGCAGTTGAGAACCTAATAACAGATGATCTACTTCACGCGCGCTTGCGTTTGTTATACTCTGTACTGCTTTTTTATAATAACAATGCTTCCTGGGATGTTTGCCAGTTCATTCATGTCCCTGGCCGATGCTTTTATATAAGGAAGTTGACCTCGTTACTATTGTGCAAGCTCGACACGCATCGAGAAGCCTGCGGTAACGAATAAACTTCCGCCGTGATCCTTTCGGTTCACGGGCGAAAATGAACAGCGGCATTCTGGGAAGCGCCCTCTTTCGTTGGACACAGAAATGGCAATAATTAATTTCGGATCAATTAACATTGATCACGTTTATCAGGTCGATCACTTCGTTACCCCCGGTGAAACATTAGCGTCGAATCACTACCAAACCCTTCTGGGTGGCAAAGGAGCCAACCAATCCATTGCATTGGCAATGGCGGGCGCGGATGTCAGACACGTTGGGTGCATCCACGAAAATGACGCCTCATTTAAACAGACACTAATTCGAAAAGGTGTTGATTGCCGTTTTGTGAAGTGCTCTGACACCCCTTCGGGGCATGCAATTATTCAGGTCACCCCAAGCGGAGAAAATGCCATTGTGTTATTTGGTGGCGCGAACCAAACCATTACTGAAAAGATGGTTGAGCACGCCTTAGATGACGCCAAGTCGTCAGACTGGGTACTAATGCAAAACGAGACCAGCTGTATCAAAGAAGCCATGCAGCAAGCGAAAAAGAAAGGTCTTAAAGTGGCATTTAACCCCGCGCCAATGAGTGAGTCAGTAAAGGCTTTGCCGTATAACTGCATCGACCTGCTAATTGTGAATGAAACCGAAGCAGCGGCGATTACAGGTGAAAGTGAAATAGATGCCATTCTTAACCACTTTACCGAAAAATGGGGCCATGCCCGGGTCATAGTGACTCTTGGAAAAGTCGGGGTGGTGATGTTGCAAAAAGGCGAACGTACTGAGGTAAAGGCGTTTTCTGTGGAGGCGATCGATACTACGGCAGCGGGAGACTGTTTTATTGGATACTTCTTGTCGGCCTTTGCATCCCACGCTGATGCCAGACAAGCCCTAATCCGCGGATGTGCCGCTTCTGCTATTGCGGTCACCCGAGAAGGCGCAGCGCAGTCGATTCCAGAAGAGAAAGAAGTCGACCGTTTTCTTGCCAAACACAGCCGATAAGCTAAACCTTTGGTAAGTTCCAGTTTTGATAAATAGAGTAAAGTGGATTTATGAGTCATAAAATTATTTTGGATACTGACCCGGGCATTGATGATGCAATGGCTATCTTTTTTGCATTCCAATCGCCCGACATCGAAGTACTCGGCCTGACAACAGTTTTTGGCAATGTGCCGGTTGATATGGCCGCACGCAATGCGCTTACCCTATGTGAGCTGGCCGGGCAGGAAATTCCTGTGACCAAAGGTGTGGGCATGCCGTGGGTGGGGCCTGAGTCAACCTATGCCCACTTTGTTCATGGTGATGATGGCTTTGGTAATATCAATTTCCCCGCTTCAAACCGTGAGTTAGATCCACGTAGTTCGGCACAGTTTATTGTAGACATGGCTCGCCAATACCCCGGTGAGATCACACTGGTGGCAATTGGTCCCCTTGGCAATCTTGCGCTGGCATTGCGACTTGAGCCGGAATTACCCAAACTGGTTAAGGGTGTCAGTATCATGGGCGGCGCTGCATTTGTGCGCGGGAATGTTACCCCTGTTGCCGAAGCTAATATCTGGAACGACGCGCACGCGGCCGAAATTGTTTTTGCAGCGGACTGGGATCTCACCATGTTCGGTCTGGATGTCACTAACGCCGTGCCCTTTAAACCCTCTTTCATGGAAACGTTGAAGGGGAAGAACGAGAAATTGGGTGGGTTTGTTTTCAACGCTGCCAAATTTTACACGGATTTTTATTCGGCAAACCGTGATGACCGTGTGTGTTTCTTTCACGATGCATTCCCGTTAGCTCACCTCATCCAGCCCGCGCTGTTTGAATTGACTGAAGGCCACGTGCGCGTTGCAACCGACGCACTCAACCGCGGCCAGACAATCGTTGCGCCTGAAGGCACCACGGCAAGCCCATTATGGACTGAAGCAAATAAAATCAAAGTCGCAACTGGAGTCGATCACAGTAAACTTGAGCAACTGTTTATCGATACTTACGCTAGATAATGATGTGCTTTCCTTAGCCACTCGCTTCGTGAGTGGCTTATTCAGATATGGATAAAACATAATTATGAATACATTGGAAAGCCGGAACACCCTGCGACGTTCGTTTCGCAACGCCAGAAATTTACTGAGTCGGCAACAGCAGCAGAAGGCCTCCCAGGCCATACTAGATCAAACTAAACAATTTCTCCCTCCTGCGGTGAAGCGCGTGGCGTTATACCTGGCAAACGATGGCGAACCTGATTTATCTTTGCTTATCAAGCATTGCTGGCAACATGGCATGGCAACTTCCCTTCCCGTCTTGCATCCCGTCACGAAGAAGCATTTATTAATGTTGGATTATACAGCTCACACTAAAATGCAGACAAACCGCTTTGGTATCGCTGAACCGGCTCTGGATTGTCAGGCAATTCGCCTGCTGAGTGAGCACGATGTGGTTTTCATGCCGTTAGTGGGCTTCGACAAAAAAGGAAACAGACTCGGTATGGGCGGCGGATTTTACGACCGCACATTATCCAAAGTTGCAGAACAGAAAAATCGACCGCGCTTGATTGGTATAGCCCATGACTGCCAACAAGCAGATTCTTTACCGATACAACCCTGGGATGTGCCATTGGATGCTATTATTACTCCAACCCTAATTATTCAAACATAACTTTCGCTGGGATAAACATGGATCAGAACGAAAAGAAAAAAGCGGTTGCGCACGCTGCGCTTAAATATGTCGAACAAGATTCTATTGTCGGAGTCGGTACGGGCTCGACTGTAAATTATTTCATTGATGCACTGGCTGAAATAAAACACAAAATTGAAGGTGCGGTATCAAGTTCAACTGCTTCCACTGAGCGCATGAAGAAACTCGGCATCGAAGTATTTGACCTTAATTCGGTTGATCAGCTATCGGTGTATATTGACGGAGCCGATGAAGTCACTGAGCACAAGCATATGATAAAAGGCGGCGGAGCGGCGCTTACACAAGAGAAAATTGTGGCCGCCGTGGCCAAAAAATTTGTGTGTATTGTTGACGATTCCAAACGTGTGGGGGTGCTAGGGAAATTCCCGCTGCCCGTCGAGGTCATTCCCATGGCGCGATCTTATGTGGCAAGAGAAATGGTTAAATTAGGCGGCGATCCGGCGTACCGTGAAGGCGTTATTACCGATAACGGAAATGTGATCCTTGACGTACACAACCTGGAAATTCTTGACCCTCGCGAGCTGGAACAAAAAATCAATAATATCGCCGGCGTGGTAACCAACGGAATCTTTGCCATGCGAGGTGCCGATGTAGTGCTCTCTGCTACTGACAAGGGTGTCGAAACTATCGAATAAATATCGCTCTGCTCGCAGGGGGAGTAATTTGCGATTGATAGAGAAACATTGCGGATAAAGAAAGCGTGGGACAGCGATACCCCCTGCCCATAAGCAGAGAATAAGCAACCATGCTGTGCTTCTCTATCGACCTATTTAGAGGTGTAACGACGTAAAATCGTGTGCGTTTTCTCACTTCACTACGCCGGGAGAGAATCCGTAGTCGTCACGGAAATTTTAGCTATCGCAATAAACAAAGAACGCCTATCTTAGCCAGGTGCAACTAATTCCATATCAGAGATATGATTTCGCTTTCACTCTAGCATAGATTTTGTTAACTTTGCCTTTCCAGACGTCCAGATGTCTTTTTAACGTTCGAGAAGCGACCATGAGTAAAGTTTCGTTACCAAAAGAGAAGATCAAGATTTTGTTGTTAGAAGGTGTTCACCATAGTGCTGTGGAAACGTTCAAAAATAACGGCTACAGCAACATTGAATACCTTAAAACGTCGCTGCCTGAAGCTGAACTGATTGAGAAAGTCAAAGATGTGCACTTTATTGGCCTGCGCTCCCGCACCCAGATAACCGAGGCTGTGGTCGAAGCGGCAACTAAGCTTGTGGCTATTGGCTGTTTTTGTATTGGCACTAACCAGGTGGACCTGATTTCTGCGCGATCCAAAGGCATTCCTGTCTTTAATGCCCCCTTTTCTAACACTCGTTCGGTGGCGGAATTAGTGCTGGGCCAAATCATTTTATTGCTTCGTAAAATCCCCCAGAAAAATGCAAAAGCCCACCGCGGTGAATGGGATAAAACCGCCGACGGCGCATTTGAAGCCAGAGGGAAAACATTGGGTATTATTGGCTACGGTCACATTGGTACGCAATTGAGTATTTTGGCCGAACACCTTGGTATGCGCGTGCAGTTTTTCGATATTGAAGACAAATTAGTTTTAGGTAATTCGACTCAAGTCAAATCGTTGGACAAACTGCTTGAAACGTCTGACGTTGTCACATTGCATGTTCCAGAAACACTGCAAACCAAAAATATGATTAGTGACACACAACTTCGTAAGATGCGTAAAAATAGTATATTAATCAACGCCTCTCGTGGGACGGTCATTGATATTGATGCGCTGGTCTGCGCACTACAAGACGGCCATCTAAGCGGCGCAGCATTAGATGTGTTCCCTATTGAACCGAAATCCAATTCTGAAGAGTTTGAGTCACCTTTGCGTGCATTTGATAATGTGATTTTGACACCACACGTGGGCGGCAGCACCCAGGAAGCACAGGAGAATATTGGTGTCGAAGTGGCGGGTAAGCTAGCCAAGTACAGCGATAACGGTTCAACCCTGTCTGCGGTCAATTTTCCTGAAGTTTCCTTACCCGATCATCCCGGTAGTTGTCGCATTTTACACATTCACGAAAACCGGCCCGGTGTACTAACGCAGATCAACCAGACGTTTGCGCAAAAAAGCATAAATATCCAGGCGCAGTACTTACAAACGAGCGCAGAGATAGGGTACGTGGTGGTGGATGTTGAATCAGATAAAGGCTATGACGCATTAACTGAGTTACAGCAAATTGATGGCACCATTAAAACGCGCATTTTGCACTAGGCTTTGGTTTAAGGGGAAACGTCATGGCAGCTCCCCACCCCATTCGTCATCCTCCGCGCAGGCGGAGGAACTCTAGCGCTCTAACGGGAAATTAGATAACTGCTTGTTAGTTCACAACATTCACGTGAAAGATTTCCGCCTTCGCGGGAATGACACACTGGGGAGCAAGAGGTTCCCGCCTTCGCGGGAACGACGTATCGGGAAGTCTGACCGCTCCCCGCCCCCACTCGTCATCCTCCGCGCAGGCGGAGGAACTCTAGCGTGCTAACGGGAAATTAGATAACTGCTTGTTAGTTCACAACATTCACGTGAAAGATTTCCGCCTTCGCGGGAATGACCTAGCGTGAGGTTTGATAATTTCCCGCCTTCGCCGGAACGACGTATCGGGAAGTCTGACCGTTCCCCGCCCCCACTCGTCATCCTCCGCGCAGGCGGAGGAACTCTAGCGTGCTAACGTGAAATTAGATAACTGCTTGTTAGTTCACAACATTCACGTGAGAGATTTCCGCCTTCGCGTAATGCTGTTCGTTTAAGGTTTTTTTCGTAATTTTTCAGGCTTTTTGAGTGGATAACGTTTTGCGTTATTTAACTTTAAAACCCGAGGGTAAGCAGGTCGTTCCGGCTTAGGGAGAATGAAGTCTTTTATTGCTTCGGTTAAGTCTTTCATCCTTGCTGGTAAAGTGTGCAGACTATTTGTCATAGCCATGCCATAGTAATCGTACAATACTATACGCATGGCGGATTTAAAGCTTATTCGGGTCGGCCTGATACCCACTTCATTTGCTGTTAACGCAATTTCGTGCCTGATTAAATTGTAAGCGAGTAGTAGCACATAGAGCTCCTGATACACTAAATCTACTTTTTTGCTTCGCAACGTTAAGGCATTGTTCAACATTGATGTTTTTACTTCCCGATACCCTAATTCTATTTCCCAGCGCTCTTTGTAAAGCGCAATAATATCTTCTGCAGAATACGCATCATGCGGTAAGTTTGTGGCTAGCTTCACTACTTTCTTTTTCGACGTTTCAAAGCTGATTAAGCGCATACTCCAATGCCGTGGAAGAGACTTATCTTTTCGTCTTGCACTACTCAAGTCGCGTTCAACTAACTGGTCATTCGAAGTGAAGGTATGAGTAACGGTGTACTTAATATCTTTTCTAACAGGCGTCACCCAGAAACGGTTTTGTCCATTAGTCTCGAGCTCAGGTAAAAGCTTCGCTGAGTGATAAAGTTTGTCCATTAAAAGCACACTGTTATCAGGCACACTTTCCAACATTTTCGTAGTCTGATATAACTCGGAATCCCTATATTTACCAGCCTCTGCGCGTAGGATGATATGGCTTCTTACATTCATTAAACAGGTTAATTGCATCACCGGATAACCAGATTCAAACTCACCACTCGTCGCTGCTGAGCCAAAGTGCTCACGGCATTCAGGTGTATCTTCCGTTCGCAATGTTGTGCCATCGATAGCCATAGGCTGTAAGCCAAGCCAATTATCATCAACGTGTGTTTGATTAGCCCAATGCTCTGCACTTCGCTCGAATAGCCATTTCACCGGCTCTGACCCAAGCCTTTGCCGCGCATTACTTAAAGAACTTCTCGCAGCGAGTAAATCTGGTGTGAGCCCTTTCGAACTGAAGGCTAAACGCGTTGCCACTTCTTGGATTGACTCATGACGCATTAACGACATGCCTACAACCAGACGCAGTACCTGCTCGGGAGGGAGTTTTCTTCTCCTTACTGACACTGAACTTGTTAGTGATATTGCCTGCTCGATAAATTCTGTAGGCAAAGGCGCGTTAAAGACGTCAATATTTTCTCTGACTTTGTCTTCTTCGAAAATAGATGTGAGCTCTTGAATTAGCATGGGGTGACTACTCAGCTGGAAAGCGGTAGTTTGATCTCATTAGCTGAGATGTCAAGAGCCTAAAAGACTATTAAATAAAAGAGCTAAATTCTTAAACGATCAGCATTACGCCTTCGCGGGAATGACGCATTGGGAGCAAAAGTTTCCCGCCTTCGCGGGAACGACGTATCGGGAAGTCTGGCCGATCCCCGCCCCCACTCGTCATCCTCCGCGCAGGCGGAGGATCTTTAGCGTACATACGGGGAATGAGAGGATAATAAGACGGCTATTATGTAGCCAGTCAACGTGCTTTTCGCTGGGATAAACGGAAGCAGAAGGCCCCCCTCACGAGGCCCTACTAAATGTCGATAGCTTAAAAGAAGCTGTAAACCAGGGTGACTGAGGTTTCAGTATCAAGATTTTCGATGTCTGGATCGACATCACTGTTATGGTCTAACTTTAACGCCACTTTGAGGGAAAGATTTCCACTTATTGTTGCTGTAACCGCCGTTTCGGCACGCGACTTAGTATTTTCTTCCCCAATCTCGGTACTAACTGTCTGAGTAAATTTGGCCGTTTCTGAAATCAGCCATTGGTAGGCGGCAGAAGCACGTAAAATTGGTCCATTCTGCTCCACCCCTTCCTGGGTTTCTGCCCAAGCATAACCCGGACCTACTGAGTATTCGAATGACATTTTGTCGGTTTCCCACAATTGGTGGTTCCAACCAACAGCTAAGGTAGATTGATACTCATAGTTGCTCAACTTGTCTTGTTCGTATGAAGCGAACCCAAACACACGATAATCCGGGTTGGATAACTTATAGTTGGCTTGTGACGAGGCAAACAGCTTTTCGGCTGACGTACGTTCTTCGTCGACACCTTCGTCGTTTGCTACAGTTTCCTTCTTATACAAGCCTTCGACATTATAATCGTTACTCCATCTGGGCAACTCTTGGTGAGCAACCAAGGATGCACTTAAAGAGGTAGTTTCCGTATTACCAGTGGTATGGATTGCGCCCACGCCGCCTTCCATTGTAAAAGGCTTTTTCTCTTCTTGCGCGATAGCAATATTCGCTGATAACGTCCCCAATATTGCCGCAGCCACTAAACTTCTTTTCATCGGTGTGTTCCTACTATTAACTCTTTTTAATCTTGTCGTTACTGCGTTTATATCTAAATAAATCTGAAAAAGTTCATCTAATTACCGAAATTCACGGCTAATTTTCGCGAAATGGTACAAACTCCCTAAAAAAATCGATAAATAAGGGAGATGGATGACTCAGTATTTAATTCTGCTACATCTTCAGGTGTATTGGTTTCATGCGTGAGGGTAACAGCAAACTTTAAGGCTAATGAATCAAAAATCTTCGCGGTGACAGCGGATTCAGAACGGGAGCGGATATTGTGTCCACCTGCTTCAATACTGGCAAACTGCCTGAACTTGGCGCCCGTTGTCCAGAAGTAGCGGTACTCCACCGAAGCTCTCGCTATAAGACCACTGTTAATTGACGTTTCAGTGTCCTCTTCAACTGAAACCAAAGAATATCCCGGCCCAATGCTGTACCTAAACGCACTGACCTCATGCTGCCATAATTGGTGAGACCATCCTGAGGCGATGGAAGACCGATAGTGAAACCCATTAAAATCGTCGTTTTCATAGTCGCCGTAGATAAACAGACGGCGGTCTCTATGATTTAGTTTATAATCGAGTTGCGCATAGCCAAACACGCGTTCTGCTGTCACTTCACGCTGTTTTTCGCCTTTTCTTTCTACTTCGCTCTCTTTATAGAGTAATTCACCAAAATATCGATTACTCCACCAGCGGGTTTCATGTTCGGATACAATTCCACCTTTGATAGTGGTTGAGTCAGAATTACCCGTGGCGAACAAAATACCTACTTCCCCATCCATGGTAAAATGAGGGGCTTCTTCATCCACATCGGGGATCATATCTGGATGATAAAGTGTTCTAATCAGATTACGATCTTTTGCTGCTTGCGCACTGGGAAGCAGACAAAAAGACAACATCGTAAACGCCACCAGCCGGATGGCAAACGAATCTTGCATAGTAATGTTCTATTTTAATGTTTAGCGCAAAAAAATCATTCCGTGATGATTATTGTCGTACAAGTGAGGCAATCATATCCGTTTCTCTACGAGAATAATGAATTGCATCATTTATAGTGTCCTTGTCAATCTTTATTATCTTGTCTAATTCTGGCGTAATAAGTTCAATTTTATTCGACTCTTCTTGCTGTTGCTTATTGAACAAGGTTCTTACCGCTACCGCAAGTACTGCGATTTCTGCATCAATCGCTTTTTGTTTATGATCGTGTAAATGCATAACTGGAAAATAAAGTGAAAGCGGTAATTTCCAGCTTTCCATTATAGTGCCACTACATTGCGCGAAGGTGAACTTAAAGTGATTTAACTGTTTCTCCCAAGGTAACAAGTCGGCATCATCTTTGAGATAATTTTCATACTTTTCAGGAGAACATTTCGCAATAACCAACTCACTCAAGTTCTGTAAAATTCCCATCACGAAAAAGCGTTCTATACCACGTATACGACAGTTTTTTGCCAGAAATTTTGCCACCATTCCGCAATACACCGAATCGCGCCAATGCTGCTCGGGATTAATTAACGGTGAGTCGAACTGAGCAAACGCGGTGTTGGCTGTTTCAGCCACCACCAAATTATATAATGCTTCACCGCCTATCACATTCACGGCTTTAGAAATTGAACCAATTTGCGAAGGAAAACGAAATAATGCGCTGTTAGCCAAGCGTAGAATTTTGGCAGTTAACGAAGGATCAACACTAATTAGTTTAGCGATGTCGTCTGCATCAGAGCGGTGATCATCAAGTATATCGCGAATACGTAAGCAGATGTCGGGCAAGGTGAAGGATTGCGACGCATACGTCACATACTTAGTTAAAGACATATTCAACACCACTTCAAAATAATCCTGGAATTATATCAGCCATGGAATAAATGACAGCCCTTTTTACGTTTCATTACAGTATGCTGAATTATAACTGCGTACTGAGCGTATTTACCTATCTTCGAACAAGTCAGCCTGCGTTGGAGGCGGCTTGGAACGCCCACCTTCCTGCTGAGCATTCCGTTGCGCCGCAAGTTTTCTTCGCTGGCAGGCCGTAATGATTTTGCGTTTAGTCGCATCGTCAATTTTTAGCCAATAGAGACGTTCTTCCCGACTTCTGAAACATCCAAGGCAATAGCCTCGCGGCCCCGATTGGCATACACCGATGCACGGGCTGGGAACATCAAAAAATTCTAGCTGTGAAGGAGACGGCTCTCCTCTGGTTACCATAAATTCAATTTCTGGACGTACAATAGAATAAAAATAGTCTACCAGTGTATATTCAATTGTGGAAACCAGGTGGAGTTTTTTAATTTTGGGAAGGAGGGGATCAACAGAATAAGAGTTAATTGGCCAGTGCTAATACTGTCTAATCTCGAGCAAATACTGTTAGCACTCTATTCACCTTATTCATCCCTCGCTTGGTTACCCAATAGTCTGTGGCCAAATGTTGCGGCATTTCCACGGTTATCCGATTACCGGTGCGAGCCGCTGCCTTTTTAACAGGCTTATTCAACTTTCGATCAGGTTTCTTGTACACTACCCCTTTGGAAAAACAGCGTCCCACTTCACACCTGGTCCTGCGAATGACATGGTTAACCCTTTGCGTGTGAAGATCTAATCTCAGAAGCAGAATTAAACAAAAGGAATGTCATCACGTTATGTCTGGATACCACGCTAACCTTACAGAGAATGACGTCGAACTTAGCGCTATTCGCGCACAAGGCTCAGGTGGTCAGAACGTCAATAAAGTCAGCAGCGCGATACATCTTCGCTTCGATATAAATGAATCTATATTACCTGATGAAATAAAAGCACGTTTATTGCAAACCAACGATTCACGCATTACTGCTGAAGGCGTTTTTGTGTTAAAAGCACAGCAATATAGAACGCAGGAACAGAACCGTGCTGATGCAATTCTTAGGTTAAATGAGTGGATAACACAATCGACCAAGGTGCAAAAAAAACGTCGCCCTACGCGCGTTTCAAAGGCGGTTAAAGCCCGTCGGCAGCAAAGTAAACAAGCGACCAGTCAAAAAAAGCAACGCAGACAGAAGCCCGAGTTTTAATCCCCCATTGACATACGAAATTTCATATATATGATATCCCATATACCAAAGGAGGCTATATGGGAACACCCCTTTCGTTTTATAAATGTCTGGCGGACGATACCCGCCTGAAAATACTGTTACTGATTATGCGGCAGAATGAGCTTTGTGTTTGTGATTTTCAGTCCGCACTTCAATTAAGCCAGCCTAAAATTTCGCGTCATCTTGCCGAGTTAAGACGGTGTGAATTAGTGCAGGATGAACGCCGCGGAAAATGGGTGTATTACCGTCTTCATGAGCGATTACCTCCGTGGGCGGGCGAGGTATTGAAGTTAACCCATGACAACAGCCCTGATTATATTGCTGAAAATATTAAACATCTTTCGTCCTGTTGTGAGGAAACATTATGAAAATTCTTTTTATTTGCACGCACAATAGGTGCCGCAGCATCCTGTCAGAAGCAATAACAAACCAGCTCACCGATGAGAACGTGTTAGCAAAAAGTGCAGGCAGCCAGCCCGTAGGCGAAGTCCACCCGCTCTCGCTTAAATACCTTCAGCAAACAGGTTTCAACACTGATGGTCTATTCAGTAAATCTTGGCATGAGTTAGAAACATTTGCCCCGGATGTGGTGATTACGGTATGTGATAGCGCAGCCAACGAAAGCTGCCCCGTATGGTTTGGCAACGCCATAAAGCTTCATTGGGGGTTAGAAGACCCTTCCAAAATTGCCGATTCGAAAACAGCTGAACAGGCATTTTTAGAAACGATAAAGCTGATCAGTACACGGGCTAAATACATTAATCAGATTGCCGAACTGCCAAAAGAACAATGGCAGCAAGCGTTCAAAAATCTAGGAGCGAAGTAATGAGTGTGACGGATTTATCTACACCCAATTTAAATGAAGACGAGTTTGCGATTCCTGATGTAAATCAATTTAACCGAAACGTATCTACTCACAAACCTAAAATCTTGTTGCTTTACGGTTCACTCAGGAAACGCTCGTTTAGCAAATTAGTGGTTGAAGAGTGTGCCCGTTTGCTCATTCGCATGGGGGCCGAGGTGCGCATTTTCGATCCAAAAGGATTGCCCTTGCCAGATGGTGAAGAAGATACCCACCCAAAAGTTCAGGAACTCAGGGAGCTGGTCGTGTGGTCTGAAGGTCAGGTATGGTGTTCGCCAGAACGCCATGGATCAATGACAGGCATTATGAAATCGCAAATTGACTGGATCCCGCTATCACTGGGCGCAGTGCGCCCTACTCAGGGGAAAACCCTGGCTGTGATGCAAGTTGAAGGGGGTTCACAGTCGTTTAACGTAGTGAATCAGTTACGCGTGCTAGGCCGTTGGATGCGTATGATCACCATTCCAAATCAATCGTCAGTAGCCAAAGCGTTTCTAGAATTTGACGATGAAGATCGTATGAAGCCTTCGAGCTATTACAACCGCATAGTTGATGTGATGGAAGAGCTGATAAAATTTACCCTGCTAACGCGCGATAATAGTGACTATCTTGTCGATCGTTATTCGGAGCGCGTCGAAACGGCTGAGCAATTAATGCAGCGCGTTAATCAGTCGTCACAATAATAAAGGATAAAAAGATGGGATTGTTCGAACGTTACCTCTCTGTGTGGGTGGGGATAAGTATATTATTCGGTGTACTCGCTGGCACAATAGTACCGGATTGGTTTGCTTTGGTAGCAAAGCTTGAATATGCGCATGTCAATATCGTTATCGCAGTGCTGATCTGG
Source organism: Alteromonas aquimaris (assembly GCF_026183695.1). Lineage (GTDB taxonomy): Bacteria > Pseudomonadota > Gammaproteobacteria > Enterobacterales > Alteromonadaceae > Alteromonas > Alteromonas aquimaris. The sequence continues at coordinate 193,917 of NZ_JAPFRD010000002.1, read as the reverse complement.
TTGATGATCTATCCAATGATGATCCAGATTGATTTGGCGTCGCTTAAGGATGTGGGCAAAGCCCCCAAAGGCTTGATATTAACGTTGGTCATTAACTGGCTGATTAAGCCTTTCACTATGGCCTTGTTGGGTTGGTTATTCTTTGAAGGTATATTCGCGCCATGGGTAGATCCGCAATCTGCCAGTGAATATATTGCCGGAATGATTTTACTAGGGGTCGCCCCCTGTACTGCTATGGTCTTCGTATGGAGCCATCTGACCAAAGGTGATGCCAATTACACGCTTGTACAGGTATCGGTTAACGATGTCATCATGGTATTTGCTTTTGCGCCAATTGCTGCATTTTTGTTAGGCGTAAGTGATATTGAGGTACCTTGGGAAACATTGCTATTATCTGTGGTAATTTATGTTCTTTTACCTTTAATCCTGGGCATGTTTACCCGCAAAATCTTACGGAAAGACAATGATGCTTCTCGTTTAGATCATTTCGTTTCACAATTAAAACCTTTTTCAATTATTGGGTTGTTGCTAACGGTTTTTTTACTATTCGGATTGCAAGCTGACACCTTGCTCGACAAGCCGCTGGTTATTGGATTGATCGCAGTTCCACTACTTATACAAACCTACGGCATTTTTGCATTGGCTTATTTTATTGCGCTCAAAATGCGCTTACCTCATCGGGTGGCCTCACCTGCTTGCATGATCGGTACCTCTAACTTTTTTGAACTGGCCGTGGCCATGGCGGTATCCTTGTTCGGATTGCATTCCGGTGCCGCCTTAGCAACGGTTGTGGGCGTGTTAGTGGAAGTACCTGTAATGTTATCACTGGTATGGTTTGCCAATCGCACCAGGCATTGGTTTGCGCCAGAACCTGCATAATGTGCTGATACTAAAACGCCCGCATCAAGCGGGCGTTTTTTTATTTCTATAGAGAAACTATTTCTTCTTCGCTTTTGGATTTGGCATATCAGTAATGCTGCCTTCGAAGATTTCTGCAGCCAACCCAATAGATTCGTTAAGCGTTGGGTGAGCGTGAATAGTCAATGCGACATCTTCTGCATCTGCACCCATTTCAATAGCTAAACCAATTTCACCTAACATTTCGCCGGCGTTGGTTCCCACCATAGCACCGCCAATTACACGACCTGATTCTTTATCAAAAATCATTTTGGTCATACCGTTAGTGGCATCAGACGCAATTGCACGACCTGAAGCGGCCCACGGGAACGTAGCTGTTTCGTAACTAACGCCCTGCTCTTTCGCTTCTTTCTCGGTTAAACCTACCCAAGCTACTTCTGGCTCAGTATAGGCAACTGAAGGTATGCAACGTGGGTCAAAGTAGTGTTTCTTACCAGAAATTACTTCTGCCGCAACATGACCTTCGTGGACGGCTTTATGCGCTAGCATCGGCTGGCCTACTACATCACCAATTGCATAGATGTGCTCAACGTTGGTTTTCATTTGCTTATTAACGTTGATGAATCCACGCTCATCCACGTTTACACCAGCTTTATCTGCGTCAATTAATTTGCCATTCGGACGACGGCCAACAGCAACCAACACCTTATCGTAACGTACAGCTTCAGCTGGCGCCTGCTTACCTTCGAAGGTAACGTACAAACCGTCTTTCTTGGCTTCGACATTTGTGACTTTGGTTTCTACCATCACATTAAATTTATCTTTGTAAGACTTCATGAACACTTTCATGATGTCTTTATCTGCCGCAGGGATTAACTGATCTAAGAACTCGACCACGTCAATCTTTGAACCCAGGGCTTCGTATACCGTGCCCATTTCCAGGCCGATGATACCGCCGCCTAACACCAGCATTTTTTCTGGGATGTCTTTAAGCTCAAGGGCACCAGTTGAATCAATTACGCGATCATCTTCAGGAATGAACGGCAATGATACAGGCTCAGAACCCGCTGCAATGATTGCTTGTTCAAAGTTGATGGTGGTTTTGCCGTCTTTACCTTCCACTTCCAAGGAGTTAGCGCCAGTAAATTTACCGTAGCCTTGTACGTGCTTCACCTTACGCATTTTTGACATACCAGACAGGCCTTTGGTCAATTGACCGACCACACTGTCTTTATAGCTGCGTAGTTTATCCAGATCGATTTTCGGTTCACCAAAGGCAACGCCATGAGCTCCCAGGTGACTGGCTTCTTTGATAACTTTAGCCACGTGTAAAAGCGCTTTGGAAGGAATACAACCTACGTTAAGGCAGACGCCACCTAAAGTGTCTCGAGCGTCAACAATGACGGTTTCGATACCTAAATCGGCTGCACGGAATGCGGCTGAGTAACCACCGGGTCCTGCTCCTAATACGACTAACTGAGTTTTGATTTCGCTCATTGTGACCTCAAATCTGTCCTGTTTTTATAAAACGAATAAAGCCTGAATTTTAACGAGTCGGCTGTAGGGCGTAAAGCTAACTAGTCAAAAAGCCTCATAAAATGTGTAAAAAGTGGATAATGACTGCATTATCCACTCTAGTTCAATCAGATTTACAGTAAAATCTGTCTCAAGTCTTCCAGTACCTGTTTCAAATGCACGGCAAAACGTGCGGCAACGGCACCGTCAATAACTCTGTGATCATAAGAAAGTGATAAGGGTAACATCAGGCGCGGTTCAAATTCTTTGCCGTTCCATTTTGGTTTCATATCACTTTTCGACACACCCAGTATCGCCACATCAGGGGCATTCACAATAGGTGTGAACGCGGTTCCACCGATACCACCCAGACTGGATATGGTAAAACAACTACCCTGCATGTCCGCAGCCTTAAGTTTACCATCACGGGCTTTGATACTGATTTCCATCAGCTCTTTAGACAGTTCGTGAATACCTTTCTGATCGACATCGCGCACTACCGGCACCACCAGTCCCCCGGGGGTGTCCACCGCTATACCTATATGGTAATACTTTTTCTGAATTAAAGATTCACCATCTGCAGAAAGGGAAGTATTAAACACCGGATAGGCTTTTAACGCATCCGCTACCGCCTTCATCATAAATACCAGCGGCGTAATCTTAATTCCAAGTTTACGTTTTTCTGCCACTGCATTCTGATCTTTCCTGAACGCTTCTAAATCAGTAATGTCAGCCTCTTCAAATTGGGTAACATGTGGAATCGTCACCCAGTTGCGATGCAAGTTGGGCCCCGAGATCTTCTGTATTCGGGTCAGTGGTTTTTCTTCCACTTCACCAAATTTGGAGAAGTCCACTTTTGGCGGTGCGATAACCTGTAAGCCGCCCTCACCCTGCGCGACCGCTCCTGCGGTCGCTTTCGGACGTGACAATTCATATTTGACATACGACTGCACATCCTCTTTTAAGATACGATTCTTCGGTCCATTGCCAGACACCTGGGTCAGGTCAACCCCGAATTCTCGCGCCAGACGGCGCACTGAGGGAGACGCATGGACCTTTCCTGTCTTGGGTTTTTCTCCTGCCGATGGGTGGTGTGGTACAGGAGGCGGTTTTGGACGTCCTGCATCCTGCGCCGGTTCTGCCTTATCTGGCGTGGGTTGGGGCTTGTCCGTAGTAGGGGTTGTGTCACCACCGGCCACCTTGAGCATCAAAATCGCTGATCCCTGTGAAACCTTGTCACCCTGTTTAACCATTAATTTAGTTACAGTCCCAGCTTGTGGAGCAGGCACGTCCATGGTGGCTTTGTCAGTTTCTAACGTAATCAAACCATCTTCAGCGTTGATAGTATCGCCTTCAGCCACTAACACCTCAATGATATCCACATCGCTGGCGTCACCAATGTCTGGAACCGTTACTTCAATTTCTTTCTCTGCACCTGAAGAAGCAGAAGAGTCAGAGGAATCTGTTTCAGAGGCTTCAGCTTGGGACGGTGCAGACTGCTCACCCTCAGCAGCATCGTCACTGTCACCTTCGCTTTCCAGCATCAGAATTAATGACCCTTCGCTGACTTTGTCGCCAACTTTAACTTTTAACTCTTTAATTTTACCTGCTTGAGGAGCTGGTACATCCATGGTGGCTTTGTCGGTCTCAAGCGTAATCAGACCATCTTCTGCTGCGACCGAATCGCCTTCAGCCACCAGAATTTCAATGATCTCCACATCGGATGCATCACCAATGTCAGGTACTTTCACCTCAACAGTGCCACCAGAACTTGGCGATTTAGCTGCTGCTTTTTCTTGCGCAGGTTTATCTTCCGTTTGCTCAGTCCGTTCAGTTGTGTCGTTTTCAGGTTGCTCAGCCGCTTTATCCGCGTCGCTGGCACCCTCGTCAGCGTCTTCAGAGACTGCGATCTTAGCTAACAGATCACCTTCGCTGATTTTATCGCCTACCTTGACGCACAGTTCTTTTAGTTTGCCTGCAAATGGGGCAGGGATGTCCATACTGGCTTTATCACTTTCCACAGTAACCAGAGCACCTTCCTGCTCGACATCATCACCAGCATTAACACACAGTTCGATAACTTCAACGCCCTCTTCACCTAAGTCAGGAACGCGTACTTCTTTAATATTCGCCATATTAATGTTCTCCCTGATTTATGCGTAAAGCGGGTTAATTTTATCAGCGTCGATATTGAGCGATTTCATGGCGCCAGTCAGCGTCTTTTTGTCAACATCGCCCGCCTTGTATAGCTCGTATAACGCCGCAAAGGCGATATTATTGGCATCCACCTCAAAGTGCTTACGCAAATTGGCGCGGCTATCTGAGCGACCGAATCCATCTGTTCCTAATACACGGTAACTACCCGGCACGAACGCACGCACCTGATCCGCGTAGTTTTTGATGTAATCGGTAGCGGCAATCGTTGGCCCTTCGATACCTTCTGCCAGGACGTCAGTGATATAGGGCGTACGCTTGTCTTTATCGGCATGCAGCATATTATAGCGGTCACAGTCAAAGCCATCGCGCGCCAGCTCGTTGAACGAGGTCACGCTGTATACTTGTGATACCACGTCGAATTGCTCAGCAAGAATATCTGCCGCCTCGCGCACCTGCAGTAAAATGGTGCCTGAGCCCAATAGTTTCACCTTACGTTTGCGCTTCTTGTCTCCCACCGTATCTAGCAGGTAAATACCTTTTACGATACCTTCTTCAATACCTTTTGGCATTTCAGGTTGCGCATAGTTTTCGTTCATTACGGTAAGGTAGTAGAAGACATTTTCTTGTTCTTCCATCATGCGACGCAAACCGTCCTGCACGATAACGGCAATTTCATAGCCATACGTTGGATCATAACTTACACAATTTGGGATAAGCGCAGCCTGAGTATGGCTGTGTCCATCCTGATGCTGTAAGCCTTCACCATTTAAGGTTGTGCGCCCTGCGGTCCCTCCTACCAGGAAGCCTCGTGCCTGGCTGTCACCCGCTGCCCAGGCTAAATCACCTACACGTTGGAAGCCAAACATTGAATAATAAATATAGACAGGGATCATCGGCAGATCGTTTGTACTGTAGGATGTGCCCGCAGCCAACCATGATGCCATCGCGCCCAGCTCGTTAATGCCTTCCTGTAACACCTGACCTTTTTTATCTTCCCGATAATAGGCTACTTGATCAGAATCCTGCGGTTCATACTTCTGACCCTGCGAGGAATAGATTCCAACCTGACGGAATAAACCTTCCATACCAAAAGTACGGGCTTCATCAGGGATAATAGGCACTACACGCTTACCGATTTGCTTATCTTTAAGCATCGCAGTTAATACGCGAACAAATGCCATTGTAGTCGAGATTTCCCGATCGCCAGACCCTTTGGTTACCGCTTCGAAGGCTTTTAACTGCGGAGCTGGTAACTCTTCGGTACTTTTATCTAATCGGCGTGGCATAAAGCCGTGCAGCGCGTCGCGACGTGCACGAAGATATTTCATCTCTTCGCTATCATCGTCAAATTTATAATAGGGCAAGTTTTCCAATTCAGCATCTTTCACTGGAATATTGAAACGGTCGCGATACGCTTTTACCGCATTCATATCCATTTTCTTAACCTGATGCGCTATATTCTTGCCTTCCCCAGCTGCGCCCATGCCGTACCCTTTAACCGTTTTGGCCAGAATAACCTGAGGACGGCCCTTAGTATTTACTGCCCGGTCATAGGCCGCATAAACCTTGACTGGATCATGGCCGCCACGATTTAAACGCCAGATATCTTCATCTGACATATTGGCCACCATTTCTTTCAATTCGGGGTACTTGCCAAAGAAGTTTTCACGGGTGTAAGCACCGCCTTTGGCTTTATAGTTCTGGTATTCACCGTCCACTGTCTCATTCATCAAGTCTAGCAGTTTGCCTGAAGTATCACGGGCAAGCAGAGGATCCCAATAGCGACCCCAAATTACTTTAATGACTTCCCAGCCGGCACCTCTAAATGTACCTTCCAGTTCCTGAATGATTTTACCGTTACCGCGCACAGGTCCATCCAGGCGTTGTAAATTACAGTTGATAACAAAGGTTAAGTTATCCAGGCCTTCTCGCGATGCCAGGCCGATTGCTCCCAAGCTCTCTGGCTCATCACATTCACCGTCGCCTAAGAAACACCATACCCGTTGTTGCGAACAGTCTTTAAGACCTCGATTGGTTAAGTATTTTAAAAAACGCGCCAGGTAAATCGCCTGCATAGGGCCCAAGCCCATCGATACAGTAGGGAATTGCCAGAAATCCGGCATCAATTTAGGGTGCGGATAAGAAGATAAACCACCTCCTTCCGCTTCTTGACGGAACATATCCAATTGGTCTTCGCTTAGACGCCCTTCGATATAAGCACGCGAGTAGATACCCGGTGAAACGTGTCCCTGAATGAAGAGGAAATCGCCGCCGTCATTGTCATTAGGGGCGCGGAAAAAGTGATTAAAGCCCACATCATAAAGCATTGCCGAAGAGGCAAAGCTGGATATGTGTCCACCTAACTCAAGGTTTTTCTTCGATGCGCGTAAAACCATCATCAACGCATTCCATCGTAACGCATTGCGAATTTTCGCTTCGATAGTTTGATCACCTGGCATGGTCGGCTCTTGGCCCGGTGGGATGGTATTTATGTATGCAGTAGTGGCATCATAGGGTAAATGGGCACCATTTCTACGTGCTTTTTCAATCAATGATTCCAACAAAAAGTGCGCTCTTTCAACGCCTTCTTCTTCTAAAACCGACTCTAACGACTCCAGCCATTCTTGTGTTTCTTGAGGATCCACATCTTGGTGCATCATTTCAGTCATGGTGCCATCCTATTTTTGCTTATATAGAAAACCGCCTTCGACTATTTTATGAAGGCGGATACTAATGTTTAGTTTTACTTATAGTAAGCTTTTAAAGCTCACCCTTTTTACTATTCAACGTTGAATAGCTTATTTGTTACGACTCCAGCCGACGCAACGCACGCTGCACCCGACTGTCTCGCTGATTTATACTTAGCAATGTGTGTTCGATGTACGCCAGATGATCATTACATGCCTGTCTGGCGGCCTCGGGGTCACGTTTGGCAATTGCTGCAACGATGGTTTTGCGTTGCGCAGCTAAATTGTCATTCACGTCCACATGCTTTGACAATATCGTCAAATTACGTTCAATGTTATCCACCAACATGCTCTGCATGGTCCGCATCACATGCAAAAGCACCATGTTATGCGAGGCTTTAGCCATCGTGAGATAAAATTGCCCTAAGCCTTCTGCCAAATCGCGTAAAGATTGGCTTGAACCTTCGCTTGGAAGTTTCGCTAACGCCTCTTCCAAAGCGCTATAATCTTCGGGTTGCCCACGTAATGCCGCATAATAAGCTGACATTCCTTCCAGGGCATGACGAAACTCAAGCAAATCAAACTGGGTTTCTGGCCTGCGGCTTATTAATGCCATTAGCGGATCCATCACCGCAGCGTTTATGTCGCGGCTTACATAGGTGCCACCACCCTGCTTGCGTTCGATTAATCCGCGCGCCTGGAGATTACCAATTGCTTCACGCAATGACGGACGCGACACCTCAAACTGCGCAGCTAACTCCCGCTCAGGGGGTAGCTTTTGTCCCGCCAGCAACGAGCCATCTAAAATCATAGACTCCAATTGCTCGGTGATCACGTCAGCCAGTTTTTTACGCCCTTGATGCATCCTGTCTCGTCCAGTACGATTTTTGCGTGCTCATTTTGTAAACAAATCGAAGCGCCGCAGGTCAATTGGTAATACCATTTTACCCGCGTAGTGTAGGTGAGAAAATTAAATTGGTAAACTAGCACTCCACTTTTAAATAGGGGGGCTTACTTATACCAATGAAAATAAAACAGACATTTCATGCACTTACTGCAAAACAAGCACTGGTCTGACATCCAATATCTATTATTCAACTAGGCCTAGTATGGTTAAAAAGGCGACGATAACCACCAAGGTTTTGACTGTCCGTTTGGACAAATCAACATAACTTGCTGGATTGGAAATTGCCCCCTCCATCACTTCGTTGTCAGCCGTGGCTTTAGTAGCAATATGCGTAATAACATGCCTGGCTGAAACTGAAACATTGGTTAGATACTTCAGCCACGTGGGAAGCGCGCGGGTAAAATCGCCGATAAAAAGATAAATTGCCGAGGCAATTCTCGCAGGGACATAATCGAGCCATTCTGCGCACGTCTCTAATTGCTTTACGGGTAACTTGTTATTTTTCTTAGCAAGCTTCTTCCAGTCTCTGAGTAGTACGTATAACACAACTCCCGTCGCACCAAACGCTGCATACCATATGATAACCGCTGCATAATATTGATAATTGAGATACGCCAGCTCTCTGCCCATAGCGCGGTTAATGGCTTCAGAATTGTTCGCCGGGGTGGCCGGCAATATTTTCCCCGCGTACAAATAGCATGCTTCTGCATCGTTTCGGGTGAGGGCCGCGCGATAAGCGTGATAGTGATGGGGTAAGGTGGCATGTCGCACCCCTACAAAAAGAATTACACATTCAAGTAAAAATAGAAGTACTCCTGACAACGAAGACGTTAGCAGGTGGGTCATCAGGACAGGTAAAATGATGGCAAGCGCAAGTGCTATTACTTTGGTGGAGGCAGAAAACATGCGTTTTTCTGTTAACCATTTAGCGTATCCACTGGTGTAGCAAATAGAATAAAGGTGCGCGTTTCTACTTATCGTGCGGTCCAGTACTAGTGCAATTAAAATAATTATCAGGGTCATATTATTTGCCTTGGCTCACAGACTGTCTGAACTGGCCCCAGTTAAACGCCTCTCCTGGATCCGTTTTTCGTCCACATGCAATATCACTGTGGCCTACAATTCGCCCTAAAGTGATAGCAGGATAATGACGGATTATGTCGTTAGTCAGTGCTGCCAGACTGGTATATTGTTCTGAAGTGAAAGGAGTAGTATCCGTCCCCTCCATTTCAATGCCAATGGCGTAGTCATTACAACGACTGACGCCTTGAAAAGAAGATATTCCGGCATGCCATGCGCGTTTTGAGAAAGGCACATATTGTTCAACATCCCCACTTCGCCGGATTACACAATGGGCAGACACTTTTAGATGAGCAATATCTTTAAAAAAAGGATGGGCGTCAGGATTTAATGTACCAGTGAACAATGCTTCTATATGTTCGCCGCCAAATTGACCAGGCGGTAACGAGATATTATGAATAACCAACAGCGATATATCGATATCTTTGGGCCTTTCATCATAATAGGGCGAATGTTTTTGTGTAGCTGACTTATAGTAGTCGTATGGCACAGCGGGGGTTCCTTTACTAACAATGGGTAAAGTCTGACAGCCACCACTGCAATCTACAAGCGAAAATGCTATAAAGAAAATGATGTAATTGAGGTGAAAAGAGGCTTATGGCTGAATCGGGCGGAAAATGGATGTACATTATGGCGTGGGTCTGTGGTTTAGGCTTACTCGCTGCCGTCTTTAATAATGTACTGGAAAAACGCTACAACCCTAATCAACAGCCAAGTTCCTACCGTACCGGTGGTCAAATCGAAGTAAAGCTGAAGCAAAACCGCTTTGGCCACTACGTCACAAACGGCACCATTAATGGCCAAACTGTCACCTTCATTGTTGATACCGGTGCCACCGATGTGGCCATTCCTGCTCACCTGCAAAACAAACTATCACTCACACCGGGTCGCGTTGGGCTGGCTAATACAGCCAATGGAACAGTACGGATTGCTTTAACGGAAATTGACACGCTTACCATTGGTGATATCCGACTAAATAATGTAAGAGCGAATTTGAATCCGGGCATGTCGGGCGATGAAATTTTACTCGGTATGAGTGTTTTACGGCAACTGGAGTTTACTCAGCGCGGAGAATGGTTAATATTGCGTACCTTTTAATATAATTGGAATATCGCAATGAATCGCCCCTCACAACACGCTATCAGCAAGCAAGTGACACTCGCACTTGAGGAAGACTTAGGTGGCAGCATTGATATCAACAACGATATTACTGCATGCCTGATTGACGCACGCACTCAGGCAAACGCAAAAGTTATTACGCGAGAAGAGTGTACGGTATGTGGCCTGGACTGGGTGAATGAAACCTTTTCACAAGTCGATAGTAATTTGCAGATTACCTGGTTTGTAAAGGATGGGGACAAAGCCAGTGCAAATTCTACCTTATTCAGTGTTACCGGTAATGCTCGCGCTATCCTTACTGCCGAACGCACGGCGCTTAACTTTCTGCAAACATTAAGTGGCACGGCAACCATCACCGCGAAATATGCCCAGCTATTGGCCCACACTGACACCCAGATATTAGATACCCGCAAAACCCTGCCTGGTATGCGGCTAGCGCAAAAATATGCAGTTTTATGTGGCGGCGGCAAGAATCATAGAATTGGCTTGTTTGACGCTTTTTTAATAAAAGAAAATCACATTGCTGCTTGCGGCTCTATACCTAAAGCCATTGCCAAAGCCAAAGAGATGCACCCCGAAAAACCGGTGGAAGTAGAAGTAGAAAACTTTGATGAATTAAGCCAAGCGATTGAAGCTAAAGCAGATATTATCATGTTGGATAATTTTTCTAACGAACAGATCCAACGGGCAGTCGACATAAATCAGGCCCGATGTAAACTGGAAGTATCAGGTAATATTACCGACGAAAGGCTGTTTTCGCTCGCCAAATTGGGTGTCAACTACGTATCTTCTGGCGCCTTGACCAAACATGTTCAGGCCATTGATCTCTCGTTAAGGCTTGACATAAAACATTGAATAATTTAATTTTTTCAGAATAATGGTGAGAGGTGAGCGTGAGGATTTGAACTGGTATTGCGCACGCAAACTAGTCAAAGCTAACACTTACGTATAACTGACTATACTTGTCAGCAGCTAATTGCCTTCTATACTGAAAGCCAAGTACCGGGGTCGTAACCAAAATACAAACGCCTCAGGTATAGGTAGAAACGAAACTTAAATTGCTAACACAGCACGTTAAAACGTCCCGGAGAAAGACCATGAAACAAGTACAAGCTAACAACCAAAAAGGCTTTACCTTAATCGAATTAATGATCGTTGTTGCGATTATCGGTATTCTTGCAGCGATTGCTTTGCCAGCTTACCAAAACTATACCGAGAAGGCGAAGTTTACCGAAGTGACTAACGCCACGGCAGCGGCTAAGTTAGCGGTTGAAGTATGTTCTCAGACCACAGGCGATATCACGTCGTGTGACAGTGGCTCAAACGGTATCCCTGCCGCAGTAACCGCTGCAGGAAAAGTTCCTGGCGTATCCGTTACTGATGGTGTTATTACTGCTACTGCTTCACCTGATTCTAAACTTCAAAATGCAGCAAAAACTGGTGGCGCAACAATTGTGTTAACTCCGACTGTAGCTGCCAGCGGTATCACTTGGGATAAAGTGTGTGACCCGACTACTGCTTGTTAATTATTAAGTAATAATAAGAATAATTAAAGCCCAGTCCTCACTGGGCTTTATTGTCTGCAACCCCTTTCAATATTCTCAGGTACTCCACATGGCAAAAGCAGCATCAATTTTTGTCTGGCAAGGAAAAGACCGGGCGGGAAACAACCGCAAAGGTGAAATTTCAGCCACCTCTATTATGGAAGCTAAAAACCTGCTTCGCCGTCAGGGTATCTCCACTACGAAGGTTAAGAAATACGCAAAGCCTCTTTTCGGTGGTGGTGGTAAGAAAATTGAACCTGCCGATATCTCCGTTATGTCTCGTCAGATCGCCACGATGTTGGGAGCAGGGGTAACCTTGATTCAGTCATTGGAAATGATTGCACAAGGGCATGCAAAACCCTCTATGCGCAAAATGCTGGTTGAAATTACGGAAGAAGTTAAAGCCGGTACGCCATTATCCTCAGCTTTACGTAAGCACCCCCAACATTTTGATGACTTGTATTGTGACCTGGTCGCCACCGGCGAACAATCTGGTGCGTTGGAAACCATTTACGATCGTATCGCGGTATATAAGGAAAAAGCTGAAGCCCTAAAATCGAAAATCAAGAAGGCGCTGTTTTATCCAATCGCGGTTCTTGTTGTCGCCTTCATCGTGACCACCATCTTGCTAATTTTTGTTGTGCCACAATTTGAGGAAATTTTCAGTAGCTTTGGCGCAGAGCTACCCGCCTTTACGCAAATGGTATTAGGTTTATCTGCGTTTGTGCAAACCTATGGACTTTTCATTGCGATGGGAATGGGTATATGCGGCTATCTCTTTATGAAGCAATATAAGAAGTCGCTAAAACTCCGTGATAGTGTGGATAAGAAAATGCTGAAGATACCGGTAATCGGCGAAATATTGAAAAAAGCCAGTATCGCTCGGTTTACCCGCACTCTTTCTACCACCTTCGCTGCCGGTGTGCCCTTGATCGGCGCGTTAGACTCAGCGGCAGGTGCATCTGGCAACGCGGTATATCGCGATGCTATCTTGTTTATTAAAAAAGAAGTGGCTGGCGGTATGCAGATGAATACGGCGATGCGTGCCACGGCGGTATTTCCAGATATGGTTACGCAAATGATTGCTATCGGTGAAGAATCCGGTGCGGTGGATGAAATGTTAAGTAAAATCGCCACCATTTATGAAGCTGAAGTCGACGATATGGTCGACGGCCTGACCAGCTTACTGGAACCGCTAATAATGGCCGTTCTGGGTGTGGTCATCGGTGGCCTGATTATCGCCATGTATTTACCAATCTTTCAAATGGGTAATGTGGTTTAACCTGGTTTCGCAGCAATGCAAAATTCGCATTGTTGCCCCCTTTACTTTCTGGCACCCTTACATAAAAAATAAAGTATAAACCTTATGGACGCCCTGATTCAGTTAAGCCTTTCCAGCCCCCCCTTTTTTCTGGGGCTGGTTTTTGTTGTCAGTCTTATGGTTGGCAGTTTTTTAAATGTCGTCATTTATCGCCTGCCAATAATGATGGAGCGAAGCTGGAAAGCTGAGTACCAACATTATTTTGAACCAGAGGTCAGCGTAGAAAAACAAGCTACGTTTAATTTGGTTAAGCCTGATAGTACCTGCCCTCAATGCCAGCATAAAATTCGCGCATGGGAAAATATCCCTTTACTGAGTTACCTGTTGTTAAAAGGCAGGTGCGCTAAGTGTCATACTCCTATTTCGATTCGCTATCCACTGGTAGAACTGTTGACCGGCTGCGCCGCCACTTTTGCCGCCTGGTATTTCGGGCCATCGTCGCAGGCGCTGAGCGCTGTTCTTCTTACCTATGTATTGATTGCCCTCATTTTTATTGATCTGGATAAAATGCTGTTGCCGGATCAATTAACGTTACCGCTATTATGGTTTGGCTTGGTACTGAGTACTCAAGACGTATTTGTCTCACCTGGACAGGCTATTGCGGGAGCGGCAGCGGGGTACTTAAGCTTATGGACCGTTTACTGGCTATTCAAGCTGGCAACGGGTAAAGAAGGAATGGGTTACGGCGATTTTAAACTACTTGCTGCGTTGGGTGCCTTTACCGGGTTGATGGGGCTTCCTATTATAATTTTGTTTTCTTCCTTAGTGGGCGCTATTTTCGGAATTATAATGATGGTGACCCAAAAGAAAGGTAGTTCACTGGCGATTCCTTTCGGCCCTTATCTTGCCATTGCGGGGTGGTTAACCCTTATGTTTAAAACTGACATAGCGTCGGCATATTTAAACTGGGTATTGCTGTGAAGATGCCTCAAGCAAACAAATATGTGGTGGGATTAACTGGCGGAATAGGTAGTGGCAAGTCGGTGGTTAGTCAGGAGTTTGAAAAACTGGGCATCGATGTTATTGATGCGGACGTGGTAGCGCGCGACGTCGTCAAAACCGGCACTCCGGTTTTAAACGAAATTGCCGCACATTTTGGTAGCGAAGTTTTACATTCAGACGGGTCGTTGAATCGTGCCTTACTCAGACAGCGAGTATTTAATGATGACGCCGAGAAACGTTGGTTAAATGGGCTTATCCACCCTGCGGTTCGCGAACAAATGATGACGGCCATACAACACACTACAAGCCCCTATTGTGTGCTCGCGGTCCCTCTTTTAATCGAAAATAATCTTACCACTATGGTAGATCGGGTATTGGTGGTTGATTGCCCTGAGACATTGCAGATAGAGCGTGCCAGTCGACGGGATGGCAGTGATAGCAAACTCATTGAAAACATAATGAGAGCCCAGATATCACGAAAAGAGCGAATAAAAGCCGCAGACGACATTATACTAAACGATGGCCCCCTAAACCGAATACCGTTTCTGGTAAAGTCTTTACACAGCCAATATCTGTCATTTTCTGCGACAAAGAGATAAAGGCATCTAGCATCTCAAAGTAAAGGATGAGCCGCTTTACCTGTACCGTAAAGCATAATCTGATCACTTCCCTCCCCTATCTTGTATAATACTCACCTGCGTTACAGCGAACTCACTTTGCGCGTGGGTTTTCAATGTGAAAAACAATTTGGTGAAGGTCAGTAAGATCAAATAAATCAACATTAACTGGCCGGCAAATTCGCAAGTGCCGCAAACTGAAAGTGATGAAATCCTCTTGGCTTGCGTTACGTTCGTTTGAAAAGCTTAGTTATTTCACTACATTTTTACCAATGTATCTTCATTAGTAGAATTTCTATATATTCTAAGCGAACATTATTCCAAATTGGTATAGTGCTTGAATTATGCGTAATTTTACGGTGTAGTGCGCAGCCGATATTGCAATGAGGGACGCCATGACTGATTCTGTTTTTGAATTTCCACTAAAAGAAAAGGTGCGAAACTACCTTCGCATTGAGCAGTTGCTGCGGCAACTAAAAACCGGTGCGAAAGGCGAAAACGGGACACTGCAGATGTATTTTTTCGATCGACTTTTTATCCTATTGGATTTAGTGGAACGCTTGGACTTGCGCACCGATGTGCTTAAGGACATGGACGTCCACGAACGCAACCTGGTGTATTGGTCGCAACACCCTAATATCGATAGTGCGGCTTTAGAACAGGCTCTTCAATCGATTTTACGATTAAAAGAGAAACTCAAAGCCAGTAAAAAGTTTGGTAACGAACTTAAAGATGACAAATTTTTAAATTCTATCAGGCAACGCTTCGTTATCCCCGGGGGTGCATGCAGCTTTGATTTACCGAACTTACATTTCTGGTTAGCCCAGCCAGCGGAGTCCCGCCACCATGCGATTGGCCAGTGGATGAATTCTCTAAAACTGATAGAAGAGTCCATCGCGATCAGTCTTTCATTTTTGCGTGAACGGGGTCTTTTTTCTCAGGTTATTGCTGAGCATGGATTTTATCAAGGTGTAGCAGAAGATAAGAATGAACTGATCCGCGTAAAATGTGATGTTAATGCTGGCTATTACCCTACCCTCAGTGGAAATAAATATCGCTACGCAATTCGCTTTATGTGGTTTGAGCCCCAAGAGAGACAGTCTTCTTCAGTAGAATCTGAAGTGACATTTTCACTTGCCGCCTGTTAGACTTTACGCTTACTGAGTCAACCAATGGTTATCGAATGAAAGTAAAATGTCCCACCTGCCAGCACGATGTTAGCTGGGAAGAAAAAAACGAATACCGGCCTTTTTGTTCTAAGCGCTGCCAAATGATTGATTTAGGAGATTGGGCGAGCGAAGCAAATGCCATTGCAGGCAAACCCGCCTCTGAAACCGCTCCCCAAAATGCTATGGATGTAGAAGAAATTGAGGCGATGCTTGCCAAGCAAAACGATTCTTTTTTCACCCACTAGAGCCAGATTATGATTAAAAATGTGATGTTTGTAGCAGGCACCCACGGCAATGAGACAAGCGGCATCCAGCTGATTAGGAATTGGCAACGTAATGGCTGCCCTTACAAATATTCTACGTTTGAATTATCCACCATGCTCGCCAATGAAGAGGCGATTGTTCGCAATGTTCGCTTTGTAGACGAAGATTTGAATCGACAATTTTCTTTGCCCAAACTAGCCAACCCGGAGCTTACGCTGGAAAGCCAGCTGGCCATTGATATTAATGCCAGAATCGGTCCTAAAGGCGAGTCGCAGTATGATCTGGTCGTAGACATTCACAATACCACCAGCCATATGGGGGCCACCCTCATCTTGCCCTCCAGTGCACCTTTTTACGTCAGTATGGCGCGATTTGTGAAACAAGTTTTACCCGAGGCAAATATACTGGTAGAGGACGAAATTCCGTATGAAGAGCATCCCTACCTATGCACCTTAGGTAAATACGGTGTCATGATTGAAGTAGGCGGGCAACCTCAAAGTGTCCTCAGAGAAGATGTTTATCAACTCACTACCTTACTCGCAGGCACACTGGTGGCGTTTTGTGAAAGCTATAATTCTAATGAGCTCAGCGAGCTAGCACCTTGTCAGGCGTATCGGTTTATTGAAAACATTCACTTCCCGCTCGATAGTGACGGGCAGCGAATAGCGATGATCCATCATCAGCTACAAGACAAAGATTTTGTGCCTTTGCTTCCCGGGCAACCAATATTTAAATGCTTTGATGGCACAGAAAAGGTGTGGGAAGGTAACACTGAAGTTTACCCACACTTTATTAATGAAGCGGCTTATAGCAAACAGCATGTAGCCTTTGCTACAGCTGATTCGTGTTTACTTTGACGTTGTCAGAGCGTCAAGTATAGCCACATTGGCGGTAGGAAAATCTGCCGGATTAAGGGAGTCTATCGGACACCATTTATGTTGTTGCCCTTCGACCCCGTGCGGCTCACCGTTGAAATCCAGCACCTCACGTACAAGTAACGCGACTCGCTTATCACCATAATCATGAGTAATCTCAATTAACGGCCGACAACGAATTACCGAGATCCCGATTTCTTCTTGCAGTTCGCGCTTTAGTGCCTCGACAACACTTTCCCCGTGGTCGATTTTCCCCCCTGGAAACTCCCACTTACCGCCCTGATGCTGATGTTCAGAGCGCAGACAGATGAATACGTCATCTGCCCGGCGGATTACCCCTACAGCTACCTGTACGGTATTCATTAACTCAGTTTGCCGTGACACTGCTTGTACTTTTTGCCAGAGCCACAAGGACAAGGATCGTTCCTGCCGACTTTGGGGCCTTCTCGCACAGCCGTTTGCACCCGACCGCTTTCTGAATTGGGCGTATCTGTCGACGCTTCATGTTTGAAGTTTTTAGGGGTATTGTTTGCCTGACGACGTTGTTCTTCTACCTTCTCAACATCAGATTCTGCTTTAACCTGTACTCGGCTCAAAATGGTAATCACTTCCACTTTCAGCGCTTCGAGCATTTGTGAAAAGAGCTCGAATGACTCACGCTTGTATTCCTGCTTAGGATTTTTCTGCGCATAGCCGCGCAGATGAATTCCCTGACGGAGGTGATCCATCGCAGCCAAGTGCTCTTTCCAGTGACTATCCAGATTTTGCAGCATTACCGCTTTTTCAAACTGGCGTAGCACCCCTTCGCCCACGGCATTTTCTTTTTCTTTATACGCTTCCTCGATGTGGGTCAAAATCCGTTCACGCACCTTTTCTTCGTATAATTTATCATCGTCGTCCAGCCATTTTTGTACTGGAAGATCCACTGCAAAATCAGCTTTTAAACGCTCTTCCAGCGCTGGTACATCCCACATTTCTTCCAGCGACTGTGGAGGAATATATTCGTCAATGACACTATTGACCACGTCTTCACGGATAGCCTTAATGGTTTCACTGATATCACCCTCGTCCAGCAGTTCGTTTCGCTGCTCGTAAATAACTTTACGTTGATCATTGGCAACATCATCATATTCAAGTAATTGCT
This sequence comes from Alteromonas aquimaris, assembly GCF_026183695.1. Lineage (GTDB taxonomy): Bacteria > Pseudomonadota > Gammaproteobacteria > Enterobacterales > Alteromonadaceae > Alteromonas > Alteromonas aquimaris. Next base: position 175,718 of record NZ_JAPFRD010000002.1, on the reverse strand, counting down.
TACGAATGTCGAAGTTACGCCCCTCAACTTTACGTTGCGCATTTTCGATGGCGCGAGTCACCCATGGGTGCTCGATGGCTTCGCCACGTTCCATGCCCAAGCGCTTCATCATGCCTGCCATCTTCTCAGAGGCGAAAATACGCATCAAGGAATCGTCCAGTGACAGGTAGAAACGGCTTGAGCCTGGGTCACCCTGTCGGCCTGAACGCCCCCGTAGCTGGTTGTCAATACGACGGGATTCATGACGCTCAGTACCAATGATATGTAAACCACCGGCTTCAATTACTTTATCGTGGCGTTCTTTCCAAGCCTCTTTAATTTTTTGGATTTGTTCTTCAGTAGGGTTTTCCAGCTTTTCAACTTCGGCCTGCCAGTTACCCCCTAACACGATATCGGTACCCCGACCAGCCATATTGGTGGCAATCGTGACCGCACCGGGTTTACCAGCCTGCTCTACAATATCAGCTTCTTGTGCGTGGAACTTGGCATTAAGTACCTTGTGAGGGATTTTGGCTTTTTTCAGCACCCGTGAAAGTAACTCTGAGTTCTCAATGGAAATAGTCCCCACCAGGGTAGGTTGTCCACGCTCCACACACTTTTTAATATCTTCAACAATCGCTTCGTATTTTTCTTCTGCGGTCAGATAAATCAAGTCCGCCTTATCATCACGGATCATCGGTTTGTTGGTGGGTATCACCACCGTTTCCAAACTATAGATGTGTTGAAATTCGAATGCTTCTGTATCAGCAGTACCTGTCATACCCGACAGTTTGTTAAATAAGCGGAAGTAATTCTGAAAAGTAATTGAAGCCAGGGTTTGGTTTTCATTTTGAATCCGCACACCTTCTTTAGCTTCTACTGCCTGGTGCAGTCCTTCTGACCAGCGACGTCCTTCCATCGTCCGACCGGTGTGTTCGTCAACAATGACGATGTTGTCATCTTTAACTATGTAATCGACATCTTTCCTAAATAACTTATGTGCGCGTAAGGCCGCATTGATATGGTGCAGTAACGAAATATTTCCTGCATCGAATAACGATTCTTCCTGTGGCAGGATACCCTCTTCTTTGAGGATCTCTTCAACACGAAGCTGACCGTTTTCAGTCAGGTGAATCTGACGGGCCTTTTCATCGACAGTGAAATCCCCATCGCCTGGATTATCCTCTTCATCCTCTTTTTCTTGCTGAATTAACTTTGGAATAACCAGGTTAATGCGGCGATAAAGCTCTGAGCTATCTTCGGCAGCACCAGATATAATAAGAGGAGTTCGCGCTTCGTCAATCAAGATTGAGTCTACTTCATCTACCACTGCGTAGTTGAGTTCGCGCTGCACACGATCCTGTGGGCTAAACGCCATGTTGTCACGTAAATAATCGAAACCAAACTCGTTGTTCGTACCATAGGTAATATCCGCTTTATAGGCTTCGCGCTTAGTTTCCGACGCCATACCGGGAATGTTACAACCTACTGTCATGCCTAGATAAGCAAATAATGGTCTGCTCCAATCGGCATCACGTTTGGCCAGATAGTCGTTCACCGTGACAACATGCACACCTTTACCTGACAAAGCATTAAGATAGGTAGGTAACGTGGCGGTAAGGGTTTTACCTTCCCCTGTTCGCATTTCTGCAATTTTACCCTGATGCAGAACCTGGCCACCTAATAACTGGACATCAAAGTGGCGCATACCAAAAACACGTTTACTGGCTTCACGCACAGTGGCGAATGCTTCTACCAGTAAATCATCTAACGATTCACCTTTCTCGAGTCGCGTTTTGAACTCTGCCGTTTTTGCCTTAAGTTCATCATCGGTAAGCGCTTCGTAATCGGCTTCCAGTGCATTAATGGCGTCGACAGATTTTTGTAGTTTTTTTAATAGTCGGTCATTTTTGCTACCGAAAATTTTCTTAATGACACTTGCAAACATGTTTTGAGATCCCACTACCTGTACTCAACGATAAATCATTATCATAGAGCGATTAAACTTAAGGCGGTATCGGAAGTAATTTCTCACCGACTATCCGCTATGTATTGATACTTATTGCTATTACTTTTAGTTATTACTTGTTCTTTTTTCTTTAGTGGTTATCCACAAAAGGTAACGGGTTTACGTGATGTCCGCTTTTTAACACCTCATAGTGTACATGCGCTCCCGTAGACCTACCCGTGCTGCCCATTTGTGCAATAACCTGCCCTTTTGTCACCACGTCCCCGACGGCGACATAAACGGCTTGATTGTGAGCGTAACGTGTTTTAAGCCCATCAATATGATCGATTTCGACCATTTGCCCATACCCGTAACGATCCCCCGCCCAACTGACGATGCCCGCGCCGGTAGCGATAACGTCATCACCAATACTGCCAGCGAAGTCCAGTCCCGTATGCTCAGCTGCTTCCCCCGAAAAAGGATCTTCCCGCAGACCGTAATAAGAGGATAACCATCCGCGCTTAATGGGCCGTCCTGATAACTGAGTCTGATTGTCGATATGGTGTCCCCTAAGCAAACTTTCAAGCATAGAAAGTTGCGTCTCATGAGTTGCTAAACTTTGCTGAAGCTGAGCGATTTCTGATTGTAAAGGGTTGGCGTGTAAAGGTGGCTTCACCTCTTCTTTGATAACCGCCAGATCGCTGTGCTTAATACCAACCGCTTGGGCAATAATATTAAGTCGACTTTCAATGGTTTTAATCTGAACATTTGCCTGCGCAATATCCCGATTTAATACCGCTATCTGCGAGGATGAACGATCGCTTAATGCATTCAGTTGTTGTTGCGTCTGCGCCACAATTTGTTTGGATACATTCACCCTGGCAAGGTTTTCGTTGACAGATTGGGTAGAACGGCTGGATACCAGAACAAACATTGACACTATGACCACGATACTGAATAAACGCCGGACACTCATTGAATGCTCGAACTGCTTATTTTCGCCGCGAATCGTTAATGTTAATTTCATGGTCTACCCTGTAAAAAATCGAGCATTAGTTTACCTTTGAATGGCATTGGGAACAAATATCCACACCCTTTTTTTACTTTCCCTTCCGTGAACACCTAAAAAATTTAGCAGGTCGCTAATTTTTTAAACAAAAAAAGCCGCCTGAACGGCGGCTTTCCAAAATGAATTTTTAATTATGCCAGTACGGGCGAGGCATAGCGGATTGGAACTTCATCCTGATTTTCATAGGTGATGTATTCCCAACTATCTTTGTCGTCTAAAACCGCATTCAATAGTTTGTTATTTAAACCATGGCCACTCTTAAACGCTTTTAGCTCGCCAATAATGCTATGGCCACCCAGGTAAAGGTCGCCTACTGCATCCAGTATTTTATGCTTCAGGAATTCATCTTCGTAACGTAACCCTTCAGGGTTCAATATACGAAATTCATCCAGGGCCACCGCGTTTTCCATGCTTCCACCCAGGGCCAGATTATTCGCGTTCATATACTCTAAATCGCGCATAAACCCGAAGGTTCTGGCTCGACTGACTTCATTCACATACGAGCATGAATCGAAATCCATAACCATATGTTGACGCGTCTGGCTGATCACAGGGTGATCAAACTCAATACGAAAATCTACACGGAAACCATCGTGTGGGCGCAGTTCTGCCCACTTGTCCCCTTCAGTTACTCTTACCGGCTTCTTGATCCGAATAAAACGCTTTGCCGCATTCAATTCTTCAATACCGGCAGTTTGTAGTAAAAATACAAACGGACTGGCGCTGCCATCCATAATGGGCAGCTCGTTGCTATCAACCTCAACAATAATATTGTCAATACCTAACCCTGCTAATGCAGATGCCAAGTGTTCTACGGTGTGAATGCTAACACCATCCTCGTTATTCACACACGTACATAACATGGTATTCCCAACTGCATTAGCGCGTGCAGGAATATCTACATGAGGGTGCAGGTCAATACGTCTGAACACAATTCCTGTGTTGGCAGGCGCAGGCCGGAGAGTCATGGTGACCTTCTCCCCTTTATGTAGACCAATTCCAGTTTCTTGAACTGAATGTTTAATTGTACGTTGCTTAATCATCGTGTTTGTAGCTTTTTACCTGTTCCAAAAGCGGCCGCGAATTATAGTGAGTGATTACCCACTTGTCAAAAACTTACAATTCTTGGCTAAATAATGGTAAACCATCAACTTTTGACAGCAAAACCGTGTAAAAATTCCTCAGTTTGTGAAATATTAATCAGCTTGTTTGCGTAAAAACGCTGGTATATCTAAGTATTCAAGATCGTTGCCAGGTTGCGCTTCATCTTCAACTTTTAACGCCTGATTACCCTCAGTACCACCCACGCTTCGTGACTCATGCACTGAACTGACACCAAACTCGCGAGCTGAATTCGTCAGCCGAGTACCTTCAGAACTCACCAGCGAGATATCAGGCTTTCGTTCTGCTCCGATACCCGTAGCCACCACGGTTACACGGATCTCATCGGCCAGTTCCATATCGATAACTGTACCCACGACAACAGTGGCATTTTCGGAAGCGAAGGCTTTCACAGCGTTACCAACGGTTTCGAATTCATCAATTGCAAAGTCAGGTCCACAGGTAATATTGACCAGAATTCCGCGTGCGCCCGACAAATCGATATCTTCAAGTAACGGACAGGCAATCGCCGATTCTGCTGCTTCTTCAGCACGATCAGGACCCGATGCCACGCCGCTGCCCATCATCGCCGTGCCCATCTCAGACATAACTGTCTTCACATCGGCGAAGTCGACATTGATAAGACCCGGACGGGTGATCAATTCGGCAATCCCTTGTACCGCACCACGTAATACATCGTTGGCAGCACTGAAGGCTTGAAGTAACGGCGTCCCCGGTCCCATCACTTTGAGTAGTTTTTCATTAGGAATGGTAATAAGTGAGTCCACGTGCTTGGATAACTCAACAATACCTTGGTCTGCAAATGCCGTTCGCTTTTTCCCTTCAAAAGGAAAAGGTTTAGTGACCACTGCTACCGTCAAAATACCCATTTCACGCGCAATTCTGGCAACTTCTGGCGCGGCACCTGTACCTGTACCGCCTCCCATACCTGCGGTAATGAACACCATATCCGCACCATCTAGCGATTGACGAATGGTTTCGCGGTCTTCTTGTGCAGCATCGCGACCAATGTTTGGATCGGCGCCGGCACCTAAGCCTTTGGTTACGTTAGACCCGATTTGCAGGGTTACATCAGCACTAGAGCTGCGTAGCACCTGTGCATCGGTGTTGACTGCTATAAATTCGACGCCTTCAATGCTTTGAGACACCATGTGCTCAATTGCATTACCGCCGCCACCGCCAACGCCGATGACTTTGATTACGGCTTCTTCGCCGTGACTATCCATTAATTCAAACATACTTACTCTCCGGTTTTGTACGTCTTACCACACCAAGTCATTTCACAAACCACCGGTTTGATGCCTCCATGCTAACCATTATGTCCTGACCTTAGCGCCCCTAAAAATTAAAATTCACCTTTAAACCAGCTTTGCACACGGTTGATAAAAGAATCACCGCTTTTCAGCTTGCTGACTTTCTTGTTTTCCGTTTGCATCTTACCGTAATGGAGCAACCCCACTGCGGTAGCAAAACTGACGTCATCTGTATACTCAGATAACCCCTTAACATTTAATGGTTTCCCTACTCTAACAGGCATTTGGAATAATTCTTCGGCAAACTCCACCGCACCTTCCATTTTTGCTGTACCGCCTGTCAGCACTAGTCCTGCTGCAATCTGTTCTTCAAAACCACTGGCGCGGATTTCGTCATGCACCAGTTCAAATAATTCCTGGTAACGAGGTTCAATAACTTCTGCCAGAGTATGTCTCGACATGGCGCGTGCTGGCCTGCCACCCACACTGGGCACCTCGATATTTTCTTCCATACTTACCATATCTTTTAATGCGCAGGCATAATTAACCTTAATTTCCTCTGCATTACTGATTGGTGTGCGAAAAATTTTCGCGATATCACTGGTAATCTGATTACCTGCTACCGGTATAACGGCAGTGTGACGAATAGCCCCGTCGGTGTAAATCACAATATCCATGGTACCGCCACCAATGTCCACTACACATACACCCAATTCGCGCTCATCGTCGGTTAATACGGCATAACTTGACGCCAGTGCCGAGAAGATAATTTGATCAACACTTAACTCACAACGCTCAATGCATTTGGTCAGATTTTTCGCCATGTCATCTGCACAGGTAATAATGTGTGCATCGGCTTCCATTCTGACGCCCGACATGCCAACCGGGTTTTTAATCCCTTCCTGAACGTCGATGGTGAACTCCTGTGGTAACACATGCAACAAGCGACGTTCTGCTGCAATGGGTACTGAGCGCGCAGCATGAATAACATTGTCGACATCATCCTGTGTCACTTCCTGGTTGTTGATCGGCACCATACCGTTTTCATTTTGACATTTTACATGACGACCACTGATAGACATAAACACTGACGAGACCCGACAATCTGCCATCAGTTCCATTTCGTTTACTGCACGCTGTACCGATTTTACCACCAGGTTTAAATCATTAACGCCACCTTTATCCATTCCTTTGGCGGCATGCGTACCTACACCAACAATGCTGATTTGATCATCGTTAACCAACTCGCCAACCACTGCCTTAACCTGGCTGGTGCCAATATCAAGCCCTACGATTAAATTACGTTCAGTCGGTTTCGACATGGTAATACTAGCTCTCTTCTTTATTGTTGTTTTCTGTCTCATCAATCCAGCCTACTGCTAAGCCGGTATCATATCTGAGATCCACATAGCGCACTTGCTTTGGCTGTTTTGCCAAAAGCGGATAAATATCAACAAACCGTTGTAAACGATCAATGAATTCCTTTCTTCCCAGGTTCAACTGTACATCATTATTCAGTTGCACTTGCCACGCAAACCGCTCACTTAACGAAAGTTCACGTATACCAATTCCCATTGTAGCCAGCAACGAATGCATAGCATGAAACCCTTCTAAGGCTGTTTTTTCACTGCCCCCTGGCCCGAACAACTTAGGTAACTTCAGCCCTTCCGCCCTGGCATTAAACGTTTCCCCATACGGATTTAACAGCATATCATCATTCCATTGGGCCACTGGTGTTTGTTCGACCAGATAAATTTTTAATTTATTCGGCCACTGCTTGCGTACCGATGCCCGATATATCCATGGCTGAGCTTCTACAAGCTGATAAACCTCGTTCACATCCAGCGAAAAAAAACTTCCTGGCTGCGATTTTCTAATTAATCTTTCCAGCCTGACCACATCAACATGTTTGTAATCACCTGAAAAATCAACCACCTGCACTGGCATGCGCTGTTCGTCCTGCAACCAGTCATACGTCTTAACTCCTGCTACCGCCAATCCGATGAGCACGAGCAGGAGAAACACCACCCCCGACCAAAACTGTGCAGAATAGGAGCGTAGTGTTGTCATTAACGCCAGTCTACCTTATCTGCCGAGGCGGCCGGCATACTGCTGGCCAATATCGCCAGACACAATCCGTCAAAATCAAGCCCAGCTTGTTTTGCAGCTTTAGGTACCAGGCTTTTTTCAGTCATGCCAGGCACCGTATTGGCTTCTAATAAATAAAATTCACCAAGCTTATTCTGCATCACGTCAATACGCCCCCAACCGCGGGCAGACAATGCTCTAAAGGCGCGGCTAGACAGCATGGCTAATTCCGCTTCTTTTTCTGCATCCAAACCGCTGGGGCAAAAATATTGCGTTGTATTATCCTGGTACTTAGCAGAATAATCATAAAAGGTATGGGGAGTAGACATACGAATTGAAGGCAACGCCCGGCCTTGCAGGATACTTACCGTAAATTCGGCACCATCAATATATTGTTCCAGCAGAACTTGATTATCGTATTGAAACGCGTCCTGTATTGCTTTTTCTAGCTGAACTGCACTCGATACTCTGGCCATGCCAATACTCGACCCTTCTCGAGCAGGCTTAACCATGACCTCATTCCCCAATTGCTGCATTATAACGCTGCATGATCCAGCTTCAAAGTAGGATTTATCAGCAATTTGATATTTTGCGGTGGGCAGGTTCAAGCACTGCCAGATTTGCTTGCTATGAATTTTATCCATACACAATGCTGAACCAAGCACGCCACTGCCTGTATAGGGTATTTTCAGCAGCTCTAATGCCCCCTGTAAGGTACCATCTTCGCCACCGCGCCCGTGCAGCATAATGACCACTCGATCTGTTTTTTCGGTGAGCAATTCGGTTATGGGCCGCGTGGCCGGGTCAAACGCAAAGGCATCGACACCTTGCCGTTGCAATGCATTCAGTACTGCTTTGCCAGAATTGAGTGAGACGTCTCGCTCAGCTGATTCACCCCCAAACATTACCGCGACGCGGCCATATTCAGTAGCAGGATAAGACAAAAAGTTCATTGTGCCTCTCCTTTTAATGCGGCAGGTTCTAATCCACTGCTAGCGAGTTGCTGCGCAACTTGACCTATGTTGCCAGCACCTTGCGTCATCACAATATCGCCATCCTGAATGACATTCGCCAGAATGTCGTTCAGCTTGTGAGGGCTACCCACGTAAAGCGGTTCGACTTGACCACGCAAACGAATGGAACGGCACAGACTCTTGCTGTCAGCCCCTTCGATAGGCTCTTCATTTGCTGCATACACGTCTAATAGTAACAATACATCTACGCCGGAGAGAACTTCGACAAAATCTTCATATAAGTCCCGCGTGCGGCTAAAACGATGAGGCTGATAGATCATTATCACGCGCTGTTCAGGCCAGTTGGCTCTCGCTGCTGCAATGGTGGCTTTGACTTCGGTAGGATGGTGTCCATAATCATCCACCAAGGTGACGTTGCCTACGCTGGTCGTAAATTGTCCGAGTACTTCAAACCGGCGCCCTATGCCACCGAAATGTGCCAACGCTTTAACTATAGCGTCATCGTCAATGCCTTCTTCCGTGGCCACGGCAATCGCGGCCAACGCATTTAGTACATTGTGCATACCGGTTAAATTCAACGTCACTTTGAGGCTGGCGTGTCCTTTCCTGATAACGTCGAACCTGGCCTGACCAAAGCTTAAGGTGACATTCACACCCTGCACATCATTATCAGCATTAAACCCATAGCTGATAATACTGCGGCCGATACGATCGCGAATAGATTGAATATTTTCATCATCCCCGCACACGATGGCTTGTCCATAAAACGGCAGATTATGCAAAAACTCCAGATAGGTATCTTTCATACGCGTAAAATCGCCATCATAGGTATCCATATGATCCGCTTCGATGTTGGTGACCACTGAAACTATAGGTTGTAAATGCAGAAATGACGCATCGCTCTCGTCTGCTTCTGCTATTAAATAGGAACCTTTACCTAGTCGTGCGTTAGTGCCGGCACTGTTTAGCAGACCGCCAATAACAAATGTCGGGTCCAGCCCCGCTTCTGCAAAAATGGTAGCAATTAAGCTGGTCGTAGTGGTCTTACCGTGCGTCCCCGCTACCGCAATCCCGTGACGAAAACGCATCAATTCCGCCAACATTTCGGCGCGACGAATTATGGGTATACGATGTTCGCGTGCGAACTGAATTTCCGGATTTTTCTCATTAATTGCGCTGGAAACAACAATAACATCTGCGGCCTCAACGTTAGCATGGTGATGCCCTTGGTAAATCGTCGCACCTAATTTTTGTAGACGCTTGGTCATACTATTTTGCTGTATATCTGAACCGGCAACCCGATAGCCTTCATTCAAAAGGACTTCGGCAATGCCCCCCATGCCGGCCCCACCGATGCCGATAAAGAAAATATTTTTCACTTTCTTTTTCTGCGGATTTTGGAAATCAGCTGCCATGATCATGCTGCAGCCTCCAGTACGGATTCGCACTCATGTACAACATTTTTGGTGGCATCTAGCATGGCAAATTCACGCGCTTTTTTCCCCACGGTCAAACAGGCGGCGGGATCGTTTAACCACAACCGCACTGCGGCCCCTAAATTATCCTGTAACTGAGATTCTTTAATCATCACTCCGGCGTGATGCTTAACCAGTGACATTGCATTTTGCGTTTGATGATCGTCAACCGCATGAGGAAGCGGTACAAAAATCGCTGCCGTGCCGGATGCAGCCACTTCGGCCACCGTCAGCGCGCCTGCTCTGCATATAATCATATCGGCCCATTTGTACGCGCTTGCCATATCGTCAATAAACTCTGTAACCTTCACTTCACCTTCGCTATCTTCATATGCCGTGTTAACCTCGTTCACGTTACCTTTGCCACACTGATGCCAGATGGTCAGTCCCTGTAGCTTTTTACATGTGCGCGGGACAGCAATATTCAATGCCCGTGCACCTAAACTTCCGCCTACTACCAGTAAACGCAGGGGTTGATGGGTGGCCTCTTTGCTCGTAGCATTGATAAACGATTCACGAACTGGGTTCCCTACTGTTACGCAACGTGAGCTTGCGTAGTTAAATGCAGACTTAGCATCATCAAAACCCAGTAATATCTTTTTCGCTATCCGGCCTAATAAGCGATTGGTCATTCCAGCCTTCGCATTCTGTTCGTGGATAAGTAGCGGTACGCCAGCCAGCCAACCCGCCACGCCGCCCGGTCCACTCGCATAACCGCCAAAGCCAATGATTAAGTCAGGAGTTACCTGACGGATAATGTTTCGCGCAGCAAGAGTGCTCTTTAACAAGGCAACTAACCCCGTGAGGCGAAGCAATAGTCCCTTGCCTCTGATCCCCCTCACCTTCACATAATGAATGGGAAAACCATGGGCCGGTACAACCTGAGCTTCCATCCTATCTTCTGTGCCAAGCCAGTCGATATGCCATCCACTATCGCGCAGTGCCTGTGCCACGGCTAGGGCGGGAAAAACATGTCCGCCGGTTCCTCCAGCCATGATCAAACATTTTTTATTCATGTGAGGCCTCCGCAGAAACAGAAGACAACATGGCTTTCAATTTTTGTTTGGCATCTTTTTGTTGCTGGCGGCGTTCTGCTTTGGCTTTTATTTTGCGATCAAGAGCCTGAACGCCCTCCACCCGCAATTCAAAATCGATTCTAAGTAAAATGGCGGTTGCCACTGTCATCACAATAATACTTGAGCCCCCATAACTGACCAAGGGTAAGGTAAGCCCTTTAGTAGGCAGAATACCTGCGCTGGCTCCGATATTCACCGCGGTTTGGAAGCTAAACCACAGCCCTATGCTATAGGCCAGATACCCTTCAAACGGTCGGTTTTTTAGCAGCGCTTTGTTGCCAATTTGCAAGGCTCGCATTACCAGCCAAAATGTCAGCATCAATACTACTACTACGCCAACAAAGCCGAGTTCTTCGGCCAGTATCGCCATCACGAAATCATTGTGCGCTTCTGGCAAAAATTCTAATTTTTGCAAACTATTGCCTAACCCCTGACCGAACCAGTTACCGCGACCATAGGCCATCAGTGATTGGGTCAACTGGTAGCCTGTACCAAAGGGGTCTGCCCACGGGTCTAGAAACGATGTCACCCTGCGGAGGCGGTATTCTTCAAATACTATCAGTGCCACGACCGCCATGAGGCCCACAAAGACCAGCGCGAAAAACTGCCATAATTTAGCCCCAGCCAAAAATAATAAACCGATAGTAGTAGCGAACATCACCACGACGGTGCCTAAGTCTGGCTGGGCGAGCAACAATATCGCCAGCACGAAAAAGACCACTAGTGGCTTAATAAACCCTTTTAAGTTTTCGGTGACTTCTTCGTAACGGCGCACCAGATAGCCAGCAAGGTAGGCGAAGAAAAATAACTTAGCAGGTTCAGCCGCTTGGATGGTGATTGGTCCGATTACCAGCCAGCGGGTACTGCCATTAACATTACGGCCTATTAGCAGCACGGCGACCAGCAATCCAATTGCTAATAATAATAAATAGGGGTTAGTCACCCGCCAGAAATGCATTGGAAGCTGTAACACCACCATTGCCGCAATTAATGCAATAATGAGGTATATGCCATGCTTGATGGCGATGTAAAATGGTGCATCATACAATTTTGCTGAAACCGGCATGGATGCCGAAGTGACAATGATCAACCCTATCGACATTAACGCCAACGCGACTATGACCAGGCCCACATCGTAAGGTCCAGTACTTTCCGCTGCACCATGACGCGCATTGAAAATGGAGACCAGGCTGACTGCTTTGTTGCTCATGCCACCACCTGCCGGATTGATTGATCAAACACCTTTGCCCGATGTTCATAATTTTCAAACATATCCAGACTCGCACAAGCTGGCGAAAGCAGTACAATATCATCGGGCCTGGCCATGTCATGGGCAACTTTAACCGCGTCAAACATAGTGGCCACATAAGTAGAATGGGCGCTTAATGAAGCAATTAGTTTTCCGTCTTTACCCAACGTAATGACATAATCTACAAACTGGTCGATGGCGGGTTTCAGAGCGGATAGATCTGCACCTTTCGCATCTCCGCCTGCAATTAAAATCAGTTTGCCAGATTTTACTGCACCAATGCCAGTAATGGCCGCTTGCGCCGCTCCCACATTGGTTGCTTTGGAGTCGTCTATCCAACTCACGCCGTTATGTAACGCAATTTGGGTGCAGCGGTGTGGGGCCGGAATAAAACTGTACACCGCTTCTGCTGCTGCATCACGAGGAACACCCAGTGCTCTAGCTAGGCCTAGCGCAGCTTGCACATTCAGAATATTGTGAGTGCCCACTAACGGCAACTTAGCAATGTCCAACAGTGGCATTGATTCGTAAGTAATCCAGCCGCTGTCTATCGAAAATCCCTCGCCACTGGCATCAATCCCTATGGTGGTAACAGGGATCCGACTATCAATCGGATAAGTTTCTGGGTGCCCGCGCCATACGACTGCTTGTTTACAGTGGGTAAAGATTCGTTGCTTCGCCTGCAAATAGGCAGACATGGTTTTGTGCCTATCCAGATGGTCATCAGACAGATTTAACAGGACTGCAGCTTCTAATTGTAAAGAGTGGGTTGATTCTAATTGGAAACTGGAAAGCTCAAGCACCACACAATCATATTCGTCTTGGGCGATTTCCAATACGGGCTTGCCTACATTGCCCGCTGCCACAGCGTTCAAACCACAGGATTTTAAAATGTGAGCCAGCAGCAAGGTGACTGTGGTTTTTCCGTTTGACCCCGTGATACCCACCACCTTGCTCGGGCTTATGCGGGCGAATAGTTCAACGTCTCCGATAACTTCAACCTTTGCCGAACGCGCATCTTGGATACCTGGATGAGTTAAATCTATTCCAGGGCTCACCACAAGAACATCTACGCCTTGCCAAAAATGGGCGGGCGGTGTACCAAAATGTACTGGTTCTGACACATCAACTGGGACCGACAATGTTTCTCTGGTATCCCATACTTTGAGATTCGCCTCAAACTGACGTAAAAAACGTAACGTGGCCTGACCGGTTTTACCCAGTCCTGCTACCACTACCGTTTTATTCGTCAATTCGTTTAACATTTATCGTTTACTTTTACCGTAGTTTAAGTGTTGCCAAACCGACTAACACCAATATCAGCGACATGATCCAAAAACGCACAATCACCCGTGGCTCAGGCCACCCTTTTAGTTCGAAATGGTGATGAATAGGCGCCATCCTAAAGATACGTTTTCCACGCAGTTTAAATGAGCCCACCTGCAGGATCACCGACAGGGTTTCCATTACAAAAACGCCGCCCATGATAATCAAGACAATCTCTTGCCTTACCAGCACAGCGAGAATTCCTAACGTTCCTCCCAATGCCAAAGAGCCCACATCGCCCATGAATACTTGTGCTGGATAAGTGTTAAACCATAAAAATCCCAGCCCGGCACCAACAATAGCGGTGCACACTATGACTAACTCACTGGTCATTGGGATGTGCGGAATATTCAGATACGAAGAGAAGTTCACATGGCCGGTAACGTATGCAAAAATCGCAAAAGCGCCTGCGACCAGAATGGTAGGAACGATAGCTAAGCCATCCAAACCGTCTGTCAGATTCACCGCGTTGCTGGTGCCCACCACCGCAAAATATACGATGATCAGATAGAACATTCCGAGTTGGGGCATCACATTCTTGAAGAACGGCACCAATAATGCAGTTTCGGACGGCAACACGGCAGAGCTGTAGAGATAAAGGGCGACGCCAATGGCAATGATAGACTGCCAAAAATATTTCCAGCGAGCGATGAGTCCCTTAGGATCTTTACGAATAACTTTGCGGTAGTCGTCAACAAAACCAATTATGCCATAGCCAATGACGACACTTAACGTCACCAACACATATCGGTTAGTTAAATCCGCCCATAACAGCACACTGGTAACAATTGCAGAGAGTATCAGTAACCCACCCATCGTGGGCGTGCCCGCTTTAGAAAGATGGCTTTGCGGGCCATCATCGCGCACGGTTTGCCCAATCTGCATACGTTGTAATGCGCGAATCATTTTGGGGCCAATAATAATAGCGATAAGCAACGCCGTCAGGGTGCTTAAAATTGCTCGCATAGTCAGATACGAAAATACGTTGAACCCCGATTCGTACTGGGTTAGCCAGTCAGCTAGCCAAATTAGCATGCAATACGCTCCCGACGGCGATCAAGCTTTCCCACCGGAGATTCCTCAATAGCAGTCACAACCCTTTCCATTCTTGAGCTGCGCGAACCTTTCACCAGTATCGAGATATCACGTTGTTCGAAGGATAGCGTGTTCTCCAGGTTATCAATCAAGCTGTCGATATCACTGAAATGGTACCCGTTCGGACCGAATACTGCGCTGGCACATTGACTTAAAACGCCAAGGGTAATGATGGTATCAATTCCTTTATCCAGCGCGTATTGACCTACCTGCTCGTGATAAAACCGCGCTTTTTCTCCGAGCTCAGCCATATCCCCTAGAATCAGCACGCGCTTGCCTGAGAAACTGGCTAACGTATCAATTGCCGCCGATACCGAGGCCACATTCGCGTTGTAAGTGTCATCCAGCAGGCGAACCTGGCTGGTCAGCATTTTAACGTTCAAGCGCCCCTTTACCTGCGCCATATTGAGCAGGCCATCGCGGACATCATCCAGGGTAGCACCCACCTGCAGCGCAAGGGCAGCGGCGACCAGAGCATTACCCACATTGTGGATGCCGGGGATGTTAAGTTGGATAGATACTTGCCCCTGAGGGCAGAGGAGTTCGAATTCAGCGCAACCATTCAAACCTATCGTAATTTCCTGAGCGGTGAAATCCGCTTCATTTTGTTGGTCTGGTGAAAACGTGAGTACGTTATTGTAGCGAAGTTTACCCTTCCAAAAATTGGCGAACTGACTATCGACATTCAGGATAGCTACGCCATGCTCATCAAGCCCCTTGAAAATTTCGCTTTTCGCACGCGCCACCCCCAGCAGACTACCAAAACCTTCTAAATGGGAAGCTGCTGCATTTACTATGGTGGCAACATCTGGCTTAACCAGATTGGTGGTGTAGGCGATTTCACCTAAATGGTTTGCCCCTAACTCCATTACGGCAAAATCATGGTGCGGCTCTAAACGAAGTAATGTTAATGGCACACCAATATCATTGTTAAAGTTGCCTTGCGTGGCCAGTACATTTCCGCGCCGAGATAAAATGGCAGCGGTCATTTCTTTAACAGTGGTTTTGCCTGAGCTTCCCGTTATAGCAATGGTTTTAGGATTCACTTCACGCTTTACAGCGGCACCGAGCTCTCCCAACGCGAGTTTAGTATCTTTGACGTAAACTACAGGCAGATCAGTGTTTATTCTCTCACTGGCTATAACGGCGATGGCCCCGGCGTTTTTTGCATTCTGTACAAATGCATGACCATTATAATTATCGCCAACCAAGGCCAGATAGATGTCACCGTGTTGCAATGTGCGGGTATCAGTACTGATATTTGATACATCACAATCTTGACCTTCCAGTCGACCATTAGTTTGTTGCGCAATCCATGACAGCTTTGTTTTTATCATGTGCTGTACTCCTGTTGTAACCGGGCTATTACTGCTCGCTCGTTATAATCGGTGCGATTGTCACCAATAATTTGATAATCTTCGTGGCCTTTTCCAGCGACCACAATTAAATCGCCGGGTTTACTGTTCTGCAGACAGAAACGAATGGCCTTTTCGCGATCTGCTTCAAACACTGCGTTTTCAGGCTTCTGCAAACCCTGTTTAATATCCTGTGCAATATCGGCCGGCTTTTCTGATCGACTGTTGTCAGTGGTAATCACGATACGATCAGCATGTAGTTCAGCCACTTTCCCCATCAAGGGGCGCTTGCCTTTATCTCTGTCGCCGCCACATCCAAACACACACCAAATGATACCCTGGGCATGTTGCTTGGCACTGGTTAATACTTTCTCCAAGGCATCAGGCGTATGCGCATAATCCACCACGACATTCCCTGCCTGAGCAAAGGAAAAGATTTCCATACGGCCGGCAACAGGGTGAACTTTTCCCATTACCTGAACAATTTCTTCAAACCTTTCACCCTGTGCCAATAATGCAGCCACGGCACTTAAGCTATTGTAAATATTGAACGTTCCCAACAGCGGAATACTGACGTCAGCACTTCCCCAGCTGCTTTGTAAGGTAAAGCTACTACCCTGTGCATGATAACGCACATTAGTGGCAATACAGTGGCTTTGTGAGGTAATCTGCGAGTCTATTTCACCGACACCGGTCCAGATGATTTTGATGTGACTGTCAGCAAATCTTTTCCAGTTTTGGCTTTCCTGATCCTGCGCATTAAGCACAATAGTGTGCAATCCCCTCTGCTTGAGAAGTTGGCGTTTAGCCTGCGCGTAGTCTTCCATTGAAGCGTGATAATCTAAGTGATCGCGACTTAAATTGGTGAAGACTGCTATGTCAGTTTTTACCTGATTGATCCGTCCCTGCACAATCGCATGCGACGACGCTTCGAACGCGGCCTGGCCAGCATCTAATTGGACAAATTCAGCCAATATGTACTGAATGCGAATAGGGTCTGGGGTGGTCGTGCCATCAGGTGCCGGTGTATATTCGGTGTCACGCCCTTCGTATAACCCGTAGCCCAATGTACCAATAGCGCCACTGCGCGTACCCAGCATTGATTTCAACTGCGTAGCCAACTGTACCACTGACGTTTTACCGTTAGTACCAGTGACCGCAATCGTGGACATTTTTTGCGCCGGATAATCGTAAAACGCCGCAGCCAATGAGGAGACCATTTCAGGTAAATCAAACAGAGAAATAATCACACTGCTGCCACGCATTTCCAGATGGCCATGTTGAGCCGGATCCTCAGTTTGCGCCAGGATCACCTTGGCGCCAAGGCTAATTGCCTGGGGAATAAAATCCCTGCCATCTAGGGCATGTCCTTTAATGGCGACAAAAGCCAGCCGCGTGGTAACTTCGCGGCTATCTAAGGTTAACCCGGAAATACGAATATCCGGTGCGTCCACACCGAACTTAGCCATTAACGCACGGGTACTTTGAACGAAAGCACTAACTACCATTGCCCGCTCCTTTTAACCACTGTGTTGAAGTAACCTGACGATCATCAGGCGGCACATTCATCAGTTGAAGGGCTCCCCCCATAATTTTAGAAAATACGGGGGCGGCTGTATCACCGGCATGGTAAAGATCACCACCCGGCTCATTAATAAGTACGATGGTGACCAGCCTTGGGTTAGTCAGAGGCGCTAATCCGGCAAAAATGTTTACGTATTCTTCCCCGTAGCCTCCGGCAACCGCTTTTCGACTCGTGCCCGTTTTTCCGGCCACGCGGTAGCCTTGCACTTTTGCTTTTTTACCCGAGCCATCTTCCTGCGTCACACTTTCCATCATATCGATAATTGCTTTGGCATTATGTTCGCTGATGACCCTCTCTTCCTGAGGTTTCCAGCTGGTCGACTGTGGTTTATGAACAATATTTAACGGACGCTTGATGCCGCCATTCGCCAATGTAGCGTACATACGGGCCAGCTGTGCTGTGGTCACAGAAATACCGTAACCAAATGATAAGGTAGCTAATTCGAATTCAGACCAGCGGCTACGTTCATGAAATATGCCGTTTGCCTCACCGGGTATATTGGTGCCCGTATCAGTCATTAAACCAAGGTTGTAATAGGTGTCCAGCAAAAAGTTCTTGGGTACAGATAAGGCCAGTTTAGATGTTCCCATATTACTGGAATGTTGAATGATTTCTTCGAGCGAAAGTTTCCCGTAGTTGCGAAAATCCTTCACCAAGCTCCCCCCCAAACGCATCCAACCCGGTGAAGTATCAACGATATCGCCCACTTTGGTCTCACCAAATTCTAACGCCGCCAATACCGCTAGGGGCTTCAACGATGAGCCGGGCTCAAAGGCATCGGTGATGACCCGGTTGCGCATGCGATGAGGCGAGACATTATCGCGATCGTTAGGATTAAATGAAGGGGCATTGACCATCGCAAGAATGTCGCCACTTTCCACATCGACTACCAAAGCCGATGCAGACGTAGCTTTGTAATACAGCATTGCTTCTTTAATTTCACGGTAGGCTAACGCCTGGATACGCTGATCGATGGTTAGCTGAACGGTGCCGGCAGCCTCTCCCGCTTCCGACTGTAAAATTTCCACCTGACGCCCCTTGGCATCACGGCGAATAACCCGAGAGCCGGGCGTACCTGTTAACCAGTCGTTGTAGAGTCTTTCAAGACCTTCGATACCATTGTCATCCACATCGGTAATACCAATGAGTTGCGCGGTAACCTCACCATTCGGATAATAACGACGACTTTCCTGGCGAAGATAAATACCAGGAATTTTAAGTTCTTCAACGTATTCCGCCATTGCTGGAGAAACTTGACGTTGCAGGTACACAAAACGGCGTGATGGATTACTTACTTTGCTACGCAACGATTCGACGTCCTGCCCCAAAACCTCGGCTAAGGCTTTCCAGCGGCGGGTTTTCGATAATCCATCTTGCTGATGAATAATTTTAGGGTCGGCATAAATGGCACGAACCGGTACGCTCACCGCCAGTTCTACCCCGTTCCGGTCAGTAATCAATCCACGATAGCTTGGCATATTACGGGTCCGTAAAGTGCGGTTATCGCCTTGCTGAATAAGATTATCCGGCGAAATGACCTGGATATATGCCGCGCGCACCGCCAGACCAGTAAAAACTAAAATAATGGCAAGTAGGACGACCACAAACCGCCAGTGCACCAGGGAGGGTGTCACGTTTTGTTTCGCACCAGTGCGTTTATTTGCTGAGCGGATTACAATAGTCATCAGAAACGCACCACCACTTCTTCGTCGACAGTAGGCCTACGCATGTTCAAATGCTTTTCGACCAACGCTTCAATGCGGTTATGCTCGGTCAGTGCACGTTGTTCCAGCACCAGATTGCGCCACTGCACATCCAGCGCATCTTTTTCCTGCATTTGTTGTTCCAGTGCGATGATTTGCTGCCGATTGCTATGGGTACTTAAAATCACCGCAAACGCACTGACAATAACCATTAAATACAACAAAACCCGCAGTTTATTGCGGGTGAGATCGCTGATTAAAATCAGCAGTAAATTGAAGTTAGTCGAGGATGACTTGTCAGTTTTGCTCATAGCTTCTGCGCCACCCTGAGTACGGAGCTTCTTGCCCGCACATTTCTTTCTATTTCTGCCTGACTGGGTTTAATGGCTTTACTAATAGCCTTTAGCACTTTGTCGGCATCAATCTCAGCCTGCGTAATGGGAAGGCCCGCAGGTACTGATTTTCCTTTGCTTTGTTCTTTAATGAAGCGTTTTACCAACCTGTCTTCTAAAGAATGGAAAGAGATAACAGCCAACACCCCGCCAGATTTAAGCACAGCGGTCGCAGCTTTAAGTCCTTGACGGAGTTGATCGAGTTCGGCATTGATATAAATGCGAATGCCCTGAAAGGCACGAGTGGCCGGATGCTTAAATTTGTCTTTTACCGGCACCGCCTCATCGATAAGCTGTGCTAATTGCAGGGTGCGCTCGATAGGAGTGTGTTTCCGTTGATTAACAATGGCGTGTGCAATGCGTTTACCAAATTTTTCTTCGCCAAATTCCTTAATAACCTGTGCAATATCCTGTTCTTCTGCCTGCGCTAACCACTGCGCCGCGCTTTGTCCACGCGTGGTATCCATGCGCATATCCAGGGGGCCATCACGCAGAAAGCTAAAACCACGTTCGGCATCATCCAGCTGTGGCGAAGACACCCCTAAGTCCATCAGCACACCATCGATTTGTCCCGCAAGATTACGTTCGTGAAGAGCTTCAGCCATTTCAGCAAACGGACGATGGACGATAGTAAAACGAGGATCATCGGCCAGCGACTTAGCCGCTTCAATTGCCTGCGGATCGCGATCAAATGCAATCAGTCGCCCCTGCTGTGACAATTGTTCGAGAATCGCGCGTGAGTGTCCACCACGACCAAAGGTGGCGTCTACGTAAATCCCGTTGGGATCGATAGCTAAGGCATCGATACACTCATTGAGGAGTACCGATGCATGCGATAGTGGCGCGCTCATAATGAAAAGTCCTGTAAACGTTCAGTAAGTTCAAAATTACCTTCACGTTCAGCTTCCATATCATGTTCAATTTGACCAGCCCAGTTGTCTGCACTCCATACTTCAAACTTGTTCAGCTGACCCACCAGCATAACTTCTTTTTCCAGACCAGCATGCAGACGCAAAGGTGCAGGCAGCACGAAGCGGCCGTTTTTATCCATTTCAGCTTCAGTGGCATAACCTAGTAAGAGACGTTGCATACGACGTTCGGCGGGAACCATACTGGAGAATTTGCTGAGTTTCAGCTCGATTTCTTCCCATTCGGGAAGTGGGTAAAGTAGCAAACAGCTTTGCTGGGTGTCGATTGTACAAACCAGTTGTCCGTTGCAATCATCAAGCAGTGGCTGACGGTATTTTGTTGGTATTGCCAGCCTACCCTTTGTGTCAAGATTGATTGCATTAGCGCCGCGGAACATTCCCCTAGCCTTTTATATTTTGATGCTGCTGTTTTTCTAGTCGTGTGTGTGCTGGTTTGTAGTAATTTGCTAATCGATCCACAATTTGCCACTTTTACCCACTGATTGACAGTTTAGGTACCACCTTGCCCCACTGTCAAGAAAAAATTCTGCTCAACCCCACGTATTTCTTGGCTTATAACTGTTATTGCATACAGTAGTTTCAGTGAAGTCACTGAATTTGACTGGGAAAATAATGAGCAAAATGGGATAAAGATATTAGATTAAATGTTGGGTCTACTCGTCTGCCGTATTTCGGGGGCATAGATTGGTTCGGATTAAAAGTGAAACGTCGGCATTTCTATAGCCCAGAAATTGGAATCATAGTGGTGGGATAAAAAAAAAGCGAAAAGCATGATTTGCCTTTCGCCCAATATGTATCTCGTTTTACGCTATTAACTTATTGTTCGGCTGATTCTGCTTTCTCATCTTGCTCTGGCTCAGCACCAATTTGCATATTAACAATTGGGTTCGCTGTATTTTTAGACAGCTCGATAAGACGGTTTAACTGCCCAAGTGACATCATCATCGCGTAGATAGCACCCATAAAGCCTGCTTTATGAAGTTCAACCACTTTGTCCCCATCTAATTCAATCAGCTTTTGTTCACTGATACTCATCATGCCGGTGACATTGCGTTGGGTACCGTCCTCATAGCTGACGCGTATACGGATCGCTTCCAGTAAATCCAGCTCACTAATTTGCTTCACGAATCGCTGTGTGGTCAGTTCGCTATTAGCCAGGTCAGCCAAAAACTGCTGACGATTCTTGAGAAAATCAGTCGCCTCACCCTCTTCATTAAAAAGGGGTAAGCCATCTTCAGTGAAAAGAGCACTGTTTTCGTCAATAAACACGCCCAATTTATCGCCATCAGGGCGAACATCAAACGGATAACGAAGAATGTTCATAGGTACGTGTGAGGCTTGCCATTGTCCGTCAGACAAATATAAGTTCTGCGCCTGTTCCACACCCAGCATTGCTACCACGTGAAGACGCTCGCTTTTTGGATCTTTGATGAATACCACCGGCATTGCACTGGCTAATCGTGCAAATTCTTTAATTGATGCTGCTGCAAGATGCGTATTCTGTGCGAACTCAAACGCATGTTGAGACGCGATTTTGAGATCTTTATGTTTTTCTTTATCCAGTGGGATATAGTTAGCTGCCATAATTTATTTCCAATTTCTCTTATTCGGCGAATGGCAGGTTGCATGACCAACCCACTAAGATGAAAACTTCGCCATTTATTTTACGCCCGCCCGACATCTGTACGGGGGATCTGGCGGGCAGTATGGCTTATTTTTTTTCTCAAGTCACGGGGCAGTGTTGCCAAAATGTTAGTCGCTTTTTTCTTATGACGGTTTTTTACACATTCTATTGTAGTAACTTTCTGAATCCCTTACGCTTAGCAAGATTAACAACGAGTTGGAGAGAGTTGTAGTGAATAAAATTTGTTTTATTACAGCAAGCGCATTATTAGTTTGCTCTCAGGTTGCAATGGCCACCGTTACCGTGAGCAAACAAGCCACGGCCATTGCCAAAAATACCATAATTGTAGATGGTCACATTGATGTCCCCTATCGGTTACGCGAAAAGTGGGTAGATGTTACCCAGGCAACCGATGACGGCGATTTTGATTATCCCCGCGCGATAAAAGGTGGCTTAAATGCCCCCTTTATGTCTATCTATGTGCCCGCATCTTTAGATGGCTCTGCTGCTTCCACTCAGCTTGCACATCAACTGATTGATTCTGTAGAAGCCATTGTGGCTCGCGCACCAGATAAATTTGCCATTGCCTACACTACCGATGATGTTAAAAATCACTTTGCCAAAGGTCTTATCTCTCTCCCCATGGGGATGGAGAATGGATCGCCTATTCAAGGCGAACTGAAAAACCTGCAAACCTTTTATGAGCGCGGTATACGGTATATTACTCTGGCTCACTCTCAATCTAATCATATCAGTGACTCATCCTATGACTTGCGGCGTCAGTGGAAAGGCTTAAGCCCATTCGGCAAAACACTCATTCCGGCAATGAATAATATCGGCATGCTAATTGACATATCCCACGTCTCTGACGATGCATTCTATCAAACATTAGAATTGTCCAAGACGCCTGTCATCGCCTCACATTCATCACTCCGTAAGTTCACTCCGGGCTTCGAAAGAAATATGGACGATGACATGATAAAAGCATTGGCTAAAAACGGAGGAGTTATCATGATTAACTTCGGTTCGAGTTTTGTGACCAAAGAAGCACGCCAATGGCGAGACGGTTTAGCCAAGGCACAGAATGCATTGATTAAAAAAGAAGGTAAAGACAGTGAAAAACTGGCCAATTTTGAAACTGAATATCGAAAGGAAAACCCCTATCCTTATTCAACTCTTGATGAAGTGCTAGACCATATTGACCATGTGGTTAAACTGGTTGGTATTGAACATGTTGGCCTAGGTTCAGATTTTGACGGAGTGGGTGACTCACTGCCGATTGGCCTAAAAGATGTATCCTATTTTCCGAACCTAATCCAAGGATTATTGGATCGTGGATACAAAGAGCCAGAAATTAAAAAGATTCTCAGCGAGAATGTCCTGCGGGTGTGGAAACAGGTGGAAGATTACGCCAAGCGGCATGGTTAAAGCTCTTTTTTCTTTGAGATGTGGGCAGATTTGTTCACACCTCATCCCCCTATCACTCCATCGAAATAAACGTTACTAACATATCAGTCATTTGTCGGAATAACGGATTTGCCTGCGGTACCGTACACTTTTCCAGTTTGGTGACTGCAGTTTTCTTAAAGTGCATGTCAGCTATCGACCTAAAATCAAGCGGTAAGTCTGCGTGACAAAGATCATATTCTTCGGCAACTAAAAACAAGGTATGACGCCCCTTAACGTGATCTAGCAAATCCTCTACGCCATGTAAGGGAGTGGTTAAATCAGCTTGGGAGTGTGCGGCGAACACAGGCACCTCGATTTGCTGCCCGTTTTCAAGTCGCTTTCGAATATCCTGAATAATGCTCATTAATTGAAGGCCGGCGTAGCCCGACACACTTGGATATTTATGCGGATTGGGTCCTGTGGCCTGATAGTCCCCATCAATTAATTTAGCGATCCACTTTGTTCCCCAAATTTTAGCC
Source organism: Alteromonas aquimaris (assembly GCF_026183695.1). GTDB lineage: Bacteria > Pseudomonadota > Gammaproteobacteria > Enterobacterales > Alteromonadaceae > Alteromonas > Alteromonas aquimaris. The sequence goes on along the minus strand of NZ_JAPFRD010000002.1, from coordinate 151,548 downwards.
ATGCTCTCTGCATAATCCGATAACGCAAGGGCGGCGGAGAATAAAAGTAGTCCATCAACATTGTCAGGATGACGTAAATAATAATCTGTCGCGATGGCAGCACCTGCAGAAAATCCACCGAGATAGATGTCATCACCCAGCTCCGGAGCAATCTTCATGATTGCTTCAGCGTGCTGGCGCCACGTTTGTGGCATATCGCTATCTTCCATTGCTTCATCCGCTTCACGCAGCCCGTGCCCTGGGGTCAGGGGCACAATAACGTTCATACCCTGGTCGTAAAGCTTGGTGGCGATGGCGCGCATGTAGAAAGGAGAGTCACTTAACCCATGAAATAATACTGCCACCTTGGGTGTTCTCATGCCGTGATGCATAATGAAAGGAGCGTTACCTTCATTACGCAAGAAAGGTGAGCAAACGTGAAATTGATTAAGCTTTCGGACGCGACACGGGGCGACTTTTGTCCATTGGGACTGGTAGTAGGTGGTGAATTTGTCGAACGCACCTTCAATAGCGTGTGGCGGTTGTTGTGCGTAAGCACTGTTTATTAAAAGTAGACAAATCCACACAATGCGCATTTATATGCCCTTCACTGGTCAAAAATAAAAAGAAACATATGTCTCAAGTAGTTAGGTATACGTAATTATCCCTAACTATTAACCATCATCCTATCACATCAATCATTTAGCGCTAGGATAATCCTATCTCCATGCGCTCTGCTAGACGTTTGCAACAACGCATGGGATATAGATGAAAAAGGCAAAACAACGCGAAAGGTTGTGGCGCAAAGCTTCCGGTCTACGGCCATTGAGTGTTCGACAAAAAGAACAAAATACACTGGTTATGATAGCGGGGTTGCCAATGATAGGAACTGCTGTTCCACTGAAACAGCAGGGGCGATCAAGGTGCACTTTTTCAGTCATAAATGAGTAACTTTTTTATTTTTTAGTTATTACTTAAGGACTGTAACAATGATTATCTTGGTTGGAGGAGAAAAGGGCGGAAGTGGTAAGAGTTGTCTTGCCCAAAATATCGCCGTATATCTTCGTACGGAAAAAAATGCCAATGTGCTGATGGTAGATTGTGATCCACAACGCACTACATCAGATTGGATACAAGAACGTAAAGCAGATGATAACTTACCTGATATCAACTGTATTCAACTCTACGGTAAGATCCGTAATGAATTAATCAGTCTCAATCGCCATTACGATTATATCGTGATTGATTGTGGGGGGCAGGATAACCTGGCATTACGCTCTTCTATGTCAGTAGCTGATCATGTGCTTATTCCATTACGACCTAAACGCAGAGACTTGAAAACGGTGCCTCATATGGAAGACATCATTTCGACCTGCCGCATGGTTAATCCGAAAATGAATGCCGCGTTTGTTATCACGCAGTGTCCATCATTGCCCTCGCTGGCGAATAGAATTCTTGAAGCTAAAGAAGTGTGCCGCTCGTTTGAAGTTGCCGTGCTCAATTCGGTTACTTTTAGTCGCAATATGTATGATGACTCAGAAGAATCAGGGCGTTCAGTGATAGAAAGCGAACCCAATGGTAAAGCGGCGATTGAAATCCGAAGCATATTAGATGAAATGTTAGCCCGAGCGAAGGACAACGAGTATGAGTTTATGCAGCCTGCGAAAGTCTCAGCCGTCAGCTAAGCCAGTTCGCCTCTCCGTAGACGATTTTATTAATCAAGCTATTGATTATGCGAAAGGTCAGCGCAAGCCCGTTGAAACTGACCACAGCCCCGCCAAACTGAACGTACTGGAGAGGGAAAACCTAACATCTAATACTACGATGAAACACGCGACCTTCAGTCTCTCGGAAGACGCAATCCAGCATCTGGATGACTTGTCCAGACGCACCGGTATAGCAAAGTCGCGCCTGTTACGCATTTTAATTGATGAACAGGTTAAAAGAGCTAATGAACAGAATTTAACCAGCAGTGAAATAATGTAGTGTGTATAAAATAGTAATAGACAATGACCATTGAGATTATATACTTAACTTTCCCTGCTGCTTTTTTAGCCAAAGGGGCTGGGCAAATCAATATGGATTAACGAAGAAATTATCTGCCACTGAAGGCGCTATATAACGGGGTGCTCGGTAGTTACCGTAATCCTTTTTGATTCAGCAGTATGCTGGCAAACAACATCAATTCAGTTGCGTAGTGAAAAGATTTTTTCTCACTTGGATAACGTATGTATGTGCGCGTGCTTGGGTGTATTTTATGCACTGTGAGCTTTTTGGCTGAGGCAAAATCTGATGCAATACGACTCATAACGTCAACCCAAACCAAAGAGCAATTACAATCAATAACTGCATATCAAGACGCTGGACGACTTGCTCAGGCGGAATCACTTTCTCTATTGCTGCTTGAGCGGGCGCGCAGTCAGGGCAACGATATTGATGCCGCCGCCGCCTTTCATGAATTAGGTCACATATTAATTCTGCAGAACAAGTACGAATTATCGCGCCAGGCATTTCACAATGCGTTAGAGATTTTCACCGGCGAGGGTTTATTAAAGCCAATTGCGGTTATTTTAGCTGATATCGGCAACACCTATCGCTTTCAGTCGGAATATAACCAGGCCCTTAATTTTCACTATCGCGCTCTGTCGTTGTATAAGACGGAAAAAAATCGGCAGGGCATTGCCGATCAACAATTAAATATCGGCATCGTATTAAAAGAACTGGGCCAATTCGAACCTGCCCTGGATTTCCTTAAACGCGCTTTGACCCAACTGCGTAGACAAAAGCGGTTAGAATCCGTCAGTCAGACCCTTTCTCATATTGGTGGCATATACGTTGATATGGCTCAATATGAAAGTGCCCTGACCTATATGAAAGATGCCCTTGCGATCAGCGAGGAGACCCTCTCACGTTATCGTATTGGTAAAAATCATTATCGATTGGGGAACGTGTATCTGAAGTTAGCGCAATATGAATTGGCCACCGTACATCTTAAAGAAGCGCTGGCGATATTTTCTGAGCTCGACGCCCCCAGAGATCATGGCTCAGTGCTAACTGTTTTAGGCCAGGTGGAAATTGCCCAGGGCAACACCGAGAAAGGTTTCCAACATTTAAACCAGGCTTTAACACGGGCGAATGAGGACGCTTTCCCCAAACTAAAATCGGAAGCCCAACTTGCCTTGGCCAAAGCGTATTTGACATTACAACAATTGGACAAGGCGTTAACTCATGCAATGCGGGGCGTGGAGCAAACCGGCAAACGGCAGCAACTAAGTATGCAGGCTAAGTTCCTGCAAGTGATAGTAGATATTTATGTGGCCCAGCAAAATTTTGAAAAAGCATTTAAAACGCTATTACAAAAAAATCAGATAATTTCTGAAATTGTGAGCCAGAACAGCACTATGACAGTGGCGCAGATGCAATCAGAAATAGAAGTCGAACGGCAGGCTCAATCAATTGAAATGCTTCGTAAAAACAAGGCCATTGAGCTGGCGCGGGCGGAACAAACCAATTTACGTACGACTTTTGCGCTCGGCAGCCTGATTGGTACGCTGCTTTTCATTTTCTTACTGTGGAGTCGTTATCATCAAAAAAGGGTAAATTTGTACCTGAAAAAGGAAGTGCGCAAACGTACTCAGGAACTCGTTCACAAAAATAATGAATTAGAGGAAGCCTACCATACACTTGAAGAGGTAAGCTTACGTGACCGATTGACAGGGTTATATAACCGCCACTATCTAGAAGCGCAACTGCCAGGCGAAATCCAGCGCTCTCAGCATACTTTTGCGACGGCTACGCCTCAGGAACCGGTCAGAGACGCGGATCTCCTTTGTTTTTTATTTGATATCGACAACTTTAAAAAGATTAATGATGATTATGGCCACATGGCCGGTGATCAATTTCTAATCCAGTTTACTGAAGTAATCCATGACGTATTCAGGCAAACCGATCTGTTAACTCGCTGGGGCGGAGAAGAGTTTCTGGTAATTTGCCGTCAGGCAAATCGTGACGAGGTCTGTATGCTGGCAGAGCGTTTTCGCGCTGCGGTGCACGAGAAACTGTTTTATTTAAATGATGAGACGCATATACGAGCAAGTTGTAGCATCGGTTTTTGCACGCTGCCGCTATTCGTAAATTCGCCTTATCGCGTAAACTGGCAAAAAACTTTTCTAATTATGGATTACTGCCTGTATGCCGCGAAAGCATCTGGAAAGAATTGCTGGATTGGCGCTATTTCCGCCACCGACGAAAAAATCACCGAAGAAGCAAGATCACCGTTAGCAAAAAAATTCGAGCTCACTTCTGTGAAGCTAGCCACTTCGCTAAACAATCTGGCCAGCATTAACTGGCCAGATTAACGGTGAAGCAAACCTCATTTATTATCAACGCTTACTAGACACCGGTTTTAATATCTTCCATGTGATATTTGTCTATTAACGAATACAAAGTTGGCCGAGTCACCCCGAGAAGTTCCGCCGTTTTTGACATATTCTTATCCGCCGCTTGATAAGCTTTTCTGATGGCGCGACTTTCCGCTTGCTCCCTTACCTCACGTAAGTTGAGGGTTTCGTGTTCACGTTCACTGCTCACAGCAGCTAAGCCTAAGTCTTCAGCATGTACCACTGTACTTTCGGCCATAATAACCGCCGATTTCAACTTGTTTTGCAATTCGCGAATATTTCCCGGCCACTTATGGGCCATCATTGCCTGAATCGCCCCTTCCGAAAATGACTTTGCCTTCGCGTTAAACTCTTCGCGATACTGGTTTAAAAAGGTTCTGGCCAGCAGTAATACATCTTGTTCCCGATCACGCAAGGGTGGAATGAAAATGGGAATTTCTCCAATCCGATAATATAAGTCTTCGCGGAAGCTCTCTTCTTTTACCATGCCTTGCAAATCACGGTGGGTGGCGCAAATGACTCTAATATCTACGGGAATTTCGTTCCGCCCCCCTACCCGCTCAATCACCCGTTCCTGAAGAAAGCGTAGCATTTTCGCTTGCAGGCCAATGGGCATGTCACCAATTTCATCCAGAAACAAGGTGCCGCCGTGAGCCATTTCGATTTTGCCTAAAGTAGTTTTATTCGCTCCCGTAAACGCGCCTTTTTCATAGCCGAACAGCTCACTTTCAAGTAAGTTTTCTGGTATTGAAGCACAGTTGATAGCGACAAAGGGCTTTTCTTTACGCGGACTATGTTCGTGAATACTGCGAGCAAACACTTCCTTACCTGTACCACTTTCCCCTAACAACAGCGTGCTGATGTCGGTCCCCGCAATTTTCTCTGCTCTGCGGGTTACCAGTTGAATGGCTTCACTGTTACCTATGATACGCCCCATGCCGGGCCGAGCTTTGGCTAATACTCTATTCTCGTGTTCCAGATTGGCTAGATTAAGGGCGCGCTGAACTAACAGTTTAATCGTATCTGAATCGATGGGTTTTTGATAAAAATCATAAGCGCCTAAATCAATCGCTCTTAGTGCATTTTCTTTATCATTATTCCCTGTTACGACGATGACTTTAGTGCGGGGGGCCAGGCTGATAATTTCTTCCAGTGTTTTAAGGCCTTCTGAAGCGTTCGCCGGGTCTGGGGGCAGGCCAAGATCCAGGGTTACTACTTTAGGCTCGTGGCGACGCAACTGGGCGATTGCTGACGCGCGATCATCTGCAAAGACAACATTATAATCAGTGAAGCTCCATTTTAACTGCTTTTGGATGCCTAAATCGTCGTCTACTACAAGAATGGTATTCTTCGTCATCCGTTTTATCCGTTTTGTTATTATAAAATGAGTGAGCTGGGGTTAGCTTAATCTAAAGGAAAAGCTAAGGTAAAACAGCTTCCTTTTCCCACTTCACTGGTTACAAATAGTTTACCACCGATTGATTCCATATAATTTTTCGCATCATACGCACCAATTCCCATACCAGCATTGCCCTTTGTGGTATCAAAAGGTTTAAACAAGCGCTCTTCGATGAAGGCCTTATCCATACCACTGCCCGTATCTTCAATTTTGACCAACTGACGATGATTCTGATGATCCAGCTCCAGTTGAATGGTCACTTTACCGTCTTCTGGCGTAGCCTGTTGTGCATTACTGATAATGTGATACACCACGTTTGCAAACTTGTCAGGATCCACTACGACTGCCGCCTCTTCTACGTTGACGATAGTAGGCACGGGCAGACTTTGCTGACACTTACTATCAATCACGGCGGCGATAATAGAAGATAATTTCTCGGCTGAATCCAAGCCGATTTTATCCACTTTTTTATCCGTAAGCTGGCGCAGCATTTTGTCCATCCGTGCCTTAGTGTAATGCAAGGTCTCAAAGGTATCGTCGATAAATTCCGGGTTGCTCTTATGCTGCTCTGCATTACATAAAATCAAGTCTATCTGCGCAAGCACATTTTTCAAATCGTGTAAGACAAACGCCGACATGCGATTGAACGCCGCGAACTGGGCATTCTCGGCCACGGTCATAGCAGCTTCGTTGTGTAATATGTAAGTAGCGACCTGTTCGGTCACAGCGGTCAAATAGTCGCGCACTTCCCAATTCAGACTGACCAACTCACCTTCACCCGGCGATAGCAGGGCAAAACCCCAGACTTTATCCGCTTTGAAAATGGGTAGCGCCAGCTGAAAGCGGCATTCCTTTAGTGCTTCACGATCCAGTTGCAAATCAGCGTAGTTAAAAGGTTTATACTCAAACTCGTCAAAATCTATAAGCCACGATGTTTTGTTGCAATATATGGTCAGTTGGCGAATCAGTTTCGCTTCTGCGTTGTTTAAGCTACCTGCGTTTCGGCGCGCCACTTCTTCTACGTCGATATTGGATACTTTTACCAGCAAACCTTCATCATAATTAATGGCCCCTAAAAAACCACCCAGAGCATTTGCGTAGACCTGCGGCAACGTGGTCGTTTCGGTAGAAAGCGCCTGCGTCAACTTCACCCATTCCACACGGTAATCAAATTGATTAGCGAAAAAATGTTTGGTTATGAAAACTTTTATTTTCGTGCGAAAACTATTGGAGAGGATAAGCGTTGCGAGCAATACGAAAGACATCGCAATCAAGACAATTTGTACGGTCGCTCCCCAGCTTCCCCCAAAGTAATTGATTGCATAACCAATTAATGCCATGCAGAAAAGATATATACCTGCCACCAACAGTAAGGAGGAATGCAGCACCACATCGCGGGAAATAAAAATATCGATTCCCCAGTGTTTTATCCGGCGCATTGCAATGACGAGTAAAGGCGTCAGCAGTAAATAGATATACCCCCTTGCGGCGATGTAACCAATCTCTATTTGATTCACCATGGTGGCATTGGTGTACATCACAAATTCAAATAGGTGCGCCGTCCCCAAATAAAGCACCAGTGGCTTGTACGTCCATTGATTAGATCCCGCTTGCCGGTACATGACTTCCAGAAGGATCAATATTTCCAGCGACATAACGGTTAACATGAAGTAGTACCACGACTCGGCGACAGGCATAAAAACCGGTACGATAAACGTAATTGCCGGAGGTAGCAGAATAAACAGCGTGGCAGGACGGGCCAATACCTGCCAGATATTTTCAAAGTCGTTACGTAAACAGCTGGCAATAAACAGCAGCCACACCGCTTTTTTAACCGCATCAGCGGTGAACATGTAATGAATATCCAGCGGCCCCGCCACTATGCTGACAAAGCCCAATGACCACAGCATAGTAATCATAGTGCCCAACACCAACAAGTGCTTGGCCAAGCCTGACTTACGTACGGTCAGTAAAAGCAACAACAACACCATATAAGCTAAGAAACTTAGCCCATAGCCGATATCCGCGATCATCCTTCTCTCCTACTACCTGCGGGACAGTTCCGTTCTACTTTTATCGCTTTTTTATTACCAAACTTCCAATTGAATAGCCTGCCCCGAAAGAACAGATGACGCCAATATCCCCTTCGCCTAAATTCTCATGATTCAGGGCAAAAGCTATTATTGACCCGGCTGAGGCGGTATTGGCGTATTGGTCAAGCACAATGGGAGCCTCTTCTGGCGTGGCATCACGTCCCAATAATTTTTTACAAATCAGGGTATTCATATTGATGTTGGCCTGATGTAAAAACCAGCGCTTTACGCTTTGAGGCGTTAAGCCATATTGCGACAGGTGCGACTGAATGTGCTGTGCTGCGAGCGGACAGACCTCTTTGAATACTTTTCTTCCCGCCTGATGAAAAAGTTTATCGGGTCCGTAGGGGTCGACATCATGGGCACGACTCATGTAGCCAAAGTTGGAACGAATATTATTGGAAAACTGCGTCAACGCTTTTGTCCCCAAAATGGTGTATTGATGTGCAGACTCAGCGGTGGCTGCGGTTTCCACGACGGCAGCCGTGGCGACGTCGCCAAAAATAAAATGGCTATCGCGGTCAGTGTAGTTTATTTGCGGCGAGACCAGTTCGGGATTGATGACCAATACGCATCTCGCCGTTTTGGCGGCCACCATTTCATAGGCGCGATGCAGACCAAATGTAGCGGCTGAACAGGCTACCAACATATCAAAGCCAAACCCCTGAATGCCTAACTCCTGTTGAACCTCGATGGCCACAGCGGGGTAAGCACGCTGGGTGTAAGCACAGGAAACGATAACCGCATCCACCTCGGAAGCCTGTTTATTGGCCGCAGTCAAAGCTTTGCGCGCTGCCGCAACCGCAATTTCGGCCTGATGGGAAAGTTCATCTTCAGCCCGTTCAGTAATCATTGGACGCATACGATTGATATCTAATGCACCTTCTTTTTGATATATGAACCGCTGTTTAATGCCAGATGCTTTTTCGATGAATTCAGCACTGGAAAAAGGCTTTGCTGCTACCTCGCCACGCTCGATTTTATCTTTATTGGCTTGGTTAAAGGCATCGGCGTAAGCATTATAACTCTCAACCAATTCCTGATTAGTAATGGTGTATTCGGGGTTCCAGACCCCTACGCCAGAAATCACAATATCCTGCGACATAGTATTTCTCTTATTTTATGTCTTACTTGAGACGAATAAGCATCGATCTTGCTCAGTATCAATGCTTATTCCATTAGATAAGGTGTAGCTTATCCCTTTGCGAGGGGATTGTCATGGTAAAGAATTGTTTAGTACCGTGATGTTATTAAACGATCGCTTTGTCCCACAAGCCATATCGATTGTTTACCCCACCTCTGCGGATACTTAAGACAATAAGTAACACCCCGCAAAGTAAGCTTGCGGCCATCGACAGCATGCCTACGGCATACACAAACGGTGTAATTAACAGTGCCGCGCCGAGCGGAATGAGTAAATAACGTACCATTCGGCCAGTTTCTGCCAGAGATGTAACGACCACCGTCAACACGAGCGAACCAATGATGTGATCGGCATTAGCCATCCCCCCTTGCGCATCAAGGGTCAGTCGCGTGAACATTAACCATAATCCAATTGGAATGCACAAGGTCAGATTCCACGGCAGATTCACGCCGCCGCCAAGCATATCTTTGATAATTGACCAGGCGCTGCGATTGAATTCTGTTGTATCGCCTTCCCATTTACCCTCGTCGGTGTCACCCGTAAAGAAGATACGTAGCAATGGACGACCCTGTTTTTTACGGCGATACAGAAATTCTGAGGTGGCCACTAATTCGTCCAGTGAATAGGGAATTTGAATTAACATTGCCGCCGCGCCTATTAAACACAAGGTGCACCACGTACCAATTACAATCGGTTGAATGATAATAAAGAACACAGATACGACACCTAAAGGCACAATCAAAATGCCAAAAAACATCACCAGCCAGGGCATAGTACGCCATCTTCTGGTGGACCCCATCAACCCCGTTAATATTTCTAATGCGTAAGTCATGGCCCCCAGTCCAGCATCAGGAACCGGCCAAGCCTCGGACACCGACGACGTGATGATGGCTTCGGTACCATTTTTTGTCGTCCCAGCTGCGTCTGCAAAGAAAGGGTCCCAGACTGCATCGATGTGCCCCAGTTGATAGGCGCACAAGTATCGGGAAATAAAAAAGCCTACTAATGCTAGTAAAATAATAGGCATGCGCTGTACCCAGCTGGACGGGTTAAAGCTCCATCCCGGGGGGGTATTCGGCCCCGTTTCCGCTGCCACTTGCGCTACTCCAGGCGTGGGCCGCGAGCAGACCGCAAAGCCAATAACCAACATGCCGACCAGCGTATCGTTTAAATATGCGGCTGCGGTGGGCGCCCAAAATAGCAGGGGTGCGCCCAATAACCACAATCCCACGCCTGCGGTAGCGTAACGTGCCAGGCTCATGCGCCAGGACATGGAGAGCAGCGATAACACCAGCAACGCCCCTCCCGACGCCAGGTTGCTATAAATCATGTTCTGGCTTTCGTACCCCAATATGAAGGGGGCAGTAAAAAGCCAGCATGCCAACGCAAAATTAGCAAAGTGGGCCCAGATAAATTGGTAGTGCTGTTGTTGATAGTGGGTTTCATGCTGTTCGCGGATACGATCGGCGTTAACGTGTTTTTCCTTTGATGTCTCTACCCAATCAGGTAATACGATACCGTTGCGTTCATACCATGCCGCTGGGTCGGCTTTTAAATTTACGATGAGTGCTTTAATGCCATCGTAAATTCGATGCTTTGGTCGCCAGCCCAATAATTGCTCCGCTTTGCTATAGTCCAGCTCATAATGATCACTGGATAAATCAATCATAAAAGGGCGAATGAAAGGCTTTTCTCCATGATCGATGGCATCGGGAATAATAGGCTCAGCGTGTTCTTCCACCCAGGCGCCAGGTTTAGCCACAAATTCTGGTACTGAAATCGTAGTCCACTCGCGCTCTCCATAAATGATATGACCGATACGGTTTTGCAGCGCCTGATAGCTCATCACCTCGCTTTCACCCGCCAGCAATATGGTTTCGTTCGGCAGGTGTTTACGTTTTTCAATGGCTTTGGCGAATAAATCAATCATATCCTCTTTATGTAAAAATGCCTGCCCCGCTTGCGAATCCCCTGAATAGAGCCAGCTTTTTAACTGCCGTTCGTAAATGCGCGCGATTTGGTGGCTAAGAGTTGGAACCGCACTTTCTTCATCATATAACCCAGCCATGCGTAATATGGTGTAAGGAATTTTGCCGTGAGATTCTTTTATCGCCTGCTCCGCTTTTGCTTTAGATTGCGGATAAGCCCACCCCGGTTTGATTGGGCTATTTTCGGAAATTTTCTGACCCGGCACGCCCGCTTCGTGCACCAGCATAGTGGAAGCATATATAAAGGTTTCTACCTCATAGTGCTGTAACTCTTCCAGGAAAAAGCGCGTACCTTCAACATTAAGTTTGTCGTAAAGCGGATTATGTTCACCGGTAAAATCGAAATAGGCAGCAAGATGAATAACAGCGGTGATATGTGAATGATAGTTTTCCGCAATTTTATGCAGCGCTAGTTTGATGGAATCGCGCGAGGTAAAGTCACATTCAATACTTACATCCGCTGCTTCACAGGGTTGGATATCCAGCCCGATAACAAAGTGGGTTTGTTTAAGCGATTCGCACAGCGCCGCGCCCACATCTCCTGAGGCCCCCGTTAATAAAACAATGGATTGCTCCCTGTTATGTACCATACGCCTTATTCCGGTATTGTTGCAGATGCTATTGATACCAAAGCAACTATCGATGTGATCACTCGCGTATTCAGTCGCCATATGCAAATTGAATCGAATCGATGAGGTTGTGGCAACTTTCCTTGCAGTAGTGTGCTTTAACTCAAAGGGGGTATTCGAAAGTCATTTCGTACGCGGGAGAGCCACCCTTGCCTAAGTTTGCTCGGACGATTGTAAAAGGAAAGAAAGAGGCCTCGCTTAACGAGAGGGCAAACTACTTGGATTAACACGCTTTCGCTACCCTTATGCGCAATAGCGGCCATGCCGCAGCACGGACAAAATCAGTCAACACGCATTCATCCATTGCATCGCCCCATCAAGCCCTGAAATGGGAAGTTAGAAAAAACCTACTCGCCCCTTGCTGTGATATTTTTTTCAAGGTGAAGCGCAGATAACCTTACCGATTATTATGGTTGAGTAGCGTGATCCCAGCTAAACTTAACGCTTACAAACATAGTCGCGGCTTAATTGAATGCAACAGTCTGACAGCGAAAATTCGCGTGCAAAACAGCTGATGCTTACCCGTCACCTTGGTGAACGTGGTATCCAAGATAGTCATGTGCTTCGCGCAATGGCCACAGTACCTCGCGAAGCTTTTATCAGCGCGATTCATTTTGGCCATGCCTATGTTGACGCTCCCCTACCGATAGACGAAGGCCAAACTATTTCCCAGCCTTATATAGTCGCCAAAATGGCAGAATTAGCAGAAGTGAAAAACGACGCAAAAGTGCTGGAAATAGGCGCCGGCTCAGGCTATGGCGCTGCAATACTGGGGCAGATTGCAGCACAGGTGATTTCTATTGAGCGCAAGCCCGGGCTTGCTGCCCGCGCACGTAAGGTGATTGAAAAACTTGGTTATAACAACATTACTATCATAGAAGGCGACGGGACTAAAGGCCTGCAGCAAGCAGCACCGTTCGATGCCATCATCGTCACTGCTGCGTCACCTGCTATTCCCGAAAGCTTAAAACACCAGTTAGTACTGGGCGGCAGCCTGGTTATTCCTGTGGGTGATGAGACATACCAGCACCTGCTGAAGATTCAACGTACCGACGTCAACCGCTACAAACGCACTGAACACGGCGCCGTACGTTTTGTGCCATTAATAGGAGAATACGGATGGTAGCGGGGACAGGATGAGTGAGCTGTACTTCCAAGTATGTCTGATTTTTTATTGTGATTTCCTGCATTAATTATGTAGAAAACCGCAATTAAATATGTCTCCGTTTAGGGAGATTTACAAAGTGATCGTTCTATTTATTCCTGAATCCATAAACTTCTAATGTAGCTTTCGCGTCATCCCTTTCCTTAGCAAAATTAGGCGTACATCTATCAGCAGAATGTCGGCCCGATAAACATATTTTGTGTCACCAGCTCCCATCCTATGGCTTACAATTTACCTGTAAATGTTACATAACCATTGAAACGACAGTTGTTTTCACACCCCCTATATAGAAACCATTTTAGGGGGTAAATTTTTTTCCATTTGGCGAACTATGCAGCAGCATAGCCGCTAGCGAGACCACAATAAGCTAGCCATCAGGGATATATTGGAAGATAAGCCAGCAGCGCCTCAATCTGCGAGGTGGTATTACTCTTGCACAATACAGGATAGCCTTGGTGTCAGTTGGAACCTTGGCATTATTATAAACCCACAAAAGAGGACATTAATATGTCAGCATCATCAGATAAAGCAGAAGGAACAATGGATAAAGCCAAAGGCAAGGCGAAAGAAGTGACCGGTTCGGTAACAAATGATAAGGAAATGGAAAACGAAGGTAAAGCAGATCAAACTAAAGGCTCCGCTAAAAAAATTAAAGGCGAGGTTAAAGACGCATTTGGTTCTGATTAGCCTGTCACCCTATACATCAAAACGCTTCTTTAATAGAGGCGCTACCATCGCAGAGGGGAAATAGTTAACCGTACATTTCCCCTGATTTCGCTACACCACAAGCCACTTTTGAAGCTGGACGGTTATGATTCCTGTCATACTTTATCCAGCCCCAACGCAAACTCTATCTAGGTTTTTAATCACCACTATCCAGGGCAGGGCTTTCCACTCCTAAAAACCCCTGTATTTTTAGTTAGTTTATCTAACTAAGAGGTGTCTAGGAAATTAGTGTCGATTCAGTACTTTTTACGTTGCCTTCGGAAAAATAAGATTTCAAAGAACTCACCATTATTTTTACACGTGACTTTTCTATAGATACTATCGCGTGAAAACCGAGTGACGGCCTTTTAATAACAAAGACTTATCTGAAGTAGAAGCGTTATTAATAGCGCGAGAAACGGCAAGAGCTGAATACCCCTATGGTGATATTATTCAACCTGATTGGGGAGATGGCTCAAAAGCTAATAACATCGACTTGATAGTAAGATATGTGGATGAAACTGGAACAACAAAATATGTGGTTATTGAGGCCAAGGGAGGCAATTCTGGCTTGGGCAAGCGTTTAACAATTGGTAAAACACAATATGTACAGCAAGGTACTCAGGAGTATCACACCAGTTTGGTGACTGATATGATTGCGAAAGAAGGACGTTTGGGTAGTGCAAATCTTTCTCAAGATATGCGTGACGCGCTAGATTGGATTAAGAGAAATAACGTTGAATTTCGCTCGTTTAGTGACGCTCGATATGATGCGCATGAGAACTTGGCCACAATTAATGATAGTTATTTTGGAATCAAAACCCCTCCACCCAGAGGCTAATGTTGAGGATTAGTACTTAAATGAGATCAATCCATATTAAAAATTTCGTTCCAGAACCTAAGGACCTCGAACGCACAATTGAATACTTAAGAAATGGCGAACCAGAGCGCAATAAAGCTGGTTTAAAGAATTTGTTGGAAAGAAAGGATGAGGATTTCGCGTTCATCATTTGGGAAATCTATAATATGGAGCGGCATAGGACGTTCTCTCTCCTTCAACTCTATGATTATAGTCATGATAAATCTGATTTCACTGATGCAATGCAACATCTAAAAACAAGCTTTAACGCACTTGAAATGTTGATGGAAACGAAAAATATTTTCAACACAACTTCTCAAGAAGTGACCGTGATGGGCATTAGCGGAAAATTACATCCTCGAAAGGGTCCGCTCAATAGACTGGCGTGGGCGCGATATATTTTCGAATCAATCAGTATGCGCAGACCAGACTTGGTGGAAAGGCATATGCAATTTGATCCCGAAGAAGCTGCTCAAGCAGAGCCTAAATCTGCTGATATGGCGCGCTTCTATGTGGAATATATCAAAGGAATGTTAACACCTGATGCACAGCACGAACGATTGCTCCGGCAATATACCGAAGTTTTTGCACCAGAATTGCATCCCAGGGCCAGAGTTGCCTTACAGCCTTTGTATTATGTAGCGATTGGTGATGAAGTAAATTATGAAAAAAGTATGCGCGTAGCGGGTAAAGCCCACCATAAGGCGGCCATGTCCAACCATATCCCATTTGGCATTGACCAAATGGCCTATCCCTCAGACTTGATTGCTACCGCTAGCTTAGCCTACGACAGACACGGCTGGATGCTCAAGCACACGAATGATTATTTACCTGAATGGTGGATTTATAATCGTTTTGCACCTGCCAGTTAATCATATTTTTTACTTGCAGGAATAAGGGGCACTCACTCGATAGTAGGTGCCCCCTATATTTATCCAACTATTATTGACATATGCCTGAGTCTCTCTTGGCACTACGGTGATCTCATAAGCACCTAAAGAAGCTTGCGTTTCACACTCCTCTTCTGCAAATCTGGAAAGTGTGAGTATGGCTTTTTCAACTGTATCACCACTACACTTCAATTTCGTCCCCTTCGCATCTTGCGAACAATAGTGGGTGGGGGAATAACGGAAATTAAGTGACTGTCCTGTATTATCCCATTTAGATCATCACCGGATGTAAAACAAACCAATGTTTCCCACATAAGTTTTGATGGCAAAACAATCGAAATCAAGAACTTCGGTAACATGTCACTACAAGAAATTTATCAGAAACGCTTGGAAATTTATAATGAAAAACAAAGGTTGAAAGTTTCAACGAATTCAGCGGATCAAGAGAAATATAGGGAGCTCCATCAGCAACACAAAGATTTGTCTGAAGCGGAAGGGTTGTTAATAGCGCGAGAAACGGCAAAAGCTGAATATCCCAATGGTGAAATTATCCAACCAGATTGGGGAGATCGTTCTAAAGCTAATAACATCGACTTGATAGTAAGATATGTGGATGAAACTGGAACAACAAAATATGTGGTTATTGAGGCCAAGGGAGGCAATTCTGGCTTGGGCAAGCGTTTAACAATTGGTAAAACACAATATGTACAGCAAGGTACTCAGGAGTATCACACCAGTTTGGTGACTGATATGATTGCAAAAGAAGAAAGGCTAGGCTTGGAAAGCCTCACCCCAGATATGCGTAACGCCTTACACTGGCTAAAAAACAATAATGTGCAGTTCCGCTCAATTAGTGACGCTCGATATGATGCGCATGAAAACTTAGCCACGGTTAATGATAGTTATTTTGGGATCAAAACTCCTCCACCTAATGGAGGCTAATTTTGAGGGTTAGTGTCTAAATGAGATCAATTCATATTAAGAATTACGTTCCTGAACCTAAAGATCTCGAACGCACGATTGAGTTTTTAAGGAACGGTGAACCTGAATACAATAAAGCTGGTTTAGAGAACTTGCTGGAAAGAAAGAATGATGATTTTGCGTTTGTGATTTGGCGACTTTATGAAATGGAGCGCAAGCGAGCGTTTTCAGTTCTTAGACTATATGGGTACACCAAAGCTAAATCTGATTTCATGGCTGCAATGCAACATCTAGAAACCAGCTTTAATGCACTCGAAGTATTGATGAAAAGGGCAACAGATTCGAACGCCCCCCCTCAAGAAGTGACCGTGAATGGTATCACTGGCCTCCTTCTTCCTCGAATGGGTCCGCTTGATAGATTAAGTTGGGCGCGATTCATATTCGAATCAATCAGTATGCGCAGACCAGATTTGGTGGAAATGCATATGCAATTTGATCCCGAAGAAGCTGCTCAAGCAGAACCAAAATCTGCCGATATGGCGCGCTTCTATGTGGAATATATCAAAGGTATGTTAACACCTGATGCACAGCACGAACGATTGCTCAGGCAATATACCGAAGTGTTTGCACCAGAATTGCATCCCAGGGCCAGAGTTGCCTTACAGCCTTTGTATTATGTAGCGATTGGTGATGAAGTAAATTATGAAAAAAGTATGCGCGTAGCGGGTAAAGCCCACCATAAGGCGGCCATGTCCAACCATATCCCATTTGGCATTGACCAAATGGCCTATCCCTCAGACTTGATTGCTACCGCTAGCTTAGCCTACGACAGACACGGCTGGATGCTCAAGCACACCAATGATTATTTACCTGAATGGTGGATTTATAATCGTTTTGCACCCACCAGTTAATCATATTTAACTTTCATGAGTGACTGTTCCGCTGTGTGTTGGCAAGCGTTTGACAGTTGATAAAACACAATATGTACAGCAAGGTACTCAGGAGTATCACACCAGTTTGGTGACTGATATGAACTCTAAAGCTTTACGCGTAGGGGAGGCAAAGATAGATGCTGATATGGCAAAGGCATTAGATTGGCTTCGTAACTATGATATAGAATATCGTTCCTATAGTTCTCCGCGCTATGATCAAGCAGGCAATTTGGCAAGTTTAGAAAACAGCTATTTCGGTACACTCATTCCTCCACCCATCACGAATGGCGCATAATTGAAAGGTAATTGCTAAACATGAAATCAATTCATATTAAAAATTTTCTTCCACAACCTGATGATTTGGATAAGCAAATATCGTTTCTTAAAGTGGGAAAACCCGCACGTTTAAGAGATAGTTTAAAAAATTTGTTGGAAAGAAAGGACGATAATTTCGCATTCGTAATTGGGCGACTTTATGAAATGGAGCGCGAGAGAACATTCTCTACACTCCAACTTTATCAATATGAAAAAGAAAAATCAGTTTTCATGACCGCGATGCAACATCTAAAGGCTAGCTTCAGTGCACTCGAAGTATTGATGAAAAGGGCAACAGATCCGAACGCCCCCCCTCAGGAAGTGACCGTGAATGGTATCACTGGCCTCCTTCTTCCTCGAATGGGTCCCCTTGATAGATTAAGTTGGGCGCGATTCATATTCGAATCAATCAGTATGCGCAGACCAGATTTGGTGGAAAGGCATATGCAATTTGATCCCGAAGAAGCTGCTCAAGCAGAACCAAAATCTGCCGATATGGCCCGCTTCTATGTGGAATATATCAAAGGTATGTTAACACCTGATGCACAGCACGAACGATTGTTCAGGCAATATACCGAAGTGTTTGCACCAGAATTGCATCCCAGGGCCAGAGTTGCCTTACAGCCTTTGTATTATGTAGCGATTGGCGATGAAGTTAATTATGAAAAAAGTATGCGCATAGCGGGTAAAGCCCACCATAAGGCGGCCATGTCCAACCATATCCCATTTGGCATTGACCAAATGGCCTATCCCTCAGACTTGATTGCTACCGCTAGCTTAGCCTACGACAGACACGGCTGGATGCTCAAGCACACCAATGATTATTTACCTGAATGGTGGATTTATAATCGTTTTGCACCTGCCAGTTAATCAAATTTAACTTTCATGAGTGACTGTTCCGCTGTGTGTGCCGCCGTGTGACTTTTGACTTGATAGTAAGATATGTCGATGAAACTGGAGCAACAAAATATGTTGTTATTGAGGCCAAGGGAGGCAATTCTGGCTTGGGCAAGCGTTTGACAGTTGATAAAACACAATATGCACAGCAAGGTACTCAGGAGTACCACACCAGTTTGGTGACTGATATGATTGCAAAAGAAGGACGTTTGGGTAATGCAAACCTAAATTCTGATATGCGTAGAGCCTTAGATTGGCTTAAAGCAAATGACGTAGAATATCGCTCCTATAGTAATGCAAAATACGATGTGCATGAAAATTTAGCAAGTATCGACAATGGTTCTTTTGGATTATTAATATCGCCGTTCTCAACTACAGGCGGCTAAGCGAAGGGTCTAATTACATTTATGAAATCAATTCATATTAAGAATTTCATTCCAGAACCTAAAGATCTAGAACAGACTATAGAGTATTTGCGAAATGGTGAACCTGAACGATTTCGCACACTACTCAATAACGTCTTAGAAAAGAAAAACGATGACTTTGCTTTTGTAGTACGTCATATATATCACATGGAGCGGGACAGGACATTCTCTCTCCTTCAACTTAATGAATATTCAAATGAAAAATCAGATTTCATGGATGCAATGCAACATCTAGAAACCAGCTTTAGTGCACTCGAAGTATTGATGAAAAGGGCAACAGATCCGAACGCCCCCCCTCAGGAAGTGACCGTGAATGGTATCACGGGCCTCCTTCTTCCTCGAATGGGTCCGCTTGATAGATTAAGTTGGGCGCGATTCATATTCGAATCAATCAGTATGCGCAGACCAGATTTGGTGGAAATGCATATGCAATTTGATCCCGAAGAAGCTGCTCAAGCAGAACCAAAATCTGCCGATATGGCGCGCTTCTATGTGGAATATATCAAAGGTATGTTAACACCTGATGCACAGCACGAACGATTGCTCAGGCAATATACCGAAGTGTTTGCACCAGAATTGCATTCCAGGGCCAGAGTTGCCTTACAGCCTTTGTATTATGTAGCGATTGGTGATGAAGTAAATTATGAAAAAAGTATGCGCGTAGCGGGTAAAGCCCACCATAAGGCGGCCATGTCCAACCATATCCCATTTGGCATTGACCAAATGGCCTATCCCTCAGACTTGATTGCTACCGCTAGCTTAGCCTACGACAGACACGGCTGGATGCTCAAGCACACCAATGATTATTTACCTGAATGGTGGATTTATAATCGTTTTGCACCTGCCAGTTAATCATATTTAACTTTCATGAGTGACTGTCCCGCTGTGTGTTGATCAGAGAAAACGACTGTCGGTGTGGGCGAAATTAATTTAGATGGCAGAACCATTGATGTAAATGCGCAATACACGGGCAAATCCCTTGATGAAATTAATGCACTTCGCGATGAGATACGCTTACAAAAAGCAGCCATCACTGATTCCACTGCTCCTGCCGATATTGAAGAATACAAACGTCTTGATAAACTCCATAGGGAGTTATCAGAAGCTGAGGGTCTCCTTCTTGCAGAAGCGTTAGCAGATACCTACCCTAATGCACAGGTAATTACCCCCACTTGGGGTGATGGTTCAAGTAACATCAACCTGGATAGAGTTGTGCAATATCAGGTCAACGACGAAATTAGGTGGCTTGCTATTGAAGCGAAGGGAGGCGGTTCAGGATTAGGTAAACGTCTCACTGTGGACAAACAGCATTATGCTCAGCAAGGTTCTCAGCAGAATTGGGATAGTTTGTATAAAGATATGGTGAGTAAGCGTGATAGCATGGAGCAACGTGGGATTCAAGTGCCAGCTCAAATGGATTCACTGATCTCCGCTATGAAACAGAACAGTTTTGAATACGTCGTTGTTAGCAAAGCTATCTACGACCAGGCTGGCAGGTTTGCTGGATTTACAAAAAGTGTCTTTCCATCTAAAACTCCACCTCCAGGCTCTTAGAATCCTGAGAAGGTAGTCTTAAAGTAATGCATGAGGTAATAATTTTTGAAACAGCTTCATATAAAATTTCACGTTGCGCCACCGAAACATAGCAAGGAGCAACGTCTAGACTTCATGAGAAATTATGTATATAACAGAATTATGAAGTCGATTGCCTATTCGATAGAAGTGAATTTAAAAAATTTTAATTTCTTACTCTCAAGTTTATTTGAGGACTATAGATTCCTCCTTAAAAATTCACTTAATATCTATGAGTTAACGCAGGATAAAACTGATTGGAATGCTGTCCTTGAAAATCTTCACACCAGCTTTTCCGCTCTTGCCGCACTAATAGATCAATCAGATTGTTCGAAAGAAATAACTGTAGCAGGGGTAACTGGCAAGCTAGACCCAAACTATCCTCCCCCCAAGTATAGCGGATGGAGCATTCGGTTATTTGAGTCTATTAGCATGCGACGAAATGATCTCGTTTCTATTTTGCTTAAATACGATCCAGAAACTGCTGCGCAGCTTGAACCTGAGTATGCAGACCTCTCCAGATTTCAAGTAAATTATATTAAGGGAATGCTAAATAAAGAGGGCGAGCATGACCGATTATTCGCGCAGTTAAACGAAGTTTTTTATGCTGACCTACAGTATCACGCGCAAGCGCGCTTAAAGCCTTTTTATTACTTAGCGAAGGAAGACGAAGAAGGATTTGAAAAGGCGATTATCGAAGCAACGCAAGCCCATCGAAGCGCTTGCAAAACAAACGGTGTTCCAATTGAACCAACTCAACTACACTTTCCATCCGCCATTATCGCTGCGGCAAGTCTAGGCTTCGATCGTTACGGTTGGACATTAAAACATAAAAATGACTATCTGCCACAGTGGTGGATATACAACCAATTTACCTCCAACTCTTAAAAGCCTGAAAGGGTACTTTTGGGAAATACATGAGAAAGTAAATTTTGAAACAGCTTCATATAAAATTTCACGTTGCGCCACCGAAACAAAGTAGGGAGCAACGTCTAGACTTCATGAAGAATTATGTCAATAACCTTTATGGAAACTCAATTAACAGTGCCATAGAATCAAGTTTAAAATTAAATCATATTTTATGGCTATTGTTTCAAAATTACAGGTTTCTACTCAAAAATTCACTTAATATCTATGAGTTAACGCAGGATAAATCTGATTGGAAAGCCGTCCTTGAAAATCTTCACACCAGCTTTTCCGCTCTTGCCGCATTAATAGAACAATCAGATTGTTCGAAAGAAATAACTGTAGCAGGGGTAACTGGCAAGTTGGATCCAAACTATCCTCCCCCCAAGTATAGCGGATGGAGCATTCGGTTATTTGAGTCTATTAGCATGCGACGAAATGATCTCGTTTCTATTTTACTTAAATACGATCCAGAAACTGCTGCGCAGCTTGAACCTGAGTATGCAGACCTTTCAAGATTTCAGGTAAATTATATAAAGGGAATGCTAAATAAAGAGGGCGAGCACGACCGATTATTCGCGCAGTTAAACGAAGTTTATTATGCCGACCTACAGTATCACGCGCAAGCGCGCTTAAAGCCTTTTTATTACTTAGCGAAGGAAGACGAAGAAGGATTTGAAAAGGCGATTATCGAAGCAACGCAAGCCCATCGAAGCGCTTGCAAAACAAACGGTGTTCCAATTGAACCAACTCAACTACACTTTCCATCCGCCATTATCGCCGCGGCAAGCCTTGGTTATGACCGACACGGCTGGACATTAAAGCATAAAAACGACTATTTGCCGGAATGGTGGATATACAACCAGTTTGAGCTTGAAGACTCTCTTGATACTTAATTGAAATTAATTGGGGCATGTATTCCCGATGCCCAAAATTATTCGATAAGCTGAGTCAAGTTGATATTACTAAATATGATCTTCAGGTAAAAGGTAACAAGTTCAGTATGGTGTACCAATAACATTTTTTGGATTTATCTCATCACATGAATATTCCGCGTTCACCCTATAATAATAACCACCATTAAATTTCACCCAGCTATTATTCACATACATCTGGGAATCTCTAGTGCGTAAATCAATGTCATGCTCTGTAAGTACTGCAACCCCCTTGTCACACTTACTGTTTGCAAACTGTTGCAATGTATTTGTTGCTTGCTCAACTGTATCTTCACTGCAAGAAAGTAAGGTTTCACGAGCACTGCAATGTGCAAAATGCGAAGTTATACAACCACTTAATAACTGCGAAACTAAAAGCACTAAAAATACTTTTAAAACAACCTCTTTAAACATCAATCAATTCCCTTAGACCAATTGCCAGCCTGGCACTACACCCACCGTCAGCCGCCCCACAGGCAATGCGTGTGGTTGATCTACATAAATCCCAGTCATAACATATCCAGCCACCCCGTAAGATACCATCAGCGTTTGGATTAGCAGAATAATAAGGTGCAGATGAGGATTGTCGCACGCCATAAAGATGCTTGTCGTCTTCTACCCATTCACTTAAGTTACCCAACATGCCGACTAATCCAAATGCATTAGCTTTCTTCTGAGCCTGCCTTGATAGAGTAAAATACCCCCCTGGAGGAAAGGTGACCGTGTGCTTCGTCCACGCATAATCATCATCAGGTTCATTTCCCCAGTAAAACAGCGAATTCGTACCCGCTTTACACGCATACTCCCATTCTATTTCGCCAGGTAAGCGCAAACCGACCTTATTGGCAGCATCGCGAACATCCTCTCGTTTCACCGCGTCCACGCCGTGATTTTCTCCATACTCCTTAAAAAGTTTAGTGCCTTCCATGATTTTCCATTGGGCTTCGGTGATAACAAATTCACCAATGAGAAATGGGGTTACTGAATGCGCAAACTGCTGCTCGAAATCATTTTCATCAATATCCATCCAACGATTTTGCTTAGCCGTAGCATAAAACTCTGGGGCAATACCCAGCTTAAAATCATCACTACCGGGAATAAGGTGCATCACCATACCGGTTTGCCGATGAGTAAATCGGGCGATGGGATTACTCAATCCAGCGCATTCAAACTGCTTAATATCAATGAAATCAAAAAGCTTATTCAGCCCTTGTGAGAGTAATTGTTGGATTTCATCCTGACGCTGCGCGTCGGTGGCATTGCGCCATGTATCATGATTAGAAATTAGCATTAAGCCTCGATATTCCTATGCAACTTGAACAAAGAATATCACAGGCTTAATTTCTTAAAAACACGGTTACTCTTGCTATCTAGGCTTTCGCGAGCTTCGCCGCAATCTCAGCCACATACTTACCCTGATATCTTGCGCCACCTAATTCTATTTCACTGGGTTGACGGGAGCCGTCACCACCGGTAAGTGTGGTGGCGCCATAAGGCGTGCCGCCTGCGACTTCTTCTAACTGAGCGAGTTTTTCGTACGAATAAGGCAAGCCCACTACCACCATGCCCATGTGGAAAAAAGTGGTCATGTTGGAAACCAGCGTGGTTTCCTGGCCGCCGTGTTGGCTGGCGGTGGAGGTAAAGGTTGAAGCCACTTTGCCTTCCAGAGCGCCTTTCTGCCACAAGCCGCCGGTTTGATCCCAGAATGCTGCCATCTGTGAGGCCATGCGACCATAGCGTGTGCCGACACCCACGATAATGGCATCGTAATTGGCCAAATCGTCCACTTTGGCGATGGGCGCTGGTTGATCGGTTTTGAAGCCAGCGTTTTTGACTACCTCATCCGGTGCGGTTTCTGGAACCCGTTTTATATCCACTTCTGCACCCGCAGATCTTGCGCCTTCTGCCACCGCTTCTGCCATTTGTTCAATGTGTCCGTAAGAGGAATAGTAAAGTACCAGCACTTTTGCCATGGTTTTCTCCGTGGGTAGATTTATTTTATATCTTTACGCCAGGTTTGGGTTTTAGATTTCATTAATCTGTGCTGCCTGCACACGTTAACGGAAATCAGCCGGAGTTATTGCAGTTAATTTCTTGATAACTTGCAACTTTTCATTTTTACTTACCTTAACATTCTGTGGTGCTAATGAAGCTAAATAGACAATCGCTTCGTATATCAGCTACACATCAACTCGTAATTTACTGCCTTAACTGCAGCCATTAAAAAAGGAAAGTGTTATGCCGAAGTGGATTAAATACGCAGGAATAGTGTCACTTGTCACTATACTTAGCGCATGCGGAACCTCGCCAACAGGTCGCAATCAGCTGTTACTTTTCCCTGAAGAGCAGATGGCCCAAATGGGACAGCAAGCTTTTTCCAGCATGAAAGAAGATTTGAAAATATCCAATAAGCGGGTCGCAAACGCGTACGTGGAATGCGTGGCACGTTCTATTACTGTCCACGTGCCGCAGGATGTGTTTCCGGGTCAGTGGGAAGTTGTGGTGTTTGATGATGAACAAGTGAATGCCTTTGCGCTCCCTGGCGGTAAAATCGGGGTCTACACCGGGCTGTTAAACGTGGCAAAAAATCAACATCAACTGGCTGCCGTCATTGGTCACGAGATTGGCCATGTTATTGCCCATCATGGCAATGAACGTATGTCTATCGGTACGGCAAGTAACCTCACCACTCAGGTGGTAGGCCAGGTGTTAGCAGCGAATGAAGTAGCCTACTCGGGCCCCATTATGGCAGCTATCGGTTTAGGCGCGCAGGTGGGTGTTCAGTTGCCTTATAGCAGAAGCCATGAGTCTGAAGCCGATTTAATCGGCTTGACCTTAATGGCGCAAGCGGGCTTTAATCCGCAGGAGTCGGTGGCTTTATGGCACAACATGGATGCGGCGAGTGAAGGAAACCGTCCACCGGAGATGCTTTCCACTCACCCGGCTCCTGATACGCGCATAAAAGATTTACAGGCCAATATGGCTGAAGCCAGTGCATTGTATCAACAGGCTCCCAGACGGCCCGATTGTAAATAGTAAAGAGAAAACGCCACTTCAATAGGGGAAGTGGCGTTTACCTTTTTTTAATCAAATTTCCGGTGTGACCCTCACTTTATCTTTTTCATCTTCTGCATTATCTTCGTTTTCTTCTTTATGCAGATGCACATCCATTTGAGGATAGGGTATCGAAATGCCTTCTTCATCAAAGCGCAGTTTGACAGCTTCGGTAATTGCATATTTGACCGGCCATACGTCAGCGGTATTTACCCAAGGTCTGACATTAAAATTGACACTGGAATCACCTAGTTCCGAAACAGCAATCAGGGGCGCGGGCTCTGCCAGCACTCTTTCATCCTGCTTAACAATTTCCTCTAAGATTTGTTTAGCTTTGAGGAGGTCATCGTCATAACCAATACCAAATACCATATCCACCCGACGGGTATGCTTGGCAGAATAATTGGTAATATTATCACCATATATTTTTCCATTGGGGATGATGATTTCTTTGTTATCCGGGGTGGTCAGGGTGGACGTAAAAATACCAATTTTGTTTACAGAGCCTGACGTTCCAGCAACTTCTACAAAGTCACCTGCTTTAAAGGGTTTAAAAACAAGTAACATGACGCCTGCGGCGAAGTTTTTAAGTGAGTCCTGTAGAGATAACCCAATGGCTAAACCGGCCGCACCAAGTATGGCTACCAAAGAAGTGGTATCAACCCCAAGCTGATCCAATGATGCTACGATGACAAACAGCATCAATATCGCGCTGATAATGGATTCCAAAAAATCTATCAGCATCTGGTCATATTTGGAACGCGCCATCAGTTTAGTGACCATACGCATTACAATCGAGACAATAATGCGACCAATGACAAATATTAAAATTGCCATAGCAATGTTAATTGCCCATGGAATGGCATAGACGTTGATATAACGTTCGATATCTTCAGCGGTAAACTTTGACAGTATTTCTTCCATAGCGATGCAGTTCTGCAGCCCCCATATCTGTATTGCTAAATTATTTGCTTAACCAAAATATCAGTGAATCAAGCACGTGCACAACCTTTATTAAACTTAATACTTAATTATGATCACCCAATCTTAAAAAAATTTAGGAAAAAGGCATGATGTGTCATATCGCTGTCATCTATCAGAACTATGCTTTACACAGTTTATGATCGACAAGCATGCGCAGCTAGGTAACACGTTGATTTATCGATATTACGTAAAAAAAAGCTGAGAAATCGTTTTACAAGCTGGAATTAACGCGTTTTTTGACTATATTTTTTACTTAACATCAATGCAGGACACACGTGTTTTAGCCATGGTGGTTACAGGCTTAAGTAGAGTATAATACTGCTCGGCTTTCGTTTTGTTTTCCCATGAGCTGTATTCATGCACTCGTAAACTAAAGCAGCCATTGATAGTTAATGTTTTTAAAGGATTTGAAAATGTTATTTATAACTGTTCTTTTCTTAGTAGTGTTGTTGTTATTAGCGTATGCATTGTCAACCGATAAGGGTAAAAATACCGTTCATGCCAGACGAAGTAAGTCCGCTATCGTGACCGAACCAGTTCATGCGATGACCAAAACCAATTCTAAGGCTTTGCACGCTAATTGAGTTTTCTAAACTTTGTCGTTTTTTCCTAAGTTATTCAAGCGGGCCACTGGGTCCGCTTGATACATAGCATCATATTTGCCTTAAGAAAGGCGCATTTCGTTGCAGACTGGTACCGCTTATCAGTATCATGTTCCAATTGTCAGAATTAGTTGGATTTTTCGCATGCGCATTCCCCGCATATTTCACCCTGCCCCCATTACTCTGGACACCGAATTTGAACTAAGTGCTGAAGCTACCCATCATGTAGCTAACGTGTTGCGTTTACGGCCGGGCCATCCCGTGGTCTTATTTAACGGCGATGGCAATGAATATAGTGGCGTACTGGTAAATGTAAGCAAACGACAGGTTGTGGTCGAAGCTGACGCTTGTTTGTCGTTAAGTAAAGAGTCGCCCTTGTACCTTCATTTAGGTCAAGGTATTTCCAAAGGGGATAGAATGGAAACGGTTTTGCAAAAGGCCGTAGAACTGGGTGTCGCGGAAATCACGCCCCTGATCACAGAAAGATGTTCGGTGAAGCTGGATGAGAAGCGATGGGAAAAGAAGACCCAGCAATGGTTGAAGATTATCAGTGGTGCGTGCGAACAATGTGGTCGCAACAAGTTACCTAAACTCAACCCCCCGACTGCGTTAGGTCACTGGCTAGCTATATCTACAAAGGCTCAACGGATCACCTTAGCACCTACTGCAAACGACCCCATTACTAAACTTGCATATCATTCTCATGGCTACCAGCTTTTGATTGGACCAGAGGGAGGCTTGTCTGACAATGAAATACATCAGGCCCAGGAATGCGGGTATTTAACAGTCAGCATGGGTCCGCGCGTACTTAGAACAGAAACTGCCGCAATAACCAGTTTAAGTATTTTACAGGCCATGCACGGCGACTTTTAGTAGCCTTAAATGGTTGAAAATTCCTGAATAATCGCCATAGTGTGGGTTAAGCTAATTAAAATCGTATGTGAATCATGAGCTACTCTGTTGGCATTGTGATGGATCCTATTGCGTCCATCAAGCCCCATAAAGACACCAGTTTTGCGATGATGCTTGAAGCCCAGCGTCGCGGCGTTACCCTTTATTATTTTGAGGTGGGCGATTTATATCTTGATAACGGGACACCGAAAGGTTTCGCCAGGAAGGTTACGGTAACTGATCGAGCTACGGATTTTTATACACTCAGTGAGGGTGAACACCTACAGCTTGCCGACATTGATGTGTTTTTGATGCGTAAAGATCCCCCATTCGATAGCGAATACCTTTACGCCACACAAATTTTAACCCTAGTAGAAGAAGCCGGTTCACTGGTGGTCAATAAGCCTTCCAGTCTGCGTGATTTTAACGAGAAATTATTTACCGCCTGGTTTCCTGATCTGATACCCGCCACCTTAGTTACTCGTAACGCTGCGTTGATTAGAAAGTTCCATCAACAGCATAAAGACATTATTTGCAAGCCGTTAGACGGCATGGGCGGTGCTTCCATATTCCGGGTGAAAGAAGATGGCAATAATTTGGGGGTGGTAATTGAAACCCTGACGCGGTTGAACCAGCGCTTCATGATGGTGCAAGAATATTTACCCCAAATTAGTGAAGGGGATAAGCGTATTTTAATTGTGGATGGTGAGGTTATGCCTTATGCGCTGGCCCGTTTACCTTCACAGGGCGAAACTCGTGGAAATCTTGCCGCAGGAGGTACGGGCAGACCACAGCCCCTGTCTGCCTCCGATCTCGCGCTTGCCCAAAAAATAGCGCCTGTGGTCAAAGAAAAAGGTTTGTTGTTTGTGGGTATCGATGTCATCGGAAATAAAGTCACAGAAATAAACGTAACCAGCCCCACCTGCGTAAGAGAGATTGAGGCGCATTTTGATATTAATATAACAGGCAAACTGTTCGATGCGATTGAGCGCCGGATCGTACATTCGTGAGGGTTTCATGACGGAGTTAAAAAGTTTACAAAACCATTTTCTGATTGCCATGCCTTCTATGGAAGATCCGTACTTTTCGCGCTCGCTCACCTATATTTGTGAACACAATGCCGATGGAGCGATGGGTATCGTAGTCAATCAGCCTTCCACCATGAATTTAAAGCAACTTCTGGAACAAACTGACAAAGACGCAATCGTTGCTGACGATCGCAAAGAGCAAATTATATTAGCAGGCGGTCCTGTGAGTCAGGAGCGTGGATTTGTACTGCATACTAACGAAGGAAAATGGGCGTCTAGTCTGGCTCTAAGCGATGAAATCATGGTGACTACCTCTAAGGATATTCTAACCGCAATAGGTAACAAAAGCGGGCCGCAAAGCGCGGTTATCGCATTAGGGTATGCAGGGTGGACGGCGGGGCAGTTAGAAGCGGAAATGCAGCATAACGCCTGGCTGACTATTGAAGCTGATCCCGAAATTCTTTTCCACACCCCCATTCATAAACGATGGCAAGCTGCGGTGAACAAATTAGGTATCGATGTGTGGCAGCTCGCCCCGGAGAGTGGACGTGCCTGAGGCAGGAACGCGCACCGTATTAGCGTTCGACTTTGGCACCAAAAGTATCGGCATTGCGGTGGGCCAGGAAGTGACGGGCACCGCAGCCCCCCTCGCAGCGTTAAAAGCGCGTGATGGCGTACCGGATTGGGATGCTTTGCACAAAATCATTGAACAATGGCAACCTGATTTGGCGGTGGTCGGCCTGCCGCTGAATATGGATGGCACAGAGCAGGATGTTACCCAACGTGCGAAGAAATTTGCGAATAGACTTCACGGTCGTTTCAAGCTAAAAGTAGAAACCTGGGACGAACGCTTAACCACCGTCGATGCCAGAGCGATGCTGTTTGAGCTGGGCGGATACAAAAAACTGACAAAGGACAAAGTAGATAGTGTTTCTGCCTGTGTGATTTTTACAAGTTGGGCGGAGAATCAATATAATTAAATTTCGGTTGCGCTAGCGCAGTATTGTCCTTTTTTTGTGCTAGCCTTGTTGTCACAGTCAAGACTAAATTTCGCTATCATGATTTTCTCACGATTTTTTTTCTACTTGTTGTGATAATTTTCATTACCAGCGGTTGCGGAGGTAGCAAGAGTTCAACACCACCGCAAACTAATAGCTCTCCTAGCACGCATCCTGTATCCTCTGCACCGACAACACTACGACAGATTGCCAATGATATTCGTAAACATAGCGATATATCAGGAATAATCTTATTATCTCAAACTGGCAACCTAAAGGCAGACGTAGTCGCTTCAGGGATTGATCTTGAACAGGAGCATTTGTTTAAAATAGCCAGCATCAGCAAATTATTTATGGCAGTAGCGGTGACCAAGCTGGTTAACGAAAATGCCTTAGATCTGCGAGATTTCGTTTCAACATGGTTACCCGAGCTTTCGTTGAGCATCGCAAATGCTGAATCCGCTACCCTTAAACATTTAATTACGCATCGTAGCGGGATCCCTGATTTCGATAGTCAACCGGGCTTTTCGTGGGACCGTTCCCATACGGATATTGTGGCAACCCTTAAGCTAATAGAAGGAAAACCCGCCGATTTTAATCCGGGCGAACGCTACGCCTACTCGAACAGTAACTATTTATTGTTAGGTCTGGTAATGGATAAAGTACTGGGGTTTAGTCACGAGCTGTACATTCAGAATGAAATACTCGCGCCGCTGGGAATGAAAGACACCTATTTACAGCAAGCCTATGCGCCACAGGATTCACTCATCACCGGTTACTGGAATGGTAGAGATAAAAAAGCACAAAAATACGCTATTCCAGGAGGCTCAATGGTGGCGTCTGCTGAAGATATTGCCATGTTTATGGGTGCGCTCAACCGAGGCGAATTATTGAATGAACAGGAAGCAAACCTTTACGTCTATTATCATGAACACACAGGCTGGTTGCCCGGTTATCAGAGTATTGCCCGCTACGATGCTTTATCTGATACCGTAATCCTTGTTTTTACCACCAATACCGGTGGCGAAAGCAGTTCGCTTAGCGAACGCGCATTCAACCAAATCAGAAATATTGTTCGCCAACGAGGCAGTTAGCCTTAATTAAACAAGGGGGTGAGTATCGATTCCAGGTTATCAACTGGGCGCTGTTTGATGAGTCTTTCACATGCTTGGTGTAGCTCACGCTGGGTGCTTTTCTCAAGATTTTGCACGCGCTGCTGAAAGTCATTGGCATCGAGGGCTAACGCATCGCGACTAGCGTGACTGCGTTGCGATATTTGTGCATGTAAATGAATAAAACGACCGATCACCACATACGGAAAATTACGATTTTTAATAGGTCCTAAGCGTGCTTCATAGCCTCCTACAGGCAGCCCCTGTACAGACAAATCTGCGAGTTTGTCTGCGCCAAACCACGCACTGGAAGCGCCAATAAGCCCCCCTCCAAGTGCACCCAACATAAAGCTTGAGCCCGCCACCGCCGCATCCAACGCGGCGCCGCCCAGCGCCCCGGTCGCGGTTGCAGCATACACCAACTGCTTTTTATCCAAGCCCCATATAAACCATTGGCCACAGTCGAACAGGTCGGGTGGCAAATCTATTTGCTGTGCTACCACATCACTTTGAAAGTGGCCGTATATAGCCATCAGCTCTCTTACTGCCTGTGTTTCCCGTTCCCGCATCCAGTGATGGTATTGCTTTTCGAGCATTGGCTTGATTTTTTCTGCCTGAGACGGCGTAAGCACTTTCTGCGTTTCTCTATGCTCACATAAGTCTTCAACTAAGCGACTTAGCAAGGCAATACTTTGTTCCAGCTGTTGTTGCCGCTGAACTTGTAAATCACCAATCGTATTTTGTAGGGCGTCAGACCAGGCAGAATTTAGATGAGAAAATGTTTTCAGTAAGGTTATTTGTTTTTCAAAGTCTGCCTTCATGGGATTAAAGACTTGAACCGATTTAAAGTACTGCAATAACGCACTTTTCCATTCATCAACGTAATCAACGCTCTCTATTGGGTTGATAAGTGCCATAGATGGCTGCCCACTCCAACGTAGGATCTCCATTTCAGCTTCGTATTCGGCACCGTAAGGATGGGAACCATCCACCACATAAAGTATTGCTGCGCCATTGACAATGGGTTTAAGCAATTCCACCTCATCGGGAAACTGTTTTTGACAGTCGCTATCATGGACAAATTTTTCTAACACCTTGGCCCGCTCGCTCGCGTTAGCTCCTTGCTCGTGAAGCCAGCGCAAAACTTTAACCGGCCGCTGAAATCCCGGTGTGTCTATTAGTTGGTAGCCACCATTAGCAGTATCCACGGTAATACTTTCGGCCTTTTCGGTGGTACCACTGCGACTGGATATCACCACATCGTCATTATGCGATAAGGTGGACACGATGGACGATTTTCCTTTGTTGGGGTGCCCTACCACCGCAAAGCGTGCCAGTTTGTTTGCTTTCATGCCGTACCCTCGCCATCTCGTGTAGCTGAACGCTCGTCATCACCTCGAAGCGTTGTTGCAGCGGCGGGCTGGAACAACTGCCAGTTATGCAGTTCTGAGCAGAATCGCCGCCATTCCTTCAGATGTTTCTGCTCTGCATTACGCACTGTGTGTTGGTGGTAATTGACAGGGTAGATAAACCCCTGCCCGTGTTGCAGAAAATCGTGTAATTCACCCAGGGGGGGCTCCCAGGCTTTTACCAACACGAGTTTATATTCTGCATACTGTTCTGCCTGAGTTTGCTCTTTCTCACTTGCAAGTGGCCCTGCGACGAGCCTTGGTTGGCCTGCAACCTCATCTAATTGGGCAACAATTGCCTCAGGTAAGGCGCTCCAATTAATTACCGCATAAGTAGAAGGCAATTGATGACGCACTTCGGATAATTCAAAGTGCTCGGGCTGACGACGTGGGTTCTGCTGGATGCGTTGTTTTAACTGTTGTTCAAAGTCGCTCTTGAGTCGGTGTTTTATAATAGACCGGCTGACCACCAGTAACATACCTCTTAACAGAAACGCATAAAAAATTTGGGTTGCAAGGATAAACGGCCACCATAACGCGAGGTTGGCAGGCGATTCGTAAAGCTGGGTGAGTCTGGAGTCCTGAGTGCGCTCGAGTAGCTCAACAGAAGGTTGGGCGGATTCCCAAAACCACCAGGGTGAGGCGATGCCCTTTAGCCAGGGATAAATATCGTTGGCGGTTAATATAGTGCTGCGCCACACAAAATTAATATCGGTCGCTACCAGTAATATTAATAAGGTAAGGATACCAGCGAGCGAGTACGCTAACATCGCAAACTGACTTTGCAGAAAAAACCAATGCTTATCCAGATGTCGTTGCCTGAGCTGGCGCAGAACGCTGGAACGGGATACACCTAAAAAACCCAGCTTACTCACAATGCGCGCAAGATTTACCCCCTTACCGCTCACCATAGATAAAACGGAAGTGATTAAGCCTAACAGGGGAAACAGTAAAAACACCAATAACAAATAAAATAGGTTAACCCGCCCCTGGGCATCACCGTTTAACAAAACAAAACTTAGCAAGAACCCCAATAGCATGCCAGCGCATACAATTGCCGGTGACATGCGCACAGTTTGAGAGATATCATTTTGCGCTGCCGAGGTAATTTCAGAATCGGTCACACTACAACTCTAATTAATTAAAATTGAAAGACTTTTCAAATGGTACGTAATTAGGAAAGTCTCTACAATGAAAACTAGCGGGTTTCGCGGTATCGTACAAGCAAATGTCGCTGTATTTTGTAAAGATAACCAGAAACGTGGTGCATGTACGTGAGTTTGAATAGGAGTTAAAAGTGGTAAAGCGCACCCCTATCCCGCCAGAAAGCCTGCGTATGCACAACCCCTGGGTGTGAAAAGCCGCGCAATATCCACAGTTACAGGTTCACGCTCGTGGTGAATCAATAACCTATCGACCTTGAGTTTACTGTTGCCTAATCCTATGGCTATCACCAGCGGTATGCAAAACTCTTCAATCACTGAAACCACTAACGCGCGAATTCGATAAGTAAGGTATGCTGACCCTACTGCCCTTAGAGCTGCACGCAGCATGTTATACAGAATTACAAGTTATAGGGGTTCATTATCGCGAAAAAACGCCACGCTCAAGCATAGGAACCAAAGGATCTGGCCAAGCCCGAAAATTGCCCCGAAATCACTTAGGCCAGGCAAGATCGTAAGACAACCGGCAATAC
Source organism: Alteromonas aquimaris (assembly GCF_026183695.1). Lineage (GTDB taxonomy): Bacteria > Pseudomonadota > Gammaproteobacteria > Enterobacterales > Alteromonadaceae > Alteromonas > Alteromonas aquimaris. The sequence goes on along the minus strand of NZ_JAPFRD010000002.1, from coordinate 117,620 downwards.
CTACAATTATGCCTACGATATTGAGGGCTGTAGAAAAAGTTCGGGTGCGTAGCGCCATAACGCTGATCAGCACCACCCATAGGCCACCGAGCACTTCCACACCACCGCCTAACCCATCCTGGATAATCCCCAACATCTGCCATACTGTGACCGCAAGCGCGGGGTCAGACGCATACAAAGACGACACTTTTTCCATCCCCACATTGGCGATCATACCACTTGCAATCAATAAAGCGGCCCAGATAAAGCCCAATGTTTTGGTGGCTTTTGTGCGAATGATGTCGGTATGGGGGATTCTTGTATCTAAAGCTAGAGTAAGAAAGATAAGCACTATTCCAAACACGGTATAAATGACATTATTCCAGATGTGCAGCAGGGTTTTATTTTCTAATAAGAATTCAAGCCGTTGCGCGTGCGACCACTCACTAGCCTGTTCGGGGGAAAGTAACAGCAGTAGTACACTAAACCCAAAGATATATGCGCACCCAGCATATAGCGCAGCAAAGCCACCCGTTTGTTTTAGTTCCATCTTTTTTCCTGTGTCCTATGGCTATCAAAACTGAAAAGAAAAAATTCTTTATAACACCAAACCCCAGGCTGATGTAGTGGCTTAAAGCGAAAGAGAAATACCTCCAACCGCCCCTCCTTTACTAAGAAGCCTAGATAGAGAAGCCGCGTACGAATCAGCATGGCGCCACAATAGCCTACTTCGGTGCCAACCTTAGGTCAGGTTCCTGCATTACGGTAAAAAAGCTTACGTTCCCCCTTGGGGGGTAGATTGCCATGACTTTATTGCGATACCTGGGTGGTAATACCGTTTAAGGGATCGCGAAATAAATCAGTGCCAATGACACGCCAAAGCCGACTAACCACGCGGTGCTGCGCAAAAGGTGGATATTGAACCAGTAGGCAAAAAGATAAATGGTTCGGGCTGCGATGAAGGTAATTGCCAGCGTGGTAATAACAGGCCCGATTGTCTCGGTCGCGATACACACCAACACGCCAGGCGCAAACATGGTTAACGCTTCAAAACAGTTTTCATGGGCCGCTTTAGCTCTTGCTCCAAAGCCTTTCAGGCACGCCTGTTGGGCCCGCGGCTCTTTATTGTCATAGCCTCCCTGCATCTCGTTTTGCGCATAGGCTAAAGGTACTTTGGCTAATATCGGCATCACAGTTGCGATGAGTAAGCATAATATCAGTATTGTCATCTATCCTGCCTTTTAAGTATTCAATAGAAAATTAAAGCAGAATAACCTGAACGCGCAAATTTGAATAGCGTGTTGGTCGTATCAGGAAATCGGAACAGAGCGCTGCTCATACTGACATTGCCAACACGATTCAAATTCTGGCTCGTTAAATTCGTGGCACTCGGGACATTGCCATAATTGCGCACAAACCTTTACATCGTCAGCTTTTAACTGTTGCGTTAATCCTTCAATCACTTTGCTGGCTTTGGGTTCCCAGGCCTCATCGATTAACCAAATTTCGGGCAAGACTTCCTGCCAGGGAAGCTCACCCATTGCGCCGCTGATGAATTCGTTTTTCATCAGATAGGGAATGTCCAATGCTTCAAGTTCACTGCGAACTTGTTGAACTAAAAAACTGTCATGACTCGAAAACAGTTTTTTCATCGTTAATCCATATCAATAGAAACGTTAGAAAGCGAGCCCAAGCCAGAACCTTCTTTAGTATCCAATTTAATCATCAAACGTAGATCGTTGGGAGAATCGGCATGGTGCAAGGCCTGATCAAGCTCAATTTTGCCGGCTTTATATAAATCATAAAGTGCCATATCAAAACTCTGCATACCCATTTCGCGCCCTTTTTTCATCGCGTCTTTTAAGCCGCCTATTTCGTTTCGTTGAATAAGATCAGACACTAACGGAGAATTCAACAAAATTTCAATCGCCGCTACCCGCCCCTTACCGTCTTTGGTAGGGACCAGCTGCTGGGCCACGATTGCACGAATATTTAAACTTAAGTCAAAACGTAGCTTATCGTGCATATCTTTAGGCGCTAAATGCATAATGCGCTCAATGGCTTGATTGGCATTGTTGGCGTGCAGCGTGGCCACACACAAATGGCCGGTGTCTGCGAATGACATGGCATATTCCATGGTTTCCATAGAACGGATTTCACCAATTAATATCACGTCAGGGGCCTGACGTAGCGAACTTTTCAGCGCATCATCAAAAGACTGCGTATCGATGCCTACTTCGCGTTGAGTAACCACGCAGTTACGATGCTCATGTACAAATTCGATTGGATCTTCGATGGTTAGAATGTGTCCGTGAGAGTTCTCATTGCGGTGTCCAATCAAGGCGGCAAGGGATGTTGATTTACCGGTGCCGGTGCCGCCGACAAAGAGGATCAACCCTCGCTTTGCCATAATAATATCTTTTAACACGGGAGGCAGGCCAAGCGAATCCGCCTGAGGGATTTGCGTCACAATTCGACGCACAACCATGCCAGCATTATCACGCTGCCAAAAGGCGCTGCAGCGGAATCGCCCCACACCGTCTCTGGCGATAGCGAAATTACATTCCTTGCTGGTATGAAAGGTGTCTTGTTGCTTTTCGTCCATCGCCTCATGCACCAGTGCCAAGGCTTCAGCATCTGATAGGGGTGCATCACTGAATGGCGTCATCTGTCCGTTCACTTTAGCACTAACGGGAAATCCAGCCGTCACGAAAAGGTCTGAGGCTGAAGTTTCGACCATTTTTTCTAAATAGGAATCCAGCATGGTTTCTCCTTCCCGCTAACCCATTTTGGCTTTATCAATAGATTTGGCGGCTGCATCTTGCTGCGTAATTACGCCCATCGCCACAAGTTTTTGCAGACATTGATCCATAGTCTGCATACCGTGTGCCTGTCCAGTCTGAATAACTGAGTACATTTGAGGCACTTTGTCTTCTCGAATCAGGTTACGAATGGCCGGGATCCCGACCATGATTTCATGGGCAGCAACCCGTCCCCCGCCAATTTTTTTAAGCAACGTTTGTGAGATTACGGCGCGTAACGACTCTGAGAGCATTGAGCGCACCATGGCTTTTTCCTCGGCAGGAAACACGTCAATAATACGGTCGATAGTCTTGGGAGCAGAATTGGTATGTAACGTTCCAAACACCAAATGTCCCGTCTCCGCAGCCGACATGGCCAAACGGATGGTTTCGAGGTCACGTAGCTCACCGACCAGAATAACATCGGGATCCTCACGTAGCGCCGAGCGTAAGGCATTGGAAAAACTATGCGTATCGCGATGAACTTCCCGCTGGTTAAGCACACTCATTTTATTTTCGTGTACAAATTCAATAGGGTCTTCGATTGTGAGAATGTGTTCCCGTTTGTAAGAATTGATATGATCAACCATCGCTGCCAAGGTGGTACTTTTACCCGAGCCTGTGGCGCCAGTCACTAACACCAGTCCGGTAGGCTGATTGATAATATCTTTGAAAATAGCCGGAGCACCCAGCTCATCCAGCGTCAGCACGCGGCTGGGTATGGTACGCAGTACGGCTGCTGCACCACGATTTTGGACAAACGCATTTACCCGGAAGCGAGATAAATCCTTAACTTCAAATGAGAAATCGGTTTCTAAGTTCTCTTCGTATTCTTTACGCTGACGATCATTCATGATTTCATAAACCAGCGCATGTACTTGCTTATGATCCAGCTCAGGCACATTTAAGCGGCGCATTTCGCCGTCAACGCGAATGATCGGAGGTAAGCCAGCTGACAGGTGCAAGTCGGAGGCGTTATTTTTTACACTGAAAGCTAAAAGTTCGGTAATATCCAAGGCTATCTCTCCAAAACTTATGGTGACTAATGCAAACAATAGCAGAACGGCTGCAATCCGCCTATGTACGGATAGAACAGGCCACTGATAATGCTCATCGTCCCCGAAATTCGGTTAAATTACTAGCCGTCAGCAAGACCAAACCGGTATCTGATATCAGTCAAGCGTATGAAGCGGGACACCGTTTATTTGGTGAAAACTATGTTCAGGAGGGGGTTGAAAAAATTATTCAATTGCAACAGCTTAGCGACATTGAATGGCATATGATTGGTCCCATTCAATCAAATAAGACAAAGCTGGTCGCCGAACATTTTGACTGGGTACAATCACTCGACCGCGCTAAAATTGCTCGTCGCTTGAACGAACAGCGACCGGCAAACCTGCCGCCACTAAACTGCTGCATTCAAGTCAATATTAATGATGAAGCGTCAAAGTCGGGCATCCCACCCAATCAACTACCAGAACTTGTTGAAATTGTAGAACCTCTCCCCCATCTAACACTGAGAGGGCTGATGGCCATTCCTAAGGCGAACATGGACGCGGTTGAACAAGAAACGACACTATCCATGCTAGAGGAATTATTCGGCGAATATCGTACAAAGCTGAGCAATTTTGATACCCTATCCGTAGGTATGAGCGATGATGTGGAAGCAGCCATTCAACATGGTTCAACTATGGTGCGTATCGGGACAGCGATATTTGGCGCACGCAATTAGCCAGGCCATCGCAGCAACATAAATTAACTAAAAGGGTTTTCATGCAACACAAAAAATTGGCATTTATCGGTGCAGGTAATATGACTCGCAGCATTATCAGTGGTTTAATTCACTCTGGTTATCCTGCCGATCACATTCTGGCAAGCAATCCAAGCATGCCTAAATTAGAGAAACTTGAACACGATTTCGGCATAAAAATCACTCAGTCTAATGATGATGCCTGCCAGTTTGCCGATGCCATTGTATTAGCGGTAAAACCACAAATCATGGGTGATATGTGCGCGGCTCTTCAACAGAATAACAATCTCGAAGGCAAGCTGTTTTTGTCCATCGCAGCCGGTTTAACCGTGGCGCGTCTACAGGAAATGCTGGGCGGAGCTCACCCTGTTGTACGTATCATGCCAAACACCCCAAGTTTACTCGGCAAAGGCATGTCGGGCATGTTCGCTGATAGCAATGTAAGTGAAGCGGATAGACATTATGTGGACGACGTAATGGGCAGCGTAGGCGAAACCATCTGGGTGGATAACGAAGAGGAAATTAATGGGGTTATTGCCGCTGCAGGCAGCAGCCCTGCCTATTTCTTCTTATTTTTACAAGCCATGCAGGAAGAGGCTATGCAATTGGGCTTCGATAAGGACGATGCCCGTCTAATGGTTCAACAGGCAATGTTGGGTGCCGCAGAAATGGTATGTCAGAATCCCGAGCTTGAATTAAGTGAGCTGCGTGCGCAAGTCACCTCTAAAGGTGGCACTACTGCGGCAGCGGTGAATACACTGATAGATCAAGGCTTAGAAAAAATAGTATCCAAGGCAATGCAGGCAGCGGTTGCCCGTGCTGACGAAATGGCTAAACAACTTTAATAATTTTCAGGAAGTTTTTTGAAATGAACGCTTCAGTATTTCTCATCAGTACATTATTTAATCTGTATTTAATGGTGGTCATCTTACGGTTATGGCTGCAGTTAGTACGCGCTGACTTTTATAACCCACTCAGTCAGTTTGTGGTTAAAGCGACGCATCCAATTGTAGGACCATTGCGACGGGTGGTCCCTTCAATCGGGCGCTTTGATACGGCAACATTTGTGTTAGCGTTACTCGTATCTTTTATAAAAGTGGCCACGCTCTCGTTTGTGTTTGGCACCGGCACCATCCATGTGGTTGGTTTTATTGTGTATGCCTTCTTTGATGTGATTAAAGAAGCCTTGTCGCTGATGTTCTGGGTGTTAATTATTCGCGCCATTCTAAGTTGGTTCTCGCAAGGACAGAATCCCATCGAGTATGTACTGCACCAGCTGACCGAGCCGTTTCTGGCCCCTATCAGAAAAGTCATCCCTCCCATAGGCGGATTAGACTTGTCAGTACTGGTGGCTATAATTGCATTGCAATTTTTGCAATTGTTGATTCAAGACACCTTTGGTTTATATTGAGACCTCCATGAAAACCTATTTTCACTATGCCGTTACCCCTCTCACAGTTTGTATTTTAGCGTTAGCGTTGCTGACCCCTGGAGGAAATGCATTCGCAGAACAGAAGCAAATACTGGGCGATTATGAAGTGCATTACATGGTAGTAAACAGCACCTTTTTCACGCCTGAAGTAGCGCGAAACTATGGTTTGGTGCGCAGTCGCTACAACGCCTTGGTCAACGTGGCCGTATTAGATAAAACGAGCAAAAAAGCGCTTGATGTCGCGCTATCCGGCAAAGCTACCAACTTGCTTGGTACCGCAAAGGAATTAAAATTTAAGAAAGTGAAAGAAGGCGACGCCATCTATTATCTTGCTACCTTACCGGTAGATGATGCTGAAATCTATCGTTTCAACATTGATATTCAGATTGGCAACAACCGCAAGCAACTAAAGTTTCAGCAAAAAATTTATCTGGATTAAGAACCAGTTTTAAACGCATACAGGTATCAAGATTGGATATACCTGATTTAAACAGCGACCGGGTTGGATAACGTGCAATAACCCGGTCGTAGTTTCCCCCTTCTAACGCGGTTTTTCTCTTCAGTCCTCTCGGTCTTACCCTTGTCATTTTTTATCTGAGGCATTGAAAGTGAGAATATTCTGTTCAAATAATCCTTCGTATCGGCTAAGGGGCCCCTGCCATGTGACAACGTGTTCCTATATCGCAATTACGCCTACATTTCTCCATTTGAGTACATAGCGTATCCGCGCGCTGCGAGCATATTTATTCATTAAGGTTACTTCGCACAGTCAGACCGGGAAATGCCAATCCTGCAGCAAATATCTGGGGGATGGAGTATCCCCGCTTACCCTGCCAAATACGTATTTTCCCTTTCCCAGGCATGCCTGTAGGCGGGGCGTTGCAATACCCTATCGGCGTAATTGCGAACATGGTCGAAGGTTAAATCCATCCCTTCACTTTTAGCCCAGGCTAGAATGTGTCCTGCAATGATATCGGCTACCGTAAACTCTTCGCCGGCGACGTATTCATTATTTTCCAGAAGACTGCAAAATGCTTTAAGGGCTTTTTCAAACTCGTACTTTGCACTGTCAGCCATTCCCTTAAGACGGTATTGTTCCGGCAAAATAAAAGTATGTTTAGCCTTATTCCATAATGGCTGTTCTAGTTCCGTGATTAAAAAGCACAGCATCTGCGCAAAATGTCCACGGGCGAAAGAAGCGGGTTGTGGAATAAATTTTCCAGCACCATGCTTATCAGCCAAATAGGTGACAATCGCGGCTGACTCGGACAATAACCCCTCAGGGGTTTTTAACAGAGGAACCTTAGCGGTCGGTGAAAGTGCAGCGAAATCATCACTAAGGTGGGCTCCTTTTTTCAAATCAACTAGCTGATACTCATACGGAATATTCATTTCTTCTAACGCCCATGCTACACGCATGGAGCGCGTTTTGGGATAACCGTAAAGCGTATACATATCCTCTCCCTCTGGTTAAGGTACCCATCCTATCGAAAGGTGACACGGTGTCAGGTACGTTTACTGCTCATCACGCAAGAACACCAGCTCAGTCGAACTACTTTGCGCTTCACTATAAGCATAGCCCTGATCGGCAAAAGATTTTAGCTCGTCTACGTCGCTGATCTGATTTTGTAAGACAAAACGCGCCATCATGCCGCGCGCTTTTTTGGCAAAAAAGCTGATGGTTTTATATTGTCCGTTCTTCATGTCTTTGAAGACAGGCGTGATGATCATGCCTTCTACTTTTGCCTTTTTTACCGCTCGAAAATATTCATTCGAGGCAAGATTTATCAGGATGTTGTCACCTTGTGCTTGCAATGCATCATTTAGCTTGTGCGTAATAGTGTCGCCCCAATAGGCATACAAATCCTTGCCAACGGGGTTGGTCAGCTTAGTTCCCATTTCCAGCCTGTATGGCTGCATTAAGTCCAAAGGTTTGAGTAACCCATACAGCCCGGAGAGGATGCGTAGGTGACCTTGTGCATACTCAAGCGTTGGCTTGTCCAGGGAGTAGGCGTCTAAACCGGTGTACACGTCCCCATTAAACGCGAATATTGCCTGGCGCGCATTATTTGCTGTAAAAGGCAAAGTAAATTCGGCAAAACGATTGGCATTTAAGGTCGCCAACTTATCGCTAATGCTCATTAACGAAGCTAACTCTGCGGGTGATAATTGCCGGCTAATTTCCACCAGTTTCTGTGTTTGTTCCATCATCTCAGGCTGGCTGAATTGGGTAACCGGAACATTCGTCTCATAATCTAAATTTTTCGCTGGTGAAACAACAACTAACATCTACTCTCCTGAAAGGGTTTGAATATGTTTATTTTTGAACAAGTCGTATCATTAGGCGTAATCATAACATGGTGCGGCTTAAGGGTATAAAAATAGCGCTATCTCTGCTATAAAGAACAAATGTTTATGCTGACGCAATCCGTCAGACAACCTACCCTGTAATACCTTACTTATTGGTGAAAATACATCAGGATTTCATTTGATTGCTGACGTGAGTCAGCAGGTATCATTTAACATTATCAGAGAGAAAGAATGAGCAATCAGCTAGCATCGTTACGTGAAATAACCACTGTTGTTGCCGACACGGGTGACATTGAAGCCATTAAAAAATATACCCCTGTTGACGCCACCACAAACCCGTCGCTTCTTTTAAAAGCCGCGTCATTACCTCAGTACAGCGGTTTAATTGACGATGCGGTTGCCTGGGCCAAGCTACAGTCCAAAGACAACGATCAGCAACTCACCGATGCCGCCGATAAACTTGCAGTAATGATAGGTAAAGAAATCTCCGCGCTCATTCCAGGGCGCATTTCAACAGAGGTCGATGCACGTTTGTCTTTCGATACCCAAGCTACTATCAGCAAAGCAGAGCGCTTAGTTCAGTTATACAGCGACGAAGGCATTGATACATCACGCATTCTTATTAAAGTCGCGTCCACGTGGGAAGGTATTCGGGCTGCCGAAGTACTTGAACAAAAGGGTATCAATTGTAATCTGACCTTACTGTTCAGTTTTGCCCAGGCACGTGCGTGTGCTGAAGCGGGTGTATTTCTTATTTCGCCATTCGTTGGCCGCATTCTGGATTGGTATAAACAAAATACTGACAAAAAAGAGTATGCACCAAATGAAGATCCAGGTGTCGTATCGGTCTCTAAAATTTACGATTTTTACAAAGCGAACGGCTACAAGACAGTGGTAATGGGCGCGAGTTTTAGAAATATCGGTGAAATTCAAGCCTTGGCAGGTTGCGATCGTTTAACCATTAGCCCGCAATTACTTGAGGAACTAGCCAATCAGCCTGGTGAACTAAAAGCCGTGCTAAATGATAATGGCGCTACAGAGGTACCGGGCGAAAAGCTTTCCGAAAGCGCGTTTCGCTGGGAAATGAATGAAGATGCCATGGCCACAGAAAAGCTTGCCGAAGGTATCCGTAACTTCGCTGCGGATCAGGTTAAGCTGGAAACTATGCTCAAACAGAAGCTTGGAATTTAGTCACGCACACTGGGAAGAAATATGACTGAGTTAACTGCTTTGCCCCAGTGGCAACACCTTCAAGAGCTGGCCTCAACTATCGATCAACAACACATGCGGGATTGGTTTGCCGAGGATGAAGATCGTGCTGCACGCATGCAGGTTGAAAGTTGTGGCTTATATTTAGATTTTTCTAAAAACCGCGTGACCGATGAAGTGATGCAAACCCTGTTTTCACTTGCAGAGGCGCAAGGACTAAGTGACAAACGGCAAAAAATGTTTGCCGGTGAAGCGATTAACACAACAGAAAACAGGGCGGTATTGCATACTGCCCTGCGCAATGTTTCTGATACGCCTGTTCTGGTTGATGGCAAAGACGTTATGCCTGAAGTGAAAGCGACACTACAAAAAATGGAGTCGTTCACTGAGGCGGTGCACAGTGGTGCGCACACCGGTTACACCGGGAAACCCATAAAACATGTAGTGAGTATAGGTATCGGTGGCTCTTTCTTAGGGCCTAAAATTATGACCGAAGCCTTAAAGCCCTTTCGTCATAGCGCGGTCAAGGTACATTTTGTGGCTAACGTAGATGGTTGCCATATTCACGATGTACTCAGTGAGTTAGATCATACTGAAACCCTGATTGTGATGTCATCTAAGTCTTTTACTACGCAAGAGACACTGCAAAACACCCAGTCAGCCAAAGCATGGTTTTTAGCCCAGGGGGGTGCTCAGGAAGATGTAGCCAAACACTTCGTGGCCGTGTCATCCAATGTCACAGCTGCGGTAAGTTTTGGCATTGCAAAAGACAATATTTTCCCAATGTGGGATTGGGTGGGCGGACGCTATTCATTGTGGTCAGCCATCGGATTGCCAATTGCGCTGGCACTTGGCTTTGCTAATTTCAAGCAACTGCTCGAAGGTGCACACGACATGGACCGGCATTTTGCTACCGCCCCGAGTGAACGTAACCTCCCCGTTATCTTAGCGATGTTGGGCGTGTGGTATCGCAATTTTTTTGGTGCCCAATCGCATGTGCTGCTTCCCTATTATCACTATTTACGGGGGCTGCCTGCTTATGTTCAGCAGTTGGATATGGAAAGTAATGGCAAATCGGTTACCCAATCGGGCGAAAATGTTGCCTATCCAACCGGCCCCATCATTTGGGGAAGTGAAGGGACCAACGGTCAGCACAGCTTTCATCAACTTATTCATCAAGGACAGGGTATAATTCCGGCCGATTTTATATTGCCCCTTAATGTGCCAAATCAAGACGACACTCACCACGCTATGTTGGCGTCAAATTGTTTCGGTCAATCGCAAGCATTGATGCAAGGCAAAACCTTTGAAGAATGTTTTGCCGACCTCGCTGATAAAGGCCTTGAAGAGGACGAACGTGAGCGTCTGGCGCGTCACAAAACCATGCCAGGAAATAAGCCCAGTAACACCATATTGTTTGATTCGTTGACCCCCCATACCCTTGGCGCACTGATTGCTATGTATGAACATAAGGTGTTTGTGCAAGGTGTGGTGTGGCAGCTTAACTCGTTCGATCAGTGGGGTGTAGAACTTGGCAAAGTATTGGGTGATCGAGTGCTCGCGGGCATTCATGGAGACCAAGACGATGCAGACTTTGATGCTTCAACACAACAACTGATTGCCCGATTCAAACACGCAAACGCACCAGAATAGGGCAGACGACTAAAATGCCAAATCGGCCAGCTCGACTGGCCGAAACCCGCCTTCACTTATTCACCTTCATTAAACTGTCACTGCATGTTAATAAAAAGTAAATATTTATGTTTTATTTTTTACGTAGCTGTGGTACAAATTTGCGCAGAGGGATATATCTACTCACTCTGACACTTGTGGTAAGTGGTATAAATGAAGGAGACCCATGTGGATAAGTCAGATCTATTTGCATTACTAGATATCGAAACCAGTCCTGCTAAAACAAAAAGCAAAAAAAGGAAGTGGCGAGAAATAGAAGCACTTCAAGATAGATTCAGACTCGAGAAAGAGCTTGCCGAATACGATTGTGAATTCGAATACGAGCTTGAAGCCCTGGAAAGATAAGATTTAAACAAACGGCTATCACCCTGTGATAGCCGTTTGTTTTTTCAGGGAGCTAAAACGTTACAACTGCCATTTTACTGGCTCTTTACCGTGGCTTCTAAGATAAGCGTTCGCTTGGCTGAAATGCTTGCATCCCAAGAAGCCGCGATGAGCTGACAATGGTGACGGGTGCGGTGCGCGCAGTACTAAGTGTCGGACAGGGTCGATACGTTCGCCCTTCTTTTGGGCATAGCTGCCCCACAGCATAAACACCGTATTGCTCGTATGTGTATTGAGCACTTGAATGACTTTGTCGGTGAATTGTTGCCATCCCAGTTTCGCGTGACTATGCGCCATACCCTGCTCTACCGTAAGGACCGTGTTGAGTAACAACACCCCTTGCTGCGCCCATGCTGTCAAATTTCCACTTAAGGGAACTGAGAAATCAGGTATATCCGCTTGTAATTCTTTGAATATATTCCTCAGCGATGGAGGTAATGCTATGCCATCTCGCACCGAAAAGCTTAATCCATGGGCCTGCCCGGGACCGTGATACGGGTCTTGCCCCAGAATAACCACTTTCACCTTTTCTAGCGGGGTAAGTGTCAAGGCATCGAACACCTCGGCAGCGGGAGGGAAAATGGTTTTACCGGCCTGTCGTTCGGCGTCGACAGCCTCGATAATCTGCTTGAAATAAGTTTGTTGTTTTTCCTGTGCTAACGCTTCTTGCCAGTTCATGACGGTTTAAGCAACGCTATCATATGCTGTTTGAGGATCTGATATTCGTTTGGCAAGGTCTCCGCCAGACTGTCTTTACTCGCTACCTCAGAAAGAGCCTGCGGCAAGCTGATTGGCTGACCTAAAACATTTTCTACGGTTTCACGGAATTTTGCCGGATGAGCGGTTGCTAAAAACAGACCTGTTTCATTTTCATCTAAATCATGGCTGAGCGCTCGATAAGCCACCGCGGCGTGGGGTTCACTGGTATAGCCTTGCTGGGCAAGTTGGCGAATCGCAATTTGTGTGTAATCTTCATCGACACTTTCTCCGCGTAAAACGGATTTATCCAGGTAGCCTTGCTCTATTAGCGCTTCAATGCGAGGCCAGTTATTAGGTTGGCTCACATCCATCGCGTTGGACATAGTGGCAACGGTGGGTTTGGGGTCCCATTTCCCCTCTTTTAGATACCGGGGAACCGTATCGTTTGAATTGGTGGCGGCAATAAAACGTTTAACGGGAAGCCCCATAGCCTTTGCTATCATGCCTGCGGTAAGATTACCAAAATTACCACTGGGCACGGCTACCACCAATTCTTCCCGTTGCTGCACAGGAATTTGGCTAAGCGCTTCGAAGTAGTAACATACTTGGGCTAACAAGCGGCTAATGTTGATAGAGTTAGCTGAATTCAAATGCAATCCTTCGCGAATATCGGGATCGTCGAATGCTTGTTTTACTAACGTTTGACAGGCATCAAAATCGCCTTCAATGGCAATAGTATGAATATTATCTCCCAGGGTAGTGAATAATTTTTCCTGTAAAGGGCTGATTTTTCCTTTGGGAAACAAAATGACGACATTAATATTGTCCAGTCCATGAAAAGCGTGGGCCACCGCTGCGCCAGTATCTCCTGACGTTGCGGTTAGAATAGTCACCGGTTCATGGTTGGTTAAGCGGGCCAAGCACTGTGCCATAAAGCGGCCGCCAAAATCCTTGAACGCGAGGGTTGGACCGTGAAACAACTCTAATACTGATATCTTATCGCTAATTTGCACCACCGGAGCGTCAAAGGTAAAGGCTTGCTGAACAATATTGCGGACCTCATCGGCCATCTCATCGCCCAACAAAGTGGAGAGAATGAACGTGCTTCGCTCAACAAAAGGCATTGCCAGCACGTTTTCAATATTTTGCAGAGCTGGAATTTCGGTAGGAAAATACAACCCTTGATTTTTTCCCAGCCCGCGCTTTACTGCTTGGGCAAATGTTACGTTATCTGTTGCGTCTTTTAAATTTGCTAATTTCACTTCACAGCCTCTGAATACTTTTAGTTTGTATGCCACGGTTAACAGTGTGGTTAAAAGCTATAACCCTTTCTTTTTTTATTTTTAACCGTTTATCGTTGCACCCTGTTCATCAATTTTGCAGATTTTAGTAAAGCCGTGGTCAGTTTGGATATACTGCTGCGTAAGCAGTGTTTCAACCTGCTGGGCAATTTCCAAACTTTCACAGACGGCGAAAACCGTAGGTCCAGAACCCGATATACCAAAGGCACTGGCTCCTGCCGCAATACTTTTCAGCCTTACTGCGTCAAATGCAGGGAGTAGCCGCTTTCTGTGGGGCTCAGCGATGACATCATGCATGACTGCGCTGGCCATCTTTGCATCCTGGGCGTGCAGCGCCTGCACAAAAATCGCTAGTTGTCGGCCAAAGGTTAAAGTATCTGATAATGAATATGAAGGAGGCAAAATCTTTCGCGCTTCTGCGGTGGAGACCTTTATACCCGAGTAGCAGATCACCCAATACCAGTCTGATATGACTGGAAGCGTTACCGCGATTTTGTCGTCCAATCCGGTCATCAATGTAATTCCGCCCAGAAAGCTTGGGGCGACATTGTCATAATGGATGCTACCGCTGATTTGCCCTTCCATTTCCCCCATCATCTGAAGTAGCTGATTGTCAGAAAAGGGCGAGTCAAAATAGGCGTTCAGCCCGGTTAGTGCTGCCACTATGGAGCTGGCACTGGAGCCCAACCCGCTACCAATGGGTAAATTCTTTCGCAGCGTGATGCGAACAGGGATATTGGCATTATCGACATTCCCTAATGCATGGGTAAAACGCTGATAACACTGAAAGACTATATTCTCGCGGTGACTAGAGGGTAATTTGTCGGCAAATTTACCGTCCACAGCAAAATCAAATAACTCTGGTCCGCAAGAAGTTTCGATTTCTACTTCATCGCCAGTCTTGCTGCCATCCACTGGGGCTAGTGCCGCACCCAATATATCGAACCCCAAACTAACATTGCCTATTGAGGCGGGCGCGTATGCCGTAACTTTTTTCATTTAACCTCTACAAAAAATTCAATGAACTGACTGCTTCCACGGCATTGTACGTAAAATATCCGCAAATACACCTGCTGCGGTCACGGTTCCACCTGCGCCATACCCGCGTATTACGTAAGGAATGGGTTGATAGTAGTCGCTACTGATGGCCAATGCGTTCTCGCCGTCTTTTACTGCAGCTAAAGGATGGGTGGCAGGTACAGCTTGAATGCTTACCTTACACCTTTTTCCTTCTATACTTCCAATGTATCGCAAAACTTTTTGTTCACTGGTCGCACGAGTAACTCGGTCCGAAAATGCATCGTCTAAATCGCTTAATGATTGCATAAACTCATCAACAGATAGATTTTCACCGAAGCCATGCGGTAACACAGATTCTATTTCGATATCAGAGAGTTCCAATTCGAGATCGGCTTCGCGCGCCATGATCAGTAATTTTCGCGCAACATCCATACCGCTAAGATCATCCCGGGGATCAGGTTCGGTGTATCCATTTTCTTTTGCCAGCCGCGTCGCTTCAGAAAGGGTCATGCCTTCTTCCAGTTTGCCAAACACGTACGACAAGCTACCTGATAATATGCCTTCGAAGCGATGTAAGGTATCGCCGGCACTGAATAATTTTTGCAAATTATCGATTACTGGTAACCCGGCGCCTACTGTTGTTTCATATAAATATTGTCTGCTGGTATTAAGTGCGGTTTCTCTTAGCTGACGATAGTAAGCCAGTGTGTCGGTGTTGGCTTTCTTATTCGGGGTGACCACATGAAAACCCTTTTCCATCATAGCCACATACTGGGAAGCGACCGCCGCATTACTTGTGCAATCTACTATCACCGGATTCACCAAACTATTGTTATTAACGAAATTACGCAAAACCTCAATGCTCAACGTCTCAGTTGCCTGTTTTAGCTTGCCAACCCAATCATTGGTGATATTAATGCCATTACTATCTAACAAGAGCTTTTTACTATTGGCAATGCCATAAACTTTAAGTTTGATATTGCGTTTGGCTAACGCTGGCTGTTGACGGGCAATCTGATCTAATAACTCTTTACCTACATTGCCACAGCCGATGAGAAAAACATCAATGCTATGGCCTTTGGAAAAAAAATTCTGGTGTACCACCCGCACCGCTTTCTTTGCTTTACTTCCTTCAATGACGGTAGAAATTGAACGCTCAGAGGAGCCCTGAGCAATGGCAATATTATTCACACGTGCTTGCGCCAGAGCATTGAAAAAACGCGCCGCCAGCCCTTTGGTCTGTTTCATCCCGTCTCCCACCAGCGTTACGATCGCCAAATCCCGTCGCACTTCGATTGGTTCTAACAACTGGTTTTGTAATTCCAGTACGAATGCATCTTCTAATAAATTTTGCGCTTTAGCGGCATCTTTTGATTGAATACAAAAGCTAATACTGTACTCAGAGCTGGACTGGGTGATAAGACTGATGGAGATATTTGCGTTAGACATCACTTCAAATACTCGGCTTGCCATGCCTACCATGCCTTTTAAGCCTGGCCCCGCCACATTGAACATGGCTACATTATCGAGCTGGGATATACCTTTTACCGATGTCCATACTTCACTGGCTTCATTCGAAATCAAGGTTCCCGGCGCTTCGGGGTTGAGCGTATTGCGAATAAGACAGGGAATATGGTGCTGGGCGATGGGACCTATCGTTTTGGGATGTAACACTTTCGCCCCAAAGTAAGAGAGCTCCATCGCTTCTTGATAAGTGAGTTTATCTAGCAGCACAGCCCCTTCAACCTGATTGGGATCGGCATTATAAACACCGTCTACATCTGTCCAGATTTCACAACATTTTGCGTCAATGCACGCAGCTAATACCGCTGCCGAATAGTCTGAGCCATTCCTGCCCAAGGTCACTTTTTCGCCCTCCTCGTTAGCGGCCACGAATCCAGGCATGACCAACAGTTTGCTACCATCTATTGGAATATGCGAGAAACGGGCTTTACTTAACGCGACGTCGGCGATGCTATCTAAATAATCTCCTTCTGCCAGAATTAACTCTTTGGGATCAAGCAACTGATTGCCAACGTTTGAAGCGTCAAGCATGGCAGTGAAAAGCGTAACGCTGATATATTCACCAATTGAAAGGATACTGGCTGCAACGGGATCCGGTATACATTTTAACAGCTTAATGCCTTCCAACTGCTGGGAAAGCTGGGTTAGCTGGGTGGCGATGAATTGATCTACTTTCTCGTAATCAAATGCTTCCAGCGTTTCGCTGAGTTCTTTCGCGATCCCATTTACCGTCTCATTTAGCAGGGTCAATAGTTCGTGAAAATCTTCCCCTTTAGCAGCTTGCTCACACAAAGATGCCAGCGCGTTCGTGACCCCTTTTGGAGCGGATAATACCACCGCTGCACCATCGGTTTGATGAGTTGCCATACTGATAGACATGACGCGTAAATATTTCTGCGCATCGGCTAAAGACGAGCCACCAAACTTTAACACTTTCATTTGTTACTCCTTTCCCATGAATCTATGGCAACTAAAAAAAAACCCGCTCCTCTTGGGGCGGGTTTTCGGTTAATTTTGAATACATGCACTAACCAGCCACCGCCCTAAATAAGGTGGTAATCATCATGCCGGTGGTGCGAATTATTGTTTTCATAGGGTCAATTTGCCGTATAGACGTCTATATGTCAACTAAGAAGGTGATCATTTTTTACTTGGTATGAGCTCACTATCATCTTTTCATACGGAAACTAATCCATTCCCTCCGGTTAGAGGGAGTGGTAAACGGAGTATCAACGATACGATTTATTGATTTGTGTAGGTCAATGTGACTCCATTGAATGAACTATGGCTTCTCAATCCGACAACCCATTTTCCAGTCGCCGGTGCATTGATTATGCACTCCTCAACATTACCACCATTAACCGAGCGGCAATCGTAATTGCTTAACGTTGGCGCTTTGTTAAAACGCACATAAAGATCAGCATCGCCGCTTCCCCCTTCAGTACGAAAAATAATTTTTTGCGTATTGGCGGGGATTGTCCAAGTTTTCCAAATCCAACCGCGTTTGTTTAAAGACAGATTTTCCACCAGTTCTGTCACACCAGAGGTCGGCTCATCAGGTTCCGGTTCCGGTTCCGGTTCTGATGAATTATTCGCAGCACAACTCTGATAGGCCAGATAGTCATACGCCCGCTTTGTTTTTACAATGCCATAACCGTAGTAGTTATCCCGGCCAGTGCTACCTTTATCTGCCGCAGTCACCGTCAGCGCCTGACGAATTTCTGCGTTGGAACACTGTGGATAAAAACTCCACAACAAGGCAGCAGCACCTGAAACATGTGGTGTTGCCATTGATGTGCCACTCATTGTCGCATATCGGTCAACCGGATAGGTGGAGAGCACTGACGTGCCAGGCGCGGCCAGCTCTACCTTATTATTGTATTGTGAGTAACTGGCGCGGTTCCCGTCCGCTTTCACTGCAGCTACAGAGATAACCGCATCATAAGAAGCGGGATAGGATTTTGCACTTGTGCCTGCATTACCTGCCGCAGCGACCAACAACATCCCGTCGTTGTTAAAGGACTGCATAGCATCACGCTCTGCAGCCGAAGAATAGCTGCCCCCAAGACTCATGTTAACGACGTTGGCACCTGCCTGTTTACACTGCTCTACCGCGTCGATAAGGTCAGATGCGTAGGTCCAGGCCCCTTGGTCATTAAAGATTTTGACAACATGCAAAGATACCCCAGGATAGACTCCCACCACACCGATGTTATTATCAAGCGCACTTATGGTACCCGCAACGTGGGTTCCATGACCGTGCCCATCGTTATACCAGTTCCCCACCTGTGTATTGTTGCTATTACCGGTTAATCCACTGTTTGTATCAGGGAGATCGCTATGACCGCGATTAATTCCTGTATCAATGACACAGACTTTACCGGCAGACGTATCGCTTTGTACTAATCGGTCTGCTTCCACCATCTTATAGCCGTATGGCGTTGATTGTGCCATTAGCTCGCGTTTGTGGTCGATAGAAATGCGTTTGATATCACCTTGTTTTAGTAACGCTTTCATTGCTTTCTGAGTAAGCTTGGCCACTACAATATTATGTTTGTGAATCACTTTTAGCGCTTTGCCTTTAACCTCAGCTACTGCTGACCTGGCTGCTGCTTCGTTAAATTTTTTCGTTTTACGCGAGGAGCCTGTTGGAAGAAGTGTTTCCTCGGTATTATCTAAGAATTCGATGATATAACGTTGCTCTGCTTCTGCAGCTAATACACCATTTAACGAATCCTGCAAAAGCACGCTAAGATCCGAATGATTATCTGCCGGATTGTTTGACGCATGGGCTGCCGTTGTTATTGACGCACTAAGCAGACTAACGGAGAGTAAAGTAATTGATTGAAATTTATTGAACATATTTATCCCATTACTGATATTACCACTGCATCAATTTTCAATTATCAAATATCAATTATTGAGGCAAAAAAAGGGGATGAGTTTAAAACTGCATAAACCCTACGATGATGTGCTTCCTGCAAAATACATGAGCGGTTGCTCGGTGACGGATATTCATTATATCGCCAAATGAGTCTGTTTCTGGATGGTTAAGGGCAGGTTTTACCATTAAGTTATTTTAATCTTTCCACAATTTCACTAACTCTAATTCGCTTGTATCTCTGTAATTCGTTTGGCTCAAGGCTAAGAACTATGGGTTATTCAAACCTTACCATGCCTCACCAGATGATCTATCTGGTCCTTTTCTAAGAACACAAACATAATGATTGGGCAGGAGATAAGTGATGACGGCAAAAATCGTATTAATTACCGGCGCATCTAGCGGTATTGGCGCAGCAACAGCGAAAAAGCTTGTCGCTGCTGGCCATAAAGTAGCGCTTACTGCACGCAGCAAAGATAAATTACACCAATTACAGAAGCAGTTAGGCAGCGAAAATTGTCGTGTATATCCTGCTGATGCGACAGACGCCAATGCGATCGAAAAAGTTATCAATGAAGCAGCAACAGAATTCGGGCAGCTGGATTGTGTATTTGCGAACGCCGGCAAGGGTGTTTCTTCCCCGGGAACCGAAAAAGGTGATATTGACGAATGGCGGTCTATGTTAGATATCAACATTAATGCGTTACTGTATACTGCCAAATACAGCCTCCCCTACCTGAGAAAAACGAAAGGTCATTTCATTTTAACCAGTTCGGCGGCAGGAAGAGCCACCATTAAAGGGTCGATATATGGCGCCAGTAAATGGTTCGCGTATGGTTTTGGGCGAAATCTCGCTGAAGAGATGAAAGAATGGGGTGGGCGCTGCACCACAATATGTCCTGGTATGGTTAACACGCCGTTTTTTGATGAGCCCAAGGAAGATAAGTTACAACCTGAGGATGTGGCCGATGCCGTTACTTATGCAGTGGAAGCTCCGCATCGCAATAGCGTGAGAGAAATTTATCTCATGCCAACCAATTAAAGCCACACTACCACGTTAAGCTAGTACAATCCAAAACGATGAAGGGTAGTGTGTAGCTCACCTGATTTAATAGGTTTGGGGATAAAATCTAACGCGCCGAGCCGCATCACACGTTCGCGCATTTGTGGTTGGATATCGCCTGATACGACGACGACGAAAACATCTAACGCCCGACGACGTATCTCTTCGAGTACCCCAACTCCGTCCAGTACTGGCATGGTGAGATCCAGTAATAAAACTTCTATAGCATGCTTGTCTATCACAGAGATCGCTTCTACGCCGTTACTTGCCTGGTGAATTTCAGCCGCGAAGCCTTCTGGTAAACTCCGTTTAGCCAGCTTCCTTGCTAGTGATGAATCATCGCAAATTAATACTTTAAAACTCACATTACTTCCTGTTTACCCTACCGAGCAGATAAAATGATTCATTTATCTTGCATATATTATTGTTTTTATAAAAATAGTAAATTACCTCAATCGAGCATGATTGCAACGATTTTCTACAGTGGCAGCGCCTTCATCCTGTGATAGGCTAAAAACTAAGGATCAGGGAATTATTCATGTCTACAGCGGTATCTACTAAACAAGTTGCCTATCAGATTATTCATCACTTTGACAAAAATTATCGTTGGTTTTCACGTATAACTCGAGGTGCACAGGAACGTTTCGAAAAGGGACTGTGGAAACAATCTCTCGATGCCTCGAAAGAGCGGATAACTCTTTATGATTTAAGTGTTTCTGATGCGGTTGCCGAAATATACCATCAGGTTACCGTGCACCAAAAGAACGACCATTTCTGGCACGAGATGAAGATGAGGTTTAGCCGTTTGTTAGCGGGACACCCTCAATTTGAACTGGCAGAAACCTTTTATAATTCGGTGATTGGACGTATTTTTCGGCACCAAAAGATTGATGACAGGTTTATGTATATTTATCCAAGCCAATGTTTTCTGGCAGGTAAAGACCGGCATCATGTGGTGAACAGCTTTGATACGACCACCACGGTGGCGAAAATGTATGACACCATCTTCACCGTTTATCGTTTCAACATTCCCTTTGAAGATCTCCCCCGTGACAAACTGCAGCTGGAGAAAGCATTAAGAAAACGGTTAGATCGAAAACAGTTAGCCAGGGTGCATACCGTAGAATTACTCAAGCCCGTCTTTTACCGTGGTAAAGCGGCTTATCTGATAGGTCGAATCTGTATGCCTGATGAAACCCTCCCTTTTGTTTTAGCATTGCAGACGAATGAGAAGCAGCAGCTCTTTGTGGATGCCTTATTGACCGATCGCAAAGATTTAAGTGTAATTTTTGGTTTCGCCCGTAGTTATTTTATGGCTGACACACAGAATCCGGCAGAGGTCGTGGCCTTTTTACATGAATTACTGCCAAACAAAAAATCTTTTGAACTGTATATGGCGTTAGGCCATTTTAAGCATGGAAAAACTGACTTTTACCGCAACTTTCTTGACCATCTCTCTCATTCAAATGATGAGTTTGAGGCCGCCCCGGGTATACGTGGGCTGGTAATGATGGTATTTCATCTGCCCTCTTATGGCGTCGTATTTAAAATCATAAAAGATGAATTCCCTGAAAGTAAGAAAATTACACGAGATCACGTCAAAGACTGTTATCGGCTGGTTAAAATGTCGGACCGGGTGGGAAGGATGGCCGATACCCACGAATATATGAATTTTCGTATTCCGCTCTCACGGGTCTCACCAGCGTTATTTGAGGAGCTACGGCAAACGTGTTCTTCCAGCATTCTGGTTACTGAAGACGAACTGGTTATTCGCCATTTATATATCGAACGCAAAATGACACCGTTGAATATTTATCTGGATGAGGAAACGGCACCGGAAAAGATTGAGCATGCATTAAATGAGTTAGGTCTATGTATTAAACAAATAGCAAAGGCAAACATCTTTCCTGGTGATATGTTGCACAAAAATTTTGGCATTACGCGTCATGGTCGCGTCATATTTTATGATTATGATGAAATTTGTTTAATGAGCGAGCGGAATTTTCGAGAGTTACCCAAATCGGATGATCCGTTCGCAATGGACACCTTATCAGTAGCACCAAATGATGTATTCCCTGAACAATTTGAGCATTTTATAGTGGGCAAGATGCACTTGAAAAGGCTGTTAAAAAAGTTACATGGCGACTTGATGTCCCCTGCTTACTGGAAACAGATCCAGGCCGTTACGGCCAGAGGCGACGTGCAAAATTTCACCCCGTATAACGAAGCCATGCGTTTTCCTCGAGAAGGTAGTGACACCTCGGTCTAACCCTTATACAACATTGGCTTATCATGACCTATAAAGTGATAGCTGCTGCCCCTTCTAAAAAACTTAATGGAATAACATAGCTGGGAGTCTGTGGGACAACTCATATACTTGGCAAGAACGGGTGACTTCGCTTACCGCCAAGGCTCATTTCCTTGCTCCCATCTTCGTATGAAATGCACCTCGATAGGCATTGTTTTGGTAACCGTTCCAGTGTGAGACGAAAAGCGTCCTGCGGTACGATGATAAATACCCTCGCCAGCGTGAAATAATCAAAACAATGTTTTAAGCAATGGCGGTCTGATCTTCTAGTCAGGAGCCGCGCACATACATTATCAGCTAGTATGTCATCCACCTGCATTGCCGATTGGAAAATCTATTATCAGGCCTCACCCGACGTTGCTGGAAAGATAACCACTGTGGCGGAATGATCCACACCAGAAAAAAATTAAACCTTTTTAATAGTTAAGTGATCGGGTGGGGGGCATTAGGCAGTAATAAAGGAAGCAACAGCTGAAGCTTTTTTTCCCAAAGGACTATCGTTTAATGAAAACGCTGCTCATTGAAGACGACCAAACCGTCGCTGAACATATCCAGCATGGATTCGAAGAAGCCGGTCACCGCTGCGAAGTTAGACATTCCGGTGACGCAGGCTTACATGAAGCTCAGGTTAACGATTATGACCTGATTATTCTTGATGTGATGTTACCCGTTATAGACGGCATGGACATTCTTAATATTATCCGGGGTCAAGGTAACAATACCCCTGTTCTGGTACTCAGTGCCAAAAACCAGGTTGAGGACAGAGTACAAGGCTTACGGGCGGGTGCCAGTGATTACCTTACCAAACCTTTTGCGTTTGAAGAGTTACTGGCGCGAGCGGAAGGATTGGCCGGCCGTAATGACCAACATGACTCGACCACGTTACAGGTGGGGGACTTAACCCTTGATCTTGTTCACCGGCGGGTTACCAGAGGTGATCAGGAAATTGAGTTACAGGCAAAGGAGTTTCAACTTCTTGAATGTCTGCTTCGCAATCGCGGGCACGTGGTCACGCGCAGCATGTTATTAGAACATGTGTGGAATTATCATTTTGATCCGCAAACCAATGTAATTGACGTGCATATTAGTCGATTACGCCAGAAGGTAGACAAGGCGTTTAACGTTCCTCTGATTGAAACAGTTCGTGGAACTGGCTACAGGATATCGGACGCGATTACGTGAGTGCGATCAGTGCCTTCACCCGAAGTTCCAGCTTCAGGATAGGCGCAATTATGACTGCCCTTTCCATAGCGGCAGTCATCTTCATACTGTATTTTTGGACGCTTGCCAACGACGAGGTCTTCTTAAAGGAGGCCTATTCTGCGTTGGAAAATGAACAGTTTACCTTCGGCTCAATTTATCGATTTGGCGGACAAGATGCCCTTGATGAAGCCGTGGCGATCAAAGTGAGTGTAATGAAGAATCGCTCTCTAATTGGTTTATTCGATGGCGATTATAATCCTCTGGCGGGTAACATAGCGAAATGGCCTGAGGTAAAAGAACAACGCGATATTTTTCAGGTATCAGAAAGGTTGAATCAGTTAGTAACCGACGAATACAGCGAAAACTATAACCCCCGTTCTAAACAGTTTTTAGTTTCAATCCGACAATTTAGTGATGACCGCATTTTATTTCTTGCCAGAGATGTTCAACACATTTACTCAGCGCAGTGGATGGGAAGTTATTTCAGCTGGGTATTTGTCGGTTGCTTATTAATTATTGTGGTATTAAGTTACTTTGTAGCCTGGTACGTAGTCAATCGCATAAACAGAATGGCGTTGACCGCGGATAATATTATAAAAACAGGTAACTTGAAGCGACGTCTGTATGTGGATAGCCACTGGGACGACTTGAGCCGTCTCGCCATCGTATTTAACCGCATGTTAGCGAAAATCGAAGAGTCGGTCACCAATATCAAATCAGTTACCGACAATATCGCCCACGATCTGCGTACTCCTCTGTCCCGCTTGCGAACCACTCTGGAGAAAATTCCTGAAGCGGAACTACGCAAAAAAAGCCTCCGTGAAACCGATATTTTACTCTCTATGTTCAACGGTCTTTTACGTATTGGCGACATAGAAACCCAGCGCCAGCGTAGAGCATTTCAACGCATTTATTTAGACGTGATAGTGGATGATGTTGTTTCGTTATATCAACCTGTGGCCGACCAGAAAAAAATGACGATTGAGATGGATATATCGCCAGTCAGTATTATTGGCGATAGGGATCTCATTTTCCAAGCTATCGCCAATATCATCGATAATTGCATTAAATATGCAGGTACTGAGTCCACTATCACTATTATAGTGAAAGAGTACACCCACTGTGTGGCCATTAGTATAAACGATTCCGGGCCAGGGGTAGCCAGCGCTCAATTCACCCACTTGGAGAGACGTTTCTATCGGGCGGAAGAAAGCAGAACATCAGCAGGGAACGGTTTAGGCTTATCACTGGTGCGTGCGGTGGCAAAATTGCATGACGGCGATTTATGGTTTGTTGATAACCCAAACATGCAGCGCTCCGGGCTTGGTGTCACCATTACCCTACCGAGGCCAAACTCAAATAAATTTTAGTCTACCTGCTGCATAAATATGGTCACTTCCGCCATCACCAGACCAAACTTTTTAATATAGGAACGATTCATTATTGTTTGTTCATCCATGGCGAAAAACCAGTCATCAAATGCTACCTTGTAGATGTCATCTCCAACAGGCAGGTCCATCTTATACTCGAAGTTGAACGCGTTGCCGAATGACGTTCCCCTTGCAGGGGCCGTTATATCGTTGGCCCGGCCAATATATTCGCCATTCTGGCCACGTTCAATTCTCCACGTGCGAGTAGTGGGTCCTTCGCCTAACTGGTAGGAGAAAGTTTCATGCAGGACTAACTCGTTTTGTTTAACACTGCCCTTGATATCTACGATAAACCGCTGAATTACATTGCCTGAACGATCTTGGACAATGCCCCATCCTTTAATCTGTGAATCAAAAAACCTAAACAGATCCAGCTGGGGTGTCATCGTTACATAATGCTCCCCTTCGATAGACGTGCTGCATCCGCCTATGAAAATTGTTAGAACAAGCAACAAATAGCGTAGTTTATTAACCATTAGCATTTCCTAGTAACCGTTGTCTCAATTTGGGCTCTGACGTTTTTTCATCCAGCCATATGGCAAAAAAACACTGAGTAAAGTCAGGTTCGTTTATCACCCCAATCTCGCGCCCATTATAGAAGAATCGCGCGTTTCCCTGACTGTCGCGAACTCCCGTGAGCACGTCACCTTCGCTCACTGCAGGGAAAATATCAGACATCATTTTTTCCCAACGAGATAAGTGGGTAGAGGCGCACAGGGCTTGCTGTTTGATTTCCTTGATTGAACGTTGTGCGATTTCCACTCCCGCTATATCTCTATGGTAAGACAAGGATAATGCGAAAGGCTTGTCACTCCGAAAACGCCCCTCCACGGAATAAAGAGATGCGTCATAAATATCCCAGAACAAATAACGCATTCTGCCCTCACCCACTAATTTAGCCTGTGGAACGTAAGTAAGTGCCTTTTCTAATCTTTGTCGTGTTTCAGTGGCAGCAAGAGACGTGATGCATAACATCAGGGTAATAAAACACAAATTAACTATTTTCATTGCGGGCCCCCTATATGAGAATATTCAATGGCTCATTGCATGCCTTACAATAGGATAGGTATATATGCTTAACCGCGCAGCTGGATTTACGATCCTGAACGTCAATTATACTGAGTGAATAAATGCTTGATATTACCCTACCGTCCCCTTGCGAGCGGTTTACGCCAGATTGGAAATACGCAGACGATGTGGATATATACGTTAAACGGGACGATTTGATTCATCCCGTAATTTCCGGCAATAAATGGCGAAAGCTTAAGTACGCCTTGAGCGAACTTCCTGATGGGATGAGTCGTACTGTCAGTTTCGGCGGTGGCTACTCAAATCATTTACACGCTCTGGGTTATGCTTGCCAACAGCTTGCTATTCCTTTCACAGCTATAGTCAGAGGTGACTATTCTGCCTCACCCACTCCCATGCTTATGGATTTATTGGCATGGAACTGTGAGCTTGTTTACGTTAACAAATTGGAATACCGACAACGTGAAACCCCAGCGTACCTTAAACAAATCCGCATGCGTTATCCTAATGCAGTAATCATTCCGGAGGGCGGCAAGCAACCAAGTGCACTAAAAGGCGTAGGTGAAATAATCGATGAGCTTACTTTCCAACCCGACTACATACTTTTACCGGTAGGTTCAGGTGCTACCCTTGCCGGGCTCATCCCTAAGCTAAATGCCGCTCAACATGCTATCGGCATCGCTGTGCTGAAAGGCGAAAACTATTTGGAAACAGAAGTTGAATCTCTCTTGACTAAACCGCATACAAACTGGCGTATTGAGCATAAATTCCACCAAGGTGGTTACGCCAAACATTCACCGGAATTAGTACAATTCTGCCAAGCCTTGTTCCAAAATCATGGTATTGCAACTGAACCTGTTTACACCGGCAAGTTGTTTTATGCTGCTAAAACGTTGATAGAGAACTGTTATTTTCAAAAAGGAGCAAAAATTTTACTCATCCATACTGGGGGCTTACAGGGAGCAAGAAAAATTAAGACTGATGAGACAAATTAATAACTAACCACTTTACATTTTTTTGTGATCTGTATTTTGACATAGGTCGTTCAAACTTTAGCAATATAACGTATCCGACATGTGAACCAGGCTTTGTTTGATAATCGCTCCACCGTTTCAATAGGTGCATCTATTGCCTGCCGCTCCCTTCAGTCAGATCCATTTTAAGGAGGGCCGCAATCTTGATCCATTGTCCTGACGACTTACCCAGGCCTTTGCAAATTCTAGTGGGTCGCAGTCTACGCTTGTGCGAGATGATATTACCGCATACAAAAGTGCTCTATCCGTTTGCCGCAGTTTATGAAGCGGGGCGCGTAGGTTGTTTGTTTTCTGATGAAAGTGTCCAGGTCGAAAGCGAACGGCAATTGATTGAACAATTACAATGGCGAATAATCGACACCACCACACATACTGATAGCTATAGCGTATTAGTATACGCCGTCACCGTGCAAACGCAGACCAACAAAAAAATTGATGCTATAGCGATTAATGCATCTCCCCCTGATGATGAAGAAACGATGCTGTTATACCCCTTTTTCAGAATCGGCCACAGAATCGTTTTGTCTCCCCCCATTCATGGGTGAGTTAGCTTATTCTTAAGCACATTTTCGCGCTTTCTTTAAACAAACAATCTAACTTAGTTTGCCAAATTTGTATTGTCTGCTAGCATTCAGCGCTAAATCTACAAGCCCGAGGAACGACAACTATGTCTCGAGTATTAATTATTGGTGCTGGCGGTGTAGCCGCAGTGACTGTTAAAAAATGTGCGCGTTTGCCACAACACTTTGATGAGATTTATCTAGCAAGCCGTACAGTCTCCAAATGTGAAGCGTTACAAAAAGAAGTAGGCGCTGATCGCGTTAAGGCCGTTTATGCTGTTGACGCTGACAATGCCAGCGAAGTAGAAAATCTTATAAATGAAGTGAAGCCTGATCTGGTCATCAATCTTGCGTTGCCGTATCAGGATTTGCCTATAATGGATGCGTGCCTGGCAACCAAAACCGACTACCTCGACACCGCGAATTACGAACCTAAAGATGTAGCAAAGTTTGAATATTCCTGGCAGTGGGCTTACCAAGACAAATTTAAAGATGCGGGGATCATGGCATTGTTAGGTAGTGGGTTTGACCCAGGCGTGACCAATGTCTACACCGCTTATGCGGCTAAGCACTATTTTGATGAAATTCATTATCTTGATATCGTCGACTGTAATGGCGGTGATCACGGACAAGCTTTTGCGACAAACTTCAACCCCGAAATCAATATTCGCGAAATTACCCAACGTGGTCGCTTCTGGGAAAATGGTGAATGGAAAGAAACTGACCCATTAAGCGTACGCGAAGATCTGGATTATCAAAATATCGGGGTACGCGCCTCCTATCTGATGTTTCACGAAGAACTCGAGTCATTAGTTAAACATTTTCCAACATTAAAACGCGCGCGATTCTGGATGACATTCGGTGATGCCTACTTAAACCATTTGCGGGTACTTGAAGGTATCGGAATGACCAGCATCGAGCCAGTCGAATTTCAAGGGCAAAAAATTGTCCCGCTAGAGTTCTTAAAAGCGGTGTTACCTAATCCTGGTTCGCTCGCCGAAGGTTACACCGGCATGACATGTATCGGAACCTATATAACGGGTGTAAAAGACGGTAAAGAAAAGACCATCTTTATTTACAATAATTGCGATCATGCTAAATGTAATGAAGAGGTGGGCGCACAGGCCGTATCTTACACCACAGGTGTGCCTGCTATGATTGGTGCAGCGTTGATGTTAAATGGTACGTGGAAAGAATCTGGGGTGTGGAACATGGAGCAATTCGATCCTGATCCGTTTATGGAAATGCTAAACGAACATGGCTTGCCATGGCATGTATTAGAGTGCGACAAAAGCCCTTTCGCTAAGTAATCAAAAAGTAAAAGTGGAGTAACTCGGTTGACCGATTTAACAAAACGTGCAGACATCCCTTCGCCTTGTTATGTCTTGGAGGAAGAAAAACTTGTCCGCAATCTGGAGCTTATGAAACGTGTTCAGGATGAATCCGGGGCACGCATCATATTGGCACTAAAAGGCTTCTCCATGTGGTCCAGTTTTGACATCATCAAGCCTTACCTGCACGGTGCTACCGCGAGCTCGGTGTGGGAAGCCAAATTGGCAAGTGAAATGGGAAAAGAAGTGCATGCCTATGCACCGGCCTATAAACCCACGGATATTGCGGAACTGAAAAATCTGGTCAACCACATCTCTTTCAATAGCCTTGCCCAGTGGCAGCGCTACAAAGATGATGTAAATGGGATCTCCACCGGTTTGCGCATCAATCCTGAACATCAGGAAGCAAATACACCTTTATATGATCCGGCGGCGCCCGGTTCCCGCTTGGGTATTCGTGCCAGTGAACTGCAAAAAGTGGATCTGACTGGAATCGAAGGGTTTCACTGTCACAATTTATGTGAGTGCGACTCTTTCGCCACTGAACGCACGCTCAGTGCCATTGAACAACGTTTTGCCAAGTGGTTACCGCAATTAAAATGGTTGAATTTAGGCGGCGGCCATCTTATGACCAAAAAAGGTTATGAGGTTGATCATTTAATCACTACCCTTAGCAATTTCAAAGCGCGTTATCCGCATCTGGACATTATTCTTGAACCAGGGTCAGCCGTTGCGTGGGAGACCGGTCCATTAATTGCTGAGGTCGTTGATATTGTTGATAACGAAGGCCCTATCGCTATTCTGGATATTTCAGCCACAGCCCATATGCCCGATGTACTTGAAATGCCCTATCGCCCTACGATACTTGATAGTGCGGAAGAGGGTGTCAAAGCTTTTACCTACAAACTAGGCGGGAACTCCTGTCTTGCTGGGGATGTGATTGACAAATATTCTTTCGATGCCCCCCTTAATATTGGGGATCGGCTGCAGTTTGAAGACATGATGCATTACACCATGGTCAAAACCACCTTCTTCAATGGGGTTGAACATCCTGCTATTGCCATTTTACGCAGGGACGGTGCTTTAGATGTGGTACGGCGATTCAGCTATGAGGATTTTAAATCAAGACTATCCTGATTGGTAAAATGCCAGCACCACGCCTTCTCTGGGCTCGTGGCTTCCCAGTTAATTCCATAGGGTAGCTCAAATTTTCGGTTATATAAGACCCCATCCTTCGATGGGGTGACGCCTCTGCAGAAATGGGGTGGCATTTTCGAACAGATGGTGTGACATCTTTGAATGGGTGGCGTGGCATCTTCGCATCGATGGCGTCGTATCGTCGAATCGAGAGGCTGACATCTTTGAACCAATGGAAACGCATCTACGAATCGTTAGCGTTACATCTTTGTATCGATGAGATACCAGCTTCAGATTGTTAGAAGCGTAACAGCGTTCCTGCAAGGAAAGGTTACGCCATAATGACGCCAAAGTTACTGCATTAGTCTAAATCACGCTATTGCCACGCGCGACCTGCGACTCATCTACTTCGCCTTCCACTAAGCGTTTGTCGTCAAGATAAATGGCATACCGCGTACCTTTTGGGGCGGAAATGCTGTAATTAAAGCCATACATTGTATTTTCTTTTAACTCGACATTTGTTTCCCGATGCGGATAAATCAGCTCATATTGGCCGCTATCCTGGCCCTGCGAAAACACATCCACGGTCCAACGGCCCTCTTGAATCTCAATTCTTAGTGTTGATACTGTCATGTTACCTCCTTTCATCCCAAACCGTATTGATGATTTATCAGCTTAGAGATAGAGGCAGGTATCTAGTCAAGGCGCTTTGGCGAACAGTGAAGGATGCTGGAGCCTCTCAAGCCAATGTAACGCAGAATAGATATCCGCCGCCATCTCCCTGTGAGCGCGGCTCTTACACTTTTAAGCAGCACCAATTATGCGCGATTTGGGTGCACTAAATCTTCACAAAATTGGTTTGTTAAAAGTGTAAAAATTCACACCCTGAGTGAGCAAACATCAATGCGGATTGGTATCACCTACATGGTAACCATTACGCGATATGTCAGTGATCGTTCAATTCCAATCCAATTTGATACAGTCGATTCTTTTTAAGGCCGTAATGTTGAGCCACAATAGCAGCGGCTTTTTTAAGAGGAAGCTCCGTTTGTAATATCGTCAATAACTGCAAAGCTTCGGGTGGTACTTCGGTAGTAGTGCTTGCACAACCTGCAATCATCAATACAAACTCCCCTTTTTGATGCGCGGGATCGCGATGTAAGTACTCTAGAATGGTTTGTGGATTACCACTGACATAAGTTTCAAACGTTTTGCTGATTTCTTTAGCTAATACCAGTTGCCGATCTTCCCCTAACACCTTCGCAACCGCTTCCACGGTGTCTACCACGCGACGGGGTGCTTCGTAAAACACAGAGGTTATCGTTCGCGTTTGCAGGGTTTCCAAAACTTGTTCCCGTGCCAGCATTTTTACCGGCAGGAATCCTTCGAAGACAAACTTATCGGTGGGTAAACCCGAAGCACTTAACGCGGTAACAGCGGCGCACGGGCCTGGTAGTGCTATTATTTTCACGCCCTCTTCTCTGCATTTTCTCACCAATACAAAACCTGGGTCGCTAATCAGCGGAGTGCCCGCATCACTGACCAACGCGACGGACTCACCATCGATTAATCGTTGGCACAACATGGCTGCGCGTTTGTCTTCATTGTGCTCATGTAAAGACAGCGTTCGTCCATTTATTGAAAAGTGTTGCAACAACTTATGGGTATGCCTGGTGTCCTCTGCCGCAATCCAATCGACATTTCTTAACGTATCAAGCGCACGTTGGGTAATATCCTGTAAATTACCGATCGGGGTGGGAACGATATAAAGAGTGGCAGATGATGACATAATAGCCTTATTTTCAGTTTGTTATCCGGACCCTAGGGTATTTTCAGCCATCTTATCAGGTAAAAGTTGGTACAGTTCTTTATTGCTACCATAGCTTTTCTGGCTGGAATCATTAAACTTGGAATCGTTAAGTGAAAACGCAAGGACCCCTGAGTGCATTTACCTCATATAGTAGCTTTGATAAAGCCTGTCGTCACCTGCGCATTGGCGGTTTTATTAGTCGCTTGTTCAAGTTCCCCAGAAACACAGCCTAAAATAGCTAAACCTGAAGTCATTTCCCCTATTGAGAAGGAGAATGCAGCTTATACTCCGCAAGAGCTGATTGAGCAAGCCCGACACGTATGGCAACAGGAACGTGATGCTGCACAGCGCGATGCACTTCTCCTTGACGCGGCAGCTATGTATATTAATCAATCGAAAGTATTCAAGGCACAAGCGTTGCTCAAAATGATTGAGCGCAGCAATCTTAGTCCCACCTTACGCGAACGGACAAACCTGTTAATTGCTCAGGTATATATGGACAGCAGCGAAGCCTCTGCCAGTGAGTTGTTGACCTTAGTATCTCCTCTTTCCACCAATAAGGATATTCGCCAACAGCAACTTCAGTTGCAAACGGATTTATATCATCGGCTACAAAATTGGGCCGCGGCTGCGGATGCACTCATTAGCTCACACCCGGCGACCGAGGAAACGATTGCAA
Organism: Alteromonas aquimaris; assembly: GCF_026183695.1. Classification (GTDB taxonomy): domain Bacteria; phylum Pseudomonadota; class Gammaproteobacteria; order Enterobacterales; family Alteromonadaceae; genus Alteromonas; species Alteromonas aquimaris. Next base: position 85,054 of record NZ_JAPFRD010000002.1, on the reverse strand, counting down.
AAGTCTGGCAATGGAGTAACCATATTCCAAAGGAGCAGCTAGGCAAGGCACAGCAAGATTATCCTGCTCTACGCCCTTACCTTGCGTTACGTAGTTTGGTGGCAACCTATGGTTTACAGCCAGCTAAACTCAGTGAAAATATTGTTCAGTTTAAGAGGGTTTTCCGTGGACATCCTTTATTGGACTACTTACCAGAATCTGTGACTCGCGCCACCCAGCTGTCAATAAAGGCGCCAGAAGACATCGTCGTATTACTCCCCTTAAGTGGCAGGCTGGAAGCAACCGGTAACGCCGTCAAAGAAGGCATTGTCGCCGCTTATTTTGAGCATACGAAAAATGTGCGTTCGACACATCGCGTGCCCACTTTGCGATTTGTCGATACAGTTAATAAATCTGACATTCAATTAGTTGAGGAAATTGGAGAGAGTCGCTGGGTTATAGGCCCCCTTATTAAAGAAACCATCGAACATTTGCATGGCAAGCTACCGCCCTCTGTGAATATGTTAGCGCTCAATCGAATCAGTTTGAAAAAGCTCGAGGAAGCCTCTGCTATTCCTGAGGATAAGATTGCGAACAGTATGGAGCAACCTGATACCTTAAACCGCGCACAAGAGGTCGTGGGTCAGCAGGCCATTGCCTATTTCGCCCTGGCCCCCGAAGATGAAGCTGCGCAGCTGGCTGAGCTGATATTTGTCAATGGGTACCGAGCGCCCGTAGTAATTACCTCTGACAGCAATATTAACCAACGTATGCTGGCATCCTTTAGCCAACGTTGGCAGGAGCTGAATGCCCTTCGCAAAGGCCGTAACAAGATTAGCTTAACTAAAGTGACCTTTACCGATAACAGCTCATTGAAGGAGGGCGTTACCCAGGCGTTAGACGTTGCACAAAGTGAAAAACGTATCAATCAAATTCGCTACATGCTCAATGAAGAATTGTACAATATGCCGCGCAACCGAGAGGATATCGATGCAATCGTTGCCTTTGCTTCGCCTGAGCAAACCGAGTTGTTAAACCCCATGATCGAAGCCAGCATTAATCCATTTTTTGGCAAGACTGTGCCTGTCTATGCCACCTCACGCTCGGTAGAATATGACAGCACGAAAAACCAATGGCGTGATTTACAAAATGTACGCTTTCTGGATATGCCGTGGATGTTACCCCACAATCCCAAACAAGAGATGAAACAGCAACTCAACGGACTTTGGCAGGATCGCAGCACCCAAGAATCCAGATTGTTTGCCTTTGGAATCGATGCCTATCAACTCTTACCCCATCTGGCTAGTATGGCGCTTCTACCTCAGGTGGCGGTAGCGGGCCTCACCGGAGAGCTTTCTATGAATAAGAACGGTGAAATTATCCGTACTTTGCCGCAAGCGTTAATAAGTAACCAAAAAGTAACATTATACAAGCCGCTACAGTGACCCAAGCTAAACGGATTGGCAATAACGCAGAAGATAAAGCCAGGCTATATTTGCAACAGCGTGGCCTGACATTTGTGGCCGCCAATGTGCATAGCCGGTTTGGCGAACTGGACTTAGTGATGAAAGACAAAGCTTGTTGGGTGGCGGTGGAGGTGAAGTATCGTCGCTCGAGCCAATATGGCGATGCGATGGAGTTTGTTACCCCTAGCAAATTAACAAAAATCAAAATAACCTTTGAACAATTTTTGATTAAGCAAGGCCTTAATCCAGCAAGTACCCCTATGCGAATCGATGTTATCGCAGTAAACTCAACACACCTAGACTGGCTTCAGAATGTGGCATACTGAGCCATTATTCCGAAAGCGTATAAAGAAACGATTATGATTGAAAATATAAAAGCAAATTTCACCGAAAGTATTCAAACTAAAATTGCTGCTTCCGAGATGTTACCTGAAGCTATTGAGAAGGCTGCGACCATGATGGTGGAGGCTCTCATTCGCGGAAATAAAATATTAAGTTGCGGAAATGGCGGGTCGGCGGGGGACGCTCAGCATTTTTCATCTGAGATGCTAAACCGCTATGAACGCGATCGCCCTAGTCTGCCTGCGATTGCGCTATCCACTGACACCTCAACGTTAACCTCTATCGCCAATGATTATAGCTATGATGAAATATTTGCAAAGCAGGTCAGAGCGTTAGGCCAGCCAGGCGATATTTTGTTGGCGATATCGACCAGCGGTAACTCTCGTAACGTTATAGCGGCGATGGAAGCCGCTCTCTCCCGTGATATGACAATAGTTGCCTTGACAGGCAAGGATGGCGGTGAAATGGCCGGATTTCTGAATGAACATGACGTAGAGATCCGTGTGCCGTCGAATCGCACCGCGCGGATTCAGGAAGTCCACTTGCTTGTTATCCATAACCTGTGCGAATGTATAGATGACAGCCTGTTTCCTGCCGAACATGAGGAATAACCATGATAAAACAAGGTGTTAAGCAGATTGCTGCAGTATGCGTAGCAACGTTGGTTATCGCATCATCTCAAGGTTGCGCTGTGGTTGCTGTAGGCGCCGCAGGGGTGGCCGCGAAAGTTGCGACAGACAGACGAACTGTTGGCACCCAGTTGGACGACCAGACTTCAGAGGGCAAAGTGGCCTACAATTGGTCACAAAACGATTCCTTAAAAGAATTAGCCAACCTCCAGGTTGACGTCTATAACGGCGTGGCCCTGTTAACCGGCCAGGCTCCTTCTGCTGCACTAATCCAAGAGGCATTAAAAGCTGCCCAAAACGTGGAATCACTCAATAAAATTCATAATCAAATTCGCGTAGGTGAGCCCATTGCGGCAACCACTCAGGCTAACGATATATGGCTTGCCTCAAAAGTTCGCACAAAGCTGTTGACTGACGATCGCATACCGGCGCTTCAGGTGAAGGTGGTGGTGCAAGATAGCGAAGTATTTTTACTCGGCAGGGTAAATAATCAGGAAGCGACCTCTGCCGTTGAAGTAGCCCGGAATGTCACTGGGGTAGCTCGGGTAGTTAGGGCGTTCCAGATTATTCAGTAACATCGTTGGGGCTGTAGCGTATCAACACGCGCAGCCAGTTTGTCGACAATTTCCCTCTAAAACTGTTGATGAACATCGGCGACCATTCTGTAAAATACGCATGACACTGCATTTTAAACTTTTCATTAAGCCTGCCTGCGTTTAATTGACATCCTTGACTTCGCTCTCTATATTGTCGACAAAGTTTTAAAATGTCGTCGATTTCATCCATGGATTTTACCAGTGAATCAGCAGTAACCAATGCCGATAAAACCTACATACAACTTCGCAACGATATTGTCGAGGGGCGCATAACCGCTGGCACTAAACTAAGTGAAGTCGAACTATCGACCAATTACTCGGTCAGCCGTGCAGTCATTCGTGAGGCCATCAATCGATTGATGGCGTGTCATTTGGTTGAACGAAAAGCGAACGTCGGCGCGCGAGTGGTGACGCTCTCACCAGAGGGGCTGGAGCAGCTATATCAGGTGAGAGAATCATTGGAAGGGATGGCGGCGAGATTAGCTGCTAAACATATGACCGATCAGGAAATTGCGGACTTGCAACAACTTCTCAATGCGCACTTTGATAAACAGGTACAAGCAGGCGAGTCCTACTATCAGGAAGCCGGTGATGTAGACTTTCATTATCGTATAATTCAAGGTAGTAAAAATCAGCATTTGATATCAGTGCTGGTAAATGGTCTTTATCACTTGGTGCGGATGTATCGAGTACAATTAGGCATGGCTGGCCCGCGGGTTACCACCGCCTTCGACGAGCATCTACACATCGTTAAAGCAATTGCTAACCGTGACGAAGAATTGGCTGAAATCCTCATGCGTCGACATATTCTTTACTCAAAAAATAATGTTCAAACTAAACTTCTCAATCATTCAAACCTAAAAGGACAATGAAATGAGCCCAGGTAAAAAATTTCGTCAGGCGTTAACTGACAACTCACCTCTTCAAATTGTAGGAACCATAAATGCCTACACTGCCATTATGGCGAAACAAATCGGTCATAAGGCAATCTACCTTTCAGGCGGTGGCGTGGCGAATGCGTCTTACGGATTACCTGACTTGGGCATGACATCATTGAATGATGTTATTGCTGATGTGCAGCGCATTACTGCGGCTTGTGACCTTCCTTTACTGGTTGACATTGATACCGGTTGGGGCGGGGCATTTAATATCGCCAAGACCATTAAAGATATGGAAAAAGCCGGGGCCGCTGCTGTGCATATGGAAGATCAGGTGGCGCAGAAGCGTTGTGGTCATCGGCCGAATAAAGAAATTGTGTCAACTGAAGAAATGGTGGATCGCATTAAGGCGGCGGTAGATGCCCGCACTGATCCTGATTTCTTTATCATGGCCCGTACCGATGCTTTTGCCCAGGAAGGCATCGATGCCGCGATTGAGCGTGCTAAAGCCTATGTTGCGGCCGGTGCTGACGGTATTTTTGCGGAAGCAGTGCAAACTGAAGAGCATTACCGCGCCTTTGCTGAAGCCCTTGACGTACCTATTCTCGCCAACATCACTGAGTTCGGTAAAACAGAGTTATGGAATAAAAAAGAATTAGGTGAATGGGGCGTAGCGATGGTGCTGTATCCACTAAGCGCGTTTCGGGCCATGAATAAGGCAGCAGAAACGGTTTACACGTCTATTCTTGAAAAAGGCGATCAAAAAGCGGTTACCGATATGATGCAAACACGTATGGAGCTGTACGATTATCTTGGCTACCACGAGTATGAGAAAAAGCTCGATAGTTTGTTTGCTCAAGGCAAAAATAAGTAACCCTTACACAATAATAATGCTGTGCTGGAACTTTCTGGCACAACCAAAGACTCTACAAATTAAAATCGGAGATTAACTTATGGCGAAACAACTTAGCGGTGCCGGATTACGCGGCCAGGTGGCAGGCAAAACAGCGCTTTCGACTGTTGGACAAACTGGCTCTGGTCTGACTTACCGCGGGTATGACATCAAGGAACTGGCCAATAAGTGTCAATTCGAAGAAGTCGCCTATCTGATTCTGAAAGGCAAATTGCCCAATCAGCAGGAATTGGATTCCTATAAAGCTAAATTACAAACGCTGCGCGGTTTGCCGCAGGAATTAAAAGACGTGCTCGAGCGTATTCCAAAAGACGCTCATCCCATGGACGTGCTACGTACAGGTTGTTCAATGCTTGGCAATCTTGAGACAGAAACCAGTTTTGAACAGCAGCAAGAAGTGACTGACCGCATGCTTGCATGTTTCCCCAGTATTATTTGCTACTGGTACCGTTATTCGCACGATGGTGTTCGCATCGATGTGGAAACGGACAACGATTCAATTGGCTCGCATTTCTTACAAATGCTGCATGGTAACAAGCCGAGTGAACTTCATGAGCAAGTTATGCATGTGTCGTTAATACTTTACGCAGAGCATGAATTCAATGCTTCTACCTTCACTGCACGAGTGTGCGCGTCAACCCTATCTGATATGCATTCTTGTGTCACCGGGGCAATAGGCTCACTTCGCGGTCCTCTGCATGGCGGAGCGAATGAAGCGGCCATGGATATGATTGAGAAGTTTAACTCACCTGACCATGCCGAAGAAGAAATGATGGGTATGCTGGCGCGGAAGGAAAAAATTATGGGCTTCGGTCATGCGATTTATTCTGAATCAGATCCACGAAATGAAATCATCAAACAGTGGTCTGAAAAACTGGCCAAAGACGTGGGCGATGAAGTGCTTTACCCCGTTTCTGTACGTTGCGAAGAAGTGATGTGGCGGGAGAAGAAATTGTTCTGTAACGCAGATTTTTTCCATGCGTCTGCCTATAACTTCATGGGCATTCCCACTAAGTTATTTACACCTATCTTCGTGATGTCGCGTTTAACTGGCTGGGCTGCTCATGTGATGGAACAGCGCGCTGATAACCGCATCATCCGTCCTTCAGCAGAGTACACGGGTGAAGACTTGCGTACAGTGACGCCTATAGCTGAACGCGGCTAATATAAGCCAAAAAGCCAAGCCTAAGAGGCCAGATTTTTGTCTGGCCTTCTTCTCATTTGAAACAGGATATCACCATGAACACCGATTACCGCAAACCGCTTCCCGGTGCATCGCTGGATTACTTCGATACCCGCGAAGCTGTGGAAGCTATTGAACCAGGCGCCTACGACAAACTGCCCTATACTTCTAAAGTATTGGCAGAAAACCTGGTTAGAAAATGCGACCCCGCAGCACTCACCGACTCGTTAAAACAACTGATTTATCGCAAACGTGATCTTGACTTCCCCTGGTTCCCGTCACGCGTTGTTTGCCACGACATTCTGGGTCAGACGGCGTTTGTTGACCTGGCCGGATTGCGCGACGCCATTGCAGCAAAAGGCGGTGATCCTTCTAAAGTCAATCCGGTGGTACCTACACAGTTAATCGTTGACCACTCGCTGGCCGTTGAGCACGCTGGCTTTGAAAAAGACGCGTTTGACAAAAACAGGGCGATTGAAGATCGCCGTAACGATGACCGTTTTCATTTCATCAACTGGACCAAAACCGCCTTCAAAAATGTCGATGTTATTGGGCCGGGCAATGGCATTATGCATCAGATCAATCTGGAGAAAATGTCTCCGGTGGTGCACGCCAGAGATGGCGTGGCGTTCCCCGACACCCTAGTGGGTACAGACAGCCATACTCCGCATGTGGATGCGTTGGGTGTGATCGCCGTCGGTGTAGGAGGCCTGGAGGCAGAGAGTGTCATGCTTGGTCGTGCTTCCTATATGCGTTTGCCAGACATTGTAGGTGTTGAACTAACGGGCAAACCCCAACCCGGCATCACCGCCACGGATATCGTACTGGCGTTAACCGAGTTTTTGCGTAAAGAGCGTGTGGTCTCAGCGTATTTAGAGTTCTATGGTGAAGGCGCATCGCACCTCACCTTGGGTGATCGGGCTACGATTTCAAATATGACACCTGAATATGGTGCGACCGCAGCAATGTTCTATATTGATGAACAGACCATTGAATATTTGAAACTAACAGGCCGCGAAGATAAACAGGTTGCCTTGGTAGAAACTTACGCTAAGCAGACAGGGCTATGGGCCGATGCGTTAAAAACGGCAGAATATGAACGCGTACTTAAATTCGATCTGGCAAGTGTAGGTCGAAATATGGCCGGTCCGTCTAATCCTCACGCCCGCTTGTCCACCAGCGATTTGAGTAGCAAAGGGATCAGCAAGCCCATCGAGCAGGAAGCAGGAAAAATGCCGGATGGCGCTGTGATAATCGCAGCCATCACCAGCTGTACAAATACCAGTAACCCGCGCAATGTGATTGCGGCGGGATTGATTGCGCGCAATGCCAAGCGTAAAGGCCTTGTACGTAAGCCTTGGGTCAAATCATCTTTAGCGCCCGGTTCGAAAGCGGTGCAATTGTATTTGGAAGAAGCGGGCTTAATGGAAGATCTGGAAAGTCTAGGCTTCGGTATTGTCGGCTTTGCATGTACCACCTGTAACGGCATGAGCGGAGCGCTCGATCCAGCTATCCAGCAAGAAATTATCGAACGGGATTTATATTCTACTGCCGTACTGTCTGGCAACCGTAACTTCGATGGTCGTATTCACCCCTATGCCAAGCAAGCTTTTCTGGCTTCGCCGCCTTTGGTCGTGGCGTATGCCATTGCGGGCACCATTCGCTTTGACATTGAAAAGGATGTGCTCGGTCATGATGATAAAGGCAACCCGGTTACCTTGAGCGATATCTGGCCGACGGATGAAGAAATTGATGATATTGTCAGCAAGCATGTGAAACCCGAGCAGTTCCGTAAGGTTTACGAGCCCATGTTCGACTTGAAAGTTGAATACGGCAAAGATTTATCACCGCTTTACCAATGGCGTGAAACCAGCACCTATATACGCCGCCCCCCCTATTGGGAAGGTGCGCTGGCCAAGGCGCCCTCTTTGAAAGGTATGCGTCCACTGGCGATTTTCGGTGACAATATCACCACGGATCACTTATCCCCCTCAAACGCCATACTGGCATCCAGTGCAGCCGGGGAATATCTGGCGAAAATGGGCTTACCAGAAGAAGATTTTAACTCTTACGCTACACACCGAGGTGATCACCACACTGCCCAACGTGCTACGTTAGCTAACCCTAAAATTTTTAACGAAATGGTAATGGAAAATGGCGAGGTGAAGCAAGGATCCCTAGCTCGTATTGAACCAGAAGGTGAAGTAGTGCGCATGTGGGAAGCGATCGAAACGTATATGGATCGGGGTCAGCCACTCATTATCGTAGCGGGTGCCGACTATGGTCAGGGTTCATCCCGGGACTGGGCCGCGAAAGGAGTGCGCTTGGCCGGAGTGGAAGTAATTTTAGCTGAAGGCTTCGAACGCATTCACCGTACCAATCTTATTGGTATGGGTGTGTTACCACTTGAGTTTAAAGAAGGGACAACCCGTAAAACCCTTAAGCTGGATGGCACAGAAACCTACGATGTATCGGGTGAACCTGCACCTGGCGCTACGTTGGAAGTTGTCATTAACCGTACTGACGGCACCCGGGAAACTGTGCCCGTGAAATGTCGCTTAGATACCGCAGAAGAAGTCAGCATATACAGTGCTGGGGGCGTGTTACAACGCTTTGCCAAAGACTTTCTTGAAGCGGAAGAAACCGCCTGAAACACGACTAAGTCAGTGAGATAAGCTAGCCTGCAAACGAATTGCAGGCTTTTGTAATTCTATTCTCTGTAAATATAATCAGAGATATTTTGGAGTGTTCCATAATGACATTTGCTCCACAGCTTAAAATACCTGCCACCTATATGCGCGGCGGTACCAGTAAAGGTGTATTTTTCCACCTGTTAGATCTACCTGAAAAAGCCCAGCAGCCAGGAAGTTATCGCGATAATCTGTTGCTGCGCATCATTGGCAGCCCGGATCCTTATCAAAAACACACGGATGGCATGGGGGGTGCAACCTCAAGCACCAGTAAAACAGTTATTTTGTCGAAATGCGAAAAAGCCGATTACGACGTGGACTATTTGTTCGGTCAGGTGGCTATTGATAAAGCCCACATCGACTGGAGCGGTAATTGTGGTAACCTCACTGCTGCTGTAGGTGCGTTTGCAATTAATAACGGTTTAGTTGAACCTGCGAGGATTCCTCGCAATGGCATTGCAGAAGTGCGTATCTGGCAGGTTAACATTCAAAAGGCCATCATCGCGCACGTACCTATAACTAACGGCGAGGTACAGGAAACGGGAGATTTCGAACTTGATGGGGTCACCTTCCCTGCCGCAGAAGTAAAGATTGAATTTATTGATCCCGCAGATGGTGAAGGCGCGTTATTTCCGACCGGCAATCAGGTCGATATATTCGATGTACCAGGAGTAGGCAGTGTAGAAGCTACCTTTATCAATGCTGGTATTCCGACTATTTTTGTGAATGCGGAAGCTATTGGCTATGCAGGAACGGAACTGCAGGATGACATTAACAGTGACGCTGCCGCGCTGGCCCGCTTCGAGACTATCCGCGCGCACGGCGCACTTAAAATGGGTCTTATTGACGATTTGGGCGAAGCGGCTACTCGTCAGCATACCCCCAAAATCGCGTTTGTCTGCCCAGCCACCTCGTATACTGCTTCCAGTGGTAAAGAAGTCCAAGCAGACGATATCGATTTGTGTGTACGCGCTCTTTCTATGGGTAAGTTACATCATGCCATGATGGGTACGGCAGCTGTGGCCATAGCTACCGCAGCTGTAATTCCTGGCACACTGGTTAACAAAGCGGCGGGCGGCAACGTGAGGGAGTCAGTAACCTTCGGCCATCCTTCTGGAACGTTACAAGTCGGCGCCGCCGCCCAAAAGGATGGCGATAACTGGCAAGTAGAAAAAGTTATCATGAGTCGCAGCGCACGTATCCTCATGGAAGGCTGGGTGCGCACGCCCCCCGTAGACGCCTAAAACGCCAGAAAATGGGAAAAGGGGTCGGAGTCATTTTGCAAAATGACTCCGACCCCTTTTTATCCTAAATTAACTGTTGCTCTCTTCGATCATTTTAGTAGACTAAAGTCTAACATCAGATAAGGACATCCGCCTGCTTGCATACGGGCCGAATAATAAAGTGCAGTGGTACACCCTGCCAACAACACACTGATGAGGAAAAGTTATGCAATCAATTTTGGTAGAAGACCCGTTTATTTCACGCGCAGCGTTGTTTAGCGCAAGACGTTTTGCTCTTGCAGGGTTGTTTTCTCCCTACTCTGGTCATGCATTTGTCAATCATCCTAGAGCAGTCGCAGACAAACTCTCTCAGTTACCTCATAGTAAAACCCTTTTAGCGTGTGCGTGGCTACATAGTCAGCTTTCACTTAAATTTACCGATATTGTTGAAATTGAAGAACAATTTGGACACGATATAGCAGAATTAATCACGCAAGTTGCTGCGCTAAATATACCTTTAACAGCTGACCTTGATGCATTATCGGATTTTGATATTGCCGGCGTGGAAAAGACATCGGCAGAACTTCAAACCCTGATCCTGGCAGAACTTTTTATCTTGGCAGAAACAATCGACGTTTATCAGCCTGCGCTTTTAAATGATTATCTGTATTGGTTCAACCTCGTTCTTGATGCATTGTGTCATGCGCACCCAGCCTTAATGTCTGAGGCAAGAGACTTTGTTGCTGCTTGCGTCGAGAACAATTTTACAGCCCATTAGTTGCGTAAAAGGCTACCTGAGCTTATCACTTTATATTTTAAAAAGTTTATAGGACGAGTAGATAGGATCGACTCCTTTTTTGCCTCAAAATTGGTATGGAACGATTTTTGCTCAACCTGCAATGGGCTTTTTGCGGCCTAACCTGTAGCAACTTTCAACTATCGTTTTACGTTTTACAGCAAACTGCATCGATTTGTAATCTTGTGCGAGTAGCCCCCTGGGCGCAGTGGGGATTAAACCGCATTATTGGCTCGCCGCGCGATGAAAAATAGTAACGTCCCCACCATAGCAAAGCCACCAAGCGCCTGCCATTGCGTCGCGTCGGTTTGAGTCGCCGCCCATAAACTGAGAGATAACGCGATCGGCGCTGCCACTATGATGGTTGTATTGAATGGAGCTAAGCCTGCTTGCTGTCGCAATTTTGGCAATGCGGCAATCGATGAGATATAAGCCAACAAACGCGCCAGCGTGCTCACAGCGGCCAGCGCCAAAAAGTCATCCCATAGGGAAAACAGGATCGCTACGACGCCAAAAAAGACGATTGAATTGGCAGGTGTTCCCCAGCGTGACACCTTACCGAACCAGGCGGGAAGCAATCCATCGTCGGCCAACGATGGGGGTATGCGACTTGCCGATGTATGACCAGCGGTAAGATTGGCAAGCACACTTAATACAATCGTGGCGGCGATTAATATAGCACCGATATCACCAGCATATTCCCCTGCCAGCGCAGTTAACGGCGCATCAGATCCGGTGCCTGCAATAACGCTGTGGCTGTATGCCCACTGCAATCCAAAATAAAGCAGGGTCACCGCGGCAAGACCAGCCATGAGTGCACGTGGCATGGCTTGTTGAGGGTTTTTCGTTTCTCCTGCCGGAATTGTGGCATTTTCGAACCCAACAAAGGCGTAGAGTGCTGCTAACGCAATGCCTTCTACCGCACTAAATTCAGGCAATTCGACCGGCCCCGAATGTGTTGCCGCGCCGATACCAATCACTGTCAGTAACAGCAGTGGCAACAACTTAAACACAGTCATCGCGCCCAACACGATGACCACCCGCCCAATGCCGATGACATTGATTATGGTGAGCCCACCCAGCACTAAGATGATTAAAATGACTTTTGCGAAGCCCTCTCCTAGCACTGGCCATAGCGCTGCAGCATAAGCTGCCATCACTAACACATTAGCACCCTGGCTAATGAGCCGCGCCGCATAAAAAGTCCAGCCAATAACAAATCCCGGATAAGCACCAAATGCGTCACCCACATAACGCTGCGGTCCGCCCGAACGGTCAGTTAACTTGGTCAATTCGATGAAACAAATGACAATAGCCATGACTGTCGTGCCACCGATCAGCAATAACCAGGGTGCAAAGGTGCCGACGGCACCATGAAGTGCTTCGGGGAGCCCAAATATGCCCGCGCCAATTAACCCATTAACCACAATGAATAACACGCCGAGTGTTCCCATATCGCGACGATATTTAGAGGTTTCGGTCGTCATTAAACTCCTTACGAACGAACAATAGAAAGTGAAGGCTACATTACGCAGGGGTAGACAAAAAAATTGCTACTGCTTTTGGATATTCTTAGGCGTATCGAACCTGCGTGGCTGTTTAATCTCAGCTTATAGTGGACTAGTTATATCACAGAATGTGTTAGAAAGGGTTAAAGGGCCATTTTCCCACAGTTATTTGTCATCACACGCAGTTATTCGTCATCCTCCGCACCGGCGGAGGATCTCCTTTCTCCCCACACAAAGTTAAAAGCAATAATCATCCCCACTACTCTCTTTGCAGATTCCCACTTTCGTGGGAATGACAAAATTAAACAACATCATCCTCCGCCCTCCCTCGTCATCCTCCGCGTCGGCGGAGGATCTCCTTTCTCTCCACGCAAAGTTAAAAGCAATAATCACCCCCACTACAGGGGCTTTGGAGATTCCCACCTGCGTGTAATGACAGGGGTTTTGAGGACGCCATTCTTTGACAATTCATCGAAATGACATAGCGACTCCTCGCCTACTCAAGCACTGGCGGATAAGAGGAGGGTGCTACTACCATGCCTAATACTTTTCTGTAGCCCCTTTACCTTGGCGGGTCCACTCTGTCCGTTACCGAGGAATTTACTCTAAACCAGCCGGCCACAGAATAACGGTCCCGCGCTGCCGGCAGTACCTCATGGGGAAAATCTTCGCTTAAAAATAGGGCAAGCGTGCCCATTAATGGCACGACACGTGTACCCACTTGGTCGTTTTCATCCCGATACAGCACCAGCTCACCGCCGTCGTCGATTGCCCAATTGGAGTTGAGATAGGTGACCAGCGATAACACCCGGTTAGTGTTACCTTTAAACGAATCCACATGTCGCTTGTAGAAAGCGCCGGGCGGGTAATGGGCGAAATGACTTTCAAACGAAAATAAACCAAGGAACAATCTTCGATTGAGATAGCTTTTTAGCTCACTAGCCCAATCCAGCCAAAGTTTACCGGCATCCGATTCGCCGGTGATCCAGCAAATTTCGTCGGTTCGGACAAAGCGATTATTAATCTGGTCTTCGCCGCGTCCGATGCCTGCCTCCCGGTATTTGGCACTGTTCAAACTCAATTGATGGGCTAATAACGCCTCAGCAATATTGGCTGGTAAAGCGCCAAGGCGAATACTATACCCCTGAGTTTCAATATCGTGCGCTATCTGTTCATATAATTGACTATGATCAGTTTGAGCAGGGAGATCGATGATGTTTGCGAGCATGTGTGACAAGCTAATTATCCCAATAAAAATTTAACCCCGTATTCGTTTTAGAGAAACGCTATTTTGCGCTCAGAAAACGGCGCATTGTATCTGAGGATTTTTAAAATGCGAATGTTTTTCATGCAACATTTTATGTTGTCCAAATAACCATTAAATGACCTCAATCCGCATCAATTTCGGCCCACTTTGCGCTGAGGTTGTTTAACTTTTGTGACGAGTAGTCGTCATAAGGTGGTGGCGGCGGAATCAAGAAAATCTAAGACTTTTTACGTTGAAAAGGCCCGAAACAAATCGGGCCTGTATTTAACGCATTATGGCATGCTGTACTCATACGATGCCTGAATGCCCAGTGGAATGCCTAGCGTCCAATAGAGAACCAGAAACAATGTCCAGACAACCAGGAAGCTCACTGAGAATGGCAACATCATTGACGTTAAGGTACCAATACCTGTGTTAGTCACATAGCGCTGACAAAAAACCACGACTAATGGGAAATATGGCATCAACGGGGTGATGATATTAGTGCTTGAATCACCGATACGATACGCGGCTTGCGCTAAATCGGGCGAAATACCTAATTGCATCAGCATGGGAATAAAGATGGGTGCTAATAATGCCCATTTAGCCGACGCGGAGCCCACAAACAGGTTGATCAATCCGGTCAGTAAAATTATCCCTGTAATGGTTATTCCCGCAGGAAGTTGCATTGCCTGTAAGAAATCTGCGCCCTGTACCGCTAACAAAATGCCTAAGTTGGATTGCCCGAACGCGTAAATAAATTGCGCAATACAAAACATGATGACGAGATAGTAGCCCATGCCCTGCATAGCTTTCGTCATGCCTTCGACAAATTGTTTGGAGGTTCTGATAGAACCGATGATCAGTCCATACACCAGACCAGGGATCATAAATAGAAGAAAGATTAACGGTACAATAGACTTCATCAACGGTGCTGAAAACGACGTTAACGAGCCGTCATTACCCCGCCAGGGTGAAGATTCAAATGAGGCGGTAACCACCAGAAAGATTATGCCTAAAACCACCGCCAGCAACGACCAGCGTAAAGCTTTTCGTTCGTTATCTTTCAGCGGCTCCATGGAGGGCAAATCAGACATATCGCCATCAATCGGGTTATTCTTTAGCTTGGGCTCGACCAATTTATCCGTAATAAACCATCCCAATAAGGTAACCACAATGGCAGAGGCAGCGGTAAAGTAATAATTATTTAGCGGATTAAGTATGATAGTAGGGTCGAGCAACTGTGCGCCAGCTTGTGAAATCCCCTGCAACATTGGATCCAGTGCCGAGGGAACAAAGTTTGCGGAAAAGCCACCGGAAACTCCCGCAAACGCGGCGGCAATCCCTGCTAATGGGTGACGGCCAGCAGCATAGAAAATCACGCCCCCTAATGGAATAACCAATACGTAACCTGCATCCACTGCAGAGTGACTCACAATACCAATGAGAATAATCATTGGTGTCAGCAACCACTTGGCGGTAACCGATAACAATGCACGTAAACCTGCATTAATAAAACCAGAATACTCTGCTATTCCTATTCCCAGCATAGCAACCAGCACAACCCCCACCGGATGGAAATGTGCAAAGTTGGTAACCATAGTAGACATTAACTGCGTTAACGCCTCACCAGAGAACTGGTTACTGATACGCAAAGGCTCGCCATTACGTGGATCGACTACGTCAAAATCGACCCCGGATAAGGCCCAGGAAAGTGCCCACACCGTGGCTAATAATATAATGAATAATACAGCTGGATCGGGAAGTTTATTTCCCCAGATTTCAACCTTGTTGAGAAGCCGCTGTACCGGCGATACGTTTGTTTGTTCCATAGAGAATGCTCTTTTTATTTTAGTTTTTACATCAATTTCCAAAGGAGGCGAATCACATCACTGTGTGGATGCTTTATTTGATTTCGCAGGTCACGCCTGTTGAAAACGACACATTTTTCAGCCGTTAAGTTACGTGAAAAAAAAGGAAATATACAGAATTAAGTTCATCAAAATTGTCTTCTAATTAAGCACAGAGGAGTCAGGAATGTTAAAACTCCCCTTCAAATTTGCCTTCATAGGGGTCATTCAATTCTCTACTCTGGTTAACCGGATATCGTTGTTGCGAACATTTCTGATGCACATTGTGATGAACATTAACAGGTACCAGATATAATCGAACGTTCCGCCTCCACCAGAAGCACTGGCAGGCGGTTTAGTTGGATTTTGATTACTAACGGCAGGGGGCGTGACCGGATCTTGAGTACCGCCAGTCTCATCACTATCGTCTGCATGGTTAGTCACTGTCACTCTTAACATTGCAGTATGACTGCTATGTCCATCACTTACCGTCACCCTGAATTGCATCGTTGAATCCTCTGTGACATCGGGGGCAATTAGTCTAAGCCTCGACGCGGTAGGGTTTTCCAGCGCCAGCTGCGGCCCTTCGAGCTGCTCCCACCTAAAACTCAACATATCTCCATCGGGGTCCGAACTTCCGTTTGCATCAAGGTGGAAACTCTGGCCTTCTTTCACCGTTGCTGGCCCATCAAGTTTTGCCGTGGGAGAACTACTGGCTATCGCAGCTACATACACAGGGTCCTCAACTTCACCATTTTGCACACCATCTGTATCGTTGGGCCCACCGTCTTCAATTGACAGCAACAAGCATTCAGCACCTTCCTGCAATCCAGAGGCGTACATGGTTGAACCAATGGAGGGACAGTTTCCGTCACTGTCCAGGTTAGACGAATATAAAGCGTTATGCTCGTCTTCGACGAAGTTATACCATCCGTCTGCGCGACTAAATTTACGCACGCCCATCCCTGCCGCAATGGGTTTATTGAGTGGAATAACAACATTTACCGTATCGCCATTAGTCACTAAACCTGAAACTTTAAAGTTAATAGGCTGTAAAGCTGCGTTTTCGTCCGTGGCCGTGTAATTTGGTATAGAAGAAACTGCCTCTGAAAATAATGATTCTATGCCAATAGTCGCATTCGCGGCATTGCTCCCAAAGTTTCTTATAACAACATTCCCTAGCGAGAAAGTTAAGCCTGACTCAGTAACGATATCCCGCTCTCCCGACGCCATTGGCAACCTGTTTGGAACATTATTGGAATCCAGATAATTGGGGATCCCATCTCGATCATCGTCAAATACACCCTCCTCGAAATCAGAGATACCATCATTATCGCTGTCCCCATGCCCTAAGGTGGGTAGAGAATCCCTCACCATAAGTTCAATGCTCGAAGTAGCTCCATATTTTTCAGCCGTATTTTTTTCAGCTATACTGAATTCGGCCTCCAGGAATGTATCTAACTCTAATGGATTCAGCTCAAATATCACTGAGTGAGACGTTGAGGAAATTTCATATATTTCTGTATTGGCTGAGCCATTTACTATCTGTATCTCATCGTTAACATTGATATCACTCCACTTCACTTCAAGTATTACATTCCCAGCCGATTTATCGATGGCGGTTACAGCCCCCCCATTTTGAAAAGCGGAAAGTTGCAGCCGAGGTGGGCGATTGTCATCAATGACTTCAATCTTCATCTTCGATGAAGAATAGTTGATATGCGTGTTATATACCCATAACAACTCCACCTCTATCTGTTCGCCAGGTAGAGATGTTGGTGGAATGGCGATGCGCTGTATGGATGTCTGCCCCTCATGAATCGAGTCGTAATAGTATTCACTGCTGCCATCGGGGTACGATATACGATAGTCAAATTCAACAGGATAAACAGGGGGCAATCCACTAAGGGCAAACATCATATCCACCTGTGCCCCTGCTTCAGCATGCATTTTACTACCCACTTGAATTGACGGATAAATAGACACTTCTACAGTTCGCCGAGCCACATTGCCGCTACTATCTTCTGCGATAACATTTACGGTATGAGTACCCGTTCTCAGTAGTGCGTCAGATTCAAACCTGACTTCTGTTACTCCATCCACAGCATCATAGGCGAACCCAGTCCAAACGTAATGAATCTCGACACTGCACAATCCAATATTCATATTTGCGGATTGGCAATGGGCTCATTATTGTTGCACTTCACTGAGAGGGGTCGAATTCAATCATCCACCATCTGCTCGTTTAACCATTCATTCAGTGACTTCATGTCATGGGGCACGGCCATGTGCAGTTCTTCGACCCAATCATGCACATTCTGCCACCACGCGGGGTGGTCGCCCTGTTGGATCTGGTTGGCAATCCGCTGAACTCTGGCTAGCCCAACCGAGCCCGCTGCGCCCTTAATTTTATGGGCCTGCGCGCATACTTCATCTTTTTCACTGGCGCTTAAGTTGGAAAGCAGGATATCCATATATTCGGGCATTTTATCCTGGAACACTTTCACGCTGGCGCGGATCATGTCCTCTCCAATGGTATCCACCAGCATTTGCAATAAATCCATATCAAGAATATTGTTAAGTGACTTCGTGGCATCACGCTTTGAATCACTGCTATCACTAATCCGCAAGGTCATTGGATCGGCAAACAGAGAATTAAATACTTCAATCACCCGGCTTTTCTTGATGGGCTTGGCAATAATGTCATCCATGCCGTTTTGCAAATACTCTTCGCGCTTCTTAATCACATTAGCTGTTAGCGCAACGATGGGTGTTTGCATTACTAAATCTTCTTCATGAAGGGTACTGGCGACATCAAACCCCGTCATATCGGGTAACTGAATATCTAACAGAATTAAGTCGTACTGATTTTTCCTAACTTTATCAATTGCTTCAGACCCGGTCATGGCAACATCCACCCGTTGGCCGAGTTTCTCTAATAAAGCTTTGGCCACCATTACATTCAGTTCAATATCTTCTACCAGTAAAATGTTAAGGTCGGTTACCTGTAACTTTTCAACCTGCATAGGCCGTTTAGATATGTGTAACGGCAACTCAATTTCAAACCGGGTACCTTTACCTACCTCACTGCTCACGCGAATTTCGCCTTTCATCAGTTCAACCATTTGTTTACAGATCGCTAAACCAATTCCTGTTCCAGTGGCAGACTGATGATCAGGGTGATCAACCTGATAATACATAGCAAAAATTTTATCCAATTCGTCTTCAGGGATACCGACACCCGTATCTTCGATCACGTACGTCACTACTGAAACGTCTTTGTCTGGCTTCGTTGCGGACACGGTCAGGCTAACCTGCCCTTTTTGGGTAAATTTCACTGCATTAAATAAAATGTTCCACAATATCTGCCGCAGTCGCGTACCGTCCACTTCCACCAATTGAGGTAATGGCTCTTTAATCGTAGTAATGAGATTGAGGGATTTATCGGCGGCCAACAATCGAATAATACTGCTTAGCTCTTCCGTAAAATCCTTTAAGGAAACGGTTTTTAAACTTAATTCAAGCTTGTCACGGTCCAGCTTATCCAGATCGATAATATCGTTGAAGATATTGCCTAAGGTAATTGCGCTGGCGTAAATTGTGCTCACCCAGCTAAATTGCTCTTCACTCAATTCGGTATCGCGCAGCATTCTGCTGAGGCCGACAATGCCATTTAAAGGGGTGCGCAGTTCATGACTGATCGTGGCAATAAATCGGGTCTTGTCCGTGCTGGCCTTCGCTGCCGCGTTCTCAGCAATTTTACGCTCAGTCATATCGCGGCCAAACGCCAGCAAGCCCAGTCTTTTACCATCCGCATCAAAAAAAGGAACTTTTCGCATTTCAAAATAACGCCGGCGACCATCGGCAAAGCGTAACCATAGCTCCTCGGTAATGCTGGCATTAGTTTCAAATACTTCATGATCGCTGGTCACCACCTGGCGCGCCAGATCTTCTTCATACACATCATGGGGGGTCAGACCCAGTAGTTCCTTTTCCGATTTACCGGTCATCATTTCAGCTACCCGATTACACCCGGCAAAGCGACCTTCTTCATTACGGTAATAAATTAAATCGGGAGACGCATCAATGATAGACCTTAATAACGTAGACAACCTGCGCGCCTGCTCTTCCTGTTCAGATTTATCCTGTATTTCTTTTTCTAAATCTTTAAACACCGCTTCTCGCTCTTCCTGAGCGGTCCGGCGTTGTTCAATTTCGTAATTCAACTGTCGAATGTTGTTTTGCAGTTCTCGGTTCAAAAAGACATCTTCTTCGCGCAGTTTTTCTAGCTGCGATACCACTTCTTTCAGGTTGGTACGGGAGGTTTCCAGTTGTTTAACCAACTCACTAAAAAAGAAAAGCACCCAGGGCGCAGAAAGCATGGTGAGAATAACCGCACTAATGAAATCATCTGGATCGACATCACTTCCGAGGCTCACTCTGATCATGTAAGAGCCTCCCAACGTCACCACCAAGGTAACTAATACAAATACAATACTCAGCTTTAATGTGCCAAAGCGCTGAACAAACTGAGCAAAGCGAATTGCCCATGAATCTTTTGGTGAATCTTGATGCATCTACAGTCTATCTAACAATATCCGGTGACATATCCTATCAGGTGTGAACTGGCTACGTCTAAACTTGGAGCGATTAATTAAGGGAAAACCCTAGCGGAAGGTTTAGAAAAGGGCAAATGTAAAATAATTGTGAATATTAAGGGCATAAATATTCACTGCAAGTGACATTTAGATACCACCAAAATTAGGATAATCATCCTAATTTTTCTTTTTCTCTTAATTTGCGCGCAGCCCCTAAAAACACACCAACCAATTGTTTTAGAATGACAATAAATTAATATGCCAAATTTCTCCTGTTACTACTTGCGTTACAGATTGATTTTATTTTCTAAAATAGCTATGTTGTACATCCGCAGACTAAAAATGAATAATAATGCGAACAGCAATTCATCTCTAAGAGGGCAACGACAGTGAGCGGCAAGGTTGAAAAGTAAGAAATAAGAAGTATGGCTGTTGTGTTAAAAATAAGGGAGTGAAGTGAGGAGATTCTTTCAATCGTTCCTGAAAGAATGATATGCCACTCTCTACTTTCAGTCTTGTTCACCCCTGATAAATTAAAATTGCCAACACCTTGCACCGCGCGGTTATAAACGACGCTATGCAGCGTTGTACCCCACCTATGCATGGTTGAAGGAGTAGATAATGAGTTTATACAATCCCAATGACTCTCGGGACAATTGCGGTTTCGGGTTAATCGCCCATATCAAGGGTGACGCCAGCCATGAATTGGTCACAACCGCAATTCATGGGTTAGATAGGATGCAACACCGTGGCGGTATTGCAGCCGATGGCAAAACCGGTGACGGTTGCGGCTTGCTGATGCAAAAGCCGGAGGCGTTTTTTCAGGCTATCGCACAGGAGAATGGCTGGAAACTAAGTAAAAAGTATGGTGTAGGGATGATTTTTCTCAGCCAGGATGAGGAAAAAGCCAATGCTGCACGCGACATTCTTAACGAAGAGCTAGAAAAAGAAACCTTAGGCGTTGTTGGCTGGCGCAAAGTCCCTGTTAACCATCAGGTGTTGGGTGAACTAGCCTTAACTGGCGTTCCTCAAATCGAACAGATATTCGTCAACGCGCCGCCTGGTTGGCGTAAGAAGGACTTGGAACGCCGTTTATATATGATCAGAAGGCGCACAGAAAAGCGTCTTGAAGCAGACGAGGACTTTTATATTGCCTGCCTTTCAGGGCTGGTCACCGTATATAAAGGTTTAGTGATGCCAAAAGATCTCCCTGCATTCTATTCTGATCTTGCAGATGAACGCATGCAGAGTGCGATTTGCGTGTTCCACCAGCGTTTCTCTACTAACACGTTACCCCGTTGGCCTTTAGCACAACCCTTCCGATTTCTCGCCCACAATGGTGAAATTAATACTATTAAAGGCAATCGGGACTGGGCAATGGCTCGCACAGGTAAATTTGCGACGCCTTTGATCCCCGATTTAAAAGATGCCGCCCCTTTTGTGAATACCCAAGGCTCTGACTCATCCTCACTGGATAATATGCTGGAACTCTTTCTGGCAGGGGGTATGGACTTGTTTCGCGCGATGCGCTTATTAGTTCCCCCCGCGTATCAAAACAACCAGACCATGGACGCCGATCTCCGTGCTTTTTATGAATTCAATTCTATGCACATGGAACCTTGGGATGGGCCTGCGGGAATTGTCTTAACCAATGGCCGCCACGTTGCCTGCAACCTTGATCGCAACGGCTTACGGCCTGCCCGTTACGTGATTACCGACAATGGATTTATCACCTTGGCATCGGAAATTGGGATTTGGGATTACTCCCAGCACAATGTCGTAGAGAAAGGCCGTGTGGGTCCTGGTGAAATGTTGGCCGTTGACACCTACACAGGCAAAATTTGGCGCTCCAATGAGATTGATGACGATTTGAAAGATCGCCACCCCTACGCTGAATGGCTGCAAAAACATATTCGCCGTTTAACGCCCATTGAACAGATGGATGCTTCCGCTATCGGGAAACGTGTATTTGATGATGACATGATGGCGGTGTATCACAAACTGTTTAATTACAGTTACGAAGAAATACAACAAATAATTAAAGTGTTGGCTAAAGATGGTCAGGAAGCGGTGGGGTCGATGGGCGACGATACCCCCATGGCCGTATTGTCATCAAAGCATCGTACATTATTTGATTACTTCCGTCAGCAGTTTGCCCAAGTAACCAATCCCCCTATTGACCCTCTCCGAGAAAGTCATGTGATGTCTCTGGCCACCTGTATAGGACGCGAGCAGAACGTGTTCAATGAGACATCCGGCTACGCAGATAGAGTGTTGTTTAACTCACCTGTTTTGATGTACACCGACTTAAAACAACTCAGAGAGTTTAATCCGGAACATTATTATTCGGAAAAGGTGGAGTTGCACTATTGCGCAGAAGAAGGATTAAAAAAAGCTATCGAACGGATATGCAACGAAGTTGAATATCTGGTGAAGCAAAAACGCGCAGCGTTTGTGGTGTTATCAGATCGACACATTAAAAAAGGTACCCTGCCTATCCCCGTTGCCATGGCAGTAGGTGCCGTACAGCGCCGCTTGATCGATAAGGCGCTTCGATGTGATGCCAATGTTGTGGTAGAAACTGCCGCTGTGCGCGATCCGCATCACTTCGCAGTGTTAATTGGTTTGGGTGCCACGGCCATATACCCGTTCCTGGCATATGAAACCATTGAACAGTTATGCGAAAAGGGCGAGCTGGATATTCCGGTCATGCAAGCTACGTTGAACTATCGTCAGGGCATCAACAAAGGCTTGTATAAGATCATGTCTAAAATGGGCATCAGCACGGTGGCCAGTTATCGGAGTGCCAAACTATTTGAAGCGGTAGGAATCAATCATGAGGTAATGCAGTTATGTTTCGCTGGTATTCCTTCCCGCATTCAGGGTGCAGGATTTGAAGATTTTGAGCAAGATCAGCTCAACCTCTCACGAATCGCATGGCTCAAACGTAAGCCTATGTCACATGGCGGTTTACTGAAGTACGTTCATGACGGTGAGTATCATGCGTACAATCCGGATGTGGTTACCTCTTTGCAAAAAGCAGTGGTAAGTGGCAATTACGACGACTACAAAGTTTTTTCACGATTGGTCAACGAACGCTCACCCGCTCATTTAAGAGATTTGCTACAAATAGGTTCCGCCAATGCGCCCATTGACATCAAGGAAGTAGAAACAGCGGAAAATTTGTACTCTCGTTTTGATACCGCCGCAATGTCTATTGGAGCATTGAGTCCAGAGGCTCACGAAGCATTAGCCATTGCGATGAACAGATTAGGCGGCCAGTCTAACTCAGGGGAAGGGGGTGAACATCCCTCACGCTTTGGAACTGAGAAAAACTCTAAGATCAAACAAGTGGCTTCTGGCCGCTTTGGTGTAACCCCCCATTATCTTATCAATGCGAATGTCATCCAGATCAAAGTTGCGCAGGGTGCCAAGCCTGGCGAGGGCGGGCAACTTCCTGGTGATAAGGTTAACAAGTACATTGCCCAGTTACGTTTTTCCGTACCGGGTGTGACCTTAATTTCTCCGCCTCCCCATCACGACATTTATTCAATTGAGGATTTAGCACAGCTGATTTTTGACTTAAAGCAGGTCAACCCCACTGCATTAATTTCAGTTAAATTGGTGTCAGAGCCTGGTGTAGGCACTATCGCCACAGGCGTAGCGAAAGCCTATGCCGATTTTATTACTATCTCCGGTTATGATGGTGGCACCGGCGCAAGTCCGTTGACCTCCGTAAAGTATGCGGGTAGCCCTTTTGAGCTTGGCTTAGCTGAAACGCAACAAGCATTGGTCGAAAACGGTCTGCGCCATAAGGTGCGTGTGCAAACGGATGGAGGACTCAAAACCGGACTCGATGTCATTAAAGCAGCGATGCTGGGCGCTGAAAGCTTCGGATTTGGCACCGGACCTATGGTTGCGCTTGGCTGCAAGTATCTACGCATTTGTCACTTAAATAATTGTGCGACAGGCGTGGCCACTCAGGATCAAAAGTTGCGCGATGATTACTTTATTGGCTTACCTGAAATGGTGATGAATTACTTTAAATTTATCGCGCAGGAAGTCCGGGAAATAATGGCCGAATTGGGTATTCGCCACTTCGACGAATTGGTTGGTCGAACTGAGCTTCTTAAACCTAAACAAGGGTTTACCGCCAAACAAAATAAATTGGATCTCTCGCCTCTACTGGCTACGCCCAAAGCGGGGGAACATACCAGACTCTTTTGTTCAGAAATTGCCAATTTGCCCATGGATAAAGGTGAGCTCAATGCCCGCTTATTGGACCAGGCACGCAGCGCAGTGGTAACCACTTCAGGCAAACATCTTAGCTACACCATTCGGAATACCGACCGCTCGGTGGGTGCCATGCTTTCAGGTTTCATAGCTCGTCATCATGGCAATCATGGAATGGAGGATCAGCCAGTGAGCGTTCGATTTACTGGCACAGCCGGACAAAGTTTTGGAGTATGGAACGCTGGTGGGCTGCATATGCGGCTTGAAGGCGATGCGAATGATTACGTTGGAAAAGGAATGACGGGTGGCAAACTGGTTATTTATCCCCCTGCCAAGGTTAAATTTGATACACATAACAGCACGATTATGGGTAATACCTGCCTCTATGGCGCAACCGGCGGCAAACTGTTTGCTGCAGGCCGTGCAGGGGAACGTTTTGGCGTCCGCAACTCTGGGGCCATCGCCGTCGTGGAGGGGATTGGTGATAACGGGTGCGAGTATATGACAGGGGGCATCGTGGCCGTACTGGGGAATATTGGTGTGAATTTCGGCGCCGGGATGACAGGGGGTTTCGCGTATCTCTATGACAACGAACAAAACCTGGAACATCGCATCAATACCGGGCTTGTCGAAGTCCTTTCTATTGCAGACAAAGTCATTCTGGCTGAACATCTGCGCGGTCTTATTAATCAGCATTATGAAGAAACGGGCAGCGAGTTCGCATTATCACTTTTAACTAATTTCGCTGAATCACTGAAAAAATTTAAATTGGTCAAACCTAAAACCAGTGATGTGAAAAACCTGCTAGGCCACATTAGTCGCTCTAGTGCAGAGCTACGAGTTGAGGCGCAGTAACAGGAGGCTTTATGGCAAAAAATGTTTATCAGTTTGTGGATGTTGAACGAATCGATCCACCGAAAAAGCCCATCACAATCAGAAAGTCAGAGTTTGGTGAAATTTATCAGCCACTGAGCCAATCGCAAACTGAGGGCCAGGCTGACAGGTGTTTAGATTGTGGCAACCCATATTGCGAATGGAAATGCCCAGTACATAACTATATTCCTCAGTGGCTGCATCTGGCCAACGAGGGACGCATACTTGAAGCTGCGGAGTTGTCCCATAAAACCAATAGTCTGCCCGAAGTGTGCGGGCGCGTCTGTCCCCAAGACCGGTTATGCGAAGGCGCATGTACCCTGAATGATGATTTTGGCGCCGTCACCATCGGTAGCATTGAAAAATACATCACCGATACGGCGTTCAAAATGGGCTGGCGGCCTGATATGTCTGATGTGGAATGGACGGACCGAAAAGTAGCGATTGTGGGAGCAGGTCCTGCAGGCCTGGCCTGCGCCGACATCCTGGTACGTAACGGGGTGAAACCTGTGGTGTTCGATCGTTATGAAGAAATCGGCGGGTTGCTAACTTTCGGCATTCCATCATTCAAACTCGAAAAAGAGGTGATCAAACTGCGTCGTGAAATTTTCACCGAAATGGGGGTAGAATTCAGACTCAACACTGAGATTGGCAAAGATCTTCCCTTCCAGACCCTGTTGGATAAGTACGATGCTGTATTTTTAGGAATGGGTACCTATACCGCCATGCAGGGCGGGTTTGAAAATGAAAAGGCCGCTGGCGTGGTCGATGCCCTGCCCTTTTTAATTGCTAATACAAATCGTGTGATGGGCATTGAAAAAGATCCTACTGATTTTATCGATATGAAAGGTAAAAAAGTGGTGGTTCTTGGCGGAGGGGATACCACCATGGATTGTGTACGCACTTCGATACGACAAGGGGCCGAACAGGTTATTTGCGCGTATCGCCGCGACGAAGATAGTATGCCAGGTTCAAGAAGGGAGGTGGTCAATGCGCGGGAAGAGGGCGTTGAGTTTATGTTCAATTTGCAGCCACTGGATATTGTGACTGATGAGCAGGGTAAAGCCACCGGCATAAAGTTTGTTAAAACCACCATGGGCCCCGCTGATGTGCATGGTCGCCGTCGTCCTGTAGAAATCGCGGATTCTGAGCATGTGATTGAGGCAGATGCTGTGATTATTGCCTTTGGTTTTCAACCGAGTCCCGCTGGCTGGTTTGGCGAATACGGTATCATTTTGGATGAAAAAGGTCGCGTGCGCGCCCCTGCAAACGGCAAATTTGCCTATCAAACGTCAAATCCGCAGATCTTTGCGGGCGGAGATATGGTCCGAGGCAGTGACCTGGTAGTGACAGCTATTGATGAGGGACGCAAAGCAGCAAACGGAATTTTAGACTACCTCCAGATTTAATCCTAATAGCTATCCGCTTTGCCGGGTGATGAGCCTATACTTTACCGTCCGTTTTCATACCTATACGCGCGGTAAAGTCATTGCTCCAGAAAAGTAGAGGCACTATAGTAAATAAACGAAAGAGCAGTATTCAATCGGGACAATGATGAATCTAATAGTTCAAACGGGTTTAGTGGCGCTGGGTATAGCGTTTTCTCACTCAATATTTGCAGCCAACAGTTCTTCTACTCAACCGGATATCAAAGTCTGCCCTGATTCCTTTTTTTCGGTGACCCTGCCGACCAATGCAAAACAATGCCAGGTGTTTGATACCGACAAGCCTGCTTCATTAATTTTTTTCTCACCAGCGAATAAAGACGCAATGATTCAACATTTTCAGTCATCAACTCCCGCCCTGAAAGTGACCTCTTCATTTAACGATTACACCTTGCTAACGGGGGAAGACGATGCGGTTCGTATCGTTGTTTCGTCTGATGGAAAGGGTTCCCAGGTTGATGTATTGATTCTACAAACTGCTGTAGTGGCCGATAATTCGTAACCGTCACTGCATTGCTATCTAGACTATCTGAGTTCTATTTCAAACGTTGCCAATGGCTGCAGGGAATAGAAACCTACTTATCATAAGAGAAAAGCCTATTACCTGCGAGAAGGGTACACAGTTCGCGTGGTTTGATTTTTCCGATATGGACCAAGTGCTTAAGAAATGCTTCGCCTTATTTCTATAATTTACTGCATAAAATGACATAACTATTCATCGATAAAGTTGGCTTGCGCGCTTGTAACCGCCCATTTCCTCTAGTATAACGGGCTATCTTTGATAAAAGACGAATCTCAACACCTGTTTCTCGTCATGACACGATGAAAGTCTGAACAGATTAATGAGATCACTGATAAAAATATCACAACAACAATATTTCTACGGAACAAGACGTAAATAATGAAAAATTCTAACGACACCAGCTTTTTTGGGCACCCCGGGGGGCTCCAAACTTTATTCTTTACCGAGATGTGGGAACGAATGAGTTACTATGGGATGCGCGCCCTGCTCGTTCTTTTCATGACAGCCAGTTTACAAGAAGAAGGTCTGGCATTTACCGTTGCCACCGCTACGGCCATCTATGGTTTATATACCGGAGCGGTTTATTTCATGGGCTTGCCCGGCGGTTGGATTGCTGACCGCTTAATCGGGGGGCAGAAAGCGGTATGGTATGGCGGCTTCATTATCATGACCGGCCATATTGTTCTGGCTATTCCGGCTAAAGCGTCCTTTTTTATTGGCTTGATCCTGGTTGTACTTGGCACAGGTTTACTTAAACCCAATATCGGTGCAATCGTCGGTCAATTGTATTCCAGCGAAGATACCCGCCGTGACAGTGGTTACACCATTTACTATATGGGTATCAACATCGGCTCGGTTATAGGGTATTTAGTATGTGGTTGGCTTCAGGTTAATCAGGGGTACCATTGGGCATTTGGTGCTGCAGCGGTTGGTATGGCAATTGGTTTAATTCAGTATCGAATGACCCAGCACAAACTTCAGGGAGAGTCGAGTGAGCCAACGGTTACGATATCTCCTACCGCTAGAAAATTAAGTTGGACAGCGATAATTACTTTTCTGGTGGCGCTTGCAGCGACAACTTTTCTTGTCATGCAAGGTACAGTGCAAATCAATCCGGTTACATTGGCGGAAAAAGTAGCGGTCATATTTACCGTCACTTTCCTACTGTATTTTGGGGGAATTTTCTTTTTCGGGGAACTTTCGTCTGCTGAAAAAAGACGAATGGGTGCCCTGTTTCTAATTTGTGTGGCTTCCGCATGTTTTTGGGCAGGCTTTGAGCAGGCAGGTTCTTCATTAAACCTGTTTGGTCGTGACTATACGGACAGAATGATCGGGGCGTTTGAAATTCCAGCAGCCTGGTTCCAGTCTGCCAACTCCTTTTTTATTATCTTGCTCTCACCTTTCTTTGCCGCTTTATGGATTAACCTTGGCAAACGCATGTTAGACCCTTCCTATGGTGCAAAATGCGCGATCGGTCTGATTATCATGGCCAGTGGTTTTATCGTCATGTTTTTTGCCGCGCAAATAGCCGCGAGTGGCTTAAAGGTGGCGCCTTATTGGTTGGTTATGACGTATTTCTTACACACAGTTGGTGAGCTATGTCTAAGTCCTGTAGCGCTAAGTGCGGTGAGTAAATTATCTCCAAAGCGATTTGCTGGGCAGATGATGGGGGTGTTTGTATTAACTTACTCGATTGGTAACGTCATCGCTGGATTATTGGCCGGTAACTTTAACCCAGAACGCCTAGATCAAATGCCTAATCTATTCATCCAAATAAGCTTGTTTAGTATTGCAATCGGCATTGTAGTGCTGCTACTGACGTTGAAAACACGTAAGTGGGAAAAGCTGGCGGAAAAAGATCATCTGGCGGAGCCCCACCCCGTTCCGCAGCAGGGCTAAAAGACATAGATCCTATTAGGTAAATAATCCATATAAACCGCTGAGTATGAAAATGCCTCAGCGGTTTTTTTTAAGAGGTAAAAATGGCATTTTATTTTTCAACAAAACACATTCCAGACTTGCAAGGTTTGACGCTGACAGAAAGAATGAAACGGCTTGAAGACGCAGCCAAATCGCTGTCTGTTCCAGAAAAAATGTTGTTGAATATATTGAAGTTGCTCATCATTTGTCCTGTGTTCGCGCTGCTATTAAAGATAGCGCAGGATTGGACCGCATTACTCTGGGCAGTCGCCATCATTTTGCTTTATCCACTATTGGTAAAGCCTATACAGTATTCATTAAGTGCTAAGTATTTAACCACCAACCCCAATTCCAAGGAGTCATAATGAAGTCGGTACTAGTTACTGGGGGAGCAGGATATATCGGTAGTCACACAACGCTACAATTACTTGAGCAAGGCTATTCGGTCGTTGTATTAGACAATCTTACTAATTCTAGCGTTGAGTCATTACGTCGTGTTGAAGAAATAACGGGTAAATCAGTCACCTTTATTGAAGGCGACATTCGCGATGAATCTGTACTTGAAAGGATTTTTAGTGAATACGACATAGGTTATGTTATTCATTTTGCTGGGCTGAAAGCCGTAGGTGAATCAGTAGAAAAACCCATGCAATACTATGAAAACAATGTTTATGGCACCCTTACCCTGTGTCGTGTGATGCAAGAGCATCAGGTTAAAAACATCGTGTTTAGTTCTTCCGCTACCGTGTATGGCGACCCGGTTTCACTGCCATTAAGAGAAAGCATGTCAACCGGCCATCCTACCAATCCTTATGGTATGTCAAAGCTGATGGTCGAGCACATACTGGCAGACATCTATAATTCCGATACCGCGTGGAACATTGTTCTTCTTCGTTACTTTAACCCCGTGGGTGCACACCCATCTGGCAAAATAGGAGAAGACCCGAATGGCATACCAAACAATCTGATGCCCTATATTTCTCAGGTTGCCACTGGGAAATTAAAAGAATTGAGTGTATTCGGAGACGATTACGACACTGCAGACGGCACTGGGGTTAGAGACTACATTCACGTTGAAGATTTGGCTAATGGACACTTAAAAGCACTAGACCGTTTGAACCTTAATATGGGGTTAGACATTTATAATTTGGGTACGGGTCAGGGCTATTCCGTTTTAGAAATGATTAGGGCATTTGAAACGGCGTCGGGTAAAAAGGTTCCCTATAAGATTGCACCAAGAAGAAGTGGCGATGTGGCTGCTTGCTACGCTGACCCTACTCTCGCAGCCAAAGAATTGAATTGGCATGCAGAAAAGGGACTGGATGAAATGTGTGCAGATATCTGGCGTTGGCAATCTAATAATCCCGAGGGATATACCCGATAACTACTAAAATTTGGTGTCAGAGAAAACGAAGTATAAAACCTTTTGGTTCCGCTTCGTTTCCTTTTGACCCGCTTTTAGGCAATTAAAAAGCCAGCACCGCGACAATAGTTTAAATTAGCTATTGAGTGGTGTTATTAAAGTACGGCAGTGTCCACACACCAGAGTAAATCTCGACGAAACTTTGCCGTTCCTACGCTGGAAATTATCTCGACAATATCTATTCTCTTGTCCATACCTAGTTACGTCCATACCTAGTCACTTCCAAAGCTAGTCACTTCCATAGCTAGTCACTCTCCATATACCTCGTCACTCCCACGAAGGTGGGAGTCTCCAAATCAAGCTGTATTACTCGGATAACATATCGGCTGAACACCGGATGCGCACGAGAGAGATCCTCCGCCGCCGCGGAGGATGACGGGTGAATGCCACCTCGTCACTCCCACGAAGGTGGGAGTCTCCCAAACACGCTGCGTTAGTCGAATAATGCATCGGCTGAACACC
>NZ_JAPFRD010000002.1:0-54254 GCF_026183695.1 Alteromonas aquimaris | reverse complement strand
GGAGCCGCGGAGGATGACGGAAGAATGCCACTTCGTCGCTGCCTCTGTCACTTCGTCACTCCCACGAAGGTGGGAGTCTCCCAAACACGCTGCGTTAGTCGAATAATGCATCGGCTGAACATCAATTGCGTACGAGAGAGATCCTCCGCCGCCGCGGAGGATGACGGAAGAATGCCACTTCGTCGCTGCCTCTGTCACTTCGTCACTCCCACGAAGGTGGGAGTCTCCCAAACATGCTGCATTGTCTGAAAAAAGCATCTGCTGAACACCGGATGTGCACGAGAGAGATCCTCCGCCGCCGCGGAGGATGACGGGTGAATGGAGCCGCGGAGGATGACGGGTGAATGCCACCTCGTCACTCCCACGAAGGTGGGAGTCTCCCAAACACGCTGCGTTAGTCGAATAATGCATCGGCTGAACATCAATTGCGCACGAGAGAGATCCTCCGCCGCCGCGGAGGATGACGGAAGAATGCCACCTCGTCACTCCCACGAAGGTGGGAGTCTCCCAAACTAGCTGTATTACTCGGATAACGCATCGGCTGAACATCGATTGCGCACGAGAGAGATCCTCCGCCGCCGCGGAGGATGACGGGTGAATGCCACTTCGTCACTCCCACGAAGGTGGGAGTCTCCCGACGGATAAATGTGGCCCCGGAGGATGACATGTGAATGTGACAACGGAAGCTGACGGATGAAGAGGTATTAGAAGATAAGGATTTCTTAAGAAAGATAACGAACTAAAGAAGTGATGATAGGTATATATGAACAGTTTTTAAACCATGTTGCCTGTCAGATTATCTGACAGGCACATTAGTCAAGCGTAACCTCGACTTTTATTCAAACACAATTTCGAATGGAGCCGAGTTCGACTTGCTGATCGACAGGATAGAGTTAACTTCAAGATCCTGTTGATTAATAGCTATATCGTTTCTGTGTTGATAGCGGCTATTTAACAGTATTAGCTGATCCTCTGATTCATAGACTTTGGTCCATGTACGTGTTTCAGCTAAGCGGCAACCTGTGGTTTCATTTAACTCACGACAACTCGGATCAGAGTCGCCAATTTTCCTCTTGTCGAAGGTCTTTATAACAAGCGAGTTGCCGACGATTTCCCACTTACCATATTTAGCCGTAACTTCTGAATCAGCTTCCTTCAACATTCCATCCTGGTTGATATCTCTGGTGGTAAAGTCATTAGCATCACCGTTTTCTTTCAGCTCTAAGTAGAAACCGTCATAAGGTGTACTTCCTACACTTTTAAAGTTACCCACATAGAAACCTGGCACCTTTGCAGCATCCCATGCCACTACATTGCCGTTTAACACGCCAGTGCCTGTTGAGATTAGATGATGGTCAGACTCACCATCCTTTTCGACCGTGGCGCTGACAATCTGATGGCCTTCACGGGAGGTAACGACCTTGTAGGACAAGGTATCATTAACCGTAAAGTACGGGTTGGAGTCGCTGAAGTGTTTCATGCCGGTAATTTTCAACGCGTCGTCGGTAACATCCCAGGTAATATCCTGATCAGTTAAAACCGCTTTTCCCGTATTGTTAGAATTCAACTTAAATGTTTCATATTGCGTTTCAGCAAATAGTGTCACGCTATTATTTAAAGCATAAGAGGCATTTAGTTTATTTTTGGGTAGCGGCAGGTACACTGTGCTAGATAACTCTGGCAAGTCTTCGGTTTTAACAGAGACATTGATAGCATCTTGGGTCCTGCTTACGATATTGAAAGAGCCACTCCCTACCTTTTCTTCAAAGTCGGTAATTACGTAGACATTCGCGCGACCATCTACAGGCTCATCTAAAAGTAGTATAGCTACAGATGCGATGCCAAATTTGATTTCCCCCCCCCCAGATGAAGTTGACACAGCGTGGCCTTCATCATCAAACGTGGCTAAATACACACCTTCGTTGGTATCGCCAAACGCGTTGAACGTCCAGGTAAAAGAATATTGGTTCATTCTGCCCGTGCCATCCGCATCAAATACCATGCTATGACTCAACCCATTTAACGGTCGTACCGTATAATTTAATCCATCTTGCGGATTAAAATACAGTGTAAAAGGAGCTGATAATTTAGAGACTTCGTTAAAGTAAACACTGTCGGTAAACAAGGCTGCCTTAACGCCTGTCTCACTTCCATTGCCACTAAACTCAGCACTATAAAAGATGTCTTCCAAGTAGGTGGTCATCAGAACAGGCGATTCTGCCAGCTCAACCGTATTGCTTACGCCAGAAGGCAGTCCGAGCGCACCAGAAGCATCACCATGGGCATTTGCGACGACTATAGCCGAAGCCCAATCATGATAAGTAATTGTTTTGAAGTTTGACATTCCTTTAAGATACGCATCGGTCGAAGTTACACTGCTCCCAACCTGTTGTTTGAATAGGCTGTATTTAGCAGTCGTCAAAGCAGACAAGTTGACCATGAAGTTTTCGTCGTCAGTTAATGTCGCATCACCTTGGGCTTGTACGATTAAGTCATTCACCTTGCCGACTAAAGAGATTAGTCCAACATGAGCGTTAGCTCCTGTACCCGTACCTTTTATCGTAAGATAACCTTCTCTCGCCGCACCTTCTACCTCAAGGGTGGCTTCGTATGTGGTGTTGGTTGGCATATCGATGTCGGCTGCAAATTCTTCACCATTTAACAAAACGGTAATGGTAGAAATATCTGAGCTATCCAACACGTTGCCCTGTACCGTCAGCGTAGCCTTTGCGGTAGGAGGGGGCACTTCACCTTCAGGGAAAACGGTTACCGTAACATTCGCTGAGGCGGATGCGCCATCGTCGTCGGTAACGGTTAATCTTAGTTCTACGTCCTCAGTGCTATTTACATCGGGTGTTGTAAAAGTTACAGAACGCGTGTCTTCACCCGATAAAGAAATTGTTTGGGAACTGGTAACTTCCCATAGATAAGTATCGATTTGACCATCGCTATCGCTTGCGGTGGCAGTGATGGTGATCTCCGTATTAGCTTCTGCGTCAAAGCTTTCATCAACAGTAATGGTTGGAGCCTGATTGGCCGGAGGATTTCCGCCACCACCGCCGCCGCCACCGCCGCCACCAGCGTCACCGCCACCGCCGCCCCCACCGCAGGCAGCCAATATTGTTGACACCATAAGAATCGAAATTAACTTGGTGTACTTCATGATATGTCCTTACAACTATAAGTTTTATGTTTATTGCTAAATCCGCGGATAATGCGAGCCGCCGAATTAGAGTATCTTTCCGTCCATTGCTTGCGAAGAGGTTAGCCCACTCCCGACTTCTACACCTGAAAGCTGTTAAATGCATTCTTAACTCTACAGAGTATAGAAGACAAACCGTTAAATTATTAAAAATATTTAACGGTTGTTAATGAACTACCTACTATAAGCTAATTTTGTGCCAAACGAACAGGAAAAATTTACTCGCTAAATTTGTGCAGATTTTTAGATTTGATTTCGCGAATTTACCAACATTAATTTTTGTTTAGGATCAGTTTTCTAGGTCAGTTTCATAGTCTTCTAGTAGTGACTCAAATTCTTCAAAGTCTTCTAATTCATCTTCTTCAAGATTCTGGTCGCCACTTTTACCATCGGTAACTTTGAACTGGAGGTTTTCAAAGTAAGCATTTTTTACAAACGCATAATCATCCACCGCTTGTTTAAGTTGTTCCTCTTGTGGAATAAGGGAGGCGCGTGCTTCCAAGCCTTTTATTACAAATCGAGCGATAGCTAAGTTAGTATCTAAGATAGTGAGCGGATAATACATTCCGTCAACGATACTCCCGGACAGGCTGCGTACATCGCTTGGTCCTCTTGCTGGAATCATTAAATAAGGCCCTGTTTGCAGCCCCCATACACCCAGTACCTCGCCAAAATTCTCTTCCTGCTGTGGAATACCTAACTTAGCGGCAACGTCGATAGTGCCGAGTAAACCCACCGTAGAATTAAGGATGAACCTAAGCAAACTATCCATACCGGGCGCAACTTTACCCTGTAAGAGGTTGTTAAAGAAGTTACCCGGCTCTTCAAGGTTTTCCGCAGCATTTGAAAGTCCGGTTCGCGCAAATTGCGGCATTACCTCTACGTACCCTACCGTTACGGGACGGATTAAGTAGGCATCTAGGACTTCCCAGTTAAACTCCCAAATTTCCCTATTCACTGCTTCGAAAGGGTCTTTTGGATCTGAATAGTTTTGCGTTGTCTCAGCGCCGTCTGCCACTCTATTGGTATCTGGCGCGGTGGCACAACCAGATAAGCTGGCAATTAGTAACAGAATAAAGAAAAAAGATGACTTATTTTGCACACTCACTGCAACTCCTTGTCGATTATAATTGATTGATTAACAACTGTGCCCTCTACCACTTCTGTGATGATATGCCCCTCTAGCTCTCCTATCTGGGGCATCACATCTTCATCTTTGGAAAGACGCGCTGTCAGTTTGACCGTCTGTAGCTGGCTCAACGAATACTCGGCCATCATTGCATTATCGTTGGTTAACTTGAGTTGTCGAGGAAAACTTGTAAGCGGTAACTTAATCACCGCAGCTGGCATTTTATTATCTGAATTTGCATCCTGTGCAAAAACGATTAGATAGCCCGTATTTGGAATCTTATTTTCATAGCCTTTTGCAATGCTTATTGTCAAGTCAAACCCAGTAAGCGAGTTCTCCCCTTTATCAATGGCTTGCATTTGTGAAAGGTCGCTTCCTTCGATACGAGTGACAAGTTCTTGATAAATATTACTGTCCGGCGACAGCTTGTCTTTTATCTTTGCAAAATAATGCCTGGCCTTTTCCATATCACCTAATTGCGCTGAGGCCACTGACATCAGCAGGGAAAAATTGTCATTTTCAGGAAACTGTTTGATAAGCTGATGCAATATACCCTGAGCCTTTCTAAGAAGCTCAGGCTCATCTGTAGCAGTCAACAATTGCGCGTAGGTGACGTTGACCATGATATTATCAGGGGATACTAGGCG
This sequence comes from Alteromonas aquimaris, assembly GCF_026183695.1. GTDB lineage: Bacteria > Pseudomonadota > Gammaproteobacteria > Enterobacterales > Alteromonadaceae > Alteromonas > Alteromonas aquimaris. Next base: position 49,276 of record NZ_JAPFRD010000002.1, on the reverse strand, counting down.
AGCTTTCTCCAGCGCATCGATCGCCTGTTTTTGTTGACCGGCAGCCATCCATAAACGGCCAAGATACAGCCAGCCCTGCACATCGGCGGGATCCACACGCAGTCGTTGACGGATAGCCAAGGTCAAGGCGGTAAGGTCTTGCGCAGTAAAGTCACTGGCCGAGCCATCGGCTAACTTTTCACTTAAGGCCGGAAGTGCATTAATTGCTTCAGAAGCCATACTGACCTGCGTCAACTGATTCGCAGAGAAATAGGCTCCCCCGCCAATGAGTACCGCAATCAATGCACCTGCACTCAAGATAAATGATGTGTGGCTTGAACTGGATTGACTCTTCCTGGTCTCATCAACCAATGCTATTTTCAGTTCCTTTACCGCCTGCTCGCTATCTTCCTTAGAAATAAGACCTTGTTCTACCTCCGCTTGTATTTCAGCTAAACGCTGCTTCACAATTTTTGTATTAACCGACTCTGTGACCTCGGCCGTCTTTTTTCTCCACCAAGGCAGCGAGATTATGAAAATTAACAGTGCAACCAGCATGACACTGGCCGTAATAAACGTTAGCCAGCTCATGATTTATCCTGTTCTAAAATTCGTTCTGCCTTGGCTAACTTCTCAGCATCGCTATCCGTGCGCTGCTGTTGTTTGCGTACAATCAGTACCACCACCGCGATGACGGCAAAAGCTATCGGTAATAACCACAACCAGATAGTGCCCATGGTGACTGGAGGCTGGTAGTAAATAAAGTCCCCATACCGTGATTTCATATAACTGATAACTTCTTCTTCAGACTTGCCCTCTTGCAGCAAGCGAAAGACTTTGCGCCGCATGTCCTGCGCAATCATTGCATCGGAGTCAGCAATATTTTGATTTTGGCACATGGGGCAACGCAGCTCCGCAGTGAGCTTTAAAAACGCTTCTCTTTGCGCCGGATCATCAAATTCATACCTATCCTTTGCTGCGTACGCATCCGTCACAAACGCCAGGGCAAGTAGGAGGATGCTCAATACGGTAATCCGATTACTCACGACCAAGCCTCCGCTCAGGTTCCTGCAGTAAGGTTTGGTAAACTGGCTCGATTTTATTTTTCCACACTCGCTCATTAATATCGCCGATGTGATGTAAACGCACCACACCGCTTTTATCTATTAAAAAATGTTCGGGCGCTCCTGTAATGCCAAGGTCTAATGCTGTCTCTCTGGCAATATCGAAAATATTGAATTCGTAAGGGTTACCATATTTGGTCAGCATCGTTTTCACTTCTCGCTGAATTTGGGGTAACGATTTCTCTCCGAAGTCGGGATCGAGATCCTGGTCGAAGTACAACCCTACAAATCGGACATTTTCACTCTCCTTTAAATGCGTCAGGTAGGGTAATTCAATAGCACAAGTGATACACCAGACCCCCCACACATTCAGAATGGTCACTTTGTTTTTGAACACCTCTGGCGTGTAAGTTATGTCTGTATTTAATAAGTCAGGGAGCGTGAATTCGGGCACAGGTCGGTTATTGATCTGAGATTCCAAAGCTCTGGGATCTGAAAACAATCCCTTGTATAGGAAAACTATAAGTAAGCAAAAACCTATGAGAGGTAATGAAAGTAATGAGACTTTTTTCAAGCACGCTCTCCTACAACTGAATGACGAATCTTGTTCACAAGCTTCTTCGTTACGGCGACTTTAGCCACCCGGTAACGTTTATCGGTAATCGAAACGAAACCGCCAATAGCCATGATAAATGCGCCTGCCCAGATCCAGGCTACAAACGGCTTAATGTAAATTCGCACGGCCCAGGCTTTACCCTCCAACGGTTCGCCTAACGCGATAAATAGATCGCCCGCTACCGTTGAATGGATGGCTGCTTCTGTCATCGGCATCTGATTTTTAAGATACTGACGTTTTTCTGGCTTAAGGTGGACAATTTGTTCACCAGATTTAAACACATCAAACGAGCCCGACTGCGCAGTATAGTTCGGCCCAGTCACGGGGCGCACATGGTTAAAGCGGAAACTATATCCACCCAACTCTACCTGCTCACCCGGGAGCATGCGGATATCTTTTTCTAAGTCATAATTAGAGACTAATGTAATGCCTATCAAACTCACAGCAAACCCTAAGTGTCCTAATGCCATGCCCCAGTGACTACGCGGCAACCTGAGCAACCTGGTGATTAAACTAAGCTGCTTGTCCATCGACGAGGTGCGCTGTAGCACTTCCTGAATACTGGTAATAAGTACCCAAAACGATAATACCAAACCAAAAGCAGCAAAGTAGGTGGGTGAATCGTACGCCGCAGCATTGATGAGGATCGCGGCGGTTATACTCAGTCCTAACGCAAATAAAATTTGGTTTCGTAGGGCGCTGACAGGCTGGCTTTTCCACCGACTTATTGGACCTAGCCCTAAAAAGGTTACGAAAGGAACAATCAACAAAGTAAACATTTGATTGAAAAACGGAGCGCCTACTGATATTGAGCCCAGGCCGAGTTCTTTATGAATTAGCGGTAGAATGGTGCCTAAAAACACCACCAGAGTGGCGGCCAGCAAAAAGATATTGTTTCCCATCAGTAGCGTTTCTTTAGAAAACCACTCATACCGCCCCTGGCTGTAAAGTTGAGTGGAGCGTAACGTAAACAGCACTAACGCTAAACCTGACAAAATAATTAAAATGGTCAGTATAAATAGCCCTCTTGCCGGGTCACTGGCGAACGAATGTACGGAGACGATTACGCCCGAACGCACTAAAAAGGTACCGAGCAAACTAAGCGAAAACGCGGCGATGGCCAGCAGCACAGTCCAGGATTTAAATACTTTGCGCTTTTCAGTTACTGCCAACGAGTGCATAAGTGCCGTCCCTACAAGCCAGGGCATAAAGGAAGCGTTTTCTACCGGATCCCAAAACCACCAGCCGCCCCAACCTAATTCATAGTATGCCCACCAGCTTCCTAGTGCCATACCAACAGTAAGAAAGCACCATGCGGAAATTACCCATGGGCGAGCCCACCTCGCCCAAGTAGAATCCAGTTGGCCTGAAATCAGCGCTGAAACTGCAAAGGCAAACGCGACAGCGAAGCCGACGTAACCCATATACAACATTGGCGGATGAATAATCATTCCGAAATCCTGCAGTAACGGATTAAGATCTTCGCCGTCCACCGGGAAGAAAGGCAATAAGCTTTCGAAGGGATTAGACGTTAATAAAATAAATAGATAAAAACCAATGCTAACGATACCCAGCACGGCCAAAACTCTGGCTACCATCGCCGCGGGGATACCCTTACTGAAGATAGAAACAGCCAGCGTCCACGATGCAAGCATCAATACCCAAAGCAGAAAAGAACCTTCGTGACCGCCCCATACCGCTGTGACTTTATAGTATAGCGGTAATGCAGTGCTGGAGTGATTGGCAACGTACGCCACGCTGAAATCATCTGTCACAAAAGCAAAGGTCAGCGCGATATACGATAAGAAGGTAAATAAGAACATTGCTGTTGCCAGCGGCCGAGCGGTGGCCATCAACGTAGCTTGTTGTTTAAACGCTCCGCTGAGCGGGTAAATTGCCAGAAGAATTGACGAAACTAAGGCCAGTACCAAAGAAACATTGCCTAATTCTGGGATCATGGCGTAGTTGCTCCCTGATTCGGACTGACATGCTTGATGCCTTTCATTTTTTCTGCAAGTTCGGGGGGCATGTATTCTTCATCATGTTTGGCTAAAACTTCTTCGGCGTTAATGGTGGTCTTGTCTACTAATACACCGGTAGCCACAATCCCTTGTCCTTCTCGAAACAGGTCAGGCAAAATACCAATATAATTGACGGTCACTTTGGGTCCAGTGTCTACAAGGTCAAAAGACACCGCTAGAGAGGTGGTATCGCGGACAACCGTTCCAGGCACCACCATCCCACCGATGCGAAGCCGCTGGCCTACCTTGGGATATTGGCCTGCCTTACCTTCTATTACCTCTGATGGGGTATAGAACAAATCAATGCTGTCAGTCAGTGCATAAAGCATCAATCCCATCGCGCCAGCAATTAACCCACCTACCGCGATGACTACCATTAAACGAGATTTTCTTCTTGGATTCATGTGTCACATCTCTTATGAATCGGAATATTGAATTGAATTAGCGGGTTTCGCTTGGCGTGCCTGCTTTATCCGTTGTCGGCGGCTTTGTTCTTTTAACACCTGACTCAACAGCTGTTTACGTTCAACAAAGCTTTGAATTACCAAAATAGCCATACTGAGCAACGTAACCCCAAATGACAGCCACACGTAAAACCCATAGCCACCCATACTAAAAAAGGTCTGGAGAGATTCAAACTGCATGATGCTTCTCCCCTTTATCATCCAGGTTTTGCGCAGCCAGTTGCTGTACCCATGGCCGATGGCGTTCGCGACGAATAATCTCGTTCTGTAAGCGAACCCCAGTGACGGCACCAATAAAGAGGGCAAAACCAAGCAAGTTGATTAACAAAGGCCACAGCATCTCAGCAGCAATTGAGGGGTTGTCGAATTTACTGATTGTGGCTCCTTGATGAAGGGTGTTCCACCATTCTACCGAATAGTGAATGATGGGAACGTTAACCACCCCCACCAGCGCCATGACGCCTGCTGCTTTTCCCGCTTGTTGTTTATCATCGAATGCCGCATAAAGCGCCATAACGCCAAAATAGAGAAATAATAAAATTAATTCAGAAGTTAAGCGCGCATCCCATACCCACCAAGCACCCCACATGGGCTTGCCCCATGCAGCCCCTGTAAACAGCGCAATAAATGTCATTAACGCACCAACGGGTGCCATCGCTATCATCGACATAAAAGCCGTACGCCATTGCCATACAATACCTACCAGTGCCGCTACGGCCATAGCCACGTAAGTTCCCATGGACAAAATGGCTGCAGGCACATGGATATAAATAATTCGAAAAGAATCGCCTTGCTGATAATCTGCAGGGGCAAAGAGTAATCCCCACACGGTGCCAATGCTTAAACACCCTAACGCCCCTAGCCAAAACCAGGGTTTTAAGGTATTACAAAGCTGATAGGCCCTTTCTGTTTTAGCGTAAGGATGCAACCATTTCCACATTAGTTCTGACTAACCTTTAAAGCATAAGACACGGCGAATGGCGATAACGCAAGCGCCAGCAACATGATTGCGGCTATGATAGCAATTTGTGGCCCGTAAGGTAATTGCATAGCAGCAGATTCCACCGCTGAGGTGGCAAAAATCAGTAAGGGAATAAAAATGGGGATAAGTAGCAAGGCTAGTAGCAAACTACCTCGCTGTAACCCGGTGGTCAGGCCCACCGCTATTGCACCAATCAATGAAATCACTGGCGTGCCAAGTAGTAAGGTGAGCAATAACGCCGTATACATAGGAAGAGTTAAATTTAGAAAGAGGGCTAACAACGGCGACAGCATTAATAATGGCATAAAACTTACGAACCAGTGCGTAATAATTTTGCACAACGCTATTTGATAAAGAGGTATGCCGCTTAGCTGCATTTGTTCCAATGAGCCATCAGCAAAGTCGTCGCGAAACAATCGCTCCATGCCTAATAATGAGGATAAAATTGCAGCCACCCAGATCACGCCTGGACCAATACGCTGCAATGTATCTGGTCCTGGGCCAATGCCTAACGGAAATAAGGTAACCACCACCAACAAAAACATTAGAGGCTGCATCAGTTCCGACTTTTGTCGAAATGCCAGCGTCAGATCTCTTTGCAAAATGCCTTTTAACAATACCCTCACAGTCGATAATCCAGATGTTCAACGCGCACCCTGCCCACGCGTTCAGAAAGCGCTTGATGAGAAGTCATGAGTATCGCCCCTTGCTTACTAACGTGTTCAGCAAAAGCTGTTTCCATCAAGGTAATACCTTCTGCATCCAACGACGTAAAGGGTTCATCCAGTAGCCAATACGTGGCGGGTTTCAACCATAACCGAGCTAGTGCCACCCTGCGCTGCTGACCTGCTGACAAATTTTTAATCGGTACCTCTTCCATGCCCACTAAATTCAACGCTGCCAATGCTTCATAAATTTCTGCGTTTGAAACATCAAGTTGATGCTGTGCGCTCCAATAGGTGAGATTTTCTTCTGCACTTAGCAAGCCATTAAGACCTGACTTGTGGCCGATAAACACGATGTTGTTTGCTACCGCAGGCTCAGAAATATCCACACCATCGTAACTCACATTCCCTTCTTCAGGAGAGGACAGTCCAACCAAAATTCTCATTAATGAACTTTTACCTGCGCCATTAGGCCCTTTCAAATGAACTAATTCACCTGCTCGCAAACGGATGTGGAGATGTTGGAATAAACATCTATCCTGCTTGTGAGAGGTTAAATTATTGCCGATCAGACCAGACAACTTAGGCTCCGCGCGCTGAGAATAAAAAATCGGCCAGCATTCTACCATATCCGCGGGTAATACCAATCTCCGTTGGCTCAGTTGTCGCTAATTGATGATACTCTCTGATTTTTATGATTTACTGAATTACACTCAATCAGAGATGTTTGTATATCGGGTAAGTTCGTTAATGAATTTTAAGTTCCCTCTGGACAGTAGCGGTTTGACCAAAACCCCTGATTCCGGTGCAGCCAATACACTAACTAACCATGCTGCCCGCGTGCAGGGAAAAGTTACCCTGGCGCGCTTGCCTGAAAATGTACTTCGCATACAGCCGCAAAGCGCGGCCAATTCAGATGATCTTCATTTCAAAACCCCTTCATCATTTTCTTTTAATGATAAAGCGCAGCATCAATTGGCACGAAACTCGAATTTTCTCGATACGAAACCGGTTCTAGCTGAATATACCACCTCCACCAAACGTGTGGTCGTAAGTCCAGAGCAAGCCAGCAAAATTGCGCAAGCGGTAAGTAAAGCATTACCCGCTAATGCTTCAGTAACGGCTGGCCCGATTCAAGCAACCGTTGTCCATGCACCGGGTAGCCAACTCTCGTTGAAACTAGCTTTACCGGGTAGTCCCATCGTTAATATAGCGTTAAATCAGCCGGTGGTAGTCACCCAGGGTGACAAAATTCAACTGTCTCTGATCGCTAATTCTGCTACCGACCTGCGCATTAATATCAATACAGGACCACCGAATAATACGTTTATCGCCGAGATGAAACTCACCCCAAATCATATTCTGGCGCAACAATTTACCAAACTACAATTGACAACGGGAGTCAGTATTTCACCTCACGTTTTACAAACGATCTTGGATAGCGCCGGCCTTTCTTCAGTAAAATTGGGCGATGCCGCCGCTGTCAGCCTCTCATTGAAAAACCAGCAACTCGCAGTTACCACTCAACATACTCAAGCAATAGCCCAACTGACCTTAACGAAAGAAGTGGTTAGATCGTTGCCAGTGTTAACAAGTCTGGATGTGGTGAAGTCATTACCTCAACTAGTTCCGTTAGAGCAAACCGCGGTTAAAAGCAGCCTTTCCAATTCCCCATCAACAGGTCATTTGTCAGCAAGGTTAGAATCAGCAGGAAAAATGCAACTTCATGACACTATCATGCAGTTATCTCGACGTTTACTTAATGAAACGGGGTCAACTCGCGAAGCACTTACGCAACTTATTACCACGCTGAATTCATCCCCAAAAACCACTTCCTCCGACACGGTGGCGTTAATGCGAGGATTGAGCCATCAGTTGACTCAGGGCTTGGTAGCAGAAGAAAGCATTGGCTTGAAAAATATACAAGGCGTAGCGTCGTCAGAGTCTACGGTGAAACCTCCTATGGTACAGGCCTTACTAACGTTGTTTTCCAGCCCAGCACTACCTGTTACCAGCCAGTCGATCATTTCACCGATTACCCAGTCTAATTTCGTCAACGGTTTGGTAGCCGTGTTACAAATGACGTTTGCCGGTCGCGCAATTCGTAACCAACCACATTTAGCCACTTTGGCAGATGATCCGAGGTCATTTTTACATAAAAGTATGACCAACTTAGGCGCGACAGGCTCACCGTCGAAGTCCAGCCAGGAGTTCTCTCGCTTCGACGGACATAGACAAATTCTGGACAGCATTAAAACTTTGTTAGCCAATCATCGTCAGCAAAAGTTAACTAACCTGGACAATCGAATTCAGGGGCAGGAAAGCTTTTATTATGTTTTACCCGTTAACAGCCAAAGCCAGGCGCCACCTGAAGTGTTATTAAAGCGTGAAGAGCAGCAACCGGATGCGCAAAACACTAATGACAACACAGACAAAGTGTGGAATTTCACCATGAAACTGGATATAGACGAGCTAGGCAAATTACTGGTGAAAAGCAAAGTGTCACCTACCAGCCTCAATTTAAATTTATATGCATCTTCAGATGCATTATTGGAAAAGGTTCAAGATACCTTACCAGCCCTTCTTAAACGCTTTAGTGCACTAGGACTGACAATTGAACAATCCAGTTGTCAGCGGGGTAAAATACCTGACACGTTAAGCGATAACCCCTACCAGCTTTTTGAAACGCGCGCATGAAAAATAAAAACAAACGGGCAATTGGCTTAAAATACGGCAACACTGATGATAAACAGGCGCCGAAAATCATTGCGAAAGGCTTTGGGGAGCTGGCTGAGGAAATCATTACACTTGCCAAAGAAAGTGGCGTGCTCATCCACGAAGACCCACATTTAAGCGAAGCGTTGGCCACGTTCGATCTGGGCCAAGAAATTCCAGAAACTCTGTATTATGTAATTGCAGAACTTATCGCTTACTCTTACGTGCTACAAGGTAAGAAACCCAATGGCTGGGATGATACTACTTCCCCCGTGAATGAAACGGTGTAAGAGCCAAAAAAAACGCTTTATCCGACAAGGATAAAGCGTAATGAGTGATTGGGAAGAGGATTTTAGATTCTTACCATAGGGCCGGCAGCCCCATGATGCTTATAAAGCTTCGTCAGATTCGCCGATGGCTTCTTCAACTTTATGTTTTTTATCCAATAACAATTCACTGCGAATTTTCGTTTCGATCTCGGCCGCAATTTCAGGATGTTCTTTTAAGAACTTCATAACATTTGCCTTACCCTGGCCAATGCGATCACCCTTATAGCTGTACCATGCCCCAGCTTTATCTACTAACTTCTGCTGCACACCTAAATCAATCAGCTCGGCCTCTTTACTGATGCCTTCACCGTAACGGATCATAAACTCAGCCTGTTTGAAAGGAGGGGCAACTTTGTTTTTCACCACTTTCACGCGGGTTTCATTACCTACCACTTCATCGCCTTCTTTAACCGCACCAATACGGCGGATGTCCAAACGAACCGATGAATAAAATTTAAGTGCGTTACCGCCGGTCGTTGTTTCAGGATTACCAAACATCACGCCAATTTTCATACGGATCTGGTTGATAAAAATACATAAAGTATTAGAACGTTTAATATTACCTGTTAGTTTACGGAGCGCCTGGGACATCAAGCGGGCTTGCAGACCTACATGCGAGTCCCCCATCTCTCCCTCAATTTCTGCTTTTGGTGTCAATGCAGCAACCGAGTCAACAATGACTACATCAACTGCACCAGAGCGGACTAACATATCGCAGATTTCTAACGCTTGTTCACCCGTATCGGGCTGTGATACCAACAAATCATCAATATTTACACCCAGCTTTTCTGCATAAACAGGATCTAGCGCATGCTCGGCATCAACGAATGCACAGGTTTTACCTTTTTTCTGAGCCTCAGCAATGACCTGCAATGTCAGGGTGGTTTTACCCGATGATTCTGGGCCGTAAATTTCTACTACCCGTCCGCACGGCAAACCACCTATACCTAATGCGATATCAATAGTAAGAGAGCCGGTTGAAATGGCCTCAATATCCATTGCCTGATTATCACCTAGACGCATGATCGCGCCCTTACCAAACTGCTTCTCAATCTGTCCAACAGCGGCGCTAAGTGCTTTCTGTTTGTTATCGTTCACGATAGCATCCTTATGAATGTATTCTATCTGGCAAAAGTGAATAGCTACCAGATTAGGTATAAGTGAAATTACCAACAATACTATACTGTATAATTATACAGCTCAAGTATTATTTGCGTGTGAAGAGAAGAAATTTTAAAGGATTAGTGCGGATGATCAACCAGCCATTGGTGCAGATATCCAATACAAAATGCAATTGCCTGATTCCGCACAGCATTTCGATCACCACTGAATACGCGGTGCAGTTGAATAGTTTCTCCTGCAATCCAGAAGCCGAACCAGACTGTTCCCACCGGCTTTTCAACACTCCCTCCGCCGGGCCCAGCGATACCACTCACTGCTATGCCAACATGTGCTTGCGCGTTCTGCGCACATCCAGCCGCCATCTCTTTTACGGTCTGTTCAGAGACGGCACCAAATTGGTTTAATGTCTGGCTAGTTACGCCTAGCAAGCGCTGTTTTGCCTCATTGGAATAGGTTACCCAACTTTGCCTGAACCACTCTGAGCTGCCGGCAACAGAAGTGAAATAATAAGCCAGTCCCCCGCCGGTGCAGGATTCTGCACAGCTGATGTGCCAAGCGCGCGCTTTGAGCAACTTACCAATGGAGATAATCTTATCGGAACTGGACTCTTGCACAGAAAGACTTGAAAATAGCTCGCTCATATAAATAATACATTGCTGGTCGATTCAATCTGATTGTGACATTTTTCGTTTTTCAGTGCGAGTCTGTCGTTTAGCACTTGACCATTAATAATAAAGTATCGAGGCATTCTTGGAATCACATACGCCGATGATGCGCCAATATTTATCCATAAAGGCGCAACACCCTAATATTCTTTTATTTTATCGAATGGGCGATTTTTACGAGCTTTTTTACGATGATGCGAAGCGCGCTGCGCACTTACTCGATATTTCGTTAACCGCGCGCGGGAAATCGGGCGGCGATCCTATTCCAATGGCGGGTGTGCCGTATCACGCGGTAGAAGGTTATCTTGCCAGACTGGTGAAATTAGGCGAGTCGGTCGCTATCTGTGAACAAGTGGGCGACCCAGCCACGTCGAAAGGCCCGGTAGAGCGACAGGTCCAGCGTATTGTTACGCCCGGCACGGTTACCGATGAAGCCTTACTCGAAGAAAGACGTGATAATGTTTTGGCAGCGGTGTGTCAACAACAAGGACGGTATGGGCTCTCTACGCTGGACATCACCAGCGGGCGATTTTTAGTATGCGAATGTGATACAAACGATGAGTTACTGGCTGAGTTGCAAAGAGTTAATCCGGCAGAGTTGCTTTATCCAGAGGGCTTTTCCAGCTTGCCTTTAATCGCACAGCGCAAAGGGTTACGCCGCCGCCCTGAATGGGAGTTTGATACCGACACAGCCGTCTCCCAATTGAATGAGCAATTTCAAACCCGAGAATTAAGCGGTTTCGGTATCGCAGATCTTACTATCGGTCTGGGCGCAGCCGGCTGTGTACTACAATATGTAAAAGATACGCAGCGCACTGCTCTGCCCCACATCCGTAGTTTGCACACATTACAACAAAACAGTCTGGTGCAGCTGGATGCCGCAACCCGCCGCAACCTGGAGCTTACCCACAGCATGTCGGGTGATCAGGATAATACCCTGTTCAAGGTAATGGATACGACTTCCACAGCCATGGGTAGTCGCTTACTGCAACGCTTTATTCATGCCCCCATTACCCATCGCGAAGAACTTCTAGCGCGCCAGGATGCCGTACAAGCGTTTGTTGATAGGCCGACAGATGAAATTCCAGAAAGTTTGAAAAATATCGGGGACATTGAACGAATTATGGCGCGCCTGGCGCTTCGTTCAGCACGCCCACGGGATTTTTCACGTCTGCGTAATGCCTTCAATTTGTTACCTTTGTTGCAACAAGAACTCGAGTCATTCTCCTCCCCCCTTATTTTACGTCTAAAAAAGCAAATCAATACTTATCCAGCGTTTCAATCTTTGTTAAACAGTGCCATCGTTGATAACCCTCCCGTGGTGATTCGCGATGGCGGCGTGATTGCTCCCGGCTATAACGCTGAGCTGGATGAATTGCGCGCACTATCGCAAGGTGCTACCGATTATTTAAACCAGCTCGAGCTGCGTGAACGCGAGCGCACCGGCATCGCTACGCTTAAAGTGGGCTACAATAAAGTGCATGGTTTCTTTATAGAAACCAGTCGTGCCGCCAGTAACGAAGTGCCCACCGATTATATTCGTCGGCAAACGCTTAAAAACACCGAACGCTATATCACCCCGGAACTCAAGGAGCATGAAGACAAAGTGCTCACCAGCCAGGGGCGAGCTCTAACTTTAGAGAAACAGCTGTTTGACCAGCTGTTTGATAAGTTGTTACCACAGCTTAGTGAACTCATCAATACGGCAGCCGCCTTAGCCGAACTGGACGTACTTTACTGCTTTGCAGAGAGGGCCACTGCCTTACAGTTACACCGCCCCGCCCTTACCGACGAAGATGTGGTGCAATACGAGAATGGGCGCCATTTAGTGGTGGAACATGTGATGTCTGATCCCTTCATTGCCAATCCGTTATCGTTGGATGAAAAGCAACGTATGATGGTGATAACCGGGCCCAACATGGGGGGGAAGTCGACATACATGCGGCAAACTGCACTTATTGTTTTGATGGCCTACATCGGCAGTTTTGTCCCCGCCGAGCAAGCAAAAATAGGCCCTATTGATCGTATTTTCACTCGGATTGGGGCTTCGGATGATTTGGCTTCGGGTCGCTCGACCTTTATGGTGGAGATGACCGAAACCGCCAACATCTTACATAATGCCACTGCGCGCTCTTTAGTGCTCATGGATGAAATTGGTCGTGGCACCAGCACTTACGATGGCCTGTCTCTGGCGTGGGCATGCGCAAGCTATATTGCACAATCACTCAACGCGTATACTCTTTTTGCCACCCATTATTTTGAGCTCACCCAATTGGCAGATGCCCATAGTCAAGTTATTAATGTGCATCTGGATGCCGTCGAGCATGACGACGTTATCCGCTTTATGCACAAAGTCGAAACCGGTGCCGCGAATAAAAGTTATGGTTTACAGGTAGCACAGTTAGCAGGAGTACCCAAACCGGTAATTGCCGCCGCCAAGGATAAATTACGCGAGTTGGAGCGCAGTCAACACCAGCCTGCGCCGATAGCAGATGCGCCGCCCGTTAGCCAATCTGCACAATTAGATTTTGACTTAACACAAGCTGACTCGCCACTCTATAAGGCCGTAGCTGAGATAAGTCCGGACGAACTCAGTCCCCGTCAGGCACTGGATCTGATTTATACATTGAAAAGATTGAGTGAGTCATAACGCTAACGGTGTGTAGTTACATTTTTTCGGCGCGAATCCCTAACAGACAGCCCCACCTCATAGCGGAGGGGTTACTTGGCAGGGTTACTCTGCACGGACGGCATCGGGGCGTTGCCGAATGGATGTTTCTAGTGGAGTGTGAAGCTAAAACCATAAATGGCGGCAATGGCTCTCGCTAATTATCTAAAACGGATGTGTTACAAGCTAAGAGGGTTCATATATGGTATTCCGCACTCCTGCGGTAAGGTAAAAATAAAAATTCCACCCTCGCTGACAGGTAAATGGATTGTTTGCCTGCTACTCTTTCGGTATACTATTGCGCCGTCCAAGTGCTAATTATTTCGCACAAATTAGTACGTTACCCAACTCCAACGCCTTAGGTTTTGCATGACAAATTATATTTTCGTCACAGGTGGTGTAGTTTCATCGCTTGGTAAAGGTATTGCTGCTGCGTCGCTCGCGGCTATTTTGGAAGCACGGGGGCTTACCGTCACCATGCTCAAGCTTGATCCTTATATCAACGTTGATCCAGGCACTATGAGTCCCATTCAGCATGGTGAAGTATTTGTAACCGACGACGGCGCAGAAACTGACCTTGACTTAGGGCATTACGAGCGCTTTATCCGCACCCACATGACTAAACGTAACAACTTCACCACCGGCCGGGTGTATGAAGAAGTGTTAAAGCGGGAGCGTCGCGGTGACTATTTAGGCGCTACTATCCAGGTTATTCCCCACATTACCAATGAAATCAAGCGTCGTGTTATCGAAGGTGCACAAGGCCACGATATCGCTATTGTTGAAATTGGGGGCACCGTTGGGGATATTGAGTCACAACCTTTTCTTGAAGCGATTCGACAGTTGGGTACCGAGCTCGGTCGAGACAAAGCCATGTATATGCATTTGACTTTGGTGCCCTATATGCCTGCTTCGGGCGAAGTCAAAACCAAACCTACGCAACACTCGGTAAAAGAATTACGTTCAATCGGTATTCAGCCCGATATTCTGGTATGTCGTTCCGTTGGCTCGCTGCCAGCAACTGAGCGCTCTAAAATAGCGCTGTTCACCAATGTGGCTGAAAAAGCCGTGATTTCATTAAAGGACGTGGACAGTATTTATCGCATCCCTGCGGCGTTGAAAGCTCAGGGAATGGATCAGCTGGTTGTCGATCGTTTCAGATTAGAGTGTCCGGAAGCGGATTTAACCGAATGGGAGCAAGTTCTTTACGCTGAATCTAACCCAACCGGCGAAGTTAACATAGGTATGGTAGGCAAATATGTCGAACTTCCCGATGCATATAAATCTGTTAACGAAGCATTAAAACATGCCGGATTAAAAAATCGACTGACGGTTAATATTCATCATATCGACTCGCAGGATGTTGAGAGTAAAGGCACGCAGATTCTAGAAAAACTGGATGCCATTTTGGTTCCTGGCGGCTTTGGCGAACGCGGTATTGAAGGCAAAATTGCCGCAGCGAAATATGCCCGTGAAAACCACGTTCCCTATCTGGGTATTTGCTTAGGAATGCAGGTGGCACTGATTGAATTTGCACGAAATGTCGCAGGTATGCAAAACGCCAACAGCACTGAATTTAATCCCGCTACCCCTTATCCCGTGGTAGGGTTAATCACAGAGTGGTTAGATGCCGATGGCAGCACTGCATTGCGCGATGAAATGTCTGATCTGGGCGGCACGATGCGCTTAGGTAGCCAGCTATGTCACCTGATACCGGGTACCAAAGTACACGAGATCTATGGTAACGCAGAAATCTACGAGCGCCACCGCCATCGTTACGAAGTGAATAATAACCTTCGCGAAAAAATTGAGCAGGCGGGCTTGAAAGTCAGTGGTTTGTCCACCGACAAAAAACTTGTAGAAGTCATCGAACTACCAGACCATCCTTGGTTTGTCGCAGGTCAGTTTCACCCCGAATTTACATCGACGCCCCGTGATGGGCATCCGTTATTTACTGGATTCGTTGCCGCAGCGGGCAAATATCAAAAAGCGAATCACTAATCTGAATTGGGGTGACCGTCGTACTCCCGTCGACTAAACCCCGTCAATTGTTGAGGAAAAAGTAGCATGGCGAAGATCACTCGCATCGTTGGACGCGAAATTATGGACTCACGTGGTAACCCAACCGTGGAAGCCGACGTGTATTTGGATTCAGGTGCTATGGGTCGCGCAGCTGCCCCATCAGGTGCTTCGACAGGTTCACGAGAAGCTCTGGAACTGCGCGATCACGATGCATCACGGTATCTGGGCAAGGGTGTTCTTAAAGCGGTTCAGGCCGTCAATGACATAATCGCTCCTGCTTTAATCGGTATGGATGCCAGCGCACAGGCAGAGCTGGATGGCAAGATGATTAAGCTGGACGGCACGGAAAACAAAGAAACCCTGGGGGCCAATGCGATCCTGGCAGTTTCACTGGCTGCGGCAAAAGCGGCGGCGGCCGATAAGGGCGTTGCTCTGTACGAGCACATTGCTGATCTTAACGGCACTTCTGGTCAGTATTCCATGCCCGTTCCGATGATGAATATCATCAACGGCGGTGAACATGCTGACAACAACGTTGATATTCAGGAATTCATGATTCAGCCTGTCGGCGCACGCTCTTTCAGAGAAGCATTGCGTATGGGCGCTGAAATCTTCCATAACCTGAAAAAAGTGTTGAGTGCGAAAGGCCTTAATACTGCAGTAGGTGATGAAGGCGGTTTTGCGCCTGACTTAAGTTCGAATGAAGAAGCGTTAAGCGTCATCGTTGAAGCCGTGGAGAAAGCAGGTTATAAGATGAACGAAGACATTACGCTAGCGTTAGATTGCGCCGCCTCTGAATTCTATGCTGATAAGAAATACAACCTGTCAGGCGAAGGCAAGAGCTTTGATAATGAAGGGTTTGCTGATTACCTTGCGGAGCTAACCAGCCGTTATCCAATCGTTTCTATCGAAGATGGCATGGACGAAAGTGACTGGGAAGGCTGGAGCAGCCTGACTAAGAAAATTGGTGACAAAGTACAGCTGGTCGGCGATGACTTGTTTGTCACGAATACCAAAATTCTTAAACGCGGCATTGATGAGGGAATAGGTAACTCTATTCTGATTAAATTTAATCAGATAGGTTCTTTAACGGAAACCTTAGAAGCCATTAAAATGGCGAAAGATGCCGGCTTTACTGCAGTAATTTCTCACCGCAGTGGTGAAACTGAAGATGCCACCATTGCTGATCTTGCCGTCGGTACCGCGGCCGGACAAATCAAAACCGGTTCGCTATGCCGTTCAGATCGCGTGGCTAAGTACAACCAATTGCTTCGAATTGAAGAGGCTTTGGGTTCCAACGCGACCTACAAAGGTCGCAGTGAAATTAAAGGCCAGTAAGCAGAACTTGCCGATAGCCTCTGCTATCGGCATAATCTTTTTGTTTACGCTTATTAATGCAGTTTGCCTATGTCGTCAGCTAACGACCAGTCTACATCGCAATCAGATTTCTTTTCGCATAGCCGCGAGCAGCATTCTCTTCATCCCGACTTTAACGAAATTTGCAATGCCTTATATGAACGCGAATTAGCCAATCTGGCCCATCGTGGTCCAACCCAAATCAGTTTATTAAAAAGGCGTTTAGGGGGATTACCCCATCATGTTCGGCGGATAGCCTATTACCTTTCGAATAACCAGACCCCGTTAGCTATCGACAGTCACAATGGCAGTTGGCAGGCTCGCCAGGCCGCCTCGTGTCCAGGCAAGCATACTGACAAAGAAAAAAGCGTGGCGTGGTTTTCAAAACACGCTGCTCATGGCTTAGTCGTTGGCGTGTGGGTTGGCACATTAAACGAAGAACACATCGAGCTTGACTCTGTTGACAAAGTTCAAAAAGAAAATCACACATTGCACCTAAACAAACATGGTTGGTTTACGTTTGAAGGTGACTTTCTCGACCATGAGAAAAGTGATTTCGACAAGCGCCAGATGCTCAAACCAACAAAATCCGTGATGCAGGCGGCCTGCTGTGGTCACAGTTGGAATCACAAAGGTAAGATATCACCTCGACCACTTTCCCTTCGAGAAATGCTGCTCTCGATGGAAATAGAATGGAAAAATTTCACGTTACCTAAAAAGAAAGAGTGACCCCTACTCTTCTCTGCTAATTAAATAAACGAAATTCCGCCTATCATTCATGAAATCGTTGTAGTGTATCCGGTTTACGTTTATCAAGGTATTCTGGCGCGTTCGCCCTTTTATAGGATGCGATGGAGCAGGTTAGCTCTGTGAATTGCTGAAGCAACAAAGTCTGAAGATCAGCAATAGCATTCGCTACCACAATTCGCCACCACCAGCAAGAATCAGGACTAAGTTATAATTTTGCGGCATATAAAAATTGTAAAGAGTAATTGACTTACTTAGCTTCGCTGGTTAAATTGAGAACGAATCTGGTCAATAATACTAAAATATGAACACAGTAAACCTCCTCACTCTACTCATTATGGCAGCAAGACTGCACGGGTAGATTGCGACCAGCAAACAGAATTCACCAAAACCCGTGCAATGCACGGGTTTTTTTATATCTGATTAACAGGAAAAAGGGTGCAGAAAATGACAGCGGACACAGATAGGGTACTCTTTTTTGATACTACCTTACGCGATGGCGAACAGGCTTTACCTGCGAGCCTGAGCGCCAAAGAGAAGCTACAAATAGCACTGGCACTGGAACGATTAGGTGTGGACATTATCGAAGCGGGTTTCCCCGTTTCATCGCCGGGTGATTTCGCCTCAGTAAAAACCATCGCCCAGTCACTGCGTACGGCTATACCGTGTGGATTAGCCAGAGCCCTCCCCGCTGACATTGAGGCGTGCAGTGACGCCCTTAAGTCCGCATCCCGTTTTCGCATCCACACCTTTATCGCGACTTCCGATATTCATGTAAATGCAAAATTACGCAAATCACAGCAGCAGGTGGTGGAGATGGCTGTGGCAGCAGTTAAACATGCGCGCCGATATACCGACGACGTGGAGTTTTCCTGTGAAGATGCAGGACGTACCCATATTGATTATTTGTGTCGCATGGTGGAAGCCGCGATTAATGCCGGGGCCAGCACCGTTAATATCCCCGATACCGTTGGGTACACTACCCCTACCGAATTTGCCGGGATTATTGAATCATTGTTTAATCGTGTACCCAATATTGATAACGCGGTAATTTCCGTCCATTGCCATAATGATCTGGGGTTGGCAGTAGCCAATTCGCTGGCAGCCGTTGAAAAAGGCGCCCGACAGGTGGAGTGTACGATCAATGGCATTGGCGAGCGCGCCGGCAATTGCGCGTTAGAAGAAATCGCCATGATCCTCAAAACCCGCCAGTCGCACTTGAACCTTGAATGTAATATCCGCTCTACCGAGATTTCCCGCACCTCCAAACTTGTCAGTCAACTTTGCAATATGCCGGTGCAGGCTAATAAAGCAATTGTTGGCGCGAATGCATTCAGTCACTCCTCCGGTATCCATCAGGATGGTGTGTTAAAGGCGCAGAACACCTACGAAATCATGACGCCGGAAAGTGTCGGCATAAACAAAAACCTGTTGAATCTAACGTCTCGTTCCGGCCGCCACGTTATTAAACATCGCTTAACCGAGCTAGGTTATCAAAGTACTGATTATGATTTAGACACTATCTATCAGGCCTTTTTACAGTTGGCTGATAAAAAAGGGCAGGTTTACGATTACGATTTGGAAGCATTGTTGTTTTTTGACCAACAAAAACATGAGCAGGCCTACTATCAGCTGCTTTATTTACAAGCCAGTTCTGGTCGAGAGGTCGTTCCCAGCGCCACCGTTACGCTAAAAATTGGCGAACAGGAAAAGTCAGGTGCCGCCATTGGTAATGGGCCGGTGGATGCTGCATTTAACGCCATTATTACCATGCTGGGTAATATTGAGGTGGAAGTGGTCGACTTTAAACTTGACTCCAAAGGCCAAGGTGCGGACGCCCTTGCTCAGGTAAGCGTCATTCTATCTTATAAATCCCGCCGGTTTCACGGCATTGGTTTGGCTACTGATATTGTTGAGGCAGGTGTAAAAGCCTTGATATATGTTTTAAATAACACCTATGTAGCGGATCAGATTGACCACCATAAGACCCAGCAAGAGCGCATAGCAGGAGCATAAATGAAACAAGCAAATATAGCCGTGTTAGCAGGCGATGGTATTGGTCCAGAAGTGATGCAGGAAGCATGTAAGGTGCTTGACGCAATTTCTACGCTCTACTCTGTTCGCTTTTCACTACAACCCTATCTGGTAGGAGGAATAGCGATTGATAATACCGGCAGTGCGTTACCTGACGCTACGCTAAGAGGATGTGAGCACGCCGACGCTATTCTATTTGGTTCGGTTGGTGGACCCAAGTGGGATTCACTTCCTCCTGAACAACGGCCTGAACGCGCCGCCTTGCTCACGTTACGCAGCCATTTTGATTTATTCAGTAATTTACGTCCCGCAAAAATTTATACGGGTTTAGAGCATCTATCACCGCTGCGAAGTGACATCGCTGCCAGTGGGGTGGACCTGGTTGTCGTGCGTGAATTAACCAGCGGTATATATTTTGGCGAACCCAAAGGGGTGGAAGGCGATGGCGAAGAGCAGTTTGCCTTTGACACGATGCGGTATTCAAAACGTGAAATTCGCCGTATTGCGGTGGCCGCCTTCGAAGCGGCGAGCAGACGCCATAACAAAGTGACCTCCATCGACAAGGCTAACGTGCTTACTACCAGCCGTTTATGGCGTGAAGTAACTGAGGAAGTGGCGGCAGACTACCCGCAGGTCATCCTTGAGCATATGTATATCGACAATGCCACTATGCAGGTCATGCGAAATCCTGCGCAGTTCGACGTGCTGCTGTGCCCCAATTTATTTGGTGATATTTTATCAGACGAATGCGCCATGATGACTGGCTCGATGGGTTTACTACCTTCTGCCAGCATGAATGCCACGGGGTTTGGTTTGTATGAACCCGCTGGCGGGTCCGCCCCGGATATCGCAGGAAAAGGTATTGCCAACCCCATCGCGCAGATCCTTTCTGCGGCACTGATGCTGCGCTATAGCCTGAACATGGAAGACGCCGCACTCGCGATTGAGAAGGCGGTCGTTAGCACGCTCGCATCAGGCGTGTTAACTAAAGAGTTATGCAACTCTGCCAATTTACACTCGGCTGCTTTGACCGCCCAGGTAGGTGATGCCATTGTTAACTTTTTAATAGAAGGAACAACATTCAATGGCTAAAACACTTTACGATAAAATTTGGCAGGCACACCATATTGGCGATGTCGATGATGATGCCTTATTGTATATCGACAGACACCTGATACACGAAGTTACCTCCCCTCAGGCCTTTGCAGGCTTGGCTGAAAAAGGGCGTAAAGTGCGTTGTCCGCAGCGCACTATCGCGACTATGGATCATAGTATTTCTACCCGGTCTCTGGCGTTGGATGCCTGTGGCCCTGCCAATAAATTACAATTGACTACGCTGGCTGATAATTGCGCTAAACACAATATTACCCTGTATTCAGTGGGCCATCACAAACAAGGTATAGTACATGTAATGGCCCCGGAACAGGGCTTCATTTTACCGGGTTTTACGGTAGTCTGTGGCGACTCGCACACTGCCACCCATGGCGCTTTTGGCGCCCTCGCGTTCGGCATAGGCACCTCAGAAGTGGAGCACGTGCTGGCGACCCAGACATTGAAGCAGAATCGTGCTAATAACATGCGTATCACGGTCAATGGTACGTTAGCTTCTGGCATTACGGCGAAAGATCTTATCCTTGCAATTATTGGCAAGATTGGTCATGCCGGTGCCACGGGCTATGTGATTGAGTACGCTGGCAGCGCGATACGCGCTCTTTCAATGGAGGAAAGGATGACTGTCTGCAACATGTCTATTGAAGCAGGTGCGAAAGCCGGTTTAATCGCGCCGGATGAGGTGACCTTTAATTATTTGAAAGGTCGGCCACAGGCTCCGGCAGGTGAGCTGTGGCGAGAAGCAGTGGCGCAGTGGCAACAGCTTTATTCCGATGCGAATGCCGTGTTCGACGCTGAAGTAACATTAGATGCCGCTGAAATAGCCCCTCAGGTCACCTGGGGCACCAACCCAGGCCAGGTTATCCCTATTACTTCTACAATTCCCGCTCGCTCCGATTTCACCTCCGAGGTGGAACGCAACAGTGCTGAGCAAGCCTATCAGTATATGGCGCTCACCCCGGGCAGCAAATTAACCGATTTAAGTGTCAGCCATGTGTTTATTGGTTCATGTACCAATAGTCGTATCGAAGATTTGCGTGCCGCCGCGTCCATTGCGGCAAAGGGTCACGTGAGTCATGGGGTCACGGCCATTGTGGTACCCGGTTCCACCGCGGTAAAGCGGCAAGCAGAAGCTGAAGGGTTGGATAAAATTTTTACGGATGCGGGGTTTGAATGGCGATTACCCGGTTGCTCAATGTGCTTAGGGATGAATGATGACATTCTGCAACCTGGCGATCGCTGTGCTTCCACTTCTAACCGCAACTTTGAAGGTCGCCAGGGTAGAGGTGCTCGTACCCACTTGGTGAGTCCGGCTATGGCAGCCGCAGCAGCCCTAACTGGGAAGTTCGTTGACGTGAGGGAGATGTAAAAGATGGCAATTTCAAAAGGGTTTAACACGTATATTGGTACGGCGTGCCCCTTAAACAAAGCGAACGTAGATACCGACCAACTTATACCCAAACAATTTCTGACCGGCGTCACCCGTACCGGGTATGGTCGGCATTTATTTTACGACTGGCGCTATTTAGAAGGTGATGTGACAAAGCCTGATCCGAATTTCGTTCTTAATAAAGCAGAACATGCAGGAGCGGGCATTCTATTAGCCCGCGAAAACTTTGGCTGTGGTTCCAGTCGCGAACACGCGCCTTGGGCGCTCGCCGATCATGGCTTTACTGTTATCATTGCCGCTAGTTTCGCAGATATTTTCTTTAACAACTGTATCAATAATCAGATCCTACCCGTGTCATTACCATTGGACGAGCTGGACAGTCTTTTTACGCTGGTTGCGCAAAAACCCGATACACAAATACGAATAGACTTGCCTGCTCAACAACTTACTGCAGATAGACTGGCAATTACTTTTGCTATTCCCGCCCAAGCTAAAACTAGATTAATTAGGGGCTTAGATGCAATAGACCAGACCCTTGAGCATGAATCTGCGATTCATGCATTTGAGCATCGAATGCCAGCCTGGAGCTAGTGAAGCAGGTTTGGCGAACGTGTGTACACCCAAACATTTGAGAGAATACGCAAATACACTTGATCTGCGCATTCGTTTCAATGCTACTATGGGATAATAATAGCTGTTTCGCAGATAGGACACTCTATGCAAGTAAATATCGATGAGCTCAAGCCCGGCATGTATGTTACGCAGGTAGTTAAGCAATCTGGTACGATGGAAATTCGCTCCAGGGGAATGGTCAAAAGCCAGACCATCATCGATCAGTTAAGAGCAAAAGGCATAGAGGTCGTTGAGATAGATGTACGCAAGAGTAAAATAGACACGCCGCTGACGGTCAAAGAAGAAGAGGAAAAAACCAAAACCACGAAAACTAAATCTATCAGTAGCGAATCTGTTATCGAAGCCAATGCGTTGTATGCTCAGGCCGTAACCATTCAGGGTCAGCTAATTAAAGCAATGCAGTCAGGCGCACCTAAAGATCTAGGTTCCGTCTCGAATCTATCCACGAATATTATTAAATCGTTGTTTCAAAACCCAAACGCACTTTTATGTCTCACCATGATAAAAGATGCGGATGAGTACTTACTCGAACATTCAATTAATTGCAGTATTTTAATGGCCATGTTTGCCAGCCATCTTGGCATGAGTGAAGAAGAAATTAACCATGCCTGTATGGGTGCCATGTTAATGGATATTGGAATGGCCGAAATTCCGAAAGAATTAAGAACCAGCAAGCGGGAACTGACAGCAAAAGAGTGGGATGTCATACGCTCGCACGTTAAACGTGGGAAAGCACTGGTGGAGCAATTCGAAGGTATCCCTGCAAGCGTACTCACCACCATTGAACAGCATCATGAACGCAATGATGGCAGTGGTTATCCAAATGGCCTGAAAGGTGACGAAATATCTCAGATTGCCCGTATGGCTGCGATTATCGATTCGTATGACGCCATGATATCCGAGCGTCCATTCCAAGAAGCCGTAGCGCCAGCGGTGGCATTAAAGCGGTTGCATCAACAAGATAATTTAGACAAAGATTTAGTTAAGAAGTTTATTCATTGTATAGGCGTTCACCCTGTCGGTTCATTGGTTAAACTGAAGAGCGGTAAATTAGGTATTGTCGCGCAGCTTGGTAAAAAAGACCTGATGAAACCGGTTGTGATGACCTTTTACAATATTAAATCAGGCCATTACAGTGAAATTAAGCGACTGGATTTAAGCCAGATCCAGGACGAAATTATCAGCGGTGTAACCCCTGGTGATTTTAATATCAACCTGCCGAAATTTTTCCATGACGTGTTTGTAAGTCAAATCCCGGAAAGGTAACTGTGGGCTAAGAAAGCTTAATTTTACTGTCTTGTAGGGCGCTTATTTTACCACAGAGAAATTCGCGCCCGCTGCCGCCTGACCGTAATGCGGCCCTTCTTCATCCTTACCGACAACCAATGTTACCAGCCCCCTAGAAAAGACAAGTCGAATAGACGTGACAAGTTCCCCCCACTTAGCCAACAAAGCTTAAGATTTGGATCAATGTTAGAGCACACCTCTTGGCAGCGAGGAGACGAGTCTTATCGAACCCGCGCTGAATGCGGCCACTATTGTGGACAGCAATAGCATCTTAATCTAGTGCAGCTTTGGTGGGGTTAATTGCTATATAAAAAGCGTGTTACTACACTTGTTCATACGCTCAAGAGCAACCACCGAAGAAAACAATGAATCAAATAAAACTACTAACCCTAATCAGCTGTTTTACATTCATGTTGGGTTGCTCAAAAGCAACTGACGTAGCAGGTACAGATACCTCTGCAAACCAGCCTGACACTGAGTTCACCGCACAAATCGGTGACAATGAAAAAACCCAAGGCATCGTGCTGCTAAGCGGTTTACCCACCTTAAATACCAAAGATAGCATTGCCATACTGGAATTAGATCCGGAATCGGCGAAGTTTGGTGAAATTCTTTATGAATATGAATTACCCGAGTTTGATGCTCCATTACACCACTTGTACTACAGTCCCAATGGCCGGCTATACGCCACAGGTCTGGGCACTCAATGCAGTCTGGCTGAAATTGCCCTTATTCGCGATGCTACAGGCGCGCCCACTGTATCAGACGTGGAATGTCTTGATACACAAGGGCAGGTCGTGGGTGAAGATATCATGTGGCACAGTGTAAACGGCAAAGAATATATGTTTGTGACATTCATGGGAGGCACGGGTCTCGCACAACCAGATGGGGGTTCGGTTGGAGTATTTAACTCGCAGGACAACAGCGTTATTAAAGTGATTGAGGCCCGCAAAAGCGAAGTCGGTGAAAATGAACCGTATATCATGTTCCCACATGGTATTTCGGCCTACGGTGATCGTATGGTTGTTACCTCTACTATTCATCCCGATTTGGCCACAGGGGTGGGTAATGCGTTGACAATTATTGATCTTAACAAAATGGAGCCTATCGAAAATATAGTGACTGAAGACGCCCAACCTGTGGGGTTCCCATCTTCCCCGGTAGAAGTTCTGTTTGTCAGACCAAGTATTGTAAAAAATGCACAGCCAGCAATCCTGGTCAACACCATGTTCGGATTTGAGACCTGGAAAGTGCCCTATAATGAATCAGATAAATCTTTCGGAGTTCCGGAAAAGCTTTACGATGGTGCCACCGCGGGTACAGGTGTGCCGCTGGAATTGTATGGAAATGAAGACGAATTATTTATTAGTCACGCCATTCCGGGGATTGTGAAACGTTATAGTCTCAATAGCTTGCCAGAACTTGTATCCAGCGGCGAGGATATTCAGGCTGAACCTGGTGCCCACCACATGATTTTCTATTCCTCGGCGTCAGGCAGAAAATTAATTGCGATACAGAACAATTTGTTGAATCTGGGTGACGCAGCAGACAACGACCCAACCGATGTGGATTTTATTGCGAAGGTCAACCATCACTCGCTAACCGTGCATGATTTGCAGACCGGTGAACGTCTCGGTGAAATAAACTTTAAGGATAAGTTTAAAAAAGGGATCGATAATATCGAGGCGTTATTTGGCTCTGGCTTTGTGCATCACCACTGATTTTCGTGCGTATCTGGGTCATTTGGGGAAGCGTGGTTTCACTCATAGCAGGCTTCCTCGTTATCTATATCTTAACGACCCCGCGTTATGGTGCGCCCAATCCAGTTGAGAACTTCAATGTTCCCTTTGTGTTTGGCCGTTTTACGATCCCGGCTGACAATCTGCTTACTAAGGAATCCATCGCGCTTGGCAGGCGTCTGTTTTATGATCCACGCCTCTCAGGAAACAATCAGATTTCCTGCGCAACGTGTCATCAACAATCACTGGCATTTACGGATGGGCTTGCAGGTTCAGTGGGAGTTTCGGGAAAACCGTTGGCATTTAACAGCATGAGCCTTGCTAACCTGATGTGGGGACCCGCGCGTTTTTTCTGGAATGGTCGCGCAACCAGTCTTGAAGAACAGGCACTGATACCCATTCAACATCCTGACGAAATGGCTCAGGATCTGGGCTCATTGATAAAGGAGCTGTCCCAGGACGATACCTACGTCGAGCTATTTGGTATTGCCTATGACGGGATAAGCAAAGAGGCTATCGCTAAGGCATTAGCCAGTTTTCAACGAACGCTGATATCTGCGAATTCGCGGTATGATCAATATTTACGGGGAGAAATATCTCTTAATGAAGAAGAAGAGCTGGGAAGAAAGCTGTTCATGGCCCACCCGGATACAAAATCAAGCTTAAGAGGGGGAAATTGCATCGACTGCCATAGCCAGTTCCTAACCAGCGGCTTTACGGCTCAGCTTGATGGCTTCAGCAACAATGGACTGGACAACGACGCGGCACTACTTGCCGGCCTTTCAGAGGTAACAGGTAAAGCGGAGCACCGAGGCTTTTTCAAAACACCGACGCTGAGAAATATTGCCGTCACAGCGCCTTATATGCACGACGGAAGATTTAGTACTTTAGAAGACGTACTAAATCATTATAACGGTGGCATTCAGCACAGTGAGACCCTTAGCCCACTGATTGTCGAGGCGGATAATATTGACAATCATCAAGGTAGTACCATCAGCCTGAACCTCACTGCAAAAGAAGAAAGAGCCATTATTAGCTTTTTGCACACGTTAACCGATGAGCAATTCCTCAGCGACACACGTTTCTCCGACCCTTTTAAGGAGGCACCGCCCAGATGAATATCACAAAAATAATTTTCCTCATTGTAGAAATATTTTCAGTGCTTACGGCATGTATGGAACAAGCTTCCACAGCGCAAAAAATTACCCTTCGATTGCTCCCCTATGTGGGTCAGCAGCCTCTTATATTCAATGAATATCGTTATTCCAACCCCGGTGGGAAAGGTCATTTTAAAATCCGCGACTTTCAGTTTTACTTAAGTAACATCAGGTTGTCGGCCGAAGGACACGTTTATCGGGTACCGGACAGCTATCATCTGGTTAGGTTTGATAACGAAAATGGTTTTTACGAAATTGACTTAACAATTAAAGAGCCGTATCCGTTTTCACAGATCACATTTGGGGTGGGTGTTGATGAAAAAGCCAACGCTACTATCCTCAATGTAGGCGATCTGGATCCGAACAGTCGGATGGCGTGGAATTGGGAGGTAGGTTATAAATTTATTTTATTTGAGGGCTTTTTGAGTCTTTCGGAGGATACCATTCCACTGGTGTATCACATAGGGTTCGATGAAAACTACACGGAACTTTCCCTGCCCTTGCATTTAGCAGACACACCCCATGTGAGCATCTTCAAGGTCGATATTTTGTCTCTCTTTAACGGCCAGGGTGCTTTAGATCTTGCTGAAATACCTTCAGTTAAATTCGATAGGCAGGATGCCAGACAGATTGCGGCAGGATTTGCTCATCTGATCAGTACCTGCGATGCCTCCTGCACTTAAACGAAAGCAGCATAATACTTCGATTGACCGCCTAGACGAATAAGCTCCCCGGCAAAGTGTTTTTTTGTTAGAGACGCTGAGCTGGCATGCACTGGGGCCAGTCATACCCTAACAAGCGCAATGAGAGATAACCTGATGTAGACAAACACTAAAAACTCCTGACTTGCCAGCACCCAGGTGAGGGGCGTCAAAGTCAGATGGCGTCGCACCGAAAGGTTTTTTGACCTGTTTGAATGTTTCCGGTATTTCGTTAAGAGCTCCTCGTTTTCACGGGGATGACGACTCTTATCTACACACGCAAATGACACTTAGCTCCGTAATAAACTTCGGGCCATACTTAACAGAATACGCAGCAATAGGGTGAAATTTGCATTCGGTCAGTTGGTTGTACTAAAACCGATATCGTAGAAAAATACCCCACCACTTGATGACGCGAATTTAACGCCATTTCGCCCGTATAAAAAATAAACATCTTGTTTGCAACTATCTCTTTTCTTTAGCCAAAATAAGAGTAATATCCGGGCACTTTTTATGAGGGCTCTCTCGATGGCTATTGGTTTTCACGAACGTAAAGAAAGGCAGCTGCTGCGCTTGTCTCTGTATGTTGCCTTTCTTTTCGTGGTGGTGTCGATTGTGTTCGCCATTGCAAGTGGCTCCAGCGCCATTTTGTTCGATGGCGTGTACTCGTTGATTGCATTTTTTATGGCACTGCTGACCTTGAAAGTCGCAAGCTTAGTGCAACGTCCTGATGATGATCGCTTTCACTTTGGTTATACCGCCATTGAACCCACATTAAACTTGTTTAAGTCGCTGATTATAATCGCGATTTGTTTATATGCTTTTTTTAGCTCACTGATCAGCCTGATAGAGGGCGGCAATGTGTCGGAATATGGTATCGCCATTGTCTACGGTGTATTTGCTACATTTGGGTGTTTTGGCGTGTCGTTTTATATGCGCCGCCATGGTAACAATCTGCGCTCAGATTTAGTTATGGTCGATGCGCATACCTGGTTCATCGATGGCGTGCTCAGTGCGTCGATATTGATTGGCTTTATCGTGGCGTATACCCTCAATCTGTATGGATACAGCACATTGGCCCTGTATGTCGACCCCGTGCTTCTGATGATCCTGGGGCTGGCGTTATTACCCATTCCAATTAAAATTTTGCTCGCGAGTTTGAACGAAGTCATCAATAAAGCGCCGCCTGAAGCTGTGACCACGGTTATTGAGAAAAAACTGGCTAAGTCACTCAGCGCCGTGCCATACCAACACGTGGAGGTACGCATCAGTAAGCAAGGCAGAGATCTTTATATGTTGGTGCACATTATTGTCGATAAA
This sequence comes from Alteromonas aquimaris, assembly GCF_026183695.1. Lineage (GTDB taxonomy): Bacteria > Pseudomonadota > Gammaproteobacteria > Enterobacterales > Alteromonadaceae > Alteromonas > Alteromonas aquimaris. The sequence goes on along the minus strand of NZ_JAPFRD010000002.1, from coordinate 20,490 downwards.
TCGTTTTCGGTGGCCACCATCAGTGAATTGGATGCTATTCGTAAAGATTGTGAGCGTGATTTACGTGAATGGGACCCCTCGATAATGATGGATATTCTGTTTATTCAGGATCCAAAACTGGCTGACTGATCGCAATCAGGGCATCCTACATGCATCAAAGCAACAAAAAGTGTGACAAAAATATCTAGTTAGCTCATTTTGTAGCGTGGGTAGTTGATGGTCGCTGCGACTGACTTCCCCTCACCAGTCTGTCAGTGCAGCCATACTGAACAGCTCATCCTCAAAATTCAAAATCACCCGTTGGCCTTCTATATTGACTATCTGCACGCGATCTGTGATCCAGTCCCCTTCTCCCAGCTGCTTGCCATTTACCCTGACCCAGCGATCGCGAGGGTTTGATGCATACATATGCGCGCTAAAGTTCATGCTTGGCAAACGTGTTAGCAGCTTTACCGGAAGTTGATCAACGCGCGGCACGTCTGAATGTACATTTACTCTGGATGGCGGAGGCTGTGTTTGCGATGCGTTTTCTGTATCAAGCGCTTTAACTGCTTCATTAAACTTTGCCAGCAGCTCTGGCGAAACATCCACACTATTGCTGACCCGCTCATTTAAGACTTTACCTTCGTAGGCGGGTTCTGATTTGGTTTGCAGGGTTACTGCTTTTTCTTCAGGTTCCGACACAGCCGTTATTTGAGTTGGCTGGATGGCCTCGCCCACGGCTTCGTCGGCGCTCGCCTTTTTAGCAGTCGGTTGCTCTGGTGGCTCGCTCTGTGAAAGGCCGGCACGTTGCTCAGCCGCCGGCTCGTCCTTCACGACTGCAGGATTTCCCTCGCTTGGTGACACCTTTGAATAAGTGGCCTGTGGAACCGAAAATGACGCCGTTAGCACAGGCCACCAGCGCTCAGCGCTCCCTGCAGTAAATCCTAATCCCAACCCACCGATCATAATGACAGCAAACAGGGAGAAGTCCTTGGCATACTGCTGCCATACAGAGGGCAACGATTGAACCGTAGGTAAAAACAAACTGCGATTGAATTGGTCAGATAACGAACTATCCATCGACGCTACGGCTTTAGCTGCGGTATCGTGGTGTCCGCGCAATAACGCCTGTGTTGGCGTTTGATGAGTGATTTTAGGCGCAAGTTCAACGGTTAAATCAGGATCAATCTCCACTTCCTGTACGCCCATTTCAGCCAAGCCTTGAATCATAGAATCACTCGATATCAGTCCGGATTTTTGAATCGCTACCGGACCATTTTGTTGCGTTATCCGTGTGATGGTCATGCCCGGTCGCAGGTTTTCTATTAATACACGATCAGACATACCAGGCTCCAAGCATATAACCAACGAGCATCGCCGAGACAAAAGTTAAACCGAGCCATAGCGTATGTTGATGGCGTAATCGTTGCCCTACTACATCGTCGCCAAGGATCTGTTTCGCGGCGGCAAGAAATATCGGCTTTTTAACCACCGCATGGTGCTTGGTATAAGACAACATGAGAGCTCTATCACAGAGTAAATTGATCACCCGCGGTATCCCCGCGGTGATACGATGAATCGCTTTCAACGTGGCCTTACTAAACAGGTTGATATCGCCCTGCGCCACATTTAAACGATGCGCAACGTAAGCACTTACTTCTCCAGCGTTGAGCGGCAATAAATGGTAGCGGGCAGTAATACGTTGGGATAATTGGCGTAACTCAGGGCGCTTTAACAGTTGCTGCAGTTCCGGCTGCCCAATCAGGACCACCTTAAGCAACTTTTCACGATTGGTCTCTAAATTTGTTAGCAAGCGCAGTTGTTCCAGTACTTCCGGTAATAGATGCTGAGCTTCGTCAATCATCAATACGGTATTGAACCCTGCATGATGGTTGTCTGCCAATTTGGCTAAAATACGGTCGGTAAAATATTTCAAACTGGCTTTGTCAGGGTCACATTCAATCCCCAGTTCATCGCACACGGTGGCAAGCAGCTCTATCGCTGACAGGGTTGGATTGAGGATCATCGCGACTTGGGTATGGTCGGGCAATTGCTGCAATAACTTACGCGAGACGGTGGTTTTCCCAGTCCCCACTTCCCCCGTTAGCATAACAAAACCGCCACTTTCCCGCAGTCCAAACGTTAAGTGTGCCAACGCTTCTTTATGCCGCGGGCTCATATACAGATAGTCTGGATTAGGAGCGATGGAAAACGGGTTATCTGTTAATCCAAAATAATTAAGATACATGCCTGCTACAGTGTCTGAAATACATCGCGAACTAAACTAACCACAGCGTATGAAGATGTCAAAAGATAACTCCACTATTCTTACTTTTTTGACTCAGGCATACTAGAGCATATTGCTGTTGACTCTCCCCAATAGGACAACGCAGGGCGCTTTCGGTTCGCGACAACCAGATATTACGCTTAGTATGCTTTATGCCTAGGGTACTAGGAAGGTAAGGACGGCGTTTGTGAAAGTCAGCTGGAATACAAACAAAATAACGCGTGGCCGACACTTTGCGCATACCAATCCGCATTGACGTTTGAGCAGCTCAGAGATAGCTGCGGGTATCTCGTCAAGGCGCTTTGAGGAAGGAAGGCTCAGGCTTTTCGAGCCAATGTAAAGCAGAATCGAGGTCCGCCTTTGGCACCCATAGGGCGCGACTATTTACCCTTTTCGCCGTGGCGGGCGTGCATTCATACACGCTGGCCCTTAATGACAATAAATATTAACGGTTAACACGCGCTACTACGGCGAACGATTAAATCAGGTGAGTGATGCAAATTTATTTGGTGGGTGGTGCAGTGCGTGATGAACTGCTAAACCGCAATGTGACAGAAAGAGATTATGTGGTGGTAGGAGCGACTCCACAGCAAATGCTAGACAAAGGCTTCACCCAGGTTGGCAAAGACTTTCCGGTTTTTTTACACCCCAAAACCAAAGAAGAGTATGCGCTTGCCCGTACGGAGCGAAAGTCTGGCAAGGGTTACACTGGATTTGTGTGTGATGCTAGCGCCAGTGTCACACTGCAAGAAGACCTGCTACGACGAGACCTGACCATTAATGCTATGGCTAAAGATGCCGACGGTAACCTTACCGATCCATTCAATGGGCTGGACGATCTTAACCAGCGTGTACTAAGACACGTATCTACTGCATTCATAGAGGATCCCCTGCGGGTATTCCGTGTTGCCCGGTTCGCCGCGCGTTATGCCCACTTAGGGTTTACGGTGGCAGCAGAAACCATGCAACTCATGCAGGAAGTATCACAACAGGACGAAATAGGCCACCTTTCGGCAGAGCGAGTGTGGAGCGAAACCCAGCGCAGTTTACTTGAACTGGATCCGCAGATTTATTTTATAACACTCCGAAACGCCCAGGCACTCTCCCCTTGGCTTACCGAGTTAATTGATTTAAACGAAGACGCCTATACCGCGCTGAAGTTGTCAGCCGAACGCAATCACAATGCAGAGGTTCGGTTTGCGGTATTAAGTAGTTATTTAACGGCTGACAAAACCCGCTCATTATGCAAGCGTGTAAAAGCGCCTAACGCCTTTACCGAGATAGCTGTGCTAGCCTCTCTATTTGCCGAAAAATTGAGCCATGAGGTATCGGCCGAAGTCCTGCTAGACATTTTCACTCAAGCCGATGGCTGGCGCAAACCAGAGCGGTTCAAGGCGTTACTTGATGCTATCTCGTGCCGCGATTTACCGCGGCAGAATAGCCTCAACCGAGAGTTGATTTTGTCTGCCCTGGACAAAGCATCACGTATTGATACGCGTCCTATTATCCTTGCAGGCTTTAAGGGAGCCGCCATCAAAAACGAATTAAACAAACTTCGTTTAACGGTTATTTCAGAAATTCTTTCAGACAAAGGCGGCACAGCCTGATAACAATGCTACAATAGCCCAATTTACCGGGCTATCTGCATTTATATGACCTTTGAAGACTTAGATCTCGATTCAGACTTATGCCACGCATTGGCAGATATGAATTTTACCCGTCCCACCAGCATTCAGGAATTAGTTATTCCTCCTGCTTTAGAAGGTAAGGATATTCTGGCTTCTGCCCCAACTGGCACAGGCAAGACGGCAGCGTTTTTACTGCCTGCGTGCCAGTATTTGCTGGATTTCCCGCGCAAAGAACCGGGCGCAACCCGTATGCTTATTCTCACCCCCACCCGCGAACTCGCGCTGCAGGTGTATGAACAAGCCCTTGCCATTACCAAATATACAGATTTGGTTTGCGGCGTCATCACTGGTGGCATCAATTATGGCACTGACAACGAAACTTTAAGTAAGAGCCTGGATATTTTGGTGGCAACACCCGGTCGCTTATTTGAGCATATTAACAATGAGCACGCGGACTGCCGGGATATTGAATGTTTAATTCTGGATGAAGCTGACCGTATGCTGGATATGGGATTTGGCGGCATCGTGGGCCAAATCGCTGGCGAGGCTCGTTGGCGGAAACAAAATATGCTGTTTTCTGCCACACTCGAAGGCGTGGGCGTGAAACGGTTTGCTTCGGATATCCTCAAAGATCCGGTTGAAGTCACCGCCAATCCGTCCCGTAAAGAAAAAGCGAAAACCCATCAGTGGTATCACCTGGCCGATGATTTAGCCCATAAAGATGCATTGCTGGTTCATATTCTTACTCATCAGATCGAAAACGCCATTGTGTTTATTAAAACACGCGATCGGCTGGATATGCTGAAAAGTAAATTGATGTCGCAGGGACTACACGTTAGCTGGTTGCAAGGGGAAATGCCTCAGGATAAGCGTAATGCCGCCCTGGCATCTTTTAAAGAAGGAAAGGTGAAGATTCTTCTCGCCACCGATGTGGCGGCCAGAGGTATCGATGTTCCCAATGTAAGTCATGTCATCAATTACGATATGCCACGTTCCGCTGATGTTTATGTGCATCGGGTAGGACGAACAGGCCGAGCCGGGGCTAAAGGGATCGCTATCTCACTCGTTGAAGCGCATGATTTTGAAATGGTAGGTAGAGTCAGTCGTTACATTAACGAGCCTTTGAAGGCCCGAGTAATAGACGAGTTAAGACCTAAACATAAAGCGCCTTCTACAGTCCGTAAAAAGAAAAAGTTGAAAAGTAAATCGAAGGGGAAAAAGTGACCATCTTTCCTAAAAAAATTGTGCTCGCTTCTGGCAATAAAGGCAAGCTTCGTGAATTTGAAACCTTGTTCAGTGAGCTGGGTATTGAAATAGTTTCGCAAGGGGCGCTGGGCGTAAGCGAGGTTGAAGAAACCGGTACCACTTTTATTGAAAACGCCATCATAAAAGCCCGTCATGCGGCAAAAGAAACTGGCTTGCCTGCCATTGCCGACGATTCCGGTATTGTGGTCGACGCATTAGATGGCGCACCAGGCATCTACTCAGCGCGCTTCGCTGGTCAGGGGGCATCCGATCAGGACAATATTGATTTGTTACTTGACCGACTGAAGGGGCAAGTAAACCGTAAAGCCTACTTTTTTTGTATGTTGGTAATGATGCGTCATGGTGATGATCCGGTACCTGTGATCAGTCAGGGCGAATGGCACGGCACCATTACGCACACCCAGGAAGGCACAGCAGGGTTTGGTTATGACCCGGTATTCTATGTCAATGAATTTCAATGTACTGCCGCACAGCTAGATAAGATGCAAAAAAATCAAATCAGTCACCGCGGGCAGGCGCTAGGCGGTTTAATGACACAAATGAGACAAGTATTTGCGTAATCCTCCACTTAGCCTTTATGTACATATTCCATGGTGTGTGCAAAAGTGCCCGTACTGTGATTTTAATTCACACGGGGTGAAATCAACCGTACCCGAAAAGGAATACATACAACATTTACTCGATGATTTGGCTATCGATGCGAAGTTAGTCAAAGGCCGTGCGGTAGAAACCATTTTTATCGGCGGCGGCACACCCAGTTTATTCTCAGAGCAGGGCATTGCAGATTTGTTGGCGGGGATCCACGCACGAGTTGAGGTTGACAGTGAGGCTGAAATTACCATGGAAGCTAACCCCGGAACCATGGAAGCCGCGCGCTTTGATGGTTACGTGCAGGCTGGTGTGAACCGATTGTCGGTAGGCGTGCAGAGTTTTCAGTCGCAACATTTAAAGCTACTTGGACGTATCCACGATACAGACCAAGCAAAACGCGCTATTCATATTGCGCGTAAGTCAGAACTTGCTAGTTTTAATCTTGATTTGATGCACGGTTTACCTGAACAGTCTGTCGACAATGCCCTGTCCGATTTAACCACCGCTATTCAGTTAGCGCCACCGCATTTGTCCTGGTACCAACTTACCATCGAACCCAATACGCCCTTTTATTCGAAACCTCCGCAATTACCCGACGATGATATATTGTGGGATATTCAGGCGAAAGGACATGCATTGCTTAAACAGCATGGGTATCAGCAATACGAAATTTCAGCTTACAGTCAGATCGGTAAACAATGCCAGCATAATCTAAATTACTGGCGCTTTGGCGATTATATCGGCATCGGTTGCGGGGCGCATGGCAAGCTGACAGATGCATCCAAAGGCACGATCCGACGCACCGTTAAAGTAAAGCACCCGAGGGGTTATATGGACCTTGCGCGCCCGTATATTGACCATAACGATAGCGTTAAACGCGACGATTTGGCGTTTGAATTTTTTATGAATCGTTTTCGTCTCACTGAACCCTGCCCAACTGAGCAGTTTGAAGCGTTCACTGGCGTACAACTGTCGACTCAACAAGGTGCAGAACTGGAGAAGGCAGCTGATCAAGGTTTATTGACCTTGGCGGACAGCTATTGGCAAGTGACTCCTAAAGGGCATCGCTATTTAAATACACTTCTGAGTGCTTTGGTTTAAAACCAAAAAAATCCCGGCTAACCAGGCCGGGATTTTACTTCACGAAACGAATTTAAACGCACCCACTGATTGCTAACTATCTAACCAAAATAGTTCTCATCAAAACGTCAAATGCGATATTGGTTATCTAACAAGTAATGTGCCAGTTCGTAACATACTGAATTTTGAACAATTTAAAAAAAGGCAATTTGCTGACTGTAAATTTTATTGACAGTTAGCCCTTCCCTTTGTCAGCAGTGATCACGTCAATCGGCTTTAATTGCGGGATATGACGGCGGAGTTGCTCTTCCACCTTATTTAGATCTGTCAGGGTATCGCAAAACCATTTGGCTTTATTTTTAAGTGTCGACGCGCGAGGGCCCACGTCCTTATCAATTTGCTTTCCCATTTCCTCTAATTGACGAGAAATCTGTTCCACTTTTTTGCTGGATAACTCTGGGTCTGTGGTATTGATGCCCCCGATAGCAGATAAAATGCCCCCAATGGAGGTTGATATGGCTTCTTCCAGTTGCGCTTCTATTTCACTATCGACAAATTCATCAACACTCTCTAATGAGCCTGGCCCTATGGCATAGTACGGCCCGGTATGGCGAAACTTGTCTTTTACTTTATGCTGAACACGTTCCATCGCCACTCTGATTTTTTCATAGCTTTCGTGATCACTTCCTACCAACCCCAGATAAACATGGTCGATAGTTTCAATGGCCAGTTCCACTCCCTCGGTGGCCAAGATAATCATCTTAGGGATAACATAATGTAAGCCTGAAGCATATTCATGAAGTAACTTTGTATCAGTCTGGTTCAACTGAATCCAACGGCCGCCAACAAACAATTGTGACTGATGGTTTATTTGCACTATGGTGCGGGATTCATCCAGTACGCGAAGCTGGTCTTCTGTGACAAGTATTCCATAGGCGAAATCGATGTCACAGGTAAATTCCGCCTGCGCTGGCTTGAGTAGATCTATCATGCAAACTGTGGTCAGCAAGATAAAAGTAAGGCATGTTTTTACATTCATGAAATAATAATGCATGGGGTGGTAAAAAATGAAAAGGACAATGAGGTTAATTCGCTAATATATAAGCCGAAAACAACTTTAGGCAAGCAGCTGACACTTTTACTGAACCTAAGGTTGCGTCCCTCTTTCTGCTGCCACGCTTTCGCTTACCTGAAGCGCTTCAAGTTGTTTTTTACCGCTGGCAATATCGGTCATGTCGTAAATCATCATGCTTATAAACTCCACTGTACCGGTAGTTGACCTTAACGGTGACAGCGCTATGTTCTGGTACATGAAGGGCTCGCTACCCGTGATCGGGCGATAATTGGGAAATTTAAACAAGTAGGGACGTTGTTCCCACGTCATGAAGGCGCGGGTTTTTAGCTCAAATACGGGTTTGGCCTTTTGCGCGAACCATTCCTCTTCAATATGGTTAAACAAGTCAAATAAGCATTTTTGTTGTACTTCACTGGGTAACAGACCACTATGGCTTTCCATAAAGCCGTTCCAAACCTGCACTTTGTATTCACGATCTAATACCACTATACCCACATCCACGGATTGCAACATATCTGCCATCCAGTGAAATTCTCTGAGTTCATCTAAGGCATCATTGGCCACTACTCATCCTCCAACAGGTGCGAAAGTTTCTTATTCATGGTGCTCATAGAATCTTCGGTAAACAGCAAAATCAAATCACATTGCACATTGTACCCTTCCAAACCATAACTTAATTCGATCGCGAGGGTGCGACGCCAATTTATACTGTTCATATTGACGATGTCAGTGATCAGGCGATGTTGACCTAATACCACGGGATGTCCCTGGCTGAAATTGACATCCATTTGTTCTGCCAAACCTGCCAAACAGGTACCAATCAGCAAACTTGCTGCGTCCATTAATAATTCAAGCTGGATCTGATCGTCCACCTCTTGTTTGATATTGAGAATTTTGGCCACATCCTCGAAGCTGGAATCACTCAGAATACACAGCGCTTCACCACGAATTCCCGGCCCTAAAAAACCCTGGCACACGGCCGTCACCTGCTCGTGCTGCTCAATATCTGTCAGCATCATATGTAGCTCAGATACCTCGATAAGATTGACATTTGGAATAGGTAAACGCACGAACACGTTCATAATACGGGCCAAATGATCGCCCGCCTGCCCCATCGCGATATTGGTTATTTCCTGATAACAATCGCGTACTTCAGGATCGAGCAAACTCTCCTCTTCAGTCGCTTCATAATTTTTAAGAATGTCATGCTTTACTAGCACATCGCGCAATTTATCGGCTTTAACCGGTTTTTGAATAAAATCTATGGCACCCAGTTTGGTGACCCGTTGATGTGCTTCAGGCTGTATGTCACCCGATATCACAACAACCTTGGTAGGCAGGCCAAGCTGCTGAATTGCCTCTAACGTCTGATAGCCATCTTTCACCGGCATATTGAGGTCTAGCAGGAGCAATTGCCCTTTCCCTTGTTGCAGTGCTTCTATCGCTTCGCCACCGTGTTTGGCAAAATGCACTGCCACTTCCCAATCCTGAGGCAAGCATTTAGCTACCTGTTTGCGGGCAACTAACGAATCATCACATACTAAAACTGAAAACATTGATTTTTATTACCATCCTTAACGATGTTGGCTATTGCTAACGCATGCAATTCCGAGATTTGTTACCACTGGGAGGTAGATTATCTTTATTACATCACTTTAATACACCAGCTATAACTTAGCGAAAGTTTTTACTGTAGTAACAAATAGCATTTATCCACTAAATGTCCATTATCCTAAAGTTGAAATTAACATTGGCAGAATAAAAGCGGTCATTATTCCATTTAATGACAATGAAATTGCCGCGAGGGCGCCAGTCAGTTCAGATATCTGCAATGCTTTGGCCGTCCCTATCGCATGTGCCACTGTGCCTAGGGCGACGCCCTGCGCTTCGGCATTGTCGCCCCCCAGCCATTTAAATACCCATGGCGCCACTATTGCCCCCACCATCCCTGTGAAAATGACGAATACCGCTGCCATGGCTGGGATCCCTCCGATTAATTCTGCCGTTTCCATTGCCAAGGGCGTAGTAATCGATTTAACCAGCATGGTCGTGGAGAGCGCCACAGGTACACTAGACCAGTATAGTATCGCCCAGGCCAGGGCGGGGGCAAATACACCGCCGGCAAAGATAGCCAGCCAAAGCCGCCAGCCCAGGTTTGCGATATGTTTGCATTGAAAATAAAGCGGTACCGCCAGGGCGACGGTCACCGGCCCCAGTAACCAATGGATCAAACGGGTTGACTGCTGATAATCTGCAACAGGTATATTCAGAAAGTGCAGGATACCACCTAGTGCCAAAGCAGAGGTCAGTAGCGGCAGGGTTAACGGATGGCCTTTGGTCTTTGCATACAAGCGCGAAGCTATCATATAGATTGCAATGGAAAGCGTTATCCAAAGCACTGCATTAAACGTAATTACACTTTTTACTACTGAGACAAGAGGGTTAATAATTTCGCTCATTTATCCTCAACCGATGAGGTCGACGGTAATACCTTTTTGGCTAACCAGTAGCTAAAACAAAGACTGAAAACGGTGGTGCCGACTAATGCTAATAAAAGGGCCTCGATGTTTTGTTGAAGAGTTGACCAGTAAATTGCTATTCCAAGAACTGCCGGAAGAAAAAAGAAAGACATGTGAGTCAACAGAGGTTTTGCCGCGTGACTTATCGATTGTGCGGATGCCGAGGAAACCGTCATCAAGCAAAATAATATCGCTATTCCAATTAAAGCGCCGGGCAGCGGCAGTGAAAAGTGTACAACCAAAAATTCACCACCTACATAACTGAGCAAAATACATAGCCCGCCAATCAGATAATGTTTGATATTGACTCTCTACTCACTTATCCAAGAATGTGATCATAGTAACGTAAAAACGTCATCGTCTTGAACTAAAAAGGAAGAGCCGGCTGCTTTTTTAATGAAGACGATTACGATACTGTTCAAACCAGCGGGTAGAAAACTTTGCTACCGAGTTATCGGTAAGTTGCACATAATAATTGGATTGCTGGTCGCAGAAAATATTCACTACATACCTCATATTTACTGTAAGCGACCGGCTTATTCTCAAAAAGTGCTGATTATCAAGTTTTTTGAGCAATGCCCCCATACTACTGCGGACAATAAGGGGATCTTGTTTAGTGAACACCTGCATATAATCGCCTTCAGCTTCTATCTTTATAATATCTTGCCAAGGTAGAAAAACGGTGTTGGTGAGTGTTTTTAACACGAGAACATTGTCATTTTCAGCCTCACAAAAACGCAGTATATGCGCAGAAACAGCGGTTTTCGAGATCCCGAGTTGCTGACTTAGACCGTGTTGAATCGCCCGCCACTTCGACACAATCTCATCATTACCTCGTTGCTGCTTTAAGCGCTGGCAAACTTTTTCAACTTGTTCGTCCACCAAGGGAGTCGTGAGAAAACTAAACGCATTGTGGGTAAACGCCTCAAGGGCATCATGATTGTTTAACCCAATCAACACTAATCGTTCTATTCGATAAGGAAGCACAGCAACATGCTTCCAGGTCGCCATATCACAAAAAAGCGTTAAATGCGTAAGCTCACTAACCGGCATAGTCGACGGAATAGCCAGGTTCACTGCGTCAAACACCGCCATGTCGATGAGTCGTTTTTTTAGATCAACGGCCACCGGCTGCGATTGAACGGCAATAATCCCAATATGAGAAACTTTTCGGTCCATAACTGCTGAATATCAACTGCCTCTGAAGGCATTTTCAGAGGCAGTGATGAAAGTGCTCATCGTTTTGCTGTCAAGGTCTGGGTTTTTGTTCCCGCGCGTCTTTCAATCGACGCGTATAAGGATGGAGATTTATAATTTCCAGCAAAAGTCAGCATATCCTGACCGTTACAAAGCAAACCTTTATTCAACTCTCTGAATTTAATTCTGCTGTTTTTTATCGCCCGGTTAAATTTTAATTTGTTTCCAGAAGCAATTGCGTAACATACCTTTTTCAGTTCAGCTTCATAAGGAATGCTTTTTGCGCTTACAGTAACGCTAGTCATTGTTAAGCCAGCAGTGGCAAACAAAGTCGTAATCAATGCTATATGTTTTTTCATGACGCTTTCCTCTTTTGTATCCTTTCCCATCAACGAAAAAGGTAATTCAAAAATAGGTAATACCGTTAAGGATCGCCTGCTAAATTCGGTAAACCGCAAGTCGGTGCGATGTTGCGATTAATGGGGTCTTGGGGCCGACTAATAATCGCCCCGACAGGTAATTCAACGTACAACCCACACACTTTGTTACCAGGTAAAAAGTGATGATGAAAAATAATAACCCATTCGCCGTATGCCCAATTGAAAATCGTTCACGGAACTAACTGGGTAGGTGCACGCGTGGATATCGTGATATCAGGATAAAGCTTGTGGTTACCTATGCGTCAAGCTGGTCACTCAACCATATGTTGAGAAAGGAACCAGGATGTAATTTGCTGGAGAAGCCCCCACCGTATGCTAGCGGGAATGCTGCTTGGTTAGCCAAACAATGCCATAAGAAATCGTGATACGTTACACCTATCAAGAGTGAGCGGAAATGACTGCCCAAAGTCGTTGCTGTAAGCAGCTTCACTGCCCGTGCTACCGCGCTAGTGTTAATTCCACCCGCTATGCGAAGCGCACAGAATAAGTTTTAGTGGGGCTGCTTGAAGAATCCCTAAGGCTTTTTTATGTCCCGTCGGTAGCCAGCCAACGCCGTTACATCAAAGACGGCTCCCGCGCGGATGTTGGTATTCGTGAGTGACGCCAGGATGAAACAAACAGATATGGAGAGAACCCCGTGCGATTTAGATGCCTTACCAATTAATTAGGATCGACGTGGCTTTCGTTTATATCGTTGCATAAAAGGGAAATTTGCTCGCGAGGTCAGGCGATAACGAAGTAATCGCAGCAACTGGGGGGCAGTAAGGTTAATCCCCCGCAAGCTGATAGAATATCTAGTACTTAGAACGTACTATCCTGATGGATTTTGATGAACATTTCCGTACCTGATTTGCTGTAATCGATTTTGTATTCTTTGCCATTTAGCGTTTGGATGAAAAGTAAGGTCTTCTCATCGCCAAATACATCGCCAGCAGTAATATCTACTAATTCCATATCCATCATCTTTGCGTCACGCTTATTCTCAGGAACCTGACCTTCGTAGCGCTTTATTCCCTTATAGGTCACTATAATGGGTGGAGCATCGTCACCATTGACAACCAAAAGATCTAACTTTCTTACTTTGTGGATGATGGTGTTACGACCGCTTACCAGAAAGGGTCTTTCTGTCATTATTATCTCCGTACTGGCTTTGTAATACTGTTAGCAGGCAAAAGATATCAAAGAACAATCAATAATGCACTTACTAGATACAGCATTTGCGTAACATTTTTGCCGCCTTCCTTAACTTAAGGTGGGCCATAATCAGGATCCGTCAGAAAGGTATCGTCGGTTAAACTCTTCAAAAAGGCTTCCAACGCTTTTTTCTCATCCTCATTTAATTGGAAACCTTTGATAAAAGGGCTTTTATATGGGTTGCCTTTACCTTCCCCTCTGCCGCCCTGAGCATAAAACTCAATTACATCTTCAAGCGTGGCTAGACTACCATCATGCATATAGGGCGCGCTTACAGCGATATTGCGTAATGTTGGCGCACGAAACTTTCCCATATCCTCGCCACGGTGGGTGATGCGTAGCAATCCCTGGTCCGATTCGGGGTAGGCCCCCTCCCCATCTTCATTATAAAGGCCAGTATTGTGAAAAGGCTGTAAGATAAGGCTTTGTCCCTCATGTGTACTGGACTGACTAAAATTGAGCCCACCATGACAATGAAAGCATTCTGTCCGTTCGGAAAAAAACAGGTTCATTCCCTGAATTTGTTGTGAGGTCATGGCAGTGTCATCACCTTGATAAGCGTATTGGTCAAATGGGCTATTGAAGGAGGTAATGGAACGTACAAAACTGGCCAGCGCTTTGACTACCCCATCTAAGGTAGGTTTATTTGAGGCAAATGCAGATTCGAATAATGACCTATATTCAGGCGTAGATAAACGCTGGAGAATAATTTCTTCACTGCCGGTTATGCCTAATTCCACCGGTGACTCGTTGAACAACGGGATCATCAATTGTTGCTCAATATGGCTGAATCCGTTATGCGCCCAGGTAAACGCGCTGTTATACGCCACATTCACTAACGCCATAGTGTTACGCGGCACTTTTTCACCTGTCGAGCCCGTGGCGTGCATGGCAGGTTCCGCGAAAGCGAATGGCTGCTGGTGACACGAGGCACAGGATTGGGATTGATTTGCGCTTAAGCTGGTATCATAAAATAGCTTACGCCCCAAATTGACTTTTTCCTCGGTAATGGGGTTATCAGCTGGAATAACAGGAAGAGGAACATTTTCGGGTAAGCTAAACCTGTACGGCGTACTTTGGGGTTGGCAAGCTGTGAGCAGCCACCCCGTTAATACAAGTGCCGTAGACGCAGTTAATCCCAATTTATCCACGGTCGACTCTGCAGATTTTTCATCAATCGGCCGCATACCCCGGCGTCGGGCGCTTCAAACATACACCCTTCTGACTCCATTAACTTCGTTTGCATAATCAGGTGGGGCAGAGACACTTCCAATGCCAGATCAAAGTCTAATTGGGTGGCTGGCAATATTACGTTCACCCGATTGGTAAAGGTGCACGATTTTGCTGGGGGACGCACGGCTGAGTCGGAGGTGCATCCAATACTGCCTAAGTGATAGGAAAAGGTATGCTCCAAATTTTGTTTTTGGCGAAGATCCATTCGCAAAAACTTATGCCCATCCTGCCAGGACCAAAACATAGAACTATCATTTAACGGTGAAGGCTGGGTAAGAGGATTAGCGTGATTTTCTGCAAACGGTAACCCCAGCGTAAAACGAAACGCGGTAGACCGCTTCATCAGCTCTTTGGTCGCGACCAGTTTTAAGCTCGTATTGGTGGCATTAGCACCCTGACAGTTGGCGTGAAATTTAAGTAACGCTATGTCGGGCGTTTGCCACGGTGTGGTTTCAAACTTTATCCGCTGCCACTTGCCATCTATTCTCACTTGCGGATCGCTTAGGTAAAAGCCGAAATAGTCAATTTGCCACCTTTCACCGGCTAATTTAATTTCATAGGGACAGGTCTTGGTGTCCATCCCTTTTACGGTGACAGGGATTTCGCCAGCGCCCGGCCTTGTGAACATAAACCCATCGCATCCAGCTATAGCCAGACACAGTATAAGGGGTAGACAACGAAAATAAGCTTGCATCAAAAACTGCACAATTAGTAACCACTCTGCTAAATTTTAATAGGTAGATGGCAAAGTGAAAAGTGAATAATCATTGCATTTGTTTAGTCTGATTTCTTCCCTGCCTGGATTGATTGTGCTGCTAAGTTTAACGATCAGTCAAGCAGTTCAAGCACATAGTGAAGGCGATAAGTATCGCTTCGTGGCGAATGATGGCAAAGATACTGGGGCTTGTGAAAACCGTTTTCGTCCCTGTGAAACCATAGCGTATGCCACATCGCAAGCCAATAAAGGCGACCAGATATTGGTCTCGGCCGGTCATTACCCCGTGCATGATGAACACACGCTATTTCACCTTATTAATGAACTGGTGCCGGTGTTCGGCGGCTATAGCCGAACAGACCACTACCAGATCCAAAATCCTTCCCGTTATGATACGGTGCTTTCGGGGGTGCCTTTAGAATTTGCGAAGCAACTCTCTGCTAAGGGTTTTAACGTCATTGCAGACGGCAAGCAAAACATCACAACGGCGGTATTAAAGCAAGTTGAGCAGTCTGTCACCCAACTTACCACCCGTCATAGTACTGCCGAGTGTGTTGATGGCATGGCAGCCGGATTCACATGTCAAAATATTTCGTTGTTGGCTCACCTACCGTTAGCAGAATTGCCCACCGATTCAGCTTCAGCTAACGATATCTGGGGCCACGTCGATCTTAACACCATGCGCGAATATGCCCTGATTGGATTGCGTCGTGGAGTGGCCGTGGTGGATGTGAGTGATCCCGCATCACCGCAAATTGTGGGGTCAATTAGCGGAGCGGCCACTACGTGGCGAGACATAAAGGTATATCAATACTTTAACCGCCCTACCCACAGTTGGCGGGCTTTTGCTTATATCAGTGCCGATAGCGCGAGTGAGAACTTACGCATTCTCGACTTGAACCAGCTGCCCCACCGTGTTGATGAAGTTGACGCTTTGACGGATGATGTCCGCGCGCATAACATCTACATAACTCACACCGATCCGGGCTTAAATATCTCGCTTCCGGGCAGTACGTCTGAATTGATCGTTGCGGGCGCGGAGAATTTTTTTGGGGCGTGGAGAAGTTATCGCTTATCCACGCCCAGTAAGCCCACGGCAGCTTATCGTAATGAAATTGCCTCAAGAACGGACTACTCCCATGATGTATCAGGCTTTTTCGTTACCGACGAGCGAGCGCGCGAAGACTGTAAGGGAAGCAGTTCAATTTCATGTAGCGTTATTTTGGATTTTAATGAAGAGAGTGTGCGCTTATGGGATACCAGCAACCCACAAATCCCATGGCAGATAGGCGAAACCACCTACCCTAATTTAGCTTACACCCACAGCGGCTGGCCAAGCGAAGACAATCAGTATTTGTTCGTACATGATGAAATGGATGAGTCCTCACTCAGTCTCAACACCGCGGTGTATGTATTCGATATTAGCGACTTAACCGTACCCAACTTAGTTACCACTTGGGAAGGTGATACGCGTGCCATCGATCACAACGGTTATGCAAAAGGGAATCGCTATTATTTTTCCAATTACGAACGCGGGCTGACAGTATTAGACATTAGCGATCCTACCTCCCCTGCGGAAATAGGCTCTTTCGATACCTTTCCCTCGTCAGACAACGCTGCGTTTAACGGCGCCTGGGGTGTGTACCCTTTTTTACCCAGCGATATCGTGCTAGTTAGCGACATTCAAGGGGGACTGTATATATTTCGTGATGACACCAGTGTGGATGCCCCGACGACGGTAGGATTTACTGAAACCGAAATTACCGTTCAGCCAGGCGAGACGGTGCAGTTACCAGTGCAACGACAAGGCGCTGCCAATATCAATGTAGATTATCGAATAATCTATGGTTCGGCGAACAATACTGACTTCACCGCCAGTGACGGTACGTTGAATTGGAACGCGGCTGACGATCCCAACCAGAACATCGAAATCGACATTAATGAAAACGAAGACGATGAATTTACTGAGACATTTTTCATACGCTTGATAAACCCTTCCACAGGCAATGTAAAAAATGGGTCCGGGCTGTTAGCGGTGCATATCAAAAGTGAACGGGGCAACCAAGGTGTGGCGAACTTTACCAGCGACCGCTTTGAAGTTGCTGAAACCGTAGCCTTGTACAATCTCAACGTGGCACGCGTGGGCGGTGTGCAGGGCGCGTTACGCGTCACCTTTGAAGTGACTGCAGGTACCGCCAGTAGTGAAGACTTTCAACCCCAATCTGGCGAGCTGGCTTGGGAAGATGGCGACAATCAGGATAAAATTATTTCCCTTATTCTCTACGATGATGAAATAGAAGAGGAAACAGAAACCCTCACCGTCACGCTTACAGGCACCGACGAAAATGCAGTGGGAGACATTGCCACCACCACGGTATCAATTCGCGACAACGAATCCAATCAGCCACCACAGGTTAATGCTGGTGCCGATCAAACTGTCAGTGCCGGCGCGCAGGTAGAGCTCAACGCCAGTGCCAGCGACCCCGAAAACGATCGCCTTACCTATACATGGCGACAGTCTGAAGGCGAAACCGTTACCCTTGCTCAGGCGGACAGCTTGACCCCATCATTCACTGCCCCCCAGACAGCCACCACCCTAGTCATCACCCTAACCGTAACAGATGAACTGGGCGCCAGTGCTAGCGATAATGTCAGTATTAGCGTTATCGCAGATAACGGTAGTGGAACAGGTAACGAAGGACTAGACAGTAACACCGGCTCCGGAGGTGGGGGTTCCCTGGGCCAGTGGTGGCTGCTCTTTCTTACCTTCACTCTGCTTTTGAAAACAAATAAAAACAAAGCCCCGTCGACTCATTTTTAACCAATCAAACCCACTTCGCATGAAAAGGGGCTTCAAGTAGGGTGACAAGCATAAAAAAAGTGCTTATACTTCGCCCCGTTTTGAAAAACCTGTTCAGGCGAATCAAACAAATCTTCAACGGCCCCATAGCTCAGTTGGTTAGAGCATCCGACTCATAATCGGCAGATAGAACGAAAACCATTTTCCTAAAATCTCTATATTTACTGCCCTTATAAGTTAGCATCCACTATCATTTTATTAAATGTCACTAATCAAAGAGTCCCTTGAAGAGTCTTATTGAATTTGTTGTTACTGCAAGGAGTGGGTAAAGACATCGACCAAAATTATTAAACACCCACTTTGATCAAAAAAAGTGATATTCAATTTCTTATCCGATGCTCGCAAATGATGTTTGCATTAGCTTATACGGGTTAATTTTTCTACTTTGAAAGTTTTAACGATATGACCGCGCAATACTTCCCAATGCTGCATCCATCGCTGCTTTTCTTGCTGAGAATGCATTTCCTACTTTTTGTCTTCCAGTTTTTGAAACAACAAGGCTTTAGCTAAACGCTTATTAGCATGCTGGCTTCATTCTCTTTCAACACGAGCCCTAAAGGTTTGGAAAATGTACAACTCTGAATTAGGTGTAAAAAAAACTGGCGGGCCGATTTTCGTATGGAACCGCCTAACAGCATGCATTGATGGGCATCAATAGACAAGAAACGGACGTTTAAATTATCTAATCCGAAAATCAACTACGAAGCAGCCTATTAAACAACGCAACCGTTAATAGCAGATATTAGAAAACTAATAGTTCTTAAATGACGGGTTATAACTTTGTCTGCTAAATTCGCCTAGTATTGATTGCGACTCTTGTAAAGCGCGTACCACGAGTGGTGTAGAAATTTCGTGTAGAGTTTCCTCTCCCCTCTCGATTTTTACTATTATCCGAAACAATACAGCAAATGAGTCGCAGACCATATCAAGCGTGCTAGCATCAATCCAAAAGTCACCAAACTCACGTTTGCGTCGTTCACCATACCAACATGGGTTTCGCGAATAAGTAAGAGTGTCACCAAGTACACCGGCCACACCGTGGACAATGTTATTTCTAATTATAAAGCCCGAGGCACAGGCTGCACACCAAAGTTGAATAAAGCTTTTATTTTTATTGTCTTCGAGGTTTTCAGAAAACTTTTTAAAGGATGGTATCAACTGCGAAATCGGCTTTGCGTCTGTTTCAGGTCTTATACCATTAGGATCAATACCTTCGCATCTCCATATCGCTCGTTCGAGATAATACTCTATGCTTCCTGAATACGTAACTATGGCAGCTATCTTTTGGCTGGTTAATGGCTCCAGTCTCCAGCTAAGTTCAATAATCGAAGACCTTCCATATTCTTTATAGGCAGGTTTTTCACTAATCAGAGTCCTCTTTCATGCAGAACTATCGGTTTAAATGTACTTCTCGTATCGAGGCTCCATGACCTCGTCCCATAATTCAGAAGACCTCACTATTCGACTGTGAGATTTTAGGTTTTCATTTGAGAAATCAATTAGCTTTGAAAGCGCTTCTTGGATTCTGTTTAACCAGTAATCACTGCCTATCGTATCGTTATAGGAGTCTTCTCTGTTGCCACGGAAGTCCCAGGCATCCAATCTGTACCGCAGTCCAACTGGTAAGCCATCCATTTTAAGAATATCGTTCTCATAATCCTTGACAATATTCTCTGGCAGATGAGGACGAACTTTCCTTAACATTTTCCCAATGTCGTGCCGATACTTTTCGATCCAATTAATAAGCGTCTTGCCTTGCCTATCCGCACTCTCAAAATAACAGATCAAAGATTTCAAGACTGACTCAACACCCATCCGCAGATCAATGAACGATTTTATACGCATTGACTGAGGCGTATAAAACAACGGCCCTTCGCTTTCCATACAATGCTTATATCGGATAAAAAAATCTCGAGCATCGTGGAAGAAATGATTTGAAACCTCGAGGTATCGAGGTCGAGTCAACTCTTCGCTCATACTCCCTCACACTTGAAAATTAAATAATGCATAAATCTTGGGTGTCTGTCTATTGCTCATTAATGCCATTAATAACTTAATGGGCCAACGACCGCTTCACATATTCAGCTGTTTTAGAGTAAGCACTGACAGGCATCAATAGATAAAGCGGACGATCAACACTTTACTAATGAGTGACCAAATTATGGCCTGCCTCGATACAGTTTTTGAGCTTCTATTGCACCATCCAGCCGCCTGTGAATTAGCGAAACAGTCGAGAGTATATCCAAAGCATCTTGCTCTTCAATTACCCATGTTACTCTGGGCGCGTGAGCTGTCGTATTGCGAAATGTTCCAAATACACCTTTTAAAAAGTTGGCAAACCCTTTTTTGAATCGCGCCGGTAAATTCGGAGGCGGATTTGTTTGAGTCATGCTGCCGTATCTTCGGCTAATTGTCGATAATAG
>NZ_JAPFRD010000001.1 GCF_026183695.1 Alteromonas aquimaris | reverse complement strand
ACCTTGGCAATCACTGTCGTGACGAGGTATGTGCACTACCAACTGAGCTATTCCCGCTTGTGCGCTTAATAGGATAACCGTAATTTTTCACAAAGGAAGATTCGAAAAAGAAATGAAGATTTGGAGCGGGAAACGAGACTCGAACTCGCGACCCCAACCTTGGCAAGGTTGTGCTCTACCAACTGAGCTATTCCCGCATAGATAACACCTCTTCAAACATCGTATTGCTTGAAGAGGTGCGCATTTTACAAAAATATTTTGTTAACGCAATAGCTAATTACATTTTTTTTGCCACAGTAGGGATTTTAGATACTAAATACATGTTCACGATAATACTTAAGTTCTTCTATCGACTCGCGAATATCGTCCAACGCCAAATGCACACCTTTTTTTGTGAAACCGCTTAACACCTCTGGCTTCCAGCGTTTAGTTAGTTCCTTAATGGTGGAAACATCAATGCTTCGGTAGTGAAAATACTCTTCCAGCTCAGGCATATATTTGACCATAAAGCGTCGGTCTTGACCTATGGTATTACCACAAAGGGGGGAGACACCTTTATCAACATATTCATTTAAGAATTTAATCGTGGCATCAGCGGCTTGTTGCTCAGAAAACGTACTTTCTCGACAACGTTTGGTTAATCCACTTTCCCCATGTACCCGCACGCACCATTCGTCCATGTTATCTAATACCTTATCTGGCTGGTGCACGGCGATAACGGGGCCTTCTGCTAAAATGTTTAATTGGGCATCGGTTACAATTGTTGCGATTTCCAGCACTTTGCATGTTTCAGGATCCAGCCCGGTCATCTCCATATCTATCCAAACCAGATTTTTACTGTCTTTTGTCATAAAGTCCTCGGTGTATAGGCGTAGCATGCACGCTCAACAAACGGTATGATTGCCAAAGTATACGCTAATTTATCAGGATATCGTGGCTAAAAAACCTAAATTGACCCACCGCCAGCAACGACAGGTGGCAGCAAACCGCAACAAAAGGTTGAAAAATGGGCCTTCAGAGGAAGCAGTCAACAGCGCTGATTTGATTGAAGGTCGAGTGGTGGGACGATTTGGTAAACATGCAGATGTCGAAGTACGCTTAGCAGACAATATCGATATTTTCCGTTGCCATATCAGACGCACTATAGACTCTGTGGTGTGTGGTGATGACGTTCTGATATCGAAAGATCAGCACACCAAAGCTACGCTTAACGGGGTGATTGAAATTGTAAAAGATCGTCGCAGCATGCTGAGCCGTCCTGATTATTACGATGGGGTTAAACCGGTAGCGGCCAATATCGACCAGATAATCATTGTTAGCGCCGTCCTTCCTACTGTATCTCTGAACATAATCGATCGATATCTGGTGGCTTGTGAGCATATCAATATTCATCCTGTGATTGTGATGAATAAAGTTGAACTTTTGAATACAGAAGATGAAAAACAACTTCACGAAAGCTTAGAAATTTACCGCCAACTAGGTTACTCGATTATTTTTACCAGTTGTAAAACAGGCCAGGGCCTGGATGATTTAAACCGGCATCTCAGTGAAAAAACCAACATTTTTGTTGGCCAATCGGGGGTCGGGAAGTCCAGTTTAATTAATCAGATACTTCCTGATGCGGATGAAGTGGTAGGAGATATCTCTGAAACATCCGGCTTAGGCCAACATACCACTACGTCGGCAAAGTTGCTTCATCTACCATGTGGCGGTGATTTAATCGATTCCCCTGGCGTGCGCGAATTCGGCTTGTGGCATCTTACCCCAGAAGAGGTCACCTGGGGTTTTATCGAATTCAGGCAATACATAGGCGGATGTAAGTTCCGCGATTGTAAGCATTTGAACGACCCTGGCTGTATGATTCGTGAAGCTGCTGAAAAAGGCGAGATTAGTCAAATTCGACTTGATAGTTATCATAAAATTCTGGCCACTATGGAAGAACAGCGCCCCAGTTACATTCCCTCCAATTAGATGTTTAAGGTAACCCAAAATTACAACTATTTACGTACAGATAGGGTACAATCGCGCCGGAAAAGTGAATACCAAGATTAGAATCGGAGAATTGTTGTGTTGGACTGGTTAAAAGTAAATCTTCAGTACCTATTGCCAAAACATTTGTTGTCAAGGCTGATAGGTAAGCTTGCTAGCGCCGAAGCGGGTGGTTTAACCACAGGACTAATCAAGCTTTTTATCAAAAAATATAAGGTAGATATGGATGAAGCTTTATATTCTGATCCAGCACATTACAAAACCTTTAATGAATTCTTCACCCGCCCGCTGAAAGAAGACGCAAGACCGATTGATGCGAATGACGAAGTACTAATCCACGCGGTCGACGGTGCGGTCAGTCAAGCTGGTGACATTCGTCATGATAGTGTGTTTCAAGCCAAGGGGCATGATTATAGCCTGACGACATTGTTGGGCGGAAAGCCAGAACTAGCCAAGCCGTTTCAGAATGGTAAATTTGCTACGATTTATTTGGCACCGCGAGATTATCACCGCATTCATATGCCAGTCGACGGTACCCTAACAGACATGGTGTATGTTCCGGGTGAGCTGTTTTCAGTAAATCCCCTGACCGCAGCGAACATTCCCAGTTTATTCGCGCGTAACGAACGAGTGGTCGCTTATTTTGACACACCCGTAGGTAAAATGGCGATGGTGTTGGTTGGAGCCACTATTGTTGCCAGCATCGAAACGGTATGGGCAGGTACGATTACTCCACCTGCGGGAAAAAATGTTCAGCATTGGAAGTATGAAACCGACAACGAAACCAGCATGCACCTTAAGAAAGGGGACGAAATGGGGCGCTTTAAGCTGGGCTCCACCATCGTGGTTTGTTTTGAACCAGATAAAATTGAATTCGCAGATTTGCAGCCACTTCAGGTTACCCGATTAGGTCAGCCCATGGCCAAACGCATTTCGACTGCCGTCGAATAAACTAATCAGGAAATGGATCCGGTCAGACGAAGCTTAATAACGCTTCATATTACGGTCGTCCTGCTAGGCGGGACAGCGTTGTTTTCTCACCTCATTCCATTAAGCGCCACCGATATAACTATCGGGCGCTCTATTTTCGCTTGCCTGACATTATTCATCTATTTAATGTGGACAGGAGAATCGCTGAAATTAGCGCGCAAACATGATTACCTCATTGCAGTGGGACTAGGCGTCCTGATGGCCGCGCACTGGGTGAGTTACTTCGCTGCTATGCAATACGCCAGTGTATCGGTGGGTCTAATTGCATTATTTACCTTTCCGGTCATAACCGTATTTATGGAACCGTTTTTCGAAAGGGTCCGATT
Organism: Alteromonas aquimaris; assembly: GCF_026183695.1. Taxonomy (GTDB): domain Bacteria; phylum Pseudomonadota; class Gammaproteobacteria; order Enterobacterales; family Alteromonadaceae; genus Alteromonas; species Alteromonas aquimaris. Next base: position 31,867 of record NZ_JAPFRD010000001.1, on the reverse strand, counting down.
AAAATGGCAGGACGTGGTGAGTGCTATCGTGGTATTAGCTGGTATTTATCTTTTAGTTCCCACGCCAGATTTAAGTAATAAAGTGACGCTAGGAGTGGCAATTGGCGTCGCCTCTGCCATACTTTATGCATTGAGGAACCTCCTTCACCGGCAGTATTTTTCTCACTATGGTGGTGCGAAAGCGATGGCGTGGCAAATTTTAGTTATTTGTATCGTCCTTATTCCGGTTAGCAGCAGTGAATTAACCGAAATAGACACTTCAACCGGATTGCTACTTGCTACGCTGGGGACGCTTTTTACTGCTCTGCCACATGCGGTTATTGCAAACTGTTTAATTTATCTGCGCGCTAAAACCTTTTCATTAATTGCCTGTATGCAGCCACTTTATGGCGTATTTTTAGCTGTGGTGTTGCTCAATGAAACACCTGAGTTATCTACACTTGTCGGCGGTTTGTTAATCATCTGTGCATCCATATACGAAACCGTCAATACAGGGCGTTCTCACCAACAGGAGGTTGGCTAATGCTTATTCTTGCTCATCGAGGGGCCAGTAAGGCTGCCCCAGAAAACACCCTTAGTGCATTTGATTTAGCGATTCATCAGGGAGCCGACGGAATTGAATTCGATACGATGGAAGTGGATAACCATGTGATTGTCTTTCACGATCGTTGGCTGGAACGGACCACTGACGGTGAAGGTCTGGTGGCCGATAAACCTATTGATTATCTGCGCTCATTAGATGCCGGCAATGGCGAGCCCATTCCTTTTTTGTATGAAGTCCTGCAGATACTTCCTCATCATTGCATTTGCAACGTCGAAATCAAGCAAGTGACCAAACTTGATACCTGGCTGAGACACTTCGACAAGGCAATGGAGTTAAGTGGTTTTCCTCAGGACAACATGATTGTTTCTTCTTTCAATCACCATTGGTTAAACCAACTCAGTCGCAAACGTCCAGAATTCAAATTGGGCATCTTGACAGCGGGGGTACTGGAAAACTGTCATGACCTCGTAAACACCATGAACGCCTACTCATTTCATGTAGATTTAGAAGTGGTCAGTAAAGAATACATTGATGAACTTAAAACCCTCAACGCTAAAGTGATGGTTTTTACGGTGGATAAAGTCGAAGATATGCAAATGCTCAGTGAGTGGGGCGTAGATGGCATCTTTACCAATGTGCCGGATAAAGCTCGCGCTGCATTAGGAAAGTGTGAAATGTATCAATTCGCTGATGCCAGATAGTTAATCTGCCCTTGCAAAACGTTACTTCGAAACCGTGGCCAGTTGATTAGTGGGATAGGGTGCATTGGATTGTCGAAATTGACGACATAAGCGTAGATTACTGAGGTGGGCGATAGCTATCAACAACGCCCCAAAGGCGATGGTAAAGGGTTCAAAGCTTTCTCCAAACATATTTTTAAACCAATATATCGTTCCGCCTGTGACCAACAATACGATAGGATAAAAGTGTCCATGCTGGCGCAACGCACCACTGACTAACGCGACTAAACCTACCAGAATAGAAATCGACAAGATTGTACGCTCAAACCAGGTTTGGGCAAAAAAGCTTGATGCTACTAAAGGCATAAGGGGGACTAATATGGGCAGGGATAGGCAATGCACCGCGCATAGGGAAGACACCCAAATGCCGAGCTTGTCTAACATTACTTGCGTTCCTACCACGGTTTTCACTCTCTTAAACCCATCTCGTTGCCGACTTGATTTCGTTATAATATAACATTATGAAGATAATGCAAAATTGAGATTGATTAAATTTTCGTAGGATTACTTGGTGACTGCCAGCTATCATGCTGTGCACCGCGAATTATATTCTGCGACGGCAAGCGATTAACTACCTTACTTCGCACTGATACTCGATACTTTCGATGATGGTAAGCTTGTTTTGATTATAGCGAACTGGGAGGATTCCTTCGGAATCATGAGAACATAGTTTTTCCACCTTAAATGACCTTAATAGGCTGTATAAGATTTACTTGCCAGAAGACGAATGTAAAATGATGAAGCGGATAGGCGAGGAAAAATAAAGGCTTACTGTGGGGCGGTGCTGTGGTCAGGTAGTTGGGGTTTCACCGCTAACATTCTGGTAGCAGGTTTGAAATACTGCTGCGCAGAGACTAGCTGAATACCTTGTTTACTCAGTACTGGTAGCGCATCCATTAAGAATTGAACAGTGATAGGATGGGGGTGAGCAATACCTACCGCAAATCCTCTACGCTTAGCCAAAGACACTAATCGTTGCAACGCTTTATCCATCGCTTCTATGGTCAACGTATGATCGATAAAAACATTGCGTGAAACCACGGGTAGGCCCATCTCCTTGGCGACTTGTTCCGCGACACTGTTCACCGTTGTTCTACTGTCGACAAAGAACAGCTCTCTGGCCTTTATCTCTTGCATTAACGCTAACATGGGCGCCACTTCCTGCGTGAGTCTGCTCCCCATATGATTGTTGACGCCAATGGCAAAAGGCACATTTGCCATAGCCTGAGAAAATGTTTTGCTTATTGTACTGGGATACATACCAACCTGCAGCCCCTGTGGACCTAACGCTTTACCGTTTAGCGCTTCCATTGGAAGATGAAGCATTACGTCCCGTCCTTGCGCATTGGCTTTAATCGCTAACTCTTCAGAAAGGGGGGTGGCAGGCAAAATAGAAAAAATCACTTCTGTGGGCAGCGCAAGAGCGGCCCTGTCGGTGTGGCGATAACCGATATCATCCATTATCAGCATTATCTGTGGATTTGCCATTGCTAGGGGGCTTATGCCGCCAAGCAAGCTCGCCAAGACGAAGAGACGAAAAGTTATCAGCGAAAATAGCCGCTTGATAAAGTTATAGGGGGTTCCACTAATGCGCACTGGGATTCGTTTTAATTATTATTACGTTTAGTTATTATGCCTAAAGCATACCAGCGCATTTACGCAAATCAACCGCTAAAGTAACTACTTGCTAACCTTGTTAGCCACTGTTGGCAAAATTTCATAACAATAGATAGGGTTGGGGGACAGCGGCGTTTATATATTAAAAGAAAGGACGAAACCATCATGAAGTTAATCGCGCGTATTGAGAAAGATGTATTGGCAGCCACTGAACGATTTAAACATTGCCAATCACCGCCCCACTCTACGTTACTTGAGCACAATCCCAGACTTTCTGACCTGACCGGAATGCAGGTATATCTTAAACACGAGCAAATGCAATTGACTGGTTCATTTAAATACCGAGGGGCGCTTAACTGTATTTTGTCCCTGACCGAACAGCAAAGAAAGGCTGGCGTGATCACCGCAAGCTCCGGCAATCATGGTATGGCGTGCGCCATGGCAGCAAAAGCGGCCGCAGTGTCTTTAACCGTTTATGTGCCGGAAAATGCATCCCCGCTAAAGCTTAGTAAAATTCAAAACCTTGGCGCGAAGGTGAAACAAGTAGAAGGCGATTGTTTAGTCGCAGAAACCCAAGCGCGCACAGAAGCTGCCAAGCTTGAGAAAACATATATTTCACCCTACAACGACCACATGGTTATGGCCGGGCAAGGCACTATCGGAGTGGAATTATTAAATCAATTACCAGATGTAGACGCAGTATTTTTAGCAGTGGGTGGCGGTGGTTTGATTGGTGGCGTAGGTGCTCATTTAAAAGCGACACGCCCGGCCACCAAAATTATAGGTTGTTGGCCCAAAAACTCTGCCGCTATGGCCAAATGTCTGGAAGCAGGTGCCATCATTCATGTAGACGAATCCCCTACGCTTTCTGACGGCACTGCTGGCAACGTTGAAGACGATGCCATCACGTTTGAAGTATGCCAACAGGTTATTGACGACACTGTGCTTGTGTCAGAAGAAGCTATCCGTAAACAATTGCTGCAATTGCTTAAAAATGAACAGTTGGTAGTCGAAGGAGCAGCTGCTGTAGCATTAGCAGGGGCAATCGAATATGCCCCTAAACTAAAAGATAAAAAGGTTGCGATAATACTGTGTGGCCGCAACGTCGCTTATGACACATTCCGCTCGATTATCACGTAGCGAAAGTCATTAAGGCGCTGCTGTAGAGTAAATGCTTACATCATTGACGCACTTTAAATAGATCCTCACGCCCAACAGCAGCAAGGGGCACAATCTTGAGCCCCACCCCGCCGTTCCCCCTTCGTCATTCCCACGCAGGTGGGAACCTTTTGATGAAACGACGGATAGTAAAGCAAGGTATTGGTTTAGCTTCTCACCGGGACGATGGAGATCCTCCGCCTCTGCGGAGGATGACGGGATTGTACCCCCTTCGTCATTCCCACGCAGGTGGGAAACTTTTGTTATTACGACGGATAGTAAAGCAAGGTATTGATTTAACTTCTCCCAGGGACGATGGAGATCCTCCGCCTCTGCGGAGGATGACGGGATTGCCTCCCTTCGTCATTCCCACGCAGGTGGGAACCTTTTTATGAACCAACGGATAGTGGAGAATGGCATTGGTTTAACTTCTCCCTAGGACGATGGAGATCCTCCGCCTCTACGGAGGATGACGGGATTGTACCCCCTTCGTCATTCCCACGCAGGTGGGAACCTTTTGTTATTACAACGGATAGTAAAGCAAGGTATTGTTTTAACTTCTCCCTGAGACGAGGGAGATCCTCCGCCTCTGCGGAGGATGACGCACTACAGTATAACGGAGGATGACGGGGTTGTACCCCCTTTGTCATTCCCACGCAGGTGGGAACCTTTTTATGAAACACCGGATAGTGGAGCAAGGTATTGGTTTAGCTTCTCACTGGTACGATGGAGATCCTCCGCCTCTGCGGAGGATGACGCACTACAGTATAACGGAGGATGACGAGCTTCTGTGGTGTAAAGGATGACGCACGGCAATATAACGTTGGATGACGGGATTGTACCCCCTTCGTCATTCCCACGCAGGTGGGAACCTTTTGTTATTACGACGGATAGTAAAGCAAGGTATTGGTTTAACTTCTCCCTGGTACGATGGAGATCCTCCGCCTCTGCGGAGGATGACGCACGGCAATATATCGTTGGATGACGGGGTTGTACCCCCTTCGTCGTTCCCACGCAGGTGGGAACCTTTTTATGAAACACCGGATAGTGGAGCAAGGTATTGGTTTAGCTTCTCACTGGTACGATGGAGATCCTCCGCCTCTGCGGAGGATGACGCACTACAGTATAACGGAGGATGACGAGCTTCTGTGGTGTAAAGGATGACGCACGGCAATATAACGTTGGATGACGGGGTTGTACCCCCTTCGTCGTTCCCACGCAGGTGGGAACCTTTTGATGAAACACCGGATAGTGGAGCAAGGTATTGGTTTAGCTTCTCACTGGTACGATGGAGATCCTCCGCCTCTGCGGAGGATGACGCACTACAGTATAACGGAGGATGACGAGCTTCTGTGGTGTAAAGGATGACGCACGGCAATATAACGTTGGATGACGGGGTTGTACCCCCTTCGTCGTTCCCACGCAGGTGGGAACCTTTTGATGAAACACCGGATAGTGGAGCAAGGTATTGGTTTAGCTTCTCACTGGTACGATGGAGATCCTCCGCCTCTGCGGAGGATGACGCACTACAGTATAACGGAGGATGACGAGCTTCTGTGGTGTAAAGGATGACGCACGGCAATATATCGTTGGATGACGGGGTTGTACCCCCTTCGTCGTTCCCACGCAGGTGGGAACCTTTTGATATTACAACGGATAGTAAAGCAAGGTATTGGTTTAACTTCTCCCTAGGACGAAAGAGATCCTCCGCCTCTGCGGAGGATGACGAACGTCTGTAGTGCGGAGGATGACGCACTACAATATAACGGGGGATGACGAGGTTCTGTGGCGGAGGAGGATGACGCACGGCAATATAACGTAGGATGACGAGCTATTGTATTGCTAATTCCCATAATGCGGTACACCGAGAGCCTGTCCGACAGTACGCTAATACGGGTTTTTCAGCTTGCTCTAACAAGTCTAAAAATGCATTTGCTTCCGGTTGGGTAATGTTGCCACTTGCGACTGGTAAATAGTAACATTTGATATCCACTATACGTGCCTGCCGATCAATTAACTGAAAGGGAGTCTGCTCAATACTCTCCCCATCCGGTCTGTTACAAATAATAGACTTGAATCCTAACTGTCGGATCTGCTGCAAATCCCATTCGTTCAGTTGCGATGAGACACTTAGCATTTCAGTTAATTTTTTGATTTCCATAATAGTTGTTATCTACAATTTATTTACTGGTATTTTAATGAATTGCGTACCACCAGGTGATGCCTCGCCAAACTGACCATTGCGTAAGTTGGCTTGAATGGCGGGAAGTAAGAGCTTTGGCACTGCCAAACCTTTGTCTTTAGCTTCCCGTTTTATCACGAAGTCGTTCATTGAGGTCTCAGGCCTTATCATTACGTTTTCTGCTTTTGCCATCGCGATACTCACGCAGGATAGGGGTTCTTCGTCAATACTCGGGTAGTCGTGTGCAAGAAAGATTCGGGTGTCATCGGGTAACGAATACAAACGCTGGATGGTGTTATAGAGCGTCTTGGCGCTCCCGCCAGGAAAATCACAGCGGGCGGTGCCCATGTTGGGTGCAAAGAGCGTGTCACCAACGAACATACTGTTTTCGACTCGATACGAAACGCAGGCAGGGGTGTGACCAGGCGTGTGCCATACGGTGAACTGAAGCGTTCCTACTGAAAAATGGTCGCCGTCATCGAACATTACATCGTACTGACTGCCATCGACTGGCGTGTCGTTTTCAATTTCAAAAAAGGGGATCCACATTTTCAGAACGTCTTTAATGCCGCTGCCAATACCAATCCTTCCCCCAACCCGTTGCTGTAAATAATGCGCAGCTGTGATGTGATCGGCATGCACGTGGGTTTCTAAGATCCACTCGTTTTGCAGTTCATTTTCATCAATGTAGTCTACTAAAGCATCAGCGCCTGTGGTCGAGGTACAAGCAGAATACGGGTCGTACTCTTGCACCGCGTCGATGATGGCACATTTTTTTGTCTTCTCATCCACAACGATATACGTAAACGTGCCCGTAACTTGATCGTAAAAGGTTTCGACTAGCATGCTGACCTCACAAAAATAGTTCTTTGGTAACAATAAAAAGCCCAATGATTAACGTAAAATAGGCAAATATTTTTTGCAGTAACGGCCCGTCAAACTTTCCGGACACTTTCCGAGACATAAACATCCCCACAAAGGTGGCGATCAGCATGCCCAGCAGCATAGGAACTTGTAATTCAATTCCCGATTGAAGGTCGCCGACAAAGCCGATAAGTGATTTAAGTGCAATGATAAACAACGATGCCCCTACCGCTTTTTTCATCGGCATACCTAACAGTAAGACTAGGGCTGGCACTATAAGAAAGCCTCCACCTGCACCCAGAATGCCTGTCACCACCCCCACTATGGCGCCTTCAAGGACGATGAGGGAAATTTTCATTAATGTGAGCGGGGCGGCTGGAGAAGTGACTTCTGCCCCGTGATTTGCATAAGCTCGTTTTAACATCATAGCCGCCGAGGCTATCATCAGCGCAGCAAACGCGACCATAATGGCCACATCTTTGCTAACAATAAATGGCGAGCTGACCAGCTGTTCTGGTATGGCGGGCATAAGAAATGCGCGCGTTAAGTACACGGCGATTATTGACGGAATGGCAAATATGATGGAGGTTTTTAACTCCACCAAACCGTCTCGGTACAATCCCACCGCTCCCAAGGCCGCTGTCGCGCCGACAATTAACAATGAATAACCTGTCGCCACATCTGGGCTGATTCCCATAAGGTATACTAAAATAGGCACTGTAAGGATGGAGCCACCACCCCCTAACACGCCTAATACCAAGCCCATAATCAAGGCCGCTATGTATCCCAAGACCAGCAAATTATTTCACCTCACTCTTATTAGATTATACTTATATAAGTTAACGAGTATTGTTTATGATGTCTAGTTTGCTCTGCATTATTCGTTATTTAACGGTAATAGAGGGGGAAGACGGGGCCGTATAACCGATGATTTAACAATAGAGGTGTGGGTTTCAGCAAAATCGTGCAATGTGAATAAAATATCATCCAATTCAGAGACATCTACTAGCGCCAGTTTAGCTACAAAACAGTCTTCGCCCGTTATCCGGTCGCACCATAAAAAGCGGGGTTGGTCTGCAATAAGAGATTCCACTTTTCGTAGCTGACCGCTGCGTGGTTTAATTCGGACCAACGCTTCCAAACTGTACCCCACTACCTTTAAGTTCACTATTACACCAAACGAGTCTACAACCTGCGCGTCTTCCAATCGGCGTAGACGCTCCCCCACCGCAGGTCCTGATATACCAATTTGCTTTCCAATATTGGCCAGACTTGCTCGAGCATTGCGCGCCAATGCATAGATGATGTTCGCGTCCAAGTGATCCAACTTTTTCATGTAACCCTTCCCGTTCCTTACAATATAAAAGCAGAAGCTATCATTTAATGATGAATTGACAGCTAACCGGCCAATTTAACGCGCTTTTGATAGTGAAAATGTAACAAGCGCTTTAGTAAAATTAGACGGTCAATTAGCATTTAGAAAGGGCATAAAAATGGAAATACAACGTATTGCAGCATTTTGTACCGACGAAGGCGGTGGCAATCCCGCCGGTGTAGTGATGCTTGAGGAATGGTTGAGCGATGGCGAAATGGCCCGAATTGCCACTCAGGTAGGCTATTCGGAAACCGCATTTGCTGTTGCAAAGGGTACACATAAACAAACGTGGCGCGTGCGGTACTTTTCCCCGGAATCAGAAGTTCCTTTTTGTGGGCATGCAACCATTGCGTTAGCCGCTGCGCTGGAAGAGCGCTGGGGTGTGGGTAGTTATGATTTAATACTTAATAATGCCTCCATCACTGTAGAGGCTAAGAAGGTTAATAATGAAATAGTGGCAACGCTTTTGTCCCCCCCCACCAAAAGTCAGCGATTAACTGAAGAGGAACTTACGGATGCGTTGCGCTTGTTCAATTTAATTCGTGATGATCTGCATTCCCACATGCCACCCGCACGTATTCATGGCGGGGCCGATCATATTGTGCTTGCTTTGAAGTCCCGCAACTCATTATCTACAATGAAGTATGACCTGAACGAAGGCAGAGACGTCATGCAAAAGCATGGTCTAGTCACTATTATGTTGGTGTATATTGAAAATGATCAGACCTTCATTGCCCGTAATGCGTTTGCCTCTGGTGGAGTACTAGAAGATCCCGCCACCGGCGCCGCTGCTGCTGCGTTCGCGGGCTATCTGCGCGATATCGCCTGGCCGTATCAGAATCCCATCACCATTCGACAAGGCGAGGACATGGGACAGCCATCTCTCATCACAGTATCGATGACATCACAAAAGGGCCATCCCGTTAAAGTATCCGGGCGCGCAACACCCATCTGAATATGGGGCGCACCGCTTTGCGAGAAACTTAACTACACGCTACGCTTAACCAAAATAGCGATGGAACAATATTGTGGAAGAAAACTTAAAGCCCAAAACAGGTAAAACGCTCGAGCAATGGAAAACTGTGCTGGGTCAAACCAAGCTGACCAAGCATAGTGAGATAGTAGCCTGGCTGAAATCGGAACATCAGCTCACCCATGGATTTGCCAATTTCATTTCGCTGAAGTTCCGCCAAGCTGATGCGGCTTCGTTTGATGAGAGTGAGCTTATCGCCAGCCAGTACGAGACGAAACCGGGCTTAAAGCCTATTTACGATGCGTTAGTGGAATACTGTCGTAGTCTGGGGCCGGATGTGGAGATTGCACCTAAAAAGTCAACGGTCAGTATCAGACGTAAACGCCAATTTGCGCTGATAAAACCCGCGACGAAAACCCGTATGGATATAGGCTTAAAATTTAATGATAAGAAGCCACTAGGTCGACTGCTTCCCTCTGGCCCTTTCGGGACCATGTGTACCCATCGCATCGAACTTACTGAAGTGTCGGATATCGACGATGAAATTAAGAAGCTGGTCCGCGAGGCATATGCAGAAGCAGGTTAAAATGATACTGCTTTACTTGGCAGGCGATACCTTCTCACAGTGAAGGCCGGGGAGTAAAATGCCACTATTGCAGTCGGTTTTCTGACGTCCTTTTTCAACGTCTTTGTTCTGGAAGAACTGCCGAATATTTTCAATATTATCTACCAGATCTTCATCAGAGATAGTTAAACCATCAAAACTTATCCACGCATCCGAATGACCAATATTTGGATTAACGGCGGCAAGTTTTTGCGGCGCACTTTTCTTGGTTTCTTCGCCCATCCAGTCAAAGTTTCCAATCCGCTGACCTAACACTGTGCGTAAGTTTTCTGCCAGCTCAGCCATTTGCTTTTTAGCACCGCCAGAAAAATAGCCCTCAACCTAAATTTTGCCGATCGCAAAACCCAGTGAATCAGTGCCCGACATTTGGGTAGTGGCACGTTCCCAACGGGGTTTGCGCTCTATTGTCCCTTCAAGGTGCGACCTTAAAAATCGAATGGGGTGGGATAGATACCTTCGGCTAACAGTGAAGCGTTGTTGCTCACGAAAGGCACCCTATAAGTCTAACCAACTCGTGGGGTTCAACGCTTTACCCTTATGCCGAATCTCGAAATAAAGGTTAGGGTAACTTTGCCCACCGCTTTGACCCAACAAAGCGATCGTATCACCTTGTCGAACATCATCGCCTGCCTGTTTTAGCAGCGCTTGATTATGTCCATACACACTCATGTAGCCGTCGCCATGGTCGATTATCGTCACCAGTCCAAAGCCGCGTAACCAATCTGCATACAACACCCGCCCCTGAGAAACCGATTTTACAGAACTGCCTTCTGAGCCTTCGATAACGATCCCTTTCCAACGCACCTGCCCCTGCCTGCGTTGCCCGAATAAGCGGCGTACTGTGCCGGCTGCGGGTTGAATTAGTTTCCCTTTCAGCGTACCCAAGCCTTTGAGCTCTACTTGCTGTTGCGCTGCGGCCCGACGATTGGCCTCCTCAATCGTTTGCAGCAGTGCTTTTTCACTCGCTTGCAATGCTGCCACTTGTGCTTCATCACTGGCGATACTGTTATTTAATTTGGCTAATGTTTGTTTACGGTCAGACTGCCGTGCTAATAGCTGAGCCTGCTGTGATTCTTGTTGGCTTAACAGCTTGGCTAACTCCTTCCCTTTTTGTTCTAACTGCAGGTTAACTGTTTTGAGCGACTCAACGTTATTACGGAATTTGCTGATTTCCTGCTGGCGGGCATTATTAATATATTGATAATAAGTGAGGATACGTTCAAATTTGCTCGCTTCTTCTTGATAAAAGAACAATTTGGCGTAGTCATAATTCCCTGACATGAAAGCGCTTTTTAGTTGACTGGCTAACGCGTCTTGCTGCTGAATAATGGCCTGGGTTAGCTCTTGTTGTTGCTGTTGCAGGTCGGCTTGTTCCTTTTGATTTTCTGCCAGGTTATTTTTCGTGGTTTGCAGCTGCCTGGCAGTGCGGCCGATTTCTTCTTCAGATCGCTGTAATGCTTTTTGCAGCTCTTCTGCTGAGGCCTGATTTGCTGCCAGGCGCTGCTGACGTTCTTTAAGCTGGGCCTGCAGCTCAGCCAATTTATCCTGCTGAGAATCTTGCGCCAATGCGGGTAAAGCTAACATCATTGCGCTGTATAGCCATAACATACGCATTAACTGTCCCCAATTGGCATTACATTTTGAAGGCATTACATCAATTAACCCAGAAAAACCGCTTGCCATTTCAACAGGTTTTCAGATTGGTAACAAGTGTGATGCGTTTAATTATCCGCACGATCTGGTTTCTGCGTCGATTTTCTATATACTTTGCACTCGATTTTTGTGGGTAGAAGTACAAAGGTTCAAAATGGAACAGCTAATAGAATTTGCAGGTAACCACTTTTTATTAAGTGGGATCTGGCTGGCTTTGGTCGCAATGCTGGTTTACAGCTTTGTTAGTACCTTGACGTCAAAAATTAAAGAAGTTAACACGCATGAAATGACCCAACTCATCAATAAAGAAGATGCGGTGGTTTTAGATACACGGCCGGCAAAGGACTTTAAAACTGGCCGTATCATTAATGCTCGTCAGCTTAAACCGGAAGAAATTCGAGAGAAAAACTTCAGTAAACTTGAAAAATTCAAAGACACGCCCATTATTGTGGTGTGCGCGATGGGGAACAGTGCCCGAGGGGTCGCTTCATCGCTGACACAAAGTGGCTTTAATAAAGTATTTGTACTTAAAGGCGGCATGAATGCGTGGCAAAGCGCAGGTTTGCCAATTAGCAGATAAGAGGCTTTAATGGCCAGCATTGAAATTTACACGAAGGGTTACTGCCCATATTGCCATCGCGCTAAAGCGCTCTTTGCAGAAAAAGGCGTAGAATTTAAAGAGTACGCAATTGACGTACAACCTGAATTGCGGGACGAAATGATTACCCGGGCGAACGGCGGTTGGACAGTACCACAAATTTTTATTAACGAGCAGCATATCGGCGGTTGTGACGATTTAGTTGCTCTTGATATGCAAAATAAACTGGATGTCCTGCTCGCTGACTAAAGCAATCTTGCAGGCAACAACAAATATAGGAAGTATCATGGCTGAAGAAAACCAAGCAGCAGGCGCAGGCGAAAATCAAACTCCTAATGCGCAGTTTCATGTTCAACGTATTTATGTAAAAGACATTTCATTTGAATCGCCTAATGCAGTAGCGATGTTCAATAAAGAATGGAAGCCAGAGATTAAGCTGGATATTGATACCAAAACTGACAAAGTTAATGACACCCTGTTCGAAGTGGTCCTTTCTGTTACAGTAACGGCAACAATCGGTGAAGAAACTGCGTTTTTATGTGAAGTTCAACAAGCCGGCTTGTTTACCATTATTGATATGCCAGATCAGAATAAAGCGCATACTCTGGGCTCTTTCTGTCCGAACTTGCTATTCCCTTATGCACGTGAAGCGATCTCTAACATGGTAAACCGCGGTACCTTCCCGCCGCTAAATCTGGCACCGGTTAACTTTGACGCAATTTTTGCTGCATACATGCAGAAGCGCGCGCAGCAAGCGCAAGGTGATCAGCCAGCCCAAAAACTGGACGCGTAATATCGCATGAGCAACGATTCAGTAACTGTACTGGGGGCGGGCTCGTATGGGACCGCCATTGCCTTCTGTTTGGCACGCAACAGCACCTCTACGGTGTTGTGGGGCCGGGATAAAGAGCACATGGCCGAAATGGCGGTAACCCGTGAGAATAGACGTTACTTGCCAGGTTTCAGGTTACCCGACACATTACAGATCGAAGCCGATTTAGAGGCGGCCGTTAAACAAAGCAAATTTGTGTTAGTGGTAGTGCCCAGTCATGCTTTCAGCGGAATGCTAAAAGCTATTCAACCCTTATTACAGCCTAACCAAAGTATCATTTGGGCTACCAAAGGGCTTGAACCAGGCACCGGCAGGCTGTTACGTGAGGTGGCGTTGGATATTTTAGGTGACAGTTATCCACTGGCTGTACTTTCAGGTCCCACCTTCGCAAAAGAGATGGCAGCAGGTTTACCTACGGCTATTTCCCTTTCGTCTACCGACGAAAATCTAGTGGATATTTTTGCAGCAAAACTGCATTGCGCCAAGTCTTTCCGGGTCTATAAGAATCCTGATTTTATTGGCGTGCAACTGGGTGGCGCGGTGAAAAATGTGATCGCGATTGGCGCAGGGCTCGCTGATGGCCTCGGCTTCGGGGCTAATGCCAGAACCGCTCTCATTACGCGTGGCTTAGCGGAACTTTGCCGGCTTGGAACCCAGGTCGGTGCTAAACCTGAAACATTTATGGGTATGGCGGGGCTAGGTGACTTGGTTTTAACCTGCACCGACAATCAGTCCCGCAATAGACGGTTTGGCTTAGCGCTAGGACAAGGTAAATCCGTCGAAGAGGCCCAGCGGGAAATCGGACAAGTGGTTGAAGGCTATCGCAATACCGAAGAAGTCCGCATTTTATCTAAGCGTTTAAAGGTTGAGATGCCGATTTGCGAGCAGATTTACGCGGTACTTTATGAAGGCAAAGCACCTAAAGATGCCGCATTGGCCCTGTTAAGCCGCGAACTAAAACAAGAATAAAACACACAACAACGAATTGGGCCAGGGTTGCATTCTGGCTCTTATCACCACCAGGTTTACACCATGTTTCACATCGTCCTGCATGAACCTAAGATGCCCCAAAACACCGGCAATATTATTCGACTGGTGAGCAATAATGGCTGCCATCTTCACCTCATCGAACCGCTCGGGTTTGAACTGGATGAAAAAAAGCTTCGACGAGCCTCCCTGGATTATCGTGATTTAGCCAATGTTACCGTACATCCAAGTTACGAGGTTTTTTTAAGTAAATTTGCAGGCCATCGCATCTTCGCTCTTACCACCAAAGGCAGCCGATGTTATACCGCTCCACAGTATGAAGATGGAGACGTGTTATTGTTTGGCTCTGAAACCGCCGGCTTGCCTGATAGAATTTTACAAAGTATGACAGAGGATTTCCGCATTAGGGTACCTATGCAGCCAGGTGCGCGCAGCTTAAATTTATCAAATACTGTCGCAATTGTCAGTTACGAAGCCTGGAGACAGCAGCAATTTAGTGGCGGACAGTAACCATTTCTCATCAAGCTCAACAGTGGTATGGTCACCGCAGAATTTAGGCGATAGTTATAACCAAGGCATTGCAGTAAAGTTCGAAGGGGCCGGTATGTGGGCCAAGCCGGTGTAATACGGGGTAATTCATACATTTTGATTACTTCAGCTTTCGATGGTGACCTTATCATTATAGATTCTACTCATTTCCCCACCCCATTCATCTCTTATAAGCATACCCCTAAGCAAAAAATTTGCGTATTAGTCGGCTACCGAGGGCCCGTTTAATTGCGGTGGCCACTTATACTAATCCGCTCACAAGCGTGTTGAGGCTTAAGTGTCTGATTTATGTTGATGGGAAATGGCTATCCCGGCGCTGGCAGTTGGGTCAGCACTACCCACAAGCTACTAAGGGCTAAGGTAAGGCCTATTAAAGTCATTACTCCATCTTTAGTACTTAGGCCAATACCCATAAAGGCTACGGCTGAAGCAGGTAAAGCTGCGGCAAAAGGCACCAGTTCGAGGGGGATCATTAGCAGCGCAGTTAAGCCACACACTAACGCAAGCACGCGTTTTGCTACAGTATGCATGAAAAAGTGCAGACGGGGTTTGAACAATTTATCAATTTTCCGGGTATAGGGCTTTACCTTTTCTACCCCTTTTTTAAGTGTCTCTCGTTCGAACTCTATATTTTCCAGTTGCGAAGGCAGCCACGGATGCTTTCTGCCAAATAGCAATTGTATGGTTATCAGAAAGATAGTCACCCCGCAGGCGGAAGGCACACCTGGGATCGCGCCAGTAGGTAGCACGGCAATCAGCGAAGGCACTAATAGTAAAGGGCCATAACCACGATTTTCGAACGCTTCCACCATTTCCTTAATCGAAGACTTCTCATCGGAAGCGTTTTCCAATAGCTCGTCCATTACGCCCGTTAAATTCATTGTTGCAACCATGCTTACCTCCAGCTACCACCAATATGAGTTCATTGCAGAGTTCGGCCCCGTTCATCGAACGGGTATACGCCGTACTATGCGATGATTCTGTACTACCGTCTCAAAACTATCTTCGCTATCTGCTATTGCTAACGGAGCATCCAATTCATTGATGACAGGTTTGCTGCGAAAGCCGTAAACTTCGCTCAAGCATGGTTTTCCTGATGCAGTGCCACACTTGCGAAAACTTACAACACTACTGTCCATGTCCTGTTCTTTACCTTTATTGAAAGTAAAAATAAAAAGTAAAAAGTAAAAAGTAAAAAGGTTTCTACTTTAATGTCAGTAAAGTTTTCTGCAGGATTTATGCCTCATTCAATTTTGCTCTGAAAATCAATGCACGCGGATGAATACTCGGTGTAAAACGAAAGAAGAGACCACATCGCTAGCTGCGGCTGGAACGGTTTTCATGTAAAAACGACATGATTTGTTGCAATACTGGAACACGGTATTCGTCTGATTCGGCGAACAATTCGTGGTAGGCGCCGGGTACTTTTCTAATTTCCGCGTTTTTAAATTGATGGGCTACAGATAGTTGACGGCGATTATCAATTATTCTATCGCCACTGGCACTGAACAATAAGAGAGGCGTCTCAATGTTGCCAGCATGCTCTTCTATCTTATCCATGGCTTCAATCGCCGCCCGCAACCAATGGGTAGTCACCCCACCTAACTGAATTTCGCTAAAATCATCGTACAAATCTCTGAATAACCGATAACGACTTTCGCTATGGGTGAGGGTGTTAATGGCGTATGGATAGGCAAGGTAAGCTGTCTGGCCAAAAAAGTAGCCACTTTTGCGTTTACTTAATTCTTGTAGTTTTAAACTAAAATAAATAAGCGATTTTGCCAGCCAGCCAGGCAATGCTGGACGAATGCCGAACATGGGTGAACACAACACAGCTGAAGCAAATCGTTGCGGCGCTTTTAATAACGCCAATGTACCAATGGCTCCGCCCATAGAATGGCACAGTAAATGTAGTGGCGCAGCAGTCTTTGCACTTACGATTGCATCACAGAAGAACAGTAAATCGTCCACGTAATCCTCAAAATCTTCAACGTAGCCATGCTGGGGATCCGAGGTCATTCTACCCGACAAGCCTTGTCCCCGGTGATCGAGAATATATACGGCAAAACCGTTGGTGAAAAAATCGTACATGAGTTCTTTGTACTTTAATAACGATTCTATGCGACCGGAACTGATCACTACATGCGTATGCGCATTTTCAGGTTGACACCAGGCATAGTGCACATTGACATCATGTTTACCTGTGAACTCTCCAGTGCTCACCGCTTGCTTCCAGAAGGGATTGATGTGGGTGGAGTAAGTTTGTACAAGGTGTTTTTCTGATGTCAGCTTCCAATTCATTGCAGATCCTGGCCGAGGTGCGTCAATTGAGGGCATCGCCTCGATTTACAAAAAAAAGTTTACGTGTGGTGCAGGGTTTCATAATGCAGCTCCACCCGATCAATTGCAATGGGTAAGCCACGGCCCGTCAAAAAATGATGTGCGGCTCAGGCAAGTACGCTTTCTGCATAAAAGAAGGTGTAATGCGCTTACGCGATGTAACGTAATCGTACAAATATTAATCTACACGTTCATAGTTCGGTTTCGCTGGATGATAATCTGCCGATAAAAATAATGGCGAGGTGACCATTAAATCTGCACTCGCTGAATTGCATGCGACCGGCACGTTCCACACCGAACATAACCGCAATAACGCTTTCACATCTGGGTCGTGAGGTGCTGGATTAAGTGGATCCCAAAAGAAAAACAGTGCGGTTAAGCCGCCCTCTGCGATAAGCGCGCCAATTTGCTGGTCGCCGCCCAAAGGGCCACTTTGATAGCGCTTCACCTCGAGGCCGGTTTCACTGGCTATTAGTTTTCCTGTGGTGCCAGTGGCAACTATTTTACACTTTTTCATCACCTCTATGTGGGTCTTGATCCACTTGATCAATTCAGATTTTTTGTGATCATGCGCGACCAGCGCAATAGTGTGTTCCTGCATTTGTTTTCCTTAAAAAGCTTTCAACCTTTTAAATACCTTAATTTTTAACCTTCAGCAATAGTTGATTTATAAATAGTTATGCTGGCTTAGCATTACATTGATTCTAAAAGAAGCATTGAATTATCTTATTAGGAGCACACTCCCAATAAAAAATATTTATACATTTTTATTGCATAATAATTCATACTAAGTATTATCTGGTTTTAGTAGTTGAATCCAGTTAATCCAATCAGGAGATCCGCGTTTTGTGTAATCGTTATGCGCGTCATTTTGTCGTAGCAATTTTACCTTCCCATATTTCTCCCATGACTTGCTATCAGCCTAGTACTGTCCGACGAAGATACTCGTAAGCCAGCCACTTAGCATTAATGTAGCACTCTTTTTACCTTTGCTGGCGTACTCGGGGCCTGCACATCCATTCTCTCGGAGGCAAAGGTAAAAAGTGAATTTTCTTTTTTTACAAGTTAAATAATTATGTTGAAAGTATCTATTATCGGGGCTAGCGGCTATGCCGGCGCACAGCTAACTGCATTAGTTCATCAGCACCCTGTCATGCAACTTAAGGGGTTATACGTCTCGGCAAGCAGCGCTGATGCAGGCAAATTATTTACGCAAGTTGCGGGGGAATATAGGCATTTTCCTGATCTTCCGCTAGAGCCTCTTTGCCAAAGTGGATGTGGGGCATTAGCTGACTCCTCGGACTTAGTGTTTTTGTGCACACCACATCAGTTCAGCCACGATGTGATGCCGCAACTGATCAATAAGCAGGCAAAAATATTTGATCTCTCAGGCGCGTACAGACTGCCCGACCTTGATACCTTCGCCGCGTTCTACGGGTTTGCTAATCAGCATCCGTCGATTCAACAGAAGGCGGTGTACGGGCTCGCAGAGTGGTTTGCCGATGATATCGCTAATACGTCGCTGGTCGCCGTGCCCGGTTGCTACCCGACCGCGTCACTTACCGGGCTATTGCCATTACAGCGTACGGGGTTACTCGACACTGCTTTTCGTCCGGTGATCAATGCTGTATCCGGAGTCACTGGTGCAGGACGCAAAGCCAGCTTAACGACCAGCTTTTGTGAAGTGAGCTTGCAGGCCTACGGCGTATTATCACACCGGCATACGCCTGAAATCGAAAGCTATCTTGACCACCAAGTCATCTTCACCCCGCATCTGGGTAATTTCAAACGGGGCATTCTTGCCACTATTACCGCTAAGCTGAATCCAGAAGTGACCGCCAATGATGTAGAGCAGGCATTCCTTCGTCACTACCGCCATCAGCCATTGGTGCGCTTAACCTCCGCTTTTCCTAAGGTAGATGATGTGGTCAATTCACCGTTTGCTGATGTGCACTGGCAGGTTGATGAACAAAGTCATTATGTGGTTATCGGTTGTGCTATAGACAACTTACTTAAGGGCGCGGCTTCACAGGCAATGCAGTGCGCAAACCTGGCCTTTGATCTGCCCCCTACACAGGGGTTACTGCCATGAAACGTGTGGTAATAAAAGTGGGTGGTGCATTGCTCGACCAGCCAAGCACCATCACCTCACTGTTTGCTCAAATCAAACAACTGCAATCTCAGGCGCAATTTGTCCTGGTGCATGGCGGCGGCGCGCTCACGGAAAAACTGTTAACGCAATTGGGTTTAACCAGCGAAAAGAAAAACGGCTTAAGGGTCACCCCGGTTGAGCACATGCCCATTGTTGCGGGTACGCTAGCAGGCACCGCAAATAAAGTGCTATGCGCACAGGCCCATGCTTTAAGGCTTGCACCTGTGGGGCTATCGCTTATCGACGGCAACATAATCAGTTGTACTCAGCTGGGTGCAGAATACGGTGCCGTGGGCGTACCTCAAGCCAATCAAAAAAATTTGTTTGAAGTCTTAATGGCCAACCGCTTTTTCCCGGTTGTCAGCTCTATCGGCTGTGATCACGCGGGTCAGTTATTAAATGTCAATGCTGACCATGCAGCAACCGCCATCGCCGAACTGCTCAATGCGCAGCTAATTATGCTATCTGATGTGGCTGGTGTGCTTGACGCTGACGGTGCGCTGATCAAACAACTGGATGCCGATTGCAGTCAGGACCTACAGCTAAAAGGCGTGATAGCAGGTGGTATGCAGGTCAAAGTTGATGCCGCGTTTCAGGCGGCTAACACACTGGGCCAACCGGTCGCGATCGCCAGTTGGAATGACCAGCTAAGCGATATTCTCGCAGCGCATTGCGGCACACAGATTATCTCATCATCTCGTTTGGAACACGCATGAAACACGATTTATTAACGTTCAGCGATTGGACGCCCACCCAGATGCAAATTCTGCTTGAACTGGCAGTCACCATAAAACAGCATCCGGCAGATTATTCAAACGTATTAGGCGGTCGCTCGATTGTGGCCGTATTTGAGAAACCGTCGTTGCGAACCCGTGTAAGTTTTGAAATCGGCGTTCATAAATTGGGTGGGCACCTGGTTTATCTGGACGCGCAGGCCAACAGCCTGGTGGGGCGCGAAGACATACGCGACACCGCGGCTAACCTAGCCTGTTGGGCGGACGCTATTATCGCCCGGGTGTTTGCCCACAACACGCTGACCACGATGGCCGCTGCAGCGAAGGTACCGGTAATTAATGCATTATGCGATAAGTTTCATCCCTGTCAGGCGCTGGCTGATTATCTCACTTTGTATGAACAGTTTGGCGAGCTTAAGGGGCGCACCCTGGCCTACGTAGGCGACGGTAATAATGTCACCCATTCACTATTGATTGTCGGCGCCCTGCTTGGCTGCAATGTCATCAGTGTCACCCCGCAAGGACATGAAGCAGACTCAGCGATTTTCACGCTGGCGCAAGATATAGCCAAACAAACAGGCGCACGCATTGAAAAATCTCATGCCGTCGAGGCGATAAAAGGGGTCGACGTACTCTACACTGATACCTGGTTGTCGATGGGAGACAAGACGCCCCTAGCCGCCATAAAAGAAAAGTTTATGCCCTATCAGGTCAACGAAACTTTGTTTGCCAACAGTGGCGCGCGCTTTGTGATGCACTGCCAACCTGCTCATCGTGATCTTGAAATTACCAGCAGATTGATTGACAGTGAAGCATCGTTATTAATGCAACAGGCAGAAAACCGCATGCACGGCCAAAATGCCATTTTGACCCACCTTTTAGCAGGGTAAATTAACAGGACTCGGTTATGAAAAATATTAATAAAGTGGTACTGGCGTATTCAGGGGGCTTAGACACCTCCGCCATTATCCCGTGGTTAAAAGAAAACTACGACTGTGAAGTGATTGCGTTTGCGGCCGACGTGGGTCAGGGCGACGAAGAGCTGGAAGGCCTGTATGAAAAAGCGTTGGCCTCAGGTGCCAGCGACTGTCACATTGTGGATTTAAAAGAAGAATTTGTCGCCGAGTATATTTATCCCACCGTGACAACTGGCGCCGTGTATGAGGGCGAATACCTGCTGGGCACCTCAATGGCACGTCCGGTAATAGCCAAAGCCCAGGTCGCCATCGCGCGTAAAGTCCGCGCGGATGCCTTGTGTCATGGTTGCACTGGCAAAGGCAATGATCAGGTGCGTTTTGAAAGCGCGTTTGCCGCCCTTGCCCCTGATTTACAGGTCATTGCACCCTGGCGTGAATGGGACATGGTATCCAGAGAAGACTTACTTGATTACCTGGCCACCCGCAACATCCCCACCACGGCTTCTGCGACAAAGATATACAGTCGGGATGCCAACGCGTGGCATATTTCACACGAAGGCGGCGAGCTGGAAGATCCCTGGCAAGCTCCTTCAGATCAAGTGTGGACACTCACCTGTTCACCGGAGCAGGCACCGGATAAGGCACAAACCGTTACCCTGTCATTCGAGCAGGGTAAGTTAGTTAAAGTGGATGGCACCTCATTAAGCCCCTATCAGGCGTTGACTCAGCTTAATGAAGTGGCGGCCCAGCATGGTGTAGGCCGCAGTGACATCGTTGAAAACCGCTTGGTTGGCATGAAATCCCGTGGCTGCTATGAAACGCCGGGGGGCACTGTCCTGCTTAAAGCGTACAAAGCGCTGGAAACCATGGTGTTAGACAAAATGTCGCTGAAACACCGTGAACAACTCGCGCTGGAGTTTTCTCATCTGGTCTACGATGGGCGCTGGTTTACCCCGTTATGTCATGCAATTCTGGCTGGCGCATCGGTCTTCGCCCAGCAGATAACCGGTGACGTGGTGGTGAAACTTTATAAAGGCCAGGCCACAGTGGTGCAGCGGCAATCACCAAATAGCTTGTATTCAGAAGATTTTGCTACGTTTGGCGCAGACGATGTCTACAACCAAAAACATGCTGAAGGGTTTATTCGCCTTTACAGTTTACCTTCGCGCATCGCAGCACTGCAAAAGCAGGAGCGTTGATCATGGCATTATGGGGAGGACGGTTTACAGCAGATACCAGCAGCATGTTTAAACAGGTTAACGACTCGCTGCCGTTTGATCAGGCAATGGCCGCGCAGGATATTCAGGGGTCAATAGCCTGGGCCGGTGCGTTGCATCAGGCTGGTGTGCTGACCGAGCAAGAGCACCAGCAATTGCATAACGCACTGAACGACATGCTGAGCAAGGCGCAAGCGGGTGAGCTAAATTTCGCTGCCAGCCAGGAAGAAGATATTCACAGTTTTGTCGAAGCGACGCTCATTGAGCAGCTAGGCGACGTGGGCAGAAAGTTGCACACCGGACGCAGCCGTAATGACCAGGTGGCCACCGATTTCAGGTTGTGGGTAAAAACCCACGTGCTTTCACTGCAACAGGATTTGATCCAGCTTAGACGCACCCTGCTGAGTACGGCGTCACGCTACCAGCATGCGATCCTGCCGGGTTATACCCATTTGCAGCGGGCACAACCGATTGTGTTTGGTCACTGGTGTTTAGCCTATGTGGAGATGTTTAAACGCGACAGCAGTCGTTTAGATGATTTACTGATTAGAATGGATCAATGTCCGTTGGGATGTGGCGCGCTGGCGGGCACCACTTACGCGGTAGATCGTGAAAAGCTGGCCCGTGAGCTGGGTTTTGCCTCGCCTACCCTTAACAGCCTGGATGCGGTTTCCGATCGTGACTTTGTATTGGAGCTGTTGTTCACCGCCAGCACCAGCATGATGCATTTATCCCGCATGGCAGAAGATCTGATCTTTTATAACTCCGGTGAAGCCGGCTTTATTCAGCTTGGTGACAGTGTGACCTCAGGCTCGTCGTTAATGCCACAAAAGAAAAATCCTGACGCACTGGAATTAATGCGTGGCAAATGTGGGCGGGTGTTTGGCGCCTTACAGGCTCTACTGGTCACCATGAAAGGTTTGCCGCTGGCCTACAACAAAGATATGCAGGAAGACAAAGAAGGCGCTATTGATACCGTTAACCAATGGCACAGCTGCTTGTGCATCGCCAGCGAAGTGTTGCAGTCAATCCAACTAAATGAAAAACGTTGCCGTCAGGCTGCCATGAAAGGGTATGCCAATGCCACTGAGCTGGCTGATTACTTGGTGGGCAAAGGCATTCCATTTCGTACTGCGCACGCTATTTCAGGGCAGATTGTGATGGCAGCCATTGCTGAAGATAAACCCATTGAAGCCCTGCCGCTTAACACCCTGAAAGCCATCTGCGCCGACATTGATGAAGATGTATTTACGGTGCTGGAAGTGGAATACGGTATCAACAAACGTAATAACCTGGGCGGCACCGCCTTTACCACTGTTACCGAAGCCCTTTATCGTGAGATGGAGCGCATGGATAGCGAGGAAGGTTAGTCAGATGGTACTGTCACATCAGGATGGCATCGCACTGTTTCGTAGCTCTGCGCCTTATATCAACGCACACAGAGGCACAACCTTTGTGCTGATGTTTGGGGGTGAAGCGCTGGAGCATGATAACTTCCCCCACATCATTCACGATATTGCGCTGCTCAACAGCCTGGGTATCAGGCTGGTGCTGGTGCATGGCGCACGCCCGCAAATTGATGAGCGCATCGCGCTGCGTCAGATCTTGCCGCGTTTCTCCCACGACAAGCGTATCACCGATGCCGCTACCTTAGCATGTGTGAAGGATGCTGCGGGCTCAGCACGTGCGCATATTGAAGCGCTACTCACTACCGGCCTGCCCAACTCACCCATGCACGGGGCGCAGATTCGGGTGTGCTCTGGCAATCTGGTGGTGGCAAAACCGGTGGGGGTGCGAGACGGTGTTGATTTTGACCACACCGGTGAAGTCAGACGCATCGACGTGCATGGCATCAATGACCATCTTAATGACGGCTCTATCGTGCTGCTCTCACCGATGGGCTATTCCACTACCGGCGAAGTATTTAACCTGTCCCACGAAGACGTAGCCACTCAGGCTGCCATTGCGTTAAAGGCAGATAAGCTCATCGCGTTTTCCAGTCATGAAGGTATTTTTAATCAAAGCGGAAAACTACTGCGCACCATCGAGCGCCACCAGCTTGAGCAGCTTTACGCTGATAACCAGATTGACGCCGAACCCACCGTGCTGCATGCGCTTATCAGTAGCGTGGCCGCCGGTATTCCGCGCGCCCACTGCATCAGCTATGAAGTTGACGGTGCACTGCTACAGGAACTGTTTACCCGCGATGGCTGCGGCTCGCTGGTGCTTGAACATCACTACGAACAATTACGCCAGGCCACCATCGATGACGTGGGGGGAATTCTGGCCTTAATCAAACCGCTGGAAGAAAGCGGCGCATTGGTGACCCGCTCCAGAGAACGCCTGGAGCAGGAAATCGAACATTTCTTTGTGATTGTCCGCGACGGCATGATCATCGCCTGCGCAGCACTGTATTTATTTTCAGAAGAACACAGTGGCGAAATTGCCTGCGTGGCCACCCATCCAGAGTACCGCGGCAAAAACCGCGGCGAACGTCTGCTCGACGCCATTAAGGCTTCGGCATTGGAACTTGGACTCCAGAACCTGTTCGTGCTTACCACCCTCACCGCCCACTGGTTCTTAGAACAAGGATTCGTACAAGCCGACATCGACTCCCTGCCCACCAGTAAGAAAGAACTGTACAATTTTCAGCGTAATTCGAAGGTGTTCAGGCTGGGGCTTTGCTAATAATTTCTTCAGCTACCAATTAAAAGCTTCGGGTGAGTGCGCAAATTTGGGACCAGATAGGCTACTGTCATAATGGTCATAAGCCTCAAGACTACCAGCGTAACATCAAGCGCCTGCGACACTATGAGTTGGATTTTAAAGATATCCCGTTTAGCAAAGATTATGTAAAATTTCGCAAAGACCTTAGAAACTTATTTTCCCCTCCTCATCATTAAAGAAGCGTTAATTGATTTAACAGATAATTAATTAGGTCTGCCTCGGGTTCTGTACGGTATCGATGAGACTAAAGCTTTCTGATTGGATACAGGTAAATACCGCTGTTCAATATGACAATGGCTTGCTGTTAGGTAATCATTTCGGCTCGTCAAACTACTATTACTTATAGTTAGGTTTTAAAGGTAAACCTCATAATCTTCATGCTTGCCCCTCTTAGCCTCTGCAAGATCGCTCAAGGTCCGGCCTACCCTTATCTGCAACTTGCAATGATAAGTAAGCTGTGTCACAACTTACTTATCATTGCAAAGGGTTTGGTTGGCAGAGCATTACGTTGTAAATAAGGATGAATAGATGAATGAATCGTTTAGTCAACTGGCATCTGTAAGTGCCGTGCTGGGAGGTTTTGCTTTTGCCTTTTTGGGCGCACTATTATCCTCCGACGCCAGACATAAACCGCGTTTTATTACAGCAGCACTCGTTATCCCGTCCGCTGCATGTTTTGTGCTAAGTGCATTAGGCTGGTCTTTAATATCGGTATGGATGGGTAGCCCTTTCTTTGATCCCGATACTCCCTTGCCAGACAATATTACCGGTTTGCACATGCTTTTATCACCTATATTCTTGTGTGGCATCTGTTTTTTCTTCTGGTCATTAGCTGCGTGTGGCTGGGTTTACTCTAAGCGCCTAGGATGGCTTTCATCAGGCATTGGATTAATTGCAACTTTGCTGATGATAAAGATTTTGTGGCCTTTTTTAATCGCCGCTTAAATTTCCTTTCATGTATACGACCTAGATAACAGGTAAACGGGGAAGGTAAAGAGAATGCGATTGGATGCTAATAGCGCAGAATGCCTATTCAGCCAAATTAAGTTTAAAGATAATACCAGAACGTCTGAACTGGATTGGGCATCATTTGATCTGACATTTTCAATTTCAGAGCAGAATCAATTGAACTCACAACGTACAGCTGCCGCTGGCTCATTGAGTTTTTAATTACATCATTGAGCGTAAAACGGAAGTGGGTTCGCGATAAATTGAGTAGTAGCTTTCGGTGCTAAAGCGGTAAATAGGGTTAATACATTATCAAGATAAACGACTCAAAGGACTTACTACGCCATTTGCGCCTTGCTGAAGAACATGAGTATATATTTGAGTTGTCTTTACATCAGAATGCCCCAGTTGGGCCTGAACCGTTCGGATATCTGCGCCAGACTGTAGTAAATGAGTGGCAAATGAGTGCCTTAAAGTATGAGGGGTGACTGGTTTCGTTAAACCCGACACCAATACAGCTTGTTTAACCGCTTTGCGAACGCAAGTAGGATGAAAATGATGCCTTCTTATCTCACCAGTTTCTGGATCTGCGCTAAGTTTATGAGAAGGGAACAAGAACTGCCAAGCGAGCGACTTATTCGCTGAAGGGTATTTTTTAGCTAGCGCATGAGGCATCCAAACTCCGGCGTATTGCTCATTCCGAATATCGAGTCTCAGGTATTCATCAACCTGCGCTATTTGATTTCTAAGTAATGGAATTAGCTCCGTTGCCAACGTAACGACTCGGTGTTTTTTGCCTTTACCATTCCAGACCCTTAAACACTTATAATCGAAATCGATATCTTGCACGCGCAGTTGCACAGCTTCCATGCTTCTAAGGCCACTGCCATACATCAAGCCAGCAATAAGATAGTAACGTTTATTCAATCTTGACATAAGCAGCTTCACTTCATCAGGCGTCATAACAATGGGCAGTTTGGGTTGACGTTTACTTCTGGCAAAATTCAAATTAAGAGACAATTCATTCTTGATAATGTGCTTATAAAGAAACGATATCGAGTTTAATGCAGTGGCTTGAGTGCGTGGTGAAACATTTGCATTCAGTGCCAAATGTTCAAGGTATTGTTCAACTTCATTGTCACCCATTGATGATGGGTGACGTTTCCCGTGAAAGTGAATAAATGCGGAAATCCACTTTAAATAAGTAGAGACGGTCCTTGGAGAATACTGTCTTAGCAACATATACTCAGTGATGTGATTTAAGAAAGGAGACTTTGTTTTCATGACGTTCAATTTATGTGTATAAATATACAGTTATAGCACCCTTTCCCCTATATTCAAGCAAACGACCCAATCGCGCGTTTGCGTCCTAAAAGTAAATAGCTTTATTTTCTTGCAGCCATTGCCTGCTTCGGCTTTCACAAGCTTGATAATCATGGCAATATGGATAAAAACGAGCGGTAGCTCGGCAGAAAAACGCGCAAGTTGCGCCTTATTAAATTGTTAGCTACCTTGAGCCAGAGAGTTGGATGAGTAAGTTCTACAGTATTAAAAAAGTTGCATGTCCCACAGATGAGCAGGTAGCCGAAACTAGACGGAAGAAGCACGCAAATCATTTGGACTACTTTTACGGAGACTACTGGTCAATTTACAAGGACAAAGATCACAGGTGCTTTATCGAGTGCGACGTCGGTCACTTCGCATCCAAATTCATAGTTCGGCAGATATCATATGAAGATTATGCTGCATTGAAGAAGGATAAGAGTCTATTTGAAACGGTCGTCAGGCAGTTTACGTGAGAACGGTAGCTAACAAACAAATTATGTCACTCGCTGCCGCTCGCTGGGACGCAAACACGTGCGCGGCTTCGCCATTATTGCACACGTGTCTGCGCCCCATATTTGGAAGTTAGGTGCTAAAAGGATTGCGCTACTTATGTTTAAAAAGATTTTGTTGCTTGCCAGTCTTTTGTTTTTTTATTTTCTTGCGTCTGTTCTGATTCATGAAGCTGGTCATGCTTATACGGGAGTAGTCTTCGGGCTTGGGACACCAATTATCAATATCTGGCCCGGTATTGAACTGTTCCCTAGTTTTGGCGCAACCGTTTCAACTACAGCCTGGCCTGGGAGTTCGGTTGCCTATGTCAGCTTTATGCCAGAGACACCTAGGTTTGTGATTGAATTTCCTGAGTTTTCCCAATCATTAAAACTCACCCCAGAGCTTAAAGTAGTTACGCAAAGCACATCCCAAGAAGATGCCTTTCTGCCAATTGTCGGTCTCATGGGAAGTGGCACCACTTATCTAGCTTCTCTTTTTTGTACACTGTACCTTTACTTCGAAAAGCCAAAGGGGGTTTATAGAGCACTTGCAGCGTGTGGCACATTTTTGTTCTACGACATACTTTGCTATACAGTGTTTCCCGTTTTCTTCGAAATGCCGCATCTCATTTTTATGGGTGGGATTCATCCTGAGCCAATAATTTGTCTTGTTAACATCGGATTTTCTTATGAAATCGCGGTCGCATTGGTTTTAGGTATCTGTGCCGCTCAAATTGTGGCACTTTGTTATTTATCGAAAAAAGAAGGGCTTTTTAAACTAAAACGCACCTAACAAACGCATTAACTCTCGCTGCGCTCGCTAGGGACAAAAACACGTAGGCTCCCTGCGCTTCGCTTGGTATTGTAGCCTACGTATTTTTGCCCGTTATGCGGGCCGTTAGAGTGCAAAGGAGGATGCATTGAAAGAAGTTTTTGACGCAATTACCAATAGAATTAAAGCTCCCTATTTCGGGTATTCTTTAATAGCTTTTTTTGCATTGAACTGGCGAGGGATCTTCTTTCTAGTCTTAACTAAAGGAACGCCTGAGGAAAAGTTACTGCAATTTGATGAGCATACATCGTTGTTAACGCTTCTTGTTTTCCCTCTGATTATCGGCGTTGTTGTTGCCGCAAGTTCGCATTGGTTTCGCTATTTCTTCGGGGTTATCGAAAGAAAACCAAGAGAGCTGTTCGATAGTCTTATATTAGAAGCCGAACATGAAAACATTGTTAAGCAAGCAGAGTTAGAACAGTCCCGTAATCAACTATTTGCTGTTAAAGAAGAAGAATTAATCGATAGAGCCAAAAGAGACGAAGCTGTTTCAGACATAGAAGATTCAGATACAAAAGATAAATTGATGCGGGAGCTACGGGCGCTAAGAAAAGAGAGGGACAAGTTATCCATTGACCTCAAAAATGTTGAGTCTTCAAAGACTAAATTATCGACAGAATCTAAAGACTTGCTAAGAGCTGCTGCGAAAGACAAAGATGGCGTAATCAAGAAGCCTAAAACACTGGGGGAGCGAGCTATACACGCAGGACGTTCTGCTTTTGGAAATGGCGACCAAAGAATATACGCTAGATACGAAGCTGCTATTAAAGAGCTTCTTAAATATGAACATATTCAAGAAGTTGGTAGTAAGGGTGAAATTTTTGAGTTAACAAACCTTGGTTGGGAAACCGCTGAAGCACTCTAACAAATCACTAAAGGCTCTCGCTTCGCTCGCTGGGACAGTAACACGTAGGCTCTGTCGCTTCGCTCCTAATTTTAGCCTACGTATTACTGCCCCTTAGTGGGGCGTTATACATTCTGGAAGTTGTGAGTGCTTAAAAATTTTCCATTCATCGATCACACTATTAGATGTGCGCTGGTAACATCAATGCTCATGTTAGGAATTCTGATTCTCAAACAGCTTTTCCAAGGTGAAATTATGGATGCAGCTTTCTCAAGATGGTTGTTTGTTTACGCCTCGGTTCTTTTGCCGTGCTCATTAATTGTAGGGGTTTTCTTGTCGTTTAAAGAAGGGAAGCCTTGGAGAAAGAATGTATAACAAGCAAATAATGGCGTGCGCGCAGGCGCACACTGGGACAAAAACACAATGCCGCTTCGCGATTATGGCATTGTGTTTTTGCCCCATATTTGGAAGTTAGGCACATGTACGCATCAATTAAACTTTCAGCCATAACCACCATTCTTCTCTTTATTGGTTTCATCTTAAAGGGGGTTAACCCAGCATATTCTTTTTTGCCCGTTTTACCTCAACTTATAGCTGCAATAATAATTTCATATTATGAGTACCGCCATCAAACCCCTATTTTTAAATTTCCATTAGCGCTCGCATTACCTGCAATTGGTGCCTATATCGGAACGCTGTTCGGGTTCGTTGCAGTATTAGCTAGTGCTTCATCCATAAATGACGGCTCATCGTTAGCGGGAGTTGGCTTTATAAATGCTTTTGCTGGTTTTATTAAGTTTGGCTTTATCGGTGCCATCGTTGGTATTGTAATGCACTTCACAAAGGGTAAATAATGTGCCTAACAACAACTTAAACACGCCCGCAGGGGCGGGCTGGGACATAAACACAGCGCCGCTTCGCGATTGTAGCGCTGTGTTTATGCCCGTTAAGTAAAAGTTATGTTTTCAGAAGGCTCGGTGTACATCCATGCTTTTATGTAGAATTCGAATAATTATAACTTCTTCCTTGCCAAATTCTTTGTAATAGATGACATGACTTCCTTGCGGTCGCTTTCTATAGCCTTGCCTAATGTAATCACAGGCATAGCCGAGTTCAGGCTCTTCTGCAATTTGATGAAAAACGCTATCAAGTAATTTCAAATAGTCATTTCTCTGCTGCCTGCCCCAGTTAAGTTGTGTGTAGCGAGCGATTTTTATTAAATCTGATTTAGCTTTTTTAGATAAATGAAATTTCATATCAATGATTTTCTTTATCCAAATCACTTAATAGTGTGTCATATGAATAGTCTGCTATTCCGCTATTTTCTCCCTCAATCAACATATTCCTTAGATTGTTCATTTTCAACTCTTGATCTTCTAAGGCTCGTAAACCAGCTCTTAAAACTTCACTTGCAGATCCATACCTACCAGTCTTTAATTGCTGACTAATAAATGAATCAAAATGCTCACCTAATGTAACACTTGTATTTTTCGCCATACCAACCTCCAATACCAATATTTAATATATTTTGGTACCAAAAACATAACAAGTCAATTAAGTAAGACAAAAAACAGTTGCCTCCTGCTCCTACGTCGCTAAAGTACAAGCAACTATTTTTTGCTTCTTATTAAAGCGTTATAACCCTTTCATGTGAGGTACCTGTGTCTAAAGGATTAGGACAATGGAAAAATACACTCCAACCTGCTCAAATTGCAGACGGGATGAATGCAGCCAATGACAATGCTCGTCGGTTAGCCGAAGATGCCGAAATATTATTTAATCTAAATAGATTTCCTTCTGCGTTGTCCTTGGCAATCTTATCAATAGAAGAGTCTGGTAAAATAAGTATTTTGCGTGAATTAGCTTTAGCTCAAAATGGCAATCAAGTTAAAGAGTCATGGAAGGCTTACCGTTCTCATACAAAAAAGAATGTTATGTGGTTATTTCCTCACTTAGCGTCAAGCGGTGCAAATAAACTCGAAGAGTTTAAATCATTATTTGGGAAAAAAGCTGAACATCTGTTGCTCTTAGATAACCTTAAACAAATAGGCTTCTACACAGATTGTCTTGGCAAAGCTCATTGGTCAATTCCTGTAGAAGTCGTTGATAAAGAAAATACAGAAAACATACTCAATATTGCAAAGTTAATGTGCAAGGACACTACCTATTCTACAAAGGAAATAGAGCTTTGGGTAAAACACATTAAACCTGTATGGAGAGGCCCCATGGATGCCATGAAAATAGCTTTGAATAACTGGTTTAACGAAATGGTAAAAGAAGGCATCATCTCTGAAGGACAGTATAGCTTCAAAGATTTCGTCGATTAAACAGCGGGTTATAACAAACGCATTAACACTCGCTGCGCTCGCTGGGGACAAAAATACGTAGGCTCCCTGCGCTTCGCTTGGTATTGTAGCCTACGTATTTTTGCCCGTTATGCGGGTGTTAGGTGCTTTGAGGTAGTTCATGGAAGTCAGGCTTCACGGAATTAAATTCTCTCGTCGTTCATTTTTAATTTTAACTGGGACTATTCTGCTTGCCTGCGCTTTATATTTTTTGGCTAGATGAATCGCGCCGGTAAATTCGGAGGCGGATTTGTTTGAGTCATGCTGCCGTATCTTCGGCTAATTGTCGATAATAGT